>NZ_SKCG01000001.1 GCF_005434915.1 Aurantiacibacter suaedae
GGTCATGGCCGGGTCCGCCTTGATGTCGCGGCAGAACACCGGGGTGCGGTCACGGCGATAGCCGATGATGATGTCGCCGAGGCGCTTCTGCAGGTCTTCGAGGTCCGAAGCCAGGCACAGGATAGCCATGATTTCCGAAGCCACGGTGATGTCGAAGCCGGTTTCGCGCGGGAAGCCGTTCGACACGCCGCCGAGCGGGCCGACGATCTGGCGCAGCGCGCGGTCGTTCATGTCGAGCACGCGGCGCCAAGTGACGCGGCGCAGGTCGATGTCGTTCGGGTTGCCCCAGTAGATCGAGTTGTCGATCATGGCCGAGAGCAGGTTGTGCGCCGAGGTAATGGCGTGGAAGTCGCCGGTAAAGTGGAGGTTGATCTCGTCCATCGGCATGACCTGCGACTTACCGCCGCCAGCGCCGCCGCCCTTCACGCCGAAGCACGGGCCGAGCGAGGGCTCGCGCAGGCACAGCATGGTCTTCTTGCCGATGCGGTGAAGCGCGTCCGAAAGGCCGACCGAAGTGGTGGTCTTGCCTTCGCCCGCAGGCGTGGGGTTGATCGCGGTGACAAGGATCAGCTTGCCGTTGCTGGTGGTGGGCAGGGTGGCGGTGTCGACCTTGGCCTTGTACTTGCCATAGGGGATCAGCGCGTCGTCGGGCACGCCGGCGTTTTTCGCTACCTCGGTGATCGGAATGAGCGTCGCCTGGCGGGCGATTTCGATATCGGTGGGCATTAACCTGTCCTTTCCCGTGTTCGGCCGGCAGCGGATGCGCCGGATTTCGTAAGCGCGAAATTTTCGCGAATCTGAATTTGTATGTGACCCATACGATTTTTTCAGGCCGATGCTCAAGCGGAAACTCTGGGGCTAGGGGCGCTTTTCGCTTGAGCGGGGGATGGGCGCGTCGGGCCGCTTGTGCAAGGCTTTGTCGTTCGTTAAGTTCGTGTTTCGTTCCTGTTCTTGCGAGTTTGTCGATGCTTGTTGAAGCGATTGTTACCGCGCTGCTTGCGCTATTTCTGGGGGTTGCCGTCGGCTGGCTGTTGTGGGGGCGCGATCTGGCGCGGTTGCGGACCGAGCTGGACGCGGCGAAGGCGGCGAGTAAGGAGGTGGACGAGAAATTCCGCCGCGCTGTCATCGATCTGGAAGGTGCTGTAGTCCGGGCCGAGCGGGCCGATGCGCTGGCGGGCGAACTAGAGAAGGTCCGCGCCGAGCGAGATGGCGCCTTGAACAGGCTCGCGACGCTGGAGGCGAACGAGGCCAATGCCGAAAAGCAGATTACGCTGCTCAAGGAAGCGCGCGAGGAGCTGTTGCGCGAGTTCAAGGTGACGGGCAGCGAGGTGCTCGGCAAGGCGCAGGAGAAGTTCATCGCCGATGCCGCCGCGCGGCTGGGCGATGCCGAGGCCAAGAACAAGGAGGCCGTCGCCAACCTGCTCAAGCCGGTGAGCGAGCGGCTGGAGAAGTACGAGCGGACGGTGGGCACGCTGGAGCAGCAGCGCGTCAATGCCTTTGGCGAGTTGAAAGGCCTGCTTGATCGGATGCATCTCAGCCAAGAGGAGGTCCGGCGCGAGGCGCAGCGGCTGGGCAATTCGCTCACCAATGCGCCCAAGGCGCGCGGGCGCTGGGGCGAGCGGGCCTTGCAGAACCTGCTCGAACAGTGCGGGCTCGCACAGCACACCGATTTTCTGCTCGAACAGTCGATCGAGACCGACGATGGCCGGCTGCGGCCCGATGCCATAGTCAACGTGCCGGGGCAGAAGAAGCTGGTGATCGATTCCAAGGTCTCGCTCAACGCCTATCAGGCGGCGTTCGAGGCCGACGACGACGAGGAGCGCAAGCGCCAGTTGAAGCTCCACGCACAGTCGATGCGCAACCACGTGCAGACGTTGGGCGCCAAGAGTTATCAGAGCCAGTTCGAAGATGCGCCAGACTATGTGGTGATGTTCGTTCCGGGGGAGCACTTCGTCGCCGCCGCGCTGGAGGCCGATCCCGAGCTGTGGGACTTCGCCTTCGAGAAGAAGGTGCTGCTGGCGACGCCAACCAACCTTGTCGCCATTGCGCGCACCGTGGCGCAGGTCTGGCGGCAGGATGCGCTCGCCAATGAGGCGCGCGAGATTGGCCGGATCGGGACCGAGCTTTACGGGCGTTTGGAAACTGCCGCGCAGCATCTCAAGCGCATGGGCGGCGGGCTCGAATCGGCGGTGAAGAACTACAACAGCTTCGTTGGCAGTTTTGAGCGCAACGTGCTCACTTCGGCGCGGCGGATGCAGGAAAAGGGCATCGAGATCGGCAAGCGCGAGATCGAGGAAGTGCCGTTCGTCGAAGGCGTTCCGCGCTATGTCGCGGCAGACCTTGCGCCAGAAGACGAGGCAGCCCAGATTGGGGCCGACGAGCGAAGAGAGGAAGTCGAGCAATGAGGTCTGCACGTGCCCGCCGGGTTGGCTTGCTGCTGGTGGCAGGCGCGATGGCGCTGCAAGGGTGCAACCGAAACGACCCGCCGGCCAGCCAGGTCGAACAGGCCGTGGCCGATACGGTCGACCAGATCGAGGAAACGCCGCAGCCCGCCGGGCCCTATGCCCCGCGCGACGAGTGTGCCGAGGTGGCTGGTGCCTCGCCGTTCCTTGAAGATATCCGTAGCGCGGTCTCCGCGCGCAACACCGAGGCGTTCGTGGCGCTCGCGGCGGAAGATGTGAAGCTTGATTTCGGCGGTGGGGCGGGGCGCGATCAGTTGCGGTCCATGCTGGCTTCCGAAACTGCGCCGCTGTGGGCCAAGCTCGACGAGCTGATGACGCTGGGCTGCGCTTCCGATGGCGATGCGCTCATCACTGTGCCCTGGTATTTCGCCCAGGAGATCAACACCGATTCCTACTCGGGAATGATCGTAACCGGTACAGGCGTTCCCGTGCATGAAACAGCGGCGAAGCAGGCCCCTGTCATTGGTGCCGTTTCGTGGGACGTGGTGGAGCTGGTGGATGGTGGCTCGGGAAATTCGGGCTTTGCCCATATCCGTTGGCAGCGGCGGGAATCGCCAGCAGGCAAGCCGACCGTGATCGAGGGCTATATCGATGCCAAGCGCTTGCGCAGCTTGATCGACTATCGGCTGCTCGCGGCCAGCCGCAACGGCAAGTGGCGGATTACCAGTTTGATCGCGGGGGATTGATAACTTAAGTCGTCGCCCCGGGCCTGATCCGGGGCAGGGCTTGTAGCCGGCTTACCCCTCCAGCGACGCCAGCACCTCATATGCCAGCACCGCAGCTGCCACCGCCGCATTGAGACTATCAGCGCGGCCTTTCATCGGCATGGTCACGCGCAGGTCGCAGGCAAGTTCATAGTGCTCAGGCAGGCCACGCGATTCGTTGCCGACCATCACGAAGCACGGCGCGGCATAGGGTGCGCCGCGATAAGGCACCGCTTTCCGCAAGGAGGCTGCCACCAGCTGTCCCTCTCCGGCGCGAAGCCAGCTGACGAATTCGTCCCACCCGGCTTGCGCGAGGCCCTGGGTGAACACCGCCCCCATACTCGCGCGCACGGCCTCGACGCTGAACGGATCGGCGCAGTCGTCGATCAGGATCAGTCCGCCTGCTCCCACCGCATCGCCGGTGCGCAGCACCGTGCCCAAATTGCCCGGATCGCGCAGCGCCTGCGCCACCAGCCAGATATTGGCCGAGGAGCGATCGAGCGCGGCCAGCGAAGTATCGAACTCCGCGAACACGCCCGCCACGCCCTGGGGGTTATCCTTGCCGGTGATCTTCGAGAGAATGTCGGGGCTGGTTTCAATCACCTCGCCGCCGCTCGCCAGCACATCGGCTTCAAGCGCATCGAGCAGCGGGTGCGGATCGCGTGCATTGGCCATCACCAGCATCTGCGGCAGGCGGCCACAGGCGCGCGCGTCGGTGAGGAGGCGCAATCCTTCGGCAAGGAACAGGCCTTCGCGTTTACGGTGCTTCTTGTCGCGCAGGCTTTTCAGCAGCTTGACGGTGGGATTGGAAAAACCGGTGATTTCGCGGCGCATCAGTCCTCGCCGAAACCGGCTTCGACCATGGCCACCAGCTCCGCCAGGCGCGCTTCGTGATCGGCGCCCGCCACCCGAATCGTCACCGTGTCGCCCTTGGCCGCGCCGAGCATCATAAGGCTGAGGATGGAGCCGCCAGCGGCCTCATGCCCTTCCTTGTTGATCACGCTCACCCGCGTGCCTTCCATCCCTGATACGCAGGTGACGAACTTGGCGCTGGCGCGCGCGTGCAAGCCGCGTTTGTTGACGATCAGCACTTCGGCGCTGGCGGTATCGCTGGTCGTCTGGGTCATGCGTGCTGTCCGAGGAATTCGCTGGCGATGGTGATGTAGTTGCGGCCTGCCTCGCGCGCGGCTTCGGCGGCATCGTGCAGCGACAGTTCCTTGCGCGCACCGGCGAGGCGGATCAGCATCGGCAGGTTGATACCGGCGATCACTTCGGTGCGGCCGGGATCGAGCAGCGAGATCGCCAGGTTCGATGGCGTGCCGCCAAACAGATCGGTGAGGATGATCACGCCGGTGCCCGTGTCGACCTCGGCTATGGCATCGGCGATATCCTTGCGGCGCACTTCCATATCGTCGTGCGGGCCGATGCAAACGGGGACCACCGCTGCTTGATTACCGACCACATGCTCCATCGCGGCGACGAATTCACGGGCCAGCTGGCCGTGGGTTACGAGGATCAGCCCGATCATGCCGGTGTGCCGTCCATCGAGAGAAATTGCATAGAATTTGCCACTTGAGTCACGGGTGTTGCGTGCCTTCAACAAGCTCGGCCGCGCGCGAGCCCAGATTGCGGTGAATGACCGTGGGCGAAAAGCCCGCTTCGCGCAAGGCCTGCGCCAGCTTCTGCGCGCTGTATACACTGCGATGACGGCCGCCGGTGCAGCCGAAGGCGATGTTCACATAGGTCTTGCCCTGCGCCGCATAGCGCGGGAGCAGCTCGGTCACCAGATCGGCGATCTTGGCGAAGGCGCTGGGAAAGGTTGGGTCGCGCTCGATATGCTCGCCCACGGCGGCGTCGAGCCCGGTCAGCGGTTTCAGGCCCTCGATCCAGTGCGGGTTGTCGATAAAGCGCATATCGAACACCAGATCGGCAGACGGCGGCATCCCGCGCGAGAAGCCGAAGCTCGAAACCGTGACGGTGAGCTGCTGCGATGGCGAGGAGGCAAAGCGTTCGCGCACCGCCAGCTTGAGATCGTTGACCGAATAGCTGGTGGTGTCGATCAGCACCTCGGCCCACCGGCGCAGCGGTGCGAGGAGTTCCCGCTCGGCTGCGATACCTGACGAAACCGGCAGATCGGCGGCGAGGAAATGGCGGCGGCGGGTTTCGTTGAAGCGGCGCTCCAGCTCGTGGCCGGCGCAGTCGAGAAACACGGTCGTCAATTCGATCCGGTTATCGCCGACGAGCCCCTTGGCCTGTTCGATAATGTCGGCGGGAGAGAAGCCGCGCGTGCGGCAGTCGCAACCGATGGCCAGCGGGTAGTTCGCGCCGTCCGGGCCGATCAGCCGATCCAGCAGACGAACGGGGAAGTTGTCGATCGCTTCCCAGCCAAGATCTTCCAGCTCGCGCAGAACGGTCGACTTGCCCGCGCCGAGCATGCCGGTGACCAGCAGGATGCGCTGGGGATCGTCAGTTTGCGACGCGACCATCGGGCGCGCTCAATGCGCTTTTGTGGCGCAAAAGAAAAGACCCTACGCGCACGGCGTCATTTCCGTCCCATGCTGGCGCAGTGCCCAGCGTGTGCGCAGCGGCGCGGTGGCGGGATCGGGATAGAGAGCGATCCGGGGCACTGCGATGCCGCACCAGCTTGCCGAGCCCGGGCCATCGGGCAGGCGCGGGGCCTTTTCATCGAGCACAATGGCCAGCGCGACCGGGGCGCTGGTGGTGGGCAGGGTGACAAGGCCGACGCCGCGCACCTCGATCAGCCCGGCAATGTTCGGCGGCGCAGAAGCGACGAGCTGGCCATTCCTGACTTCGAGCGTCACCCCATCATCGCCGATCAGCCCCGCGCCCGATTCGATCAGCGCCAGCGCCAGGCTTGACTTGCCCGCGCCGGGAGGCCCTTCGATCAGCACCGCGCGGCCCTCGATTGCGACGCAACTCACATTGGCGATCACAATATTCAGGCCAGCGCTCATGTGGCGGGCAATTCGAACATCAGGCAGGCCCCGCCGAGCGGGCTTTCCTCGGCGACGCAGAGCGTGCCGTCGTGCGCTTCGATAATGGTTCGCGCGATGGCGAGGCCGAGCCCCGAGTGGTTGCCGAAGTTCTCGTGATCGGGCCGCTGCGAGTGGAACCGGCGGAACACCTTTTCTCGCTCGGTATCGGGGATGCCGGGGCCTTCGTCGCAGACCATTGCGGCGAGCCGGTTGCCGCGCCGCTGCACGGTCACCGCGATGGTGCCGCCGGGAGGGGAGAACGAGACGGCGTTGTCGATCAGGTTTTCGGCCACCCGTTCCAGCCGCAGCGGCACGCCCAGCACGCGGGCATCGTCGACCTGCTTATCCACCGTCACCACACAGTCGCGCACTTCGCCGCGCGTCTGTTTGGCGGCGACGACATTGGCGAACAGTTCGGCAAGGTCGACCAGTTCGAAGGTGGCGCGGCTCAGCTCGGCGTCGATTCGGCTGGCTTCCGAAATCTCGCTCACCAGCCGGTCGATCCGGCGCACGTCGTGCGCGGCCACTTCCTCCAGCTGTGCGCGCAGGTCCGCGTCGGTCACGCGGGGGAGCGATTCGATAGCGCTGCGCAAGGACGCCAGCGGGTTCTTGATTTCGTGCGCGACATCGGCGGCGAAGCTTTCGACCGCGTCGATCCGGTGGCGCAGCGCGCCGGTCATGTCCGACACGGCGCGGGCGAGCAGGCCGATCTCGTCGGTGCGTTCGTCCATGCGCGGCACTTCGATCTCGCGCTCGCGACCCGCGCGCACCTTCACCGCCGCGCGCACCAGACGGCGCAGCGGCTCGATGATGGTGGCGGCGAGATAGAGCGAAAGCACGATTGAGACGAGCAGCGCCGCAAAGATGATCAACAGCAGACTGGTGCGGGCGCTGCGCACGGCCTGCGTGATATCGACCGCGTTTCGCGTGGTAAGCAGGCTGGCCCCGTTCAGCCCCACCGGCGCTGCTGCGTTGATCATCGGGGTGCCATCGGGCGCGCGGCGCAGCTCGATCTGGGTGAAGCCCTGTTGCCGCACGCGCGCGAGTTCCGGCCACGAATCGGCGGCAGGATCTTCGGGCTCGGCATAGGGCGGGGCGGCATCGGCCCCGACAGCGAAGTTCACCGCCTGATCGGTCCACCGGGCAAGATCGTCGGTGATCGGCGCGGCGATCGGATCGGACAGGGTGAAGGCCAAGCCATCGAGCACGAAACTATCGGCGATCAGCGTGCCGGCGGCGTCGTACATGCGCAACCTCATGCGCTGTTCTTTGCCGATCTGCACCAGCAGCGCCTCCTGCCGCTCGGGCGTGGCCCCGGCCAGCGCCTCAGCCGTGATCTGCGCCTCGATACGGGCGAGCTTGTAGCGCTCGTCGAGCAACTGGCGGCGGTACGAATCGAGGAAGAAAAGGCTTAGCGCCAGCACCAGCAGCGGGATCAGGTTGACCGCCAGAATGCGCGTGGTGAGCGAAGCGCCAAGCGGGAAGGCCAGCCGTTCGAGCCGGCTGGCGCGCAGATCTTCCTCAGCCATCTGCGAAGCTGTAGCCCGCGCCATAAAGCGTTTCGATGGCGGAGAACTGCGGGTCTGCGGCGCGGAACTTGCGGCGCAGGCGCTTGATATGCGAATCGACGGTGCGGTCGTCGACGAAGATGTCGTCGGGGTAGGCTGCGTCCATCAGCTGGTTGCGGCTCTTGATCACGCCGGGGCGGCGGGCGAGTTCCTCTAGGATCAGGAATTCGGTGACGGTGAGGCTGACATCGCGCCCGTCCCAGGTGACCTGATGGCGCGCCGGGTCCATCGCCAGCCGCCCGCGCGTGATCACGCCGCCCTCGGCCTCGGTCGGCCGCTCGCGCGGTTCTTCCCCCGGCACCAGGGGCGCGGCACGGCGCAGAATTGCGCCGATCCGCGCGAGCAACAGGCGCTGGCTGAACGGCTTGGCGATATAGTCGTCGGCACCCATGGCAAGGCCGGCGGCTTCATCCTCCTCCTCATCCTTACTGGTGAGAAAAATTACCGGGAGTGGCGAGTGTTCGCGCAACTTTCCAAGCAGCTCCATACCGTCCATGCGCGGCATCTTGATGTCGAACACGGCCAGGTCAGGCGGGTTGGAAAGCAGCGCACCGAGCGCCGCCTCGCCATCGGAATAGACGCGCGTGGCATAGCCTTCGGCCTGAAGCGCGATGGAAAGCGTGGTGAGGATGTTGCGATCGTCGTCGACCAGCGCGATCACGCGCTGCGCCTCGCTCCCAGCCGGGGCCGCCTCTCTGTCGATCCTGTGCTGTTCGCTTGCCGCTTCGCTCATGCAATCACCTCGTTACCGGAGCGGACTAACGCGCCGACATCACTTTCTCAATCATGTAGCTGTTGCCAGCTTGCGTAATCGTGTAACATTTCCGGTCAGTTGCCGCACCCGTGGCATGCAGCAAATTGACCTTGCGGGGCGCGCATCCTATGCGCCCTCACAATCGCCCGGCGACCGCTCTAGAGCGCCATGACCAACCTGCGTGAGGAGACGCATGTGACACCCCTGAACGTTTCATTGTCCGAACAAGGCCTTTCAACCAAGGCAAAAATCCATCCCAACCTGGGCACAGCAGCGCTGGTGGAACATGCTCTGGAGCGTGGCGAAGGTAAGCTGGCGGCGCATGGCCCGCTGGTGGTCGAGACCGGGCGCTTCACCGGGCGCAGCGTGAAGGACAAGTTCGTGGTGCGCGATGCCGCCACCGAAGACTCGATCAACTGGGGCGCCATCAACCAGCCGATGAGCCCCGAACACTTCGCCAACCTCAAGGCCGACTTCCTTGCCGAGCTGGAAGGCAAGGACGAGCTTTACGTGGCCGACCTGTTCGGCGGTTCGCAGCCGGAATACCGCGTGAACGTGCGCGTGATCACGCAGATGGCCTGGCACTCGCTGTTCGTTCACACGCTGCTGGTACGCCCGACGCAGGACGAGCTGGCCACCTTCGCGCCCGAATATACCATCATCAACCTGCCCAGCTTCAAGGCCGATCCTGAACGCCACGGCTGCCGCAGCGACACCGTGATCGCGGTCAACTTCAGCGAGAAGCTGATTTTGATCGGCAACACCGAATATTCGGGCGAGATGAAGAAGGGCGTGTTCGGCCTGCTGAACTACCTGCTCCCCGAACAGGGCGTGATGCCGATGCACTGCTCGGCCAACATCGGCGCCGACGGCAAGACGGCGATCTTCTTCGGCCTCTCGGGCACCGGCAAGACGACGCTTTCGGCCGACGCCAGCCGCACGCTGATCGGCGATGACGAGCATGGCTGGTCGGATTCGGCGGTCTTCAATTTCGAAGGCGGCTGCTACGCCAAGGTGATCGACCTTTCGGCCGAGGGCGAGCCGGAGATTTACGCCACCACCCGCATGTTCGGCACGATCCTCGAGAACGTGGCCATGGACGAGGGTACGCGCGAGATCGACTTCACCGACACCAGCAAGACCGAGAACACCCGCGGTGCCTATCCGATCGAGTTCATTCCGAACACGTCGGAAAAGAACCTCGGCCCGGTGCCGTCGAACGTGGTAATGCTCACCGCCGATGCCTTCGGCGTGATGCCCCCGATTGCCAAGCTGACGCCCGAACAGGCGATGTATCACTTCCTCTCGGGTTACACCGCCAAGGTCGCCGGCACCGAGATCGGCGTGACCGAGCCCGAAGCCACCTTCTCGACCTGCTTCGGCGCTGCCTTCATGCCGCGCCACCCCTCGGTCTATGGCAACCTGCTGAAGAAGCGGATTGCCGAGGGTAATGCGCAGTGCTGGCTGTTCAACACCGGCTGGACCGGCGGCAAGTATGGCGTCGGCAACCGGATGCCGCTGAAGGCAACGCGCGGGCTGCTCAACGCTGCGCTCGACGGCAAGATGGACAATGTGGAGTATCGCACCGATCCGAACTTCGGCTTCGAAGTTCCGGTGTTCGTCCCCGCGCTGGAAGAACTGGGCATCGACCAGACGATCCTCGATCCGCGTTCGACCTGGGCCGACAAGGAAGCCTACGACGAAATGGCGCAGCATCTGGTCAAGCTGTTCGTCGGCAACTTCGAGCAGTTCGAAGCCTATGTCGATGACGCCGTGAAGCAGGCTGCCCCGCAGCTCGCCGCGCAGCCTGCCTGATCAACATCGGCACGCGAAGGTATCTTGGGTGTCTTCCAAATTGCATGGTCAATAAATAGGTCTCCTTCGACGACGTTTAGCGTCGAAGGAGACAGACCATGAGTATGCTTGACGCAATGCTCAAGGCCATCGCCGGTTCGCCCGACGATGTGGTGAACCTTGCAGCGTAGGTCGGGATCGATCCGGCGACGGCCGAAAAGGCGATTGCCGCCTTGGGGCAGGCGCACACGATGCAGGGCGACACGGTCGAATTGGCCTCGAGAAGGGCTGATCGCTCGCAAAGCCCTTCCCCTCGTGGGGAAGGGTTGGGATGTTGTCCCACGCCAGCCAGCGTCGAGCCCCCAACCCCTCCCTGAGGGGAAGAGCGTAAGGGCATTCTGGCCTAGCCGGTTGCGCCCGCGGTATAGCGGCTGATGTTTCCTGCCAGCACGTCGAGCGGCACGTTGCCGCCTTCGACCACCGCCATGTTGAAATCCTTAAGGTCGTAACGCGCGCCCAGCGCTTGTTTCGCGCGTTCGCGCTGGCGCAGGATTTCCAGCTTGCCGATCATGTAGCCGCAGGCCTGCCCCGGCCAGCTGCAATAGCGGTCGATCTCGCTGGCCATCTCGTCCGCCCCGTCGCCGGTCTGCTCGGTAATGAAGGCGAGCGCCTCGGCCCGGCTCCAGCGCTTGGAATGCATCCCTGTATCGACCACCAGACGACATGCGCGGAAGGCCGCATCCTGCAAATAGCCCAGCTTCCACGCCGGGTGATCGTCATAGGCGCCCAGCTCGTCAGCCAGCTGCTCGGCATAAAGCGCCCAGCCTTCGCTGAAGGAATTGAACGCGAGGATCGAACGGATCAGCGGCAGCTGGTTTGAATATTCGCCCTCCCACACGTGGCCCGGGATGGTCTCGTGGTGGACCAACGTGGGCAGGGTATATTTGCGGTGCAGATCGGTGGTCAGCAGGTTGATCCACATCTTGCCGGGAATGCTGCCATCCTTCGAACCCGCGCCGCCATAGGCGGTGGGCGCGCCGGGCTCTTCGGCCAGTGGCAGGCGGCGAACTTCGAGCGGTGCATCCACGGTGCGGTTGAACGCGCGCGGCATCTGCCCGCGAATCCAGTCGATCCGCTCGTGAATGAACTCCATGATCTGCGCGCGGCCTTCGTCGCCCTCGGCGAACTTGAAGCGCTCGTCTTCGGAAAGCTGCTTCATGCGCTGGCCGGCCGTGCCTTCGGTATAGCCGAGCGAGCGCAGGATCGGCTCCATCTTGGCGTGGATCGAGGCGAGCGTGTCGTGGCCCAGTTCGTGTGCCTCGTCGGGGGTGATATCGGTCGTGGTGCTCGCCTTGAGGGCCCAGCGATAATAGTCCGGCCCGCCGGGGCGCGCCCACATGCCCGCGTCAGACGTTGCCATAGCGCGCTCGGCCTTCAGCTCTTCGAGTTGCGCGGCAAGCGCGGGAGCGATGGCGCTTTGGGCCAACCGCACCGCATGGGGCACGGCGGCCTTCGCCTCTGGCATATCGGAGCGGCCGAGCGGCATCGCCCAAGCGCCGCCCTCGGCGGTATCGGCGATGGTCTGCTCCATCTGGGCGATAGCCTTGTCGAGCAGGAAATCGGGCGCGACGAGGCCCATTTCGCGGGCCGACCGCATCCGCTCCAGCTCGCCTGCGAGATAGGCGGGCACCTTTGCCAGCCGCTCCATGTAATAGCCTACATCGGCCCCGTCGCGCAGCGGCTGGTCCGAATCGAAGCTGCGCGGCAGGTCGAGATAGCCGCCCACGTTCTGGATCACGACATAGGGCGCATTGCGCCACGATCCGACCGCCACATCGCCATAGGGCTGGGCAAAGCCCTCCAGCGCGTTGGCATAGGCGCTTTTCACCACTTCGAGGCTGGTGCGGGTGGCCGGATCGAGCGTGCCTTCATCAACCCCGGAAACGCGCGCGAGATCTTCGCGCAACGTATCGGCTAGCGCGGCGCGGCCCTCGGGCGAGGCATCTTCAAGCTCGCCGCGCAAGGCGGCGTGGACGCCGGTATCGACCCCGAGCGAGGTTGCGCGGCCGGGCTGGTGCGAAAGCAGCCGCCAGGCGACATCGTCGAGCAGTGCCTGCGCGCCGGTATCGGCTGTTGGGGACGTGGCGGCGGTAACGCAGCCGGGCAGGGTGGCGGCGATGGCGAGGCCCGAGGCGCCCTTCAGAGCAGCGCGACGGGAGAGGGTGGGTGTGTGAAAGCTGTGCATGGCATCTGGTTACAGCCGCAACTGGCTAAGTCAAACGGCGACCCCGCTCTTGGCGGCGACCGAGGCCTTGGCTAGACGATGATCATGTCCGATTTCGTGCTATCGCTCGTTATGCTTGCCGCTGCCGTGTTGGTGGGCGGGGCCTATTCGCTGTTCCGCAAGGGCAACACGCAAAAGGCATTATTGATGGCGGTGCTGGCTTTCGTGATGATTGCCAATGTCGTGATCTGGGTGCTGCCCGCCAGCGACGGCGGCGACAGCCTCCAGGAAGCCGCCGCCGAAGACTGAAGCCTCGCTTACGGAATTTGCCAGGTCACCGCGCCTGTGAAGGTGCCGACCACTTGCGCGCCGCTGGTGTCCTTCGCCGCATCGAACCGCGCGCGGCGTTGCAGCAGGCGACAGGTCTCGGCATCGAGCCCGCTGTGGCCCGAGCTTTGCGTCACTTCGCAGGTTTCCACCCGACCGTTGCTTGCCACCACGAGGCGATAGCGCACAGTGCCTTCGTGTTCGCGCATGAGATCGCGGCGCGGATAGTCGTTGGTGGTGATCCAGCCGTTCGGCCCGTTGATCGGCGCCGGGCCGACAGCGGCAAAGCTGGGCGTGGGCGAAGGTAGGATCAGGCTGCCCTCTCCGACAGTCGAACCCGGCAGCTTGTGCGGAATCGTGGGCATGATCGGCCCATCGTCAAGCTTCTGCGCTACCGTGGGCGTATCGACCGGCAGGTCGATGATGCGGTCGGGCGCCTTGGGCGGGTTGTAGGTCGGAACAATCGGGTCTTGCTCGGCTTTCTGTTCTGGTGGCGGTGGTTCGGCAGTCGGCACCGGGGTGGGCACGTTCCATGCGGTGACGATCTTGTCGGGCGGGGCGATCACACCGGTGATCGTCAAGCCGGTATAGACGCCGATGGCCATCACCGCATGAATGGCGCCAACTCCGAGCAAAGCCCTTGCTCGCGCGCCCGGCGCAGATGTGCTGTCAACATAGGCCATATCAAACTCCTCCATTGTAATGTTATTATGTCACACATTACCACGGAACGACGGGGGCGAAAAGCCACCAAATTCAGGCATGGCTTTTCGCCCGGCAGGAACCGGTTATGGAGGGATTTACGGATGGAGAGCCGGGCGGATCCCGCCCCGCTTACAGGCCTGCGGTCAGCCGATCAGGTAATCGGGCAGGACGGGTCGAGGCGGAAATCGAGATAGTTGTCGACCGAGGCCATCAGCTCCTCCATTTCGTTTTCGAAGAAGTGGTTGGCCCGCGGGATCTCGTCGTGGTGGATCGTGATGTGCTTTTGCGTACGCAGCTTGTCGACCAGCTTTTGCACGCTGTTCGGCTGCACCACGGTATCCGCCGTGCCCTGAATGAAGATGCCCGAGGCCGGGCAGGGCGCGAGGAACGAGAAGTCGTACATGTTGGCGGGCGGGGCAATCGAGATGAAGCCGCGAATCTCGGGGCGGCGCATCAGCAGCTGCATCCCGATCAGCGCGCCGAAGCTGACACCGGCAACCCAGGTCACCTGCGCTTCGGGGTGGATCGACTGCACCCAGTCGAGCGCCGACGCCGCATCCGACAGTTCGCCAATACCATTGTCGAAGCTGCCCTGGCTCTTGCCGACGCCGCGGAAGTTGAATCGCAGCGTGGCGAACCCACGGTCGGTAAAGGTCTTGTAGAGGCGCTGCACGATGCGATCGTTCATGGTGCCACCACCCTGGCTGTGCGGGTGGAGGATCATCGCCACGGGCGCGCGCGGGCGCGGAGCGGGCGAGTAACGGCCTTCGAGGCGGCCTTCGGGGCCGGGAAAAATGACGTGCGGCATGGGCGGATATGCTCTGCTGTAACGGGTTGAACCAAGCGACTGGCGCGAGGGAAGTGGGCGGCTATATAGGGACGATGGCGTTATTCGCAATTCTTTCCGCATGACCCGTATCTATCTGGACCACGCTGCCACCTCGCCGCTGCGCCCCGAAGCGCGCGCCGCGATGGAAGAAGGCTGGGCGATCTGGGCCAATCCCAGCAGCCCCCACGCCGAAGGCCGCAAGGCCAAGGCCGCGCTTGAGCAGGCGCGCGAACGGGTGAAGGCGGCGCTCGGCTGGCAGGGGGAGGTAATCTTTACCAGCGGCGCCAGCGAAGCGCTGGCGCTGGGGCTGGGGCGCGCCAAGGCGAGCCGCCGCGTGGTCAGCGCGGTGGAGCACGACGCGGTGCTGCGCGCTGCGCCCGACGCCGAGATCTATTCCGAGGATGTCGCTTTGGATAACGACACCGTGTTCGCGATCCAACACGTCAACCCTGAAACGGGCACGATCAACCCGGTCGCGGATATGGCCGAAGTGCTGGGCGAGACAGGCGCATTGGTGCTGTCCGATTGCTCGCAGAGCGCGGGCAAGCTGGCCTTGCCGCAGGTGGATATGGCGGTGGTCTCGGCGCACAAGTTTGGCGGACCGATTGGCGTGGGCGCGCTGCTGGTGCGCGACTTCGCTTTGCTCGAACCGATGGGCGGCCACGAACGCGGCTACCGCGCGGGTACCGAGAACCTGCCCGCGATCATGGGTATGGCCGCCGCGCTGGAGGCGGGCGACTGGGCGACCTCTGCCGAGGACCGCGCGCAGTTTCGCGAGACGCTGGCGTGCGACGTGCTCGAACTAGGCGAGCAGGTGGATTACATCTTATCGGTCGCGCATCCGAGCATGAGCGCGCAGGCGCTGCTGATACGGCTCGACGCGATGGGCTTTGCAGTGTCGGCGGGCAGTGCGTGCTCGTCGGGCACGCTGAAGAAGAGCCGCGTGCTCGACGCCTTCGGGGTAGAGGACGAGGTGGCCCGGCGTACGATCCGGGTGTCGCTGGGGTGGAATACTACGGCGGCGGAGCTGGAGGCGTTCAGGGAGGCGTGGCGTGGGCTCGCCTGAGGTGCCCGCCCCGCCACGGACCAAGCCCAGCGGTTAGGACTGATTCCTATTGGGTCGCCGATCCACCTGGCTGTCACCTCTCGAGAGCGTTCCAGTTCGCTTCGGCACGCTTGCGCGACAGAAGCAATTTAGGCCTCACGGTATAACCCAGAGTTTCGAAAACGTTACTGTGCCGACGCCTGATGCGGCGCGCAGTTGCTGGTACGATAAGGAGGCGCCACAGGCCCGGCCGGCCCTTCCACCCATGTTTGTTGGGCAGGCTTTGAAAGTACGAGAAATCTCGCTCATCAAGGGCTTCGATCAGGCGCTGCTTACCCCCACCCAATCCTTCTACAACGCGCCCGAACTCCGATGTCGGATTGGCGACCAAATCTTCATAGCGGACCCGGATCACGTTTTCGTCGTGCCACCATTGTTGACTTACGCAAAGCAAGTTCTCGGCTCCGAAACTGACTGCATAATTGGCAAAGGCGACTGAAGTTGGCGTGCAACCGTGAAGTGTCTTCGGAATGGCAACATTACCGCCAAGCCAGCGTGCAGTCTCTGGCTCGTGTCTGATAAAGGCAAGGGTGGAGATAAGGACATCCAACGGATGTCGCGCCAGCGTGATGAGTTGAAAATCATTTTGTAACAAAAATTTCTGAAAATTTGGCTCCCTATACCAGTGAATTTGAAGAGCACATTTTTTAGGAAGCGATGATGGAGCATCTAGATAATTATGGATAGCGATGTTCTCGAGCCCAAGAGTCTTGGATAATACTTCCCGAAACCACGTGTTTCCGCTGCGAGGTGAACTGATAATTGCAACTCGCATTGTGCGCGCCCTATCCCGACAAAACTGTTATTCAGTGGTAGAGGTATAGCGAAGTGGTGACAAGTTGAACCGGTGCTTCGAAAATGCGAATTCTCTGCGTTCCAGGTTCGTGCTGTCAGCTTCTTTCCAGTTTCCTGAATTTGCCAGCGGCTACGTTTTCTACGGATGCTGGCAAGCTATCGGACTGTTTTCGCCGCAAGCGACTTCACACTGGGCGCGGTTGCCATTTGCATTCTTGGCAACGCGCTTCGCTTGTAATCACCGCTCGCCGTCCCCATCTAAAACTCAGCTACCAGTCGCAATCGACGGTCATCGCTTCCACGATCGGAAGCCCTTTCCTTCAGTTACGCCTCCTAGTCGCAGCCGGGTCAATTCTGGCGCGCTGCACACTCGCACGAAGGAATGACAAATGGCACATTTTGGCAAGATCAAGAGCTACGACAGCAGCTCAGGCACCGGCTCGATCACCCCGGAAAAGGGTGGCGATGCACTGCGCTTCAAGAAGGCGGACCTGCAGCAGGAAGCCGAGGTACCTAAGGTCGATCAGCGTTTCAGCTATGAAACCAGCGAAGTCGATGGCGGCAAGAAGACTGCCGTGAACCTGCAGGCCCAGCAGGGCGACGGCCAGAACCAGAAGGATCAGGCCAACGCCCAACAGGGCTAACGCCGACAAGCAGGCCGGGGGGATCACTTCCCCCGGCTCACGCCTGCCCCCTCTTGCCAGGATTCGTTGCCATGCCGATGAACAAGTTTCTGTTCGATCACCAGCTTGCCGCGATGAAGGTTGATCGCTCTGGCACGGCTGAAGAACGCAAGGACGCCATCGATCTGTTAGGCGGGCGTGCCAAGCGGATGGCAGAGTGGCGCAGGACGAATGGCCTGTCCGGTCAGGGCTGGCCTCGCGACGAACGCGCCCCCGCTGACGAGGAGGGATGACATGAGCATCGCGCCAATCGCGCACAACCCCGACCAGCCTGGAACCGGTGCATGGGAAAGCGAAGGCGGTTCACTGAAGCCCGATACGCCAGCCGCGCTGCCGGAAGGCATTACTGCCATCACGTCCGTCCACTATCGCGTTGGGCCATATTCCTATGCGCGGCTCGAAGACGCTCTGGCGGAGCATCGCCGCCAGCGCCCTTAGCAGGCATTGCCGGCCCTGATCGGATTTTGGTCAATTCTCGCCGTTTCCGCTCTGCTCAATGTTACTCAACAGCGCCCGCTTATTTAAACCCGAGCACCTCTCGATTGATACGGACTGGGGCAGACACGGCCCGCGCTCCTTCCATGGTAGAAATGTCTGCGCCGATGAACCATGTTTCGTCAGAGCGCCGAAAAAGGCCAAACCGAATTCCATTGTGCTCAAGCCGGCGATGATTGTTGCCGGTGCGCTGTTCGTTACGGGTTGCGTAATGGATCGCGATGCTACTGAACTTTCCGACAGCGCGGCCAAAGGCAGGGCTTTCGCGCATGCCAATTGTGCCAGCTGCCATGCACTTAAGGATGGTGTCTTGCCAAATCCGAACGCTCCCAGTCTCGAAGTCTAGTCTCGAAGTGGCGTCGCACCGGTTGCCTTAATGGTTGGTGGCAGGTCCGTTCGAGCGGGGAATTCAGGTGGGTCACACTTTCGAAATGCCGGTGTTCAAGTTCGAAGAAGGCGATATCGAAAACTTGCTGGCCTATCTCGATGCGCTCAGGACAGCGAAGTAAGCGCCAGGCCTAGGTCGCACGCGGCTCCTCTACGTCATAAACGCGCAGGTCGCGCTCGCCGATGCCGAGGTCAGGCCAGGCGGCGCGCCATTCGGCGAGATGGCTTGTCGCGAAGTGGCGGTCGAGGGCGGCCTGGTCGCGCCACATCTCTTTCACATGGATCAGGCCGGGATCGAACAGGTCTTCGGCGTAGCTGTATTCGGCGCAGCCGTCTTCGGCGCGGCTGGCCTCGGCCATGCGCTGCATGATCGGCCGTGCCGGCTCAAGGTTGTGGGCGGGCAAGCGAACGGTTCCGACGATCAAGAGCATGGCAGCAAAGATATCTCAGGGCGCGGACGCAAGCTACCTTTTCGACCCGGACTTGATGCACGAGGACGAAAGCGGCGATTGGTACGCGGGCCCTTTCCTACGGACTCCAAAAGCCCCACAACAGCCTCATGACGCGCATCGCCCATTCCGAAAAATTCCGCCCGACCTTCAAATTCGCCCGTTGGCCCACAAGCCGCGCGTTTCTGCGGGATAGCGCTGCACAAAGCCGCCCGAAGCGCTATCAACTTCGTCACCTTTTCAAAGGGCAAGGGCGATGATCTATCTCGACTATCAGGCCACCACGCCGCTGGCGCCCGAAGCGCGCACGGCGATGGAGCCGTGGCTCGGCGGCCCGGATAGCGCACAGTTCGGCAACCCGCACTCGCCGCACCGGATGGGGCGTATGGCAGCTGCCGCCGTGGAAGTGGCGCGCGATCAGGTCGCGGCGCTGTTTCCGGCTGGCGGGCGGGTGATCTTCACCAGCGGCGCGACCGAAGCGATCAACCTTGCGATGCGGGGTGCCGGCGGGCCTGTGGCGTGCTCTGCCATCGAACATGCCGCGGTGCTTGATACCGCGCGGGCGCTGGGCAACCACCATGAACTTTCGGTGACGGGCGAGGGGCTGTGCGATCCGTCGCAAAGCCTGGCCGAGGGCACAGGGCTGGTCGCGGTTATGCAGGTCAACAACGAGATCGGCACCGTGCAGCCGACGGCCCAATGGTACGCCCGCGCGAAGGAGTGGGGCGCGTTATATCTGTGCGATGCGGTACAGGCCTATGGCAAGCTTGCCTGCGCCGAGGCCGACATGATCGCGGTCAGCGCGCACAAGCTGCACGGGCCGAAGGGGATCGGCGCGCTGTGGCTGCGCGACGGGGTCGAGCTGAAGACTGTCTCGACGGGCGGCGGTCAGGAGCAAGGGCTGCGCTCGGGCACGCTATCGCCGATGCTTTGCGCGGGGTTCGGTGCGGCAGCGGCCCTGGCTGCTGATCGAATGGACGAAGACGCGACTCATATCGAAGCATTGTGGCATCGCGCCCGCGAGCTGTTCGCCGGGTGGGAGTTGAACGGCAGCGCCGAGGAACGCTGGCATGGGAATATCAACCTGTGCCGGGATGGTCTCGACGTCGCCCGGTTGACGAGCGACTGCCGCGAGGTGATGTTCTCGGCCGGGTCGGCCTGCGCTAGCGGATCGGGCCGTTCCAGCCATGTGCTGCGCGCCATCGGGCTGAGCGAGGCGCAGGCAAAATCGTCGATCCGGCTGGGCTTCGGGCGTTACACCACGCTTTCCGAGCTTGAAGCGGCGGCTGAACGAATTATAGTTGCTGCGTCGCAACAAGGATAGCAGCCATCAAGGTCACCTTCATTACACGCGAGGGCGAAAAGCGCGCGGTCGAGGCTGCGGCGGGCGACAGCTTGCTGGAAGTGGGACAGCGCGCCGGGATGCCGCTCGAAGGCACATGCGAGGGGCAGATGGCCTGCTCGACCTGCCATGTGATCATCGCGCGCGAATGGTTCGGTCGCCTGGGAGATGCCAGCGAAGAGGAAGAAGACATGCTCGACCTCGCCGCCGACGTCGAGGCGACCAGTCGCCTCTCGTGCCAGATCCTGTTGAGCGAGGAGCTGGATGGGCTGGAAGTGCGCATCCCCGAAGGTAGCCACAACGCGCAAGGGTTCTAGCTTTCGTCGGCTGCTCCGGGCGCCTTCGTCGGGCGCCACCGCCGCCAGCCCAACAGGCCGAGCCAGAGGACGAGAGCAACCGGAACGGCGGCAGTCGCCAGCATGATGAGCGCGGCGATGACAGTGCCGAGCACCGACCCGACCGAGCCGAAGGCCTGCCGGATCGGCTCGACGAACCCGCCGCCGGAGGGGGCACCACTTTGATATTGCACGTTGACCCGGCTGAAATCGACCCGCCCACGCATCTCCGCCAGCCATGAGCGCGCCTGATCGATCTCTTCGTTGACCTGCGCCACACCGCGCTCGGCCTCGACCAGTTCGGCCACGGTCCCGCGCCGCGTTTCGAGCACCTCCATCAGCCGGTCGCGCAGGGCGGTGCGTGCGCGCAGCCGCGCCTCGGTGTCGACAATCTGTTTCGAAAGGTCTTCGCCGGTGATTGCAGTGGAAACCTGCTCGCCACCAGCCTCACCGGCTGTCGCCGCGAGCTGCGAACCGAACGCCCGCGCCTTTTCCGCCGCCACTGCAAGGTTGAGTGACCCGTAGGCATAATCCCCTTCGTCGCCCGAAGAGCGCATTTCCAGCACGCGGCACTGTTGCGGGCCCATGCTCTCGCACAGCGCAATCTGCCTCTCCTGCAACGGCGCCATGTCGCTCGCCGCAACGCGGAAGCCATATTCGTAGACATAGGCGATCTGCGGGATCGATACCGGTATCTCTCCACCCGCCATATCTCCATCAGCAGGTGGCTCGGCGACATCGACCGTCGTCAGGCGCTCTTCCGAAGTGGTGTATTCGCTCTGCTGGCCGCAAGCAGTCAGCGCCAAGGCCGCACAGCCCGTTATGAAAAAACGTTTCATCATCCGCTCTCCTGCGACTGCCCGTGGGCGCGCCTTATTGTTGCCACATTCTATGAGGGCGGTAAGCCATTTGGCAATAGCGCAAACAAAAGGCCCCGCCGAAATGCTCGACGGGGCCCCGATATTAAGCCGCTTTGCGCAGCGTCAGACCATCACGACATCTTTCTCCAGCGCATCGATCAGCGCCTTGGTGAAGGCCGGAATGTCGTCCGGGTTGCGGCTGGTGATGAAGATCCCGTCGACCGCAGCCTCTTCGTCGACCACGTTTGCACCGGCATTGCGCAGGTCGGTGCGGATCGAAGGCCAGGAGGTGACGGTCTTGCCCTTGATCACGTCCGCTTCGGCCAACAACCATGGGCCGTGGCAAATTGCCGCAACAGGCTTACCGGCGTCTGCGAAGGCCTTGACCATGGCCACCGCATCCTTGTTCATGCGCAGAATATCCGGATTTATCTGACCGCCGGGCAGCAGCAGCGCGTCGAAGTCGTCAGCCTTGGCCTTATCGAGGGTGAGGTCAACGTCGACCGGGCTTCCCCAGTCCTTGTTGTCCCACCCCTTGATCTGGCCGCTTTCCGGGCTGACCACGGTGGTCTGATAGCCGGCCTCTTCAAGCAGCTGCTTCGGCTTTTCCAGCTCGCTCTGTTCGAAGCCGTTCGTGGCGAGGATCATAACATTTTGGGGCATCTGTTCATTCTCCGTAAGAATTTGCTCTTGCCTATGTTACGCTTGGGGAAACCGCATTGTTCCGTGCTGTCCCCCCAGCCGTGCCGCTGCTAGGTCAAACTGCATGTCGTCCGCCAAAACAGAAGACAAAGATCCGTTCGACGCCATCGTCGATGCGCCGTTCGATAGCGCGCTGTCCGAACGCTACCTCGTTTACGCCCTGTCGACGATCACCGCGCGCAGCTTGCCTGATCTGCGTGACGGGCTGAAGCCGGTCCACCGCCGCATCCTGTGGGGTATGCGCGGCCTGCGCCTCGGGCCGGATAGTGCATTCAAGAAATCGAGCCGCGTGGTCGGCGACGTGATGGGCAAGTATCACCCGCATGGCGACAGCGCGCTTTACGATGCGATGGTCCGCCTCGCGCAGCCGTTCACGCTGCGCTACCCGCTGATCGAGGGGCAGGGCAACTTCGGCAATATCGACGGCGATAACGCCGCCGCCCAGCGCTACACCGAATGCCGCCTGACCAAGACCGCGCTGCAACTGATGGAAGGGCTGGACGAAGGCACGGTCGACTTCGTGCCGACCTACAACAACGAGGAGGAAGAGCCGGTCATCTTCCCCGGCCTGTTCCCCAACCTGCTCGCCAACGGGTCGAGCGGGATTGCGGTGGGTATGGCCACCAACATCCCCAGCCACAACGCCGCCGAGGTGATCGACGCTGCGCTCGAATTGATCGACAACCCGCATGTTGAGCACGCGCGGCTGATGGAGCTGATGCAGGGGCCGGACTTCGCCACCGGCGGCCTGATCGTCGACAGCCCCGAGGCGATCTCGAAGGCCTACGAAACCGGGCGCGGCTCGTTCCGGGTGCGCGGGCGGTTTTACGCTGCCGAGGCGGACAACGAGGCTGACCGTGAGGCGGGGATAGAACGTCACAAGGGTGGCGGCTATCAGCTTGTTATTTCGGAAATTCCCTATCAGGTTCCGAAGGGCAAGCTGATCGAGCAGATCGCCCAGGTGATCGCCGACAAGAAGCTCCCTTTGCTCGAAGATGTGCGCGACGAGAGCGACGAGAACATCCGCCTCGTGCTGGTGCCGCGCAGCCGCAATGTCGATCCCGAGATGCTCAAGGAGAGCGTCTACAAGCTGACCGACCTTGAAACGCGCTTCGGGCTCAATCTCAACGTGCTCGACTCCACCCGCACGCCGATGGTGATGGGGCTGAAGGAACTGCTCGAAAACTGGCTGCGCCACCAGATCGAGATCCTGCAGAACCGCACGCGGCACCGGCTCGGCAAGATCGCCGACCGGCTGGAGCTGGTCGAGGGCTATATCATTGCCTTCCTCAACCTCGACCGGGTGATCGAGATCATCCGCACCGAGGACGAGCCAAAGCCGGTGATGATGGCGGAATTCGGCCTCACCGACCGGCAGGCCGAGGCGATCCTCAACATGCGGCTGCGATCCTTGCGCAAGCTGGAGGAGATGCAACTGCGGCAGGAAAAGGACGACCTGCTGGCCGAGAAGGACGAGCTGGAAAAACTGCTCGAAAGCCCGGCCCGCCAGCGCACCCGGCTCAAGAAGGACCTGCGCACTCTGCGCAAGGACTATGCCGAGGATACCGCGCTCGGCGCGCGCCGCACCACGATTGCCGAGGCCGCGCCGACAGTGGAGTTCGACCCTAGCGCGATGATCGAGAAGGAGCCGGTGACGGTGATCCTCAGCCAGAAGGGTTGGGTGCGTGCCGCCAAGGGCCATGTCGATCTGGGGCAGGACGGCTGCGGCGACTTCAAGTACAAGGAGGGCGATGGCCCGGCCTTTGCGGTCCACTGCCAGACTACTGATAAACTGCTGCTATGCGCCAGCGACGGGCGCTTCTTCACGTTGGGCGCGGACAAGCTGCCCGGCGCGCGCGGTTTTGGCGAGCCGGTGCGCAACGGGCTCGATATCGACACTTCGGCGCAGATCATGGCGATGATCGTCCACGCGCCAGGGCGGCAGATCCTGCTCGCGGCGGATACCGGCAAAGGCTTTGTCGCGGTGACGGACGAGCTGCTCGCCGAAACGCGCAAAGGTCGGCAGGTGGTGAACCTGAAGGGCAATGCCAAGCTGGTGGTGGTTCGCCCGATTGCCACCGAGCACGACCATGTCGCGGTGGTGGGCGAGAACCGCAAGCTGGTGGTGTTCAGTCTCGAAGAGATGCCGGTCATGACGCGCGGGCAGGGCGTGACCTTGCAGCGCTATCGCGATGGCGGGCTGTCCGATGCCACGACCTTCACGCTGGCCGACGGGCTGAGCTGGCAGATGGGCGGCGCGACCGGGCGCACCCGTAACGAGACCGAAATCGGCATGTGGAAGGTTGCGCGCGGCGCAGCGGGCCGTCTGCCGCCGAACGGCTTTCCGAAAGACAATCGCTTCTGACAAACAAAAGGCCCGCGCGAAGCATATTCGCGCGGGCCGATTGAAGCATTAGGGGGAGCGCTTAGCTCGCCTGGGCTGCGATGGCTGCGTCAAGGTCGGCCTTGGTGACGAGCACCATCAGCGAACCATCGGTGTCGAGCGCGAACATCTCGCGCGGCAGGGTCAGCGGCTCGTCATCCTGCACCATGGTGATGCCGACATCGTTCATCTCGTCGATCGTGCCGAGCGACACGTCGTCAGCCGTGGCGACTTCCGCGCCGACAACCAAGGCAGCGGCAAGCGCGGCTTCGCGCCGGGCCACTTCCTCGTCCATCATGGCGTCGAGTTCGGTCTTGGTGATGTTCAGCGTGTAGCCGTTGTCACCTTCGGCGAAGCTGTCGACTGCCAACGGCACCTTGTGCTTGCCAGTGTCGACCACGGCGTTGGCACCGTCGTTGGCGGCAACCGTGCCGATCTGGACGCCGTCGTTGCCCATCACGATCGCGCCGACTTCCTGCGCATTGGCAGCGCCGGCACCAAAAGTGAGAGCGAGAGTGGCGGCGAGAGCGGTGAATTTCTTAGTCATGCAAATTCCTCATTCCATCCAGCCTGCGGACAAGGCGGGGCCGGGAGCGATACATAATCCGACAGCGCTTAATGCTGGGCCGGAAAAACGATGGAGGGTGGCACACCGCAAAGCGGCAGACACTTGTGAGGCGAGAGAGGCCTCGAACCCTTGAGTATGCTGTAGCAGCAGCACTCTTAACGCTACCTGCACCAGAACTGTTCCCCAGTTCAAGCGCGCCGCGCCAATTCCTCATCAAGAATTTCGTCCACCCGGCTTTGCGGGGGGAAGCTTTCCGCCATCCAGCGCACCTCGACCGCTTGCAGGATGCGCGCCACCTCCGGCCCTGCGCCCACGCCGCGCTCTACAATCTGGCCGCCCTTGAGCGGGAAGGTCGGCACCTCCCACCCGTCTAGCGCTTTGGCGTCGCGTTCCGCGAGCAGCAGCAGGTCGCGCGCCATGGCCGGGCCTTCGCGATAGGCAAGCGCGCGCACATCTGCTTCCATTCCGCCACGCCGCGCCATCCGGGATAGCGCCTTTTTCTGTGCGGTGGACAGCCGCAGCCGCGCCGCGACCTGCTCGGCGAGCTTGGGCTCAGCAGGCAGCATCGCCGCCAACCTGCGAAGCGGCGCGGGCTTGGCGGACCGCGATTTTTCGAAAGCGATGAGCGCGGCCAGCTCTGCCATGGTTGCAGGCGTCACCTCTGGCAGCACTACCGGCAGAACGCCGCGCGCGAACATGCGCTCGACCGTCTCCAGCGGGTCAGGCAGGGCGAGGAGGGCGAGCAGTGCGCTAGCCACCCGTTCGCGCGACAGACCCTTGAGCGTTGCCGCCATATCGGCGCAAGCTTCCTCGGCCTCGCCATCGAGCATTGATCCGAAGCGCGCCTGAAACCGGTAATAACGCAGGATGCGCAGGTGGTCCTCGGCGATCCGCTCACGCGCGTTGCCGATAAAGCGAACGCGGCGCGCATCGAGATCCGCCAACCCCTCGAAATAGTCTGAAATCAGAAGGCTAAGTGGGTGAGCGTAAAGCGCATTGATGGTGAAATCTCGCCGGGCGGCGTCATCTGCCCAGTCCTCGGCGAAGGCTACGGTGGCGCGGCGGCCATCGGTGGCCACGTCCTTGCGCAGGGTGGTGATCTCGACATTGCCGCCCGGCAGCACAGCTGTCACCGTGCCGTGGTCGATCCCGGTGGGGATGACCTTGATCTCCGCCTCCCTCAGTGCGGCCATCACCGCCTCGGGATGCAGCGTGGTGGCGGCGTCGATATCATGGACCTCGGCCCCGAGCAGGCTGTCACGCACCGCGCCGCCGACCCAGCGCAGGTTGTCCGCGCCCAGCACCGCAACCAGGCGCGCGAGGTCTTCGCGCGCGGTCCAGTCTGCCTGCAATACTACCTGTTCCATAACCAGCTCCGCTCGTCCTGAGCTTGTCGGACTCGAAGAGGGGCCGACGGCCCAACGATTGTCCTTCTCTTTGACGGCGGCGCTAGAACCAAAGGCGCCCCTTAGACAAGCTCGGGGTGAGCGGAGGGTGGGGATGAAGGCGTCAATCGAGCAGATCTTCCCAGGCCAGCCGGTGCGAAAGGTTCGCCAGAATGCCTGCGGTGATCCCCCAGATGCGATAGTCCTGCCACAGGATTTCAGTGTAGTCTCTCTGGATACCGCGAAACAGGCCGCTTTTCGAGACATGGTTGCGCTGGTCGAGCGCATAACGCAGCGGCACCTCGAACCAGCCCGCCACCTCGCGCGGGTCGGGCCGGATCGGCAGATCGTGCGGAACCAGCCCGAGCACCGGCGTTAGCTCGAAGCCCGAGCCGGTGACGAAACTCTGTGTCTGTCCGATCACGCGCACCGCGTCGGGAGCGATGGCCAGCTCTTCGGCGGCTTCGCGCAGCGCGGCGGCCACGGCGTCTTCGCCGGCTTCCAGCTTGCCTCCGGGGAAGGCGACCTGGCCGGGGTGTTTGAGCATGGTTTCGGGACGCTGGGTGAGCAGGATGCCGGGATCGGGCCGGTCGGTAACGGCGATCAGAACAGCGGCGGGGCGCAGCTTCCCGCTCGTCACATCGCTGTCGTCGCGCAGGCCCGCAAAGCCCACGTCGCGGCTCTCGGCAAAGATGCGCGTGAGGCGGTCGAACAGTTCACTCATCGCGGCACCAAAGAGAAGGTGGTGCCCGCGCTGGTCACCTCCAGCTTTTCGCCGCCTGCAGCCAGAGCGTGCTCGGCCAGCTGGAGCCAAGTCGCCCGGTCGAGCCGCGCTTCGGTGCCGTGGCGCACGGCGAGATAGATCGCGGGGCACTCGGGATCGCCCTCGGCGCGCAAGGGGTGATCGGGGCCAGCGACGACCAGCTCATCGGTGTTGAGGCGGAAGGCCAACGCACCTTGCGCGATCTTCAGGTCCACCGCGATAAAAGCCGCATCGTCCACCGCGATTGCCTGCCGGCATTGCGGGGTCATCAGCCAGTGCTGGCCGCCATCATCCTTGACCAGCAGCGAGGAGAAGGCGCGCACCATGGCGGGGCGGTTGATAGGGCTGCCATCGTGGAACCACGTGCCGTCGGCGGCGATCCGCATCAGGCTGTCGATTTCCTCGCTCGGGGACCAGCGCTCGACCGGTGGCAGGCGGCGTTCTTCCACGGCACGGGCAATCTGCTCGAGCGAGAGAGAGGCAAGATCGGGCGGGGCTTCGTATGGCATGGCTGTGAAATTAGCGATGCCAGAGAGCGTCAGCCGATCCAAGGCCCCAGCGTGCCCTTTTCCGGCAATACGCCCACATTGGGCGCGCGCACGAGCAGACGGGCCTTGTCGTAAGGGCCGGGCAGCGACCACCCCTGCGTGGGTGCGGCGACGAAGCCGAAGCGGCCATAGTACGGCGCATCTCCGATCAGCACCTGCGGCAAGGCGGCGGCGGGATCGAGGCTGGAGGCCATAGCCATCATCAATGTGGTGCCGAAACCTTCGCTCTGCCGCTCGGGCACGACGGCGACCGGGCCGACCATCAGCATCGGGTGGCGGCGGCCAGCCTCGTCTGTCAGCGCGATGGGATAGACCTGGATCGAGCCGACCAGCAATTCCTGCTCGTCGATGGCGGCAAAGCTCAGCGCGGGCAGCCACTCGGTACCCTCGCGCACCTTGTAGGCAGTGCGCTCATGGCGATCCGGCCCGAACGCACGGTCGAGCAGTTGCTCGACCATTGCGGGATCGACGGCGCTCAGTGGCACCATTGTGGTGGGGGCAAGAGAATCGGCCATAGGACGCGCGCGATTAAGAGCGCGCGCCACCGCCTGCAATCGATTTGTGCGCCTCAGCTCGCGGGGGTGAGGCGCAGCAGCCGCCCGTTGTCGCCGTCTTCGATCACCCAGATTGCGCCGTCGCTCGCCTCCACGATATCGCGCAGCCGCTTGGGGAAGGCATAGCGCGCTTCCTCGGTCGCGGCGTTGTTGGCGGCATCGAGAGCAAGGCGCACGATGCTGGTGGTGGCGAGGTTCGCGATCAGGATCTGCCCCTGCCAGTCGGCAAACATTTCGCCTTCGTAGAAGATCATGTCGCCCGGCGCGATGACCGGGGTCCAGAAGATCGCGGGCTTGGTGAAGCCATCGTCTGCCGTGTGGTTGGGGATGTCGTCGCCGTTGTAGTTAACGCCGTTGGAACGGGCGGGCCAGCCGTAGTTCGCGCCTTCGACAACGAGGTTCAGCTCGTCGCCGCCGCGTGGCCCGTGTTCAAGCTCCCACAGGTTGCCCGCCGCGTCGAACTTGAGGCCGAGGATGTTGCGCTGGCCATAGGTCCAGATCTGGTCGGTCGGGCTGCCTTCTTCGGCGAACGGGTTGCCCGCCGCCGGGGTGCCGTCGAGATTCAGGCGCAGCACAGCGCCGAGGTTGTTGGTGCGATCCTGCGCCGGGTCTTGCTGCTGGCGGTCGCCGCTTGAGAGGAATAGGTACTGTCCGTCCGGCGAAAAGGCGATCTTGTGGCTGAAATGGCCGTTGCTTTCGATAGCGAGGCTTTGCTGCCAGATCTGGGTGAAGCCCTCGATGGCGCAGCTATCCTCGCCGCAGACCAGCTTGCCCCGGCCGAGCGCGGCGCGGCGCGCCTCGCCCTCGTCGGCCTTGGCCCAGCTGATGTAGACGGTGCCGCTCGTCGCATAATCCGGCGCGAAGACCACGTCGCCAAGCCCGCCTTGTCCGCCATAGGCGACCTCGGGAAGGCCGCTCGTAATCTCAAGAACGCTGCCATCGGCGGGGCGGAACAGCTTTGCGGTGCCTGCCTTCTCGGTGATGAAGAGATTGCCGGTGCCCGGCTCCTCGGCAATCGCCCAGGGCTCGGCAAAGGTGCCGTGGCTTGTGACGGCGAAGGTGGCCTCGTCTTCCAGCGTTATCGGCTCTCCCCCGGAAACGGGGGCAGGTTCCTGAGCGGTGCTATCCCCGGCACCAAGGCCCCCGCAGCTTGCGAGGATGAACGAGACGGTCAACAATGGCGTGGAAAGGATCGACTGGCGCATGGTTTTCGGCACTCCGTTATCCGGCTTCGAACGCCGCTTTGCAACGCCCGGCTGCATTGCCGGGATCGACGAGGCGGGGCGCGGGCCGCTGGCTGGTCCTGTTGTGGCCGCTGCCGTGGTCCTGTGCAAGCCTTCGCCAGACGGGTTGGGCGATTCCAAGAAGTTGACCGCGCGCCGCCGCGCCGTGCTCGAACAGGACATCCGCCAGTCCTGCGCGTTCGGGATCGGGGTGGTCGATGCCGACACAATCGACCGGATCAATATCTTTGCCGCCACCATGCTGGCCATGGCGCAGGCGATGGAGCGGCTGTGCGCGGTGATAGGCTGTGACCCTGCCGAGGCGCTGATCGACGGCAACCTGACGCCCGCCGGTCGCACCGAAAGCTGGCGCTGGCCTGCGCGCGCGATCGTGGGCGGCGACGGCAGCGAACCGGCCATCGGCGCGGCCTCGATCCTGGCCAAGGAATATCGCGACCGGCTGATGTGCGAAGCGGCGCTTGCGCACCCGCATTATGGGTGGGAGCGCAACAAGGGCTATGGCACGAAGGAACACAGCGAAGCGCTGCGCATTCATGGGCCAAGCCCGCTGCACCGCCGCAGCTTTGCCCCTGTCGCCCAGCTCGAAATGCCCCTGCAGGAAGCGTAACCGGATGATCTTTTCGATTCTTGCCGTGTTCGGCGGTCTCGTTGCCCTCGCGCTCGGCGGCGAACTGCTGGTGCGTGGAGCCGTGGGCATTTCGAAGATGCTCGGCATTTCGCCGCTTATTACCGGTCTGGTGGTGGTCGGTGCGGCGACCTCGATGCCTGAACTGGTGGCGAGCGTGCAGGCGGCCATGCTCGGATCGCCGGGGATCGCCTGGGGCAATATCGTCGGCTCGAACATCGCCAATTCGCTGCTGATCTTGGGAGCAGGCGCCCTGATCGCGCCGATAGCCATGCGCGGGATCGGCAAGCGCGACGCGCTGATCGGGCTGGTGGCGGCGCTGTTCTTGTGGCTGGCGACCTATGCGCAGTGGGCCTCGCCCATGCTAGGCGCGGCGCTGCTGGCGGCGCTGGTGGTCTATATCCTGTGGCGCCTGCGGCAATTGCCCGAAACCGGCGAGGACGATGGAGACGGTGAGGGCGATCCGATCTGGTGGCTGGCGCTGCTGCAATTCGGTGGCGGCTTGGCCGCGCTAGTCGGCGGCGGCGATCTGCTGGTGGGCGGGGCCATCGAACTGGCTGAGATGGCGGGCGTTTCGCAGACCGCCATCGGCCTCACCGTGGTGGCGGTGGGAACTTCGCTGCCCGAACTCGCCGCCACCGCCGCAGCCGCTTTGCGCGGTCGTAGCGAACTGGCGATTGGCAATGTGGTCGGCTCCAACCTGTTCAACCTGCTGCTGATCGGCGGCGTCACCATGACCATCGCCCCGCAGCCGATCCCCTTCGAGCTGGCCGACATCGAATGGCCGGTGCTGGTGGCGAGCGCGCTGCTGATCCTGGGCCTGTGCCGCTATGCCAGCCGATTGGGGCGGGGGCTGGGCGCGCTGCTGCTCGCTGCATTCGCCGCCAACACGGCGCTGGTCTTCGCGCTTTAGAAAAATAATTCGCGCGATTTCCGGAGCGCGAGTCCGCGGCGCCACACCCCATCATGTCGAGTCCTGCTGCCAGAGCGGGACTCAATATATGGTGTCATTCCCCTTTCGTTCGCCCGAGTCGCACCCTGCATTTTGGGGTCTGGCTTCGCTCACGCCACCTTGACTGGCGAGTCGCTAGGACTCACAAGCTTGTGGATAAGCGAGGGATTGATTGTTCATGGGTGAATTGACGATAGTCCGGGCTCCGCGCCCGGCACGGGTAAAAGCTGCGCCGAAGGTCGAGCTGCCGCTGGGGCAGATCCTCGCGGGCGACTGCGTGTCGGAAATGCGCAAGCTGCCCGATGCGAGCATCGACCTCGTCTTCGCCGATCCGCCCTACAACCTCCAGCTCGGCGGCGACCTCAACCGCCCCGACGGCAGCCACGTCGACGCCGTCACCGACGACTGGGACCGCTTCGACAGCTTCGCCGCCTACGACGCCTTCACCCGCGAATGGCTGACCGAGTGCAAACGGATACTCAAACCCGATGGCGGGCTGTGGGTGATCGGCTCGTACCACAACATCTACCGCGTTGGCGCGATCATGCAGGACCTCGGGTTCTGGCTGCTTAACGACATCGTCTGGCGCAAGTCTAACCCGATGCCCAACTTCCGCGGCACCCGCTTCACCAATGCGCACGAGACGCTGCTGTGGGCGAGCCAGGGCGAAAAGGCCCGCTATCACTTCAACTATCGCGCGATGAAGACGCTGAACGACGAGCTTCAGATGCGCAGCGACTGGGTGCTGCCGATCTGCTCGGGCGGCGAGCGGCTGAAGGGCGACGACGGCCACAAGGCCCACCCCACGCAGAAGCCCGAGAGCCTGCTGTATCGCGTGCTGCTCGCCACTACCGAGAAGGGCGATGTCGTGCTTGACCCGTTCTTCGGCACCGGCACCACCGGCGCGGTGGCGAAGCGCCTGGGTCGCGACTGGATCGGCTGCGAGCGCGAAGCTGCCTATCGCAAGGTGGCGACGGCGCGGATCGCCAAGGAACTCCCCCTCGACGAAAGCGCGCTGACCACGATGCAGAGCGCACGCAGCCAACCGCGCGTGGCCTTCGGCGCGGTGGTCGAGGCGGGTCTGCTGCCGGCGGGCACCAAGGTGTTCGACAAGAAGCGCCGCTGGAGCGCGCAGGTGCGGGCCGACGGTTCGATTGTGTGCGACAAGGAAAGCGGCTCGATCCACCATGTCGGAAAGACGCTGCAAGGCGCGCCGAGCTGCAACGGCTGGACCTTCTGGCACTATGAGCGCGATGGCGAGATCAAGCCGATCGATGCGGCGCGGCAGCTCTATCTGCTGAGCGTGGAGGATTGATCGAACACTGAAGGCGGCTCGGTCACGCGCGGGCAGGGCAGAACCCGGGGCGAACCACCCCGGCCGCCATCGCAATGGCGGCAAAGGCGATGATCGCCGTCCCCATACCGGGTCCGCTCAGCAGCAGGCCAAAGAGGGAAGCCCCGACAGTCTGCCCGATGGCAAGGGTCAGGAAACCGATCGTCAAGCCGGTTGCGGGGCGCTCCGGTAGGGCTTGCACGCCCCAGATTAGATAGACGCCGGTCAGCATGACGTAAGCGGCACCGAAAAGCGCTCCACTTGCCAGCACCAGTCCGGCCATTGCCACACCGGACCCGACTGCCGCGATTGTAGCTGCAACAGCACCGCAGAATAGCAGATGGATGCGCTGGAGGCCGAAGCGCGACACAAGGCTGCCGGCCCACGCCCCGATAATTCCTCCTGTCCCGATGCCGCTCCAAAGAATGGCCGTTCCGGTCGGGCCCCAACCCAAGTTTTGCGAGACGAGTTGCCCGCCGAACGACCAGATCGCAGTGCTCGCCATGCCGATCAGGAAAGTGGCGACGATCAAGGAGCCGAGGGGCTTCGTAATCCGGGGCAGGCCGATTGAGGAAGGGCTGCCGCGAGTAGGCGGCAAAGCGACGGAGGCGACAGCCGCCAGAACGACCGCCAATCCAGCGAAAATCGCAAATGTCGTTCGCCACTGCCCGTTCATGGCAAGCGCGATCGGGCCGGACAGGGCGACACCCGCGCTCGTCCCCGCATTGATAAATGTGTTCGTCGCATCTTGCCGGTCGGCGCGAACAGCGGCGACGACAGCCGCCGCCATCGGTGGAGAGGCAAGACCCGTGCTCAACCCGGCGACGATTACGGCGAATGCCAGGAAGGCAGGAGACGGAGCCAGTGCGATCCCGGCCATGCCAATCGCGGCGAGCATTGCCGCCGATATCGCCACGATCCGCGCCCCAAGCCGTTCAGTGAGGGCCGCTGCAGCTATGATCGCAATACAGTAACCGGCAAACGACCCGCCCGAGATCACGCCGCTTAATGACGCGCCAAGGTCAAGCTCGGCATCGATCTGCGGCAGGAACAAGCCAAAGGCGAACCGCGCAAAGCCGTAGCACAGCGCGATCAAGCCAAATCCGGTCGCGCCTACGCGAAGTGTTGGGGTCATCTTCGCGCATCAACCAACAGACCAGCGGCGGAGCGAGCTGCCGATACTGCCGTTACGCCACGATACACTGCGGCGTGTGTCGCTCCCTCCGCGAGAATAAGAATCTGTTCGGCGAGAGCCGGATCCTCGTGGCCGAGGTCCGCAGCAACGATTTTATGAATGCGATGCCGGAACGCCGTCTTGTGAGCAGTGACAGCCGCGGCGATCTCGGGCGTATTGCCTCCGGTCTCGGCCAGTGAGCGCAGGAAAAGACACCCGCGCGCGCCCTCTGTCCGCACCCAATGCTCAACGGCGGAAAAAAGCGCATCCACGCTCTGAACCGCAATGGCTTCCATGAAGCGTCGATCACGCTCGGCCAGCACCCGGCCCATCAGCGCCGCCTTGCTGCCGACACGTTTATAGAGTGTCCGGCTCGACATACCGGCAGCCTGAGTCAAGCTGTCCATCCCGGTCGCGCTATAGCCGTTTGTGTCGAAAAGCCGCTCAGCGGCAATTGTGAGTTCATCGTTTGGCATGACCGGAAGCGTAACTGAACGCTGAAGCAATGTAAAACGTTCGTTTTACATTGCAGTCGGTGTCCACTGTGGGCGCAATTCCCGGCAATCCGCTTCGCTGGTTGAGACGAGCCGCCAACCCCCTTTCCTACGTCCCACCAGCTGTGCTTGAACCGCGCGCCAGCCGCCATTGGGTTACGCGGAACTGTGCACGAGAATGACCAGAGGGTTTTCTTCCCCTGTACTCTGTCACACCTGTAACACCCTTGCAGGAAAAGCCGCAGAAAGCTGAACAATGAGTCACACCGTCTACCTCCAGCCGCTGACCACCGTGACCGGGCCACAGGCCGTCGAAGGTGATGCTGTTCGTCTAGGTGGATCAATGGTCTATGTGCGGGAGTTCGCAGTGATTGTGCGATCTGGCGGCGCGGTGGAGTCGCGGCAGGTGGTCACCCGCGAGCGGATGGACGCGGCGCTGGCGGAGCTGCCCGCCGACCTCGCAGACGAAGGCGCGGCGCAGTGGGCCGGCCTTCAGCGCGTCCACCCACCGCTGCAATGCGGTGAGCGCACGATCCGGCTAGACCAGCCGCAGGTGATGGGCATCCTCAACGTGACGCCCGACAGCTTCTCCGATGGCGGCCAGTTCATGGACGACCCCGAGGCCATGCGCGCGCAGGCCGCCACGATGCACGAAGCAGGCGCGGCCATCCTCGACATCGGCGGCGAGAGCACCCGTCCGGGCGCAGCCACGGTGTGGGAAGGCGATGAGATCAAGCGCGTCGTTCCTGCCATCGAGGTCTGCGCGGCAATGGGCGCGGCGGTAAGTGTCGACACCCGGCGACCGGCAGTGATGGAAGCGGCACTCGGCGCAGGGGCGCATGTGATCAACGATGTGTCGGCGCTGCGCCACGATCCGCGTAGTCTCGCCTATGCCGCTGCCAGCGGGGCTCCGGTGATCCTGATGCACGCGCCCGGCGCGAGCGTCGAGGCGGCTGAGGAGCTGCACAAGGACGGCACCTACACCGCCGTGGCCTTCGACGTGTTCGACTGGCTGAAAGAGCGGCGCGATGCGGCGCTGGCGGCGGGGATCGCGCGCGAGAAGATCGTGCTCGATCCGGGGGTCGGCTTCGGCAAGACGCTGGCGCAGAACCTCGCGCTGCTGAACGCGCTTCCGCTGTTCCATGCACTCGGACAGCCGCTGCTCCTGGGGGCGAGCCGCAAGCGGATGATCGGCGCGCTCAGCAACGAGGCGGCGGCGCATGAGCGGCTCGGCGGGTCGCTGACGCTTGCGCAAATAGGGATGGACGCGGGCTATCACCTGCTGCGCGTCCACGATGTGTTCGAGACGGTGCAGGCGCGCAACGTGTGGCGCGGGCTAAGGGATGCGGCGCTTACTGACTTCAACGGGTTGGTGGCTTGACACACAGATCGACCCCACAGGGGTCGCAAGGGCAAGCGCCCGCCCGCAGGTGCCCCGCAGCGAAGCGGAGGGAACAGCACCGAGGACGAAAGCCCGGATGGGCTTTCGCAAAACCAATCAGGCCGCGTTGTCGATCCCGAGGTCGCTCAGCTTGCGGTACAGCGTCGAGCGACCGATCCCGAGGCGGCGCGCCACTTCGGTCATGCGGCCGCGATAGTGACCGATGGCGAGGCGGATGACGTCGGCCTCGATCTCCTCGAGCGGGCGCAGATTGCCGTCTTCAGTGTAGAGCATCACGCCAGCGCTATCGCGCATCGGCGAGCGCGCGACCGGCTCGATCTCGCCGACCAGTTCGCGCAGCTGCGGGAAGTCGTCCGCCGTCAGTGCGTCGCCCTCGCAGAACACGGCGGCGCGGAACAGCACGGTCTGCAACTGGCGCACGTTGCCGGGCCAGTCGTAGGCCCCGAACAGGCGCAGCGCGTCGGACGTGATGCCGAGCGGGCGCAGGCCCGGCTGCTGGCCGATTTGGTGCAGGAAATAGCGGGTCAGTGCGCCGATATCGCGGTTGCGTTCGCGCAAGGGCGGCAGGTGAATGGTGGTGCGCGAGATCAGGTCGAGAAGCTCGGCCCGGAAGTGGCCGGCATCGGTCAGGTCCTGAAGCGGAAGGTTGCTGGCTGAGATGATCCGCACGTCGATCTTATAAGAGAAGGTAGCTCCGATCGGGCGGACCGAATTGTTGGTCATCACCTCGATCAGGCGGTCTTGCAGGTCGAGCGGAAGGCGATCCACCTCGTCGAGAACCAGCGTGCCGCCATCGCAGTTCTGCAAGGCGCCCACATGCTTCTCGAAGGCGCCGGGGAAGGCACCCTTCTCGTGGCCGAACAGAAGCGACTCGATGTTGCTGGCCGAAACGCCCGCGATGTTGATCATGCGGAAGGCCGTTTTCGCCCGCGGGCTGGCCCCGTGCATCGCGCGCACCAGCATCTCCTTGCCGGTCCCGCTTTCGCCCTCGATCAGCACCGCGCCATGGCCGCGCGCCGCCTTGGCCGCCTTGGCCAGCGCATCGCGGAAGGTGGACGCCGTGCCGACCATCGCATCGAAATCGAGGTCTGCCGGCATCTTCTCCGTAAGCGGGGTCATCTCGTCGCGCGGGGCTTCCGCGTGGGTGGCATTGCGCAATGCCTGCATCAGCCGGTCGGGAGCGACGGGTTTCACAAGGTAGTCCGTGGCGCCGGCGCGCATGGCCTCCACCGCAAGCAGCGGCGAGGTGCTGGCGGTAAGCATCAGGATCGGCAGGGCAGGGCGGCGCTTCTTCAACTCGGCGATCAGCTCGCAGGCTTCATCGCCCGGCACCCATTGGTCGAGAATAATGGCAGAAAGCTGCATCCCTTGGCGCGTGCCGAGAGTGGCGATGGCCTTCTCGGCATCCTCCACCACCAGCGTGCGCCAGCCCTCGCGCGCGGCAAGGGCAGTGACAAGCCGGCTTTGGGCCGGTTCGTCGTCTATCAGCATCAATAGGCGCTGTTCAGGCTCGGCCATGATTTCCTACTGTCCTTGCCCGGAGCGGGCCATTGCAAGACGCGCTTTTAACCATGGGTGGTAAAAAGGCTCTTAAGCAGAGCTTGAGCGCCGCGCCGTGCGGGGATAGAGCTACCGTTGCAACACATACCACCAGGGAAGAAACGAGAGTACCCATGGCTCAACAACAAGACATGAACGATGCGCGCGAAACCTATGCCGGCTTTATCGGCACGCTCAAGTGGACAGTTCCGCTGATCGCAGTGCTGGTGGCGCTGGTCGTCATCCTGATTTCCTGACCCGGTCCGCGTGGAGAGGATGCGGATCGCGGTACTGAAAGAGCAGGCCGCCGGAGAAACCCGAGCGGCCGCCTCGCCCGAGACGGTGAAAAAATTCATCGCACTGGGCGCAACCATGGCAGTGGAGGAGGGGGCAGGTGCTTCCGCCTCCATAACCGATTCCGCCTATCGCGAAGCGGGGGCCGAGGTGGTCCCCGCTCACCAAGCGGTGGCTGGGGCCGATATTGTCCTTGGCGTGCAGGCGCCGGATGTCGCGGAGCTTGCTGGCGCGAAGCCGGGCGCATGGGTGGCGGCGATGTTCGATCCGTTCGGTCAGCGCGAGCGGGTCGATGCCTATGCAAGGGCAGGGTTCGAGGCGCTGGCGATGGAATTCATGCCGCGCATCACCCGCGCGCAGAGCATGGACGTGCTTTCCAGCCAGTCGAACCTTGCCGGATACAAGGCCGTGCTGGCCGCGGCCGATCAATATGGTCGCGCCTTTCCGATGATGATGACGGCGGCAGGCACGGTGAGCGCTGCCAAGTGCTTCGTTATGGGCGTGGGCGTGGCCGGGCTGCAGGCGATTGCGACCGCGCGCAGGCTTGGCGCGCAGGTTTCCGCGACCGACGTGCGCTCTGCCACGAAGGAGCAGATTCAGTCGCTGGGTGCGAAGCCGATCTTCGTCGAAAGCGTAGCGGGGATCGAGGGCGAGGGCTCTGGTGGCTATGCCACCGAGATGAGCGAGGAATACCAGCAGGCCCAGGCCGAGCTGGTCTCCAGCCACATCGCCAAGCAGGACATCGTGATCACTACCGCGCTGATCCCGGGCCGGGCCGCACCGCGCCTGATTTCGGACGCGCAGATCGCGACGATGAAACCCGGCAGCGTGATCTTCGACCTTGCCGTGGCGCAGGGCGGGAACGTCGAGGGATCGGTGCCTGATCAAGTGGTGGAGAAGCACGGCGTCTTCATCATGGGCTATGCCAACACGCCCGCGCACCTCGCGGCGGATACCTCGGCGCTTTATGCGCGCAACCTGTTCAACTTCCTCAGCGCCTTCTGGGACAAGGAGGCGGGAAAACCCGTGCTCGACGAGGAGATCGGCGATGCCGTGCGGCTGACGCGCGGCGGCGAAGTGGTGAGCGAGAGGCTGAGGGGGTAAGCCATGGATTTTATCAGCATTCTGAGCATCTTCGTGATGGCCTGCTTCGTGGGCTATTACGTGGTGTGGTCGGTGACGCCCGCTTTGCACACGCCGCTGATGGCTGTGACCAATGCGATTTCCTCGGTGATTATCGTCGGCGCGCTGATCGCCGCGGCTGAGGCCGGGGAGGGGCTGGCCAAATGGGTCGGCCTTGGCGCGGTGGTACTGGCGAGCATCAACATCTTCGGCGGCTTTGCCGTGACCGAGCGGATGCTGGCGATGTACAAAAAGAAGGAGAAGAAGTGATGAGGTTCCACTCTCTTCTCCGTAGCCCCGGACCGCGATCCGGGGCCGGGCTTATTCGTGACCTTGCCAAGCTAGCGCGACTTCGGATCAAGTCCGGGCTGACGGTGGTGGGATTGGCGGTGCTTGCTTCGTCGCCCGCCCATGCCGCCACGGGGGAAGGGCTTGCCGTGAACCCGTGGGTCGCCCTGGCCTATCTCGTTGCCGGGGTGTTCTTCATCCTCGCACTGCGCGGGCTCTCCAGCCCCGAGACGAGCCGCAAGGGCAATCGCTACGGCATGGTCGGCATGGCGATTGCCGTCATCACCACGCTGGTGACGCACCAGATCGCCAACATCATCGAGATCGGCGTCGCGATCCTGATTGGCGGCATGATCGGCGTGACCATCGCCCGGCGTATCGCGATGACCGCCATGCCCGAACTGGTGGCAGGCTTTCACAGCCTTGTTGGCCTTGCGGCGGTGCTGGTGGGCTGGGCCGCCTATCTCAGCCCTGCGGCTTTCGGCCTGCTCGATGCGGATGGCGGGATCAACTCGGTCAGCAAGATCGAGATGGCGCTTGGCATTGCCATCGGCGCGATCACCTTCTCGGGCTCGGTCATCGCCTTTGCCAAGCTCTCGGGCCGGATGAGGGGCGCGCCGATCCTGCTGCCCGCGCGGCATGTGATCAACTTGGGCACGCTCGCCACTATTCTGGTGCTCACAGCGCTGTTCGCCATGGCCGCTCCGGGAGCGACGATGCCACTGATCGTCGGTTTGACGGTGCTCGCCTTTGTGATCGGCTTCCTGCTGATTATCCCCATCGGCGGGGCCGACATGCCGGTCGTGGTCTCCATGCTCAACTCGTACTCGGGGTGGGCGGCGGCAGCGATGGGCTTCACGCTCGGCAATACCGCGATGATCATCACCGGCGCGCTGGTCGGCGCTTCGGGGGCGATCCTTTCGTACATCATGTGCCGGGCGATGAACCGCCAGTTCCTCGCCGTGATCGCGGGTGGCTTCGGCGCCGATGCAGGCGGCGCAGGCGGCGGCGAGGCGCGCGAACAGCGGCCCTACAAACAGGGCAGCGCCGACGATGCCGCCTTCATGCTCAAGCAGGCCGAGAAGGTCATCGTCATTCCCGGCTACGGTATGGCGGTGGCGCAGGCGCAGCACGCGCTGCGCGAGATGACCGACCTGCTGGAAGAACAGGGCGTCGAGGTGAAGTTTGCGATCCACCCGGTCGCAGGCCGGATGCCGGGGCATATGAACGTGCTGCTCGCCGAAGCCAGCGTCGACTACGACAAGGTGTTCGAGCTGGAGGACATCAACTCCGAGTTCGCCCAGTGCGACGTGGCCTTCATCATCGGCGCGAACGACGTGGTGAATCCGGCGGCCAAGAGCGACAAGTCGAGCCCGATCTACGGGATGCCGGTGTTCGATGTCGACAAGGCGCGGCAGGTGTTCTTCATCAAGCGCTCGATGGGCGGGGTGGGCTACGCCGGCGTCGACAACGACGTGTTCTACATGGACCAGACCATGATGCTGCTGGCCGACGCCAAGAAGATGGTCGAAGAGATCAACAAGGCGCTCGACGGCTAGTGCGCCGCGTGCCGGTGGATAATCGGCGCGCGCGCCGCACGGCACGGCGAGGTTCACCAAGTGTTCCGGTTGCGGGGGCAGGGCGCTGGCCCTAGCGCAAGGGCCATGCCTCTTGCCCCTTATGCCGCCGATCCTGCCGCCTCGCGCGGGCGCGAATTCGCTCAGGAAGGAGACGGCGCGCGCGGCCCGCGCAGCGTGTTCCAGCGCGACCGTGACCGCATCATCCACTCGATTGCCTTCCGCCGCCTGGCGGGCAAGACGCAGGTGTTCGTCGCGCCCGATGGCGATCACTATCGCGTGCGCCTCACCCACAGCCTCGAAGTGGCGCAGATTGGCCGGGTGGTCGCCCGGCAGCTCGGGCTTGATGAGGATCTGACCGAGGCGCTGTGCCTCGCGCACGATCTCGGCCACCCGCCGTTCGGGCACTCGGGCGAGGAGGCGCTCGACGCGGCGCTCGAACCGCGCGGAGGGTTCGATCATAACGAACATGCGCTGCGCGTGCTGATGCGGCTCGACAGCCCCTATTACGGGATTCCCGGACTGAACCTCTCGTGGGAGCTGCTCGAAGGCATCGCCAAGCACAATGGCCCGGTGACCGCGCCGCGCTGGGCCTTGCAGGAGCTCGACGCCGCGTTCCCGCTCGATCTTGACCGGTGGCCCTCACTCGAAGCGCAGGTGTCAGCGCTGGCCGACGACATCGCCTACGACAACCACGATATCGACGACGGCTACCGCGCCGGGTTCCTGCAACTCGACGATCTGCTGACGCTCGACTTCATCGAAGCCGAGTTCCGCGTGATAGAACGTCGCTTTCCCGATGCCGACGAGAAGCAGCTGTTGCGCGAACTGGTGCGCAGCCAAATCGGGTTGATGGTGAACGATTTGCTCGAAACCACGCGCGCCAACCTTCAAGGGATCGAAAGCGCCGACGATATCCGCGCCGCCGGGCGGCCTATCGCGGCCTTCTCGCCGGAAATGCAGGCACGCGAGCGCAGACTCAAAAAGTTCATGTACGAGCGGCTCTATTATCACGATGAGCAATTGCGCACCGCCAAGCGGGCGCGCGACGTGCTGGCTCAGCTGTATGCTGCCTACGATCAGAAGCCTGCGCTTATGCCGCCAAGCTGGAAAGACAGCCTGCCGCCGCAGGAACCGCAGCGCGCACGGCATATCGCCGATTTCCTCGCCGGTATGACCGACCGCTATGCCATCGAGCAATACCGCCGCATCTTCGGCGAAGTATCGGCGCGGCTGACCAATGTCTGACCCTATGCGCGTCCTGCTGGTCGGCGCGACCGGGCTGGTGGGTCGCGAGGTTATCGCTCGGGGGCGCGATGTGCCGGGCCTGTCGCTGCTTGCGCTGGCGCGGCGCGAGGTGCCGCTCCCGCGTGGCGGACGGATGGAAATGATGCTCGCCCCGGTTTGTGACTGGCCGCAGGCGATTGCCACGATTGCCCCTGATACCGCGATCTGTTCGCTCGGCACGACACAGGCGAAATCGGGCCGCGAGGGACTGCGCGAAATCGACTGCACGCTGGTGTTGCGCGTGGCCGAGGCGGCAAAGCGCGCGGGGGCGCGGCAGTTCGTGCATCTGTCGTCGGTGGGGGCGGACCCCCATGCCAAGGCCCACTATCTCAGCGTAAAAGGAGAGGCGGAGCAGGGCCTGCGCAAGCTTGGCTTCGCGCGGCTCGATATTGTGCGCACCGGCCTGTTGCGTGGCCAGCGCGAAGGCGAACGGCGGGTGCTGGAGGGGATCGGGCAGGTCGCGGCGCCGGTAGCCGATCTTTTCCTCCACGGATCGAAGCGGCGCTATCGCTCGGTAAAGGCAAGTGATCTGGCGGTGGCCTTGCTGCAGGCGGTGCGCACTCCGGCGCGCGGGACGTTCGAACACGATTACGATGCAATCCAGCGCCTCGCCCGTGCATTTGCCAAGGGCCGATCGGCATGAAACGCCATGCTCCTGCCACAGAGCGCAATCGCGCTCCGATTGCCGAAGTTCTGGCGCGCGAATTGCCCGCCTCGGGGCTGGTGCTGGAGGTGGCCAGCGGGACGGGTGAGCATGGCGTGCACTTCGCCGGGCTCTTCGCGAACATCACTTGGCAGCCAAGCGATCCCGATCCCGAAGCGCTGGCCTCGATAGCCGCATGGGGGGAGGATTATGCAGGTGAGAACTTGCTGCCGCCAATCCAGCTCGATGCAAGCGCCGAGGATTGGCCCGTCGCCCGTGCCGATGCCATTTACTGCTCGAACATGGCGCATATCAGCCCGATGTCTGCCACCGAAGGGCTAGTCGTGGCGGCAGGAAAGCTGCTGTCGGAAGGTGCGCCGCTGATCCTTTATGGACCGTGGCTGGAAAACGAGGTCGAGACCTCACCTTCCAACCTGACTTTTGGTGAAAGCCTGAAAGCGCGCAACCCGCAATGGGGGCTGCGCGAGCGCGAATGGCTAGACGATTTGTGCCGCGCGCAGGGACTGACCCTTACGGCGCGGCACAAAATGCCGGCGAACAATCTCGTGCTCGTCTATCGCCGCAAGGGGTGATAGCCGAGCCTGAGGCCTGCCCGCCGTAACTGATCACATTTCGTCGGCAACCGTGTCCGATGCGGACTGCAGATCTTCCCCAGCACCGCTCACGGTGTTGCACGCAGTTGCGGCAAAGGCGAGGGCAGCGGTGGTCGCGGCGATGATAATCTTACGGGTCATGGTAAGTCCTTTCCTGAAGTCCCCCTCGGATCGCTGCATCTTCTCACCGCGAGGGAGTGCAGGGAAAACCGCCGAAGGGCTGTCAGGTTCCGGTAGCCTGCCGCTGATCGACGAAGGCGCGGCGTGACAGCACCCGTTCGCGCCAGGTAATCACCAGGCCGGCCGCAATCACGACAGGTGCGCCGATAAAGGTCGTGGCGGGCGGGAGGTTGGCAAACATCAGCCAGCCCAGCAGCGTCGCCCAGACGATGGCCGAATAGTCCATCACGATCACGCTGGAGACCTTGCCATAGCGCAGCGCCATGGTGATGAGGATCTGACCCCAGGTTCCGCTCAGCCCGATGGCGAGCAGCAGCAGCCAGTCTTGCCAGCCGTGCGCTTTCATCGTGAAAGGCAGCAGCGGCGCGGTCAGCACTGCGCTGGTGAGCGCAAACCAGAACACGATCACATATGGCTTCTCGGTCTTGCCGAGGTCGCGAATCTGGATCGAGATCAGCGCGATCATAAAAGCCCCGCCCAGCGCGACCAGCGCGCCATTGAGTGCAATGTTGCTATCGCCGGGCCGCGCGATCACTAGGATGCCGACAAAACCCGCCAACACCGCCGACCAGCGCCATATCCCCACCGCCTCGCGCAGCAGCACCATGGAAAGGATCACGGCAAAGATCGGGGCCGAAAAGTTGATGGTTTGCGCCTCCGCCAGCGGCAGCAGGATCACCGCGCCGAAATTGCACAGCATCCCCACGATGCCATAAAGGCTGCGCACCAGATGGGCCTTGGGCCGTTTGGTCGCGAGCAGTTGCAGCCCGCCGGCGTGGATCGCCCAACCGGCGATCAGAGGGACTGAGACAAGCTGGCGCCAAAACATGATCTCGGCAAGATGCAGCCCGCGTACGGAAGCGAGCTTGATCAGCGCCGCCATCACCGCAAGCCCAAGCACGCCCGCCAGCCGCATGGCCAAAGCCAGCATTGGCCGGTCGTGATCGCTATCGCTCATAAGTCTGCCTTAGAGGCGATTGCGCGGGTGGCAAGCGATGCCCATATGCGCGCCAATGAAAGAGCCCGACTTCCTGCTTTTCGCCAGTGATGCGACCTTGGTTGGGTTGGCGGGCCTGGCAATGCTGGGACTTTCGACAATCGCGTTCATGGGCGAGCGCCGCCGCCGCAACCGGCGCAATATCGATGCCGTTGGTGTGCTGCCCTGGCGTGACATTGCTGCGCTGTCCTCGCTGATCGGCTTGCTGCTGATGGCGGTCGCGATCAGTGGCTGGTTGAAAGGCTGAGCCTAAAGGCAGGCTTCCAGATAGGCCTGATCGAACCCGAACTGCCGCGCCTTTTCCAAAGTATATGGACGCAGGCCAGAGCTGCGGTATTCGCCGATGATCTTGCCGTCCTCGCCTTCGTCCAGATATTCGAAGTTGAACAGCTCCTGCGTCACGATCACATCGCCCTCCATGCCGATAACCTCGGTGATGTTGGTGGTGCGGCGCGAACCGTCACGCAGGCGCTTCACCTGCACGATGAGGTCCACCGACTCGGCAATCTGGCGGCTGATCGCTTCCTTCGGGATCTTGATGTCGCCCATCAGAATCATGTTCTCCATACGGCCAAGGCACTCGCGCGGGGAGTTGGCGTGGAGCGTACACATCGAACCATCGTGGCCGGTGTTCATCGCGGCGAGGAGATCGAAACACTCCGCGCCGCGGATTTCGCCCAGGATAATCCGGTCAGGCCTCATACGCAGGGCGTTTTTCACGAGGTCGCCGATGGTGATAGCGCCCTGACCTTCAAGGTTCGGCGGGCGGGTTTCGAGCGGCAGCCAGTGCGGCTGTTGCAGGCGCAGTTCGGCCGCGTCTTCGATGGTGAGCACACGTTCGCCCGGGTCGATCATCTTCGACAGCGCGTTGAGCATGGTCGTCTTGCCCGAGCCGGTACCGCCCGAAATCACGATGTTCATCCGGCTCGCGCCCGCGATCTTGAGCGCGGTCGCCATCTTCTCGTTCATCGAGCCGAAGCCCTTGAGCATGTCGATGGTGATCGGCTTTTCGGAGAACTTACGAATCGAGATCGCCGTGCCCTTGAGGCTCAGCGGCGGCACAATCACGTTCACACGTGATCCGTCCTTGAGGCGGGCGTCGGCCAGCGGCGTAGTCTGGTCGACGCGCCTTCCGACCTGGTTCACGATGCGCTGGGCGATCTGGAACAAGTGCGTCTCGTCGCGGAACTGGATCGGCGCGATCTGCAGCTTGCCCTTGCGCTCGACATAAGTCTGCTGCGGGCCGTTGACCATGATGTCCGAAATATCGGGATCGTTTAGCAACTCTTCCAGCGGGCCGAAGCCGAGCAGCTCGTCGATCAGCACCTTTTCCAGCGCGAACTGTTCGCGCCGGTTGAGCGTGATGCGCAGCTCGGCCAGCACCTCCATGATGATCGGCCGAAATTCTTCCGACAGCTCTTCCTTCGAGAGGGTGGCCGCCGCTTCCGGATCGACGCGTTCGAGCAGGCGCGGGAGCACCTGCTCCTTGATCTTGTGAACCGACTGTTCGAACCCGCCGACTTCGCTGACCCCGCTTTCGCTGGCGGCATTGGCACGGTCGGCGAGGCGGCTCATCGCATCGGCGTGGGGGCTGGGGGCAGATGGTTCGGCGCCAGCATCGGCCGGCATTCCTGCATTGGGCAGGGGCGGGAACTGCTCGCCGCCGGGCACTTGAGCCGCGCTGCGGTCGCTGGGCGCGGGGGCGTTGCCATTGCGCATGGGCTTGGCAACCCCGAAGCTGGGCCGTGACCCGCCTGTGCCGCCCGGTCCACCGACGCCGTTTTTGCGTCCGAATGCGCTCATTGCCGTCCCTCTTGGTCTGTCCGACCGCGCAAACAGCGGGCCGACATCACGAAATCACGAAATCAGCCAGCTTTTCGGCAATCTTGGTAAAGATTTCGCAAAGGGGTTCGCGGTCATCGTCGGTGCTCGCAAAAGAGGTGAACGATTGCATGGCAGCCAGCGCCAGCCTAGGCGGAGCGCTCAAGCGGGGGACGAGGCCTTCATGCAAAATTCGGATCGCGCCGGCCTGCTCTATGCACTCGCTGGTTTCTGTACGCTTTCGATCGGCGACGCCATCGTGAAGGGCATGATGGGTGCCTGGCCCGCACCGGCAATGGCGGCGACGCGTTATATCGTAGGCAGCGCGCTGCTGGCCGTGCTGCTGGCGCGCAGCGAGGGGCTTGGCGCGCTGGCTCTTCCGCGGGACAAGCTGCAATGGCTGCGCGGGCTGTCGATCAGTTGTTCGGCCATCGGAATGTTTTTCGCGGTATGGGTCATGCCGCTGGCCGAAGCGACCACCATCGCCTTCACCCAGCCGGTGATTACCGCGCTTCTCGCCATGGTATTTTTGGACGAACGGGCGCGCAAAAGCACCTGGATCGCCAGCGCCATGGCTTTTGTAGGGGTGATCATCGTGCTGCGTCCCAATTTCGAGGCGGCGGGCTGGGCGGTGCTGTTCCCGCTGATGGGCGCGACCGGAATGGCGGTGACCATAATCGCCAACCGCAAGGTCCACGGCCGCGCCAGCGTGCTCGCTATGCAGTACTATATGTCGATTACGGCGATGATCTTCCTTAGCGTCGCAACCTTTGCCGGACACCTCAGCGGCATCGAGACCTTCGCTTTGACCTGGCCGCACTGGTCTGTGCTGGCGCGGTGCGCGTTTATCGGCGTTAGTGCGACACTGGCGCAGTGGCTGATTTACATGGGTACGGCCAAGGCGGGGGCGGGCACCATCGCGCCGATGACCTACGGCCAGCTCTTGATGGCGATCTCACTTGGCTGGATATTCTTCGACGACATACCGGATGGCCTTGCCACAGTCGGCGCGGCCATCATTATCGGTGCCGGGCTTTACCTGTGGCACGACCGGCGCACGCGCCCTGCGGCTTAGGCCGGATCATTTCGCGGCCTTGCGCGCCCAGGCTGTGAGTGTGCGGTGTCGCAGCTTATTCGTGGTGAGGGCGCGATACTTCTGGGCAAGCGCAGCTTCGACGAGCGCCGTCGCCTTCCTGTTCTGCGGGGTTACGGGGCGATCGGCGGTAACAATCACACTAGGCCGGGTGGCAAGGATGCGCGCCACCTCGTCCGCCTGATTGACCCCGAGCGCCTCGGTCTCAAGGGCGTTGTTGAGATGGTCGGGATAGACGAACCGGGTCGGTACACAGGAGTTCGTCATCCGGTACAGCGAAGTGTGCCCGTCGAACATCCAAAGACAGTCGCGGCGCGCGTCGACGTAAGGGGCAATGGCCTGTGCGAAGCGCTGCGCCTCGCGCCGCTCCTGCTGCGACTGGTCGTAGCGTGCGGGCAGGTTTAGCAGATAGACTAGAACAGCCAGAAGCAGCAGGTTGAAGACGATACGTAGGACGGCCCTGCTGTCGAACATCGGTACGGCCAGCAATGCGACGGGGGCCACCAGTCCGGCGAAATAGTAGCCATAAACGGTGCCCGGCAGAAACACCGAGCCGATCGAGGCCAGCGCGAAAAGGACAAACAGTTGCCACACCGCCCAATCGCGCGGGCTCCTCGTGCGAAAGGTGGCGTAGATTCCGCCCACAGCCAGAACCGCCAGCGGGGCGACGAGAATGCGATAGCGGCTTTGCCAGCGGCCTTGGCTGGCGGGGATGCGATCGAAGAAGCTCACGAAGTTGGCGAAGAAGAAGTCCTCAAACCCACCTGCGGCAAGATAGAGCAGAGCGATCAGGAGCGTCGGCAGAAGGCCCAGGAAAACGAACAGCAGCGCGCGCTTGGCTAGCGTCGCCAAATTCGCGCCCCGCCTGTGCTCGATCCAAAGCGCATAGAGCCCGAAGGCAAGACAATGCGGGACCACCGTGTATTTCACCTGCAAGGCCAGCCCGCCGATCAGCATGGCGAGCGCGGCGCGGCGGGTGAAGCCCGGGTGATCGCGCTCGGCCAGCAGGCGCACCATCGCCAGCAGCAGCGGTGTGAAAAAGATCTCGCTCTGGCCCGAATGGCTACCATAGGCCGAGAGCAGGATAATCGTGACCACGCCCGCAAAGGTGGCCGCCAGCCGTCCGCCAATCAGCCGGGCATTGGCATAGGTGAGCCAGCCTGCTAGGAAGGCGGATAGAGCCGCGAAAAGCTGAAAGGCGATGGGGCCGGGACCAAGCAGCAGATGAGCCAGGCCGAAGATGGCGAACAGGCCGAACGGCTTTCGATCCCACCAATCGACATAGGGCAGTTCGCCATACTGCAGGCGCCAGCCTATGAACGAATAGAGCTGCTCGTCATAGTCGGCCACGGGGTCGCCGAACCAGACCGCGCGCGTGGCGACCACTGCCGCCAGCAGGGCGAACAGGCCGGGCAAGTCGCGGCGTAGGCTCGCCGCAATGTTCGTGCTGTGCCCGCGATGGGGGGATAGATTGGCCAAGGGGCGGGTCTTTCTCATCGGGAAACGGGCTTGTCGCAGCCTTGCGAAAGCGCTTGGTTAGCTTCGCGATGCCCATTAGCCAACACACGAGTGACCAGAGCGCGATCTGCTGGCTGTGTCAGCGCCCGCTTGGGCGGCGTGTGCAGCTCCACCATGTCGTTCCCAAGGCTAAGCGGGGGAAAGTCACGGTGCCGGTCCATCCGATTTGCCATCGCACGATCCACGCCTGCTTCACCAATGCGCAGCTTATGCGGTTGGGCGGCGCTCGAGAGCCGCTGGTGGCCGATCCGGAGGTGGCGAAATTTCTGCGCTGGATCGCGGACAAGCCGCCCGATTTTCACGCGCCCACCCGGCGCCAGAGAAAGTGACGAAGTCGACTGTGTGACGATCGCCGCTTTCACGCCATTCGTTTTAAAAATCAGCCCATTAAGGCCATTGGGAAATGTTGGCATTCGGGCAGAATTCGCGCGCGCTGTCCCTGATGCTTGCGGCCTGGCGAAGGCCTGTCTTTGGAATGGTTTCGGCTCTCCAGGAAAGCTTGCGAAAGCTGCGGCGCGCATATCAGCGCGGCAGGCTCTTCATGCCCTTGGTGCGGCTGGTGAGGTGCCATTCGCGGCACAGCTGGCAGCGATAGGGGCGCAAGGTGATCGTGGCTCTCAGCGCCACGGCGATGGCCTCGGCCTCGCTGGAAAAGCGCCGCTTGCGGGCGCAGACGCCGGGGCGCGTGTTCACGCCCCGGCCTCTTGGTCAGTCGTCGACATGCTCGGCGAGCACGGTCAGACCCTTGTCGCCCACTTCGGCAAAGCCGCCGCGGACCATGATGGTTTCGGGCTGCGCGCCAGCGGTCTTGAAGACCTGCACCGCGCCGTCGGCAATTGTCGACATGAAGGGCGCGTGGCCTTCAAGCACGCCGAATTCGCCCTCGCTGCCGGGGACGACCACCATGTGGACCTCCTCGGAGCGGACCAGCTTTTCCGGCGTGACGAGTTCGAAATGCAGAGCCATTGTCTTTCCCTATACCCCCTCCCGTGCTGGAGGGGCAACGAGACTTGGTCGCGCAAGCGGCCTAGTCGCAGTGGGGTGGGTGAGCGCGACTTGTGGGCGCCAACCTCCACCCCGAACCCCTCCCAGAGGGGAGGGGACTTGTCATTAAGCCTCTTCGGCCAGCTTCTTGGCCTTGGCAATCGCTTCCTCGATGCCGCCGACCATGTAGAAGGCCGCCTCGGGCAGGTGATCGTATTCGCCGTCCACAACCGCCTTGAACGAGGCGACGGTGTCTTCCACCTGCACGAACTTGCCGGGGATGTTGGTGAACACTTCGGCCACGTGGAAAGGCTGCGACAGGAAACGCTGGATCTTGCGGGCACGGGCCACGGTCAGCTTATCTTCCTCGCTCAGCTCGTCCATGCCGAGAATGGCGATGATGTCCTGCAGGCTCTTGTACTTCTGCAGCGTTTCCTGAACGCGGCGGGCGGTGTCGTAGTGCTCCTGCCCCACGACGGCCGGGGTCAGCACGCGGCTGGTGGAGTCCAGCGGGTCGACCGCCGGATAGATGCCGAGCTCCGAAATCGCGCGGTTGAGCGTGGTGGTCGCATCAAGGTGCGCGAACGAGGTGGCAGGGGCAGGGTCGGTCAAGTCGTCCGCAGGGACGTAAATCGCCTGCACCGAGGTGATCGATCCCTTGGTGGTCGAGGTGATGCGTTCCTGCAGGTTGCCCATGTCGGTCGACAGGGTCGGCTGATAGCCCACCGCCGAAGGAATACGGCCGAGCAGCGCCGACACTTCCGAACCCGCCTGGGTGAAGCGGAAGATATTGTCGACGAAGAACAGCACGTCCTGCCCTTCCTGATCGCGGAAGTATTCGGCCATGGTCAGGCCCGAGAGCGCGACGCGGGCACGGGCACCCGGCGGCTCGTTCATCTGGCCGAACACGAGCGCCACCTTCGAACCGTCCGAAGTCGCATTGCCCTCGGCGTCCTTGGCGATAACGCCGGCGTCGAGGAACTCGTGGTAGAGGTCGTTGCCCTCGCGGGTGCGTTCACCCACGCCCGCGAACACCGAGACGCCGCCGTGGCCCTTGGCGATGTTGTTGATGAGCTCCTGAATGAGCACGGTCTTGCCCACACCGGCGCCGCCGAACAGGCCGATCTTGCCGCCCTTGGCGTAAGGCGCGAGCAGGTCGATGACCTTGATGCCCGTGACGAGAATGGCCGCTTCGGTCGATTGTTCCAGGAAGGGCGGAGCTTCGGCGTGGATCGGGGCCGACATTTCGGCGCCAATCGGACCGCGCTCGTCAATCGGCTCGCCGACGACGTTCATGATGCGGCCAAGCGTCTTCGGGCCGACCGGCACCGAGATCTGCGCGCCGGTGGCGATCACTTCCTGACCGCGGGTCAGGCCGTCGGTGCCGTCCATCGCGATGGTACGCACGGTGTTCTCGCCGAGGTGCTGGGCGACTTCGAGGACGAGCGTGGTGTCGCCGTTCTTCGTCTCCAGCGCGGAGAGGATGGCGGGCAGCTCGCCTTCGAAATGCACGTCGACGACGGCGCCGATCACCTGAGCGATGGTGCCGTTGGTGGTTTGGTTAAGAGCGGGGGCAGTTGCCATGGCTTTTTTTCCTTAGGAAACGGTCTGTCTCATGCGGCTCAGAAAAGTTCACCAGGAGACCGGTCTTCCTGAACGATTAGTGAGCCGCCTTTTTGGCGGTTTTGAACTCCGAAGTCTTCGCCGTTGCGATATTGCAATTTGCAGTGTCGCATTTTGCCTCTGCCTTCGCAGCCGAGGTTGGTAGCTCCATTTGCAACGAATGAAGCGACAACTTCATCAACTTCATCATTGAAATAGACAAAGAAATGCGCGCCAGCATCCCAAAGGGGCGTCGAAAAGAATGTGATGCTGCTCACTCCTTGAACAGAATGTCCGAAAACAGAAAGCGAATTTAAGTTACTGCAATCACTTCTTGAGGCGCGAGTGGAGCGGCTTTTTTCAGAACGGCTGTGCGTCAAACAGTTTTGATCGACCAGCCGATTCAAGGTCACTCTCACGCCGCGTACAATCTTTCCTGTTTCGAGGTCCGATGAAGCTCCATTGAGCGCATCCTGCGCATTAGCACCTACGGGTGCAATAATAGCGACCAAAAGCGCAACAGCTGAAAAACGACAGAGTTTCGTTCGCTTCATCACAGCGCCTCCGCGCCAGCGATAATCTCGACAAGCTCAGTCGTAATCGCGGCCTGGCGGCTGCGGTTGTACTGTACGGTCAGCTTGTCGATCAGCTCGCCCGCATTGCGGGTGGCGTTGTCCATCGCGGTCATCGAGGCGCCTTGCTCCGATGCTTCGCGTTCGAGCAGCGCGCCGAACAGCTGGGTCTTGATGTAGCGCGGCAGCAGGTCGGCGAGGATTTCTTCCTCGTTCGGCTCGTACTCGACCACAGCGCCGGTGTCGGTCACCTCTTCGGGAGCGGGGACGGGCACGATCTGCACGGTGGTGGGATCTTGCGCCAGCGCGCTCTTGAAGATCGGATAGATGAGCGAGGCGACGTCGAATTCGCCTTTCTCGAAGCGGCTGATGAGGTCGTCGGCAATCGCTTCGGCTTCGGTAAAGCCGATATTGCGCACTTCGCTGGTGTCGAAGCCGTCACCGATCTGGCTGGCATAGTCGCGCTTTAGCGGCGCACGACCTTTCTTGCCGACGAGATAAAAGGTGACCTCTTTGCCCGCCTGTTCGAGCGCGCGGGCCTGTCGCTTGGCTTCCTTGACGATGTTGGCGTTAAGACCGCCGCACAGCCCCTTGTCGGTGTTGACGACGACGAGCAGGTGCCGGTCAGTCTTGCCGTTGCCCGAAAGCAGCAGCGGTGCATCGGCGCCGCTCACCTTGCTGGCGAGCGAGCCCATCACACCGGCGAGACGCTCGGCATAGGGGCGCGCGGCCTCGGCTGCGGCCTGAGCCTTGCGCAGCTTCGCCGCGGCGACCATCTGCTTCGCCTTGGTGATCTTCTGCGTCGACTTGACCGACTTGATCCGGTCTTTGAGTTCCTTGAGGCTTGCCATATCCTGTTCAGCCTTCCAGCGACCGCACTTCGACGAGTTGAGGGGGCGATTGGAGCCACCCTTCATACTGCGCGAACACGTCTTTGGTGTATTCCTGAGCGTGGTGGAACTCGAACGCGTCGCGATCCGCCCACTCTTCGAAAATCATAATCGTGCTCGATCCGTCCGCCGCACGGCGGGGCTCGAAAATGAGACAGCCGTCTTCGGCACGGGTCGCAGGAACGATGGAGGCAACTGCCTGCGCGGCAGCCTCCATATGCTCCGGCTTGACCGGGATCGTGGCGAATACGGTGTAGCTCATCGGACGATCAGGCGAACTGCTTGGCGAAGGCGTCGAGACCGGCGACCACGGCGTCCTTTTCCGCACCTTCGAACTTTCCGCTCGAACGGATCGTGGCAAGCGTGTCGGCGTGGTTCTGGCGCATATAGCTCAGCATCGCGGCTTCATATTCGTTGACGCGGTTCACCGGAATCTTGTCGAGATAGCCATTGGTGCCTGCAAAGATCGAGACGACCTGCTCTTCCACCGGCATCGGAGAGAACTGGGCCTGCTTCAGCAGCTCGGTGAGGCGCGCGCCGCGGTTGAGCAGCTTCTGCGTGGCCGGGTCGAGGTCCGAACCGAACTGCGCAAAGGCCGCCATTTCGCGGTATTGCGCCAGCTCCAGCTTGATCGAGCCTGCGACCTTCTTCATCGCCTTGGTCTGGGCCGAACCGCCGACGCGGCTCACCGAGAGACCCACGTTAATGGCCGGACGGATACCCTGATAGAACAGGTCGGTTTCGAGGAAGATCTGGCCGTCGGTGATCGAGATCACGTTGGTCGGAATGTAGGCCGAAACGTCGCCAGCCTGCGTTTCGATGATCGGCAGCGCGGTGAGCGATCCGCCGCCGTTCTCGTCGTTCATCTTGGCCGCACGTTCGAGCAGGCGGCTGTGGAGATAGAACACGTCGCCCGGATAGGCTTCACGGCCCGGCGGGCGGCGCAGCAGCAGCGACATCTGACGATAGGCGACAGCCTGCTTCGACAGATCGTCATAAACGATCAGGCCGTGCATCCCGTTGTCGCGGAAGAATTCGCCCATCGCGGCACCGGTGTAGGGCGCGAGGTACTGCAGCGGAGCCGGCTCCGACGCGGTGGCGGCGATGACGATGGAATATTCCATCGCGCCGTTCTCTTCGAGCTGCTTGACGATCTGCGCCACGGTCGAGCGCTTCTGGCCCACGGCGACGTAGATACAGTAGAGCTTCTTGCTTTCGTCGTCGCCGTTGTTCCAGCCCTTCTGGTTGATGAAGGTGTCGATGGCGACGGCGGACTTGCCGGTCTGACGGTCACCAATAATCAGCTCGCGCTGGCCGCGGCCGACGGGGACGAGGGCGTCGATCGCCTTGAGACCGGTCTGCACGGGTTCGTGCACCGACTTGCGCGGGATGATGCCGGGGGCCTTCTTTTCCACGCGCTCACGCGTGACGTCGGTGAGCGGGCCCTTGCCGTCAATCGGGTTGCCGAGCGCATCGACTACGCGCCCGAGCAAGCCCTTGCCGACGGGAACGTCCACAATGGTGCCGGTGCGCTTGACGTTGTCGCCTTCCTTGATGTCGGCGTCCGAGCCGAAGATCACGACGCCGACGTTGTCCGCTTCAAGGTTCAGGGCCATGCCCTGCGTGCCGTTGGCGAAGGCGACCATTTCGCCCGCCTGCACATTGTCGAGCCCGTGGATGCGGGCGATGCCGTCACCAACCGACAGCACGGTGCCCACTTCGCTGACTTCGGCTTCGGTGCCGAAGTTGGCGATCTGGTCCTTGATGACCTTGGAGATTTCTGCGGCGCGGATTTCCATCATTGAGCCTTTCGGTAATCGGCGTTTCAGGCGCTCTTCATGGCCTGGGCAAGCGAGTTGAGACGGGTGCGGATCGAGCTATCGATGCGCTTGGAACCAATGGTGACGACGAGCCCGCCCAGAAGGTCGGGGTCGACACGGGATTTCAGCTTCACCGTGCGGCCTTCGCGGGCACGCAGGCGGCCTTCCAGCTCACCCAGCTGCGTATCGCTGAGTGGGTGGGCGGAGGCGACTTCGGCCTGCACTTCGCCGCGCTGGGCCGCGGCGATGGCGGCGAAAGCGCGAATCATGCCAGGCAGATCAGCCACGCGGCGGTTGTTCGCCAGCACGCCGAGGAAGTTCTTGGTGAGGGGCGAAAGCGCAAGGTGATCGGCAAGGCCTGCCATCACATTGGCAATCTGCGACCGTGTGATCTCGGGATTGCGGATCAGCGCCCGCAGATCACCCGATTCGCGCAGTGCAGCATCGAGCTTGTCGAGATCGGATTCGACAGCGGAAACGGACCCCGCTTCGCTGGCGAGATCGAACAGGGCCGAGGCATAACGCCCTGTTAGGCTGGCCTGAATACCGGCGGAAAGCTCCACGCGCGAATTATCCTTCAAACTGTCCGAGTAGACGATGTGTGTTTCGCCGGAGAATTGGGGCACTTAAAGAACCCCCCCGGCAAACTCGGCGCGCGCCTAGCATCGGGTGGATTGGGATGCAAGGCCGGGGGACAAGCCTTTGGCGGTAAAGTGTGTCTGCCGTCAGTCCGTGGCGTTTCCATTCAGGGTGCAGGTATAGACAAGCCGCTCGTTCGGCCGGTCGGGCAGGGCGGTCATGACCGCGCCCTGATCGACGCCGAGCTGGCGCGCCGCCTGATCGCCGCCGTCGCATTGCGGGGCCTCGTATTGCCCACGAAGTTCGCGCGCGTTGCGCATGGCTTCGCGGTCGAGCAGGTAACGCTCCACCACATATTCGTGGGCCTGCGGATCGAACCGGTTGACCGACACTGCCGCCTCTGTCGAAGGCACCAGCACGCGGGTCCAGTCTCCGGCATTGATGCCATACTGGGTGCGGCCGTTGACGCAGCCTTGCGCGCTCCAGCCGATTTCGAGATCCTGTTTGGGCGCGCTGGTGACGCGGCTGCGCTGCTGATCGAGCACGCAGGAATAGGTCGCCTCGGCCACGAGCGCGCCGCCCGGCTTATCTTCGGGAGCGTCGCCGGGTCGCTCCGGAAACAGCGTGGCTTGCAGATCGCTTTCGATATCGGCGAAGGCGGGGCGGGTGAGCCAGGCGATGGCAGCACCCACCAGCGCCACAATCGCCACGCTGCCGACGATTGCACGTTGGCGCATGTCGCCGCGCAGATGCATGAGATAGGCCGCGCCGCCCGCGGCCAGAGCGATCACGAACAACAGCAGCGCCAGCGCCATCCGGTTCGCGCGGGCATCGATGGTGCGGAAGGTGAGATCGCGGCGCAATTCCTCCTCGCGCTGAGCCAGTTCGGCCCGGGCTTGTTCGGCGCGGCGCTGGTCTGCGGCGAGCATCTGCTGGCGGCGCGCTTCGTCCTGAGCATCCAGCTCGGCCAGCGAGCGGCAGGGCAGCGCGTTCAATTGCGGCTGAATATCGTTCGCGCGCAGGAAGGGGAGCAGCTCGCGCGTGCTTACGGCAAAGAAGAACTCGGCCTCGGTGCCCTCGCTTTCAGCGCCGAACGAGTTGATTCCGATCACCCGACCGCAGTTATCCACCAGCGGCCCGCCCGAGTTGCCGCGGGCGATGGGCGCGGTGTGGAGCAGGGTGTCCATCTCGCGGCTCGGGCGGCGGCCCGAAAGAAAGCCGGTACTTAGCACCGGCGGGGTTGCGCGAAACAGGTCGTTCTGGCCCAATCCCTGCGCCCGGTCGACGTTCATGGGGTAACCGATGGCGGTGACGGCGCTTTGTCCGCTCGCCGGATTGCCCGCGATGGTGAGCACGGGCAGGTTCATCGGCTTGGTAGTGGCGAGAATCGCCAGATCATTGCGCGGGCTGACCGAAACCGGCCGGGCGTAGACTGCATCGCCGCCTTCGGGCGGGACGATCCCGATCGAGAGGCGCTTGTCCTCGATGGCGGGGTTGATGACGTGCGCATTGGTTATGATCCGCTCGCCCGCGACCACGAAGCCGGTGCCGTGGGCGATGGGGAAGATCTGGTCGCCATCGCGGCCGATGATCACCACGCGCACCACGCCGCGCGCAGCGGCGGCGATATCGGCCTCGTCTGCCTGTGCCGGGGCCGCGGGGAGCATGGCGGCGAACAGAAGGCTCAGCGCCAGGGCGAGTGTGCGGAGGGTGTGCGCGATCATGGCCCCCTTTCGCCTCTCATCGCTTTGAGCGCAAGATTCGGGAAGCATCGCTCGTCATTTGGTCGTAAATATCGCCGGATGACCCCTACGCTCGCCCAGATGGCCGAGGCCTTCGCCCGGCGTGACCGTGCGTTCGACGGGCGCTTCGTGGTAGGCGTGGTGTCGACCGGAATCTATTGCCGCCCCTCGTGTCCTGCGCGCAGGCCGCGTCCTGAGAACTGCCGCTTCCTGAGCGGCCCTACCGAAGCGGAGCGTGAGGGGTTTCGGCCTTGCAAACGCTGTCGCCCTGGCGAGGTGACGCGCGACGAGGCGGCGGTGGCGCAGGCCCTGGCCCTGCTGCGCGGCGAGGCTCGGCCTGTGCCGCTGGCGCAGTTGGCCCAGGCTTGCGGCTATTCGCCCGCGCATTTGCAGCGCATGTTCACGCGGGCGACCGGCCTTTCACCGGCGGCCTATGGCAGGGCGCTGCGGCAGGAGGCTGCCCGCACCCGGTTAAGCGAGGAAAGCAATGTCACCGATGCAATCTATGCGGCGGGCTTCGAAGGGCCGAGCACGTTCTATGCGGGAATGGAAGGAAGGTTGGGGATGACACCAAGTGCATGGGCACGCGGGGGAGAAGGCGTGACGATCCGCTGGGCGATGGCTCAAACCAGCCTCGGCCCAATGCTGGTGGCGGCAAGCGAGAAGGGCGTGTGCCGCCTCTCGTTCGACGAAGGCGAGGACGAATTGCGCGCTCGCTTCCCGCGCGCCGAGTTAAGGCAGGGCGGGGCGGACTTTGCCGCACTGTTGCAGCAGGTTGTCGCTGCGGTCGAAACGCCCAGCTCCAAGCCGGACATTCCGCTCGACGTGGCGGGCACGGCGTTCCAGCAGCGTGTGTGGGAGCAGCTACGCGCAATCCCTCCCGGTGAAACCCGCAGCTATGGCCAGATCGCTGCCGCGCTTGGCCAGCCGGGTGCCAGTCGCGCGGTGGGCAGCGCCAATGGCGCAAACCCGGTTGCCGTGTTGGTGCCGTGCCACCGAGTGGTGCAGGCCAGCGGTGCGCTAGGTGGCTATGCTTATGGCGAGGCGATCAAGCGCGAACTGCTTCGGCGCGAACGCGAGGACTAGCAGCGCGCCGGCAGCGCGACATTATTCCTCCGGTTCCTGCGAACCCAGCGCGCTGAGCGGAATGGTAATAGTGACGGTGGTGCCATCGGAGCCCGTCTCCACGTCGATCGTGCCGTTGATCCGTCTCGTCAGGTCGCGCACGATGCGCGCGCCGAGATTGCCGGCGTTGGGCCAATCGATACCTTCAGGGATACCCCCACCGTTGTCGGCTACCTGCAGGCAGGCGTTGTCGCCCTCCTCGTCGCGCCAAAGGCGCACGGCCACTTCGCCCGCTTCGTCGTCGGCAAAGCCATGCTGAAGCGCGTTGGTGAGAAGTTCGGAGACTAGCAGGCCCACCTGTGAGGCGCTGTTCAACGTGGCGCGCACCTCGTCGGTTTCGAGGTTCATACGCACTTCGCGGTGCCCGTCGATCATGTTGAGCGCGCCGCACACGCGGCTGACATAGGCGCCGAGCGCGATCGAGCCCCTGCCCTTTCCGCCAGAGCGGCTGAACTCGTCATAAAGCATGTTGAGCGCCTCGACCCGGTTGGCCAGCACGCCGAGCGCGGCCTTCGCGTCGGTGGTGCGGCTGGATTCGAGGCGAATGAGCGCGAGCAACAGCGAAAGGTGGTTTTTCACCCGGTGCTGAACCTCGCGCAACTGCTCGTCGAGCCGGGCGGCGCGTTCGGCAAAGGCACCGTCGCTAGGCTGCTCCGACTGGATGCCGAGGAAGTGGGTGATTTCATCGCCATCGCGCAGGGGCGAAATCAGCAGGCGGTTGACGAAGGGCTCGCCATCGGCGCGATAATTGAAGATGTCCACCGTGATCTCCCGCCCCGCGTCCAGCGCCTCCCGGATCAGCTGGCGATCGGCGGGGTTAGTGTCCGCGCCTTGCAGGAAGCGGCAGTTGCGTCCGATCACGAACTCGCGGTTGTAGCCGGTCACGCGTTCGAATGCGCGATTGACGTAGACCAGCGGCATATCGGGCAATTGCGCATCGGCAATCACCAGCGAGAAGGGCAGGTCTTCCATCGTGTTGCGCGAGATGCCCTTGGGGATGGGCGGCGCATTCGTATGGTCGAACGCTGTTTCGTTTTCGCCCTGCTGAGCCTCGTCCATGTCGTCAATTCCCGGTCGTCTGATCAGCCTTGCCGGCTGTCTTATAGGCACAATTAGCTGTGCGCCTAGATGGCTTTGCTACCGCGCGCACTAAACAAAGTTATAGGGATCGATATCTATTCCCACGCGCACGCCGGGCGGATGCTGCACCGCCGCAATCCACTGGCGGATGGTGTGTTGAAGCTGCGCGGTGCGCCGCGCGTTCACCAGCAGACGGAAGCGATAGCGGCCGCGCAGCAGCGCCATCGGTGCGGGTGCGGGGCCGTAGAACTGCAAGTCGGGCAGGCGTGGGCGGGTGTCGCCGATGCGGTTGGCGGCCATGCGCGCCTCGGCTTCATCCTCCGAGGAGATAATGATCGCGGCCCAGCGCCCGAACGGCGGGGCATGGGCATGGCGGCGCGCCTCAGTTTCCGCTTCGTAGAACGCATCTCGGTCACCTGCGGCCAGCGCAGCGATTACGGGCGCATCGGGATGGCGGGTCTGGATCAGCACTTCGCCGGGCTTGGCCCCGCGCCCGGCGCGCCCGGCGACCTGCGCGATCTGCTGATAGGTCCGCTCCGCCGCGCGCAGGTCACCGCCTTCTAGGCCGAGGTCGGCATCGATCACGCCCACCAGCGTCAACTCAGGAAAGTGGAAGCCCTTGGTGACAAGCTGGGTGCCGACGATCACGTCGATCGCGCCGTGTTCGGCCTCGGCCACGAACTGCGCGGCGCGTTCGGGTGAGTTGAGCGTGTCGGAAGTGGCGACGGTCACGCGCGCATCGGGCAGGATCTGCGCCACCTCGTCGGCAATCCGCTCGACGCCGGGTCCGCAAGGAACGAGACTGTCTGCCGCGCCGCATTCGGGGCACGCCTTGGGCGGCGGCATCTCGTGGCCGCAATGGTGGCAGGCGAGCCGCGCGGAGAACCGGTGCTCGACCATCCACGCGCTGCAATGGGGGCACTGCAACCGATGCCCGCAATCGCGGCAAAGAGTGAGCGGGGCATAGCCGCGCCGATTGAGGAATAGGAGCGACTGCTCGCCCTTTTCGAGCCGCTGTAACAGCGCGCGGCGCAGCGGCGGGGCGATCCATTCGCCGCGCTCGGGCGGTTCCTCGGTGAGGTCGACGAGCTGGATATCGGGCAGCTGTGCCCCGCCGAACCGGCTCGGTAGTACCAGCCGCTCGTAAACCCCGCTGTCGGCCATGGCGAGGCTTTCGAGCGCCGGGGTGGCAGAGGCCAGCACCACCGGGATACGCTCGAAGCGGGCGCGCATCACCGCTACGTCGCGGGCGTTGTAGCGTACGCCGTCGTCCTGCTTGAAGCTGATTTCGTGCGCCTCGTCGACCACGATCAGGCCGAGCCGCGCATAGGGCAGGAACAGCGCCGAGCGCGCGCCGACCACCACTTGCGCGGTGCCAGCCGCGATGGCGCGCCAGGCGCGGCGGCGCTCGGTCGCCTTGAGCGATGAGTGCCACTGCACCGGCGCGGCGCCGAAGCGCTCCTCGAAACGGCGTAGGAAGGCCTCGGTCAGCGCGATTTCGGGGAGCAGCACCAGCACCTGCTGACCGCGCTCCAGCGCGCTGGCGATGGCCTCGCAATAGGTCTCGGTCTTGCCCGAGCCGGTGACACCGTCGAGCAGGAACGGAGCGAACCCGCCGCCCGAGGTCGCCGCGACCAGCCGCGCGGCGACCTCTGCCTGCTCTGGGCTCAGTTCGGGCACGGCATAGTCGGCGCGGGCTTGGGGGTAGGGCCGGTCGCAGTCGACCTCGACCGGCTCCAGCGCGCCCTGGTTGACGAGCCCGCGCAGCACTGCCTCGCTTACGTCCGCCATGCCCGCCAGTTCGCGCAATGAGGCCTGTTCGCCCTCCAGCGCGGCGAGAGCCTGTTCGCGCTTGGCGGTCATGCGTTCGGGCATCCCGCCGGTGAGCCGGTATTCGGTCATGGTCGCCGCCCCGCGCAGCGCCGCCGAGCTGGCGATCACCATCCGCGCCACCGAAGCCATGGGGGCGCAATAGTAGTCCGCGCACCACTCGATCAGCCGCCGCAGCTCGGCCTTGATCGGCGGTACGTCGCAGACCCCGATCAGCGGGCGCAGGCGCGAATCGTCGATACGCTCGGCGGGGAGGCGGTCTTCCTCCCACACGATCCCGAGCACCTGGCGCGGCCCCAGCGGAACCACCACCACCGCGCCTGCGTTCACCTCCACGCCATCAGGCACCCGGTAATCGAGCGGACCCAAGGCGGCGTTCATCATCAGCAGGCGGACACGTTTTGCAGGCACGCTGGCAATATGGGAGCAGCCCCATGAGGCGGGCAAGGGCGAGGAGTGTGACTATGACCGATAATGTTCTTTCCAGCGGCGGGCCGGTGCTTGGCAGGCGGCTGTTTCTGGGCTCTGCCGTGGGCGGTGCGGCTTTGTTGCTGCCGGGCTGTGCGAGCATGGGCGGCTTCAGCCTCGAAGACGCTGTGCGGCGGCTTCTCTACCTTTCGTCCGAGCGCGCTTTTGCCCGGCTAACCGTCGATGGCGGCTATTGGGATAATGCGGTCCAAACAATCGGACTGGAAAACCTGCTCGGCACGCGCGGCAATGTGCTGGCTTCGATCCTGACCTCGGCCCTGTTCAAGGAGCGGTTGAACGACAGCTTCGCCGATCTCGCCATCGATGCCGCCGATCGCGCAGCGCCGCTCGTCACCGACGCTGTGCGGACTATCGGTTACGCCAATGCCGTAGCGCTGGTGCGCGGCGGGCCGACCGCGGCCACGAGCTACCTGCGCGAAGAGATGGGCAATGCGCTGATCGAGGCGATGGTACCCGAACTGGGCGAGGCCATGCGCTATGCCCAGGATCCGTTGGTCGGAGAATTGCTCGCCGGGCTGACCGGGATCGACGTTGCCGGTGTGTCGCGCAACTTCTCCTCTGCCATCAACGATGCGATCTGGGGCGAGATCGGCGGCGAGGAAAGCGCGATCCGCGCCGACCCGCGTTCCACCAACGATCCGGTGCTGATCGGCGTATTCGGCGTGGGCGCGCAGCTTTGATCGGGTGGCCGGTCAGGGCTTCCAGGAAAGCGTAAGAATGGCGACGTGGTTGAGCGTATCGCTGCGATTGTCGCGCGGCGTATAGATCGCGCGGTATGCGCCGGTCAGCGAAAACGAATCGTTGAGGCGCTGCTGTAACCCTACCTCGCCGCGCCACTGGTCGTTCCGGTCGTCGTAGGCACGGTCGCGGTTTTGCAGCGTATACAGTGCCTCTCCAGTGAGATGCGCGCGCGTTCCCTCCGCAATCGGCTGTGCGAATTGCACATTCTGCCGCAGTCGCAGCTCAACCCGGTCCGCCCCTTCGGCAAACCGCTGTTCGAACCGCGTGCGTGCGGAGAAGCGCCCCGACGAAAAGACCAGCTGCTGGTGTGGCCTGATTTCGTAGTTGCCGCCCGATTCGATGTAGGCGCCGCCCGCACCAAGTTCGAACCCGTCCGCCACTTCGGTTTCGAAGGTGGTGCGCAGCTGGATAATGTCCGACCCTTCACGCCAGCGCGGCGAGATTTCGGTCGTGTTGCTGACGTTGTCGGCAACCGAGAAACTGCCCTTGAGATATATCCAGAACTGGACGTCTTCGTCGGCCGCAGCCGCTGGCACACCCCAAATGGCGGCCGCGCACAGGGCACCAAATCTTAGCAGCGCAGCAGAATCGATCATGATAACAAGGGCCTCTCGCCACTATTATGACAAAAAAATGACAAGGGTGCCCTCTAGAGAAACGAGGCGTTGGGTCAAGCTTGGCAAGCAGCCTTTCCAGCGTGGCAGGCTTGGCACTTCCACCGCCCTGCTCATATAGGCAGGAACAATGGCTGACGAATCCCCTCTCGATCGCTTCAAGCTCGCGCTGACCGGCGCCGCCCGCGCAATTGCGCGCGACCCGGAAACCGAACTCAACTGGACCGCCGACGCGCCTTTCGCCGCCGGCAAGACGATGCGCGTGCCCTCGCCGGGGCGCGAGGTTTCCCCAGCGCAGGCGCGTGAGGCGCGCGGCTTTGCCGATAGCTTTGCGCTCAAGATGCGGCACCACAATGCCCGCCTGCACAAGGCGCATATGCCCGAGGATATCGAGGCCCGCGCCTGCTACGACGCCATCGAGCGTGCCCGCTACGAGGCTATCGGTGAGCGCGATTTCGCCGGAATGCGCGCGAACCTTGCCGCGATGACCGAGCAGCGGCTGGCAAGCGACGCGATCACCCGCGCCGAGGAAGCGGGTGAGGTGCCGATGCAGACCGCGCTTGCCTTGATGCTGCGCGAGCAGCTGACCGGGCAGCCCATTCCGATCGCGGCGCGCGAGGGCGTGGAACTGGTGCGTGAACATATCGAAAGCCGCATTGGCGATGACTTCGAGCGGCTCACCGACGCGCTGGAGGATCAGGAGGCGTTCCAGTCGCTCGCGCTCGACATGTTGCGCCATCTCGACATGGTCCCGGTCGAGCAGGAGCCCGATGACAGCGGCGAGGAAGAAGACAACCCCGACGAATCCGGTGACCAGCAGGACGAGACCGACGAGCAGGACGGCGCTGACCCGTCCGACCAGCCCGAGGTCGCCGCCGAAGGGGCTGAGGGCGAGGAAGGCGAGGGCGACGGCGAGGAGCAGGAGTCCGGCGAGCAGGAGATGGGCGAGGGCGATCCCGGCGACGACGGCGAGGAGATGATGGTCCCCCAGCGCCGCAACGCGCCGTGGCAAGACCTGCCCGAGGGCTTCGACTACAAGGCCTTTACCACCTCGTTCGACGAAGTGGTCGAGGCGACCGAGCTGTGCGACTTCGACGAACTTGATCGGCTGCGCGCCTATCTCGACAGCCAGCTGGCGGGGCTTGCGGGCGTGGTGACGCGGCTCGCCAACCGGCTTCAGCGCCGCCTGATGGCGCAGCAGAACCGCAGCTGGGATTTCGATCAGGAAGAAGGCCTGCTCGACGCCGCGCGGCTGGCGCGCGTGGTAATCTCGCCGGGCCATTCGCTCAGCTACAAGGTCGAGCAGGAGCAGGAGTTCAAGGACACGGTCGTCACTCTGCTGATCGACAATTCCGGCTCGATGCGGGGCCGCCCGATCTCCATCGCCGCGATCAGCGCCGATATCATGGCGCGCACGCTGGAACGGTGCGGGGTGAAGGTCGAAATCCTCGGCTTCACCACCCGCGCGTGGAAGGGCGGGCAGAGCCGCGAGAAGTGGCTGGCCGATGGCAAGACGCCCAATCCGGGCCGCCTCAACGACCTGCGTCACATTATCTACAAGAAGGCCGACGAACCGATGCGCCGCGCGCGCCGCTCGCTCGGGCTGATGATGCGCGAGGGGCTGCTGAAGGAGAACATCGACGGCGAGGCGCTGCTGTGGGCGCACGAGCGGCTGCTGGCGCGACCCGAAGACCGCCGCATCCTGATGGTTATCTCAGATGGCGCGCCGGTGGACGATTCTACTTTGAGCGTGAATAACGCGGGCTATCTCGAACAGCACCTGCGCAAGGTGATCGACTGGATCGAGAAAAGCTCGCCCGTCCAGCTGGCCGCCATTGGCATCGGCCACGATGTGACGCGCTACTACAAGAAGTCGGTGACGATCATGGATGTCGAGCAGCTCGGCGGCACGATCATCGAGCAGCTGGCCGACCTGTTCGAGGTCGACTAGCGGCCCGTTTCGCGAAAGGCACACCCTCGATGCGTAAGCTTGTTCTGTTCATTCTTCTGGTGGTGCTAGCCTTTGGCGGCTGGTTCTATCTCTCGCCCTGGCTGGCGATGAAGGACCTTGCCGAGGCCGCCGAAGCGCGCAACACAGCCGAGCTGGAAGCGTCCATCGACTTTCCCGCGCTGCGCGAGAACACCCGGGCGCAGCTCGATGCTTCGATCGCCCCGACCGGCGATGGCCTGATCGACGGCATTGGCGGGGCGATCCTCGGTTCGGTGGGCGATGCGGCGGTGGATGCGCTGATCACGCCGGAGGGCATGGTGACGATCATCACCACCGGCGCTGTGGCAACCACGCTGCTGCCGCGCGACCTGCGCAACCGGGAACTGAGTTGGAGCGTCAAGCGCGAAGACCTGTCGCATTTTCGCGGCGTGAGCACCTATGACGATGGCAGCGCTGGCCCTGTACTGTTGTTCGAACGGCGCGGGCTGCGCTGGCAGGTGGTTGCGATGGAGGTATCGCAATAAGTTGTCTGGCGATGGGCTTAAAGCGAAAGAGCCCCGCCGCCCGAAAGCAGCGGGGCTAAGGCGAGAAGCCGGCTAATTTGCAGTCAGCTCTCAGGGTCGCATCGGTTCAACGCCTGATCGCGTGAAAAGGCTCCCAACCAAGGTGAAGAAATCTGAGGGGCAGCCCTTGGCAAGCCAGCCATTGATTACTCGCCCCGCTTCGCGCATCAGGCGCGGCATATGACGCAGCTGGTCCTGTTCAATTCGCTCACGCGGCAGCTTGAGCCGTTTTCTCCCGTTCATGAGGGTGAGGCGCGGGTCTACACCTGCGGCCCGACAGTCTATAACTACCCGCATATCGGCAACATGCGCGCCTATGTCTTCGCCGACATTCTGGGCCGAACGCTGAGCGCACGCGGGCTGAAGCTGACCCACGTGATTAACATCACCGATGTGGGCCACCTCACCGACGATGCCGATGCGGGCGAGGACAAAATGGAGAAGATGGCGGCGCAGCGCGCGCAGTCGATCTGGGATATCGCCAAGCACTATACCGAGGCTTACTGGGCCGACGTGAAGGCGCTCAACATCCGCGCACCCGCGCACTGGTCGGTGGCGACCGACTATATCGACGACATGCTCGCCTTCGCGAAAAGCATCGCCGCCGAGCACTGCTATGAGCTGGACAGCGGACTCTATTTCGATGTCTCGACCGTGGCCGACTACGGGCGCCTTGCCCGCGCCGTCACCGAAGAAGGCGAGGGTCGGATCGAGGCGGTGGAAGGCAAGCGCAACGCCGCCGACTTCGCGATCTGGCGCAAGACCCCTCTCGGAGAAACCCGGCAAATGGAGTGGGATTCGCCGTGGGGCCGGGGCGCGCCGGGCTGGCATCTCGAATGTTCGGTGATGAGCGGCAAGCTGCTCGGCTTCCCGTTCGACATTCACACCGGCGGCATCGACCACCGCGAAATTCACCACCCCAACGAGATCGCGCAAAATCAGGCCTTTTGCGGCTGCGGTTCGCTCACCGAGACCGCCAACAGCGGTGCGCGGGTGTGGATGCACAACAATTTCCTCGTCGAGCGCAGCGGCAAGATGAGCAAGTCCTCGGGCGAGTTCCTGCGGCTGCAATTGCTGATCGACAAAGGCTTCCACCCGCTCGCCTACCGGATGATGTGCCTGCAGGCGCATTACCGCAGCGAGCTGGAGTTTTCATGGGAAGGACTGGAAGCGGCGCTCACCCGTCTGAAGCGGATGCTGATCGCGGTCGAGGCGCTTAAGGCGAAGCTCGACGAACTGCCGGAAACCCCCGAAGACGGCTGGACCTTCGCCGAAGCGCGCGGCGAAGTGGGCGGAACCTTCATACCGTTCCTCGGCCGATTCGAAAGCGCGGTGGAGGACGATCTCAATACCCCGCAGGCGCTCACCGTGCTTGAAGAGGTGCTGGCTCAGAAGAAGCTCGATCCCGCCCACAAAGCGCAGGTAATCGCGGCGATGGACGCCGTGCTGGGGCTGGATCTGCTCACCGTTACACGCGCCGATCTACGGATCAGGCCAAAGCTGGCCACGATTACCGCCGCCGATATCGATGAGCTGCTCGCCCGCCGTAAGACCGCGCGGGCGGAGAAGGACTTTGCCACATCCGATGCGCTGCGCGACGAGCTTGCTGCGCAGGGCGTGGAGGTGATGGACGGCGATCCGCTGGCGTGGGAGTGGAGGCTCTGAAGCGTCACGCGCGATAACGATAAGAGAGGATAAAAAATGACAATCGCAGTTCTTCCGGGCGTTTACCGCGAAATGATCGAGCCGGGCCTTCCCGACTGGGTCGAAGCGCACTTCTGGGAGAACGGCGAGGAACTGAAGGCGCTCGCGCCCCAGGCCGAGATCGGCTGGTTCGACATGTTCGACAAGACCGATGCGCTGGCAGCGCTTGAACGGGCCGACAAGCTGAAGTGGCTCAACAGCCAGTTTGCCGGGGTCGACTGGATGCCGCTGGACCTTCTGGCCGAGCGCGGTGTGCGGCTCACCAACGGGGCAGGGATCAACGCGAATGCCGTGGCCGAGTTCGCGGTGATGACGATGCTGGCCGAGGCGCGCGGCTATGCCGACCTAATCCGCGCGCACGATCGCAAGGAATGGGCGAAATGGCCAAGCTCCATGCGCGAGCTGAAAGGCAGCCGCGCGCTGATCATGGGCTATGGCGAGATCGGCAGCACCATCGGGCGCTTGCTGACCGCCTTCGGGGTCGAGGTGACGCCCATGCGGCGTTCTGCTCGCGATGGTGCGCTAGGGCCGGGTGAGTGGCGCGCGCGGCTGGGCGATTTCGACTATGTGGTCCTCTCCATGCCGGGCACGCCGGAGACCGCGGGGATGATCGGCAAGGCCGAACTTGCCGCCATGAAGCCCGAGGCGGTGCTGGTGAACTATGCCCGCGCCGATATCGTCGATCAGCGCGCGCTGGCCGATGCGCTGCATGGCGGGCGGCTGGGCGGGGCGATCCTCGATCTGACCGATCCTGAGCCGATTGACCCCGATCATTATCTTTGGGAATGCCCGAACATCCGCATCACCATGCACATGGCAGGGCTCCCCACCCCCCAGATGCGCGAGGAGACCGCACGGCGCTTTCTCGCCAATTGCCAGGCCTGGAAGGACGGCGCGGCCCTGACGGCGGAGGTCGATCTCGCGCTCGGATACTAGCCGCCTTCCCTGCGTTGGCATAGCGTAGCCCGGCAGGTGGCCGGGGAGCCAGTCCGACGCGGGGATGACCGAATGCAGCTCAAAGATACCTATCCGCTTTACCTTAACAACAAGGCCGCGCAGCCTAACACCGACCTGGAAGTGACCGACAAGTTCACCGGCGAGGTGGCCTTCCGCACCGCGCTGGCGACGCCCGATATCATCGAGCAGGCGATTGCCGGGGCGGCGAAGGCAGCGCCCGCGATGGCTAAGCTCGCAAGCTTCGAGAAGCAGGGCGTGCTCGAACACTGCGTGAGCCGCTTTCGCGAGCGGTTCGACGAGCTGGCCTATTCGCTGTGCGTGGAGGCAGGCAAGCCGATCAAGGATGCCGAAGGTGAGGTTACCCGGCTGATCGACACCTTCAAGATCGCGGCAGAGGAATCCACCCGTAACTATGGCGAAGTCCAGCCGCTCGACATTTCGGCGCGGGCCAAGGGCTATATGGGCATGTGGAAGCGGGTGCCGATCGGGCCGTGCTCGTTCATCAGCCCGTTCAACTTCCCGCTGAACCTAGCCGCGCACAAGATCGCTCCCGCCATCGCGGTGGGCTGCCCCTTCGTGATGAAGCCCGCTTCGATGACGCCGCTGGGCGCGATCATCATGGGCGAAGTGCTGGCCGAATGCGACGTTCTGCCCGAGGGCGCCTTCTCGATCCTGCCCGCCAGCCGTGACGGGGCCGACCTGTTCACCACTGACGAGCGGCTGAAGTTCCTCTCCTTCACCGGCTCGCCCGAGGTTGGCTGGGCGCTAAAGGCCAAGGCGGGCAAGAAGCCGGTCGTGCTCGAACTGGGCGGCAATGCGGCGGTGGTGGTCGACAAGGATGCCGACCTCGATCACGCGCTCGAACGGATCATCTTCGGTGCGTTCTATCAGAGCGGGCAGAGCTGCATCGGGGTGCAGCGGATCATCATCCACGAAGATATCTACGATAAGTTCAAGGCCATGCTGGTCGAGAAAACCGCCTTGCTGGTGTCGGGCGATCCGAAAGACCGCGAGACCTTCATCGGCCCGATGATCTCGGACAAGGAGGCCTCGCGCCTCAAGGGCTGGATCGACGATGCAGTGAAGGCCGGGGCCAAACTGCTATGCGGAGGCGGGCTGTCGGACGGCAATATGCTGGAGGCAACCCTGCTTGAGGATGTGCCGCGCGACTGCGATGCGAGCAAGGAAGAGGCTTTCGGCCCGCTTGCCAACCTCTCCAAATTCTCCGATTTCTATGAGGCGCTCGATCAGGTCAACGACAGCCGGTATGGGTTGCAGGCGGGCATTTTCACCAACAATTTCCAGCAAGTGCTCGATGCCTGGAACATCCTCGAAGTCGGCGGCGTGGTGGTGAACGATGTCTCCAGCTACCGCGTCGACAACATGCCCTATGGCGGGGTGAAGGATTCCGGCCTCGGCCGCGAGGGCATTCGCTTTGCGATGGAGGACATGACCGAAATCCGCAATCTGGTGATCCGGCGGACCTAACGGCGATGAAATGGGGGCAGCGCGGCTGCGGACGGAGGCTGTATCCGAATCCGCGCCGCCCCTTTGTGCCGTGGGGCGGGCTTAGGTTCAGCCCTCCTCCAGCAGCAGCAATTCGCAGGTAATGGCCAGCACGGCCGGATCGAGGCAGTGATCCACTTCGACCACGGCTGCATCGGCCACTAGCTGAGCGGGGATGGTGAACTCGTGCTCTGGCAGAAACGCGATGAAGCATTCGCCTGCTTCGATCGCTTCCTCGCCGCGGAACTCCAGCGTGACGCGGTGGCGGGTGCCGGCAAAGGTGATGCTGGCCCAGCTTGCCTCATGATGATGTATCACCCGTGCCTGATGCCGGGCGAGGTCTGCCAGCGCGGCAAGCAACTTGCCCGAAGTGCCGGTGCGCAGCTTGCGGGCCGGGCGCTGAGAAACGGCAGCATCATGCATGACAGAAGGCTCCAAAGGCGGTCGAATTATAAGTGTTCATGAAATGTTCCACACGCCCCGCAGTATCGGCGCGGGGGCGGCGTCCGTTGCGCAGGTCAAGGACGAAGCGCGGGTCCTGCGCGGCGAGGCGGCCGAAGGTAGTGGGCGCCATGCGATAACGGCGCAGGAAGATCTCGATCTTGCGAATGAGCACAGCCTGATTCCCCTTTCTCGTTCATGTTTTGTTCTAGCAATGACCCGATCGCGATTCGGTGACAGCGACCTTACGGAAAATTTGCCGCTTGTCTAGGAAAAATACTTCGTGTAGGAAGGATTTTGAAGGGGTCGCAGGAAAACGATGATGGACGCCAGAACCCGCCTAGCCCAAGCCGCCCGTGAGCGTGGATCCAGCCTTGCCGCGCTTTCGCGTATGCTCGGCCGCAACCCGACTTATCTTCAGCAATATATCACCAAAGGCTCACCGAGGAAGCTGGAAGAGGAGGATCGGCGCAAGCTCGCCCAGTTTCTCGGGCTGGCCGAATCCGAACTGGGGGCACCAGCGGAACCGTCGCCCCCACGCACGGGAGACTGGGTCGAGGTGTCGCGACTTAATATCGACGCTTCGGCAGGCCCCGGCGCGATCCACGATGCCGAGCAGCCGTTCGATGCATTCCAGTTCAGTCGCCGCTGGCTGGCCGAGCATGGCCTGGAAGGCGCGAAGCTCTCTGCCATTCGTGTGATCGGCGATTCGATGGAGCCGCTGCTGCGCGAAGGCGATGAGGTGCTGGTCGATATGCGCGAGCAGCCCTTTCGCGATGGCGTCTATGTGGTTCGCCTTGACGATACGTTGCTGGTGAAACGCGTGGCCAGCCAGGGCGGGGGCCGGTTTTCGCTGCTGTCGCAGAACCTGGCCTATCCCCCGATCTCGGTCGACGTGGAAGACTTCGCGATTATCGGCCGCGTGGTGTGGAAGAGCGGACGCGTTTAGGGCGGGGCTTGCCTATGGCCTGCCAAGATCGCACATCGGGGGCATGACCAAAGAAGCCCCGCTGCGCGCCGCCATCGTTCCCGTCACCCCGTTCGAGCAGAACTGCTCGCTGGTCTGGTGCTCCAATAGCATGAAGGGTGCCCTGATCGATCCGGGCGGCGATCTCGACAAATTGAAGGAGGCCGTGGCGCGCGCTGGCGTGACTCTGGAAAAAATCCTCATCACACATGGTCATGCCGATCACTGCGGGCAGGCGGGTATGCTCGCCGAAGAGCTGGATTTGCCCATCGAAGGCCCGCACGAGGCGGACCGGTTCTGGATCTCGCGGCTCGACGAGGATGGCCCGCGCTTCGGGATCGAAACCAAGGTGTTTGAGCCGACCCGCTGGCTGAAGGATGGCGACACCGTCAGCGTGGGCGAGATCACCTTCGAGGTGATCCATTGCCCCGGCCACACGCCCGGCCACGTGGTGTTCTTCCACCGCGACACCAGCTTCGCCTTCGTTGGCGATGTGCTGTTCGCAGGCTCGATCGGGCGCACCGACTTTCCCATGGGCAACCATCAGGACCTGCTGGATGCGATTACCGGCAAGCTGTGGCCCTTGGGCGACAATGTGACCTTCGTGCCCGGCCACGGGCCACATTCGACTTTCGGGGCCGAGCGCAAGAGCAACCCCTATGTAGGCGACGCAGCGATCAGATAACCCCTATGGAGGCAAGCAGCGCGACGATTGCCAGCGCCAGTAGCGGCAGCATCGTCATTGCCATGCCAGCCTGGCGCAAGGGGCCTGCCACGTCGGCATCCATCCCGAGCCCATGGCTGACCCGCCCGAGCAAAAAGATGCCTGCGGTAGCCGCCAGCGGCCATCCGGAATGGTCCGAAAGCTCCAGCCCGAGCACAAGCAGCAGGGCAAACGGCGTATATTCCACGAAATTCGCCTGCGCGCGCATCCGCTTGAGCAGCATCGGGTGGCCACCATCGCCGTGCATCGCCTTGGCCTCTATTCTTGCCTTGCCGCAGCGGATCGCCAGCCACAGGTTGATGAACGCGGCGATGGCGAAGGCGGCAAGCGAGATGGGCAGTTGGGGCATATTTCTTTTCCCTTCGGGTATCGGCAGGCGATAAACAGCGCAGCCCGTGCTTGCAACATCGCCAGAAACCGCTATAGCGCGCGCCTTCGCCGCACTGCCAGGCACCTTCTTTCTCTCACGCTTGCGTGGGCTGAACGCTTGGCCTAGTGCGCTGGCAACATTATTTGATGATTTAAGGAACAGGTGCCGCCATGGCTGTCCCTAAGAGAAAAGTTTCGCCGCATCGCCGTGGCAATCGGCGCTCTCACGATTCGCTGAAGGTTGAGGCGTTCCACGAATGCAACAACTGCGGTGAGCTGAAGCGCCCGCACAACCTTTGCCCGCACTGCGGCTTTTACAACGGTCGCGAGATCGTTTCGGTCGGTCTGTAAAAAGCCACCCACGAGAAACAGGGGTTTTCGGCATGAGTCTTCCGCGTATCGCGATTGATGCGATGGGCGGGGACGAGGGCGTGCGCGTGATGATCTCAGGCGCGGCGCTTGCGCGTCGCCGTCATGAGCAGTTCAAGTTCTTGCTGGTCGGCGATGAAGCCCGCATTAGCAAGGCCTTGGAAGCGCATCCCAACATGCGCGAAGCTTCCGAAATCCTCCATTGCGAGGATGTGGTGGCGGGCGATGAAAAGCCCAGCCGCGCACTGCGTCGCGCCAAGACCACCTCGATGGGCCTTGCCATTCAGGCCGTGAAAGAGGGCAAGTGCGGCGCGGCCGTCAGCGGCGGCAACACCGGCGCGCTGATGGCGATGAGCAAGCTCGCGCTGCGCACCATGCCCGGTATCGACCGGCCTGCGCTCGCGGCTCTGATGCCGACGCTCGAAGAGCACGATGTGATCATGCTCGATCTCGGCGCCAACACCGAGTGCGATGCGCGCAATCTCGTGCAATTCGCGGTGATGGGCGCGGCCTATTCGCGCATCGTCTGCGGCAATGAAGCCCCGCGCGTGCGCCTGCTCAACATCGGCACCGAAGACACCAAGGGCACCGACAAGCTGCAGGATGCCAGCCAGTTCTTGCGCGATGCAAGCGGGCTGGCCATGCGTTTCGAAGGCTATGTCGAGGCTGACAAGATCAACCGCGGCGATGTCGATGTGGTCGTGACCGACGGTTTCTCGGGCAATATTGCCCTGAAAGCGATCGAGGGCTCGGCCCGGTTCGTCACCGACTTGTTAAAGACAGCCTTCCGCTCGTCGATTCGCTCGAAGATCGGCTTCCTGATTTCGCGCCCGGCGACCGAGTTGCTGCGCCATCATCTCGATCCGAACAATCACAATGGCGGCGTTTTTCTTGGCCTTAACGGCGTTATCGTAAAGTCGCACGGCAGCGCCAATGCGCAGGGCGTCGCTCATGCCGTGGCCGTGGCCGCACGCCTTCTCGAGGATGACCTGACCACGCGCATTGCGGCCGATCTCTCCGCGCTCGACGATGGCGCATTGAAGGCCAGTGGCAACGTGGCAGCGCAGGGGCAGCAATGATCCGCTCGGTTCTTATCGGCACGGGCTCGGCCCTGCCAGCACGGTGCGTCCCCAACGATGAGCTGGCCGACAAGGTCGACACCAGCGACGAATGGATTCGCGAACGCACAGGCATCCAGCAACGCTATCTCGCGGGCGAAGGGGAGACGACTGCAAGTCTTGCCACCGCTGCCGCGCGCACGGCGTTGGAAGACGCGGGAGTCGGCATCGACGGGATCGACCTTATCGTGCTCGCCACCTGCACGCCCGATCAGACCTTTCCGGCCACGGCCACCAAGGTGCAGCACGCGCTGGGCGGGGCAGGCTTTCCGGCTTTCGATGTCGCGGCGGTCTGTTCCGGGTTCCTCTATGCGATGAGCACTGCCGATGCGATGCTGCGCAGCGGTATGGCGCGCCGGGCCGTGGTGATCGGCGCGGAAACCATGAGCCGCGTGCTTGATTGGGAAGACCGCACGACCTGCGTGCTGTTCGGCGATGGCGCCGGCGCGTTCGTGCTGGAAGCGCGCGATGTGGCCGAGGAAGGCCCCGGTGTTCTCGCCAGCCGCCTCCATGCCGATGGCGCGCACAACGATCTGTTATATGTCGATGGCGGGCCCTCGACCAGCACCATGGTCGGCCACCTCAGGATGAAGGGACGCGAGGTGTTTCGCCACGCGGTGAAGAACCTGGCCGAAGTGCTCGAAGAGGTGTTGGCGGAAGCGCAGCTAGGCGCCGACGCGCTCGATTGGGTGGTGCCGCATCAGGCCAATCTGCGCATTCTCGATGCCACCGCGCGCAAGCTCGGCCTGTCGATGGAGCAGGTGGTGGTGACTGTCGATCGCCACGCGAATACCTCGGCCGCTTCGGTGCCACTGGCCTTCGATGTGGCGCGGCGTGATGGCCGAATTCAGCCGGGCCAGCTGGTTATGCTTGAAGCCATGGGCGGCGGATTTACCTGGGGCGCATCGTTACTACGCGTTTAACACGGTAGACGGGGGAAATTTCCTGCGCTTTTCCTTGCTATCGACCGATCTTTGCCCCAAGAGGCGCTCGGGGTAGTCAAACGTAGCGATAGGAATGGGCGCATGGTCAATATGCGATCCGTCGGCACCCTCACCAGGGCCGATCTGGCAGAAACAATCAACCACAAGATGGGCTTTTCGCGGGCTGAGAGCCTCGCGCTGGTCGAGGAGATCCTCGCCAAGATGTGCGATGCGATGGCCGATGGCGAGAACGTGAAGATCTCCGGCTTCGGCAGCTTCGTGCTGCGCGACAAGAACGAGCGTATCGGTCGCAATCCCAAGACCGGCGTCGAAGTGCCGATCACTCCGCGGCGGGTTCTGACCTTCCGTGCCAGTCAGAAGCTGAAGGACAGGATCGCTTCGAGCTGATGACGGAAATGCACGGAGAAGTTTTCTTCAGCGATGGAAAGGCACCCGGTGCCATGAGAACCATCGGTGAAGTCTGCGAGGCGCTGGGTCTCAAACCCCATGTGCTGCGTTACTGGGAGCAACAGTTCCCGATGCTGAACCCGCTCAAGCGGAGCGGGGGACGCAGGCTTTACCGTGCTGAGGATATCGCGCTGGTCAGCCAGATCGACCGACTCGTCAACGCCGAGGGCTATACGCTGAAGGGTGCGCGCAGCGTGCTCGAAGGCAAGCAGCCTGCCGCCGAGGATACCACGGCCCAACACCGAGGTTCGGCGCAGGCGGCTGAAGTGGACGACGATCTGCTTGAGGGGTTGCATGCTGTGCGCGCCAAGCTCGCCCGCAGTCTCGGCAACTAAGCCTTCAACGATTGGTCTTCACCGCAGCACGGGCCAGTCAGCCTACGCCGACTGGCCCCAGCTCGGGATCGAGATCGCGTGGCCGTGCGAAATGCACGATACGGCCGCAGTTCGGCGCGCAATCGGCCCATTTGTCGATGGCGAGATCGAGCACGGCAAAGCCTGCGGTGGGAAACTTCTCCAGCACTTCGCCGAACAGCGCGTTCTCGTTGGTGGCACCGGCCAGATCCAGTGCGAGTTCCTGCATGCCCGGATTATGCCCGGCCAGCATGACCGCTGAGGGATCGCCCGCGATCGCGGTGAGCATCGCCATCAGCGTGGTGCTGTCTGCCAGATAGGCGGCATCGACATAGTCGACCGGCACTTTCAGCGCGCTCGATTCGAGCGTGAGCTTGATGCGCTTGGCGGGGCTCGCCAGCACCCGGTCCCACTTCGCGCCGTATTCGGCGATATGGCGGCCCATCAATGCCGCGCCGCGCTGCCCGCGCGCATTCAACCCGCGGTCGAAATCGCGCAGGCTCATATCGTCCCAATCGGACTTGGCATGGCGGAACAGGCCCAGCCGCTTCACCTTGGCCACTCTCCTTGCTCTGCCGCTGGTTGCGGCAAGGTTGCATCGGGCGACAAAAGACCCTCTCCGAGCCGTTGTAAAGCATCATCGAGTGTCAGCCGCGTGACCGGAACGTCTGGCGGAAAGGCTGTCAGCAGGCGCGAGGGAAAGGCGGGAGAAAGCACGACAAAGTGGCCGTGGTCGTCCCGGGTGCGGATCAGCCGCCCAAAGGCCTGGGCGAGGCGGGCACGGATCACGCGGTCGTCATAGGCGCTGCCGCCGCCTGCCGCACGGCGCGCGCGGTGCAGGATACTAGGCTTGGGCCAGGGCACCTGCTCCATCACCACGCAGCGCAGCGATTGCCCGGGCACATCGACCCCGTCGCGCAGGGCATCGGTGCCGAGCAAGGAGGCGTGCGGATCGTCGCGAAAGATATCGACCAGCGTGCCGGTGTCGATCGGATCGACGTGCTGGGCATAGAGCGGCAGACCTGCGCGCGCGAGCCGGTCGGCGATGCGGCCGTGGACGCTCCGCAGGCGGCGAATCGCGGTGAACAGGCCGAGCACGCCGCCGCCCGTCGTCTCAATGATCCGCGCATAGGCCCCGGCGAGTGCGGCAAGATCGCCCTTGGGCACGTCGGTGACGATCAGGATTTCGGCCCGCGATGCATAGTCGAACGGGCTGGTGGCGGCGATCTGTTCGGGCGCGAGGCCGAGGTGGGTCGCGCCAGAGCGGGCCACGGCTTCGTCCCAGTCCGGCCCTTCGGCACCGCGGTCGCACAACGTAGCGCTGGTCAGCATCACCCCGTGCGCGCCTTCGAGAACGGTTTGCGCGAAGGGCTGCATCGGGTCGAGGAAGTGGCGGTAGAGACCGACATCGTATTCGCGCGCATCGCCGCGCGCCACGGCGAGCCAGTCGACGAACTGCGGGTCGGTCGGACCGCCTAGCCGTTCGAGCATGGCTTGCCACGATGCCAGCGTGTCGATCCGCCATACCAGCGAATGGCGGGCACCCTCAATCCGCGCGCGGCCTTGTCCGTCGAGCCAGTCCGGCCCTTCCTCCAGCAGCGCCTCCAGCCGGATGCCGAGCTTTATTAGAGGCTGACGGATAGCGGCGAGGGCTGCGGCACCTTCCTGCGCAAGCTCCACCAGTGGCCCATCGAGTTGCGCTGCCTCGGTCTCGATCCCGTAGCCTGCTTCCTGTCCGCCGCTTTCGTCGCGGGCATAGGTCGTGGCGCGGATCGCGCCGAGCAGGGTTTCGATGGGGCCGGAGGGCGCGTTTTCGGCGAGCCGGTCAAGCCAGCCTGAGCTGGGGAGGGCTTCGGCGGCGTGGCGCGCGGCCTCCACCGCGTCTCCGGCCTCGTCGTCATAGCTCGCGACATCGGCGAGCCTTGCGGACAGCCCGCGCCGCCTGCCTTTGGAGCCGCGTTCAGGGCCGATGATCCAGCGCCGCAGCTCGATCGCCTCCATCCCGCTGAGCGCGGCGGAGTAGGTCGAATCGGCGGCGTCGAACACGTGGTGGCCCTCGTCGAACACGATCCGCGTGGGACGCTGCGCCGTATCGCGCCCGCGTGCGGCGTTGATCATCACCAAAGCGTGGTTGGCGATCACCAGATCGGCCTGCGCCGAGGCCCGCGCGGCGCGTTCGATGAAGCACTTCCGGAAGTGCGGGCATCCGGCATAGATGCACTCGCCACGCTGGTCGGTGAGCGAGCGGATCGCGCGCTGGCGGAACAGCGTGCCGAGCCAGCCGGGCAGGTCGCCGCCGATCATGTCGCCATCCTGGCTATAGGCGGCCCAGCGCGCCACCAGCTGCGCCAGGATCGCGGGGCGGCCCGAGAACCCGCCTTGCAAGGCATCTTCGAGATTGAGCAGGCACAGGTAGTTCTCGCGGCCCTTTCGCACCACCACCGGCTGGCTGCCATCGGGCCGTCGTTCGGGCCAGGCGCGGCGGCTCTCCTCGCGCAGCTGGCGCTGAAGATTTTTCGTGTAGGTCGAAACCCAGACCGTGCCGTGCGCTGTTTCGGACCACAGCGAGGCTGGGGCGAGATAGCCCAGCGTCTTGCCGATGCCGGTGCCCGCCTGCGCCAACAGCAGGTGTGGCTGACCGCGTGCGGGGCGGGGGGCGAACACATGCGCGGACTTGCGCGAATAGAGCCGCTGCCCTTCGCGCCGTTCGGCCTGATTTCCGGTCAGTGCTTCGAGTCGGGTCTCGACCGCATCCTCCGCCAGCGTAACCTGCGCCGGTTGCGGGCGTTCAGCGGCTTCTTCCCATTCGGGCAGGCGAGCGAACAGCCAGCGTTCGGCGCGTTCCGGCTTGGCCACGTGCGGGGCGAGCACCGGCGCCCAGGTCCAGCGCAGCCGCGCCAACGATTGCAGAACGCTCCACGCGCCTTCGCGCTCGGGCCATTCGGGCGCTTCGCAGCGGGCGAGCAAGTGCGAGGCCGCGCGCTGGAGGAATTCGGGCACATCGGCATCGCTCGCCGGTTCGTTCAGCTCCAGCGCATGGGCCAGCCCGCGCGGCGTGGGCACGCAAAAGCGGGCCGGGTGGACGAAGGCGAACAGTTCCAGCAGGTCCAGCCCGGAAAGATCGGGGTAGCCCAGCCGCGTTGCCACCAGCGGCGCGTTGAGCACGAGGTTGGGCGTATCGGCTGCCGCCATCACCGCCTGGCCGCGCCCGATCTGCGCGGTGTCGCCGCTGGCACCGCGCTGCCAGCAGCCGGAGTGGCTGGCGTGCAGCGCGGGAAGGGGGAGGGGTTCGGCCATCAGCGAAACCCTAGAGGCAAATGGAACGAAAGGAAAACGCCTGCCGCCTTCTTTTCGTCAGCTCTTGCGCGGTTCGCAGGTCCAGCTCACCCGATTGTTGGGATCGCCTTCGCCCTTGTAGTGCGCGACATTGGGCCATGCGCAATGCGGTCGGGTCAGCGAACGGTCGTCCTTCGTCCCGATCAGGCGGTCGGGCGCGATGGCGCCACCGGCCCAGTCGTCCATGGCGCCAAGGTAGTCGACAAGATCCGCACCCGGCCCGCCGCGGCAATGGGCAACGCCGGGCAGCAGGAAGTAGCGGAACTGCTCGCTCGCCTGCGGATTCGCGTCGACCACCTGCCGCGCATAGTCGGTCGAGCCGATAGGGCTGGGGCCGGGATCGCTTTCGCCATGGTACATCATCAGCTTGCCGCCGCGTTCGAAGAAGGCCGACAGATCGGGGCTCTTTGCCTCATACATCTCGGCAAATGGGCTGGCGCGTACTGCGAGATAGCTGCTGTTGTCGAAGCTCGCGAGCGTAGGCCTTTCGCCGGGCTCGAAGAACAGCGGGAACAGGTTGCCAAGGCCCCCGCCGCCGGTGGGATCCTTGCCGGAGCCATCGGTAGCCATGAACAGCGACCAGCCTGCTTCGCCGCCGCGGCTCATCGGAAACATCGACCAGCTGTCGTCCGATGCGCGCTGGCCCGAATAGGTCTGCTTGAGAGCAGCCACCTGCGTTCCCGAGAGGCAGCTGTCATCTTTCTCGCCCGTGCATTGCAGCTTCGCCGGATCGAAAGCGCAGGCGCGCGGATCGTTGATCAGCCCGTCTTCCAGCCCGTCGTCGCCATCGCAGGCGGCGAGGGCCGAATCCTGCACCAGTTGCAGTTCGGCCGGAGTGAACCCGGCGGCGCTATCATCTGTCGCGAAGGTCTGATTGCGGAACACGGCGCTGGTCTGCACCTGCAAGGTATAGACCGGGGCACCAGCGATGATCGCGTCGTAATCTTCAGGATAACGCTGCGCTTCCATCAGCGCCATGCGCCCGCCGGTCGAGCAGCCGTTGAAATAGGCGCTCTCGTGTTCGGTGCCATAGAGGCTGGCGGCGACCTGCTTGCCCGCCACGGTCATTTCATGAACGGCGCGGTGGCTGAAGTCTTCCGCCGCAACCGGATTTTCGGCCACCCAGCTGTTGGCCCAGACATCCGTGCCCGGTTGGCCGCCATCGGTCTGCATGGTGGCGAAGTTCTTGGCGAGGCCCTCAGCAGCCGCCTCGATGGTGACGTTTCCAGCCCAGCCGCCACCGCCGAGGCCGAGCAGCTTTCCGTTCCATTCGGCAGGCAAGCGATAGACCACGCCGATGGCCGAGCCATCAAGCGGCGAGAGAGTCGCGCTGATTTCGCAGTAAGCGGGCAGGCTTTCCTCGGTCTCGACCCAGCTTGCGCTGCCTTCGCCGGTGCCGAGTGTGGAGACATCGAAAGCGTTGCAGGCATCGGCACTGGTGGCGATCAGGCCCGGCGCTTCCGCTTTGGGGCTGGCTTGCGAGCAGGCCGTGAGCGCGAGCGTGGCAAGGCTGATCGATGCGGCTAGTACTTTGATGCGGTTCACGTCCCACTCCACCTACGGCCCCGCCGAGGCGAGGCTCTCTTCCACTCGCACCAGCCTGCCCGGGCAAGCTGGTGCGGAGTTTGGCCGGGGAATGGCACAGCTTTCGGGCGAGGCCAAGACGGCCGAGCCGATCAAATCACTTTCAATTGCCCTCGACCGGTTTGGCCGTCTCGTTGCCGGTGTCTTCCTGCTCCAGGCGCAGGGTTTCGGGAAACATGTTGGTGACGATGGGGAAGGGAATGTCGATCTCGGCTTCGTCGAGCTCGCGCTTGATCGCATAGATCACGTCGCGGTGAACGAGGAAGTGGTTCTCGCGCTCGGTATCGACCCACCAGCGGACCAGAAAATCGATCGAGCTGCCGCCGAAGGCACGGGCGAAAGCGTCCACCGGCTTCTCTTTCGAAATGCTCTCGACCGATTCGAGCGCACGCACGATGGCAGCTTCCGCATCGGGCAGGCTGCAATCATAAGAGACGCCGACCATCAGATCATACCGGCGCACGGGCTGATCGGTGTGGATCTTCACCGCGTTCTTGAAGATCATCGAGTTGGGCAGGATGGTCAGTTCACCCGAGAACTGGCGGATATGCGTTTCGCGCAAGGTGATCTTCTCGACCGTCCCGCTCACACCTTCCGCATCGACCCAGTCGCCGATGTTCATCTTGTCGCGCAGCATGATCAGAACGCCGGCAAGGAAGTTCTCGAAGATATCCTGAAAGGCGAAACCGATGGCGAGCGCGCCCACGCCAAGGCCGGCGATCATCCCCGCCGGGGTGAAGCCGGGAATGGCCACAGCCGCCGCGATCAGCAGGCCCAAAATCCATATGAACAGTTTAACCGCAGTTGCCGTAAGGCGCTTGAGATCGGTGCGCACATGGGTGTGGCCAACAATGCGGTCAGCGATACGCACTGCGAACTTGGCGACCAGCCAGGTCAGGAAAAGGACAACGAGGGAGAGGGCGAGATTGGGGAGGATGGCGATAAATCCCATCCACATGGCTTCGATCTGATCCGTAATCGTCTTGACGTAATTCAATTGTCGCCCCTCTGTCTGACAGCAAATTCGCTTTCCCAACGAGGCGAACAGCGCCGAGTTCCGAAATGGCCTTCGCGCTTGCGAAAGCGCCCGTAATCCGCAAAGGGCCTAGGCCTATGTTCAGCCCCGATCTCATTGCCGCCGCCCGTTCGTCCAAAGCCTGGCCGTTTCAGGAGGCGCAGCGGCTTGCCAAACGCTTCCGTGATGGCAAACCCGGCGGCGAACCCGTGCTGTTCGAGACCGGCTACGGCCCCTCGGGCCTGCCGCATATCGGCACCTTTCAGGAAGTGCTGCGCACCACGCTGGTGCGCCGCGCCTACGAGATCGTCGCCGCTGCCGAAGATGGCACGCCTGCGCCCACTCGTCTGGTTGCGTTCTCGGACGACATGGACGGGCTGCGCAAAGTGCCCGACAATCTCCCCAATCGGTCGCTGCTGGAGGAAAACCTCGGCAAGCCGCTCAGCCGCATTCCCGACCCTTTCGAGAAGTACGAAAGCTTCGCACATCACAACAATGCGAAGCTGCGCGAATTCCTCGACCAGTTCGGGTTCGACTACGAATTCATCGCCGCGTCCGACCGCTACAACTCGGGCGGCTTCGACGAGGCGCTCAAGCAGGTCTTGCGCAAGTACGACGATATTCAGGCGATCATGCTGCCTACGCTGCGCGAAGAGCGCCGCCAGACCTATTCGCCCGTACTGCCGATCAGCGCCAAGAGCGGGATCGTGCTGCAGGTGCCGATCGAGGTAGTCGATGCCGAGGCGGGGATCGTGCGCTTCGAGGACGAGGGCGAAGTGGTCGAACAGTCGATCCTTGGCGGCCAGTCCAAATTGCAATGGAAGGTCGACTGGGCGATGCGCTGGTATGCGCTGGGCGTCGATTATGAAATGTGCGGCAAGGATCTGACCGACTCTGTCACCCAGTCGGGCAAGATCGTGCAGGTGCTCGGCGGGCGCAAGCCCGAGGGTATGATCTACGAGCTGTTCCTCGATGCCAATGGCGAGAAGATTTCGAAGTCCAAGGGCAACGGCCTCACCATCGATGAATGGCTGACCTATGGCAGCGAGGAGAGCTTAGGGCACTATCTCTACGCCAACCCCAAGAGCGCCAAGCAGCTCCACGTTGGCGTGATCCCCAAGGCGGTGGACGAATACTGGCAGTTCCGCGCCGCCATTCCTGGCCAGCCGGTGGAAAAGCAGCTCGGCAATCCGGCCTGGCACCTGCTGCGCGCGGAAAGCCCCGATCAGGTGCAGCCGCCGCATGGCGCGGGTGACAGCCTGCCGGTGACCTTCGGCCTGCTGCTCAACCTTGTCGGCGTGCTGGGCGCCGGGGCGACCGACGAACAGGTCTGGTCGTACCTCGGCAACTATGTCGAAGACGCCAGCGCCGAGAGTCACCCGGACCTTGCGCGGCTGGTCGAGGCAGCGCTGGCCTACAACCGCGATTTTGTCGCGCCCACGCTGTCACGGCGTGCGCCGAGCGCGAACGAGGCCGAGGCCTTGCGCGCGCTCGATGCTTACCTTGCCGAGGTCGATCCGGCGACCAGCGCCGAGGATCTGCAAACGCAAGTCTACGAGATTGGCAAGCAGGAACAGTTCGGGTTCGAGAATCTGCGCGACTGGTTCAAAGCGCTCTACGAGACGCTGCTCGGATCGGCGCAAGGGCCGCGCATGGGCAGCTTCATCGCGCTTTACGGCGTCGAGAACTCGCGCAAGCTTATCGCCGAGGCGCTGTCGCGGTCCTGATCCCCCTCAGGTCCAAGTCTTGGTGCGATACCATTTGGTGATCACGTATTTGCAGCCCGTGATCACCGGTCGACCCGCGTGCAGAGTATCGAGGTTGGTGTGCCCATCGGGCTTGGCGTTGTTCCAGATCAGCAGCACGCCCGGCTTGGGCTCAATGGCAATGTCCAGCTCCACAAAGTCGGTGGTGCCGCCAGCCTCGACCTCGTTCAGGAACACCATGGTGGTGAAGCTGCGCTGCCCGCCGCGCGCCATTTCCATGTCCCAGTAGCTGGTGCCGTAATGGAACCAGTCGCAATGCGGCTGGAACTCCTGCCCCGGCATATAGCGCTGGCCCTGGATCGTTTCGCCGAACTCTGGCTCGATCCCGAGCAGGTCGTCGATCCGGCGGCTGATCTTGCGAATGAACGGATCGTTCGGATCGACATCGCCCGAATAGCTGGTGCGATAGCCTTCCGAATAGTCGACGTCGAACACGTAGGAGGGCTTGGCCACAGCGTCGATCAGCGCCCGCATCTTCGTGCATTCCTCTGCGCTCATGAAGTCGCCCACGGCGAACAGCTCGGCCTTGTCGGTGGGCACCTTGTAAACGGCGGGGTTGGCCGCCAGTCGCTCGCGCACCTGCGCGCCGATGCGGCGCAGGGCGGGAAGGTCGGCGTTCTCGGCGTAGGGGCTCTTGGTCTTACTCATCACGCAGGGATCTATCCCCAAGTCGCGCTACGAAGGCAAGCGCTGCGCCCATGCGGTCGAGCCCCCCACCCGAAGATGAGGGGCTCGCATCGCCGGTCACTCGCGCCGGCGATGGAACGGGCATATCACCAGAAGAAGTCGTGGATCACGTCGACCACTTCGCCGCTGTACATGTCGACCAGCAACACATCGTCGTAATAACGCACCCAGCGATAGGGGCCGTAAACTTGGGGCAGGCGATACTGCCACGGGTCGTTGATCCAGTAGCGGTTCGAATAGAACGGGCTATCGAGATGGATGCCTATGCTCAGGCGGCGGTAGCTGTAGTTGCGATAGGGTGAGTAGTAGCGGCCCAGCCGATAGATGCTGCGGTTGTCCCGGCGATAACGGTTCCAGTCGTAGCGCCGGTCACGCCGCCAGTTGTTGTGGTCCCATCGGCGATAATCGCGGTCTCTGCGATAGTCGCGGTTGCGGTTGTGGTCGCGATAGTCGCGATTGCGATCACGGTCGCGATAGTCACGGCGATCATTGTTGCGCCAGCGGTCGCGATCACGGTCGCGGCGGTCGTTGTCACGCCAGCGATTGTCCTGCCGATCGCGCCAGCGCTGGGCGTTTTGGCCCAGCTCGCGCAGGGTCCCTACAGGCCGGTCACCCTGCCGCTCGGCGCGGTTGGCCCAGCGTTCGGAGCGCTCCTGAACCCGGGCTGCGCGGTTCTCGCTGCGGTTTTCGATCCGGGCGGCCTGGCGTTCGGCGCTGCGATCGACACGGCGCGCCTCCTGGCGGGCCTCGCGCATCGCCTGCGAGGCTTGAGTGCGCTCCTGCCGCCAGTCCGATGCGGACCGATTGCCCTGGTTGCCGCGATTGGCCTCGCGGCGGTTCGTGCCCGAGCGGTTGGCGGCCGTGCCGCGATTGTTGGGGCGGTTTTCCCACTGCCGATCCTGCGCCGCCACGGGCGCGCTCAGCGCCGGCAGGGCGAGCGCAATGGCGACCGCGGCAAGCCCGCTCGATTTGAGAAGTCTGGCGATAAGCATGGTGTGAACTCCCGTCTGGACCATTCCGCCCGAGTGCCGCGGTGAGGTTATTTCCTTAAGCGCCGTTTTACCGATTCGTCCTGTCCGTTAACTGAACCGCGCGATAACCTTAACGTTTGTGCCGGCAAAGTGGCCTGGTGAACGCGTGTCGGGATGCAACACCTGCCGTCTTTTTCGCCCGCAACTGGACGGCGGCCCGTGCAGGTCATAGAGCGCAATCATGCAGATATTCGGACCGCTCGCACGCTGGCTCGGCAAGAAGGTGCCGGATGATCTCGCGCGGGTTGACGACTGGACCCGCCGGGTTGCCACAATGGTCTCGGCGGTGCTGATCGGTCTGGTGGCGCTGGTCTTCGCCACGGTGGGCGACGGGGCGCAGGACTTGTTTCTCGATCTCACCGCCGAATACGGCTGGCTGCCACTGGTGCTGACGCCGGTGATGTTCGTGCTGATCGCGCTGCTCACGCGCAAGCTGGCACCCGAAGCACGCGGATCGGGCATTCCGCAAGTGATCGCAGCGGGCCGCCATCCCGATAGCGAGCAGACGCTGAAACTGGTGTCGCTGCGCGCGGCGCTGGCGAAGATGGTGCTGACCGTGATGTCGCTGTTCGGCGGGGCTTCGGTCGGGCGCGAGGGGCCGACCGTGCAACTGGGCGCGGCGCTGATGGTGGCGGTGCACCGCGCCTTGCGCGTGAAGGTCAGCGCCGGCGTGCTGATCGCAGGCGGTGCGGCGGGCGTGGCGGCGGCTTTCAACACGCCGCTGGCGGGGATCGCCTTCGCCATCGAAGAGCTGGCCGTAGCTTATGAGCAGCGCGTGGCGGTGTTGGTGATGGGCGCGGTGATGATTGCCGGTCTGACGGCGCAGGGGCTGGCGGGCAACTATGTCTATTTCGGCGAGATCGAAGGCTCTTTGCCGGTTACCTCGATCCTGATCGCGGCTCCGCTGGCGGGATTGGTCGGCGGCATTCTTGGCGGGCTGTTTTCGCGCCTGATGCTGGCCCTGCGCGGGCCGGACGGACGCTGGACTTCGCTGCTGGGCCAGCGTCCGCTGGTGACGGCGCTGGTCTGCGGGATCATCGTGGGCGTGCTGGGCTTCCTGACCGCCGGGCAGGTGTCGGGCACCGGATACGAGGCGACGCAGGCGCTGCTGGCGGGTGAGGAGGGCGACCTGTGGTTCGGCCCGGCCAAATTCGTCGCCGCGCTGGCGACCAGTGTGAGCGGCATTCCGGGCGGCATCTTCGCACCGTCGCTGGCGGCGGGTTCGGGCTTCGGGCACCTGCTGACGGTGCTGTTTCCAAGCGATCAGGCCGGGTTGATCGTGCTGATGGGCATGGCGGGATATTTCACCGGGGTGGTCCGAGCGCCTTTGACCACGGTGATTATTCTTAGCGAGACTACGGGCATGAGCGGCGCAATTGTGCCGCTGTTCGCTACTGCTTTGATCGGCGACTGGGCCGGATCGACGGTGTGCAAGGAGCGGCTTTATCACGCGCTGGCGAAGGATTTCCTGCCGAAGGATGAGGCGAAGGCGGCGGCGTAAGCCCAGCGCCTGCTCAAGGCCGGGGCGCCGAATTCCGAACTTACCTCGTCATCCCGGCCTTGAGCCGGGATCGGGCTATTTTTCGATCTAACTTCGCGATAGCTTTGCCACATGAAAAAGGGCGGCTGGGTATACATCATGGCCAACCGCTATCGGGGCGGGATGTACGTCGGCATTTCGGCTGATCTTATTCGGCGCGTGCAGCAGCACCGGATGGGCGAAGGCTCGGCTCATGTGGCCGAGCGCGGCAAGACCATGCTCGTCTATGCTGAGTGCCATGAGGAGATCGAACAGGCCATCGTACGCGAAAAGAGGATCAAGCGCTGGCGGCGCGACTGGAAGTTTGCGCTGATCGAGGAGGAGAACCCGGACTGGCGCGACTTATGGGATGTGTGGTTCGGGGAAGAGTAGCCCGGCCCCGGCTCAAGGCCGGGGCGACGACGCGGGGATACACATCGCCATTCCGTCGCCCCGGACCTGATCCGGGGCCGGGCTCAGTTCATCAAACTCAGCGCGTAAGCTTCTTATACGCCACCCGGCTCGGTCGATCAGCCGCATCGCCCAGACGGCGGCGCTTGTCTTCCTCGTAGGCTTCGAAGTTGCCCTCGAACCACTCGACATGGCTGTTGCCCTCAAACGCGAGAATGTGCGTGGCCAGACGGTCAAGGAAGAAGCGGTCGTGGCTGATGACCACCGCGCAGCCGGCGAAGTTCTCGATCGCCTCTTCCAGCGCGCCCAGCGTCTCCACGTCGAGGTCGTTGGTCGGTTCGTCGAGCAGCAGCACGTTGCCGCCCTGCTTCAGCATCTTGGCCATGTGCACGCGGTTGCGTTCACCGCCCGACAGCTTGCCGACGTTCTTCTGCTGGTCCGCGCCCTTGAAGTTGAACGCGCCGACATAGGCGCGCGTGCTCACGTCCTGACCGTTGACCTTCATGTAGTCGAGGCTGTCCGAAATCTCCTCCCACACGTTGTGCTTGGGATCGAGATGATCGCGGCTTTGGTCGACATAGCCCAGCCGCACCGTCGAACCCATGTCCACGGAGCCGCTATCGGGCTCTTCCTTGCCGGTGAGGATCTTGAACAGCGTCGATTTACCCGCGCCGTTCGGCCCGATCACGCCAACGATTCCGCCCGGCGGCAGCATGAAGGAAAGGTCTTCGAACAACAGCTTGTCGCCATAAGCCTTCGAGATGTTGTTCACCTCGATCACCTTGCCGCCGAGGCGCTCGGGCACCTGAATGACGATCTGCGCCTTGCCGATGCCGCGGCTGTCCTGGCTGTTCTGCAGCTCTTCGAACTTGCGGATACGCGCCTTGCTCTTGGTCTGGCGGGCTGACGGAGTTTGCCGGATCCATTCGAGTTCGCGCTGAAGCGCCTTCTGCTTGCCGCTTTCCTCGCGGCTTTCCTGCTCGAGACGCTTGGCTTTCTTCTCGAGGTAGGTCGAGTAGTTGCCCTCGTAGGGATAGTAGGAGCCACGGTCGAGTTCGAGGATCCACTCCACCACGTTATCGAGGAAGTAGCGGTCGTGGGTGATCATCAGCACCGCGCCGGCATATTCCTTGAGGTGGTTTTCGAGCCACTTCACCGATTCAGCGTCAAGGTGGTTGGTCGGTTCGTCGAGCAGCAGGATCGAGGGCTTCTGGATCAGCAGCCGGGTCAGCGCCACGCGGCGCTTCTCACCGCCCGAAAGATCGGTGACGGGCCAGTCGCCCGGCGGGCAGCGCAGCGCTTCCATCGCCACTTCGAGCTGGTTGTCGAGCGTCCAGCCATCGACCGCGTCGATCTTAGCCTGCAGGTCGCCCATTTCTTCCATCAGCGCGTCGAAATCGGTGTCGTCCTTGGGGTCGCCCATTTCGGCGGAGATGGCGTTGAAACGCTCGACCAGGTCAGCCACTTCGCGCGCGCCGTCCTTGACGTTTTCGAGCACGGTCTTGCTCTCGTCCAGCTCGGGCTCCTGTTCGAGATAGCCGACGGTGATGTTCTCGCCCGGCCAGGCTTCGCCGGTGAAGTCTTTGTCGATGCCGGCCATGATCTTGATCAGGGTCGACTTACCCGCGCCGTTGGGGCCGACGATGCCGATCTTGGCACCTTGGTAGAACTGGAGGTTGATGTTCGAGAGCACCGGCTTTTGCGCACCGGGGAAGGTCTTGGTCATGTCCTTCATGACAAATGCGTATTGGGCGGCCATCTGGGGTCCTTAAAACTCGGTGTGATCGGGGAATGAGTTGGGCCGCGAAATAGGGGCAGATCGCTCGCTCGGCAAGGTGCTTGCGCAGCGCGGCCTGTGCGGTCTATTGGCAAGTGGTGTCAGATGAAACTATCTCCCCTCCGCGCGACGAAACGCGCCACACTCTGCTCGAGGATGCCTATGCGCTGGTGACGGGCGCATGGCTGATCGCTTTCGGGCTGGTGTTGATGAAGGCGGCGGGCATAACCACGGCCGGCGTTGCGGGTCTGGCGCTGCTGGCGAGCTATCATGTGCCGTTGGGGGTGGGCCTGCTGTTCTTCCTCATCAACATCCCGTTTTTCCTGATCGGGCTGATGAAGCTGGGCCGGGCCTTCATGATCCGCACGATCATCGCTTGCGGCCTGATTTTCGCCTTTGCAGCTGTAACGCGCACGTCGCTGGATATCGCGACCATTCACCCGGCCTTCGCCGCACTTGGCGGCGGCACCGTTTCGGGCCTCGGCCTGCTGGCGCTGCTGCGGCACAAGACCGGGGTGGGCGGGGTGAATATCATCGCCGTGTGGATGCAGAATTCACGCGGGTGGAGCGTGGGGCGGATGCACATGGCGCTAGATGCGATAATCCTGCTGGTAGCGCTGTCGTCGCTCGATCTCGCTTCGTTCGGCTGGTCGGTGCTGAGCATGTTGGCGATCAACATGACGCTGGTCGTCTGGCACCGCCCGGGGCGCTATACCGGGCATTAGGCTTGCCTTCGCTGACCTTTGCCGTGCTAAGATGACGCTCACGGCAAAGGGAGATACAGTCTTGGGTAGAAGCGCGCTTGTCGCCACGGTCGCGATGTTACTGGCCTCCTGCGCGAAGCAGGAGCTGCCTGCGCCAGATCTGCAAAGCCGGGTGATCCCGATCATTACCGAAGACGGCGTGACCTTCCGCGATCTTGACCGCGATGGTGCGCTCACGCCCTACGAAGACTGGCGCCTTGCCCCCGCCGAACGGGCCAAGGATCTCGCCGAGCGCATGACGCTGGAGGAAAAGGCCGGGCTGATGATCGTGGCCACGCTGCCGGGTAACGCCCCGATGGGTGAGCCTGCCACTGGTTACGACATTGCCGCCTTGACCGAGGCGATGGGCAAGACCCGCGCGACGCACTTCATTTCGCGCCTCGCCACCGAAAACCGCGCGCTGGCCGAAGCCAACAACGCGGTGCAGGAAGCGGCGGAGGCGCACCGGTTGGGCGTGCCTGCGCTGATAATGACCGACCCGCGCCACGGCTATACCGAACTGGCAGGCGCAAGCGTGGCGGGTGGCCAGTTCAGCCAGTGGCCGAATGGTGTGGCCTTCGGCGCGCTCGACGATCCCGAGTTCGCGCGCAGCTATGCCGAAATGGTGCGCGACGATTTGCGCGCGGTGGGCTTTGCCATGCTGCTCGGCCCGCAGATCGACGTTGCGAGCGAACCACGCTGGCCGCGCAACTTCGATACCCTGGGCGAAGACCCGCAGGTCTCGGCGCGCGTCGGGCGGGCGCTGGTCGAAGGCTTGCAGGGCGGGGCGAGCGGGGTGCAGCCGGGCGGGGTGGCCGCGGTGATCAAGCACTTTGCCGGCTATTCGGCCTCGTCGACCGGGTTCGATGCGCACAACTACTATGGCCGGATGTCGAAGCTGAACATCCTCGAATGGCAGCAGGCGATCATCCCTTTCACCGGCGCACTCGGAGCCAAACCTTCGGGCGTGATGCCGGCCTATTCGATCATCGAGGAACTGGAACTGCGCGGCCAGAAACTGGAGCCGGTGGGGGTGGGATACCAGAAGGTGATCCTGACCGACATCCTGCGCGATCAATTGGGCTTTCAGGGCGTGATCCTGTCCGACTGGGCGATCACCGCCGACTGCAACGAGCGCTGCGTTGAGGGTTCGCCCGAGGGCGAAGCGCCCAGTTTCGCCGATGTCTCGACCGCGTGGGGCGTGCAGGAGCTGACCCGGCCCGAACGCTTCGCCAAGGCGCTCGATGCGGGGATCGACCAGTTCGGCGGGGTCGACGATCCCGCGCCGCTGCTGGAAGCGGTGCGGCTGGGGCTGGTGAGCGAGGATCGGATCGACGAGTCTGTCCGGCGCATCCTCATCCAGAGCTTCGAATTGGGCCTGTTTGATAACCCCTATGTCGATCCCGCGCGGGCCGAGGCCGAGGTGGGAACGGCGGAAGAAAAGGCGCGCGGGCGCGAGGCGATGGCGCTGAGCATGGTCACGCTCGAAAACGATGGCTCGCTGCCGCTGAAGCCGGGCGCGAAGGTGCTGCTGTCCGGCCTGTCGGCCGAGGCGGCGGAGGCCGCGGGGCTGGCCCCGGTCACCGATCCTGCCGAGGCGGACTTCGCGATCCTGCGCACCCGCAGCCCCTCGGAAATGCTGCATCCCGGTTATGTGTTCGGGGCCATGCATCAGGAGGGGAGCCTTGCCTTCCCGGAAGATCACGAGGCGCGGCAATTCATGGCCAGCCTGCCCGAAGGCCTGCCGCTGGTGGCCGATGTGCAGCTTGACCGGCCTGCGATCCTCACCCCGTTCCGCCCGCGCGCCAACGTGCTGCTCGCCAGCTTCGGTGCGAGCGATGCCGCGCTGCTCGACGTGCTTACCGGCGCGGTGAGCCCGCGCGGCAAGCTGCCGTTCGAACTGCCGGTGTCGATGGCAGCGGTCGAGGCGCAGCGGCCCGGTGCCCCTGCCGATAGCGAGGCGCCGCTCTATGCGCTCGGCTATCGTTGGCAGGCGCCTAGCCGGTGAAGCCGCGCTTGCGGTAAACCTCGCTGCCGCGGCGGAACACCACCAGCTTTTCCAGCGTGACCGGGTGGAAGAAGGCTTCCAGCACCTGCCCTTGCTGGTTGCGCGCATAGACCTCGTAGCAGTCGCCCTCGATGCGGGTTTCGATGATCTCCCAGCGTTCGAGCCAGGCCGCCTTCTTGAGGTCGTTGACAGACTTCCAGTTCTCACGCGGCCCGCTTGAGCACACGACATCGCCATCGGCCAGTGCGGGCTGGGCGAGGCCAAGAGCGGCACCGGCGATGGCAAGCGAGGCGGCAAGGCGGAGGCGGTTGGTCATGCGAGGATTTCCTTTTCTTTGGCCTTCTTCCGGGCGCGGCGGGTGCGTTTGACCACGGCGCGCAGGGTCCACAAGATGAGTAACGGGGCAAGGTGAACCAGCGCTGGCCCCGCGTTGTTGTCGAGCCAGTACCAGTGCAGCGCCCCGATCAGCACCGCACCATAGACGGCATATTGGATGCGTTGCCACCACGGCCCCAGCGCTTTCACCGCCCAGTCCGCGCTGATCGCGGCGGCGGCGAGCATCAGCGCGAGGCTGAGCCAGCCGGTCCAGATGCCGGGCAGCCAGAATTCGTCGACGATCGGCCCGATCGCGGCCATGTCCATGGCATAGAATACGAGGTGCAGCAGGCCGTAGATGAACGCGGCAACGCCAATATTGCGGCGCAGCGCCAGCCAGCCAAGCAGGAAGCGGTTGCGTCCGAAAATCGCGATCAGCGGCCCGACCATCAGCGCCAGCACCATCAGCCGCAAGGCCAGCTCGCCGGTGGGATGCAGCAGCTTGAAAGCGAATGTCTCGCCGCGCGCCAGCTGATACAGCATCGCCAGCGCGGGCAGCGCCAGCAGCAGCCAGACCAGCGGGCGTAGCTTGCGGGTCACACCTGCGCCCATTTGCGCAAAAGGTTGTGATAGACGTGGATCAGCCGGTCGATATCGGGATCGTCTTTGGCCTTGCCCGGCGTCAGCGCGCGGATCGAGCAATCGAGATCGTAGAGCAGACCACGAGCCTCGGCATCGGGCACCGCGCTTTGAATCCAAGTGATCGCGCAGATGCGCTGGCCCCGCGTCACCGGCGTCACCTGATGCAGCGAGGACGAAGGATAAAGTACCATGTCGCCCGCCGCCAACTTCACCGCCTGCGCCCCGAACGGCGTTTCGGCCAGCAGTTCGCCGCCGTCGTAGTCTTCGGGCTCGGTAAGGAAGATGGTGGCCGAAAGGTCGCTGCGCACGGTCAGATTGGCCTCGGGCAGGCGCATCAGCGCGGCGTCCGAATGGGTGCCGTAATGCCCGCCATCGCGATAGCAGTTGAACACCGGCGGCCAGATCTTCTCGGCAAGGCTGGCCGAGACGAATTCGGGATGCTGGCCTAGCTTGCGCAGGATCGCGTTGCTCAGCTCCTGAGCCAGCGGATCGGTGCGCGGCAGTTGCAGGTTCTGCTTCACCGTCACCGAGCGCGTGCCCGCCGTATCCGCGCCATCGAGCCAGCCCGATCCGTCGAGCTTGGCTCGCAGCGCGGCGACCTCGTCCTTGGTCAGCAGGTTTTCGATCACGATCAGCATGGCGGTTCTCTAGAAAGGAAGCGGGGCGGCCGCAATCGCCGCCGCCCCGCCTCGTTTGCGCTTAGTAGCGCAGGTTGAGCGTCGCCACGGCCTGGCGCGCATCGCCCTTGTAGAGGAACCCGCCCGAACGATAGACGGCGAGATAGTAGTTCTCGTCGAACACGTTGTTCACGTTCACCCGCAGGCTCATGTTGTTGCTGAAGCGATATTCGGCAAACAGGTCGGCCACGGTGTAGGCAGGCACCGGCTGGCTATAGGCAAAGCCGCCGCCGGGCAGTTCGGTGAAGCCCGCCGCCGTATCGGGCTGGCCGCCGTAACGCTCGCCCTTGTACTTCACCGCGCCGCCGATGGCGAAGGCGTCGGTCGCCTGATAGCGGGTCTGGAACGAGGCCTGCCACTTGGCGGTGTTGGCCAGTTCCTTACCGATGTAATCGGCATCGACCGCGCTTTCGAGCACGTCGGTATCGACATAGGTGAGGCCGCCCTGCATCGACCATGCAGGCGTGATGTTGCCCGCCACGCCCAGTTCGAAGCCGCGGGTGCGGTTCTTGCCGGTATTGCCCGTGCCATCGGGGGTGTAGCCGCCAGCCGAGCCTTCGAGCACGTCGCTCTTGGTGGTCTGGAACAGGGCGCCGGTGAGCAGGAACTTGTGATCGAACAGTTCGAGCTTTGTGCCCAGTTCCCAGTTTTCCGAACGCTCGGGCGAGCCGCCGCGGAACTCGCCATCGATGATGACGAGACCGCCATAACCCGAATTGGTGCCAAGGTCGCTCTCGCCGCCGTTGATATCGGCCGCCGTGGCAAACGAACCGTAGACCATGGCCCAGTCGTTCAGGCGGTAGGTCACGCCGAAGTGGCCATTCCAGAAGCTGTCATCGTAGGCGTAGGTTTCGAGCGTCGGCTCAGTACCGGCCGGGCTGCCACGCGGCACGGACAATGTCGACAGCGTGAAGTCGAACGTATCCCAGCGCAGGCCGCCGAACACGGTGAGGCTTTCGGTGAGGTCGATCGTGTCCATAAGGTAGATCGAGAAAGTCTCAACCTGCCAGTCGGAGTCCCAGCGATCCTTGGTGATCTCGCGACCGAGCAAGTTGTTGAGACCCGACACCACCTGACCGTTCGGCCCAAGGCCGCAAAAGTTAGGAGCTGGGGTCGGGTTGAAGCGGTTGCCCGGAGTGATGCAGTTGGTCGCGCCGGTGTTGTTCACGTCATAGACGCCGTTTAGCACCTTGTGATCGGTATACTCGGCACCGAAAATAAGGTCGTTCTCGCCGCCCAGTGCCTCTGTTTCAATCAGCAGGTTGGCCTGGTTGGCGAAGTATTCGACATCCTGCCAGCCTTGATGGGTGGAGAGCGAGAAGGTGTCGTAGGCGCCGTTGGGATCGCTGGCATCGGTGGTGGTGCCGCGTGCGCCGGTGACGACATAGCCATTGTGGCTCTCGCCATAGCGGGCGCGGTTGGAGAAGCTGATGTTGTCGGTCAGCTGCCAGTTGAGGCGGCCGGTGACGACATCGACGTTCGACTTCTGGAAGTCCTGCTCCTGCATATAAGCCGGGGTTTCCACGGGTTCGCGGCTGTTGTCTGCGACATCGCCCGAAAGATAGTCGCCAAGGTCGGGCCGGTCTTTTGCGCGCAACAGGTAATAGTCGAGCGTAAGGTCGAAATCGTAGCTGGGCGACCAGGTGGCCGACAGCGCGCCGCCCGAACGGCGTCGGTTGCCGGGTTCGCGGTCGGGGATGTCGGTGTAGCCGTTAAGGCCGTTGGCGCGGATCGCGAAGGTCTCGTCGAGCGCGAGGTTCACGTCGCCGGTGAGGCGCACGAAGCGGTCGGTGCCGACGCCGATGGTGCCGTCGAAGAAGTCATAGTCGGTGGTGGCCGCCTTGGTGATGAGGTTCACCGCGCCGCCCGCCGTGCCGCGACCGGCGAAGGTCGAGTTCGGGCCCTTGGTGATCTCGATCTGCTCGACCACGAAGCTCTCGCGCGTGGTCATGCCCGGATCGCGCAGGCCGTCGACGAACACATCGGAGCGCGCTTCCTGCCCGCGGATGATATAACGGTCGCCAAAAGCGTTGCCGTTTTCGCCGGTGCCCACGGTGATGCCGGGCTGGGCCTCAAGGATGCGCGAGAGGTCGGTGTAGCCCGAGTCGTCGATCTGGTTTTCGGTCAGCACCGTCATCGTGGTGGGCGTGTCGGCGATGGGGCGGGTGATGCGGATGTCGCCCGAACGCTCGGCCTTATAGGGCGCGCCGGGTGTGGAATAGGGGTTCACATCGGCAGCGCGGTCTTCGATCCGCAGCGTGTCGAGCACGACCTCGCCATTGGCGTCCTGCGCCATAGCGGGGCTGCCCGCTACCGCCGCGCCAAGCGCTAGGGCTGAACCGGCGCGGCGCAGGCTTGCTGGCTTTCTGATATTGCTTGTGCGAGTCATTAACAACGTCCTCTTCTTTTCGTCCCTTGGGTTTCGGATATTCATTTCAATTGCGGATTAGTCGCGGTCGAGCGCATATTCGATCGGCAAGGTGATCGTAATTGAATCGCGTTGCATCGATCGCGGCATGGCGGGGAACGGCGCGGTGCGTTGAACCAATTGTACCGTCGTCTCGTCGAGCAATTGGTGCCCGCTGGAGCGGACAATCGACACGTTTGACACCCTTCCGCGCCGGTCGACGGTAAAGCGGACCGAGGGCGTGCCCTCCTGTCCGGCCCGACGCGCCTCTTGCGGGTAGCGTTTGCGGCGCGCCAGATGATTGTTGACGAGCGCGATCCAGTCGGCCTGTTCGGCCTTGGCGCGTGGGTTCTCACCTGCACCCGATCCGGCATTTGTCGTGCCGGTGCCCGGGGTTGCTGCGGGCGCCGCAAGCGGTGCCGGAGCACTGCGCGCAGGCGCGGGTTGCGGACGGGTTTGCGCTTGCGGCTGCACCCGCTGCGGCGCCAGCGGCGGGGTCGGCACGGCGACCGGCTCGCTCGACATCGGGGTTTCGACACGCGGGATGGGAAGGCGCGGGATGACGGTGTCGGGGAGGGCTTGTTCAACCGGCTGCACCTGTTCCTGCTCGGGCTCTACTGTGCCCTGCGACGGAGCGGGAGCGGCCCCTGCTGGCAGCTCGACGATCATGACCGGATCGGGCAGCCGCTCACTCGATTTTGCGCGCTGCACGAGGATCGCTGCGCCCAGCACAACATGGCCCGCCGCAGCGATAGCAAAGGCCACCTGCCAGTTAAGCGAACCCGAGGGAGAGGAGGGGGCAGGGCTCGCCATCAGGGAGTGTCCGCACCCTCTGCACCCACCAGCGCCACGCGCAGGTATCCCGCCGCGCGCAGGCCGTTCATCGCCTGCATCAGCTTGTCGTATTCAACTGTCTTATCGGCCCGCAGGAAGATGCGTTGTTCGCGATCTTCTCCGGTCACGCGCAGGACTTCGCCGCCAAGCTGCGACAGCGGCGTTTCGCGGTCGTTGACAGTGAGGCGGCCGTTGGCCTCGATGGTGACGAACACCGGCTGATCGGGGCGCGGCGCGCTCTCGGCATTGGCGACCGGCAAGTCCACCCGCACGTCGACCGTGGCCAGCGGGGCGGCGACCATGAAGATGATCAGCAGCACCAGCATCACGTCGATGAACGGCGTAACGTTGATCTCGCCATTGAGCGGCAGGTCGCCTTCGTCAGAGGTGCCAAGCTTGAACGCCATCGCCTCAGAGATCCTTCGCGGCCACACCGCGCGACAGGTCGCGCGAGGCAATGTTGAGGATCGCGGCGGCACGGTCGGCGGCAAGTGCGCGCTGTTCGGCGACCTGGCGGGCAAAGTGGTTGTAGATCACGACGGCGGGGATAGCGGCGAACAGGCCCACACCCGTCGCCAGCAGCGCTTCGGCAATACCGGGCGCGACGACGGCGAGGTTGGTGGTCTGCATCTCGGCGATGCCGATAAAGGCGTTCATGATGCCCCATACTGTGCCGAACAAGCCCACGAACGGGGCAGTCGCGCCGATGGTGGCGAGTACATGTATGCCGCGCGCCAGCTTGCGCCCGGTCTCGGCTTCGAGCCGCGCAAAACGGGTGGCGATGCGTTCGCGAATGCCGTCTGGATCGTCAAGCGCGTCGGCCGAAAGCGTGAGTTCCAATGCAGCGGCATCGAGCAAGTCGGAGGCTTCGGGCGCAGCCTTGCGTGCATCGGCCAGGCTGCGCGCGCCTATCACCTTGGCATTCAGCGCGAGCTGTCGCTTCCCTTCCTTGCCCAGTTCCAGCCCCTTGGCGATGGCTACGGTCCAGGTGATCAGCGAGGCAATCAGCAGTCCGATCATCACCAGCTTCACCACCCAGTCCGCCTCCATGAACATGGAGCCGACCGACAGGCTCGCCGGCACCACCGGCTGGGCGAGAACAGGGGTGGAAATCAGCAAAGCGGGCAGAGCTGCTCCAAGTGCAGCCGAATAGCTCAATCGTGTCATTGTGTGCGTCCAACTCTTCCTGCCGGCGCCACTATGATTATTGCGAAGCGATTGCAATGCGAATCTTTCGCAGCTGTAGAATACTTTTTTTACAGCCATATCGGCGGGTTGGGGAATGACACTTCAGCTCGTATCGCTGCATGGGATGACGAAGCTTCATGCTTTGCGATCGATCCTCAACCTCTGGCCATCCTGTAAGAAATCGATCGCGTCGACCGCCTTAGTGCGAGGCCGAGCAGCTGAACCTCACCCAGTCGGCAGTCAGCCATGCGATCCGCAGCTTCGAGTATCGCCGCAGACGTTATCGAGGGCTATGTGCGCGGGCGGCGAGGTGGAACTCATCTTTTGCTCCGTTGGGAGTGCGCAGGCGATTGCCACCTAGGCAGACAAAGCTGTGATCTTGGTCGTCGTAGGAGAAGGCGGATCGTTCGAAGGTACCATTGTGGCGTGCGTATTTTTCGAACACCGGGATATGCGGTGCGATGCCTCTCTCCTCGACCAGCCAAGCCAGGTTCGGGGCGGTGTCGGCGCCCAGCTTCTCGGGCCAGAAGCCGAAGCGGTCCTGCGTCCGTTCGATCATCCGCCGCTGCGCGAGCACCTCGGTACGCCAGATCGCGGTCGGTCGCCTGAACATCGATAATGCCCGTGTGGTCGAGATCGATAAGGTAGTTTGCGCTATAGGCGTAGAAGGCCCGCTCACAGAAGCTCATGCAATAGCCGATATTCAGCATCCGGATCATCAGCTCGGGTTCGATCGAGGGCCGCCTGCAGTTGATCGCTCGGCACGTGGTCGCCCGTCATCAGCCTGAGCTCCGCTTGCCTGCGAAGAGTGAATCAGGACTTCACACCGACCGCAAGCGAGAGTTTTTCAACGGAATATGGCTTCTTATCGGCCAGTCGAACGACCCGGCTGCGAGACCGGAATTTGTCATTTGCATATGAAGGAGTAGCTGGAAGTTTTGCGCCATACATTGTGACGTAGACTTCCGACTACTTTTTTTTAAGTGAGATTACTGACCTTTACTAGTGACGAAGTCGAAGACGGCTTCGCCTTATGAAGAGAGGGAGGAGATCAAAGCCGCGCCGGCGATCTAGCAATCAGCATACCAAATTGTGGCGGATAGTCGTCGATTCTTGAGCATCGAGACACTTTCGGATCTTCTCTACGGCTGCCTTCGCATTGACACCCACAAGAAAGCTGATGGTTTCAAGATCATCGCGCAGTTCAAGGGTAGTTTCATGCTTGTCGGAAAGTAGTTGCATCTTCCAGCACGGAAACATCCGCTCCTTAACCACCACAAGATCGATAAGCCTGACGCTTTTGTGACGGAGATCGCAGCAAATTCGCTCGAAGGTCTCTTCGATCTCAGGGCCTCCACCTTCCAATACCTGAATGAACTGATTTTCGATAAAAACGAGAACGCCCGTCACAGCACATTTCTCATTTCTTTCCGCCGCTTGCTGAGCGATTGCGTTGACTTGGACTGTCAGGCCATTTTGCTCGGGCAAGCAGCTGGTACTGGTGTAAAGCAGGCGGGTGAGCGGCATGAACAATCCTTAAGCACTAACGCTGTCACGCGTCATCAGGCCGATGAACGCTTCGTTCGAAACCGGACGACCGGTCAGGAACCCCTGAACATGATCGCAGCCGTATTCGCGAATGAAGTTGAGCTGCGATGAAGTTTCAATTCCCTCGGCAGTAATCTCGAGGTTCAAGCTCGCACCCAACTGCGCAATCGCTTTGACGATGGAAGCGCTCCCGGCATCATCCGGCAGCTTTTGCACGAACGACTTGTCGATCTTGATGCGGCTGATTGGGAAACGATGGAGATAGCTTAGCGATGAATAGCCCGTGCCGAAATCATCGAGCGAGATGCGCACACCGGTCTCGCGAATTTGGTTAAGAACCTTAAGCGCGGCTTCGTCGTTTTGCAGCAGCGCGGTTTCGGTAATTTCCAGTTCTAGACGATGCGGAGACAGCCCGGCTCCCTCAAGTGCCTGTCTCACCGTTTGCGGCAAACGAGGATCAAGCAACTGGATGGGCGATACGTTGACTGCCAGGCCGATATGGTCTGGCCAAGATGCGGCGTCTAGGCAGGTCTGCCTGAGGACTGTCGCACCAATGCGGGAGACCAGCCCCTGCTCTTCCGCTATCGGAATGAATTCGGAAGGGGCAATTTCTCCGCGCTCTGGGCAGGTCCACCGAAGCAGAGCTTCCGCTGCACATATTTCCGTCCCATCGGAGTTGAATACGGGCTGATAAACTATCCTGAATTCGTCGCGCATACATGCCCGGCGTAGCGAAGCCTCCAGCGTACGCCGCCGCTGGATCGCCAACATCAAAGATGGCTCGAAAAACCTGTAAGTATGTTTGCCGCTTTGCTTCGCAGAATAAAGGGCGACATCGGCGTGTTTGGTGAGCTGGTCGGGCTCGGTCCCGTGTTGCGGAGCAACTGCGACGCCGACGCTCGCGCTGATTTCCACTACGCTGTCCTGGACGATCATGGGGCGCGAGACCAGTTCGATAATTCGCTCGGCAATGGACTGCGCTTGCGTCGCATCGCTCACGCCGAAACTGATGATTGCAAATTCATCTCCGCCGATGCGCGCCACGATGTCGCCCCTGCGAACGGCAACAAGGAGGCGGCGGGAAACCCGTCTGAGAACTTCATCTCCGGCGGGATGGCCTAGTGTGTCGTTGATCGGCTTGAACCGATCGAGGTCCACCATCAGGAGCGTGAAGGGCCTGCCGTATTTCTTCAGCTTCGCACACTCGGATTCTAGCGCCTCAGTAAACTGCCGACGGTTTGCCAGATCGGTCAACGCATCATGCATCGCGATGTGAGCAATGCGCGTTTCTCCATCAGACCTGGTCTTACGCTCAAGGAAATATGACGAGAGCCCGGTTCCGACGATCAGCGATGTCACCAAGCCAATAGCCGCAGCCATGGTTGCAAAGGCCTCACTATCCGCACCCTGAGAAAAGCCCGGCATAGGGGTGACGGTAAAGGCCGCCATTCCTGTGAAATGCAGTCCGACAATTGCGAGTGCCAGAAGCAACCCAGCTTGAACGGTACGACCTTTCTCCGCTCCGTTTTGTAACCGCCAAACTGCAAGCGCCGACAGGATTACGGTCAAAACAATCGACGCAATGATGTAGCCAACGTCCCAGCGAACTGCCCCGTCGGCGCGGTAAGCAAACATGCCTGTGTAATGCATCGACGCTATCGCCAACCCAATGGTTGCACCGCCGAATATGGGAGCAAATCGGAAGCGTCTGATCGAAGCAATTTCAAGCCCGGCGCCGATTCCGCCCACCGCGATAAGAGCCGATGACACGGTAAGGGGGCCATCCAGGGTCACCGGCGCAGGCACCTGATATCCGAGCATAGCTATGAAGTGGGTCGCCCATGTGGCGCCGCCAGCGACGAATGCGGACAGGAAACACCAATGAGCTTTCGACACACCCTGTTCAAGAAAAGTGCGGCGAATCAGCGTCGTTGCGACTAGCGAGCCGGTAACGCAAAGGATGGCCGCCACCATCACGAACCACAGATTGTGATCGTGGACGACACAGCTGATCACACGCATGGCAAAGGGCTCCAAAATTCTCCTGCGGCGCAGCAGGATCAATCTTGGTTAGAAGCAAAGCAGTTAATCAAATCGCTACGCCCGATAGGGCCAGATTTCTGACAGTGCTATCAAGGACATCCGTGTTTCTGTTGCGTCATGGCAGCGACTGATTAGTTTCAGCCGCAACTTGGCTTTTGCAAGGTGACTGATCGCATTTCCCGGTTTGGCTTCTGACAGGACACTGTTTGACGGGGACCTATTTGTTCAACTTGGGAAACTGGCAAAGCAGTGGTCCGACAAAGCGGCCCATTTACTGTTGTCTCTACTTTCTCTGTCTATCGCAATTAGCTGCCAATTGCATCGACGCATGCCGAACGCGGGGCGCGGGGAAATTAAGCCGCCAGGTGCGCATGGAGCGAGCCTCAATATTGCGTTGCCTAATATGGCGCGGGCCCGAGGCTCCGGTGGTGAACATTTCGACCAGATGGACGCTGCTCGAGGCGGTGGCGGGCGGTACCCCCAGCACCGCATCGAGCAGGATTAAACGGCAGAAGATGGTAAATCAAAAATGTCAGCAAATTCGAACAAGAGCTTGTCCTCGGATGAGTAGATTGCAGGATCAGAATTCGTAAGCGAGCGTGAGGCCATAGGTGCGCGGGTCGGCCGGCTGGCCGACGATCAGCCCTGTGTTGCCTGAGGGAACGGCAAGCTGTTCGAAGTAGTCCTCGTCCAAGACGTTGCGAACCCAAACGAAGGCGTTGAGGCCATCGTCGTTGCGGAACCCGAAGCGCAGGTTGGCCAGCGCGTAGCCTTCGATCCAGGTGTAGGCCGAAGGGGTTGGGTTTGAAGACAACCGGGCACGCCAGCTTCCGTCCATGCCTAGGTACAGCTCGCCCGCGCGCGCCAGTAGCGAGAGCGGCAGACTGCCCTCAAGGCCGGCGGTGATCGACCATTTCGAGACGCCTGGCAATTGCTCGCCCGAAATATCGCAGTTGGCCGGACTCAAGGAGCCGGGAACGCCGGCCCCTCCCGGAGTTTGTCCCGTGCCGACGGTGGTGCCGCCCGACAGTTCGGGCGGACACGGGGCATCGGTAAAGCGCAGATAGGTCGCGTCGGTGAAGGCGCCGCCTAAATAGGCATTGAATCGCTCGCTGGGGCGAATCTCGAAGTCGAATTCCGCGCCCTGCGTGCGCACCTTTTCGGCATTGGCGAGATAGCCGCGCAGTACCCCCAACTGGCCGTTGACGACCTGCGCCTGATAGTCATCAATATCGGTGCGGAACAGAGACAGATTGAGCGTCGCCACCCGCGCCGCGAACTGCGTCTTGAGCCCCGCCTCGTAATGGTTGACCGTTTCCGGCCGAACAGAGCCCACCGCAAGGATGGGGCTTCCCGCCGCATCGGTGGGCACGCCATTGAGGTTTATCCCACCCGGCTTGAAGGTTTTCGCGTAGGTCGCATAGGCTAGGATATCGTCTGTCAGCTGGTAACTTGCGGTAAGATCGTAGCTGAAATTCCAGTCCGAAAATTCGGGCTCGAACCGCTGCGGAGCAAGCACTCCGCGCTGGGCCACAATGCGCGGATCGGTTTCGGCAGAGGTCACCAGCTGACCATCGCCATTGGTCACCACGCTCTCGTAGAGCCCCTTCTTGCGATCGTAGTTGACGCGGAAACCCGGTTGCAGCGAGAGGCTGTCGGTCACCTTCCAGGTCAATTGGCCGAACAGCGCCAGGCTGGTGTTGTTGAGCTGGATGTCATTGGTTGCGGTCAACCCGTCGAGCACCGTGGGATCGTCCGCCAATGGACTGGAAGGATTGAGTAGCCAGCGGCTCGCTGCCGGGCCCTGTTCCTGCGTGCCCTGAGTGCGCACCTTCTGTTCGAAAGCAAAGGCGCCGAGCAGGAAGCCGATCCGGTCCCCTTCGTGCGAAAAGCGGAATTCCTGCGTCCACTGGTCCTGCTGCGAGGGGTTCTGCGACCGGATGGTGATGGGCAGGCCGGTGAAGTCCCTGTCGTTTTCAGGTAGCCAGTCCCATGCGCGCCAAGCGGTGATCGAAGTGAGCGTGCCGAAGGCGGTATCGAGCTGCGCCCTCAGCGACACACCGCCGATGCGGTTGCGCGCATTGAGGTTGGCATCGACGTCGGTGACGCGGTCGAATGGGTTCTCGCTCGGCACCTGATAGTTCTGCGCTGCCGCCAATGCCGCATACTGACGGTTCAGCGGTCGCTGGGTGAGGCCGGTTCCGACGTAGATCTGAGCGCAACATTCGGGGTTCTGATCGGTGTAATCGCCCGCTAGCAACACTTCGAGGTTGTCGGCCGGCTCCCACAGCACCTGCGCGCGCAGGCCCAAGTTGTCCTGCTCGTTGATATAGTTGCCGCTGGTAGTGTTGAAGATAGTGCCGCGCCTGTCGGTCGAGGACAGGGCGAAGCGCGCTGCCACGGTGTCGCTGACCGGTCCCGAAATCGAGGCTTTCGCCTGCGTAAAACCGAGGTTGCCTACGCTGAGCTCACCGCGACCTTCAAAGGTGAATGTCGGGCGTCGAGTGGTGATATTGATCGCGCCGGCCGTCGTGTTCTTGCCGTACAGCGTCCCCTGCGGGCCGCGCAGCACCTCGATCTGCGCCACGTCGAGGAAATCGAGCGTGGCTGAAGCAATGCGCGAGAAATAGACGTCGTCGACATAAAGACCCACGCCCTGATCAAACCCATCGTTGGTGAGGCCGAACGGCACACCGATACCGCGGATATTCACCGCCGTGTTGCGCGGGTTTGACGAGAAGAAGTTCAGCGACGGCGAGATCTGCTGCAGGCGCTGGACGTTGAAGGCACCCAGGTCGTCGAGCTTGCGGCCGCCGATCACGCTGATAGCGATCGGCACTTGCTGTGCGCTTTCGCTGCGACGTCGGGCGTTGACGAGGATGATATCGTCATCGCTCGCCGTCGCGCTTTCGGTGCTGGGAGAGGAAGCTTCGCTGTTGCTGCCGGGTAGGGCGCTTTCTTGGGCTGCTACCGGGGTGGCAAGCGCGATCGCGCAAACGGCCACCACGGGCCGGACGTAAATGGGATGCATGTCTTAGTCTTTCGAAAAAGAGGGGCATCCGGCGGTCCGGTCTGCTCTTCCGAGTTGTTCTGTTAGTTGGCTTAGGCGCCGAGGAATCGGCGCCTTTCGGTGATATCTACCTGGGTAACCTTCCCTTCGTGCACGGTAAGCTGAATCGCCCCGAAGCGAAGCCGTTCGAGTGCAGTGGCGACCAGCCCGAGAGGATCGGCGTTAGTTCCAGGCAGATCAGGTTTCGTGATCTTGGTCATTCTCATCTCCTTGCTAAAGCGACTCACCGACTTAGCCCTATTCTCAATCAAATAGGTTGAGAATAGGGCTAAGTGCAAAGAAAATGCGGGAGCACTGAAAGCGCAACTTGTTGATGCGATATAGCATACTGTATTTGCGTGTGAATTCTGATTCAGCGGGAAGGCTGGTACAGGCTCAACTGGGTTGGAAAGGCACATGCCATCCGGCGGATCTGCGATCCGGTCAAATACTTTGCAAACGCAACGCGGGCGATTATAGTTCGCGCATCATACGTCTGTGATGCCCGTCTTGCCTTCTAACTCCCGACAGCCAGCAATCGGCCCAATATACGTCGTCCAGCGCTTGATCTATTGGTTGCGAGCCCACGGATCCGACATTTTCTCAATATTTAGAGCGCCAGGGTAGGGGGCACCAAGCGCCTGGGCTGCATCGATCCCACCGGTTTGCCAACCGCCTGCCTGTCGGACGATCGTTGTCAGGGGCGCGGACCGTTTATTCTTGCGGTCATGGCAACGCATTCAACCACCCGAGCAGAATTACGAAAGATCGGGTTAATGCAGCCAGATGGCCACAACCAGCGCTCGCACGAGAAGCCAAGGCTAAGCCGGAATGGGCTCGGTCACGTTGGCATGTGCTGGACGGTAGGCGCGCGCCTGCCGGGCCATTACTCTGCTCACCGAGGATGAGCAGTCAGCCTCCGTCAGACTTGATTAGGCTGTGCGGCTGGCGGAGAGGCGCAGCCTGCCGGGATGGCGGTTCTCCCACCATGCGGGTGAATACGTGCCAAGCACGGCGACCGACATTACCAGGTTTTCGTGCACTTGGAATTGGGCAACGAGCTCTGTTTGGAAACCTATGCGGGATTGCCAAAGTCGTGTGGCAACTTCGCTCGATGCGGTAAAAACCAAACACGCCGGAAACCGACGCAGTGCCAGCCATTCGGAGCTAGCGGAAGAATGGTGGCGTGCTCTTAACCAGCCGATGAGTTAACTCGCGGAATTCTGATCCACACTCTATTCAACCAGACTACTGGTTGCGCTCCGCACTGCCTTGCAGCGGTTTCGACACTCGTACATGTGTCACGCTAAGTGTCACTAGATATGTCAATGTAGCGTCACCGAAAACCGCAAAATTGCGTGGTTTCCAGAGATTGGTCGGGGAGACAGGATTCGAACCTGCGACCCTCTGTTCCCAAAACAGATGCGCTACCAGGCTGCGCCACTCCCCGACCGGGATCATTCACGCTGACAACAAGGCTGGTGGGCCCGGCAGGACTCGAACCCGCGACCTAGCCGTTATGAGCGGCCAGCTCTAACCAACTGAGCTACAGGCCCCGCCTTGTCAGCGCGAAATGGGCCGATAGCTTGTGCAGCCCCGCACGGCAAGAACTTCGCGTCATTGCGATGCTATCTCGCCACCGACGCCAACACGTCGGCCGCCGACGAGGATACCACGCCGCGCCCTTCGCAATAGGCGAAGATACGCCGCCACCAGTCGTAAAGCCGGGCAAGATCCTCTGCGCTGCGGACATAGGGTGTGTGGCCCGGCGCCAGCGAAGGGCTGTGGAAAGAGAACATCAGCACCGGCAACCCGGCGTCGAGCGCCATGTCGATCCCGCGAATGGCCTCATCCACGCCTACGCCTTCCGGCGTCAGCGGAATGCGTTCCAACAGGCCGAGCCGAGAGAGCGCCCCGCGAGCCTGCGGCATTCGCCACAAGCGCGGATAGATCGCATCGCCCAGCTCGCGCAGCAGCCCCCAGAAGGTGGTGGTCAGCGGCAATTCGAGCATCGTGTGTGCATCGTCGAGCCAGTAGGGCGCAAGCGGATGGAGGCGATAGTCGGGCCCGCCGCTCGCCGCATAATCGAACTTGGCGCGCACCGAGGTATCTATCGCGATGCCGTTGGTCTGCAGGATTTCCGCCGTGCGCGGGCCAAGGCCATAGCGCCCGGCGCGATAGATCAGCGGGGCAGCGCCAAACTGCGCCTCGATCCGGTCGCGCAGGCGGGCGAACTTTTCGGCCTCGAGCGCAAAGGGCAGATTGCCGGCAAAGCTGTTGGTCTGGCTCACCTCTTCGCTGAAAGGCGGGTTGACCCAAGGATGCAGCTGAACCCCCACTTCGGCCCGCCCGGCGGCGACAGGGTCGCGCAGGATTTCGCCGGCCAGCGCGGATGTCGCGATGGGCCAGTCGACCAGATAGATCGGAACGACGCCCATTTCCTCGCAAAATTGCTGAAATTGAGCGAGCCTCGACACATGCTCAAGCCCATAGCCATCGCGCTTGATAGGCTTGTCCCAGTCGAACTCTTCCTCGGTGTCGACTGTTACAAGGTAGCGGGTCTTGCCATCGGGAAAACGGGCGAGAGCTTGTGGCGGTGGCGGGTCTAACAGGCTTCGCACGGCCACCGAAATTACTCCTGCTGCTCCGCCGCCCCCTCTGCGCCGGTTGCTCAGGCCGTGCTATGGGCCTGACTTGCAGGGGTCAATAACCCGCCGCCCGTTAGCGGCAAGTGAAGGCTTACCCGTTTTTCGGCGAAGGTCAGCTTTCCGCCAGCTGCGTGGGCCTCGGCTGCGGCAAGGTCCAGGGCGAAGCGCGGGCCGAATACGCCTGAGCTTAGCGCTCCCCGGCGCTTCTCGTCGAAGGCGTCGAGGTCGTGCAGCGATTGGGGCAGATGGCACGAAAGATAGGCGGATTTGCCGCGCTGCTCCAGTTTCAGCGTGAGCGTTTCGGATGGGGCGAGCGCGCCGGCCATGGTCGCCAACAGCCGCCACGACAACAAGCGTGTTTCCGTGCGAGCAATGGCTAGAGGAAAGGGCCCGCCGATCGTCTCCAGCTCAATCGCGGCATCGCGCGGTTCGAGCACTGGGCGAAGGCGGCGCAAGGTTTCGCTGAAAACTTCGGCAAGATCGCTCTCACCGCTTTCGAGCTTGGCCGCGCCGGTCTGAAGGCGGGCCAGCCGGTCAAGCTCGTCAAAGCCTGCTAGCAGGCGTGCCGCATCGACGGTGATAGCGGCGGCGTGGGCGCGATATTCGTGCGGCGCGGGGCCGAACATCTGCTGCTGGATCACTTCGGCAAAGCCCTGGATCGCTCCCACCGGCGTGCGCAGTTCATGCAGAATCTGGCGCATCCGGTCGGCACCCGCGTTTTCAGGTACCTGCCTCTCGGCAGCGCTCGGCCTCGGCGGGCGGCGCAGGCGGCAGCGATAGCCGGCAAAGTTCCCGCGCGGGCGCTCGAAGATCGGGCTTGCCTCGATCAGCCAGTCACCGGCGAGACGTCCACGCCCCTTGAGCGCGATCCGGCCGGCGCGAACGGGTTGGTGGAGGCGGAAGGCCGGGGCGATGTCTTCGCCAAAGCTCACCAGTGGGCCCGGGTGGGCTCCGGTCAGCAACATGCCAAGCACCTCGGAAATGACTGGGTCGCTCGCCGCAAGTACGCGGCCTTCCGCATCGGTGACCGCGTCGAAAGCCATCACACTCGTGGACTGTTCGCTGGCAGGCGCATCGCCCAGCGGGAGGCGCGGGGCGAGCACAGGGGTGCGGCGGGCGCTGCGATAGATTTCGATCCGCTCGATGATCTCGCCGATGGCGCGCGGCTCTGCGGCTGACGCAGTCGGTTCGACGGGCGCTTTCGGTTCGTCTGGCGCTTCTGGTTCGGCGGTGATGAGCGGCTCGAGAGCGGCGGGCGCGGCTGGCGGAAGCGGAACCGCCGGTGTCTCCGGCTTTTGTTCGCACTTGGCGTCTTCCTTCGGAAGCGGCGCAGGGGCAGGGGGGTCCTGCGAGATCGCTTCAGCGCGCGTTTCGCGGGCGGCATCGGAAAGCACCAGATCGCCGATGCCAAGCCGGGCCAACAGTGTGGTCGCACTGGCGGGCAAGTCGCGGCGGTGGCGCAGAAACCCGCGGCAACCGACCGGCAGCTGAGGAATTAGGGTGCGCCACTGCGCCTCGGTCAGCCGTGCGGTGGCCATCGCTGCCGCTGCGATGCGGGGTTCGCCTTCCGCCAGAACCGCCACGAGCCGCGGATTGCGTAGCCGGAGACCGCTCTCGCGCAGGATTCGGGCCTGTTCTTCTGGCGCAATGTGCTGGCGCAGTTCGGTCAGTCGGGCGAATCCCCGCTCGACAACAGGGCTGGCGGCCTGATCGTCGCGCAGGGTGCCCAGCAGGTCGAGCAACTGGCGAAATTGGGTGAGCTGCCCCGCCTGCCCCAGCGCAGCCATGCGCAGTACGGTGGCAAGACGGTCGTCGAACAAGGGTATGGCGCTCCGCGAGAAGGATTGAACATCCGGACGAATGCGCCACTACCCGGCACGGTTGTCTTTGGCATGTGCGCTGGCAGGCGGCGTCGCAAAAAGGGACATCCCGAACAGCGGATAATAACATTTCCGCACAACAGGCTTGCGCATCTTGGTTGTTTCCTCAAGAAAGTTGCACTTGGATCCAGATCAGGTCGCAGATTCCGGCGCAGGTGGGCGCCGTTTTGTGACCGTGATCAGCAAAGGGGGCAGGCCCATGGGCACGCTGGACGCGATTGACCGGAAATTGCTGGCTGAACTTCAAGCCGAAGGCCGGGTGACGAATGTCGACCTGGCCAGCCGCGTGGGGCTGACCGCACCGCCGTGTTTGCGCCGGGTACGTGCGCTGGAGGAAGAGGGCGTGATTCGCGGCTATCACGCCGACCTCGACCCCTCGAAGCTGGGCTATGCGATCACGGTGTTCGCGATGGTGTCACTGCGCAGCCAGGCGGAGGAAGATCTGCGCGCTTTCGAAGTGCACATGCGCGACCTGCCCGAGGTGCGCGAGTGCCACATGCTCAACGGCGAGATCGACTTCATCCTGAAGATCGTCAGCCACGATCTGCAGAGCTTCCAGGAATTCCTCACCAGCAAGCTGACGCCAGCGCCCAACGTGGCGAGCGTGAAGACTTCGCTGACGATCCGCACCGCGAAGAACGAACCGGGGGTTCCGCTGGGTTAGCGGCGGATTGCATTAAGGGCACCTTGCCTACGGTCCGTTACGCCGCAGTGACCAGGCAATCAGCCTCAGATGCAAAGCGAAAATACCGACAAACATTCCCCCCAAAATCAGGAACACCGGCAGGGCGGCATCCTCCTGTCCTTCGCGCGGCGACGCAGCGAGCGAAGCGACGAATGCGCTCGTTAGCACCACGCCCGCAAGCACGGGAATGAACGACAGGGCTAACGCGCGCGGGGCGGTCCAGTTGACTTGACCGTGAAGACCCCATTGCATCGGCAATCGAGCATAGTCGCGAAAACGCGCATTGCCGCGTCGCACCATGATCGCCATTACCATGAGCGCAACCACGACCACTGCAAGATTAGCCAAGGCTGCCACTCACGGCACCCCCTCGTCCGAAAGGACAGAGGGAGGCGCCAGGTTGTTCACCCCTCGCGGCTTTCCAGCCACTCTTCGAGCCACTTGATCGTGTAGTCGCCGTTGATCACGTCCTCGTTCCGCACCAGCGCCTGGTGCAAGGGAATCGAGGTCTTCACACCTTCCACGACCATCTCCTCCAGAGCCCGACGCAGCCGCATCAGGCAGCCCTCGCGGGTGCGGCCGTAGACGATCAGCTTGGCGATCATCGAGTCGTAGTAAGGCGGGATCGAATAGCCCGAATAGAGCCCGCTATCGACGCGCACATGCATGCCGCCCGCCGGGTGGTAGGCCGTGACCTTGCCCGGCGAAGGGGCGAAGGTGAACGGGTCTTCCGCGTTGATCCGGCACTCGATCGCGTGGCCCTTGAACTCCAGTTCGTCCTGCGTGACCGAAAGCTGCTTGCCATCGGCAACGCGGATCTGCTCGCGCACGAGGTCTACGCCGGTGATCGCTTCGGTCACCGGGTGTTCGACCTGCAGACGGGTGTTCATCTCGATGAAGTAGAACTCCCCGTTTTCCCACAGGAACTCGATCGTGCCCGCGCCGCGATAGCCCATGTCGGCCATGGCGTTGGCCACGATACCGCCCATGCGCGCGCGCTCTTCCGGGGTGATGACGGGCGAGGGGGCTTCCTCGAACACCTTCTGGTGGCGGCGCTGTAACGAACAGTCGCGCTCGCCGAGGTGGATCGCATTGCCCTTGCCGTCGCCGAACACCTGAAATTCGATGTGGCGCGGATTGCCGAGGTACTTCTCGACATACATGGTGTCGTCACCGAAGGCGGCCTTGGCTTCCGACTTCGCCTGATTGACGAGAGCTTCGAGGTTCTCGGGGCCGGGGATGACCTTCATGCCGCGGCCACCGCCACCTGCTGCGGCCTTGACCAGCACCGGATAGCCGCATTCGGCGGCCACCGCGCGGATCTCGTCCATCGTCTCGACCGCACCGGCAGAGCCCGGCACCAGCGGCAGGCCCAGCGCGCCCGCCGTCTTCTTGGCGGCGACCTTGTCGCCCATGGTGCGGATGTGCTCGGGCTTGGGGCCGATCCAGATCAGATCGTGCGCCTCGACGATCTCGGCGAACTTCTCGTTTTCCGAGAGGAAGCCGTAGCCGGGGTGAATGGCATCGGCGCCGGTGATCTCGGCAGCCGAGATGATGGCCGCCTGATTGAGGTAGCTGTCGGTCGCCGAGGGCGGGCCGATGCAGACGGCATGGTCAGCGAGGCGCACATGCATGGCCTCGGCGTCGGCGGTCGAGTGGACCGCAACCGTCTCGATGCCCATTTCGTGTGCGGCCCGGTGAACGCGCAGCGCGATCTCGCCGCGGTTCGCGATGAGTATGCGTTTGATCGCCATCAGTTCAGGATCACCAGCGGCTGGTCGAACTCGACCGGCTCGGCATTGTCGACGAGGATTTCGCCAATGGTGCCATCCTTGGGCGCGGTGATGGGGTTCATGACCTTCATCGCTTCGACGATCAGCAGCGTGTCGCCTGCCTTCACCTTGTCGCCCACCGCGATGAACGGCGGCGAGTTCGGCTCGGACGCCATATAGGCGGTGCCAACCATCGGCGACTTGACCGCGTTGGCGTTGTCGCTCGGCGCCGGGGCGGCGGGCGCCGCAGCCGGCGCGGGCGTTGCTGCGGGTGCTGCCGCAGCCGGAGCAGGCACGCTGATGGCGGCGGCTGGCGCTGCGATCATCTCGCGCGAAAGGCGGATACGGCGATCGCCTTCCTCCACCTCGATTTCGGTAAGGCCCGTTTCGGCGAGCAATTCGGCCAATTCGCGCACCAGCGCGGTGTCCACCGTCATGCCCGACTTACGGCCAGAAGCCGGCTTAGAATCTGCCATGCAATTCCTCAGTACTTGCGACTAATGTTGACCGCCCGCGCTAGTGCCTGTCGCCCCGCATGGCAAGCCTGCGGTCAGCTTGGGGCGGGGCACATCAGAAGCGGGCCGCCGCCTCGAGCGCGAGTTCGTAGCCGTAGACGCCCATGCCGGTGATCGCGCCCCTGGCGGCCATGCCGACATAGGATTGGTGGCGATAAGCCTCGCGCGCGGCGGGGTTGGAGATGTGGACCTCGATCACCGGCGTGGTGATCGAGCGGATTGCATCGTACAGCGCGAGGCTGGTGTGCGTATAGGCCCCGGCATTGAGGATAACGGCCTTGGCGCCATCGGCCTGGGCCTCATGCAACCAGTCGATCAGGTGGCCTTCGTGGTTCGACTGACGCATCTCGATTGCGAGATCGAGCTCCGAAGCGCGTTCGTCGAGCCGGGCGGCGACATCGTCGAGTGTGTCGGAGCCGTAGATTTCGGGCTCGCGCGTGCCGAGGAGGTTCAGGTTCGGGCCATTGAGGACATAGACGGTCTGGGTCATGGCGCTTCCATAGCCGCACTCTGTAGGCCCGCAAAGGGGCTTGCGGGCCGCGCCTTTCCAACAAGGTGTGACAGGTGTGACAGTGTCCAGACAGGAAAACCGGATGCTGTCACACCTGCCGGCGGCCCGGCCTACTGGTCCACCCCCTTGATCTTGCCCCACTGGCGCGCCGCCGTATAGCCGAGGTAGCCGGTGCCGAAGAGCGCATAGAGCGGTTCGGGCAGGCCATTGAGATAGGCGTTCATCCCGCTGGCAATGTCCCTCGCGGCAGAGGGATTGAACGCGCCCAGCACGCCCATCGGCAGCGCGAACAGCAGCAGCGTGTACATCACATAGAGGAAGCTTGGCCGCGCGCGGCTTGTCCAGGGGTCGGACGATTGCGCTTCGGCGACGATGGCGGCGAGGCGCGCCTGGATCGCCTCCAACTCCTGCGTACCTTCAAGCCGCAGCAATTCGAGCTTGGCCCGTTCGCGCGCTTGGGGGTCGGGAATGATCTTGTCGATCAGCGAGGCAATCGGGCCGATGAGGGTTTCGAGCAGAGCCATGAGCCGTTTCCTTTGGTTAGAGGTAATCCATCTGTGAACCAAATAGGCTCGTGTAGGAAAGTGGTTTGGCATTTGAACATGGCAAATATTGGGTTATCACCAACACACTTACGGGACGCGAGAGGGGCATTAGATGCTGGGCGGAGCACAACAACGGTATTCGGGCGGGGCGATCCTGCTGCACTGGCTGCTGGCGCTGTTGCTGGCGGGTGAACTGGCGCTGGGCTTTACCATGCCGCGCGATGCCAGCGGGTTCGAGCTTTATCAGCTGCACAAGTCGATCGGCATAACGATCCTCGTGCTTAGCCTCATGCGGCTCGGCTGGCGGCTTACTCACAAGCGCCCCCCGAAGATCGAGGGCGGTATCACCGGCTTTCTCGCGAGCGCGGTGCATGTCGGCTTCTATGTCCTGATGATCGGCGTGCCGCTGACGGGCTGGGCGATTGTCTCCACCTCGGCGATCAGCGTGCCGACGATGATCTTCGGTGTGGTGCCCTGGCCGCATCTGCCGCTCGACGCGGGGATGAACCACACGTTCGAGGACGCGCACGAGATTCTGGCCAAGGTCGGCATCGGCCTGTTTGTGCTCCACGTGGTCGGGGCGCTGCGGCATCACTTCCTGATGCGCGATTCGCTGCTGGGCCGCATGGCGCCTGGTGGAGCGGCTGCTGCAACGCTCGGCCTCATGGTCGCGGTGATCGCGCTGTGGGCGGCGGTGTACTTCGGGCTGGGCGGCGGCGCAGGGCATGACCACGAGCACGAGCACGAGCACGAGGAGGATACTCGGCAGGAGCAGGACGTGACGCTGCCGCCCGATGGCTCGCAAGCTGAGGGGCGTGTCGCGCTCGATGCCGAGAGCGCGGCGGAACAGGAGCCGACCGAAGATCAGGCTGCCGAGGGCGCGGAAGAGCCGGGCGATGACGAGGTGGCTACCGAAGATGAGCCGGAGGCAAAGGAAACGCAGGCTTCCGGCCCCCCGCCATCGTGGACGATCCAGCCCGGCGGCACACTTCGCTTCAATGTCGATAACGGCGGCATGGCGCTGAACGGCAGTTTCTCACGTTGGAGCGGCACCATCGCGATGGATCCCGAAGCACCTGAAAGCGCGCGCATTGCGATCGAGATTGATCTTGCCAGCGCCACGCTCGGTGACGGCACGCAGGATGCCATGCTCAAGGGGCCGGACTTTCTTGGCGCCGGTGCGAATCCCACGGCGACCTGGCGCTCCACCAGCGTGCGCAGGGTCAGCGGCAATCGCTATACGGCCGATGGCACACTGAGGCTGAAGGGCGTGAGCCGCCCGCAGCGGATCGCGTTCACGCTTTCGGGCAGCGGCGCACGGCGCTCGGTCAGCGGCACAGCGGCGATCGATCGCAAGGCGTTCAGCGTCGGCACGGGCGATGCGGCAGAAGGCGTTGCCCCCACGGTCAACGTCAGCTTCGCCTTCGATGCGACACGCTAAGAAAGCGATTGAGGGAAATTTTCCACTGGTCGGGACGACTGGATTCGAACCAGCGACCCCTACACCCCCAGTATAGTGCGCTACCAGACTGCGCCACGTCCCGATGCCAGTGGAAGCGCGCCTATAGGCAAGGCTCTCGCGCATGGCAAGCCGTTGCATTGGCAATCCGCACAGTTGGCCGAATTTGGCCTGATTGCCAGCCCCAGGTATTGCTGCTAGGCGCGGCAGCCACGCACCGGGGAGGGTGTTGTTGCCTATGCCTTGGCCGGGCAATCAACCCTCTTCCTGCGCCAATCTTTTCATTCGTGCTGTTATTGGGCCGATCCTATGCTTGATATTCTTGCCGCCGGCGCCGCCGGTTCGTCGCCTCCCGGTTGGGTGCAGTTCCTGCCCATCGTCGGCATGATCGTGATCTTCTGGTTCCTGATCTTCCGCCCGCAGATGAAGCGGCAGAAGGAACACGCTGCGAAAATCGCCGGCGTGAAGAAAAACGATCAGGTCGTGACCGCTGGGGGCGTGATCGGCAAGATCGTGCGGGTGGACGACGACTATGTCGATCTCGAAATCGCGCAGGGCGTGAGGATCAAGGTCGTCAAGAGTACGCTGGGCGACATCGTTCCGCCCGGTGGCAAGCCTGCCAACGATTGATACAACGGTTCGGATAAGCCATGCTCGATTTTCCCCTCTGGAAGCGCATCTCGCTGTGGGGCGTGGCCCTGCTGGTGATTCTGGCCGCGCTGCCTTCTATCGCTTCGCTTTCAGGTGTGCGCTGGCCCTCTGGCTTGCCCGATCCGGAGGTCAATCTCGGCCTCGACCTTGCTGGCGGCAGCCACATTCTGCTTGAGGCGCAGCCTTCGCAGGTGGCCGCGCAGCGGCTGGAGACGCTGGAGGAATCGGTTCGCTCAACGCTGCGCGATACCGAACCGCGCATCCGCATCGGCGATATTTCCACCGCCAACGGCCGTCTGTCGTTCATGCTTGAGGATGCTTCGCAGGTAGATGCCGCCCGCGAAGAACTGCTGCCGCTAATCAACGGCTCGGGCCTTACTCGCGAGTGGGATCTGGCCGTCAACGACGGCAACCGTTTCATTCTCACGCCGACCGCGCAGGGCCTTGCAGAGGCCGTCAGCAATGCGATGGACTCGGCCACCGAAGTGGTGCGCCGCCGTATCGACGCGCTGGGCACGCGCGAGCCGACCATCATCCGTCAGGGCGATAACCGCATCGTGGTGCAGGTGCCCGGCCTTGAAGACCCGGCTGCGTTGAAGGAATTGCTTGGCCAGACTGCCAACCTCGAATTCAAGCTGGTCGATACCAACGCGCTGCCTTCCGATATCGAACAGGGCATTGCCCCTCCGGGCAGCGAAATCCTCGAAGGCGCTCCGGGCAGCGACTATGAGGGCCGCCGGATCGCGGTGCGCCGTCTCGGCGGCATTCGCGGAGATACGCTGACCGGCGCGCAGGCGACGGTCGACCCCCAGACCAATGAAAACGTTGTTACGATCCAGTTCGATCCGACCGGCGGTGCCCGCTTCGCAAAGCTCACCAGCGAGAACGTGAACCGGCCGTTCGCGATCATCCTCGATGACGAGGTGCTCTCGGCCCCCAACATCAATGAGCCGATCATTGGCGGTTCGGCGCGCATTTCGGGTGGCTTTACCGCCGAAAGCGCCAACCAGCTCGCAATTCAGCTGCGCTCGGGCGCACTGCCGGTGGATCTTGCAGTGGTGGAGGAGCGGACCGTTGGGCCGGACCTCGGTGCCGATTCGATCAATCGCGGTATGGTCGCGATGGGTATCGGCTCGCTGCTCGTGGTGCTGCTGATGATCGCCACCTATGGCCGCTTCGGCGTCTATGCGACGGCAGCTTTGGTGATTAACGTCTTGATGATCCTTGGGATCATGGCGCTAATGAACACCACACTGACCTTGCCCGGCATCGCCGGTTTCGTGCTCACCATCGGCGCGGCGGTGGACGCCAACGTGCTGATCAACGAGCGTATCCGTGAGGAGCGAAAGCGAGGGCGCCGCGTGTTCAACGCGGTGGAGACCGGCTATCGCGAGGCGAGCCGCGCAATCTACGACGCGAACGCCACCAACTTCATCGCCGGTGTGCTGCTGTTCGCCTTCGGCTCCGGCCCGGTGCGCGGCTTTGCCGTGGTTCTTATCATCGGCCTGTTCACCAGCGTATTCACCGCTGTAACGTTCACCCGGATGTGGGTGGCTGGCTGGCTGCGTAGCAAGCCTTCCGAAATTCATATCTGAGGGGAGAGACAATGCGCCTTCTGAAACTCGTCCCCGAAGACACCAACATCCACTTCCTGAAGTGGCGCCTGCCGTTTTATATCGTCTCGTGCCTCATCATCGCGGCGAGCTGGGCGCTCGTGTTCACGCAGGGCCTGAACTACGGTGTGGACTTCGCCGGTGGTCAGGAAATCCGCGCCACCTTCGCTGGCGAGGCCGAAGCTCCGGTGGCTGAACTGCGCGACACGATCAGCGCTTTGCCCGAGGTGGAAAATCCGACCATCCAGCGCTTTGGCGATCCGAACCAGGTTTCGATCCGCGTTCGCCTGCCCGACGAGGCCGAAGGCGATCCCGGCTTTGCCAACCGCATGTCCGAACAAATCACCTCCGCAATGCGCGCCGCGCACCCGGATGTGGTGATCGACGGTGTAGATTCGGTTTCGGGCAAGGTCTCGGGCGAGTTCCGCGATACCGCGCTTTATGCCTTGCTGTTCGCGATGATCGCGATCTCGATCTACATCTGGATCCGGTTCGAGTGGCAGTTCGGCGTGGGCGCGCTGTTCGCGCTGTTCCACGACGTGTCGCTGACGCTGGGCATGTTCGCGCTGTTCCAGATGGAGTTCTCGCTCCAGATCATCGCCGCGATCCTTGCCATCATCGGCTACTCGCTGAACGATACCATCGTCGTCTACGACCGTATCCGTGAGAACCTGAAGAAGTTCCGCAAGATGCCGGTGCCCGAATTGCTCGACCTCTCTGTCAACGAGACGCTGGCGCGTACGGTGATGACCTCGCTTACGCTGCTGGTGGCGCTTATTCCTTTGCTGATGTTCGGCCCGGCGAGCCTGTTCGGCCTCGTGGCGGCGATCACGCTGGGTATCTTCGTCGGCACCTATTCGTCGGTCTACATGGCCGCGCCGATCCTGATCTGGCTCGGTGTGAACAGCGACAGCTTCGTACCGACCGAAACTGTTGCCGACCGGCAGGAACGCAAGGCGCGCGGCGAAGTCTAGGCGGTGAGCTGCTCGTAATAGGAGGCCAGCGCTTCGGCATTGGCCTCCCAGCTGAAGCGGCCGGCGCTCTTGCATACCACTTTGGGCGGCGTCGCCTCGGCGAACAGCTCTTGCAAAGCCTCGGCGATCGCATCGGCATTGCGCGCAATGATGCGCCCTGCCGGGCTCGCCTCGTTCGGCAGTATCTCGCGCGCGCCGCCGACATCGGTGATGACGAGCGGCGTTCCACAGGCAAGCGATTCGACCCAGGCGTTGGCCAGGCCTTCGCTGGCGGAGGGCAGCGCCGTCGCATCCGCCGCCGAGAGCACGCGGGGCAGATCGCCGTGCCCGAGCGAGCCGAGGAAATGCACCCGGTCTGACAGGCCCAGTTCCTCGGCCAATTCAGCCAGCGCAGCGCGATCCGGTCCGACACCGGCGAGCGCCAGATGGGTATCGGGCAGCTGCGTAAGCGCACGCATAACGAAGTGCTGACCCTTGCGCGGGATGAGCGCGCCGATGGAGGCAACCAGCCGCGCATCGGCTGCTAGTGTCACCCCGAAATGGCTAGCAAGGAAAGCACGGCTCTCTGCCCGGTCAAGCGGGCGGAACAGGCTGCGGTCAAGCCCTGTATAATGAACCGTGATCTTCTCGCGCGGAAGGCCGATCTCAGCCATATCATCGGCCAGCGCTTCGCACACGGCGAGCAAGCCTGTGGCCTGGGCGGCAGCGCCGCGCATCTTGCGGTTGGCATAGGCCTTCATGCCCCAGTGCGAGATATCCGCCCCGCGCGCCTTGATGCTCAGCGGGAGGCCCAGATCCTCGGCAATGCGGGCGGCGGCGGGGCCGTCGGGATAGAAGAACTGCGCATCGACCAGATCGAACGGGGCGATGGTGTGGAGGCGGCGGGCCAGCGGCAAGGCCGCGCGCACGATCATCGCCGGGTTGAAGGGCCCGCCCACGGAGGGGATCAGTGTGAAACGCGGACGGTAGACCTCGACCCCAAGTTCCATACCCGAGGTCGCGGCCAGTGCGAGCGCGCGGTAGCGCCCCATCGGCACCGGCGGCACGCCAATCGGATTCATGACGGTAACGCTCCAGTCGCCGCGCGCGGCCAGCGCTTCCATCTGCCGCGCGACGAAAGTGCCGAAGCGGGGCGTGTGGCTGTTGGGGTAGAGTGTCGCCAGCGAAAGGACGCGCTTCATCGTCCGCGCCCCGTTAGAGCTTTCGCACCAGCATTTCGGCCACGGCGAGCCAGGGCGGCCCGTCGATCACGATCTGCCGCTGACCGCTGCCCGGCGGTAACAGGCCCACGAAGTTGCCCCGGCGATCGATCAGTCTGCCGAAAGCGAATCGCCCGCCCGATCGCGGCGCGAGCACGTCGCGGTTGACGAGAGCAGGGCTATCGTTGGGATCGACCTTGCGCAGCCACAGCTGGTCGCCGCTGCGATATTCGCCCTGACTGAACTCCACGACTAGGCACACCAGCGCCCCGCCATCCACCAGTTCGGTGGGCAGGATGGCATCGCGCGGGGCGGTGAGGCTTTCAGGCCCTGTGTCAGTGAGGCGGGCGATGACCTGCGGCGCGGCCTGCTCCTCGCCCTTCACCAGCGTTTCAGGCTCGACACCAAGCGCCGCGCCGATGCGATTCATCCACGCCAGCGAAAGGTTACGCATCCCGGTTTCAAGGCGGCCAATCGTTTGTGCGGTGGTCGGCGGATCGCAAGCATCGGCCACTTCGGCCAGCGTCAGGCCCTTCTGCTTGCGGATGGCTCGGATGCGATTGATCACCGCTCGGGGCTCCAAAATAACCAAATCGGTTTTTCCACTTTCCTACATCGTACCGGTGCTGGCAAGTCGCCGCCACTGCAATCTTGGGGAGAACGCCGATGACGATGCCGCGCGAACTGGTTGAACGTGAGCTTACCGAGGAGGGGCCACGGCGTGGTGGCAAGGCAGGCGGGATTTCGCGCAGGCGGCGCAGTGTCACTATGAATCTTGCCGAAAGCCCGCTCAGCTGGCTGCACGCCCATGGCCACCTCGACGACCGGCTCTTCGCCGCCGGGGAGGCGCTGCGCAGTGATTACGAGCGGGCGCAGGTCGCGCCGTCGATCACGATGCGCTGGGATCCGGTGCGGGTGAAGTCGACCGGTGAGCGCGGGCTGGAGCAGGGCGAAAAGCAGATCGCAGCGCGCCAGCGCTTCGCTGGAGCGATGAGGGCCGCCGGCAGGGGACTGGAAGACGTGCTGTGGCGGGTGGTCTGCGCGGGCGAGACCTTACCGGTTGCGGAAAAGGCGCTGGCCTGGCCGGCGCGTTCGGGCAAGCTAGTGCTGCGGCTGGCGCTGGACCGGGTGGCGGACTTTTACCGCCTGCGGTGAGGCTTAGCGGCCGGTCAGCGTCGCATACCAACGCTGCAATAGCCCGAGGAACCGTTGCAAAAGCGAGGGGTGCGGATGGGACAGGCAAACGTCTTCGCGCATGAGACGGGCGCGCAGGTTGCTTTGGGCCGAGGGGGCGTGGGTGACGGGTTTGGGGGCGGGGCGGGGAGCCTCGTCCTCATCGAACAGGATGACCGAGGCCACGGCATCATCGACGACCGGCGGCTGCATTGGCGCGCTTTTCGGCGCTGGCTCGCGGTGCGAAAAGCCGGGGGCGACATCGTCGTAATCGTGCATCAGACCGAGGCGCTCTGGCGAGCGCTCGGTTGCGGGCGCTGGCTGGAGGGGTTGCTTCTCAATCGGCGCGGCTTCGCGAACGGCCGGTTTTTGCGCCAGCAAAGGTTCGCTCGGTTGCTGCGACAAGGCATCGGGAAGCGCGCCAAAGATGGTGATTTGCGGCTGCTTCGGTTCGCGCGGGCGGGTCAGAGACAGCATCTTCTCCGGCGCGGGAGGGTCGGCCTCTTCAAGATCGTCGACCCATTTGTCGTCGTCGTTTAACGGAGAGAGCGGCTGCGCAAAAATATCGTCCTTGTCGCTTTCCGACATCGGCGCCAGGCCGAACAGGCTGACATTTGCGCGCGGACGTTCCTCGGGAACATACTCGTCGAGCTGCTCTGCCGCGCCTTGCTGGAACAATTGATGGGCCTGCGCCAGCTCGTCGGGATCGACCACGAGGACGGGCTTCTTCTTCAGCCGGCGCGCTCCCATGCTCGCGAGGCTGCCAAAGGCATCCTCGGAACGCAGGGCTGTGGAAGAAGAGTTCGGACCCATAAGGCCTCTTAAACCACCAAGTTGGTGGAGGCGGAGTGTCGATAGTTGGTTAATTGCGGGTAAGCGTTAAATTGTTGCCCGCGCGTGCCGTTATCCCTCGACCTGCTCCGCCAGTTCGAGCCAGCGCATCTCGGCCTCGTCCTTCTCTTCGCGCGCCAGTTCGAGCGATTTGGAGATGCGTTCGAACTTGCCCGGATCGCGCGAATAGAGATCGGGATCGGCTAGCGCCGCCTCGCCATTGGCGATCAGGCGGTCGAGTTCCTCGATCCGTGCGGGCAGCTGCTCGTAGTCGCGCTGGTCCTTGTAGCTGAGCTTATTCGAAGCCGGGGCAGGCGGGGGCGGTGGTGGCGGCGGCGCGCTGTGAGCAGCCTTTTTGGCCGGGGTCTTCGTGCGCGCCTTGCGCTGGGCCTGCCAGTCTTCATAGCCGCCCGCCACAATATCCACGGTGCCGGTGCCATCTAGGCCGAGCGTCACGGTGACGGTGCGATCCAAGAAGTCGCGGTCGTGGCTGACGATCAGCACGGTGCCGTCGTAGTCGGCGATCACCTCTTGTAACAGGTCGAGCGTTTCGAGGTCGAGATCGTTGGTCGGCTCGTCGAGCACTAGCAAGTTCGAAGTGCGGGAGAATTCGCGCGCCAGCAGGATGCGCGAGCGTTCGCCGCCCGAGAAGGTGCCGATCTTCGCGTCGACCACCGAGGGGGCGAACAGGAATTCCTTGAGATAGCCCTGCACATGCTTGCGCGTGCCCCGCATATCCACCCAGTCGCCGCCCTCCGCGAGCACGTCGCGGACAGTCTTCTGCGGGTCGAGCAGCTTGCGTTGCTGGTCGATCATCACGCCCGACAGGGTGTTCGCGTGGGTGACGGTGCCGGTGTCTGGCTCCAGCTCGCCCGTAAGCATCTTAAGCAGGGTGGTCTTTCCCGCGCCGTTCGCGCCGACCACACCGATGCGGTCACCGCGCTGAATGCGCAGACTGAAGGGCTTGATGATAGTGCGTTCGCCGTAGGTTTTGGAAATATCCTCGGCCACGATCACCGACTTCGACTTGAACTCGGCATCGCTGCCAAGCGCGATCTTGGCAGTGCCGGTGGGCTGGATCATGGCGGCACGGGTGGCGCGCATCTGCCACAGCTTTTCGAGCCGCCCCATGTTGCGCTTGCGCCGCGCGGTGACGCCGCGTTCGAGCCAGTGTGCCTCGATCTTCAGCTTGGCATCGAGACGGTGAGCGTTGCGCGCCTCCTCGGCATAGACCTGCTCTTCCCAGGCTTCGTAGCCGCCGAAGCCGACTTCCTTGCGGCGCATGTTGCCACGGTCGAGCCACAGGGTGGCGTTGGTCAGCCGCTTGAGGAAAGTGCGGTCGTGGCTGATGACGATGAAGGCCCCGCGAAAGCGCGTGAGCCAGTCTTCGAGCCAGTCGATGGCGGCAAGATCGAGGTGGTTGGTCGGCTCGTCGAGCAGCAGCAGGTCGGGGCTCATCGCCAGCGCGCGGGCGATGGCAGCACGACGCTTCTCGCCGCCGCTCGCGGTGGCGGCTTCGCGGCCCATGTCGATGCCAAGCTGGCCGGCAATCGCCTCGACCTCGTATTCGGCCGGCGCATTATCGCCGCCCAGCGCGAAGTCCATCAGAGTGGCGCAGCCGGTAAAGTCCGGCTCCTGTTCGAGCCAGACGATGTTCGTGCCCGGCTTGATCTTGCGCAGGCCGCGGTCGGCCTCGATCTCGCCGGTGATCAGCTTGAGCAGCGTGGTCTTGCCAGCGCCGTTGCGACCGATCAGCGCGAGCCGGTCGCGTGGGCCGATATGGATGTCGAGGCCGTCCCCCTGCGCCGGGTTGCCGAACAGCCAGCCGCCGCCTTGCTGAAGGCCGAGGCCTTCCCAGGAAAGAATAGGGGGTTCTGCCATGATCGGCGCGACCTAGTGAGACGGCGAGGACCTGACAAGCTCCGCGCGCGTTCAGGAAGCGGAAATCGGTTGTTGCGGAGATAGCCGTTTATTTATCTATGGAGTGATTATATGTCGCGACTCTCTTTTTCCGCCCTTGCTGCTACGGCAACACTCGTGGCGATGGTGCCGCTCGGTGCGACGCCTTCCGCGGCCGCGGATGTGGCGATTGCTGCTCAAGGCCCGGTGGTCGAACTGCGCGTGACACAGCAGGTGCTGTCCGATCCCGACAAGGCGACGGTCAACGCCGGCGTCACCACTCGCGGGGCGACTGCGGTGGAAGCTATGCGAACCAATGCCACACAAATGGAGCGCATGCTCGCGCAGGTGACCAGCCTTGGGGTGCCCGAGGACCGCGTCCAGACCAGCGGAATCACGCTCAACCCGCAGTACAATTACAACAACAATCAGCCGCCGCAGTTCACCGGCTATGAGGCGACCAACACGGTGACGCTGGAGCTGCGCGAACTCGACCGGATCGGGCCGGTGCTCGATGCGCTTGTGGCAGCAGGAGCAACCAATCTCAACGGGCCGATGTGGGCTATCGTCGACGACACCAGCGCCAAGCAAAGCGCGCGCGAGGCGGCCTTTGCGCAAGCGCGCGAGCAGGCCGAGGGCTATGCGAAGATGGCCGGGTTCGGTTCGGCGCGGCTGCTGGCGGTGGAAGAAACGCTCGACTATGCCACCCCGATGTACGATCGCATCGCCCCGCAGGCGGTCAGCGCCGCGCCGGCCGCTTCGACCCCGACGCGTCCTGGCCGGGTGGCGACGCAGATCACGCTGACCGTGAAGTACGCGCTGGAGCAATAGAGCACAGGCTAGAGCTTGCGGCAGGCAAAGCGCGGCATTCACACCTTGTTCAATGCCCCTGACTTAGGCAGAACCCGTGATGATGACCGCCTTTGCCTTTCGTATTTCTGCCTTGGCCACGGTATGGGCGCTCGCGCTGGTCGGTGCGACACTGGCAGTTCCCGCCGCCGCACAGCCGATGCCGTCGCGCCTTCAGGCCGACGATCAGGCGAGCGCCCGTGCCGAAATGCAGGCCGGGCGCAACCTGCCGATCCGCGCCATCGAACAACGCATAGTCCCGCGCTACGAGCGGCAGGGGTTCGAGTATCTAACCTTCGAATACGATGGCGTTGCCTCGATCTATCGGCTCAAGTTCATCAAGGACGGGCGACTTCTGTTTGTCGATGCCGATCCGCGCACGGGCCGTGTGCTGCGCGAGCAGCGCTGAGCCATCCGCCGGAAACCGCAGCCCTGGTTGACGCGTTCATGACATTCGCCCAAGCACGGGCGCAGATGTTTGCGAAGGGGTATCAATGCGCATCCTGATCGTGGAAGACGAACCGACGCTGGGTCAGCAGCTCAAGAACACGCTGGAACAGAACGGCTATGCGGTCGACCTGTCTACCGACGGTGAAGACGGCCATTTCCTTGGCTCGACCGAGGAATACGATGCCGTGGTGCTCGACCTCGGCCTGCCCGAAATCGACGGCCTGACCGTGCTCGGCATGTGGCGCAAGGAGGGGCGAAAGTTCCCGGTGCTGGTGCTGACCGCGCGCGATTCGTGGTCGGACAAGGTGGCCGGGCTCGATGCCGGGGCCGACGATTATCTCGCCAAGCCGTTCCAGACCGAAGAGCTGATCGCCCGCCTGCGCGCGCTAATCCGCCGCGCCTCGGGCAATGCCTCGAGCGAGTTGACCGCTGGTGACGTGCGGCTCGATACCCGCTCAGGCCGCGTCACCCGCGCGGGTGAGCCGGTCAAGCTGACCGCGCAGGAATACAAGCTGCTGAGCTACCTGATGCACCACAAGGGCAAGGTGGTCAGCCGCACCGAACTGATCGAGCACATTTACGATCAGGATTTCGACCGCGATTCGAACACCATCGAGGTGTTCGTGACGCGCATCCGCAAGAAGCTTGGCGCAGAGGTAATCACAACGATCCGTGGCCTCGGTTACAGCCTCGACGACCCCTCCGAAGGCGCGCGCGAATAGCGGCGATGACGAGGGCGTGGCTCCCGCTGACGTGAGCGCCGAGGAGGCGCCCGCGGGAGAAATCGCGCCCGACATGGAAACCCGCAACACCGGCTCCATCGCGCGCCGGATGATGATTATCGCGGCGGTGTGGATCGTGGTGCTGCTGGCGATTGGCGGCTTCGCGCTGGACCGGGCGCTGACTCAGTTGCTTTCCAAACAGTTCGACGAACAGCTCGAATTGCCGCTGACAGCGATGATTTCCTCTGCCGAGATCGATCCCTACGGCGACGTGTGGTTCAATCGCCCGCTCGCCGACCAGCGCTTCCTGGAGCCGAATTCGGGCTTCTATTATCAGATCAACGGCAATGGTGCGGTGAACTATTTCTCGCGCTCCTTGTGGGATCGCACGCTCGCCATCGACGAGGATCTCGATGCCGAAAATCCGGTGTTTTACGATTCCGACCAGTTCCCCGATGAGAGCCTGCGCATGGTGCAGCGCACGGTACAGATTCCGGGCTCGGACACGCAGTGGCAGTTCGTCGTCGCCGGATCGCGCGAGGAGCTGGACGACCAGCTCAACTCGATCCGCGCGCTGCTCGGCTGGTCGTTTGCGGTGCTGGGCGTGGGGCTGTTTCTGATGGCGGTGGCGCAGACCTGGTATGGCCTTTCGCCGCTGCGCCGCATCCGCCGGGCGATTGCTTCGATCCGGCAGGCGGGTTCGAACCGGGTGACCGAGCCGCTTCCGCTTGAAGTGCAGCCGATGGTGCAGGAGCTCAACGCGCTGCTCGACCACTCGCAGAGGCAGGCCGAGGAAGCGCGCACCCATGCGGGTAACCTCGCCCATGCGCTGAAGACCCCGCTGACAGTCCTGAATAATGCCGCGCGCGGGCACGATCCGGCGCTCGACAGCATCGTGCTGCGCGAATCGGCCAGTATGCAGCGGCAGGTCGATCACCATCTCGCTCGCGCCCGTGCGGTGGGGCGGCGCGCCATCGGCCATTCGCGCAGCCTGGTGATGGAAAGCGCCAGCGCGGTGGAGCGCGCGGTGCGCACGCTTTATCCCGAGGTGCGGCTCGATCTGGCGGGCAATGCGGGTGCCGCCGTGTCGCTTGAACGGCAGGATCTGGAAGAGCTGCTAGGCAACCTGATGGAGAACGCGGCCAAGTATGGTGGCGGCTCCGTGTTCGTGACCGTCGATGCGCGGCCCGAGGATCCGCTGTGCGCGATCTGGATCGAGGATGACGGCATCGGCATTCCCGAAGCGCAGCGGGTCGCGATCTTCGAGCGCGGCGCGCGGCTCGATACGGAGAAGCCCGGCACCGGGTTGGGACTGGCCATCGTGCGCGATGTGGCGGGCATTTATGGTGGTGAAGTCAGCCTCGGCGAGAGCGAGGATCTGGGCGGACTGCTGGTGGAGTTGCGGCTACCGCGCGCCTGAGCTTCAGCCGCGTCGCCGCCACCACGAGGCGAGGAGGCTGCCGATACACACGTGCCAGACCGCCGATAATGCTGCGGGCACCGGCGCGAGCGCGGCCTGTGTGGTTGAGGAGAACTGGGCGGCAAAGCTCGGGGCCTTGGCGAGGCCCGAACCGAGCCCTGAATTCTGCATCCCCACCTCGATGCAGACCGTCCGCGCCTCGCGGCTGGCAAGGCCCATCAGGCGCGCGAAAGCATAGCCGAAGCCGAACCCCATCAGGTGGAGGAGGAAGGTCGCGATCAGCAGCGCCCCGGCATGGGCGCGAATCAGGTCTTTCGCGCCGCCGACGATCCCACCGACGATCAGGATCACCAGCACGATGGCGACCAGCGGCAGCACTTCGCCCACCGCCTTCGCGGCACGCGGTAGCAGCTCTGACAGCACGGTTCCCGCAATCAGCGGCACCAGCACTATCGACACCATATCGGCGAAAAGGCTCCAGCGGTTTATATCCACATAGGCTCCGGCCAGCGCTCCGGCGAGCAGAGGCGTGGCGGCGATGGCGACCAGCGTAGAGGCCATCGTCATGGCAACCGACAGCGCGACATTGCCCTTGGCGAGATAGGTCACGATGTTCGAGGCGGTGCCACCAGGGCAGCAGGCCACCAGAATCAATCCGACCGCCAGCCCCTGTTCCAGCCCCATGCCGCGCGCGATGGCAAAGCCCGCCAGCGGCATGATCGCGAACTGGCCCACCACGCCGACAAGAAATGCGCGTGGCATAGTGGCGAGGGCGCGGAAGTCGGCAAAGCGCAGGGTCAGCCCCATGGCCAGCATGATCAGCCCGAGAAACACCGACAGCAGCGGCTGGCCGAGCAACCGGTGAGAGCCGTCGGTCACCCAGGTGAAGGCCCCCGGCACGAACCACGCCAAGGCAACGCCCGCCAGCGTGAGCGGCGCGAAATTGTTGGTCAGCCTTCTCAGCATCGGCGCTGGCGAGGCTTATTCGCCGCGCGCCTTGCGGTGGTGCCGGATCACTTCGTCGATCACGAAGCGGATGAACTTTTCGGAGAACTCGGGATCGAGATCGGCGTCTATGGCGAGCTTGCGCAGCCGCTCGATCTGGCGCGCCTCGCGGTTCGGATCGGCGGGGGGAAGCTGGGTCTTCGCCTTATACTCGCCCACCGCCTGGGTGATGCGGAAGCGCTCGGCCAGCATGTGGATCAGCGCGGCATCGATATTGTCGATGCTCTTGCGAAAGCCATCCAGCACGGGATTGGCGGGCGGTGCGGTAGTGGCCATCTTGTGCTTCTCTACTGCGGGCTGTTCGGCAGGCTCGGTCATCGTCAGTCCTCTTGGGCGAGAAATGGCCGCTTGCCAAGCGTGTGTGGGTTCTCCATCTGGGGCGCATGAGCGACAATGTGGTCCCGATCAAGCGCGCCATCGGCGCTGACGAGCCGAGCCTTAGCCCGATTCTGTCGCTGACGGCGACGGCAATGAATTCGGTCAACCAGATCATCCTGCAACGGATGCAAAGCGAAATTCCGCTGATTCCGGCGCTTGCCGGGCACCTGATCGCGGGCGGGGGCAAGCGTATGCGCCCGATGCTCACGCTCGCGGGTGCAGAGCTGCTTGGCTATGAAGGCACGCGCCATCACAAGCTCGCCGCTGCGGTCGAGTTCATCCACACCGCCACCCTGCTGCACGACGACGTGGTCGATGGCAGCGAGATGCGCCGGGGCAAGGAAGCGGCCAACATCGTGTTCGGCAATCCGGCGACGGTGCTGGTGGGCGATTTTCTGTTCAGCCGCGCGTTCGAGCTGATGGTCGAAGATGGCAGCCTCAAGGTGCTGAAAATCCTCTCCAGCGCCAGCGCGACCATCGCGCAGGGCGAGGTCGACCAGCTGACCGCTCAGCGCAAGATCGAAACCAGCGAGGATCGCTACCTGGGCATCATCGGGGCGAAGACGGCGGCGCTGTTCGCCGCCGCCAGCCGGATCGCTGCCGTGGTCGCGGAGAAGGACGAAGCCGCTGAGCGCGCGCTTGACGACTATGGTCGCAACCTCGGCGTGGCATTCCAGCTGATCGACGATGCGATCGACTACGATTCGGATGCCGCCGAAATGGGCAAGGACCGGGGCGACGATTTCCGCGAGGGCAAGATGACTCTGCCGGTGATCCTCGCCTATGCGCGCGGCACGCCGGAAGAGCGGCAGTTCTGGGAGGAGGCCATCGCCGGCTTCCGCGATACCGACGAGGATCTAGCCCATGCGGTCGAGCTGATCGGGCGGCACGACTGCATCTCCGCCACCCGCGAGCGAGCGCGCCACTTTGCGCAGAAGGCCTGCGATGCGCTGGCGATGTTCCCCGACAGCAAGGCGCGCCGGGCGATGGTCGAGGCGGCGCAGTTCGCGGTTTCGCGCGCGTATTAGCACCTCCACCGCTCGCCCTGAGCTTGTGGAAGGGTTGCTTTCCTCTTTAGAGCCTTCGTCCGGAAGGAAGGGCAGTGCTTCGACAAGCTCAGCACGAGCGGGATGAAAATGGTGAGTGACGCGCTCCCCATCCAGGCCGTGCTGCCCGAGCTGCTTGCCGCCCTGCGCGAGGGTCCAAGCGCAGTCCTGATCGCGCCGCCGGGGGCGGGCAAGACCACCGCCGTTGCCCCCGCGCTGCTCGACGAGCCTTGGTGCACCGACCAGATCATCCTCACCTCGCCGCGCCGTGTCGCCGCGCGCGCTGCTGCCGAGCGGATCGCGCAAATGCTTGGTGAGGAAGTCGGGCACAGAGTTGGCTACCTGACCCGGCTCGATTCCAAACAGTCGAAGGCGACACGAATTCTGGTCGTCACCGAGGCCATCCTGGTCAACAGATTGCTTGACGATCAGGAACTTGCAGGCGTTTCCTGCCTGCTATTCGACGAGGCGCACGAACGCCATCTCGATAGCGACCTCGGCCTCGCGCTGGCGCGCGAAACGCAAGGCGTGCTGCGCGAAGACCTGCGTATCTGCGTGATGTCAGCGACCATCGACGGCACCCGCTTCGCCCGTCTTCTGGGCGAGGGCGCGCCGGTAATCGAGAGCGCGGGCAAGGCCTATCCATTGGCGATCCGCTGGTTGGGTGCAGCACCCGAAAAGCGGCTGGATGAGACGATGGCCTCCGCCGTGCTCACGGCTTGGCGCGAGGAGCTGGGCGATATTCTTGCCTTCCTTCCCGGCGTGGGCGAAATCGAGCGGGTACGCGAGCGACTTTGTGAGAAGCTCCCGAACATGCCGGTGCTGCCGCTGCACGGTCAGGTCGAGCCCGCCGCGCAGCGCGCGGCAATCCGGCGCGATCCCGAAGGGCGGCGGTGCATCGTGCTTGCCACCAGCATTGCCGAGACCTCGCTCACGCTCGACGGCGTTTCGGTGGTGGTCGATAGCGGGCTGGCCCGCCGCGCCGAGTTCGACCGGGCGGCGGGGACTACACATCTTGTCACCACCCGCGCCAGTCAGGCCGCCGCTGCCCAGCGCGCAGGCCGTGCGGCGCGCCAGGGGCCGGGGGTCGCCTATCGCCTGTGGGAGGAGGCGGGCCATGCCGGACGGCCCGCGTTCGATCCGCCCGAGATGCTCACCGCCGATCTTGCGCCGCTGGTGCTGAGCCTCGCGCAGTGGGGCGTAGCCGACCCGCTGAGCCTCGCCTGGCTTGATCCGCCGCCCGACGCTTCGCTTGGCTCGGCGCGGGAGCGGCTGGGCAAGCTTGGTGCGCTCGATGAGGCCGGCGCGATCACCGCGCAGGGCCGCGCGATTGCGGCGCTGCCGATGGAGCCGTGGCAGGCGGCCATGGTGCTTGCCGGAGCGGACAGCGGCGCGGCGTTGCTGGGGGCGAAGCTGGCGGTGCTGTTGCAGGAGCGCGGGCTCGGCGGGCGCGGCGAAGACCTCGAAGCGCGGCTGATGCGCTGGGATGGCGAGCGCTCAGGGCGGGCTGAGGCGGCGCGCAAACTGGCGCAGCGGTGGGCGAAGCTGGCGCGTGGGCTTCGACAGGCTCAGCCTGAGCGGATGGAGGCTAGCACCACCCCCGCTCGTCCTGAGCTTGTCGAAGGACAGGCACCAGCCATCCTCATCGCCCGCGCGCTGCCCGATAACATCGCCCGCCGCCGTGATCCCTCGGGCGAGACCTGGCTTTCGGCGGGCGGGCGCGGTTATCGGCTCGATCCGGCGAGCCCGCTCGCACGCGCCGAGTGGCTTGCGATCGGCGATGCGCAGGGGCAGGCCAAGGCCGCCCGCATCACCGCCGCCGCGCTGCTGGCGCTGGATGAGATCGAACAACACCTTGGCCACCTGATCGAAAAACGCTCCGTGGCGCGCTGGAATGCGGGCGAGGGCAGGGTCGAGGCGCGGCGCGAGCGGCGGCTGGGCGCGATCACGCTCGCCAGCGGGCCTGACCCGGAGCCCGACCGCGAGGCTATCACCGCGCTGCTCGTGGATAAGGCTGTGGAAAACCTTGTGGACTTGCTGCCCAAAAGTCTGCTCGCCCGAGGGCGGTTCGCCGGGATCGCAGCGCTCGACCCCGAACAGATGGCGGTGCGGGCCGATGAATGGCTGGCCCCGCTGCTAGACGGAAAGCGCAAGCTCGATCTGCCGGCAGGGCGCTATGCAGAGGCGGCGCTGAACCTGCTGTCGTGGGACGAGCGCCAGATCCTCGACAAGCTCGCCCCGCGCCAGTTCGTCAGCCCCGCAGGCACGCACCATGCCATCGACTACGACAGCGATCACGCCCCTGCCTGCGAGGTGCGGGTGCAGGCGCTGTTCGGGCTCGACCAGCATCCGATGATCGGCACCGCGCCCTTGCTTATCCACCTCACCAGCCCGGCGGGAAGACCGCTTCAGGCCACACGCGACCTGCCCGGTTTCTGGCGCGGATCGTGGGCCGATGTCGCCAAGGATATGAAGGGTCGCTACCCGAAACATCGCTGGCCCGATGAACCGTGGACTGAAAAGCCGAGCTTGCGGACGAAAAACGCCTTCCAGAAATCGGGCGAGTGAATTAAGGCCGTGGCCATGCAAGCCCGTATCTACCAGCGTCCGAAGAACGCCATGCAGTCCGGCAAGGCCCGCACCGACCAGTGGGTGCTCGATTTCGTGCCCGCCGAAGCCAAGAAGCCCGATCCTTTGATGGGCTGGGCCGGGAGCGGCGACACCCAGCAGCAGGTGCAGCTGAAGTTCGAAAGCTGCGAAGCGGCGCAGGACTATGCCAGCAAACATGGCATCGATGTCATCGTCCATAAGACCCCGCCGCGCGCGCTGAAGATTCAGGCTTACGCTGACAACTTCAAGTAAGAGTCTGGCCACAAGTGAAAATCTGGACTTACGGTATTCTCGCCGCGCTGATCGCGGCGGGCGGATGTTTCGCGTCCGCTAGCGAGGTGCAGAGCGAGGCAAGCGCGCCCTCTGCCGTGGCAATCGCGGCGGCAAAGGCGCGAATTATCGATATCGAGAAACGCAGCGGCGGCCGGCTTGGCGTCGCGCTGGTCGATCCCGCAGGGCGCTTCATCCTCTCGCAGCGCGGCGACGAGCGCTTTGCTATGTGCTCGACCTTCAAGACCCTGCTTGCCGCGCGTATCCTCTCAGACCCGAACGGGTTGCAGCTCGATGACCGGCTGACGATCAATCCGGCGGCGGTGGAAGGCCATGCGCCGTTCACCCGCTCGCGGCTGGACGAAGGATGGATGACGGTCGGCGAGGCGGCCGAGCATATCGTGACCGTCAGCGATAACGCTGCGGCCAATCTCTTGCTCGATCAGGTCGGCGGCCCGAGCGGACTGACGCAGTGGATTCGCACTTTGGGCGACGATGTGACGCGGCTTGACCGGCGCGAACTGGAACTCAACGAAAACGCTGCCGGCGATCCGCGCGACACCACCGCTCCGCTGGCCTTTGCCGAAACCTATCGCAAAGTCATGCACGACGATGCGATTCTCGGCGCGGCCCAGCGCGATCATCTCGCCGGGTGGCTGAACGCCAGCGTGACCGGGCTAGACCGGCTGCGTGCGGGCGTGCCCGAAGGTTGGCGCGTAGGCGACAAGACCTGGTATTGTGCCGAACCCGGCGCAGTGGAGATCAACGATATCGCGGTGTTCGATCCCGATGGCAGCGGCTGGTACACGCTGGCCTTCATGCTCGATCGCCCGCGAGAGACGGGTGCCTTTGTCGACGAGCTTGCGGCCGAGGTGGGCGCTATCGCAGCGGAGCTTGTTCGCCCCGAAGCGTGATCTTGCGCTTGAACTATAGTCGCTAGGTTGCCATATGGCGCGCCGGGAGTCGGGTGGACGTTTGCGTTCGCTCACCGGGTCAGGTCCGGAAGGAAGCAGCCCAAGTGTCTTGCGGCGGGTCGCTCGGCTCCTCTTACCCCTCAGGCAGAGAATTATGCGGGCACAGCGCTTCTGCAATCGTTCGACAGCGGGCAAGCCCGGGCCTAGATTACAGCGATGAGCGATTCACCGGACAATTCTGGCCTGCCGCCTTGGGATCAGGGCGAAGAGGAAGAGGCCCAGCCGAGCGCTGCCGAGCTTGAGGCAGCAGGGCAAAACGCGATGTTCGGCGATTCGGAGCCAGTTGCCGCGCCTGCGCGTGTGGCGGAGGAGGCCGCTCCCGCACCCGTTGCGCCTGCCACAGCGCCTCCGGCTGCGAATCAGCCCTATCGCGTGCTTGCGCGAAAGTACCGTCCGCAGACCTTCTCCGAGCTGATCGGGCAGGAGCCGATGGTGCGTACGCTGTCGAACGCGATCGCGCGCGACCGGCTGGCCCATGCCTTCCTGATGACCGGCGTGCGCGGGGTCGGCAAGACCAGCACCGCGCGGCTGATCGCCAAGGCGCTCAACTGCGTCGGCCCCGATGGCGAGGGCGGCCCCACGATCAACCCGTGCGGGGTGTGCGAGCCCTGCAAGGCCATCGCCGAAGGCCGCCATATCGACGTGATCGAGATGGACGCCGCCAGCCACACCGGCGTGGACGATGTGCGCGAGATCATCGAGGCGGTGCGTTATTCCGCCGTATCGGCGCGCTACAAGATCTACATCATCGACGAAGTCCACATGCTCTCGCGCAACGCCTTCAACGCGTTGCTGAAGACGCTCGAAGAGCCGCCCGCCCATGTGAAGTTCCTGTTCGCGACCACCGAGGTCGAAAAGCTGCCGGTGACGGTGCTCAGCCGCACGCAGCGCTTCGACCTGCGGCGCATTCCGAGCGAGCTGCTGGCCAGCCACTTCGCGCATATCTGCGAGCTGGAAGGGGTGACAGCCGAGGACGAGGCAATCGCGCTGGTCGCCGCTGCTGCGGAAGGATCGGTGCGTGACGGGTTGTCGATCCTCGATCAGGCCATTGCCCATGCCGATATGGATTCGGGCGAAGGCGAAACCAAGGTGACGGCGGCGAAGGTCCAGTCGATGCTCGGCCTTGCCGACCGCGGCGCGCGGCGGCGATTGTTCGAGCATCTGCTGAAAGGCGATGCACCCGAAATGCTTTCGGCGGTCGACGGGCAATATGCGCTGGGGGTGGAGCCGCTGGCGCTGATCCGTTCCTTGATGGAGTTTACGCACAAGATCGCGCTGGCCCAGGTCGCCGGCGGTGAAAGCGATGCGCCTGTCGCTGACGAGCGCGAAGCGGTGAGCGACTGGGCCGGGCGCTTGTCGCCGGGGCAGGTCCACCGTTTGTGGCAGCTGCTGCTCAAGGGGCATGAGGAGGTGGCGCGCGCGCCCGATCCGCTGGTGGCGGCGCAAATGGCGCTTCTGCGCGTTCTCCATGCCGCCGATATGCCTGATCCGGGCAAACTCGCTCGCCAATTGCAGGATATGGCCGCAAGCGGTTCGGGCGGCGCTGCGCCCTCCGCTGGTGCGCCGTCCGCCAGTGCGCCGACAGGGGCGGTAGCCGCAGCGCCAGTCGCTTCGGTGCAGGTTGCTGGGATCGACTGGTCCGAGCTGGTGGACCGGGTCGATGCCAGTGGCGCGCTGATCGCAGCAGCCACTATGCGCGACTGGGTGCGGGTAATCAGCCTTGCGCCGGGCGAACTGATCTACCAACTCGCAGACGGCATCAAAGATGATCCCTCGCGCGAGATTCGCGAGGCGCTGGTGAAAGCCACCGGTGCAAGCTGGCGGGTCGAACGCGGGGAGGGGCAGGGCGCCCCCTCGCTCACCGAGCAGGCCGAGGCCGAAGCGGCGGCGGAGCAAGCGCGGGTGCGAGCCCACCCGCTGGTGCGGGCCACTCTCGAGGCCTTTCCGGGGGCAGAATTTGTTGAGGAAACAGAAGCGCCGCGCGGCCACCAGCAATGGAGCCAGCGCGGCTAAAGCAAGGATTGAACAATGCAGAGCATGGAAGAAATGATGAAGGCCGCGCAGGAAGCGGCGCAGAAGATCCAGCAACAGATGAGCGATGCGCAGGTGAAGCTCGACAATATCGAGGTCGAAGGCAATTCGGGTGGCGGTCTGGTGAAAGTGCGTGCCAGCGCGCGCGGCCGGATCATCGGCGTGGCCATCGATGACAGCCTGATCGTGCCAGACGAGAAGCAGATGCTGGAAGACCTGGTCGCGGCCGCCTTCAACGATGCGCGCGACAAGGCGGACCGCGCCGCCAACGAGCAGATGCAGGAAATGCAGTCCGGCCTCGGCCTGCCGCCGGGGTTCAATCTGCCGGGCATGGGGTGATGCGATGGCCGGTCGCTAGTGGCTCCGTCCACAGCCCCGGCCTTTCACCGCATTGCAGGGGCGGCCGGTCGTCCCCATATCCTTGAGCAAACAGAGCTTTCGGATACCTATTATGACCGCATTTCCCCTTCTTCCCCTGCGCGACATCGTCGTGTTTCCCGGCATGGTCGTGCCCCTGTTCGTGGGCCGCGACAAGTCGGTCGCCGCGCTTGAAGCGGCCATGGCGGGCGATCAGGACATCCTGCTGGTCGCCCAGCTCGATCCCAACTGTGACGATCCCGAGGCTGACGATCTTTATGACGTCGGCGTGATCGCGCAGGTTCAGCAGATGCTCAAACTGCCCGACGGCACCGTTCGCGTGCTGGTCGAAGGGCAGGCGCGCGCCAGGATGCTCGACATGCGCGAGAGCGATGGCTTCGTTCTCGCACAGACCGCGCTGATCGAGGAGCAGACCGCCTCGGGCAGCGAAGTCTCGGCGATGATGCGCTCGGCACTTGACCAGTTCGCCGAATATGCGCGCCACAACAAGAAGCTCAGCGACGAGATCGAGGGCGAGTTGCGCGACATCGAAGACGCGGGCGCGCTGGCCGATGCCATTGCCGCCAGCCTTGCCGCCAAGGTCGATAGCAAGCAGCAGCTGCTTGCCGAGGTCGATGTTCTCAAGCGGCTGGAGATGGTCTTCTCGGTGATGGAGGGCGAGCTTTCGGTCCTTCAGGTCGAGCGCAAGATCCGTGGCCGCGTGAAGCGGCAGATGGAAAAGACCCAGCGCGAATACTATCTCAACGAGCAATTGAAGGCGATCCAGAGCGAGCTGGGCGGCGGCGAGGGCGATGAGGGCGACGAGATAGCCGAACTCACCAAGCAGATCGCCGAAACCAAGCTTTCCAAGGAAGCCCGGACCAAGGCCGAGGCGGAACTCAAAAAGCTGAAATCGATGCAGCCGATGAGCGCCGAAGCCACCGTGGTGCGCAACTATCTCGATGTGCTGCTCGGCCTGCCCTGGGGCAAGAAGAGCCGCCTCAAGAAGGATCTCGCCAAGGCGCAGGAGGTGCTCGATGCCGACCACTACGCGCTCGACAAGGTGAAGGACAGGATTGTCGAATATCTTGCGGTGCAGGCGCGCACCAACAAACTAAAGGGGCCGATCCTGTGCCTCGTCGGCCCTCCCGGCGTCGGCAAGACCAGCCTCGGCAAGTCGATCGCCAAGGCAACCGGGCGTGAGTTCATCCGCCAGTCGTTGGGCGGTGTGCGCGACGAGGCCGAGATTCGTGGCCATCGGCGCACCTACATCGGTTCGATGCCGGGCAAGATTGTGTCTAACCTGAAGAAGGCCGGTGCCAGCAACCCGCTGTTCCTGCTCGACGAGATCGACAAGCTCGGTCAGGATTTCCGCGGCGATCCGGCTTCGGCGCTGCTCGAGGTGCTTGATCCCGAGCAGAACGCGAAGTTCCAGGATCACTATCTCGAACTCGATATCGACCTGTCTGGCGTGATGTTCGTCTGCACGGCGAACTCGCTGAACCTGCCGCAGCCGTTGCTTGACCGGATGGAGATCATCCGTCTCGAAGGTTACACCGAGGATGAGAAGGTCGAAATCGCGACACGGCACCTCGTTTCCAAGCAGATCAAAGCCCACGGGCTCAAGAAGGGCGAGTTCACGCTCACCGAAGAAGGCCTGCGCGACCTGATCCGTTATTACACCCGCGAGGCGGGCGTGCGCACGCTTGAACGAGAGATTGCCAAGCTGTGCCGCAAGGCGCTGCGCCAGATACTCGAAGGCAGAACCAAAAGCGTCACCGTGACGCCCGAAAATTTGTCGGATTTCTCCGGGGTTCGCCGCTTCAAGCACGGCGTATCGGAAGATGAGGCGCAGGTCGGCGCGGTGACGGGCCTCGCCTGGACTTCGGTTGGCGGTGAGCTGCTCACAATCGAAAGCGTCACGACACCGGGCAAGGGCGAGGTGAAGACCACCGGCAAGCTCGGCGACGTGATGAACGAGAGTGTCGCCGCGGCTTTCAGTTTCGTGAAGGCGCGCGCGCCAGCCTACGGTATCAAGCCGAGCGTCTTTGCGCGCAAGAACATCCATATCCACCTGCCCGAAGGCGCGGTGCCCAAAGATGGACCGAGCGCGGGCATCGGGATGGTCACCTCGATCGTCTCGACGCTGACCGGTATCACCGTGCGCCCCGAAGTGGCGATGACCGGCGAGGTTACCCTTCGCGGTCGGGTGCTCCCGATTGGCGGCTTGAAGGAGAAGCTACTCGCGGCGCTGCGTGGTGGGATCAAAAAGGTGCTCATTCCGGAGGAGAATGAAAAAGATCTCGCCGAGATTCCCGACAATGTGAAGGAAGGCTTGGAGATCGTTCCGGTGAGCCATGTCGACCAGGTGCTGGAACATGCGTTGAGCGCGATTCCAGCGCCCATCGAATGGACCGAGGCCGACGATCTGGCGAGCCAGCCCGCCGCCGGTGGGACCGACGCGCCGCCATCGCCGACGGCGCATTGAGCTTCTGCTGCGGCGCATCACCGTGGTTGCGCCGCAGCGAATCGGCTCCACTTACGCCAGCAAATTGACCATTGCTGCGGTTGGTTCAGTATCTAATGGTAACCCGAATAACCTAAAATCTCGATTTACCGCGGAATTGCGCCACTTGGAGTGGCTTTGCCTTTGACACTAGCGGGAAAAGTCGCTCTCTTGCTGCGCCAGCGTGGCGAGTCTGTTTTCGCTTCTTGGCCCGCCGCTATGACACTGGAACGAGGGGTTTCCAACGAGATGAACAAGAACGAATTGATCGGTGCCGTTGCTGACGTCAGCGGCCTGTCGCGCAACGATGCCACAAAGGCTGTGGAGGGTGTGTTCGACACCATTACCGGGGCTCTTTCGAAGGGCGATGAAGTGCGCCTGGTCGGCTTTGGCACCTTCTCGGTTGCGAAGCGCAAGGCGTCGACCGGTCGCAATCCGCGCACCGGCGAACCGATGACGATCAAGGCTTCCACCCAGCCCAAGTTCAAGGCTGGCAAGGGCCTCAAGGATGCGGTCAACTAAGCCGAACCAACTTTCGTCCGGCCTTCATGGTCGGCAAGATAAGCCGTCCCTTGCGGGACGGCTTTTTCTTTGTCCGAAGCGGTGATCAGCCTTCTACGCGCGTCGCTATGGCGTAAAGCGCGATGGCGGCGGCGTTCGATACGTTGAGGCTTTCCATCGCCTCGCTGATCGGCAGTTTGGCGAGCGCATCGCAGTGGCTCTCGACGTTGGCGCGCATCCCTTCGCCTTCCGCGCCCAGCACCAGAGCCACCGGTCCGGCGGGAAGGGCCTCGGCAAGCGTGGCCTCCGCCTCGCCGGTCAGGCCGATGCGCCAGTATCCGGCTGCGGCAATTTCTTCGAGCGCGCGTGACAGGTTGACGACCCGCACCCACGGCACCTTTTCCAGCGCCCCGGAGGCAGACTTTGCCAGCACGCCGCCTTCAGGCGGGGCATGGCGATCCTGCGTTACGATGGCAGCAGCATCGAAGGCCGCCGCCGAGCGGAGAATCGCGCCGACATTGTGGGGGTCGGTCACCTGATCGAGCAGGAGAATCGGCCGATTGTCGTCGCTCGCGAGCACTTCGCTGAGGTGCAGATCCTCAAGCGGTTCGCATTCGAGCACCAGCCCCTGGTGCGGCGCATCGCGCGCGACGAGGCGGGCGAGGTCTTCCGGTCCGGCATATTCGAGCGGGAAATCGGGCGGAAGATCGCCGCACAGGCTCTCTATGCCCTCGTGGGTGGCCCAGAGCTTGCGGTGTTGCCGCACAGGGTTAAGCAGCGCTGCCTCAACCGCGTGACGGCCCCATAGGCGCACCGCGCCTTTGTTCGTACGACCCGAGCCACGTCCGCCTTTCATGCGTCCAGCACGGCCGCGCAAATTTCGTTTTTCCGACTGTTTTGCCATTTCGTGTCCTAACTTTCGCGCGCCTAGTGCCAGTGCGACCATTGACAGGCAAGCGGCGCTTCGCCAAAGGGGCGCCTCTCGGCCGGAGCGGCACCCATTTTGGGGCCACTTTCGCAGCAGGTTCTCGGGCCTGCATCCGGCATCTGTGTGGACAGGTGGCCGAGTGGTTAAAGGCAGCAGACTGTAAATCTGCCCGCGCAAGCGTACGCTGGTTCGAATCCAGCCCTGTCCACCACCGCCGCTCCCCAATGATGCGTTTCTCGCTCTTAGGCGCAGCAAACCCGCGTATAAGCCGGTGGCTGCGCTTGTAGGCCAAGGCCTGATTCACTAACTTGCGGCGATGGCAGGTGAACTGAAAGATAATCGCGGGCGCGGTATTGGCGAGTGGAGCTTTCCGCCCGTCCATCCCGAGGGGCGCCGCTTCGGGCTATTGGCGCTTGCGATCTCGCTGATCGTGCTGTTCCTGGTCGACTGGGAATATCTGGGCTGGCCGCTGCTGGCGCTGACCGGCGGTGTGTTCGCATTCTTCCGCGATCCCGAACGCGTGGTGCCGCAAAGCGACCGGCTGATCGTGGCCCCCGCTGATGGCATGGTTTCGCTGATTACGCAGGTTGCCCCGCCGCCCGAATTGCAGGGCGCTGATGAGCAGGGGCGCCCCGGCCTCGGCAGCGAGCCGGTTACGCGAATCTCGATTTTCATGTCGGTGTTCGATGTTCACATCAACCGCGCGCCCGTCGCCGGGACGATTCGGCGCATTGTCTATGTGCCGGGCCGCTTTCTCAATGCCGACCTCGACAAGGCCAGCGAAGAGAACGAGCGGCAGCATATCCTGATCGAAAAGGCCGACGGAGCGGCCGTTGGCTTTACTCAGATCGCCGGACTGGTGGCGCGCCGAATCGTGCCCTTCGTGAAGCCTGGTGACATTGTCGCGGCAGGGCAGCGGGTTGGGCTGATTCGGTTCGGCAGCCGGGTCGATGTCTATCTGCCCGCCGGAACTGACCCCAAGGTTCTCCCCGGTCAGCGGATGATCGCAGGCGAAACCGTTTTGGCCGAGATCGGGGCAACAGCTTTGATCGAAGGCGTGACCCAGTGAGGGGGCAACTATGAGCGACGAAGATATCGACCGCAATGAGCTGCCTTATGAGGAGCGTCCCGTGCCGCATGGCCCGGCTTGGCTCGGCCCCAAGGCCAGCGAACATGAATCGACTCAGCGCTCACTGGCCCCGCGTGGGCTATCGATGCGCGCGGTGCTGCCCAATGCGATTACGGCAGCAGCCCTGTGCTCCGGGCTGACCGGCATCCGCTTCGCCATCGAAGGCGAGTGGGAAAAGACCATGTTCGCCATCATCCTCGCCGGTATGCTCGACGGGATCGATGGCCGTATTGCGCGGCTCTTGAAGGCGCAGTCGCGCTTTGGCGCCGAACTGGACAGTCTGGCCGATTCGCTCAGTTTCGGCATGGCGCCCGCGCTGGTGTTGTTCCTGTGGTCTTTGCAAGACTTGCCGCGCCTGGGCTGGTTCGCGGCTTTGGCCTTTGCGATCTGCTGCGCTTTGCGCCTTGCGCGGTTCAATGCGCAGATCGATGTCGATGAGCAGCCCCATAAGTCTGCCGGTTTTCTCACCGGTGTTCCGGCGCCGGTCGGGGCGGGGCTGGTGTTTCTGCCTCTCTATTTGTGGCTGGGCAGCGGCCTTGCGATCTTCCGTGAGCCGATATTGGTGGGCCTCTGGGCGCTGGCAATAGCGGTACTGATGATCAGCAACATTGCCACCTTGAGCTGGAAATCGCTGCGTCCGTCTTCCGACGTGCGCCTCCCTGCCATTGCGCTTTCGGGCCTGTTGTTCGCCGCGCTGCTGAGCGAGCCGTGGTGGACGCTGGCGTTTATCTCCACAATCTACCTCGCGCTGATGCCGCTTGGCATCGTGCGCTATGCCAAGGTCAGGCGCGCCCGCGATGAAGCCGCCAGGCCCCCTGCGCGAAAGCCGTTGGGCGTGGACGAAGTGGAGCAATCTCTTGCCGACCGGCCTGATCGATAAGCGCCAATTCCGCCTTGATCGTGCGCCACTGCGCAAGGCCTTCAGCGCCCGAACGATAGCATACGAGTAAAGAAAGCCCGGCCAAAACGCCGAAAAATAGCGAGAGAGCGACAGCAAAGATCATCGTAGTCTTCCTAGTTGCGAATCACCGGATGTTCCGGCAATGTTCTCAATGCGGCCTTTGTTCTTTTTTTGTTCCAGTCCGTCAAGTGGTTTTGCCACCATTTTGGAACAAATGGCGAAGGTCGGCTTGGTTCCGGGCCTCGCGGCGCGCTTTGCGTAGTTGGGGCTGGATTAATTCTCGCAAGGGCGTTAAAGGCCGCCGCGTTGAAGCGGGTCATGCGATTCCCTCGCATGGGCGTTTTTCAGCAAATCCACATGGATGGCACACATCACCGGTGCCGCATCCGGCTTCTTGCCGGGTCCGGTTCCCCGCTATCCAGAGGCTTAACCGGAAAGGAATTTACCTATGGCGGCTCCTACCGTCACGATGCAGCAATTGATCGAGGCCGGCGCACACTTCGGCCACCAGACCCACCGCTGGAACCCGCGGATGAAGCCGTATATTTTCGGTGCCCGCAACGGTGTTCACATCATCGACCTGTCGCAGACCGTGCCGCTGATGGCCCGTGCGCTCGACTTCGTGCAGGCGACTGCCCGCGCTGGTGGCAAGGTGCTGTTCGTCGGCACGAAGCGCCAGGCTTCTGAGCCGATTGCACAGGCTGCGCGTTCGTGCGGCCAGCACTTCGTCAACCACCGGTGGCTGGGCGGTATGCTCACCAACTGGAAGACCATTTCGGGCTCGATCCGTCGTCTCAAGACGCTGGAAGAAACGCTCAACGGCGACACCGCTGGCCTGACCAAGAAGGAAATCCTCAACCTCACCCGTGAGCGCGACAAGCTTGAGCTTTCGCTCGGCGGCATCCGCGACATGGGCGGCGTTCCCGACGTGATGTTCGTCATCGACGCCAACAAGGAAGACCTCGCAATCAAGGAAGCCAACGTGCTTGGTATTCCGGTCGTGGCCGTGCTCGATACGAACGTCGATCCCTCGGGCATCGCGTTCCCGATTCCCGGTAACGACGACGCCAGCCGCGCCGTGCGCCTCTATTGCGAGGCGGTGGCTGCTGCCGCGTCGAGCGGTCGCGGCGAAGGTGTGACCGATTCGGGTGCCGACATCGGTGCCATGGACGTCCCGCCGGAAGAGGCTGCCGTTAGCGAAGCTCCGGCTGCTGCCGACGCCTGATCCGGCCGCGCGCCGCTCAATGTAAGCGGCATGTCACACAGGCACTCCAAGGCGCCGGCCATCACAGGTCCGGCGCCACCGGAACAAAATAAAGGAAGAAAACAATGGCTGCATTTACCGCAAGCGACGTGAAGGCGCTCCGCGAAAAGACCGGCGCAGGCATGATGGACGCCAAGAAGGCGCTCGAAGAAACCAACGGCGACATCGAAGCCGCGGTCGACGCACTGCGCGCCAAGGGTCTCGCCGCCGTGCAGAAGAAGTCGAGCCGTACCGCGGCCGAGGGTCTCGTCGGCGTGGCTGTCGAAGGCACCAAGGGCGTTGCGGTCGAGGTGAACTCGGAAACCGACTTCGTTGCCAAGAATGAGCAGTTCCAGGACTTCGTGCGCAAGACGACGCAGGTCGCTCTCGGCATCGAGGGTGACGATGTGGAAGCGCTCAAGGCTGCCACCTATCCCGACGGCGGCACCGTGGCCGACAAGCTGACCAACAATGTCGCCACCATCGGCGAGAACCAGCAGGTTCGCCGCATGAAGAGCGTGGCCGTGTCGAACGGTGTGATCGTGCCCTACATGCACAATGCCGCCGCGCCGAACCTTGGCAAGATCGGCGTGCTGGTCGCGCTTGAGAGCGAAGCCGGTGCCGACGTGCTCGAGCCGCTCGGCAAGCAGATCGCCATGCACATCGCTGCTGCCTTCCCGCAGGCGCTGGACGCTGACGGCCTCGATGCCGACGTGATCGAGCGCGAGCGCAAGATCGCTGCGGAAAAGGCTGCCGAAAGCGGCAAGCCCGCCGAAGTGCAGGAGAAGATGGTCGACGGTGCTGTCAAGAAGTACGCCAAGGAGAACGCTCTCCTCAGCCAGATCTTCGTGATGGACAACAAGACCCCGATCGCTGACGTGGTCGCCAAGGCCGGCAAGGAAGCTGGCACGTCGATCGTGCTGAAGGACTATGTCCGCTTCCAGCTCGGCGAAGGCATCGAAAAGGAAGAGACCGACTTCGCGGCAGAAGTTGCCGCGGCTGTGGCCGGCTGATCCTTTCGATCATTTGAAGCAACACAGCGGCCGCCGGGGGATGCTCCGGCGGCCGTTTTGCTGTGCGGCGCGGCCATAGCCCCCTTGGCAGTGGACGGCCCGCGCACTAAGACGCCGCCAACACGCATTCTTGCCTTAGGATACCCCCACATGCTTTTGCCCGACACCAAGCGCATCTTGCTCAAACTCTCGGGCGAAGTGCTGATGGGCGAGCAGGAATTCGGGATCGATGCCGAGTTCGTGGCGGGGCTCGCCGAAGAGGTGAAGGCCGCTCACGCCACGGGGCTGGAAATCTGCCTCGTGATCGGCGGCGGTAACATCTTTCGCGGTATCTCGGGCGCGGCCAAGGGGCTCGACCGCACCACCGCCGACTATATGGGCATGATGGCGACCGTGATGAACGCGCTCGCGATGCAGAACGCGCTTGAGAATGCGGGCGTGGAAACCCGCGTGCAGAGCGCCATTCCCATGCCCGCCGTGTGTGAGCCCTATATCCGCCGCCGCGCAGAGCGGCATCTGGAAAAGGGGCGGATCGTGATCTTCGCCGCAGGCACCGGCAACCCTTTCTTCACCACCGACACCGGCGCAGCGCTGCGCGCGGCGGAGATGAATTGCGACGCGCTGCTCAAGGGCACCAGCGTTGACGGGGTCTATGACAAGGACCCGAAAAAGGCCGACGATGCGGTGCGCTTCGAAACTATCTCGTATTCGCAGGTGCTTTCGGCCAATCTCAAGGTTATGGATGCAGCGGCAGTGGCGCTGTGCCGCGAGAACGACATCCCGATCGTGGTGTTCTCGATCCGCGAGAAGGGCAATGTTGCGCGCGTTCTGGCGGGTGAGGGTGTGCAGACGATTGTCCGCAAGGACTGACTCAGACATAAAGAATTTCAGGAATTTATCATGGCAAAATACGACAAGGCTGACGTGGAACGCCGCATGGCGGGCGCAGTGGAGAGCCTCAAGAGCGACCTGGGCGGCCTGCGTACCGGCCGCGCGAACACCGCATTGCTCGATCCGGTCGTGGTCGAGGTTTACGGCTCGATGATGCCGCTCAGCCAGGTGGCCACGGTGTCGGCGCCGGAGCCGCGTATGCTCAGCGTGCAGGTGTGGGACAAGTCGAACGTCAGCGCCGTGGAAAAGGGCATCACCAAAGCCAATCTCGGCCTCAACCCGATGAGCGACGGGCAGACGATCCGTCTGCCGCTGCCCGATCTCAACGAAGAGCGGCGCAAGGAACTGGCCAAGCTGGCCGGGAACTATGGCGAGCAGGCCAAGATCGCCATCCGCAACGTGCGCCGCGACGCCAACGAGGCGCTCAAGGACGACGAGAAGAAGAAGGAAATCTCCGAGGACGAGCGCAAGCGGCTTGAGGACGAGGTGCAGAAGCTGACCGATCAGTATGTGGCCGATGTGGACAAGGCGACCGAAGCCAAGGAAAAGGAAATCCTGACGCAGTAAGCGCCAGAAAGGTTTCCATGTCCGCACCGTCCTATCCCCGTCATGTCGCCATCATCATGGACGGCAATGGCCGCTGGGCGAAGAAACGCAGGCTGCCGCGTGCCATGGGGCACAAGGCGGGCGGCGATGCGGTCAAGCGCGTGGTCGAGGCGTGCGAGGTGCTCGGGATCGAGTGCCTTACGCTCTATGCCTTCAGTAGCGAGAACTGGAAGCGCGAGGCAGAGGAAATCTCCGACCTGATGAACCTGATGCGCCGCTTCATCGAAGCGAACATCGGGGACTTTATCGCCAAGGGTTTGCGCCTAAGAATTATCGGCGATTACAACGCCTTCGATCCCGATATTGTCGCGCGACTTGACGATGCGCTGGAGCGCACGGCAGGCGGAACGCGCACTCTGGCGGTTGCGCTGAATTACGGAGCACAGCAGGAACTCGTCCGCGCGGCGGCGCTGGCGGCGCAAGAGGGCGAGGTGACGGCCTCTGCCATCGAGAAGCATCTTTACACTGCCGAGCTGCCGCCGCTCGACCTGCTCATCCGCACCAGCGGTGAAGTGCGGCTGTCGAACTTCCTGCTGTGGCAGTCGGCCTATGCCGAGATGATTTTTACCGATGTGCTCTGGCCCGACTTCGGTGAGGCCGAATTGCGCGGGGCTTGCGAAGAATTCGCTACGAGGGAGCGTCGTTATGGAGGGCGCTGACCGCAAGGCGAAGGGCGCGTCCGATCTGGGCGTGCGCGCGGCGAGCGCTGTGGTGATGCTAGCTGTGGCGGGGGCGGCGATCTGGCTTGGCGGCTGGGTGCTTACGGCGTTCATTGTTGCCGTGGGTGCCGCAGGTTTCTGGGAGTTTTCGCGCCTGGCAAGTGCGGGTTTCACCGGAGGTGCGAGGCTTGCCTGGACCGTTTTTGGCGCGGTTTATCTAGCTCTGGCTGTTTTCGTGCTCGTGAGCGTGAGCGTGCAGAGTATTTCGTGGCTGGCATTGATTATCAGCGCGGTGATCGCTGTGGACGTGTTCGCCTATTTCTTCGGGCGGTCTATCGGCGGACCGAAGATCGCGCCGCGGATCAGCCCGTCGAAAACCTGGGCGGGCCTCGCAGGCGGGACCGTCGGGGCCGCGCTGGCCGTGGTTCTCAACTCCCAGGTGCCGCGCTGGATCTGCGAATGGCGTGAGCCAGCCTCTGGTTATGTACATGGTGGCTTCGCTACGGGATGTGGGCCCTACTGGCAGCCGCAGGCGGGGGACTATGCGGCTTTGATCGGGGTGGGCCTGCTCATCGCGGTTGTCGCCCAGAGTGGCGATTTTCTGGAAAGTTGGCTCAAGCGCCGCGCCGGTGTGAAAGATTCGTCCAAGCTTATTCCGGGCCACGGCGGCGTGCTCGATCGCATCGACGGGCTGGTGGCCGTATCCTTGCTCGTCGGCATCTATCTGCTCGTCACCGCGCCGCAAATCTTCGGCTTTTCATGACCCGTACTATTTCCATCCTCGGCGCGACCGGATCCATCGGCGATTCCACGCTCGACCTCATCCGCCGTAATCGGGAGCGCTGGCAGGTTGTGGCGCTCACGGCCAATTGCTCGGCGGAGAAGCTGGCAAAACTCGCTATCGAATTCGACGCGCAAGTCGCTGTTGTGTCCGACGAAAGCTGTCTTGACGAGCTTCGCCAGCACCTTGCTGGCACGGCGATTGAGGCCACCGGTGGCCGCGAAGCCTTGTGCGAAGCGGCAGCGCGACCGGTCGATATGACGGTGGCCGCCATCGTCGGCTGCGCCGGGCTCGGCCCGGTAATGCGCGCGGTCGAGAACGGGCGCTCCATCGCGCTTGCCAACAAGGAGGCGCTGGTTTCCGCCGGGTCGATCCTGATGGACGCGGTGGCCCGACACGGCGCCACCCTGTTGCCGACCGACAGCGAGCATAACGCGATCTTCCAGTGCCTCGAAGGCAATCGCATCGAGGAGGTACGCTCGATCACGCTTACGGCCAGCGGCGGGCCGTTCCGCACGAAGTCGCTCGCCGAGCTTGAGGCTGCCACCCCCGCACAGGCCGTCGCTCATCCCAACTGGGACATGGGTGCTAAAATCAGCGTCGATAGCGCGACGATGATGAACAAGGGGCTCGAATTCATTGAGGCCTGGCACTTGTTCCCGGTGGGCCTCGACCGGTTGAGGATCGTCGTCCACCCGCAGAGCGTTGTCCATTCGATGGTCGAATACCGCGACGGCTCCACCCTCGCGCAGCTCGGCCCTTCGGACATGCGTGTGCCCATCGCCTCTTGCCTGGCTTACCCAGCGCGGATGGACACGCCGTGCAAGCCGCTTGACCTTGCCGCGATCGGCGAACTGACCTTTTTCGCCCCCGATGAGGAGCGCTTTCCGGCCACGCGTTTGGCGCGCGAGGCGGCGCAGGCGGGCGCTGGCGCGCCGGCGGTGCTCAATGCTGCCAACGAGGTCGCAGTGGCCGCTTTTCTGGACGGTCAGATAAAATTCACCCAAATTGCTGCATTGGTTGGCACGGTGCTCGAAAAATTCGGACCGAATGCGCCTGCCTGCCTCGATGACGTGCTAAGCGTCGATGCCGAGGCGAGGGCCCGCGCCAAGGAGATGTTGCAAGTTGCCAGATAGTTTCGAATCGGTTCCCCTGTGGATGATGCTGGCCGGCTTCCTGCTGATGCTCGGCCCGCTCGTCACTTTGCACGAACTCGGGCATTATCTTGTTGGCCGCTGGTTCGGTGTTGGCGCGAAGGTTTTTTCGGTCGGTTTCGGCAAGGAGCTGTGGGGGCGGACCGACAGTCGCGGCACGCGCTGGCGGATTTCGGCGATCCCGATGGGCGGCTACGTACAGTTCGTCGGCGACATGAACCCGGCCTCCGCGCCTGATCCCGATGCTCCGGCGGAAAGAGGCGCGTTCCAGCACGCCAAGCTTTACCAGCGCGCGCTGATCGTGGCGGCGGGACCGCTCACCAACTTGCTTATCGCGGTACTTATCTTCGCGAGCTTCGCGATGAGCTTTGGCGTGCCCAGCACACCGCCGGTGGTGCAGGCGATCACGCAAGGCTCGCCCGCTGAAGCGGCAGGGCTTGAGCTGGAGGATCGGATCGTCGCGGTCGATGGCTCGGAGGTGGAAAACTTCCAGCAGCTGCAGGAACTGATCCTACCCTATCCCGGCCGCACGGTGGAACTCACCTACGAACGCGGCGGAAGCGAGCTCACTACCGACCTCACTATTGCCGAGGTCGAGCTGAAGGATCGCTTTGGTAACGCTTCGCGCATCGGCCGGATCGGGATTGGTTCGTTCGAGCAGGAATTCGTGCGCGAGGGGCCGATTTCTGCGTTGGCCTTTGGGGCGGAACGCAGCGTCGATCTGATGGGCATGATGGTCACCGGGATCAAGCAGATCATTGTCGGCGAACGCTCTGTCGACGAACTTGGCGGCCCGCTTACCATCGCCAAGATTTCGGGCGAGCGGCTTAGCCTCGGCCCGCTCCCGTTCGTGGAGCTGATCGCGTTTATCTCGATTAACTTGGCATTCATTAACTTGCTGCCAATCCCGACCCTCGACGGTGGGCATCTGGCTTTTTATGCGGCAGAGGCAATCCGTCGCAAGCCGGCCAGCCCGCGCAGTCAGGAATGGGCGTTCCGCACCGGCATGGCCTTTGTGCTCGCGCTGATGCTGTTCGTGACGATACTGGACATTGCCAAGTTGCCGATCTTCGGTAGCTAGGCGGGGATAAGGACGGGTACTCGCTTCCCAATACGGATGGATTGCTTGATTGCGCCTGGCGCATCGGGCAAGGGCGCTTTTCGCGCCAATCCCCACCTTTCCCGGTTGGCCAGTTTGAATATGGCAGGGGCAGGTTGGTTCCGGGGCGTGCGGTGCCGAGATGAGTGGACGGATAATGGTTTCGAAGACAGCGACGCCTTGTGCCAAATTCTTTGCTGCAACCCTGCTGGGTTGCACGATGCTGGCAGGCCTGCCTTGCACCGCGCTTGCGCAGGAGGCCGAGGCCGATAGCGCCGCCGAAGATACGACGGCAAGTGAGCCGCAGGGCGATGTGATCCGCTCGATCGCGGTATCTGGTGCGCAGCGGTTGGAGCCGGAAACCATCGTCAGCTACGTGAAGCTGCGTGTGGGCCAGGTCTATACGGCTGCTGCGGCGGACCAGGCGCTGCTCGATCTCGCGGCGACTGAGTTGTTCTCCGACTACCAGATCGCCAACAACAACGGCAACGTGGTCATCACGGTGCAGGAAAACCCGGTGATCAACCGCATCGTGCTCGAGGGCAACAAGCGCCTCAAGGACGACAAGATTTATCCTGAGATCAACCTCGCGCCGCGCCAGATCTTCACCCGCTCGAAGGTCCGCGCCGACGTCGCCCGCATCATTGAGCTGTACAAGCGGCAGGGCCGCTTCGCCGCTAGTGTCGAGCCGCAGATGGTGATGCTCGACCAGAACCGTGTCGACGTGATTTTCGAGATTACCGAAGGGCCCAAGTCCAAGGTTCGCCAGATCAACATCATCGGCAACGATAAGTTCTCCGATGGCGAACTGCGCGGCGAGATGGTCACGAAGGAATCGGGCTTCTTCAAGATCTTCAGCTCGAACACCAGCTACGACCCCGATCGGCTCGCGTTCGACCAACAGAAGCTGCGCCAGTTTTACCTGACCGAAGGCTATCCCGATTTCCGCGTTGTTTCGGCTGTGGCCGAGCTGACGCCTGACAAGCGCGACTTCATCATCACTTACGTGGTGGAAGAGGGCGAGCGCTACAAGTTCGGCGACGTCGAAGTTATCAGCCAGCTGCGTGATTTCAGTTCGGAGGCGCTGACCTCGTCGCTGACCATGCAGAGCGGCGACTGGTATAACGCCGAACTGGTCGACAATACGGTCGAAGGGCTGACCGAAACGGCCGGCGCTTTCGGTTATGCCTTCGCCAACGTCCGTCCCGACATCCGGCTCAACCGTGAGACGCTGACGATGGACGTCACCTTCACGGTGGCCGATTCCGACCGGACCTACATCGAGGCTATCGAGATCAACGGCAACACGCTGACGCAGGACAAAGTGATCCGCCGCGAGTTCCGTATCGCGGAAGGCGACGCCTTCAGTTCGCTTCAAGTGAACCGCTCGAACGCGCGCATTAACTCGCTCGGCTATTTCCAGGAGAACTTCGAGATCGAGCAGGTCGAAGGGTCTTCCCCTGACCGCATTCGCCTCGTGGCCAACGTGCAGGAAAAGCCGACCGGCGAACTGTCGCTGTCGGCGGGCTTCTCCAGCCTTGAGAGCTTCATCTTCTCGGGCTCGATCCGCCAAAACAACTTCCGTGGTCGTGGCCAGTCGATCGGGCTGGGCGTGAACTATTCGCGCTATCAGAAATCGGGCAACATCAGCTTCACCGAGCCGCATGTGTTCGACCGCGATATTGCCGCGGGCTTCGAGCTGTACCGGCAGGAGGTCAACAACGGCTATTACTCCGGCCAGACCGCGAGTTACGAGAATTCGACCACTGGCGCGCGGCTGCGGACGGGTATTCCGCTGTCGGAGTATCTAAGCGCGTTGGCCAGCTATACGCTGAATTTCCAAGAGATTACGGTCGACGAGAGCAGGTACTTCGCTGACTTTGACGGTGATGGGGTGGCTACGTGCGAACCGGGGTTCACGAACCGCTATCTTTGTGAAGCGCTGGGATCGCGGACCCAGTCGATCCTTGGGTTGTCGCTCAGCTACAACTCGCTTGATTCGCGCCTTCGTCCCACTCGCGGACGCTCAGCAACGGTCGGGTTGGATCTCGCCGGTCTTGGCGGCGATACCCGCTATCTGCGGGCCCGGGCCGAGGCTGCGCAGTTTGTGCCTTTGGGCAGCGGTTTCATCGGCTCGCTGCGCCTTGAAGGCGGCTATATCATGGGGTGGGGCAGCCGCGAGCCGGGCGAAAGCGACGTGCTGCTGACCGACCGTTTCACCCTCGGCGAATCGCAAATTCGCGGCTTTGACATTCGCGGTGTCGGGCCGCGTGTTATCCGTCGTTATTACACGCAGGATGAGGAGGGCAATTACGTCCTCAACGACCTCGACAACGACAGGAACCGCGACGATGCTCTGGGCGGACGAGCCTATTATCTCGCCCGTGCGGAGATCGAAATTCCGCTGGGTTCGGGCGCGCGCGAGCTTGGCTTGCGACCTTCGATCTTTGTCGATGTGGGCTCGGTGTTCGGTGTCGACACGCCGGTGCTGACGCAAAACACGCCTGACGATCCGATCCTGATTGCGCGCCGCAATAATGATGGCGAGGCGCTTTACAGCCAGCTCGTTGTCGACAACACCGGTGCGCCGGTGCTCGACGATCAGGGCAACCAGCAGTTCGAGCCCGTCACCAGCCCGACTTCGCCGACCGGCGCGGCGAATGAACAGTTGTTCGTCAACCCATTCGGCGGATTCTTCACGGAGGAGTTCGTGGGGAACACTTGGAAGCCGCGCATCACAGCTGGTATTGGCGTCAACTGGAACTCCCCCTTCGGTCCGTTCAGGATCGATCTAGCCTATGCTCTGTCTAAGGAGCGTGGCGACCAGACCAAGACACTCTCGTTCAACGTAGGGACCCAATTCTGATGAAACTTCTCACCAAGACCGCGCTCGCCGCTGGGCTCGCACTCGCTTCGCTGACCGCACCTTTTGCCGCCGCGCCCGCTACGGCGCAGGCCGCGCAGAAGGTCGCCATCGTCAACTTGCCGGCGGTGATCGCCAACTCGTCCGCCTATCAGGCGGCGCAGACCGCTCAGCAGACAACTTTTGCCGCTCAGTTGCAGCAGGCCGAGCAGCGCCGTGCCGCGCTGCAGGCGCAGATCAACCCGCTGATGAGCGCGTTCCAGACCGCCCGTCAGTCGGCCAATCCCGATCAGGCCGCCTTGCAGCAGCAAGCGCAGCAGATCCAGCAGCTGCAGCAGACCGGCCAGGCCGAGCTGAACCAAATCCTTGCCCCGGTTTCGCGTTCGGAAACCTATGTCACCGAGCAGATCGAAGAGCGCCTTGGCGCAGCCGTTCAGGCCGCCGCGCAGGCTGCCGGCGTGACGCTGGTGCTCAGCCCCGACACCGTCCTGTGGGCCGATAACGCGCACAACCTCAACGAGGCCGTGCTGAACCAGCTCAATACTATGCTGCCGAGCGTGCAGGTTACCCCGCCCGAAGGCTGGGTGCCGCGCGAAATGCGTCAGCAGCAGGAAGCTGCAGCCGCTGCGCAGGCCGCTCAGGGCCAGCCGGCCACCTCGGGCCGCTAAAACTGGCATCAATGGGGCAGGGCGCATGAGCGACATCTACGACATCCCGAAGATCCTCAGCGCCCTGCCGCATCGCTATCCGATGCTGCTGGTCGACCGGGTGGTCGCGCTCGACAAGGGCGAATCCATCCGGGCGGTGAAGGGCGTGACCTTCAATGAAGGGTTTTTCCAGGGCCATTTCCCTGGTGCGCCGATCATGCCGGGCGTGCTCCAGATCGAGGCGCTGGCGCAGGCCGCCGGGATCCTCGCGGTGGAGACGCTGGAACTGGCGGGTAGCGGCAAGCTGGTATTCTTCATGGCGATCGAGGGCGCGAAGTTCCGTGCTCCGGTCACGCCGGGCTGTTTGCTTGAGCTGGAGGCGAGCTTTGTCCAGCAGCGTAGCAAGGTGTGCAAGTTTGCCGGCAAGGCGAGCGTTGAGGGCAAGACCACCTGCGAGGTGCAGTTCACCGCGATGATCGCAGACGCACCGGAATAAGTTTGCTTTTTGCGCGTCGTCTCGCTAGGGGCGCGCCTTCTCATTTACAGCTGAGGCGGTCGGAACCGCTTCGAGGCTACGAAGGACCAATGCCATGAAGGCCGATATTCATCCCGATTACCACACCATCACGATCAAGATGACTGATGGCACCGAGTTCCAGACCAAGTCGACCTGGGGCAAGGAAGGCGACACCATGAACCTCGAGATCGACCCGACCAGCCACCCGGCCTGGACTGGCGGTCCGCAGCGTATTCAGGATGGTGGGCGCGTGGCCAAGTTCAACCAGCGTTTCGGCGGCCTCTCGCTCAAGAAGAAGTAAGCGAGCCGCGCCAGCACTGGCGTTTATTCGAAAAGGGCGGCCTCGCGGGGCCGCCCTTTTTCGTTGTCGACTACCAGGCCAACTTCACCAGCCTTCATGCGGCCATTTGCCATCGGGCGATGGCGTGAACCGCAGTGTGCCGGCCAGCAGCCGCATACCCTCGTTATCGAGCTGGTGCTGCTGGCCGTTGTTGACCGATACCTCGGGAAAGTCCTCGTAGGGTCGCACGCCTTCGAGCGTGGCGGCGTTGACCGCGAAAAGGTCGGGATCGGAGCGCGGCTGGTGGAAGCAGTGGATGCCGCAGGTCTTACAGAAGCGGTGCTTCGCCGCGCCTGTGTTGAAGCTGTAGCAGGCGAGCGAGTGCTCGCCTTGCGTGACGGTGACGGCTTCGCGCGGCACGTAGACCATCACCGCACCCTTCATCGCGCAGATCGAACAGTTGCAACGCGAGCCGCGCAGTGTCTCGTCAGGAAATTCCACCGTGAAGCGGACTGCGCCGCAGTGGCAGCGAGCATTTCGGGCCATGGTCATCGGTTAAGCTCTCTCCAGACTGCGGGCTTCCACATGTCGGAAAGTGGATCGATCTGCTCCGCCGCAAGCCGGTCGTTGGGCGGCCAGGGTTCGGCATCGCCGTTGCTGGCGAATGCTGCGTCCCGGGTCTCCGCATCTGGCCACAGGGCAATGGCCACAAGCTCGCCATCTTTGTTCTTGCCTATCAGCGAGCCGAGTCCGCCGCGATTGCCAAGATCGCGTGTCGCCTCGCGCCAGCGGTCGAGAAAGGCGGTTTCGTGTTCGGCGGCAACGCGCCAGCGGTAGATGAAGACGGCCCCGCTCACTCGCTCCATCCCCATGGCTTCTCGCGATACCACTTGGTGATCACGTACTTGACCCCTTTGCGCACCTTCATCCCGTGATGAAGCGTGACCGGGTTGGGGCTGCCATCCTCGCGCCGGTTGTTCCAGCACAGCAGGCGGCCTGTTTCGGGCTTGAAGGTCTTGTCGATGACCTTGAACCGCGTCGCACCCCCGGCCTCGACATGGTTCAGGTATATCATGAAGGTCCAGGTACGGTTGCCCGCGACATTGCAAAACTTTTGAAAGTCCGCGCCATCGGGTTCGAAATAGTCGGTGTGCGGCTTGAATTCCTGCCCCACATCGTAGCGCTGGCCCTGCACCGGCTCGCCATGCGCCGGGTCGATGTGGTTGAGCGCTTGCAGCCGTTGTTCGAGATCGAGCACGGCGGGCTCGTCGGCCGGGAGGTCGCAGGTTTCGCTGGTCCGGAAATAGTTATCGCCATTGGGGTCGGCGATGGTGGAGGGGCGCCGGTCACGCTCGATCAGCGCGATCAACTCCTGACACAGGTCGGGCGGGAGAAACTCGGGAAGCTGAAACAGCGCCAGCCGCGGGTTGGGAACGCGCATTATGCCGGCGGTTTCGAGCAGGATTTCAGGGCTGGTTGCGCCGCATTGAGTCATGGCTTTGCGTGATAGTGCGCGCGGGGCAGGGTTCAAGCATGAACAATTGTCACACCTTTCGCGCAATTTTCGCTTTGCAAAACGGGGAGTGTGTGCAAGAGGCGCTCGCCCGTGCCGAAAGCCGCTTGACCGGCTGGCACAGGGACGTAACAGCCCGTGCATTGATCAATGCCTGGCTGGCATGTGGCGATCGTAGCTCAGTTGGTTAGAGCGCCGGTTTGTGGTACCGGAGGTCGGGGGTTCGAGACCCCTCGATCGCCCCATTTTTCCTAGCATTGCAGGCTCTTGCACTGGGATTCCCTCTATGACTGCGCCCGGCTCTGCCGCCATCTGGACCATGCCCGATTTCGACGAGCACGAACGCGTCGAAGTCATCCACGACCGTGCCTCGGGCCTCACCGCGATTGTTGCGCTGCATTCGACTCACCGTGGCCCCGGCGCGGGCGGCACGCGCTTCTGGCACTATCCGCAGCCGCTGGCTGCGGTGCGCGATGCGCTGCGCCTGTCGCGGGGTATGAGCTATAAGAATGCGCTGGCAGGGCTGCCGCTGGGCGGCGGCAAGGCTGTGGTGTTGCTCGACGAACAGCGGACCAAGACACCCGAGATGCTTGCTGCATTTGGCGATGCGGTCGAGGCGCTCGGCGGGGCCTATGTCACCGCCGAGGATGTCGGCGCGAGCGTGGCCGATATGGAAGCGATCCATCAGCGGACGGAGCACGTGTGTGGCTTGCCCGCTCAACCGGGACAGGCAGGGGGAGATCCCGGTCCCTACACGGCGCAAGGCATCTTTCTCGGCATCAAGGCGGCCGTGCAATATCGGCTTGGCGGCAAGGACATGGACGGCGTGCATGTCGCGGTGCAGGGCTGCGGATCGGTCGGCAGCGGCGTTGCGCGGCTGCTGGCGGGTGAGGGCGCGCGGGTGACGCTCGCAGACATCGACCACGCCCGGGCAGAGGTGCTGGCGGCGCAACTGGGCGGAAGCTGCGTGTCGACCGGCGAGATCATGGAGGTCGGCTGCGATGTGTTTAGCCCCAATGCGCTGGGCGCGATTCTCGATGATGCGACCATCCCGCAGCTCGATTGCACCATCGTCGCTGGCGGCGCGAACAACCAGCTCGCTCGGGCCGAACATGGTGAGATGCTGCGTGAACGCGGCATTCTCTACGCGCCCGACTACGTCATAAACGCTGGCGGCATCATCAACGTGGGCCTCGAATACCTTGCCCGTCGCGCTGGCGAGACTTGCTCGTCTGCCACGGTGATGGAGCGCATTGGCGGGATCGCCCGCACGCTCACAACGATTTGGGAGGAAAGCGAGCGTTCAGGTACAGGCGCGCATGAAGTGGCTGACCGCATGGCGCGCGAGGCCATCGGGCGCGGGGAATAGCCCCGGTTACCCTTGCTCTGCCTGCGCACTAATGCCAAAGGGACGAACCGCTTGATGCGGCCAAGAAGTTGACTTTGTCCGAGAGATGCACGGCTACGCCAACCCCGCCCGGTTTCTAAAAATCGCCCGCTGGTTCACCATGCCCTTGCTGGTGGGCGGTCTGATTGTGACTGCGGCGGCGCTGATCTGGGGGTGGATGTCGTCTCCGCCCGATCGGTTGATGGGCGATTCGGTTAAAATCCTGTTTGTTCACCTGCCCGCTGCCTGGCTTGGGATGGGCGGCTGGACGGCGATTGCGATCGCCAGCTTGGTCGAACTGGTCTGGCGTCACCCGCTGGCGGCGATCTCGGCGCGGGCGGTGGCGGTGCCGGGGGCGGTGTTCGCCTTCCTCTGCCTTGCGAGCGGCTCGATCTGGGGCCGCCCGACCTGGGGCACATGGTGGGTGTGGGACGGACGGCTGACTTCGATGCTGGTCCTCCTGTTCCTCTATCTTGGCTATATCGCGCTCACCAATGCGCTCGCCCGCGAAGGCTCGTCGAGCCGGATCGCCGCGATCTTCGGTCTGGTCGGGGCGATCAACGTGCCGATCATCAACCGCTCGGTGGTATGGTGGAACTCGCTGCATCAGCCGCCATCGATCACGATGGGCAATTCGGCCATCGACCCGGTCTATCTCTATCCGCTGCTCGCCTGCGTGCTTGGCTTCTCGCTTTTGTTCGGCGGCGTGGTCTTCGCCCGGATGCGGGCGATCCTGGCCGATGCGCAGGCCGAGGCGCGTTTGCGGCGCAAGGCTCAGAAGGCCGAGCTGGCCCAAGCCACCCCAGGAGACGCCTGATGCGCGAAACGCTCGACATGATGGACTTTGTCTACGCGGCATATGCGATCTGCCTGATCGGCACGCTGGCGCTGACGGTCTGGAGCTTCGCCACCATGCGCGCGGCGGAAAAGCGCCGCGAGGAGAGCCGCAGGAAATGACCGATAGTGCAACCAAGGGCCTCAAGCCGAAGCATCAGCGGCTGGTGCTGCTTTCGCTCGCGCTGGTGGCGCTGATCGGGGCGGGCTTGCTCGCGGCTTGGGCGCTGCGCAATCAGGCGAGCTATTTTTATCTGCCGAGCGAGATCATCTCCGAAGCGCCCGCGCCCGATCAGGGGGTCCGGCTGGGCGGCATGGTCGAGATGGGGTCAATCGCGGAGCAGCCAGACGGAACGACAATCCGCTTTATCGTCGAAGATGGTACCGCCGAGGTGCCGGTCAGCTTCACCGGCATCGCGCCGGCGCTGTTCGTCGAAGGCTCGGGCGTGGTGGCCGAGGGCAAGATGGGCGCCGATGGCGTGTTCGTGGCCGATAATCTGCTGGCCAAGCACGATGAGAATTATATGCCCAAAGAGTTGGAAGGGATGACCCGGGAACAGGTCCGCCAGCAGGTGAAAGCGACGCTCGAATGATTGCCGAGATCGGCCTTGCTGCGCTGTGGCTTGCCGCAGCGCTTGCCGTCCTGCAGTTGCTGGGCGGCTTGCTCGGTGCTGGCGAGAACGGCCATCCGCTGGCTGCGCTGGTGCGACCGGCGGCGGCGTTGCAGGCGGGGCTGTGCGGGCTTTCCTTCCTTTGCCTGCTCTATGTTTTCGCGGTGACCGACCTTTCGGTGCTGCTGGTGGCCAACAATTCGCACTCGATGAAGCCGCTGATCTTCAAGCTGGCCGGAGCCTGGGGTAATCACGAGGGCTCGATGCTGCTGTGGGTCACGGTGATGGCGCTGGCTGGCGGGGCCATAGCGCTGATCGAGCGCCGCCTGCCCGAGCGGACCATGCTGGCGACGCTGGGCGCCCAGGCCTTTGTCGGGCTGGGCTTCTATGCCTTCTTGCTGCTGTCCTCCAACCCGTTCGAGCGGCTTACCCAAGCTCCACCCGAGGGCAACGGGCTCAACCCGTTGCTTCAGGACATCGGTCTCGCCTTCCATCCACCCACGCTTTACGTCGGCTATGTCGGCCTGTCGGTGGCGTTCAGCTTTGCGGTGGGCGCGCTGTTGACCCGTGCGGTGACGCCCGAATTTGCGCGCGTCATGCGGCCCTGGGTGCTGGGCGCGTGGATTTTCCTCACTATCGGCATAACAGCTGGCTCTTACTGGGCCTATTACGAGCTTGGCTGGGGCGGCTGGTGGTTCTGGGACCCGGTCGAGAATGCCTCGCTGATGCCGTGGCTGGCCGCGACCGCGCTGCTTCACTCCGCCTCGGTACTGGCCTCGCGCGATGCCTTGCGGACATGGACCATCATGCTCGGCGTGGTCGCCTTTTCGATGAGCATGGTCGGCACCTTCCTCGTGCGTTCGGGTATTCTCACCAGCGTCCACGCCTTTGCGGTCGATCCGGAGCGCGGCAGCTTCATCCTTGCGCTGCTGGCGATCAACATTGGCGGAGCCCTGGCCGTTTTCGCCACCCGCGCCAGCACTGTCTCGGAAGGCGAGCGGTTCTCGCCATTGAGCCGTGAGGGTGCGCTGGTGGTCAACAATGTGATGCTTTCGGCGATCCTCGGCATAGTGCTGCTGGGCACGCTTTACCCGCTGCTTACCGAGGCCTTCGATGTTAAGGTTTCGGTGGGGCCGCCCTATTTCGATCCGGTGAGCGCGATCTTCTTTTACCCGATGCTGGCGGTGCTGGTGATCGGCCCGCTGCTCCGCTGGCGGAAGGATTCCTTCGCCCGCGTTAAGTGGCCGGTGCTGATCGCTGCTGCACTGGGTCTGGCGGTGCTGGTCGCGGTGGCGCTGCTGAGCGATATTTCGTTGCTGGCATTGCTTGGCCTCGCGCTCTCCGTTGCGGTCGCGGTGTCGAGTTTCATGCCGCTGCGTGGGCGTTCGCTGCGGCGGTTGCCGATTGCGGTCTGGGGCATGTGTATCGGCCATTTTGGCCTCGCCGTGGCGCTGTTCGGGATGTCGGCAGACAGCGCGTTCCAGCAGGAGCGGCTTATTGCCTCCAACATCGGTGACGTTGTCGATATCGGCCCGTGGCAGGCGCGGCTTGACGCGGTGAAGCCTGCCGCCGGCCCCAACTGGGTGGCGATGGAGGCCGAAATGAAGGTCGCCTACCAAGGCGGCGAATGGCGCGATGCGCGGCCGCAATCCCGTCATTTCTGGACCCCGCCGCAAGAGACGAGCGAAGTGGCACTGATAACGCGCTGGAACGGCCAGCTGTACGTCGCCATGGGTAACCAGTCGCAGGATGGCCGCTGGCAGCTGCGCCTGTGGTGGAAGCCTTTCGTCACCTGGATCTGGTATGGCGGCTTGCTGATTGCCTTGGGCGGGGCGCTGGCGCTGGTCGGGCGCGTGGTTGGCGATCTGCGCCGCCGTTCCGCCGCGGGCAAGCTGGTCGAGCGTCGCGAAGAGCAGGAGGCACGCGCATGAGGAAAGTCCGCATCGGCCTGTGGGTGCTGGTCGGCATTGCTGCCTTCCTGTTCGGGCTGTTCGCCTATCAGCTGACGCAGCCCAAGGACGAATTCGTGAAGAGCGCGATGATCGGGCAGGAAATTCCCGCCTTCGATCTGCCCGCCGCCACGGCGAGCCGTCCGGCGCTTTCCAGTGCCGATCTGGCCGATGGCAAGCCCAAGCTGCTCAACATCTTCGCCAGCTGGTGCGTACCCTGCGCCGCCGAAGCTCCGCAGCTTGCCGAGCTTGAGCGCGCCGGGGCCACGATCGTGGGTGTAGCCATCCGCGACCGCGAGGAGGACGTGGACCGTTTCCTCGGCGCCTATGGAAATCCCTTTGCGCGGATCGGGCGTGACGACATTTCCGAAGTGCAGCTCTCGCTCGGCTCCTCGGGCGTGCCGGAAACCTTCGTTATCGATGGGCAGGGGCGCATTACCTATCAGCATATCGGTGATATTCGTCCCGAGCAGGTCAGCATGATCCTCGAAGAACTGCGGAAGGCGGGCGCATGAGGCGGCTCGTTGCTTTGCTCGCGCTGATCCTCGTTCTGCCGATGGCCGCGCCGGGTCTGGGGCAGGATAGCCTGCCGCCAGCGCCCTATGCCTATCAGCAGCTTGACGATCCCGCGCTGGAGGCCAAGGCGCAGGACTTGATGATCACGCTGCGGTGCCTCAAGTGCCAGAGCCAGTCTATTGCCGACAGCGATGCGCCTATGGCGGGCGACATGCGCCACCAGGTCCGCACCCGCATTGCTGCGGGTGAAGACCCCGAGCAGGTCCGCGCCTGGCTGGTGTCGCGCTATGGCGACTATGTCAGCTACAAGCCGCATTTGAGCAGCTCCACCTGGCCGCTGTTTGCGATTCCGGTGATCGTGGTGCTGGTGGCGGGCTTTGCCATTTTCCGGCGGATGAGGGCGCGCAAATGACCTGGCTGATCGTCATTGCCCTTGCGGCGCTCGCTTTCGGTGCTGCGGTGTTTCTGTTCAAGCTGAAGAAGGCCCTTTGGTCTAGCCTGCTGGCCGCGCTTGCGGTCGGCTTGGCGGGCTATTCGCTTCAGGCCAGCCCCGGTTTGCCCAGCGCCCCCAAGGCGGCGGGCGCAAACCGTGCTGCGCCGCTGTTCGACGTGGTCGAAGTGCGCCGCGACTTGCTCGCCAGCGATGAGCGCTCGCGGGCTGACTTTATCGTGACTGCCGATGCTCTGGCGCGCGAGGGGCGTTATCAGCAGGCGGCGCAATTGCTGGCCTCGGTAACGCGTGACAATCCGCAGGATTTCGAGGCCTGGATTGCCGAAGGCAACGCGCTGGTCGAACATGCCGACGGCGTGCTGACAGTGCCGGCGCTCTATGCCTACCGCCAGGCGGCTGAGCTGAAGCCGCAGCATCTCGCGCCGAACTACTTTTTGGGCGTGGCGCTGATCCGGCAGGGACGGTTTCTGGAGGCGCGGCAGGTCTGGGCCGATTCGCTTGCCGCCGCGCCCGAAGGGGCCGTTGGACGCGAGATCGTCGGTCAGCAGCTTGAACGTCTCGATGCGATGCTGGCCGCCGTGTCGCAGATGGAAGATGCCCCCGCACCGCCGCCCCCCGCAGCGCCCGAACCGTCCGGGCAATAGACACATGGTCTGCCCGCGATTGCACGGGGTTTGCCACGCTGCTAAGCGGCGCGCTTCGCAATTGCACACAAGCGACATGAGTCGAAATCCTCGATGAGCGTAGCCGGGTCCGACCGCACCAGTGCCAAGCTGAAACTCGCCGTCGGTGCCGTGGGCATCGTGTTCGGCGATATCGGCACGTCGCCGCTGTATGCTTTCCGCGAGACGTTTCGCGGCGCACACCATTTGCCGATCGACGACATGCACATCTTCGGCGTGATCAGTCTGATCTTCTGGTCGATGACGATCGTGGTGTCGCTGCAATATGTCACCATCCTGATGCGGGCAGATAACAAGGGTGAGGGCGGGTCGCTGGCGCTGGTTGCGCTGCTGTCGCGGCATATCGGGCAGTCGAAACATGGCTGGTTCGTTGTGCTGCTAGGCGTGGCGGCAACAGCGCTGTTCTATGGCGATTCGATGATCACCCCGGCGGTCTCGGTGCTTTCGGCGGTCGAGGGGCTGACCGTGGTCGACAGCCGGCTCGACGACCTCGTTATCCCGATCGCGCTGATCCTGCTGATTGCGCTGTTCGTGCTGCAAAAGCGCGGGACGGCCAAGGTCGGCGCGATGTTTGCTCCGGTGATGGGGCTCTACTTCTTCGTGCTGGCGGCGCTGGGCATCTGGTACATCGTCCAGAGCCCGGAAATCCTCTGGGCGCTGAACCCCTGGTACGCCTACCAGTTCTTCGTCACCGACAAGTGGTTCGCTTTCCTTGCGCTGGGCTCGGTGGTGCTGGCGGTTACGGGTGCCGAGGCGCTTTATTCCGACATGGGCCACTTCGGGCGCGGTCCGATGCGGCTGTCGTGGTTCGGCTATGTGATGCCGTGCCTCTTGCTCAACTACTTCGGGCAGGGCGCGATGATCATCGGGCTGGGCGATGCGGCGGCCGAGGATGCGATCCTCAACCCGTTCTTCTATCTTGCGCCCGAAGCCTACCGCCTGCCGCTGGTGATTCTGGCCACCTGCGCCACCTTCATCGCCAGCCAGGCAGTAATCTCCGGGGCTTTCTCGATCACGCATCAGGCGATCCAGCTCGGCTTCGTGCCGCGCCTGTCGATCCGCCACACCAGTGACGAGCATCACGGGCAGATCTATATTCCGGTCATCAACTGGGCACTGATGTGCGGGGTGATCCTGCTGGTCCTGTTCTTCCAGAAGTCGTCCAACCTCGCGAGCGCCTATGGCATTGCCGTCACCGGCGCGATGACGATCGACACGTTGTTGATGGCCGTGCTGCTGATCGGGGTGTGGAAATGGAAGTGGTGGCTGGCAACGCCCGTGGTGCTGGTGTTCCTGCTCGTCGATGGGGCTTACTTTGCCGCCAACCTTACGAAGGTGGCTGACGGCGGCTGGTTCCCGTTGATGATCGGCGCGGTCGCATTCACGCTGCTCACCACCTGGTCGAAGGGGCGCAAATTGATGCGGCAGCGGATGAGCGAGTTCTCGCTGCCGCTGGATATCTTCGCAAAGTCCGCCCGGTCGAGCACGGCGCGGGTGGAAGGCACAGCGATCTTCCTCGATTCGGCTACGGCGGGAACGCCCTCGGCGCTGCTGCACAACATCAAGCACAACAAGGTGTTGCATGACCGGGTGGTGGTGCTGACGGTGAGAATTGCCGACACGCCCTATGTCGATCCGGATGCGCGCGTCGATGTGATGGAGCTTGGCGACGGGTTCTATCGCGTCACGCTGCATTATGGCTTCATGGAAGAGACCAACATTCCGGCGGTGCTCGACAATCACCGTATTTGCGGCGGGCCGTTCGACATGATGAAGACGAGCTTCTTCCTCTCGCGGCAGACGCTGCTGTCGGCGGACAAGCCGGGCATGGTGGTGTGGCGCGAGAAGCTGTTCGCCTGGATGATGCGCAACTCGACCACCGCGATGGAATTCTTCGGCCTGCCTACGAACCGCGTGGTGGAACTGGGCAGCCAGGTGGAAATCTAGCTGGCGCCAGCGCGGCGCGATCGCTTGACGAAGTTGACACCATCGCTGTGCTCGAAGGTCGCGATTTTCCGCAGAAATGCTGAGCTTCGCACGGCTGCGGCGAAGTTGACAGTCGTGGCGGATCTGCGCGGCGGCAGATGAGGGTTAGGGGGGAGATTATACATATCCGCCAAGCACCTCCCAGCCTTTGTAGGAAAGTTTACAGCTGGATGACATCACCCTGATCCACCTTGCTCCTCCCGAGAGGAGAGGAGCAAGGTGGATCAGGGGCATGTCATCAGACTCTAATCGTGCGGCGGGTTCTGCACGACTTCTTCTTCATCCCCGAGTGACAGTCCGTGCTTCAAGAGCATGGGAATCTGGGTGAAGGTGAACAGGAAAGAGAGCGGCATGAACAGCCAGAGTTTCGCCGCCAGCCAGGCTTCGAAGCTGATCGTGTAGATCAGCACCGTGTTGAGCGCGGCGAGGAACAGGAAGAATACGCCCCAGTTGCGTGACAGCTTCAGCCAGCCCTCGTCGGTCAGCCCCTCGAACGCCGTTTCGAGCAGCACCTTGAGCAAAGCTTTGCCCTTAAGCCAGCCACCCAGCAGCATGACACCAAAGCCGAGGTAGATCACGGTCGGCTTCCACTCGATGAAGCGTTCGTCCTGGAAGTAGATCGTCAGCGCGCCGAAGCCGACGATCAGCACCGTCGACAGCCACAGCATCGGGCTGATCTTGCCCAGCCGCAGCTTGCTCACCGCCAGCGCCACCAGCGAGGCGACGATGAAGGCCCCGGTGCCTTTGACCACAGCGAGGATTTCGCCCGCTGCATCTTCGCCATCGGGCGAGAACCATTTGTAGGCGAGGAAGAACACCAGCAGCGGGCCGTAGTCGACCGCGACGTTGAGCCAACCGCTGGCGGATTTTGTCTTCGGGGCTTGGGTGGTCATGCTTTTACCAACAATCTCTGATCCGCTCATCCTGAGCTTGTCGAAGGATTGCCCTTTCTTCTGCCTGAAGCGCTGAAACAAAAGCAGCGCTTCGACAGGCTCAGGGCGAGCGGGTGTGTGTACTCAAATCAACCTCAGGCCACTCCAGCAATCACGCGAGCGACGAGATCAGGATCGAACGGGCGCAGGTCGTCGAGTTTTTCGCCGACGCCGATAGCGTGAATCGGCAGGCCATATTGCTCCGCCGCCGCCACCAGCACGCCGCCGCGCGCGGTGCCGTCGAGCTTGGTCATGATCAGGCCGGTGACGCCCGCCACCTCCTTGAATATCTCGATTTGCGACAGCGCGTTTTGCCCGTTGGTGGCATCGAGCACCAGCACCACGTCGTGCGGTGCCTCAGGGTTGAGGCGGCCGAGGACGCGGCGAATCTTGGCCAGCTCGTCCATCAGCTCGCGCTTGTTCTGGAGCCGTCCGGCGGTATCGACCACAAGGGCGTCTATCCCGGTGTCGGTCGCCTGCTTCACCGCATCGAACACGATGCTCGCCGGGTCGCCGCCTTCGGGGCCGGTGATGATGGGGGCACCGATGCGCTCCGCCCAGACCTTTAGCTGGCCAATGGCGGCGGCACGGAAGGTGTCGCCCGCGGCCAGCAGCACGCCGTAGTCGTCCTCCTGAAACCAATGAGCGAGTTTGGCGATGGTGGTTGTCTTGCCGGAGCCGTTGACCCCGATCACGAGGATCACCTGCGGGCGCGGGAAGGCCGTCACCTCCAGCGGCTTGGCGACCAGGCGCAGGATCGCGGCAATTTCCTCGGCCACCGCCTCCTTCAGCTCCTGCTCGGTGATGGTGAGGCCGAAGCGTTTTTCGGCCAGCTTGGCACGGATGCGTGCGGCAGCCGAGGGGCCGAGGTCCGAAAGGATCAGCGCATCCTCGATCTCGTCGAGCGTGGCATCATCAAGCGTGGCCGAGCCGACCACCCCGGTGAGATTGTCGGCAAGGCGTTCGGAGGTCTTGCGGAAGCCGCCGAACAGCTTCTGCGACCAGGACGGAGCGCTATCGGTCAAACCAGCAGGCCTTCTGTCACTTGGGTGGGAGTTATGGCGATAATCGTGCCGCGCGCGGTGCCTTGGGGTAGCTGCACACGGGCGAAGTTGCCAGCATAGCCGGTGCCGTCGCTTTCGGTAAGCACAGAGAGCTGTTCGCCAACAAGACTTGCAAGCCAAGCGCCGCGGGCGTTGGCGACCGCCTCACGCAGTTCTGCCGCGCGCTGGCGGATCACCGGCTTTTCGACCTGTGGCATGAGCGCGGCAGGGGTGCCGGGGCGGGGCGAATAAGGAAAGATGTGGCCGTGGACGACCGGCAGTTCGGCAATGATCGACAGGTTATCGGCATGATGCGCATCGGTCTCGGTAGGAAAGCCGGCGATGATGTCGGCGCCGACGGCGATTTCGGGCCGCGCGGCCTTGAGTCGGGCCACCAGATCGAGCGCCTGCGCGCGGCTGTGGCGGCGCTTCATGCGCTTGAGAATGAGGTCCGCCCCGTGCTGCAACGATAGGTGAACATGCGGCATTACGCGGGGCTCGTGGGCGATTAGGTCGAACAGGTCGCTGTCGATCTCGATCCCGTCGAGCGAGGACAGCCGCAGCCGCTGGAGCTGCGGGAAGGCATCGAGGAGGGCGCGCACCAATGTGCCGAGCGCAGGAGAGCCGGGCAGGTCATGGCCCCAGCTGGTTAGGTCGACCCCGGTCAGCACCACCTCGGGCGCGCCCTGGGCGAGGTGCTGCTCGACCTCGCTTAGCACTTGTGCAACGCTTAGCGAACGGCTCGCGCCGCGTCCTTGCGGGATGACGCAGAAGGTGCAGGCATGGTCGCAGCCGTTCTGCACCGCGATAAAGGCGCGGGTATGCAGTGCGGGCGGGGTGCGTTCGGGCTCGGGCACGTTCCAGGCGCGCGCGTCGAGCTTGTCGGCATTGGCGATCAGCCCGTCGACCTCGGGCATTGCGGAAAGTTGCTGGCGCTCGATATCGGCCGCGCAGCCGGTGACGAGCAGGCGCGCATCGGGATTGGCGCGCCGCGCGCGGCGGATCGCCTGCCGGGTCTGGCGTACGGCCTCGGAGGTGACAGCGCAGGAATTGACCACCACCAGATTATCTTCACCCGCCACCAGCGCGCGGATGCGCTCGCTTTCGGCGATGTTCAGGCGGCAACCCAAAGAAATAACCTCGGGAGAAATGGCTTCAGGCGCTGCGTTCAACTGAAGTCGTCCCAGGCGAAGCTGCCGCGAAAGCTGACCGTGGCGGGGCCGGTCATGGTGATGCGGTTGTCCGCGCCCCAGCCGATCCGCAGTTGGCCGCCGGGAAGGATGACCGTTACTTCGCGATTCGTGAGCCCGCGCCGCATCGCCGCAATGGCCGTGGCGCAGGCACCGGTGCCGCAGGCGCGGGTAAGGCCCACACCGCGCTCCCACACGCGCAGGCGGACCGTTTCGCGGTCCACCACGGTGGCGACGTTGACGTTGACCCGCTCGGGGAACACGGCGTCGTGTTCGATTTGCGGGCCAAGCTGGTCAAGCGGAACCGCGTCGCAATCGGGCACGAAGAAGATCGCATGGGGGTTGCCGACGTTGACGGCGGCGGGTTGCTCCAGTTCATCCCAGCCGAGCGGCATCGTGAGCGTATCCATCGCATAGGCGAGCGGGATGGCGTCCCAGTCGAAACGTGGCTCACCCATATCGACGCTGATCCCCGCGCTATCGGGGCGGGTAGCGATGGTGCCACCGAGCGTTTCCAGCGTAGCAGGTTCGCCCACCAACAGGCCGACCGCGCGGCTGGCATTGCCACAGGCTTCGACCTCGCCGCCATCGGCATTATGGATGACCATGCGGCAGGTGGCGCTGGCGCTGGGCTTCAGCAGGATGAACTGATCGCAGCCGATCCCGATATGGCGGTCGGCCAGTTGCCGCACGCGCTCGGCATCGAAAGCGGGCAGGCAATCGGCGCGGTCGTCGATGACCACGAAATCGTTGCCCAGTCCGTGCATCTTGGTGAACTCTACGCGCATGTCCGGGCAAGTAGGGCGCGCGCCGCCCGGTGGCAATGGCTGTGCCTGCGCGAGCCCATTCAGCTCACGAGCCGGTCTCCGAACGGATGAGCGAGCGGCGCGGTGCGGTCAGTAGTTACAGACGCCGCCGGTTTGCTTGCGGAAACTGAATCTTCCACACCTTTTGGCAGCTCACCTCGCGACAACCTTGCGCGGGTAGCCGCAGCGTCTTCGGGCCGGCCATAAAGATAACCCTGACCCTTGAGCTTGCCTAAGGACTTGAGCGCCTCGAGCACCTCGGGTGTTTCGATCCCTTCGGCGGTAATCGGAAGGTTCATTCCGTTGCCGAGCAAGACAATCGCCTCCACCAGCTCTCCGCCCTCTGGGCTTTTGGCCAGTTCGGCCACAAAGCTGCGGTCGATCTTCAGGCGGTCAAACGGCAGGTTGCGCAGTTGCGCGAGGCTTGCATAGCCGGTGCCGAAATCATCGAGGCTGATCTTGATGCCCTGGTTCTTGAGGCTGATGGCCATGGCGCGCACGGAAGGCAGATTCTCGTGCAACGACGTCTCGGTGATTTCTACTTCGAGCCGCGTCGGCGGAAAGCCGGTTTCCACCAGCAGTTGCAGCAGGCGCTGCGCAAAGGCCGGGTCGCGCATCTGGATTGGCGAGATGTTCACCGACAGCGTGAGGTGCGGCGCCCAATCCTTGGCGTCGCGCAGAGCCTGACGGATTAGCGATTCGGAAAGCTGCGCAATCAGCTCGCATTCCTCGGCGATCGGAATGAATACATCGGGATTGACGAGGCCATATTGCGGCGATTTCCACCGCGCCAGCATCTCGAACCCAACCAGTTCGCCGGTCCCGATATCGATCTGCTGTTCGTAATAGGGCACGAACTCACCCAGGGCGATGCCGCGGCGGATGGCCCCCTCAAGCTTGTTGCGTAGGCGGAATTGGGTTTCCATTGCCGGTTCGAACCAGAAGTGGCGGTTCCGCCCGCGCTTCTTGGCCTGATACATCGCGATGTCGGCGCGGTGGATCAGCTCTTCGGCTGTCAGGTCCGCTGTCTCGTCCCCTCTATCGTGCGTCGAGGCAATGCCCAGCGAGGTGCTGACTTCTGCCTCGAGCCCCTCGTGCGTGATCGGCTTTTTGACGAGATCGATAATGTTGGCGGCGACCTTCTCCACGCTTTCGCTGGCCTTGCTGCTGTAGGCCATGGCGCAGGCGAACTCGTCACCGCCCATGCGGATCGAGATGCTTCCTGCGGGCAGCGCCGAGCCAAGCCGCTCGGCAACGCTTTGCAGTACACGGTCGCCAAGCTGATGGCCTTTGAGATCGTTAACCTGCTTGAAGTTGTCGAGATCGAGCACCATCACCGCGACCTCTGTTCCGCTGGTCGACGCCTGGGACAGCATCCGGTCGATAGCGGGCAAGCCGGCGCGCCGGTTGAAGCACCCGGTGAGCGGATCGATCTCGGCCAGCTCCTGCGCGCGCTGTTCGGCCAGCCGCCTTTCGCGCACTTCCTCTTTGAGGTCGCTGTAGCGTCGCCAGCCGAAGATCAGCAGGGCGATGTTGAGCAGGACGGCGTTCGAGAGCAGAACGTCGGGCGAATAGCTGTCGGTCATCCAGGAGTGGATGATCTTGGGCATCAGGCTGCCGCCGGTGCCTACAAAAAGGATGATGGCGGCCGTAATGATGCCAAGCGCCACGATATCGTGATCCGCCTTGCCGCTGCGGCGTTCTGCCCGGGGCTTCTGGTCGTGCTGTTGCATAGGCAGCTCTTGTCGTGAGACTCGCATAGTCGAGAGAAGTTTGTGGCGCATCACCTTCAATATCCGGTTAATTGCGCAGAGCCAGGCAACCGTCTAGGGCCACTGGCAAGAATGGAGGGCTAATCTTTGCATCGCTGGCTGATCAAATCGGAACCGTTCAAATACTCTTGGGACGACCTTTTGCGCGATGGCGAGACGGTTTGGGACGGGGTCCGCAACCACCGCGCCGCTAACAACCTGCGCACGATGGAGGAAGGCGATCTTGCCTTTTTCTACCATTCTAACAAGGGTTTGGAGATTGTCGGTATCGCCGAGGTGAGCGAGGCCGGGCTGATCGATCCGACCGATCAGGAAGGCAAGTGGCCAACGGTGAAGTTCAAGCCGGTCGAGCCGGTGCCGAGCCCGGTGACACTGAAGGCGATCAAGGCCAATCCGGCGCTTGAAGGAATCGAACTTGTCCGCCTTGGCCGCCTATCTGTGGCCGAGCTGACGGTTAAGGAATGGGACGAGATCCTCAGTATGTCGAAGGACGCCGCCTAGGCCCGGCGCAACCCGCTTATCGTTGCGCCGCCAGCGCTGAGCTGCTCGATGTCGGTCAGGCAGTGAATGAGGCGCAGGCCATCGTGCTGCATGGCTTCCCTCAGCGCTTCTTCGAAGTCGGCATTGGTGCGGGCCGTCGCACTCCAGGCGCCGTAGCTGCGGCCCATCATGGCAAAGTCCGGGTTGGCGAGGCGAGTCGCGGACACCCGGCCGGGATACTCGCGCTCCTGATGCATCCGGATCGTGCCGTAGGCCGAGTTGTCGAAGACGATCACCAACAGGTTCGCGCCGTGCTGGGCTGCGGTGGCCAGTTCCTGCGCGTTCATCAGGAAGTCGCCGTCACCGCATACCGCCAGCACACAGCGCTCGGGAAAACGCAACGCGGCGGCCACGGCGGCGGGAATGCCATATCCCATGGCTCCGGCAGTGGGGGCGAGCTGCGAAGGGAAGCCCGCATAGGGCCAGTAACGGTGCCACCAGCCCGAGAAGTTGCCCGCTCCGTTGCAGATAATCGAATCGGTAGGTAGCAGCTCGCGCGCAGAGGCCAGCGCGCGGGCCAGATCGAGGGGGAACAGCGCCTCTTCGCGCGGAGTGTTCCATTCGCGCCATTCAGCGTGGGCTTGCGCTCCGGCATCGAAGGTGATGATGCTGCCATCGTCCCACAGCGCGGCGCTTTCGGAGAACTCCGCCGGGTCGGCGCAGATGGCGAGATCGGTGCGGTAGACGCGGCCCAGTTCCTCCGGATCAGGGTAGACGTGGACCAGCACTTGTCCCGCATGGTCGGGCGTGATGAGCGTGTACCCATCGGTTGTCGCCTCGCCGAGCCGCGCGCCGACGACGAGCACCAGATCGGCCTCCTTGATCCGGCTTACCAGCTTGGGATTGGGCCCATAGCCGAGGTTTCCAGCATAGACGGGTGAGGAGGGTGGCAGCGCATCCTGCCGGCGAAAGGCGGTGGCGACTGGCAGGCCGATCCGCTCGGCAAATGTGGTGAAGTGCGTGCGCGCCTTCTCGTGCCAACCCGCGCCGCCAACAATCGCTACCGGAGCGGCGGCATCGCCGATCATCGCCATCAGTGCCGATAGCGCGTCGGGGCAGGGGGGCTGGGCCGGGCGGACCACGGCGGGGCGCGGTGCGGCAGCAATATCGGCCTCGTGCAGCATATCTTCGGGCAGGGCCAGCACGACGGGGCCGGGGCGGCCCGCGATGGCGGTCGAGCAGGCGCGGGCGACATATTCGGGAATGCGCGCGGGATCGTCGATCCGCGAGGCCCACTTGCAGATGGGCCCGAAGAAGGCGGCGAAGTCCATCTCCTGAAAGCCCTCGCGGTCGCGCATGGTGCGATCCACATCACCGATGAACAGGATCATCGGCTGCGAATCCTGCATCGCCACGTGGACTCCGATGCTGGCGTTGGTGGCACCCGGGCCGCGGGTGACGAATGCCACGCCCGGCTGCATCCGCATGGCGCCATCGGCGCAGGCCATGAAGGCAGCGCCGCCCTCTTGCCGGCAGGTCACTACATCTATGGCGTCGCCATCGGCCAGCGCGTCGAGCACCGGCAAGAAGCTCTCGCCGGGGACGGTGAACACGCGGTCGCAGCCCTGTTCGGCAAGGCAGGCGACGAGCAGCTGGGCTGCGGTGAGCGGGCTGTCGGCAGGCAGTTTCATCTGCAACGGGCTAGCGCGGCAGATCGGGCTCCGCAAGCAAGGCCATCTTCGCCAACCTGTCCCCTCTCTGGACACAGGCCATGGCGCGCTCGCCAATGGTTACCGAAACGTTAACCTGCCTCGCCATGAGAAGAGCACTTGTCCTGACCTCCGAATCGGCACGCCACCCGTTCCGGGCCTCGCTGCCGCCCCATGTCTTCGCGCGAATGGGGGAGGTCGAGCGGTGCGTGCCCTGGCATGTTCGCCTAGGGCTCACCCGTGCGGATATCCAGAGTGCGGCCGCGACCTATTGCACGGGCTTCGTCGCCGTCTTCACCTTCTTCGCCTGAGCTGGCAGGATCAGACGCGGCGCGCGGCCTTTTCGGCTTGCCACAGCCGCCAGCCGAGCCAGGCCGAGATCACGCACATGCCTGCGCTGAGCAGCAGTTGCTCGGCCAGCGGAACGCCGACGAAGCTGAGCCCCAGCGCAATGACAGAGCCGATCACCATGGCCCCGGCATTGACAATGTTGTTTGCCGCCACCGTCCGGCTGGCCTCGCTTGTTTCCACCCGCGTGGTAAGGAAGGCGTAGAGCGGCACCACGAACATTCCGCCGAACACCGCGATCAGCAGCAGCGCGCCGAGCACCAGCCAGGCCATGGGGTGCGAGATGAACTCGCCGATATCGAGCAGGTCGGTGCTGCCGATGCTGGCGTTCCACGCACGGCAGACGAAATAGAACAGCGCCACCATTACTCCCATCACAATCACCGACGCGGGTGAAAAGCGCGCCGAGACATCGCCTTTGAGCAGCGCGTTGATCGCCACCGAGCCGATCGCGATGCCGATCGAGAAGACGACAAGGAACAAACTAGCCACCTCCTTGCTCGCCATCAGCACGTTCTTGGCCAGTGGCGGGAACTGGATGAACAGCACGGCGCCGATGGTCCAGAAGAAGCTGATCGCGAGAATGGCGTAGAACACCTCGCGGTTTTGCATCGTGCGGCGAACGATGCGGACCGAGGCGGTGAAGGGATTGAAATCGATCGGCTCGACCTTACCGATGGCGGGGGCAGACGGGATCTTGCGGCTGGAAACGAAGCCCAGCGCGGCGATTACGATTACCAGCACGGCGGCCACCTCGACCTCGATGAAGCCGGCGAGGATCGTTCCCGACATGATCGCGAGATAGGTCCCCGCCTCGACCAGTCCGGTTCCGGCCAGCACCTCTTTGGGTTGCAGGTGTTGCGGCAGGATCGAATATTTGATCGGACCCATGAAGGTTGAATGGATGCCCATCGCAAACAGCGCCAGCAGCATGAGCGGCAGAGCGACAACCTTGGTCAGCGCGCCTTGCCAGGCAAGCGTTAGCCCGACTGCGCCGACAAACATAATTCCGATCTCGGCCGCCTTGACGATCCGGATGATCTTCGCCTTGTCGCGCATGTCGGCCAGTTGCCCGGCCAGCGCCGACAGCAGGAAGAACGGCAGGATGAACAGGCCCGAGGCGACACCCGAAAACACCGTCTCCGCCGCGGCCGAATTGTAGACCGAGTAGACGACGAACAGCACCATGGCGTTCTTGTAGAGGTTGTCGTTGAAGGCGTTGAAAAGCTGGGTGACGAACAGCGGGCCGAAGCGTTGCTGCTTAAGAAGATAGGTCGAGGTTAGCATCTATGCCTTCGCGCTGCCTGCGGACTTTCACGCCCACGGGCGCTCCTTAGTGCCTTAGGGATTTACGATTGAATGCGCCAAGGCCTTTTTCCCATCGCAATATCGCACTAGGGGCAAGACATGCTGACGCTGCCCAACATTCTCACCATGAGCCGGATCGCGATGATCCCGCTGCTTGCCGCTCTTCTGTGGTGGCCGGGCTGGCACGCGGGCTATCTCGCCGCCTTCGCGCTTTATTGTGTGATGGGCATCACCGACTATTTCGACGGGATGCTGGCGCGCCAGAGCGGGCGGGTGTCGAAGCTGGGCATTTTCCTCGATCCGATTGCCGACAAGATCATGGTCGTCTCGGTGATCCTCGTGCTGGCGGCGATGGGGGTGCTGAACGGGCCTTATGCCGGTGATGTGCATGTGATCGCAGGGATGATCATCGTGATCCGCGAAATTGCCGTTTCTGGCCTGCGCGAGTTTCTCGGCGGTTTGCAGGTGAGCGTGCCGGTCAGCAAGCTGGCCAAGTGGAAGACGACCTTTCAGCTGATTTCACTCGGCTCACTGATCCTTGGCGAGGGGCTGCCCGGCTGGACTATCTTTGCCGACGGAATTGCCCACAACGTGCCGCACATCGTGGGTCTGTTCACCCTCTGGGGCGCAGCGGTGCTGACAGTGATTACCGGGTGGGATTACCTGCGGGTCGGCCTCAAGCACATGGATTGAAGCCGCTTGCGCCTAACCCTCGCGCAGTTCCTCGGCCAGCATCCGGAATTCTTCCTCACGCGGTGAATTGGCGCGCCAGACGAGTGCGATCTCGCGGCTGGTCTTCGCGCCTTTGAGCGGTCGGGCGACCACATTCGTGTCGTTCAGAATGCCTGCGTCGAGGGCCATTTTGGGCAGCATCGTGAGGCCCAGGCCGTTGTCGACCATCTGCACCAGCGTATGCAGCGAGGTGCCGATCATCGTCGCACTCGCACGCAGCTCGGGCCGGTTGCAGGCAGCGAGCGCGTGTTCCTTCAGGCAGTGCCCGTCTTCGAGCAGCATCAGCCGCGCCTCGTCGATCATCGCCGGCGGGATTTCGGCTGGCGGATCCCGGGGGTCGTTTTTGGGGAAGGCGACGTAGAGTTCATCGTCGCAGATCGTGGCCTTGGCCACTTCGCCGGTGGCGAAGGGCAGGGCGAGCAGAACACAGTCGGCGCGGCCGTGATGGAGCGATTCGATGGCGTGGTCGCTCGTCTCCTCGCGAAGAAACAGTTTTAGCTGCGGACGTTCCTTGCGCAGACGCGGGAGGATGCGGGGCAGCAGGAACGGGGCGATGGTGGGGATCACGCTCATGCGCAATTCGCCCGAGAGCGGCTGGCCAGCGGCCTGCACCAGCTCGCTCAGCTCCTCGGCCTCGCGCAGAAGGCGGTGCGCCTTGGCCACCACCTGATTGCCCAGCGGGGTAAACCGCACGACCCTGCGACTGCGCTCCACCAGCGTCACGCCGAGCAGGTTTTCGAGTTCACGGATGCCCGCCGATAGCGTCGACTGCGAGACGAAGCTGGCATCGGCGGCGCGGCCGAAATGGCCCGTTTCGTGCAGCGCGACCAGATATTGCAGCTGCTTGATGGTGGGGAGGTAGGTAGACATATCGTGACCTCCGACGTTGTGAAAACCTACTCCGCCACCGCCTGCGAGGCCATGTCGGCGTGAATATCGTCGATATGCGCCATTTTCAGCCGCCCTTTCTCGACCGCGAAAGCGAGCTTACCCTCGACCAGTTCCAGCGCATCGCGCCCGAACACCTCGTAGCGCCAGCCTTCGAGCACCGGCAGCTTGCGGATACCGGCGGCCAGCGCCTCCATCTCGTCAGAACGGGTAAGCAGGCGCGACGCGACATCGATCTCGCGGCAGCGGATTTTCAGCAGCAGCTTGAGCAGGTCGGCCACCAAAGCACCCTCCTTGCCAAGCGGAGCGCCGCGCCCTGCACGTTCGGGCAGCTCATCGCTGGGCAGCGGCTCGGCACCGGCCAGGACCTTCATTAGCCGTTTGCCAATATCGTTCTCTGCCCAGGCCTGCGACAGGCCGCGCACCTTGGCGAGATCGGCCTGCTTCTTGGGCGGGTGGCTGGCGATGTCGGCCAGCGTCTCGTCGCGGATTATGCGGCCGCGCGGAATGTCCTTGCCCTGCGCCTCGGTCTCGCGCCATGCGGCGAGCGCCTTAAGCCGCCCGAGCACTGCCGGATTTCGCCCCGGTGCGCGGATGCGCCGCCATGCCACCTCAAGATCGTTGGCATAGTTCGCCGGATCGGCCAGCTTCTCCATCTCGGCGTCGAGCCAGTGGCCGCGGTCGGTCTTGATCAGCTTTTTCAGGATGCGCGGGAAGATGTCGGCCAGATAGGTAACGTCGCCGATGGCATATTCGATCTGCCGCTCGGTCAGCGGGCGGCGGCTCCAGTCGGTGAAGCGCGCGCCCTTGTCGATGGTCTTGCCGAGCCAGCTTTCGACGAGGTTGGCATAGCCGATCTGCTCCGACTGGCTGATCGCCATCATCGCGATCTGGGTGTCGAAGATCGGGTGCGGCGTCTTACCGGTGAAGTTGTAGACGATCTCCACGTCCTGCCCGCCGGCATGGAAGACCTTGAGTACGTCTTCGTTCTCGCACAGCAAGTTCCACAAGGGCGTGAGGTCGATGCCCTTGGCCAGCGGATCGACCGCTGCGGCTTCCTCGCCATTGCCGATCTGGATCAGGCACAGCAGCGGATAATAGGTGTTCTCGCGCATGAACTCGGTGTCCACACAGACGAAATCGTGTTCTGCGAGCCGCTCGCACAGCTCGGCGAGTTCGGCGGACTTGGTAATCAGGGGATGGATCTTCATGTCTTTCCCATACATCGTTCGGACGGTTCACCGACCACCGGCACGCCCTTCGCCATAGCCATCGCCAGCGGTGCTGACCTTGACAAAGCGACTGGCTTGCCCTGTTAGCGCGCGCGTAAAGCACCGGCTTTGAGCGACCCTTGCTTACCGCGCTCTTAGCCCCTTAGTCCGCCTTTTGGAAAGAGTCCCCATGCACGCCTATCGTACTCACACTTGTGCCGCCCTGAACCAGAGTGACGTCGGGCAGAGCGTCCGCCTGTCGGGCTGGGTGCATAACAAGCGCGACCATGGCGGAGTGCTATTCGTCGACCTGCGCGACCATTACGGCATGACCCAGATCGTGGCCGACAGCGATTCCCCGGCGCTGCCGGTACTCGAAAAGCTGAAGCTGGAATCGGTCGTCACTATCGACGGCGATGTGAAGGCCCGCGCGCCCGAGGTGGTGAACCCGAACCTGCCAACCGGCGAGATCGAGGTGTTTGCGCGCGAGGTGACGATACAGAGCCGCGCCGAGGAGCTGCCGCTGATCGTCAACTCGGCGGAGGATTACCCGGAAGAAACGCGCCTGAAGTATCGCTTCGTCGATTTGCGCCGCGAGCGGGTTCACAACAACATCGTGCTGCGTTCGCAGGTGATTTCGAGCTTGCGCCAGCGGATGATCGCGCAAGGCTTCAACGAGTTTCAGACCCCGATCCTGGGCGCTTCGAGCCCCGAGGGCGCGCGCGACTATCTGGTGCCGAGCCGCCTGCATCCGGGCCGCTTCTATGCGCTGCCGCAGGCACCGCAGATGTTCAAGCAGCTGCTGATGGTGGCCGGCTTCGACCGCTACTTCCAGATCGCCCCGTGCTTCCGCGACGAAGACCTGCGCGCCGACCGCAGCCCCGAATTCTACCAGCTCGATTTCGAGATGAGCTTCGTCACGCAGGAAGATGTGTTCCAGGCCATCGAGCCGGTGCTCGCCGGCGTGTTCGAGGAATTCTCGGGCGGCAAGACGGTTACGCCTGCCGGTGAATTCCCGCGCATTCCTTACAAGGAAGCGATGCTGAAATATGGCAGCGACAAACCCGATCTGCGCAACCCGATCGAGATTTCGGATGTCTCGCACCACTTCACCAGTTCGGGCTTCGGCATCTTCGAGAAGATCGTTGGCGGCGGCGGTGTGGTCCGCGCGATCCCCGCGCCGAACACGGCGGAGAAGAGCCGCAAGTTCTTCGATGAGATGAACGACTGGTCGAAGAAGGAGGGCTTTGCCGGGCTCGGCTACGTCACCCGCAAAGGCGGCGAGTTCGGCGGGCCGATCGCCAAGAACCACGGCCCGGAAAACATGGCCAAGCTTTATGAGGAGCTTGGCCTTGGCGAGAATGACGGCCTGTTCTTCGCCGCGGGCAAGGAGAAGGACGCTGCCAAGCTGGCAGGCGCCGCGCGCACCCGCACCGGCGAAATCCTCGAACTGATCGAGGAGAACTGCTTCAAATTCTGCTGGATCGTCGACTTCCCGATGTTCGAGTACGACGAAGACCTCAAGAAGGTCGATTTCAGCCACAATCCGTTCTCGATGCCGCAGGGCGAGATGGATGCGCTGGAAAACTCCGACCCGCTCGATATTCTTGCCTGGCAATACGACATCGTCTGCAATGGCTATGAGCTGTCTTCCGGGGCGATCCGGAACCATCGCCCGGATATCATGTACAAAGCGTTCGAGATCGCCGGCTACACGCAGGAAGATGTCGATGCGAACTTCTCGGGCATGATCGAGGCGTTCAAACTGGGCGCGCCGCCGCATGGCGGCTCGGCACCAGGTATCGACCGTATCGTGATGCTGCTGGCCGATGAGCCGAACATTCGCGAGGTCATCGCTTTCCCGCTCAACCAGCGTGCGCAAGATCTGATGATGGGCGCGCCTTCGATGGTATCGGCACGGCAATTGCGCGACGTGCACATTCGCCTGTCGGGCGAAGCGGTCGAGGCGCAAAAAGAAGCGAGCACCGCCGAAAAGACCGATATGAACAGCAATGCCGCAGAGCGCGACGGAGAGTAGGCTGCTCGCAAGCGGCTGAGATTCGGCAAGCTCCAAAAGAACAGGGCGCGATCTTTGTATAGATCGCGCCCTGTCTTTTTAGCGGAATTGAGGATTACACTTTATCAGTCGAACTGCTTGGCAATCATATCGCCGAAGCGCTCGCCTTCGCAGATTTCGGCATAACACTGCTGCACTACCGAGCGTGAACTTGCGTCCAAATCGTCATCTTTCAGCGCGGCTTCGAACTTCTTACGCAGATAGTCCTCTCCTTCTTCGACCCGCTCTGCGGCGGCCTCGTCATTGTCTTCGAAGGCGTTAGTGATGTCGAGCCAGAGCTGATGAGCTTCGCCAGTAAGCGTGCCCTTCGTGACCAGTTCGCCGCCTTGACGCTGAATTTCGCCATTTAACGCAGCGACGGTCTTTTCGCGCTCGGATCGCCGCAGGTTGAGCGCTTGCTTGAGCTGAGGATTGTTGGCCTTCTCGGCGGCGTTGGTATAACCTTCGATGGAATCGAAAGCGGTGTCGGTAAGCGTTTTGAGCACGGTGTTGGCAGACATAAAAACTCTCCTCGAAACAGGTTCTTATCCCATCAACGAGAGGCGAGAGCTTTATATCCCTGACTAACCTTCCTTTGCGCACGGCTTGTCGCTTTTGATCCGCAATGCGGCGATTGCGCATTCAGAACCATGGTCGGCAGGGGATCATTTGCACCATGGTCTGCTGGACGCACTTGCAAGCTTCGTCAGGCTTCACTAGGGCCGGATGCAATTCAACCTTATTGCTTCAAGAGGGCATAATATGAGCGATATCGCGGACCGCGTTAAGAAGATCGTTGTCGAGAACCTCGGCGTCGAGGAAGAGAAAGTTACCCCCGACGCGAGCTTCATCGACGATCTGGGCGCCGACAGCCTCGACATTGTCGAGCTGGTGATGGCGTTCGAAGAGGAATTCGGTGTCGAAATCCCCGACGATGCGGCTGAGAAGATCAACACCGTCGGCGATGCCATCAAATACATCGAAGAACATACCGACTGAGGTCGGACCGCCTCGTTCGCGAAAGGTCCGCCCGATCGTGGACGGGGATCAAAGGCTCAGCCAAAACGGCTGGGCCTTTTGTGATTGTGGAGAGCTACTATGCGGCGTGTTGTCGTAACCGGATTGGGGCTTGTCACGCCACTGGGCGCTGACGTGGAAACGACCTGGGCCAACCTGATTGCAGGCAAGAGCGGGATCGGCACGATCACCCGCTTCGATACTACGGGTCAGAAGTGCCTCATCGCTGGCGAGGTAAAGCCGGCGGATCATGACTATGGCTTCGATCCGAACAAGCGGGTCGATCACAAGGTACAGCGCCAGGTCGATCCCTTCATCGTTTATGGTATCGATGCCGCAGGGCAGGCAATCGAGGACGCGGGCCTGGAAGACATGCCCGAAGAGATGCGCCTGCGCGCGGGCTGTTCGATCGGCTCGGGCATTGGCGGTTTGCCGGGCATTGAGAGCGAATCGATCAACCTGCACGAACGCGGGCCGGGCCGTGTCTCGCCCCACTTCGTGCATGGCCGCCTGATCAACCTCGTTTCGGGCCAGGTCTCGATCAAATACGGGCTGATGGGGCCGAACCACGCAGTGGTCACCGCCTGCTCCACCGGCGCGCACTCGATTGGCGATGCTGCCCGCATGATCCGCGACGACGATGCCGACATCATGCTCGCCGGAGGCGCGGAAGGCACGATCAACCCCCTCGGCGTGGCGGGCTTTGCACAGGCACGCGCGCTCAACTGCTCGATGAACGACCGCCCGACCGAGGCCAGCCGTCCTTACGACAAAGACCGCGACGGCTTCGTGATGGGCGAGGGCGCGGGCGTGGTTGTGCTCGAGGAATACGAGCACGCCAAGGCGCGCGGCGCGAAGATCTATGCCGAAGTGGTCGGCTATGGCCTTTCGGGCGATGCCTATCACGTCACCGCCCCGCACCCGGAAGGCAAGGGCGCGGAAAACTCGATGCGCATGGCACTGCGCAAGGCAGGAATGGGGCCGGGCGATATCGACTATGTCAACGCCCACGGCACCTCGACCATGGCCGACACCATCGAGCTGGCGGCGGTCAAGCGCGTGCTGGGCGACGACCTTGGTGGCGCGTCGATGAGTTCCACCAAGAGCGCGATCGGCCACCTCCTGGGTGGTGCTGGCGCGGTGGAGAGCATTTTCTGCATCCTCGCCATGCGTGACGGCGTGGTTCCGCCTACGCTCAACTTGCACAACCCGGATGAGGGGACCGACGGCGTCGACCTGGTGCCGCTGGAGGCCAAGAAGCGCGAAGTGCGCGCGGTGCTTAACAACAGCTTCGGCTTCGGTGGCACCAACGCCTCGCTGGTGATGAAGAAGGTAGACTGACATGCGCCTGCTCGGCGGACTGCTGCTCGCTGCTGTTCTGGTCGCGGTGGCTGTCGTCGGGTGGGGCGCCTGGGGCTGGTATGGCGCCTCGACGGTAGAGGAGGATACATCCTTCATCGTGCCGTCGGGCGCCTCGCTGTCCTCGGTGGCCGACAAGCTCGAAGACGAAGGCCTGATCGGTTCTGCGGAAATGTTCACCTTGCGCGCCAAGCTGCTGGGCAGCGGCGACCCGATCAAGGCGGGCGAGTTCCTGATCTCTGGGGGCGCAAGCGGGTCGGCGATCCTCTCGAAACTGCAAAGCAACGACGTGCTGCGCCGTTACGTGACGATCCCCGAGGGCATGCCTTCGATCCTCGTCTACGAAACCTTGATGGCCGAGCCGCTGCTTACCGGCGAGATCGAGATCCCTGCCGAGGGTTCGGTGCTGCCCGAAAGTTACGATTTCCAGCGTGGCGAGAGCCGGCAGGCGGTGCTTGACCGGATGCAGTCGGCCATGACCGCAGCGCTGGCTGAGGAATGGGAAAAGCGCGGGCCCAACGCTGCCGTGAGCACGCCGCGCGAGGCCCTCATTCTCGCTTGTATCGTCGAAAAGGAAACCGCGCTGCCCGCAGAGCGGACGAAAGTCGCCGGGCTTTATTCCAATCGGTTGCGGCAGGGTATCATGCTGCAGGCCGATCCCACGATTATCTATCCGATCACCAAGGGCAAGCCGCTTGGGCGGCGCATCCGCCAGTCGGAAATCGCGGCGGTGAACGACTATAACACCTATTCGATGCTGGGCCTGCCCAAGGCGCCGATCACCAATCCGGGGCGGGCGAGCATTGCCGCCGTGCTCAACCCTGCAGAGACTAGCGCGCTCTACATGGTGGCGGATGGCAGCGGCGGCCATGCCTTCGCCGATACCATCGAAGAGCACAATGCCAACGTCGAGAAGTGGTATGCGCTGCGCCGTGAGCGGGGCGAGATGTGAGCCCGGACCGGGCAGGGGGTGACACAGGCGGACCCGCTCCGTTGATCGTCACCGCGCTCCTGCCCGAAAGCCTGCAATCGCGCGCCGACCAGCTGCGGCAGGCGCACTTTCCGCCAGAGCGCAACTTTCTTAAGGCGCACGTTACGCTGTTCCACGCGCTGCCGCCAAGCTGTGAGGGTGAGGTGCGCGCGGTGCTGGCCGAGCTGGTGCGCGAACACGCCCCCGTTCCGGCCTATCTGACCGGCGTGATGAAGCTGGGGCGGGGCACGGCGCTTGGTATAGAGAGCGAGGCGATGCTGGCGCTGTGGGAGCGTCTTGCGGACCGCTTTCATGGGTTGCTCACTCCGCAGGACGAGCATCGTCCGCGCCTGCATGTGACAATTCAGAACAAGGTTTCTTTGGAGGAAGCCAAAGCGCTTCAGGCCGAGCTTACGCCGCGAATTCTGCCGCGCGAGTTCGCCTTTCGCGGCTTTGGCTTATACGCCTACCGGGGCGGGCCGTGGGAGCGCTTGCGCGACTTTTCGTTCCGCGGCCAGGCGCGTGTCGACGACTGATTTGCAAAGAGCGAAAAGGCAGGGTTGACCGCCGCCTCAGGGCGACCTAAAGGGCGCGCCTTGCCAGCGTGTTTGCAGCGCAAACCTGCGATGGCAACCATGGTATGGCGGAGTAGCTCAGCCGGTTAGAGCAGCGGAATCATAATCCGCGTGTCGGGGGTTCGAGTCCCTCCTCCGCTACCATCGCAATCAGATCTCAGTTTCGCGTAATATGCTGCCTGACACGCCGCGGGGATCCGCAGAGAGGTTGGTCATCATTCGATGATGGCAGACGCGCTTTCCAAGCAGGTGTAAGCGAGCGTCAAGTCGTCGGGGTCTGGAAGGTTTCAGTGCTCCGCGACGGAGTCTTTTCGCTACTTGCGATCACCTGCGCCATGCTGCGTCCAGCAGTACGTGGTTTATTTACCGCTCATTCGACTGCTTGATACTGTCGGAGGGGGCGGATGGAATGGAGGCGCCTGCATGGCCTCTCTGGTTCATATCGTGAACCCCTTTTGCTGTATGCAAATATAGGCTGGGCGGTGCTGTTTATTACAGCACCGCACGGTGAGAAATGCAGCGCCGGCCCTCCAACACAGACTTGGTTTTTTAGCCCAGGAGTTGGGGGCAACGAAATGCCCGCGAAGATCCTCACCATCGAGGGGCACATGGCCTAGCCATACCCCTCAACTGGTTCCGACGATTATCGGTCTAGAACAATACACGGATACCCGCGTTGACCGTTTCAGCGCTAGCCTTTGCGTTGAAATGGATCTCGCCCTGAGCGAAAAACTCTATCTTTTGCGACGCTGCCCAATTCACGCCAGCGCCAACGTGGGCGAGCGTTTTTTCGCGCATGGCTCCGGCGACGGTGAAGCTCTTGGAACTACCGCCGAACGCGGCGCTGGCGCGTAATGCGTCGCCAGAAACACGCTGCTGTACACCCAGCATAAGGTTGGGCTGCACGCGTGTTTGCCGATCCAGTTCGAACCTCACATCGGCCGAGACAAAGGTTGCCTGGTGGTCGCGAGCGGAGACTTGCAAACCAAAAACCTCGCTGCCGCTTTCCTGAGCACCGGCCCGGTTAGTCCTCACGTGGCTCAGGGTCAGCTGCGGCCCCGCCTTCCAGCCAGTGGAGCCAAGCCCAAACGAATAGGCCGCGTAGCCGTCGAACGTGAGGCTATGAAGGTCATAAGTGCTTTCCAGCAAACTTGCATCGAACAAGGCCCGCCGGGTGGTGGCCGAACTTGCGTCCCAGATGACGGAGCTGCCCAGCTGAAGACTGCCAACAGAGTAGCCAAGCGTGCCTCCCACGAAGGTCCCGCTGGTGCTCGTCCGCGTCCCTAGGGCGGAAATGGACTGATGGCCATACGCCCGCCCGCCAAAGGCCGCGACGGTAAGATTCTGGAAGCGATAGCCTAGGCCCGCCAGCATGCCACCAAGATCGTTGTCGGCATCCGACGTGCCCGCACGCCCGGCCAGCTGATTCGACGCACCAAGCCCCATGCCCATTGCGAAAAGTCCTGCCCGCGCACCTGATGCCTTGATGTCGGATCGCACTGCCGAGGCAATTGCCAGGCCATCGTCGATGCCAACCTGTGCGGCCGAAGCATAAGCTTCGGGATGCAAGGTTGCGATGGCGGCGCCAAATGCCCTGCCGCCTATGTCTGCCAGCGTCGGCACTGCGGCGTAAAACGCCTCGCTTCCGCTGCCATCTTCCATCATCGCATTGATCCGCGCCACCGTGGCCGTAAGTGGCGCACTAGCTCCGGCAGGGGCCAGAAGAGTGTTGGTAAGGACAAGCGATTCACCTTCCTGACGTACGAAGCCATAGACTTGCGAACTCTTGGTGATCGTGGCGAAGCTGCCTGAGATGCCGCCGATAGACGATATCAGGGTATATGCCGGAGTGCCTGCTTTGTAAGCGCGCCTGCCGCTCAACTCCAAAGTGGCCCTGTTCGCGATTGTGGTTGAGCCCAAAACCAGGATGGCATCGCTCTGTGCCTCAGTCATCTCGAAATAGGTTGTCGATCCGGACGCAAGCGAGAGATCGCCGTCAATTGTCATCGTACCCGGCGAGGCGCCGGGCGAAAGTGTACCAGCGACATCGACATTGCCGATAACGGTGCCCGCACTGCCAAATGTCGCCCCTCTGGCGACGCGAATGCCGCCCGGCGCCCGCAGTGTGGAACCTGCCGCACCGATCAGGCGGCCACCCTCAACCGAGACGCTGTCGAACGCAACCTCGCCAGCGTACTCGCCAGTTCCGCTGCCCATCACGAATTCTTCAAAGCTGGTGTATGGGGCAAGGTCCAGCGTGTCGCGTGCCTGGTCAGAACCCGCGAGGTAGAAGGCCAAGCGATCATAACCGGCGCCGCCATTGACAGTCCCGGTCACCGACGACCCTGAATAAAACTCGTAGGTGTCGTCGCCCCCGCCAAGCACAACGTCACCGATAATGAGCCCGTGGTTGATTAGGGTTTCGGCGCCATCACTACCAGTAAGCGCCACCGAACCCTGAGTTTGCAGAGTGGAGCCAGCGGCGAGCTCGAACGAGGCACCAGAGGCGATCTGAAGAGTTTCGACGGGCATCACCCCGTTGGTCGTAATCTCTCCGGTGCCAGTAAGCCTGAAGGCTTCGAAATTGATGAAAGGGGCGAAGCTCGCAGCACTCAATGTGCCACCGCCAGTGATGTCGAAGGCGAGGGTGTCGAGGCCGTCGCCGCCATCGGCAGTTCCATCGAATACTGCGGAGAGCAACTGGGTGAAAGTGTCATCTCCTGCCCCAAGCCAGACATCGCCCGCGATTGTGCCGGTATTGGCGATCGCGTCATTGCCGCTGCCGAGATCGATCGAGCCCGAGATCGTCCCGCTATTGGTGATCGTGTCGGCTGCCTCGCCAAACGTTTGGATCGCGCCTGCAAAGCGCGTCGTGCCAGCCTCAAGGGCAGCACGATCATTGTCCGCCAAGACGAAGCCGACACTGCCCGAGATTGTACCTGTATTCGTCAGATCGAGCCCACCGCGTGTTCGGATCGCCGTGCTCAGTGATCCGCTAGCCCTAATGGTTCCGGCATTGACGATCGTGCTTATCTGGGCGCTCGAACTATCGCCCTCGATCGATATTGCGCTTGCGACACCGGTAATCGGGACCTCGACGTATGCAAAACCGCCGTCCGGTAGCCGGGTCCAATTGTAGAAATAGCCCGAATAACCAGAACCGTCGTTGCCGATCGTCCCTCCGTTGGAAAGCCTGATGGTCCCGCTACCGCCTGCCTCGAGATTTAGCGCTGCACTTCCCCAATACGACGATGAAATAGTTCCCGAATTGGCAATCGTCAGCGAATAGGTGTTTGGCGACCCCTCGTTAGTGATTAGAACTCCTCTATCCAGCGTCATCGTACCGCTGTTGGTGAAAGATAGATTCGGTAACTCAGCGTCTTCCGCGAAACGGTACGCGAGAACTGCATCGGCACCGGTAATTGATCCGCTGTTGGTAAAGCTACCGCTTGCCAGATCGGTGGCGTAAATAGTGAGCGCTGAATAGTTCATTCCAGCGGCAATCGTCCCGCTGTTCGCGAACGCGAATTGCCCGGTGGCCGTCTGGTAAACCGCTGCTCCAAGGCGGATATCCGAACCAATCATCCCGGTGTTGGTCAGCGATACGACGTTCAGCGAAATCCCGCCTGCGACATCCGCTTCGTTCACAAGGCTGGCAAGCGGAGCCTTCAAGTCGGCCAAGAGTTCCGAATTGCTCGAGAAATAGAAACCGGTCAGGCTGCCTTTGGTCGAAGCCTGATTTACAATTTGGCCATTTCCGGCAACGAGTAAGTCATGTTCCAGCATTGCTTCGCTGGTTATCGTAGTGACCGTATCACTACCCAATGAGCCCGCGAACTCGTGCTCGAAGCCGGTTGGAAGGTCGCCACCCAGCGCGACGGTCCCGCTTGCGGGCAGGACATGGCCGACAGAGTCATCGCCATTGCCGCCATCGATTGTGCCGCTGACACCGAAGCCGGATCCGGTTTCGATGAGGATGTCGCTGCCCGAACCGAACAGGAGATCGCCTTCGATGGTGCCGCCATCGGCGAAGTAGGTTCCGCTCGTCGCCGAATAGCCGTAGCTTGACCAGCCCAGATTGACATCACCGACAATTTTACCGGCGTTGCGCACAGTTCCGCCGCTCGACTGGATCGCGACGCCATCCTCGCCTGTGATAATTCCTTCGGCCGTGTTGGCGATACTTGAGTTGTAGCCGTAGGTGAACTGGATTGCCGCCGATCCAGTGCTCGAAATAGTTCCGGAGTTAGTAACGAGTGTATTCTCATAGCCATCGATGGCGAGACCACTTGCCGTGATGATTCCCGAGTTCTCGATATTCTCGGAGCCGTAAATTCCGGTGCCGCCATTGGCTGTAATCGTGCCTGTATTTATGACGGAGGCATTCCAGATCGCCGATAGTGTGTTGTAGGTGACGTCCCGCAAATCGGTAAGCGTAACAGTTCCGGTATTGGTGAACACATCGTTCGAACCGAGGACCACGGCGGCAGCTGGGTAAAGCTTGGGATTATAAATTGTTGCCGAGATCATGCCGTGGCTGATTACGTTAAGTGCTCGCGATTCGCTTGAATACTCGTATGCCGAAATCATAGCAGTGCCTGAGAGCGCTCCGGTATCAATAACCTCTATATCCAAAGTGAGGTCGACACTTCCGACGCCGGACACAAGCAATTGTGAGGTGTAGGTTTCATCGGTCTTCAGCGTCAGAGCGGCATCGTCGTGCAACTGAAAGCCGACCGATGAAAAACCCTGGGGCAATGCAAGAAGGGCACTTGTGTCACTGTTGACCTCGTAGCGCAGATGCGAATTCGAGGCGCTTACAGTTCCGTTTATGCCGGCAAAATCTCCATCGCCCTTATTGTTTATCGAGGTCACGAGAAAGTCGCCGTTGCCCAGTGCCAAGTTTCCGTTGAGGATACCACCTTCGAGGGCGTAGAAAGTATTGTTGTTACCGTAGAACGAGGCGTAGGTCTGGCCGAAGGAAACATCACCCTCAATCACGCCGGCATTGTAGACGCGGGCGTTCCAGAGCCGTGACGAAGCGGGAGCAATGGCCATGACGTCACCTGTCACGGTGGCACCAGCCCTGTTATCAAGAATGCCGGAGTTACTAAGGGCAATGCCTGTCCCTGATGAGAAAATTGTGCCGGTGTTGATGAGGGCCGCGCCGAGCGCTACACCAACGGCCTTCCCCTCGATGGTTCCACTGTTGGTCAGAGCATCGCCGTAAGAGCCCGAAAGCTCCATACCAATCCCGTCGCTTGAATGGATGGTGCCCGAGTTTACAGCGGGTCCGCTGATGTGGAGCTTAACGGCTGTGTCTACGGCATCGATCGCACCTGAGTTTGTAAACTCATAGGTATAGAGATTGACACCTCCACCTTGCGAAACAATCGTCCCCGAATTGGAAAAACGATCTACGGGCGATAGGTCGAGAGCGTAATCTCCCGACATCCCGGCGCTGGTGATAGTGCCCGCGTTCTCAAGTGAGGGTCTTCCTGATACAATCCACCATTGTGTGGAGATAACGACCCCATCGCCAGTAAGGCTCGTTTCGTTTCGAACAGTTCCAGGACCGCCAACAACCATCGTGTCAGCACTTGAGAAGCCATCGGCCAGAGTGACTGTCACACCGCTGCTGGCCGCCAGCACGATGTTCTCGAAGTTTGTCGGCAGCACGATCTCGGCGTCGAGCGTCCGATCGGCCGTGAAATCGAGCTGGACCAAGTCGCTCCCGGCTCCGCCATCAATCGCCCCGGTAACGCCTGTGACCAGCTCTCCCTCGTCGGTGTAAAGAGCATGGAGCACATCCTGTCCTGCGCCGAAGATTAGATCGCCGGTGATCGTTCCTTTCGTCGAATCGACGTTGCTCCCATCAATGCCAATGTTCGAGCTCGAACCGGCCAGGATGTCGCCGATGATTGTGCCCTCATTGATTAAGGTTAGGGTCTCGGAAACAGAGATCGCCGTTCCCGTCGACCGGATCGTTCCGCCCGCCTCGTTTTTGATATATGCAGACGCTGTTTCCATGACCATTCCGGTTCCAAGGTTGGCCACTGTCCCTGCATTGGTGAGCGACAGGCTGCGGCCCGAGGTCAAGGTGCTGCCCTGCGCTGACGTGATCGTACCGCCTATATTGTTGGTCACACGCACATAATAGTCGCTGCTTCCTGAGATCGCGGCTCCGCTCCCGGTGTTTGCGATCTCGCCGCTGTTCGTGATTTCCATGTTCAGGTTATCAATTGTGGCAGGCAGGCCGGATGAGACGATGCTGCCAGAGTTCGTAATCGCTCGCGAATAGGCTTGAGTTTGTCCACTGAGGGCGATCGCGCTGCCAGAGCTGCCGTCGATCAGGCCCGCGTTGTCTATCGTCCCAAATGCGCCGGACAGGCCATAGATCGTGCCGGTGGACCGATTGGTGACTTCGGTGAAGGTAACGGACCTACCTTGCGACAAGACTGCGGCTCCAGCGGTCCCGCTGATCGTTCCAGCATTGTCCAGTGTGCCGAACGTATAGCCGGTCCCTTCGGTAACCGGCCCAAGCAAGATGCCGTGGGAACCGGTGACTGAGCCAGTTTCACCCACGGTGATATCGGTCTCGGTGGATATCCAGTAGCCAGAAAGCAGTGTGCCCTCGGTCAGGGCGATGCCTGCGGAAGAACCCCCATCAACAGAACCGTTTACCTGTATGGTAGCGGTGCGCTCGCTTACGCTGATTGGGGCGTCGATCGCTACGGTAATGGCTGGGCCTGACGAAGGCGAGACGCTTGCACCGTCTTCGACGAGAACGGTCGTCGCGTTGGTGGTAACGGTCAGCCCGTCGGCATCTGTGCCCGCGCAGATAGTGGTCGAGGACTCCAGCGTAGGATCAGGAGAACAGGCTGCGCTGGCGGGATTGGAAACGACGACTGAGCTGCAACCAATCGCAATTACGCTGCACGCACGCAGATAACCTGCGCGCGACTGAACCTTTGTCGTCATAATCTTCGAGCAACCCCTGCAATCACCCCAAACCCAGGATTCTGGATATCGAATTCACTGCAGCGAATTTGGACGAGGCGCAATCCTGCAATGCAATAATTTAGTGATAATTTGCGATATCTGCACGAGGTGTCCCTGATTGGAGCGCGTCCATTTCTAATGCTTGTGATTTGGTATAACATCCAAGGCGGACATTAGTACCACGACTATGAACCGGCTCTCTATCGCCAAGCGCGCATTGCGCAGCTCCCTCGAGTTCGGCATTCCAGCTTCACCGAATGCGTGAGATCGCCTGGAGCCGAAACGACGAGGGGGCCACTTGACCTCCAGCTTGCCCACAGCCTGCGTGAGCACATCAGTAGTGGCGGGTTAGATCCGTGTAGCGCCTCGCCTTTAGAGCGCGACCTCAGCGAATTGGCGGGTTTGTCACGCGTTACCGTGCGCAAGGGGATCGAGCAGCTCATTGAAGAGGGTGTTCTGGTCCGCCAGCAAGGCTCAGGCACCTTCGTCGCCAGCCGTATCAAAGCGCCTGGCAGCAAGCTCAGCAGTTTCAGCGATGAAACCCGTTCGCGCGGCGAGGCGCCCGGTGTCGTCTGGATTAACAACACCTATGCTCAGCCTACCGAGGAAGAGGCCGCCTCGCCGGAAGTGTCGGCCAGTGCGAAGGTCGCTCGTCTTGGCGGCGTTCGTCTTGCGGGTGGAGAGCCATTGGCCATCGAACATGCCGTCATCCCGGCGCAGTTCCTGCCTGATCTCGATATGCTGGGTGATTCTGTTTACGAACCGCTCGATCGGCATGGCTTTCGGCCAACCTAGGGCGAGCAGCGTGTGCGGGCATTGCTGGCGACTCCGAACGAGGCGGGGATCCTCAGCGTCAAGCAGAACTCAGAGGTGTTGCGGATCGCGCGGCTGACACGCATTCCCGATGGCCGTGTGGTGGAGTTTACCCGTTCGGATATCGCGGCGACCGCTATGAGTTCGTTAGCGAACTAAAGGAGATTTAAGGGGTCGGCCTGCGGGCCTGCCTTCGCCTTTAGTTGCGGCAAGGCAGGTCGCGGGGCCTTCCCGCTAAGTTGTTTAGTTGGTAGATTGTCCGCCACCCTGGCGCCAGAGTCAGCGTAACGCTCAGGGCACGTATGGCACCGAGCTGTGATGGACGTTGATACGCAACTTGCCATCCTCATCGCGAACATAGCCGAACGTGTATTCGACCTTGGTTTCTGCGCCGTCTGGCCCGGTGAAATAGTAGTTGCCCATGGCCATGGCATTATCATCTTGGGTGATTATGCCCTCGTTCTCGAAGCGCACATCGGTCCAGCCCTTGATGGCAAAGCCGCTGTCTTCGGAGCGCATACCCTTTACGAAATAGCTTACTGCTTCGTCATAGGTGCCGCGGAATTGATCTTCGGAAGCCAGGGTCGGCTTGAACAGCACCATGCCGTGATCGTAATTGTAGAGGTCGTCGAGATGGGCGCGAGCGCGCGAGGCGTAGTCGGCGCCTTGAGTGTGGGTGCGGCTGATTGCTACGATTCCGTCACCCCACGCTTTCTGAGCCGCTTCGACCTCTTCGGTGGTGATCGGGGTGCCCGCGTGCTGTGCCGCAGCCGGGCTGGCAAGGGCGAGGGTAGCTGCAACAGCGGCGACAAGGTTGCTCTTCATGGATAGTCTCCCTTTCGGTCCTCGGTTGGCGCGGCCGCGAGGTGGCTGCGTGGAACATGATCTCAGGATTGGCCCTTCGATGTTGCCAAGGTAGGAGGCTGGCAGCGGCGAGAAATCAGCCGGGTGGCTGGCTTTGCGGCCTAGGCCGGATGGCCTATGCACTTCTTGCAGGTTCTCGTAGAATGGCTCGCATGACCGATCCGCTGCCTGTTCTCACCGCCGAAATCGAGACGGTCGGGGAACTGCGCGAACTCTATCGCGCGGCCGAAGCGCGTGCTGCGCGGCTCAGATTGCTTTCGAATGTCGGCGGCGACCTGATCGAGGCGGACTCGGTCACGCTTGACGAGGTCGTGAGGCGTTCGCTTGCCCGGCTGGCCTTCTTTGTTGGCGGCCGCGGGGCAGATCTGTTGCCAGCGGACGGCGCCACTGGGATAGCCATTAAAGCCCCAGGTCGGGAGGGCGGCGTGCTTTGCCGGGTCCAGATCGAAGGCCTCGCGTCGCTTGATGCGATTGCCGATGAGGAAGACCGGGAAGCTTGCCGGATGTTGCTCGATCTGGTCGGGACGGCTGTCGAGAGAGTCGAACGCGAGCGGGATCGGGAGCACTTGCTTGCGATATTGCAGGAGCGCGAGACGCAGCTTGAGACGCTGGTCGCGCGGATGTTCAGCGCGCAAGAGGACGAGCGTCGCCGCGTCGCCTACGAACTGCACGACGGTGTCGCTCAGACTGCCACCGCGCTGCTTCGCTTGCTTGAAGGTGCCACCGCTCAGGCCAAATCGGAGGCTTTCTTGGCGCAGCGCGAACAGCTCACCCAGATTGCGCGCGGCCTTGTCACAGAGCTTCGCGGCGTGATCGCCGGGCTGCGCCCGACCATTCTTGACGACCTTGGCTTCAGCGCCGCGCTGGAGGCTCTTTGCGATGACCTCGAACGCGACGGGTATCGCGTGACCAAACGGTTGCGTGCGAGTGAAGATCGCCTGCCGAATGTCATCGAAACAACACTTTACCGTGTTGCTCAAGAGGCGATAACGAACATCCGCAAGCACGCCGGTCAACCATGCCCGGTGCTGGTGGAGGCGGACTTACGTCAGGGCGCAGAACACCCTTTTTGCGGATAGCTGACGAAGGTTGGGGTCTGCGCCCAAAGGGCCGCAGCAAACCGGAGTCTGCTGGCGGGTATCATATCGGTATCGAGGGCATGAAGGAGCGCATGGCCAACATCGGTGGCACGCTGGAATGGCGGGCGGGCGAGAAGGGCGGGGTGACTGTCGAAGCCCACCTCGCGCCGAGGGCCTAGGCTATGGCAGCGCCGCGCATTGTGATCGTTGACGATCATCAGTTGGCAAGGGAAGGGCTGAAGGCCGTTCTGGAAGGCGGCGCGATGGCTGTGGTGGGCATGGCCGCCTCGGGCGAGGAGGGCGTGGCGATGGCCTGCGATCTGGTGCCCGATATCGTTCTGATGGACGTTCGCCTCGGTGACGGGATCGATGGGCTCGAAGCGACACGGCGCATCATCTCGGCGGGGCTGTCCAGTCGCATTATCATGCTGACCCTGCACGAGATGCACGGCTACGTTCGGGAGGCGATTGCCGCCGGGGCTTCGGGATATGTGCTCAAGGATACCGCGATCGGCGATCTGCGCCGCGCAATCGAGCAGGTGATGGCTGGCAACTCGGCACTTCCGCTTGACCTTCTGGGTGCTGCGCTTCGAACGCAGGGAAACGCGCCAAGCTTCAGCGATCCGGCGCAGGTGCTCACGCCGCGCGAGAAGGATGTGCTCGCGCTGGTTGCCGAGGGGAAGACCAACAAGGCCATTGCCCGCGTCCTTGCGATCAGCCCGGCGACGGTGAAAGCTCATGTCGAGCGGATCATTTCGAAGCTCGGCGTGGCCGACCGCACCCAGGCCGCAGTCTTGGCGGTAAAAACCAACACGCGGACGGCGACAACAGATGACAGTTGAAGCGATGCGCAGGGTTGCGCGCTATTGGGCTGACCGGTCGCTGGCGGTAAAGGGCCTCGTCGTGGTGGCGCTGCCGCTGGCGATTTTGCTGGGCGCGCTGGTATCTCTCTACCTTGCCAGCAATGCGGAAACGCGGGCCGAAAGCGACGTGCGCCGGGCTTTCGCCATTCAACGCGACACCTATCAGGTCCATGCCCTGCTCGCCGAAGCCGCTGCCGGGGTGCGCGGCTATGTGCTGACCAATGAAGAGCAGTTTCTTGATCCCTACCGCAAGGCAGAGGCGGAGTTGCCACCGACCATCGGACGGCTCGATGACGCAATCGAGGATCATGTGGTTCGCCAACATTTCGAGGATCTGCGCCGGCTTGAACGGGACAAGCGTGAAGGCCTCAGGGAAATTCTCGAAGAGGCCGATAGCGGCGGCACCAGTTCGGCAGAACTTTCCACGGCACTGGTGGGCAACAAGCTTTCTCTCGATGAGGTCCGGCGCTCCATCGATGCCATTCAGGAACGCGAAGCCGTGGTTCTCGACGAGCGACGTGCCCGCGTCGATGAGGTGCGGCGCGGGTTTCTGGTGCTGACGGCGATCAGTGCGCTTGTGGGCCTGCTCGGCAGCCTGTCGGCGGTCTACCTGTTTTCGACCGGGATTGTCCGCCGGGTGCGCAAGCTCGAGGGCGATGCCCGGGCTCTGGCCGAGGGTGAGCGATTGACCGATCCGCCTGAGGAAGCCGACGAGGTGGGCCGCCTGGCGCAGGGTCTGGTTCGGGCCAGCGCGCTGCTCCACGCGCGCGAGGACGATCTGCGCGCAAGCGAGGAGCGGTTCCGCCTGGTGGTGGAAGACGTGCGCGATTACGGCATTTTCGCGCTCGATCCCGAAGGTATCGTGACGACCTGGAATTTGGGTGCGCAGCGGATCAAGGGTTGGCAGGCGGAGGAAATCCTCGGCCACCATTTCAGCCGATTCTACCCGCCCGAAACCCGCGACTACCTTCCTTCAGAGATGCTCGAACGCGCGCGCGCCAGTGGCTCGGCGGAAGATGAAGGCTGGCGCGTGCGCAAGGATGGTTCACGCTTCTGGGCCAATGTGGTCGTCACGGCGCTACGCAACGAACGCGGCGAACTGCAAGGATTTGCCAAGGTGACGCGTGACATGACCGAGCGTCGCCGGTCGGAAGACGCCTTGCGCAAGGCGCGCGAGGAGGCCGAGACGGCAAGCCGCGCCAAGAGCCAGTTCCTATCGCGCACAAGCCACGAACTGCGCACGCCGCTCAATGCCATCCTCGGTTTCGGCCAATTGCTGCAACTCAACGAGGACCAGTTCGATGAGCGCCATCGCGAGGCGATCGGCCAGATAACCTTGGCGGGCCGGCACCTGCTGTCACTCATCAACGACCTGCTCGACATTTCCAGCATCGAGGCAGGCGCCTCCGAGCTCAAGATAGAGCCAATCGACTTGAATGAACTGCTGGACGAGGTTCAGGGCCTTGCAGCGCCTATCGTAGCAACCGCCGGCCTGACGTTCGAGCGTATCGCGCCGGACCGCCAGGCCTTGGTGCTCGCCGACCGGCGCCGTGTTATCCAGGTGATGCTCAATCTTGTCGGGAATGCGGCCAAGTACAACCGCACAGGCTCGCTGGTTCGCCTCGCCTGCACCATTGATGACGATGCGGTGAGAGTAAGCGTGGAAGACGATGGCCCAGGCGTGGCGCGCGGCATGGCCGAACGGATTTTTACGCCGTTCGACCGGCTCGGCCAACAAGAGCGCGCGCGGGTCGAGGGCACGGGGCTGGGTCTGTCTTTGTCGAAGAGTCTGGTCGAGGCAATGGGCGGACAGATTGGCTACGAACCGCTGGAGCCGGGTTCGCGTTTCTGGTTCAGCCTGCTTCAACCCACCACTGGCCGCGATAAGAACCTTGCCCTGCCACCCGATAACAATGAAGGTCAGCCATGCCCGCCAAATTGATCGATCCTGCCGAAATACGGCAGCGCCGCATTCTGGCAATCGACGACGAGCAGCCCAACATCCTCTTGCTTCAGAGCTTGCTCGAACAGGAGGGCTACGCCTCGCTCAAGTGCCTCAGTGACCCCACGAAGGCGCTTCAGGCCTATATCGACTTCGAGCCCGATCTTGTTCTGCTCGATCTCATGATGCCGCAGGTAGACGGGTTCGAGCTGCTGGAGGCCTTCGGCCGGCATGACAAGGCTGACGAATATCGTCCGGTTCTGGTGCTTACTGCCGATACCACATTGCAAGCCCGCCGACGTGCGCTGTCGCTGGGCGCGAAAGACTTTGTGACCAAGCCGTTCGACGTGATCGAGGTGGCCCTGCGGATCTCCAATCTGCTGGAGACCCGCATCCTGTACGAACGGCTCAGATCGGCCTGAGAGGATCGCGCCGGGCTTTCTTGGCCCAGTGCATCAGCGGCGCAGGCGGAGGCTTACGGTGACGTTGCGGCCATTTGCCGGGCTGTGAAGGGACTGGGCTCCGTCCCACCACACGTACTCGTGATAGACATCGCCGATGTTCTTGAGTGCGATGCCAAGCGCGATCGTCTCGTTCACGCGGTAGGAAGCGCTGGCGTCGAATACCGTGAACTGGCCCCAGTTGCCCTCGCTATTGGCGTTGGTGAGATAGTATGACGATTGCCCGCGACCGGTGAGCGAGAGCGTTGCGGCGTCCACCGGGCTCCAGTCGATGCCGCCCGACCACAGCCATTCGGGCGTGTGGTCGATCGCATTGTTGGCATATTCCGGGGTGGCGGGGTCGGGCACAGCGATAATCGCTTCCTGCCATGACAGCGCGCCCCACAGGCGCAGGCTTTCCAGCACTGTCAATTTGCCCTGCACGTCGATCCCGCGCCGGTCGGTTGCGCCGATGTTCTCGAAGTCGCCCAGCGGGTCGTTGGTCTTGCGGGCGATTTCGCCGCTCGCGCTCTGCTCCCAATAAGCAAGCCGCGCCTGGACCCGGTCGCCCAGCGCATATTTGGCGCCCACTTCCCAACCCTCGTTGATGGAAGGGGCAAGGTCGACGACGCGCGGAGCGATCAGATAGGCGCCAGAGCCAAGCCCGATCTGATAGGTCTTGCCCCAGTTGCCATAAAGCGTGACACCGGCGGCGGGCAGCAGCGCGACAGAAACCTTGGGCTGGTCGATGCTGCCGTAATCGTTGATCGGCGCATCCGTGCCGGCAAGCTGGTTGGTGAAGCCGCCGCCGACCCAGTCGAAACGGTAGGCCGGTGTGATGCGCAGCCAGTCGGTCGGCTCGACGATAGCCTGCACATAGGCGCCGCCCACGGTGAGATCGAACCGCTGATCGCGGACCTGGCTGATCGGCTCGCGCTCCACCGAGAGCCAGCGCAGTGAGCGGTTGTCCTGCCACTGGACATCGCCGCCAGCCTCGAGGATCAGGCTGGTCGCGCCCAGATCGCCGCGCCAGTGCAGCACGCTTGAAAGGCCATAGTGATCTTCCTCGGTCAGCCGCAGCTGTTGCGAGGCCGCGGCGGAGAACTTCACATAGCGCTCGTCGCGCAGGCGGTTGAACCAGCCCACGCTCGACCAATCGAGTTGGCTCGAAAGAGCGATGTCGGCGTTTAGCGCATACTGCTGGATGTCGCGGGTGCTGCCGTCCGATGCGTTGAAGGCGTTGGTCATGCGCGGAGCGGCGCGGCTATCGGCAAAGGTGAGGAAGCCCGGCTCCTCTGCTTCGGCCTCGTAGTAGCGGGCGATGGCGCCGAGCTGCACGTCATCGGTAAGGGTGATGCCCCATTTGCCCGAGAGGCTGAGACGCTGGCTGTCCGAATGGTCGCGGTATCCAGCACTTTCGCGATAGGCGATCTGGTAATTCTGGGTAACCTTGCCGCTCTCCAGGCCGGCGACGACCTGACCCTCGTAAGTGTCGTAGCTGCCCACGGAAGCGCGGCCTTCGGCATAGGTGCCACCAGTGCGGGTGCGAATGTGGGCGCTGCCGGCGATGGCGTGCAGGCCATAGCGCGGATCGGACGTTCCGCGCACTACCTCGATTGTCGCGATGTTGAGGGGAAACACCATGTCGATAAAGGGCGTGGTGCCATCATTGCTGTTCGAGGGGACGCCGTCGATCAGCAGCTTTACCGCGTTGATTTTGCTCTCGCCATTGAAGCCGCGCATCGAAAACTTGCCGTTGGTCGTGCCCTGATTGAAGTCGGTGACCTGGATCCCAGGCATCTGGCCGATCAGTTCGTAGACGTTGTCGACATCGGCACTCTGCGCGACATCGCCGCCCATGCGGTCGACCGAGGTGAGCACGTTGCGCGTGCTGCCAGCCACGCTGCTTGCGGTGACGATAATATCGCCGACCGAGAAGCTGGTATCGTCCATGCCATTGGCTGGCGCGCTTTTTTCCTCACTTGCCCGGGCGGTGAGAGGGAAGGCGGCAAGGGCAATTGCCAGTGCCGAAGTCAGGTGCAGTTTGGACAAGATAGTACCCTCATGAATTTGGTGATGGAGTTGCAAGTTTAGCCCGCCAGGCAAGCGGTTTGCGGGTCGACAGCCCACTCCAGCCAAGACAGCTATTCCAGAAAATCAAGGAGCGAGTGTTGGGCATGGCGCGCGCCTTTATCGCGAGCGCTTTCGCTTGTCATTATCAATAGCGCGCCTTGAAGCAATTCTTCCGGTTCGCGAGTCCCAAACGCGGGTGGTGTCGGCGCTGCTCGCAGGAAAATCACGCAATCGTATGCGATCTCAGAAAAGGCGGAAACGTTTGGCGGCCCGGTTGTTCAAGTCAGACAGGAGGCGATTTTGTCCGATACCATTTCCATCAACGGCACCCAGCATTCGCTGCCCGATGATCCTCGCAGATCGCTGCTAGATTTCGTTCGTCAGGATCTTGGCCTGACCGGCACCAAGAAGGGCTGCGACCATGGCCAGTGCGGGGCCTGTACGGTCATCGTCAACGGCATCCGCATCAACAGCTGCCTGACCCTCGCGGTGATGCATGATGGTGACGAGGTCACGACGATCGAAGGACTTGGAACGCCCGAAGCTCCTTCCGAGTTGCAGAAGGCGTTCGTAGCTCACGACGGCTTTCAGTGCGGCTATTGCACGCCAGGCCAAATTTGCTCGGCCACCGCGATGCTCCAGGAAATTGCCAACAACTGGCCAAGCGACGCCAGTGAAAGCCTGGAGGGCGAGATGAACGTTACCGGCGAGGAAATTCGCGAGCGCATGAGCGGCAACCTCTGCCGGTGCGGCGCCTACGCCAACATTGTCGCAGCCATTCGCGATGTGGCGGAGGAAAGCGCATGAGGCCGTTTTCTTACACCAAGGCGCGCGTGATCGAAGATGCCCGCCAGATCACCGCGGATGAAAGCGCCATGGCTATCGCAGGCGGCACCAATCTGCTCGATCTGATGAAATTGCAGGTGGAAACACCTCATAAGCTCGCGGACATCAATCGAATCGGATTCGACGAAATCAAGAAGACCGCTGACGGGGGGCTTTCGATTGGAGCTTTGGCCACCAACACTGCAACTGCTGTCCATCCACGCGTGCGTTCCGACTATCCCGTTCTTGCGCGCGCAATCCTTTCCGGTGCGACACAGCAGCTTCGCAACAAGGCGACCAACGGCGGAAACCTCTGCCAGCGAACGCGCTGCTTCTATTTCACGAACATCGACCAGCCTTGCAACAAGCGCGAGCCGGGCAGCGGCTGCGGTGCGATCGACGGCATTGCGAAGTTGCACGCGGTCCTCGGCGCGAGCGATCAGTGCATCGCTACTTATCCGGGCGATATGGCCGTGGCGCTAAGTGCGCTGGATGCTCAGGTCCATATCGCGACAGCCGGTGGCAGCGAAAGAACGGTGCCTGTGCGCGATTTCCATTGCCTGCCCGGGGATACGCCCTGGCGCGATAACGTGCTGGAGGATGGCGAGATCATCACAGCGATCACCTTGCCGGCTCCCGTTGGCGGGACGCAGATCTATCGCAAGGTGCGCGAGCGTTCGTCTTATGCCTTTGCGCTGGTATCAATCGCCGCCATCGTTGAAATGAAAGATGGGCTGTTCTCACGCGCAGATCTTGCGTTCGGCGGCCTGGCGCACAAGCCCTGGCACGATCTACGTATAGCTGAAGCGCTGATCGGGCAGCCGCCTACTGCGCAGACGTTCGACAAGGCTGCTGACATCCTTCTCGAAATCGCACGTGGTTATGGGGAGAACGATTTCAAAATTCCGCTTGCCCGGCGCACGCTTCACGCGGTGCTTGAGCATGCGGCGGAGGAGGCGGCATGACCGTTCATTTCAAGCAGGACAAGCCAGAGCAATCCAACCGTCTCGATGGCATGAAGCAGGGCGTCCTCGGCAAGGGGGTTTCCCGGCTCGAGGGGCTGGCTAAGGTCACCGGCACCGCACCCTATGCCGCAGAATATCCGGTCGAAGGCTGTGCCGAAGGTGTGCTTGTTACCTCGACGATCACGCGGGGCGAGGTTGTCGGATTGGACAAGGACGCGGTTCTTGCAATGCCGGGCGTGTTGGCGGTGATCGATGATTCCCGGCTCACAACCCGACCGGCGCAAGGCACGGCCAACGAGGCGCCTAAGCAAGGGCCGAAAACGATCAGCTACTGGGGGCAGCCCATTGCCCTTGTGGTCGCGGAAACATTCGAACAGGCCCGCGATGCGGCAAAGCATCTGACTGTTAAGTATCGTGAAGAGGAGGGCGCTCCGGTCGATCCGCAGGCTGTCGAGACAGAAGAAAAAGACGGCACCGTGCGGCAGGGCGATCTTGCCCATGCAATGGCCGAAGCCGCTCATTCGGTCGACGTTACTTTTACCACCCGTGGCCATGCCTCAGCGGCGATGGAGCCACATGCAGCGATTGCCGAATGGGATGGTGACAAACTGACCGTCCACGCCTCGTTGCAGATGCTCAACTACAACATCAGCGAATTGGCCGACGCGCTTGGCGTGGAAGAGGATGACGTTCGTCTGATCTCGCGCTTCGTGGGCGGTGGGTTCGGTTCGAAGCTTGGAATAAGCGAGGAGGTCGTCGCGGCCGCCATTGCCGCGAAAGATCTGGCTCGGCCTGTTCGTGTGGTCATGTCTCGTCAGCAGGTCTTCCAGTGCATCATGCGCCGGTCCGAAACGACGCAGCGCCTTCGGCTTGCGGCTGATGAGGACGGCAAGCTGACAGGCTTCGGTCATCATGCGGTGGTCTCCAACCTTCCCGGCGAGGTTTTTGCCGAGCCGGTGCTGCAATCGTCGCACTTCCTTTACAGCGGCGAAAACCGCGAACTTATGCTCGAAGTGGCGCGTATCCATCGCATGACGGCCGGCTCGGTCCGCGCGCCGGGTGAGGCGGTGGGTATGCCCGCGCTTGAAGGCGCCATGGATGTGCTAGCGGAAAAGGTGGGAATCGACCCGGTCGAATTGCGCTTGAAAAACATCCCCGAGCAAGACCCAGAGGAAGGGCTTCCGTTTTCGTCGAACAAGTTGGCGGAATGTCTGAAGCAAGGTGCCGAAGCGTTCGGGTGGGACAGTGGCCCGCGCAAGCCAAGGCAGCACCAGGATGGCGAGTGGTGGGTCGGCACGGGGATGGCGAGTGCGGCGCGCGCTCACAGTATCTCCGAAGCCCGCGCAAAAGTGACGCTGAAATCCGATGGCACGGCGCTGGTCGAGACCGATATGACCGACATCGGCACCGGAACGTACACGATCCTGGCCCAAATCGCCGGAGAAATGCTGGGCCTAGAGCCCAATAAGGTTCTGGTTGAGTTGGGCGATACGCGCCATCCGCGCGGATCCGGATCAGGTGGGAGCTGGGGCGCTGCATCTACAGGGTCGGCCGTCTACGTTGCCTGTAAGGCTATTCGTGAAGACCTTGCTGCGCGGGTCGGGGTGGAAGAAACCGCTCTGGAGCTATCCCAAGGCAAGACGTCAGCCGGGAAGTCGTTGATCGACCTGCTTGGTGGAGAGGATATCGCGCGAGAGGGGCATTACGAGCCCGGCGACATCAAAGACGATTATACCGCGGCTGGCTTCGGCGCTTTTTTCGCCCAGGTACGCGTCAATCGCTACACCGGCGAAACCCGTGTGGACCGAATGCTCGGCGCGTTCGGTTTTGGGCGTGTGCTAAATCACAAGACTGCCCGATCGCAATGCTTGGGCGGTATCACGTGGAGCATCGGCGTAGCGCTTACTGAGGCGCTGGAGTTCGATCCGCGCGACGGTCATCTGGTAAACTGCGACCTCGCCGAATACCATGTGCCGGTCAACCGAGACGTGCCTGAGCTGGACGTGCTGATGGTTGAGGAACGCGATGCTGCGGCGAGCCCCATTCAGGCCAAGGGGATTGGCGAATTGGGAATGTGCGGCGGCGCAGCGGCGATCGCCAACGCGATCTACAACGCCTCAGGTGCGCGCATCTTCGACTATCCGATGACGCCCGATCATGTTCTGAAAGCTATGCCGGATTAGTAGTCCGGCATAGCGAGCCGCTCAAAAATCGCCAGTAATGCAAACCGGCAGTGGATAGCTATCGCCAATAGCAACCATGCTGTGGTGGTGGGTCAGCCTCTTAAGCCACGAGGTAAGTGACGAGCTTTACTGTACGAACCAGAAAAATATTGCCGCCAAAAATAGGACGGGAAAGAGGACCGACATATAGTTGGGGCCGTCGCTTCGCCGGGTACTCAAAGCGACACCTCGCGCCTGATGAGCATTCCCACATGCTCTCGCACGTTGTGCCCGGTTGAATGCAGTTTCGCGTTCACGAAGAACAATTGCGCTATGGCGGGCAGGGCAAGCTCGCCGGGCTTACCGACCGGACCAACGCCGGGGATGGTTGCATAACTCGACATCTTCGTTCCTTTCTGAACGTCCCGCCAGCCATTAGCGGCCACCGGGTGACTTGAAGGCGGAACTGAAGGAAATGGCGCATCTCATGCGCCGTTGACCGTCGATTGCGACTGGTAGCCATTCATCAAATGGGCATGGCCCGGGCCAAATACAACCTCTGGCGGCCATATCCGAGTTGGAGGCGGCTTTGGCGCGCACGCTCGGCCCGGTGATTGCGGTCACGCTCGTGGAACGGGAGCAGATCGGCACGGTTGGCGTTGGGGGGAATCGATGACCGCGCCGCTGGTGAATTTCAACCATTTGCTCGATATCCCTGAGGCCGAGTTGATGCGCGCCGCGCAGGCGACCTTCAAGCTGGGCATCGCGTTCGAAAACTGGAAAGACGTTGGCCAGTCCTATTTCCCTTCGTTCGGTGGCGCTTTGGCACAAGATAGTTTGAGGGCTTGAGATAATGAGACGGCGGCGCCAGGCGGTGACGATCAAACATGTGGCTGCAGATGCCGGCGTTTCGCTGCAAACGGTCAGCCGCGTGATCAACGATGGCCCCAATGTGCGGCCCGAAATGCGCCAGCGGGTGCAGGCCTCCATTGAGAAGCTAGGCTATGTGCCCTCCATCGCCGCGCAGCGCATGAGCGGTTCGCGGTCATACATGATCCTCGCCCTGAACGATCGCGAACGCACCATTGCCGACTGGAAATTGCGTCAGGGTACGGACTGGGTCGATCAGATGCTGCTTGGCGGGATGCTCGAATGCGCCAAGCACGGGTTTCGCATGATCGTCGAACTCGTCGATACGCATAGCGACCATATCGAGCGCGAGCTTGGCGCGGCCATCGCGGCGCTTCAGCCCGATGGCGTCATTCTCACGCCGCCTCACTCCGAGAACGAGCATCTGACTTTCCTTCTCGACCGCGAAAAAATTCCCTTTGCGCGCATCGGCTCGCGCGGCCCCGGCCCGGGCATTTTCCTGACGATGGATGACGAAGGCTCGGCACGCGAAGCAACCGAGCATTTGTTGGCACTCGGGCACAAGCGGATCGGGTTTATTGCCGGGCCGGAGGAATACAGCCTCAGCAATTGGCGCATCGACGGCTGGCGCAGCGCCTTGGAAGCGGTGGGCTGCGACTCAACCCACCTGTGCGAGCGCGGCGATTTCGGCTTCGCGTCCGGCTTGATCGCGGCGCAAAGGCTGCTCGATCTGGATGACCGGGCGACCGCGATCATCGCCAGCAGCGAGCAGATGGCGCTCGCTACACTTGAATTGGCGCGCAAACGCGGACTCGAGGTTCCGCGCGACCTGTCACTGATAAGCTTCGACAACACCCCGGTGGTGCGCTTCACCCATCCTCCTCTGACGGCCGTCGATCAGCCTATTTCCGAGACGACTGCGCGCGCGGTCAAACTGCTGATCGGGGCGAGCAAGGGCGACAAGTTGCCGGAGGAGACGATTGTGGTCAGCGGCAAGCTGGAGACGCGCGGATCGACCGCGCCGCCACCTGCGCCAGTCGGTTCAACATCCTGTTCGGCTGGCTGAGCAGTCTGGCGGGCAATCGGCGCGGCTGGGTGCTGGGGGGCAGCACAGGCTTCGGGATCGAGAGCAATGGCGCATTTACATTCGAGATTGCATCGGTAAGCCTTGGAGATCTGCCGGAGGGCACGGCCTGCGCCTTGCAAGTCGTGCTAAAGAGCGCCTCGGCTTGAGGCTTTTTGGTCGTGAAAGCAGAATAAAGACCGGTCGCCAAAGAGCGACGCCAGTGGAGAGGACGAGCGCAAATGGCATTGGCACCTGGGGTATCTTCGAGCACCGATCCGCAACCGGTGGTGGAGGACAGCCCGCCCGTGAACGCGCCGGGGCTGCAATACTTCGTCTTCGGCCTGTTCTTCATTTTCGGCGGAATCACCTCGCTCAACGATGTGATAATCCCGAAGCTGAAGGAGCTGTTCACGCTCTCCTACTTCGAGGCGAGCCTCGTGCAGCTGTGGTTCTTCATCGCCTATGCCGTGGTCGGGATTCCCGGTTCGAAACTGGTGAAGCGCGTGGGCTACATGCGCGGCGCTGTGGTGGGGCTGTTGCTGATGATCGCAGGCTGCCTGATGTTCATCCCGGCTAGCCAGACCGCCATCTTCGGCATGTTTCTGTTCGCCTACTTCGTCCTCGCAAGCGGCGTGGTGATCGTTCAGGTAGTGGCCAATCCGCTCATCAGCCTGCTTGGGCCGCCCAGCACGACGCATAGCCGCCTCACCTTCGCGCAGGCGTTCAACTCTGCCGGCACGACGATCTTTCCCTATTTTGGCTCTATGCTCATTCTCGGCTCGCTGGCGCTCGTCACGGCAGACCAGCTATCGGACGCGGAGCTGACCGCCTATCGCCAGGCCGAAAGCCAGGCGATCGTGAACGGCTATCTTGGCCTCGCTGCCGCCATCGCGGTGGTTGCGGCCGTCGTCTGGATGTTCCGCAACCGATTGAAGGGCGAAAAGCACGAGGCGACCAGCCTCGCCGAAGGGCTCGGCCTGCTCAAGCGGCCACGGTTTGGATACGGCGCGCTTTGCATCTTCCTCTATGTCGGCGCCGAAGTCGCCATCGGCAGCTTCATTGTCAGCTATCTGATGCAGGCTAGCGTGCTTGGCCTGCCCGAGCAGGCGGCGGGCAAGTTGCTATCGGTCTACTGGGGCGGGGCGCTGCTGGGGCGCTTCATCGGCTCGGTGGTGATGCGAATGGTGAGCCCGGGCAAGGTGCTGGCGTTCAACGCTATTGGCGCCATTGCGCTCATCCTCATCTCGACCAACACCACTGGCGTGTTGTCAGGCTATTCGCTGCTTGCGGTGGGGCTGATGAACTCGATCATGTTCCCCACGATCTTCGCGCTGGCCTGCGAGAAGCTTGGCCCCAAGGCGGCGGACGGTTCGGGAATCCTCAACGTTGCGATTGCGGGCGGGGCGGTTATCCCTGCGCTTTACGGCCTGCTGGCAGACGGGATCGGCCTTGCCGGTGCTCTGGCCATTCCGGCCCTGTGCTATGCGATCATCGCCGGGTTTGGCATTTTCGCCCGCAAGCCGGTGGATGCTGCAATAGTCTAGTTATAGATAACATTGTCATTCTTCACCTTGCTCCCCTCCCCTTGGGGAGGGGCTGGGGGTGGGGGCTCGACACTCAACTGGCGTGGAACCCCCATCCCAACCCTTCCCCAAGGGGAAGGGCTTCGCGCGGTTATCCCGCTCCGGCTGGTGTAGCTAACGCTTGGCCTTCTCGAACAGGTCGATCAGTTCGCCGAACTTTTGCTGCTGTTCTTCGGCATTCCCGCTCGCGATGGCTTCGGCCACGCAGCAAGCGGCATGGCGCTTGAGGATCTCGCTTTCCGCACGGCTGAGCGCGGCCTTGATCGCCTGCATTTGGGTGAGAATGTCGATGCAGTAGCGGTCGTCTTCCACCATCTGCGCCACCCCGCGCACCTGCCCCTCGATCCGGTGCAGGCGGTTGACGATGCGGGGACCGGTGGCTGTTGGCACGTTTGACATTCCCTTTGATGCAATACCCTCGGGGGTATCTTGCAATACTCCTGGGGGGTATATATGTCGCCGGGCGAAGGAGTTGCAAGCCCGATGTCCGACTTGATGCTTTCCCGCCGCCGAATGCTTGGAGCAGGCGCGCTTGGCGCAGGGGCGCTGGCCATGCCCGCTTGGGCGCGCGGAGCGGACCTGCACGGCGGGATGATCCGCCATGGCTTCGACGAGGTATCCGGGCGCGACATTGCCCTCACCATCGGCGAGGGCCACAGGTTGGTGCAGGGGCGCAGCGGGCACGCGGTTGCGGTGAACGGCAGCATTCCGGGGCCGCTGGTGCGTCTGCGCGAAGGCGAGCCGGTGCGCATTGCCGTCACCAACACGCTCGACGAGGATAGCTCGATCCACTGGCACGGGCTGTTGCTGCCGTTCCAGTATGACGGGGTTCCCGGCATCAGTTTCCCCGGCATCCGTCCCGGCGAGACTTTCGTCTACGACATACCCGCGCTGCGCCAGAGCGGCACCTACTGGTGGCACAGCCACTCAGGCTTGCAGGAGCAATCAGGGCACTATGGCCCGATTGTAGTCGAGCCCGCCGCTGCCGACCCGGTGCAGGCAGATCGCGATTATGTGTTGCTGCTCAGCGAATTCACCCCGCTGCATCCGCACACGATCATGGACAAGCTCAAGAAGGGCGAGGGCTACTTCAACTATCAGCAGACCAGCTGGACCGACGACTATCCGTTGTCCGCCGAGGACCGCCGGATGTGGGGCCACATGCGCATGATGGCGACCGACATTCTCGACGTGACCGGCTCGACCTACACCTATCTTGCCAACGGACGAGGGCCGGAGGAGGGGATGGAGTATCTCTTCACCCCCGGCGAACGGGTGAGGCTGCGGATCATCAACGGCAGCGCGATGACCTTCTTCAATGTCCGCATTCCGGGCGTGAAGTTCTGGGTGGTCGCCGCCGATGGCCAGAATGTGCGTCCGGTCGAGGTGGAAGAATTCCAGATCGGCACGGCGGAGACTTACGACATTATCGTCGAGCCGACCGGCGAAGCGCAGACAATCGTTGCGGAAAGCATGGACCGTTCGGGCATGGCGGTCGCGACGCTGGCTTCGCGTCCGGGCGCGCGGGCGAGCGTTCCGGCGCTGCGTGATCCGCCGCTGCTGACGATGGCGGACATGGGCATGAACCATGGCGACATGGCCGGGATGGATCATTCGGCCATGGATCACGCCGCGATGGGGCACGACGTGCCTGCCGAGGAGATGTCCGATATGGACATGGGTGGCATGAACATGCGCGATACCTCGCTGCTGCCGCCTGACGTGAAGGTTGGCCCCGGCATCGACATGGTATCGATGAACCCGCTCGACCGGATGGGTGACCCTGGCCTCGGCCTCGACAAGGTTCCGCACAAGGTGCTGACATACAAGGATCTTGTGGCGCTTGTGCCAAACGATGACCTGCGCCGCCCGTCGCGGCAGATGGAGATTCATCTGACCGGCAGCATGGAACGCTACATGTGGTCGTTCGACGGCAAGAAGTTCACTGCCGTCAGCGACGATCCGATCCGCTTCGCCTATAACGAGCGGGTGCGGGTGAAGCTGGTGAACGACACCATGATGGCGCACCCGATCCATCTGCACGGGCACTTTTTCGAGCTGGTCAACGGCGCGCCCGCCGACCGTCAGCCGCAGAAACACACGGTGATCGTCCAGCCCGGCGGCAGCGCCACCTTCGACCTCACCGCCGACGAGGAAGGCGACTGGGCGTTCCACTGCCACCTGCTCTATCACATGCATTCGGGGATGTTTCAGATCGTGACCGTCGCGCCGCGAGGGTCTGAGCCGGATGTGCAGCGGGTGGGAGAAGACTGATGCGTGTGCTTGCTGTCATGCTCCTCGCCAGCGCCACCACCCCTGCCTTCGCGCAGGATCACTCGGGGCATTCGATGCCTCCTGCCAAGCCTGATGCCCAGACCGAATGCGAGCAAGAGGTCGCCGCGCATCGCGCGATGGGCCATGCGGTGCCAAAGGGCTCTTGCCCCCCTGATACGCCTGCTGAGCACATGGGCATGGATCACTCGCAGATGGACCATTCGCAGATGGACCATAGTGCGATGGGGGCAGCGCCAATTCCGCAGACCCCTCCGCCCGCCGCAGCAGGCTCGGGGCCGGCGCGCGCTGCCGATGCGATCTGGGGTGCCGAAGCTATGCGCACCTCGCGGGAAGCTCTGGTGCGCGAGAATGGCGGCATGAACGTGCTTTGGTTGCAGGGCGATCGCCTCGAATACCGCGCACGTGAAGGCCACGATGGCTATCTGTGGGATGTGCAGGGCTACTACGGCGGCGATATCGACAAGTTCTGGTTCAAGAGCGAGGGCGAGGGCACCTTCGGCGAAGAAGCGGAATCGGCGGAAATTCAGGGGCTGTGGAGCCACGCGATCGGGCCGTGGTTCGATTTGCAGACCGGTATCCGGCAGGATCTCACCGGCCCCGAGCGCACCTATGCCGTTCTCGGCGTGCAGGGGCTGGCCCCCTACTTGTTCGAAGTCGATGCGGCGGCTTTCCTCTCGAACAAGGGCGATCTGACCGCGCGTGTCGAAGCGGAGCTGGACCAGCGCATTACGCAACGCCTGATCCTGCAACCGCGCGCCGAGGCTAACCTGTCGGCTCAGGACGTGCCCGAGCTAGGCATCGGGGCTGGCCTCAGTTCGATGGAGCTTGGCCTGCGACTGCGCTACGAATTCGCCCGCGAGTTCGCGCCCTACGTCGGGGTCGAGCAGGAATGGAAGCTGGGCGGGAGTGCCGACTATGCTCGGCTTGCTGGCGAGCAGACTGGCGTGACCAACTACTTAGCGGGTATCCGCTTTTGGTTCTGAGACATGTTCGGCGCGGCAACTCGCCGCTTACGGCTTGCCGCCCTTCCACACCTGTACTTCGCCCGCATCGGCATCGATCCGCAGCCAGTCGCCGGTTTCGATATGCTCAACCGGGTCGATATCGAAATCGGTCATGCTGGGAATGCGCAGCACCACTGCGCCAAGCGCCGCCTTGGTGGTGGTGATCGTGAACAGCATCCCGATGGGAGATGCGCCTGCGAGCTTGCTGGTGTGAAACACCGCCGACCAGCCCGATGAGCCCTTGGCCCCCGGAAACACTAGGATCTTGCCCGCAAAGCTCACCCCGCGCAGTTCGTGGCGGCTTTCGATCACTTCGCCCTTCATCGGGTTCACACCGCCCCAGCCGGAAATCGTCTGCTTTGTCGCGAGGGCTTCGCCTTCGACCACACCGCCAACCACCTTGCGGCCGCGGATCACGATGTCAGGCTTTCGCGTTGTCGTCGTAGCCATCAGTTCAACCCTCCGTTCCAGCGGCCCGTGCAGGCGGCATCGATGCAGTCCTGCGTGGTGCCGAACCAACCTTCGATACCCATGATCGCGGGCAGGTAGTGCGTCTGCTTGGCGCTGTCGAAAGCGGCCACCTTGGTCCCCGGCGGCACGGCCTGACTGATCGCCGAGCAGGTGTCGGTCATCAGCTTTGCGCCAGCGGCGGCGAGGATGCGGTCGTAGCCCGAAGCCATCGCGGTGGCCTTCACCGCGCGACTGGTGAATATCCACAGCTCGGTGTTTGCGTGGACCTTGCGCCCTTCGAGCATCCGCGCCGCATCGGCGATCTGGTCGATCGAATAGTGCGGGCAGCCGAGCATGATGTAGTCGACATCGCGGCTGCTGCCGATTGCGTTCAGCCGTTCGTAAACCTCCGCGCGCTCCTTCGCGCCATAGGTTAAGGTCTCGCCTTTGTCGGACCCGCCGAAAGCCACTTCGCGGGTGGGCGCCTCGGGGGTGATACCGACCATATGGTACATCTCGACCCCGCCCGACGAGGCTGCCGCCGCGCCGAAGTGCTTGTGCTTGATCAGCGCCGCATCCGAGATGTCGCCCGAGAGCACGGGGATCGCATCCTCCACCGCCGCGCCGGTGTAATAGCCGAGCATCCCCCATTCGAAAATCGAATCGACCGGCACCTCGACCTTGATCGCGTGCTGGCCCTTGCGGAAAGCATCGGTGTGAAAGCCCCAGTTGGGAATGCGCTTGGCCAGCATGGCGGCGCTGGTGCTCTCGCGGCCCTCGCAGTTGGTGCGCCCACCAATTACCGAATTGCAGAACACCACCGCGCTCGATTCCATCCATGCGCAGTGTTCGCCCATTACCGGCACATTGCCCGCGAGGTAGGGCGTGCAGGTCTTCATCACCTGGATGCCGTGCGCGGCGACTTCCGCCTCGTCGCTGCGGAAGTTGGCGAAGGCCTCCTCGGTCATTCCCTGTTCGCGCCACAGCTCGGGGTCCATCCCGCCTTGCAGATGGCATGAGAAACCGTTCATGCGCGGCACGTCGACCACCTCATCGGAATCGAGATCGAAGCGCGAGAACACCGCGCGATAGTCGCCGCCGTCTTCCTTGTAGTAGTCCTTCACCCACTGCGGCGAAGAGCCGGGCACCCCGGCGATATTGTTGCAGTAGACGAAGTCGGGCGCGTCGAGCGCTTCAGCATAGCGGATCAGCAGGTCCATCGCCTTGGCCACCGCAGCGCCCTCGGCCCCGTCGCGCATGGCTTTTTCGGTATCGGTCAGACTTACCATTTGGGTTCTCCCCGGGTGTTGGCCATGTCGATCAGCACCGCACCGGTGCTCATTTCCTGTACGTCGCGGCGATACATGCCGAGCCAGCCATCGGCGGGCACGGCGAATTCTTGGCCCGGGCCGGGGCGGGCGGCCAACTCCTCGGGCGGCACCATAACGTCGATACGCCGCGCCGCCACGTCGATCTCGACCGGGTCGCCGTCGCGCACCAGCCCGATGGGGCCGCCGACCGCGCCTTCGGGGGCGACTTCGGCGATGGTCAGGCCCTTCAAGCACAGGCCCGAGAGCTGCCCGTCGGTGACGAAAGCCACATCCTTGGCAAGGCCTGCCGCATCAATCGCGAACAGGATGTAGGAGGCACCGCCGCCCATCGCCGGTCCGCCCTTGAGGCCTTGCCCGCGCAGCACGAGTACATCGCCCTTCTGCACCTTGCCGCTGGTGATGCCTTCCATAGCCGCGGCCGTGGTCTCGAACACGCGGGCAGGGCCGGAGAAGGCCTCGGGCCGCGAGCCGTCGCGGATGCCCAGCTTCACCACCGCGCTTTCCGGAGCGAGCGAGCCCTTGAGGATCGCGATCGAGGGTCCTTCCGAAATCGGGTTAGCCAGCGGGCGGATGACTTCCTCGTCGGCCACGGCAACTTCGGACAGGTCATCGGCCAGCGTCTTGCCAGAGGCGACGGTGACCTCTGTGTCGAGCACAGTTTCGAGCTGCTTCATCATCGCGCGCGCGCCGCCTGCATCCTCGAATTCCTCGATCCGGCGCGACCCGCTTGGGCGGATCGCAGAGAGAGTAGGCACCACGCGGCCCATGTCCTCCCAGATCTGGAACAGGTCGATGTCGAGCCCGCCCTCAACGGCGACCGCCTGTAAATGCTTGATCGCATTGATCGAGCCGGAAACGGCCAGCACCATGGCGGCAGCATTGCGGAACGCGCCTTCGGTCATGATCCGGCGCGGGGTTAGCCCTTCGTGAACCATATCGACGATCCGCGCGCCTGCCTCGCGGGCATAGGCGAACATCTTGTCCGAATTGGCGCGCACCGGGGCCGAGCCTGCCACGCACATGCCCAGCGCCTCGACCACGCAGTGCATGGTGTTGGCGGTGGCCATGCCCGCGCAGACACCGGGGCCGCGCACGGCCTGCTTGGTCATCGCATCGACCGAGTGCTTCATCTCGCCGCCGAGCTTCTCGCGCACGCCGCCGGAGAACAGGTCTTCGATGTCGACATGGTCGCCGTCGATCATGCCGGAGGCCTGATAGCCGCCGATCACTAGGATCGTGGGGATGTTCATCCGCATGGCTGCCATCAGGTGGCCGGGAGGGGTCTTGTCGCAGGAGGTGAGGCAGACCATCCCGTCAAGCAGTGCGGCTTCCACCTGCGCCTCGATATCGTTGGGGATGAGGTCGCGCCCGGCGAGGATATAGCTGCCCTGCCGCCCGGCTCCGGTGATGAAGTCCGAGGGCGCGGTGGTGCGCACTTCGAAGGGTACGCCGCCAGCGGCGCGGATAGCCTCCTTCACTTGCTTGGCGACGCCATCGAGATGTGCGTAGCACACGGCCAGCTCGGAGGAAGAATTGACCACCGCGATCTTCGGCTTTGCGAGGTCTTCCTCGCTGAGGCCGAGCGCTTGCCAGTGCGCGCGGCGGACGGGGGAATTGGCGGCGAGGCTTCTCAAGGTCATACGAGGCTCCTTTCCGGGAGAATGTCTGGTGTGGCGGCGGCCTTGCGGCGGCGCGAAACGGTGGCGCCGATGCCGATGGCGCACAGGGCGAGAATGGCAGGGCACACGGCGAGGATGGCAAAGGTGCGCACGGCAGGCAGTCCGCTGGCGAGCACAAAGCCGCCCACGATCGGCCCGGCAATGCCGCCGACTTTCGCCACCGAAGTCGCCCAACCGCCGCCGTTGGCGCGGATCGCGCTCGGGTAGAACACGCCCGCAATCGACAGGATGCCGAAATGAGCGCCCGAGACGAGACTGATGGCAATGCCGGAGACGATCAGGAACACATCCTGCCCCATCGCCACCACACCGCTCACCAACAGCAGCGGAAACGCGATGAGCGGATAGAACGCCACCGAGTATGGTCCACGCCGGTCGGTGAACTGCATCAGGGCGAGGCCGAGCGCTGCCCCTGCTACCGAGGTGATCGAGCCGACATAGGCGGCCGTGTCGCGGCTGAATGCCAGCGATTCGTAGACGATCGGCCCCCAGTTGGAGGTGAAGTAGACCGCCATGGTGCTGGCCGTGTAGCCGAGCCACAAGAGCGGTGTGAGCCAGACAAGGTCGCCCTTGAACAGCTTGCCCACGGTGAAGTTGCCGGTGTCACGCTGCTCGTCACCGAGCACGAAGCGGTCGGATGCAGTGGCGGCGAGGTCAGGTTCGAGCCGGTTGAGGATCGCCGCGACCTCGTCGTGCCGCACATCCTTGGCGACAAGGAAGCGGACCGATTCGGGCAGGGTGAAGAACAGCAGCACGACGATTGCGAGCGTGCACAGGCCGCCGAAGAAGAACACCCAGTGCCAGCCATGCACGGGAGCCAGCCATACGGTCACCGGCCCGGCGAGCGCCGCGCCGAGCGAATAGCCCATCATAATCACGGTCACGACGCTGGAACGCATCCGCTTGGGCACGAATTCGATATTCAACGCCCAGACCAGCGGCAGCATTCCGCCAATGGCAAAGCCATCGAGGAAGCGCAGCAGCATCAGCGCCTCGTAGCTCTGGGTGAGGCCAGTGGCGAAGGTGAGAATGCCGAAGGCCAGCGCCGAAGCAATGATAGCGCGGCGGCGGCCGAACTTGTCGCCAATCCAGGCAAAGGCAAAACCGCCCAGCATCATGCCAAGCAGGCCTGCCGAGAACACATTGCCCAGCATCACCTCATCAAGCGCCAGCTCGTCGCGCATATAGGGCGCGGTGTAGCCGATCATCATCATGTCGAACCCGTCGAACACGGTGATCAGCCACGAAACGGCCACCAGCATCAGGTTGAAGCGGGTGAACCGCCGCTGTTCGATCACCTCGGCGACGTCGATCTTTCGGGGCAGCTCGGTCATCTGGCGGTCTCGATCCTGTCAGGGCGCGGGCGCGCGTGATGAGGGCCGAAAAGGCATCGGCTAGTGGGCGAGGGGCGGGGCATGAAAGCGGGTCTTGCAGTATGGGGTCCGGCCGGGCCCGTTGTAGGCCCGGCCGGTGGGGGGATCAGGTTAGAAGCGGGCACGCACCCCGCCTTTGAACATCCGGCCAACCGGATTGAACAACACGTTGTTGCCCGCGCCGTTGGCTCCCGGGAAGGTCGGCGGATCCTGGTCGAAGACGTTGTCGATCCCGGCATAGATCTCGAAGCTCTGTCCGGACGCCGGAAGCAGGCGATAGGTCGCCATCAGATCGACATAGGTGCGCGAGGGAAGCTCGTTGATGTTCACACTGTTCGGGTTGTCGAACGAGAAATCGGGATCGCCGGGGGCTACGAAGGTGGGGAAGAAGAAGCCCTTGTCGATCCAGCGCACATGGGTGTTGAGTGAGAAGGCCTCGCCGATATCGAGCGCGATGTTGGCATCGAGCGTCCAGTCCGGCGCGCCCGAGGGTGTGCCGCCGCGCAAGCCGGTTTGCCCGGCCCGTTCGGTCGCGCCCACCGAATCGTAGGTGATCAGATCCTTCACGTGGTTCGCGAGCAGCATCACCGAGAGCTGGTTGGCATCGCCCAGCGGCTGGCGATAGTTGAGCTGGAAATCGATCCCGCGTGCCACGAGCTGGTTCACGTTCTGAATCGTGTCGGTGATATTGGTGACGTTGTTGCCTGCATCGCGCGTGACCAGCGAGCACGACAGCGTGTCGCCATCCTCGCAGCGCTGCACGATATTCTGCTGACCCAGCGTTCCGATCGCGTTCGAGATGTCGATGTCGTAATAGTCGATCAAGGCGCGGAACTGGCTGAGGAAACCTCCGGTAGGCTGCAACACAATGCCGGCGGTGAAGGTGTCGGCCACTTCGGGGCTGAGGTTGGGGTTAGACCCCTTGGTAATCGGCACAATCACCTGCACGCCGCCATTGCCGACGTCGGTGAGGATACCGGTGGTGGTGGTCTGCGGGCCGAACAGCTCGGGCACGTTGGGCGCGCGAATATCGCGCGAGCGGGTGACGCGCATACGGACCGCTTCGGTGGGCGCCCAGGTCGCGCCAAGCTTCCAGGTGGTCGCATCGACCGAGGAACTGTCGGCGAAAGCCGAGGAGCGGTTGTAATGCGTCTGCCGGATCGCCCCGCTGAGGCCAAGTTCCTCGGCAAAGGTCACGCCGCTGAGCAGTGGCACGTCGACTTCGGCATAGCCTTCGACCACCTCGACCTTGCCCGAGATGGCAGAGCCGTTACCGGCGTTGAAGAACCCGCCAGCCTTCGAAATGTCGTCGGTATCGCCGCTGAGGTCGTCGCTGCGGTATTCCCCGCCGAAGGCCACGCCTACCGGGCCGCCAGGCAATTCGACAAGGCTGCCGGAGATGTTGGCGGCAACGATATGCTGGGTCGTCACGCTGGTCTGGAAGCCTTCACCGGTGACGTAATCCACCGCCTGGGCGAAATTCGGTCCCTGGCCATAGCCGAACGGGTTGAGCGGAACGCAGGCCGGATCGTCGTTGGAGGGATCGGCATCGGCGTTCACGCGGCACACGGCCTCACCGCCAACGCTGGTCGCATCAAGCGCCTTCACGATGTTGGCGGTGATCGTGTTGTTGGTGAGGTCCGAACGGAACGAGTTGCGGCCATACTGATAGTAGGCGTCGGCAGCCCAGCCATTCCCAAGTTCATACTCAAGCCCGGCGACCACGCGGAACACGCGGTTTTCCGCCGAAATCTGAGTGGGGCCGACATCGTCGAAGCCCTTGCCGAGGGTGAAGCTGGTGGCACCGGAACTCGCCAGGATCGTCGGAATATCGAGCGTCGGATCGCTTGAGCGCGGGATGAACGGGTTGTCGTCCTGTATGGTGATGGCAATGCTGCGATAGGCGGTAGAGCGATGCTGCCCGTCGGCCCCGGCCACGGTCACGCCCAGCTCGAAAGAAAGGTCATCGCTGGCTTCCAGCGTCAACAGGCCCATCGTTGCGTAGCGCTCTGTGGGCGAGACAATCGGGAAGTCGAAATAGGGGTTCTCTTCCGCCGGGGTGCCGGTTTCGCCGCCGACCATCCAGATGCGGTTGGCATAGGAGCCGAACTGATATCGGCGGGGCGTCCCGTCGTTGTTGAATGTGATCCCGTCAATCGGCCGCAACACCGGCACGTCAACTCCGGTGAAAGCGCTGGCGGGCGGGGTGGTAATGCCCTGGAAATCCGCGCTCCAGGTGGCGGCATTTGGCAGGATGTTGGACGCCGGACGATCGGGCGACTGGCCAGCCGCCAACGGATTGCGCCCGATGATCGTCATCCCGTTCACGCACCATTCGCGTTCGCGGCAGGCATCGATCCCGTCGGATTTTTCCCATTCGCCGCCAAGCACGAGGTGAACGTTGGAGCCGATATCCCAGCCGCCTGCCGCGCCCACCTGGCGGGTGAGATTGTCGTTCCGGTTCGAGATGCCGAACTGGGCGTTCGCCTTATAGCCGGTGAAATCGCGATCCAGCACCAGATTCACAACGCCAGAAACCGCGTCAGACCCGTAAACCGCCGAGGCACCGCCGGTCACCACGTCCGCCCGGCTCAGCAGGATCGAGGGGATCATGTTGGTGTCGACCGTGCCCTGCGAGGTCGAGGGGACGAACCGCTTGCCGTCCACCATAGTCAGCGTGCGCACCGCACCGAGGCCGCGCAGATCGAGGATGCGGCCGCCGATGTTGAGGCCGGGGCCGGGGTTAAGACCTGAGGTTGCCGGAGTGGCCGTGGCGGAGAAGCTGGGCAGCTCGTTCAGAGCATCGCCAAGATTGGTGATGCCGCGCTGTTCGATCTGATCCGAGCCCAGCATCGTTACCGGCGTGGGCTGCTCGAAGCTGGAACGAATGCGCGAGCCGGTGACAACGATAGTGCCGCTGTCGTCGCCTGCCGAGGAATCCGGCGCTGCCATGTCTGCTGCCTGGTCCTGTGCCTGCGCTCCGTTGGAAAGCCCCACCGCTAGGGCGAGCGCGCAAGTGGTCGCCGAAAAGACATTGGCCTTCGTCATCATATCTCCCTTTCCCACTGTGATCGTGGCTTGTTGGGACACGGGATATGCGCCGTTGAATGGGCCGACAATATGCCATAATGAGACGCCAGCATTCGCGAAACACGAATAATGAGGGTTGCGTTATGGATACGCTGGTGAACATCCGCACCTTTCTGATAGCCGCGCGCCTAGGCAGCTTCGCGGGTGCGGCTCGGGCCGAGCGCGTTGCGCCATCGGTGGTGTCGAAGCGGATCGGCCAGCTGGAGCATCAGTTCCGTGTAACCCTGTTTCACCGCTCAACCCGCGAAATATCGCTGACGTCGGACGGGGGCAGGTTGCTGCCGCAATGCCAACGCCTTCTGGCGCAGTATGAGGAGATCGCCGAGCCCGAAACTTCGGAAACGGTACGGGGGCATTTGCGCATTGATGCGCCGGGCACGGTGACCAGCCGCATCTTCGGCCCGCTGTTCGGTGAATTCATGCAAATGCATCCGGGCGTGACGATCGACTTGCGGCTGATCGACCGCCTGAACGATCAATTCGATCAGGATTGTGACCTCACCATCGGCGCGCGCCCGTCGACCAGCGGCCAGATCGTCGACATCCCGCTGATGCCCTATGCCAATGCCACCTACGCCAGCGCCGCCTATTGCGAGCAGTTCGGTGAACCGGACCACCCCCATCGGCTGACCGAGCACAGCTGCCTTGCCTCTTTGCTCTATGGCAATGTCTGGCATTTCTACAGCGAAAACGGCGATTTCGCCGTCACCGTGCAGCCGCGCTTTCAGGTGAACGACGCGCTGGTGCTGCGAGAGGCCGTGCGGCAGGGGCTGGGGATTGCCGTTCTGCCCTCCATTCTGGTTACAGACGATGTGGCAAGCGGCGAGTTCGTAAGGCTCTTGCCCGACTTTCGTCCGCTGCCGCTGTGGCTCAAGGCCATGGTACCCAGGCAGCGAATGCTGAAGCCTAACGTGCGGGAACTGATTGCCTTTCTGCAAGCCCGGCTGACGACGGCGCAGGATCATTCGCCAGTGGACCTGTGGAATGTGCTGCCCCACGCGCAGCAACCCGAATTCCGATAATCGCGTGCCTATCGGAGAGAGGCGGACGGTCTACGCTCTGCCGTAAAACAGGTTGGAGAAGGATTGCTCAACCAGCCGTTCGAACGTTCGCAGTGGTTTATGGGGAAGCGGATTGGCTGTCGTATTTCCAAGAAGCGCGGTCTCGGTGTCGATGTCCGTAAAGCCACAGGTTGCGACACCGTGAAGGCTGGCCAGTTGCTCGCACACTTTGTCGAACCGCCGTTTCACCACAGAATTGACCTGGCTTCGGTCGCGGCTCAGCAGTTCGAAGCTGTGCGAGACGACGATCAGGTTTCTCATTCTGGTATCGCGCGCGTGCTTGCTTGCGGCAAGGATTTCGCGTGCGCTGAGGGCGGTAAGCTGGCAGTGCCGCGTTGCCCCCCTGGCCGCCTCAATGCAGCCAATCGGCATTTCGATGGTGCCATGGTGGCGGAGCGGACCGACGGTGTCGCTACCAAGCGAGATTTCGCAATCCGAGCGGGCTATTCCGGGGCAATGACTGGTATCGATCGGAATCCCGATTTCGCAGAGCGCGCGTAGGGTGTCGTCGTCGGCGCCATAGTTGCCGGCCCGAAATGCAGTCGGTCGCGGAGCCCCGGCCGCGACCAGTATGTCGCGCGCTCGAGACAGGAGGATGCACTGTTCTTCGAACGGGAAATCCTTGATATTGCGGCCTGTCTTTTGCCCTAGCGGATTGTTGGTGCCTGCGAATTGAAGCCATTCCGGATGCAGGTGCAACTGCACCTCGTGCCCCCGGCTGACAATCGGTTCGACGACATCCGCAATCGCTTCGGCACCCCACACCAGCCCCGGCATAGGGTCTACGAAGAAGACGCCCTTGAGGCCGTGACGGTCGAACCGGTCCATCTGATAGGCGATGCCCACGCTGCCGCTTTCGGTTTCGCAGGAGATGGATCTGGCGAAATTCTCCGCCCGGCATGAGACGCCCTTCCGCGCAACCATTCCGGCGGAATATTCGGTGTCGATGGTGATCAAGACATTGGTCATTCGGCCGTCCATGGCTCGGGTTCACACAGGGGTCTTTTGGCGATGGCTGGCAACGATCATGCCCGGCTTCGTTCCCATTGACGTGCCAGACTGCGGACAGATTCCTCTATCCTATTCAGACAGGTCGGCAGATATTCGGGCGCAAGCTTGTAGGGGTCATGCAGGTGAGGGAAGGGCGGCCGGGCGTATGTGCCCAGCAAAGCCATCGGGGTTGCTTGAAAGGCAGGGTCGCTCAACATTTTGCGCAGGTGCCGCGTTTCCATGGCCAGCAGGTAGTCGCCTTCCTTTATGGCGAAGTCCTCTTTCGCGGTGGTCCGGTGTGCGCTGAGGTCGATCCCGCGCTTGCCTGCTTCCTCGATCACCAGCGGGTGCGCCATTTTGCCGGTTGCGGTCGATAGGCCGAACGAGGCGACTTCGAGCCCGGCCTTTCGGCCGACGACGTCTGCATAGGCGCTCCGGCAAATGTTGCCGTGGCACACGAAGACGAGCCGCCTTGCCTCACGCAGGGCAATCTTGTGCTGACCGTCAAATCCCGACGCCACTTCGAGGTAGGAAAGGGCAAGCCTGACCGCGCCTCTCGATGTCCCGAAATTCGAAGCGATGAAGTGTTGCATCAGGCGTGGTCCGTCAGAGTGTCTGGTCGTGGGAGAAAGAGGCGAGGGACTTGTGTTATCTACCTGCCGCCAATCGGCTGAGAGCGTTGCGGAGGTCGAGCAGGAATGGCTTCGGATCGTGCCACGAGAAGATGTAATAGCGCACGGATCTATCGAAAAAGTCACCGATGAAACCAAGCAGGAAGCTGGCCTTGTCCTTCAGGGAGTGGCTCCCCAGCACGACATCGCGCAGGTTCTTGAGCTCGGGTGCCATATAGCGGGCCTTGCAGATCTGGTAGTCGGGTTGCTCGTGTACTTCGGAACTCTGCAAGAAGGCGTGGCGATAGGTTTCCCAGGCAAAGTGCGCCCCTGCTGCCGTCGCGAGCGGCAGGCTCCCCCAGAACCGTCCGTTGATCTCCATCAGGCGCGCAGTGCCCCTGCGCGGATCGAAGCGATATTCCACCATGGCCGGCCCGGACCATTTAAGTTCGCACAGCAATTGCTCTGAAAGCGCGCGCAGCGCCGTGTGTTCGGACAGCGGGACGGCCTGGCACAGGCTCGAAACCCCGCCGGTCAGCGGCCATTCGCGCAACCGGCGGTGCTGAAAGCGTAGCGTTGCCTCGCCATCGACAAGGTGGAACATCTGCCCGAGCCCGTAGCCGGGGCAATATTCCTGAAACAGAGGCCACCTTCCCAATGGCGCGAGGCTTTCCAGATAGGCTTCGACCTCATCAAGGGAGTGGAAATAGCGGACCTTCTCGAATTCAAGGCCAACAGCCTCGAGATGGGGCTGGATTGCGAGCGGGTTGCTCCACTTCGCAACAAGCGGGAAGGCCAAATCGGCCGCTTTGAAATCGGCGATGTCTGGCCGCTCGGGTTGAAAGGTCCATGGGATGGTGAGGCCAAGGCTTGCAGCCTTCGTCAAGAGTGTGGACTTGTTCAGCACCAGATCGAGCGTATCCCCGTCGGGCGCTGCGATTCGAAACGGGTGTGCGACCTTGTTGAGCTCGGCGAGCGCGACGAGATCGTTCTCGCTAATCGCCATTACCGCGTCTATTCCGAAGTTATCCGCCAGCTCCGGCAGCCAGCTTGCGAGAGCGCCAGCGGGCCTTCGCACGGCCTGCGTTGCATAGCGGCTATATTGGAGAAAGGAGCTGGCATCTCTCGTGATCGCCACGATGGGTACGCCGCGCGCTCCGATCTCGCGCATCACCGCGAGGGAGATAGGGCTTTCGGAACAAACCAGACCCAGCTTTGGAGGGGGCGGAACCACGCTGACCTCTCAGCCCCGCGCCACCACCGTTGAACGAGGCACTAGCGAGAAGATAGCCGATAGTGCGTTCAGGCCGGCTCCGAAGACGTTGATTGCATCGTTCATCTGCGACTTCCTTGAAAGACCAAGCTCTGTACGGGGCGAGAGGTTTATAGCTCTGCACTGCTTTATGAACGGTGAGCAACCTCAACAATCCGCGAGATCAGCGCGGTATCGCAGCAACGCCGATTGTGCGGCGGGTCGCACTCGTTGCGGGCCTCCTTGTTCGCCTTCGCAATGGCGAGGTCTTGCAAATTCATGACGAATTTGCGACCTCGCGCGGCTTCCAAGGGCCCTCATGCCGGGGGCATCGCAAGGGATACTGATCGATAATGCCCGGTTACGAGGCTATGGCCCAACGCAAGTCCACGCGATTGAAGCAGAAAATGCGCAATTTCTTCGGCGCCTGGGGCGTGTTCTTCCAGGGCTTTGTGGAGCATCCGGTGATGGTCGGCTCGATCATCCCTTCCTCCCGCTACACGATCAGGAAGATGCTCGGCCCCGTCGACTGGGAGCGGTGCAAGCTGTTCGTCGAATATGGGCCGGGCGTCGGCACCTTCTGCCGGCCGGTGCTCGACAAGCTGCCGCGCGATGCCAGCCTGATCGTGATCGACACCAACCCGCTCTACATCGACTATCTCAACCGCACCATTCAGGACAGCCGCTTCATCGCCGTCCATGGTTCGGCGGAAGATGTCGAGCAGATCATCCGCGCCCATGGCCACGACCATGCCGATTATGTGCTGTCGGGCCTGCCGTTTTCGACGTTGCCCGAGGGGCTCGGCCCGCGCATCGCCGCGGCGACATACCGTGTGATCCGTCCGGGCGGGGCTTTCCTCACTTATCAGTTCAGCAAGGCTGCTCATAACCTCACCGCGCAGCATTTCGACCGGGTGGACAGTGGCTTCGAACCGCTCAACATTTTGCCGTGCCGCCTCGCCTGGGGGTGGAAGAGTGCGCCAATGGTCCGCTCTTCCGAAGACTAGAGGCGCCCCCTCACGGTAGGTCTGGCTCGCGCCGCGCGACTGGCGTGGACGCCGCTATTCGGAATCGATACCCTCTGGGGCCGAGGGCTGATGAGTCTCGGCCTGCGATACCTTTTTGACTGGCTTGTCGGTCGCCCCGGTTGCGGGGTGGTTTAGATTAGGGCGTTGCCGCCTGCGCTGGCCGATCTCGCGATCTTTTCGGAACAAGCCGCCAAAGGGTTCGTAAATAAATGCTTAGAAGTACGGAATGATCGGCTGCTGTTGCGGAGGCTCCATTCCAGATACAGATTTTACCCGCAGGAAAGGTCCACTTTGCCCTACCAGCCGCTGTCCGAATACCGCGCTCTTATCAGAACCAACCACTTCGCCGACGAGCAGATGTTGCTCGATCAGCTAATCGCCAGTCATGGCCCGTCGCAGGAGCAGCGCAAGGCTATCGGCGAGCGCGCCTGGAGCGTGATCGACCGGGTGCGCAAGCACACCAAGCCGACGATGATGGAAAGCTTCCTTCAGGAATACGGTCTTTCCACCGAGGAAGGGCTGGGCCTGATGACGCTGGCCGAGGCGCTGCTGCGTGTGCCCGACAGCGAGACCGTGGACCGGTTGATCGAAGACAAGATCGTGCAGGCAGAATGGGGCGATCACTTCGGCCGTTCGGATAATGCGCTCGTGAACGCTTCGACCATGGCGCTGGGCCTGACCGCGACGTTGCTCGACGATCCCGAACATGCCGGGCCGCTTTCCGCCGTGCAGAACGCGGCCAAGCGCCTTGGCACGCCAGTGGTTCGCGCATCGGTGCAGCAGGCGATGCGCGTTCTGGGCGGGCAGTTCGTGCTTGGCGAGACGATCGAAGAGGCGATGAAGCGGGCGCGCAAGTGGGAAAAGCAGGGCGCAACCTACAGTTACGACATGCTCGGCGAGGCGGCTGTTACGGCCAAGGACAGCGAAGTGTTCTTCGATGCTTACATGCATGCGCTCGACGAGATTGCCAAGGCCGCCACGTCCGATGACATTCGCGATAATCCCGGTCTGTCGATCAAGCTTTCTGCGCTTTATCCGCGCTATGAAATGAGCCAGCAATCGCGCGCCATTCCCGCGCTGGCCGAGCGGGTCAGCATTCTGGCGCGCAAGGCTGCTGAGGCGAATGTCGGGCTCAACATCGATGCCGAGGAGGCCTATCGTCTGGGCCTCTCGCTCGACCTGATCGAGCTGGTTCTGGCCGACCCGCGCCTTGCCGGCTGGGACGGCTTCGGTGTGGTGGTGCAGGCTTTCGGCAAGCGCGCCAGCTTCGTTATAGACTGGCTTTATGCTCTTGCGACGCAGCTTGATCGCAAGATCATGGTGCGGCTGGTAAAGGGCGCCTATTGGGATAGCGAGATCAAGCTTGCGCAGATGAACGGGGTGGAAAGCTTCCCCGTCTTCACCGCCAAGTCGGCCACCGATATCAGCTTCATCTGCTGCGCCAACCAGCTGCTGGACAAGACCGACCGCATCTATCCGCAGTTCGCTACCCACAACGCGCACAGCGTCGCCGCCATCATGGAGCTGGCCGGTAACCGCCGCGACTTCGAATTCCAGCGCCTTCACGGCATGGGCGAGGGGCTGCACGGCTTCCTGCTGAAGGATCGCGACGTGCGCTCACGCGTCTATGCGCCCGTTGGCGCGCACCGTGAGTTGCTGGCCTATCTGGTGCGCCGCCTGCTCGAAAACGGTGCGAACAACAGTTTCGTGGCCCAGCTTTCGAACCCGCAAGTGCCGACCGAAGACATCGCCGCGGACCCGTTCGAAACGCTGGCCGCCGATCGCGAGAAGTCGAAGGAAAAGGTGGTTCCGCCATCGGATATCTATCTGCCTGAGCGCCTCAATTCGCGCGGCTACGATCTGGCGGTGCGCGAGCATCTGAACCGGTATCAAGAGCTGCGGATGCCCTACGCGGAGAAGATCTGGCGCGCAGGCCCGCTGACGGCGGACGGTCGTAACGATGGCCAGGAGATCACAGTCCACAATCCGGCCATGCCGGAAAAGTTCGTGGGTTATGTGATCGAAGCGAATGAAGAGACCGTCGAACATGCGCTGGCTTCGGCAAAGCCTTGGGATGCCACCCCGCAAGAGCGTGCTGAAAAGCTCCGCCGCATCGCCGATCTTTATGAGGCGAACGAGGGCGAATTCTATGCCGTGCTGACCCGTGAGGCTGGCAAGAGCCCGGTCGATACAGTCACCGAGCTGCGCGAAGCGGTGGACTTCCTGCGCTACTACGCCAGCCAGTGCGAGACGCCAGAGCTGGCCGGGCGCAAGCCGCGCGGTGTGATTGCCTGCATCAGCCCGTGGAACTTCCCGCTCGCGATCTTCACCGGACAGATTGCTGCCGCACTGGCAGCAGGCAACGGCGTGATCGCCAAGCCCGCCGAGACGACGCCGCTGGTTGCCTTCATGGCCACCCGGTTGTTCCATCTGGCCGGTGTTCCCGAAACGGCGATTCAGCTCCTGCCGGGCACGGGCGCCAAAGTCGGCTCTCTGCTCAGCGGCGACCCGCGTATCGATGGGGTGTGCTTCACCGGTTCGGTCAACACCGCGCACGTCATAAACCGTAGCATGGCCGACGCGCTGTCGCCCGATGCCCTCCTGATTGCCGAAACCGGCGGTTTGAACTCGATGATCGTCGATAGTTCGGCCTTGCCAGAGCAGGCGGTGAAGGACGTGATCACCTCGGCCTTCCAGTCTGCCGGGCAGCGCTGCTCGGCCTTGCGGATGCTCTATGTCCATCAGGACGTGGCAGAGCAGTTCATCGAGATGCTATCGGGCGCGATGGACGAGCTTTCGGTGGCCGACCCGTGGTACCACTCGACCGATGTCGGCCCTGTAATCGACGCCAAGGCGCACGAATCGATCAGCGAGTACGTTGCCAAGGCGAAGGCCGAAGGGCGCCTTATCAAGCAGATCGACGCGCCCGAGGAAGGCCACTTCGTCGGCCCCGCAGTCATCCGCGTGAATGGCATCAACGACCTCGAACGCGAAGTGTTTGGCCCGGTGCTTCACCTCGCTCTGTTCGGTAAGCAGGAGCAGTTGCAGGACATCATCAACGATGTGAACGGGCGCGGCTACGGCCTTACCGCCGGGCTTCATACGCGCATCAAGCGGCGGCAAACCTTCATTTCCGACCGGATTCACGTCGGCAATATGTACGTCAACCGTAACCAGATCGGGGCGGTGGTCGGCACCCATCCGTTTGGCGGCGAGGGTTTGTCAGGAACCGGCCCCAAGGCGGGCGGCCCGCACTATCTGCCGCGTTTCTATGTCGATGAGATCGCCAATGATCCGGTGAAGGCAGGGCGCGAGGTTTCGCTTGAGGAACTGAACGCGGCGCTTGCAGAGCTTCCCGAAGCGCCCAACCGCAAGATTGACGAAACCGAAATGCCGGGTGCGACCGGCGAGAGCAATTGCCTCTCGCTACATCCGCGCGGGCCGATCCTGTGCCTTGGTCCCGATGGCGAACAGGCCATGCGTCAGGCGCAAGAGCTGCGTGAACTGGGCTGTCCGACGTTGGTCGTGGCACCCGGAGCATCCGGAGAACATGCGATTGACGGGTTCGTGAATCGTGAATTGCTGGCCGAAGCTGCGCCGCTCAAGGTAGTGGTCAGCTTCAGCAATACCGAGGACCGCAGGGCGATCCGCAAGGCTCTGGCCGCTCGCGATGGTGCGATTGTGCCGCTCTTCACCACGCCGGACTTTGCCAGCCGGTGCCTGGTGGAGCGGCACATCTGCATCGACACCACCGCCGCCGGCGGCAACGTGTCGCTGCTCAGTTAGCGTTTCTCGTCGGGGAACGGTTCGAACTTGGGCTGCTCAGTCGGTTCGGGCCGTTCCCACGGCAAATGGCGTTCATCCAGCGTGGTGAGGTTGTTGCTTTCGACCAGCACCGCGCGGGAATGATAGCCGAGCAACTGCTTCACCGGCATGTTCACGTTGCGCACGAGGATTTCTGTTTCCTCGGAGGTGAAGTCGCTCATGCCGCGTGCGCGCTCCTTGCCATCTTCGTCATAGATGTGGATCACGTCGCCCTTGCTGTAAGAGCCTTCGATCCGGATCACGTCTTCGCGGTGAACGCCGCGTTCGCCCGCATCGATCTCATCGGCAGCGCTGCTCTCGATTACAATCGACCCAGCGATGTGCAGCCGCTCGGATAGCCAGGCGTGCCAGGTTGCCAAAGGCTCCGAATGGGCAAGGCAAATGGTGCGCGGACGCTCCCCGAACAATGCCGAGGAAATCGGGCTGTCCGCTTCGCCATTGGCGATGATGGTGTGACAGCCGGAATTCTGCGCCATGTTGGCAGCCTGCAGCTTGGTCAGCATTCCGCCCGTGCCCAAGGTGCTCACACCCTCGGTCACCGACAGATACTGGCTCACGTCCTGCACTTCTTCCACCAGCTTGGCATCGGGGTTCGACGGGTCCTGATCGTACAGCCCGTCGACACTGGTGAGGATGATGAGATGCTCTGCCAGCACCATCTGCGCGACCTTGGCGGCGAGCCGGTCGTTATCGCCCACCCGAATTTCCTCGGTGGTGATGGTGTCGTTCTCGTTGATGATCGGCACGATGCCGGCCTCAAGCAGGCGCACCAGCGTGTTCTTGGTGTTGAGGAAGCGCGAGTGAATCTCGAAATCGCCCAGGGTCACCAGAATCTGCCCGATGTTGAGATCGTATTCGTGGCCGATCTGCTTGTAGGCGTTGAGCAGCAGCGGCATCCCGCAAGCTGCGGAGGCCTGCTTGTCGCGCAGTCCTGCTTCTTCGGGGGTGACGCCCATCATCTTCATGCCAAGTGCAACAGACCCGGACGAGCACAAAAGAACTTCGTAACCCTGATCACGCAGCAGCGCGAAATCTTCCATTATTCGCTGCATGAATCCCCAGCGCGGGGTCAAACGGGTCTGATCCGTAAGAAGACTGGATCCGATTTTTACGACGATCCTTTTGCGAGCCATAGAACAACCAAGTATTACTTCGGGACAAGGGCGAGATATTTGAAAGATTAATTTCGGTGTGACCGGCAGGTTTTACGTATCGTGTTGCCCGCCGTTCTGACGGCAGACCATATAGGGGAAGGTCAGTTTCTCGCAAGGCACTGTCTGGGTAAATTGGGCCGATACGCCTGCAATCTCGCTGAGTCGGGGGCAAAAGCGCAGATTGCGCAAGGCTGACCTTGAATGCGCGCCGTTCCGGCGATACCGCAATGCAACACGCAGTTTCAGCCGGGGATGTGCCAAGCCAGATCATGAGCGAGTTCGATGCTCTGGAATTTCGCAACGCGCTGGGTCGCTTTGCGACCGGGGTGACCATTGTCACCACCGTCGATGCCGCTGGCGAGCGTTACGGCGTTACCGCCAATAGCTACAACTCGGTTTCGCTCGATCCGCCGCTGGTGCTGTGGTCGCTGGCGAAGACCTCGCGCTCAATCGATGCGTTCGATGCGTGTAAAGCTTTTGCCGTGCATATCCTCGGCGCGCATCAGGAAGATCTCGCCAAGCGGTTCGCGGCGTCCTCGGCTGACAAGTTCGCCGGGCTCGATGTTCATGCCGGACTGAATGGGGTGCCGTTGTTCGAGGAATGCGCGGCCCATTTCGAGTGTACGCTGGAAAACCGCTTCGAGGGCGGGGACCATGTGATCTTTCTTGGCCGGGTCGAGCACTTCGCGCACGGCGATGCCGCCCCGCTGCTGTTCCACGATGGCAAGTTTGCCCGTGTCGAGGCGCCGGAGAACGAGGCATAAAGAGCGAGGTTGAAATGAACGCATCCGGTGGCGAGGCCCAGCCTGGACCTTTGCCTGCCCCGCCGAGCTTGAGCGCGCTGCGAGAACGCGGTCCGCTCGCGTTGTTCCTGGATTTCGACGGTACGCTGGTCGAGCTTGCTCGCGGCCCCGACGATATCGTGGTGCCCGAGGGGTTGGTCGAAGCGCTGACCAGATTGTCTGACCGGCTCGACGGACGCCTCGCGCTGGTTAGCGGGCGCGCGATTGTCGATCTTGAAAAGCACCTCGGTCCGCTGGCGCTCGCCCGCGCAGGATCGCATGGCGCAGACTGCCGACTTGCCGACGGCACCGTGCTGGGGGCGGCCCCTGCTGGTCTTGCCAGTGGCGCATTGGAAGAGATCGCGGCCTTTGCCGAAAGCGAGGGTTTTGTGCGCGAAGACAAGCCGCACGGCGGCGCGCTGCACTATCGCCACGATCCCGCTCTGGAAGACAAGGGGCTGGCCTTTGCCGAGGCCTTCGCCGCTCGCCACGGGCTCGCCGTCAAGCGTGGCAAGTGTGTGATCGAGTTCGTCGCCAACGCGGGTGCAGACAAGGGCGGGGCGGTTGCCGCGCTCATGGCGGAGGCGCCTTTCGCAGGCGCGTTGCCGGTGTTCGTGGGCGATGATGTGACCGACGAAGACGGATTTCGCGCCGCCGGGCAGCTTGGCGGCTTCGGGGTGCTGGTTGGCGACCGTGAAGGCTCGCAGGCACGCTATGGGCTGGGCCGGCCCACCGACGTTTATGAATGGCTGGAGATTGAATGACACATAAACCTTCGCTCGAACTGTGGCCGATAGGCAATTGCCAAGTGTCCGGCCTTATCGACCGGCGCGGGGCCATCGTGTGGGGCTGCGTGCCGCGCGTAGATGGCGATCCGGCCTTCTGTGCGCTGGTCAACGGCGATTCGCAGGATGTGGGCGTGTGGCGGTTCGAGATCGAGGGGCAGGTTTCGGCCACCCAAAGCTATATCCGCAACACGCCGATCCTCGTCACCCGGCTTGAATCGGAAGATGGCAGTGCGGTCGAGGTGCTCGATTTCTGCCCCCGGTTCGAACGCTCGGGCCGGATGTATCGCCCCGTCGCCTATGCCAGGATCGTGCGCCCGGTTGCCGGAACGCCGCGGGTCAAGGTGGTGCTGCGGCCGATGAAGGATCACGGTGCCGCGCTGGCTGAGACCACCAGCGGCACCAACCACATCCGCTATCTCACCAGCGGGCAGGCGCTGCGTCTCTCGACCGATGCGCCGGTCGGCTATGTGCTTGAGCAGCGCGCGTTCCGCATCGAGGAGGATACCCATTTCTTTCTCGGGCCGGACGAGCCTTTCAACGGCAACCTGCGCGAACAGGTCCGCTCGATGGAGCAGCAGACGCGCAAGTACTGGCAGCTGTGGTCGCGCGGCCTCGCCACGCCTTACGAGTGGCAGGAAGATGTCATCCGCTGCGCGATCACGCTGAAGCTGTGCCAGCACGAGGAAACCGGCGCGATTGTCGCCTCGCTCACCACCTCGATCCCCGAGGCGCCCGGGTCGGAGCGCAACTGGGACTATCGCTACTGCTGGATTCGCGATTCGTATTATACGGTCCAGGCGCTGAACCGGCTTGGCGCGCTCGATGTGCTGGAGAAGTATCTCGGCTATCTGCGCAATATCGTCGATTCGGCCAAGGGCGGGCATATTCAGCCGCTCTATTCAGTGATGGGCGAGGGCGAGCTGAATGAAACCACCGCCGGGTGGCTCGCCGGCTATCGCGGCATGGGGCCGGTGCGGATCGGCAATGCGGCCTACAAACAGGTGCAATACGATTGCTACGGCCAGATCGTGCTGCCGACGGTGCAGGGCTTCATCGACAAGCGACTGCTGCGCATCGCTGACGAGCGCGACTTCGAGGCGCTCGAAGAAGTGGGCGAAAAGGCATGGCAAATGCACGATCAGCCCGATGCGGGCCTGTGGGAATTCCGCACCCGGCAAGAGGTTCACACCTATTCCGCCGTGATGAGCTGGGCAGCTTGCGACCGGCTCGCAACCAGCGCCGAACATCTGGGCAAGCCCGATCGGGCGGAGCACTGGCGCACCCGTGCCGACGCCATCCGCACCACCATCGAGGCGAAAGCCTGGAAGGAAGAGACGGGGCACTATGGCGCAAGCTTCGAAAGCAACTATCTCGATGCCAGCCTGCTGCAGCTGCTGGAACTGCGTTACTGCGCGCCCGACGATCCGCGCTTCGTGGCGACATTCGAGAAGGTGGAGCAGGAGCTGCGTCGCGGCGAACACATGCTTCGCTACGCCGCGGAGGATGATTTCGGTGCGCCCGAAACGGCCTTCAACATATGCACCTTCTGGCTCATCGAAGCGCTCGCCATGACCGACCGCAAGGATGAAGCGCGCGAACTGTTTACGACCATGCTTAACCATCGCACGGCGTCGGGTCTGTTGTCGGAGGACATGGACTTCGAAACCGGCGAACTGTGGGGGAACTTCCCGCAAACCTATTCGCTAGTTGGAGTAATCAATTGTGCCGCCCTGCTGTCGCGCCCGTGGAATGCGCTGCGATGAGCTAAGGGCCGATCGGGGGCAAAGAATGAGCAGACTGGTAGTCATTTCCAACCGCGTCGCGGTGCCCAAGGCGCGCGGCGCGGCGGGGGCGCAGGGCGGTCTGGCTGGCGCGCTCAATGCGGCTTTGCGCAAGAACGGCGGGATCTGGTTCGGCTGGTCGGGCGAGGGGGTGAAGAAATTCACCGGCTCGATCAACTACGCCCGATCGAGCGATGGGGTCACCACCGCCACCATCGATCTCCAATATCAGGACGTTGACGAATATTATAACGGCTATGCCAATTCGACGCTGTGGCCGCTGTTCCACTTCCGGCTCGACCTGACCCGCTACGAAAACGAATTCGGCGTCGGCTATGAGCGGGTGAACGAACGCTTTGCTGCAGCGGTACTCCCGCTGATCGAGCCGGAAGACGACATCTGGGTCCACGACTATCACCTGATGCCGCTGGCTGAGCGACTGCGCGACAAGGGGGTGAAGAACCGCATCGGGTTTTTCCTCCATATCCCATGGCCGCCGACCAACCTGCTGGTGTCGCTGCCGTTTCACGAGAAGCTGGTGCGGGCGCTGCTGCGGTACGATCTGATCGGCCTGCAGAACGATACCTGGCTCGACAGTTTCCTGCACTATTGCCGCAAGGAATTGGGTGCCGAGGTCGACGAGGAAACGGGCAAGGTGGTGCTCGACGGGCGCACGACAATCGCCAAGGCCTATCCCATCGGTATCGACTACGATCACTTCATGAGCAAAGGCGAAACCGGCGAAGCGCGCCAGGCGCAGCAGCGGCTTATGTCCTCAACGCGCCATCGCACGGCGATGATCGGCGTGGACCGGCTCGACTACTCGAAAGGTCTGCCCGAGCGGCTGGACGGGATCGGCCGCTTCTTCGACAACTATCCTGAGCGCGTGCGTGATCTGGTGTTCATCCAGATCGCGCCGCCAAGCCGGGAAGACGTGCAGAGCTACCAGCAGATCCGCGCCGTGCTCGAACAGAAGACCGGCCAGATCAACGGCGCGCGCTCCGAGGTCGACATCGTACCGATCCGCTACGTGAACCGGGGGCATAGTCAGGAGGAGCTGTTCGGCTTCTATCGCGGGGCGAAGATCGGGCTTGTCACGCCTCTGCGCGACGGGATGAATCTTGTGGCCAAGGAATATGTCGCGGCGCAAGATCCCAGCGATCCGGGCGTGCTGATCCTCTCGCGCTTTGCTGGCGCTGCGCCGCAGCTTGATTGCGACGGCGAGGGCGCGCTGATGATCAATCCGCACAGCGCCGACGATATTGCCCACAATATCCGGCTCGCACTCGACATGCCGCTGGACGAACGCAAGGCGCGGTGGGAGCGTATGATCGGCACGGTGCGCGAGGACAACGTGCATTGGTGGACCGAGAACTTCGTCGGCGATCTGACCGCGATCGAGCTGGACTAGCTGGCCCCGGCCGGCTGTCAGCCGACGCGGGTCGGCTTGGGGTAGGCATCGAGCTTGTGTGCCGGGATGGCCCCGAATTCAGGCCTTCCCGCGCCGGAGCGATAGCGCGGATGGGTGCGATGCATCTCCAGAACGCGCCGCACGCGGAACTGCAGCATAGAGGGAGTGAACGGCTTGTGGATGTAATCCTGCGCGCCGATTCGCCGGGCCATCTGCTCTGCGCGAAACTCGTATGTGGTCGTCAACATGATGACCGGCAAATCACGAAACGCGCGCGAGTCTCTCAGGTCCGTCAGCAGGCCGATACCGCTTTGGCCGGGCAACCTGTCTTCAAGCAGCAGCAAGTCGGGGCGATGGCGGTTCAGGATGCGCATCGCCTCTTCTGCGCTGGGCACCCAGCCGCAGCTATGCCCGGCAGCTATCATCACCTGCGTTGCGTGTTCCGCTGCTAGCCCGCTCGCATCGACGAGGAGAATCTGCGCCATCGTCGTCATCCCTCTGATATAGTTCGCCATCGCAATGATTGAGCGCGAAAGGATATTGCGGCGTTAGCGAAAAGATACGCAGTTATACATAGGCTACAGAGCCTCCACCAGTGCGTTGACGGCCATGAACAGCAAAACGAACGAGCTGAGCATGAACAAGGTGAAGCGGACCGGAATGGTGTTGACCAACGCCTGCCACAGCGAATGCGCGATCCGAAGCGTGACATAGAGCCAGGCAGCAACAAGCACGAGCGGGGAATAGCCGACCAGCGCAAGGATCAGAACGCAAGCGTAGAACAGCGTCGGCTGCTCCATCAGGTGCGCGTAATTGTGAGCCTTCCAGTTTACCGAAGGCTCAAGCACGCCTTCAAGGTCCTGCCCACGGCCGCCCGTGCGTTCCTGAAGCCGGATTCCTGCGCGCGCCATAGCTGGAAAGCGTGCGGCACCCATCCACAACAGCATCACCAACGACCATATGATCAGCACCGCCGCCGGAACAAGAATCTGGGTTTGCATCGTTGGAACTCTCCTGTGGCGCCTTGTTTTGTTCTGCCTAGCGCGTCCTTGCCTCCAGCACACGCGCGAACTGGCCGGGGTCCACATTGCCACCGCTGGCCAAGATCACCGTAGTTCCCCCTAGTTGCGCCTTACCGGTCATAGCTGCGGCCAAAGCCACCGCACCGCCGGGTTCGAGCACCAGCCGCAGGCGCTCGAAGGCGAAGCGCTGCGCGTCCTGCACCTCGGCTTCGCTGACTCGCAGGCCGAACGCGCAGCGCTGTTGCAGCACGGCGAAGTTCAGCGGGCTGGTGGCGAGCGTCTGCAAAGCATCGCAGGCGGTCGGGGGAGGGGCGTCCGACACGCGGCAGATCTCCCCCGCTTCGAGCGAGCGGCACACATCGTCCCACCCCTCGGGTTCCACCGGAATCACCTCGGCCTCGGGGCAGGCCAGCGCCAGCCCGGCGGTGAGTCCGCCTCCGCCGCAACAGGCGATGATGCGGTCGACCGGTGGCGCACTACGGGCGGCGAGTTGCTCGACGATCTCGATCCCGGCGCTGCCTTGACCCTCGATCACCCAGGGATCGGCGAAGGCATGGCAATAGGTCGCGCCTTTCTCTGCGGCGATGGCCTGCGCGATCTCCTCGCGGTTTTCCTTGAGGCGGTCGTAAGTGACCACCTGTGCGCCAAGTTCGCGGGTGCGCGCCAGTTTGATCGGCGGCGCGTCGGCGGGCATAACGATGGTTGCGGCCATGCCCAGCCTGTGCGCGGCCCAGGCGACGCCCTGCGCATGGTTGCCGCTCGACACAGCCACCACGCCTGCCGCGCGTTCCTTGTCGCTCAAAGCGGAGAGCCGGTGCCAGGCCCCGCGTATCTTGAAAGCGCCCACCGGTTGCAGGCACTCGGCCTTGATCCAGACTTGCTGGCCGTCAATGCGCAAAGGGAGCAGCGGCGTCGGCGGCAGGATGGCGGCGACTTTGCGGGCGGCTGCAAGCACGCCTTCGCGGGTGGGGCTGCGGAGTGCTGGCTTGGTCATGCGGCGGGCTATGGCACCTGAAAATGCGCGCCGCCACCCGGTTGGATGCTGCATCTGCGTTCAGACCTTTATCCCTCGCGCGAACGCGGCTATCTGCGGGCCCGACCTACACACCCTTCCGGAGTCTTCTCCTCATGAACGATCCCCTCAAGAGCAACCGCAAGGCCGAGCTGCTGTCGACTCAGGTCGAGCACATCGACATCACCAGCTTCGATGCGCGTCCGATCATCGACGCCATGGGCAAGATGAGCTTCACCAGCCGCGACCTCGCGCGCGCCACCGGCATTTATAACGATATGCTGTCGGACAAGGACTGCACCGTGTTCCTCGTCATCGCCGGTTCGACCAGCGCGGGCGGCTGCATGGACCTCTATGCCGAGCTGGTGCGCAACAACATGGTCGACGCCGTGGTCGCCACCGGCGCCACCATCGTCGACATGGATTTCTTCGAGGGGCTGGGCCACAAGCACTATCAAGCGCTCGAAGTGCCGGACGACGACACGCTGCGCTCGCTCTACATCGACCGCATCTACGACACCTACATCGACGAGGACGACCTTCAGAACGTCGACCACACGATCTTCGAGATCGCCGAATCGCTGGAGCCGAAGGCCTATTCGAGCCGCGCCTTCATCCGCGAGATGGGCAAATATCTCGTGAAGCACGGCAAGAAGGAAAACAGCCTCGTCAAGCTCGCCTACGAGAACGACGTGCCGATCTTCTGCCCGGCCTTCGTCGATAGCTCCGCCGGGTTCGGCCTGGTCAAGCATCAGGTCGACGCTGCTAAGGCCGGCAAGCCCTACATGGTGCTCGACGCGATTGCCGACTTCCGGGAGCTGACCCAGATTAAGATCGAAGCGGGCGTTTCGGGCCTGCTGATGGTGGGCGGCGGCGTGCCCAAAAACTTCATTCAGGATACCGTGGTCTGCGCCGAAATCCTCGGCCACGAGGATGTCGACGTGCACAAGTATGCGGTGCAGGTGACGGTGGCCGACGTGCGCGACGGTGCCTGCTCGTCCTCGACCCTGCAGGAAGCGGCGAGCTGGGGCAAGGTGAACACCGCGATCGAGCAGATGGTGTTTGCCGAGGCCGGTTCGGTGATGCCGCTGCTGGCGTCCGATGCCTACCACCGCGAGCACTGGAAGAAGCGCGAGCCGCGCCGCTGGGCCAAGCTTTTCGATCAGTAAGCTTTGCGCCATGGGCCGGGTTGGCTGCGTGCCTCTTTTAGGCACGTTGCCAGCCCGGCGATCGCCAGGTTTCAGGAACCTCGGCGCGAGCTTTCTGTTATAGAAGGCAAGCAAGCTGCCGCGCTTGACGCGCTATGCAGCGGTTGCCCGGTCCAGCACCGGGCGGGAGACATTTCCGGCGGATTTCTTCGCCGGAATACCTGGGTTATCGGAGGCAGATTCCATCGTCTCGACGACTGCGAGAGAGGTTTTGTGGAAACAGCGCCACAGGTGCGGTTTTAGCCGCCCATTTTCACTTGCAGTTCATTCTGTGCGGACTATATGCGCGCTTCCGCTGCCCCAAGGGATTCCCACCGCAAGGCAGCTTCTTGTCGGTTTAGAGCCTTAGGGGGTCCCTTGAATTGCACCATTTTCCTGACGCACGAGCTGTAGTCCAGGCCCTTTCGCCGGACGAACCCGTCATTCTGACGCGGCCCAAGGCGGCTGCGCGGGCGGCGCGTTTCTTTGTCGAGAACTTCCCCGGCACCGCGATGTATGCGGTAAAGGCGAATCCCTCGCCAGATCTTATCCGCATCCTGTGGGAGAACGGCGTCACCCATTACGACGTCGCCTCGATTGGCGAGGTGCGCATGGTGCGCGCCGTGCTGCCGCAGGCCGAGCTGTGCTTCATGCACCCGGTGAAGACCGCGAGCGCCGTGCGCGAGGCCTATTTCACCCACGGCGTGCGTACCTTCAGCCTCGATACCATCGAAGAGCTGGGCAAGGTGGTGAAGGCCACAACTGATGAGAACGGCAAGGCAGCTGAAGACCTGCGTCTGCTGGTCCGTCTGCGCGTCTCGTCCGAGCATTCGGAGCTGTCGCTGGCGGCCAAGTTCGGGGTCGATCTCGTCGATGCCGCGCCGCTGCTGCAGGCCACCCGCCAGCATTGCGACGCGCTGGGCATCTGCTTCCACGTGGGCAGCCAGGCGATGACGCCGTTTGCCTATGTCCAGGCGCTCGAACGCGTGCGCGCGGCGATTGCCGAGGCTGCGGTGACCGTCGACATTATCGATGTCGGCGGCGGGTTCCCCTCGTCCTACCCGGGCATGGAGCCGCCCCCGCTGGAGGACTACTTCGCGCTCATCCATCGCCATTTCGAGGCGCTGCCGATTTCCTATTCGGCAGAGCTGTGGGGCGAACCGGGCCGCGCGCTGTGTGCCGAATATTCGTCGATCATCGTCAAGGTGGAGAAGCGCCGCGGCGACGAGCTGTTCATTAACGACGGCGCCTATGGCGCGCTGTTCGATGCCGCGCATGTGGCCTGGCGCTTCCCGGTGCGTGCGCTGGAGGACGACCTCACTCAGCCGCTCGCCGAGTTTGCCTTCTATGGCCCCACCTGCGACGATGCCGACTTCATGAAAGGCCCGTTCCTTCTGCCGGAGGATATCCAGTCGGGCGACTTCATCGAGATCGGGATGCTCGGCGCTTATGGTGCGGCCATGAAGACCGGGTTCAACGGCTTTGGCGCGGTGGAAGCCTCGGTGGTCGACGACGAGCCGATGGCAAGCCTTTACCTCGGCCGCAAGGACGAGCGGGTCTCCGACAACGTGGTGAGCCTGCGCTGAGTCCGGAGGGCCAGCGTAAGCAATTCAAAAATAGCTTACCGTTATGGGACGATATTATTTGTCCGCTTAGCCGCGAGCGACCTGCGTTTTACGCGCAGGCGAAACGTTGTTGCTGGAGTTAGCATGATTCGTAACAAGTGCCTTGCCACCTCGGCCCTGATCGCCGGTGCAGTGATGTGTTCGACCGCCGCGCTGGCGGATGTGCCCGTTGGCACCGATGTGCTGCGCGAATGGAACCTCGTGGTTCTTGGCGATCTCACCTCCTCGTCAGAGGTCGAGGGCCGCACCTTCGTTGGCGGGAACCTCAGCGGCAATTCGTCGAACTACAACATCATGCCCGACGAGGCCTCGCCGAACGGCCAGCCCGGGCTGATCGTGGTCGGGAATGTGACCGGCGGGCACAAGAACCTCAACAACGGGTCAGGCGCGATCGTCGGCGGCAATGTCGAAAGCGGGTTCAACCTTAACGGCCAGCAGACCGTGCAGGTGGGCGGCACGCTGTCGAACACCAACATCAACAGCAACGTCGTCACCAGCGGCATCGGTGCGAGCGATCCTGGCTTCGTGCAGAACCTTAAACAGGATGCGAGCTTGCTTGAGAGCAGTATGCTCAACCTGTCGCAGGACCTTAAGGGGCTTTCCGGAAACAGCACGATGCAGATTTCGGGCAACCGGGGCATCTTCAATGCGACCCCCGATGCCGACGGGCTGGCGGTGTTCACGATCGATGCGGCCGACCTTGCCGCGATTGGCGAGATCGACTTCAAGCGCAACGGGGCCGAGACGGTGGTGGTCAACGTCACTGGCTCGTCGGCTGTGCTGAACGACAACTTCCTCGGCGGCACGCAGGAGCTGGGCGAGAACGTGATCTGGAACTTCCCGGATGCCACCGATCTCGAGTTCACCACAGCGTTCGGCGGCTCGGTGCTCGCACCCAAGGCCAAGGCGAAGACGGCCAACTATATCGAAGGCTCCGCCGTGTTCGGCAGCCTGACACAGAACGGCGAAATGCACGTGGGTACCTATAAGGGCGGCTACACTCCGCCGAGCAATCCGGGCACGCCTCCGGGTGGTTCGTCCTCGTCGAGCGGTGGCACGCCAGTGCCCGAGCCGGGCGTTCTGGGGCTATTCGGGGCGGCGCTTGCGGGTCTGTTTTTCATGCGCCGTCGGCGTCGACAGAAAGCCTGAGCGTTTAGAGTGGCATCAAGCAAAAGGGGCGGCCTCCAGCAGGAGGTCGCCCCTTTTGTTTGCCGAATATCCGGCGCAAGACTGCCCGGCTGTCAGGCGGCGACGCGCAGTTGCAATTCGAGCCGATCCCAGATCTCGACCAGCGCCGTGGTCAGCTCGTCCATCATTACCGCGGTGTGCGAGGGGCCGGGAGTGAACCGCAGCCGCTCCGTGCCGCGCGGCACAGTCGGGAAATTGATCGGCTGCACATAGACGCCGTATTCAGCGAGCAGGATGTCGGAAATCTTCTTCGCCCGCACCGGATCGCCGACCATCAGCGGAACGATGTGCGTGGTCGAATCCATCACCGGCAGCCCGGCATTGCGGAACTTTGCCTTCAGCAGTGCGGCGGCGGCCTGCTGGCCATCGCGCTCGGCGCTCGATTGCTTGAGGTGCTTCACCGAAGCGAGCACACCGGCCGCCAGCACTGGACTGATCGAGGTAGTGAAGATGAAGCCGGGGGCGTAGGAGCGGATGCAGTCGATAATGCGCGTGTCAGCAGCGATATAGCCGCCCATTACGCCAAAGGCCTTGCCCAGCGTACCCTCGATGATGTCGATCCGGTGCGCGGCTTCGTCACGCTCCGAAATGCCGCCGCCGCGGTTGCCGTACATGCCTACCGCGTGGACCTCGTCGATATAGGTGAGGGCGCCGTATTTCTCGGCCAGATCGCAGATGGCGTGGATCGGGGCCACGTCGCCGTCCATCGAATAGACGCTTTCGAAAGCGATCAGCTTGGGCACGTCGGGCGATTCGGCGGCCAGCAGCTCTTCCAGGTGAGCGACATCGTTGTGCCGCCAGATGCGCTTTTCGCAGCCCGAATTGCGGATCCCTGCGATCATGCTGGCGTGGTTCAATTCGTCGGAAAAGATCACGCAGCCGGGCAGCAACTTGCCCAGTGTGGAGAGCGTTGCGTCGTTCGAGACATAGCCCGAGGTGAACAGCAGCGCGCCTTCCTTGCCGTGCAGATCGGCCAGTTCGCGCTCAAGCTCGATATGGTAGTGGGTGTTGCCGCCGATATTGCGCGTGCCGCCCGAGCCTGCGCCGACATCGTGCAGCGCCTCTTCCATGGCGGCGACGACCTTGGGGTGCTGGCCCATCGCAAGATAGTCGTTCGAGCACCATACGGTGATCGGCTTGGGGCCGTTGTGCCCGGCAAAACAGCGCGCATTGGGAAAGGCACCCTTGTTGCGCAGGATGTCGATGAAGACGCGATAGCGACCCTCGCCGTGGAGACGGTCAATCGCCTGGTCGAAGATATGATTGTAGTTCAGCGTACCGGTCCGATCTGCGCCGCGCGCTTGGCTGCGGCAATCCTCATGCGCGGAATTAGTCAACACAGCGTTATTTTGAAAGGGCGATGTTTGCGAAGGGTTCTCATTACAACCTCGCAATTCTGCCAATTCCGTAATGCTGGAGAGCCCGATGGAGCGCGGTGTCATGGCTGGCGTCACCTGTAATGATTGCAAGATCGCTGTCAGGCCGCGTGAAGGCCTGACAGCGTGTGAGATAGGCGATGCGGCGAGCGATTCCTTGCGCTCCATCAATAAACGCTACGTCCGCCCCGAATTCTTTCGCCAGTTCCTCGGTCAGCAGCGGGAAATGGGTGCAGGCGAGCACCACCGTATCGATCCGCTCGCCGCCTGGTTGGCTGCGCAGCCCCGCAACGGCTGCGGCGATGGCCGCCGAGTCGGGCTGTTCGCCGCGCAGCTTTCGCTCGGCGGCGACGACAAGTTCGGGCGCGGCATGGCGCAGGAGCGTCTTGCCTGTGGCAAACTGCGCTTCGAGTTGATCGACATAGGGCTGGCGGACTGTAGCCGCTGTGCCGAGCAAGCCGATAACCCCGCTCTGCGTGGTTTCGGCGGCGGGTTTGATCGCGGGCACGGTGCCGACAATCGGCGTTTCGAGCACTTCGCGCACCATGCCCAGCGCAATGGTCGAGGCGGTGTTGCACGCGATGCAGATCAGGCGCGGGTGATAGCGTTCCGCGAGTCGCCCCAGCAACCCGCATACGCGCGCGGCGATTTCGGCCTCGCTTTTGTCGCCATAGGGCAGGGCGGCGCTGTCGGCGACGTAGATATAGTGCGCTCCGGGCAGCAGCGCGCGCGTTTCGGCAAGCACGGTAAGCCCGCCGACGCCCGAGTCGAACATGAGAATGGGGGAGCTGTCGTGCACGCTTTTATCCAAAACCGACCGTCCTGATCTTGTCGAAGGACTGCATTTTCTTCTAGCGCAGCGCATAAGACGTTGCGCGGGGGTTCGACAAGCGCGGCCCGAACGGAGTTGGTGTGGAACAAGTGCTCTCATTGCTGCTGGGATATGCTTTCGGCTCGATTCCGTTCGGGCTGCTGCTCGCCATGGCGGCGGGCAAGGGCGACATTCGGCAGATCGGCAGCGGCAATATCGGCGCGACCAATGTGCTGCGCACCGGCTCCAAGGGGCTGGCGGCGGGCACGCTGCTGCTCGATCTGGCCAAGGGGCTGGCCCCGGTGCTGATCGCGCGCGCGCTGTTTGGCGAAAATGCCTCTCTTCCTGCCGGTGCTTTCGGCCCCGTGCCGTTGGCGGCGCTGGGTGCCGTGCTCGGACATTGCTTTCCCGTCTGGCTGAAGTTCAAGGGCGGAAAGGGCGTGGCGACCAACGCCGGGGTTGCCTTCGGCATCGGATGGCCGGTCGGGCTGGCCTATGCGCTGGTGTGGCTGGGGCTGCTGGCTACCGTGCGGATCAGCTCGGTCGCGGGAATGGGCGCTGTGCTGGCCGCGGTGCTGGCGGCGGCGCTGCTGGGCTATGATCGCTTCGTGCCGGTGTTGGCGCTGATTGGCGTGTTGGTGATCTGGCTTCACCGCGCGAACATTGCCCGCATCAAAGCTGGAACTGAACCGAAGGTCGGCGGCAGAAAGTGAGCGAGGGGCGGCCTGCGTCACCCGCGCTCTCGCAGGCCGAGGCCTATGCCCGTATCCGCCTGCTGCGCTCGGCCAATGTCGGCCCGGTTTCCTATCGCCAGCTGCTGGCCCGCTACGGCAATGCCGAGGCCGCGCTGGAAGCTCTGCCGGACCTTGCCGCGCGGGGCCTCAAAAAGTCGTACCGGGTGGCGGCTCGCACCGCGGTGAGCGCCGAGATCGAGGCTGCGCGGGCGGCGGGCGCGCGCTACCTTTTTCACGACAGCGCCGATTATCCCCCGCTGCTGGCCGAACTGGAGAGCGCTCCGCCGATCCTCACCGCGCGCGGTGATGCGTCGCTCGCGCACCGTCCGGCGGTGGCGATGGTGGGTGCGCGCAACGCCTCGGCGGCGGCGGTGAAGCTGGCGCGCGATCTGGCGCACGAGCTGGCGGGGGAGGGGTATGTCGTCGTATCCGGGCTGGCGCGCGGGATCGATGGGGCCTGCCACGAGGGCGCCATGCCCGCCACCATCGGCGTGATCGCCAGCGGGATCGACATCGCCTATCCGCCGCAGCACGCGAAGTTGCAGGAACAGATCGCTAACGAGGGGCTGCTGTTGGCAGAACAACGCCCCGGCACCGAGCCGCGCGGCAGCCACTTCCCCTCGCGCAACCGTATCATCGCCGGTATCGCCGCCGGAACGCTGGTGGTAGAGGCGGCGCCCAAGTCGGGCTCGCTGATCACCGCGCGGCTTGCGGGTGAGGCGGGGCGCGAGGTGATGGCGATCCCAGGCTCGCCGCTCGACGCACGCAGCCACGGGTGCAACCAGCTGATCCGCGAGGGCGCGATCCTCGTGCAAAGCGCCGCAGACGTGATCGAACTGCTCTCCGGGTTCGACGGCAAACCCCGCTCCCACGTGCGCGAGCCCGAGCCGGACTTTGCCGCCGCACCGGATGACGAGATGCCAGCCCCCGACCTGGTCGACCTGCTCAGCACCGCCCCCGTCGCCATCGACGAACTGATCCGCCAGACCGGCTCCAGCCCCGGCGCGGTGCATATGGCGCTGCTTGAACTGGAGATTGCGGGGCACCTTGCGCGCCATGCCGGGGCAAAAGTCTCTCTGGCCGGATGAGGCAAGCCTCGCTAACTGCTGGCTTGACGCGAGGCCGCTAGCCGCACCACCCTCGCGCGTACGTACACGTGTAAGGGACTTACGGTTTTCTCCATGCAGCTAGTTATCGTAGAATCGCCCGCGAAGGCGAAGACCATCGAGAAGTACCTCGGCAAGGATTACAAGGTCCTCGCCTCATACGGGCACGTGCGCGATCTGCCGCCGAAAGACGGCTCGGTTCGCCCGGATGAAGATTTCGCGATGGATTGGGAGGTCTACGCCGACAAGCGCAACCGCGATCAGGTGAAAGCCATTGCCGACGCGGCCAAGAAGGCCGACCGCCTGATCCTCGCCACCGACCCTGACCGCGAGGGCGAGGCGATCAGCTGGCACGTAATGGACCTGCTCAAGCGCAAGAAGGCGCTGCCCACCAATGTGAGCCGCGTGACCTTCAACGCGATCACCAAGCCGGCCGTCACCAGCGCGATGGAGAAACCGCGCGATCTCGATCAGGATCTGATCGACGCCTATCTCGCCCGCCGCGCGCTCGATTATCTGTTCGGCTTCACCCTTTCGCCGGTGCTGTGGCGCAAGCTGCCCGGCGCCAAGAGCGCGGGCCGCGTCCAGTCTGTCGCGCTGCGGCTGATTTGCGAGCGCGAGCGCGAAATCGAGGCGTTCAAGCCCGAGGAATACTGGTCGATCGTCGCCCATATGGAGCATGATGGCAGCCAGTTCGACGCGCGCCTGGTCAAGTTCGACGGCAAGAAGCTTGATAAAATGTCGCTCGGGAACGGCACCAGCGCCGAGGCGGCAAAGGCGGCGGTCGAGGCCGGGCGTTTCACTGTCGAGGAGGTCGAGACCAAGCCGCTCAAGCGCAACCCTGCGCCGCCGTTCACCACTTCCACCTTGCAGCAGGAAGCCGCGCGAAAGCTCGGGTTCTCGGCCAGCCACACGATGCGCTGCGCCCAGTCGCTGTACGAGGCGGGAGCGATCACCTACATGCGTACCGACGGTGTGCAGATGGACCCTAGCGCCATCGACGCCTGCCGCCACGCCATTGGCGACCGTTACGATAGTGCGTACCTGCCTGAAAAACCGCGCTTCTACTCGACCAAGGCCAAGAACGCGCAGGAAGCGCACGAAGCGATCCGCCCGACCGACTTCACCCGCGACCGCGCCGCCTCGGGCGACGAGGGCAAGCTCTATGATCTCATCTTCAAGCGCGCCATGGCCAGCCAGATGGCGACCGCGCAGCTTGAGCGCACCAGCGTCACCCTGCGCGAAGCGACCGGACAGCACGAGCTGCGTGCGACCGGCCAGGTGGTCAAGTTCCCCGGTTATCTCGCGGTCTATTCGGAAAGTTTTGACGAGAAGAACGAGGACGATGACGACGGCCTGCTGCCGGCGCTGCGCCAAGGCGACCTTCCGGCCAAAAAGGGCGTCGATGCCACGCAGCACTTCACCCAGCCGCCGCCGCGCTTCTCCGAGGCGAGCCTCGTCAAGCGGTTGGAGGAACTGGGCATTGGCCGTCCGTCAACCTATGCCTCGACCATCCAGACGCTGCGCGATCGTGCCTATGTGCGGATGGAGAAAAACCGTTTCTTTGCCGAGGATTCGGGCCGCCTTCTGACAGCATTTCTCGAACGCTTCTTCCCCACCTATGTCGCTTATGACTTCACCGCTGGGATGGAGGATGAGCTGGACGAGGTTTCGGGTGGCCGCGCCGAATACAAGGCGCTGCTCGAAAACTTCTGGAAGGACTTCAAGCCCAAGTCCGACGAGGTGATGGAGCAGCAGCCCTCGGAAGTGACCGAGGCGCTCGACGTTTTCCTCGAAGACTATCTGTTCCCCAAGCGTGATGACGGCAACCCGCCGCGCTGGTGCCCGAAGTGCGCCGAAGAGGGCCGCGACGGGGGCGAACTGCATCTGCGCGGGGGGCGGTTCGGCGCCTTCATCGGCTGCGTGAACTACCCCGAGTGCAACTTTCGCCGCAAGTTCGGCCAGCCCGGCGAGGGTGACGGCTCCGAAGACGAAAGCATGGGCACCGACCCCGAGACCGGCCTGCCGGTCGAGCGCAAGACCGGGCGGTTCGGTCCCTATGTGCAGATCGGCGAGGGCAAGGACGCCAAGCGCGCGAGCATCCCCAAGGATCTCGACGATTTCGATCTCGACTGGGCGCTGAAGCTGCTGGCCTTGCCGCGCATCATCGGCAAGCACCCCGAGACGGGTTTGGATATCGAAGCTGCGATAGGGCGTTACGGGCCATACCTCAGGCATGATGGCAAGTATGCCAAGCTCTCGGGTACCCGCGACGTGTTCGAGACCGGCATGAACGCGGCGGTCACGCTGCTGGCCGAGGCTGCCAATCGCAAGGGCGGTGGTGGCCGGGCCAAGGCCGAGCCGGTCAAAACGTTCGGCGCGCATCCCGAAAGCGGCGGCGAGATGAAGGTGATGCCCGGCCGCTATGGCCCCTATGTCACTGATGGCACGACCAATGCGACCATTCCCAAGGACATCAAGCCCGAAGACCTCACCGAGGAACAGGCGGTCACGCTGATCACCGAGAAGGCGGCGAAGGGTCCGGCGAAAAAGCGCAAGGCGCCGGCAAAGAAGAAGGCCCCTGCCAAGAAGAAGGCGCCCGCAAAGAAGAAGGCTGCGGCGAAGAAGCCCGCTGCGGGAGACTAACGCGCCGGCGCGATGGTCTTCTACAGCGGCGTGCATGTGTCACAAGCGCCACGTGGAAGCCGCTGCCGCCCTTGAGCATTGCCCCGCTTAACACAAAGCGCTTGAAGCGCATTATGCCTCGCTGCGGCGTCAAGTTGACAGGCCGCCGTAAGTAGGGGGAACCTTGGGCTTTTTCCAAGGTTGTGGGCGCGGCAGTGTGTCAACTTTGTAAAGTTCAGGTGCGAAAAGAACAATTGGCGATCAGCTTGCCTTTCTTCGCAGTTGCACACAAGTGGGGCGGATGGATCAAATGAGCTCAGTCGCACGCGCCCGCGAGGCCGCAGCCAGCGAAGACGGACTGCCGCTTCCGCGCCGGATCTGGGCGATTGTCGCCATCAGCCTGGGCACCAGCCTGCTGGTGATCGACGGGGCAATCCCCACTGTGGCGCTGCCGACCATCGCTCGCGATCTGGGTGTTTCCAGCGCGTTGGTGACCAATGTTATCACCGTTTATCAGCTCGTCCTGGTCATGTTGCTGCTGCCGTTCTCCTCGCTTGGGGACAGGCTCGGCCACCGTACGCTTTATCAGTATGGGCAGGGCGTGTTCATGGTCGCCTCGGGGCTATGCTATTTCGCCGACAACTTCGTGCTGCTGCTCGTATTGCGCGGTGCGCAAGCGGTGGGCGCGGCGATGGCGCTGAGCGTTTCGGCAGCGATGTTGCGGCAGATTTATCCGTCGACCAAACTCGGCACTGGGCTGGGCGTCAACTCGGTAATCGTGGCCAGCTCGGCGGCGTTAGCGCCGACCTTGGGCGGTTACATCGTCGGCCACACCGATTGGCATCTGGTGTTCGTGGTCGCCGTGCCATTTGCCATCGTATCGCTGATAATCGGACGGGCCCTGCCGGAGCCGGTTCGCCTTAACCGGCGCAGCGAGCTGGTCTCGGGCGTATGGAGCGCGCTATCGATGTTGCTGCTGGTGGGCGGGCTGCAATTGGGAACGCATGGGAGCGTGGTGGTCGGCATCGCAGTAATTGCCGCTGGCATCGTGTCCACCGCGATGCTGGTGCGCCGTGAACGCCAGCGCGCAACGCCGGTTCTGCCGGTTGACCTGTTGGCAAGGCCCGTGATCGGGCTTTCCGCGCTGGCGGCGATGGCTTGCTTCGTATCGTCGGGCGCGCTGATGCTGTCGCTGCCGTTCCGGCTTGAGACCGGCATGGGCTACGATCCGCAGGTCGTGGGCACGCTGTTGCTGCCGTTCCCGCTCACCATGCTGGTGGTCTCGCCGGTGGCGGGCTGGGTGTCTGACCGGGTGGCGCCGACGAAGCTTGGCGTTGCGGGCATGGCCATTGCGATCATTGGCCTGCTGTTGCTGGCCACGATGGGCGACGAGCCGGGAATATTCGGCATCTGCTGGCGCCTCTCGTTCACGGCGGTGGGATTCGGCCTGTTTTTCAGCCCCAATTCGCGCCTGATGATCGGGCGCGCCCCGCGCGAGCGGGCAGCGGCAGCGGGCGGACTGCTCAGCACCTCGCGCCTGTTCGGGCAGACCCTGGCCGCGGTACTCGTCGGTATCCTGCTTCAGGCCGGTTTCGGCCAAAGCCCCGTCCCGCTCTATGCGGCATGTGCGCTGGCGGTGGTGGCGGCGATCTGTTCGCTCGCGCGCTATCGCACCGTGTTCCCCTCGCGCGCCGCTACTTGACCCAGTCGAGCCCGATTTCTTCGAAGATCTCGCGGCTTTCTGACCACTTCTCGTCCACCTTCACATGGATGAACAGGTGGACCTTCACGCCGAGGATCTCGGCCAGTTCGGCCCGCGCAGCCTCGCCGATGGCCTTCAACTTGCTGCCACCCTTGCCGAGAACAATGCCCTTCTGACTGTCACGCGCGATCACGATCTGCTGGTGGATTTCCACCGATCCATCGGGCCTGGTCTGATAGCTTTCGGGCCGCACGGCGCTGTCGTAGGGCAGCTCCTCGTGCAACTGGCGGTAAAGCTGTTCGCGGGTCACTTCGGTGGCCAGCAGCCGCTCGCTCGCGTCAGACACCTGATCTTCGGGATAGTGCCAGACGCCTTCGGGCATCAGTGAGGCCAAATGCGCCTTCAGTTCGGGCACCCCGTCGCCGGTCAGCGCCGAGACGAAGAAGACCTCGGCAAAGTCGGCCATCTCGTTCAGCTCTTGGGCCAGCGCCAGCAGCGGCTCCTTCTTCGATACGTCGACCTTGTTCAGCACCAGATACTTGCGCTCAGGGCGGCCCTTGAGGTTCTCGAGCAGCGGGATCAGCTCGTGCCGCCGCTGCTTGACCGGGTCGACAATCAGCAGCACCGCATCGGCCTCCACCGCGCCTTCCCACGCCGCCGACACCATCGCCCGATCGAGCCGCCGCTTCGGCGCGAAAATGCCGGGGGTGTCGACGAGGATCATCTGCACCTCGTCGTGCAGTGCAATGCCGAGCATCCGCGCGCGGGTGGTCTGCGCTTTGGCGCTGGTGATGGCGACCTTCTGGCCAACCAGCTGATTAACGAGCGTCGACTTGCCCGCATTTGGCGCGCCGATCACGGCTACGAGGCCGCACTTCTGGGGAGCCTGATCGCTCATCCGTATTTCTCCATGAACAGCCTTGCGGCTTCGGTCTGCGCGTCTTGCTTGCCGCTGGCAGTGGCCTCGACCGCGCCGACCTTGTGTACGCTCACGCGCACTGTGAACTTGCGGGCGTGGTCAGGCCCCTCGATGTTGACCACTTCGTATTCGGGCGGCTTGCGCTGGTTGCCTGCGGCCCATTCCTGCAACGCGCTTTTGGGATGTTTCGAGCGACCCGCGGCGCCGTCCATCGCCTCTGACCAGATCGTGCGGATCAGGTCGCGGGTGGGCGCAAAGCCGACTTCGAGGAAATTCGCGCCCAGCAGCGCCTCCATGATGTCGCCTAACACGTTGTCGCTGTCGGCAGCGCCATCGTCGCGTGCCTGCTTGCCGAGGCGGATGTGAGCGGGCGCTCCGATGGCGCGGGCGCGGGCGGCGCACTGGTTGCGCGAGACGAGCGCGTTGAGCCGCTGGGCGAGCTTGCCCTCGGCGCTCTGGTCGCGTTCGTAAAGCCACTCGGCCACGGTCAGGCCGAGCACACGGTCGCCCAGAAATTCGAGCCGCTCGTAGTTTCCTGCCTCGCCGGTGCTGCCGTGGGTGAGCGCATCGCGCCACAGGCCAGCCCGGTTGAGGGTGAAGCCTACGCCGGTCAGCCATTTTCGGGTGTCGGATGAAAGCTCGCTCATATCGACTTTCCGATCCTGCTCCACCGCGCGGCGGTGAACCATGTCCACGGCTTGAGCCATTCGGCGCTGCCATCGGTGGAGAAATACATGAAGCTCGCGCGGCCGACGAGGTTTTCGACCGGAACCATGCCGACCCAGCCGTTCGCCACCGCAGGCTTGCGCGAATCCTGCGAGTTGTCGCGGTTGTCGCCCATCATCAGCAGGTGGCCTTGGGGAACGGTGATCGGCGGCGTGTTGTCGACCTCGACCGTGGTGAGATCGAGCACGTTGTAGCTCACCCCGTTGGGCAGCGTCTCGCGGAACTGCGGGAACGAGCAGGCGAAGCTGCCGTCAGCCTGCCGCACTGTGAAACGGGCACGACCGGGCCCGCAACCGCGCGCTGCCGTGGTCGGCAGCACGAAGTTCGCGACTGGCTCCTTGGGAACAGCCGCGCCGTTGATGTAGAGCACGCCGTCCATCATCTGGATCGTGTCGCCAGGCAGGCCGATCACGCGCTTGATATAGTCGCTCTTGTCGATCGGGTGCTTGAAGATCGCCACGTCGCCGCGTTCGGGCAGGGTGGAGAACAGCCGCCCGTCGCCGACATCAAGATCGAACGGCAGCGAGTGGCGCGAGTAGCCGTAGGGCCATTTGGCCGCGAACAGATAGTCCCCGACCAACAGGCGCGGCATCATCGATTCGGATGGAATGTTGAAGCTCGTAAACACCAGCGTGCGGAACAGCAGCACGATCAGCACCAGCTTTACAAGGAACCAGGCGAAGCTCTTCGCATCCTCCGGTTTCTTCTCAGGTCTGGCCGCTGCGCCGGTGGAATCGGGCTCGCGCAGTTCGCGGATATGGTCGGTGTCGCTCATCTTCGCGCGGTCATGTTGCCCGCGCGGCGCTCCGTCAAGCGGGGGTTCGCCTCGATTGCCTTCGCATGTGCAACATTTTTGCGGTTTTCTTTACCCCACGATGGGCCTAGCCATACCGCCGAACAGAATTGAGGAAGGGATCCGAGATCACCATGACCACCACTCGCGAGGAATGCTGGACCGCGCTGGAACAACTGCCGCAACCCACCCTGGCGGAGCTGTTCGCGGCGGATGAGGCTCGGGTCGAAAAGCTGACCCGGCGGATAGAGCTGGACGACGGCGGCATTCGTTTCGACTGGTCGAAGACGCACCTCGACGATGCACGGATCGAAGGCTTCGAAACGCTCGCCAAGGCTTCTGACTTCGACGAGATGCGCCGGCGGCTGTTCGCGGGCGAAGTGGTTAACCCCACCGAGGAGCGCGCCGCCGAACATTCCGCACTGCGCGGTGTCGGCAAGGACGCCAGCGTCGAGGAAGCCGAAGCTCTGCGCGCACGGATGCTGATGATGGTGCAGGCGATCCACGATGGCGTGCTGGGCGAGGTGCGCCATCTGATCCATGTCGGCATCGGCGGTTCTGCGCTCGGCCCGGCGCTGGCGGTGGATGCGCTGGCGCGCGAGGATGCGCCGGTCGATGTTCACGTCGTCGCCAACATTGACGGGCTAGCGCTGGAAGAGGCCTTCGCCAAGTGCGATCCGGCCACTACCCTGATTGCGGTCGCCTCCAAGACCTTCACCACCATCGAGACGATGACCAACGCCCAGAGCGCGCTGCGCTGGCTGGCCGACAACGGTGTGGACGACCCCACAGGCCGGGTGATCGCGCTCACCGCCGCGCCGGAGAAGGCAGTGGAATGGGGCGTCGACGAAACGCGCATCCTGCCCTTCGCCACAAGTGTGGGCGGGCGCTATTCGATGTGGTCGAGCATCGGCTTTCCGATTGCGCTTGCCATCGGAGTGGAGGGCTTCGAGCAGTTCCTCGCCGGGGCCGCCGCCATGGACCGGCACTTCGAAAGCGCCGAGGGCCGGGAAAATCTTCCGCTGCGCGCCGCCTTTGCCGATCTGCACCACGCCCGCATCCTCCACGCGCAGACCCGCGCGGTGTTTGCCTATGATGAGCGGCTGCGGGTGCTGCCCGACTATCTCCAGCAGCTCGAAATGGAATCGAACGGCAAGAGCGTGACCGTGGATGGCGAGCCGGCGGGTATTACCGCGCCGATTACATGGGGCGGGGTGGGCACCGATGCGCAGCACGCCGTGTTCCAGCTTTTGCATCAAGGCACGAATCTGGTCCCGGTGGACTTCATTGCCAGTATCGAGCCGGGCGACGCGCTTGATCCTGCGCACCACCATATCCTGCTGATGAATTGCTTTGCGCAAGGCGCGGCGCTGATGGCGGGCAAGAGCAACGAAGATCCGCATCGCAATTATCCCGGCAACCGACCCTCGGCGACGATCCTGCTCGATGACGTGACGCCAGAGAGTTTCGGCGCGCTGATCGCCTTCCACGAACACCGCGTTTTCGCCGCCGCTGTGCTGATGGACATCAATCCGTTCGATCAGTTCGGCGTGGAGCTCGGCAAGGAGATTGCCAAGAAGATCGAGGCCGGCGGCGCAAAGTTCGATCCGAGCACCGAGGCCCTGTTGAAGGCGGCGGGCCTCGCTTAAATTCGCTTCGCGGAGGTGTGCAACTTTCTCACGCCTTCGCGAAACAAATTGACTTTTTGCGTTGCAGCGGCCACACGCCGCACATCGATACGCATGGCAGCGTGAACAGGCGATAGCTCGCCCCGGCCGCGTTTCGGTTCTGATTCCAAAGCTTCCCATTTCACGCGGGCGGTTCCTTACCTCCGCGAGTGCGCGCCCCTATGGCTGCGCGCCTTCGCACTCTATGCGAGTTTTTTCTATGACTACCACTTTCGACCAGCTCGGCCTGTCGCAGCCTGTTCTTCAGGCGCTCGACATGAAGGGCTATACCACGCCGACACCGATCCAGCAGGAGGCGATCCCGCCCGTGCTCGAGGGCCGCGACCTGCTCGGCATTGCGCAGACCGGCACCGGCAAGACCGCCGCCTTCATGCTCCCGAGCATCGACAACCTGCGCAAGAGCGACAACCGCGTGCCGTTCAAGTCGTGCCGGATGCTGGTGCTTGCGCCCACCCGCGAGCTGGCCGGGCAGATCGCCCAGTCGGCCGAGGACTATGGCGCGCTGGCCGGGCTCAAAGTTCACTCGATCGTCGGCGGCACTTCGGTCAACAAGGATCGCAACAAGCTGCACAAGGGCACCGACATTCTGGTCGCGACGCCGGGCCGCTTGCTCGACCTGATCGACCAGAAGGCGTTCAACCTTTCGGGGCTTGAAATTCTGGTGCTCGACGAGGCGGACCAGATGCTTGACCTCGGCTTCATCCACGCCCTGCGCAAGATCCGCGACATTGCGCCGAAGGATCGGCAGACGCTGTTCTTCTCGGCCACCATGCCTTCGCAGATCAAGGAACTGGTGAGCGGTTATTGCAAGAACCCGGCGCAGGTCTCGGTCACGCCCGAAAGCACCACTGCCGAACGGATCGACCAGTATCTGCTGATGGTCCAGCAGGATGAGAAGCAGGCGCTGCTCGGGCTGATCCTCTCGGGCCGTTACGAGGTGCCGACCAAGATCGAGCGCGTACTCATTTTTACCCGCACCAAGCATGGCGCCGACCGCGTGGTGAAGAAGCTGGCGCAGGACGGCATTCGCGCCAATGCGATCCACGGCAACAAGAGCCAGCCCCAGCGCCAGCGCGCGCTTGAGGAGTTCCGCAGCGCCAAGGTGCCGGTACTGATAGCGACCGACGTTGCCGCACGCGGGATCGACATCCCCGGCGTGAGCCACGTGATCAACTACGAGCTGCCCAACGTGCCCGAGCAATATGTCCATCGCATCGGCCGCACCGCGCGTGCGGGGCGCGATGGCGTGGCGATTGCCTTCTGTGCCGAGGACGAACGCGCTTACCTCAAGGATATTCGCAAGACGACCGACGCCGAGTTCGAGCGCCTGCCGCTGCCGGAGAATTTCCGCGCTGTGGTCGAAGGTGTCGGGCCGACCAAGCCCGCGCCCAAGCAGCAGCGCCAGCGCGTTGCGCCCAAGCCGCGCGGTGCCTCCGCCGGTGGTGGCCGGGCGCAGGGCAAGCCGGGCCAAGGCAAGCCGGGCGGTCAGAAGCGTGCGGGTGGTGGTCAGAGCCGTCCTGCCGGGCAGGGCGGTCAAGGTGGCCAAGGCGGACAGGGTCGCCCCGGTGGCGGCTCGCGTCGTCGCCGTGGTGGCGGTGGCGGTCAGGGCGGCGGCGGAGGCCAGCGCGGCCGCGGCTAAGCCGCTGCGCCTTCCAATTCTGCCATCTAGTCCTCATATGGCCTGCTCCGCGAGATAGCAGCATAGGGCCACATCATGAGCGACTACGACTACGACCTTTTCGTCATCGGTGCTGGGTCCGGGGGTGTGCGCGCATCGCGCATCGCCGCCAGCCACGGCGCGAAGGTCGCGGTCGCCGAAGAGCACCGGATCGGCGGGACCTGCGTCATCCGGGGCTGCGTGCCCAAGAAGATGCTCGTTTACGGCTCGATGTTCGCCGAAGAGCTGGGCCATGCCGACAAGTATGGCTGGACCATCGAAGGCGCGACATTCGACTGGAACGCGCTGCGCAGCTTCGTGATGGCCGATGTCGACCGGCTCGAAGGCCTCTACGGCAACACGCTGTCGAGCCACGAAGTCGAACTGTTCCGCGAACGCGCGACGATCACCGGGCCGCACGAGGTGAAGCTGGCAAGCGGGAAGACAGTCTCCGCCGGCACGATCCTCATCGCCACCGGGGGCTGGCCCTCGGTGCCCGACTTCCCCGGCAACGATCTGTGCATCACCTCGAACGAGGTGTTCCACCTTGAGCAACAGCCGAAGTCTCTGGTGGTCCAGGGCGGCGGCTATATCGCGATGGAGTTCGCTTCGATCTTCAACGCGCTCGGCTCCGAAGTTTCGGTCATCAACCGTTCGAACAAGGTGCTGCGCGGCTACGATGTGCAGATCGTCGAGCGGATGCTGCACATCGCCATGGAGCGCGGGATCGACTTCCGCATGAGCTGTGAGATCGAGAAGGTGGAGCGCGATGGCGACTGTCTGCTCGTCCACATCGGAACGGAAAATCCCATTCGCGCCGATCAGGTGCTGATCGCTACCGGACGCAAGCCCAACAGCGAGGGGCTTGGCCTAGAAAGCGTCGGGGTCGAGCTGGCCGAGAACGGCGCAATCAAGGTCGACGAATACAACCAGACAAGCTGCGAAAGCATCTATGCGGTGGGCGACGTGACCGACCGTGTACAGCTCACGCCGGTCGCGATCCGCGAAGGCCACGCCTTTGCCGACAGCCTGTTCGGCGGCAACAAGCGCACCATCGACTACGACAACATTCCCAGCGCCGTTTTCACTCAGCCGCCGCTGGCAGGCGTTGGCATGACCGAAACCGAGGCCCGCAGCCAATATGGAGGGGTGAAGGTCTACACCTCGGACTTCCGCCCGATGAAGAACCTGTTTTCAGACCATGTCGAGCGCGGCCTCTACAAGATGATCGTGGACGATACCTCGGGCAAGATCCTCGGCATCCACATGATCGGGCCGGAGTCGCCGGAAATCCTGCAAGTCGCCGCCGTGGCGATCAAGGCGGGTCTGACGAAGCAGGCTTTCGACGACACAGTGGCGCTGCATCCCAGCATGTCGGAAGAGCTGGTGCTGCTGAAATAGCGCGGGGCCATCTCCTGCCCTGGCGCGTTGGGCCTGTATGTGGTTCGATAGCTGGAAAGACATTGCGCAGATTGGGCTTACGAGTCTTTGTATCTATGCGCTGATCATCGTGGTGCTGTTGCTGGCGGGCAAACGCTCGCTGGCGAAGCTCAATGTTTTCGACTTCGTGGTCACGATTGCGCTGGGATCGATCTTGGCCTCCACGATGATCTTGAAGGACATTTCCCTGTCCGAAGGGTTTGCCGCAATTGCCGTGCTGGTGGTTCTGCAGTTCATCGTTTCATGGCTTTCGATGCGGGTCGGGTGGTTCAAACGGCTGATCCGCTCCGACGCGCGTCTGATCTTCCGCGATGGCCGGTTCCTTGCACAGGCCATGCGCGATGAACGGGTTACGGAGGGAGAGATACTCGCCGCGATTCGCAAGAAGGGCCACGGGCGCACTGAAGATGTTGCCGCCGTCGTGTTGGAGACGGACGGTGCCCTCAGCGTACTTGCCAACAGGCCTGCGATCGAGTGCAGTGCGCTTGGGCCGATGCTCTCGGATAGCGAGGGGAAGGAATAGCTGCGGTCAGCCGCCGAGTTGTTCTGACAGGAACGCCGCAACGTCGTCCATCGCCACGCTCTTGTCGAGATAGGCCTCGCCGATGCCCTTCAGGAGGATGAAGGGCAGGGTGCCTGCATCCATCTTCTTGTCGTGCAGCATATGAGCGGCAAGATCCTTGCCCGAACAGGTTAGTCCAAGGCCCGAAATTTCGCTGCGCAGGCCCGAGGCGGCGATGGCCTTGGCCACACGCGATGCGTCGCCCTCGCTAATGTTGCCGATCCGCGCGGAGTAGCGCGCCGCCAGCACCATGCCCAGCGCCACCGCCTCGCCGTGAAGCAGGGAGGAGGAAAAGCCCGTTTCCGCCTCAAGCGCGTGGCCGAAGGTGTGGCCGAGATTGAGCAAAGCGCGAGTGCCGGTGGTTTCGCGCTCGTCCTCGGCCACAATGCGGGCCTTAGCCGCCACGCTTTTCTCGACCGCGAGAGCAAGGGCAACGCGATCGCCATCGACGACCTTTGCCCCATTTGCCTCGCACCAGTCGAAGAAATTACGGTCCCCCAGAATGCCGTACTTGATCACCTCGGCATAGCCCGCGAGCATTTCGCGGCGGGGCAGGGTGGCCAGCGCGCCGGTATCGGCCAGCACCAGAGCGGGTTGGTGGAAGGCACCGATGAGGTTCTTGCCCTGCTTCGAATTGATCGCGGTTTTCCCGCCCACCGACGAATCGACCTGCGCGAGGAGGGTGGTCGGAATTTGGATGAAACCGCAGCCACGCTTGAGCACACTGGCAGCAAACCCGGTGAGGTCTCCGATTACACCGCCGCCCAGCGCCACGATATGATCGCCGCGCTCAACACCCTTGCCGAGCAGCCACTCGACCACGCCTTCAAGGCCGGCCCAGCTCTTGGCCGCCTCGCCGGGATCGAGCACGAGGAAATGCGGCGTGTAGCCCGCCTCCATCAGCGAGACCGTTACCGTTTCGCGCCAGTGCTGCGATACGTTGGCATCGGTGATGATCGGCACGTCTTTCTTGCGCAGCAGCGTGCCGCAGTGCGCGGCAAAATCGCCCAGCAGACCTTCGCCCACACGCACGTCATAGGCGCGCCCAGCCAGTTGCACCCGAATTACTGCGCCAACGTCTGCCATGTCTTCAAAGCCTCCAGAATGCGGGCGACCACCTCGCCATGCGGCCCCTTGCCGCTGGTCACCTTGATCGGCGCCCGGGCGTAGGATGGCTCGCGCTCGGCCTTCAGCCGGGCAAGGATTTCGCGCTTGTTGCCCCCTCGCAAAAGGGGGCGGTTGTCATTGCGGCTGACGCGTTCGAGCAGCGTTTCGAGATCGGCATCGAGCCAGATCGCGATCCCGCGCTCGAGAATCATGTCCGCCGTCTGCTGTTGCACGAAGGCTCCGCCTCCGGTCGCGATCACAGCATGGCGCTGATCGAGCAGCCGTTCGATCACGCGCCGCTCGCCGTCGCGGAAATAGTCTTCGCCGAACTGCTCGAAAATTTCGGGCACGCGCATCTGCGCCGCTTTCTCGATTTCGTCGTCGGCATCGTAGAAGGGCATGTCCAGCGCCGCGGCGAGCCGCCGGCCGACCGAGGACTTTCCCACGCCCATCATGCCGACCAGCACCACAGGCCGTGTAAGGCGCGCGACAAGCGCCTTTCGGCTCTCGCTATCGGGAAGGGCAGGTGGCTTGGTCATTGCCGCATGGCCTATAGATAGGCTAACCGCTGGCGCAAGCGTGCCGACTGTCGGCGATACGGGACTGCACAAGAGTGAGACGTGGCGGAATGAGTGCCCTGGTGGTGATTGCGGTGTTGGCTCTCGTCCTGGCCCTGGTGGCGTGGATAGATGGCGGCCAACAGGAAATGCGGCAAATTTCGCAGCCGGTGGACTGGCCCTCGGAGGTGACGCGATGAAGCGTTCGGTTCTCTTGCTGGCGGGCGTGGCGCTGGCCTGCACCTCGGCCACCTTTGCTCTGGCTGCGCCCGAAGATTTGCTGCCGCCCGGCTTCGGCAACGCGCCTCCACCACCTCCGCCGCCCCCTGCGCCTACGCCGACGCCGCGTGCATCCGGAGGCAACCCCGCCCCAAGCCCGGGCCCGGCGCCGGGTGCGAGCGGAAATAGCGGTTCGAGTTCGACCCCGGTGATCCAGCCCCTGCCCGGCATTGGCGAAGAACCACCTGCCGCACGGGGAAGCAGGGTGGCCTTGCCCGATGGTTTCCCTTCGCTGGCCGAGCTGGAGGCGATGGAACCCGACGAAATCGATCAGGTCCTCGGCCTCACGCCCAAATACGATATTCCGCCCGGTGCCCGCCGCTCGATGGAGAAGGTGGGCGTGCTGTCGAGCGCGGAGGGTGGCTTCCACTCACGCAGCTTCGCCGGTCAGCCCGCTCGCTTGGTCGAGGCCGCGCTGCAGGCGGCCAAAGGCCCGATGATTTCGCGCTGGGGGCATATCCTGCTGCGGCGCGTGCTGGCGAGCAGGCTCGATGCGCCTGAGGGCATGGACCCGGCGGGTTTTGCCGCCATGCGCGCCTCTGCGCTTAACGCGATGGGCGAGGAGACGGTGGCCCGCGCGCTGGTGCAGGATGTCGATGGGTCGAACTACAACCGCGCGCTCGCCGATGCGGCGATGGAAAGCTATCTCGCCACCGGCGACATTCTGGGCATGTGCCCGGTGGCGCGGCTTCAGCCGCTGCTGCGCGAGGATGGCGAGTGGGAGATGATCCAGGGCCTTTGCCTCGCCTACGACGGACAGGTCCGCAGTGGGGAGCGGCGCTTGCAAAAGGTGCTCGGCACCCAAATGGCCCCGACCATCGACGTGCGGCTTGCGCAGCGTTTCGCCGGGGCTGCGGGCGAAGGGCGGCGCGCCGTCAATATCGAGTGGGACGGGGTCGAAGACCTCACCCCCTGGCGCTTCGGCCTTGCCCGCGCCTTGGGGGCGGACATCCCCGAAAGCCTGCGCCGCCCTGGCCAGCAACCCGAACTCGACATTGCCGAGGTGCAGATACCTGCCAGCCCGCTGCTCGACCGTATCAAAGCCGCCAACGTCGCGGCGGAGCGCGGCATCTTTTCGGCTGCGGCGATGGTCGATCTCTATTCGCTGCTCTACGCCAGCGAGCTTTACGATGCCGGTGCCAAGGACCCGGCGCGCCAGTTGCGCGCGGCCTATGCTGCCGCCGATGTGGCTCAACGGATCGCGGCCATGCGCAGTCTGTGGACAGCCAACCCCGGCTATGGCTCGCAGGTGCTCACCGCCTATGCCGCCGCGCGGATCGAGCCGTCCGAAGCGCTGGAAGACGATGCGGGCGAGCTGATCGCCTCGATGCTTACCGCCGGGCTCGATCGCAACGCCATGCGCTGGAGCGGTGTGGTCGAGGATGGCTCGCTGGGCTGGGCACTGTTATCGCTGGCGCGGCCTGCGGGGAGTGCCTCGGTTTCAGCCAGCGCAGTGGAGAACTTTGCCGACGTGAGCGATCGCAAGGCCCGGTTCCTGCTGGCGGGGCTGGCGGGGCTTGGCCGTTTGAGCGACGGTGACGCGCGCAATATCGCCAGCAACCTCGGCACTTCACTCGATCGCACCGGCCCATGGCGCGCCAAGATCGAGCGGGCTGCGGCCACCGACAATGCCGCGCTGGTGGCTCTGCTTGCCGGTGTCGGGATGCAGGGCCAGACCTGGGCAGGAATGACGCCGCGACAGCTCTACACCATTGTGCGCGCGCTCGATCAGGTCGGGCTTTCTGCCGAGGCGCGCATGATCGCGGCCGAAGCGGTCGCGCGCGGCTGATGGCGACGCGCGCTGCCTCCGGCGCGGTTGCGGCCTTCCTCGATATGCTCGCGGCGGAGCGCGGCGCGACCCGCAACACGCTTGACGCCTATGGCCGTGACTTGCGCGCAAGCGAAGAAGCGGTCGGCGATCTGTGTGCAGCCGGGCGCGAGCAACTTGCGCGACTGGCTGGACAATGGGCGCATCTGGCGCCCTCGTCGGTGGCGCGGCGGATTTCGGCGCTACGTCAGTTCTTCGCCTTCGCCGTGGACGAAGGCTGGCGCGACGATGACCCTTCGACCGCGCTGGCCCGCCCGCAAACGCGCCGACCATTGCCGAAGCTGCTTTCGCATGAGGACGTGGCCAAGCTGTTCGCCGTGCTGGAAGAGGAAGCGGCGAGCGACAGCCCGGCAGCGATTCGGATGCTGGCGCTGGTCGAATTGCTCTATGGCTCAGGCCTGCGCGCGAGCGAGCTGGTGTCACTGCCGTTATCCGCCGTGCCGCGCGATGCGCCGTTCCTGTCGCTGGTGGGTAAGGGCGGGGTGGCGCGGATGGTGCCGGTATCTAGTCGCGCGCGCAACGCCCTGTCGCGCTGGCTGGAGGTGCGCCCGCAAGGATCGAAGTATCTGTTCCCCTCGCGCAATGCCTATCTCAGCCGAATCAGGCTTTATCAGCTGATCAAGGAGCTGGCCGCGCGGGCAGGGCTGGACGCCTCCAAGGTCAGCCCGCACGTGCTGCGCCATGCCTTTGCCACCCATCTGCTTGAAGGCGGTGCGGACCTCAGGCTGCTGCAAACGCTGCTCGGCCATGCCGATATTTCGACCACGCAAATTTACACGCATGTCGATGCGGCGCGGCTCGTGGCTCTGGTAAACGCACGTCATCCTCTTGCGGGCGAGGGAAGGTCGAGCTAGCGCGGCCTTTATGGTAGCTTACCTCGAATTCGAAAAGCCGGTCGCAGACCTTGAAAACAAGATTGCCGAGCTGCGCGCCGCAGCGGGGGAAGACGGTGACGTCGACATCTCGCGCGAGCTGACACGGCTCGAAACGCGCAGCGCCAAGCTGTTGGCCAGCACCTATGCCGGGCTCTCGCCATGGCAGAAGACACAGGTCGCCCGGCATCCCGGCCGTCCGCACTTCCGCGACTACGTGAGCCTCGGCTTCGATCACTTCATGCCGCTGGGCGGTGATCGTCTTTACGGTGATGACCGTGCGATCATGGCCGGTCTTGCCACCCTGCGCGGGCGCAAGGTGATGCTGATCGGGCACGAAAAGGGCAATGACACCGTCAGCCGGCTCGAACACAACTTCGGGATGGGCAAGCCCGAAGGCTATCGCAAGGCGATCCGCCTGATGGAAATGGCCGACAAGTTCGGCCTCCCCGTGGTGACGCTGGTGGATACATCGGGCGCTTTCCCCGGCATCGAGGCCGAGGAGCGCGGTCAGGCCGAAGCCATCGCCCGTTCCACCGAAGCCTGCCTCGCGCTCGGCGTGCCGATGGTGGCGGTGATCGTGGGCGAGGGCGGTTCGGGTGGTGCGGTGGCGCTGGCGAGCGCCGAGCGGGTGCTGATGTTCGAACACGCAGTTTATTCGGTGATTTCGCCCGAAGGCTGCGCATCGATCCTGTGGCGCACGGCGGAAAAGGCCCCCGATGCGGCCGAGGCGATGAAGCTCACCGCGCAGGATCTTGCCGAGCTTGGCGTGATCGACCGGATTGTGCCCGAGCCGGTCGGCGGCGCGCAGCGCGATCCTGAGGCCGCAGTGGCCTCGCTGGCCGATGCGATCGTCGCCGAACTCGACAGCCTTGCGAAGCTCGATGCCAACACCTTGCGCAAGCAGCGCGAGGAACGCTTCCTCGCCATCGGCCGGAACCTCTGAGACGCTAGGCTGTTTGGCTTAGGACGCTTGCTAAGCTGCGAATAGCAGCACCGGCAAGCCGTCATCAGGTAGGGATCTGGCAAGAGCGACGCGTGCTTCCTCTTGTCCCATGAGGAGCATCGTCACATGTCGCACCGCGTTCGCGCAGTTCGTTTGTCCACCCGCATCAAAGGCCTGCTTGCGGCAACCAGCGCTTCGCTGGCGCTGGCCGCCTGCGCCTCCGTTCCAGGGGCAAATATCGCGCCGGGTTCGCCGATTACGCAGGCCGAAGCGCAGCAGGGTGCGGAATACCACGAACAGTTCGTGGCCGAATTCGGCGGCGAGATGTCGGGGCCGCAGGCGCGCTATGTGTCGCAGGTCGGCCAGAACATCGCCGTCCAGTCAGGGCTGGCCACCAGCCCGACCGCCTTCGACGTGACGCTGCTCAACTCTTCAGTAAACAACGCCTTCGCGGTGCCGGGTGGCTATGTCTATGCCACGCGCCAGTTGGTGACCTTGATGAACAACGAGGCCGAGCTTGCCGCCGTGCTCGGCCACGAAGTCGGCCACGTTGCGGCCCGCCATTCGGCGAGGCGGCAAGCGGCGGCGCAGCGCAATCAGCTTGGCGGCTTGGGCATTGCGATCCTCAGCCAGGTCCTGCTTGGCAACAGCGCACTGGGCAACACCATCGCGCAAGGGGCGGTGCAAGGCTCGCAAATGCTGACGCTGAGCTATTCGCGCAGTCAGGAGACAGAGGCCGACGAGCTCGGCATTCAGTACCTCGAATCGGCCGGCTATGATCCGCACGCCATGGCCTCGCTGCTTTCCAGCCTGGCGGCGCAGAACGCGCTCGATGCGCAATTGCAGGGGCGCGCCAACGCAACAATCCCTGAATGGGCCAGCACTCACCCCGATCCGGCGAGCCGCGTGCAGTATGCGATGCAACTGGCAGGCAACCGCACCGGCGTCGTCAACCGCGACAGCTTCCTCAATAATATCGACGGGCTGATGTATGGCGACGATCCGGCGCAAGGAATTATCGAAGGGCGGCAGTTCATTCATCCCGAACTGCGGCTGAGCTTCACCGCGCCTGAAGGTTTTTACATGGTCAACGGGACGAGGGCCGTGAGCATCAACGGCGATGCTGGCAAGGCGCAGATGACCACCGCTGCCTTCTCGGGCAATCTCGATAGCTATATCCGCTCGGTGTTCCAGGCGATTGGCGGCCAGAACGCAAACCTGGCCCCGGCCTCGATCCAGCGAACGACAGTGAACGGTTTGACTGCGGCCTATGGCATGGCACGGGTCAACAACGGTCAGCAGCAGATCGACGTGACCGTGTTCGCCTATGAATTCGCGCCAAATCAGGCGTTCCATTTCCAGGCCATCACGCCTGCAGGGCAGGCCGGGGTGTTCAACGAGATGTTCAACTCGATGCGCCGGATCAATGCGAGCGAGGCCAATGCCGTGGTCCCGCGCCGGGTTGACGTGGTGACCGCGCAGCGCAGCGATACTGTGGCTACGCTTGCGCGGCGGATGGCCTATGCCGATGGGCAGGAGGCGCGGTTCCGCGTGCTGAACGGGCTATCGGGTAACGCTATGCTTGTGCCGGGCCAGCAGTACAAGATCGTGGTTCGCTCCAACTGAACCCAAAGAAAAGGGGCGGCAGGTTTCCCCGCCGCCCCGAATCCCTGCTGCACTTCAGAATTACTGCGTGGCGGCGGTTCCGCCCATCTCGGTGTTCACTTCGTTGAAAACGGCGAAGAGCTGGTCGCCCAGAGCATTCATCGCAGTGATCGCGGCAACGGCGATAAGGGCGGCGATGAGGCCATATTCGATTGCGGTGGCGCCAGCTTCGTCGCGGGCGAGCTTGTTGAAGAAGGTCATGGTTGTCTCCTAAGTTTTCGAAGTCTTCGGTACCCGATCCAGCTGGTTTCCCATCCGGATGCCGGGATTTTACGCATGAATGCTTGATAAAAAGCTAATCGGCGCTGGCATTGACAACCTCGCTTCGCACGTCGCCCCACATGTCCACCGTGACATCGGCGACGCCTTTTAGAGCGGCTATCATCGCAAGCACGACCAGGCTGATAATCAGGCCATATTCCACGGCCGTAGCCGCAGAGCGATCAACCATGACTCGCTTGAAAAATGTCCAGGCTGCCATGGAGGTCCCCTTTCGCAGGCGTGTCGAGGCCGGTAGTGTCAGAAAAGCTCTAACGAATGATTAGTGATGCCCCAGATGAAGGTTTCTAGTGCTGCTTGGATACCCGTCGTGGCGCTTGCCCTGATCGACAACAGGGGTCGGATCCTGCTTCAGCAGCGCCCCGCTGAAAAGCACCACGGCGGCTTGTGGGAGTTTCCCGGCGGCAAGGTCGATAGCGGAGAAACACCGCGAGAGGCGCTCGCGCGCGAGATTGCCGAGGAACTCGCCATTGGGGTCGATCCAGCCGACTGCACGGCTCTGCTGCTCGCCGAGGAAGCGCGGGAAGGGAGCCCGCCGGTTATCCTGATGCTTTATAGAGCCACCCGCTGGAGCGGATCGCCTGAGGGACGGGAGGGGCAGCACTGGGGCTGGTTCTCCCGCTTAGAGGCTGAGAAACTGGCTTTGGCACCCATGGATCGCCAGTTTGTGGAAAGAATGTCGGATTAGGGCTTGCCAAGCGGAACATCGCTCCGTATTTGCCCGGCCTCCAGAGCGCACCCGTAGCTCAGCTGGATAGAGTACCTGACTACGAATCAGGTGGTCGGAGGTTCGAATCCTTCCGGGTGCGCCATTTTTCCCTTCAAGACTTAGTGTTTCCAGCTGCGCCCCTCGGGGCGTGCTAAGTCTGTTTTTTGTGCACCATTGGAGACTATGAATCCGTGGCGCGGCTCGAACAGGATCGCGCTTAGGCGACGTCGTCCACGCGATCGGGCGGCGTTTCATCGGGGCTGCGATCCGGGCGGTCGATATCGGGTGTTACCGGTTCGATCTCATCGGGCCGCTCCGGCACCGGCTCGCGCCGCTCGGGCGGGGCGGGCGGCGTTTCCGGCGGTGCCTGCGGGGTGGGAAATTCGGGCTCGGGTTGCGGGTTCGTGCTCATGACAAGGTAACGATCGGCAGACCGATTGGTTCATTTTCGCCGATGAAGCTGGCACTGCCTTTCGCCAATCCATGCAGAGCAATCCATGCAGAGCAAACCGGAGACTGCCGCGAAGAAACCCGCCCCGGTATTCGCAGGCGGCTGAGATCGCCCTCAACCGTGATGCATAAATGTCGCACTGCAGCAAAACCCGCCGGGATCGTCTTTTTGCCGGAGTGTAGGGTGCGTCGGGCGCGCAGCTCAGAAAATCGGCGGAAAGCTAACACCTTCGAGACTTAGCGGGCACGTGTCGGGCGGTTGGTGATTTCTATTGTAACGATCTTGTCATGTAAGTGACGCAATTCTGTCTCTCCGTCGCTTTATCGGCGCCGCCAACCGCGGAAGCACGAAAAAGGGACGCTTCGATGAAACTGAAATATCTTCTTACCGCCAGCGCGGGCAGCCTCGTTGCCGCCGCCACAATCTGTTCGCCTGCCGCGGCGCAGTCGACCGGCTCGCAGGATTTCGATGACCAGATCGTCGTTATTGGCGCTATCGACACCGCGATCGGCGGTGTTGACCTGCCGGAAACGCCGCGCGCCAAGCAGGTGCTGACCGAAGAGGTGATCCGCCGTCAGCGCCCTGGCCAGACCGCCAACGACATCATCAACCTGGTGCCCGGCGTGAGCTTTCAGAACAACGATCCGTGGGGCTCCTCGGGCGGCAGCTTCACCATTCGCGGCTTCTCCGACGACCGTGTGTCGCAGACGCTTGACGGCATTCCGCTCAACGATTCGGGTAACTATGCCCTTTACACCAACCAGCAGGTCGATCCGGAAATCATCGGCGAGATCAGCGTCAATCTCGGCGTGACCGACATCGACAGCCCGACCGCTTCGGCCACCGGCGGCACAATCAACCTGCGCACCCGCCGCCCGAGCGACACCATGGGCATCACCGCCACCGGCAGCTACGGCAACGTCCTGGCCGACGGGGCGGGGGATCGTCCGTTCTGGCGCGCATTCGGCATGGTCGATAGCGGCGATTTCACCGGCGCTGGCACCACTGCCTTCGCTTCGGCCAGCTACACGACCTACGAGAACCCGTTCAACGTCTACGGCGAAGTCGAGAAGATCCAGCTTAACGGGCGCATCTATCAGGAGCTGGGCTCCAATGGCGACTTCGTCTCGGTTGCCGGGCACTACAACCAGAACCGCAACAACTTCTTCGGTTCGGTCAGCGCCGGCGCAATCCAGAGCGCTATCGACGAAGGCCGCAAGAGCGACCGCTTCAACGTTCTCGATTCGGTCGATTTCCCCTGCGAAATCACCACCCCCACCCCGGGTGTGGCCGATGAGGTAAACGGCTGCGGCGCGGAATTCAGCCGCCGCTACAACCCCTCCAACACCGGCAACATCCGCGGCTCGTCGCGCTTTACGCTGGCCGAAGGCCTCGTGCTGACGATCGACCCGACCTACCAGTACGTTAAGGCCAATGGCGGCGGCGATGAGGAGCTGATCGAAGGCTTCCGCGATGTCGACGGGGTGAACTACACCGGCTTCATCAGCGGCAAATACTACTACGGCATGGATCTCAACGGCGACGGCGACCTGCTCGACGAAGTGGCCGGCAACGATCCGAGCCAGACGCGTACCAATCGCTTCACCATCATTTCGTCGCTGAACTGGGAGATCAACGACCAGCACCGCGCGCGCATCGCCTACACCTGGGACCGCGCCAACCACCGCCAGACCGGCCAGACCTCGCTGGCGTTGCAGAATGGTGAGATCGCCGATGTCTTCGCGATCAACAATCCGCAGTACACCTCGGACGGCTTCGCCCTCAACAAGCGCAACCGCCAGTCCTATGCGATCCTGCATCAGATCTCGGGCGAGTATCGCGGCCTGTTCTTCGACGAAGACCTTTCGGTGACGCTGGGCCTCCGCGCCCCGTTCTTCAGCCGCGAGCTGCATCAGTATTGCTGGACCACCTCGGCCGCTGGCTTTGTCGATTGCCTGGGCAATCAGGACACCACCGCCTATGAGGAAGCAAACCCCGATCACGTCGGCCCGACCGATCGTACCTACAAATACGACAAGGTTCTGCCGAGCGCCGGTCTGGTCTACTCGTTCAGCGACAACGCGCAGGTGTTTGCAAACTATGCGAAGGGCCTGTCGGTACCGGGCACCGATCCGCTGTATGACAGCTTCTACCTGCCCGACGTCGACGAGACCCGCCCCGATCCGGAAACGACCGACACCTTCGACCTCGGCCTGCGCTACCAGACGCGCAATGTGCAGGTGCAGATTGCCGGGTGGTACACCAAGTACAACAACCGCCTCGCCACCTCCTACGATCCGATCCTTGACGAGACGATCTACCGCAACCTCGGCGAGGTGGACAAATACGGCCTCGATGCCTCGGTTGCGTTCACGCCCACGCCCAACACGATGCTCTACGTCTTCGGCTCGATCAACGAATCGGAGATCAAGGACGACATCGAAATCGAAGGCGACGTGCTGAACACCGCCGGCAACCGCGAAAGCGGCACGCCCGATCTGATGTTCGGTGCGCGCGGCCAGGTGTCGTTCGGCGGCTTCGAATTGGGTGCGCAGGTAAAGTACACCGGCGAGCGGTTCTTCAACGATACGAACGAGGATCCGGAGCTGGTGAACAACGGCATCGTCGATGCCTACACGCTGGTCGACCTCGACCTGCGCTACACCATCGGCCAGAACCCGCTCGGCGAAGGCGATATGGCTGTGCAGCTCAACATCACCAACCTGTTCGACGAGTTCTATGTCGGCGGCTTCGGTGGCGGTCTGACCGGCACGCCCTTTGTCCAGATGGGCGCCCCGCGTGCCGCGAGCGTGTCGCTGGTTCTGGGCTATTAATCGGCCGATCTGAAAAGCTAATCAGCTTGGCGGGGTGGCGGCACATGTGTCGCCGCCCCGTTTCGGCTTGTTTCCACATTAACGGTTTTGCCCAAGCCCCACGCTGCGGAAGGAACGGACCGTGCGAAACGGTGTTTGTCCTATAACCATCCGTTACAGGAGAGACCTTATGGAACACGACATCTTCGCGCGGCTTAAGCGCGACCACGACAAACACCGCGATCTGCTCGAGAAAATGGCGCAGACGCACGGCGAAAGCGAGGACCGCCAGAGCCTGCTCGAAGAGTTCACAAAGGAAGTGAAGAGCCATGCCTCCGCCGAAGAGCAGGCGCTCTATTCCACCATGCTGCGCAAGCCCGATACCACCGATGAGACCCGCCATTCGGTGGCTGAGCATCACGAGATCGAGGAAGCGCTTAACGATCTTGCCGCCACCGACATGTCGTCCTCGGCATGGATGGCCAAGTTCAAGCAGCTCGATCACGATTATCGCCACCATATCAACGAGGAAGAGGAAGATCACTTCCCCGATTTCGAGAAATATCTCACTGACGAGGACCGCGAGCATATGCAATCCGTGTTCGATCGGCGTAAGGAAGCCGAGAAGGCCGATGCGGATGTGACGCCCGAGAAAGCGGAAGACGCCAAGGAATAGCGCTTCTGCCGTAACGCGAACGGCAACATCGCGCCTCGGCGCTAACAGGAGCAATCATGCCGATGGCGCGCGGTACGGCTGAGGCGGAAAGCAAGCTGAACGAGTTCGACGACAGTTCGGTTGAGCCGGGTGTTTGGCGCTACGCCAAGGCCCGGCGCGTGCGCGTTGCAGTCGATGGCGAGGAGTATTTCGACCTCGTCCAGCAGGCTATGTTGCAGGCCAAGCAGCGCATCATGCTGATCGGGTGGGATTTCGACACCCGCATTCACCTCACCCGCGGCCGACGCTGGTATCAGCGTCCGTTCGACCGGTCGTTCCCTTCGCGGTTGGGCAGCTTTATCCTGTGGCTCAATCGCAATCGACCCGGGCTTGAGGTACGCATCCTCAAGTGGAGCTACTCGGTCTTTTCGCTGGCGACGCGTGGGGCAATGCTGTTTGATCTGGTGCGCTGGGCGCGCCATCGCAGGATCGACTTCAAGTTCGATACCGCGCATCCGGTAGGGTGCAGCCATCACCAGAAGATCGTGGTGATCGACAAGCAATTCGCGGTATGCGGCGGGATCGACATGACCGGCGGCCGCTGGGACACGCGGGCGCATGAGACCGAGGATCCTGAGCGAAAGCTGCCGGGCGGTTCTCTGTACACCCCATGGCACGACGTAACCATGCTGATGGAAGGCGATGTTGCCGGAGCGCTGGAGGATCTTGGTCGCCAACGCTGGATTACGGCAGGTGGCAAGCCGCTCAAGCCGTCAGAGAAAAGCGAAGAAAGCGCCTGGCCCGAGGGATTGGAAGCGCATTTCGAAAATGTCGAAATTGGCATTGCGCGGACCCGGGCCGAGCATGACGGTATGCCCAAAGTCCACGAGGTGGAGCAGCTGTTCTGCGATCAGATCGCCAGCGCCAAGCGCTTCATCTATGCCGAAACCCAGTATTTCGCCAGCCGCGCCGTATGCGAGGCCATTGCGAAGAGACTGGCCGAGTCTGACCCGCCCGAGATCATCGTTGTGCATCCCCACTCCGCCGATGGCTGGGTGGAGGGTCAGGCGATGGACCCGGCCCGTGCGGAACTTGTCACCGCACTCAACGAACTCGACAAGCACCATGCCTTTCATCTTTACGTGCCCTATACCGACGATCAGCCGATTTACGTTCATGCCAAGCTGATGATCGTCGACGATGAATTGCTCCGAATCGGCTCGGCCAACTTCAACAACCGGTCGATGGGGCTTGATTCGGAGTGCGATGTGTTCATCGATTCCAACCGGCCCGGAAACGATCATGTCACGGGGCAGATCGAACGGTTGCGTCACTCGCTACTGGCCGAGCACTGCGGCATGGCGGAAGAGGCTGTGCCGGCCCTTCTGGCGACCTATGGGTCGATGGCGGCAATGATTGCCGGAATCAACCAGCGCGGCGAAGGCTTGCAACGGCGGCATCTGCGCCCATTTCATCCCACACCGCCGGATCAGACGACGCGCGACATGGCCTTGCGAGAGACGCTCGACCCGGAGGAGCCGGGGGATGTGTTCACGATAGTCCCGGCGAGGAATGGCCTTTTCCGTCGCGGGAGCCTATTGGCGAAAGCGAGAGCCAAGGGAAGAGCCCGGCTGAGAAGGATACGCCAGGTCGATTGATGAGTTGCAATCACGAAGAAGAGACGGTCGGCAATAGCAAGCTGCCGGTTCCCGAAGACGTTCAGGAAGCTATCCGCACGCTCATCCGCTGGGCGGGCGACGATCCAACGCGCGAGGGCCTGACGGACACCCCGGCGCGCGTGGCGCGGGCATGGAAGGAATATTGCCAGGGCTACGAGGAAGATCCGCGCGTTCATCTTTCGCGTGTGTTCCACGAGGTCGGCGGGTATGACGAGATCGTGCTGCTTAAGGACATTCCGTTCCAGAGCCACTGCGAACACCACATGGCCCCCATCATCGGCAAGGCGGCGATCGCCTATCTGCCGACCGACAAGGTGGTGGGCATCTCGAAATTGGCGCGCGTGCTGCACGGCTATTCCCGGCGCTTGCAGATTCAGGAACGGCTGACGGCCGAGGTCGCCCAGTGCATTCAGGATGAGCTTCAACCGCGCGGCGTGGCCGTGGTGATCGAGGCGAGCCATGCCTGCATGTCGGCGCGCGGCGTGCGCACGCAAGGCGTGAGCATGGTGACGAGCCGGGTGATGGGCCTGTTCCGCAAGGACCATCGCAGCCGCGAGGAAGTGCTCAAGCTGATGGGCTATTGATGCGCGCTGGCTGCGTCGCAGATCAAGTTAAGGACATACGAGAATGACGGCATTGCGAGTTCGCGGCGGGCAAAAGCTGAGCGGACGGATCGAGCCATCGGCCAACAAGAATGCGGTGCTCCCGGTGCTCTGCGCTACGCTGCTGAGCGACGCGCCGATCATGCTGCGCAACGTGCCCGAGATCACCGATGTGACGCGCATTCACGCGTTTTTCTCCGAGCTTGGCAGCACGGTGGAGTGGGACAAGGCAGCCAAGACCTTCGCCATCGATCACTCGACCATTTCCTCCAGCGCGCGGGCCAGCCTGCCGCAGGCGATGCGGGCCTCGATCATGATGATCCCCGGCCTGCTCGCGCGGCTCGGCGAGGCGCGGCTTGAGCATGAGGTGAAGGGCTGCACGCTCGGCGCGCGCGAGATCGATCCGCATGTCGAGGTGTTCCGCAACTTCGGGGCCGAGGTGTCGTCCGAAGGCCGCCACATCGTGTTCCGCCAGCGCGGCGCGGGCGAGGCGACCCGCATGTGGCTCGAATATGCTTCGGTGACGACCACCGAGAACTTCATCATCTCGGCGCTCAATGCCAAGGGCACCAGCCAGATCGTGAATGCCGCGTGCGAACCGCATGTGCAGGAGCTGTGCGCGTTCCTCGAAAAGATGGGCGCGCGGATCAAGGGCAAGGGCACCTCGATGGTCAGCATCGAGGGCGAGCCTACGTTCACCAGCGTCGACTACACCTTCGCCGACGACTATCACGAGGTTGCGACCTTCCTCGCACTGGCGGCGGTGACAGGCGGCGATATTTCGGTGCGCAACGGCTGCCCCGAGCATTTCATGCTGATCGACCGCACGTTCGAGAAGTTCGGCGCCCATGTCGAACACAAGGATGGCTGGTCGCGCATGGAAGCGCCCGAGCGGTTGAGCGTGAAAGACAACTTCACCTCGCACCTCACCGTGAAGGTGGAAGCCGCACCCTGGCCCTATATCCCGGCCGACCTGCTGCCGATCTTCATCGCGCTCGGCGTGAAGGCCGAAGGGCAGGTGATGTTCTGGAACAAGGTGTACGAAGGCGGGCTGACCTGGCATACCGAACTGTCGCTGTTCGGTGCCCACACTTTGCTGTGCGACCCGCACCGCCTGATCACCTTCGGCGGCGAGAAGCTGGTGCCGGCAACGGTGACCAGCCCCTACATCATCCGTGTTGCCATCGCGATGCTGATGGTGGCGGCAAGCATCGATGGCGAGAGCACCATTCTCGATGCCGATCCGATCCGCCGTGCGCATCCCGATTTCGTGAAGAACATCGATTCGCTTGGCGTCGATGTCGAATGGGGCGATTGAACCGATTCTACTGCCGTTGTGGCACGAAAAAGGGCGGCGTTCCGGTTGGAGCGCCGCCCTTTTTCATTACGAATTTGCCTCAGAGCTGGCCGAGCATGTGCTCCGCGCTCGAAACCTTGAACTCGCCCGGGCCTTCGACGTTCAGCTCTTCGACCACGCCATCGTTGACGATCATCGAGAAACGCTGCGCACGTGTGCCCATGCCATAGCCCGAGAAATCGGCATCGAGGCCGAGCGCAGTAGCGAAGTCGGCGCTGCCATCGGCCAGCATGGTAACATCGTCGGAGCCGGCATCTTTGCCCCATGCGCCCATCACGAACGCGTCGTTAACCGAGAGGCAGGCGATCTCGTCGATACCCTTGGCCTTGAGATCGGCCGCCTTTTCGACATAGCCGGGCAGGTGCTTGGCCGAGCAGGTGGGTGTGAAAGCGCCGGGTACGCCGAACAGCGCCACCTTCTTGCCGGCGAAGAACTCGCTCGATTGCACGGCATCGGGGCCATCGGCGGTCGCCTTGACCAGTTTCACGTCGGGAATCTTGTCGCCTTGGGAAATCGTCATGTCAGGTATCCTTCCTGGTGAGGGTCACGCGAGACATAGGAAGACAGCCGAGCGGTTGCGAGTCATGATTTGCGCAAGGGAGGAGGGTTTACCTCGTCTTCGCGCGGCCCTATGGCTCCCCACACCTTGTGCCGCGCGGAGCCCCGGCGGCGCTCATCCCCACATGACAGGAGAAGTGCGCGTGGCTGACGCAAAGAACGACTATATCATCAAGGACATTGCTCTGGCCGACTATGGCCGGGCCGAGATCGCCATTGCCGAAACCGAAATGCCGGGCCTGATGGCCACGCGCGAGGAATTCGGCCCTGCGCAGCCGCTGAAGGGCGCGCGCATCACCGGCTCGCTGCACATGACGATCCAGACCGCTGTGCTGATCGAGACGCTGACCGCTCTCGGCGCCGAGGTCCGCTGGGCCACCTGCAACATCTTCTCGACGCAGGACCACGCTGCCGCCGCCATCGCCGCGCAGGATATTCCGGTGTTCGCGGTGAAGGGCGAGAGCCTCGCGGAATACTGGGACTATGTCGGTGAGATCTTCGACTGGGACAAGGACGGCTCGGGCCATACCGCAAATATCATCCTCGACGATGGCGGCGATGCCACCATGTTCGCCCTGTGGGGCGCGCGTGTCGAAGCGGGCGAGGAGTTGCCGGCCCCGGCCAATGCTGAGGAAATTGAATTCCAGCGCTCGCTCAAGGCCTTCCTTGCGAAGAAGCCGGGTTACCTCACCGAAACGGTGAAGACCCTGCGCGGTGTTTCGGAAGAGACGACCACCGGCGTCCACCGCCTTTACAGCCTTGCCAAGCAGGGCAAGCTGCCGTTCCCGGCCATCAACGTGAACGATAGCGTGACCAAGTCGAAGTTCGACAACCTCTATGGCTGCCGCGAATCGCTGGTCGACGCGATCCGCCGCGCCACCGACGTGATGCTTTCGGGCAAGGTCGCCTGCGTTGCCGGCTATGGCGACGTTGGCAAAGGCTCGGCGCAGTCGCTTCGCAACGGCGGCGCGCGTGTGCTCGTCACCGAAATCGACCCGATCTGCGCGCTGCAGGCGGCGATGGAAGGTTTTGAAGTGACCACGATGGAAGACGCGGTGACCCGCGCCGACATCTTCGTCACCACCACCGGCAACGAGGACGTGATCACCGCCGATCACATGAAGGCGATGAAGCCGATGGCGATCGTCTGCAACATCGGCCACTTCGACAGCGAGATCCAGATTTCGGCGCTTTCGAACTACGAGTGGAGCGAACTCAAGCCGGGCACCGATCTCGTCAAGTTCCCCGATGGCAAGGAAATCATCGTGCTCGCCAAGGGCCGTCTGGTGAACCTCGCCTGCGCGACCGGTCACCCCAGCTTCGTGATGAGCTGCTCGTTCACCAACCAGGTGATGGCGCAGATGGAACTCTGGGAAAAGCACGACGAATATGAAAACGACGTCTACGTGCTGCCCAAGCACCTCGACGAGAAGGTGGCGGCGCTGCACCTCGACAAGCTTGGGGTGAAGCTCTCCAAGCTCAGCCAGAAGCAGGCCGATTACATCGGCGTGCCGGTGGAAGGCCCGTTCAAGCCCGAGCACTATCGTTATTGACCGGGCGCTATTGATCGGGGGTTGCGCCCCGCGGGCAGCTTGCATCGCGGGGCTGCCGGTCATAGCTGACGGAAGATGGAACTCTCTCCTCTTGCCGCGGCTTTGATCGGCCTGCTGCTGGCCGCGTGGACCGGGCTTGCTGCCTGGCTCACGTGGCGAGCCCGCGCGAGCGAGCGGGCGGCGCGCAGCGCGATGGTCAAGTCGCGCCGCTTGGCGCAGATGATCGAAGAATCACCAGCGGTGCCGATGCTGGTGCGCGCCGATGGCAGGATCGAAGGGCCGGACCGGCTCGCCGCCTGGCTCGGGCTCGATCATCTGCCCGAGTTCCTTTCCGAACTGGATCGCGGCACCAGTGGCCTTGCGCCGGGCGAGCTTGACCGGCTGCGCGAGGCGCTGCGCCGCACGCACAAGACGGCCGCACCGTTCTCACTGGCGTTGCAGCCGCACGGATCGACCCGCAGCTTGGCCGTCCATGGCAGCCTTGCCGATCCGGCAGTGGCAACCGGAGGGGCGGCGCTGACCTGGTGGTTCGACTTTTCCTCAAGTCAGGTTGAACTTGAGCGCCTGCGTGCAGACGCGGTGCGTGCCCGTGCCGATTTCATCGCGCTCATCGGCCTGATCGAGGCTGCGCCCATGCCGATGTGGTTCCGCGGGCCGGACATGCAACTGCGGCTCGTCAACGGTGCCTATGTCGAGGCGGTGGGGGCAAGCGATGCCAACGAAGTTGTCGCGCAGCAGATCGAACTGGTCGAGACCGTCGAGGGGCGAACTGCCGCCGATGTCGCGTTGCAGGCGCACAGCGAAGAAGAGCCGGTCGAACGCATCGTTCCCGCCACCATTGGCAACCAGCGCCGCTCTTTGCGCGTGTCCGACCTTCCGCTGGGCGAAGACGGGGTGGCAGGCTATGCCGTCGATATCGAGGATATGGAGGAGCAGGCCCGCACTTTCCGCGCCTTCCGCGAGGCGCAGCGCTCGATGCTTGATCAGCTTTCGGTGGGCGTGGCGCAGTTCGATCCCGACCGGGTAATCGCCTTTGCCAACCAGCCTTTCGCGCGTATCTTCGCGCTGCCCGCACCGGCCCTTGCGCGTGGGCTCGATTTCGAACGCTTCATCGACATCGCGCGCGACAAGGCGCGGCTGCCCGAAGTGCGCGACTTTCCCGAGTGGCGCGGCCAGCTGCGCAAGTGGTTCTCCTCCGACAGCGCGGTGGAGGATGCCTGGACGCTGCCAGGTAACATGCACCTGCGCATCGTTGCGCAACCCATGCCCGATGGCTCGCTGGTGCTGGTGGCCGAAGACCGTTCCGAGCAGCTCGCACTTTCTGCCACCAGGGACACCTTGCTGCGCACCCGCACGGCCACATTCGATTCACTGTTCGAGGCGCTGGCGGTGTTTGCGCCCAATGGCCAGATCCAGCTGTGGAACCGCAGCTTCCCCTCGACCTGGGGCCTCGACGAAGATTTCTTCGACAAGCATCCGCATGTCGACGCCCTGCTCGAACAGCTCGGCACGCGTCTGGCGCGGCCGGGACAGCGCACGGCAATCGGCGAGGTGGTCCGCGCCGCCACGCTTGACCGGCAGCACAAGAGCGGGCGGGTGCTGATGGCCGACGGGCGCACGCTCGAATTTGCCGGCGTGCCGCTGCCCGACGGCAACGGTCTGCTTACCGTGCTCGACGTGACCGATTCGACAAAGGCCGAGGCCGCGCTGCGCGAACGCAATGCCGCGCTGGAAGAAGCGGACGCGATGAAGACGCGGTTCCTCGCCAATATGTCTTACGAGTTCCGTACGCCGCTGACCTCGATCGGCGGCTTTGCCGAACTGCTGGCGAGTGGCATCGCGGGCAACCTGAGCGATCAGGCGCAGGACTACGTGAACGCGATCATCGCTTCGGTCGAACGGCTGACGCAGCAGATCGAGACCGTGCTCGACCTGACGCAGAGCGAGGCAGGCCTGCTGCCGATGGCGCAGGAAGAGATCGCTCTGTTTGCTTTCCTCACCCGCGTGGTGCGCGAGCGCGAAGAGGCTATCGAAGCGAAGAACATTACGCTCGACCTGCGCGGCGATCGTTCGGCCGGTTCGATCACCGGCGATGCACGGCAGTTGGCGCGGGCCGTGGGCAATGTGCTCGACAACGCGATTTCGGCGACCGGCAGCAAGGGGCGCGTGCTCGTTGCCCTGCAGCGGCGCAAGTCGGGCGTGCAGATCGTGATTTCGGATAATGGCGCGGGGATGAAGCCGTCGGAACTGGCGCGCGCGCTCGACGGCTATCGGCGTCCCGGCACTGGCGAAGACAAGGCGGGCAAACGCGGTCTCGGCTTACCGCTCGCCAGGCAGTTGATCGAGGCGCACAACGGCAGGCTCGAAATTCAGTCGGAGAAGGGCGTGGGCACCACCGCCACGATCTATCTGCCATGAGCGCCGAAGTCGCGCTGCCCGATCTTGCCGCGATGCAAGCGCTGGGCGACCGCATCGCGAAGCTGATTGAGCCGGGAGATGTGGTGGCGCTTGAAGGCGACCTCGGCACGGGCAAGACGACGTTGGCACGCACGATCATCGCTGCGCTGGGGCACGAGGGCGAGGTGCCGTCGCCCAGCTTCACCATCGTCGAGATGTACGACCATCTTTCGCCGCCGCTGGTCCACGCCGATTTCTACCGGCTCGAACACCCCTCGGAAACCGACGAGATCGGGCTCGACGACTATCGCGAGGGCGCAGTGCTGATTGCCGAATGGCCAAAGCACGCCGGCGGCTTCGCGCATGAGCCTGCCTGCCTCGCCATCACGCTCCAGTTTCGCGACGAAAACGGGGAAGGGGGGCGCAAGGCGATTGTCGAGCCGGGGCAAGCTTGGCTAGGGCGGTGGCGATGACTCAGACTCTCCCGCGCCGCATCGACGAGTTTCTGGCCGAATCTGGCTGGGCCACTCCTCAGATCGAGGCGCTGCCCGGCGATGCCAGCTTCCGCCGCTATTTCCGCCTCAATCGCGAGGGCAAGGCTGCGCTCTTGATGGACGCGCCGCCCCCGCACGAGGATGTGCGCCCGTTCCTTCATGTCGCCCACTGGCTCAATGGGCAGGGCATGCGCGCGCCGCACATATACGCCCAGTGCGACGAGCGCGGGCTAGTCTTGCTCGAGGACTTCGGGCTGGACCGGATGCGCGATTGGCTAGATGAAAACCCGGCTGACGAAACGCGGGTCTATTCCGAGGCGATCGATGCGCTGGTGGCCTTGCACCGTTGCGAGCCCGGCCCATTCGCGCCCTATGATATGGCAACTTATCTGCGCGAGGTCACGCTGCTGCCCGAGTGGTTCTGTCCGCAGGCTGGCATCGAGGTCGATGCGGAAGGGTTCGAGGCGGCATGGCGCGAGGTGCTGACCCCGCTGCTTGACCGCCAGACGCCCGGCGTCACCGTCCTGCGCGATTATCATGCCGAAAACATCATGCTGTTGGCAGATGGCTCGCAAGGGCTGATCGACTTTCAGGATGCGCTGGTTGGCCACCCGGCTTATGACCTCGTCTCGTTGTTGCAGGATGCGCGCCGTGACGTCTCGGAGGAGCTGGAGGCGGCCATGCTCGACCACTATTGCCAGGAGGCCGGTTGCGACGAGCACTTCGCCGCCGACTATGCCCGGCTTGGGGCGCAGCGGAACGCCAAGATTGTCGGCATTTTTGCGCGCCTCAACCAGCGCGACGGCAAACCGCGCTACCTCTCTATGATCCCGCGCGTGTGGGAAGCGATGGAGCGCGATCTGGCGCATCCGGCGCTGGCCCCGGTCGCGCGCTGGTTCGATGCCAACATCCCGGACGAAATCCGCGCCAACAAGGGCAAACTGACCGCATGACCACGCTCGCTTCCGATACCGCCATGGTGCTGGCCGCAGGTATGGGCAAGCGGATGCGCCCGCTCACTGCATCGATGCCCAAGCCGATGGTGCGGGTGATGGGCAAGCCCATGATCGATCATGCGCTCGACCGGCTTGCCGATGCCGGGGTGGCCAAGGCGCTGGTCAACGTTCACTATATGCCCGATACGCTCGAAGCGCACCTAGCCGAGCGTAAGGACCCTGCCATCACCATCTCGGACGAGCGACCGCAGCTGCTTGAGACCGGGGGCGGGCTGGTGAAGGCGCAGGATCAGCTGCCCGATCCGTTCTTCTGCCTGAACTCGGACAACATCTGGCTCGACGGCCCGCGCAACTGCTTTGCCGACCTCTCGGTCCGATGGGACCCCGAACAGATGGACGCGCTGCTGCTGGTCGTCGCGCACAAGGGCGCGGTGAATTTTCGCGGTCTGGGCGACTTCCATATGGACGCGGCAGGCCGCCTGCGCCGCCGGAACAAGCCACGGGTGGCACCCTTCGTGTTCACCGGCATTCAGCTTGTATCGAAACGCCTGCTGCGCGATGCGCCCGAAGGACCGTTTTCCACGAATGTCCTGTGGGACCGCGCCATCGAAGAGGGGCGATTGTTCGGCTTGCCGTTCACCGGCCAATGGTTCGAGGTTGGCACCCCGCAAATGATCGCGCCGACCGAAGACGCGCTCAGGAATGTCTGAGCGGCCCGGACCGCACGTCTATTCCATCGCCGCGCACCGGGGCTTTGCCGATGCGCTCGTGGCGGGGCTGGTCCCGCGTTATGGAGATGACAGCTTCGGCCTCGCCCGGCTGACACTGCTGGTCCCCTCCACCCGTGCCGCGCGCACCATCACCGAAGCCTTTGTCCGCTATGCGGGCGAGGCGGGGACTAGCGGCCTGCTGCTGCCGCGCATGGTGCAGGTGGGCGATCTCGATCTCGACGAAGCGCTTGGCCCGCTGTTCGATTCGCTGGGAGCGGGCGCAGCGGTGCCCCCGGCGGCTGACCCCTTGCGGCGAACGCTCAAGCTTGCGCAACTGATCGGCGAGGTCGAGGGCGACAAGGCTCCAACCGGCGCGGCGCTGATGCGGCTCGCTACCGAGACCGGGAGGGTGATCGACCGGCTGCTGATCGAGGATATCGAACCTCAGGATCTGCTCGGTGAGCGGGTGCTCGGCATCCTCGCCGCCAACTCCGATCACTGGCGTGACAATCTGGCGCTGTTCGCCAAGGTGCAACTGCTGTGGCGCGACCACCTTGACCAGCGCGGCGAGATCGACACCTCGGCGCGGCGCAACCTGCTGTTCCGCGCCGCAGCGCGAAGGTTGCGCGAGGCACCGCCTGAACATCCGATTGTCGCGGCGGGCGTCACCAGCGCCGCGCCTGCGCTCGCCGAAATGCTGCGCACCATCGCGCATATGCCGCAGGGCGCGGTGATCCTGCCCGATTTCGACCTGTCGATGGACGCAGAGGTGTGGGACGAACTTGGCCACGCGGGCGACCCGTCGCTGGAAGAGCCGTTCGGACGCGACGATGCGATCACCCACCCGCAGTATCACCTCAAGCTGCTGCTCGGACGGATGGGCATTGCCCGCGAGGAGATCCGCGCCTGGCACCGGGCCGGTCTCGGTAAGGGGCCGCCCGAGCGCAGCCATGCCATTTCGAGCCTGTTCCTGCCGCCGCTCGCAAGCCGCCGGTGGGCGGCGCTTCCGGCGAAGCAGCGGCGTCTTGCCGGGGTGCGGCTGATCGAGGCGGGCAATCCCGAAGAAGAGGCGCAGGCCATCGCGCTGCTGGTGCGCGAGGCTCTTGCCACACCCGAACGGCGCGTTGCCGTGGTGACGCCCGACCGCGGCCTGGCCGCGCGGGTGTCGCAGCATTTGCGGCGCTGGAACGTGCGGGCGGACGATTCGGCCGGTGTCCCGCTCAGCCAGACGGCGGCGGGGCGTGTGTTGCTGCTGCTGGCGCAGGTCGGAGCCGAGCGTGCCGCGCCGGTACCGCTGATGGCTTTGCTGGGTCATCCACTGGTTGGCCACGAAGAGCGCGCCGACTGGTTGCGCGCGGTGCGACGGCTCGAACTGAGGCTGCGCGGTCCGCGCAGGGCTTCCGGGCTGGAAGAGCCGCGCAGGCTGGCCGAGAAAGCGGGCGTTGCCGACTGGTGGCAAACGGTCGAACCCGTCCTCGCTCCGCTGCTTGAAGTGGCAGCACCGCTGGGTCTCGCCGAGTGGCTCGATCTGCTGGCCGACGCGGGCGAGGCGCTATGCGGAGAGGCGCTGTGGGCGCGCGAAGATGGCCGCGCGCTGTCGGCCTTTATCGAGCAATGGCGGCTCCACGCGCGCGAAGTGTCGGTGGACTTCGCGCCAGACGAATTGCCGCGCGTTTTGCGCGACCTGTTCGATCAGGTGGCGGTGCGTCCGCAGTTCGGTGGGCATCCTCGGGTGGCGATCTACGGCCTGCTCGAAGCGCGGATGACGCGCGCCGATCTGGTGATTTGTGGCGGTCTGAACGAGGGCACCTGGCCGCCGGCCCCCGCCAGCGACCCGTTGCTCGCGCCCGCTGTCTTGCGCGCGCTCGGGGTGCCGGGGGCAGACTTCCGCATCGGCCTTGCCGCGCATGACCTTGCCGGAGCGCTCGGCGCGCCCGAGGTGGTGCTGACCCGCGCGCGGCGTGATGTCTCCGGCCCCGCGATCCCTTCGCGCTTCCTGCTGCGGGTGCGCGCGCTGCTCGGGGCCGATCTGTCGGCGGCGGCGAGCGACGAACAGACGCTCAAACTGGCGCGCGAGCTGGACCCCGCGCCAATGGAAATCGCACCCTATCCGGTGCCTGCGCCGATGCCCTCGGCAGACCAGCGGCGGCAGGACATCTCGGTCACCCAGCTTGACCGGCTGCGGTCCGATCCATTCGAATTCTACGCCAGCAAAATCATGGGGCTGCGCGATTTAGAGCCGCTCGACGCTGAACCCGATGCTGCCTGGCAGGGCACGCTGGCCCACGCTATCCTCGAACATTGGCACAACGGCGAGGGCGCCATCGAGGCGCTGGCCGAGCAACATCTCGCCGAGATGCACGCGCACCCCGTGATGCGGGCGCTGTGGAAGCCGCGTCTGGTCCGCGCGCTGCAATGGATCGTCGCGCAGATCGGGGCCGACCCGCAGCGCCAACCGCTCCCCAACGGGATCGAGGCCAAGGGCGAGATGCACGTCGAGGGCATCCGAATCCACGGCAAGGCCGACCGGATCGATCGGCTCTCCGACGGCTCGCTGGCGGTTGTCGACTACAAGACCGGCGGTCCGCCGACCGGGCCAACAGTCGAAAACGGCTATGCGCTGCAACTGGGCACACTCGGGCTGATCGCGCGGGACGGCGGGTTTACGGGCATCGCGGGAGAGCCGACCGCCTTCGAATATTGGTCGCTCGGCAAGGCCAAGGTGAAGGACCACGCGACCGGCTTCGGCTATATCACCACGCCGCTGAAGGTCGGCTCAAAGCGCTCGGGTATCCTGCCCGAGGACTTCCTCCCCGAGGCCGAACGCTATCTGCATGATGCGCTCGGCCGCTGGATTTTGGGCGAGGAGCCGTTCACCGCCGGGCTCAACCCCGATGCGCCGGGCTACAACACCTACGATCACCTGATGCGGCTCGGCGAGTGGCAAGGGCGCGGGGACGAGCGATGAGCGGCGCGGTCTATCCCTTGCAGAACAACCAGATGCTGGCGGTCGACCCTGCGGACAGTGTGTGGCTGTCGGCCTCGGCGGGCACCGGCAAGACGCAGGTGCTGTCGGCGCGGGTCTTGCGGCTGCTGCTCGATTCGGCGGTGCGGCCCGAGCAGATACTGTGCCTCACCTTCACCAAGGCGGGCGCGGCGGAAATGGCCGTGCGCGTCAACGAGGTGCTGGCGAACTGGGTGCGGATGCCCGCCGAGGCGCTGGCGGCGGATCTGCTGGCCATCGGTGCGAGCGCCGATCCCGCCACCATTGCCCGGGCGCGCAGCCTGTTCGCCAGCGTGCTCGACTGCCCCGGTGGCGGGCTTAGAATCGATACAATCCACGCTTTTGCGCAGTGGCTGCTGGCGGCTTTCCCGAACGAGGCCGGACTGGTGCCCGGAACGCGTCCGATGGAGGATCGTGACCGCGACCTTTTGGCCTCGCAGGTGCTGGCCGATCTGGTTGAGGACTGGGACAAGAGCGACCCCGCCGCCATGGCCGCGCTGGAAGAGCTATCCGTCCGGCTCGGCCCCGCAGAGGCGCGCAAGTGGCTGATGCGCTGTGCCGCCGCGCGCGAGGCGTGGTTCGGGCCGGGCGCATGGCAGCCACCCTTGCGCGGGAGGGTCGCACAACTGGTCGGCCTGCCCGCCGAGGCCAGCGTCGCCGATTTCGCCGGAGCCTGCGCCGACGGCAGCGCCGGGATCGAACTCCTGCGCCAGATCATGTGGGCCTACGATGGCTGGGGCGCGGCGAGCGGGCAGAAGTTTTCCGCGCTGATCGGTGAATGGCTGCTGGGCTCGGCCGAGGAGCGCTTCGCCGCCAGCGGCGCGCTGATGGGCGAGCTGTTCAACGACAAGGGCCTGCTCAAGTACCAGAACAACCTCGCGAAGGCCGATCCGGCAGTCGAGATGGTCGCAGTCGATGCGCTGGCATGGCTCGAAAAGGTGCGCCAGCAGGCTGCCTTGCTTGAGCTGGTCGCAGTGCTCACCCCGGCGCTCGAATTGGGGCGGCGCTATGCGCTGGCATGGGACGAGGCCAAGCAGCGCGAGGGGCTGGTCGATTTCGACGACCTGATCCGCCGCGCCGCCGCTTTGCTTGCCGATCCGGGGCAGGGCGAGTGGATCCGCTACAAGCTTGACCGGCAGTTCGACCATATCCTCGTCGACGAGGCGCAGGACACCAACGTCAGCCAGTGGGCGATCATCGACGCGCTGACTGACGACTTCTTCGCCGGGATCGGTGCAGCGGGCGAGCGCCAGCGAACCATCTTCGTGGTCGGCGATTACAAACAAGCGATCTTCGGCTTTCAGGGCACGAGCCCGGACAACTTCCTCTCCAAGCGCGACGACTACGCCGAAAAGCTGCGCCAGCGCGTGATCAATGCCGGGCAATTGCGCGAGAAACTGCGCTGGCGCGAGTTGCAGGATCTCGACCTCGGGCGCTCCTACCGCACCGCGCAGCCGGTGCTCACTTTCGTCGATGAGGCCATCGACGCCATCGGCCACAAGGCCTTCGGGCTCGACGAACGCCCTGCGCCGCATGTGGGCGACCAGCGCCCCGGCCTTGTCACGCTGTGGGCGCCGGTGCCGGGCAAGGTGGGCGACAGCGACGAGGAAGACGGCCCCGAACTGCGCGTATCCGAGCCCGAGCGGCGCATGGCCGACAAGATCGCCCAGTCGATCCTGCGCATGTGGAATGGCGGCTTCGCGCTCAGCAAGGGCGGCCATCGCAACGCAACGCCGGGCGACTTCATGGTGCTGGTGCGCAAGCGGCGTGAATTGGCCGGGCTGATCGTCGCGCGGCTTCATGCAGCTGGCGTGCCGGTGGCGGGGGTGGACCGCTTGCGGCTCGCCGCGCCGCTCGCCGTGCAGGACCTGATGGCGGCGCTGCGCTTCGCCGCGCAACCGGGGGATGACCTGCAACTGGCGAACCTGCTGGTCTCGCCGCTGATCGGGTGGAGCCAGGAGCAACTGCTCGAACACGGCTACCGCGGCGATAGCGGCAAGAGCCTGTGGCAGCACCTGCGCGATGGTGCGCATCCCGAGGTCGAGGCGGCGCGGGTCATGTTGCTCGATCTGCTCGCGCGGGCCGATTTCGAGGTGCCTCAAGCGCTCTTGCACTGGATACTCGTCGGCCCGTGGCAGGGGCGGCGCAAGCTGCTCGCGCGGCTTGGCAGCGAGGCCTCCGATCCTATCGACGAATTGCTCAACGCCGCATTCCAGTTCGCCGCTAGCAACACGCCGAGCCTGCAGGGCTTCATCCGCTGGTTCGACGCGGGCGAGGGGGAGCTGAAACGCGAGGCCGAGGGCGGGGGCGACTTCGTGCGGGTCATGACGGTCCACGGCTCGAAGGGTTTGCAAGCCCCGATCGTGATCCTCGCCGATGCCTGCGGCGACCCCGAAAAGGGCATGGCGAGCGGGCTGGAACTGGTCGAGGAACCGCTTGGGGGCGGCACTCCCCGCGCGATTCCGCTGCTCCCGCTCGGCAAGGACGAGCGCGTGGGGACAGTTGCCGAGGCTGCCGAGGCTGCCAAGGCCGCCGAGCGCGAGGAGCATTGGCGTTTGCTCTATGTCGCCATGACGCGCGCGGAAGAGGCGCTGTTTATCGGAGGCGCGCTGGGCAAGCTTGAGAAGGAGCCCGCGCCCGACAGTTGGTATTCCCGCCTCGCGCCGCTGTTCGCGGGCGATCCGCTTGAAGACGATATATGGGGCGCGCGCACCGAACGCGGCGAGCGCGCGCCCGCGTTTCCGCACCGCAGCCAGCAGGCGCTGCCGATCCCCGAGGTCCTGCCGCGCTGGGCTACCACGCCGGTCGGTGAGGAGCCGCGCCCGCCGCGTCCGCTCGCGCCGAGTTCTGCCGCGACCGAGGAGCGCGGGGCCGATCCGCCCTTGCCGGTAGCGCAGGCGGCGATTGCCGCGCGGCGCGGGGTGCTGATCCACGCGCTGCTCGAACGTTTGCCCGATGTGCCCGAGGACATGCGGCCTGCGGGCGGCCGGGCATGGCTGGCGCGCCACGGGGCAGACCTTGCCGAGGCCGAGCGCGAGGAAATGTTGGATCGCGCGCTGGCCGTGCTGGCCGAGCCGGAATGGCGCGAGCTGTTCGGTCCCGAGGCTCTGGCCGAAGTGCCGCTTGCCGCAGTGGTGGGCAGCGAAGTGATCGCGGGCACGGTCGACCGGCTGCTGGTGACGCCCGAGCGGATCGTGGTGGCTGATTTCAAGACGGCGCGCCGCCCACCTGTGGGCCTTGCCGAGGTGCCGACATCGACGCTGGCGCAGATGGCGGCTTATGTCGCGGCGCTGGAGGTGATCTATCCGGGGCGCACGGTGGAGGCCGCAGTGCTCTATACACAGGTTCCGCGCCTGATCGCCTTGCCCGATGCGGTGCTCGCAGCGCACAAGCCCGGCTTCGCACAGGGCGACTAAAGCTATCGCGCGCGCATATTGCCCAGCCATGAGCAATGACTAGATTGCACGAAAGACAAGGAGAATTCCGATGGCAACCAAAGCAGTGACCGACGCCAGCTTCAAGTCCGACGTGATCGAGGCCGACAAGCCCGTGCTGGTGGATTTCTGGGCCGATTGGTGCGGCCCGTGCAAGATGATCGCCCCCGCGCTCGAAGAGATTTCGGACGAACTGGAAGGCAAGGTCGAGATCGTTAAGATGGACATCATGGAGAACCCCGATGTCCCTGGGCAGATGGGAGTTCAGTCGATCCCCTATCTGGCGCTGTTCTCGGGCGGCAAGGTGGTGGCGCACCAGATGGGTGCGGCGCCGAAGAACGCGCTCAAGAACTGGCTTGAGAGCAACCTCTGAGCTTATCCGTCGCCCCGGCCTTGAGCCGGGGCCGGGCTTTCTACGCGGCCAAGGCTGAGAGCCGCTCTGCCATGCCGTCCCACAACGCGGGCGATGCGGCGCCGATCAGGCCTTTGCGCTCCCACTCATCCACCCGGTAAGCCGTGCCATCGGGCCGCGCGGCCTTGCCACCCGCTTCGTTGAGCCAGAGCGCGCCTGCTGCATGGTCCCATGCCAGCGTGCGCTCGAAGATCGAGACATCGTTGGTGCCTAGTGCAAGCCTTGGATATTGCTCGGCAGCGCAATAGGGGATGTCGACGAGGCGGTAGTGCGGAGCGATATGCTCCTTCACCGATTCGCGTTTGGCTTCGTCCATGAACAGCAACGAGATCGCTGCCACTGGCGATGTTTCGCCGGTGACGCGGGCGGTGATCCGCTCGCCATTAACGAATGCTCCCTTGCCCTTCTGCGCCACGCAGAGGCGGCCGGAGAGGCAATCATAGATCCACCCGGTGTGCGCCTCTCCGCCAGAAGCCATGGCAAGCAGAATCCCGAAGGGTGGCTTTCCGGCTGCAAAGTTGCGCGTCCCGTCGATAGGGTCGATGATCCAGCAATCGCCTTTGAGACCTTCCAGCACTTGCGGATCGGCATGGGCAGCCTCTTCGCCAACCACGGCAAGGCCGGGCATGATCCGCGCCAGACCTTCAGCCAGCATATGCTCGCTGTCCTTGTCGGCCACGGTGACCGGGTCGTTGCCGCCTTTGTCTTCCACCTCGCCCTCGGCAAGGTTGCGAAAACGCGGGAGGATCGCGCGTTCGGTCACCTCGCGCAGCAGCTTGGCGATGGCTGTATCGAGGCCGGTCATCCCCGCCGCCTTATGAGCGGTAATCGGCATTGATGCTGATGTAGCCATGTGTGAGATCACAGGTCCAAACGGTGGCCCGGCCTTCGCCAAGGCCAAGATCCACGGTAATATCGACCTCGTCGCCTGCCAGATGCGCGGCCACGGGCGTTTCGTCATAGTCCGGCAAAGGCAGGCCGTCCTTCGCCGCCCAGATTCCGCCGAAGGCAATGCCGAGCTTGTCGCGATCGGCCGGTTCGCCCGCCTTGCCGACCGCCATCACAACGCGGCCCCAGTTCGCATCGCCGCCCGCGATGGCCGTCTTCACCAGCGGCGAGTTGGCCACGGCGAGGCCGACCTTGCGCGCGCTCTCATCCGACGCTGCGCCATGAACGGTCACGCCGATGAACTTGCTCGCCCCTTCGCCGTCGCGCACCACCAGATGGGCAAGCTGGCGGCAGACATCGTGCAGCGCGGCGGCAAAAGCGTCAGCGCCCGCGTCATCGACATGCGCAAGCGGCACGTTGCCCGCCTTGCCGGTGGCGAAGGCAAGCACGGTGTCGCTGGTCGAGGTGTCGCTGTCGACAGTGATGCAGTTGAAGGTCGCATCGCTGGCGGCGCTGAGGCAGGCTTGCAGGAAGGCGGGCTCGACCGCAGCGTCGGTGAAGACGTAGCCGAGCATTGTCGCCATGTCGGGCGCGATCATGCCCGAGCCCTTGATGATGCCGTTGATGGTCACCTTCGTCTCGCCGATCATCGCCGTGGCGCTGGCGCCTTTGGCGAAGGTGTCGGTGGTGCCGATTGTGTTGGTGGCGTCCTCGAAGGTGCAGGGCTCGGCGGTGAGCGCCGCGGCGACGCCCGCTTCGGCCTTGTCCTTGGGCAGCGGCACCCCGATCACGCCGGTCGAGGAAACCAGCACCTCGGCGGGCTGACAGCCCAGGTGAGCGGCGACCTGCGCCATGATCTGCTCGACCGCGTCGCGCCCGCGGTAGCCGGTGAAGGCGTTCGAATTGCCAGCGTTGACAATCAGCGCCCGCGCGTGACCGAGCTTCACCTGTTCGCGGCCCAGCTCGACTTCCGACGAACAGCAGACATTGCGCGTGAACACACCGGCAACGGCTGTGCCCTCCGCCAGCTCGGCATAAGTGAGGTCGCAGCGGTCCCACGTCTTGTAGTTCGCACGGGCCACACGCAGCGTTACGCCGGCGATGGGCTCCATGGCGGGGAAGGGCTTGGCGAGCGGGGAGGTGGCGATGTTCATCGGCCGTGCGATAGGCGCTTGGTGCGCAGTGGACAATTGCCAATAGATCGCTATCTGTCCCAGCAATGCTTCGCCGTCTTTTGACCCTGCTTGCCGTGATGTCGGGCTTTGCGCTTGTCGCGGAGCCTGCGCGCGCGGTGGAAGCGGACGTGGTCTCGCTGGCGGAAGCTGCCGATTGCGGTGACTGTTCGGCCATCGTCGTCGCCCCGCTCGAGTTCTCGGCTTCCCGCACCGCCATAGCACCGATGCGTCGCCCCTGCGGCGAACGCCCGGTCGTCGTGTGGAGCCCCTCGGTCCAGCTTCAGGCAGACCGCGCGCTGGAATAGCGCCGCCGCGCGCGCCTGCGTGCAGCCTACAGCCCTGTTTCCCGCCGCGCCCTTTGCCCGCGCGGCATCCCCGTATTCATAGTCAGGAATCCACCTCATGTGGCAGTCTATCGCCAAGTCCCTGTTCGGCTCATCCAACGACCGGTACGTTAAATCGCTCGGCAAGATCGTTGATCGTATCAACGGCCTGGAAGAGCAGCTCGTTGATTTCTCCGACGATGAGCTGCGTGCGCAAACCGCCAAGTTCCGCCAGAAGCTGGAAGAGGGCCAGACGCTCGACGACCTGATGCCCGAAGCGTTCGCGACCGTTCGCGAGGCTTCGAAGCGCGTTTACGGAATGCGCCATTTCGATGTTCAGCTGATCGGCGGCATCGTGCTCCACCGCGGCCAGATCGCCGAGATGAAGACAGGCGAAGGCAAGACCCTGATGGCGACGCTCGCCGTCTATCTGAACGCCATCGAGGGCAAGGGCGTCCACGTCGTTACCGTGAACGATTACCTCGCCAGCCGCGACGCCGAGGAGATGGGCAAGCTCTACAGCTTCCTCGGACTGAGCGTGGGCGTGATCGTGCCCAACCTGCCCGAACATGCGCGGCGCGAATCCTATGCTGCCGACATCACCTACTCGACCAACAACGAGTTGGGCTTCGACTACCTGCGCGACAACATGAAGCATTCGCGCAGCCAGATGGTGCAGCGGCCCTTCAACTTCGCCATCGTCGACGAGGTCGACTCGATCCTGATCGACGAGGCGCGCACGCCGCTCATCATCTCGGGCCAGACCGAGGACAAGTCCGAGCTTTACATGTCGATCGACGCTGTGGTGAAGGAGCTTGAGGAAGAGTACTACGAGACCGACGAAAAGGCGCGCAACATCCAGTTGACCGAGGATGGCGTCGAAATCATGGAGCAGCGCCTGCTCGCGGCCGGGCTTCTGGCAACCGACAACCTCTACGATGTCGAGAACACGCAGGTCGTGCATCACCTCGACCAGTCCTTGCGCGCGGTGAAGATGTTCCGGAAGGACACCGACTATATCGTCAAGGATGGCAAGGTCGTCATCATCGACGAGTTTACGGGGCGCATGATGGACGGCCGCCGCTGGTCGAACGGCCTGCACCAGGCGGTCGAGGCGAAAGAGGGCGCGGAAATCCAGCCCGAGAACCAGACCATGGCCTCGATCACCTTCCAGAACTACTTCCGCATGTATCCCAAGCTTTCGGGCATGACCGGCACCGCCGCCACCGAGGCGGCCGAGTTCTTCGACATCTACAAGCTCGACGTGGCCGAGATCCCGACCAATCTGCCCATCGCGCGCATCGACGATGACGACCAGTTCTACAAGAACACGCTCGACAAGTTCGCCGCCATCGCCAAGGCGATCAAGGAGAAGCAGGAAATCGGCCAACCCGTGCTGGTCGGCACTGTCTCGATCGAAAAGAGCGAATTGCTCAGCCAGTTCCTCGACAAGGAAGGCGTGAAGCACGCCGTGCTCAATGCTCGGATGCACGAGCAGGAAGCACACATCGTGGCGCAGGCGGGCCGCTTCGGCACGGTCACCATCGCCACCAACATGGCCGGACGTGGCACCGACATTCAGCTCGGCGGTAACCTCGATTTCCGCATCGGCGACGAGCTGAGCCATCTCGAAGACGGCCCCGAGAAGGACGCTGCCATCGCCCGGATCAAGGAAGAGATCGCCGCCGAGAAGGCGCGCGTGATCGAGGCCGGCGGCCTGTTCGTGCTCGGCACCGAGCGGCACGAAAGCCGCCGCATCGACAACCAGCTGCGCGGCCGTTCGGGCCGTCAGGGAGACCCCGGCCTCTCGCGCTTCTACCTCTGCCTGGAGGACGATCTGTTGCGCATCTTCGGGCCGGACACGCTGTTCTCCAAGATGATGAATTCGAACCTCGAAGATGGCGAGGCGATCGGCTCGAAGTGGCTCTCGAAGGCCATCGAAACCGCGCAGAAGAAGGTCGAGGCGCGCAACTACGAGATGCGCAAGCAAGTGGTGCAGTACGACGACGTGATGAACGATCAGCGCACCGTGGTTTACGATCAGCGCGCGGAAATCATGGATTCCGAGAAGGTCGATGACGTGGTCGAGGAAATGCGCCGCGACGCGATCAACGCGATCGTCACCTCCGCTTGCCCGCCGGGCTCCTATCCCGAGCAGTGGGACGTGGAAACGCTCAAGGCCAGGGTCGAGGACGTGATGGGCGAGACCCCGCCGCTCGACGACTGGCTGGAAGAGGAACAGGTCGACCCCGAGCTGATCGAGCAGCGCTTGCAGACGCTTGCCGAGGAGAAGCTCGCCGGGCGCGTGGCGCAGTTCGATGAAGATGTGTGGCGGCAGAACGAGAAGGGCATTCTGCTTGAACGGCTCGATCATCACTGGAAAGAACACCTCGCCACGCTCGATGCGCTGCGGCAGGTGGTGTTCCTGCGCGCCTATGCGCAAAAGACGCCGATCAACGAATACAAGCAGGAAGCTTTCGGCCTGTTCGAGTCGATGCTCGATACGCTTCGCGAGGATGTTACCCGCGTGCTACTCACCGCGCATTTCCGCATCGCGCAGCCGGCCCAGCAGGCTCCGCTGCCCGAACTGCCCGACTTCCTCACTGGTCACATCGACCCGTTGTCGGGCGAGGACAACTCGAACGACGGCGACGGTTCGGCCCGGTTTGCGTCGTTGTTCGGTTCGCTGGCGGGATCGCCGGTCGCAGGCGTCGGCCCCGGCGGCGCGGAGACCAACGATCCTTATAAGGACCAGAACGTGAACCGTAATGCGCCGTGCCCCTGCGGCTCGGGCAGCAAATATAAGCACTGTCACGGCGCGGTCTGAACGGCAGAGCTCTTGTTATAATCGTAACGCCCGTTAGTAACCTCTCGAGAGAGAGGAGAGGGCGATGCGAATTTCGAGGTTGGACCTGCCGCGCTGTCAGGTGGGCGAGGGGCCGGTGTGGGATGTGGCCGAGCAGGCTTTATTTTACATCGACATCCTCGCCCGGAAAGTGTTCCGGTGGGATCCTGCCACTGGCGATCATGCGCAGTGGGACGTTCCCGACATGATCGGCTCGATGGCCTTGCGCGAACAGGGCGGGGCCATCGTTGCACTCGTTGGCGGCATTCACAGCCTCGATTTTGCCACTGGAGCCGTGGAGCCGTTGGCACTGATCGAGCCGGCCAATCCCGCGATCCAGTTCGCCGATGGCAAGGTCGACCGGGCGGGCCGCTTCATCTTCGGCACCAGCCATCGCAAGGCGAGCGAACCCGTCGGCGGCCTGTTTACGCTCGACCGCGGGACGATCCGCCAACTCGACAGCGGGCTGACGCTCGGCAACGGCCCCTGCTGGTCGCCCGATGGCACTACGCTCTATCACGCCGACAGCATGGCGCACCTGATCTACGCCTACGATTATGACATCGAGAGCGGCACCGCTGCGAACCGTCGCGTGTTCTTCGACACCAGCGACTATGGCCCGATCCCCGATGGCTGCACGGTTTCTGCCGATGGCGATCTGTGGAGCGCGATCTGCGAGGGCGGTGTGGTGCTGCGGTTATCGCCTGAAGGCGAGGTGAAGCAGGTGATCGAAATGCCCACCAAACTGCCTGCCAGCTGCATGTTCTTCGGCGAGAAGCTGGATCGCCTGTTCGTGCCCAGCATCGACCCTTCCTTTCTCGGCCGTGAGCCGGGCGAGGGCGACGGTTGGAGCTATGTGATCGACGACCTCGCCGTCACCGGTTTGCCGGAGCCGCGCTATCATGGATAAACGCCTGCCCCCACTGCTGGTTGCGGTGTTCATCAACATCGCCGGGTTCAGCCTGATTCTGCCGCTGCTGCCGTTCTATGGGCAGGTGTTCTCTGCCAGCTCGTTCGAGATCGCGCTGCTGTTTGCGGCCTATTCGTTCGGCAACGTGTTCGGGGAAATCCACTGGGGCCGTCAGTCCGATCGCTGGGGGCGGCGCAAGGTGTTCTACGTCACCACCTTCATCGCCGGGCTGACCTACATCGCCTTCGCCTTTGCGCCGAACCTTTGGGCGGCCATCGTTATCCGCATCGTCAGCGGGTTCTTCTCGGGCACGCTCAGCGTCGCGCAGGGCTTTATCGCCGACGTTTCTGCGCCAGAGCGACGGGCCAAGACAATGGGCTATTTCGGCGCGGCCTTCTCGCTCGGCTTTGCCTTCGGGCCGGTGCTGGGTGGACTGTTCGCAGGCGAGGAAGTCGCGGCGCAGAGTTTCCACGCGCCGATCCTGATCGCCGGGGCGCTGTCGGTCATGGCGAGCATCTGGTGTTTCCTCGTCCTGCGCGATGCGGTCGAGCCATCGGGCAAGGGGCGGCCTTTGCCGAAATATTCCGAGGCCTTTGCCTTCGTCTCGTCCGAGCCGCTGCTGTCGCGGCTGTTCGTGATCTCGTTCTTCGGCATTGCCGCCTTTGCCTCGATGGAGGCGATTTACGGGCTGTGGAGCGAGGCGAACTTCGGGTGGAGCGCGAAGGACCTGGGCTGGGCGTTCCTCGCCATCGGCGGCGGCGGACTGTTCGCGCAGCTGGTGTTGATCGGGCCGTTGGTGGCCCGCTTCGGGGAGGCGCGGGTGATTTTGATTGGGCTGGGTTGCCTCGTGCTCGCGATGCTGTTGCAGCCTGTAATCCGCACGCCATTCACCGGGGTGGCGCTGATGGGTTTGCTGATGACGGGGCACAGCCTCGCCTTTCCTTCTGCCGGCGCGCTGCTCAGCCGCAACACCCCGCCCGAGCGGCAGGGCAGCACGATGGGGCTGTTGATGGCGTCCAACGCAATCGGCCGCATCCTCGCTCCGCCAGCCTTTGGCGCGCTGTTTGCGCTGGAGATGGACTTGCCGTGGTATGCAGGTGCAGCAATGATCGCGCTCGCCGCGCTGATCGCGTTGCAGGCGGTGCGCCTGCTCGATGCGAAGCGCGCGGCGGCGGCCTAGCGATAGCGGGCGGGCGCTTGCAGCACGGCGTTGGCAATCAGCAGGTCGAGCCCGTCGAGATAGCCCCGCGTTGACGGGTCCTGCGCGAAGCCGACCACCAGTCCGTCGCCGTGCTCCTGCGCCATCAGGTAAGGCTTGAAAGCCATCTGGCGCCGGTTCTCGTCCCAGATATAGCCGCTGGCGAGCAGGTCGGCCGGCGCGGCATAGCGCACCGCATTGGTCCCCGTTCCGCGCGCAAGCGGCGTGAAGATCAGGTTGCCATCGGCATTCACCACCGGGCCTGCCTCATAGCCTGCCGAGAGGATCGTGTCGGGATCGATGGCGGTGTTGAGCAGCGCGCCGGGAAGCACGTCGGGCAGGGCATCGGGGTCGCCGATGAGGCTGCGGTATTCGGCGAGTGTGGCGATATCGGTTCCTGGGGCGACGGGGCCTTCGCCGGGTGCCTTCCCCTTGGCGTCGCCCGCAGATGCGGCGCCTTCCGGCTTGGTCGCCAGCAGCGCATCCTCGCCCCGATTGAGGTCCATGATCGACTGGCCAATGGCGACAAGCACGCCGCCCTCCTCGGCAAAGCTGGCGAGTGCGGCAACGCCTGCTGACCCTAGCGCGCGGCCCGGGCTGCCGTCAGGCACGAGCACTACGTCATAGCGGCCAAGGTCAGCCGCGCTCACTTTGCCCGTTCGGATCGGCGCGACGGGCAGGGCGAGCCGCTGCTCGATCACATAGCGCAGCGCCCCGGCAGACAGCGGCGACACGCCATCATCCCACAACATCGCGATGCGCGGAGCGGTGAGCATGGCCACTGCATCGCTGCCCAGGTTTGGCCCTCGATCAACCCAGCCATTTGCAAGCGCGCGCGTCTCGGCGCCGATGGTGCGGGCAAGACGGTTAAGCTCGCCGAGCTTATCAGGATTGGCCGCTGCGGTGAAGACCACCGAACCGCGCGGATAGCTGCGCCCGCCGGTGGTAAAGGCTTCGGCGCTCGAGCGTCCGACCAGCCCGGCGCGCAAGGCTTCGGCCACCAGGCGGACCTGCCCGCTATCGCTCCATGGCACGACAAGGCCGAAGGTGCCGGGAGTCTCGGTGCGCTCGGCCAAGGGGGCATCGGCAGCAAGCGCGGTTCCGCCCGCTGCATCGGCGCAAAGCGTTACGTCCACCCCGGACATCAAACCGAGCGACCACGCGGTCGAATCGTAAAGCTCGTGCGGCAGGTCGCGGCTGCGGCGATCCTCCTGCTCGGCAACGAAGGAGCCGGGCAGGTCGGTCTGCTCATCGAGCAGCGAGCGGACCAGTCTCCCGGTGCCCTGTTCGCGCGGTACGGCGAGATAGCCTTGCGGATAGCTCTTGCCACAGGCGCTGGCCGGGCCTCCCACCTGGCGCACGGCAATACCCTGAAAGGCGAGGCGGCGTCCGAGCTGTTCGGCGTTCCAGCGGCGCGAGGCGAGGTCGATCACATAGCTGCCGCGCCCGGCTTCGCCCGTGGCGGCGCTGCGGCGATAGGCGGCATAGTCCGAGAGGAAACGGCGAGCATTGGTGGCGACTGTGTAGGCCGTGGCGAGCGTGGTGGTGAAGTGGTTGCGCACGCCGTCGCGGTAAGTCAGCACGGTGCCGTCAGGGCGTTCATAGACCAGACCGCGCGCGCTGGCTTGCTCGAACGTCATGCCGATGGCGCCGTTCATCATGGGCCAGCTATCGCCGTAGCCGGGATAGAACGCGTCGAACACTTCGCGGGTGTAATAGGGCTGGCCGATCGCATCGAGCGCGGCGGCGTTGTTGCGACCAAGCAGCTCCTGCGCGGAGATTTGTCCGAGCGTGATGTTCGGATTGATCGGGTTGGCGACGGGCGGCATGAAATAGGTGCTGGCACCGCCCATCTCGTGGGCATCCACGAACACCACCGGCTGCCAGTCACGCACGGCGGCGACCTTGCCGCGCGTTTCGGGCTGGGTCAGCGCGAACCAGTCTCGGTTAAGATCGAACAGGTAGTGATTGACGCGCCCGCCGGGCCAGGGCTGGTCGTGCTCGGCGGTGTCAGGATCGACCTGCGGCACAAGGCCACGCGCGGCGGTGAAGCTCTGAACGAAGCGGTTGCGGCCATCGGGGTTCTGCGAAGGGTCGATGATCACGACGCTGTTGGCGAGGATCGTATCGACCGTAGCGTCACCCTCCGAGGCGAGCAGGTGATAGGCTAGGGCGAGCGCTGCATCGGTGGAAGAAATCTCGTCACCATGAACGCCGTAGGAAAGCCAGGTGACGGGCACGGTACGCTCTATGATGGCGCTGGCGGCTGCGGGGGCTATCCCTCGCGCAAGCTCCCCCATGTCGGCCTTGATCGCTTCTATCCGCGCCATGTTGGCCGGGCTGGCAATGACCGCATAGACCAGCGGACGGCCTTCCCAGCTCTCGGCATATTCGACCAACCGTACCCGTTCGGGAGCGGCTGCCGCCAGCGCTTCCATATAGGTGAGGAGGTCAGCTGGCGCGGTGATCTCTTCGCCCGGCGCATGGCCGATCACCTGTTGCAGTTCGGGGATGGCGGGGTCGAAAGTGCCGGGAAGGATCGACTGGGCGGCCAGGGGGGTTGTGGCAAGCAGGCTGGCTGCGCCGAGCAGTGCGGCGCGGACAATAGTGTGGCAGATCATCAAGCTTCCCTGTCGTGTTGTGGGAGGGAGGATGATCTGATTGACCGCGTTAGGCAAGCAGCCACGCGCAAACTTTTGCCAAAAGGTAATACTGGGGTTCGTCAGACGCCAGCGAGGTGCCCCGCAAGGCGGGTTATCGCACTAATATAAAGTGGAAAATGGCTCCCCGAGTAGGATTCGAACCTACGGCCAAGTGATTAACAGTCACCTACTCTACCGCTGAGCTATCGGGGAGCAGCCCTCAGGCAGGTGAGGGCCTATATGGGGGTGATTCCGGTTTGGCAAGGACTGATTTTGGCTTTCTCTCGGTGCTGCTGAAAAATACCCATCAGGCCACACACTTAGGCCAAAAACGGCCCCGCAGCCTGAGGCGAGGGGAACAGCAAACTAATGCACAAACTGCTCGGACACGATCCGTTCGTCGAGCGCCTGGCCAGGATCGAACAGCATGATCATTTCCTTGTCACGCGCGATGGCGACCTCGACCTCGGCCACGTCGCGCACCTCCTTCTGATCGGCCACCACAGCCACCGGCCTTTTGGCCGGCTCGTTCACACGGAAGGTGACGGTCATCCAGTCGGGCAGGATCGCGCCCGACCAACGCCGCGGGCGAAATGGGCTGATCGGCGTCAGCGCAAGCATCTGCGAGCCGAGCGGAAGGATCGGTCCGTTGGCCGAAAGGTTGTAGGCGGTCGAGCCAACCGGAGTGGCGAGCAATACGCCGTCGCCGACCAATTCGGGAATGCGCACGCGTTCGTTCACGGAAATCTCGATCTTGGCGGTCTGGCGCGTTTCGCGCAGCAGGCTCACCTCGTTGATAGCGTAATAGCAGGTGGTCTCGCCGCTCTGTGTGGTAGCGGACATCCGTAGGGGGGCGACGCGCATGGTCTTGGCGCGGTTGATGTGGCCCAGCAGGCCACGCGCGCCATGCCAGCGGTTCATCAGGAAGCCGACCGTGCCTAGATTCAGCCCGTATACCGGCAACTTGCGTCCGGTATCGAGCATGTGGTGCAAGGCATCGAGCATCGAGCCATCGCCACCCAGCGCCACCACGCAGTCGGCCTCGTCAACCGGCACGAAGGTGATCTGCTCGCCCAGATCGCGCGCCGCCTTGCGAGCGGGATCGGTCTGCGCGTGGAACAGCGCCAGCTTGGTGAATTCGTGGTCGGCCATGACAAGTTTTCCCGCGCAAAAGGCGATGCCCTACTATGAAGCGGCGTCCCGATTTGCAACGAGATCAATTGCGGGCGCGCATTCGCCGCCGGTTTGGCGCAGGGACCGAGGATGGAATTAGATCAGACCGAATGGCTTGACCGGCTGACCGGCGTGCTCAGTGCCGGCGCGGCCATCAAGCAGTTGGAAGAGTGGCAGGCCGGGACCGATCCCGGTCAGGTGCCACCCATCCACGCCATGCTGCTGACGGTGAAGCGCTTCTCCGCGGTCAACCTTGCCTATGGCAAAGCTGCGGGCGACCGGGCGCTGGTCGAGATTGCGGCGCGGATGACCGCCTTCGCGCGGGTTGAGTTCGATCTTGAATGGCTGGTGGCGCGCGTCACGGGCAGCACCTTTCTGATTGCCGCGATGGAAGCCTCCAGCCGCGAGCGTTGGCAATGGCTGGCCGAGGAGCTGGCCCTCGATATCGCGCGCCCGCTGACCAGCATCGAAGCCCCCGCGCCGGTCCGGCTGTGGCCGCGCATGGCGCTGCTGCGCGCCGTGGCAGGCGAAAGCCCGGCGCGCATGGTCACGCGGCTTGGCGAGGCGCTGGAGAGCGGTCGGCACAATCCGGGCAAGCGGTTCTGCTGGGTCGACGGCACGCGTTCGCTGCCCGATCGCAGCGCGCAGCAACTTGAAGCCGATCTAATCGCTGCGCTTGGCCGCGACGAGATTTCCATCCTTTATCAGCCGCAGTTCTGTGCAGAGACCGGCACGATGGTCGGGGCGGAAGCGCTCGCGCGGTGGGAGCATCCCGCGCTCGGCAGGATCGGGGCGGGCGCGATGCTGGCGATTGCCGAGCGGGCGGATCACCTCGGGCAGTTGTCACGCCATATCGTGCGCAAGGCGCTGGCCGGCGCGCGCGATTGGCCCCGGCACCTGAACATTTCGCTCAATGTCACCAGCGCTGATCTTGCCACCCGGGATTTCGGCGCGGTGCTGGCCCATGCCGCGATCGGCGCCGGGATCGCGCCCGAACGCGTCATTATCGAGATCACCGAACAGGCGCTGGTGATCGAGCTGGACCGCTCGGCGCAACGCTTGCAGGAGCTGGCCGATCGCGGAATGCGCATCGTGCTCGACGATTTCGGCGCGGGCTTCTGCAACTTTCGCTACCTCACGATGCTGCCGCTGACTGGCCTGAAGCTCGACCGTTCGATGATCGAGAACCTCGCCGAGGACACACGCGATCTGGCCGTGTTGCGCGGAATCGTCGCGATGGCGCGGGCGCTCGATCTCTATGTCCTCGCCGAGGGTGTGGAAACCGAAACACAGAAGGCGATTGTCACGGAAGAGGGCTGTTCGAAGTGGCAGGGCTTCCTCGGGGCGCGGCCCATGTCGGCAAGTGAACTGGCTTCCTTTATAGACGCGTGAGGGCTAGGAGCGCGCGCCTGCTTTCAGGCCAAGTAAAGAGGTGCCGCCGATGCGATCGCTCGATCCGACTCAGAAATATCCGATGGTCCTGCCCGATGGCACCGAGGTAAAAACCATGGTCCATCTCAATCAGGTGATCGATCATCCGCGCATTGCGATCGGCGATTTTACCTACTTCGGCCACCTTGAGGAGTTGGACGACTACGCCGCGTTTCTCGCGCCATTCCTGTTCGCTCCGAGCCCGGAAAAACTGGTGATCGGCAAGTTCTGCCAGATCGCGCATGGCGTCCGCATCATTACCAGCTCGGCGAACCACGATACTTCAGGCTTCTCGACCTATCCGTTCCCCAATGTCATGCTGGACCAGCACACGACCGGGGAGGACATGCTGGCGATGTTCGACTTGCCGAACCGCAAGGGCGACACAGTGATCGGCAACGACGTGTGGATCGGAATGGGTGCGGTGATCATGCCCGGTGTGACGATCGGCGACGGCGTGATGGTGGGCGCCTATTCGGTGGTGGTGAAGGACGTGCCTGCCTATTCTGTCGTTGGCGGTAACCCGGCCAAGGTCCTCAAGCAGCGCTTCGACGAGGAAACGACCGAAGCACTGCTTGAGATCGCCTGGTGGGACTGGCCTGCCGAGGTAATCAGCGCCAATGTCTCCGCCATCACCGGGGCCAATATCGAGGCCCTGCGCGCGGCGCAGCCTGCCGCCTAACCCTTCTTCGCCGCTTTGCGGGCGATCCCGCTCAGGCCCTTGGTGAGCTGGAACAGCCCGTTGAGCCTGCTCTCCGGGTTGCCCCAGGCACGCTCGATCACGAGCTTCATGTCGGGCCGCAGGCGGGCCGTGCCTTGCAGGCGCTCGACATAGGCAAGCAGACCGGCAGGATCAGGAAAGTCGTCATTGTGGAAGGTGACGAGCGTGCCGCGTGCGCCCACATCGATCTTGGCGATGTTGGCACCGATGGCCTGCTGCTTCACCTCGATCAGACGGATGAGGTTCTTGGTTGCTGCGGGCAGGTCGCCAAACCGGTCGATCATCTCGGCGGCCATGGCGTCGAGGTCGCCCTTGTTCTCGGCCTGGTTCAGGCGGCGATAAAGCGCCATGCGCACCGCCAGATCGGGCACATAGTCTTCCGGAATCATGATCGGCGCATCGACCGTGATCTGCGGTGACAGGCCAGAGCTGTCGCGCTCCAACCCGACATCGCCTGCCTTGGCGGCAAGAATCGCATCTTCCAGCATTGACTGGTAGAGTTCGAACCCGACCTCGCGGATATGGCCCGATTGCTCGTCGCCGAGCAGGTTGCCCGCGCCGCGGATGTCGAGATCGTGGCTGGCAAGCTGGAAACCCGCACCGAGCGAATCGAGGTCGCTCAGCACCTTGAGGCGCTTCTCCGCCACTTCCGACAGCGCGGTGTTCTCGGCCGTGGTGAGATAGGCGTAGGCGCGGATTTTCGCACGGCCGACGCGCCCGCGCAGCTGGTAAAGCTGGGCAAGGCCGAAGCGGTCGGCGCGGTGGATGATGATGGTGTTGGCGCTTGGCAGGTCGAGCCCGCTTTCAACGATCGTGGTCGAGAGCAGCACGTCGTACTTCTTCTCGTAGAACGCGCTCATGCGCTCCTCGATCTCGCTCGGCGCCATCTGGCCGTGCGCGGTTACGAATTTCACTTCCGGAACGGTGTTGTGCAGCCAGTCCTCGATCTCGGCCATGTCGGAGATGCGGGGGACGACGATGAAGCTCTGCCCGCCGCGATGGTGTTCGCGCAGCAAGGCCTCGCGCACGACCATCTCGTCCCACTCCATCACGTAGGTGCGCACGGCAAGACGGTCGACCGGCGGGGTCTGGATGGTGGAGAGTTCGCGCAGGCCGCTCATCGCCATCTGCAAGGTGCGCGGGATCGGGGTGGCGGTCAGCGTCAGCACGTGGACGTCGGCGCGCAGCTGCTTGAGTTTTTCCTTGTGGGTGACGCCGAAGCGCTGCTCCTCGTCCACCAGCACGAGGCCGAGGTTCTTGAACTTGGTGTTCTTCGACAGGATCGCGTGGGTGCCGATCACAACGTCCATTGTGCCCGCCGCCAGTGCCTCGCGCGTTTCCTTCGCTTCCTTGGCCCCGACAAGCCGCGAGAGGCGACCGATCCGCAGCGGGAACCCGGCGAAGCGCTCGCAGAAGTTCTGGTAGTGCTGGCGCGCCAGCAGCGTGGTTGGGGCCACCATCACCACCTGCTGCCCCGCCATGGCGGCGACAAAAGCAGCGCGCAGCGCAACCTCTGTCTTGCCGAAGCCGACATCGCCGCAGACGAGCCGGTCCATCGGCTTGCCGCTTTCGAGGTCACCCAGCACATCGGCGATGGCTTGATCCTGATCTTCGGTTTCCTGCCAGGGGAACCGGTCGAGGAACTGGTTGTAGCTCGCCTCGTCCACCGCCAGCGCCGGAGCCTTGCGCAAGGCGCGCTGGGCGGCGACCAGCATCAGTTCGCCCGCGATGGCGCGGATGCGCTCTTTCAGGCGGGCGCGGCGTTTCTGCCAGGCCTCGCCGCCGAGCTTATCCAGCGGCGCGCCTTCCTCGCTGCTGCCATAGCGCGAGAGCACGTCGATGTTCTCGACCGGGATGTAGAGCTTATCGCCGCCGGCATATTCCAGCATCACGCAGTCGTGCTGGCTCTTGCCCACGGCGATGGGTTCAAGGCCGAGATACTTGCCGATCCCGTGGTCGACATGGACCACCAGATCGCCCCGCCGCAGCGCCTGCAATTCGGCGAGGAAGGCGTCGGCATCCTTTTTCTTCTTGCGGCGGCGCACGAGCCGGTCACCCAGCAAATCCTGCTCGGTGATCAGCTCGATATCGTCGCTGGCAAAGCCAGTGTCGAGCGGCAGGACCATCGCCGCAAGCCGCCCCTTGGCCGACTGCCCCAGTGCCTCCTGCCAGCTCGCGGCGAGCGTGGCCGGTGCTCCGGCTTCCTCAAGGATCGAGACGATCCGCGCGCGCGAACCTTGGGAATAGGCGGCGAGCAGCGGGCGCTTGCCCTGTTTGCCGACGGCGGTGAAATGCTTGGCGGCGGCCTCGTGAACGTTCTCGCCGCGCGAGCGTTCGGGCGTGAAGTCACGCGCCGAGCGGAAGTCGAAGTCGAGCGATTTCGCGTCTTCAGGGCGGGCGAACTGATCGGCCACATGGGCGGGCCACTTAGCCAACAGATCGGCGGCTTCGTCGGGCGCGAGATAGAGGTCTGCGGTCGCCAGCGGGCGGTAGCTGCCCTTGGCTTGGCCTGAGACCTCGCCGCGCTGGCGGTGGTAGTCTGCAATGTCCTTCAGCCGCTCGTCCATGGCCGAGACAGCCCCTGCCTCCATCACCAGCACATCGGCGGGGGCGAGGTGGTCGAACAACGTGGCGAGCCGGTCTTCGAACAGCGGCAGCCAGTGCTCCATCCCCGCCAGCCTGCGCCCCTCGCTGACCGCTTCATAAAGCGGGTCTTGCGTGGCGGTGGCGCCGAAGCGTTCGCGGTAACGGCTGCGGAAGCGCTTGATCGTATCGTCGTCGAGCAGCGCCTCGCTGGCGGGGAGCAGGAGGTGGCTGTCCACCACCTGCGTAGTGCGCTGGGTGCTCGGATCGAACAGGCGCAGGCTTTCCAGCTCGTCGCCGAAGAAATCGAGCCTGAGGCCTGATTCGAGCCCGCTCGGATAGATATCGAAGATCGAGCCGCGCACCGCGAACTCGCCAGTGTCGACCACGGTGTCGGTGCGCGAATAGCCCTGCCGTTGCAGCAGCGCGGCAAGGCTCTCGTGGCCGATGCTTACGGCCGGCTTCAGCTCGCGCACCGCCTCGCGGATGCGGAACGGCGTGAGCACGCGTTGCAGCACGGCGTTGATCGTGGTGACCAGCAATTGCGTGCCCGGCTTGCCCTGCTGCAACCGGTAAAGCGCCGACAGCCGCCGCGCGCTGACCGACAGGGCGGGGCTTGCGCGGTCGTAGGGCAGACAATCCCAGGCGGGGAACTCGATCACCTCCAGTTCGGGCGCGAAGTATTGCGCCGCGTCGGCCACGGCGCGCATCGCCGCATCGTCTGGCGCGACGAACACCGCGCGACCTTTTGAAGCGCGGGTGAGGTCGGCCAGCACCAGCGGCTGCGCGCCGCGCACGAGTGAGGACAGCGTGAGCGGTGTATCCGCCGAGAGAATGCGGGAGATGTCGGGCATGGTGCGTGTCTGGATCGGCTACGGCGGGGAAGGGCGCTCAGATGCGCACGTAATCCAGTTTGCGCAAGGCCTCCAGTTGCGGCCCGTGAAACTCCGCCGGAGCCTCGGCAGTGCCCAGTGCCCAAGCGAGGATATCGACATCCTCCGCATCGAGCAGTTTCTCGAACCACACCAGCTGCGCTTCGTCCCAGCCTTGGTGGAAGGCGTCGAAGTAGCAACCGATGGTGTAGTCCGCCTCACGGGTGCCCCGGTGCCAGGCGCGGAACTTGGCGCGGGCGAGGCGGGTGGAATGGCCTGGGGTAATCATCGCCGCGCCTCCTATCCGATGCGCGCGGCTTGGGCTAGAGCTTCGACCATGCGCCCTGAAGAGCTTAACCCACTGTTTGCCGAGATCGACAGCCTCGATGGCATCGGCCCCAAGCTGAAGAAGCCGCTCGAACGCCTCGGGCTGGAGCGGGTGCGCGACGTGCTTTATCATCTGCCCGAGCGGTTCGTGGCGCGGCGCAGCGTGGCCGATCTCGACGAGGCGCTGGTGGGCGAGCAAATCGTCGTCGCGCTCACGGCGACAGAACACCGTGCGCCGCGCAATCCGGGGCGCGGACCGTATCGGGTGCTGGCGGCGGACGCCAAGGGCAACATCTGCGCGCTGACCTATTTCGGGCGCGCCAGCTACAATGCGAAGAAGCAGCTTCCGGTGGGCGAGAGGCGCTGGGTCGCCGGGCGGCTCGACCAGTATGGCGATATGCTGCAGATCGTGCATCCCGATCACGTGGCTGACGACAGCGCGGGCGCGATGGGCCGCCTGATCGAGCCGGTTTACCGCCTCGCCGAAGGGCTGACGCAGCCGCGTGTCGGTGCAATGGTCGAGCAGGCCCTGGCGCGAATGCCCGAGCTGGCCGAATGGATCGAGCCGGGCCTGCTTGCGCGTGAAGGCTGGCCACAGTGGGCAGAGGCGCTGCGGCTTGCGCACGCGGGCGAGGCGGCCAACGCACGCGACCGGCTCGCTTATGACGAGCTGTTCGCCAATGCGCTGGCGCTGATGCTGGTGCGGCAGAGCAACAAGGCGCGCAAGGGCCAGAGCCTCCAGGGCGACGGAACCTTGCGCGACAAGCTCGCGCTGCCGTTCCCACTAACGGGAGCGCAGAAGCGCTCGATTGCCGAGATCACCGGCGACATGGCGCAGGCGAGCCCGATGTTGCGGCTGCTGCAAGGCGATGTCGGTGCGGGCAAGACCGTCGTGGCGCTGGAGGCGATGCTGGCAGCGGTTGAGGCGGGCGCACAGGCGGCGCTGCTCGCGCCGACCGAGATCCTCGCGCGGCAGCATTTCGAAACGCTGCGCAAGATGGCCGCGCCCACCGGGGTCAGCATCGAACTGCTGACCGGGCGCGACAAGGGCAGGGCGCGCGAAGGTATCCTCATGGGGTTGGTCGATGGCTCGGTGCAGATTCTCGTCGGCACCCACGCCATTTTCCAGCCCACGGTCAGCTACCGCAATCTCGGGCTGGTGGTGATCGACGAGCAGCATCGCTTCGGCGTCTCGCAGCGGCTGATGCTAACGCAGAAGGGCCGCGTTACCCCGCATACCCTCGCCATGACCGCAACGCCGATCCCGCGCACGCTGGTGCTCGCGCAATATGGCGAGATGGACGTCAGCCGCCTCGACGAGATGCCGCCCGGTCGCCAGCCAATTGATACCCGCGTGATCGCGCTCGACCGGCTCGGCGATGTGGTCGAGGGTGTGGCGCGGCATGTAGCGAGCGGGCAACAAGCCTACTGGGTCTGCCCGATGGTAAGCGACAGTGAAACCGCGAGCGATGACATTGCTGCCGCCGAAGCCCGTTTCGCTTCGTTGAAGGAGCGCTTCGGCGATGACGTGGTACTGGTTCACGGCCAGCTAACGCCGGAACAGAAGGACGCAGCCATGGCGCGGTTTGCCAGCGGCGGGGCCAAGCTGCTGGTGGCGACCACAGTGATCGAAGTCGGCGTCGACGTGCCCAGTTCCACCCTGATGGTGATCGAACAGGCCGAGCGGTTTGGCCTTGCTCAGCTCCACCAGCTGCGCGGCCGGGTTGGACGCGGGTCGGAGAAATCGGTCTGCCTTCTTCTGCGCAGCAGCGAGCTTTCCGAAGTGGGCAAGCAGCGCCTCGCCCTGATGCGGGAGAGCCAGGACGGGTTCTATCTCGCCGAACAGGATCTGGAGCTTCGCGGCGGCGGCGAACTGCTCGGCACGCGGCAGAGCGGCGAGGATGGCTTTTCCATCGCGAGCCTCGAACAAGTGCAGAAGTATGGCGAAATGGCCAGTGACGATGCGCGTCTGCTCGTCGAGCGCGACGGCGGGCTCGATGGTCCGCGCGGGCAGGCTGCGCGGACCTTGCTCTATCTGCTGGAGCGCGATTGGGGCGTGCAGATGCTGCGCGGCGGCTAGATTTTCATCACCGCAATCCGGTGTGCCCTCGAGGCAACACTTGGGTATAATTTATACTACCTGTCTACTCGGCATTGCATAATCTTTGCGACGGATCAAATGCGCCTTCCGCAATCTTTGTCAGTTGCGCTCGCAACAACTCGTATTGCAGGAAGAGGAACAATAATGACCCCCAGAAATTTCGCTCGCGTCGCCCGTCTTGGCACCGTGTCGATGGTGGCGCTCGCGGTAGCAGCCCCGGCCTTGGCGCAGGATTCCGCGCCTGCCGACGACGACATGATCATCGTTACCGCGAACAAGCGTGCGCAGGATATGCAGGACGTTTCGGTGGCGGTTTCGGCTGTCGGCGGCGAACTGCTGGCTGACCGCGGCATTTCCAACCTGTCGGACATTCAGTCGGCCGTGCCTTCGGTGACCTTCGGTAACGACTTCAACCAGGCCAAGGTATTCATCCGCGGCGTGGGCGCCAACACCTCGACCACGGGATCGAGCACCGGCGTCGCCATGCACGTCGATGGCGCCTATGTCGCGCGTGCCGAAGCGCAGCTAACCTCGATGTTCGACCTCGAGCGCGTCGAAGTGCTGCGCGGCCCGCAGGGCAGCCTTTATGGCCGTAACGCGGTGGGCGGTTCGATCAACCTGATCACCAAGAAACCGACTGACTACCTGACAGTCGATGCCCAGTTCACCCTTGGCAACTACGAGACGAAGTCGGCGGAAGTCGGCATCGGCGGCCCGATCACCGATGGTGTGATGTTCCGCCTGGCGGGCCGCGTCGATGAGCGCTCCGGTTACGGTGTCGATCCGGTCAATGGCTGGGACGTCGATGACAATTCGCGCCAGATGGTTCGCGGTCAGCTGCTGTTTGATTTCGATCAGGGCTGGGATCTGCTGCTTGGCGCCGAATTCTACGGCCAGCACGACAATTCGGGTGCGGTGCACTATTCGGCTCCCGCCTTCCCCGGCGTGACGCGCCTTGCACCTATCGGAGCCGGCGGCTTTGCCAGCGACCCGCGCGATCTTTCGAGCGACGAACCGCCCTCGGTCGATACCGAGACCTACAGCTTCTCCGCGAACCTCGGCATCGACCTTAACGAGAACCTGCGGGTGACCAACCTTGCCAACTATCGCAAGTTTGACACGCAGCTGATCCAGGATCTCGACATTTCGGCGGTCGTGAACCGGTTGCCTCAGGCCACCACGGTGCAGACCCGCACGATCGATGCCGAGCAGTTCTCTAACGAACTGCAACTCGCGATCGATACCGATTTCGTCACTGGTGTGGCTGGCCTCTACTACTTCAACGAGCGTCAGAAGCCGCGCGATCAGGTCGGGCTTTCAAGCACTACCGGTATGCAGAGCAACATCACCACGCTCGCCACCCGCCCGGTGGTGATCGACGGTACGCCTGCTCCGGTCGGTTCGATCTCGCTGGCCGAATCGCTCGACATGTGCGCGTTCCAGGCTGGCGCTGCGCCCAACCGCGTGTGCCTGCGCTCCAACCTCGGAACCGAGGCCTATGCCGCCTTTGGTCAGCTGAACTTCGACATGGCCAAGTTCGGCCTGGATGGCGTCTCGATCAAGCTCGGCGGTCGCTGGAGCCATGAAGAGGTCGACAGCCGCAACCCGTCGATCATCATGACGGCCAACGCCAATCCGGCGGTGTCGACTATTCTCGTCAACACCAACGAGGGCACCTTCACTGAGCGGACCTTCGAGGACTTCACCCCGGAACTCGGCATCAGCTGGGAGCCGAACTCGGACATGCTGTTCTATTACACCTATTCGGAAGGCTTCAAGGCCGGCTCGGGTGAGAACGCTGCCGGTTCGACCACGATCGTCGACCCCGAGAGCGTGGTGAACCACGAAATCGGCGCCAAGCTGCAGCTGTTCGACCGGATGCTGACGCTGAACCTTGCGGGCTATACCTACGAACTGACGGGTCTGCAGATCAACAAGACCGTGGGTGGCGGCCCCGCTGGCTTCACCACGATCTTCGAGAACGCAGCCGAGACCAGCGCGACCGGGTTCGAGGCCGATTTCTCGTTCCGTCCGGTGGAAATCTTCCGTCTTTCGGGCGGCCTCAGCTACACCGACAGCAAGTACGACGATTTCGTCACGCTTGATCCGCTTGATCCGGTTAACGTGTCGCAGCCCGGTCAACCGGCCTATGACCCGGTGACCAACCCCAGCCCGACCGCCTTTGGCGGCCCGTGCCCGGCGGATTCGCTTGACGACTTTGGCCCTTGCCGCATCCAGCTGGCTGGCAACCCGACGCGCAACACGCCCGAATGGTCGTACAACCTGCGCGCCGAGCTTGATGCCTCGCAGGATCTGCTGGGCGGCACGCTCACCCTTGCGGGTGACATGTATGGTCGTTCGGACGTGTTCTTCACCGAGTTCAACCGCCTGGTTGAAGGCTCGGAGGCCTACACGATGTTCGACGCCTCGCTTCGCTGGGAAGACAACAACGGCGGCCTCTATGCGCTCGGCTATGTCCGCAACATCGGTGACACGCTGCGCCGGTCGAGCACCTTCGCGCTGTCGACGGGCCGCGTGATCGGCGCGACCTACCTGCCGCCGCGCACCTATGGCCTGACGCTGGGCTATCGCTACTAAGCGAAAGGCTCGGGTTCGATCCGTAAAGGAAAAGGCGCTCCCTCACCGGGGCGCCTTTTTCGTATGCGGAGGCCGTCAGGACATCGCTCTTGCCAGTGACGCCCTGCCGCCCCAAATGGGCGGTCAAAGTCAATTTGGAGGGATAGCCCGATGACCACCCAGCCGACCGCCGCCGATCTTGCCGCCGACATCAAACGCGTGTTCGCCGCGCAGCAAGAACACCAGTGGGAGGTGAAGGCTTCGAGTGCCGAGACGCGTAAGGCCAAGCTTACGAAGCTGAAGGACGTGATCGGCGCCCGCACCGACGACATCATCGCCGCCGTGCGCGAAGATACCCGCAAGCCCGAGGGCGAAATTCGTGTGACCGAGGTGCTCAACATCCTCGGCAACATCCAGCGCAACATCGAAAGCCTCGACGATTGGATGAAACCGACCGAGGTAGGCTCGTCCTCGAACCCTGACGACAAGGCCGAGATCGTCTACGAGGCACGCGGCGTGTGCCTGATCCTCGGGCCGTGGAACTTCCCGCTGGGTTTAACTTTCGGCCCGCTCGCGGCGGCAGTGGCGGCGGGCAACGTCTGCATGGTCAAGCTGACCGACCTGTGCCCGGCCACCGCGAAGATCGCCAAGGCCATCGTCGAAGAGGTGTTCGACGAGAACGAGGCCGCCGTGTTCGAAGGCGACGTGAGCGTGGCCGAGGCGCTGCTCGATCTGCCGTTCAACCACATCTTCTTTACCGGCAGCACCAAGGTCGGCAAAATCGTGATGACGGCTGCGGCGAAGAACCTCGCCAGCGTCACGCTGGAGCTGGGCGGCAAGTCACCTGTCATCGTCGACGAGGGTGCTGATGTCGCCGCCATCGGTGCCGCGCTCGCCGGTGCCAAGCAGTTTAACGGCGGGCAGGCCTGCATCTGTCCCGACTATGTGTTCGTGAAGGAAAGCCAGAAAGATGCGCTGGTCGAAGCCTTCGCCAGCAACGTCGAGACCAACCTCTACGAACAGGGCGAGATCAAGCACGAGGCCATCGCGCAGGTCGTCAATGAAACCAACTTCAAGCGGGTGAAGGGCCTGTTCGACGATGCCGTGGCGAAGGGCGCGACAGTCGCCGTGGGCGGCACGTTCGAAGAGGACACGCTGACCGTCCACCCGACCATGCTGACTGATGTGACCCCGCAGATGACCATCCTGCAGGAGGAAATCTTCGCGCCGCTGCTGCCGGTGATGACCTACGACGATATCGATCAGGCTATCGGCTACATCGAGGCACGCGACAAGCCGCTCGCGCTCTATGTGTTCAGCCCGAATGATGAAACGGTCGAGAAGGTACTCCAGCGCACCAGCTCGGGCGGGGTCACGGTGAACGGCGTGTTCTCGCACTATCTCGAAAACAACCTGCCGTTCGGCGGCGTCAATGCCAGCGGCACGGGCTCGTACCACGGCTATTTCGGGTTCAAGGCCTTCAGCCACGAACGCGCGGTTTATCGCCACACGGCCGAGGCCTGATATCGCGACCCGGCCCGGCTTTTCGATTGCCGGGCCGGGCTATGCCGCCTAGACGCGTGCCAGTTGTTTAACCAAACAGAAACGCAGGCCCTTGCTTCTCAGCCCTTTCGAATGGACGGTTGCCAAACGCTACATGCTACCCGGTCGCGGCGAAGCCGTGATCGCGCTGGTTGCTGGCATTTCCATCACCGTCGTGATGCTTTCGGTCGCCATGCTGGTGATCGTAATGAGCGTGATGAACGGCTTTCGCGCCGAACTACTTGATCGCATCACTGGCCTCAATGGCCATGCCGTGATCCAGGGCTATGGCGACAAGATTGACGATTGGCAGCAAGTGCTGGAGATCGTGCGCTCGACGGAGGGCGTTACCAAAGCCTCGCCCATGATCGAGAAGCCGCTGCTCGCGAGTTACGAAGGCCGGGCCGATGCGGTGTTCGTGCGCGGGAACACGGCGGAAGACATCGCCGAGATGAAGCAGAATCTCGTCTCGGGCTCGCTAGACGATCTCAAGCCTGGCGAGCGCAATGTTGCCATCGGTTCGCGGCTTGCTCTCAACCTGGGGCTGCGGCTCGGCGATACGATCACGATCATCAACCCGCAGGGCCGCACCACGCCCTTCGGCACCTATCCGCGGCAGGTGGGCTACACGGTCACGGGCATTTTCGAGGTCGGCCTCTACGATTTCGACGAACGCTTCATCATTATGCCGATCCCCAATGCGCAGACCCTTCTGCTCACGGGGGACACCATCGGCATGATCGAGGTGCAGGTGGACGATCCCGATAAGGTGGGCGAAATCCTAGCGCCGGTGCAGCAGGCGATCTCGGGCCGCGCGGTGTTGACCGACTGGAAGAGCCTCAACGCCTCGCTGTTCGAGGCCTTGCAGGTTGAGCGGGTGGCGATGGCCTTCGCGCTGTCGATCATCGTGCTGGTGGCCGCGTTCAACATCCTGTCCTCGCTGGTGATGCTGGTGCGTTCGAAAACGCGCGACATCGCAATCATGCGGACGATGGGCGCGCGGCGCAATTCGCTGATGAAGATCTTTGTCACCACCGGCTCGGCCATCGGCGTGATCGGCACCATGGCGGGGCTCACCCTCGGCTTCGTGGTGCTCCATTTCCGCCAGTCCATCGTGAAGGTGATCGAGGTGGTGACCGGACAGAACCTGTGGGACCCGCAGATCCGTTTCCTGTCCGAACTGCCCTCGCGCACCGATCCGTTCGAGGTGCTCGCGATTGCCGGCATGGCCATGGGGCTGTCGTTCCTCGCCACGCTCTACCCGGCCTATCGCGCCGCGAACACCGATCCGGTCGAGGTGCTGCGCTATGAATAGTCCTGTCGTCCGCCTCACCTCGCTGGCCCGCAATTTCGAGCAGGGCGGCGTGGTGATCGAAGTGTTGCGCGGAGTCGATCTGACAATCCAGCCCGGCGAGATCGTGGCCCTGCTCGGCCCTTCGGGTTCGGGCAAGTCGACCATGTTGCAGGCGGTGGGCTTGCTTGAGGGCGGCTTCTCGGGCCGGATCGAACTGGCAGGCACCGACGCCAGCAAGGCCAATGCCGCCGAGCGCACGACGCTGCGCCGCGAAAACCTTGGCTTCGTTTATCAGTTCCACCACCTGCTGCCCGATTTCTCCGCCGAAGAGAACGTGGTCCTGCCGCAGTTGTTGCTCGGCGTGAGCCGGAGTGAGGCGGAAGCACGCGCGCGTGACCTGCTTAGCGCGCTCGGCCTCGCACACCGGCTGACGCACCGGCCGAGTCAGCTTTCGGGCGGCGAGCAGCAGCGCGTGGCCGTGGCGCGCGCACTGGCGAACAAGCCGTTGCTGGTGCTCGCTGATGAGCCTACCGGCAATCTCGACGAAGTCACGTCGGACAAGGTCTTCGCCCAGTTCCTCGAACTGGTCCGCGGGCAGGGCAGCTCTGCATTGGTGGCCACGCACAACGAGCGGCTTGCAGCACGGATGGACCGGGTGGTGCGCCTCTCGGAAGGCCGATTGGCTTAGCGCATTCACGCGGAAACCGGGCGCTTGCTCGGGCGTTGATGAGGCACAGAATAGGAGTGTTCTAGCATGGTCGATTTTCCCAGCAGCTATAAGGCGGAGGGGACCAACCGCGTCGGCATCCAGTGGGATGATCGGGCGTTTCTCCACGTGGTCGGCGATGGCGATGGCGTGCTTGATCGCGCCAAGGCTATCCGCAGCGGCACCTTTGCGGAGCTGGTCGCCCAGATCGCAGCGCTGCCGGAAGAAGAGCGGCGCGAATATTACATCCAGAAGGCCGGCGACCGCGAATTTCATGCGGACGAAATCGTCGCGCTCGCCGCGCGAGAGGATTTTCCGCGCAAATGATTGATCGCCTGCCGCGAACGCCTAGGTTCGCGGCAGGCGATCAATGAGGCGCGCCAAAGGCATGGGAGTCGCGCGTGCTGGCATCGTTTAACGACTGGTTCTTAGGCCTCGGCGCGCAATACGGCGTCAATCCTTACATCTTCGGCGCGATCTATATCGGCGCGATCCCGTTCTTCCTCGCTTCGATAGGGTGGCTGGTGAAGCGGGCACGGGCGGGCCGCTCGACCGTGGCACCGACGATGCTGGCCGGCTTCTTCTTCGTCTCGGCCTATCTGTATCTCGCCGTGTTCGGGCAGGACATTCCGGTGTGGGTATGGATGTTCCTCGCCGCGCTCATTGCCTATGGTGCCTGGTCGACCATTCGCGACACGCGCCGCAAGATCGCCGCGAAGGATGGCAAGGATAGCTGACCGCTCCAGGTTTTCCCCAAACCTTGTGTCAGGGCCCTTGATCGACAGCGCCGCGCTCCGCACATTCACTAATCCATGGCATACGCTCCCTTTGTTCCCCTGCGAGTCTTTTCCAGCTTCTCGATGCTGGAGGCCGCGATCGATCCGAAACAGATCGCCAAACTGGCGAAAGAGCGTGGCTTTCCAGCCATCGCCGTTTGCGACCGCAACGGCCTTTATGGCTCATCCGCCTTTGCTGGAGCCTGTAAAGGCGAAGGGGTGCAACCGATTATCGGCACGCTCCTGGGCGTGGCGCGCGATGTCACCGGAGAGGTGGTCGATTATCTGCCGCTGTTCGCGCAGGGCGACGACGGGTGGAACAACCTGTGCCACCTCGTCAGCCGCGCGCATCTCGACCGCCCGCTGGAGCTCGAGCCGCACGTCCAGCTTGGCGATCTGGCCGGCCACACCGACGACCTGATCGCGCTGACCGGCGCGGGCGAGGGCGCCTTGGCGCGATGGCTGGCTCAGGGCCAGACCGCGCAGGCCGAGGAGCTGCTGAGCCAGCTTGAAGAGCTGTTTCCCGGCAAGCTCTACATTGAACTGGCGCGGCGCGGCGATCCGGTCGAAGAGGCGGCCGAGGGTGCGCTGATCGACCTTGCCTATGCCCGCGACCTGCCGCTGGTGGCGACCAACCCCGCGCACTATGGTGAGCCGCACATGCACAAGGCGCACGATGCCATGCTGTGCATCGCCAATTCGTCGCAGCTCGACAGTTCCGACCGGCCCACCTCGAACGCGCAGACCTACATCAAGCCCGCCTCGATGATGGAGGAGCTGTTCGCCGACCTCCCCGAAGCGCTGGCGAACACGCTCGTGGTGGCGCAGCGCTGCGCCTTCGCGCCGCCCAAGCGCAAACCGATCCTGCCCAGCCTCGCGGGCGATCAGGAGGGCGAGGCGCGGATGCTTGAGGAGGATGCGCGCAAGGGCCTCGCCATGCGGATCGCGCCGTATTACCCCGAGGCCGAGGAAGCCGGACTGGTCGCCGCGCTGGAGACGATCTCTGCGGGCGGCGAGGAAGCGGCGCCGGTGTTCGACGCGCTCGGCGAAGCGGGCCATCTCGAAGAGTTCCGCGAATATGCGAAACGCCTCGATTTCGAGGTCGGGATCATCCAGCGGATGGGCTTTCCCGGCTACTTCCTGATCGTTGCCGACTTCATCAAGTGGGCCAAGGCACAAGGCATTCCGGTGGGGCCGGGGCGCGGTTCCGGCGCAGGTTCGCTGGTGGCCTGGGCGCTCACCATCACCGATCTTGACCCGATCCGGTTGGGGCTGCTCTTCGAACGTTTCCTCAACCCTGAACGCGTTTCCATGCCCGACTTCGACATCGACTTCTGCGAAACGCGGCGCGGCGAGGTGATCCGCTATGTGCAGGCCAAGTATGGCCACGACCACGTCGCGCAGATCATCACCTTCGGCAAGATGAAGGCCCGCGCCGTGCTGCGCGATTGCGGGCGCATTTTGCAGATGCCCTATGGCCAGGTCGACCGGCTGACCAAGATGGTCCCCAACCACCCGACCGACCCCTGGACCCTGCCGCGCACCCTCAATGGCGCGGCGGACTTCAAGCGCGAATATTCGAACGACAACGAGGTGAAGCGGCTCGTCGATCTGGCGATCCAGCTCGAAGGCTTCCCGCGCAACTCGTCCACCCACGCGGCGGGTGTGGTGATCGGCGACCGGCCCTTATCGCAACTGGTGCCGCTTTACCGCGATCCGCGCTCGGACATGCCGGTGACGCAGTTCGACATGAAGCATGTGGAAGACAGCGGACTGGTCAAGTTCGACTTCCTCGGCCTCAAGACGCTGTCGGTGCTGCGCAAGGCGGTCGACCTGCTCGCTCGCCGCGGGATCGAGGTGGAGCTGGACAAGCTGGCATGGGACGATCCCGCCGTGTTCGAGCTGCTCAAGCGCGGCGACACGGTCGGCGTGTTCCAGCTGGAATCGGAAGGGATGCGCCGTACGCTGACTGCGGTAAAGCCCACAAAATTCGAGGATATTATCGCGCTGGTCTCGCTTTACCGCCCCGGCCCGATGGACAATATCCCGAGCTTTGGCAGGCGCAAAGCGGGCGAAGAGGAGATCATCTACCCGCACGAAAAGCTGAGGGGCATCCTCGAAGAGACCTACGGCATTTTCGTCTATCAGGAACAGGTGATGCAGGCCGCGCAGATCCTCGCGGGCTATTCGCTCGGCGACGCCGACCTGCTGCGCCGCGCCATGGGCAAGAAGATCCAGGCCGAGATGGACGCCCAGCGCCTGCGTTTCTGTGAGGGCTGCAAGGAGGTCTCGGGCATCGAAAAGGACGAGGCCAACAAGCTGTTCGACTTGATCGACAAGTTCGCCGGCTACGGCTTCAACAAGTCGCACGCCGCCGCATATGCGCTGCTCGCCTATCAAACCGCGTGGCTGAAGGCGCACTATCCGGAGGAGTTTTACGCCGGCTCGATGTGCTTCGACATGCACCAGTCGGAAAAGCTGGCGGTGTTCGTCGACGACCTCAGGCGCAACGGGCTGAAGCTGCTCGGCCCCTGTATCAACCATTCGGAGGCCGAGTTCCACGTCGAGCAGACCGAAGAGGGCTACGCCGTGCGCTTCGCTCTCGCCGGTCTGCGCAATGTGGGTGAGAGGGCGATGGAGCAGGTGGTGGCAGAGCGCGAGACGCGCGGAGCCTTCGCCAGCCTCACCGACGTCTTCGAACGGATGCCCGCAGGCGCGATGAACCGCCGTCAGCTCGAAAGCCTCGCCGCGTCGGGTGCATTCGACGTGCTCGAACCCAACCGCGCCAAGGTGCTCGCCAATGCCGACATGCTGATGGCGGTCGCCGATGCCGCGAGCCGCGAGCGCTCAAGCGGGCAGGCGGGCCTGTTCGGCGGCGACGACCATGCCGAGCCCGAGGTGCGTCTGGTCGAGGCCAAGCCTTGGCCGCGCGCCGAGCAGATGGCGGCGGAGCGCGAGAACTTCGGGTTCTACTTCGCCGCTCACCCGGTCGAACAATTCCGCCATGCCGCCTCGGCGCAAGGGGCGCGGACCTATGCCTCGCTGATGACCGGCGGAGTCCGCGGTGGCCGCGAGAACGCGGTGGTCGCGGCGATGGTCGAGGGCGCAAGCAAGGGCCGCACCAAGCGTGGGGCCGAATTCATCCGCGCCGATTTCTCGGACAGCACCGGCAACTTCTCCGCCGCCTGTTTCGAGGAGGGGCTGGTCGAAAGCTTCCAGCGCTGGGCCTCAGAGGGCACCTGCGTGCTGCTGAACGTCGAACTCGACAGCCCGAGCCCCGACGAGCCGCCGCGCGTCACCGTGCGCGGGGCCAAGCCGCTGGCCGAGGTGACGGGCTCGGCGAAAATGATCCTGCGCGTCGATGTCTACGATGAAGCGGGCCTTGCTACCTTGCGCGCGATGCTCGAACCGGGGCAGCCGGGCCACGGCGAGGTGCTCGTGCGCCTGCGCATCGGTGAGGAACAGGAGCCAAGCGTGCTGCTCGGCCGCGACTTCGCGCTCGATGGCTCGCTGGTCGATAAACTGGCGAACGTTGCCGGGCTGGGCGGGGCTAATCTCGCGCCGATCCGGGGGATCGGGCACCTGCGCCTTGTGGCCTAGGTTACACAGCAGGCCATAGCAGCGGCGGCAGGGTGGAGCCGAGTAGCAGTGCGGCCATCACCAGGTTGAAGGCGCGTAGCTGGCTCTCCTTGCGCAGCATCCGCTCGATCCCGCGGCCCGCGACCAGCCACAGCGTAACGCTGGGCAGGTTGACCAGCAGAAATACGGCAACCAGGACACCAACGTCGCCATAGGAACCTCCCGGCGCGAACAGCGCGCTCGCGGCCACGGCCACCACCCATGCCTTTGCGTTGATGAGTTGCAGCGTCAGCCCCTGCACGAAGCCAAGCGGCTTTGCCTGCACCTCGCCAGCCTTGGTGCGGCCACTTCGCGCCAGCTTCCATGCGAGCCATGTTACCACCAGCGCGCAGGCAACGCGGAAGGCGATGTCCGCCTCGGGATAGGCGAGCAGGATCGCGGCCGCGCCCAGCCCGCCGAGCCCAATCAAGAGATGAAATCCCACGATAATGCCAAACAGCAGGGGCAGCGAACGGCGTACACCGAAGTTGGCACCCGATGTCATCAGCAGGATATTGTTCGGGCCGGGCGTGATCGAAGCCACGAGAGCGAACAGGACGAGGCTGGTGTACGTTTCCATGGCCATAATTATAGGCGCAGCTGGGAACAATATCCTTGCCTGTTGCATCTTGCGCCGGATATTTCTGCAACATATGCCGAAGAATGACGAGATTGACCGCAGGATATTGCGCGAACTTCAGCGCCAAGCGCGACTCACCAATGTCGAACTGGCCGAGCGGGTGGGCCTTTCGCCCTCGGCGTGCCTACGCCGGGTGCAGGAGCTTGAGCGCGCGGGCGTGATCTCCGGCTATCATGCGCGGGTCGATCCGCTGGCGGGCGGGGCGGGCTTCATCGCCTATGTTACCGTGGCGCTTTCCTCGCACTCGAAAGAAAATCTGGAGGCGTTCGAGCGCGCGGTGGCGGGCGCACCGCAGGTGGTGGAGTGCCACAACATCACCGGCGCTACCTCCTACCTGCTGCGCGTGGAGGTCGCCGGGTTGCAGCAATACAAGAAGTTCCACACCGAAACGCTGGCCGCCGTGCCGGGTGTGGCGCAGATCACCACTCACGTTCTGCTGGCGACGACCAAAACGCGGTTCGATTGACCACCCCATAGAAAAGGCCCGGCAGGATCGCTCTTGCCGGGCATTCTTGTGTCTAGCCCTGGGGCCGGCCCAGCTTAGTTGCCCGAGCCGGGACCGTAGGTGATCTGGACGCGGCGGTTCTGCAGCTCGCGGACACCGTCGGCAGTCGGCACACGAAGGTTCGTCTCGCCGAAGGCTTCGGTGCTGATGCGGGCAGCGGGGATGCCGCGGCCGGTCAGGTACTGCTGGACCGAAGCGTTACGACGCTCCGACAGACCCATGTTGTACTGCGCCGAACCCGAGGTGTCGGTGTAGCCGGCGAGCATGATGCGGGCCGTGCCGCAATCGCCATAGGCCGTAACCGCCGAGTTCAGAACGCTGGCAGCCTCAGCCGTGATGTCCGACTTATCCCAGTCGAAGAACACGATGTACGGGCCAGTGTTGCAGGGCTGCGCAACCGGAGCCGGCGGAGGCGGCGGCGGGGGAGGCGGCGGCGGAGGAGGTGTTGGTGGCGGGGGCGGAGCCACCGGCTCGCTGCCGCCGAAGTTGTAGATCAACGTCGCGAGAAGCGAATGCGTGGCAAAGTCGGTGTCGAGCGTGCGATCCGCTTCGTCGAGCAGCGTCACGTCGTTCACGCGATGATACTTGTACTTCAGCGAAGCTTCGAGCTTATCCGACACCGGCGCGCGCAGCTGAGCAATGCCCTGATAGGCGAAGAGAATATCGTTATCGTCGACAAAGTTGATATCCGCGCCGGTGGACAAATCGAAGAACCGCGCGTTCGAGAAGCCCGCGCCGCCGCCGATCGAGAAGCCGACACCGTCTTCACCACCGAAATCGAGCAGCAGGTTGGCCATGCCGCTGGCGACATCGACTTCGCCGTGGCCCTGGTCGTAACTCGCGAAACTGAGCGCGGTCCCGCCGGTATAGATGCCGCCCGAAGTGGCATCCACGGGGCCGAGGGTGATGTGCTTGTAGGCACCTTCTGCCTCAAGGCGCACAGGGCCGAAGTCATAGCCAAGCACGGCTTCTGCTTCCCAGCCCGCGTCGAGATCGAGGTCGACCGTGTTCGCGGTGCCAACGACACGCAACGACGGATCGTCGGCGAGCACAACGCCCCCGCCGAGACCGGCATAGACCTGGCCATCGCGCGCCATGGCAGGCGTCGCAACGAGCGCCGTGGCTGTCAGGAGGCCGATTGCGGAAAGTCTCATTCGTCATTCCCCTTGCTGCTGGCCGCGATCACGAAGCACGGCCGTTAGCGAGCGCTTAGGCCCCACATAAGGCAAATTGGAGACAGTCCGGCGATGCTTGCCACTCTCCCTTCTGCCTGCGCTAGAACAGTGACAATTGGCCCGTCGGCTCAGGCTTTCGGAAAGCGCTGGTGTCCAGCGAAACCGTCTTGCGCGACAGCCCGGCACGGCGGCAGGCGAGCTGGAAGCGCTTGCGGAACAGGTCGGCCCATACGCCTTGCGGGCGCATTCTTGAAAAGAAGCGCGGATCGTTGTCCCGCCCGCCGCGCATGTCGCGCAAGGTCGCCATCACCTTGCCCGCACGATCAGGGTAGTATGCCTCCAGCCATTCGCGGAATAGCGGGGCGACCTCGTGCGGCAAACGCAAGGGTATCCACGTCGCCGACTTCACGCCGACAGAGGCAGCGCGTTCGATAAGCCGTTCCATCACATCATCGGTGATCGCGGGGATCACGGGCGCGATGGAGCAATTGGTATGCACGCCCGCCGCCGATAGCGAAGCAAGTGCGGCGAGGCGCTTTTCCGGCGTGGTGGCGCGCGGTTCAAGCTGGGCCGACAGCCTCGCGTCGAGCGATGTAACCGAAATCGCCACCGCCACCAGATCATGCCGTGCCAGCTCCGCGATCAGATCGAGATCGTCGAGCACCCGGTCGGACTTCGTCGTGATCGTCACCGGATGGCGCAGCTCAAGGCACAGTTCGAGGATCTGGCGGGTGATCCGGTATTGCCGCTCGATCGGCTGATAGGGATCGGTGTTGGTGCCCATGGCAATCGGCGCGCACTTGTAGCGCGGATGCGCCAGCTCGCGGCGAAGCAGCTCTGCCGCATTAGGCTTGGCAAAAAGCCGCGTCTCGAAATCCAGCCCCGGCGAAAGATCGAGATAGGCGTGGGTAGGCCGGGCAAAGCAATAGATGCAGCCGTCTCTTATATCAGATGTCTAGTGTTCATAATGGATGGAAATGTTGAGACTTCAGACAGAAAGATGGAGGTGGTCGAGAAGAATGTTTATGTTCACGAAAGTACCTGAGTGACCATCGGAGTTCGAAAGCGCTACTGCACTTTCGAACTCCGATGGTCGCAACCGCCGAAGGCGGAACGACAATCTCTGGGCCGAAACCGGACTGTCCGGTCTTGGGAGCCAGATCGAGCGAAGCGGCCATTTGACCATGGCAATGTCCGTGTCCGTCATCGACCAATGCCGGTCGTACAGCTCAGTCATCGCGAAAGTCAGCTTCTGACAGAAACTGCCAATTGAATGGGCTGAAGCGTTTCGTCAGCAAGGCGCCCCAATCCCGTTCATTCGAGATGCTCGCGCTCTGATCGGTAAGCTGCCGTTTGCGCAGTATTTAGCGGATGGCAGCAAGGCGCCCCAATCTTGGTCGCTATTGAAATGTTGAGCCGACTTGGAAACAGGCGTCTTTCCAGACCCGAACGCCGATTGGCTGAACCCATATCGCAATGTCGGGCGTTTATGATCCGACTGTCCCGATAATTGGAAAGGCACCGGCTCTTCCTCGATCAGCCGGAGCCTTCGTATGTTCGAACGAACTGCTTTCCCCAATACCGTTCTGCGAGTGCAATCCTCGGGCCGATCACGCTCGACTGCTCGATCCTTGTCGATAGTCCGATCGGATGGCGCGGGTTCCCGACCATGAATCCTTTCCGCCATGGTTCGCTTAAGGCGCTTATCGGCCAAGAAAGACCGTGAGCGGCGGGTATCAGTCTGCCCGCGTAGCCTGTTCGTTGCCGCAAGAAGTCTTGCGCAACTTCGTCAGAAGTCCTGCGCCATGTCGCGTTTCCATGGAACACTCGGCATGGTTGGCCGCATTGCTCGCAGATGCGCCCTTCGATGGCCGGGCGACGCTCCGGCAATTCAGCCCCAACGCGGTGGGAGAATTTACCTTCGCGGTCGCGGTCCCGGTATGCAACGAAGGGGAAATCCTTCCGCGGATGTTGGCGGCGCTGCTGAGCGCCATGACAGGCGTGAGCGAGCGGGGCCTGGCGGTGTTCGCGGTGAACGATACGCAGGACGCGTCGGCGCAACTCATCAAGGACTGGCTCGGGCTCAACGGATTATCGGGCGTGGTTGTCGAAGTCGGCTTCGCCCCGGCGATACGCAGCGCGCCGTATACAAGGCGGCTTGCACTGGATGTCGCCAGCTGCTTTGCACCGGGAGGCGCGCTGCTGACGACCGATGCGGATAGCGAAGTGGGACCGGGATGGGTCCGACAAGGCTTGGATGGTCTCGCCGACGGGTTCGATCTAATCTGTGAAGACGTCCGCCTGGACGATTCCGGCCTCGCCGCATTGCCGGACCAGGTGCGCCTCGCCGGAGATGCCGAGCGCGCCTACTACTCGGCCTGCGACGTCCTCTGGCGCAGATGGAGTGGCGAGACAGGTGCTTTCGCACATCGTGCTTCGGGGGCGAGCCTGGCGATCGCAGCCGCCACCTATCGCAAGCTCGGAAGATTGCCCGTCCCCCATCACGGCGAGGATGCGGCGCTGTGTGCGATGGTCCTGGCCGACGGAGGGCGTGTGATCACCATCGCCGATGGCGGCACACGCACGTCTGCCCGCCTGGAAGGTCGCGCCGCCGGTGGCTGCGGTGCGGCGTTGAGCAGACGCGCCAGCGCGATCGATCCGGTTTGCGACGCAGCGCTTGTCCCGCTCGCGGAATTGAGAAGGCTCGCTTCCTTCCGGCTGCGTCATGGGTATCGGGACGAAAGGGACCGGCCTGAAAAAGCGCTTCGCTACAGCGAGATCCTTGTCGAGCTGGCTCACGCCCGGTCACTGCTGGCAGAGGAGGCAATCGTTTGACCTTGCTGTCCATAGCCGCGGTCGAGAAGGCTATCGCCGCGCGAGCCGCTGCGGTCGATTTCGACGATGGCGATCTCGCCGCGGATATTGGCGAGTTGCGCGACCATAATTGGCTTGTGTTCTGTCTCCCCCGGGAAGAGGGCGGGCAAGGCTGGGGGACGCAGGACGAGGGAACCTTGCCCGCCTTCGATGCGCTGCGCGCCCTTGGCAGGGCCAACCTCTCTGTCGCCCGGCTGTTCGAAGGGCATATGAATGCCGTCAAGCTGGTCGTTCTCTATGCGCGCGGGCCATCGCGGGATGAGGCGTTCTCTGCGATCCGAAGTGGTGCGCTTTTCGGAGTGTGGGGTGCGGACGATCCGAATTGCCCGCTGACGCTCGATCCTGCCGGCGATACCCTGCGCGGAGCCAAACGCTTCGCCTCCGGCCTCGGGCTGGTCGACCGGGCCATCGTCACAGTGGCGAGCGACACCAGCCCGCAGTTGCTGCTCGTGCCGTGCGGCGACGCGGAACGCGCCGATGCATCGGGCTGGCGCATGGGCGGCATGCGAGCGACACGCTCCGGGCGTTACGATTTCGACGGGGTCAATATCTCGAGCAGCCAAAAACTGGGCGAACCCGGCGACTATCTGCGAGAGCCATATTTCGAAGGCGGAATCTGGCGCTATTGCGCCGCCCATCTCGGCGGAGCCGAGGCCCTTTATCGCGCTATGCGGCGCGAGCTGATGAATCGCGGCCGTGCCGAAGATCCGCACCAGCAACGCAGGATTGTGGAGGCCGCAATCGTCATTGAAACCGCGCGGCTCTGGTTGCTTCGCGCAGCCCGCGCGGTGGAAGCCACCGACGCCCCGGCCAATGTGGCCGCGCTGTCGCTACTCGCGCGTGAAGTGACGGAGCGAAGCTGCCGCACCGTCATCGAAACGGTCGAGCAGGCGCTCGGCATGGGCTCGCATATCGCCGGTTCGCTGGTCGAACGCATTCGCCGCGATCTGGCGCTGTTCCTGTGCCAGGCGGCGCCCGACGCCAAGCGCGCACGCGCGGCCAAGACACTGTTCCATCTCGAGCACGAACTGGAGTTCCTGTGAGCCTGCCTTCTTCTGCGAAAGGCGCGCTACTCTCGGCGGCTGCCGACGCGCGCCCCGTCGAAATCGACGAACTTGCTCCTCCCGGCGGCCTGCTGATCGTCGCGCCCCATCCCGACGATGAGACCTTTGGTTGCGGGGAAGCGCTCGCTTCTGCTGCTCAGGCCGGGCGAAAGATCGGGATCGTGCTGCTCACCGACGGCGAGGGATCGCATCCGCGGTCGGTTGAATACGGCCGCGACCGGCTCACCGCCCTCCGCAGGGAGGAAATGCGCGCGGCACTGAAGGTTCTCGCCCCTGGGAAGGACATCCCGGTCATGCGCGCTGGGCTGGAAGACGGAAGCAGCGATCTCGAGCGGCTCGGCCTGCACCGGCTGCAGCGCATCTTCGCATTCGCTTCGGCGCTCGATACCCGGTCGGTCTGGACGACCTGGAATGGAGATCCGCACTGCGACCACAAGACCGCCGCCACGCTCGGTCGCATGGTCGCGGACGAGATCGGAGCAAAATTGTGGCGGTTTCCCATCTGGGGCCGGTTCGGAGAGCGCGACGTACCTGACGATCTGCGCATCTTCGCCGTTCGGCAATATCGGGCCCGCAAGCTCGAGGCGATCGATGCCTACCGCTCGCAAACGACATCGCTGATCGCAGACGATCCGGATGCCGTTGTGATTCCGCAAGGGCTGCTCGATCACTTCGCCGAGAGCCCGGAGATTTTCATCGGTGGATGAGAACGAGGCAGAGCGCGCGGAAACCTTCGACGCGCTGTTTGCGGACAATCCCGATCCGTGGAATTTCGAGAACAGCGTTTACGAACGTGACAAGCGCGCAGCTACTATCGCGGCGCTTCAAGATGCGCGTTTTTCCAACGCTCTTGAAATCGGATGCGCCACCGGGGTCCTGACCCGTGACCTCGCCGCGCACAGCGATGCGCTTCTCGCGCTCGACGTGTCGGAGCAGGCGCTTGCTATCGCCAGGTCGAAGTCCGTCACGAACGACACGGTTGTGTATCGCCGCGCTGAAGCGCCGCGCGACTGGCCGGAGGGATCGTTCGACCTGATTGTCCTTTCCGAAGTCCTCTATTTCCTGTCGGCGGAAGAGATCGCCATCGTCTCGCGGCGTGCTCACGAAACGCTGGCGGCAGACGGACTTTGCCTGCTGGTCAACTGGACCGGCCCAAACGATCTGCTGGTGGGCGGAGAGGAGGCTGCACTCCTGTTCTCCCGTTCCGCCCCGTGGCGCAGCGAAGAGCCGCGGATCGAAGCCTCCTACAGGATCGACCGGCTGCGCAGATAGTCGAGGCATCGGACCACCCGATCTCGAATATACGACGACCCGGACCGCACTTTTTCTGCGATCCGGGTGTTGCTTTCTTCGGTGGCGCCAGCGGGGCTACGCCTTCTTGACTGTGGCCCGGCCCCAGTAGCGCAGTTTGCCGCAGGCCTTGATGAAGTCCTTGGCAGATGCGCCCTTGCTCACATCGAAGAAGCCGTCGTCCATCTTGGCCGCGATGCCGATCGCCTCGAATAGCCTTTACCGCCGGTATGTGGGCGATGAACTTCGCGTGGGCGAAGGCGTCGGATACGAAGTCCTGGCTCGGCTTGTCGTCGGCCAGCTTATTCGCTGCCGCTTCGCCCATCACGATCGCGACCGCATCGAATACGACCGAAGGCCCGCCGTCGATCTTCTCGGCCGCCTCCTTCAGGCTCTTCACCACGTCGGCATCAGCACCATCGGCGATGTAGATACCAAGCTTGCGGCCCTTGAAGCTGTCGGAACCGTTTTTAAGGATCGACAGCGCCGGGCTTTCGGGCAAGTCGGTGATCGGCTCGCGTGCAAGCGGAACCTTGTCCGGCAGCTTGTCCATGCCCAGTCCGTCGCTCACGGCTTTCGCCAGATCGCCATCGATATGGCGCAGGTGCCCGACCATCCACTCACGGATCGACAGGCGGCCGACCTTGCTCAGTTCGAAGACGAGCGCGTCGCCAAGGTGGCTCTGCTCGATCTCGGTCTGGCTGATGTAGACCTGGCGCGCTTGACTGTAGTGATCGGCAAAGGTCTCGGAACGCACACGTACCTTGGGCCTCTCGACGGGGCTTCATAGCTTGTAAAGCCCTGCATGGAGCAGCCGCGAGGGCCGCGATCCTCCTCGGCGCCGTCGCCATCGCCCCAGCTGTTGGGCTCGTAGTTCACCCGTCCCTTTGGGTTAGTTATCGCCATGTGCCCGTCCTGCTGGAAATGGCGAACCGGCACCTTGGGCGCATTGATGGGGATATGGGTGAAGTTGGGCCCGCCAAGCCGCTTCAGCTGCGTATCGAGATAGCTGAAATTGCGGCCCTGAAGAAGCGGATCGTCAGAGAAGTCGATGCCGGGCACGATATTCTGCGTGCAGAAGGCCACCTGCTCGATCTCGGCGAAGAAATTGTCGACATTGTTGTTCAGTGTCATCGTGCCGACAATTTGGACTGGAATCTGTTCTTCGGGTATAAGCTTGGTCGCGTCGAGCACATCGAATTCGAACTTCTCAGCGGACTCCTGGTCGAACACTTGAACTCCGAGATCCCATTGGGGAAAGCCGCGATCGGGCGCGGGCTTTACCGAGTGGATCAGGTCGGGAAACTTGATCGCGTCCTGAACAAAAAACACCGGGATGTTGTTGCCCACGATGTCCCGGTTACCCTCTTCGGTGTAAAGCTTGACCGCGGAGCCGCGCACGTCGCGCGCCAGATCGGGCGAACCTTTGTTGCCCGCTACGGTGGAGAAACGCACGAAGCAGGGCGTCTTCTTGCCCTTTTCGCCCGCCATCACCTTGGCACGGGTCAGAGCGGGGATTGGATCGGTCAGCTCGAATTCGCCATGGATGCCGTATCCGCGCGCGTGAACGACGCGCTCAGGAATGCGTTCGTGATCGAAGTGGAATGTCTTTTCGCGCGCGATGTGGTCTTCGAGCAGCTGCGGACTGTGCGGACCGGCGGTCAGCCAGTTCTAGTCGTCAGCGACTGGCGCACCCTGTGCGGTCGTCATGACGTCATTGTCGCCCTGGGGCTTCTGCTGGTTCGCACCACCTTCTCAGAGTTCGAGTTACTTGGCCATCCTGGAAATCCTTTGAAATCGAATGCTGACAGGGGGTTGCGGTGGCCGAGGCCACCGCACCCGGCAAAGTCAGCTCAATTGTCCTGCTTGGCGGCAAGGTTGACCGAGCGTTCGGCCAGTTCGCTGGCGAAATCGTCGGCGCCGTAAATGTCGTCGACAATCTCATCGAGCTTCGCGGTATCGTCGTCTCGGCCGAGCGCATCGGAAAACGCCTTTGCAGTGCCGAAGCCGGCAATGCCGTAGTGGCTCATGCGCTGATACTGCGCGATAGCGGCCACAGCGCGGACCTCGTCGCTCACATCCTCGTCGATCACGTGGGCGCGGGCTTCGGCGACTAGGCCTTCCATTCCCTTGCAATGTTCCTTGGATTTATCCGCTCCGCCATTGTCGGCGAGCATTGCGCGCAGGGTCTGGGTGTGTTCCTCGATGCCGCCTACTGCATCGTCGAGCATCCCGGACAGGGCCTCGTCCTCGATCTTTTTCGCCATCTGCTTAACGATCTTCTTCATCTGATCATTCGCCGACACCAGGTCTTTGAGTTCCTCGACGTAGAGTTCTGAGAGATTCTTGGGAGCGCTCATGGGTAATCCTTCAAAGGGAGGGGCCGCGCACCGGAGCGGCTGCGCGGACGACTAGGAGTCGAAATAGAAGGAATTGGCGTTTCTCGATCGAACGCCCGAAACCGTCGAAAGCGGCTGGTAGCTAACTTGCCAATGCCAGACGGGCTCACTCGTTCCCGCGGCATGAGCGATCAAGGAAAGCAATGCCGAATTTCCGCGAATTTCTGCGGATGATATATAAAAAGCGGACGCGGCCCCTTGTGGAGATGCATGGACTGCACCATCTCATCACCATCCACTGGGATGATCAACAGATGGCTATGTCGACCCGCCCCAACACCGAAACTGAAAAAATTACCATTAATCTGGGCTTCGTTGATCTCGGCTCGATAGACTTGCTGGTGCGCGAAAGCGTCTTTGCAAATCGCACCGACTTCATCCGCACCGCCATCCGAAATGAGCTTGCCCGGCACGACGAGATTGCCCGGCAGGTGAAGGGGCGCGACACCCCCGTGCTGGGCATCCGCCACGTGGTTCGTGCCGATCTCGAAGCGGCACGCGACGCGGGCGAGATGCTCGATTTTCGCGTGCTCGGTCTGCTCAGCATCGCCAACGACGTCGATGCGGAGTTGGCGCAGGCGACCATTCGATCGCTCTCCATTCTGGGCGCCTTCCACGCGCCGCCAGAAGTGAAATCGGCCCTTGCCGACCGCCTTGCGTGATTTTCACGCAGCAACCGAAGGTACTTGAAATGTCCAATCCCCTAACCGCTAGCATGTCGGAGGTTCTCGCCCTCACGCGGGCAGGGAGGCTCCGGCAGGCGACCGATCTTATCCAGCGCAATCTACGCTTCAGGAATGCACCGGCCACTGCTCGCGAGACTTCGGTCGACGAGATCGGCGACATCATCGCCTTGCCCGCTCCCATTGCGAGGCCAGCGACCGAACCCGGCAATCCAAGGCGCGCTCCAGCCACCCCCAGCCCGGCGAGCTTCGAGCGGCGCACATTGCGCAATGCCGCCGGCTCTCTCGATTATCTGCTCTACAGGCCGAGCGGCTTGAACGATCCTGCTCCGCTCGTGGTCATGCTGCATGGCTGCACGCAATCTGCGGAGGATTTCTCGCGCGGAACGCGGATGAATGCGCTTGCGGACGAACTGGGATTCATTGTCGCCTATCCCGAGCAAACCCGGTCTGCGAATGCACAGAAGTGCTGGAACTGGTTCCGGCCCGGCGATCAGGGCAAGGCCTCGGGCGAACCGGCGGTCATCGCTGCGATCACCCGCGAGATCATCGCGGCCGAAGGCGTCGACTCCCAGCGCGTCTATGTCGCCGGGCTTTCCGCAGGCGGGGCGGCCGCCGCGATCATGGCGAGCGCTTTTCCCGACCTCTACGCCGCGGCTGGTGTTCACTCGGGGCTTGCATGCGGGTCAGCGAAAGACCTGCCGAGTGCGCTCGCAGCAATGCGCGGGGGTGGGTCGATCCGTGAGCCGGCTTCCGGCGGGAAGTACGTCCCAATCATCACCTTTCACGGTGATCGCGACAACACCGTCCATCCCGTCAATAGCGATCGAATTCATGCAGCTTGGAAAGCGACTCCGGCGATGGCTGGCTTGAAGCGCGAAGTCACAACAGGGTGCGGACGGTCCGGTGGCGCATATCGCAAAACCGCGATGCTTGACGGCGAAGGGCGCAGCATGTCGGAAAGCTGGTTGCTGAAAGGTGCGGGGCATGCGTGGTCGGGCGGATCGCCTTCGGGGTCTTATACCGCCAAGTCCGGGCCTGATGCATCGCGCGAGATGCTTCGGTTCTTCATGCAACACCGTTTGGCGTGAGAGCAAGACAATGCTCCCTGAGCGGCGGCAGAGCCTTGCAGAGGCGGGCCTCTACCACAAGCGGCGCGCCTCTCGCGCGAGCGAATACCCTAAAGACGGCAAGCTACATCATGATTACACAGCTTGCGACGAACTCGCCCGTTTTTCCCAACACGAACATGTTTTGTTCTTCTCAGGAGCGCAGCACAGCCGTAAACATTAGATTTTGAAAACTCTCGCCAAGCTTGCGCTATTTTCTTTCATGATCATGCCTGAGCAGGCCTGCCGTTCAGGCTTGTAGAGCATTAATAGTAATGCGCTTGGGTGAGTGACCAATAGGTTTTCTAATCCAATCCTTTGCAAGTCTCATTTACAAAGTGATAGCCGATACCTTCCACGATCGGGTCGTTAGCTAAAAGGCAGCATTGCCCGGCCCGATTGCTGAAACCGGACTGTCCGCAAACGGCCCAGTTTTTGCCTTTTCCCGTAGCTCGACTTGGTGATCGCCGAATGTTAGCTGTTGGCGTAACCTGCCGTTTCGCCCGTCGCCTCTGAACGGCAGGAAAGTCCCAAGCGCAGTGAGGCTGGCTCCCCGCCATCGGCGAGGAGCCATCGGGTTCAGATTTCAGTGTTCTCGGCGAGGGCAAGAGCGTCTTCCACGTCGATCCCGAGATAGCGTACCGTATTCTCGATCTTGCTATGGCCGAGCAGGATCTGGACGGCGCGCAAATTGCCTGTCGCCCGGTAGATGATCGACGCTTTCGTTCGGCGTAGCGAGTGTGTGCCATACTCACTTCGCATCAGACCTACCCCCGAGACCCATTCATCAACGAGTCGAGCATACTGGCGGGTGCTGAGATGGCCGCTGCGATCAACGCGACTTGGGAAAACATAGTCGTCCACAGTGCCGCCCCGCCGCTCGAGCCAAGCCAGCAGGCTGGCCCGGGCATCTGGGAGCAGTTCGAATTGAACAGGCCGACCCGTTTTTTGTTGTGTCACCAGTGCGCGCGTGCGGATCTGCCCGCCACTGACAATGTCGCCGATTTTCATCTGAACGAAGTCGCAGCCACGTAGCTTGCTGTCGATCGCGAGGTCGAACAATGCCCGATCTCGAATGCGGCGCCGCTCATTGAGGAAAAAACGGATCTCCCAAATCTGCTTGGGCTTCAGCGCCCGCTTTGCGCCGACAGTGCGCCCAGCGTTCCAGACTTGACGCTTGGGCGACTTGAGTTTGGTCTCAGAAATTTCCATGTTCATTCTCCGATGGCCAGAATTGGCCATTTGAAGAACGTCGTCTGATCTAGGGAGCAAATGCTGCAAGGCTCGAGCTGACCCAGACCCGGCCGTTTAGCTTGCCCACGGCGAACATCTGCTTCTGATAGAAGCTGCCGTATTGACGCCTCAAAGTGAATTAACTGCAACGTGCCCAAATACCGACAATTGAAGCTTGGCCCACGATTGCCTTAAAGCGGGCCTCGGATCAGCATGTTCAAGGTGGCCAAGATTTCGGACGATCCAGAGCCGCAGTTTGCCGGAGCACGGATCGGGATAGCAGACATTCGAAACGGTGAAACGACGTTTCAACCTCGCGTCCGCATCCTGATCGTTCGGGCGCGTCCTCCCATTCGATACGACAAGGCGCTCATTTCAATAGAGCCGCCTAACCGTAAGCCTCAAAACGCACCATCCCGATCGCCATAACTACTCTACGCAGGTAGCGTCGCGGCGGACGCCACTGAATCCCGTTCGACCAGATAGGTATTGACCAATCTTGTGACCGGTTCCTTTGGCAGCCCCTCAATCAACATCCTTACCGCTTTGGAAGCCATCTCCGCGATCGGTTGGTGGATAGTCGTAAGATGGGGCCATATCGTCATCGCGATGATCCCGTCATCAAAGCCGCACACCGAGAGATCCTCCGGCACTCGGTAACCCATCTGCTGCGCAGCGTTCATCACGCCCGCCGCCATGTCGTCATTGGTGGCAAAGACCGCCTGAGGCGGCTCGCAGCCCTTCAGCAAGCGCTTCCCCGCCATCATTCCACTATAGAAGGTGAAGTCGCCCCAATCCTCGCGAACCGTGGCGTTAGGGACGAGCGACTGGATTGCCTTGAGAAAGCCGTCGCGCCGATAGATTGCTTGGCCGTGCGTGACGGGCCCGTTGACCAGCGCTATCCTCTTGTGTCCCAGCCGGTGGAACAGGCGAGCGACCTCGCCCGCAGCTTCGAAATCGTCAGTCTCAACGGCGCTTGTTCGGCTGGGCTCCAGAACAGGCGCGATCCTTACGTAGGCCTTCTGCTCGCGCTCAAGGAAATCCAGCAGGCGTGAATCGTCGCACAGCGGGGGTGATAGCACGAAACCGTCGCAACGGCCCTTTTGCAGGATGCCGGAGAGCTGCCGGATGAGCTCTTCATCCGAACAATCCGATTGGATTTCGTAGAGTCGCAGGTGATAGCCTGCATCGCTGCAGGCTTCGTAAGCTCCGGATTGAATCTTCATGTTATAGTTGGACGAGGGATTGTCGAACAAGATAGCGATGGTGAAGGACCGCACCCCGGCCAGCGACCGCGCCGCCACATCGGGCACGTAACCCAACGCGTTAACGGCTTCTGTCACTTTCGCACGCAGCTCTTCGGAGACCCCCGCCTCGCCATTTACGACCCGTGAAACGCTCTTGAGGGACACACCGGCGCGCTTGGCAACGACCTCCATCGTGACACGGGAACCCACACCCTCACGCATGCAACATGTCTCCCCCAAAATCGATGCTCTTCCGGCCGGAGCAGAGGCGGGTCTATCGCCCGATAGATTAGGAGAAGTCAACGAACGCGTACGCAGGTTGACGCGCGCCCCGGGGCCGCCGACATCTAACGCCAACGGTCTTCTGGCAACTAGCCGAGAACCGCGATCACGGCATAGAAGAGCGCAGGGAGCACCAAGTCCAAGGCTACCGGTGCGCCAGCAAGCGGCGGAATCATCGCGCCGCCCAATAAAGCGCGTTGAGCCTTCCGACGGATTCCTCGCCCAAGTTCACGTAGCGGCCGCTAAAGCAAGCTACTCCTGACTATCCCCAGCTCTTCAAGGCGCCGTCGGAATCAGTTATCCACTTTACTTCCGATCCGCAAAAAACGGGCGGCGTTATTGTAGAGGATATCCCGCTTCTGCTGCGGCGATAGGTATTCCGCGTTCTGAATGATACTGATCGAGTGGGCCATCAACCCCGGCCAAGCGACTTGGTCCGTTCCGAACATGACCCGGTCGCCGAAACCAGCATCCACGATCCGTTCGATGTAGCGGTTCACCTCCTCGATTGGATAGCTCCAGATGAGGCCAGCAATGTCGACATGGACGTAGGCGTTGGCCTGCAACAGGGTGAGCAGATTGTCGATCATGGGGTAACCCGCATGCATTATCTGCACCCGCAGCTTCGGATGACGTGCGAGCAGATCCTCCAGCAGCAGCGGATCACCCATGGATGCGCGGAATGTCGGCATGAGGACATTGGCCCGACCCGACCCGCCGGTGCCCATATGAATGGCAACGGGGATGTCGAGCCGTTCGGCCAGTGCGAAATACTCATCCACACTAGGGTCGCTTGGTGACAGGCCCTGATATTGCAAGCCGATCTCGCCCATCACCTTGAAGCCGCCATCGGTGAACAAATCTTCCAGCCGGCGCAGTTCGGCCGCCTTGTCGGTGTCGGGCTCCGAGGCGAAGGTGGTGCCCGCGATCATGCGATCCGGAGCGGCCTGCTGGTAGGCATGCACGCTTTCAGGATCGCCGAACACCACGGCCGTGACGTTAAGCCGTTCCATTTCGGCCACCAGCGTGGACAGATATTCTCCAGGTGGTGCCGGATAGAGTCGCGGCGAGCAATCTTCCTGCGACCATCCGAAGAAGCCGCCTGGGGCATCACTCGGGTCGAGCGCGAGAAATTGCTGCGGGTTGGGGCAGATCGGATCGCCCAACGAACTGCTCTCGAGAGTCGCATGGAAGTGCACGTCGATGATCGGCGGCGGCGCTTCAGGGCGCGACTCCTCCTGCGCGGCCAGTGGCGCAGCCATGCAGGCGGCAGCGGCAAGGGCCGCACAGGGGTACTTCATCAGCGCTCTCCTCGTTGCGCAACCATCAGAACGTAGCCGACAGGCGAACGCCGTACTGGCGCGGTGGCGCGTAATCCGCCGTGCCGATGCTCGAATCGCCTGTCTGCGCATTGGAATTGGATACGGTTTTCACCGCCTCATCCTCCAGGTTGCGCACATAGACCTGCAATCGCCACGCCTCCGGTGCGACATATGTCAACGACAGGTCGGTCTTGGTGAAGGAATCCTGATAATTGCTGGCAAAGCCGTGAAACTCCAGATCCTTGCCACTCTCGAAGCGGGTCTGCACCTGCGCCTCGATCGCGGCGCCATTGCTCAGGTCGAAGTTGTGGGTGTAGCCAGTGGTGAACGACCATTCCGGCGTCCGGGCGAGCGCGCAGCCGCTGAAGTCGGCCCGGCGTGGCGCGGGCTGGCTGTAATCGGCGGTGTAGCAGCGCTCCACATTGGCATTGCCCGGATTGTTGACGAACGGATCGCCCTGCTCGAGCACGAAATCGTCGTAGCGGGCGTGCAGCCATGATCCTACGAAGCTGAATCCGCCATTTTCCGCCACGCGCAAACGCGTTTCCAGTTCCATGCCGTAAATGGTGGCGGTGCCGGCGTTACGAGTGACCAGCGCCGCTTCCCCCGCAATGGTCTCAACGGCGGATACCTGCAGGTCGGAGTAATCGTTGTAGAAGGCCGACAGGTTGAAGACGAGGTCGCCGTTCAGGAACGTGTTTTTCGATCCGATCTCGTAAGCGACGATCTCTTCGGGGTCATACGTGTTAGGCGCTGGCCCGTCGAAATAGCCGCCCGCCTTGTAGGCTGTCGCGACCTGGGCATAGACTAGTGAATCCGGGCCGATGTCGTATTCTAGGCCAACCTTCCAATCGGTGGATGTCCAGTCCGCATCGGCACGGTTGACCGCGATCTGTAATATCACGTCGCCCTGCGGCGTGGTGATGAATGTGCCGCCCCGGTTTGACTTTTCATCCTCGGTGTAGCGCAGCCCCGCCGTCACCCGCAGCGCGTCGGTCAATTCGTAGGTCGCCTGACCGAATAGCGCGAAGCTGTTGGCCTTGATGGGGTTCTGGAAGATGGTCAGGAACGTACCGTTTGCGAGACCGATATCGACGTCATCGATGTTCTTCTCGTCGAACAGGTAGGCTCCCACGACCCAGTCCAGCCTGGCCAGGTCGCCAGCCAGGCGCAATTCGTGCGACGAACTCTTCTGCCGGTTGTTGATGTAATTCGGGCGGTTGTTGCCGGGCGTCAAATTCTCCGACGTGATGTCGAGCTGCAGTTCGCGGTAGCCGCCAAGATAGGTCAGCGTGGCGAAATCGAAATCGTAATTCAGCTCTAGGCTGCCACCAAAGATGCGATTGTTGCGCGAAACGTTGAGCTTGGCGGTGGATTCGTAGGGATCTCCGGTAGGCAGCGGGTAGGCATTAAGCGCAGTGCCCGCGCCGCCGAGATGGGTGAAGTCACCGCGCGCGGTGATGCGCAGCCGCTCGGTCGGTTCGAACAGCACCTGCAGCCGGGCAGACACGTCATCCTGATCGTTGCGGTCGTTCCCGGTGACACCCGGTGCCTCGGCGGTACGCAAATAGCCATCATGGCGCACGGTCTGGAAGGCGGCGCGCACGGCGATCGTGTCGCTAACCGGCGCGTTCACCATGCCCGACGTGACCAGGGTGTTGTAATTGCCATATTCCACCGCAGCCGCGCCCTCGAAGGTGAAACGCGGCTGGTTGGTGATGATGTTGATGGCGCCGGCCGTTGCGTTGCGGCCATAAAGCGTACCCTGGGGGCCGCGCACCACCTCGACCCGCGCGAGATCGTAGAATTGCGCGTTCAGCGAATTGGCGCGGGCGAGATAGACGCCATCAATATGTACGGCCACTGCAGCATCGCCATTGGCATTGGTGTTGGTGCTGCCTATGCCGCGCATGAACACCTGCGGCGTGCCGCCATTATTGGTGATCGACAGGCTGGGCGCCAGATCGGACAGGTTGGAGATGTCGCGAACGCCTTCCTCTTCCAGCGCGTCGCCGCCAAGCGCCGTGATCGCCAGCGGAACGTCTTGCACGACCTCGGCACGACGTTGCGCAGTCACAATGATGGCGTCTCCTGCGTCCCCTTCGGACGCCGAAGAATCAGGCGCTGCCTGTTGGGCGAGTGCTCCGTTGGGCGCTACCAACGCTCCCAGCGCGCAACCCATAGCCAAAACCAGAGATCTACGCATTATTTTTCTCCCATTACTTTCATCTGCCTTGCGAATTGCCGCAAGCTTCGAGTTAAATCGCGGGCCCGTTAACGAGCGCGGAAATGCTTGTCTAGACAGCGCTGTCTAAGAGAAGCGAGATTATGGCGAAGTGAGGTATTCTGGCACAGGCGCGTTCATGTTCAGACGCAACCGCGCGTTCGGTAAGCGCATCCTGCTAGCCGACCTTGGCGCTCACGAGACGGGCGAGCCGACGCTCCTTATCCTTGCTAGAGAGCCTAAGTGAGCCACCGCTTTCGGTAAAAGCGTTGTTCAGTTGGCATTGACGCCCACGAACAAGTGAGCCGTGGCCGTGCTTAATGGGAGCGCTGCCGGCCTCTCCAACAGCTTGAATCGCGCCGCCTCCTTAACTGGGATGAGCGCTTGCATGGCAGCTCACTCACGCTGATAACAATTGTAACAATGGCAAGCGGACGTACATTATCACGACCAAGCGGATCACCTCGGGTCATGAATTGAAGTAGGGCAAGAGGTCGGCTGTTTGGGGGGGACCCCAACCATTTGCGCTTACTTTTGCCCTGAGAAAGCTCTGCAAATCTCAATGGCAAAGCCGAGCGATGCCGGTACGGGCGGTCTGGAGGCCGTCTTTGACCGCGCGATGAGACACGCAAGACGGCAGAGTCGATATCGCCAACAACCCGAGGGAGAATGTGCTTCGCGGCATAGTGCAGGGACGCAAGAACTGAACCTTTGCTGGCCCCGACAGCGGCTGCGAGCGAGCCGGCAACATGTACTCGATGCTCGGCACGGCCACGACCATGAACCTGTAGGACTGGCTGACCGCCTTTTCGGGGCCATCGGCAACGGTTACCCGATCAACAGGATCGAGTAAAAGCGGACCAATCGCTACCTGCCCAGCTTGTGACATTCCGAGCGGTGGGGCCGCGCCATGCTGAAGGTCAGCTTTTGGCGGGACCTGTCATTCGACAGATGACTTCTGAGCGGCAGCTTCGTCCCAGAGGTGTCCACTCGCTTCAGACGACGGTAACGTCCGCTTTTAGGCGTCGCACGGGCAAAGGTGGATGACCGGGATTGGGCGCAGAGCTGCCATAGAAGTGTTGCCGGTCAGCGCCATTTTATCACGCTGACCGGCGTGAACTTACTGGTTAGGATCCTCCCAATCGTCATAGCTTTCCCGCAGGTGACTGAGATCATCTGGCGGGGTCATGGACATCTCCCACTCTTCCGGAGTTAACATATCCGTACGGATGCTTCTCTGCAGTTGGCGATCCCACTCGGGAACAGCAGAAATGCGCACCAGCATCACCTCAACTTTACCTTCGTCGTAAATCTCGAATGTGCGGGTCTTGGCGAGTTCGGCGTACTTCGCGAAATCCTGAGCGACTTCGTCGACCGAAACACGGAAACATGCATGACTTTTCATGAGATAGAGCCTTTCGTTTGAGTACACGTATCCTGTCGATCGCGGAGCCTGGGCGATGCGACCGAGCAGCTGAAAGGTTCTGGCTGAATGTTAGCAGCTGGATTGCGCAGGTAAAGGGGAGCGAGGTGTTGGTGGTTCAGAGCTGTGCTCTGATTTGCTCCCGCACGCCTTTGCCGTCGACAGCCTTCTCGGCAAAAACATACACCCCGTCGCCGCCGCTACGAGCTTGCCACAGATCGCCAACGGCACGCTTTTCGGCGGAGTCGGCGACGAGATGGCTGCCTTTGTACTCGACGACAAGCAAGCGTTCGTCCTTCAGCTTCGCGACGAAGTCCGGGTAGGTCCAGCCACCCGCGACCGGAAGGCGGAACGCATTCGGATGCTGCGACACGTTGCGGACCCAGTATTCGATCTCGGGCATCGCATCGATCAGCTGCGCCGCCTTAAACTCCTCGCCCTCAGCACCGTCTTCGCCCTTGCCATCGAAACGCGGGACACGATCGGGGCCGAGGAAATGCTTCGCGAAGGTGTATTTGGTGCCGCGATAGCTCGGCACACCATCGAACATGCCGTCGAAGAAGCGGAAGCCTTCATCGAAGGATACCTCCACCTCGGCATCAGGAGCGAAGAGGCAGGTCTGGTATGCATTCTCCCGGGCAGCCTTGCGCAGCGCGTCGACCTTGTCCTTGAGCTTACGCGCGAGGATAAACCGGCATCGCATCAGCGCAGCCAGGGGCAGCCCGCGTGTGCCGGTCAGGTGCTGCACTACCGATGACAGCCACGCGAGCATCTCACTGGCCGGCACATCATCCGCCCGCACCTGCTTGGCGAGCAGGCGCACCAAGCTGGCTTCGCTCCAGCCATCCACTTCGATGTCGAGCAACAATTGGTCTGACTGGTCGGTCGGCTTCAGCGTCAGATTATTGCCGTCGAGGTCGATCTCGAAGCCGTCCTCGGTCGCGTTGACGTCGAACTCGTCTTTGCCGAGCTGGACCGGGGCGTCCTTCAGCGACCAGTCGAAATATTCGGCGAACCGCTCGCTGTCAGCGAACACCAGATCGCCCTGCACATGGGCCATCAGGGCCGGTACGACGAACTCCTCGCCCTTCTCAGCGGGCGAAGCCTTGTGGGCATGCTCGGCGTTGTATTTCGCTACGTCCTCGCGGATGCGGTCGGCGGCCGCTTGGGGAAGGGCAGCTGCAACCTGCTCGATTTCTTCGTCGCGGACGAAGCCAGTGACGACGATGGTTGCCTTGCCATCGTCATCCTTCGTGACGGCGATGTTGTCCGATGCTGCCTCGCGGGCGTTCGAAAGCTCTTCGTCGCTGGCTTCGATCTCGATCCGGACCGATGGCTTGGGCCTGCGTCGCGGGGCCCACAGATCGTCCGGATCATCGCTGCCGAACTGCGGATCAGCTTCGATGTTCTCTTCGGCCTCGGTTTCCTCGAAACCCATGTCGACCAGACGATCGCGCAGCGCCGTTGCCGCCTCGGCAAAGCTCTTGCTGACCAGGTTGGCGTAAGCCTTATTAAGCTTCGGCGACTTGCGCCGCGTGGCGTAGGGCATGCGCAGCACGCGGCCGAGCAACTGCTCGGCGTCAGTCGAGCTTTTGATGTTGGCCACTGAACAGAACACGTAGGCGAAGGAGCAGTCCCAACCTTCCTTCAACGCCTCTTTGGTGATGACATATTCGATCAGCGGATCGGCATTCGGATCGAACAGGTCGATCCCGTCGAGCTCCCGCTGTTCGCCGGTGGCGATTGCGATGCTGCTTTCGTCTACCCGGTGCACATCGATCAGGTGCTGCTTGAGCACCTCAACCGTGACCTCCTGGCCCTTGTCCTGCGCTTGGAACAGCACGATGGGGCGGATGTACCCCTCGCGGTCCTTCTCCGCTTCCTCGGCCAGCTCTGCGCGTTTCGCGATTGCCGCCGTCACTGCGCCCTGCCAAGTTTGGTGTTCACCCAACTGGACGGGCAATTTGATCATCTGCTCGTTCTTGAGTTCGAGCGCACTCACAGCGTGCAGGATGTTGCTCTTCTTCTGCGGTGTGGCGGTGAACTCGATCACAGCGGCAGGGTTCACCCGCGACTGCATTTCGCGCGAAAGGCCGGTCACCGCCTTGTGCGCTTCGTCCACGATCATGAGCGGGCGATGTAGGTGCATCAGATTGGCGAAGCTGTAGCGGATATCGGCCGGATCGCCGCCGACCTTCTTCGTGAGATCCTCGCCCAGCGGCTCCAACCCTTTCGCACGCTTGGGCACCTTGGTGAAGAACGGCTCCAGATCCTCCTGATGGTCATAGACCTTGCGTCCATCGGTGTTGCTGACGCGCAGGTTCTGGATCGTGCCGACGAACACGCACAGATGCCGGCCGATATCGTGCGGGCGCAGGCGCAGGAAATCGGACATATCGAAGACGCGCAACGGCTCGCCGAAATGTTCGGACAGGGCCTTGCGATAGGGGTGACGCGGGTTCTGCAGCGCTTCGGCGGTTTGCTTGCGGATCGTGGTCGACGGCACCAGCCATAGCACCATCGGGAACTCCTGCCCGATATAGTCTTCGGCTGCGGCGGCGATGGAATGCGCGGCGAGGATCGTCTTGCCGCCCCCGGTGGGCAGACGCAGGCAGACATAGGGAAGCTCCTCATCGCCCAGCAGCGGGGTGTAGCTGCCGCCATAGCCGCGCAGCCGCCTGGCCTGATCCGGCTCTGACGTGATCGCCTCATAGGCCGCTTTCGGGCCGCGCACCCGCGCATCGCGCAGGAAGCGGCGGAGCGTGCCCAGCGTTTCGCGCTGATAGGTCTTGAGCTGCATCAGCGGGCCTTCACGTCATAGGGTGTCTGCTTGAAGGTGATGCCTTCTCGCTTCAGCGCTTCGGGACCGATCCGGCTTGCCTCGCCATAGACGATCAGCGGGCCGTCGAAGTCACCGGCTGCTTCCCGAATGATGCCGAGCGTCGTTCGGGTCAACACGTTGCCGCCCGCGACACTCTTGTCGCCGAGGATGCCGTTGTAGAGTAGCGCGATGCCCGTGCCATCATGCACACCAAGAAACGGTGTCGCCGCATCGCCAGCCATCGGAGTGCCGGTTTCAGCGAACCAGATATGCGCGGCGAGCGGCGCGAACTTGATCCCGGGTGCGATGGTGCCATCCGGGGCGAATACCTCGCCGCCAAGCCGGTAGAACGCGAAGCCGCCACCGCCTTTCCATTCGACCGCTTCGCTGATTCCGCCTTGCTCGCCTTCGACGACTTTCTTCAAGCGAGGAACACAGTGGGTATGAGCGTGATCGCCCATCTCGACGCCAATCCAGCGGCGACCCATTTTGTGCGCTACTGCTGCGGTGGTGCCTGATCCGAGGAACGAATCGAGGACAAGGTCGCCCGGATTTGAAGCGATCTCCAAGACGCGCTTCATCAGCCGTTCGGGCTTGGGTGTGTCAAAAACATCTTTCCCGAAGAGCGCCTTAATCTCGGCTTTGGACTCCCCTGTGTGCCCCACTTCTTCATGAGGCCACCAAGTCCACGGAACCACTCCCTTCGCCTCGGAGAGGAAATATTTTCGTCGAGGCACGCCGTCTCCATTGGCACCAAAGGTAATCCGCCCATCTTCGAGTTGCCTTTTGAATTCTGGCTCAATCAGCTTCCAACAGTTCCCGTCTGGGGGCGTATGCTTGGCCCCATTTGGAGCTTGGATTTCGTACATTTGATTGGGTCGGTACCCTTGGGCAAGCATCGATACCGACTGCCATGGCCCACGCGGATCCCTATCGGGATTCTTGTACAGTTTCCGCTGCTTATCTGAGAGTGGCAGAAGATTGCGAGTCAGTTTGAATTCTTCAGCCGACGATGCGTAGCAGAAGACGCTCTCGTGCGCGTCTCCAATGGCACCACGCCCGTCGCGCGAATATCGCTTCTGCCACATGCAGGTGGCGACGAAATTCTGGCGTCCAAAAATCTCATCGAGGATAATCTTGAGGTAGTGAGCCTCGTCATCGTCCATGCTGATCCAAATGCTGCCATCCTCGGCGAGCAACTCCCGCAACAGCTCGAGCCTCGGCCACATCATCGCCAGCCAGCGGCTGTGTTCCAGATTGTCGTCATAATGCTCGAAGGCTGAGCCAGTATTGTACGGCGGATCGATATAGATGCATTTCACCTGCCCGCGATAATAGGGCAGCAGCGCCTTCAACGCCTCCAGATTGTCACCCTGAATCAGCATATTGCCGCTATCGGACTCGCCGTCGGATAGCGCATCGTCCCGCTCAAGCAGGCGATACGGAACGCTGTCCGCTGCCTTCACATCCTGCTCGCGCGTAAGCCACGACAATATCGGCATGAATTCCCCGTTGGTCCAGATTTGGTACAACGACTAGCAAAGCGGTGGACGGGGAACAATCGCCGAACGCTAATCGCGCGGGGATGACAAAACGCCATGTCGATGCAATAGCTTGGCCAACGCCGCGGAAAGTGCTGTCCGGAGCGTAGTAACTCCGCTGAACGACTGGGGCTTGGTCAGTGCTACTGGCCGGGTCGCTGTCGTGCATGTCCAGGGCCCTGCCTAAAGACGGCAGCGCTTTCGGACTCAGTCTCGGATGTTACTACGGCCCGGCTTGAAAGCTGGTCAGGGAGTAACGACGACATGCGGATCAAGATGAGCGGCCAGTACCGCCCGCATGAATTTCAGGACGCGGTCGACTGCATCGTGCAGGCTCTGGTCGCGAACGGCATGAACGAGATCCGTAGTGCCAACCTGTATATCAATGCCTTTCACAACGATCGCCAGCTTGAGTTCGCCGATCAGGAAACCGGGGCGCCGTTCAAGCTGCTGAAATTCGAGGGCAGGGACCAGCGGCAATTCAAGACGTTCTCCCCGCGGGTGCAGCCAGTCGCGGATAACGGAGACGACCAATGAGGCGCGCTCTGGGATTAGGCCTGTTGGCTTTCGCTGCGGCGTGCGGCCCTTCAGACAGTGACCATGAGGCCGCTATCGAACGGCGGTGGCCTGTCGAGCAACAAGCGCAATTGGATCGGGCTGAATTCCTGCAATGTCATGCGGAGAATTTTTAAGAGAGCGCCCAGCGATCGGCAGACATTGCTCGTCGTTTGGGGACGGATAACGAGTTGGCTGATGGTGCGCGCGAAACAGCCCAGAACGCGCGCTCTGAGCAGGGAGAGGCAGAATATATTGCGGGTTCAAAGTTCATTTCAGCTCGCGACATAAGCTGCGCATCAGCATCGCCATTAACTGGTCAAAACTGCGAGGCGACTGTCACAATCGAAGGCAGCGACGGAGAACGCCACAACATGCCGGGGGCTTGGCGCTTCGACGAACTCGAAGGTCGGATTGAGGTGGTTGGGACCATGGAAAGGTAGTCGTGCCGATGTAGTTAGCCACTCTGTGGACGGGCCTACGCAGTAGTTCATTTGGTTTCGTCAGCAGTTTCAGGGTACAATGGAATCACCGTACTTTCTCTGGACTTCGTGTCCTTAACCACTTTAGCCCTCAACCGTTCATATCGGCTCTTGTAGTCGCGCATACCCTTTTCCGCCTTTGTCCTCTCAGCAAAGTGATAAGCGGCATGGGCTTCTGCGTGTGAGAGCTGCGCCCGCAGTTCGGCGATCTCGACTCGCAATCTTTTGATTACATCATCGCGGCTTTTGGGGACGAGTCCACTTGCGTCAGCCTCCATCAAGACAAGCTGGCGCACTTCGGGGTAACGGCAGTTCTCTTTGCCGATCAGCCCGCGAGCGCGCCCTGCCTCTTTAGAAACCGTCAGGATGTTGATTTTGACAGCCTTGCCCCTCGCGACCTTATCACGCAATTCCGGATCCTGCGGTCGCCCATTTTTCAAGCGCTCAATCGCATCAAGGAAATCCTGCTTAATCCGGTCTGGCGAGTTTGTTCTCCTACGTGGCATCGAGCGCCTCCTTCACTTCAATCTGGAGGCGGCTCTCAAGATCTGCCATGTCACTTCCGAGCCTGCGGCAGATTGCCAGCGACTGCTGCGCCTGTGCCTGGGTGAGCGTGAGGGAACCGTCAACCAATGGGCCGGTGAGACCCAACGTCTCAAAAACTCGAAGTTGAGCGCTATTGTCGATGTATCGCGTCTCCCAATATGGAAGGTGCCGCCGGGAAATGGCGAAGCAAGCGCAGCCAGCGCAAAGGCTTGGATGCCGGGTATCATAATTGGGAGTCAGACTATGTTCCCAGCGAGCGATATCTGTTGTCCCACCAGCATCGTGACAAGCCATTTGCGACGCGCTTAGAGCTCCGCAGATTCCGTAAGGCTCGAAATACAACCGGTTGATTCCGGCCTCTTCAACGTAAACAAATGCTTCGAGGTATGCGTCCTCGGTCGAGAGTCCTTGGATGCGCGGCCCTAGCTCGGCAATGGTTTTCTCTTCCAACTTCTCGCCGAATCGCCCCGCCATCCCGCTGCTACCGCGGGCAATTTCGAGCGACTCCAATGCGAGGCTCTGGTAACGGACATCGTTCGCATCACGTTCTAACACGGGGTTCCCGGTGTAGGAGCCATCTGTCATCGCGACCGAGACGTGATGAAAATTCATCTGTAATATGGGCAAAAGGCGTCGGTCGATGTTGGAGGCGAAGTATCCGAAGCTCTTTCGAAGTTGATGTGTCATGATGCATCGCCCATGGCTCTCGCGATAGGGTACAAGTTCCTTGTCGCGAGTTTTCCTCGCTGCTTCGTCAGGGAGGGAGGTAAGATCGACCCATTCCGCGATGAATTCCTTCGCGCTTTCTCGCAGGCGATCAGTGTTTATTCGACTGACGCCAGCGGCGGTCTTTGCAACACCTCTACCAGACCAAAGGGTTACAAACAGGTCGTCGGTACCAAGCAGCTCACGATATGGCGCTAGGAGCCGAGTCAGTATCATTATCGCGTGGACGGCAGGAGGCAGCTCGCTTGCTCCTTTTGGACGATAGCCCAAGACCCACGGTACATCTCTTGGTGTTTCTTCGGTTTTTGAAAGTTCAGATGTGAGGACGAAGACTTCGCTGAGACCATCGAAGCTGTCTTGAATGCGGACTGAGTGCGGTAAGGAACTTTCTGGATCAATCCCAGCCTTGAGGCCGCAAATTTCACTGATCCGCATGCCGGTCGTTGCTTGAATCACAAGGTGGGCTGCCGAGCAGATCGACATCATCAATTGGCGGACCCGTTGCATAACATCAAGTACTTGCAGTCTAGGGCATCCTTGCTCGACCGCTGTCGCATTGATCAAGCTTTTGAGAGCCTGATGCTGAGAAAACATGTGTTCATCGCTTGGCCTGAGTTCTGCCTCCTTGGTAATCTTGCGGAGGTCGACACACTCTCTTCCTCTCCGTCGGTGGAGTGGAAGTGTTGGCCGGCGTTTCTCTTGCGCAAGCCATTTGGCACGATTGCGTTGAAGGTATGACTTCAAGGTCCCTTCGATGGTAGCGACTATCGTCGGATCCCAATCTTTAGGATCGAGCGGCGGGTGCCATGCTCGACCATCTATTTTGGCGAACTGGAATGCTCTGGCCGCAGCGCGCTGTCGACGCTCCGCGTGATACTTTTTCCGGTCAATCCCAACTTTTTCAGCCATACCTGCGGCGTAGCCTTGCGCACAGGCCTCAGTCAGAGCGATGACATCAGAAGCAGGCTGTCCAAGCATAGCCATCGAGGTGTTGAGCACCGGGATCGCAACTTCGTCTGGCAAAGGGCTATAGCTTCCCCTTTGAATTGAAGCGATCTTCATAGCAATATTGATTACGCTAGAGCGGCCAAATGGCGGAGTAGGCATAGGCGCAATACCTGCCCGCTCCAAAGTGAAGCGCTGACGCCAAAGAAGGAGGAATGGAAGCAAACGCGAGTAAGCTTGCGCTTCGGTCAGAGCCCTCGAAGGTAAATCGTCGTCAAAGTCGTCGCGCAAATGTGTCTGGTATAGTTTGACAACATCCGTGTCGATCTCGTGGGGCCAGGTAACTTCTTGCTGAACAAGCCAAGAGATCCAATACCGCATGCCAGCGGCCAAGGATCCTAAGCTGCCCGGCTTTCTAGCGCTGGCGCCTTCGCCAGGCGCAGCAAAGGAAGACCATACTAGTCGGCGTACCCAGTCCAGCAAATCAGCATACTTGCGGTCAAGTAGATTTTCATCGTCAAGCAGCTCCAAGTCCCAGCTAATAGTGCTTGCATTGTCCACGGCACCGCTAGTCGGGTTGTCGAACACCCAGCGGGTGTCTCCCCAGAGGCTCTTACTGGAGACGGGTTCTAGCGCAAGGCGATCGCGGTCAAGCCACAGGTGCAGCGGTTTCTCAGCCGTCACTTCGAGAACGGCGGATGTGGTCGTGACACGGTTCGATTTTTCTGTGACGGCGGGCATTGCGATCAACCCACCGGCTTGAGTTTTACGTGAAGCCGTGACGCATTGGCCCGTATCTCTGAGGGAATCTCGTCAAGCAAATGATTGTGGGCGTTCAAGATTGGCGGCCACTTTTGTGCCCAGTGTCTAGGTGACATTCGTCCTAGCCGTGCATCGTTGATCGCCTTTGGCAGAGCGAGATAGTAGGCGGCCGCTTGCACATTATGAGGCCACGCCTGTGCAAGTGGGCAATCTGCGCATTCCCCATAGGCGGTGCATAACTTGCCTTTGCTTTGTCCGGGCCGAGGGCTGTTAAAGGGATCTAGGCAACCAAAGCCAGGGGTTGCAGCAGATCGACACTTCTCTGGTTGTTGCCGCGGATCGATGCGACCTTCGGTTCGAGCCCACCGATGATAAAATGCTTGGGTCTCAGCGACGCGCAACTGGCTGTCACGTCGCATCCCATCACTGGTGTAGTGGGTCCTCGTTGTAGCGATATGTGTGTGGCCGAGACGGTCCCGCACTGCAAGTAGGTCGCCTGTCCTGCGCCACTCTGACTCCCCCTCAGTAAATCGCACCGTCTGTAATGAAAACGGCTTTAGCCCATGGTCGTTCACGAATTTCTGCAGTGAATACTTCCAAGCCTCGTCAGACGATGGACCATTTTTATGGTCGTACGATTTCACCGTTTGACTCCCCCAAGCTGGAATGCCGACAAACAGCCTGTCAGCCTGGCTTGGATCCGAAAGAATGTGGCGAGTACGCTCCGTGAGCTCGCGCAGCATATCGAGAAGGTCGGCAAAAGCAAAAGGTACGCCAGGTTCGGCGGCAAAATCGTGATCGAGCGCTGTGCCTGCTTCAGTCATGCTGACCTGGAGATCAGATGCACGATTTTTGATCCCCAGAAATGTAATTGTCTTTTTGTCTCTCGATGTTCTGACCTGACTCCATTTCAAGGACAAAACTGTGTCTGAATTGAAGGCAGTTTTCGTGCCAATTAAGATTACAAATGGCACGAGGTCTCGAAACGTTGCGTATAGTAGACGTCGAGTTGGAATCATTCCATGTTTGTAAGCTACGGCTCTGCCCAATGCGGGTTCCAAGAGATGCAGGTCTTTTGGCAAAGCTAGTCGATCTGGGAATGATTGTTCTATTCGCGCTGCGCAAGCTCCAACTTCCGAGTAATAGGGGGGGGCGCGGCCTTCGGACTGCGCATCTTCAAGCAAGGCTCGACCGGTCGCAAGGATGGCTTCACGCTCCAGCAGGTGCTCGCGAGTCACCGCGATTTCGCTTAGACAAGCGAAGATCATGGCCTGCCGTTCTGTAGGCGACAAAACCTTAGTCGGAACGCTCTTTCTAGAACGCCCAGGCCAAGAGTTATGAGGAAATCCAGACTGATCCATAATGGTGGTTGCAGCCGCGCCGTGGACGGGATGATCCAGAAGTGCTGAAATACAAATCTTAACTGCGTTGAGAGTTTTCGCTCTGGTTGCTGGAGCCCAAGTCTTTCCGCTTCTGTGGCGCGGCCCGTTCAGCCAGACAACGAAGCTCGTCCAAAAGGCCTCGTCGATCGAAGTTGGCGTGACCTTCTGGTCTAGGCTCATCAAAAATGTGCCGATCCCTCTGGTCAGTTCGCGGAGCCGCTTATCGCGGGTTGGAGGGCTCACCGAAGCCGCCCAATGGTTGAAGCCTTCTGCAAGGAAAAGAGCCAGTTCCTCATGTGCGAGCAAGCACGAGAGCTCGTAGATTTCAGGAGCATCATTGTTGGGGAAGATGACGCGCAGCCGGGGCGCTCCGGTCTCTGGGTCACGTGAATCGTCGATGCGTGAATGGAACGCGACGGGTGCGCTTCGCTCTTCCGGCCGCAGCATTAACGGCATAGGTTGAGCGATGTTTTTTGACGCCTCTGCTGCACGGGCATTGGCTTGAGCTACGACGGAGGCAGCCGTCTTGAAACGCCTCGGGCTCATCGAACCATCTGGAGCAAGCTGCGGGCGGCTCGATAATCAGCCCAGACGGAAATATGATTGAGGTAGGTTTTGATCGTCGTTGTCGGCGACTTGTGACCTAATTGCATTTGCACATATTTCCACGCATCCAAGTCCGCAAATCCCGACTTGCGGTGATTGTGGTAGGTCATCACAGCGTAGACGTGCCGCAGGCAGTGCATGGAATACTTAGGAATCTCCATGAATACGACTTCACCAGTCTCGGGATTGGTTTTCCTGACTTTGGTGAGCAGCCCGCAAGCCGCGCATGCCCGTCGCATAAGATCCTGCATCGCCGCCTTCGTCATGGGCTTGCCGGAGCGAGAAGAGTATTCAGAATTGAGTATAAGTTGCCGCTCATCAATTCTGTGCCCGCGCTTTCTCAGGGCGCGCTTCCGTTCATTTTCGACATAGGCTTGCAGATCAAGCAAAAGCCAAGACGGTACGTCGATCAATCGAGTTTTTTCGCCTTTTCCCTTGATCGGCAGTTTAGCCATCTCTCCTGGGAAACTGGGATTCGCTGGGAGTGCGAGAATGGACAGGATATCTATATTTACGATTTCCTGAACGCGCAGGCCGCACGCCCAGCCTAAATCCAACAACACGAAATCTCGGTCACTTCCGCCGTCTTCTGCTTCCCTCTCGCTCGGCCTAGGCCCAGCCCAACGCAAAAGAGCTGCAAGATCTTCGCGCGACAGGACCCTAACGGTGTCGTCCTGGCTGGCTTTAGGGATCAGCTTGTTAAGTCCGGACGCTGCTACACCACCTCCCGCTACAAGCTGGCGATTGCCCTTGCGTATGTGTGCTAGCGGGTCTTGGTCGGTTGGTGTACATGCTTTGGGTCTGGGCTGTGCAACTTTGCCTGACCTGAAATCACTATAGATCCACCCTTGTTCGACCGCAAAGCTAATGAAATCGATGAGGTAAGTCATTCGCACTGAAACCGTGTTGGAAGAATACTCCTTACCGGTTTGCGGGGAAATCGAGCCGAGATAAGCATCTCGGTAGGCTACCAGCTCGTCCTTACCAGCGTGACGCCAATCAACCTGTATCGCTCCAAGAAAATCAAGCCAGGTGAGCAAACTTTGCGCTGCCTGCGCCCAAGTCTTGGCACTGGAACGGATTGGCACAATCTCTTCATTCAGCCAGCGACAACCCTCTTCAAAGAGTTCCCCATCACACCAAATGGCAGGATGACCTGCTTTGAGGCCAGTTCTGCTGAACCATGGCTGCAGAACCGTGGGAGAGGACGCGGAAACTGGGTCTGGACTGTAAGAAACTTTGTGCATGAGAAATTTTGAAGTCCTATATGACCAAACCATGGAAGGAGGAAAGGTTCTCCAATTTCAATGGGTTCAATGTCCAGATGAGCAACAAATCTGGCGTATGACTATGCAAGTGCTGATGCTGGTCATTGTAACTCTTTGCTCGATGGGATATTTTAAGTGGTACCCGACATAACATGCTCGCACCCGCGATAGGCGTTGATCGAACGGTCGAACGGAATGTCGGGTGATGTATTGTAGCTGAGGATCGAGCGGGGATGCTCCTCGGTCACCTCGGTGCGCAGCGGTGGCGGCCCGCCGTCGACGGCCTCGCGCGCATCACGCCAGTCGCCGTCCTCGGTCCGCTCAGGCAGGGCAAAGCGCGCGGAAACCTTGCCCGATTGCGCCCCCCGACCTTTGATCCGCTGCTGTTCCACAGTAGGAACATAAACGGAACATTCGAGTCGGGGAAGCTATTTTTCGCGCAGCCTCGGCATCAGTTCGACGAAGTTGCAGGGCCGGTTGCGGCTGTCGAGCTGTTCGGCGAGGATCTTGTCCCAGCCATCCTTCACCGCGCCGTTCGAGCCGGGCAGCGCGAAAATATAGGTGCCCCGCGCCAGCACCGCGCAGGCGCGCGACTGCACCGTGCTGGTGCCGATGGTGTTGTAGCTGACCCAGCGGAACAGTTCGCCGAAGCCGGGGATGTCCTTCTCCTTCACCCGGTCAAGCGCTTCGGGCGTCACGTCGCGCCCGGTGAGGCCCGTGCCGCCGGTCGAGACCACCGCGTCGATGGCGGGATCTTCTATCCACGCCTCAAGCTGCGCGGCGATCAGCTCGGCATCGTCACGCAGGATTGTGCGCGCGCCGAGCGTGTGGCCTGCGGCGGTGATGCGCTCGGCCAGAATGTCGCCCGAGGTATCCTCCTCCGGGCCGCGTGTGTCGGACACCGTCAGCAGCGCGATGGTGATGGGGGTGAAGGTTCGGGTGGTGTCGATTGCCATCGGTGAGGCCTCAGTTGGAGAAGTAGACGCGGCCGCTCGTCTGTCCGCGTTCCTCGCCGGCGGTGCCGGTGGTGAGTTGCGGCCAGACGTTCTGCGCCAGCGCGCGGCGACTGGCCGAGGGGGCATTGGCCTGCCGTTCGTACATCCAGTAGTTGCGCATCACGATGGCGACATAGCTGCGCGTCTCCCAATAGGGGATCGCCTCCATGTACAGCAGCGGATCGCCCTGATCGTTGACCTCGCTCTCCCAGCGGCGAACCGGGGTGAGCCCGGCGTTGTAGGCCGCCATCATCTTCGGCAGCTCTCCGCGTATGGCAGAATCGTCGCGCAGCATCTGGATGTTGCACTGGCCGAGCGCCAGGTTGGTGCTCTCTTCGAACACATCGATTGAACCCGAAGACTGGCCGACGCAGCCCGCGTGCTGGCGCACCGTGATCGGGGTGATCTGCATCAGCCCCTGTGCATTGGCCGGGCTGACCGCGCTGGCGCGGAAGTTCGATTCCTGGAGGATATGCGCAAAGGCCAGCGCTGGATCGATCTGCCAGCCACCGCGCGGCGCGATCTTCGGCGCCGGGAAGTAGGAGGCCGGATCGCTGCTGGTGCCGACCGGCGCATTGTAGGCCATGTAAAGCTGCGTCTGCGGGAAGCCGAGCGAGCGGGCGAGGCGCGAGAGCGCGGCATAGTTGCTGGCCGGTCCGATGGCAGCTTCGTGCAGCAGCACCTCGCTGCTCAGAATATCGCGGCCAAGTTCCGCCAGCGCAATGGCGATGCGGACGTTTTGGTTGCCACCAAGCTGCTGCCAGTCGGCCTCGGAGAAGTCGGCACTTTCCACCCGGTCGGGCAAATCGCGGCCCAGCTGCTCGGCAGCAAGCATACCGTACATCGTGCCATCGTTGGCCGCCGCTTGCCCCAGCATTTCCGTTGCGAGATCGGGCTGACGGCACAGCAACGCGGAACGGGCACCCCAGTAGAGCGCCGCCGTGCGCAGTTCGGGGTTGATCGCGTTGTAGGCGGAGCGCCGGAACGCATCGAGCGCGCCTGCGCAATCGTTGAGCCGCCACGAGGCCAGCCCTTCGACCCACTGCCCCTCGGCCACCCACTCGCCGGTACCTTCACTCACCGTGCGCGCCATGGCAAGCGACTGGTCGTCCATGTTCTCGATGAAATAGGACCATGCCACGCGCTGGCGCCATTCGGCCCTTGCAGCAGAGCTGAGCGAAGCGTCGATCCCGTCAAGCAGTTGGCGCGCGCCGTTGGGGTCGTCGTTGGTAATACGTTCAAGGATCGCAGCTTCGAGCGAGGAGGGCATAGTGCCGTCGTTCACCGAGCGAGGGCGGGTGCGGCGGACCTGGCCGGGTTGCTGCACGAACCCTTGCTTGGCAGGGAGCGAAACCGGCACCGAAACGCCGCGCCGCTCGCCCAGCCGGGCCAGCTGTTCGGCCTGCGGAAGGTTGCGCCCGGTCTGCATCCAGGCCTCGATCTGCGGCGCCTCGACGCGCGGTGAATTGGCGGCAAGATAGTATTCGGCGCGCGCTACTGCATGAAGCGGGCCGTCTTGGCGCTGCGCCAGCAGGCCTTCCACTTCGCCCCACCGCTCGCCATCGATGGCACTAAACAGTGCGCCGTAATAATCACGATCCGACTGGCTGAGCACCTGCGGCACGTCGCTCTGAGTGATGCGGGCGGTGAAGTAGGTGCGCGAATCCTGCGCGGCGGCAGGCGCGCCTAGGCAGGCCGTGACGGCGAGGCCGAGAGCCATACCGAGCGTCAATGGGCGAAGGGATAATGGGCGAAGCGTCATTGGCTGGGCATCCAGTCAAGCAGCGCGCGCCACAAGCGGGCGCGCTGGCGTGGGTGAGCAAGAAGGTGTTCGGGCGCGCGCGCGGCGAGGGCCGGGATATCGGCAAGCTGGCCCTGACCCTGCGCCAGCCCGAGCATCTGCCCCATGCCGTCGCCCAGCACCAACACCCGCTGTGGTGCGGCAAGGGCCACATGGCGCTCGGTGATCGCGGAAAGGCCAACACGGGCAAGGCCGGGCCAGTCGGGCATGGTGGTGGGGCAAGGCAAGGCGCTGGCGAAATAGGCCTGCTCTTCGGCAAGCCCCATGGCGCGCAGGATGTTGGCGATCAGCCGCCCCTGCGCGCTCGCAAGCAGCCGTTCGCTGTCGCCAGCTTCGGGCATCGGCACCAGCACCATGATCGGCGCCTCGGCAGGGCCGCGTGCCGCGACGCGTGTGCCATGCGCGAGCGGAAGCTCGGTCGCCGGGTCTTTCCACCAGGTAGCGAAGGCCTCGAGCGAGGTCGGCAAAGTCGAGGGATCGAAGCTCGGAACCAGCTCCGCCTCGGCTTGGGCACTCGTGTCGGCTGCCTTGGGCATGGCATCCGGCGCAGCCACTTGTTCACGCAGCAGCGCCTGCGGCTCGTCATCGAACAGGTGATCGACACCGGCATCGGCCCACCACGCATTGATCGCGGCAAGCTGATCGGCGAAAGATCCAGCAGGTGAATTGTCGAACCCGAGCACGGGGCCACCCTTGACGCGGGCGCGGGTAGCGATCAAGCCCCAGAGCCATGATCTCACTGCAAAACGGGCCGAAACGATGAGTACCGAAGTGGAAATCGAACGCGAGAGTATGCCCTGCGATGTTGTGATTGTCGGTGGTGGCCCGGCGGGCCTTTCCGCCGCGATCCGGCTCAAACAGCTCAATGAGGAGTTGGAAGTTGTCGTGCTCGAAAAGGGCTCGGAGATCGGCGCGCATATTCTTTCGGGCGCGGTGGTCGATCCCAAGGCGCTTGACGAGCTGCTGCCCGAATGGCGCACGATGGATTGTCCGATGGCACAAACGCCGGTGACGGACAACTGGCACTGGGCGCTGTCGAAGAGCGGCAAGACCAGCCTGCCGCACGCGTTCATGCCGCCGCTGATGAGCAACCACGGGTGCTACACCGGCTCGCTCGGCAATCTCACCCGCTGGCTGGCCGAACAGGCCGAAGGGCTGGGCGTGATGGTGTTCCCCGGCTTCCCTGCCGCCGAAGTGATGCTGGGCGAGGATGGCGCGGTAACGGGCGTGATCACGCAGGACATGGGAGTCGCTGCCGATGGCAGCCGCAAGGGCGATTTCCAGCCCGGTATGGCCATCGAGGCCAAGTACACGCTGTTCGCCGAGGGCGCGCGCGGCAACCTGACCAAGCAGATGAAGGCCCGCTTCGATCTGGAGGCCAATTGCGAGCCGCAGGTCTATGGCCTTGGCATCAAGGAGCTGTGGGACATCGATCCGGCCAAGCACAAGCCGGGCCGGGTGATCCACACGCAGGGCTGGCCCTTAAGCGAAAGCGACACCTGGGGCGGGGGCTTCCTCTACTATCAGGCGGGCGGGCAGGTGGCCTTGGGCTTCGTGACCGCGCTCGATTACAAGAACCCTTACGTCAGCCCTTTCCACGAATTCCAGCGCTGGAAGCAGCACCCGGAGATCCGTGCGGTGCTCGAAGGCGGCAAGCGCGTGGCCTATGGCGCGCGGGCGATCAACGAGGGTGGGTGGCAGTCGGTGCCGCAGCTCGCTTTCCCGGGCGGCGCGCTGATCGGCTGTGCGGCGGGCTTCGTGAACGTGCCGCGCATCAAGGGCAGCCACACCGCGATGAAGAGCGGAATGCTGGCGGCTGAAAGTGTGGCGGCGGCGATTGCGGCGGGCCGCCAGCATGACGCGGTGATGGATTACGACGCGGCCCTGCGCGAGAGCTGGATCGCCACGGAGCTGAAGCTGGTGAAGAACGCGCAGCCTGCCGTCGCCAAGTTCGGGGGTGAGATCGGAACCGTACTGGCGGGGGCGGACATGTGGATGCGCTCGCTGAAGATCGGCCTGCCGATCACGATGAAGCACCACCGCGACTACGAAGAACTGCAACGCGCCGACCTGCACCAGCCGATCGCCTATCCGGCGCCCGACGGCAAGATCAGCTTCGACCGGCTGACCAGCGTGTCCTACTCGTTCACCAACCACGCCGAGGATCAGCCCAACCACCTCAAGGTGGCCGACATGGAGCTGCAACGCGAGAGCGAGCTGGGTGTGTTTGCGGGGCCGTCGACGCGCTATTGCCCGGCGGGGGTCTACGAGTGGCTGATCGAGGACGGCGAGGAGCCGAAGTTCCAGATCAATTCGCAGAACTGCGTCCACTGCAAGACCTGCGATATCAAGGACCCGAACCAGAATATCACCTGGACCACGCCCGAAGGCGGCGGTGGGCCGAACTATCCGAATATGTGAGTTCATCCTCCCCGAAACGGGGAGGGGGACCATGCGCAGCATGGTGGAGGGGCTGGAGAGGTGATCACCGGACCGCGCGAAACGGTCAAACACGCCCGCAAGCTGCGCAGCGAAATGTCTCTGCCTGAGCGCAAGCTGTGGACTGAATTGCGTCAACGGCCCGGTAATTTCAAGTTTCGACGTCAGCATCCAGCGGGTGACTATGTGCTCGATTTTTACTGTGCTTCGGTCCGATTGGCCATCGAGGTCGATGGGATCGCGCATAACAGCGCATCGGTATCAGCGCGTGACACGCGGCGGTCCGCATGGTTGCGCTCGCAGGGGATCGCGACCACGCGGATACCCGCAAAGATAATTCTGGACGATGTGGAGCCGGTTGTGGTGCGGATAGTTGAGATTTGTCGGGAACGGACCGGGCGGGGGGCTTTCAAGCGGCCTGTACCCCTCCACCATGCTGCGCATGGTCCCCCTCCCCCGGAGGGGGAGGATTGATGCAAGAAACCGCCTACGCCAAGATCAACCTCGCGCTGCATGTCCGCAGTCGGCGCGAGGACGGTTATCACGAGCTCGAAACGCTGTTCGCTTTCGTCGATCGCGGCGACACCCTGCTGGCCAAACGCGCCGAGCAGGACCAGTTGCAGGTGGTCGGCGAATTCGGCGGCGCGCTAGATGATCCGTTCGGCAATATCGTGATGCAGGCGCTGGGATCGCTGCCGCGTCCCGATGGGCTGGCGATCACGCTTGAGAAGAGCCTCCCCGTCGCCGCGGGGCTGGGCGGGGGCTCGGCGGACGCTGGGGCTCTGTTCCGGCTGGTCGAACGCGCCCAAGGCCTGCCCGACGACTGGCGCCAACGTGCCGCGAAGCTCGGCGCCGATGTTCCGGCCTGCGTCGAGAGCGTCACCTGCGTCGGGCGCGGGACCGGGACCGATCTCGAACCCATCGACAGCGATCTCACGGGAACGCCTGTTCTGCTGGTCAATCCGCGCGTGCCGCTTGCCACCGGGCCGGTGTTCAAAGCGTGGGACGATAAGGATCGCGGCCCCATGCCCGAGGGGACCGCACGCGAAATCGCCGAGGCAGGCCGCAACGATCTGCGCGATCCCGCGATCAGCCAGTGCCCGGTGATCGCTGAGGTGCTGGCCGCGCTCGGCAAGAGCGAGGCATGGAAGGTCGAAATGTCCGGCTCGGGTGCGACCTGCTTTGCGCTGTTCAATGACGTTGAGGCCCGCGATGCGGCGGCCCGCGCTATGCCTTCCGACTGGTGGCAGATGGCGGGTTTGCTGCGCTAAGAAATTCAGAACCTACTTCTGCTCGCCCTGAGAGGGTGTGGGTGCTTGGCTCGGGCTATACGAGATTTGTGCTGGCTAAGGACGCGCATGAATTTTGCTGTATAGGCGCCCTATGACCTTCACCCCCTACCGCCAGATCGGCACCCCCACGCGCGGCGGCATCGTTGCCGTTTGCGACCATGCCTCCAACCACGTTCCCGCAGACGTTGAACTCGGCGTCACCGCCGAGGTGCTGGACAAGCACGTGGGTTGGGATATCGGCACCGCCGGCGTGGTCGAGCGTCTGGTTAGGCGCCACGGCATGGCCGCGCACCTCGCCACGCTCAGCCGCCTCGTGATCGACCTTCACCGCGAGGAGGAGTCCAAGGGCCTTATCCCCGAAGTCAGCGACGGCATCCTCATCCCCGGCAATATCGGCGCCGACCGCGAAGCGCGGCTCGACGCCTTCCATCGCCCCTATCATGCTGCGATGGCGAGCTGGCTCGACGAGGCCGACCCGGCGCTGATCCTTTCGGTCCACTCGTTCACGCCTCGCATGGAAGATGGCGGCGAACCGCGCCCCTGGGAGATCGCGCTCCTTTACAACCAAGACGACCGCGCCGCGCAGCACGCGATGAAATTCTTCGCCGATCAGCGCCTCGTCGTGGGCGACAACGAGCCCTATTCTGGCCGCCAGCTCAACGCGACGATGAACCGCCATGCCGAAGCCCATGGCCGCCCCTATTGCGCAATCGAGATTCGCAACGACCTGATCACCAACGAGACCGGCCAGGCGCGCTTTGCCAAGTTGCTCGCGCAAATGGGCCAGACGGTCGTCCACGCGCTGGCAGGCTAGGCGGGCCGTTGCAGCTGCAACCGCATTAGCGCTTAGCTTCGCGGCCCCGCTGCGCTAAGGGCGCAGCCACAAGCAAATTCAGTCAGGACAAGTACAATGCCCGCCTATCGCTCCCGCACCTCCACCCACGGCCGCAACATGGCAGGCGCGCGCGGGCTATGGCGCGCGACCGGCATGAAGGATGGCGACTTCGGCAAGCCGATCATCGCCGTGGTGAACAGCTTTACCCAGTTCGTGCCCGGCCACGTCCACCTGAAGGACCTCGGCCAGCTCGTCGCGCGCGAGATCGAGGCGGCGGGCGGCGTCGCCAAGGAATTCAACACCATCGCCGTGGATGACGGGATCGCTATGGGCCACGACGGCATGCTCTATTCGCTGCCCAGCCGCGACCTGATCGCCGACAGTGTGGAATACATGGTCAACGCCCACTGCGCCGATGCCATGGTCTGCATCTCCAACTGCGACAAGATCACGCCGGGAATGCTGATGGCGGCGATGCGGATCAACATTCCGGTCGTGTTCGTCAGCGGCGGGCCGATGGAAGCGGGCAAGGTCGTGCTGAAAGGCAAGGAAGTGGCGCTCGATCTGGTTGACGCGATGGTTGCTGCGGCCGACGAAAGCTATACCGACGAGGAAGTGACCGACATCGAGCGTTCGGCCTGCCCGACCTGCGGTTCGTGCTCGGGCATGTTCACCGCCAACTCGATGAACTGCCTGACCGAGGCGCTGGGCCTGTCGCTGCCGGGCAATGGCTCGCAGCTTGCCACCCATTCGGATCGCCAAGGCCTGTTCGAACGCGCGGGCCGGCTCGCGGTGACGCTGGCGAAGCGCTACTACGAAGAAAACGATGCGAGCGTTCTGCCGCGCAATATCGCCAGCTTCGAAGCCTTCGAAAACGCGATGAGCCTCGATATCGCCATGGGCGGATCGACCAACACCGTGCTCCACCTGCTCGCCGCCGCCAACGAGGCGGGGGTCGATTTCACCATGGCCGATATCGACCGGCTCAGCCGCAAGGTGCCGTGCCTGTGCAAGGTCGCCCCGGCCAAGAACGACGTGCATATGGAGGACGTCCACCGCGCGGGCGGGATCATGTCGATCCTCGGCGAGCTTGATCGCGCCGGGCTGCTGCACACCGCTTTGCCCACCGTCCATTCGCCCACCTTGGGCGACGCGTTGGCCGACTGGGACATCACGCTCACCGACAATCCGGTGGTGCAGGAATTCTACAAGGCCGCGCCGGGCGGCGTCCCCACGCAGACCGCTTTCAGCCAATCGCGCCGCTGGGACGAGCTTGACTGCGACCGCGAGAACGGCGTGATCCGCAGCGGCAAGCACGCTTTCTCGCAGGATGGCGGCCTGGCGGTGCTTTACGGCAATATCGCGGAAGACGGCTGCATCGTGAAGACCGCCGGGGTCGACGAGAGTATTCTCAAGTTCTCCGGCCCGGCGCGCGTGTTCGAAAGCCAGGATGCTGCGGTCGAAGCGATCCTCGCCGGGAAGGTGAGCGAAGGCGACGTGGTCATCATCCGCTACGAGGGCCCGCGTGGTGGCCCCGGTATGCAGGAAATGCTGTACCCGACCAGCTATCTGAAATCGAAGGGCCTCGGCAAAGCCTGCGCTTTGCTGACCGACGGGCGCTTCTCGGGCGGCACCTCGGGCCTCTCGATCGGCCATGCCTCACCCGAGGCGGCGGAAGGCGGCAATATCGGCCTCGTCGAAGAGGGCGACGTGATCACCATCGACATTCCCGGGCGCACCATCGCCATGGAAGTCTCCGACGCAGACCTCGCCGCGCGCCGTGCGGACATGGAAGCCAAGGGCGATGCCGCATGGCAGCCTGCGGCAGTTCGCACGCGCCGGGTAACGCCCGCCTTGCAAGCCTATGCCGCGATGACGACCAGCGCGGCGAAGGGCGCGGTGCGCGATGTTACGCAGGTAACGGGCAAGAGCCGGGCCTAGGCCCTTTCCTACTCAGGCTTTGCGAGAGTAAGCTCGCCGCCATGACGCTGACCTTGCATCTCTTCCACCTCCGCTCTCGCGCTGCCTTTCGGGAGCCGCGGGAGCGGGCCGGCTTTTTTGCCTCAGGACGGTGTAACACCTGTCACACCTTGGGCCTTGCCGGGCTGGCCGCGCTCACGCTGGCAGGATGCGGCAGTGCGAGCGGAGATGACTTGCCCGAGGGCGCGATGATGGTCCAGTGCGCGGTGGCTGGATCGGCCTCCTTCGCGCCCGATTGCAGCATGGAGTTGCACGAGGATAGCGATGGCCGCACCGCGATCCTGCGCCATTCCGACGGGGGCTTCCGCCGGTTCCAGCTTGGCGTTCCGGGCGAAGGCCTGATCACCGCCGATGGGATGGAGCAGGCCGAGGTCGTGCCCGGCGAGGGGATGGTCGAGGTGCGCGTGGGGGCCGACCGCTACCGTCTGCCGATGAAGCCTTAGCGTTATGGAAGCGCCCAACCAGATCCTTACCGCAGCGCAGATGCGCAGTTCAGAAGAGCGCCTCATCGAAGGCGGCACCAGCGTCATCGAGTTGATGGAAAGGGCCGGACACGGCGCGGCGGACTGGGTCTATCGCATTGCGGCGGGGCGCAAGGTCACGGTGCTGTGCGGACCCGGCAACAACGGCGGCGATGGCTATGTGATCGCCCGTGTGCTGGCGACACGCGGCGTGCCGGTCGAGGTGGTCGCCCCGCGAGCGCCCACCACCGATGCGGCTAAAGAGGCCCGCAAGCGCTGGGGCGGCGAACCCGTGGCCGATGCCGAGGGCGCGGTGCTGGTCGATTGCCTGTTCGGCACCGGCCTCTCGCGTCCTCTCTCGGACGATCTGCACAAGCTGCTGATCGAACTGAGCTACGGCCACGACCACTGGATCGCGGTGGACCTGCCGAGCGGGATCGACGCCGACAGCGGCGAACTGCTCAGCGATCGGCTGCCGGTCTACAGCCTTACCATCGCGCTCGGCGCGTGGAAGCTGGCGCACTGGATGATGCCCGCGCAGGCCATCATGGGCGACCTGCGGCTCGTCGATATCGGGGTGATGCCGGTGGAGGGCGCGGCAAGCCTATCTGAACGACCGCTCCTGTTTGTGCCCGAGCGTGATGACCACAAGTACTCGCGCGGGTTGCTTGCCGTGATCGGCGGCGCGATGCCGGGTGCCGGGGTGCTCGCCTCGCGTGCGGCGATGCATGGCGGCGCGGGCTATGTGAAGCTCTACAGCGACCACCAGCACCTGCCAGGCGTGCCGCCCGATCTGGTCGTGGCTGATGAAGCCATGCCCGCTCTCGCAACCGATCCGCGCATTGCCGCCGTGCTCATCGGGCCGGGGCTGGGCCGCTCGGAAGAGGCGCGCTCGGTGCTTGCCTGGGCGCTCGCCTGCGATCTGCCGACCGTCTGCGATGCCGATGCGCTGGTGCTGCTCGAACCCGAAATGCTGGAGGATCGCACCGCGCCGCTGGTGCTCACCCCGCACGCGGGCGAACTCGATGCCATCGGCAACGCCTTCGCCAGTTCGGAGCCGGACCGGCTCGAACAGCTCACCGAACTGGCCGAGGCGATCGAAGGCGTGCTGGTGGCGAAGGGACCGGACACGATGATCGCCGCGCCGGGTCGTCCTCCGGTGTTCATGCCGCCTGCGCCAAGCTGGCTCTCGACTGCGGGCACGGGAGACGTGCTGGCGGGCCTCATCGCCAGCCAGCTTGCCGTGGGCGAAGCGAGCGCGTTTCAGGCCGCGCAGAACGGCTGCTGGCTGCACCGCGAGGCAGCGCTGCGCGCGGGGCCTGCTTTCTCGGCAAGCGATCTGGTCGCGCAGCTTCCGGCGGCCTATGGGGCCTTCCTGTGAGCGAAACCGAACAGATCATCCGCATCGCCGCCAAGGGCGATGGCGTAACCGCGAACGGGCAACATGTCCGCTATGCCGCCCCCGGCGACACGATCGGCGTCGAGGGCGCAATCACGCCGGGGCCGCACCATGCCCAGCCGCCATGCCGCCACTTCGGCAAATGCGGCGGGTGCCAGTTGCAGCACTGCGACGACGAGGCGTTGGCAGGCTTCGTGCGCGATCGGGTGGTGAACGCCGCCGAGGGGCAGGGCCTGGTCCCGGCCAAGGTCACAGCGCCGCACATGTCGCCGCCCGGCTCGCGCCGCCGCGCCTCGCTGCGCGCGATCAACGGCGGCGGGCGGGCCGTGATCGGGTTCAACGAGGGCGGCTCGCACAAGGTCGTCGACATGCGCGAATGCCACGTGCTGCGCCCAGAACTGATGGCCGTGCGCGATACGCTCGCCGCCTACTTCGGCAAGCTGAAGGGCAAGTTCGCGATCGGGGTGGAGTTGGCGCTGCTCGATCAGGGTATCGACTGCCTGCTGTCGGGCTTCATGCCCGAGGGGCTGGAGCAGACCGAAGACCTGCTCGAGCTGTGCCGCCGTTCGGGCTTCGCGCGGCTGTCGCTCGATCAGGGCTATGGCCCGGAAGGGTTCTGGGAGCCCGAGCCGGTCACGGTCACGCTGTCGGGCACGTCGGTGGCCTGTCCGCCGGGTACTTTCCTGCAAGCGACCGCCGATGGCGAGGCGGCGTTGGTGAGCGCGGCGCAGGAGTGGCTCGCCGGTTCTATCAACGTGGCGGACCTGTTCAGCGGCCTCGGCACCTTTGCGCTGGCGCTCGGTGAGGGCCGCAAGGTGCTGGCCGCCGAGGCAGAGCGCGCCGCCTTGCTCGCCTGCCGCACGGCGGGGGCGAAGGCGGGCTTGCAGATGGAGGCCGCGCACCGCGACCTGTTCCGCAATCCGCTGCGCGCGGAGGAGCTTCGCGGCTTCGACGGCATCGTGCTCGATCCGCCGCGAGCGGGCGCGCGCACGCAGGTCGAACAGATCGCGGCTTCTGGGGTGGAGCGGGTGGTCTACATCAGCTGCAACCCATCAAGCTGGGCGCGCGACGGCGTGCTGCTGCGCGACGCGGGTTACGAACTGGCAGAGCTGCGTCCCGTGGGGCAGTTCCGCTGGTCAATCCACGTCGAGCTCGCGAGCCTGTTCGTCAAGCGCGGCGAGTAACTGGGTAAACAGCCAGTCGCTGTCGGCCTTCGCGGAGAAGGCGTGATCGGCCCCTTCGCGGCGGTGAAGGCGCGGGTCCGCCTTGTCCCACACGGCGGCAAAGGCCTGCGCGGTGCGGTCGCTTCCGGCGAGCAGGATGCGGACGGGGCCAGCGAAGCGCGCCAAGCCTGCACGCATGTCCTCGGCCAGCGAGGAGGGCGGAGCAGGCTTGCTGAGTGCCCCTTTTAGGCCCCGCGCGAGCTTGCGCAGGTCGACACCGCCGGTGAGCAGACGCTTCCACTCGCGCGGATCCTTGAGACGCGCGGCATAGCGGGCGCGGATCGCCGCGGTGGGCATAGCCGAAGCATCGTCGGCGGCCTCGCCCTCGAAAGTCCACGGGTTGGCGAGCACCAATGCGTCGCACCCGGAGCCCGCGCCCAGCATCAGCGCGCTGGCCGCATCGCAGTTACCGAAGGCGACCACGCGGCGCAGACGGGGGTTGGCCGCTGCGAACGCGCGCACCGCAGCGGCGATGTCGGGCGCGCTGCCGGTGAAGCCGAGGTTGTCGCCGGTGCTGTCGCCCACCCCGCGCCGGTCTGAGCGCAGCACCGGGTAGCCTGCTGCGGCGATCCGGGCAGCAAGGCGGGCTTGTCCGGCGAAGGCCCCGGCGCGGGTCTCGTTGCCGCCGCTGACGATCAGCAGGCCGACCGGGCTCGCCGCATCGTCGAGCGTGCAGGCGAGGTTTTCGCCGTGACAGTCGGTGGTGAAATGGGAGCGGCTCATGCGACCATGCCCTTGGCGATGAGATCGGCCAGAGCGGCAGCTTGCTTGGGATTGTGCTCGGGCTCGGCGCGCAGCCACAGCAGTTGACCGCCCGGATCGAGCGGCACCAGAGAGCTCGGCGCAAGAACTGCTTCGGCGAGGTCAGCAACCATCGCGGCGCCCAGATAATAGCCTGCCAGTTCCAGCCCCTCGACCTTGCCGGTCTGGAGCAGAGTCTCGGTCGTTTCAGGGCGGCCAGCTTCCTTTGCCGCAAGCGTCCGCGCCCTGAGCAGAGCGCGCAGGACCGACTTGCCGGCCAGCGGCGCATAGGCAAAACCGGGCAGATCGGGCGAAATGTTCACGCCAGCGCGCATGGCGAGCACGTGCGTGCATTCGAAGTGCTTCGCCGCCGCCATAGCCGCTTCGCGCCACGAACCGAATGTCTGTTCAGTCAGCTCGGCCATGCTTTCGTTGCAGCCGGGTAAGTCGGGTAGAACGCTGGCCACGCCGCGCTCGGCCAGCAGGCGCATCGTCTCGACGGTGAAGTGGCGGGTCTTGTTGCTCTCGTCGAACCACGCGGGCAGCACCAGCAGGCGCGGGCCGCCGTCATCGCCAAAGCGGATTGCCAGTTCCTCGCTGCCGCCGGGCGCTCGCCAGGTGGTCAGCATAGGCGGTCAGCCTGCGGCGCGCTTGGCGTTGACGAAGGTGAGTAAGGCCCCGTAGGTTTCGAGCATGTCGCCATCGACCTCGTCATCCTCGATCAGGATGTCGCAGCGATCTTCGACCTCGGTCAAAAGCCCTGCAACCGCCATCGAATCGAACTCCGGGATGTGCCCGAACAGGCCCGAGTCCGCGTCAAGCTCGGCCACGCGCTCGTCCGACAGGCCCAGAACGTCGCGCAGGATGGCGCGCAGGATCGTGTCGGTATCGTGGGGCTGCGCCACCGAAGCGGAAGGATTGGTCGTCATAATTTCGCGGCCTTAGCCGTGGCGGATCGCAGAGACAAGTTTGCGCGCGGCGGCCTTCGCCAGCTCGGGCCAATTGGCAGGGACGCCGGGCCTCAGGCAGGTCAGGCGGCGGCGTTCGCGCACTGCTTCCATCCAGTCGCGCTTGTAGCCATCATCGCCGGTGCCGAAGTCGACCAGATCGACCTTGTCGTGATCGATCACCTGCGCGAACAGCGCCGCCGATAGCGTGGTGCCGGGCGAGAGCGACTTCGCGCTCTCGCGGTGGGCCAGCTTGTGAATGTAGGCCGTGCCGTTCTCGACGGTCCAGAACTGCGCGGCGACCGGATGGCCCTCGGCCCGCGCAAGGCCGAAGCGCATCCGCCCCGCCGCGGCTTCCTCCATCGCGAACCGCTTGAGCAGCTCTGGGTCGCCTTCCTCGGGCTTCCAGCTGTCGGCATAGATGTCTTCGTAGGCGGCCCAGTCCTGAGCGTCGAATTCCTGCGAAAGCGTGACCTCGACCTTGCGGCCCTTGCGTTTGAGCGTAGTGCGCAGTTGGCCGGGGCGCTGGGCCAGATAGTCGGCATAGCTGCGCCCGTTCAGGGCGAGCACATGGTTTACATCGCAGTGTTCGTCGAACACGCTACACCCGGCCTCGCGGAAGGCAGTGGCGAGCAAGGCAGCGGTGCCGTCTTCCACGCTCAGCTTGTCGAAGACGACGCGGCGGCTGCGACGGGAAAGATCGTAGGCCAACGCACGCAAAAGGCCCGCGTCAGGTGCAATGCCCGTGTGGAGCGGTGCCCAGGTGAACGCATACCAGTTCGTGAGCGAAACGAGGCTTCTGTTGCGCTTTTCCAACGGCAGGCATACGCGTGCGTCACCGTCGCTGGCACAGGCAAGATAGGGCTGCGTGCCCGCCTCTTCCAGCAGCGCAAACCAGCGCGGCCGGGCAAAAGGGCCTGCTTCGGCCAAGCCTTGGGCTTGCAGATCGTTAAGACTGGCGTGATAGCTGATCGCAGTCACAGCGAAGAAGTCCCCATCCTTTGAAGCAGCCTGCAAACCTGTTCGAACCCGATCCAGCGCCGTGGCCGCTCGACCATCTCGCGCTGCGCGGGAGTGACGATAGCGCGGCTCTGGTGCTGAAGCACGAAGTCCTTAGCTGGAAGGACTTAAGAAGCCGTGTGGGGACGCTGGCGGGGTGGCTGAAGGCGCGGGTGCACCATCCGGGCGCGCGGGTGGCGAGCTGGGCAGGCAAGGGCGAGCTGACCTGCCTGATGCCGCTTGCCGCCGCGCGGGCGGGGCTGGTGCATGTACCGATCAACCCGCTGCTTAAACGCGCTCAGGTCGCGCATATCCTTGCCGATTGCGGTGCGAGCCTGTTGCTTGGCAACAAGGCGCGGCTGTCGCTGCTCGAAGATGGTGACCTTCCGAAAGGTTGCGAGGCGCTGGATGATCTTTTCGCGCTTGCAGAGGCACAGGACGCCGAGGCTTTGCCGCCCAGTGAGGCCGATCCCGATAGCCTTGCGGCCATTCTTTACACTTCTGGATCGACCGGGCGGCCCAAGGGTGTGATGCTCAGCCATACCAACATGTGGCTCGGCGCGGTGAGCGTCGCGCACTATCTCGAAATGGCGGCGGACGACGTAACGCTCGCCGTGTTGCCGCTGAGCTTCGACTATGGCCAGAACCAGCTGCTCTCTACATGGTACGCCGGTGGCAGCGTGGTCCCGCTCGACTACCTCACCCCGCGCGATGTGGTGAAGGCCTGCGCGCGCCAAGGGGTGACGACGCTGGCGGCAGTCCCACCCTTGTGGCTGCAACTGATCGAGCAGGATTGGCCTGCCGAAGCCGTGGCCTCGATGCGCAGGCTCACCAACTCGGGCGGGGCGCTTACCGAGGATATGGTGCGGGCGCTACGCCGCCTGTTCCCGGAGGCGCGGCTGTTCCCGATGTATGGGCTCACCGAGGCTTTCCGCTCGACCTATCTCGATCCCGCTATGGTCGACGAACACCCGACCTCGATGGGCCGCGCCATTCCTTTCGCCGAGATCCTGGTGGTCGACGATAAGGGCGAAGTGGCGAGCGAGGGAGAGCTGGTCCACTGCGGGCCGCTGGTCACGCAAGGGTACTGGGACGACCCCGAACGCACCTCCGAAGGCTTCAAGCCGGCGCCGAAAGCCTCGCTTTACGGCGGCATGGCGGTGTTTTCGGGCGACACGGTGCGGCGTGACGAGCTAGGCCTGCTGCATTTCGTCGGCCGGACCGATGCCATGATCAAGAGCGCGGGCAACCGCATCAGCCCGCAGGAGATCGAGGAAGCGGCCATCGCCACGGGCCTTGCCAGCGAGGCCGTCGCCTTCGGGGTGAGCGACGAACGGCTCGGACAAGTGATCCATCTGGTGGTGCGCGGTAATGGCGACGATGAGGCCTTGCGCGCCGCGCTTCGGGCCGACCTGCCAAATTTCATGCAGCCTGCGGTGATCCGCTGGGTCGAGGCCATGCCTCTGAATCCCAATGGAAAGATTGACCGCGCTGCGCTCGCGAAGGATCAATCATGAAGCCGCTCGGCCCCATTCCGGCAGACTATACCGCCATCAATGGCGAACTCGCGATTGGCGGGCGCAAAGCCTCGTCGCTGGTGAAGGAGGCGCGGCGCACGCCGCTGTTTGTCTATTCGCGCGATATTATCGAGGCGCGGGTTGCAGGTTTACGGGCGGCCATGCCAGACCAGCTCGCCATTCACTATGCCATGAAGGCCAACCCCTATCCGCCCCTGCTGGAGCATATCGCCGAGCTGGTCGACGGGCTCGACATCGCTTCGGGCGGCGAGCTGGAGATTGCGCGCAAGGCGGGATACCTCCCGCGCGAAATCAGCTTCGCCGGCCCGGGCAAGCGTGACGCGGAACTCAAAGCCGCGATCACCACCGGGGTGACGCTAAACTGCGAAAGCGAAGGCGAAATTTCGCGCGCGCTGGCGATGGGCAAGGCGCTGTCTGTGAAGCCTCGATTGGCGATCCGGGTCAATCCGGGGTTCGAGATGCGCGGCTCGGGTATGAAGATGGGAGGCGGGGCTAAACCGTTCGGAATCGATGAGGAACAGGTGCCCGCGCTTGCCCGAAGGATCGTCGACGAAGGCGCGGACTGGCGCGGCTTTCACATCTATACCGGCAGTCAGGCGCTTGACGCTTCGGCCATTATCGAGACGCAGGCCAATGTCATCGCTCTGGCCGCAAAGCTGGGCGATCAAGCAGGCGTCGCGGTGCCGCACCTAAATATGGGTGGAGGTTTCGGCATCCCCTATTTCGACAAGGATAGCCCGCTCGATGTGGCGGCTATCGGCTCCGCATTGGGGGCACAATTGGTTCAACTTCCCGAACGGCTGCGCGAGACGAAGTTCGCTATCGAGCTGGGCCGTTATCTGGTGGGTGAGGCCGGGGTCTATCTGACCAGGATCGTCGACCGCAAGGTGAGCCATGGCACGACCTATCTCGTCACCGATGGCGGTCTGCATCATCAGCTTGCCGCCTCGGGCAATTTCGGCGCGGTGGTGCGGCGCAACTATCCGCTCGCCATTGCCAGCAAGTTCGATGCGCCGGGCGAGGAAGAGGCGAGCGTCGTCGGGTGCCTGTGCACCCCGCTTGACCGTCTCGCCGACAATGCCTTGCTGGCCCATGCCGAAGTGGGCGATCTGGTCGCGGTGTTCTGCGCCGGGGCCTATGGCGCCAGCGCCAGCCCGGCGACATTTCTGGGGCAGGGGCCGGCTGCCGAAGTGCTGGTCTGACGGGCTCTTTACCGCCCTGCAACAAGTCGTCCCTTTTTGGGACGGAGTGAGATAAAGCCCGCTATTCCTGCGGGTTCAGGCGCAAAACTAACGCAATGTTCACCCTTTTTGGTGAGAAGCGACCGCGGATCCACGGGCTTTGCCGCTGCATCGGGGTTGTCTCCGTTGCGCTGCTGGCTCGACCACGTGAAGGACTATCGATGCGAATGACCCAAATCGCCCGTCTTTGTCTCGCCGGGGCGGCCATGGCGCTGACGCTGGGCGGATGCGCTACGAACAGCGCTCCGCAGCTGCAACCGGCGCGGTTCGTGGCCATGCAGGAAGGCCCGGGCGAGGAATATGTCATTGGTCCGCTTGATGAATTGACCATTCACGTATGGCGCAACGACGAACTTGGCGCCTCGGTGCAGGTGCGGCCCGACGGGCGCATCAGCACGCCGCTGGTCGAGGATATGCCCGCCGTGGGCAAGACGCCGACCATGCTCGCCGAAGACATCCGCCTGCAGCTCTCGCAATACATCGAGGAGCCGCTGGTTACCGTCATTGTCAACAAGTTTGCGGGCACGTTCAGCCAGCAGGTCCGCATCGTCGGCGCGACCGAGAAGCCTGCCTCGCTGCCCTACCGCGCGAATATGACCCTGCTCGACGCGATGATCGCGGTGGGGGGCTTGAGCGAATTTGCCGCCGGTAACCGGGCCAAACTGATCCGCTTCGACCGCGAAACCGGCAGCCAAGCAGAATATTCGTTGCGCCTGTCCGATCTGCTGCGCAAAGGCGATAGCGATGCCAACGTGATGCTGATGCCAGGCGATGTCATCATCATCCCGGAAAGCATGTTCTGAACCGGAGGCGGGGGGCTTGAATCACCTTCTGGAAGAAGCGCGGGCGGCGCTTTGGGCGGTGTGGAACCGCCGCTGGCTGGCGTTGGGCATTGCCTGGGCGATATGCCTGCTGGGCTGGCTGGCAGTGGCGCTGATCCCCAATTCCTACGAAAGCGAGACCCGCATCTTCATCCAGCTCGACGATGTGCTGGCGGAGCAGATCGGCATCGGCTCGGCTAGCCGCGCGCGCGATATCGACCGCATTCGCCAGACGCTGGTCAGCTCGGTTAACCTCGAGAAGGTCGTGCGCGCCACCCGGCTTGGCGATGCCGTCACCACCCCGGCGGAGATGGAGACCGCGACCACCAAGCTGGGCAAGGAAATTGCGGTCGAAAGCCAGGGCGAGAATATCTTCGAGATTACCGTCACCATCGGCCGCAGCGACTTTTCCGACCGCGAGAACGCGGAGCTGGCGCAAACCGTGGCGCAGCGGATGATCGATATTTTCCGCGAGGAAAATCTCGGCGGCGCGCGCGATGAGATGCAGCAGTCGATTGCCTTTCTGAACGAGCAACTCGCCGAACGCGAGGCCGAGTTGGCAAAGGCGGAACAGGAGCGTCTGGCGTTCGAAGCCGCCAATCCCGATCTTGTGGGAGGCTCTGCCGCGATTGCCTCGCAGATGAGCGCTGCGCGCAACGAACTGCGCAGCGTCGAGGCCGACCTAGCCGCTGCCCAGAGCGCGCTCGCCGCGCTGCGAGGCCAGCTTGCCAGCACGCCGCGCACCATCGTCACCGCCAATTCGGGCGGGCCGCAGGCGGCCCTGGCACAGGCCGAGGCGAACCTCGCCGCCTTGCAGGCGCGTGGACTCACCCCCGAACACCCCGACCTGATGGCCGCGCAGCGCACGGTGGAGAATCTGCGCGCGACCGTCCAGCGCAACGGCGGCGCGGGCGGCGGCGGAACGCTGAACCCCGCTTTCACCTCGCTACAGTCGATGCTGGTCGAGCGGGAAGCCAATGTGCAGGCGCTGACCTCGCGCGCCGCGGCGCTGCGCTCCGAAATCGCTTCGATCAACAGCAGCCTCGCGCGCGAGCCGGGTGCGACTGCCGAAGCCCAGCGCATCAGCCGTGACTACGACGTGCTGCGCAAGCGCTATGACGACCTGCTCAACGACCGCGAACAGCTGCGTCTGCGCGGCGATGTCGAGAGTGAGAACAGCGCGATCAAGTTCGAAGTAATCGACCCGCCAGGCACCCCGCGCAAGCCAGCCGCGCCCAATCGTCCGCTGTTGCTGCTCGGCGTGTTGATCGTGGGGCTGGGGGCCGGGGCGGCGACCGCCTTTGCGCTGTCGAAGCTCGGTTCAACCTTCGCCACGGCCAGCCAACTCGAACGCGAGATCGGTCTGCCCGTGATCGGCACGGTATCGCACGTGTTCACCCCGGCGGGCCGCGCTTTGCGGGCCAGGCGTTTGAAGTATTTCGCTGTCGGTGTTGGCGGGCTAGGGCTGCTGTTTGTAATTCTGATGGGCCTCGAATTTGTCCAGCGCGGGCTGATGGCATGAGGAAGCGGGCATGACCGACCAGAGCAAGATCACCGGCCCGGGCCGCTCGCTGTTCGACCGCGACGAGGACGTGTGGGGGGCGGACGACCTGCGCGCCGCACCCGTGCCAAGCGAGCTTGTGCGCCCGGTGAACCGGCAGGCCCCGAAGCGCGCCGAGCGTCCGGTCTCCGCACCGCAGCCGCGCGCTCCCCAGCGCACGACAGAAGCTGATGCAGCCGTTCCCGTGACTGAAGACAAGGCGCCGCTGCGCCGGTCAGGCCACATCGAGCCGATCGACCGCGAGCAGTTGCAGCGCGCCGGTCTGATTCAGCCCGAAGGCCAGGTGACGGGCCTCCTTGAAGAATTCCGCATCGTGAAACGGCAGGTGTTGAATTCAGTGCGCAAGGCGCGCGAGGCAGGCAAGGGCGCGCGGGCGCAGCGGGTGCTGGTGTGTTCGCCGTTGCCTGCCGAGGGCAAGACCTTCTGCGCCGCCAACCTCGCGCTTGCCATGGCGGCGGAGAAGGACAGCGAAGTGCTGCTGGTCGATGCCGACTTTGCCAAGCCTTCGATCCTGTCGACGCTCGGCCTGTCGAGCAGCCTTGGCCTGATGGACGTGCTGGCCAATCCCGATGTCCATCTCGAAGACTGCATCATCGAAACCGACATTGCCGGTCTGCTGGTGCTTCCCGCAGGCAACCAGACCAATTCCGACAGCGAATTTCTGGCCAGCGCCCGCACCGCGCAAATTCTCGATCGGCTGACGGCGGGTGAGCCGAACCGGATCGTGATTTTCGATTCGCCCCCAGCGCTGGCGGCTTCTCCGGCGGCAGAGCTTGCCCGCCACGTGGGCCAGGCCATCGTCGTCACCCGTGCCGACCGCACCGGGCAAAGCGCGTTGGAAGATGCGCTGACGCTGCTTTCGGCCTGCCCCGATATCAAGTTGTTGCTTAACGCGGCGCACTTCAGCCCCAGCGGCCGCCGCTTCGGCACCTATTATGGGCAGGAGGAATGATGGCCATGCGCCGCTTCCGGCACTCTGCCGCGCTCGCTGCCACAATGGCCGCCTGTTTCGCCGCGCCCGCGCTGGCGCAGGACGATGACGCGCCCGGAGAGCGTCGCAGCCGCCTGGATGTCACGCCTTACATCGAGGCAGCGCAGGTCGTCACCGCCGAGCTTCAGCCCGGCTCCGACGTGTTCACCTACACCCGGCTTGCCGCCGGTGTGGACGCCGCGATTTCGGGGCGCAATTCCGCCGCGTCGGTGTCGCTGCGCTACGAACGCTCTATCGGTTGGGATGACGATGTCGCCGACTTCGATACCCTGACCGGCGTCGCGCGCGGATCGCTCGCGCTGGTGCCGCAGACCCTCACGCTCGAAGCGGGCGGCCTGGCGGCGCGAACACGGATCGATCGCAACGGCGCGACCTCGATCGGCGGCTTTGGCGCCAATTCGGATTCAACCACGCAGATCTACTCGGTCTACGCCGGACCCAGTCTGCAAACGCAGGTGGGCGATGTCGAAGTTACCGGAACCTACCTGGTCGGCTACTCGCGGGTCGAATCGCCCGATCTCGTGCCGGCCTCGTCGACCGGCGGACTGGTCGATGTGTTCGACGAAAGTGTGAGCCAGGCAGCCTCTGTGCGCGCAGGAATTGCACCCGATATGGTTCTACCTGTGGGCCTGGGAGTGGGCGCGGGCTGGAACCGGCAGGACATCTCCAACCTCGACCAGCGGATCGACGACCGCCATGTGCGCGGCGACATCACTGTGCCGGTAACGCGCGAGATCGCGCTGATCGGCGGCGTGGGGTATGAGGACGTGGAAGTTTCGAGCCGCGACGCCTTGCGCGACAGTGACGGCGACCCGGTGATCGGCCCCGATGGCCGCTTCATCACGGATGAGAGCCAGCCGCGCCAGATCGCCTATGAAGCCGAGGGCCTGATCTGGGACGTGGGCGTGATGTGGCGACCGAGCCGCCGCACCAGCCTGACCGCCACCGTGGGCCGCCGCTACGATTCGACCACCTATTACGGCTCGCTGTCCTATGCGCCCAGCGCGAACAGCTCGTTCAGTGTCTCGGTTTACGACGACATCACCGGCTTCGGCGGGCAACTCGCCAATTCTTTAAACGGGCTGAGCACCAATTTCGAGGCGATCCGCAATCCGGTCACAGGCGATCTCGGTGGCTGTGTTGGCGGCGTGGAAGGCGAGAACTGCACGCTGGCCGGGCTCGGCTCGCTGCGCTCGGCGATTTACCGGCGCCGCGGGGTGAGCGCCACCTTCTCGCGCGTGATGGGGCGTACTCAGCTTGGCCTCGGCGTGGGCTACGAGCGGCGCAAATATATCGCGGCGGCGGGCACGGTGCTGGCCCCACTCGACGGAATTACCGATGAGAACTACTGGGTCTCGGCCTATGCCGGCCGCCAGCTTGACCGCCAGTCGAGCCTCAACTTCAACGCTTCGGCGTCATGGTTCGAAACCGGACTCGATAACGCTGGCAGCACGCTCGGTTACAGCGCAAGCGTTTCGTACTATAGAACGATCATTGCAGGTCTGAGCGGCACGGCAGCCGTTGGCCTCGACGGCATTACGCGTGAAAGCCTGCCGGACTACACCTCTGCATCGGCCCTGCTCGGCCTGCGCTATTCCTTCTGACGGACTACGGGAGTTCACAGATGCACGACCAATTCTACGGCTTCACCGCGAAGCCCTTCCAGCTGACCCCCGATCCGGATTTCTATTTCCGCAGCGCCACGCATCGCAAGGCGCTGTCGTACCTCGGATATGGCCTCGCGCAGGGGGAGGGGTTCATCGTCATCACCGGCGAAATCGGCGCAGGCAAGTCGACGCTGGTCGCGCACACGATCCGCAGCCTCGATGCCAATCAGGTGACGGTCGCGCAGGTTGTCACCAGCCACCTCGATGGCGAGGAGATCGTCCACGTCGTCGCGCGCGCGTTCGGCCTGTCGGTGGCCGGGCATGACAAGGCCACCGCTCTGGGTGAGATCGAGGCCTTCCTGCACGATGAGGCGCGCGCTGGTCGGCGCTGCCTGCTGGTGGTGGACGAATCGCAGAATCTGTCGGTCTCGGCGCTGGAAGAGCTGCGGATGCTGTCGAACTTCCAGCTTGGCAGCCACCCGCTGCTGCAGGTGCTGCTGCTCGGCCAGCCCGAATTTCGCGCCACCTTGCGGAACGAGCCCGCGCTCGAACAGCTGCGTCAGCGCATCATCGCGGCCCATCACCTCGAACCCATGCAGGCCGAGGAGGTGGAGCCCTATGTCCTGCACCGCCTCGAAAAGGCAGGCTGGCAGGGCAACCCGCAGTTCGCCGATGGCGTGTTCGACGAACTTTACGAGGCCAGCGGCGGCATTCCGCGCAAGGTCAACCAGATCGTCAACCGCGTGCTGATGCTTGGTTCGCTTGACCGGATCGAGCTGATCGACGTCGAGTTGCTCGATCAGGTTCTTGCCGAAATGGCGGCAGAGCGCGCGCATCTTGCACCGGTCGATGGGGAACAGCGGAGCAGCCAGCCTGTCACGCAGCCGCAGCAGGCTCCTACTGCCGAGCGGGCCGCGCCTTCCGCAATCGACCCGCAACTGATCGACGATCTGCTGGCCGAGCGCGACGTGCGCATTGCCGAACTCGGACAAGCGCTCGACGAACTGGCGGCCAAGGCCGAGAAAGCTCCCGCGAGCGAATCCGATCAGGAAACCATCCGCGAGCAGATCGAAGAGCTGCAACATGCGGTGCTCGATCTTTCGGGCCAGGCGGAAGAGAGTGTGAAACGGCTGCTCGCGCCTGAGATCGAGGCGATGCGGGCCGAGATGTCGAAGCTGGAAGCGCGCACTTTCGAGCAGGAACGCACCATCCGCCAGACGCTCTCGATGCTGATCGAGTGGATCGAGGCGGAGATGGATTCGAGCAAGGCCGCCTGAGCGGCGACCTGAACGGCGACAAGGGGGCAGGGCAAGGTGAACGCGATTGCACCACATCAGGGGCGGCCCGCTCTCACAAGCGTGGTCAACGCCCTGTCGGTCGATGTCGAGGACTGGTTCCAGGTCGGCGCCTTCGAAAAAGTGATCGAGCGCGATACCTGGCCCTCGCTGGAGGACCGGGTGGAGCGCAATGTCGAGGCGATCCTTGCCATGTTCGATGCGGCGCAGGTCAAGGCCACCTTCTTCACGCTTGGCTGGGTGGCCGAACGCCACAAGCGGCTGATCCGGCGCATCGTCGAGGAAGGCCATGAAATCGCCAGCCACGGATGGGATCACGCCCGTGTGTTCACGCTCACACGCGAACAGTTTGCGCAGGACCTTGCCCGCGCGCGCGGCGTGCTCGAAGATGCGGGCGGAACCGCGGTAAACGGTTATCGCGCCCCGAGTTTCTCCATCGACAAGCGCAATCCGTGGGCGTTCGAGGTGTTGGCCGAGCAGGGCTATACCTATTCCTCCAGCGTGGCCCCGGTGGCGCACGATCACTATGGCTGGCCAGAGGCTCCGCGCTTTGCGTTCCGCCCATTGGCCGATGCCGATCTGATCGAGCTGCCGGTCACCACCGCCATGCTTGGAGACAGGCGCATTGCCGCGGGCGGCGGCGGGTTTTTCCGGGTGCTGCCATATGGGTTCAGCCGCTGGGCGATCCGGCAGGTGAATGGCCGCGAGGGGCGACCGGCGATCTTCTATTTCCACCCCTGGGAGGTGGACCCCGATCAACCCCGCGTGGCCGATGCGCCGCTGCGCTCGCGCTTTCGTCACTACACCAATCTCGGCCGGATGGCGGGCAAGCTCACCCGCGTGGTGAGCGAGTTTGCCTGGGACCGTGTGGACACGGTCGTCGCGCGAGAGGCTGCCGCGCTGGACGCGGCGACATGAACGCGCCCTTCGCCGTGGCAGCAGAAACAGTGCGTCTCGCCGAGCTATCGCAGCCCGACGAACTTACCCGCATCGAGGCATTTGTGGCGCTGCACAGCGGCACTGTCTTTCATCGCCCACGGTGGCTCCACGCGGTAGAGGACGGCACCGGGCAGAGGGCGCTGGGCCTGATTGCCGAGCGTGGCGGAGACCTGACCGGCTGGATGCCGCTAACCGAATTGCACTCGCCGATCTTCGGGCGCACGCTGGCTTCGGCCGGGTTTGCCGTGGGTGGCGGCGCGCTGGCCGTGGAAGAGCGCACGGCCCAGCGGTTGATCGCGGCAGTCGAGGAACTGGCGCAGCGGCTTTCGTGCTCAAGCGTGGAACTGCGCGGTGGTCCGGCGCGGGCGGGCTGGGACTTGCTCACAGAGCGCTATTGCGGGTTCGTGATGCCGCTGGCGGACAGCGACGAAGCGCAGCTTGCCGCAATCCCGCGCAAGCAGCGCGCCGAAGTGCGCAAGAGCCTCAACGCAGAGCTGGAAGTGACTATCGGCCGCGACGAAAGCGAGCGGGCGGCGCACTATGCCGTCTATGCCGAAAGTGTGCGCAATCTGGGCACGCCGGTATTCCCACGCAGTCTGTTCGACGCCGTGCTGGATGCCATCGATGCCGATATCCTCACGGTGCGCCATCAGGGCGTGCCGGTGTCGTCGGTTATGTCGTTCTATCACGGTGACGCGGTGATGCCTTACTGGGGCGGGGGCACCTATGCCGCGCGCCGCCTGCGTAGTAACGACCGGATGTATTACGAGCTGATGTGCCATGCCCGCCACAAGGGCTGCACACATTTCGACTTCGGCCGCAGCAAGACGGGCACCGGCCCCTATGCCTACAAGAAGACCTGGGGCTTCGAACCTGAGCCGCTGACCTATGCCGAATGGACCGTGCCCGGCTGCGAGGCGCGCGATGCCGATCCGCTCAGCCCGCAGCACCAGTCGCGCATCGCGATGTGGAAGCAGTTGCCGCTGGGCGTAGCGAACCGGCTCGGCCCCGTGATCGCGCGGGGGCTGGGGTGATGGCGGGAGAGATTCTGTTTCTCGCGCACCGAACGCCCTTTCCGCCCGATCGCGGCGACAAGATCCGTTCGCACAACGTGCTGAAGGCGCTGGCCGAGCTTGCTCCGGTGCATGTCGGCTGCTTGGCCGAAACCGATGCCGATATGGCCGAAGAAAAGGCCTTGGCCGGCATAGCGGCGAGCTATTGTATGCCGCGCCGGACAAAGCCGCTGCCGGTTGCCGGGGTGGAAGCGCTGTTGGCAGGCTCTCCGATCAGCCTGTCGGCCTTCGCCGACAAGAAGCTGCATCGCTGGGTCCACGAGACGCTTGCCACCCGCCCAATCGCCGCGATCTACGTCTTCTCGGGCCAGATGGGGCAATATGTGCCGCAAGGCTGGCGGGGGCGTTTGGTGGTCGATTTCGTCGATGTCGATTCGGCCAAGTTCGAGGCTTATGCTGCGAAGAGTGGTTGGCCGATGCGCTGGGTCCATACTCGCGAGGGGCGACTGCTAAGCGAGGTCGAAGCGAAGCTTGCGACGCGCGCCGACTGCTCGCTGTTGGTCAGCGAGGAAGAGGCTGCCCTGATGCGCGCGCGATGCCCCGGCGTGCCAAATATCGGCGCGCTGCGTAACGGGATCGACTGCGCGGCCTACGATCCGGCCAAGATCCGCCCTCATCCTGAGTTGGCGAGCGCCGCCCGCCCTCATTTCGTGTTCTCGGGGCAGATGGACTATGCTCCCAATGTCGAGGCGGTCGAACGGTTTGCCCGGCAGATCATGCCTGCGATTATCGCGCGTCAGCCAAAGGCGCAGTTCCACATCGTTGGCCGTGCGCCCACGCCAGCGGTGCGCAGGCTGGCGGGTGAGCCGGGCACCAAGGTGTGGGGCGAAGTGCCCGACGTGCGCCCGTTTCTCGCTGCGGCGAGCATGGTAGTCGCGCCGCTAACCATCGCGCGCGGGGTGCAGAACAAGGTGCTCGAAGCCATGGCCATGGCCAGGCCCGTGCTTGCCTCGCCCGAGGCGCTTGTGGGGATCGATGGCGAGCCCGGCGAACACTTCCTGCGCTGCGGGAGCGATGCCGAGTTCGTCGCCCGGGCCAGCACATTAGCTCAGGATGCCGCGCGGGCCGAGGCGATCGGAAAAGCGGCGCGCCAACTGGTGCTCGACCGCATGAGCTGGCCGGCGATGATGGCACCGCTGGCTGACATTGTCGGGCTTGGAGAGGGGGCGGCCTGTCGCGATGCGGCCTGAGGTCATGTCCCCGACGCGCGCTCCGCTGACCGAGAGTATCGCGCCGCAGTGGCGGGTGCCGTTGTTGCAGCTGTCGCTTGGCTGGGCGGCGATGCTCGCGCTGTTTGCGGGCGACTGGGCAGCTATGGCGGCCCACTGGTGGAACACGTCCACCTATAACCATATCCTGCTGATCCCGGCGATCATCGCCTGGCTGGTATGGCAGCGGCTGCCTGAACTTGCCCGCCTGACCCCGCGCGCGTGGTGGCCGGGTTTGGTGGCGCTCGGCGGGGCCTTGCTGGTCTGGTTGCTTGGCAACATTTCCGGGCTGGCCACCGCCAGCCAGCTCGGCGCGGTGGCGATGCTGCCCGCCAGCGTGCTGGCACTGCTCGGCCCGCGCGTTTCCTATGCGCTGCTGTTCCCGCTGTTTTACAGCGGCTTTCTCGTCCCAATTGGCGAGGAACTGGTGCCCGTGCTGCAGATGATCACGGCGGATATCACCATCGCGCTCACCCACTTATCGGGCATTCCGGCCGAGATCGAAGGGGTGTTCATCGATACGCCGGTGGGTCTGTTCGAGGTGGCGGAGGCCTGCTCGGGTGTGAAGTTTCTCGTCGCGATGGTGGCGCTCGGCGCGCTGATCGCCAACCAGTGCTTCCGCTCGGTCTGGCGGCGGATGGCGTTCATGGCGGCCTGCGTGATCGTGCCGATCCTCGCCAACGGCGTGCGCGCGTGGGGCACGATCTACATCGCGCAGTTCCAGGGCATCGAATTCGCTGCCGGGTTCGACCATGTGTTCTACGGCTGGATATTCTTTGCCGTGGTGATGGCGATACTGATCGGCGCGGGCTGGCGCTTCTTCGACCGCGGCATGGACGAGCCTGCGATCTATCTCGCTGACATCGAAGGCGCGCGTTGGATCGCGCCGCTAGAACGGTTCATTGCACCGGGCTGGGCTGTGCTTGCGGGTATCGCCGCGCTCGCCTTGACAACCACTGCATGGGCATCTGCGGCACGCGCAGTCGAAGCTCCGCTGCCGCAAGCTATCGCGCTGCCGCAGGTGGCAGGCTGGGAGCAGGTGCCGACCGAGCAGGCGTGGCCGTGGCGGCCCCATGCTCCGGGTGCTGACCGGCGTCTGTTCGGCTCCTATCGCAGCGAGAGCGGCCAGCGGGTCGACGTGTTCCTCGCCTTTTACGGCGCGCAGGAAGAGGGGCGCGAGGCCGGCGCCTATGGCGAGGGCGCGCAGCCGCCCGGCACCGAGTGGCGCTGGCTGGGTGAGGCTCATTCCATCAAGGGCGGTAAGGGCGAACAGTTGCAGGCCGTGGGTCTTCACCCAAGGCTGGCCATGACCTGGTATCGCCATGGCGACTGGACGGGCAGTAGCCGCCTTGAGCTCAAAGCGCTGACAATGCGCGACCGCCTGCTGTTCACCGCCCGCCCGACTGCGACGATGATCGTTTCGGCAGAAGGCAGCGGAGATGCGGCAGAGGCCGTTATTTCCGACTTTATCGGCGCTATCGGCCCGTCCGGCAAATGGATGGACCGGATCGTCGGGCTCGACTAGGCGAGGCGCACATGTGCGGGATCGCTGGCATATTCCACTGTGGCACGATCAAGCCGGTGGACCCCGCTAGGGTCGAACGAATGTGCGACGTGCTTGCCCATCGCGGGCCGGACGGATCGGGCGTGTGGACCGCGCCGGGTGTTGCGCTGGGCCATCGGCGGCTTTCGATTATCGACATCGAAGGCTCACCGCAACCGATGCTCACGCCCGATGAACGCGTGGCCATCGTCTTCAACGGCGAGATCTACAACTACCGTGAGCTGCGCCGCGATCTGATCGCGCTTGGCGAGCAGTTCCGCACCGATGGCGATACCGAGGTGATCCTCGCAGCCTGGCGGCGCTGGGGGCCGGACTGCGTGCGGCGGCTCGACGGGATGTTTGCCTTCGCGATTTACGATAACGGCGAGCGCACGCTGTTCCTTGCGCGTGACCGCTTCGGGGTGAAGCCGCTGTTTCTTGCGTATCTGGCCGATGGATCGCTGGCCTTTGCTTCAGAACTGAAAGGCCTGCTCGCGCACCCGCTGCTGCGGCGTGACGTCGATCCGCTCGCGATCGAGGACTACATGACCTGGGGCTATGTTCCCGATCACCGCTCGATCCTCAAGGGCGTGGAAAAGCTGCCCGCCGCGCATACCCTGCTGCTGCGCCACAACAGCGCGGTGCCTGAGCCGCAGCGCTATTGGGACATCTCCTTCGCCGACCGCCACAAGGGCAGTGAGCGCGATCTGGAGGCCGAACTGCTGCACCGGCTGAAGCTGGGCGTCTCCTCACGTATGGTTGCCGACGTGCCGCTGGGCGCCTTTCTCTCGGGCGGTGTCGACAGCTCGACCGTGGTGGCGATGATGGCGGAGGAGGCGCGCGAACCGGTGCGCACCTGCTCGATCGGGTTCGACGTCGCCAGCGCCGACGAAACGAGCTACGCCGAGCGCGTGGCTGAGCTGTTCGGAACCAGCCACGCCGCCCGCACGGTCAGCGCTGACCAGTTCGATTCCATCGACGCCGTCGCCGGCATGTTCGACGAACCCTTCGCCGATGCCTCCGCGCTGCCGACCTGGCGCGTGTGCCAGCTCGCACGCGAAAGCGTGACCGTGGCGCTCTCGGGCGACGGGGCGGACGAGGCGCTCGCGGGCTATCGCCGGCAGGTGTTCCACGCGCACGAGGAACGGGTGCGCAGCCTGATCCCGCAGGCGCTGCGCGAGAAGGCGCTCGCGCCATTAGGCGAAGCCTGGCCCAAGGCGGACTGGCTGCCACGCCCTTTGCGGTTCAAGTCGACCTTGCATTCGCTTTCGGGAACGGGGCCGCAAGGCTATGCGCGCGGGCTCTCCGTAACGCCGCCAGAAGTGCGGCTCGGCCTCTATTCCGATGCGCTCGCACGGCAGATCGGAGACTATCGCGGCGAAACGGCGCTGATCGAGCGGATGGCAAGCGCGCCCGCCCGCTCGGGCCTCGATGCGGCGCAATATGCGGACCTCACGTTCTGGCTACCCGGCGACATTCTCACGAAGGTCGACCGCACCTCGATGGCGGTGAGCCTCGAAGCGCGCGAGCCGCTGCTCGATCACCATCTGGTGGAGTTCTGCGCGCGGCTGCCCGAGGGGATGCGGGTGAAGGGCGGGCAGGGCAAATGGCTGCTGAAAAAGGCGATGGAGCGCTATCTGCCCAAGGACATTCTCTATCGCCCCAAGCAGGGGTTTGTGACCCCGATTGCCGAGTGGTTCCGCGGACCGCTGGCAGACAAGGCGCGCGGCATTTCGCGCGGATCGGCGCTGGCTCGGACGGACTGGTTCGATAATGCGCGGCTGTCTGCCGTGGCCGAGGACCACATCGCGGGGCGGAGCGACCACGGTCGGCTCTTGTGGCAACTGGTGATGCTGGATCGCTCGCTGGCCCGCTTGGGGATCAGCGTCTAGTCACCTTCGCCGTGGCCGAGCGCCATATATTCGCTGCTCTGCATCTCGTTGAGGCGGCTCACCGTGCGTTCGAACTCGAAAGCCCCGTCGCCCGACGGATAGAGGTCATCAGGCGCGCAAGCGGCGGTGGCGAACAGCTTCACCCGGTGCTCGTAAAGCGCGTCGATCAGCGTCACGAAGCGTGCCGCCTCGTTGCGCATATGCGCCCCCATCTGCGGAATGCCGACCAGGATCACGGTGTGATAGGCCCGCGCAATGGCGAGATAATCGGGCGCGCCGCGCGCTTCGCCGCACAGCCGCTTGAAGCTGAACACCGCCACGCCCTTCAGGCTCTTGGGCACGTGCAGCGTGCGCCCGCCGCCCACATCGAGTTCGGCGCTGGGAACATGCTCGGCATCTTCGGGCGCGAAGTCGGTCAGGCGGAAGAACGCCTCGCGCACTTTCGCCGTGGCCTCGTCGCCCAGCGGGTAATGCCAGGTGTCGAGCCCGCCAATGCGCTGCATCCGGTAGTCGGTCGGCCCGTCGAGCGGGAGCACGTCCAGCTCATCCTCGATCAGCGTGATGAACGGAACGAACAGATCGCGGTTGATGCCATCCTTGTAAAGATCGCGCGGGGGGCGGTTACTTGTCGTAACCACGGCAATTGAATGCTCGTGGATCAGCGCGGTGAACAGCCGGCTCATGATCATCGCATCGGCCGAATTGGTGACCACCATCTCGTCGAAGGCAAGCACGCGCAGCCCCTCGGCGATCTCGCGCGCGATCACCGGGATCGGGTCGCCGCTCTCGCTCTTCCGGGCATCGCGCAGGCGGGCGTGAACCTCCTGCATGAAGGCATGAAAATGTACGCGCCGCTTTTCGGGGATGGCGAGGTTTTCGTGGAACAGATCCATCAGCATGGACTTGCCGCGTCCCACGCCGCCCCACATGTAAACGCCCTGCGGCCGCACCTTCTTGCGGCCGAACAACTGACCGAGCAGACCGCCCGTCTCGTCGGCCTCAAGTTCGCGCTGGAGCCGGTCGAGCCGTTCGGCCGCGCGGCGCTGGTCGGGGTCGGGGCGGAGCTGGCCGTCGGTAACGAGCCGCTCGTAGCGTGCGAGTACGCTCATCGCGAAGCCTTTATTGCGCGGAAACTTTGCGCAGGATCGAGGACCACGAACCGAGGATTGCCCCGTCCTGCTCGACGGTGCCGCGCACGAACACCATCTTGCCCGTCTCGCGGATCACTTCGACCGTGGCGTCGAGCGGCTGACCCGGATCGGCGGCGCCCACGAAGTGATTGGTCAGCTCGATGGTGACACCGCCAGGAAAGGCGCCGTCGGTCAGTTCGGTAGCACCAGCGAAACCGGCAATGTCGATAAGGCCAAGAATTACCCCGCCATGGACGACACCGTACTGGTTCTTGTGCCGCTCCTCGGGAATCATCCGCAGCCGGGCCACCTGCGGGCTATCCCGCCGGATCAGCAGCGTGCCGATAACGGCGCGGTTGTAATGCTCGGCCTTGCCGAAAGCCGCGTCGATCCACCCCGGATAGTCCGGATGCTCGCGCCGCGCGGGCAGTTCGTTCACATTGGCCAAGGTTTAGATGTGCCTTTCGGCCATCATCTTCTTGGTTTCGGCAATCGCCTTGGCGGGCGAGAGGCCCTTGGGGCATACGTTCGCGCAGTTCATGATCGTGTGGCAACGATAGAGCCGGAACGGGTCTTCCAGCGCATCGAGCCGCTCACCAGTCATCTCGTCGCGGCTGTCGGCCAGCCAGCGGTAAGCCTGAAGAAGGATCGCCGGGCCGAGGAACTTGTCGGAATTCCACCAGTAGCTCGGGCACGAGGTCGAGCAGCAGGCGCACAGGATGCATTCGTAAAGCCCGTCAAGCTTCTCGCGCTGTTCGGGCGACTGCAACCGCTCCTTGCCCGAGGGCGTAGTGCTGACGGTCTGCAACCAGGGGCGGATACTGGCATATTGCGCGTAGAAGTGGGTGAAGTCGGGGACCAGATCCTTGATCACCTCCATGTGCGGCAGCGGCGTGATGCGGATTTCGCCGGACAGGTCTTCAATCGCGGTGGTGCAGGCGAGGCCGTTCTTCCCGTTCATGTTCATCGAGCACGAACCGCAAATCCCCTCGCGGCAGGAGCGGCGGAAGGTCAGCGTGGGATCGACCTCATTCTTGATCTTGAACAGCGCATCCAGCACCATCGGGCCGCAGTCGTCCAGGTCGATCTCGAACGTGTCATAACGCGGGTTCTGGCCGCTGTCGGGATCGTAACGGTAAATCTTGAAGGACTTCACACGGTTCGCGCCTTCGGCCTTATGGACATTGCCCTTGCCGGAAATCTTGGAGTTCTTGGGGAGGGTGAAGGTCGCCATGAGATCGGTCCTGTATGAATTTGGTCCCTATCTAGCCGCCTGACGCGTTGGCGCAAGGTGTGCAGGCGCAGCAGAGCGGGGAATTTCGCCCTCAGGCGCGGTTTTGGAGGAGAAAACGCCTATGGCCATCGGCAAGGCAGCAGTGTTCGGAGCAAGCGGCGGCATCGGCAGCGCGCTGGTGGCTGATCTGGCTGCGCGCGGTGTGGACGTTCTTGCCGGCTCGCGTAGCGGCGAGGGGCCGCCGCTTGAAGGCGTGCGACGGTTCGCCTGCGATATCGACGACGAGGACAGCATCGCCGATGCGGTGGCAGACTGGTCTAACGATCCACCCGACCTGGTGGTGGTGGCAACAGGCGTGCTGACACTGCCTGATGGGACCGGGCCGGAGCGAAGCTACAAGTCGCTGGATCCGGCGGCGATGGCGGAGGTCTTGCGGGTCAACACGATCGGTCCGGCGCTGGTGGCAAAACATGTGCTGCCGCTGTTCCCGCGCGATCGGCGCAGTGTGTTTGCGGCGCTATCGGCGCGGGTCGGGTCGATTTCCGACAACCGGATCGGCGGGTGGCATTCCTACCGCGCGAGCAAGGCCGCGCTCAACATGCTGGTGGCGAACTTCGCCATCGAGATGGGCCGCACCCATCCCGAAGCCGTAGTCGTCGCGCTGCATCCGGGGACCGTCGACACGCGCCTGTCGTCTCCTTTTCAGAGCAACCTGCCGGAGGGGCAACTGACCGCGCCTGATGCGGCAAGCGCCAACCTGCTCTCGGTTATCGAAGGGCTAAGCCCGGCAGATAGCGGCGGCCTGTTCGACTGGCGCGGCCTTCGTATCAAGCCTTGATGGCGATTGGTGATGGAGAAATAACCTGCTAAACCAGGCGCTTGGCGGTGCGAGGGGGCGACGATGGGGGTACGGTCCTGGTACGATGCGCATGTGCTTCCGCGCGTTATCGCGATGGGGTGCAGCAGCGACGATGTGAGGCAGTTACGGCGCGAGGTGGTGCCGCTGGCGCGCGGCGCGGTGTTCGAACTGGGCTGCGGTGGCGGCTTCAACCAGCAGCTTTACGATCCCGCCGCGATTACCAGCTTTGCCGGGATCGACCCCAATGCCAGCCTTCTCGATGCCGCACGGGCGAGAGCGCAGGCGGCAGGCATACCCGCCGATATCCGCGCCGGTGTGGGCGAGAACATTCCCTTCGCCGATGGCGCTTTCGATGCGGTGGTGTGCACTTACACCCTATGTTCGGTGCGAGATCCAGCGCGGGTTCTGGCAGAAATGCGGCGGGTTTTGAAACCCGGCGGACGCCTGCTTTACCTGGAACATGGCGGCGCGCCCGATGCGGACGTGGCCCGCTGGCAGCGCCGGATAGAGCCAGTGTGGAAGCGGCTTGCAGGCAATTGCCACCTCACCCGCGAGATCGGCGGGGCGATCCGTGCCGCCGGGTTCGAGGTCGAGCCACTGGGGCAGGAGTATTTCGCCAAGGCCCCGCGCTGGGCGGGATGGATGGAGTGGGGCGCGGCCCGTCGCGCCGGAGCCTGAGAGCGGACAGCCCATGACAAACGGGCCGCCTGTCCGAAGACAAGCGGCCCGCCCATATTGCTATGATGCGGCGATCAGTTGCCGAAGGTGCGCTGCCACCATCCGCCGCGCTTGGGCTGATCTTCGCCGCTTTCGGCATTTGCTTCGCTGTCTTCGGCGGCCGGAGCTTCAGGCGTCGGCGCTTCCTCAACGGGCGCAGTGTCCTGAGCAGGCTCGGCTGCTTCGGGTTCAGCCGGGGCGGGGGTCGCATCTGCCTCGGGCTTGGCCTCGATCGCCTCCTCGGGTGCGGGTTCGGCAACCTTTTTGGCGCGCGAGCGACGCTTCGGCTTCGGAGCCTCTTCACCCTCTGCGGCCGGGGCAGCTTCGGTATCCGCCTTCTTGGCACGCGAGCGACGCTTGGGCTTGGGAGCCTCCTCGGCAGGCGCTTCGCTCTCGGCTTCGGCTTCGGGCTTGGGCTCCGCCTTCTTGGCGCGCGAGCGACGCTTGGGCTTGGGCGCTTCTTCTTCGGCCGGTGCAGCAGCTTCGCCTTCAGCTTTTTCTGCTTCAGGTTCGGGCGTCTTAGCTACTTCCGGTGCGGGAGTGTCTTCCTTCGCTTCCTTGGTATCGGCAGCTTGGGGCTCGGCATCCTTAGCGGAGCTGTCATCCCCATCGGAGCTTGCATCGTCTTCGCCTTCCGCACCGTTCTCGTCACGGCGGCGGTTGCGACCACGGCCACCCCGGCGGCGACGGCGGCGCGGCTTGTCTTCGCCGTCCTCGTCGTTGTCGCTTTCGGTATTGTCGCCCTGGGAATTGTCGGAAGCGTCGTCGTCCGACCCTTCTTCGCCATCGTCATCCGAACCGTCGTTATCACCATCTTCGGTGCGGTTCTTGTTTCGGCCACGACCGCCACGGCGACGGCGGCGACGCTTCGAGCGACGCTGATCGGCGTCGTCGCCGTCATCGCTCTCGTCCTCGTTGCCCTCGTCCTCGTCGTCGACGGTGTCGTCATCGTCGTCTTCATCGACAATCTGCTCGAACTTTGGCGTCTCAGTCGGGCGCGGACCGGATGAGGTGACACGCATCTTAGCGCCTTCGTCCTCACCCTCGGGCTGAACTTCCACGGTCACACCATAGAGCTTCTCGATCTCGGCGAGATCGGCGCGCTTGGAGTTGAGCAGGTAGATCGAGGCCTCGGTCGAGGCATAGAGGGTGATGAGCGTGCCCTTGCCCTTGGCCGCTTCGTCCTCGATCAGACGCAGCGCCGAGAGGCCCGCCGAGCTGGCAGTGCGAACAAGGCCGGTGCCGTCGCAGTGCGGACACTCGCGCGTGGTCGCCTCGAGCACGCCGGTGCGCAGGCGCTGGCGGCTCATCTCCATCAGGCCGAAGCCAGAAATGCGCCCGACCTGAATGCGCGCCCGGTCGTTCTTGAGCGCGTCCTTCATCGCTTTCTCGACTTTGCGCACGTTCGAGCCGTGCTCCATGTCGATGAAGTCGATCACCACCAGGCCTGCCATGTCGCGGAGGCGCAGCTGGCGCGCGATTTCGCGCGCGGCTTCAAGGTTGGTGTGCAGCGCCGTCTGCTCAATGCCGTGTTCCTTGGTGGAGCGGCCCGAGTTGATGTCGATCGAGACCAGCGCCTCTGTCGGGTTGATGATCAGGTAGCCGCCCGATTTAAGCTGCACCATCGGATCGTACATCGCCGAAAGCTGGTCTTCCGCGCCATAGCGCTGGAACAGCGGCACCGGATCGGAATAGTGCTTCACCCGCCGGGCGTGGCTGGGCATCAGCAGCTTCATGAAGTTGCGCGCGGCCTTGTAGCCGGCCTCACCCTCGACCACGACCTCTTCGATCTCGCGGTTGTAGATGTCGCGGATGGCGCGTTTGATCAGGTCGCTGTCCGAATGGATCATCGACGGGGCGGACGACTTCAACGTGTTCTCGCGGATCTCGTCCCACAAGCGGGCGAGGTAGTCGAAGTCGCGCTTGATCTCGGTCTTGGTGCGCGAAAGGCCGGCGGTGCGCACGATCAGGCCCATCGAGCGCGGCAGCGACAGATCGCTGACGATGCTCTTCAGGCGCTTGCGGTCCGAGCCCGACGAAATCTTGCGGCTGATGCCGCCGCCGTGGCTGGAGTTCGGCATAAGCACGCAATAGCGGCCCGCCAGCGAAAGATAGGTGGTGAGGGCAGCGCCCTTGTTGCCGCGCTCTTCCTTGACGACCTGCACCAACAGAACCTGGCGGCGCTGGATAACGTCCTGGATTTTGTAGCGGCGACGCAGCGCCTGGCGCTTGGCGCGGGCTTCGTCGATTTCCTTCGCCCGGCTGCCGCCACCACTACGGCGACCATTGCCCTGACGGCGTGCGCGGCCACGGCCCCGGCCGCGACGCGAGCGCTGCTCGCCGTTGTCGTCTTCGCCGGACTCGCTCTCATCCTGGTCGTCGTCACCGTCGCCGTCGCCGCTGGCATCTTCGCCATCGCTGTCGTCGTCATCGCCGTTTTCGACGTGACCATCCTCGATCGTCGCGACATGCTTCTTTTCGGAGGTGTCGATCTCCTCGACGCCGGGCTCGCCTTCGTCGTCACCATCGTCCTCGTCGAGGTCGACATCGTCGCCGTCTTCCTGCTCGCGCAGCGCAGCTTCTTCTTCGGCCGCGGCCTGTTCTTCGGCCAGCAGCGCGTCACGATCGGACTGCGGGATCTGATAATAGTCGGGATGAATTTCGCTGAACGCCAGGAACCCGTGCCGGTTGCCGCCGAAATCGACGAACGCGGCCTGCAGGCTGGGTTCTACCCGTGTAACCTTGGCGAGATAGATGTTGCCTTTGATCTGCTTGTGTTCGGCAGATTCAAAGTCGAATTCCTCAATGCGATTTCCCTGGAGCACCGCCACCCGAGTTTCTTCCGGGTGGCGCGCATCGATAAGCATGCGCGTAGCCATTGATAAGTCTCCGGACAGCGGGGCGCGAGGAGGCGGTGCCTGCCCGGCTGCGCTGTCCCAATGTGTGAATCCCCGCCGCCAAAGGCGTTATTCCGGTGGCTTGCGGGGGAGATGGACAGATTCCCGAGGCGTTCAGCCCGAAGGAACCGTGATTCGTGTCTGCAGCAATGCCGAGGCGCAGCTTCGTGTTCTGCGCAAAGCCCTGTTCGCCTGCGCGGCAGCACAGAGGCTGCGGCTGGGCGAGGGGACTTATGCTTGGCATTACGACATCAACCTGTAACTGCGGCGGAAAAGGAGGGGAGCCCTAGCTTTCCAGACCCTTGCCGACCAAATGGGCCGGATTGCATTTCGCTAGCATTCGGGGAAAGGCTCGGCAACCATGTTGCGCATTCAGGTCAATTTCTCTTTGCATTGCGCTAAGTAGATACCCGAATGGGTCGCAACACCGGGGGAATTTGCAGTACGGTGCCTGAACGCTCCAAGATAATGTTGCTCTTTGCCGCGCCGGTGCTGCTGCTCGGGCTGTTATACACGTGGGGGCTGAGCATCCCGGTACCTGTGCTCGGGCGCGGCTATGTCGTGACTATCGACCTGCCGCAGGCCGGGCAGCAGCTTGACCTGCCCGAGGTGCTGGGCCCGCAGGACAAGACCCGGCCGCTGGTGGTGATCGACGCTGGCCATGGCGGGCCGGACCCCGGCGCCGTGGGCCCCGGCTTTCAGGAAAAGCGGATCGTGCTGGGCCTCGCCAAGGCCTTGCGCGACACTTTGCTCGAAGAGGGCGGCGTACGTGTCGCCATGACGCGCGATGATGACAGCTTCGTGGTTCTGCCGGAACGCGTGGCCATCGCCCGCGAGCTTGGCGCCGATCTGTTCGTCTCGATCCATGCCGATAGCGCCGGCGAGCTGGCCGAGGTGCGCGGCGCTAGCATCTATACGCTGAGCGACGCGGCCAATTCGCAGGCCGCCGCCCGCTTCGCCCGGCGCGAAAACGGCGCCGACGTGCTCAATGGCCTTGATCTTTCGGGCCAGGACGAGGCGGTCGAGACGATCCTGGTCGAGCTTTCGCAGCGACAAACCGCTGCGCAGTCCGACGAGTTTGCCGCGCTGATCGTGCGCGAAGGGGAAGGGCGACTGACCTTCCATCCGCAACCACGCCGGAAGGCCGCGTTGGCGGTGCTGCGTGCGCCCGACGTGCCCGCGATCCTTTATGAGGCGGGCTTTGTCAGCAACCCGGAGGAGGCGAAGCGCCTGGCCTCCGCCCAGGGCCGTGAAAACTTTGCCGCAACCATGGCCAGCGCAATCCGCATCTTTCTTGCCCGCAATGCGGCGGCACCGTGAGCCTTCGCGTTCGGGCCGTCGCATCCATCTGGCGCAGTGCGGCAAGGCCATGCTAGAGGGCGCCGGAAATGACTGACGATCATACCATGGACGACGGCTCCACCAGCCTTCGCATCCGCCGCAATGCCGGCGCCGCCTTCGGCCGGATCGGCGAGATTTGGCGTGCAAACCTATTGGTCCGCCTTGCAGGCTACGCGCTGTTGGTGGGGCTGCTGATGGCCGCCGCCTTTTGGGCAGTGCTGGTGCGCGATCTGCCCGATGCCGAGAGCCTGCTCGACTATCGCCCGAACCTGCCCACCGTGGTGCGCGGCATGGATGGCGAGATCGTCGCCCGGTACGAGCGCGAGCGGCGCGTGGAGCTGCAGTTCAAAGATCTGCCCACGCAGCTCATCAACGCCTATACCTCAGCCGAGGACGAGACCTTCTGGAGCCATGGCGGCATCGACGCTGGCGGCTTCCTCAACGCGGTGATGGATTATATCTCGAAGCTCGGCTCGGGCGAGCGTGCGGTCGGCGGGTCGACCATCACGCAGCAGGTGGCCAAGAACATCCTCGTGGGCAACGAATATTCGGTCACCCGCAAGCTGAAGGAAATGATTCTCGCCACGCGCGTCGAAAGCGTGCTTTCGAAGCGCGAGATCATCACCTTGTACCTCAACGAAATCCCGCTGGGGCGGCGTTCGTTCGGGGTGCAGGCCGCAGCGCGCGCCTATTTCGATAAGGATGTCGACGATCTCGAACTCCACGAGATGGCCTTTCTCGCGATTCTGCCGCGCGCGCCGGAAGTCTATAGCCGGGCGAAGAACTACGAGACCGCGCGTGCGCGCCGCAACTGGGTGCTCCAGCAGATGGAGGACAACGGGCATATCACCAGTGCCCAGATGGAAGCCGCGCAGGCCAAGCCGCTCGGGATCGTCAACAATCCCGGCAGCAACGAAACCGCCGATGCAGGCTATTTCCTCGAAGAAGTGCGACGCGAGCTGATCGACCGCTATGGCGAAGAGGCCGAGGATGGGCCCAACAGCGTCTATGGCGGTGGACTGTGGGTGCGCACCTCGCTCGACGTGGAGATGCAGGATGCCGCGCGCGACGCGCTGCGCAACGCGATCCTGCGCTATGACAACAACCGTCCCTGGAAAAAGCCGATTGCCACGGTCAACCCGGGCGATGGCGACATGAAGAGCCAGCTGCGCAGCTCCTACATCGGCATCAACTATCGCGACTGGCGGATCGCCGTGGTGCTCAGCCGGTCTGGCGGCGCGGGCAGGGTCGGCTTTGCCGACGGCGACGAAGGATCGTTGGCAGGATCGCTGCCCGATGCGCTTAAGACGGGTGACATCATCGCTGTTTCGCCTGAGGGGAATGGCTGGCGAGTGCGCGGTATTCCCGAGGTCTCGGGCGGCTTCGTCGCCATGAGCCCGACCACGGGCAGGGTGATGGCAATGCAGGGCGGCTTCGATTCGCGGCTCGGCGCTTTCAACCGCGCTACGCAGGCGCTGCGTCAGCCGGGATCGACCATCAAGCCGTTCGTTTACGCCACCGGGCTCGACAACGGGATGACCCCCGCCACGCTTATTCCCGACCGGCAGTATTGCTATTATCAGGGCGCAAATCTGGGCGAGAAATGCTTTACCAACTTCGGCGGCTCGCGCGGCGGTGGGGAATACCCGATGCGCTACGGGCTGGAGCAGTCGAAGAACCTGATGACCGTCCACATCGCGATGGATTCGGGGATGGAGAACGTCATCAAGACGTTCGAAAACGTCGGCATCGCCGACAAGGACCAGTACGAACCCTATCCGGCCTTCGCGCTCGGCGCAGGCGATACCACGGTGCTGAAGATGGTCGCCGCCTATTCGATGATGGTGAACCACGGCAAGCTGATCCAGCCCTCGCTGATCGACTACGTGCAGGATCGCAATGGCAAGGTCATCTGGCGCTCCGACGAGCGGGCCTGCAACGGCTGCAACATGGATGAGTGGGACGGCAAGCCCATGCCCCGGTTCGAGCGCATGGGGGCGCAGCGGATGGATCCGCGCACCGCGTTCCAGATCGTGCATATGCTCGAAGGCGTGGTCCAGCGCGGCACCGCAACCCGGCTGAAGGTTCTCGACATGCCGCTGTTCGGCAAAACCGGCACCAGCTCCGGCCCGACCAACGCCTGGTTCGTGGGCGGCTCGCCCGACATCGTGGCGGGAACCTATCTCGGCTTCGACCAGCAGTCACGCACGCTCGGCGGTTATGTTCAGGGTGGCAACACGGCCGCGCCGATCTTCGTCGATTTCGCCAAGGCGACGCGTGAACGCTGGTCCGAACGGCCCTTCATCGCTCCCGATGGGGTGCGAATGGTACGGATCGACCGGCGCAGCGGACGCCGCGTGTTCGATGGCTGGCCGGCGCAAACCGCCGATGCCGTGATCTGGGAAGCGTTCAAGCCCGATACCGAGCCGCGTCGCCGCGGGCGCGATGGCGATACCATTGCCGCAATGCGTGACCTCATCCTCGCCCAATTGCGCCGCCGCGAGCAGGGCGACCGCAACCAGGGTGGAGAATCCGAGGGTGTGCCGAGCAACTTTGCCGAGGATCAGGGTGGCATCTATTAACGCACTGCCCGCGTTCACATGTCCTCAGCCCTTTCCCTTAGCGCCCGGCTGCGCTAGTCGGCGCGCTTTGTTTTAGCGGAGACCAATGCCATGCGTGCCGAAGGGCAGGCCCATATCGACCGGATCGAAGCCGCGCTGGCGCTGGTCCGGAAATCGCTCGACTGGGACGCCGCGCTGCGTCGGCTCGACGAGCTGGAAGCGCGCGTGCAGGACCCGGACCTGTGGAACGATCCCAAGCACGCGCAGGCTGTCAGCCGCGAGCACAAGAACCTCAAGGACGCGGTAGAGACCGTGAACGAGATCGCTTCGGAAATGTCCGATGCGGTCGAGTTCATCGAGATGGGCGAGGCCGAGGGTGATGACGAAGTGGTGGCCGATGGCATGGCAACGCTCGCCTCGCTGGCCGAACGAGCCGACCGCGACAAGGTGAAGGCGCTGCTTTCGGGCGAGGCCGATGGCAACGACACTTACATCGAAATTCACTCGGGCGCAGGCGGCACCGAAAGCTGCGACTGGGCCGAGATGCTGTTCCGCATGTACTATCGCTGGGCCGAGAAGCGTGGCTTCAAGGTCGAGGTGGTGGAATATCAGGCGGGCGACCAGGCCGGGATCAAGTCGGCCACGCTGCTGATCAAGGGCGAAAACGCCTATGGCTATGCCAAGACCGAGAGCGGCGTTCACCGCCTTGTCCGCATCAGCCCCTATGACAGCTCAGCGCGGCGGCACACCAGCTTCTCCAGCGCATGGGTCTATCCGGTGATCGACGACAACATCGAGATCACCGTCAACGATTCGGACCTCAAGGTCGACACCTACCGCGCCTCGGGCTCGGGTGGTCAGCACGTGAATACGACCGATTCCGCGGTCCGCATCACGCATATTCCCTCGGGAATCGTGGTCGCCTGCCAGTCCGATCGCAACCAGCTGAAAAACCGTGTGACGGCAATGAATATGCTGAAGGCCCGCCTTTACGAGCGCGAAATGGCCGAGCGTGAGGCTGCCGCGGCAAGCGAATACGAGGAAAAGACCGAGATCGGATGGGGCCGCCAGATTCGCTCCTACGTTCTGCAACCATACCAGATGGTGAAGGACTTGCGCACCGGCGTCACCAGCCCGACGCCCGACGATGTTCTCGACGGCGACATCGACGCGTTCATCGCGGCCGCGCTCGCGCTCAAGGTGACGGGCGAGGCGGTCGAAGTGGACGACGTCGACTAGGGTCACGCGCAATGGCGGGACATTCAGATTGCGAATTTTGCCTTCCGCGTTCCGGCGGAGTAATGGCGCCTGCCATGGTTGGCCTGCGCTCTCTGATTGCCCTTGCCGCATTTGCGTTGCTGGCGGCCTGCCAGCAACCGGATGGCGATAACGCGCCCGGCACGCAGGAATTTCCCAAAGCCGACCGGCCCGTTTCCGCAGGCGGGGCCACCGCTTTTTCGAATGAAGAGGCGCGCGACCGGCGTCAGGAAGCCGAAACGGTGATGGATCTTGCAGGGATAGAGCCGGGCATGAGCGTGGCCGATGTGGGCGCGGGCGAGGGCTACTACACCGTACGCCTTGCCGCCCGCGTGGGCGAGACAGGGCGCGTATTGGCCAGCGATATCAACGAGGATGCGCTGCGCCGCCTCGGCAGCCGTGTCGAGCGCGACCGGCTCGATAACGTTTCGATCAAGCCGGGCCTGCCCGACGATCCGCGCCTGCCGGAAAACAGCTTCGACCGTATCCTGCTCGTCCACATGTATCACGAGGTGGAAGAGCCCTATGCCTTCCTCTGGCATCTGCGCCCGTCGCTGCGGGAAAAGGGCCATGTGGTGGTGGTCGATGTCGATCGGCCCATCGGCGAACATGGGATCGGTCCGCAATTGCTGTTTTGCGAATTTGCCCGCGTCGGCTATCGGCTGACCGAGTTTGTCCGCAAGCCGGAAATAGCCGGCTATTACGCCGAGTTCGAAGCGGTCGGCGAGCGACCCGAACCGGGCGCGATAGAGCCATGTGTTCAGGCCGACGCGAAAGATAGTTCCGCTACCGGTTGAGCGGTGGCGGCACAGGGGAAGTCAATGACGTTCAAAGGTTTGAAGCCGATTATGTATGGTGGCCGCGAGGTGTGGCCACTGGTGGAAGGTGGCAAGGGTGTGTCCGCCACCAACCACGCCAGCTCCGGGGCCTGGGCCGCGGCTGGCGGCATCGGCACGGTCAGCGCGGTCAATGCGGATAGTTATGATGCCGAGGGCAAGATCGTGCCCCAGGTCTATAATCAAATGACCCGCAAGGAACGCCATGAACAGCTGATCCGCTATGCCATCGATGGCGGCGTGGAGCAGGTGAAGCGCGCCCATGATATTGCTGGCGGCAACGGCGCGATCAACATCAACGTGCTGTGGGAAATGGGCGGCGCTCAGCCCGTGCTCGAAGGCATTCTGGAGCGTACCAAGGGCCTCGTCACCGGTGTGACCTGCGGCGCGGGTATGCCCTATCGCCTGTCCGAGATCGCGCAGCGGTATAACGTCCACTATCTGCCCATCGTCAGCTCGGGCCGCGCTTTCCGGGCGCTGTGGAAGAGGGCCTATCACAAGGTTTCGCACCTGCTCGCGGCGGTCGTCTATGAAGACCCGTGGCTGGCGGGTGGCCACAACGGTCTCTCCAACGCCGAAGATCCGAAGAAGCCGCAAGATCCCTATCCCCGCGTGGCCGAGCTGCGCGCGATGATGCGCAAGGAAGGCGTGCCTGAAAGCGTGCCGATCGTGATGGCTGGCGGCGTGTGGTATCTGCGCGAGTGGAACGACTGGATCGACAACGACGAGCTTGGCCCGATCGCATTCCAGTTCGGCACGCGCCCGCTGCTGACCGAGGAAAGCCCGATCCCGGAAGGATGGAAAAACGCGCTGCGCACGATCCAGCCCGGCGATGTCGAGCTGCACCGCTTCAGCCCCACCGGCTTCTATTCGAGCGCGGTGCGCAACCCGTTCCTGCTTGACCTGATGGCCCGCTCGGAGCGGCAAATTCCTTACAGCCGCGTCTCGGCGGGCGAGCATACCGTGCAGCTTGACGTTGGCGTGAAGGGCAAGAACTTCTGGGTCACCCCCAAGGATCTGGACCGTGCGCGCGGCTGGGCCGCCGAGGGTTATACCACCGCACTCAAGACGCCTGACGACACTGTCGTTTTCGTCACCCCCGAAAGCCGCGAGACCATCCGCAAGGACCAGGCCGACTGCATGGGCTGCCTGTCGCACTGCGGCTTTTCGAGCTGGAAGGACCACGACGATTACACCACCGGCCGCCTTGCCGATCCGCGCAGCTTCTGCATCCAGAAGACCTTGCAGGAAATCGCTCATGGCGCTCCGGTGGAAGAGAACCTGATGTTCGCCGGCCACGCGGCCTATCGCTTTGCGCAAGACCCGTTCTATTCGAACAACTTCACCCCCACGGTGAAGCAGCTGGTCGACCGCATCCTGACCGGGGACTGATCTGAGCGGCAAGGCCCATCCGCCGCCCTTGCGCAATACGTTGCGCGAGGGATTGGCGATGCCCGCCTTGCTCGCCAACCCGTTTCGGCTGCCGCGCAAGGGCAAACGGATCGGGGAGGGCAGGCCGGTGCTGGTCATCCCCGGCCTCGCCACGGGCGACATTTCCACCCTGCTGATGCGGCGCACCCTGCGCGCCCGCGGCTTTGCGCCGAGCGGATGGCGGCTCGGGACGAACCAAGGCGCCGACCTTGCCAAGCTGGCCCGACTAGAAGCGCGCATTGCCACATTGCACGATCAGACGGGCTGCAAGGTGGTGGTGATCGGGTGGAGCCTTGGCGGGCTCTACGGACGAATCCTCGGCCAGCGCGCGAGCGAGCACATCGCCTCAGTCATCACCGTGGGTAGCCCGTTCTCGGGCGGGCGGCGCGACAACGCCGGGTGGCGCTACTACGAGCTGATCAACGATCACACCGTCGACAACCCGCCCTTTGCCGAGGACTTCAGCCAGAAACCTCCGGTGCCGACCGTGGCCATATGGTCGGCCATCGACGGGATCGTCGCCGCGCATTCGTCACGCGGGCGCGACAACGAGAGCGATCTGCGCATCGAGGTGAAGGCCCAGCACTTCGCTCTTGGAACTTCGCGGCGCTGTATCGAGCAGGTCATCGACGCGATCACGATAGCCGACACGCTCGGCTAAGCTTGCCGCTTGGCGCAACTGCGGCTAGGGCGCGTGCCAATCTCTTTGAAATCGGAAGCAGACCCATGAAGATCAGCGGCGTGGACATTCGTCCCGGCAATATCATCGAATACGAAAAGGGCATCTGGAAGGTCGCCAAGATCCAGCATACCCAGCCCGGCAAGGGCGGTGCCTATATGCAGGTCGAGATGAAGAACCTCATCGACGGCCGCAAGACCAACGTCCGCTTCCGCAGCGCCGACACGGTCGAAAAGGTGCGTCTGGATACCAAGGACTACCAGTTCCTCTACGAAGACGGCGACATGCTGGTGTTCATGGACACCGACACCTTCGAGCAAATCCACCTGCCGAGCGACCTCTTGGGCGATGCCCGCCCGTTCCTGCAGGACGGAATGCAGGTCTCTCTTGAGCTGTGGGAAGAGCGCCCGATCTCGGTCGAACTGCCAAGCCAGATCGAAGCCACCATCGTCGAGGCCGACGCCGTGGTGAAGGGCCAGACCGCTTCGTCGAGCTACAAGCCTGCCGTGCTCGACAACGGCGTGCGCATCCTCGTGCCCCCGCACATCGAAAGCGGCACCCGCATCGTGGTCGACGTTTACGAACAGAGCTACGTCGGGAAGGCTGGCTAAACAGTCATGGCAGCAATCTCAGGCCTCATTCGCGTGATGGAGAAGGCCGCCCGCAAGGCGGGGGCCCGCCTGCGCCGCGACTTCGGCGAAATCGAAAACCTGCAGGTCAGCCGCAAGGGCCCGGCCGACTTCGTCTCAAAGGCAGACGAAGCCTCCGAGCGCATCCTGTGGGATGAACTCAAGGTCGCGCGCCCCGGTTGGGGCTTCCTGCTCGAAGAGGGCGGCGAAATCGAGGCGGAGCCGGGCCAACCGCGTTTCATCATCGACCCGCTCGATGGCACCAGCAACTTCCTTCACGGCCTGCCGCACTTCGCGATCTCGATCGCGGTGCAGGAGCGCAAGCTCGGCTCGGACGAGTGGGGCGAGGTGACAGCCGGTGTGATCTATCAGCCGATCACCGACGAGACCTTCTGGGCCGAGAAAACCCGCGGTGCCTGGCTGCAAGATGCGCGGCTGCGCGTTTCAGGTCGCAGGCAGCTCAGCGAGGCGCTGATCGCCACCGGCACGCCGTTTCAAGGACACGGAAACTTCTCCGAGTGGACGCGCATCTTCGGCCGCGTTGGCCCGAACGTGGCGGGCATTCGCCGCTATGGCGCTGCCTCGCTGGATCTCGCCTGGCTCGCGGCTGGCCGGTTCGACGGGTTCTGGGAAAGCGAACTTTCGCCTTGGGACACCGCCGCGGGCTGTCTGCTGGTGCGCGAAGCGGGCGGGTTCGTCTCCGATTATCGCGGGCGCAGCCTCACCATTTGCGACAAGCAGGTGATTGCCGGCAACGATCAGATGCACTCGCGTCTCCACAAGTTGGTGACAGAAGCACTCAAGGCATAGCTTGTCAGTTCGCGCGGCGGGCTGTATCGGCCCTTGCGCTAGCGATGCCTCCGTGGCGGAATTGGTAGACGCGCTCGACTCAAAATCGAGTTTCTTCGGAAGTGCCGGTTCGAGTCCGGCCGGAGGTACCAGGCATCGAAAGGGGCGCTCACGGCGCCCCTTTTTTCCTTTTCTGTACAGGTTGCTATGATGTCTTTGCTTCACCTGCGCGCAAGGCTGGGATAGAGGGCGCTTATGCTCGCCATGCCTTCTTACCATGCGCTCGCAGCCATGGTGCTGACCGTCGTCGTGTTCTACCTGTTCGCGCGGGGGAAAATGTCGACCGAGATCGTCTCGCTCGGCACAATCGCGGTAATCGCGGTTGGCCTCTATTTCTATCCCTTGCCCGATACGCTGCCAACCGATGGTCTGGCGCTCGCGTTCGGGGGATTCGGGCACTATGCGCTGATAACGATCTGCGCGCTGATGATTATGGGTCGCGGGCTGGTGGTGACCGGCGCGCTCGATCCGGTTTCGCGCGCGCTCGAACGGGTGTGGAAAGTAAACACCCAGCTCGGCCTGTTCGTTTCGCTGGGTATCGCGATGGGCCTGTCCATGATCGTCAACGACACGCCCGTTCTGGTGCTGCTCCTGCCGATCTTCGTCGCACTGGCTCAGCGCGGGGCCATGCCCGCTTCGCAAACGCTGATTCCGATCAACGCTGCCGTGCTGATCGGCGGCATGGCGACCACCATCGGCACCTCGACCAACCTGCTGGTGGTCGGGATTGCGGTCGATCTGGGGATGCCGCAGATGAGCGTGTTCCACTATACGCCCATCGTGCTGGCGGCGGGACTGGTTGCGTTCCCCTACCTGTGGCTGGTGATGCCGCGCCTGTTGCCCGATAATTCGCCCGACCAGAATCATATCGAGCGGCGCTTCTTCGCCAAGCTGCGCGTGACCGAACTGAGCGGCCTGGTGGGCAAGCATTTCGATGAAATCGTCGACACGCTGCCGGAAGATTTCCGCTTTGAGGAACGGCCGACAGGTCCGTTCGAGGCGGGTCAGCGGATGATGATCTCGGGCACCCATGAGGGGCTTGAGAACGCCATGCGGCTGCTACGTGGTCCGGTCGCGCCCGCCTGGGTGATCGAGCGCATCGGCACCGAGGGCAAGGCGCGCAGCGAGGACATCCAGGTCGTCGAGATGATTGTGACCGGTGACAGCCGCCTGATCGGCCGCACATTGGCGAGCAGCAACATTGCCGATCACTATGGCGTGGCCGTGCTCGGCATTCATCGCCCCGCCAAGCCACTGGCTGAGGAGCGCACCAACGTCGATGCCGACGTGCGCCTTACCGAAGGCGACGTATTGCTGGTCATGGGCCTGAGTGACGGGCTCGAAGCGTTCACCGCGGGAGACGGGCTGCTCCGCCTCGAAGGTGCGCGCGAGATGCCGCGCCGGTCGAAGGCGCTGCTCGCGGCAGCGATCATGTTCGGCGCTGTTGCCTTTGCCTCGGTGGGCCTGGTGCCAATTGCCATCTCCGCGCTTGCCGGTGCGATCCTGATGTTCGTGACCGGCTGCGTGAAGTTCGACCGGGTGGGCAGGGCGCTCTCGGGCAAAGTGATCGTGCTGGTCGCCGCCAGTATCGCCATCGGGCGGATCGTGCTCGATAGCGGGGCGGCCATGTGGCTGGGCGAAGCGCTGGCGCTGGGGCTGCAACACTTGCCACCTGCGGGCGTAATCGCCGCCATCATGCTGTTCGTGACCGTGCTGACCAACTTCGCCTCGAACGCCACCGCCGCCACCGTGGGCACGCCAATTGCGTTCAATCTCGCCAGCCAGCTGGGAATGCCGCAGGAGCCGCTGGTGCTGGCCGTGCTGTTCGGTTGCAACCTGTGTTACGCGACGCCCATCGCCTATCAGACCAACATGCTGATCATGGCCGAGGGCCGCTATTCCTTCGCCGATTACCTGCGCACGGGTGTGCCGCTGGTGCTGATCATGGTGACCACGCTCAGTATTCTGCTCGCGATCACCTACGGCATGTAGGTTCAGTCTGTCGAAGCGTTGCCGCTGCGCGCTGCCGACTGCCGTTCCAGCGCAGTCACCTGCAATTCGCGCTGCGCGGGATCAAGCATCCCGGTCTCCTGCAGCCCTTCGACGAGGGCCTCGTATTCCTCATCGTTGAGGCTATCGAGATAGGCCTGCGTATATCCTGCGAGGGAAGAGCGAGAACCTCCACCCGCACCCTTCGCGTTTGCGACTGTGCCGCCCGACCGGGCTGGGCGCATCATCGGAGCGCCGAACGTACCGCTGGAATCCGCGAAGAAGTCGCTCGAATTATTGTCGCGAGCGCCTCCGCCATTGTCTCGGCGAACCAGCTTCGGCTGCGGTTTGGCAGTATCGGCTTCGGGCAGCTCTTCGCGGTCTGCAAGCGCTTGTGCCTCATGATGACTACCGTCAGCCAGCATCGCCACCACAGCGGTGAGCCCAACCGTCGCTAAGGCGAAGTGCCGGAACACTTTGGCAGGAACAAGAGGCTTTCGGATCTGTGCCATAGCGCGCCCCTCATACGCGCAAACCCTTAAACATTCCGGCGTATCCCTATCGAGACCTACTTAAGACATATGTTGGTCTGCGGGGTTGCGTTGGGTTAAGTGTAAAGTTTACCGACAATTTATCCTTACCGGCTAACGCCTCTGTGCCGGGCACCTAACCGGAAACAAACGGCAGGAACCATGATCCGACTATTCAAGCACTATATCCCACATGCGGTGTTGTTGCTCGGCCTGCTCGATTTCGTGCTGTTGCTCGTCGCGGCCAATTTTGCGTGGACTTTCCGTGCCTCGCAGATAGCCATGGAGCCAGGCTCGCTGGCAGAGCGTTTCCTTCCGCTCAGCGCCTTTGCCGCCACCACGCTTGCCGCGATGATCGCGGTTGGCGTTTATGGTGCCGATGCGCTGCGCTCGATGCGTTTTGCCTGCGCGCGGCTGCTGGTGGCGGTGAGCCTTGCCATCCTTGCACTCGCGCTGATCGACTTTCTCCTGCCGGGACATACCTTCTGGCGCTCCACGCTGCTCTATTCGATGGGGCTCTCGATCGCGCTGCTGGTGGCGAACCGTCTGCTTGTTGGTGGTTTGCTTGGGACGGCGGCCTTTCGCCGACGGGTACTGGTGCTTGGAGCAGGCCCGCGCGCGCAGCGCTTGCTTGAACTCAGCGAGCGCCCCGGCAGCGGGTTCTCTATCGTCGGCTACATCGCCATGGGCGAACAGCAGACCACAATTATCGCAGAGGCCATCGCGCGTTCGGCAATCCATGATCTGGCCAAGTTCGTGAGCAATCTGGGCGTCACCGAGGTGGTGCTTGCGCTGGAAGAGCGGCGCAATGCGTTGCCGCTGAAGGATTTGCTGCGGATCAAGACCGCGGGCGTCCATGTGAACGACTTCTCCAGCTTTCTCGAACGCGAGACCGGCCGGGTGGACCTTGACACGCTCAATCCGAGCTGGCTGATCTTTTCCGACGGCTTCTCTTCCAGTCGCATGTTTTCGAGCTTCGCAAAGCGTGTGTTCGACGTCACCGCCAGCCTGGTGCTGCTGGTTCTGGCGCTTCCGGTGATTCTCTTCTTCGCCCTGCTGGTCAAAATCGATTCGAAGGGGCCGGCTTTCTTCCGCCAGCAGCGTGTGGGCCTTTACGGTCAAAAATTCGAGCTGGTGAAGCTCCGCTCGATGCGAACCGATGCCGAAAAGGACGGGGCGAAATGGGCGGACAAGAACGATACGCGCATCACCCGTGTGGGCAACGTGATCCGCAAAATCCGGGTGGACGAACTGCCGCAGGTGTGGACGGTGCTGAAAGGCGAAATGAGTTTCGTCGGCCCTCGGCCCGAAGTGCCCAAGTTCGTCGAGGAGCTGGACGCTGAGCTGCCCTACTATGCCGAACGGCACATGGTGAAGCCGGGCATCACGGGCTGGGCACAGATCAACTATCCCTATGGCGCGTCGGTCGAGGATGCGCGGGCGAAGCTCGAATATGACCTGTATTACGCCAAGAACTACACGCCCTTCCTCGATCTTCTGATCCTGTTGCAAACGCTGCGCGTGGTTCTGTGGCCAGAGGGTGCGCGCTGATGGAGCCGCTGTGGTTCCTGTTTGTTATTCTGATGTTCGTGGCTGGCGCCTCGGGCGCGGCCGTGCTTGCCTTATGGCTTGTCTCCAGCGAGCGCGCGAAAGGCCCGGCCAAGACGGCAAGCGCAGCCGCGCTCGGCATCTCCAGCCTCTGGGGCTTTTGCGCGGTCGGCTTCGGCTACCTTGCCGTGCCGACGCTGCTGGTGTTTTCGGCCAGCTATTTCGCCTGGCTCTGGCTGCTTTACCGGCTCTTCGCAAACGACGATCGTGACAAGAGCCTGGCACCAATTCGGCCCGTGGTTGCATCGCTGGCATTGGTGGAGCTGCTCCATGTGGCGACCTTGCTGGCCCAGTTCAGCTTTCCTGCGGGCAGCGCGCCAGCACAGCTGATTGCGCACTTCGCTGTGATCTTTCGCCTGCTGTTCTGTGTCGGCGCGCTGGTCCTCGTCCACAACCTCTATGCCGGAGCAGAGCAACAGTCGCGCCAGTCGTTGCGCTGGCCCGCCGCCGCCATGGGCGCGATCTGGCTTTACGACCTCAACTTCTACACGATCGCCTATCTTCTTAACGAGTTGCCCGAGATGCTCGCGCAGCTGCGTGGCGCTGCGCTGCTGGTGGCAGTGATCGTGCTGGCGATCGGTTCGCTGCGCAGCGAGAGCGAGCTGAAGTTCCGCCCTTCGCGAAGCTTTGCATTCCAGTCCTTCTCGCTGCTGGTGATCGGCACCTATCTTGTTGTGATGGTGGTGGTCGCCCAGGCGATTGCCTACGCGGGCAATGCCTATGCCCCCGCCATGCAGGTCGGTTTCATGGTGGCCGCCAGTGCCGTGGCGCTGGCGGTGCTGCCTTCGCCCAAGCTGCGCCGCTGGCTAAGGGTGATGATCTCCAAGCATCTGTTCCAGCATCGTTACGACTACCGCACCGAATGGCTGCGTTTCACCGACACTATCGGCCGGGCAGGGCCGGAAGCTCCGCCACTCCCACAGCGCATCGTGCAAGCCGTGGCGGACGTAACCGATAGTCCGGCTGGCTTGTTGCTCACCCCGCTTGAGGAAGGCGGGCTGGCACTTGCCGCCCGCTGGCAATGGAGCGCGATCGAGGTTCCGGGCGTGGCTGTGTGCTGCGAAGGCGCTAGGTTCTTCGAGGAAAGCCAGTTCATTTTGGACCTCGACGATCTGCGGGCCGGGCGAGAGCAGGCAATCCCGACCGCAGCCTATCCCGATTGGCTGTTCGAGGAAGAGCGTGCCTGGGCAGTTGTGCCGCTGGTCCACTATGAACGTCTGGTCGGGCTCGTGGTCCTGGCGCGTCCGCCGCTGGCGCGCCAACTCGACTGGGAGGACTTTGACCTCCTGCGCGTCGTGGGCAGGCAGCTTGCCAGCTACCTCGCCGAGCACGCCAGCCAGGACGCGCTGGGCGAAGCGCAACGGTTCGACGAATTCAACCGCCGCATCGCCTTCGTGATGCACGACATCAAGAACCTGGCCAGCCAGCTCTCGCTGCTGGCGCGCAATGCCGAACTCCACGCCGACAAGCCGGAATTTCGCGCAGACATGTTGCTGACACTCAGGAACTCGACCGACAAGTTGCAGGGCCTGCTGGCCCGCCTCGGCCGCTACGGAGGGCAATCGCGGACGGTTCGCGAACAGGTCGATCTGGCAGCCATGATCCGCTCTGTTGCCCAGCAATACAAGGCCCGGCACGAGGTCATCGCAGCGGACCATCCTGCTTGCTTTATCGAAGGCAATGCCGAGGCGCTCGAACAGGCGATCGTCCATCTGGTGCAGAACGCGATTGAGGCGAGCGCCGCAAATTCGCCGGTCAGGCTTGCCCTTCGCGTGGAGCAGGGCACCGCGATTATCGAGGTTTCTGACAATGGTGTCGGCATGAGCCCGGAGTTTATCCGGATGCACCTGTTCAAGCCGTTCCATTCCTCCAAGTCGGGCGGTTTTGGGATCGGCGCTTTCGAAGCGCGCGAGATGATCCGCGCCATGGGCGGTCGGCTCGATGTGCAATCGCGCGAAGGTGAAGGAACGCGCTTTCTCCTGCGCCTTCCGACCAGCACAACCGCTGGCCCGCGACCCAATATCAACGATCTAAACGCCGAGGTGGCATAATGAGTGATCCGAAACCGACGCTGCTGATCGTCGAGGACGACGAGGGACTGCAGGCGCAGCTCAAGTGGTCGTACGACGATTTCGAGGTGGTCATCGCGGGCGACCGCGAAAGCGCGCTGGCGGCACTGCGCGCCTATGCGCCGCCGGTGGTCACGCTTGATCTTGGCCTGCCGCCCGATCCCGATGGCACCAGCGAAGGCTTTGCCGTGCTCGATGCGATCATGGCGCTGAAGCCAGATACCAAGGTGATCGTCGCTTCGGGCCATGGCTCGCGCGAGAGCGCCTTGCAGGCGATCGAACGGGGGGCCTACGATTTCTACCAGAAGCCGGTCGATATCGATCAGCTTGGCCTGATCGTGCGCCGCGCGCTGAACCTCCACCAGATCGAGCGCGAGAACCGCGCGCTGGCCGAGAAGGTGGGGGAAGAAAAGACCGTGCTTGGCCGTATGATCACCGCCGCGCCCGAGATGGTGAAGGTCGCGCGCACGATCGAGCGGGTCGCCAACACCAATGTCTCGGTCATGCTGCTCGGCGCCAGCGGGACTGGCAAGGAGCTTCTCGCCAAGGGGCTACACGATGCCAGCAACCGTAGCGACGGCGCCTTCATCGCCATCAACTGCGCGGCGATTCCGGAAAACCTGTTGGAAAGTGAGCTGTTCGGCCACGAAAAGGGCGCCTTCACCGGGGCAGTCAAAACCACCGAGGGCAAGATCGAACTCGCCGACGGTGGCACGCTGTTCCTCGATGAAGTGGGCGACATTCCGCTGCCCCTGCAGGTCAAGCTGCTCCGTTTCCTGCAGGAGCGGACCATCGAGCGCATCGGCGGGCGCAAGGCGATCAGTGTCGACACGCGGATCGTCTGCGCCACCCATCAGAACCTCGAAAGCATGATAACGGAAGGCTCGTTCCGCGAAGACCTGTTCTATCGTCTGGCCGAGGTGGTGATCAAAATCCCCAGCCTCGCTGAGCGGCCGGGCGACGCGGTGTTGCTGGCCAAGGCCTTCCTCAAGCGGTTCGCCAAGGAGATGAACCCGGCCGTCACCGGCTTTTCCGCCGATGCGCTGGCTGTGATCGACAGCTGGGGCTGGCCGGGCAACGTGCGCGAATTGGAAAACCGGGTGAAGCGCGCGGTCATCATGGCCGATGGCAAACTTGTGGGGGCCGAGGATCTCGATCTGGATGCGGGCGAGGAAGATGCCGGCGAAATGCTCAACCTCAAGTGCGCGCGCGAACAGTCGGACCGCAAGATGATCCGTCACGCGCTGGCTCGCAGCGAGGGCAACATCTCCAACACCGCCAAGCTGCTAGGGATCAGCCGCCCGACGCTCTACGATTTGCTAAAACAATACGATCTGCAGGCTTAGGCTTGAGAGGATGGCTCCACCTCGGCCGGGGCCACCCCGTTGCGGCGGTTGAACCGGATTGACCACCACAGCGAGAATCCGATCAGCGTCGCTCCGATCAGGCCGGTGAAGACTTCGGGAATATGCACCAGCGCCGATAGCAGCATGATCGAACCCAGCACGATGATCGCCCAGAAGGCGCCGTGTTCAAGGTAGCGGTATTCGGCCAGAGTACCTTGCCGGACAAGGTGGATCGTCATCGATCGTACGAACATGGCTCCGATTGAGAGCCCCAGTGCGATCACGATCATGTTGTTCGACAGGGCGAAGGCACCGATCACGCCATCGAAGCTGAACGACGCGTCAAGCACCTCGAGATAAAGGAAACCGCCCAGGCCCGAGCGCATCACGGTGCCGCTAACCTTCTTGGCCTGTTCCTTCTGGTCAAGCCAAGAGCCCAGCGCGTCTACAGCGATGTAAGTAGCAAGGCCGAGCATCCCCGCTGTGAGGAAAGTCAGCGCCTCCGCTTGGGGCAGGAAGGTGGATATGATCCACAAGACCACCAGCAGGAGGCCGATCTCGATCGCAGGCAAGGCCGAGACGCGCGAAAGGCGTGTTTCTATCGCGGTGATCCAGTGAACGTCCTTCTCGCCGTCGAAGAAGAACTTGAGGCCGACCATGGCGAGAAAGGCCCCGCCAAAGCCCGCAATGCCTATATGCGCCGACGATACGATCCGTTCGTATTCCTGCGGATTGTTAAGCGAGAGATCGATCGCCTCTATCGGGCCGATGCCCGCCGCGATGGCAACGATGGCAAGCGGGAAGATGATCCGGGTGCCGAACACGGCGATGGCAATGCCCCAGACGAGGAAGCGTTGCTGCCATTTCTCGTCCATCTGCTTGAGCACGGTGGCATTGACCACCGCGTTATCGAAGCTGAGCGAAACCTCCAGCACCGAAAGGATGGCTACAATCCACAGGATCTCCAGCATCCCGCCAAAGCTGCCTGTGCTCGCTGCCCCATACCATACCGCCAACCCGAAGCAGACGAGTGTGAAAACGAGCGAGAATTTATAGTAGCGCAGCAGTGTGGACATGAACCTGGCATCCCGCCGTGAAGAAGTTGGATCGGTTGCGAACTAGGGAGCGCTAGGCGGGTGAGGCGGACGGTGCAAGCGCTGCCCCCAGATACCCGTTGCGCTACTTAGGTTGATAGGTCTGCTCGGGGCCGGGAAAGCTGCGCTCGCGCACCTCGGCGGCGTAGGTTTCGGCGGTGCGGCGGATAAGGCCCGCCATGTCGTCATAGCGCTTCACGAAACGCGGCACGCGTTCGAACATGCCGAGCATATCCTCGGTCACCAACACCTGTCCGTCGCACTGGGCCGAAGCGCCGATGCCGATGGTGGGGCAGCTCACCGCCTCGGTCACGGCGATGGCGATAGGTTCGACCACGCCTTCCACAACAATGGCAAAGGCGCCCGCATCGCACAGGGCCTTGGCGTCGCTGACGATCTTGTCCGCCTCCGCATCGGAGCGCCCGCGCGCGCCATACCCGCCGAGCACATTCACCGCCTGTGGGGTGAGCCCGACATGGCCCATTACCGGTATGCCCCGCTGCACGAGGAAAGCGACCGTCTCGGCCATGGCCGCGCCGCCTTCGAGCTTCACGGCAGCCGCGTTGCTGGCTTTCAACAGGGTGGCTGCGGCTTCGAATGCAGCCTCTGGCGATGCCTCGTAAGCGCCGAAGGGCATGTCGACGACGACCACCGAATGGTACGATCCGCGCACCACGGCGGCGGCATGGTTCGCCATCATGTCGAGCGTGACAGGGATGGTCGAGGGCAGGCCATAAATCACCTGCCCCAGCGAATCCCCCACGAGCAGCATATCGCAATGCGGATCGAGCAGCTGCGCCTGCCGCGCGGTGTAGGCCGTGAGCATGACGATCGGTTCGGCGGTGACCCCATCCACCTTGCGCGCGCGGATCGCGGGCACGGTCAGCCGTTTCATCGGCGTGGGCGTGGGATTGGCGCGGCTGGTGGAGGTATCGAGCGTGAAGCTGGTGGACATGGTTTGCTTCTAGCAGATGGATCACTCGACGCGAGGGGCTTTTCCATGCATGTTCGCCGGATTGGTGGGACTTCAAGGGGTTTATATGGTTGGATCCGGCGCAGTAGCGGCGAACGACGGCTGGTCGTCGCGCACAGCATTCCTGATGGCGGCAATCGGTGCTGCGGTGGGGCTGGGCAACATCTGGCGCTTTCCAACTCTGGCTGGTGAAAATGGCGGCGGCGCCTTCGTGCTGGTCTATGTTTTGTGTGTGGCGCTGATCGGGATGCCGATGGTGCTGACCGAAGTGCTGCTTGGGCGCGCGGGCGGGGGCCATGCCGATGCCGTGGGTTCGGTGGCCGACGTGGCAGAGCGCTCGGGACGCAGCCGTATGTGGAGCACTTTCGGCCTGATCGAGGTGATCGCGGCCTTCTTCATCCTGTCGTTCTATTCCGTGGTGGCGGGCTGGGTGCTCAACTACGTGTTGCTGTCGGGCGGGGATGTCCTGTCGGCCGTGCTGGCAGGCAACCCGATGGCAACGGCCTTCGCCGAGCAAAGCCAGGCCGAGGTGACGGGCATGATGGGAACGCTGTTCAGCTCGCCCGGACGGATGATTGCTATGCACGCGCTGTTCATGGCCGTGACCCTGGGGATCGTGATGCTCGGAGTGGGCGGAGGGATCGAGAAGGCGGCCACCTGGCTGATGCCGGCCTTCTTCGTACTGCTGGTTCTCATCACGGTCTACGGCGCGTTTGAAGGCGCTTTTGCCGAGGCTGTGACGTTTCTTTTCACACCCGATTTCTCGGCGCTGACCCCGCTGGCGGTCAACGAAGCGCTGGGGCAGGCGTTCTTTTCGCTCAGCCTCGGGTCGGCGGCGCTTATCACCTATGGCTCCTATGTCCCGGCGCGGGTGAGCCTCGGCTCGACAGCGGCGATGATCGCGGCTGCCGATACGGGGGTAGCTCTCCTTGCCGGCCTGATGATATTCCCCATCGTGTTTGCCGCCGGGCTCGATCCTGCGGCGGGACCGGCGCTGATCTTTCAGTCGTTGCCGGTGGCGTTTCAGGGGATGCCAGGCGGCGCGCTGGTGGGGCTGGCGTTCTTCGTGCTGATCTTCTTTGCCGCGCTCACCAGTTCGATTTCGCTGCTTGAGGGCCCGACCGCGTTTGCCATGTCGGCGCTGAAGCTTCGCCGCGTTCCGGCGGCGATTTTGGTGGCCGTGCTGGCCTTCGCGATCGGGATTGCCTGTGCGCTGGGCTACAATGTGTGGTCGGACGTGCGACCGCTGGCTTTCTGGAGCATCTTCGAAAACACCGACATCCTCGATTCTATCGATGGGGTGACGGGCAAGCTGATGTTGCCGCTGGCGGGGCTGGGCCTTGCGGTGTTTACCGGCTGGCGTGCCGACCGGCGGTTGGTCGAAGCGGAAAGCGGGCTTTCTGGCGTGGCCTTCGTACTTTGGCGCGGTCTCGTGGTTTGGCTGGCGCCAGTCGCGGTTGGCCTTATCCTGTTGTTCGGGCTGTTCCCCGGCCTTTTGGGATAGGCCATACAATTCGGGCCGCCGCAGGGGGTGCGACGGCCCGAACAGCGCCATGCGGCGCCGCAAGTTTGTGCTTGTTTAGAGCGTTGTTTCGGCGTGCTCGTCTTTCGCTTCGTCCAGCATGTCGAAGCCGAACAGCATACGCGCCGTGTCGAGGAAGCCGAGGTCCGAGTTCCACAGCTCAGCCTGGCCCAGATCCATGCGTAACAGGATCAGTTCAGGATCCTGCTTGCCCTGCGGGTACCATGCCTCAACCGGCTTGCCCCAAAACTGCTCAAGCCGTTCGCGGCTCGGCTCTTCGCTGAGGACGCCATTGAAGCGTGCAAACATTTCGTGGCCCTTTCCAGCGAAAGTGGCAGTAACAGGCCCGCCTTTGGCAAGCTCAGACGAGCGGCGGCCAAAGAACCAGATCGCGTGATTGGCATCCTTGTCGAGCTGAGCGGTCATCGGAACAGCGGTGGAGGGATCGGCGTCCTGCTGCAGGAACACGAAGGGGCTGTCGTCCAGTTTCTTCCAGAAGCGCTGCTTGAGTTCGCTGATGTCGGTCATGAATAATCTCCTTTGCCTACCAACGCCATATTCACGCGGCGGTTCCACTCTTGTCATGGCTCAGAAATAAGAACATAATAAGAACAAAGGAGTCGAATCATGGAGCTTGCCTCGCTGCCAAGGGCGGTGGAACTGGTTCATGCAGGCGCGCGCAACCCGCATTGGCATCCCGGTGTTGCCCCGGCACTGCATAGCGAAATCTTTGCCGCCTCCAGCGATGGCGGTGGCATGGGCGCGCTGCTGGCGCTGGCAGGCGCGGCCCTGCGTCAGCGCGAGCGTGGCCGGGTGGAGGAGCGGGCGCTGCTGTGGGTACAGGACAAGGCGGCCATCCGGCTGAGCGGGCGGCCCTATCCTCCCGGCCTGCCGCAAGGCTTGCGCCACCGCGTCATTCACGTTGCGGCAGATAGTGCCAAAGATGCGCTGTTTGCCTTGGAGGAGGGTCTGCGCTGTCGCGATCTGGCCTGCGTGATCGGCGAGATTGGCGGCAACCCCAAGGAGATGAGCTTCACCGCCTCGCGCCGGCTCACGCTGGCGGCGGAGCGGCATGACGTGCCGCTGTTCGTGCTCAGGCACGACGCGCGGCCCGATCTCGGCTCGGCACGGATGCGCTGGCAGGTGTGCTCGGCGCCATCGGTTCCGCCACTGTGGGATCGCGGTGCCCCCGGCCATCCGAGCTGGCATGCCGAGCTGTTCCGTGCCCGCGGGCACGCTCCGGGAGAATGGACCTTGCGCGATGATGGACACGCCCTTGGCGCCGAACGGATCGCCGCGCCGGATCATGGCGATCTGGTGCCAGACGCTGGCGCTCGATCGCTGGCGACAGGCTGAAGGCTGCGCGCCCGGAGAGGGGCCCGACGCTGCGCCGCTGGTTCTGACTATGGACACGGCCCATGGCCCCCGCATCGAAGCGGCGAACCCGGCCGCGCTGGCCGAAGGAGCCGCGCCGGGCATGATGCTGGCCGATGCGCGCACCCTGTGCCCAAGGCTCGATTTGCGCCCGGCAGACCCGGCGGGCGACCTCGCCTTTCTTGAGCGGTTCGCCGTGTGGGCGCAGCGCTGGGGACCGTGGAGCGCGCTCGACGCGCCAGAGGGTGTGCTGGTCGATGTGTCAGCGGTGGCGCACTTGTTCGGCGGCGAGGCACGCTTGCTGGCCGACGTGGTGGCTTGCTGTGCCGGGCGCGGGCTGGCCGTGCGGGTGGCCATCGCGCCCACGGCAGGGGCGGCTTGGGCGCTGGCGCACCATGGGCCGGAGCGCGCGATCCTTGCGCCGGAAGACGACCCGCTGGCGCGCCTTGCCGATCTACCCGTTGCCGCACTCAGGCTCGATCCCGATGTGCTGCTGGTGCTGCGAAGGCTCGGGCTGAAGCGGATCGGCGATCTGGTGCGGGTTGAGAGCGGCGCAGGCGACCGGGCCAGCGGACGTGATGCGCTGCGCCGCCGCTTTCGCACCCGCCATGCCGCCAGCGCCAACCCGCTGATCCGTCTCGACCAGCTTATCGGCCACGTGCCCGAGCCACTGCTGCCCGTGACCATGCCCGAGGTGCCGCTGGTGCAGCGCCGCCTGATGGAACCAATCCGCCACCGCGATCCGCTCGACACGGTAATGATCGATCTGGCGGCGGATATGGAGCGGCTGCTCGAAGGGCGGGGGGAGGGAGCACGGCGGCTCGATCTGGCTATGTGGCGCGTCGATGGCGAGGTGCTCACGCGCCGCCTCGAACTGGCTGCGGCCACTCGCGAAGCCACACATATCTGCCGTCTGTTCGCGGCAAAGCTCGACGATATCGACGCCGGGTTCGGGATCGAGATGGTGCGCCTCACCGCCAGCTGGGCGCAGCCGCTGCCGTTGGGTCAGGCCGATCTCGAAGCCGCCGCCGAGGAGCATGGCACCTCGCTTGCAGCCTGTATCGACCGGCTCAGCGTGCGGCTTGGGGCAGGGGCGGTGCGTCGTCCAGTACTGCACGCCAGCCACATTCCCGAACGCAGCCTGCGTTGGCAGGCCCCGCTGGAGCCCGAGCCGCTCCATCAGGAAGAGCTGCGCTTCCACGCCCGCCCGACAAAACTGCTCGACAAGGCGGAGGCGATTTCGGTGCTCTACGCCAGCCCAGATGGCTATCCGCGCCGGTTTCGCTGGCGCGGCGAGGTGCATGAAGTGGCGCGGGTCGAGGGGCCGGAGCGGATCGCCCCCGAATGGTGGCGCGAGCGCGGCAATGCGCGCCTGCGCGACTATTACCGCGTCGAAGATGGCTTGGGGCGGCGTTACTGGATTTACCGCAGCGGTCTTCCTGACGATGGGCGCGGCGGAATGCCCGTGTGGTTTCTCCAAGGCTTGTGCGGATAAATATGACACTTATGTGACGCACCCCCTTAGAGAAAGAACTGTCATGCAAAGCTATGTAATTAAATCTTTAATCTTCATGCCGGTCGCATTGCTGGCCGCCTGCGCCGACGAAGATACTGCGCAGGAGCGGGCAGAAGATCAGGTGGAAATGGCCGCCGAAACCAGCGCTGCCCAATCGGGCAACACCATCGTAGCGCTCGGCCTGACCGAATGGGAACTGCTCGATGGCGAACTGCGGAGCACCGACGGACGCGAACTGGCCGACGTTGCAGCGATCCGGCGCGATACAGAAGGCTCGGTCAATCGTCTGCTGGTGGAAATCGAGGATAGCAATCCCGATCGCTATGTCGAAGTGCCGATTGAGGGCCTGACCGTGCAACGCCAAGGCGACGATATCGACCTTGTTACCTCGATGACAGCCGACGACCTGATGGCTTTGCCCGAAGTCGCACTATCCGAGATGCCGGCAGCGCCCACCCCGGCAGCAACATAATACCAAGAACTGCGGCAAGGCAGATCGAAATCCGCCTTGCCGCAGACCTATCTGATTTACCCCGAGGTAGCCTTCTTTGCCCGCCGGTTGCGCTGCACCATATTGAGCAACTCCACACCGACAGAGAAGCCCATCGCCGCATAGATATAGCCCTTCGGCACGTGAACGCCGAAACCGTCGGCGATCAGCACGAGGCCGATCATTACCAGGAAGGCCAGAGCCAGCATCACCAGCGTCGGGTTTTTCTCGATGAACTTCGCCAGCGGATCGGCCGCCACCATCATGACACCCACGGTGATCACCACGGCCGTGACCATGATCGGGATCTCGTCGGTCATACCAACGGCGGTGAGGATCGAATCGACCGAGAACACCATGTCGATCGCCACGATCTGCAGGATCACCGCTCCGAAAGTAGCGGTCGCCGCGGCGGCAGCGCCGGGGGTCTTGTCCAGCAGTTCGCCCGAATTGTCTTCCGGCTCCATCGAATGATGGATTTCCTTGGTGGCCTTCCACAGCAGGAAAAGCCCGCCTGCCAGAAGGATCAGGTCACGGCCAGAGAAGGCGGTATCGAAGGTCGGCTCGCCATAGGGGCCGGGTGCACCGCGAATGCCGAGATCGAACAGCGGCGCCTGCAAGGTGACGAGCCAGCCAATCAGCATCAGCAGGCCGATCCGCATCACCAATGCCAGCGCAAGGCCGATGCGGCGCGCCCGCTGTTGCTGGTGCACGGGCAGCTTGTTCGAGAGGATGGCGATGAAGATGAGGTTGTCGATCCCGAGCACGACTTCGAGCGCAATCAGCGTAAGCAGCGCGAGCCATGCGCCGGGATCGGAAAGAAGGGCGAGGATATCCATCAATGGTCCCTGTTACTGAGGGCCGCATTGCGAAACGGCCCCTGTTGAAGCGTCCGACATCACGAGCAAATGCTCGCCAGAGGGGCCCGGTCGCCCATGCGGTTTAGCTGTGCTCAGGCCGGATGGAAAGGTTCCATGGCAGACGAATGTTGTTGGCGGCCCGATTTAAAGAACATATGTAGAACATATGTGGCCAGCTACGATCATCGAAAAGGGTGCCTGTCGAAGGGAAGGCCCCTGTGCCTGACGCTCCGCTCACACCTGGCAAGCGTCATGTAGAGGTCGACCCCGAGCTGATCGGGCAACCCCCGCGTGCCAGCTTCGTCGAGCTGGGGGTGATGAGCTGCTTCTCCTTTCTACGCGGGGCTTCCGATGCGGTCGACCTTGCGCTCACCGCGCGGGCGTTGGGCTACGATGCGCTGGGCATTGCCGATGCCAATTCGATGGCGGGCGTGGTGCGCGTGCATACCGAGGCCAAGGCGCTGAAGCTGCGCCCGGTGATCGGCTGCCGGATCGAGACGGTCGAGGGGCTGGCCTTCCTTGCCTATCCGCGAGACCGCGCCGCCTATGGGCACCTGTGCCGCCTGATCTCGGCAGGCCGGATGCAGACGCTGGACGGCGAGTGGCAGGAAAAAGGGGCCTGCGCGATTTCGCTGGCGATGCTGGCAGCTCATGCTGAGGGAGTTCACCTGATTGCCCTGCCACCGCGCGATCTGATGGCGGAGTTCACCATTGCGGTGGAGGATAATGTGGTGGCCTTTCCGGGCCGCTCACAGAGGCCGCAGAGGGATTTGGCGCGCGATCCTATCTTTGCGGACTCTGTGAGCGCAGCAAAAACCCGCCAGCTCACCGCCGCATACGTGGACCTGCTCCCGCACCTTGTCGAGCAGCTCCCCACCATGAAGCACCTTGCCGCCAGCTTCCTCTATGCCGGCGATGACATCGCAAGGATCGAGCGGCTCGACATGCTCGCCCATGCCAACGCGCTGACGATCCTTGCCACCAACGACGTTCACCATCACGCCCCCGAGCGCCGCCCGCTGCAAGACGTGATGAGCGCGATCCGCCACAAGACCACTATCGCCAAGGCAGGCCACCTGCTCCACGCCAATGCCGAGCGGCACCTGAAATCGCCCGCAGAGATGGAGCGCCTGTTCGCCCGCTGGCCTCACGCCATCGCAGCAACGCGGCAAATTGCCGATGCCTGCACCTTCGATCTGGAGCAGTTGGCATATGACTACCCTGAGGAGATCCACCCCAAAGGCCGCACCCCGCAGGAACACCTCGAAGCCGAGACATGGATAGGTGCCAAGCGGCGCTATCCACCTGAGGAATTTCCGCAAGGCGTCCCCTCGTCGGTGCGCGAGACGCTGGAGCGCGAGCTGGCGCTGATCGGCAAGCTGGGCCTCGCGCGCTATTTCCTCACCATCAAGGACATCGTCGATTTCGCCCGTAGGCAGGAGCCGCCGATCCTGTGCCAGGGGCGGGGCAGTGCGGCCAATTCAGCGGTTTGCTACGTGCTCGGCATCACCAGCGTGGACCCGGCGAAACACGCTCTGCTGTTCGACCGCTTCATCTCCGAAGAGCGTAAGGAGCCGCCCGATATCGACGTCGATTTCGAGCACGAGCGGCGCGAAGAGGTGATCCAGTATATCTACCGCAAATATGGCCGCCACCGCGCGGGGCTGTGCGCGACGGTGATCCACTACCGCCCGCGCATGGCGATCCGCGAAGTGGGCAAGGTGATGGGCCTCAGCGAAGATGTCACCTCGGCGCTGGCGCGCACGGTCTGGGGCAGCATGGGCCGCGAGGTGAGCCACCGCCACGCCGAGGAAATCGGCATGGATCTATCCGACCCGCACCTCAGGCGCGTGCTGGCGCTGACCGAGCAAATGATCGGGATGCCACGCCATCTCAGCCAGCATGTTGGCGGCTTCATCCTCACCGCTAGCCCGCTCACCGAGACGGTGCCGATCGGCAATGGCGCCATGCCCGAGCGTTCGCTCATCGAATGGGACAAGGACGATATCGACGCGCTCGGCATCCTCAAGGTCGATGTGCTGGCGCTGGGGATGCTCACCTGCATCCGCAAATGTCTCGACCTGCTGGAGGATCACCATGACCGCGCGCTCACGCTGGCGACGGTGCCGCGCGAGGACGAGGAGACCTACGCGATGCTGCGCAAGGGCGATTCGCTGGGGGTGTTTCAGGTCGAGAGCCGGGCGCAGATGAACATGCTACCCCGGCTGCGCCCGCGCGAGTTTTATGACCTTGTGATCCAGGTCGCGATCGTGCGCCCCGGCCCGATCCAGGGCGACATGGTGCATCCCTACCTGCGCCGGCGGCGCGGAGCGGAGGCGGTGGAGATACCCGCGCCGAGCCCTGAACATGGCCCGCCCGATGAACTGTCGAGCATTCTCAAGCGGACCTTGGGCGTGCCGATCTTTCAGGAGCAGGCGATGAAGATCGCGCTCGATGCGGCCAAGTTCAGCGCTCTCGAAGCGAACCGGCTGCGCAAGGCCATGGCCACCTTCCGCAGCCGGGGCATGGTCGACGAATTGCAGGATATGATGGTCGGGCGCATGATAAAACGGGGCTATAACCCGGAGTTTGCGGAGCGGTGCTTCAACCAGATCAAGGGCTTTGGCGAATATGGCTTTCCCGAAAGCCACGCGGCGAGCTTTGCGCATCTGGTTTATGTTTCGAGCTGGCTGAAGTGCCACTTCCCCGGCGCCTTTGCCTGCGCCTTGCTCAATTCGCAGCCTATGGGGTTTTACGCACCGGCGCAGATCGTTCGCGATGCGCGCGAGCATGGCGTGGTGGTGCTGCCGGTCGATGTGAACAGATCGGGATGGGATTGTACTCTGGAGGTGTTGGACGAGCGCTCACAGAACGAAAAATCCCCATCCGGCAGGCAAGACCGGCACATCGCTCTGCGCCTCGGCTTCCGCCAGCTCGACGGCCTGCCCGAACACGCCGCCGCCATGCTGGTCGCCGCGCGGCAGGCAGGCGGGGCCTTTGCCGATGTGAACGACCTGCGCGAACGCGCGCGGTTGATCCCTGCGCATATCGAAAAGCTCGCCAGTGCCGACTGTTTTGTCTCGCTCAGCCTCAGCCGTAGGCAGGCGCTGTGGGATGCACGCAGCCTCGTCTCCGCGCCAGACCTGCCGCTGTTCACCCATGCCGAAACCCGCGAGGAAGGTGCCGAACGGGGCCGGGCGGTGTTGCCCAAAATGCCGCTCAGCGAGGAAGTCGTCACTGACTACCAGACCACCCGGCTCAGCCTGAAGGCACACCCGATGAGCTTCCTGCGCGCTTCGCTGGGCGAGCGCGGGTTCGTCCGCGCCGCGGACCTGCGCGCACGCAAGAACCGCACGATGGTGCAGGTGGCGGGCGTTGTGCTGATCCGCCAGCGGCCCGGCTCGGCTAAGGGTGTCTGCTTCATCACCATCGAAGATGAGACCGGCGTCGCCAATGTGGTGGTCTGGCCCGACCTGATGGAGCGCCTTCGCCGCGTGGTTATGGGCGCGCGGCTGATGGAAGTGCGCGGCCGGGTCGAGTATGACGACGAGGTGGTCCACATCATCGCCCAGCATATCACCGACACGACGCAGGATTTGCATCTCCTCTCCGAGGATCTGCTGTCCGCTCCACTTGCGCGCGCCGATCATATCAAGGCCCCGCTGCCCAGCGGCAAGGTCAACCCGCGCGACAATCTGCGCGAAGGGGCCGACGATCCGGTCGAGCCATGGCAAGATCCCCCACCGGGCAACCGCGATTGCGGCTTTCACGGCCCCGACTTGCGCGGCCATCCGCGCGATCTTCGGATCATTCCCAAGTCCCGCGACTTTCATTGATATGGCCAGACCAAAGCGACGCAGTTCACCACGCAGACTACCAGCGCCGGGAACTTGGGCCAGCCTGCTCGCGCTGACAGCCTTTCTCTATGCGGGATGGATATGGTTGCAGGAGAACCCGCAGCATAACCCGTGGGCTCCGCTCGATCTGCGCGAGCCACGTGGCTGGGCCACCGCAGCCAAGCTCGAACTGGCGCGCGAGGATATGGACGAGTGCCGCGCCGTGCTTACCCGCAGCGAGGTAACCTTTACCGCGCTCGATCCGTCAGGAGAGGGCGAGTGCCGACGCGAAGACCGGATGACCCTGTCCGACGCGGCGCTAACCCCTGGCAGCCCGCAGATGACTTGTCCGGTCGCCATCGGCATCACCCTGTGGACACAGGACCTGGAGCCGCTCGCCACAGACATCCTCGGCTCGTCCATCGCGCGGATTGAGCAGCTCGGCACCTATTCGTGCCGCCGTATGTATGGCGCAACAACCGGCAACTGGAGCGAACACGCCACCGGCAACGCGATCGACGTGGCGGCTTTCGTGCTCGAAGATGGACGCCGCATCAGTTTACTGGGCGACTGGGAGGAAGAGGGCGAGCGCGGAGAGTTCCTACGCGCTGCACGCACAGCTGCCTGCGAAAGCTTCGGCACCGTGCTATCGCCCGATTACAACGCCGCCCACGCCGATCATTTCCATCTCGATCAGGGTCGCCCGCCCATGATGGGCGCCTGCCGCTAGCCTCAGACCGGCTCGAGCGCGTAACCGGCCGAGCGCACGGTGCGGATCGGATCGCGCGCATTGTCGAGCGCGATCGCCTTGCGCAGACGGCGGATATGCACGTCGACGGTGCGCTCCTCGATCTCGCTGCCCGTGCCCCAGACCGCATCCAGCAACTGGCTGCGCGAGAACACGCGGCGCGGGTGCTCCATGAAGAACTTGAGCAAGCGATATTCGGTGGGGCCGATCTGCAAGGCGCGCCCGCGCCGCTCCACTCGGTGCGCTACTGGGTCGAGCTTGATGTCGCCCGTCTCGATGGTCTCGCCCGCCAGTGCCGGACGCACACGGCGCAGCACGGCAGAAACGCGCGCCAACAATTCGCGCGGCGAGAACGGCTTGGTCACATAATCGTCAGCACCCGTTTCAAGCCCGCGCACACGATCATCCTCGGCCTCGCGCGCGGTGAGCATAATGATAGGAACGTGCGCGGTCGCTTTGTCGCGGCGCAGGCGGCGGCAGACCTCGATGCCGCTGGTGCCCTCGATCATCCAGTCGAGCAGAACCAGATCGGGCGTATCCTCGGATGCCATGACCAGCGCCTCGTCACCGTCAGCGCTGGTACGCACCTCGTATCCCTCGCTGGCGAAGCGGTATTCGAGCAGTTCGGCGAGCGCCGTATCGTCTTCGACCAGCAGCAGTTTGGGAGCGGACATAATGCGAAACCTCATGGACGGCCGCACAAGCGCGGGCCGCTGTCACGCAGTTATGGCATTTTTCCGACAGATTTGTGACAATAAGACACAACGCTGACGTGAGATTGCCGCTTAGCGCTCGATATCCTGCGGATAAGTGCCGACGGCGGCAAAGTGCACCATTTCGGCCACATTGGTCGCATGGTCGCCGATCCGCTCGATATTGCGGGCCACGAATAGCAGCTGCGCCGCGCTCGAAATGGTGGCAGGATTCTCGACCATATAGCTGACGTAATTGCGGAAGATGCTGTCGTAGAAAGCATCGACCTTGGCGTCGGCCTCAATCACGTCGCGCGCCACGATTGGGTCACGCGCAGCATAGGCGGTGAGCACGTCATGCACCATCTCGATGGCAACCTCAGCCATCGCAGGCAGCAGCGTCAGCGGCTCGAACCGGGCACGACCTTCGATGCGGCCGGTGCGCTTGGCGATGTTCTTCGCATAGTCACCGATGCGCTCGATCACGCCGCCGATCTTCAGAGCGGCGATGATCTCGCGCAGGTCGTCAGCCATCGGCGCGCGCAGGGCGAGCATCCGCACGGCCATCGCATCGACCTCTGCCTCAAGCGTGTCGAGCTTCTTGTCCCGCTCCACCACCTCGGCGGCGAGAACCTCGTCGCCATTGAGCATGGCCTCCATCGCCTGATGGATTGCCAGTTCGGCCAGACCGCCCATTTCGGCGATCAGCCCGCGCAGACGGGTAATGTCCTCGTCGAAGGCCTTGACGGTATGTTCGCTCATCAGCCGTAGCGTCCCGTGATGTAGTCCTTGGTCCGCTCTTCCGCCGGGTTGGTGAAGACGTCGGACGTCAGACCGTATTCGACCAGATGGCCGAGGTGAAAAAAGGCAGTTCGCTGCGATACGCGCGCAGCTTGCTGCATCGAATGGGTAACGATTACGATAGCATAGTTGCCGCGCAGATCATCGATAAGTTCCTCGATTTTGGCGGTAGCGATCGGGTCAAGCGCGCTGCATGGCTCGTCCATGAGGATAACCTCTGGCTCCACCGCGATGGCGCGCGCGATGCACAGGCGCTGCTGCTGGCCACCCGAAAGCGCTGTGCCGGTATCGGTCAGCCGGTCTTTGACTTCGTTCCACAGGCCTGCGCGCTGGAGGCTCTTTTCCACGATCACATCGAGATCGGCTTTGTTATCCGCGAGCCCATGGATGCGCGGGCCATAGGCGATGTTCTCGTAAATCGACTTGGGGAAGGGGTTGGGCTTCTGGAACACCATGCCCACGCGTGCCCGCAGCTGCACCACGTCCATCCCGCTGTCGTAGATGTCCTCGCCATCGAGCGCGATCTGTCCGGTGACGCGCGCGGAGGCGATGGTATCGTTCATGCGGTTTAGCGAGCGCAGGAAGGTCGACTTGCCGCAGCCCGAAGGGCCGATGAAGGCGGTCACATATTCGCTGAACACGTCGATCGACACCGAATCGATCGCCTGCTTGTCACCATAGTAGACCGACACGTCGCGCGCGGTCATCTTGGCCGGGCCGTGATCGGCGCGCTCGGCGTCGATTGAGGGCATGGCCGCGCGGATTTTCGGGGCTTCCGTATATTCGGTCATCACCATTTCTTCTCGAAGCGGTTGCGCAGGTAAATGGCGAGGCCATTCATCAGCAGGAGGAACACGAGCAGGACGATAATAGCCGCGCTGGTCCTTTCCACAAACCCGCGGTCGATTTCGTCCGACCACAGGAAGATCTGCATCGGCAGAACGGTGGCGTTGTCAGTGAACCCGTCGGGCGGGGTGGCAACGAAAGCGCGCATACCGATTAGCAGCAAGGGCGCAGTTTCGCCCAAGGCGCGAGCCATGCCGATGATGGTGCCGGTCAGGATGCCGGGCAGCGCCAGTGGCAGCACATGGTGGAACACCACCTGAATCGGAGAGGCACCAATTGCCAGAGCCCCGGCGCGGATCGAAGGGGGTACGGCCTTGATCGCATTGCGGCCAGAAATGACGATCACCGGCATCGTCATCAGCGCCAGCGTCAGGCCGCCGATCAGCGGGGCGGAGCGAAAGCCAGGAAAAATCGCGAGGAAGACTGCAAGGCCAAGCAAACCGAAAATGATCGAAGGCACGGCGGCCAGATTGTTGATCGAGACTTCGATAATGTCGGTCCAGCGATTTTTGGGCGCATATTCTTCAAGGTAAAGCGCCGCCAGCACCCCGATGGGGAAGGCGAGGGCGAGCGTGACGATCATTGTCAGGATCGAGCCTTTGAGCGCAGCCCAGATACCGGCAAGCTGCGGATCGGTCGCGTCAGAGCGGGCCAGAAAGCCGACATCGAAGCGTTCCGCCAGCTTGCCCTCGGCGGCGAGTTGTTGCGCCAGCGGTTGCAGCTGAACCTGTCCGTCGCCCGCGTAAGCTGAGGCAAGCGAGTTGCTGGCCGGCAGCCACACCTGGGTCGACCGATTGAGGATGCCGGGATCATCGATGATGCGTTCGGCAACAGAGCGCCAGGCATCGGTGTTCAGTTCCTCGGCGGCGTCCTCGCCAAGGCTCTGCTCGGCCGAGAAGGAAACCACCTCGGGCAAGCCCTGGCTTTCGAGCGCGCGGATCTGCACCGCGTCGCTATCGGCAGTTGGATCAAGCGAGAGCGCCGCGCTGGAGAGATCGATGTCCACCCGCAGTTCGGCGCGCTGAAAGCCGCCAAGACCGTTAAGCGTCATCGTCACCAGCAGGAACAACAGCATGGCAATGGAAAAGCCCACCGCGGCCATGCCAAGGTACTTGAAGCGACGCTCTGCAGCGTAACGCTTCTGCAACCGCGCGGCAAAGGCTGGGGTGCGGGTAGGGCCGAGGGGTTCGGTGCTGTTATTCATAGGCTTCACGGAACCTCTTCACCACGCGCAGAGCTATGAAGTTGAGCGCCAGTGTGACCAGAAACAGCACGAAACCAAGCGCGAATGCCGCCAGAGTGGTCGGATGATCGAAACTGCCTTCACCGGTTAGCAGGGCGACGATCTGCACCGTGACGGTGGTCATCGCCTCCAGCGGATTTGCGGTAAGGTTGGCGGCAGTCGATGCGGCCATCACCACGATCATGGTTTCGCCAATGGCGCGGCTGACCGCCAGCATGACGCCGGCGACAATGCCGGGAAGCGCTGCGGGAACGAGCACGCGGCGGATGGTCTCGTTTTTGGTAGCTCCCATCGCCAGACTGCCATCGCGCATGGCAGAAGGCACAGCGGCGATGGAATCGTCAGCCATCGAAGACACGAACGGAATAATCATCACGCCCATCACAAGGCCGGCTGACAGCGCGCTCTCACTCGAAGGATTCGACACTCCGATCGCCATCGCCACATCGCGAATGGCTGGGCCGATGGTGAGCGCGGCGAAGTAGCCATAAACCACGGTCGGCACGCCTGCGAGAATCTCAAGCGCTGGCTTGGCCCAGGCGCGGAAGCGCGGGTTTGCATACTGGGTGAGGTAGATCGCGCTCATCATGCCGATGGGGATCGCCACAATCATCGCGATAATCGCGCCAATGAACAGCGTGCCCCAGAACAGCGGCACCGCGCCATAACGGCTGGGGTCGATAGTCTCGACCGCGCTCATGGGGTCGGGGTTCCACTGGAGGCCGAACAGGAAATCCAGCGGTGAAACCATGCCGAAGAAGCGCCAGGTTTCGAACACAAGCGTCGCGAAGATCCCCAGCGTGGTGAAGATCGCAACCAGCGAGAAAGCCAGCAGCACGCCCATCACCATGCGTTCGACATGGTTGCGCGCGGCAAGATCGGGCTTCAGGCGCAGGTAGACGTAAACCGCTGAGGCACCCGCTATCAACAGCGCAATTGCCACGCCGATGAAGGTGTAGAACTGGCTCGACGCGGCATAGACATCGGCCAGGCCGCGGGCCTCGTCGTAGAAGTTCGGTCCGCCCGGATTGTTGGCAAGATTGCGAGCTTCGGCAAGGATCGCCATGCGCTGCTGGCCGAAGGCGGGAAGGCCCTGCGCAGCCGGGCTGTCCAGCACGTCGGCCATGATGAGCTGCGCCGAGATCGGCTCCCACGCCAGCAGGAACAGCGCCATCGGCACCGCCACCCATATCGCCGCATACCAGCCAAAATGCGATGGCAGCGCGGCATGGCGCTTGGCCGTGCTGTTCGCGCGGAAGGTTTGCGCCCGCGCCCGCGCAAAAAGCCAGGCGGCCAGGCCAAGGCCAAGAGCAAGCAGAATCGGCAAGGCGGGCGACATGGGGTGCGCTTCTTCCGGTTACTGGAAATCAGCGGTGGTAAGGGCGGGGCGGCTGGAGATTGCCGCGTCCATCTCCGCCATCTTTTCGGGCGGATTGGCCACCAGGCCAACCTTGGCTAGCGGGCCGTCAGCCGTCCAGCTCTCGCGCCAGACCTGAAGGTATTCGACCAAACCAGGAATCGCTCCGACATGGTCGTTCTTCACGTAGACGTAAAGCGGCCGCGCGCCGGGATAGGTGAAGCTGGCGATGTTGTCATAAGTCGGCTCGACGCCGTTCATCGTCAGGCCCTGCAACTTGTCGAGGTTTTCTTCGAGATAGGAATAGCCGAACACACCGATGGTGTTGGGGTTGCTCTCGATCTTCTGCACGATCAGGTTGTCCTGCTCACCCTGCTCGACGAAAGCGCCGTCGGCGCGCACTTCCGTGCAGATGCGATCCTCATCTTCTTCGCTCAAACCTTCGGGCAGTGGGCCAGCCTCGCAGCCGACCGTGAGCACCAGTTCTTTCAACGCATCGCGCGTGCCCGACGTGGAGGGCGGACCATAGACGAGGATCGGCAGATCGGGCAGCGAGGGATCGATATCGGACCAGTTTTCCGCTGTCTGCTCGCCGCCATAAGGGTTTGCCGCAAGCGCACGATAGACAATCTCTGGCGTGAGATCGATCGTGATCCCATCACGCGACGAGGCAAAGGCGATGCCGTCCAAGCCAACCTGGATCTCGGTAATCGCGTTGACGCCGTTGGCAGCGCAGGTTTCGAACTCGCTCTTCTTCATCCGGCGTGAGGCGTTGGCGAAATCGGGCGTATCGGGGCCGACGCCGCTACAGAACAGCGCAATGCCCGCGCCAGAGCCAATCGCCTCGATCACGGGCGACGAATATTCGGGATAGGACCGGGCGAACGTTTCGGCCACCACCTTGGCAAAGGGATAGACGGTGGACGATCCCACCGCGCGAATCCCGGTGCGGCCTTCGCCGGCATCGCCGCACGAGGAAAGCAGGGCGCTGGCCGCTGCAAGTAGGATGAGGGCAGGTCTGGCGTGCATGGGCAATTCCAATTCCTTCCGAGCGCGACTTAAGTCAGCCAGGTTACGCGATGGCTACAGCCAAGGTCGGCTGGCAAAGCAACCCCTGATTTCGCGACTCTTGGGGACTGTCTTCCAAGAACCGCGTTCGTGCCTAGTCTTCCGTGACCAGCGGGAGCTTCACTTCCACGCTCGTTCCCTTGTTGAGCTTGCTGCTTATGTCGAGCCGACCGCGGTGCCGTTCGACGATGTGCTTCACGATGGCAAGGCCGAGTCCAGTGCCGCCTTGCGCGCGGCTGCGCCCTGGATCGGTGCGGTAGAAGCGGCGGGTGAGGTGCGGGATATGCTCGGGCGCAATGCCTTCGCCTTCGTCGCGCACGGTGAATACGGCCATCTCGCGCGTGCCATGGTCTAGCGTGACGGTGACCGGTTTATCCTGCCCGCCATATTTCATCGCATTGTCCACGAGATTGCGCACGAGCTGTTCGAGCTGGCGCGAATCGCCGCGCACGGGAAACGTCCCTTCGGAGATATTGCAGACCAAACGTTCGATTCGATTGGGGCCGGCCCCGTCGCGAGCTGCCTGGAGAATGATCGGGCGCAGATCGATCTTCTCGCGCGGATGATCATGCTTTTCCGCTTCCACACGGCTCAGGCTCATCAGATCGTCGACCAGCGCCTGCAACCGCCGCGCCTCACGCAGGACGGTGCCGTAAAACTTGCTCGCCTGCTTCGGATCGACGCGTTCGCCTTCGTCTTCCAGCGTTTCCATATAGCCGATGATCGAGGCGAGCGGCGTACGCAGCTCGTGGCTGGCATTGGCGACGAAATCGGTATGCGCGCGGCTGACATCGGCTTCGGCAGTGCGGTTGACCAGTTCGATCAGACAATAGCGTTCGTCGATCGGCTGGCGCGTCATCTGCCAGCTCGATCTTGGCCCGGTGAGCCCCTGCACCGTGGCCGAGCCGCCTCTGGGCCGGGCAAGCAGGTCGACCGCTGCCGGATGACGCAGAGCCACCCGCGCGTCCTGTCCGACCACATGGGCACCGATAGCCTCTCGCGCGGCGGCGTTGGCCGAGATGATTCGGTTGCCGTCGAGCATCAGCACCGGCAGGCCCGAATGTTCGATCATGTCGCGCATACCCGAGCGGGTCATTTTGACGCTATCGGGTTCCTGCATACGCGGAGGCGGGGGCGGTGGAGCAAGCAGCCACAACGAGCCGATCCACACCACACAGGCCCCGCCGACGAGCCAGAAATCCATCCCCGCAGCGACAAGCACGGCGCCGGTTATCAGCGCAAGTGCGATTCCAGAAAATGGTAGCGGGCGTTCTCCCATGCCGGGTGCAACAGCATAAGGTGGGCGGCTTGGCTAGGGAGAAGTTGGCGGGAGCCGGGATAAGTCCGGCTGGTGACCCCTACGGGAATCGAACCCGTGTTTCAGCCGTGAGAGGGCCGCGTCCTGACCGCTAGACGAAGGGGCCTTGTGAGCCATGTGGTAAAGCCGCCTCGCGCTGGTGACCCCTACGGGAATCGAACCCGTGTTTCAGCCGTGAAAGGGCCGCGTCCTAACCGCTAGACGAAGGGGCCATGCGCGAGGCGAGGGGCGCAATTAGGAGGGGTTTGGATTCGGGTCAAGCCCTCATTGCAACTGTTGTAAAAGAGAGTTCGCATCAGTCGGCCCAGGCCGCATCTTCCAGATGCAGTTCGGCTGCCGGTCGGCTGCCCCAATCGTCGATCTTGGCGCGGCCAGCCAGGTGCAACAAACGCCCCTTCGCCCCGTGCAGCAGAGCCTGCCCCATAGGGCTTTCGGCGGCGCGAAAGGCGATACCCTTGAACGAGGCGCCATCCTGCCCGGCCGCGATCACGCGCAGATGATCGGTCCCGACAACGTCGGCTTTGACGAGCCTGACCGGACCCACGGCCACGCGCGGGCCGGGCCAGCCCATGCCATAGGGCCCTGCTGCGTCGAGCGAAGTGACAAGATCGGGAACCAGCCCGCCCGGCGCGACCGCGAGATCAAGCAGCATGGTCTGCTCGGCACTGGCACGGGCAACCGGCGTGGCCAGGCGTTCGTCGAGCCAATCGGCGAACTGCTCGAGCTTATCCCCGGCCACGGTGAAACCCGCCGCCATCGCGTGACCACCACCGGCAATGAGCAAACCCTCGGCTCGGGCGGCGATGATTGCCGCACCAAGATCTACGCCCTGAATAGAGCGGCCAGAGCCTTTGCCTTCTCCAGTTTCCGAATCGATCGCCACGGCGAGGGCGGGGCGGCCATATTTCTCCTTCAACCGCCCCGCGACAATCCCGATCACGCCGGGATGCCACCCGCGGCCCGCAACCGTTATCACCGCGCGGTTGTGCTGTGCCGCGATCTGCGCCTCGGCCTCTTCCTGCACGGCCGCCTCGATGGCGCGGCGCTCCTCGTTGAGCTGGGAGAGCTGGGCCGCGATCTGGCGCGCTTCCTCCGGGTCTTCGGTGGTCAGCAGACGCACGCCGAGCGTCGATTCGCCCACACGCCCGCCGGCATTGATTCGCGGGCCCAGAGCGAAGCCGCAATCGCTGGCCTGCGGGGCGGCCTTTAGCCGGCTGGCGTCGATCAGCGCCGCCATGCCGGTGTTTGCTCGCTTGGCCATCACCTTGAGCCCCTGCGCGACGAACGCACGGTTGAGCCCGCGAATCGCGGCCACATCCGCCACGGTGCCCAGCGCCACCAGATCGAGCAGGCCCATCAAATCGGGCTCGGGCCGGTCTTTGAAGTAGCCACTCGTGCGCAATCGGCGGACCAGCGCCACCGCGAGCACGAAAGCGACACCGACCGCGGCCAAATGCCCGTGCGCGGCGGCCTCGTCATCCTCGTCGAGCCGGTTGGGGTTCACCAGAGCAAGAGCGCGGGGCAACTCGGGCGCGCACTTGTGGTGATCGACCACGATCACGTCGATCCCGGCCTCGTGAGCTTCTGCCAGCGCGTCGAATGCCATCGCTCCGCAATCGACCGTCACGACCAGGCTGGACCCTGCGCGGCCAAGCTCGACCAGCGCCGCGCCACTCGGGCCATAGCCTTCGAGCAGACGATCCGGGATATAGTGCCCAGCCTCCAGGCCCAGCTGGCGCAGCAAGCGGATCAGCAGCGCCGAGCTTGTCGCGCCATCGACGTCGTAGTCACCGTAAATCGTTACCTGTTCCTGTGCGATCACAGCTTCGGCCAGACGCTCGGCCGCGCGGTCCATGTCACGAAAGATCGACGGATCGGGCAAGAAGGCGCGCAGGCTCGGCTGGCGATGCCTATCGAGGTCGTCGGGAGCAACGCCGCGTGATAGAAGCAACTGGGTGACGATGTCGTTGCTCAGCGCGTCGGCAGGCGAGGCCAGAGCCATATTGCCGCCGCGCCACAGCCAGCGCTTGCCGGACAGCGACCGATCGACACCGAGGACAGAAGCGCGATTGTGCATGACAGCTGCGCTAAGCCAAGCGGGCGCATTACGGAAGGCAGCCCCATCGCCCGTCTACAGATTTACCCGAGCTACGTCCGGAAAGGTTTGTGAACATTTCGGTTGTATCGGGTGGACTGACGAAATTGCATCTTTGCGTTTCGGGTTCGAAATGACGATGCTCTTGGTCAGGAAACGAGCGGGAAAAGAAGGAGATAGAGGCTATCGCCAGCGCCGGGAACACGCCTTCTCGGGCAGATCAACCTGCCGTCTCGCTGGTCTTCGTCCCCGGCGCGAGACCCGACGCGCCTGCAATCAGGGCTTTGGCAAAGAGCAACGGCAAGTTTGCGATGAGCGTCGCTTCTGAAGAAAGGTCGCATGAAGAAGAGCATTGGGCCGAACTGCTCGCCAACGGGCTAACCTTCGACGTGACCGGTCTAAGTCCCGGCCCGGCCCGCGTCCACCCCGAACGCTACCATCTGCTAGGCCTTGCCGAAGCCGAAGACTTCTCAACCAGCGAAGCCATCACCATCACGCCGGGACCGCACCTTGCAGGCGGCAGGACAATGCTGCCGGTTTTGCGGAGCCTTGCCCTGCTCGGGGCCATGCTGGCAGAGTTGCCTCAGGTTCATGCCGTCGTCTGGCACGCCGCCGGCGCCTGGAGCGAGCCGGGCTACTTTCGCTCCGTCATTCTGCGCTGGATCGCCGGCGGCCCGTTTCCCAGCCTCGGCCTCACGGCTATTGCTCCTACAAGGGAAGGCGGTCTCAAGAGCGACGGACTGGAGATTTTCATCGGGCAGGAGCTGGTGCTTGGGCCTGATCTTGCGCGTGACAAGGCAGAAGGGACCAAGGTGGCGATCCGCCTGATGAATTGGCTGGCCGAGAGCGGCCGCATTACTGAGAGCACCTCGATGATGGGACCTGCGGGCGAGACATTGCGCCTGGTTCCGGAACAAAATCAGCGAATTGTTAAGGTTACCGCGTCTTTCTGACGACGTGGGAACAAGTCGCAAAATCAGCGCTGCCGCTGTGGCAGGCGTTAGGCCTGTCGTGCCGGTGTGGGCGCGGCGGCATCTGCCTTTTCGTTCGGTCAACCGGCGCGACGCTCCCGGATTTGCGCCGCAGATGCAGCGCCACCACCTGCTGCCGCGTCAATTGCTTTGCGAGCCGAGCTTTGCCCGCCTGATCGAAGCGCTCGGGCGCGAGCGGCTGGGGTATGACGACTTTCGCCGCAACGGCCTGCTGCTGCCCGCCACCGAGGATGCAGCGTTAAGCGCAGGCCTGCCGCTGCACCGCGGGCCGCACAGGGCCTACAACGGACTGGTGATGGAACGGTTCGGACAGATCGAAGGCCGCTGGGCGCACCTGCGCCGACGCGCACCGGAGGTCGCACTCGACGAAGCTCTGATGCGGCTAGATCTGCTGCGCAATGCGCTCCGGCGAAAGTTGCTCGAGGGCGGGGAGCGGCCGTACCGGCTCAACCGGCACGACCCGCTCGGCAAGGGCTTCGACTTCACCGAACTCGATGCGATGGCCGAAGCGCTTTGGGCAAGCAGCAGCTGGATGCGGCACTAGGCGCGCCACATCTACAACGAGCGCCACTGTGCCGTTATCAGGCCTTGCCCATTCCCGGCCCATGGTGCGCGGAATTGGCCGCCGAGAGGATCGCGCGCACGCTGGCCGTCGCCACGTCCTCGTCGATGCCTACGCCCCAGACAATACGTCCATCGGGCAGCGCACATTCGAGATAGGCCGCCGCCCGCGCGTCGCTGCCTTTGCCCATCGCGTGCTCGGTGTAGTCGAGAACGTCGAGTTCAAGGCCATAGGCATCGCGAATCGTTGCCAACACCGAGGAAACCAGCCCCTTGCCGCGTCCCGAAATGCGCTGCGGCTCGCCGTCGACCTCGACGGTGCCGGTAAAGATACGCGTGCCGTCGCCAGCGCGGCTTTCCTCGTAGTCGACCAGACGGAAGTGGCGCGGCTCGACCTTCACGTAGTAAGCCTTGCGGAAACAGGTCCAGATGTCTTCAGCGTTGAGTTCGCGGCCCATATCGTCGGCCATCTGTTGCACGTGCTTCGAGAAATCGGCTTGCAAGCGCTTTGGCAGCTTGAGCCCCTGACCCTGTTCGAGCACCCAGGCAAAGCCGCCTTTGCCGCTTTGCGAGTTAACGCGGATTACCGCCTCATAGCTGCGGCCGAGGTCCGCCGGATCGATTGGCAGATAGGGCACGCGCCAATGTTCGTTGTTCTGCGTCGAATGGGCCTCGAAACCCTTCTTGATTGCGTCCTGATGGCTGCCCGAAAAGGCGGTGAACACCAGCTCGCCGCCATAGGGATGGCGCGGATGGACCGGCAGCTGGTTACAGTATTCAACCGTCTCGATCACTTTGTCGATGTCCGAAAAGTCGAGCCCCGGATCGACCCCTTGCGTGTACATGTTCATCGCCACGGTGACGAGGCAGCAGTTGCCGGTGCGCTCGCCATTGCCGAACAGGCAGCCCTCGACACGGTCGGCACCCGCCATCATGCCAAGCTCCGCCGCCGCGACGCCGGTGCCCCGGTCGTTATGCGTGTGCAGGGAGATCACCGCCGCTTCGCGGTTTGGAAGATTGCGGCAGAAATATTCGATCTGGTCGGCATAGATATTGGGCGTCGCCGCCTCTACCGTGGCTGGCAGGTTGAGGATGATCGGCCAGTCCTTGGTCGGTCCGACCACGTTCATCACTGCCTCGCAAACCTCGAGGCTGAAGTCGAGTTCGGCGGTCGAGAAGGTCTCGGGCGAATATTCGAAATGCCACTTGGTATCGGGCTGTTTCGCTGCCTCGTCGACCAGCATCTGCGCGCCCTTGATCGCGATCGCCTTCACGTCCTCGCGGCTCATCCGGAACACAATATCGCGCCAAGCGGGGCTTACCGCGTTATAGAGATGGACAATCGCCTCGCGTGCGCCCTGCAAGCTTTCAAAGCTGCGGCGGATCAGGTCTTCGCGGCTCTGCGTGAGGACCTGAATCACCACGTCCTCGGGGATGCGATCTGCCTTGATCAGGCCGGTGATGAAGTCGAACTCGGTCGCGCCGGCGGCGGGGAAGCCGACCTCGATCTCCTTCACGCCCACTTCGCACAAGAGGTCGAAGAAGCGGTTCTTCTTAACTGCGTCCATTGGATCGATGATCGACTGGTTGCCATCGCGCAGATCGGTGCTGAGCCATCGCGGCGGCGCGGTGATCGTGCGGCTGGGCCACTGGCGTTCCGTCAACGGAACCTGCGGGAAGGGCTGGTACTTGCGGGAAGGGTCTTTGAGCATCGGCATGGTGGAATTCGCCTTATCGCCTGACGCGCGCACGGCAAGACCGCGCGCTGCTGTTTCTTTACGAAGCTGGAAGGGCCCTTAGGCGGGTTCCTGCCACGCGGGCAGGATAAATGGCGCGCCTAAGGGCGCGTAAGTCGAAGCAGCGAAAGAAGCTCGCGGGTGCTCATAGGCACGTTATATGCGGGCAGGAGCGCCGAATGTCCAGCCCCGCCGCCCAACGCAAGAAGCGCGCGAGGCATGGCCCCGCGCGCTCCTGTTGTGAGTTTTGAGGTGAGGCTTACTTCTCGAAGGCAACCGAGATTTCGAGATCGACCTCGTCGCTGATGCCGAAGGGGATACCCCATGCAAGGTTCCAGTCCGACCGCTTGATGGTGGTCGTGCCGTGGAAGCCGAGCGTTTCCTTCTGGCTCATGGCGTTCGTGCCCATGCCGGAAAGCTCGGCCTGAATGGTCACAGGCTTGGTCACACCGTTGAAGGTGAGATCGCCCATGATGTGCGCGGTGGTGTCGCCGGTCTTGTGGACGGCGGTCGACACGAAGCGGGCAGCCTCAGGTTCAGGGCCGAAGAAGTCGGGATCGCCGCCGTCCTTGCCAGGGCGCAGCAGGTGGTCTTTCAGGCCTTCGCTCGGCACGGTGACCGCAGCGATCGGAATGGTCACGTCAAGCGCGGCAGCCTCGACATTGGCCGGATCGATCGACAGCGTGCCTTCAACATCACCGAAGATGCCGAAATAGTCGTTGAATCCGAGGTGGCTGATCTCCCACACGACCAGCGAGTGCGCCGGATCGGTGGCATAGTCGCCCGCGTCGACCGCAGCGAGGTCGATCGCGCCGGGTGCAGGGGCGTCCTGAGCGTTAAGCGTGCCAAGGGCGAGGGTGGCCATGCCAGCGGCGGCCACAGTGGCGAGAAGGGTCTTGCGCATTCGAGATCTCCCGTTTCGAAAAGGCTGAGGGAATTGATGTAGCAAAATTGAGGGTTGTCGAGATTCAATGTGAAGGTAGCGCTGCGCATTGTCCACTGCGAACTTGCGAATAGGTCGCATTCGTGAATGAACAGGCAGCCGCGGGTCAGTCGCGGCGGCGGTAGACGAGACGGTAGCGGTCGGACCCGGTCTTGAGGCGAAGGGCCAGCTTGTAATGCGCGGCCAGCTCGCGCTGAACGATCGCACGGGTAACGCGGTTGCCGCGATTGTACGCGGGAAGGTCAGTCACCACGGCATCGGGGCGCGCCGCGAAGATGCGTTCGACTTCCCTTCGGCTGTCCACCCCGAGCGCATCGGCCTCGTTGGCCATATTGAGCGAGCCGGGGAAGGCGAACGGTGATGGCAGACAGCTTCCCGAGAGACGGTAAAGCGCGGGAAAGCCATCGTGGACATAAAGGCAGTTCGGCACTTCGCCGATGGCTTCGACCATCGCCAAGGCTTCGGCCCGGCCTCCCTTCGTCTCCTCATAATGATGAAGGAGGTATTGCCCGGCTACGACGCCAAGAACGAGCATGGCGGCACCAAGCTTGCGCCAGCGCTCGAACGCAGGCGCCAGAACAACGAACAGCGGCGCGAACAGCGGAATGAAATAGTGTGGGCTATACGCACCGACGATCAGAATCGCGGCCAGCGCAACAGCCAGCCATTGCCATTCGAAACGCCGCAAGCGCAGGTCTTCACGCCGGATGGTGGCCAGCAGCAGGATGAGGGGCAGCAGCAGGATCGCCATGCTTCCAAGCAGGTCTTCACCCATCACCGAAAGCTCATCAGGGACGCGCAGGAATTGTGACTGGAAGTTGGCGAACACGAAGGCATCGAGCGCTCCGAGCTGAGCGTAAAGTGCCATTGCCACCAGCGTAGGAAGGAAGGCAACCAGCGCCCATAGCGCCGCTGCCCCGAGCACTCGCGACGAAGACCAGCCTCGCCGATGGCCAAGCGCCATCAGCCAAAGACCGAAGAACAGGCCCTCAAGGCCGACAGTGTACTTGAGCTGTATTGCCAGACCGATCAGCCCCATCGCCAGCGCGCCATCGCGCAGCAATCTGTGACCGCAACGCTGAACCAGAAAAGCCGCGCCCACCACCAGCGGGGTATAAAGCACCGAAGCTTGCGTGCCTTCGCCCTGGGCGAGGTTGAGCCAGATAACGTAAGCCAGCCCACCCATAATTGCAGGCACGCCGCTCGCTCCGCCGTGCAAAGCCATGCGGCGGATCAGCTCGGCAGCGGCAACTGCCGCCACAAGGCCTCCGATCTGGCTGGTAAGCAAGCCATCGCCGCCGAACAGCCCGCCAATCCAAGCAAAGGCGGCAAACATCGAAAATAGGCCGATGGGCTTGCGATCCCAGATATCGACGTAAGGCAGCACACCATCCAACATCCGCTCGCCCACCAGCAGGTAATACTGCTCGTCGAACTCGATCACCGGATTGCCGAAGGTCTGCGCGCGCAGGATCGCCGCCGCAATCGCAAGCCACACAACGGGCGGAACGCGGCGCACGGCGTTCACGTCTGCTTTTGATCGCGTGCAAGCGCGTCGAATAGGGAAAGATAGGCCTCTGCCGCGTTTGCGAGACGGTGCCCGCCGATCGCTTGCTCGATTGCATCTGCAGCGGGGAAGGGCAGTGCCGCACGCTTGCGCACCGCCTCGGCAAGCTGAGCAGGATCGTGCGCGGCAACCAGCGTGCCAAGCGCCGGATCGCCTACGACCAGTCCTTCAAGCCAAGCGGTGCAGGGTGTCGCGACGAAAGGCATTCCGGTCACCAGCGCCTCGCCGATCACCGCCGGGACGCCTTCATAGCGCGAGGTCATCAGCAGGATGTCTGCCTCGCGAAAGAACGGAGCGGGGTTCGCGACGTGGCCGTGCAGGGTGACGTGCTCGGCCAGTCCCAGCCGCGCGATCTCCTTGTGGACCTGCCGCTCCATCGCGCCGCCGCCGATCATGGTGAGCGTGAAGGGCTCGCCAAGATCGCGCACGCTCGCAGCGGTGGCGAGCGCGAGCAGCGGATTCTTCTGCGGTTCGAGCCTACCCACGAACAGCAGCGAAAGCGGCTTGCGCGGCTGTCCCAAGCGTGCAGTCACGGCCACATCGTCGTCAACAAAGGGGTCGGGGATGGCGAGTGTGCGGCTGGCGGGGACGAGCTGCGCCAGTTGCTCGCGCATACCGGGGGACATGGCTACCAGCCTGTCTACGCCGCCCGACCACCAGCCAGCCAAGGCGCGGGCCAGGGGGCCAGTTCCCAGACTGGCAGGAACCAGCGGATTGCTGACCTTGCCGACAATGGGCACCGCCGGCAGTGCCTGCTTGAGCGCCTTAGCCACGGCAAAATGGAAATTGCCGATCAGAAAAACGCCATCGGGCGAGAGCGCTTTGGCTGGTCCCGCCATCGCCGCACCGAGACGCATTCGCGAAAAGGTACTGCGCGGCACAGGCTCTGCCAGCACCTCGATCCCAACACCGCCCGGCACCTGCGCACGCATCGGCCCATCGCTCGCGCCCGCCAGCACGGTAACGCGCCGCCCGCGGCGGACCCATTCGCCCGCCAGACGAAAGGCGATCCGCTCCGTCCCGCCAAGCGAGAAGTCGTGGATCGGGATCAGGATGTGCCGTGCGCTCGTCTCGTCCATATCCCGCTCGAACACGAAAAAGCGCGCCATGGGAAGGCCATGGCGCGCTTTTTGCGATACCTAATTATGGGATCAGGCTCAGTTCTTTTCCTGATCGACCAGCTTGTTCTTGCCGATCCACGGCATCATCGCACGCAGCTTGGCACCGGTCTGCTCGATCGGGTGTGCCTCGGCAGCCTTTCGGCTCGCCTTCAGCTCGGGCTGGCCGGCACGGTTGTCGAGCACGAAGTTCTTCACGAAGCGGCCCGACTGGATGTCGGCGAGGACGCGCTTCATCTCGGCCTTGGTTTCTTCGGTGATGATGCGCGGGCCGGTCACGATGTCGCCATATTCGGCGGTGTTCGAGATCGAATAGCGCATGTTGGCAATGCCGCCTTCATAGAGCAGGTCGACGATCAGCTTGGTTTCGTGCAGGCACTCGAAATAGGCCATCTCGGGAGCATAGCCTGCTTCGGTAAGCGTCTCGAACCCGGCCTGGATGAGGTGGGTGATCCCGCCGCAAAGCACAGCCTGTTCGCCGAACAGGTCGGTTTCGCACTCTTCCTTGAAGTTGGTCTCGATGATGCCCGAGCGACCGCCGCCGACGCCCGAAGCATAGGCCAGCGCCACGTCATGCGCATTGCCCGAAGCGTCCTGATGGACCGCGATCAGGCATGGCACGCCGCCGCCCTTCTGGTATTCGCCGCGCACCGTGTGGCCGGGGCCCTTGGGCGCGATCATGATCACGTCGATATCGGTGGGCGCTTCGATCAGGCCGAAGTGAATGTTCAGGCCATGCGCGAAGGCGAGCGCGGCACCAGGCTTCATGTTGCCCTTGAGATCGTCCGCCCAGATCGCGGCCTGATGTTCGTCGGGTGCGAGGATCATGAGGATGTCGGCCCAGCCGGCAGCTTCGCTGTTCGACAGTACCTTGAACCCAGCGCCTTCAGCCTTCTTGGCCGAGGCCGAGCCGGGGCGCAGCGCGATGGCGACGTTCTTGCAGCCCGAATCGCGCAGGTTCTGCGCATGGGCGTGGCCTTGCGAACCATAGCCGAGGATGGCGATGTTCTTGTCAGCGATCAGGTTCAGGTCGCAATCGGCGTCGTAATAGACTTTCATCTCGTCTTTCCTGCTTATCTTATGGAGTCGCTCTGCGGGAAATGCGCGGAGCGCGCGACTCGGAAAAAGTGGCCCTAGCGGCAATGCCCCCCGTTCGGGAACGGGAAATGTAGTTACTTTGTAACGACCGGCGGTCGCGTGCTCAGACGCCTTCGCTACCGCGCATCATGCCGACGACGCCCGTGCGCCCTACCTCGACCAGCCCCAACTCGCGCATCAAAGCGATGAAGCTGTCGATCTTTTCGGGAGGCCCGGTGATCTCGAACACAAAACTCTCGGTGGTGGTGTCGACCGGCCGGGCGCGGAAAATATCGGCGAGGCGCAGCGCCTCGACCCGCTTCTCGCCTGTGCCCTGTACCTTCACCAGCGCCAGCTCACGTTCGACATGCGGGCCAGCTGCCGTAAGGTCGACGACCTTGTGGACGGGCACAAGCCGTTCGAGCTGCGCTTCGATCTGGTCGATCACCTGCGGCGGGCCGTTGGTAACGATGGTGATGCGGCTGATCGCATGGTCGTTCGTGATGTCGGCCACGGTCAGGCTGTCGATGTTGTATCCACGCGCTGTGAACAGACCGGCGATCTTGGCGAGAATACCCGCTTCGTTGTCGACCATGATGGCGAGCACGTGGCGCTCGGATTCGCGGTGATTGATTTTCATTGTCTACGCGCCTCTTAGACCAGAGCCTTGGCTTCGTCTGCCATGGTGCCGGCCACCATGTCGCCATAGAGCAGCATTTCGGTGTGTGCCGCGCCGCTCGGGATCATCGGGAAACAGTTGGCTTCCTTCGATACGAGGCAGTCGACCATCACCGGGCCATCGTGCTCCAGCATGGCCTTGATCCCGGCGTCGAGTTCACTTTCGTCATGAATGCGAATACCCTTCCAGCCATAGGCCTCGGCCAGCGCGACGAAATCGGGCAGGCTGTCGGAATAGCTATTCGAATAGCGGCTCTCATAGGTCAGTTCCTGCCACTGGCGAACCATGCCCATGTACTCGTTGTTGAGGATGAACACCTTGATCGGCAGGCGGAACTGGCTGGCCGTGCCCATCTCCTGAATGTTCATCTGGATCGAGGCTTCGCCCGCGATGTCGATCACGAGGCTATCGGGATTGCCGAGCTGCGCGCCGATAGCGGCAGGCATCCCATAGCCCATGGTGCCAAGCCCGCCCGAGGTGAGCCACTTGTTAGGCCCCTGAAAGCCGAAGTACTGCGCGGCCCACATCTGATGCTGGCCGACCTCGGTGGTGATGATCGGGTCCTGTTCCTTGGTAAGAGCATAGAGCCGCTCGACCGCGAGCTGCGGCATGATCTCGTCAGCCTTGGCCGGGTAGGACAGGCTTTCGCGCGCTTTCCAACCGGTGATGCGCGCCTGCCATTCGGCAAGGTCCGCACCCTTGCGGTTGCCCCAGGCTGCGATCAGCTGTTCGAGTACGTGCGCGCAGTCACCCACGATCCCGAGATCGACTGGCACGATCTTGTTGATGCTGGCCCGGTCGATATCGATGTGGATTTTCTTCGAACCCGGCGAGAACGCATCGAGACGGCCGGTCACCCGATCATCGAAGCGCGCGCCGATGTTTATCATGACGTCGCACTGGTTCATCGCCATGTTGGCTTCATAAGTGCCGTGCATACCGAGCATCCCGAGCCAGTCGGCATGTTCGGCGGGGAACGCGCCAAGGCCCATCAGCGTCGAGGTAACCGGAGCGCCGGTGAGCGCCTGAAACTCACGCAGCAGCTCGGTAGCGCGTGGGCCAGAGTTGATCACGCCTCCGCCCGTGTAGAACACCGGCTTTTCCGCATTGGCGATCAGGTCGATGGCCTCGGCAATCTCGTCCGCCGGGGCGACCAGTTGCGGATTATAGCGCTTCGGGCGCTGCGGCGCGGTATCTTCAAGGCGCGCGGTGGCGATCTGGACGTTCTTGGGGATGTCGATCACGACCGGGCCGGGGCGACCGGTGGTGGCGATCTCGAAAGCTTCATCGACTGCGGCTGCAAGCTGCTCCGGGTCTTTCACCAGATAGTTGTGCTTGGTGCAGTGGCGGGTCAGGCCGATGGTGTCGGCCTCCTGAAACGCATCAGTGCCGATCAGATTGGTCGGAACCTGCCCGGTGATGACGACCAGCGGGATGGAATCGAGGAAGGCATCGGCAATGCCGGTAATCGCGTTGGTCGCGCCGGGGCCGGAGGTAACCAGAACAACGCCGGGCTTGCCGGTGCTGCGGGCATAGCCTTCGGCCGCATGGGCCGCGCCCGCTTCGTGGCGGACCAGAATGTGGCGAATACGATTATCGGCGAATAGCTCGTCGTAGATCGGGAGCACGGCGCCGCCGGGATAGCCGAACACATATTCGACCCCATGCCGCACCAATGTCTCGACCAGTATCGCAGCGCCACTGCGTTCGTCTGCCACGTGAAATTCCTTTCTCGCTTCGTGAAATGATTGGCCCGGCATGATCGCTCATACCGGGCCGTTCCTCTCCGAATTCCTGATGCGGCTCTATGAGACACGAAATGTCATGTCAACCTTTATATAGGCAATAACATTTCAAAATCGGAGGCTAGGTCGATATTTTCGGGCAAAGCGCGCTTCCAATCGTCCGGCAGCTGATTGCGGAGCCAAGTATATTGCCGCTTGGCATATTGCCGGGTGGCGCGCTGGCCATTGGCAATTGCCTCGGCCACAGAAGCGCGACCGCGCAGCACCTCGCCCAGTTCGGGCACACCAATCGCGCGCATGACGGGCAGGTTCTCCTCGAGCCCGCGAGCATAGAGCGCCTCAACTTCCTCGAGCGCACCGGCCTTGACCATCGCGGCAAAGCGCCGATCGCACCGGTCGAACAGTGCCTCGCGCTCAGGCAGCAGGACCAGCGGAGCGAGCGTGACCTGATCTGCAATGCCGCCTTCCAGGTGCCGCTGCCATTCGAGCATCGAACGCCCGGTCGAACGCACGACTTCGAGCGCCCGGGCCACGCGCTGGCTGTCGCCAGCGTTGAGCTGAGCTGCCCGGGCCGGGTCTTCGGCTTGCAGGGCGGCATAGGCCTCGGCCAAGGGCAGGGCGCGCACAGTCTCGCGCACGATGGGGTCGATTGCGGGGATCGGAGCGATCCCTTCCAGCAGGGTGCGAATATACAGCCCGGTTCCGCCCACAAGGATCGGCACCGCGTCCGCCTCGTGCGCCGCGAAGACCTCGCGCTTGGCGGCCTCGGCCCAGTCCGCCGCCGAGCAGGCTTGCGCCCCGTCCCATGCGCCGAACAGCAGATGTGGCACACCCTGCATCTCGGCCTCGGTCGGGCGGGCACTAACGATCGAAAGATCGGCATAGACCTGCGCGCTGTCGGCATTGATCACGCGGGCTTCCCGGCCACGCTCCTGCAAGGCCAGTGCAAGCCTGACGGCGAGATCGCTCTTGCCGCTGGCGGTCGGCCCTGCAATGAGCGCCAGGACGTTTCTTGGCGCGTTATCCGTTGGAGTTTCCCGAGTGCTCATTGCCCGCCTGATAGCAGACCCCGCGAAGCTGCAAACCAGCCTCGACGCCGCGCTTGCCGAATTGAAGGCGAAGGGCTTGCCGGCCGCCTGCGCCGAATTGCTCGACGCCAATTCGCGGGTGTTGCAGATCGAATGCCCGGGCGACGACATGGCCACCCTGCGCGCAGTCATCGACAGCCACTTCGGCCCCACCGACGGTCTGATCGCGCGCGACGAGATCGCCGTGCCGCACCTGTTCGTGTCCGACATGGATTCGACCATGATCGGGCAGGAATGCATCGACGAACTGGCGGACTTTGCTGGGCTCAAGGAGAAAATTGCCGACATCACCGAGCGCGCGATGCAGGGCGAACTCGATTTCCGCAGCGCCCTGCGCGAACGTGTCGGGCTGCTGGCTGGCCTCGATGAGGCCGCGATCCAGCAGTGCCTGGATGAGCGCATCCGCCCCAACGACGGCGCGCGGGTGCTGGTCGAGACGCTCAAGTCGCGCGGCTGTCGGTCCGCGCTTGTGACCGGCGGTTTCCACCACTTCGCTGATGTCGTGGCGGATCAGATCGGCTTCGAACGTGTGGTCGGCAATCGGCTCGAGGTGGCAGATGGCAAGCTCACTGGCGCGCTGGTCGGCGACATCTGCGACAGCTCGACCAAGCAGGCGGTCCTCGAAGAGGAACTGGCGAAGCTGGGCGAGGGCGCGATCAGCATGGCCGCTGGCGACGGTGCGAACGACATCCCGATGCTCGAAGCGAGCGCCTACGGCATCGCCTATCGCGCCAAGCCCAAGGCCCGCGCCGCCGCCAATGGCTGGGTGGAGCAGGGCGACCTGACCGCCTTGCTTGAGCTGCTCGAAATCCCGCGCGAGGAGTGGGTCGGGGGCTAGGTCAGCTTCCCGCTGCTTCGGTCATAACGTCCCACTCGCCCCAGGCGATCTCTCGCCCCGGATAGGCGACCTTGGCGAACGGCCAATCGCGCGCCACCCAGCTGCGCACCCAGCGATAAAGCACGGCGTCGAACCCGGCATCGTATTGCGCTTTCGTTCCCCACAGCGACACCACCGCGTCGTAATCGGAAACAGGGCTGGGGCGGACGTAGACGCTGCCCAGTTCGTGCTGGCCGTCTGGCGTCAACACGCCATAGGCAAAGCTTTCTCGATTGGCGAAGCGGGCCGCCTCTGTCTCCATATCGACCATCGAATCGGCCAGCGTGAGATCGGCGCGAGGCCATCCGGTGCTGCGCGTGAAGGTCTGCTGCAGGTGCTCGATCGACGACATGTAGGCCGCATAATCCTGCTTGACCACATCGGGGCCGAGAGGAACGAGCTTGAAGCCTTGCGCGTCGACCAAGGTCGGCGGCTCGAAGTCAGCCGGAATGAAGGAAGGGGCAGGGCTGGCGGCGACTTCGTCAACGACCGGCTCGCCGGCAAAACCGGCTGTGGCAATGCACAGGCCGAGCGCTGAAAGCGAGAGGCGCAGGCCATTTTTCACGTGCGTGTGCCGCATAAGACCGCCCTCATGATATTACCAATGCCGGCAAAGATAATATCATGAGTCCAGCAAGTCGCAAGCCGGAACGCGCCCGTCGCTCAGGCTGTCGGCATGGTGCCAGGCCGCACATACTGGAACATATGCGCGACATAGTCGGCCTTGCCGAGATCGACGCCGCCCGCGCGCATGATCGCATAGGCGATCATGATGTGAAAATAGAACTGTCCCAACGCCCAGTCGCGCGCATATTGCGCGGCGGTCAGGTCGAAAACGATGCCCATCGGCAGCGCATGTTCGAGCTTACGGTCCTCATCGCCAGCAGGCATATCCTCGGCAAGCTTGCGCACCTCGGTCAATACCTGATCGATCCGTGCACGCGCATCGGCAATGGTGCCGGGCTGCTCGCCTGCATTGCGTCCTTCTGTCAGAAGTTCGTCGACCAGCGGCGGGAGATCCTCCTCGCGCAGACGATGCATCCCTTCAAGCGCCTGCACGCAGGAGAAGCGAACCTGGGTCGCCAGCGGGAACATATCGTCGGCCAGCCGCTTCGATAGCAGCGCCTCGGCCTCTGCCTCGGGCAGTTGCTCGGCCGCCTTGCTCAGCCAGGCCGACAAAGCCCCGAGCATCTGAAGATAGGTCGGCGCGAGGATGTTGGTCAGGTGCATGGCGCTCAGGCCTCCATCCAGTCTTTGAAGAAGGCCTTGTGCGTGTTGCGCAGCTCCTCCACCTCAACGCCGAACAGCGACGAGCCGCCCACGGTGCCGATCCGCCTGAGGCCGCTCGACGCCGTCTCATCGTCGCGGGTCCCCTTGGCGATTTGTGCCTGGAAGGCCTCATTATCGGGCACGGTGACGATGTAACGACCCTGATCTTCGCCGAACCACCAGCGGGCCGGATCGTAATCGGGGTGGTTCACCGTTTCCGCGCCAAGCCCGCTCTGCATAGCCATTTCGGCAAGCGCCACGGCCATGCCGCCATCGGACACGTCGTGCACCGCATTCACGAGGCCAGCTTCGATCAGCTCGCGGATGAATTCGCCGGAGTTCTTCTCCAACGTCAGGTCGACATGCGGCGCGCGGCCTTCCTCGCGGCCATGGATGATCCGCAGCCACAGCGATTGGCCGACCAGGCTGCGCTCGGGGTTCGGCGTCGCCCATGGCTCTGCGCCCATAACGTAGATCGCATCACCTTCCTGCTTGAACGGCGCGGTCATCATCGTCGCGTAGTCGTCAATTAGGCCGACGCCGCCGATGGCGGGGGTGGGCAGGATCGCCGAGCCGCCGCCGGTCGCCTTGCTCTCGTTATAAAGCGAGACATTGCCGCTCACGATCGGGAAATCGAGCACACGGCAGGCTTCGCCCATGCCATCGAGCGCGTGGACCAGCTGGGCCATGATTTCGGGCCGCTGCGGGTTCGCGAAGTTCAGGCAATTGGTCACCGCCAGCGGGCGCGCGCCTACCGCGCACAGGTTGCGATAGGCTTCGGCGATCGCTTGCTTGCCGCCCTCGAACGGGTCGGCATAGACATAGCGCGGGGTGCAATCGGTGCTGATCGCCAGCGCCTTCTTCGTGCCGTGGACGCGCACCACACCGGCATCGCCGCCGGTCTGCAAGGTGTCCGCGCCGACCTGGCTGTCGTACTGCTCGGAAATCCAGCTGCGGCTGGCGAGATCAGGGCTGCCGATCAGCTTAAGCAGGTCGCCGCCGATATCGGTGCCGCCGGGAACATTCTCCAGTGGCTTCGTGCCCGCCCAGGCGCGGTATTCCTCGCGGGTGAGATAGGGCCGGTCATACAGCGGCGCATCGGCCGCGAGCGGGCCGAGCGGAATGTCGCAGACCACCTCACCGTCGAATTCGAGCACCATGTGTTGGGTGTCGGTCACTTCGCCGATTACGGCAAAGTCCAGCTCCCACTTGCGGAAGATTTCCTCGGCCATGGCCTCCTTGCCGGGCTTCAGGACCATGAGCATCCGCTCCTGGCTTTCGCTCAGCATCATCTCGTAGGGCGTCATCCCCTCTTCGCGGCAAGGCACCATGTTCATGTCGAGCCGGATGCCGGCCTTGCCGTTGGTGGCCATTTCCACCGACGACGAGGTCAGGCCCGCCGCGCCCATGTCCTGAATAGCGACGATGGCGTCGGTGGCCATCAGTTCGAGACAGGCCTCGATCAGTAGCTTCTCGGTGAAGGGATCGCCCACCTGCACCGTGGGGCGCTTGGCCTCGGCGTCTTCGCCGAAGTCGGCGCTAGCCATGGTCGCGCCGTGGATGCCGTCGCGCCCGGTCTTCGAGCCGACATAGACGATGGGGTTACCCACACCCGTCGCCGCGCTGTAGAAGATCTTGTCCGCATCGGCGACGCCCACGGTCATCGCGTTGACAAGAATGTTGCCATCGTAGGCCGGATGGAAGTTTGTCTCGCCCGCAACGGTCGGCACGCCGACGCAGTTGCCGTAGCCGCCGATGCCCGCGACCACGCCTTGCACCAGATGCTTCATCTTCGGATGCTCGGGACGCCCGAAGCGCAGCGCATTGGCGTTCGCCACCGGGCGCGCGCCCATCGTGAAGACGTCGCGCAGGATGCCGCCCACGCCCGTCGCCGCGCCCTGATAGGGCTCGATGTACGAGGGGTGGTTGTGGCTCTCCATCTTGAAGATCGCCGCCTGACCATCGCCAATGTCGATCACGCCGGCATTCTCGCCGGGGCCACAGATCACCCAGGGCGCCTCGGTCGGCAGCTTCTTCAGATGCAGTCGTGATGACTTGTAGCTGCAATGTTCGGACCACATGACCGAGAAAATGCCAAGCTCGACCATGTTCGGCTCGCGGCCCAGCGCATTCAGCACGCGCTCGTATTCCTCGGGGCTGAGGCCGTGCGCCTCGACGACATCAGGGGTAATTTCGCTCATGGGCAGCGCCAATAACGCTGGCTGCGGGGGAGCGCCAGTCCTCGCGCGCTTGACCATGCCACTCATCCCCGCCAAACGTGGCTGCCATGGCGGAAAACCCTGCACAAATGGCCGATCTGAGCTTCGAAGACGCCTTGCGCTCGCTCGAAGACGTGGTGCGCAAGCTTGAAGGCGGCGAAGTGCCGCTCGACGAATCACTGGCGCTGTATGAGCGCGGCGAGGCGCTGCGTCGCCACTGCCAGAAGCGGCTCGATGCGGCGCAGGAACGGATCGAGAAGATCGTTGCCTCAGCCGACGGCACGCCGACCGGCACTGCGCCGTTCGACGCTGGTTGAGGGAGCACAGGGGGATGGGGCTCATCTTGGCTGATGATTTGCTTGGACGCGGGCTGGCGCAGGTCCAGCGCGAGATCGACAATGCGTTCGACGCTATTCTTCCGGTGCCCGAGGATTCGCGTGCCCGCCTGATCGAGGCCATGCGCTATGCCGTGATCGGTGGCGGCAAGCGGGTGCGCCCGTTGCTGGTGGTCACCGTGGCCGAAATGTACGGTGCGAACCGCAATGCCGCAATTCGCGCCGCCTGCGCGCTCGAAGCGATTCACGTCTATTCGCTGATCCACGACGATCTGCCCTGCATGGACGATGACGACCTGCGCCACGGCAAGCCGACCGTTCACAAGGCCTTCGACGAAGCGACTGCCGTCCTCGCGGGCGACTCGCTTCACGCGCTGGCTTTCGAATTGCTCGCCGACGAACGGGTGAGTGCTGATCCTTTTGTCCGCGCCGAGCTGGTGCTCACGCTTGCCACGGCCAGCGGGCACAAAGGCATGGCAGGCGGCCAGATGATGGACCTCGCCGCCGAGAGCGAAGAGTTCGACCTGCATACCGTCACCCGGCTCCAGCAATTGAAGACTGGCGCGCTGCTGATGGCGGCGGTGGAGATGGGCGCGATCCTCGGCAAGCTGCCCGACGAGGGGCGCAATCACCTGCGCAACTATGCCCGCGACATCGGCCTCGCGTTCCAGATCGCCGACGATCTGCTCGATCACGAGGGCGACGAGGAGCTGGCCGGCAAGGCGCTGAGGAAAGACGAAGGGCAGGGCAAGGCCACCTTTGTCTCGCTCATGGGTGCCGAGGCCGCCCGCGCGCAGGCCCACGCCTTGAGCGAACAGGCCATCGGTCATCTGGCGCAGCACGGCGAGGAGGCAGACCTGTTGCGCGCACTTGCCAGTTTCGTGGTGGAGCGCGACCGATGAGCGTTCCCCGCATCGGTCTTTACCCCGGCACTTTCGATCCCGTCACGCTCGGGCATTCCGACATCATCCGGCGCGGCTCAAAGCTGGTCGACAAGCTGATTATCGGCGTCACCACCAATCCTTCGAAAAATCCCATGTTCACGCCTGAAGAGCGGATGGACATGGTAGTCGCCGAAGTCGCGCGGCTGGGGCTCGAAAACGTCGAGGTGGTCGGCTTCGATGCGCTGCTGATGAAATTCGCCGAAGCTCAGGGCGCCAGCGTGATCGTGCGCGGCCTGCGCGCGGTGGCCGATTTCGAATATGAATATCAGATGGCTGGCATGAACCAGCAACTCAATGCCAATATCGAGACGGTCTTCCTGATGGCCGACATCTCGTTGCAGCCGATTGCCTCCAAGCTGGTGAAGGAAATCGCCCTCTATGGCGGCGATATCGCCCCCTTTGTCGCGCCGCATGTTTGCAAGCTGGTCGCTGCACGAGTAGCCGAGCTGGGCCTGCGCGGCGATCTTTGACCACAACCGCACACGCAATGTTCATTGAACTGTCAGCGTGCTTTGACTAGGCCCGCCGCTCATCTGCCATGCGCATAACCGGACTATCTTCATGATCCGCACTCTGATTGGCGCCGCCATCGCCGCCACCCTCTCGTTCACCGCCGCGCCGTCGCTGGCGCAGGATACTTCGCTGTCGCCCGCTCTGGAGACAACGCAGGAGGCGAATTCTCAGGCGGAGCAAATGCCGATCAAGGTCAACTTCGACCTGACCCAAGATCGCGACAATATCCTCCTGCTCGATCTTTCTACCGGCGAACGGGTCGCGATCCGTCTGATGCCGCAATGGGCGCCGCACCATGTCGAGCGGGTCAAGGAACTGGCCCGCGCCGGTTTTTACGACGGGGTGATCTTCCACCGCGTGATCGACGGCTTCATGGCGCAGACCGGTGACCCGACCGGCACCGGCCGGGGCGGCTCCGAGCTGCCCGACCTCAAGGCCGAGTTCAACATGCTGCCCCACGTTCGCGGCACCGTCTCGATGGCGCGCTCGGCCACCGAAGACAGCGCCAACAGCCAGTTCTTCATCGTGTTCTACCCGCGCTTCGCGCTCGACCGGACTTACACCAATTTCGGCCGCGTGATTTCGAACATGACCGCCGTGGATGAGATCGAGCGGGGCGAGCCGCCGACCAACCCCACGCGCATCCTGCAAGCGAGCATCGCTTCGGACAACAAGCCGCAGGCCATGCCCGCGCCCGCCGCTCCGGCGCAGCAGCAGCAAGTCACGCGCGACATGCTCAACAACTCGCAGAGCGATTGATCCCAGCCTGGCTGAAGGGGGCGCGCCGTGCGCGTTGACCTGTTCGATTTCGACCTCCCGCCCGAGCGGATAGCGCTGCGTCCGGCGCGCCCGCGCGACGCGGCGCGGATGCTGGTGGTGAAAGAGGGCGAACCGCTTGCCGATGCGGGCGTGCGCGACCTGCCCAGCCTGCTCGCACCGGGCGACGTGCTGGTCTTCAACGATACCCGCGTGATCCCTGCCCAGCTTGAAGGGCGGCGCGGTGAGGCACGGATCGGGGCGACGCTCCACAAGCGGCTCGACCTCAGGCGCTGGCAGGCCTTTATCCGCAATGCCAAGCGGCTGCGCGAGGGCGACGTGATCGACTTCGGCGCGGAAGTTGTCGCCGCGGCAGAGACGCGCCATGCCGATGGCTCGTTCACGCTCGCCTTCGCGGGCGAGGAGCCGGTCGAACTGCTGCTCGAGCGTGCGGGCACCATGCCTCTGCCGCCCTATATCGCGCAAAAGCGCGGCACCGACGAGGCCGACCGCTCGGACTATCAGACAATGTTTGCCCGCGAGGATGGCGCGGTTGCCGCCCCCACCGCCTCGCTCCATTTCACCGACGCACTGGTTGCCGCCCTCGACGCGGCGGGGATCGCCCGCGAGACACTAACTCTGCACGTAGGGGCAGGGACCTTCCTGCCGGTGAAGGCCGAGGACACTGCCGAGCATAAGATGCACTCCGAATGGGGCCGCATCGATGCCGCCACGGCCGCGCGGCTCAACGAAGCACGCGCGGCGGGCGGCCGACTGATCGCGGTCGGCACCACCAGCCTGCGCCTGCTCGAAAGCGCTGCGGGCGAAGACGGCCAGATCCGCGAGTTCGCAGGCGATACCGACATCTTCATCACGCCCGGCTACAGGTTCCGCGCGGTCGACGGGCTGATGACCAACTTCCACCTGCCCAAGTCCACTCTGTTCATGCTGGTCAGCGCGCTGATGGGCCGCGAGACAATGCAGGCGGCCTATGCCCATGCCATCGCCGCTGAATACCGCTTCTATTCCTATGGCGACTCTTCGCTGCTGTTACCGCGCAAGGCTACGGCCAGCGAATAAAATACCACTCGATACAGAAAAGCTTGTAAAACCCGGCCCGCGCGCCACATTGCCGCGCATGAGCGAACCGATTCTCGAAATCCGCGGGCTGGAAAAGACCTATAAGGGCGGCACCAAGGCACTGGCCGGCGTCGACCTGACGATCAACAAAGGCGAGATTTTCGCTCTGCTGGGGCCGAACGGTGCTGGCAAGACAACGCTGATCGGGGCGGTTTGTGGCTTGGTGAACCCCACCGGCGGCTCGATCCACGCCTTCGGGCAGGACACCGCGAAAAGCTGGCGCGAAGCGCGGCGCAAGATCGGGCTGGTGCCGCAGGAGCTCAGCTTCGACATGTTCGACAAGGTGATCCGGCAGGTGCGCTACTCGCGCGGCATGTTCGGTTGCCCGCCGGATGAAGCGCGGATCGAACAAGTGCTGCGCTCGCTTAGCCTGTGGGACAAACGCGATGCCGCCATTCGCGAGCTTTCGGGCGGGATGAAGCGCCGGGTGATGATCGCCAAGGCGCTCGCTCACGATCCCGAACTGCTGTTCCTCGACGAGCCGACCGCCGGGGTCGACGTCGAACTGCGCCGCGATATGTGGCGGCAGATCGATGCGCTGCGCGCAGCGGGCGTCACCATCATCCTCACCACGCACTACATCGAAGAGGCCGAGGAGATGGCCGACCGCGTGGGCGTCATCAACAAGGGGCGTATCCTTCTGGTCGACGACAAGGACGCAATCATGGCCAAGCTCGGCCGCACCGAGGCACACTTTACACTGGCCGAGCCGCTGGCAAAAATTCCCGCCGACTTCTTAGACTACCCGATCACGCTGGAAGATGGCGGCACCCATCTGATCTATCGCGGCGGCGACGGCACCGGCAAGGGCAAGCGCGAAGTGGCCGAGCTGGCGCAGCGTCTGCCCGGTCTTGGCATTGCCTATACCGGCCTCGAAACGCGCGAGAGCACGCTGGAGGATATCTTCGTCGATCTTGTCGAACAGGGCGCGCAGGAGCAGGCGGCATGATGAACTGGCGCGGCGCAATCGCCATCCTCAAGCACGAACTGGCGCGCTTCTTCCGGACCGCCTTCGGTTCGATCCTGTCACCGGTGCTGACCACCTCGCTTTATATCGTGGTGTTCGGCGCCGCCATTGGCGGCCAGATGGACCCGAGCCAGTTCGGCGGGGCCAGCTATGGCGCGTTCATCGTACCGGGGCTGATCATGCTCACGCTGCTATCGGAAAGCACCAGCAACGCAAGCTTCGGCATATACATGCCCAAGTTCACCGGGGCGATTTACGAGCTTCTGTCTGCCCCAGTTGGCGTAGCCGAAACGATCTTGGGATTCGTTGGCGCAGCGGTGCTCAAGTCGCTGATCATTTCAGCGATCATCTTGGTAACTGCGCGGATCTTCGTCGATTACGAGATCGCCCATCCGCTGTTGGCGGTGGGCTATGTGGTGATGGTGGCTGCATCGTTCGCGCTGTTCGGTTTCATCATCGGGCTATGGGCCGACGGGTTCGAGAAGCTACAGATCGTGCCGCTGCTGATCCTGATGCCGCTCACTTTCCTCGGCGGCACGTTCTACTCGGTGCAGATGCTGGCGGAACCTTGGTCCACGGTCGCCCAGTTCAACCCGATCTTCTACCTCATCAACGGCCTTCGCTGGACCTTCACCGGCAGCGCCGACGTGCCCATCGGCGTGGCATTCGGCTTCACGCTGGCATTCCTCGTGCTGTGCGTGGCAGTCATCGCATGGATCTTCCGGACAGGCTGGTGCTTGCGCGAATGATTGGCTAGCGAAATGGGCATGACCCGTGTTCGCCTGATCGCCCCAGCCATCGCGCTTGCAACTTCCGCCGCCGCCAGCCCAGCCTTGGCGGAGCTTCCCGAGCCTGTCCGCGCCATGATCGATGCGGCGATCGAAACCGGCGATCCGGGCAAGGTCGCGGCGGTGATCGAGATTGCCCGGTCCACCAATCCCGAGTCTGCGCACGAGCTCGACACGCTGCAAGAGGCCTTCAACGAGGATCGCGCCGAGGCCGAACGCATCGCCGCCGCCGAAGAGGAAAGGCGTATCCGCGAAGCCGGGCTGCTGGCGAACTGGAGCGGTCAAGGGCAGATCGGCGCGTTCCAGTCCTCGGGCAATACCGAGAGCATCGGCCTGACAGCAGCGCTGTCGCTCACCAGAAAGGGCCTCGACTGGACGCACAAGATGAAGGTGGCGGCCGATTACCAGCGCACCGATGGCGAAACCTCGCGCAAACAATGGCTGGCTAGCTACGAACCGCGCTATCAATTTTCCGAGCGCGCATTCACTTACGGCCTCGCCCAATACGAGAGCAACCGCTTCCAGGGCTACACCGGGCGCTATGCGCTTTCGGGCGGGCTGGGCTGGAAGCTCGTCGAGCAGAGCGACGTGAACCTTTCGATCAAGCTCGGCCCGGCCTATCGCCGCACCGAATTCGTGGATGGCACGACGGACAACAACCTGGCCGCCCTGTTCGGCCTCGATTTCGACTGGCAGCTCGCCGACAAGGTCAAGCTGACCAACGACACCAGCGCCACTGCCGAGGGTGGCGGGCAGGCCTTGGTGTTCGTAGACTCTGAGAATATCAGCCTTTCGGCGCTCACCGGACTGGAGGCGAAGCTCAATTCGTCGCTGTCGACCCGGCTGACCTATTCGGTCGAGTACAACAGCGATCCGCCCGCAGGCTCGGTGAAGACCGATACTCTCGCGCGCTTTACGCTGGTGTACGGATTTTAGGTTCTGACTTGCCTCACACGGCTGCCAAGCTAACGAGCCGAAGATGACAGCACCGCGTTTCCAGTTTTCGATCCGTGCCACCGACGGCAAGGCCCGCACCGGCACCATCGCCATGCGTCGCGGCGAAATCCGCACGCCTGCCTTCATGCCGGTGGGCACTGCGGCCACGGTGAAGGCGATGAAGCCCGAAACCGTGCGCTCGATCGGGGCCGACATCATTCTCGGCAACACCTATCACCTGATGCTGCGCCCCGGTGCCGAGCGTGTCGCACGGTTGGGCGGGCTGCACCGTTTCATGCGCTGGGACCGGCCGATCCTTACCGACAGCGGCGGCTATCAGGTGATGAGCCTCGCCTCGCTGCGCAAGCTGACCGAGGAAGGCGTCACCTTCCAGAGCCATATCGACGGCTCGCGCCACATGCTCAGCCCCGAGCGCAGTATGGAGATCCAGCGATTGCTCGGCTCCGACATCGTGATGTGCTTCGATGAATGCCCGCGGGCCGACCGCCCGCTCAAGGAAATCGAGGCGAGCATGGAGCTGTCGATGCGCTGGGCGAAGCGCAGCCGTGATGCCTTCGATGCTGGCGGCGACCATGCGGCGAATTCGGCCCTGTTCGGCATTCAGCAGGGCGCGCTCGACGAAGGGCTGCGTGTTCGCTCGGCGGAAGCTCTGCGGGAGATCGGCTTCGACGGCTATGCCATCGGCGGCTTGGCGGTGGGCGAGGGGCAGGAGGCGATGTTCGCCACGCTCGACTTCGCGCCGGGACAACTGCCGCAAGACGCACCGCGCTATCTGATGGGCGTGGGCAAGCCCGACGATCTAGTCGGCGCGGTGGAACGCGGGATCGACATGTTCGACTGCGTTCTGCCGACGCGTTCCGGCCGCAACGGGCAGGGCTTTACCTGGAGTGGGCCGGTCAACCTGCGCAACGCCCGCCATGCCGAAGACACCGCGCCGCTAGACGAGCGCTGCTCTTGCGACACCTGCCAGAACTACAGCCGCGCCTATCTGCACCACCTACACAAGTCGGGCGAAATTCTCGGCGCGATGCTGCTGACCGAACACAACCTCGCATTTTATCAGCAACTGATGCAGGCGATGCGCGATGCGATTGGCGAGCGGCGTTTCGCCGCCTTTGCCGCCGATTTTCGCCGGGATTACCTCGGCACCTGAGCACAGCGCTTTGACCAGCAAAAACCCGTGTGGCGAAACAACCTTTGCCGGGGTTCGTTAGTCGCTCATGGACACCGCTTTCTTTGACCTTGCGCCCTATCATGTGCTGCTCGCCGGTTGCGGTATCGTCATTGTCGCTGCCTACTGGTTGCCGCGCCTGTTTTCGGGGCGAGAGCCTGCTGCCTCGGGGCTGTTGATCCTTGGCGGCATGGCAGTGTTCGGCGTCATGCCGGGAGTGCCCGACGCGTTCAGCCCCATCGAGCGGCCCGTGTTCTGGGAAATGGCGGCCGAGATGGCGGTGATCATTGCGCTGTTCGGCACCGGCATCAGGATCGATGCGATCCGGCCTCTGGCCAAGTGGGGCAACACGACGCGAATGCTGGCAGTTGCCATGCCGCTGTGTATCCTCGCCGTCACGCTTGGCGGGTGGCTTATCGGAATGACGCTTGCAGGCGCGGTGCTTCTCGCCGCTGTGCTCGCGCCCACCGATCCGGTATTGGCCGCCGATGTCCAGGTTGGGCCGCCGCTCGAAGGCGGCGAACATCCTGTTCGCTTTGCCCTTACCGCCGAAGCAGGGTTAAATGACGGGCTGGCCTTTCCGTTCGTCTATCTGGGCATCTTCATGGTGGCGGCGAGCGGCAGCTGGGGCATGGAGTGGTTCGGCCTCTATCTCGTCTACAAGATCGCCATTGGCGTGCTGATCGGCGTCGCGGCGGGGTTTGTGCTCGGGCGCGTGTTGTTCCGTTTCCCACGCGACAATGTTCTGGCCGACACGTCATCCGGCCTTATCGCCCTGGCAGGCGTGCTGCTCACCTATGGATTGTGCGAAATAGCCGAGGGTTACGGTTTTATCGCCGCCTTCGTGATGGGCCTCACGCTGCGGCAGATCGAGAGCGAGCACGAATATCACGCGCGGCTGCACGGCTTCTCGCAGGCGCTCGAACATGCGATCACCGCGGTCTTGCTCGTGCTGCTTGGCGGCGCTTTGCCGGGATTGTTACCCTATCTTGAGTGGAGCCACGCCGCACTCGCCCTGGCGCTGATTTTCCTGATCCGGCCCGCCAGCGGGATGCTGGCGCTTCTCGGCAGCTCGATGACAATACGTGAGCGGGCAGTCGTTTCGTTCTACGGCGTGCGCGGGGTAGGGTCGATTTATTACCTTGCTTATGCAGGCGGCAAGCTTGATCTGGCGGACGAAGGCCCCCTTTGGGCCACGGTCGGCTTTACCATTCTGGTATCCACCATCGTTCATGGCTTCACCGCTGGCGCGAACGTCGATTGGGTAACGAGGAAGAGTGGTGAAGCCGCCGAAGGCTAGGTTCGGCTGCCTGCGCTAATCACCCGAACAAACGAAAAGGGCGGCCCCGAAGGACCGCCCTTTGCATTGTCGGCATAAGCCGCCGGACTTAGCGCGAGTAGAACTCGACGACCAGGTTCGGCTCCATCTGCACCGGGTAGGGCACTTCATCCAGCGTCGGCACGCGGTTGAAGGTCACTTTGTCGGTGCCATCGGGAACGACATATTCGGGAATTTCACGCTCGGGCAGGCTCTGCGCCTCGATCACCAGCGCCATTTCCTTGGCCTTGTCACCCAGCGAGATCACGTCGCCCACGTCGATGCGACGGCTGGCGATGTTGCACTTCACGCCGTTGACCTTGATGTGGCCGTGCGAAACGATCTGACGGGCCGCGAAGATCGTCGGCGCGAACTTGGCGCGATAAACGATCATGTCGAGACGACGCTCGAGCAGGCCGATCAGGTTCTGGCTAGCGTCGCCCTTCATCGCGGCAGCCTGCTTGTAGGTACTACGGAACTGCTTTTCCGTCACATCGCCGTAGTAGCCCTTGAGCTTCTGCTTGGCGCGCAGCTGCAGGCCATAGTCGCTCATCTTGCCCTTACGGCGCTGACCGTGCTGGCCCGGGCCATACGAACGCTTGTTGACCGGCGAATTCGGACGACCCCAGATGTTTTCGCCCATCCGGCGGTCGAGTTTGTGCTTGGCGCTGGTGCGCTTCGTCATCAGACGTATCCTTCAATTTGCTATCGCGGCCCCAGTGGCAGCGCTTAAACCCGGTATCGCACCGTCTGACCGAGTTGCCAGACGCGGCCACCGCTTCACCGGGATGCGGAGCCAATCAATCGCGAAGGCGCGCAAATAGCTGCGCGCGGGCCAAAGTCAAGCTATTGCTCGTCGTCCGAACGGTGGCGCTCGCCCTCGGGCCGTTCGAGGGCGCTCAGCACGCCGCGCAGGGTGCGCACTTCGAGGTGGTTCCAGCCTGGCCGCGTGAGCACACCGCGCAGGGTACGGCGGGTGGCCTCAGCGCGGCTTTCCGGCCAGAAATAGCGGCGCGGTTCGAGCAGTTTCTCGAAATGGCCGATCAGGCCTTCGAGCTCGTCCTGCGGGGCAGGGGGGAGCAGCTCCTCCACCGTGGGCATGGTGAGATCGGCGTGCTTGGACAGCTCGTAGACCACCAGCATCACGGCCTGCGCGAGGTTGAGCGAGCCGAACTCGGGGTTGATCGGCGCGGTGATAATCGTGCGGGCCAGCGCCACGTCGCTCGTCTCCAGCCCCGAGGCCTCGCGCCCGAACAGCACAGCGGAGCGGCCTTCTGCGCGGACCATTTCCGCCGCCGCGCCCTCGGGCGTGACAACGGGCTTGGTCACCCCGCGCTTGCGCACCGTGGTAGCATAGACATGCGCGCAGTCGGCCACAGCTTCGGCGGTGGTCTCGTAAACCTTGGCCTGTTCGAGAATGATGTCCGCGCCCGAGGCGGCAGGGCCAGCCGAGGGATTGGGCCAGCCATCGCGCGGGGCCACGAGCCGCATTTCGGTCAGCCCGAAGTTGAGCATAGCGCGCGCGGCCTTGCCGATGTTCTCGCCCAGCTGGGGGCGCACCAAGACGATGACGGGTTGCTCACCCGCTTGCAGCTTCTCAGGCATTCGGCTTTCCGGCCGCATCCTGCACCGTGCTCGCAAACTCCTCGAAATCGCGTGCTTCGGAGAAATCGCGGTAAACACTTGCGAAGCGGATATAGGCGACCGAGTCGAGCTGCTTCAGACCCTCCATCACCATCTCCCCGATACGCGATGAGGCGACTTCGCTCTCGCCCGCCGTTTCCACCTGCCGCTGGATGCCCGAAACCAGCTGCGCAATGCGCTCGGGCTCCACACTGCGTTTGCGGCAGGCGAGGGTGACAGACTGCTCCAGCTTGGTGCGGTCGAACGGCTGGCGGCGGTCGCCCGACTTCACCACCGTCACCTCGCGCAATTGCACGCGCTCGAAGGTGGTGAAGCGCGCGCCGCAGCTTTCACACTGGCGGCGGCGGCGGATGGCCGAGTTGTCCTCGGTCGGGCGCGAGTCCTTTACCTGGCTGTTGTCGTGGGCGCAGAACGGGCAGCGCATCGCTTTGTCGCCCGATTACCGGCCCGGATAGACCGGGAAAGCCGCGCACATCTCGCTGACTTCGCGCTGCACACGCTCCTCGATCTGCGCGTCGCCTTCCTCGCCGTTGCGGCTCATGCCGCCCACCACATCGGCGATCAAGGCGCCGATCTTGCGGAACTCGGCCGGGCCGAACCCGCGCGTGGTTCCCGCAGGCGCGCCGAGGCGCACACCGCTGGTTACGAAGGGCGAGCGGGTGTCGAACGGGATGCCGTTCTTGTTGCAGGTAAGGAAGGCGCGATCGAGGCCCTTCTCTGCGGCCTTGCCGGTGACATCGGCAGAGGTGAGATCGACCAGCATCAGGTGATTGTCGGTTCCGCCCGAAACAACGCGCAGGCCGTTTTCTTCAAGGCTTGCGGCAAGCGCCTTGGCGTTCTCGACCACGTTGGCGGCATAAGTCTTGAACTCGGGCCGCAGCGCCTCGCCGAAGGCCACGGCCTTGCCTGCGATCACATGCATCAGCGGGCCGCCCTGCATCCCGGGGAAAACCGCCATGTTGAGCGGCTTGGAAAGCTCTTCGTCGTTCCACAGGATGATGCCCGAACGCGGGCCACGCATCGATTTGTGCGTGGTGGAGGTGACGATGTGAGCATGGGGGAACGGGTTGGGGTGCATCCCGCCTGCCACGAGGCCGGAGAAGTGGCTCATATCGGCCAGCAGATAGGCGCCGACCTCGTCCGCGATTTCGCGGAAAGCGGCAAAGTCCCACAGGCGGGGATAAGCCGTGCCGCCCGAGATAATCAGCTTGGGCTTGTGCTTATGTGCCAGCTCACGAACCTTATCCATGTCGAGCCGCTCGTCCTCGCGGCGCACGCCGTAAGGCACGGCGTTGAACCACTTGCCGCTCATATTGACGGGCGAGCCGTGGGTGAGGTGCCCACCGCTTGCAAGATCGAGCCCGAGGAAGGTGTCGCCCGGATTAAGCAGGGCGAGGAACACCGCCTGGTTCATCTGGCTGCCCGAATTGGGCTGCACATTGGCGAAGTTGCAGCCGAACAGTTGCTTGGCGCGTGCGATGGCGAGATTTTCCACCTCGTCGGCGAACTCACAGCCACCGTAATAGCGCTTGCCCGGATAGCCCTCGGCATACTTGTTGGTGAACACCGAACCGGTCGCTTCGAGCACGGCGGGGCTGGCGATGTTCTCGCTCGCAATCAGCTCGATCCGGTCGCGCTGGCGGCCCAGCTCGCGGCGGATCGTGCCGAACACTTCGGGATCGGCCTGTTCGAGGCTTTCGTTCCAGAAACGATCGAGGGCAGCGGACTGGGCAGGAGGGGCAATGGTGGACATATCAGCACTCGTGGGACGGATTGGACAGTTTTTCGACGCGGCCAGCATGGCGGCCGCCGCCAAATTCGGTTTCGAGGAAAGCGGTGACGCAGGCCTTCGCCATGTCGATCCCGGTCAGCCGCGCGCCGAGCGCAAGGCAGTTGGCATCGTTATGTTCGCGGGCGAGGGCGGCAGATAGCGGCTCCGACACCAGCGCGCAGCGCAGCGCCGGGTTGCGGTTGACCGCCATCGAAATGCCGATCCCGCTGCCGCACAGCGCAATGCCGCGTTCGGCGGTGCCATCGGCGACAACGCCCGCCAGCAAATATCCATAATCGGGGTAGTCAACCCGGTCGTCGCTATCGGGGCCAAGGTCGGCAACCTCGTGCCCTTCGTCGATCAACCAGTCGCGCAGAAGCGCCTTCAGCTCGAAAGCGGCGTGGTCGGATGCGATGGCAATGCGCATGGGGAACTCTTCCGGCGTTCTTCTCAGGACAATGACTCGTGTGCGCGAGCCAATAGGAGCACTTCGCGTCAGTGACTACCGCAAATAGCCTTTTGTGCCCCATCGCTCACCTATATGCTGTGCCGCGAGAGGAGCCTGCCGCATGACCGAAGATGATTATCACCGCTATATCGGGGCCTTCAATGCGCAGGACTACGCGACGCTGGAGACATTCTTCGCCGACGATTTCGTGCTCGAAAACGCCGGCTTTGCGGTGCGCGGCAAGGCGGCCTTTCGCCAATTCTATGCCTTCTTCCACACATTCTGCCGCGAAGAGGTCGAGTTCAAAGGGTACTTTCCGGGCAAGAACGGTTTTGTCGCCAATGTCGTCATCCACTTTACAGGGCTGCAAGAGCTGTCTCAGGCGCAGCTCGACGAACGCGGCTATTCCGGCATGACCCCGATTCCGGTCGGCATGACCGTGCCCGTCGAGTTCTATATCCACTACAAACTCGGGGACTACGGGCTCATTCACCATATCAAAGGCGCGGTGTGGATGCCTGAAACCTAAGGCTACGTACTAGCCGCAGGGCCCGCACACAGTATATTTACCTATATGGCCTAGCCAAGCTGCGTACTCATCCAACAGCGAGGTTAGGTCGCAGCGTGGCAACAGCACGACCCGGGACGGTGACAACACCGCCTTCGACAAGCGAACAGGCCGACCTTGCGCAGCTCGCTCTCGACAGTGTGGCGAGCGTCGACTTCGCCTATCAGCCAATCGTCAGCACCAAGACTCTGGCCGTGCATGGCTTTGAAGCTCTGGCCCGCACCCAGGAAACACCGTTCGGCTCGATCATCGATCTGCTTGAAGCGATGACCCAGACCGCAGATCTTCAACGTGCCGAGAGTGTTATCCTCGACAACGCGGTTGCGAAATTCGCCCGCTACGAGGCGGCCGGCTCCACCCGGCTGTTTTGTAATCTCGACGGCCGACTTTACGAAGGCGAGTGTCTTTCGCCAGATCTGATGCGCGATCTGCTGCGCCCGCGAAGCCTTCCGCCGGGCGCGATCTGCCTCGAGATTTCCGAACGCTACCAGCTGCGCAACTGGACCAACCTGATCGACCTTTCGAAGCAGCTTTCCGCCTGCGGAATGCATACCGCGCTCGACGATTTCGGCACCGGCATGTCCGGCCTGCACCTGCTGCTGCGGGTGGAGCCGAACTATGTGAAGATCGACCAGAGTTTCATCTTCTCGATAGCCACGAACCAGCGCCAGCAGGCGGTGGTTTCGAAGCTGTGCGGGCTGGCCCATTCGCTTGGCTTTCAGACCGTGGCCGAAGGGGTCGAATGCGAGGAAGATTTCCGCGTGGCGCGCGACCTCGGCTGCGACTTTGCGCAAGGCTACCACATCGCCCGCCCGACCACAGAACTGCGCAAGCTCACCCAGAATTACACGCGCTGCGTGGCTCAGGTGACAAGCAACCAGATGGACGAGGATGTCGGCTTGCTGCTCAACAAGGCGGCGCCGATGCTCACCACCGATTCGCTGGGCAAGCTGGAAACTTTTTTCGAAGACAATCCAGACCTTCCACTCGCCCCCGCGGTCGACGAAACGGGTATGCTGGTGGGCGTCGTCTACGAGGACGACTTCTTTTCCTATCGCAGCTCGGAATTCGGGCGCGCGCTAATGGCGAACAAGGCTTCCGCGCCGCGCATCGGCTCGTTCGTGCGCAACTGCCCGATTGCCGATGCCACCGGCTCGGTCGAGCAGATCCTCAACAGCTATGTCGACACCAATTCAGCGCGCGGCATCATGCTCGCCGACGAGGGCGCCTATGTCGGCTATCTTTCCAACCACGCGCTGATGCGCCTGGCGCTCGATCGCGCGGTATCCATCGCGCGCGATGCCAATCCGCTCACCCAGCTACCCGGCAACCGCGCCATTACCCGCAAGCTGGGCGACGTGACCAAAACCGGCCCCGCGACCTCAATCGCCTATTTCGACTTCGACCACTTCAAGGCATTCAACGACTGTTACGGATTCAGCATGGGCGACCGCGCGCTGATGATGTTCGCAGACCAGCTGAAAGACCTGGCCCGCCGAACCGACATATTCGCGGCTCATATCGGCGGCGATGATTTCTTCCTCGCTGTCGAGGCAGAGCCCAAGGAAGCGCTGCAGATCATCGAAGATATCCGCGCCAAGTTCGCTTCGGACGCCTCGTGTCTCTACAGCGCCGAAGACCGCGAACGCGGCGGCATCCGCGCGCTTGACCGCTACGGCAGCGAGCGCCTGTTTCCGATGCTCAGCGTTTCGGCATCGGTCCTGCATCTGCCGTCGGGGGCCAACCCCTGCTCGACACCGGACCTTGAGGATCGCCTGAACTGCGGGAAAAAGCAGGCGAAACGCTCGCCAGATGGCATCGCCGTGGTGGCGCTGTGCTGCTGCTGAACGCAGCTTAGCCGAGATCACCGGAGCGGGTGAGGCGGCTTGCGCAAGCCTACCGCCCCCTATCCCTGAATACCCTACTGATCGAGGAACGAACGCATCTTGCGGCTGCGGCTCGGATGCTTCAGCTTGCGCAGCGCCTTGGCCTCGATCTGGCGAATACGTTCGCGCGTCACCGAGAACTGCTGGCCGACTTCTTCCAGCGTATGATCGGTGTTCATGCCGATCCCGAAGCGCATCCGCAGCACGCGCTCTTCACGCGGGGTGAGGCTGGCGAGCACGCGGGTGACGGTTTCCTTCAGGTTCGCCTGAATGGCCGCATCGACCGGGATGATCGCGTTCTTGTCCTCGATGAAGTCGCCCAGGTGGCTGTCTTCTTCGTCGCCGATCGGCGTTTCGAGGCTGATCGGCTCCTTGGCGATCTTCATCACCTTGCGCACCTTTTCGAGCGGCATCGAGAGACGCTCGGCCATTTCTTCCGGCGTCGGCTCGCGGCCCTGCTCGTGCAGGAACTGGCGGCTGGTGCGCACCAGCTTGTTGATCGTCTCGATCATGTGGACCGGGATACGGATCGTACGCGCCTGATCGGCAATCGAGCGGGTGATCGCCTGCCTGATCCACCAGGTGGCATAGGTGGAGAACTTGTAACCGCGGCGGTACTCGAACTTGTCGACCGCCTTCATCAGGCCGATGTTGCCTTCCTGAATAAGATCAAGGAATTGCAACCCGCGGTTAGTATATTTCTTGGCGATGGAAATCACCAGGCGCAGGTTCGCCTCGACCATTTCCTTCTTCGCGATACGCGCCTCGCGCTCGCCCTTCTGCACCATGTTCACGATGCGGCGGAACTCGTCGAGACTCATGCCGGTGGCGCTGGCGATATCGGCGATTTCCGCGCGGATACGCTCGACCGCGTCGGCTTCCTTCTCGGCGAAGGCAGCCCACTTCTTGTCCTTCTTGGAGCGATCCTTCAGCCAGGCGTCGTCGAGCTCGTTACCAACGTAGGCGTTGAGGAAATCGACGCGCTTCACCTTGTGACGCTCGGCCAGACGCAGCATCTGTCCGCCGAGCGCGGTCAGGCGGCGGTTGAAGGCATAAAGATTGTCGACCAGGAATTCGATCTTGGTCGCGTGGAACTGCACCGATTCGACCTCGGCGGTAAGCTCCTCACGCAGGTTTTCGTACTTGGTTTCCTTGGCCTTGGGGAAATCTTCGCCGCGGCCCAGAACGTCGACACGCTCGGCCTGCAGCTTCTCGAATTTCTTGAACAGGTCGGTGATGCGGGCGAAGCGCTCGATGGCATCGGGCTTAAGCGCCGCTTCCATCTGGGCGAGGGACATGGTGTTGTCCTCTTCGTCCTCTTCCTCGCGGCGGCGCGAGGACCCCTCTTCGCCGTCTTCACCCTCGGCGTTTTCTTCCTCGTCCTCGTCGTCATCCTCGCGGATGGTCGGGCCGGCGGTCTCTTCCGAGATTTCGCCGTCGTCATCGTCTTCCGCGCCTTCGGCCATCTTGTCGACCGGCGGCTCCTTCGAGAGCATGGCGTCGAGATCGAGGATCTCGCGCAGCTGCATTTCCTCGTTGTTGAGGGCTTCGGACCAGGTGATGATCGCGTGGAACGTGATCGGGCTTTCGCACAGGCCCATGATCATGGTGTCGCGCCCGGCCTCGATGCGCTTGGCGATGGCGATTTCGCCCTCGCGGCTGAGCAGCTCCACCGCGCCCATTTCGCGCAGGTACATGCGGACCGGATCGTCGGTCCGCTCGCCCGCGCCGGTGGCGCGCTTCTTTTCGGGGACGTTCTGCTTATTTTCGTCTGTGTCGCTGTCGTCCGACCCGGTCGGCGCGATTTCCTCGACGTTGTCGCCGTCCTCTTCCTCGGCCTCTTCAGCGTTCTCGACGATTTGCACGCCCATCTCGGAGATCGCGGCCTGAATGTCCTCGATCTGATCGGAAGACATCTCGCCTTGCGGGAGCGCCTCGTTCAGCTCGTCGTACGTGATGTAGCCCTTGCGCTTGGCTTTCGCGATCAGCTTCTTGACCGAGGCTTCGTTCAGGTCGATCAGCGGCGCGTCTTCACTGGCATTGCTCTTGGCGTCAGTGGCCATAATAGTGCTTTATTCCGTTTCGCTCGCGCCTTCCGATGGTTCGGCACCGTCGGGCGTTGGTGTTTCTACCGCGTAAGCTGCGGCCCGTTTTCTGGCCATCTGCCCGATACGCTCCTCAATTTCCAGCTTTCGTTTACGGAGCAGCTGCTGCTCGGCAAACGCGCCTTCGGGATCGGCATCGAATCGGGCGGTAGCCGCCTTTATTGCAGCCTCAAGCGCTGGCCTTTCGACCAGCAGCGAAACCGCCTCGGCCAGGTCCTCGCGCACTTCGACCGGATCTTGTCCTTCACCGAGGAAGGAGAAACGGGTGTTATCCGGTGGCGGCGGAACGCTGTCTGCATCGAATATGGGCAAATTCTCGAAGGCTTCAAGGCTTTCCGCACTATCGACCAGATGATCGACCAATGGCGCGACCTGCGGCAAGGCTCTGGCCAGCTCGAACAGGCTGTCGGCATGAGGGGCGATCAGCTCAGGATGGCGCAGGAATCCATGCAGCACCGCACGGGTGAGAACATCGCGCGAGGCGCCCTCGGCAGCTTTGCGCAGATTGGCCGCATGTTGCGGGTCCATACGCGCGGGAGCTGCGGGACGCTGACCGGGCCGGCCTTGCCATGCGGTGCGATTGCCGGACCTTGCCTCACGCGGCGGAAAGGCGAAAGCTCCATACCGATCGAGCAGTTCACGGCGATAGAGCGCGCGGATGTCGGTATCGGCGATGCTATCGACATGCGCCAGCAGCCGCGCCTTCAGGCCCGCCTTTTCTTCTGGCGAGGCGAGGGGGGCCGCGGCGCTCTCGTGGCTCCAGATCAGGTCGATCATCGAGCGCGGCGCTTCGAGCAGCTTGCCCATCGCCGCCTTGCCGCGCTGGCGGATGAGATCGTCGGGATCGAGCCCCTCGGGCAGCGTGACGATCTGCAAGGTATGCCCCGGACGCAGCAGGGGCAGGGCACGCACCACTGCCTTCATCGCCGCGCGCTGCCCCGCCGCATCGCCATCGAAGCACAACACCGGCTTTTCACATGCCCGCCACATCAGTTCGATTTGTTGTTCGGTGAGCGCGGTGCCCATCGGCGCGACCGCCTCGGCAAAACCTGCCGCCGCGAGCGCGATCACGTCCATATAGCCTTCGACCGCGATCAGCCGCCCGCTCTTGCGCGCGGCAGGGGCGGCGCGGTGGAGGTTGTAAAGCGTGCGGCTCTTGTCGAACAGCGGGGTGTCGGGGCTGTTGAGATACTTGGGCGCGCCTTCGCGCTTTTCGAGGATACGTCCACCGAACGCGATCACCCGCCCGCGCGCATCCTGAATGGGCAGCATCAGACGGTCGCGGAAGCGGTCGTAAGGCTCCTTGTCGTCGACCGCGATGCGCAGGCCCGCCTCGATCAGCATCGGCTCTTCGAAGTTGCCAAGCGCCTGCTTAAGTGACTGCCGCTCATCGGGGGCATAGCCGAAGCCGAACTCGTTGCAGATGGCCTGCGAGAAGCCGCGCGAGGAGAGGTAGTCGCGTGCCTTGCCCCCTACCGGCTGGCGAAGATTCGCCATAAGCCACTGCTGCGCAGCCTGCATCACATCGTGTAGCGAGGCGCGCTCCTCTGCCCGGCGCGCGGCGCGCGGATCGGGGGCGGGGACGTCCATTGAGGCAGCGGCGGCGAGCTCCTTCACCGCGTCCATGAATTCCAGCCCGTGCTGCTGCATCATCCAGTCGATCGCGCTGCCGTGAGCCTGGCAGCCGAAGCAGTGGTAAAAGCCCTTGGCGTCGTTGACGTAGAAGCTGGGCGTCTTCTCTTGATGGAACGGGCAGCAAGCCTTCCACTCGTTGCCCGCGCGCGTGAGCTTGGTGGTGCGCATGATCAGCGCGGACAGCGTGGTCCGCGTCTTGAGTTCATCCAGCCATTGCGGGGAAAGCGCCATGCCCGACCCATGCGCGCAGGTCGCTCGCCATTCAAGTCCGCGGGGACACCTTAACGCTCAATTCGGGAGGGAAGGGCAGGCATTACCCGCCGCAGCATCGACGCCGGGATAAGGGCCGGAGCCTTGCGCCGCGACATCGTTGGCGAAAATTTCATAGGCCTCGGCAGGGCCAGCGGGCGGGACAGTGCTCTGCCAATAGAAGGTGATCGGTTCGGCCTGTTCCCACTGGTCGCCGCCGTCGCCGGCATAGACGGTCCAGGCCAGCGCCTCGCCTTCGCAAGAAATCACCACCTTGCCGGTCTCGCCAATCGCCGCCAGCGCCTCGGGCTTGGCATAGCCGACACCGCCGGTGAAGCCGTGCGCAGGGCGGGTCAGCCGAAACAGATCGGCGCTTTCGACATCGGAGCTGTCGTTGCCCGTGCCGCTGCCGGTGTCGGGATCGTTATCTTCACCCGGATAGACCACGTGAACATAGGTGAAGACCGTGCCCTCGGGCACCGTCGCGGGATCGCAGGAGGTGAACCCGGCCGGGCAGGCGACATAGGAGGTCATATCGGCGAAGGCGCCGGCTTCATTCGTCATCCGGGTCGTAACATCCTCGCCCTCAGGGCCGATCACCTTCGCGCCCAGCGCAAGGTCAAGAAAATCGCCCGCCGGCAATGCTTCGCGCGCTGCTTCCAGCTCGCCGTCCGATTCGACCTCATCGAGATCGGGCGGAGCGACATCGGGCTGACCATCGCCGCAGGCCGCAACTAGCGCGAGGCAGGCGAGGGGGACGGTCGAAAAAGTATGGCGCATCGCGGGATCGCTCCTGAACACCGGCGCGAAAAGCACGCCAAAACGTGCTTCGACAGCGCGCAAGACGCTCAGGAGTTCCCTTCTTTTCAGCCAGTTATGGTTAAGCCTCGGGCAACCTTCAGCTGAGCGATGCCTTCACCCATCCACTCGCCTTGGCCATATCGAGCTGCGTGCCGTGGCGCGCCTTCAGTTCGGCCATGACCTTGCCCATGTCCTTCATGCCCTCGGCACCGATCTCGGTTTTGATCGATTCGATAGCGGCCATGGTTTCGGCCTCGCTCATCTGCTGGGGGAGGAATTCCTCGATCACCGCAAGCTCGGCCTGCTCCTGTTCGGCCAGTTCGGTGCGGCCGCCATCCTGATACATCTGGATCGATTCGCGGCGCTGCTTGGCCATCTTCTGCAGCACGTCGATCACCATGGCATCGTCGTCGGCAGGCGCCTCGGACGTGCGAAGTTCGATGTCGCGGTCCTTGATTTTGGCGGCAATCAGGCGAAGCGCAGCGGTCCGCTCCTTGTCTTTCGCCTTCATCGCGGCGACGGTTTCGGTCTTGATCGTATCCCTGAGCATGATGTCGTTCCTGTGGACTGTTCGCGGCCTAGGTAGCGCTGCTGGCCGCAAATCCAAGTCTTGCGCTTGACGCGGGGCCACCTTGTCCCTAGCGGCTCAGGCTTAGCGACATCGCCGGTATCAACCTTTCTACGGGAGCCCATTCATGGCCTTTTCCGCCTCTTCGCCTGCGCCACACGGAGCCACGGGCGTCCTCGTTCTGGCGGATGGAACGATCATCTGGGGCAAGGGCTTCGGCGCCATCGGCGATGCGGTGGGCGAAGTCTGCTTCAACACCGCGATGACCGGCTATCAGGAGGTGATGACCGATCCCTCCTATGCGGCGCAGATCGTCACGTTCACTTTCCCCCATATCGGCAACGTCGGCACCAACGGCGAGGATGTGGAAAGCGCCGTCGAAGGCGCGGTGGGCTGCGTGGTGCGCGAGGAAGTCACGTTGCAGAGCAACTTCCGCTCCGAGGTCGAGTTCGTCGAGTGGATGAAGGCCAAGGGCAAGATCGGCCTCTCGGGCGTCGACACCCGCGCGCTGACCCGCCGCATTCGCATGAGCGGCGCGCCCAACGCGGTGATCGCGCACAACCCTGAGGGCAAGTTCGATGTCGATGCGCTGCTCGGCAAGGCGCAGAGCTGGCCGGGGCTTGAGGGCATGGACCTCGCCATCGGCGTTTCGCGGCGCGATCAGGAAAGCTGGACCGGTTCTTACTGGCAGCTCGGCCATGGCTACGGTGAAGGCGAGGGCGATAGCCGCCCGCACGTGGTCGCCATCGACTATGGCGCGAAGGACAACATCTTCCGCAACCTCGTGCGCGCTGGCGCCAAGGTTACGGTGGTTCCGGCGCAGACCTCTTACGACGAAATCGTGGCGCTCAAGCCTGCGGGCGTGTTCCTCTCCAACGGCCCCGGCGACCCGGCCGCGACCGGAGAATATGCGGTGCCGGTGATCAAGGCGCTGCTCGATGCGGACATGCCGCTGTTCGGGATCTGCCTCGGCCACCAGATGCTGGCCCTGGCGGCGGGCGCAAAGACGATGAAGATGCACCAGGGCCACCGCGGCGCGAACCACCCGGTGCAGCGCGTGGGCGAGGGCTGGGGCGAGACTTCGGGTCTGGTCGAGATCACCTCCATGAACCACGGTTTTGCGGTGGATGGCGATACTTTGCCTGCGGGCGTGGAGCAGACGCACGTGTCGCTGTTCGACGGTTCGAACTGCGGCATCGCGATTGCGGGCAAGAAGGCGTTCGGCGTGCAGTATCACCCCGAGGCCTCGCCGGGGCCGCAGGACTCGTTTTATCTGTTCGAGAAGTTCGTGGGGATGTTGGGGTGAGCGATCACCTGACTTCCACCCATAACTCCCTTCCCCTTGGGGAAGGGTTGGGGATGGGGGTTATACTTTGATATTGCAGCGCCACAATTCCGAATTCGGAGAACCATCCCCCAACCCCTTCCCTTCAGCGAAGGGGAGCTTGGTTGCGCGCCAGGGCAATCTCGTCCGCGATCACTTGCAGCACCCCCTCGGTGTTGACGAGAATCTCGTGATTCCAGAAGCGCAGTACACGGTAGCCATGCGCCTCGATGACGCGAGTGCGTCCTGCATCGGCGCTGGTGCTGTGCTGCGCGCCGTCGCACTCGACGGCGATGCGCAGCGAGCGGCAGGCGAAGTCGGCGATGAAGTCGCCGATCGACAACTGACGGGTGAATTTCGCGCCGCAGAGCTGGCTGGCGCGCAGGCGCGACCACAGGCGCTGCTCGGCTTCGGTCGGGTTGTTGCGAAGGTCGCGCGCAAGGCTGGTCAGACGCTTCTTAGCCACCTTGGCACACCCATCCCCAACCCCTTCCCTCAAGGGAAGGGGCTTAAGCTATCGGCAAACTCCTCGCCAAGCAAACTCCCCTCCCCGTGGGGAGGGGTTGGGGGTGGGGGTACGGCGCTCGCCGCACTAACACTCATCACCACCCCCGCCGCCGCCCAAGACATCGCCCCGCAGGCCATCACCCTCATCGAAGGCGTGCTCTTCACAGGCGAGGGCGGGGTGGAACTGCTCTCGGCCGATGACGGCAACAGGTCGGTCGTCAGGTTCTGGCGCCCACTCCAGTTCACCAAGAACGAGCAGGCCATCGGCGGGCGCATGGAGTGCCGCGCCGCAGCCGAGCGCGCGCCGATGCGCGCCACCTGGGACGACCACGCCGGCATCTACCAAGCCGAAAACAAGCAGGGCTCTCTCGGAGATTTCACCGAGATCGACACCCGCTACAACGGAGACGGCACCATCAGCCGCTTCGATGTGCTCGGCCGTCGCCGCGATCCGCTGCGCTATGAAGTGCGCAGCTATATCGCCGTGCGCACCGGGACCGAACTCGTGAATATTCGCGAAACTTGCCAGTTTCTCCGCGACGGGCAGGTCGCCCGCCAGAACTTCTTTCAATATGTGGATCGCCACACCAGCTTCGTGCTCGCACTTGCGCCGCCTGCTGAGGCCGATCCCGCCGCCGCCCCTTCGCTCGACAGCCTAACGGAAATCCTCTCCTGATGCCCAAACGTACTGACATCTCCTCGATCCTCGTCATCGGTGCCGGCCCGATCATCATCGGCCAGGCCTGCGAGTTCGACTACTCCGGCACCCAGGCCATCAAGGCGCTGAAGGAGGATGGCTACCGCGTCATCCTGGTCAACTCGAACCCGGCTACGATCATGACCGACCCGGACATGGCCGATGCCACCTATGTCGAGCCGATCACGCCCGAGATCGTCGCCAAGATCATCGCCAAGGAAAAGCCCGACGCGCTGCTGCCCACCATGGGTGGACAGACCGCGCTCAACTGCGCGCTGAAGCTGGAAGAGATGGGCGTGCTGGCAGAGCACGGCGTGGAGATGATCGGTGCAAGGGCCGATGCCATCGACAAGGCCGAAAACCGTCAGCGCTTCCGCGAGGCGATGGACAAGATCGGCCTCGAAAGCGCCCGCTCGGGCACAGCGCATTCGCTCGAAGAAGCTTATGCCGTGCTCGAACGTACCGGCTTGCCCTCGATCATCCGCCCCAGCTTCACCATGGGCGGCACTGGCGGCGGCGTGGCTTACAACAAGGCCGAATTCGAGAAGATCGTGAAGTCCGGTCTCGATGCCAGCCCGACCACCGAAGTCCTCATCGAGGAATCGCTGCTCGGCTGGAAAGAATACGAGATGGAGGTGGTGCGCGACCGCAAGGATAACGCGATCATCATCTGCGCGATCGAGAACGTTGATCCGATGGGCGTCCACACCGGCGACAGCATCACCGTTGCCCCGGCGCTGACGCTGACCGACAAGGAATACCAGATCATGCGCAACGCCAGCATCGCGGTGCTGCGCGAGATCGGCGTGGAGACGGGCGGCTCGAACGTGCAGTTTGCCGTGAACCCCGACGACGGCCGCCTGATCGTGATCGAGATGAACCCGCGCGTGTCGCGCAGCTCGGCGCTGGCCTCGAAGGCCACCGGCTTCCCGATTGCCCGCGTCGCCGCGAAGCTGGCCGTGGGCTACACGCTCGACGAGATCACCAACGAAATCACCGGCGCGACGCCCGCCAGCTTTGAGCCGACTATCGACTATGTCGTGACCAAGATCCCGCGCTTCGCCTTCGAGAAGTTCAAGGGTGCCGAGCCTCTGCTGTCCACCGCGATGAAGTCGGTCGGCGAGGTGATGGCCATCGGGCGCAACATCAAGGAATCGATGCAGAAGGCGCTGCGCGGGCTCGAAACCGGGCTCGACGGGTTCAACCGCGTGACCGAGATCGAGGGTGCGAGCCGCGATGTCATCACCGCCGCGCTGAGCCGCGCCACGCCCGAGCGGCTGCTCTATGTCGCACAGGCGTTCCGCGAAGGTTTCACCGTGGAGGAGATCCACGCGATCACGCATTATGATCGCTGGTTCCTGCGTCACATCGAGGAAATCATCGCCGCCGAGAAGGCGATTGCGACCGATGGCCTGCCGAACGACGCAGAGGGCCTGCGCGCTTTGAAAGCGATGGGCTTTTCCGACAAGCGGCTCGCCACGCTGGCCGTGCGTTCGGTCAATGTCGCGGGCGGCATGGCCGAAACGCAGGCCAAGCGCTCAGGCCTGCTTCACGATACGCTGCGCGCGATGGCCGGGGCTACCAGCGAGGACGAGGTGCGCGCGCTGCGCCACAAGCTCGGCGTGTTCCCGGTGTTCAAACGCATCGACAGCTGCGCCGCCGAATTCGAGGCGATCACGCCTTACATGTATTCGACCTACGAGGCCCCCAGCTTCGGCACGCCCGAGGACGAGGCCATGCCTACCGACCGCGAAAAGGTGGTGATCCTGGGCGGCGGGCCGAACCGGATCGGGCAGGGCATCGAGTTCGACTATTGCTGCGTCCATGCCTGCTTCGCGCTGGCCGAGGCGGGCTATGAAACGATCATGGTCAACTGCAATCCGGAAACCGTCTCGACCGACTACGACACCTCCGACCGGCTCTATTTCGAGCCGCTCACCGCCGAGGACGTGCTGGAAATCCTGCGGGTGGAGCAGACCAAGGGCACGCTCAAGGGCGTGATCGTGCAGTTCGGCGGGCAAACCCCGCTCAAGCTCGCCGGTGCGCTGGAGAAGGCGGGCATCCCCATCCTCGGCACCACGCCCGATGCTATCGACCTTGCCGAAGACCGTGAACGCTTCGCCAAGCTGGTCAACAAGCTCAAGCTCAAGCAGCCCGACAATGGCATCGCCCACAGCCGGGACGAGGCGCTCGCCGTGGCGCACCGCATCGGTTACCCGGTGTTGTTGCGGCCCAGCTACGTGCTCGGCGGGCGCGCGATGGAGATCGTCGACTCCGACGAGCAGCTTGAAAACTATATCGCCACCGCCGTGCAGGTTTCCGGCGATAGTCCGGTACTGGTCGACCAGTACCTGCGCGATGCCATCGAGTGCGATGTCGACGCGCTGTGCGACGGCCAGCAGGTCGTGGTCGCGGGTGTGATGCAGCATATCGAAGAGGCCGGCGTCCATTCTGGCGACAGCGCCTGCAGCTTGCCGCCCTACAGCCTGCCGCAGGACATCATCGACGAGATGGAGCGTCAGGCGGTGGCATTGGCCAATGGCCTTGGCGTGCTCGGGCTGATGAACGTGCAGTTCGCGGTCAAGGATGGCGAGGTCTATCTGATCGAGGTGAACCCGCGCGCAAGCCGCACCGTGCCCTTCGTCGCCAAGGCCACCGGATCGCAGATCGCCAAGATCGCCGCGCGCGTGATGGCGGGCGAGAAGCTGGCCGACCTGCCGCCGATCAAGCGCGAGCTGGACTATGTTGCGGTGAAGGAAGCGGTGTTCCCCTTCGCGCGCTTCCCCGGCTCGGACCCGGTGCTGACCCCGGAAATGAAGTCCACCGGCGAGGTGATGGGGATCGACCGCGATTTCGTCACCGCCTTCACCAAGTCGCAGATCGGCCAGGGCTCGAGCCTGCCCGAAAGCGGCACCGTGTTCGTCTCGGTGAAGGATAGCGACAAGCCGCAAATCGTGGGCCCGGTGAAGGCGCTGATCGAAGCGGGCTTCTCGGTGATCGCCACCGGCGGAACGCAAACCTACCTTGCCGAGCAGGGCCTCAAGGTCGAGCTGGTCAACAAGGTGGCGCAGGGCCGCCCGCATATCGTCGACCGGATCGTCGATGGCGAGGTCGCGCTGGTGTTCAACACCACCGAAGGCTGGCAGAGCCACAAGGACAGCCAATCGATCCGCGCTTCTGCGCTGGAGATGAAGGTGCCTTACTACACCACGGCAGCCGCTTCGGTGGCGGCAGCGCAGGCGATTGTCTCCGTAAAAGTCGCTGATCTTGAAGTGCGATCGTTGCAGGACTATTATAGCGCCTAGACAAATTTAAGCTCTCCCCAACAAGGCAGGTTCTCTGTTCCGTCATCCGGACGGAGGGAGCCGCTTTGACGGGCGAGGGCGGACTGGACAGGGAATACGATGGAAAAGGTGCCGATGCTGGCGGAAGGCTACGAAAAGCTGACCGCAGATTTGAAGGCTTTGCGGGATGAGCGTCCGCGTATTGTCGATGCGATCGAGGAAGCCCGCGCCCACGGCGATCTGTCGGAAAACGCCGAATACCATGCCGCGAAAGAGCGGCAGGGGCAGGTCGAAGCGCAAATTTCAGATATCGAGGACAAGGTCAGCCGCGCCCAGATCATCGACCCGACCACGCTTTCGGGCGACCGGGTGGTGTTCGGCGCGACCGTCACCGTGCTCGACGAGGACGACAAGGCCTCGACCTACCAGATCGTCGGCATGGCGGAGAGCGATGCCAAGCAGGGCCGCATCTCTTACGAAAGCCCGCTGGCCCGGGCGCTGATCGGCAAATCGAAGGGCGACGAGGTCGAAGTGACCGTGCCCTCGGGCGAAAAGTTCTATCTGATCGAGAAGATCGAATTCATCTGATACCAAAAAGGCCCGGACGCTGATCCGGGCCTTTTCGTTTGGGTCATTCGCCGTCGAGCGAGGGTTCGAACAGCTTGTGCAGATGCACGATCACATATTTCATTTCCGCATCGTCAACCGTGCGCTGCGCCCAACCGCGCCAGGCTTCCTGCGCACTGGTGAAGTCGGGAAAGAAGCCGACGACGTGGATGTCCTTCAGATCCTGGAACTCGACTGAGCGGGGATCTTTTACCCGCCCACCGATTACGAGATGCAGAAGTTGTTCGGACGAGGGCATGAAGCACAGCCTTTCTGATTGAGGAGAAAATTTCTCCCCGCTCTATCGTCTGGCTCGAATGGTGCAAGGTCGCAAATCGCCTCGCGTTGATGCCTAGTGTATCTTGAACGCCCGCATGATCGACTTGCCGACCTCACGCCCGGCAATCCGCGCATCGTCACCGGCATTCCTAGCGCGATACTTTGCATCGCGGCGGGCGCGCCGTGCCTTGTCGTTAGCGCTGTCGGCAAGGTCGGCCAGCTTGCGCTTGCCCTCTTTCCCGGCATGTCCGGCGTCGTCGCGCAGTTCGGCGAGGAAACCCATGGCCATCTCGCTACCCAATGCAGCAAGGCCAGCAGCCTTCGCACCCGTGCGCGCAGCGGCGCGGCGCGGCGTCTTGAACAGACTCGCGATCATCACCCCGGCGACGACACCGCCAGCAACAGTGGTGACCGGGTGCTCCTTGGCAAAGGCCGTGAACTTGTCTTTCGCTTCGACCGCACCTGCCTTGGCACTGTCACCCAGTTTCTTGGCGCGACGCGTGGCCTCGCTATCCTGGCCTGCTTCAATCCGCTCTTTAAGGGCAGCGCGTTTATCATCGCTCATGCTTGTGTCTCCGCTGGAAGTTTCTGTTCATTTACCGAACGATCATCCCCGCCAGCTTGTTCCGTTTCAGCGGCATCATCTTCATCGTCATCGTCAAAAAGATCACGCACGATGGCAGCCAATGGCTCGCGCAACAGCCACAAGGCAATTGCCGCAATAAGCGCTGCGACCACCCCGCCGACCTGAACCTTGTGACCGGACAGATAGTCGCGCGCATCGTCACCGAGGTCGTGGGCGCGAGTTGTCAAATCCGGGCCGGAATGTGCTTCGTGGTCCACCTCGCGCTTGAGATGCGCAACATCGGCAAGAACCAGCGCCCGCGCGGCATCGCGCAGCATCCGGTCTTCGCGCAGCTGGCGTTCGAGATCAGACATGGGGGCTATCCTCCAGCGCGCCATCGCCTTGGGCGAAGGCGCTTTTGATCGAGCCAAGCGCGCGCCGCGCACCGCGCACGCACAACCACGCAAGCAGCAGCAGCACGAGCACGACAATAGCCGTCGCACCCCAGGCCGTTACGATCGGGATAAGCGCGATCAGCAGACCAATGGTCAGCCCGACTGCCGCGAGCAGGACGAGCACGATAGCGACGATGCCCAAGGCAATCGCCGTAACCAGTCGATTGCCAGCCAGGCGCGCGCGGGTTTTCTGGAACGCGAACTCGGCGTCGAAATAGTTGAGCGCATCGCTGGCGAGCGCCCCCATATCCTCGGCCAGAGTGCGCACAAAAGGCTCGTCGGGAGCAGAGCCCGGCGAGCCTTTTTGCCTTTGTCCCGGCTGATCCTCAGGATCGGGGCCGGGCACTGCGGTTGGGTCAGGCGTATTGGTTGCCACGCGTTAGCGACGGAACAGACGCGAAACCATGAAACCGGCGATGGCGGCAATGCCGACTGCGGTCGCGGGGCTCTTGCGAATAGCCTCACGCGCATCCTCGCTCAGTTCCTCGTAGCTCTTCTCATTCAGCGTCTTGGCAGAGTCGGTGAGGTAACCCGAAGCGCGGCGAGCGTAGTCTCCATATTTGGCGCCGAACTTCTCGTCGATCATGGCGGCGTTCTCGTCCACCAGCTTCGAAAGGCTGACGAGCGCATCGCTAGCCTTGGTCTTTCCTTCAACGGCAAGATCGCCTGCCCGGGCCATCGCATCGTCGGCCATGTCATGCCCGCGTGCGCTGGCTTCACCCTTAAGAGCGGCAGCGCCGGCCTTGGCTTCGCCGATAGCGGCATTGAAGCGCGACTTCGCCTCTTCAGTTCCCGCGGTCGAGGTCGGCTCGGGGGCGGTCACAGCAGTGGCGGTGGCAGGCTTGGGAGCTTCGGTCTTCTGAGTAGGAGCCATGGTATTCCCTTTCTTGCGAAGTGCTCCGGACATGACTTCCGGTGCGCACGAATTCTTACACAGGGGTATCGTGAAGATAATACACCCACTTTCAAGACTCCAACGCGGCTTGCCCTTGAATGTTCCGCCGCATAGGAGGCGCAAAACCACGTCACGCATAACCATTTGGAGCGCCTTGCAATGACCGCCATTATCGACATCCATGGCCGCGAAATCCTCGACAGCCGGGGCAACCCCACGGTCGAGGTCGACATCCTGCTCGAAGACGGCAGCTTCGGCCGCGCGGCGGTGCCTTCGGGCGCCTCGACCGGCGCGCACGAGGCGGTGGAACTGCGCGATGGCGAGAAGGGCCGCTATCTGGGCAAGGGCGTGCTGAAGGCGGTTGAAGCCGTGAACACCGAGATCGCCGATGCGCTGCTCGGTCTCGACGCGGAAGATCAGCGCGATCTCGACTATGCGATGATCGAGCTGGACGGCACCGCCAACAAGGCGCGTCTGGGTGCGAACGCCATCCTAGGCGTCAGCCTCGCAGCCGCCAAGGCTGCCGCCAATGCGCGCGGTCTGCCGCTCTATTCCTATGTCGGCGGCGTATCGGCCCATGTGCTGCCGACGCCGATGATGAACATCGTCAATGGCGGCGAACATGCCGACAACCCGATCGACGTGCAGGAATTCATGGTGATGCCGGTTGGCGCGGAAACGCTGGCCGAGGGCGTACGCTGGGGCGCGGAAATCTTCCACACGCTGAAGAAGGGCCTGGCCGAGAAGGGTCTGTCGACCTCGGTCGGCGACGAGGGCGGCTTTGCCCCGAACCTGGCTGGCACGCGCGATGCACTCGATTTCATCATGGCCTCGATCGAGAAAGCCGGGTTCAAGCCGGGCGAAGACATCATGCTGGCGCTCGACTGCGCATCGACCGAGTTCTTCTCCGATGGCCGTTATGATCTGGCGGGCGAGCAGCTGTCGCTGAATTCGCAGGAAATGGCCGAATATCTGGCCAAGCTGTGCGCCGACTATCCGATCAAGTCGATCGAGGACGGCATGGCCGAAGACGACTTCGAAGGCTGGAAGGCGCTGACCGACATGATCGGCGACAAGGTCCAGCTGGTGGGTGACGACCTGTTCGTGACCAACCCCAAGCGCCTGTCCATGGGCATCGAGCAGGGCCTCGCCAACTCGATGCTGGTGAAGGTGAACCAGATCGGCTCGCTGACCGAAACGCTGGAAGCGGTCGAGATCGCGCACCGTGCCGGCTACACCAACGTGATGAGCCACCGCTCGGGCGAAACCGAAGATGCGACGATTGCCGACCTGGCGGTCGCCACCAACTGCGGCCAGATCAAGACCGGCTCGCTCGCCCGTTCGGACCGGCTGGCGAAGTACAACCAGCTGATCCGTATCGAGGAAGAGCTGGGCAGCGGCGCGCGCTATGCGGGCAAGGGCTGCTTCGGGCGTCTGGGCGGCTAAACAGATCGGCGGGCCGGGCAGGGGGCGACGCTAAGGCTCCTGCTCGGCCTCGACCTCATGCTCGATCTCTTTCTCGATCGGCTCCATCCGCTCCATCACCTTGCGGTTCTTGCGGCTGAGCAGATATTGCCACACGCCCCATGCGTTGATGATCAGCAAGATGGCATTCATCGCCGCGATCGGCAGCGCGTCGGAGGTCAGCCCCGAGATGACCCAGGTAATCGACACCAGACAGAACAGGATGAAGCCGTAGCCTGTTGCGCGTCGGCCCAGGTCGGCAGCGATCAGGCCAGCGGCGAGCATCGTGCCGATGGCGGCGATCCATTCGAGAGGTCCGTTCATACAGGCCAGAGCGCTGATGGGTGCCGGGTGGTTCCCGATCAGCCGAACTCTGAATTGTGTCGGACCGTGAAATCACATCACGATGTGATTTTTGCAGAACATGATATTGCGAGAACTGGCGTACCCGTTGGCCAACGGCCAGCGCCCGCAAGATCGCGCGATTGAACCAATTGTACCCGCGTTCTGGGGACCACTAAACCGTTTCAGGCACCCGCGTCGGTGAGCTTCGCAATCTGGCTTTCGCTCAGCGTCAGATTGACTGCCTCGAAGTGCAGATCGAGCTGTTCTGGCTTGCTCGCACTGGCAATGGGCGCGGTGATGCCAGGCTGCGCAGCCAGCCAGGCGAGCGCAACCGCGCCAAGGCTGTCACCAGTTTCTGCGGCCACTTCGTCGAGCGCCGGGAGCACCTTCAAACCCTTGTCGAAAAATCGCTCGATACTTGATCCGCGGCTGCTCTGCTCAAGATCTTCGCGCGTGCGATACTTTCCTGTGAGAAAACCGGCGGCAAGACCGAACCACGGATAGTGTGCAATCCCCGCCTCTTCACAATAGGTCTGAAGTTCGGCATCGAAGCCATTGCGAACAACGAGGTTGTACTCGTTCTGCAACACGGTGAACCGCGCGGCTCCCGCAGCTTCGGCGGCCTCGTTCAGCGAGCGCAAGCGTGCGGCCGAGTAATTCGATGCGCCCAGTTCGCGCACCTTTCCCTCGGCAACCAGTTCGCCGAACCCGGCGGCAGTTTCGGCCTGCGGGGTCTGCTCTTCATCGCGGTGCGCGTAGTAGAGATCGACATAGTCGGTCTGCAGCCGGTCGAGGCTTTTCTCCAGCTCGCTGCGGACCTTGGCCGGATCGAGATCGCCCGGATCACCGTTCATGCCGGTCTTGGTGGCGATCAGCATGTCGGAACGCACTCCGCGTGCGTTGAGCCACTTGCCGATCACCGCCTCGCTCTCGCCGCCGACATGGCCTGGCACCCATACCGAGTAACCCTGCGCCGTATCGATCATCCGCCCGCCAGCTTCATAGAACCGGTCGAGCACGGCAAAGCTGGTGTCCTCATCGGCGGTGAAGCCGAACACATTGCCGCCCAGCACGATTGGCAAACCGCCGAAAGAAGGATGGTTGCTCACTGGAACTGCTCCTGCAATTCAAGCAGACGCATGGCCGCCACTGCCGCCTCGCCGCCCTTGTTCTTCTGCGCCGGATCAGCACGCACCAGCGCCTGCTGCTCGTTCTCCACGGTGAGAATACCGTTGCCGATCGCGACCGCGTCCATGGTCAGCGCCATGATCGCGCGCGCACTTTCGCCGGCGACGATTTCGAAGTGATAGGTCTCGCCCCGGATCACCACGCCGATGGCGACAAAGCCGTCGTAGCGGCCACTTTCAGCAGCAAGCGCAATCGCACCCGGCACCTCAAGCGCGCCCGGAACGGTGAGCACGTCCACACTGTGTCCGGCGTCTTCCAGCGCGGTGCGCGCGCCCGCGATCAAGAGGTCATTGAGGTGCTCATAAAAGCGGGCTTCGACAATAAGGAAACGGGCCATGGTCATTCGACTCCGCAGGCAATGGGACGTTCCCCGACAATCGACAGGCCATAGCCATCAAGGCCGACCAGCGAATGCGAGGTGTTGGTGAGCAGGATCATGTCGCGCACGCCAAGCTCGGTAAGGATCTGCGCGCCGACGCCGTAGTCGCGTTGCTCTTCCTCCGTCTCGCGCGGGCGGTCTTCAAGCGAACGGATCGCGCGCGAGGCGAATTCGGGGGAGGGCCTGTTGATCACCACCACAACGCCCGCACCTTCCTCGGCAATGGCCCGCATCGCGCCTTCGAGCAGGCCCGAGCGTTCGCCTTTATGCGCAAAGACATCGTCGAATACCGACAGCGCGTGCATCCGCACCAGCGTCGGTTTCTCGGGATCGATATGCCCTTTGACCAGCGCCAAGGTTTCGTTCTTGGTCGCCTTGTTCCACATGCTGATCGCGCGCCAGTCGTCGCCCCAAGCCGAAGCGAAACGGGCCTCTTCGCGCTTCTCGACGAGATTGTCGTTCTGGCGACGGTAGGCGATGAGATCGCGGATCGTGCCGATCTTCAACCGATGCTTGCGGGCAAAGGCGAGCAGCTGGTCGAAGCGGGCCATGGTCCCGTCTTCGTTCATGATCTCGCAGATCACACCGCTGGGGTTGAGCCCGGCGAGCCGCGAAATGTCCACCGCGGCCTCGGTATGGCCGGCGCGCACCAGAACGCCGCCCTCGCGCGCCACCAGCGGAAACACGTGGCCGGGGGTGACGATATCGTCCGGCCCCTTGGAAGCGTCGATCGCGACGGAGACGGTGCGGGCGCGGTCGGCGGCGCTGATCCCGGTGGTGACGCCCTCGCGCGCCTCGATGGCGACGGTAAAGGCGGTCTCGTGCCGAGTGCGGTTCTTTCGGCTCATCAGTTCAAGCCCAAGCGAATCGACACGCGTTTTGGACAGGGCCAGACAGATCAATCCGCGGCCATGGGTGGCCATGAAGTTGATCGCATCGGGCGTAGCCATCTGGGCGGGGATCACCAGATCGCCTTCGTTCTCGCGATCCTCGTCGTCGACCAGGATGAACATGCGTCCGTTGCGCGCTTCCTCGATCAGCTCCTCGATCCCGACCAGCACCGGGCTGTCGTCATTCTCCGACAGGAAGCGTTCGAGCTTGCCGAGCGTCTCGGCGGTTGGGTTCCACCCCGGCTCGGTGCAATCGCGCAGCGTGTTGGCATGAAGACCGGCAGCACGGGCGAGCCCCGCGCGGGTCATTTTGCCTTCCCCGATAAGGGCGAAAACCTTGGAAAGAACTAGATCGGACATGGCGCTTTCTCAAATCACATTACAATGTGACGCTTTGATAGGCATCACATTCGATGTGATCAACCATTGATCGAGCTACGTGGTCTCTTATCAAACTCGCGCTGGGCTGAATACCGAACGATCAAGCCCCTCAATGCTGGTGACGCCCAGATAGGCCATGGTACGCCGCAGCTCTTGCTCCAGCAAAGCGATAGCGCGCGCCACCCCGACTTCACCGCCTGCGGCAAGGCCATAGAGCGTCGCGCGGCCGATCAGCACGCCTTTTGCCCCTAAAGCCAGCGCCTTAGCGATGTCGCTGCCGCGCCGAATGCCGCTATCATACCACACATCGAGCCGCTCACCCGCAGCATCGAGCACGGCAGGCAGTGCATCAATGGCAGCAATCGAATAGTCCAGCGCCCGCCCGCCGTGGTTGGAGACGATCACAGCATCCAGGCCATACCGCGCCGCCAATACCGCATCGTCTGGATGCAGCACCCCCTTCACGACCATCTTGCCGCGCCACATATCGCGCAGCTCGGCGATCCCGTCCCAATCGAGGTTATCCTGCTTGAACTGCGCGCCGGGCATTCCGCCCTTACCGATCGAATGACGCAGATGCGGAGGCAGGTTCGCCTGTTGCGGCAGCTTGCCCTCGCGCAGCATGTATTGCCCGATCACACCCAGCAGCCAGCGCGGATGCATGAGCACATCGGCCACGTTCTGTCGGTTGGGTTTGAAGGGGATGCCAAAGCCGTTTCGGCTCAGATATTCGCGGTTGGGCGGAACCGGCAGATCAAGCGTAACGAACAGCGTATCGCAGCCGGCGGCTTGCGCACGGCGCACCACGTCGAACGACAGCTCCCGGTTTTCCCAGAGATAGAGCTGAAAGCAGACGCGGCCGGCTTCGGCCACGATCTGTTCGAGATTGAGCGTGCTGGCGCTGGAGATAGTAAACGGAATGCCCGCCGCGCGCGCCGCACGCGCCAGTGCGATATCGCCGTTGTAGTGGATCAGCCCCGCGGCACCGGTCGGGCCGATGGCGAAGGGCAGGGCGCTTTGCTCTCCCAGCAGACTGGCCGAGAGATCTATCTGCTCCACATTGCGCGCAACCCGCGGCACGAAGGTCAGCGCATCGAGCGCGGCCCTATTGCGCCCCATTCCCGTCTCATCCTCCACCCCGCGTTCGAGATACTCCCAAACGCCGCGCGGAAGGCGTGCTTCGGCCTTGCGGCGCAGATCGGCAATGTTCCAGCAGGCAAGGTCCGCCGACATCGCAGGTGTCAGCCGCGTCCGAGGAAGGGCAGCTTGTTCTGCACCATCAGCGCCTCATAGAAATTGAGGTGATCGGGCATGTCGCACATGTGGACGATGATGCCAGCAGCTTCCTCGGGTGTTGCCGCGAAGTTTTCGGGCAGCTTGACCGAGCCAGGCATGATCTCGGTTGCCACGATGCCGGGATGGAAGATCGACACCGCAATGTTCTGGTCGCGCCCGTCAACCGCGAGAGCATGGGTAAGCCCCGCAAGGCCGAATTTGCTGGCGGTGTACGAAGGGCACTCCGACCGCGGCACCTTGGCCGAGATCGATCCGACATTGACGATGCGCCCGTGCCCGCCCTTGAGGAAGATCGGCCAGGCATGTTTGGCGCACAGAAAGGCGCTGGTGAGGTTGGTGTTGATGACCTGCGACCACTGCTCGAGGCTGGTTTCGTGGACGGGAGTGTTCTCGGCGATACCGGCATTGTTGATCAGCACATCGACGGTGCCGAACTTCGCCACCGCCTGCGCGAACAGGTTGGCGACGGCATCTTCATCGGTAACATCGGTTGCAACGGCGAGGGCCTCGCCGCCCATGGCTTCGATTTTCTCGACGAGCCCTTTTAGGCGTTCGACCCGGCGCGCGGCCAGCACCACCTTCGCGCCACGGTTGACGAACTCAATCGCGCAAGCCTCCCCGATACCCGAACTCGCTCCGGTGACGACGACCACACGGCCAGCAAGGATCGACATGGGTTCTACTCTCCTCTCCCAGTTTGCGCCGGGACTACAGGAGGGCTGCGGCAAACGGAACCGCCAATTTTGCATCGAACAACGAGATGTTTGGCTTCAACAATCGATCGCGGTAACGAAGTGCCGCGAGAGCTATTGCACCAGCGGCAACTGCACTTCGAATGTGCTTCCTTCGCCAGGCGCGCTCTTGACCAGGTGGATTTCGCCACCATGCAGTTCGACAAGCTGTTTGACCAAGGCGAGACCAATCCCCAACCCGTCTCCAATAAACCCGCGGCCATTGTCCGATTGTTCAAACATTTCGAAGATGATTGATTGCTGTTCGGCCGGTATTCCGACGCCGTTATCGGCCACGGTGATGCTCACTTTATCACCTTGCGTCGACACGACCACGGTGATCTTTCCGCCATTTGGCGTATACCGTGCCGCGTTGCTGACAATGTTGCCAATGATCTGGATAAAGCGCGCCGGATCGACATTCAGAGTAACCGGATCATCAGGGACTTCGACCTGAAGTTCATGTCCGCTCGCCTCAATCGCCGGCCCGGCAATCTCAAGGGCTGGCGGCAAAATGTCGCTCAAAAGCACCATTTCCTTCCGCAGCGATATCTTGCCGTGCTCAATACGATTGATGTCGAGCAGATCATCGACGAGCCGTGTCATGTGACTGAGATGCCTTCGCATCGATTCACGCACGGTGGCGAGGTCGAGACCCTCTCTCGGCCGCTCGAGGAAATTCAGGCCGGCCAGCAATACTGCCAGCGGATTGCGCAATTCATGGGCGAGCACGCCAAGGAAGCGGTTTTTCTGCTGGTCGGCGGCCTGCAGCGCCGCCGTCAGAGTGGCAAGTTCGTCACGCTGCGAAGTGATCTGCTGGCGCTGAACATATAGATCAAAAAAGACCTTTGATTTCGATCGGAGGATATCGGCTTCGATCGGCTTTTGAATGAAATCGACGGCACCGGCTTCATACCCGCGAAACTTGCGCGTCGCGTCTCCGCTTCCGGCGGTGAGAAATATGATCGGAATGTGCCGCGAACGCTCGTTCGCGCGCATGATTTCAGCCAGCTCGAAGCCATCCATGCCGGGCATCTGCACGTCAAGCAGGGCGAGGGCATACTCGTTGCCAAGCATCAGTTCGAGCGCATCCTCGCCGCTGCGCGCCTTGTGCAGTTCAAGACCCTCGCGTGCCAGCAGAGCGTCAAGCGCGAGGAGATTTTCCTCCAGGTCATCGACCAACAGGAACTTCACGTTGTGGGTCATCGCGCGAGCATCGCCTCCAAAGCATGTTCGATTTCTTCGAGCCGCATCGCCTGTGCATCGGGGCACGCGGCTAGGGCAGCTTCAGGCATGGTCGCAACTTCGGCCGTTGCCGGGGTCTGCACGATGCCGTGCCCCCCAGCCGCACACACGGCCCGCAAGCCCTGCGCACCATCATAGTTCGCCCCCGTCATAACGATCCCGACAGTGCCCGGGCCAAAGGCATCCGCTGCGCTTTCGAACAGGACGTCGATTGCCGGGCGAGAGTAGTTGACTGCCTCGTCGGACGACAGGGCAATCGTGCCGCTGGTCTCTACCAGCAGGTGATAATCGGGCGGCGCGAAATAGATCGTGCCGGGTGCAAGCGGCTCCTTGTCCTCGGCTTCCTTTACCGCGAGCTGGCATTTGTTTGCAAACAGCGCGACCAGCGCATTTTTTCGCCGGGGCGGGACATGGACGACGACCAGCACCGGCGCCGGAAAGTCGGCCGGCAAGGCCGGAAGCACATGCGACAGGGCCTGCACCCCGCCTGCCGACGTACCGATTACGACAGCCCGCACGCTCATCGCGCGTTTCTCCGGTATATCCGTTCGGTACGCACGAAATCGGCAAACTGATTGGCGTGGGCGGAAAAGCGCAGGCTCTCTTTCGAACCAATGCCCAGGAAGCCGCCACGCACGAGCGATTCTCCGAACAGGCCGACGACCCGGTCCTGCAATTCGCGATCGAAATAGATGAGCACGTTGCGGCAGGAAATCAGATGCATCTCGCCAAAGGCGGCGTCCGTCACCAGGCTATGATCGGAAAAGACGGTGCGCTTCCGCAGCGACTTGTCGAACACGGCCCGGTCGTAGTTCGCGGTGTAATGGTCGGATAGCGACGAGTGCCCGCCCGAGAGGCGGTGGTTCTCCGTAAAGAGGCGAATGCGGTCGAGCGGGTAGACACCCGCCTGCGCCGCACGCAGCGCTGCCGGATTGATGTCCGTCGCGTAGAACATCGTGCGGTCGGCAAGCCCTTCTTCAGCAAACAGAATCGATAGCGAATAGAGTTCCTCGCCGTGGCTACACCCTGCAACCCAGACCTTGAGCGAGGGGTAGGTGCGCAGATGTGGCACCACCTTCTCGCGCAAAGCGCGGAAATAAGAAGGGTCGCGGAACATCTCGCTTACCTGCACGGTAAGGAAGTTCAGCAGGCGCGGCAGGATCGTCTCGTCGTGAAGGACCGCCGACTGGATGGCGGATATGCTGTCATAGCCCAGTTGCGTTCGCGCCTGCAGCAGGCGGCGCTTGATCGACGCGCGGGCATAGTGGCGGAAATCGTAATGATAGTGGCGATAGAGCGCATCCAGCAGCAGCTGAATTTCGATATCCTCGATGCTCTCGCTCACTACCTCGGCATCCATACGCGCACCAGCGACAGCAGCTTATCCACGTCGATCGGCTTGGCCATGTAATCGTTGGCGCCCGCATCGATGCACTTCTGCTGATCGTCGGGCATTGCCTTGGCCGTGAGCATGACTATCGGCAGCTTTTTCCAGTGCGGATCGACCCGGATCTTACGGGCGGCGGCGAGGCCATCCATCACGGGCATCATCACGTCCATCAGCACGAGATCGATGGCCTTCGCGGGGTCGTCGACCGCTTCGGCGAGTGCGTCGAGCGCTTCTTGGCCGTTCCGCGCGATCCGCGTTGATGCGCCGCGCGGTTCAAGCACGCTGGTGAGCGAGTAAACGTTGCGCACGTCGTCCTCGACGATGAGGATGCGCCTGCCTTCGAGCGCCGCATCGCGGTGGCGCGCCTTCTCGATCATCTGGCGCTGCTCTGGCGGCAGGTCTGACACAACCCGGTGCAGAAACAGCGATACCTCGTCCAGCAACCGTTCGGGCGACTTCGCACCCTTTATGATGATCGAACTGGAATAGCGGCGGAGGCGCTGTTCTTCATCCGACGACAGATCGCGGCCCGTATATACGATGACCGGCGGGAAGGGCCCGCCCTCATCTTCGCTCAACGTTTCAAGCAGCGAGAAACCGGAAGCATCGGGCAGGGACAGGTCGAGAACCATGCAGTCGTACTGACCACTGCGCAGTTCCTCCAGGCATTCGGCAGCGGTACCGACCCCGACGGTTTCAACGTCTTGCGAGCTGAGCAATTTGCCGACCGCATCGCGCTGGACCTCGTCGTCTTCCACGATCAGCACCCGTCGCACGCTCGACGCGAGTTTCTCCTGCAACCCCGAAAGCACGGCAGCGAGGCGTTCGCGCGGGGCCGGCTTTTCCAAAAAGCCGACTGCACCAAGCGCCAGCGCAGTCTGGCTCTGGTCAGAACCTGAGATCACATGGATCGGAATGTGCCGCGTCTCTTCCTCATGCTTGAGCTGGTCGAGCACGGTAAGGCCGGACTGGTCCGGCAAGCCGATATCAAGCACGATTGCGCTCGGCTTGTATTCGCGAGCAAGCTCTATCGCTTCCTGCGCTGTTCCGGTGACGATACACTGGAAACCCAGTTCGCGGGAAAGGTCGCACACGATGCCAGCAAAGGTGGCGTCATCCTCGATTACCAGCAGCAGACGCTTGCCTTCCGTCAGGGCCTTTCGGTCATCTTCGACGGCGGCCGCGCTGGCCTTGGCTGGCTTCGACTTGCCCGACTGCATCTGGCCCGACGGGCGCGCAGGTGCTTTCCCTGCCTGTGCCGGCTCTTCGCCAGAGGGCGCGACCTGTCGCGGCGCAACTTTGGCAGGATCATAGCTCGTCGGCACCGTCACCACGAAGGTGCTACCCTTGCCCGGCTCACTTTCCAGCCGAATGGTTCCGCCCAGCAAACGGACCAGCTCGCGCGAAATGGACAAGCCGAGACCTGTCCCGCCAAACCTGCGACTGATCGTGCCGTCAGCCTGCCGGAAGGCTTCGAAGATCGCCTCGCGCTGGGCTTCATCGATGCCAATGCCGGTGTCGGCCACTGCGAAGTCGACCGTATCGTCTTCACCTTGTGAGATGGTCAGCGCAACGCTGCCCTCCTCCGTGAACTTTATCGCGTTCGAGAGAAGGTTCTTCAAAACCTGCTCCAGCCTCAGGCGATCGGTTTCGATCGAACCGGGCGCATCTGGCTGTATGGTCAGAGCCAGCTCCAGACCGCGCTGCTGCGCCAGCGGCTCGAACACCTTGCGCAGATCTGTCGCGAGGCGCTCGGTCGCGACCGCTGCGGCGTCGATTTCCACGTGACCCGCCTCGATCTTCGAAAGGTCGAGGATATCGTTGATGAGAGTCAGAAGGTCGTTACCGGAAGATTCAATCGTGCGGGCGAACTTGACCTGATCGGCATTCAGGTTGCCATCCGGATTGTCGCCGAGAAGCTTCGACAGGATCAGCAGCGAATTGAGCGGCGTGCGCAATTCGTGGCTCATGTTCGCCAGGAAATCCGATTTGTACTGGCTCGCCTGCTCCAACTCGCGCGCCTTGAGCTGTAGCGAGGCTGTCGCGCGTTTCAGCTCGTCGCGTTGGCCTTCGAGCGTCTCCGCCTGCTCTTCGAGCTGGCTGTTGGTCTGTTCGAGTTCGACCTGCTGAAGTTCGAGCCGTGCCTGGGATTCCTTCAGCGCGTTGCCTTGCTCTTCAAGTTCCTCGTTGGAAACCCGCAGTTCCTCGCTTTGGGCCTGCAATTCGCCGGCCTGCTGCTGGGTTTCCTCAAGTGCCTCCTGCAGTCGCTCGCGGAAGCGTGCAGAGCGAAGCGCAATGCCGATCGAGCCGGAAACGGTGTCGAGCAGTTCGAGCGTTCTTTCGTCCACTTCGTCGAAGAAGCCGAGCTCGACCACCGCATTCACGTCACCCTCGTTGAACATGGGGGCCACCACGAGGTTTCGCGGGGCGTCGCTCCCCAACGCGGATCCGATCTTGAGATAACCGGCGGGAATTTCTGCAAGAGTGGTTGCGCGCGCATCGGTCGCGACTTTGCCGAGGAGGCCTTCGTTCAGCCCGAACTTTTCCGGCACGGAGGAGGCGTCCGCCACGCCGAGCATTGCCACGCGCCTGAATATGCCATGCTCGCCCTTGAAAAGCGCGCCGCCATTAGCGCCGCTTCTTTCGGCAAGGAACGAGAGCACTGCGGCACCCACTTCATGCACCGACTTCTCGCCTCGCATTGCCTCGCTCAATTCAACCTGAGCGGACTGCAGCCACCGCTGGCGGTCTCGAGTACGATTGGTGCGCGCCAGGATGATATAGATCGCTACGGTAAGGACGATCCCGATCAGGCTGGTGACCAGGGCGCTGACGATCGCGCGGCGGGACGCCGCCGCCAGTTCGGCGACGCGCTCCTCGCGTTCCACGACCTCTTCGCGAGTCATCCGCGCCATCTGCTGACGGATCGCGTCCATTGCGAGCTTGCCGCGATCGCTGTCGGTCAAGTCGACCGCTGCCGCCATTCCTGCCTCACGCCGGATCCGGATCGCCCTTTCCGCAAAACGAAATTTGGTATCGACCGCGGCGCGCAGCGAGCGAAGGCTTCGGCGCTGAACAGTGCTGTATTGGGTCAGCGTTTCTAGCTCAGACAGGCTGGTCTGCGCGGCGGCGACACCCTGGTGATAAGGTTCGAGGTATTTGTCGTCGCCAGTAAGAACGAAGCCGCGCTGGCCGGTTTCCGTATCAAGCGCCGCGATCAGCAGGGCATCGAGCGTGGTGAGCACCTCGTGGGTGTTGCGGATGCGCGCCTCGTTTTCCTGCATACCGAGGATATTGGTGGATGCAGCATAGGCGGCGGCGAGGAAAAACCCGACACCGACAAGCAGGCCGATAAGCGAACCGCGACTGAGAGAATCACGCAGGCCATGCTTCGATTTCACGTTATGCAAGATGCTCGAACCTTATGAACAAGATGCTGGCCTTAGTGTTACTCCACAATCGCAAGCAACATTTTTCGCTCGGTGATCCGTGCGTTCGCTGATCGACGCCCCAAACGTTTGCGGATGTTCTTTGCTGGCCGAATGGATCGATGGCCAGTACCCATGCAATATCGTGTAACTGGCTTAGTTGAACATGCTGCGACTGATCATCTTGCTCTGGAGTTAGGCGCGCATTCAGATCTACCGATACCGGTGGCGACGACGGATGCTCAGATAGCTCTTGCAAGGTTCCCGGCCGGAGCTTCGTCCCTGCTTTGTGCTTGATGTCATCAGCTAGTCGCGGGCAAGCCAGCCTTGTTATCAGTGGCCACCAACTCTGGCATATGAGCTACAGGCTACAACATGACACCCATCGCAACGAGTCACGCCAGATCACACTCTGCAAGAGTTTGTCTTTTAAGAAGAAAAATGGTGGACGCACTAGGGCTCGAACCTAGGACCCGCTGATTAAGAGTCAGCTGCTCTACCAACTGAGCTATGCGTCCACACCGGCTTTTTCCGGTCACCGCGAATCGCGGAGAGGCGTCTAATAACGATTGTCTCGCGGTTGAAAAGAGGTTTCTTCAAGCTCGCCTAAAAGTTTCCGCGCGGCTGCTTGTTCCACCGGCTCACCATCATCAGCGTGCCCACGCAAATCATGTTGGTGAGCATCGACGAACCGCCATGGCTCATAAATGGCAAGGGGATTCCAACCACTGGCGCCATGCCCATCACCATCATCAGATTGACCGCAGCGTAGAAGAAGATCGTCGCCACCATGCCGCCCGCCAAAAGGCGCGAAAAGCGATCTTCGGCATCGCGGGCCACGGTCAGCCCCCAGCGCAGCACGAGGCCAAAAATCAGCAGCACGAAAAGGCCACCGATTAGTCCCCACTCTTCGGCCATGGTCGCGAAGACAAAATCGGTGTGCGGCTCGGGCAGATAGTCCAGCGAGCTTTGCGAACCGTTGCCGAAGCCTTTGCCGAACAGCCCTCCGGAACCGATCGCAATCTTCGATTGGGTTATGTGGTAGCCGGCGCCAAGCGGATCACTCTCCGGATCGAGGAACGTGGTCACGCGCCGCCGCTGATAATCCTTCAGTCCGAAGAAATAGGCCACCGGAATGGCCACCATGGCTGCCAACGCGCCGCCCGCAAACCACTTGCCGGGCAGGCCTGCCATGTACATCACCACTGCGCCGCCAAAGGCGATGGCCAGCGCGGTGCCCAGATCGGGTTGCAACAGCACCAGCAGCATCGGCAGGCCGATTAACCCCGCTGCGGGAACGACAGCGCGCCAGGTACCGATCAGACCGACCGGCAAGCCATGATAGAACCACGCCAGCACCAGCACGATCGCTGGCTTCATCAGTTCTGAGGGTTGCAAAACCATGAAGCCGAGGTTCAGCCAGCGCTGGCTTCCTCCGCCAATGGCCCCCAACGCTTCCACAAGCATCAGCAACAGCACCACCGCAGCATAGATCGGCACCGCCGCCATCTTGGCCAGATCGAGCGGGAAAAACGACATCACCAACGCCATCGTCAGCGTTACCGCAAAGCGCAGCAGGTGCGAACTGGCGTAGGGCGACATCGATCCGCCCGCTGCCGAGTATAGCACGGCGCCTCCGAAGGCGACGAGCAAGGCTATGGGCAGAATGACCTGCCACGGAATCTGTGCCAGCGGAGCCGGCAGGGTTACCGCGCGTCTCACGTCAGGTTGCCATTGGCGCTTGCGACAGGATCTTCGCGCGGTGTGAGAGCGTCGGTAACGGGTGTTGCAGGTTCCGAAATCGCTGCGCGCGCCTCGGCATCGACCTTCTCTGCCAGCTGTATCGGGGCAGGGGCAGGGGGCAGATCGACGCCGGCGGCAGCGGCATAGGCCGCATAGGACTGTTCAAGCCGCTTTTGCGCCGTACCGCCCCACTGCTTCTCGAACCCGTGCAGCGCATCGAGCGCCTTGGCCGGATCGAACAGAAAGGTCATGACGTCGCGGGCAATGGGATAGGCGGAGCCCGAGCCGCCGCCGTGTTCGATAACCACGGCGCAAGCATAGCGCGGATTGTTGAATGGGGCGAAGCAGATGAAAAGGCCATGGTCACGATACTTCCAAGGCCCGGCCTTACCGTTTGAGAGGCTAAGCGAGACAACCTGCGCCGTTCCCGTCTTGCCGGCCATCAAAATATCGTCGACCGGAAGCCTGGCGCGGCCAGCGGTGCCAGGGCCATTGATCACGTCGCTCATCGCATTCTGGATGACCTGTACGTGGTCGCCATGGAAATTCATGCTGCCGAACTTCGGAGTTTTACCGTCGAGGATCAGACGCGGCATCACGGTCCTACCGGTGGCGATGCGCGCTGAATAGACAGCCAGTTGCAGCGGATTGAACAGCATGTAGCCCTGACCGATGGTCGCATTCACCGTATCGAAGGCCTGCCACTCGCGGCCATATTTTTTCAGCTTCCACTCGGGATCGGGCACAGTCCCGTAGAACTGACTGGTGACCGGCAGCGGGAACTCCTGACCCAGCCCGCAGCGGCGCGCCATGTCGGAGATTACGTTCATTCCGAGCTGCTGGGCGAAATAATAAAAATAGACGTCGCAGCTTTGATAAATGCCCTTCGCCATATCGACGCTGCCGTGCCCACGCCGGTTCCAGCAGTGGAATACCCTGTTGCCGACACGCAGGCCACCGCTACAATTGACGCTGGCATCAGGTGAGAGACCCGCTTCGAGAAAAGCCATCGCGACCATCGGCTTTACGGTCGATCCCGGCGGATAGAGCCCTTGGAGAACCTTGTTGCGCAAGGGCACCCGGTCGTTCTCGCTCAGCATCGAATATTCGACACGCCCGATCCCGTCGGAAAAGCTGTTGGGATCGAAGCTAGGCATGGAGGCCATGCACATCAGGTCACCGGTCAGGCAGTCGATCACCACCACCGAGCCGGATTCGAGCCCGATGCGGCGGGCGGCATAGTCCTGCAGCGGTCCATCGATGGTCAGCCGGATGGGATCGCCAGGTATATCCTCACGCGTTTCGAGGTCGCGCACGCGGCGGCCCGTCGCGGTGACTTCCACGCGCCGTGCCCCGGGCACGCCGCGCAATTCCTGCTCGAACTGTTTCTCGATCCCGTCCTTGCCCATCTTGAAGCCGGGCGTGAGCAGCAGCGGCTGCGGCTCCTCCTCGTATTCCTCCCGGCTGGGGGCACCGACATAACCGATCAGGTGGCCTACCGAACTGCCAGTCGGGTAATAACGGGCATAGGATTGCTGCGGGAGCACACCCGGTAGCTCGGGTAAGCGCACGGTAAGCGCGGCATATTTCTCGAAGTCCAGCCCGCTTGCCACCGGCACAACCTGATAGCTCGATGCATTCTCGATGCGCTCGACCAGATCCTTGCGCTCAAGATCGTCGAAGGCCAGTACCTTCGAGAGCAGGTCGACCGTCGCTTCCCGGTCGTGCAGGCGTTCGGGAATAATATCGACACGAAAGTCGCTGCGGTTGGAGGCAAGCGGCGAACCGTTGCGGTCGAGAATCCAGCCACGACGCGGCGGAATGAGCGAGAGATTGACGCGGTTGCTCTCCGCCTCCATCTCGTATTTCTCGTTTTCGGCCACGGCGATATAGCCCATGCGCGCCGCCAGCAGCAGCCCCACGCCGCCCTGAACCGCGCCAACAACGAAGCTGCGGCGGTCGAACGTCTCCTTTAGGGAGTTGCTGCTAAGTCTCTGTTCCATAGCTCAATCGATCCGCCTCACGCGGAGCAGGCGCAGGCGATCCAATATCGCCACGACACCTACAATAATGGGAAAGAGCACCAAGGAGAGCAAGGCCTGCGGCGCCAGCAACCAGAAATGCAGCAGATCGAGCCTCGCTGCGGAAAACACCCCCGACAACAGCAGGAACAGCATGATCAGCACCGCCGCGACAATCCAGTCCTGCCAGAAGCCGCGCCAGGGGAAGCGCAGCTCGAACAGATCGAGCGCGATCAGCGTTAGCGAGAACAGCAGGATGCTGCTGCCAAGCGGCTGACCGGACAGAAGATCGTCACACAGGCCAAGCGGAAAACCCGCCCACAGCGGCAATACTCCGGGCCGCAGCAGACGCCAGGCAAGCAGAAACATAAAGGCCAGCGGCGGCACGACAGGCGCCGGGGCAATCACAGGCCACATCGGCACCAGCGAAGCCAGGATGATCGAAAGCCAGGGCACCCCATAAACGAGCGCAGACGAGTGATCACGGTTGATCTTGCTTCCGAACAGATCCCTGCGCGCGGTCGGGTTGAGCTTTTCCATCATTCGTCCGGCGCAGCCGATCCGGTTGGCGAAGGGGAGGGTGGGAGCGGAGGAGAGGCGGGAGGATCGGGCAGTTCGGCCGCAACCTCTTCGATGCCTTCCTCGGTCGGGCCTGACGGCGGACGTTCCAGCATCGCGACCGCCTCTGGCTGCCACACCGGTTCCACCAGCACCACATCGGTTGCCGCCGGATTGCTCAGCAGGCGGGCAATGGCGCCATCGTCGTTGAGTTCGGTCACCATGGCGACGGCCACACCGGGGCGAAACATGCCGCCTGCTCCGGAGGTTACAAACACATCACCAATCTCAAGCGGGTTGATGCCAAGCGAAATCAGCCGCAGCCGCAAGGAACCGTCGGCGCGCCCCTCGGCAAAGGCGACCACGTTATCGGTAGCTCGGCGCACGGGCACGATCGATTCGCTGTCGGTCAGCAACAACACCCGCGAACTGGTGCGCCCGACTTCGAGCACGCGCCCCACCAGGCCCATCGGCGAGGTTACCGGCATCCCGACCTTCACCCCGTCCGCACGCCCGGCGGAAAGGTAGGCAAAGCGCCGCGCGCTGACCGAAGTCGATCCGATCAGGCGAGCAATGGCAACCGGCTCGCGCTCGTCCTGCGCGAGGCCCAGCACTGCCTTGAGCTGCTCGTTCTCTTGTTCCAGAGCGCGCGCCTCGGCCAGCTTCACCCGCGCGATGGCAATCTCTTCCTTCATCTGCGCGTTTTTGCTGCCGGCTTCATAGTAACCGGCGATGGCATCGAAGAAGTTGCTGGTGCCCACGCGCCCGGCCGCGCCTGCTTCGCCCACAGACGCAGTGACATCGCTCGCCATAGTCCGCAGACCGGCGAAGGCTTCGGGCCTGACCAGCGATACGATGAGAAGCAGCGCGCCAAGCGCAGCGCCCGCCGACGCAAGCAAATAGCCCGCGAAGACGCCGAATTGCGCCCTGCGATTGGTGCCGCTGCGCTGTGCCGCCGGCGGTGCCATGGCCCGCGCGCTCTCCTTGTTTCAGCCGCCCTTAGGCGGTCATCAATACGCCGCGGTACATCGGGTCTTCCATAGCCCGACCAGTTCCCAGCGCCACGCACGACAACGGATCTTCCGCCACCGAGACGGGCAAGCCGGTCTCGTCGCGGATGTGCTCGTCCAGGCTGCGGATCAGCGCGCCGCCACCGGTAAGCACTATACCCTGGTCGACAATGTCGGCTGCGAGTTCAGGCGCGGTGTTTTCAAGCGCGATGCGCACACCCTCAACGATAGCGCCGATCGGTTCGGACAGCGCTTCGGCGATGTGCGCCTGGTTAATCTGGATTTCCTTGGGCACACCGTTCACGAGGTCGCGACCCTTAAGCACGATCGTTTCGCCCACACCGTCCTTAGGGACGATGGCAACGCCATAATCCTTCTTGATCCGCTCCGCCGTGGCATCGCCGATCAGCAGGTTGTGGTGTCGGCGGACGTAAGAGACGATGGCTTCATCCATCTTGTCACCGCCGGTGCGGACCGAGGTGGTGTAGGCAAGACCGCGCAGCGACAGAACGGCGACCTCGGTGGTGCCGCCGCCGATATCGACCACCATCGAGCCGACCGGCTCGGTCACCGGCATATCGGCGCCGATAGCAGCAGCCATCGGTTCGAGAATGAGGAAAACTTCCGAAGCACCGGCATTGCTGGCGGCATCGCGAATCGCGCGGCGTTCAACCGAAGTCGAGCCCGAGGGCACGCAGATCACGATTTCCGGGTAACGGAGCAGCGTGCGCTTGCCGTGGACCTTGCGGATGAAGTGCTTGATCATCTCTTCCGCGATTTCGATGTCGGCAATCACGCCGTCACGCAGCGGTCGGATGGCCTCGATCGAATCCGGGGTCTTGCCCATCATCATCTTGGCGTCTTCACCGACTGCCTTCACGCGCTTCACGCCGTTCAGCGTCTCGATTGCCACCACCGACGGCTCGTTGAGCACGATTCCGCGGTCCTGGACATAGACCAGCGTATTGGCCGTGCCGAGGTCGATGGCCATGTTCTGGGAACCGAATTTGAACATTTTGGAGAGGAACGAACTCATCAAGCTATCCATGCGATAAGTGGCAGGCGGCCCAGACTCACTGGAGCAGTCAGCCGACCGGGTGGTGGAAGTGGCGCTCCTTAGCGCGGCTCGGCGGCAAAGGCCAAAAATTTTGTAGAGAACATCGTAGTTTTGCCCCGTCTTGGCTCGAATTGCCCGCAGCTTGGGTTTAGACGGGTGGCGCAATGTCGAAAATACGTCGTCTTCCCGAACACCTCGTCAACAGGATCGCCGCCGGCGAGGTGGTCGAGCGACCCGCATCCGCGCTTAAGGAACTGGTCGAGAATGCCATAGACGCGGGGGCCTCGCGGGTGCTCGTCGCCATCGCGGACGGCGGGCTCGGCTCGATCGAGGTGACAGACGATGGCTGCGGGATGACGCCTGAGGAAATGTCGCTGGCGTTGGAGCGACATGCCACCTCGAAACTTCCCGATGAAGCCATCGAACAGGTCGCCACGCTCGGTTTCCGGGGGGAAGCCTTGCCGTCGATTGCCAGCGTGGCGCGGCTGACGCTGGAAAGCCGTCCGCAAGGCAACGATCAGGGGTGGCGCCGGGTGGTCGATCATGGCGCAGTGATCGCCGATGAGCCTGCCGCCCTCCCGCCGGGAACGCGGGTGCGGATGGAAAATCTGTTCGGCAAGGTTCCGGCCCGGCGCAAGTTCCTGCGTACTGCGCGGAGCGAATACGGCGCCTGTCACGAGGTTATGCGCCGCCTCGCCATGGCGCGGCCCGACATCGCCTTCACCTTCGAACACGGCGGACGGCGCATCTTCTCGGTTCAGGGAAGGGAGGGGACCGAAAATCGGGTCGCCCAGATCGTCGCGCGCGAGCTGAAGGAGAACGGCGTAGCGATAGACTTCGAGCGCGGCGACATACGCCTGTCGGGAATCGCGGGTCTGCCGACTTACAATCGCGGTGTGGCCGATCACCAATATTTGTTCGTCAACGGCCGCCCGGTGAAAGACCGGCTGCTCACCGGGGCCGTTCGCGGAGCCTACGCCGATATGCTCGCGCGTGACCGGCACGCGGTGCTGGCGCTGTTCCTCGACCTGCCTCCGGAAGATGTCGATGTGAACGTCCACCCGGCCAAGACCGAGGTCCGCTTTCGCGATTCGACCGGTATTCGCGGCTTCATTGTCTCCGGGCTGAGGCAAGCTCTGGCGACCGGCGACCGGCGCAGCGCCCAGGCACCCGATGCCGAGGCGATGGGCCGCTGGCAGGCTGAGCCGACGAGTCCAGCGCCCGCGCTGCACTCGCTCTTCACCGGGCGGGACTGGTCCGCGCCTTCCCCCTCTTTTTTGGCTTCGACAGTTGCCGAACGGCCAGCGATGTTCGGTGGATCTGCCCCAGTGCTCGACGCACCGCAAGGCCGCGCCGAAGCTGCCGAACCGATAGCTAAAGAAGACGCCGACTATCCGCTCGGGATTGCGCGCGGTCAGGTGGCGGGTACCTACATCGTCGCCGAATCGGCGGAAGGCCTGATCCTCGTCGACCAGCACGCCGCCCACGAGCGGATCGTTCTCGAACGGTTGCGCGCCGCTGGCGTGGGCGACAAGGTTGCCGCCAGTCAGGCACTGCTGATGCCCGAGGTGGTCGAGCTTGACGAACCCGCCTGCGATCGGATCGAGGATTGCGCTGACGATCTTGCCAAGCTGGGCCTTGCGGTCGAGCGGTTCGGACCCGGTGCTATGCTGGTGCGCGCAATGCCCGCCTCGCTAAAGAAGGCCGACCCCGCCAAACTCCTCAGCGACATCGCCGACGACATCGCTGCAAATGGAGGCGCGCTGCTACTTGGTGAACGGATCGAACACGTCTTGGCAACCATGGCCTGCCACGGTTCGGTAAGGGCAGGGCGGATATTGAACGTCGCCGAGATGAACGCATTGCTGCGCGAAATGGAGGCGACTCCGCGTTCAGGTCAGTGCAACCACGGGCGTCCCACCTGGGTCCGCCTGTCGCTGGCCGATGTCGAAAAGCTTTTCGGGAGACACTGATGCGCACCGCTTTGCTGATAGGTCTGGCCGTTGCCTTGGCCAGTTGCTCTGATGAGCAGAGCCCGGAGGAAAAGGCCGCGCAGGATCAAAAGGTGGTCCAGATGGTGCGCGCCGCCAACGAAGCGCCGCCGCCCATCGAGGAGGTGATCCCCCAAGCAATTCTATATCCGGATATCGAGAAGGAAGACCTGTTCGGGGCCTCCTGTGCCTACGCGCCGGGCACGAGCATGGGCGCTCGCGTCATAGCGCGCGAGGCTGACGCCTACATGAAGATAGAGGACGAGATGATCCGCTTTGCCGCCGATCCCGGCGCGCGCCAGTTGGCGAACCGCACCGGCTCTCTTTACAATGGCAGGCAATTCTCTCTCCGCCTGGAAATTGAGGGAGAGGGCCGCGAAGATCCCAACGCCAGCGAAAGCACCCTCTATCAAGGCACCATATGGCTCCGCGACCGGTGGGACCGAATTGTCTACACCGGCAGCGGAACGGTAAGCTGCGGCTCCTGACCGTTTAGGCCCGGAACTCCGGCACCTTACGGTCGAGATCCAGCTCTGGAATGATGCGGTAGCGCGCCAGCACCAGGCTAAAGAGGCCGAACATCAGCAGCCCCAACGCGGTAATCGTGAAAACAGCGCCCTCGTCGGCAAGGCTGGCAACGGCGTCGCCCAGCGTCTTCACCTGATCGCTTCCGCCAGACATGAAGCCGACCTTGGCGAGAGACCACCCGATCACGCCGTAAACCACCGCCCTAGCGCCATAACCCAGGCCACCGAGCCAACGCGTGGCCGAAGGCGCGCGCGAGCTTACCCGGTGCATGAATTCGCCGGAGATAGCCTTCTTCAGCTGGAACAGCGCGGTAAGGCCAAAGGCAATGCCCAACAATCCAAGCAGGGTGGGGCCGAAGCTCATGCTCATGAGTCCGGCTGCAGCATCCTGCGCGCCCCCGCCGCCAGAGCCAGGCCCGGTGGCGAATTCATAGGCGGTCCAGGCCAGCGCGAAATGGCCGATGGCGCTTCCAGCGTGACCGATGCGCTTGGCCCACCCTTTTGTATCACTGCCATTGTGCTCGATATCGAAAAACGTGGAGGCAAGGCGGAACAGCGCATAGGCGCACAGGCCCACAACCATGATCCAGAGTATAAACTGTCCGAACGCAAAGTTTTCGACCGCTGCGAAGATTCCTTCAGTGCCCCGGCTGATCTGCCCCGCACTGGTGAGCGCGATCAGACCAAGCACTGCATAAAGTATCGCCCGACTGAAATAGCCGACGCGCACGAGCCATTCGAATTTTTCGGATTTGTCGACCATCATGAGTTCCCCTGTAACTTGAGGAACCTACGCTCGACGAGCCAAATGGTGCCTCAGCGTAGCCGCTTCACATAAAGCTGACCGTTATCCCGCTTCTCGAGTTTGAAGCGGTCGCTCTTGGCGCGAACCAGATCTGCGAGCTTTTTGTAGCCATGGTTGCGCACGTCGAAGCTTGACCGGTTGCCGGCGATCTGGCCGACCTCCTGCAGACGCGCGAAACCGTTCTCGTCCCGGCTGGCGGCCTTCCATGCGCTGCCCAGCAGTTCGATCAGGTCGTCATCGAGCGCCTCGCTTTCCGGTCCCTGCTCGGAACGGTCGTCATCCTCCTTGGCGGCAGTGCGGATCAGGCGGTCGACATCGATGTAACGGGTGCAGGCGGTGCGGAAGGCCTCGGGCGCTTTCTCGCTGCCGAAGCCATAGACGATCAGCCCGTCCTGCCGCAGCCGCGTGACGAGCGGAGTGAAGTCGCTGTCCGAACTCATGATCCCGAACCCGTCGACCTTGCCGCGATAGAGCAGGTCGATGGCGTCGATCGTCATCGCCATGTCGGTGGCGTTCTTGCCCTTGGTAAGGTCGAACTGCTGCATCGGCTGCAGGCCAAAGCGGTGCGTAATCTTGCTCCACTTGGAAAGCGCAGGCTTGGCCCAGTTGCCATAGGCGCGGCGAATGTTGACCTGCCCCATTTCGGCCAGAACCGTAAGCACAGGATCAATCCCGGCGTGGCTGGCATTGTCGGCGTCGATCAACAGGGCGATATTTTTCAGTGCTGCTTCAGGCATGAGGCCCAGATGGCCTTGGCTCGCCGCAAAGGCAAGCGCGATCAAGCTCAAGCAGGCTTGAACTTTCCTTCCGCTTCATCAAGTAGATGGAGAACGCCTTCGTTGATCGAGAAGTAAGCTCCGCGCAGCGTCAGCTCGCCGGTCGGCTCCTTTTCCTGCACGCACGGAAACGTCCGCAGGTTGGCGAGGCTCACCTTGACCGCTTCGTGTTCCATTGCCCGTTCGGCGTGGCGCCCGCTGGTCCCATGCTCCGCGACAATCGAATCGCGCACCGGATCGAGCATTGAAATCCACGAGGCGACAAAGCCACCTTCGCCAAGCCGGTTGCCGTGCAAGGCCTGCGTCAGCGCGGCGTTGCAACCGCCGCACATGCCGTGGCCCATCACCAACACCTCGGTTACTTTAAGGAACTGCACCGCAAATTCTAGCGCGGCCGAAACACCGTGCTGGCCCGGCGTCGTCTCGAACGGGGGGACAAGCGCAGCGACATTGCGCACGACGAAAATCTCGCCCGGCGAAACGTCGAAAATCTGCGTCGGATCAACCCGGCTGTCGGAACAGGCGATAATCATCACCTTGGGCTCTTGCCCTTCACGCAGCGCCTCCCAGCGCTCGCGACTTTCAACATAGCCGTTCTGGCGGAAACGTGTGTAGCCATCGAGGAGAGCGGCAAAATCGGGCGTGAGTTTGGTCATGCGGCAATCCTGTGCCCCAGCGGCATTGCCTATGGCAAGAGGCTTGCTTAAGTGGGGGCGTGATGAACGACCTTTCCGCCGCACCGAACCCCGAAAGACGACGCAAGCCCGATTGGATTCGCGTCAAGGCTCCCGTGTCCAAAGGCTATAACGAGACGCGCAAACTGATGCGCGATCTCGGCCTTAACACGGTCTGCGAAGAAGCAGCCTGTCCGAACATCGGCGAGTGCTGGACGAAAAAGCACGCCACAGTCATGATTCTGGGCGATGTCTGCACCCGCGCCTGCGCGTTTTGCAACGTGAAGACCGGGATGCCGCGCATGGTCGACCCGCTCGAACCCGAGCATGTCGCCACCGCCGCCGCCGAAATGGGGCTCGAGCACATCGTCATCACCAGCGTCGACCGCGACGATCTGCCCGATGGCGGGGCAGGGCAGTTTGTGAAGGTGATCGAGGCGCTACGCCGCGAGACACCGAACACCACTATCGAGATTCTCACGCCCGATTTCCGGGGTAAAATGCGTGCAAGCGTGGAGGCGATCTGCGCCGCCGGGCCAGATGTCTACAACCACAACCTCGAAACGGTGCCTCGGCTTTACCCGACGATCCGCCCCGGCGCGCGCTACTATGCCTCGCTGCGATTGCTTGAAGAGGTTAAGCGGCACGATCCGATGATCTTCACCAAGTCGGGCATCATGCTCGGTTTGGGCGAGCAGCGGCTCGAAGTGCATCAGGTGATGGACGATATGCGCTCTGCCGAGGTCGATTTCCTCACCATGGGACAGTATCTTCAGCCGACGCCGAAGCACACGTCGGTTATCGAGTTCGTCGAACCCAAAACGTTCAACGCCTATGGCTCGATCGCACGGGCCAAAGGTTTTCTACAGGTCGCCTCCAGCCCGCTTACGCGCTCAAGCTATCACGCGGGCGAAGATTTTGCCGAAATGCGCGCCGCGCGTGAGGCGAAGCTGGCCAAGCAGGCGCAGAAGAGCAGCTGATGCCGTCCATTCGTGAGACCCGCGCGCTGCCCTACAGCGCAGAGCAGATGTTCGACCTCGTCGCGGACGTCGGCAACTACAGCAAGTTCCTGCCTTGGGTCGTGGCAACGCGAGTGCGTGATCGCACCGAAGAGGGGATGACCGCCGACATGCTGGTCGGCTTTAAGGCGCTGCGCGAGAAATTCACCTCGCGCGTCACGCTCGACCGGCCGAACCGGATTGAGGTTCACTATGTCGACGGGCCGATGCGCGACCTCGATAACTGCTGGCTGTTTCACGACAGGGGCGAAGACGGTTGCGAGATCGACTTCAGCGTCGACTTCGCGTTCAAGAACCGCATGTTTGAGGCGCTCGCCGGTCAGTATGTCGACCGGGCGTTCCGCAAGATGGTGACCGCCTTCGAAGCGCGCGCCGCCGAGCTTTACGGCAGCAACAGCTCCAACGCGCACAGCGTCGCCTGATAGCGCACCCCGGCGCGGGTGTGTTCATCGAACAGGCGCTCTTCCGCAGTGGGCTGCTCTTCTCCGCGCACCATACACGCGAACACCACAGTGCCGACCGGCTTGGTCGCCGATCCGCCTTCCGGCCCGGCGATCCCGCTGATCGCAACCGCGACGTCCGCCCCATCGCTGCGTTCCAGCGCGCCTTGCGCCATGGCGTAGACGCAGGCCACGGACACCGCGCCAAAGGCATCGATGATGTCTTGAGAAACGCCGAGATCTTCGGTCTTCGCCGTGTTTGAATAGGTGACGTAGCCGCGCTCAAGCACGGCGGAGGAGCCGGGCACCTCGGTGAGCGCGGCGCAGACGAGCCCTCCAGTGCAGCTTTCGGCCAGCACGACCTTGCGCCCGGCAGCGGCATTCTCGGCGATAACCCGCTTGGCCAGATCGGCGATTTGCTTGGGGAGAACGGTCTCTGGCATAATCAATTCACCGCACAGATCTTGGGTTTATCGACGCCGGCCAGGCTCAGGAAAACGGCAGCGATCTCTCCCAGCTCGGCGGGATCGAGCGGTGCGAACACCTCTGCAGCGCGTTCGATCCTGCCGCAATCGGCCTGGGCAACTTCTCCCCCAACCATCTGCGCAATCATCTCGTCAACCAGCGGGCGCACGAGTTCGGGCGGCAGTTGGTCGAGCTGGAGCTTACCTTTGGCTGCGCCTTCACCATCTGCTGTCATGCGGGTGAGCGCGCGAAAGGCGCTGGGCCAATTCGCATCTGCCAAAGCAGCATAACGTTGGGAAAACTGCGCCCCGCGAGTGGCGAGAAAGCCATCGGCGGCAAGGCTTGCTCCGCATCGGTTACGCACGCCGCGCATGGCATGGGGAACCGCATAGATTATCAAGGCGCTGACTTCAGCCTCGCTTATGCAATCACGCTGCGCCTGTGCCATTGCCGGCTGGGCTGCAAGCGCGAGGGCGGCGACCGCCAACGCAGAGGACTTCGCGAAACTCATCTTCCTGATCCTTTCACAGCCGGACCATAGTGGCAATCGCCTGCGCGGCGATACCTTCGCCGCGTCCGGCAAAGCCCAGTCTTTCGGTGGTGGTTGCTTTCACGGCAACAAAATCCTGCGCAACGCCCAGCAGCTCGGCCAGCCGCGCCCGCATCGCCTCGCGGTGTGGCCCAATCTTCGGCGCCTCGCAGACGATGGTCACGTCGACATTGCCGATACCATAGCCGCGCTGCTGCGCCAGTTTTACCGCGTGAACAAGAAAACGGTCGGACGAGGCACCTTTCCACTGCGGGTCGGATGGCGGGAAGTGCTGGCCGATATCCCCGGCCGCCACCGCGCCGAGGATCGCATCGACCAGCGCATGAATCGCTACGTCGGCGTCTGAGTGGCCCGCCAACCCCTTGTCGTGGGCGATCTTCACCCCGCACAACCACAGTTCTTCACCCGAGGTCAGACGGTGGACGTCATAGCCCATGCCCGTGCGAACCGGCGGCAAGGCGTTTGCTTGATGATCCACGAAATCCTCCTTGAAGGTGAGCTTGGCAAGACGCTCGTCGCCATCGACCAGCGCCACTTCGCCCGCATGCGCGCGCAACACCTGCGCATCGTCACCGGCGTCAGGCTCGCCCTCCCAAGCCCGATGCGCGCCGAGAATATCGGCGAAGCGGAAAGCCTGGGGGGTCTGCACACGGCGCAATTGCTCACGCTTGGCGTCTGCGTGCATCAACCCTTCGTGCGCAAGGATCATTGAATCGACCACCGGCAGCACCGGAATCGCGCCGGGATACAGGGCCAGAGCATCGGTCAGGCGCGCAATTACCTCGGGCGGGCAATCGGGGCGGGCTGCATCGTGTATCAAGACGGCTTGCGGATTGTGCGGAGCGAGAGCCTCTAGACCGAGCGCAACGCTTTCCTGCCGCGTGGTGCCGCCTGTCACGAGAAGAATATCCGCGATCCCGGCCAGAATCCCGGCGGCCAGAACATCTGCGCCCTCCGGAATCACCACGGCGATGGGCGCCACTCCAGCAGTTGCCAGCGCGTCAGCCGCGTGTCGCAACACTGGCTTGCCGCGCCACGGGGCGAACTGCTTGGGAAGCGGCTGATCCGCACGCAGGCCTTTGCCAGCGGCAACGATCACGGCGGCGCATCCGGGCGGGGGAGGGGTAGGCGAATGGGTCATGTCAGGCCGGGCGCGGGCTAGCGGCTTGCCGCGCCGCTCGCAATCCACTATGCGCCTGCCCATATTTTAGGCACACCTTCCAGCATGAGCACATTGCCCCCTCCACCGGCCTTGAAGCCGATCATGGTCGGCCCCGTCGAGGTCGGCTGCCCTGTCGTGCTCGCGCCGATGACCGGCGTGACCGACCTGCCGTTCCGCCGTATTGTGCGCCGGTATGGCTCGGGCCTGAATGTCACCGAGATGATCGCCAGCGAGGCGGCCATCCGCGAAACGCGTCAGTCGGTACAGAAGGCGGCCTGGCACGCGACGGAAGAGCCGGTCTCGATGCAGCTGGTCGGCTGCGACCCCGCCAGCATGGCCGAGGCGGCCAAATTGCAAGAGGGCAATGGCGCAGCGATCATCGACATCAATTTCGGCTGCCCAGTTCGCAAGGTGGTGGGCCAGTACGCGGGCAGCGCTCTGATGCGCGAGGTGCCGCTGGCGATCAAGCTGATGGAAGCGACGGTGAAGGCGGTGAAGGTGCCCGTCACCGTGAAGATGCGCATGGGCTGGGATCACGCAAGCCTCAACGCGCCCGAACTGGGGCGCATAGCGCAGGATCTCGGCGTACAGCTGATCACCGTGCATGGCCGCACCCGCAACCAGATGTACAAGGGCAGCGCCGACTGGGCATTCATCCGCAAGGTGAAGGACGCGGTGACGATCCCCGTGATTGCCAATGGCGACATCTGCACCATCGACGATGCAGCCAAGGCGCTCGATCAGTCGGGCGCCGATGGCATCATGATCGGGCGGGGCGCCTATGGCAGACCCTGGCTGCTGGGTCAGGTCATGCACTGGTGGCAGACCGGAGAAAAACGCGAGACGCCCAGCTTCGACGAGCAATATCGCCTCGTGGTCGAGCACTATCTCATGATGCTCGATCACTATGGCGAGGATGTGGGCGTGAAGATCGCGCGCAAGCATCTGGGATGGTATACCAAGGGAATGCACGGCTCTGCTGAGTTCCGTAACAAGGTGAACTTCGTCGACGATCCGCGCCAGGTGCTGGCGGACCTTGCCGAGTTTTACGATCCCTTCCTGCACCGAAGGGCCGCGTGAGCGATAGCTCCGGCCCCCAGTCCGCTACGCGCCCCGATGCGCGCGACCAGATCGCCGGGGTGAGCTTTGCCTTGCTGCTGGTCGGCCCCGATCTTGCAATCGTGGAGGCCAATCCGGCCGCTGAAAGCATGATCGGGATCAGCGCCCGCCGTCTTATGGGCCGAAGCCTGCTCGACATTGTGAATTTCGAACAGAAGCACCTCGTCGATAAGCTGCGCAAAGGGGAAACGCAGCTGATCGTACGCGGTCTTGAACTCAAGCTCGGCGATGCGCGAATCCGCACGAATCTCACGGTGTCGCCAATGCCGGTTCATCCCGGCTGGCGCGTTGTTACGCTGTCCGAGAAGGGGCAGGGCGAATTGCTTGACGACGAGGAACGCCGCTCCAACCTGCGTGGGCCGGCCGTTCTTGCGCACGAGATCAAAAACCCGCTGGCCGCCATTCGCGGGGCTGCGCAGTTGCTCGGGCGCAAGGCGAAGGAGGGGGAACTGGCATGGACCCGCCTCATCGCCGATGAGGTCGACCGGATCGCCGCACTGATCGACCGGATGCAGCGGCTGGGGCGCGAGCGTGCCGAGCCGATCGGGCCGGTAAACCTGCACACCGCAATCCACCGCGCATACGAGACCGTCGAGATCGCCACCGACCTTTCGGTCACCTGGCGTGAAGAGTTCGACCCCTCACTGCCGCCGGTGATGGCCAATGAGGGCGCACTGGTGCAGGTGCTGGTCAACCTGATGGCCAATGCCTGCGATGCCTGCGCCTCGGCCGACGATCCGCAGATCATGGTCCGCACGCGCTTTGTCAGCGGGCTGGTGATGAACGTCATGCGGCTGGGCCGCTCGATCAAACTCCCCATCGAGATCACCGTGAGCGACAACGGACCGGGGATCGATGCGAGCCTGCGCGATCATATTTTCGAGCCCTTCGTCTCCAGCAAGCCCAACGGACAGGGCCTTGGTCTCGCGCTGGTGCAGAAGTTGGTGCGCGACATGGATGGCCGCATCACTCATGAACGCGACGAAACGGATGGGTGGACCCACTTCCGGATCCATCTGCCGATGGCGAAACCGGAGAAGACTGCATGAACCGCAAGGCCCTGTTGGTCGAAGACGATAACGCCATCGCCACCGTGATCCGCAGTGCGATGGAAGACGAAGGGTTTGCGGTCGATTCTTGCGACAGCATTGCCGAACGCGACCGGCTGCTTGTGGGCAATGCCTATGGTGTGATGCTTACCGACGTGATGCTGACCGACGGCGATGGGATCGCCACGCTCGGAGCAGTGCGCGAGGCCTATCCCGATATGCCGGTCATCATCCTGTCGGCGCAGAACACGCTCGACACTGCCGTGCGCGCGACCAGTGGCGGGGCCTTCGAGTATTTCCCCAAGCCGTTCGATCTCGACGAACTGGTCCGTGCGGCGTCCCAGGCGGTGGCAAACCGCAAGGCAAGCGACACCGAGGGCGAAGAGCCGGGCGACGGCCTGCCGCTGATCGGACGCAGCCCGGCGATGCAGGAGGTCTACCGACTGATCTCACGCCTGCTCGGAAACGATCTGTCGGTACTGGTGCTGGGCGAAAGTGGCACTGGCAAGGAACTGGTGGCCGAAGCAATCCACCAGCTTGGCAAGCGCAAGAGCGGTCCGTTCGTCGCACTAAACGCCGCCGCCATTCCGCGCGAGCTGATCGAAAGCGAGCTGTTCGGACACGAGAAAGGCGCTTTCACCGGCGCGACCGCGCGCAGTGTAGGCAAGTTCGAGCAAGCGCACGGAGGCACGCTGTTTCTCGACGAAATTGGCGATATGCCCGCCGAAGCGCAGACCCGCCTGCTGCGCGCGTTGCAATCGGGACGGATTCGGCGAGTCGGCGGCAGTGAGGAAATCGCGGTGGATGTCCGCATCGTCGCCGCCACTAACCGTGATCTCGCGCCGATGATCGCTGCGGGCACGTTCCGCGAAGACCTGTTTTACCGGCTCAACGTGGTCCCGATCCGCCTGCCTCCGTTGCGCGACCGCATGGACGATATCGAGCCGCTGGCCCGCCATTTCCTTTCCCGCGCGGCAGACGAGGGCCTGCCTAGGCGCGGCCTCTCGCGCGAGGCGGCCGCGCTGCTGGCGCGGCAGCCATGGCGCGGCAACGTGCGCGAGCTGCAGAACTTTGTCTATCGCGCCGCCTTGCTCGCCCGGCAGGACGAGATCGACGCAGCCACCATCAAGGAACTGCTGGTCGACGACAACGACCCGGCCGGGGCGGAACAGCCTGCCGACTTTGCTTCGACCGTCGAACGCTGGCTCGCGCAGGAGCAGTTTGGCGAGGGCGTGCTCTACCATGAGGCGCTGGCGCAATTCGAACGCCCCTTGATGCGCCACGCTTTGCGCCGAACCGGAGGCAACCAGCTCAAGGCTGCGCAACTGCTTGGAATCAATCGTAACACTCTGCGCAAACGTCTGGGTGAGCTGGACATCGATCCAGAACGCTATTCGCAAGGCTAGCCGCACTGCACAAAAAAGAGCTTGCTCACCGGCAACAGCAGTGTTGTACGATTGCAACGTGAACTCTGTAAGCTCCTCCCGCCAAGAAGAAAGCGCCGGTCGGCGTTCTCCGCGTTGGTGGCGGCGCACGCAGATCGCGGCGCGGCGGATGAACCTGTTTCTTTGGCTCGAAGTGCTGGCAGCGGTCTCGCTGGTGGCGATGCTTGGCGCGGCCTGGTTCTACCTTACCGGCCGCTCGGACCCCGACGAACTGGTCCCCTCGGTCGAAGCAGCGATCCTGCTGGTGGGCACGCTCATCCCCGCGTTGACGCTGGTGGTCCTCTGGGGTCGCCGCATCGCAATCCGGCGGGCTGGCGGCACCACCGCGCGCCTGCATGTCAACATGGTGTTCTTCTTCTCGCTGGTCGCGGCGATCCCCACGCTCATCGTGGCCGTGTTTGCGAGCCTGCTGTTTCAGTCGGGCGTCGAGTTCTGGTTTTCGAGCGATTCGCGCGGGATCATGGAAAACGCAAACCGGGTGGCGGAAGGCTTCTATAACGAAAACCAGCTCGACGTCGGCAACAACACCACGGCCATGGCGGTCGACCTCAGGTACTTCCTTGAGGAAAATTCCGTCACCAGCCCCGAATTCGAGGAGTTCTTCGGGCTTCAGGTCTACTATCGTGAGCTGAACGAAAGCGCGATCCTGCAACTCGCTCCCGATGGCACCTTGCGCACTGCCGCGATTGTCGACCCGCAAGACGATCCTGACCGCATCCGCGTTACTCCGGAGACGATAGAACGGCTGCAAAGCGGCGAGCAGGTAGTGATTAATGCCACGCCCGAGCGGGTCGAGGCGGTGAGCGTGCTTGATGCCGATCTTGGTGTCTATCTCTACGCCGCGCGCAACTCCGATCCCGATGTGATGGCGCTCTATACCCGCGCCGAGAATGTGGTGAGCGATTATGACGCGCTGATCGCCCGGATGCGCTCGTTGCAGCTACGCTACAATCTGGCGCTGTTTGCGATGTCGCTGGCGCTGGTGGGCATTGCCGTGTGGGCGGCCTTGCGCTTTGCCGACCGGCAGGTGAAGCCGCTGGCCGAACTCGCCTCCGCCGCGCGCGAGATCGGCAGCGGCAACTATGCCATCCGCGTCGATGGACGCACCGGACCGGACGAGATCGGTCTGCTCAACCGTGCCTTTAACCGCATGAGCCAGCAGATCGAGCGCCAGACCGACGCCTTGATCGGCGCCAACCACCAGCTCGACGAACGGCGCACGTTTATCGAAGCCGTGCTGCAGTCCATCACCGCCGGGATCATTTCGGTCGATCCGGCGGGCAAGGTGTTGCTGATGAACCAGTCTGCGCAGGAGCTTCTGCTAAGCGGGGAGGGGGAGCCTCCCATCGGCGCCGCGTTGGCTGATGTCGCCCCGCAGTTCGCCGAACTGGTAGAAAGCGGCAAGGATAGCGGCATCCTCCAGATCAGTCGCGACAACGAGTTGCTGACGCTGGCCGTAAAGCTGACCCGCTCGGCGGGTGGTCCCGTGATTACCTTTGAGGATATCACTCGCCAACTGCTCGACCAGCGGCAGGCGGCCTGGTCTGACGTAGCGCGACGCATCGCGCACGAAATCAAGAACCCGCTCACCCCGATCCAACTCGCTACCGAACGGCTCAAGCGCCGCTATGGTCGCCAGATCGTGGAGGACACCGCGCTGTTCGACGAACTGACCGGCACGATCATCCGGCAAGTGGGTGACCTGCGCAAGATGGTCGACGAGTTCTCCAGCTTCGCCCGGCTGCCCAAGCCCGTGTTCCGCCCCGAAGACCCGCTTGATCTCTCCCGGCAGGCGCTGTTCTTGCAGGAAGTGGGGCACCCTGAAATCAGCTATGGTTTCTCCGCCTCGGGCGATATCCCGCACATCGCATGCGACCGGCATCAGTTCGGTCAGGCCATGACAAATGTGCTCAAGAACGCCTCCGAAGCGATAGAGGCGCGCCGCCGCGATGCTCCGTTGGACTGGCGTGGGCGTGTCGATGTCGAAGTCAGCCTCCATGGCCGAACGCTCCAGATCGACGTGTGCGATAATGGCATCGGCCTGCCGCAGGGGCGCGACAACATCATCGAACCTTATGTGACCACGCGCGAGAAGGGCACGGGGCTCGGCCTCGCGATCGTGAAGAAGATCGTCGAGGAACATGGCGGCGATCTGAGTTTTGCCAATCTGCCCGACGGCGGAGCGAAGGCCACCTTGCGTTTTGCGGTCGATCCGGCCGCGCCCGACCGCAGCCCTGACAACGGGGCGGCGGAATGATTAGCAGCGGAGTAATCTGAAATGGCCCTCGATATCCTCGTGGTCGACGACGAACGCGACATCCGCGATCTGGTGGCTGGTGTGCTGAGCGACGAAGGCTACGACAGCCGTACCGCCGGCGACAGCGTGAGCGCGCTGGCGATGATCGACGAAAGCCGCCCGAGCCTGGTGCTGCTCGACGTCTGGCTGCACGGCAGCCCCATGGACGGGCTCGAAGTGCTGGAGGCGATCAAGGCGCGCGAACCCGATCTGCCAGTGATTGTGTTTTCGGGCCATGGCAACATAGACACCGCCGTTGCCGCCGTGAGCCGCGGGGCAATGGACTTCATCGAGAAACCGTTCGAGGCCGAACGGCTGCTGCATCTGGTGGCCCGCGCCACCGAGACCGAGCGCCTGCGACGCGAAAACGCACGGCTGCGTGAGGATGTCGCGTCGGTGGAGGAGTTTACCGGCAATTCCTCAGTCATCAATCAGCTGCGAGCGACATTGAAACGCGTCGCGGGGACCGGCAGCCGGGTATTGGTCAGCGGCCCGGCCGGATCGGGCAAGGAAGTTGCCGCGCGCCTGCTCCACGCATGGAGCCCGCGTGCGGACAAGTCTTTCGTTTCGGTCAACTGCGCGCGCATCACGCCCGAGCGCTTCGAACAGGAACTGTTTGGCGAGGAAGTCGATGGCAAGCTGGTGCGGCCAGGCCTGCTGGAACTCGCCCACGAGGGCACGCTGCATCTCGACGAGATTGCCGACATGCCCGGAAGCTCGCAGGCGCGAATCTTACGGGTACTGACCGACCAGAGCTTCGTGCGCGTGGGCGGCAACCGGCAGATCGGTGTTGACGTCCGCGTCGTTTCATCGACCGCGCGCGACCTTGAAACCGAGATTTCCGAGAACCGCTTTCGCGAGGATCTTTTCTATCGCCTCAACGTGGTGCCGATTGCGATCCCGGCGCTCTCCGAACGGCGGGAGGACATTCCCGCGCTCGCCGATCACTTCTTCACCCGCTATGCGCGCGAACAGGGCCTTCAGCCCGGCTCCATCGAGGATGAGGCCAATGCCGCGCTGCAGGCCTATGACTGGCCAGGCAACGTGCGCCAGCTGCGCAATGTGATCGAGCGCACAGTGATACTCGCCCCGCGCGAAAAGTTCTCGACCATCAGCGCCGACATGCTGCCGCCCGAAGTCACCGGCTCTACGGGCGAGGGCGGGGGCGGGATTGCCGCCTTGATGGGCGTTCCGCTGCGGGAGGCGCGCGAAAGCTTCGAGCGCGAATACCTGCGCATCCAAATCCGGAGATTCTCGGGAAATATTTCGCGCACCGCGAGTTTCATCGGGATGGAGCGCTCAGCGCTGCATCGTAAATTGAAGTTGCTCGGAATGACCGAGCGCGACGGAAACGGGGCAGAGTAATCACAAAGTTTGTTGCAACCGCGGTTTCAATGCTGCATTTGCGAACACAAGTTACCGGTGCGACCATATAGAGAAATGTGGTCTCACCAGAATGTATCTGGAACGGCCTGCCGCCTAACCAGTTGCCAAAACCATAAAGACGATGGAGTCATAAGAATGACCAAGGGCACACTTTCCGCACGCGTCCGCAAGGATCCGGTACCTGAACCGAAGGTGGAAAAGCCTGCTCGCACAGCCACACCTGCGCCTGCCAAGGGCAACGGTAACGGCAACTTGCAGGACCAGTTCCTAAACCACCTGCGTCGCGAGAAAATGCCGGTGACCATGTTTCTGGTCAAAGGTGTGAAGTTGCAGGGCATCGTCACGTGGTTCGACAATTTCTCTATTCTGCTGCGCCGCGATGGCCAGTCGCAGCTTGTTTACAAGCACGCGATTTCGACAATCATGCCGGGCGACCCGGTCGATGCCGAGCAATTCTCTAGCGCCGAGGGCAACCGCAAGCAGCGTCTGTTGCAGGACGTGTTCCTCACCCGCGTGCGTGAAGCGGGCGTTCAGGTCACCATGTTCCTCGTTAACGGTGTGATGCTTCAGGGCCGTATCGCATCATTCGATCTGTTTTGCATGATGCTCGAGCGTGAAGGCTATGTACAGCTGGCTTACAAGCATGCAGTTTCCACCATTCAACCCGCGAGCCCGGTCGATCTGTCCGGTGACTTCGACGACGATGGTGACGAGGACTAGGTAGAGCCCATTTTCGAAAACGATGAGATTGCTGGCGAGGTCACCCGTGGTGCACGGGCCCTTGTCGTATGCCCCGACATCCGGCGCGACCGCTCTGGCGCTGATCCTGAAGCGCGTCTGGAAGAAGCCAAAGGCTTGGCGTTGGCGATCGGGCTGGTGGTTGCCGATGCGGCCATCATCCCTATCCGCGAGATTCGCCCGAACACGCTGTTCGGCGAAGGCCAGGTACAGCGCATCGCAACCGATTGCGAGCTGTACGAAGCGGATCTTGTCGTCGTCGATGGCGCGCTGACGCCAATCCAGCAGCGCAATCTTGAGGAAAAGCTTAAGCACAAGGTAATCGACCGCACCGGGCTAATCCTCGAAATCTTCGGCGAACGCGCGGCGACGGCCGAAGGGCGGTTGCAAGTCGAACTCGCGCACCTCGATTACCAGCAGAGCCGCTTGGTGCGCAGCTGGACTCACCTCGAACGCCAACGCGGCGGTTTCGGCTTCCTCGGCGGCCCTGGCGAAACGCAGATCGAGGCTGACCGCCGCATGATCCGCGATCGCATGGCCAAACTGCGTCGCGAGCTCGAACAGGTCCGCAAGACACGCGAACTGCATCGCAAGCGCCGGGGCAGGGCTCCGTGGCCGGTGGTGGCCCTGGTCGGCTACACCAATGCTGGCAAATCGACACTGTTCAATCGGCTGACCGGCGCAGGCGTGATGGCCGAGGACATGTTGTTCGCCACGCTTGATCCAACCATGCGCGCGATCGGCTTACCGGGGGTGGAAAAGGCGATCCTGTCCGACACCGTGGGCTTCATCTCCGATCTGCCGACCCAGCTGGTCGCGGCCTTCCGCGCGACGCTCGAAGAAGTGACGGCTGCCGATATCGTGCTCCATGTGCGCGATATGGCCAATCCCGACAGTGCCGCGCAGAAGCGGCACGTCCTAGACGTGCTGACCGAACTCGACGTCATCGACGGGGAGGGGGGCGAAAGCGACATGCCCATCGTCGAGGTATGGAACAAATGGGATCTGATCGACGAAGAACGGCGGTCGGAACTCGAAGCCCTTGCAGCAAACGATAAGAACATCCTGCCAATTTCGGCGATCACCGGGCAGGGCGTCGATGACCTCCTCACACACCTAGGCCAGGTTCTCACCGAAGGTGCGCGTCTTCATGAACTAGCGCTGCCGGCTTCTGACGGTCAGCGAATCGCCTGGCTCCATGCCCATGGCGAGGTGCTGGAAGATGCGGACGGCGGCGAGAGTGCAGATGGACCAATGCGGAGAGTCCGCGTTCGGTTGACCGAGAAAGAATTCGGCCGGTTCGAAGCACTTACGGACTAATCCTTAGACTTCATGTTAAGCTCTGCTCGCTTGGCGCGCTGCCAGTATTCCTCCTGCTCATCGAGCGGAAGGGCGGCAAAGTCGGCTCCTTCGGCGGCAGACATTGCTTCCATAGCGAGAAAGCGCCGCTCGAACTTGGCGTTGGTGGCTTTAAGCGCCTGTTCGGCATCGACGCCATAACGCCGCACGATATTTACCGCCGCAAATAGCACGTCGCCCGCTTCAAGCAGACGTTCGTCCTCTGTTTCGGCAGCGTCGAGTTCGTCCAGTTCCTCGGCGAGCTTTTCCTTCGGACCGCTAACGTCGGGCCATTCAAATCCGACACGGGCTGCGCGCTTCTGCAACTTCTCGGCCCGCATTAAAGCCGGCAGCGCGCGTGCTACGCCGTCGAGCGCGCTAGTTGCGCCTTCGGACTGGCGCTCGGCGGCCTTGATGTCTTCCCAACGCGTGTTGTCCATTGCGCCGCCTTCGTCGCCGAAGATGTGCGGGTGGCGCGCTTCCATCTTGTCGGAAATGGCGCGGGCGACATCATCGAAGGCGAAGTGACCGGCTTCCTCGGCCATGCGCGCGTGGAACACGACCTGGAACAGCAAGTCGCCAAGTTCGCTGCGCAAATCGACCATGCTCTGCCGCTCGATGGCGTCGGCGACCTCGTAGGCTTCCTCAATCGTATACGGTGCGATCGTGGCAAAGGTCTGGACCTTGTCCCAGTCGCAGCCGCGCTCGGGGTCGCGCAAGGTGGCCATGATCGTGAGGAGGCGGGTGAGTTGCTCTGACACGGGCCCTCTTCCTGATTAACTAGAAACTGATAATATATATTATGTTAAATAACCGCTGGTCTTAGCGCGGCAGGAGCTTAGCTAATGGCTCCGAAAATCAGGGCCGCAATGCCGAAGATCACCAGCCACACCAAAGCCATCGCCAGCGTCTTCCCGCGGCTGACGCGCCAGTTGCGGTATCCCGTCACCACCAGCGCCAGCCAACCGACAAGCACAACGATCTGAAGAACGCTTCCTTCGCTCATGCCAGCAGCTCGAGCCCATCGTAACCGACCAGCACACCGGCCGGAACTTCGGCGCACAGGCTCTGATAATCCATGCTGAAATCGAGATGCGTCAGGACCGTCTTGCCAGCGCCAATGCGTTTGCCGAAGTCCAGCGCCATATCGAGATGGCAATGCGTGGGATGCGGCGCGCGGCGCAAGCAATCGCATACGAGGATGTCTACGCCCGCAAACAGCGAAAGCATTTTATCCGTAATTTCACTGAAGTCCGTCGTGTAAGCGATTGATTTTCCGTCCGCGTCGAAGCGATATCCGGTACTCATCGTGGGTCCATGCGGCATTTCCACCGAGCCAACCTTGAATCCGGCATGGATGCGCAGTGTGTCGAGCGTGTTCAACTCGACGATGGTTGGATAGCCGTGCTGCCCTGCGAACACATAGTCGAACCTCCGGCGCAGCCTGCGCGCACATTCCTGGGATGCGAAACCCGGAATAGCCGCCGCGCGGCCATATCTAAGCGGCCGCAGATCATCGATGCCGTGGCAGTGATCGGCATGATCGTGGGTCCAGAACACGCCGTCGAGCCGATCAATCCCATTGGCGAGCAACTGCTGGCGCAGATCGGTCGAGGTGTCGACGAGAAGGCGGTTGCCCTCCTCGCTCTCGACCACGATGGACACGCGGGTGCGGCGGTTTTTTGGTTCGCCCGGGTCGCACTCGCCCCAATTGTTGCCCACGCGCGGGACGCCGGTCGACGTACCAGAACCCAGCATCACCAATTTCATGGCGCGGCCTTAGAGAACAGGCGGAAAAAGTTGGCGCTCGTGCTCGCGGCGAGGTCGGAAACATCTTCGCCGCGCAGATCGGCCACAAATTGCGCGGTGTTGCGAACGAAGCCGGGCTCGCACGGTTTGCCGCGATGCGGGACCGGCGCGAGGAACGGGCTGTCGGTCTCCACCAAAAGCCGTTCTTCTGGAACTTCTTTCACGAATTCCTGTAGCTCTCTGGCATTCTTGAACGTCACGATGCCCGAGATCGAGATGGTCAGGCCGAGCTCCAAAACCTTGCGGCCAAATTCGGGCGAGGCGGTGAAGCAGTGGATCAGCGCGGGGAAGGCCCCCTGCCCCATTTCCTCGATCAGGATCGCGGCGGTGTCGTCATCGGCATCGCGGGTGTGGATCACCAACGGCAGGCCGGTCTCACGCGCGACGCCGATGTGCATCCGGAACAGCGCCTGCTGCACCTCGCGATCCGATTTGTCGTAATAGTAGTCGAGCCCGCTTTCGCCGATCCCGATCACACGCGGATGGCGGGTCGCTTCAAGCAGAACCTCACGGCCAAGATCGGCATGTTGGTCGGCCTCGTGCGGGTGGATGCCAACCGTGGCCCAGACATCTGGCTCGCGTTCGGCGGTCCCGACAACGTCCTGCCACTCGCTCTGGCGAGTGGAGATATTCAGGAAACCAGCAATACCCGCCGCACGGGCGCGGCTCAACACCGCATCCTGTTGTTCGACCAAGCCCTTGTAATTCAGATGACAATGGCTGTCGATCAAAGCGGCGGCGGCAGTGCTCACGCTTCTGCGTCCTCGGCTTGCGGCATGTCGAGGCGTGGGAATTGCCCCTCGGGCTTGGTAAGGCGAAATTCACTGCCAGCCAGCGGCGCATACCAATCGGAACCGATGGCGGCAAAGGTACGCAGATCCTCGCCCACCCCCATCGCATCGAGCAAGCGGCCCATCGAGCCTGGCATGACCGGCACCACTGCGACCGCCAATTGCGCGATGCACTGGTAGAGCACGGCCAATACGGTCTCCATCCGGGCGAAGTCGGTCTTCTTCAACGCCCACGGTGCCTCGGCGTCGATATAGGCGTTGCAGGCAAAGACCGCGCCCATCCAGGCCTCAAGCGCCTGTGAGAAGGCAAGGTCGGTGTAGTGCGCGGGCATCTCCTCGCCCACCACTCGCGCAACTAGGGCGAGCAATGCCTCGTCCGCCTCGCTAAGGCCGTTGACCGGCGGCAACGCGCCGTCGCAGTTTTTGAACACCTGGCTCAGCGTCCGCTGAGCGAGATTGCCGAAGCTGTTCGCCAGTTCGGAATTGTTGCGGTTTACAATCGCTTCGCGCGACCACCCGCCATCCTGTCCGAAGCTGAACTCACGCAGCAGGAAATAGCGCAGCGTATCAACGCCATAGAGGTTCGCCAGCTCACCCGGATCGGTAACATTGCCAAGCGACTTCGATTCCTTGACCCCGCGGTTGAGCAGGAAGCCATGGGCGAACACCTGTTTGGGCAGTTCGATTCCGGCGCTCATCAAGAAGGCGGGCCAGTACACCGTGTGGAAGCGAGTGATGTCCTTGCCAATCAGATGCAGATCGGCAGGCCAGAACTTGGAAAATTCTTCACAATCATCGGGGTAGCCAACACCGGTGAGATAGTTTGTGAGCGCATCCACCCACACATACATCACGTGCTCGTCCGAGCCGGGCACCTTCACACCCCAGTCGAAACTGGTGCGGCTCACCGAGAGATCCCGCAAGCCGCCTTCCACAAACCGCATCACCTCGTTGCGGCGGCTTTCCGGGCGGATGAAATCGGGGTTTTCGTTGTAAAGCGCGAGCAGCTTCTCTCCGTAGGCCGATAGCTTGAAAAACCAGCTCTCCTCTACGGTCCATTCCACCGGTGTGCCCTGCGGTGAGAGCTTTTCCCCGCCCTCGCCGTCGGTCAGTTCGCTTTCGTCGTAATAGGCTTCGTCACGGACCGAGTACCACCCCTCGTACCGGTCGAGGTAAAGGTCACCATTGGCCTCCATCGCTTGCCAGATCGCCTGGCTGGCGCGGTGGTGATCGTCTTCCGTCGTGCGGAAGAAGCGATCATACGAGATGTCAAGATCGTCAAACAGGCTACGGAAATACCCGGACATTTCGTCAGCAAGTTCCCGCGGTGTCTGCCCGAGATCACGCGCCTTCTGCGCCATCTTGAGGCCATGCTCGTCGGTGCCGGTCTGGAAGCGGACCTCGCGCCCCATCTGGCGATGGAAACGCGCCAGCACGTCGGAGGCAATCGTCTCATAGGCGTGGCCGATGTGCGGCTTGCCGTTGGGATAGTGAATCGCGGTGGTGAGATAGAAGGGATCAGCCATTGGTCGATGCTCTAGAAGCGGCGAACTGGCTGAGCAAGGTGCCGATCTCCATTACCAGCAGGCCTGGGTCGAAATTGTAGGTCGGAACTTCGCCTGCCAGACGCACAAGCTCGCTGTGCGCTGTCACCAGCGCGGGGATTTCCGTCCGGCTCACATGGTGCATGTGCTCCGCCACAACCGCGCGCGCCAGTTCGATGGCAGCTTGCTGGCGCTGGCGATCGGGCCGCGCGCCCATCGCGGCGGCGAGCTTGCCGCGCAGCGCGAAGTCTCGGTCACCCTCGGCGAGGATGCGCTGCATGAGCTGGTGAATGGCGCCAAGGTCGAGCTCGACGAAATCGATCGCCACTCCCGGCGAGCCACCCGCGGCGGCAATCGCGGCGGCGCGCATGGCGGCATCGGCCTGCGGAGCCTCGCGGGCGAGTACTGCGTCCATGTCCTCAGGCCCGACCTCAGGAAAGCGCAGCACCCGGCAGCGCGAGCGGATGGTCGGCAGCAAGCGGCTGAGACGGTGCGCGATCAGCAGGAAGAACGTGCCGACCGGCGGTTCCTCAAGGCTCTTGAGCAGCGCGTTCGCGGTAGGTGCCTCCATGTCGTCAGCAGGGTCGATGATGACCGCGCGGCGGCTCCCGAGGCTCGGGCGGGTGTTGAGCCGCTGTTGCAGCGCGCGGATCTGGTCGATCTTGATGTTGCGCGCCAGCTCAAACGGCTTTCCGTCGGCCTTCTTGCGCGCTTCCTTGTCATCCTTCGGCGGATGGGTGACGTAAAGCACGTCCGGGTGCTCGCCAGCAGGTTGCGGCACGCCCGGTTCGGCCACCAGTTCGCGCGCAGCGGCCAGCGCGAAGGCCGACTTGCCCACTCCGCGCCGTCCAGAGAGAATCCAACCGTGATGCATCCGGCTGCCTGAGAGCGCGCGGCGCCACTCTGCCCAGGCTTCCTCGTGGCCGATATAACTCACGCTAGCCTCTCGACCACGGTCATAATCCGCGTGTGGACTTCCTCGGGCGTACCGGTGGCTGCAATCACGCGGAAGCGCTCGGGTTCCATCGAAGCCAGCGCGGCGAAGCGACTCGCAACCGCACGGTGATAGTCAGCCGGGCGACCGCCGATCCGGTCGCTGCTATCACCATCGCGCGCCGCAAGGCGTTCGGCGACCTGCTCGGGTGCGGCGCTCAGCAGCAAGGTGAGGTCTGGCAGAAGGCCGCGTGAACCAACGGCGTGGAGGGTGCAGATTTCCGTGTCGGTCATACCCCCTTCGCCACCCTGATAGGCGCGGGTGGAATCGAGAAAACGGTCGCACACCACCCACCGGCCCGCAGCCAGTGCCGGCTCGATGGCTTGCGATACGTGGTCGGCGCGGGCTGCGGCGAACAGCAAGGTCTCGCTGGCCGGGCTGAAGTGCTGCGCCGGGTCAAGCAGCAACGCGCGGATGGCTTCGGCGCCGGGCGTGCCACCGGGCTCGCGGGTAAGCAGCGGGTTGTGTCCGGCCGCCTGCAGCGCTTCGGCGAGCATACGTGCCTGCGTCGATTTTCCGACGCCCTCCCCGCCCTCAAGCGTGATGAACCGGCCGCGCATCAGCCGAACCACTTGGCAAAGGCATTGCCGATACGCCGCAACAGACCGGCCTTGGGCACGGCCTCGGTGGCCAGCAACGGAGCGTCGACCACCACCGTCCCGTTCGCGTTGCGCAATTGCAGCCGCGCGACCGTGTCACCCTTCGCAATCGGCGCTTCCACGGGGCCGCGGTAAGATATGGTTAGACCCATCTTGCTGGCCGGATCGGCCGGGAGGGCGGCTGCAAAGTCTTTGTCGAGCGCAAGGCCGACCGATCGCTTCGTGCCGTCCTGAACCTGCGCCCGCCCCATCTCGGACCCGGCGGCGAACAAGCGCGTCGGCGAAAACTCGCGAAACCCCCAGTCGATGAGGTTTCGCCCGGCCGCATCGCGCATACGCGCGGTAGGGGAGCCTGCAAGGACCACGATAAGCCTGCGCCCGCCACGCGCCGCCGTTCCAATCAGTGTATAGCCCGCTTCCGAGGTGTAGCCGGTCTTGAGACCGTCTCCGCCCTCCACCTGTCCGGTAATCGGATCGTGGTTGGCCTGCGTGATATCGCCCCATTTCAGCCGGCGGTGACCGAAGAAGCGATGAAACAGCGCGGGATAGTCCTGCGTGACCGCCTGCCCCAACTTCACTAGATCGTCAGCGGTGGTGTAGGTCTTGCCGCCATCGGGATAGCCGTTGGGCGAGCCGAAATGGCTGTCGTTCATGCCGAGCGCAGCGGCATTTTCGTTCATCAGATCAAGCCAGGCCCCGGTCGAGCCGGTGGCCGCTTCGGCAATCGCCATGCTCGCGTCATTGCCCGAAACGGTGGTGATACCGAGCAAAAGCTGGCCGATGGTAGGCCGCTCGCCCGCGCGCAGGAACATGTTCGAGCCTTCGGCATACCATTCGTCTTCCAGCGCCTGGGTATAAAGGAAGTGCCGATCGAGCTTAAGCTTGCCCTCACCCACCAGCTTGAAGGCGGTATAGGCGGTCATAACCTTGGTGACGGACGCAGGCACGAAACGCCGGTGCGGCTCACGCGCATAGAGCTGCTGCCCCGTCCACAGATCGACCAGCAGTGCGACCGGAATCTCGTCGGGCACCGGCGCGGGCGTGGCTGGCTGGGCGCGGACAGGCGCCGTCAGCGACATGCCGACGGCAAGGACAACAAGCCAGACCTTAACTTTTATCACGCCCACTCCGCATTGCCTGGCGGCGGACGCGCTTGGTCGCCGCTCAGTCGTTGGTGAAGATTCGTGCGTCGCTATAGCCCGCAGCCCGCACCTTGGCGAGCGAGCCTTCCGCTTCTGCACGGCTTGTGAAAGGCCCCGTGCGAACGCTGTAGTACCGGCCTGACTGCGAGACAGTGCCATCGAGCGCTTGGGCGGCGCGTTCCGCGTTGTCGGGATTGGCAAATGCTGCAACCTGGACCAAGAAAACACCGGTTGCTGGCGGAGCGGGTGCGGCGGCAGGCGTTTCCGGCTCGCTCTGCGCGACGGCGGTGTTTACATACTCGGAGGCCGGCTCCGGCTCAGGTTGAACGGCTTCCGGCGCCGCTTCGACAGATGCGAGCGTTGCAGGAGCTGCGGGCAATTGGCGCTTGAGCACAGCGACGAGCGACATCGGCGTATCCATCCGCAAGGGCGCCTCGCCGCCCGCTCGCAGCTCCGCGCGCTGCTCCTCAGGCGGATTGACTCGGCGCACACGCACCGGCAAATCGGCACCGGCACCAAGCTGGGACATGGCAGCGGGCGACAGCGCTAGCAGTCTTGTCGAAGTCATCGGGCCTCGCTGTTCGACACGAGCCAGGATCGTGCGACCTGTGTCGAGCGAAGTAACCTCGATGTAGCTAGGCACCGGCAGCGTATGGTGCGCAGCGGTAATCCCGGTCAAGTCATCCGCGGCGGCAAGGTAGCCGACCTCGTCGTAATTGAGCACATCGTTGGGCGTGAAGGTGATGCCGTCGATAGTATAAGGCTCGCCTACGAGCACCGGATAGTCGGCCTGCGGCCCGTTCTTTGCGGCAACGGCGCTTTTCGCAACCGGACCGGGGCCGCCGCCTATCGCGGAGCACCCGCCCAACATGGCAAGTGCGCTGGCGGCAGTCAGCCCCACCAGCAGGCGGGTGCGCCTGTCATCGAATAATCTCATCTGCAAGCAACCCCACACTCATTGCGTAGTAATTCGAGCAGTTATATTCGAGGATAACCCTATAATTCTGCGTTAAGAGATATCCCGGAGCCGACGGACCATCGGGCTCGAACAGCGCTGTTAGCACATCGTCTCCGATCGGCGCTGCCGGAGTGATCCCGCGCTCTTTCCACTCGCGCACGGTCAACCAGCGGCTGTGGCGGCTATGAACGCGCGGGCAAACTGGCGAGGCGGTGTCGCTTTCGATACCACTCCGATCCGCCGAATTGGGAACATAGGCGCGCACGGCCCAGGGCTGCCCTGCCCGCCAGCCCGCATCGCGGAAATAGTTGGCAATCGAATGAAGCGTATCGGCGCGCGAATTCCAGATATCGCGCACTCCGTCTCCATCGCCATCGCGTGCAAGGCGAAGATAAACGCTCGGCAGAAACTGCGGATTGCCGAAGGCTCCAGCCCAGCTGCCGACAAGGCTTGACCGTGGAATGCCGGCATCGGCAATCTTGAGCACGTCGATCAGCTCGCGCTCGAACAGGTCGCGGCGGCGCCCTTCCCAGGCCAGGGTAGCCAACGAACGCGGCAAGTCGAACGAGCCTTTCACCGCGCCATAGGCCGTCTCATGGCCCCAGATGGCCACCAGATACTGCGCAGGAACGCCGTATTCGCGCTCCACCTCGCTAGCCAGCGCCCCGAGCGAGCGGTAGGCCGAGCGCCCGCCGTCGATCCGCGACTGCGAATTGTGGCGCGCGATATAGTTCGCCATCGAGGGAAAGCCGGTGCTGGTGCCGCTGCCGCTCGACGAGACGTTATCGCGATCGAGCGCCATAACACGCTCGTTCGGGGTCAACCCGGCGAACACGTTGGAAATCGTGCTGTCACGCACGCCTTCCGAACGCGCCTTCTGCCCTACGCTCTCGAGATAGGCGTTAAAAGTCTCCTGCTGGGCGGAAGCAGCGCTTCCGAGCGAGGCGAGGAGCGAAAATACGGCGACCGAAGCAAGCAATCTGATTGTCATGGTGGGGATTGTAGGCTGCCGGGCAGGCTGGGCAAACGGCTAATTGCCCTTACCTGCCCAATTCGTCGCAAAACGCCCATCAGTCCGCGTAGGGCGGCTGCATTCCGGGGTTTTCTGCAAGCATCTCGGCGAAAGGCTTAAAGCCGCAGTTTTCTTCCGCGCAGTAGGTCGCGGTGTGAACGTAGCGGATCTTACCATCCTCAATGCGGAAGGTGTGGCTATCGGGCCTGCCGTTCTCGCCGAAATCGAGGAACACGTTTACCGCGCCCTTCGCCTCGTCGACCACAAAGCGGCGATTGGTCAGCTCTACCCCCGAAGGCACGCCCACATCGCAGCTATCAGTGGCGGCACCGGTGCCGGTGTAGGTGCCCCCCTCAAGCCGCGCGCAGGGCATACCCCAGGGCACCTCGACGCTTGGGTCGTTGAACAGATCGAGATAGGCATTGGCGGCGGCAATCAGCTCTTCGCGCGTGTTGCGGTCGGCCTCAGGAATTTCGCTCCAGTCCTCGCGGCGGGCATATTCGTAGGTGGCCTGGGCATCGAACAGCCAGTCGCCCTCGTCGGTCACGATGTTGTCGAAGGGGCCTACGCCGAAGAAGCCGTTGCCGATCTGCGTTGCCGCAACGATTGGCCGCTCTTCATCGAGCATCACGCTTTCTACATACACTTTGCACTGCGTGGTATCGAGCAGGGCCATATGCCAGTCGACCTCACGCTCGGGATAGAGGAAGCTGCCGAGCGAGGAACGTTTGCCGTTCTCGTTATAATCGACCCACTCGCCGAGCTTCATCGTCATCATCGTGCCTTGCTCGATGCCCTCGACCCAATCATCGGCGATGCCTTGCAGCACGGCACGGTCACACCCACCTTGCGCAGCGGCGGGCGAAGCCACGGCCAAGGCTGCGCTGGCGAAAAGGAATGCGGAAATCTTGCGAACCATGGTGGGTATAATCCTCTCTCTACGCACTTTGATGCGCTGAAAACCTCACGGAGCGACCTGGCCCCTTCCCCCTTGGATAGCCAAAGGGCAAAAGGGTGTCACCAACAAGTTGACCTTGTCCAAACGGCCCGCCTCAAGCATTTTCAACAGGCCTGATGACATTCGTCTAAATTGCCGCTAGCTCGCCCCGACCGGCTCCACGGACAGGTGGCAGAGCGGTTGAATGCACCGGTCTTGAAAACCGGCGAGGATGCAAGTCCTCCGTGGGTTCGAATCCCACCCTGTCCGCCATTCTCTTGCGGCCTACCACTCCGTTGCTTGAGGTTATTGGCTCCGTGTTTGGACTTCGTTCCGAACTCGCTGCCACACTTTCCGCTTTATTGCCTCAGGCGCCTGAGGCCTATCCAGATCAAACGTGGACCACCCGCCCATAAGCAGCGAGCACGCTTTCGTGCATCGATTCGGAGATTGTCGGATGCGGGAACACTGCCTGCATCAGCTCTGCCTCGGTGGTTTCGAGCGTCTTGCCGACAACATAGCCCTGGATCATCTCGGTAACTTCGGCGCCCACCATATGCGCACCCAGCAGCTCGCCGGTTGCCGCATCGAACACCGTCTTTACGAAGCCCTCGGGTTCGCCCAGCGCAATCGCCTTGCCGTTGCCGATGAAGGGGAAGTTGCCGACCTTTACTTTGTAGCCAGCTTCCTTGGCCTTGGCCTCCGTCATGCCGACCGACGCCACCTGCGGGTGACAGTAGGTGCAGCCGGGGATATTGTTGCGATCGAGCCCGTGCGGGTGGACATCCTTGTTGCCCAGTTCCTGCGCGATGGCCTCGGCGGCGGTCACGCCCTCGTGGCTTGCCTTGTGCGCCAGCCAAGGACCGGGGGTGCAGTCGCCAATCGCCCATAGACCCTTGGTCTTGGTGCGACCAAGATCGTCGATCTGGATGAACCCGCGATCGAGATCGGCATATTTCTCCACGCCGATGTTCTCGGTGTTGGGCACGATGCCGACCGCCGAGATCACGTGGCTGTAGGTCTCGGTAGTGACTTTGCCGGCCTTGTCCTTGATCGTGACCTTCACCTCTTTATCGGAGGCCTTCACTTCCTGCACAGCCGCCTCGGTGAGGATCGTCATGCCCTGCTTGGTGAGCGCCTTGGTCATGAAAGTGGAGACGTCCTTGTCCTCCACCGGCATGATCCGGTCGAGCATCTCGACCACGGTCACATCGACGCCCATGTCGTTGTAAAAACTAGCGAACTCGACGCCAATTGCACCCGAGCCCATGACGAGCAGCTTAGTCGGCATTTCCTTGGGCGTCATCGCGTGCCGATAGGTCCACACGCGCTTGCCGTCGACCGGAGCGAAGGGCAGCTCGCGCGCCCGTGCGCCGGTGGCGACGATCACGTGCTTGGCGCTGATCGTCTCGGTGCCCTTCTCGCCCTTCACCTCGATCGAGGTGGCGCTCTTGAGGGTGCCCTCGCCCATGTGGACGGTGATCTTGTTCTTCTTCATCAGGTGCGTGACGCCCTGATTGAGCTGCTTGGCAACGCCCCGGCTGCGCTTCACCACCGCTTCAAGATCAGCCTCGATGGCACCGGCGATTTTCAGTCCATAATCTTTGGCGTGCTGGGCATAGTGCAGGATTTCGGCCGAGCGCAGCAGCGCCTTGGTGGGAATGCAGCCCCAGTTGAGGCAGATCCCGCCGAGCAGCTCGCGTTCGACAATGGCGGTCTTCAGGCCCAACTGCGAGGCGCGAATGGCGGCCACATAGCCGCCCGGACCCGAACCCAGAACGATAACGTCGTACTTGCTGTCAGCCATAACCTAACCTCTAATCCGTTCGGGCCGAGCTTGTCTAAGCCCCGCCCTGTTCCTTCGACGCCCCGCCCGCGACCAATACATTCCTTCGACAAGCTCAGGACGAACGGGGCTTGTTCAACCCTTGATCAGGCGCGGACGGCCTTCGTCGTCCACCGCCACGAAAGTAAACTTTGCCTGCGTCACTTTGCAGGCCTCTTCGGTATGCCGCTCACGCCGCCAAGCCTCGACAGCGATCACCATCGAACTGCGACCTACTTTCTCGATCTCGGCATAGACCGAGACCTCGCAACCGACCTTGACCGGCTGGAGGAACTGCATCCCGTCCATCGCCACGGTAACCGCCCGGCCCTTCGAATGGCGCGCGGCGGCGAGCCCCGCGGCATTGTCCATGATCGAGACCAGCCAGCCGCCGAAAATATCGCCATAGGCATTGGTGTCACGCGGCATGGCGGTGACGCGGATGGCGGGATCGCGTCCGGCGTGGATTTCAGCTTCGGTCATGACGCGCGCCGTAGCTCGAGCGTGATGCCATCGAACCAGCGCAGTGTCAGGCGATTATCGCCCGTCAGCTGCGGCTGATCCGCGGCAGCGTCTACAGGAGGGCCGAAAGCTCTGCCATCGCCACAGGTAATCACAAGTTTGTCAGTGGCGTCGCCGGGTTCGACCCGGGGATCGTCGCAGGCCATACGAAAGGCGGAATACTCAGATTCTCCGCCGTCGACCTGAGGGTTGATCCAGCGCGCCGATGCGGAGGTAAACTCCAGTCGAAGGCCCGCCAGCGCGGCCAACTCGGCATCGCCATAGGCCTGCACCGCACCGTCGGGATCGCTGAGGCGCGCTTGGGTAACTTCCCAAGTGCCCCATATGGCAGCCTGCGCAGGTTCTCCGGCGGCGGCGGTGGGGGCCGGGCTAGCACTCTCGCTTCTCTCGGGCGCAGGCGACTGGCCCCCGTCATCGGCAGGCGCGCCGTCGGCGTTGCAAGCGGTCAACAGCAAAGCCGCCGCCGCAATGGATGCGGAGCGCGGGGTCATCGCGATCAAGCCACCAGACCCAGCGGATTCTCAACCAGCTCCTTGAACACCTTCATCAGCTGCGCGCCGTCCGCACCGTCGATGGCGCGGTGGTCGAAGCTGCCGGTGGCGCTCATCACGGTAGCGACGCCCAGCGCATCGTCGACGATATAGGGGCGCTTTTCGCCCGCGCCGATGGCCATGATCATTGCCTGTGGGGGATTGATCACCGCCTCGAACTGCTTGATCCCGAACATGCCCATGTTCGAAAGGCTGGCGGTGCCGCCCTGATATTCCTCAGGCTGGAGCTTGCCTTCCTTCGCACGGGTGGCGAGATCTTTCATCTCGGTGCTGATCTTGCTCATTGCCTTGGCACCCGCATCCTTGATGATCGGAGTGATAAGGCCATTGGGGATCGAGACCGCCACCGAGATATCGGCGCGCTCGAACTTAAGCAGGCTGTCGCCCGCGAACTGCACGTTGCATACCGGCACCGCTTCGAGCGACTTGGCAAGCGCTTTGATCAGCATGTCGTTGACCGAGAGCTTCACGCCCTGCGGTTCGAGCGCCTGGTTCAGCTCGCCGCGCAGCTTGAGCAGCTTGTCGAGCTGAATGTCCACGGTGAGATAGATGTGCGGAACGGTCTGCTTGCTCTCGGTGAGGCGACGCGCAATCGTCTTGCGCATGTTGGAGAGCTTTTCGACCTCGTGCGGGATGCCGAAATCTTGCGCGGCCGCGGGGGCCGGCGTGGGCGCAGGAGAAGCAGCCGGTGCGGAGGCCGCCGGGGCCGCAGCTTCGCCCGGCTTCGCGTTCTCGACGTCAGCCTTCACAATGCGGCCGTTGGGGCCGGAGCCCTTCACGTTCGCCAGATCGACGCCCTTCTGCTCGGCAATACGGCGCGCCAGCGGCGAGGCGATTAGTCGATCACCTGACGGAGCAGGAGCCGAGGCCGGCGCTGGTGCGGCGGCAGGTGCTGGCGAGGGGGCGGGAGCCTCTTCGGCGGAGGGGGCGGGCGTTGGAGCGGGTGCGGCAGAGCCATCACCCATCGGCTCGACCGAACCGGCATCCTCGCCTTCTTCGGCGAGCGTGGCGATGATCGTGCCGACCTTCACACCCTCGGCACCTTCATCCACCTGGATATGGGCAATCACGCCCTCATCCACGGCTTCGAATTCCATCGTCGCCTTGTCAGTTTCGATTTCGGCCATGATGTCACCGGCGGAGACGCTGTCACCCACCTTCACTAGCCATTTGGCAAGCGTCCCTTCTTCCATCGTGGGCGAAAGGGCGGGCATCTTGATCGCAATCGGCATGGTCTTGAGCGTTTCCCTGCTGGATTTGGTCGCTGTCCCCCTCTGGCCAATTTGCGCCCGCCAAGCAAGGGGCAGAGCCGGTCAGCACCATCGCATCTTGCACAAACACCGATTTGGTTCGATATTCGCTGACAGGGGAGCGAGAGAACCACTACCATGCGCGTCTATCTGGCAATCGTCGATGAAACCGAAGAATCGCGAGTATCACTGCACTTTGCGGCGCGACGCGCGGCGAAGACGGGCGGCCTCGTGCAAATCCTCGCGCTCGTACCCAAACAGGGTTTTAACGCCTTTGGCGGGGTGCAAGCGACGATCGAGGAAGAAGCGCGCGACCGGGCCGAGGTGCTGGCTTCCAGCGCGGCGGGCGAACTGATGGACGAGATGGGCAAGATGCCGCAGATCGCCGTGCGCGTAAACGAGGAAGGCGTGATTTCGGACTACCTATCCGAGCATCCCGAGATCGCCGCGCTGGTGCTGGGCGCGGCGGCGGAAGGCCCTCCCGGACCGCTGGTCACGCACTTCACCGCGAAATCGGGCAGCCTGCCCTGCCCGCTGTTCATCGTGCCCGGCGGAATGAGTGCCGAGGATCTTGAACGGCTGAGCTGAGCGGGCGCTCCGCCCGCGAAGTCACTTTTTCTTGCCGCGCCCCTGATGCCGGATATTGCCCGGCCGCCCGCGCTGGCCGACCTGGTGCTTTCCCTGCTTATCACGCTTGGGCCGCACCTTCTTTTCGGGCCGCTTGCCGCGCGGCTCGACCCGCTTGCCGCCATAGCCGCCCTCCGGCAGCTCGAACTTGAGCGCGCCAGTCAGCGGATTGGCTTCGGCCAGCCGCAGTTCGAGCATGTCGCCCACGGCATAGACTGTGCCGCTGCCCTCGCCGACCAGCCGGTGGCCGCCTTCGTCGTGCGAGAAATATTCGCGGCCTAGTGTCGATACCGGCACCAGCCCGTCCCCGCCAAGATCGACGATGGTGGCGAAGAAGCCGAACTTCTGCACGCCCGTGATCCGGGTGCGGAACACCTCGCCGACCTTGCCTGACAACCATGCCGCGACATAACGGTCGATAGTGTCGCGCTCGGCTTCCATCGCGCGGCGCTCGGTCTGCGAGATGGCGTCGGTGATCTTCGAAAGATCGGTGCGGTCCTGCTCGGCAAGGCCCGATTTGTCGGGGATCGCGCCTTTGGGTGCAGGCTGCTCGAGGCCGAAGGTATCGACCAGCGCGCGGTGGACCAACAGGTCGGAATAGCGGCGGATCGGTGAGGTGAAGTGGGCGTAGGAGCCGAGCGCGAGACCGAAATGGCCGGCGTTCTTCGGGCCGTAATAGGCCTGGGTCTGGCTGCGCAGCACGGCCTCCATCACCAGCGCCTTTTCGCCCGGATCGGAAATGTCCTTGAGCATCCGGTTGAACAGGCCCGGCGTAATCACCTGCCCCAGCGCGAGCTTCTTGCCGATGCTATCGAAATAGTCGCGCAGGGCGATCAGCTTGTCACGGGTAGGTGCCTCGTGGACGCGGTAAACCACTGGCGAGGCCTTGCTTTCCAGCGCCTTGGCGGCGGCAACGTTGGCCGAGATCATGAAGTCCTCGACCACCCGGTGCGCATCGAGCCGCTCGCGCACGGCGATATCGGCAATGCGGCCTTTCTCGTCGAGCACTACACGACGCTCGGGCAAGTCAAGTTCGAGCGGATCACGCACATCGCGCGCCGCCGCGAGCAGCTTCCACGCGGCCCACAGGTGCTGAAGGTTCTCACCCGCCTTGCCCTCGTCAATTCGCGCCTGAGCGTCTTCGTAAGCGATCACCTCGGAAATGCGCACCAGGGCGCGGGTGAAGCGCCAGTCGGTAATCTTGCCGTCAGCGCCGATCGTCAGGTGGCACACCATCGAAGCGCGATCCACGCCCTCCTTGAGCGAACATACGTCAGCCGAGAGCACCTCGGGCAGCATCGGCACCACCCGGTCGGGGAAATAGACCGAGTTGCCGCGCTTCCTCGCCTCGCGGTCCAGCTCGCCGCCGGGGCGGACATAAAACGACACGTCGGCGATCGCGACCACGGCGCGGAAGCCGCCCTTATCGTCGGGCTCGGCCCATATCGCATCGTCGTGGTCGCGCGCGTCGCCGGGGTCGATGGCGACGATGGGCAAGTGCCGCAGGTCTTCGCGCTTGTCCTCGCTGAGCGGGATCTTGGCCGCCGCCTGCGCCTCAGCCAGCGTCTCCTCGGGGAAAATGTTCGGGATGCCGTGCTTGTGGATCGCGATCAGCGAATAGCTGCGCGGCGCGAGCGGATCGCCCAGCACCTCGACCACCTTCGCCGTAGAGCGCGCGCCGCGCCCGACCGGCTCGGCCAGCACCAGTTGGCCCTCTTCGGCCTCGCCACGATCCGAAACACGCGTGGAATTGCGGATGCGCTTGTCCACCGGCGCGAGCCAGACACCGCCCGCGTTGTCTAGCTCGATCACCCCGAGCAGCGAATCCTCGCGCGCGGGCAGCTTCTTCATCGGGTGCGCGACCATTCCGCGTCCCGCCTCCTCGGTGCGCGCCAGCACCCGGTCGCCCTTGCGCAGCGCGGCGAAGCGGCCCTTTTTCTCCAGCACCCGCAAGCGCGGCGGCGGCGCGCTATCGTCTGGCTGCCAGGTGTCGGGAATGGCGATGGCCTCGCCGCCCTCGATATCGACCACGCGCAGCACCGTCACCTTGGGCACACCGCCCATGCGGTGATAGGCGCTCTTCTTGCCGTCGATCAGGCCTTCTTCGGCCATATCCTTGAGCAGTGCCTTGAGCAGGATCTTGTCTTGCGCGGTCAGGCGGAAGTGCTTGGCAATCTCGCGCTTGCCCACCGGCACTTCGGACGAGCGGATAAATTCCATGACCTGCTCCTTGCTGGGCAGGCCGGCGCGGCGCTTGAAGGGCTTCTTGTTCACATCAAATATCCGTTCGGGCTGAGCTTTTCGAAGCCCACGTGGGTGTCTTTGTGACCGCTGTGAAGGAAGGGCGGCCCTTCGACAAGGCTCTCCTGAGCCTGTCGAAGGGCTCAGGGCGAGCGGAAAGCGAGATTACTGTTCCACCGGCAGCGGCGCGAACTGACCGCCCGGCACCGCGCTGGAGACCGGGCTTTCCGCACCGTCTGCCGAGACCGCGCTTACGCCGAAGATCCAGTCATCGCCTCGGTCTGGTGCGAGCACCACGGAATTGAGGTCGGCTGCCGGGTCAGCGGGAAGGTCCATCCGCCATTGCCAGTCGCGCTGGTCAGTCGCGCGGCGCCAGATGCGATAGAGCGCCGCCCCCGCCACCGGCTCCCATTCGAGCAGCACGTCGGGCCGCACCAGCCCGTCAGCCGTCACCACCGGCGGCATCGGCGCTCGGGCCAGCCGGTCGGCGGCGCGGATATTGAGGTCGGTGACGCGGGCGAGATAGGGAAAGTCCATTTCGTCAACGGTGTCGCCATAGGTCACGCCGTTTTCCGCCCGCACATCCTGATGCTGGTGTTCGTAATCTTCGATGGCGACCGTGAAGCGCACGGCGGGAAAGCCCAGCGCGAGGAACGGCAGGTGATCGCCGCCGCGCCCCATGCGGTCAGCGCGAAAAACCTGCCGCACGTCGAGGCCACCCACGAAATCATCCGCCAGCCCGTCCAGCCAGCGCGACACGTTGCGGCTGGGGCTGTCGTCCTGCCCTCCGAGCGAGCGCATCCGGGCCGCGTCCTGCTCGCTGGCATCGGCGCGCAACCCTTCCGAGAACACCCGCACATGGGCATTGTCGCAGACCCCGTCCGATCCGCAGGAACCGCCGACGATATCGTTGTTGAACGCCGCCTTCACCATCCATCCCTGCTCTTTCGCGTAGTCGGCCAGCAGCTGCCCGCCATAAAGCCCCTGTTCCTCGCCCGAGAGCAGCGCATAGACGATGGTGCCGGGGTATCGCTGCTGACTCAGCACCCGCGCCGCCTCCAGCACCAAAGCGCTGCCGCTGGCGTTGTCGTTGGCGCCGGGCGCATCGCTGACCGCGTCCATCACGTCGGAGGCGCGGCTGTCGATATGGCCCATGATGATCACGACCTCACCGGGCCGCTCGCTGCCGCGCTGGATCGCCACCACGTCGCGGATGAGCACGCCATCGGGGATGCGCCTGCCGGTGAAAACCCGCTCCGGCTCTAAGATTTCGAGGCAGCCGCCGCAGGCCGCGCTGGCCTCCTCGAACTGCGCCCTTCCCCAGCGCCGGGCCGCGCCGATCCCACGCGTTTCGCCGTCCGGGTCGGACAGCGTGTGGCGCGTGCCGAAGCTTACCATGGTTTCGACATCGCTGAGCAGGCGCTCTTGCGAGACCTGCCCCATGGCCGGAGCCGCCAGCAAAGCCGCCAGCAAAGCGAAATAGCGCATCGGTCGATAGCCTCCTGAAAACCCCGGTGCCGCAGGCCTCCCACACTTGACGGGCCTGGGCAAGGTTTCCATTGCAACCGTATTCGCGCTTTTCACCAGATCGGGGCCCACTATGAAGTCTGCCGTCATGACCCTAGCCATTGCCACCACCTCCCTCACCGCCCCTGCCAGCGCGAGCGAAACGCGCGCGATCATGGGCAGCGTCCTCACCGCCGCCACCGATCCGGCTCAGATTGAGGCCAAGTGCGATCACTATATGGCGGCGATCGAAGCCCGCCGCGCCGCGCTGGAACAGGGCACCGCGCCCGCTTCGGTCGAAACGACGCTGGTCGCCTATGATCAGATGAAGGCGCTGATCAATGCCGGGCAAGGTGAGTTCACACTCTACCAGCAGGTGATGGCCACGAGCGAACTGCGCAATGCCGGTGCCGAGTGCCAGGTGCGCCTCTCCACCATCGACAGCGAGCTGAACCTGTCGCGGCCGATCTACGACAAGCTTGCTGCGATCCCCGCTGAAAGTGCGGACGAACTGGCGCGTGCGCTGCTGGACGATGTGCTCGCCGCCTATCAGCGCGCTGGCGTAGCGCTTGACGATGCAGGCCGCGCGCGGGCGCAGGCGATCAACGAGGAGCTGTCGCAGATCTCGACCGAATTCGCGCGCAACATCGCCGAGGACCAGCGCACAATCACCGCCACGCCCGAGGAGCTGGAGGGCCTGCCCGCCGACTTCCTCGCCGCGCACCCGGCGGGCGGGGACGGCCTCGTCACACTCACCACCGCCTACCCCGACTATCGCCCGGTCATGCGCTATGCCAACAGTGACGAGTTGCGCCGCCGCTTCTCTGAGGTCTATGCCCAGCGCGCTTACCCGCAGAACGATCCACTGCTCAAGCGGATGTTCACCCTGCGGCAGGAGCTGGCCGAGCTGCTCGGCCGGCCCAACTATGCGGCGCTCGTGCTTGAGGATAAGATGCTCGACACGCCCGAGAAGGTCGAAACGCTGATTGCCAATATGGCCGCCATCGCCCGCCCGGTGGCCGAGCGCGATTATGCCCGCAACGTCGAAGTGTTGCAGCAGTATCGCCCCGGCGCGGAGGAAATTCGCTATTGGGAAAGCGGTTGGCTGGCTCCTAAAGCGCAGGAGTATTTCTATTCCTACGATCCGCAGCAAGCGCGCCAGTATTTCACATATGATCTGGTTCGCGACGGGGTGCTCAAGCTGACCGAAGATCTGTTCGGCGTCACCATCTCGCACTGGGATACGCCCGTCTGGCACGAGGACGTAGAGACCTATGAGATGGCCGACGCCGATGGCACTGTGATCGGGCGGTTCTACTTCGACAACCATCCGCGCCCGGGCAAATATACCCACGCCAACATGATCCCGATCTATCCGGGTGTGCCAGGCGACGCGGACCAGGTGCCGGTCGGCGCGCTGGTGCAGAACCTGCCCAAGGGGATGCACGACACCGGCCTGATGGAGCATGGCGACGTCACCACCCTGCTGCACGAGTTCGGCCATATGCTCCACGGCATGTTCGGCGGTACGCAGCAGTGGTTCGGCCAAGCGGGCATTTCCACCGAGTGGGACTTTGTCGAGGCTCCGTCGCAGATGCTGGAGAACTGGGTCTACGACTACGACACGCTGGCGACCTTCGCCCGCAATGCCGAGGGCAAAACGATCCCGCGCGAGCTGGTCGATAAGATGAACGCGGCGCGCTACTTCAATGAAGGGCTCGGCGACATGGGGCAGCTCGGCTACACCAATGTCTCGCTGCAGTTCCACATGCAGCCGGTGCCGGAGGATCTGGGCGCGGCGACGCGCGGCTGGACGAATGAATATGCGATGATCCCGATGCCGGACTACGTCCAGTTCCAAGACGCGTTCAGCCACCTCGATGGCTATTCGGCGATCTATTATACCTACCGCTGGTCGAAGGTGATCGCGGACGATCTGTTCACCCGCTTCACCGCCGAGGGCCTGCGCAATCCGCAGACGGCGGCTGACTATCGCCGCGCGGTGCTCGATCAGGGCGGCACGAAGCCTGCCGCTGAGCTGGTGCGCGATTTTCTTGGGCGCGACGTGAGTTTGGACGCCTATCGTGAGGAACTGGCGAAGGGGCTGGTGGACTAACCCTACCCGTCCCCGCTCGCCCTGAGCGGGCCTTGTTGGCTGGCCTTAGTAAGCCCGTGCCACCAGCACCCGCTCGACCGCCGGTTCGCCGGTGAAGATGCAGGTGCCGTCCGCGGCCTCTGCATCACGCGGCACGTTGCGTAAGGTGAGCTTCAGCGCCTTCAACTGTTCGACCACCGTCTTGAGCGCTGCGCCGGTCGGCTTCGCCCACTGCACTTCGAGCCAGCCCGGATAGACCACATTGTCGGCAAAGTGTGCGGCGACTTCGTCCATCGAGGTCACGCCGCGGGTGATGTTCGCATCGCGCCGCGCGGCCGCTTCCGCATAGAGCGCGCTCTGGATCTCGGCCAGCAGCCCAGCGGCCCCGGCGACAAAATCCTCACGCTGGGGATAGGTAAACGCACTCTTGCCCGTTTCCATGTTCCAGATCGCATCACGCCGCAGCACGGCGAGCTTGCCGCCCTCCATATCGCGCGAGCCAACCTCGATGATCACCGGCGCGCCCTTGCGGACCCAGTCCCACCGCTTGGCCGCCGCCTTGCCCGGACGCTTGTCGAGCAACACACGCACAGGCTCACCCAGCGCCGAAAGCCCGGCCAGCGCCGCGCGCACTTCCTCACAATAGGCGAGCAGCGGCTCGTCCTCGGGCTTGTCGCGCAGCATCGGCAGGATCACGATCTGCTGCGGCGCGATCTTCGGCGGCACGCGCAGGCCATCGTCGTCGCCGTGGGTCATGATGACACCGCCCACAAGCCGGGTGGAAACGCCCCAGCTGGTGGTGTGGCACAGCGTCTCGGTGCCCTCGCGATCCTGATACTTGATGCCCGCAGCATGGGCGAAATTTGTGCCGAGATAGTGGCTGGTGCCCGCTTGCAGCGCCTTGCCGTCCTGCATCATCGCCTCGATCGACCAGGTCTCGACCGCGCCGGGGAAACGCTCGTTCTCAGGCTTTTCGCCCGCGACCACTGGCATCGCCAAATCGTCCTCGGCGCAGGCACGGTACATTTCGAGCGCACGATGCGTTTCGGTCAGCGCATCCTCGCGGCCCTCATGCGCGGTATGGCCCTCCTGCCACAGGAACTCGCTGGTGCGCAGAAACATGCGCGTGCGCATTTCCCAGCGCACCACGTTGGCCCACTGGTTGGTGAGCATCGGCAGGTCGCGCCAGCTCTGAATCCAGCGCGCCATCGCATCGCCTATGATCGTTTCCGAAGTCGGGCGTACCACCAGCGGTTCTTCGAGCTTGGCCGCGGGATCGGGGATCAGCCCACCCTTGCCATCAGAAATCAGGCGATGGTGTGTGACCACCGCCATTTCCTTGGCAAAGCCCTCGACGTGCTCGGCCTCACGGGTGAAGTTCGCCAGTGGAATGAAGATCGGGAAATAGCAGTTCTGGACGCCCGCGGCCTTGATCCGGTCGTCCATCAGGCGCTGGATGCGCTCCCAGATGCCGTAGCCCCAGGGCTTGATCACCATGCACCCGCGCACGCCCGATTCCTCGGCCATGTCGGCAGCGGAAATGACCTCTTGATACCAGGCCGCAAAGTCGTCTTCGCGCTTGGTGTTAAGGGCGTGGCGAATGGCTGACATATCTGAAAAGTCCCGCAGGCTGGGTGAGAATCAATCCCGCCCCCATGGCGAGGAAGCCTCGCCAAGTCGAGTGCCTGCGTGACGCGCCGCCTATTCGCCCAGCTTGTCGAGCTTGGCCTGCATTGCCGCCATCTGCGCCTTCAGCGCATCAAGATCATCGTCCGAGGCATCGGCGTCGGCGGGCTTTTCTTCACCCGGCTTGGGCATAAAGGCGCGCGTAGCGGCTTCGAACATGGCTATGTTGTTCTCGGCCAGCTTGGCGAAGGCCTGCGGGCCCACGCTGGCGCTGAAGGTTTCCTGCAGCTTGGCCTGATTGGCGCGGAAGGTCTCCATCGAGGCCTCCAGATAGCTCGGCATCATCGCCTGCATCGAGTTGCCATACATCCCGATCAACTGGCGCAGGAAGCTCACGGGAAGCATATGCTGCTCGCCCTGGCTTTCCTCGTCCATGATGATCTGGGTGAGAATCGAATGGGTGATGTCGGAGCCCGTCTTGGCATCGAGCACCTGAAAATCGACACCGTTGCGCGTCATCTTGGCCAGATCGTCAAGCGTGATGTAGCTCGACGACTTGGTGTTGTAGAGCCGCCGGTTGGCGTACTTCTTGATGATGATCGTGTCATCGGCGGTATTCGATTCATCTGCCATCGGGCGACAATCCTTTTAGCGACCTGCATCCCATTGTGCGGCGCACCAGCTTTAGCACTTGCAGCATGAGGCTGGCAATTGTGCAGCTATATTTTTAGCGTGCAAAACGATCGCCAAGCAGAGTCAGCAATTCGTATTGCGACAGGCCGGTGGTTTTGGCCGCCGCCACAAGGTTATACGGCAAGTCGCAGAAGTCGCCCTCGGCAAGGTCGGGAATGTCGGTGCAATCGGCCACGATCATGTCCATCGAGACCCGCCCGATGATCTTAAGCGTGCGCCCCTCGTGCGACAGTGCCCCGCCCTCGCCCCAGCAGCGCAGAATGCCGTCGGCATAACCGAGCGACAGCGTGGCCGTACGCATGGGGTGCGGCGCGCGGAACGCGGCGTTATAACCGATAAGCCCGCCTTGAGGCACCGAACGGACCTGCATTACCATCGCTTGCAGATAGGCTACCTGCGCCAGATCGCCCGCCAGCGCCGCGCAGGGCACCCCGCCATAGAGCGCAAGACCGGGACGGGTGAGATCGAAATGGAACCCGCTGCCGAGCGCAATCCCGGCGCTGTTGGCGAGGCTCGCACGGCGAGCCGTGACCCCGGCGCGTACCTCTTCGAACAGGGCGAGTTGCCGCGCGCTCTGGTCGGTGTCGTCTTCGGCTGAGGCAAGGTGCGACAGGACAATATCGATATCGAGCGCGCCGATGGCTGGGCCACCGATCTCGGATGGCGGAAGGCCGAGCCGGTTCATGCCGGTATCGATCATCAAATGGCACGCGCCGCCGCCCGCCTCGCGCCAAAGCGCCGCCTGACGCAGCGAGTTAATCACCGGACGCACTCCGGTCGCAACAGCGTAAGCCGCATCGGCAGGCGTGTTCACCCCGTGCAGCACGGCGATCTGCTCGGGCAAAGCGCCCGCCGCCAGCACCGGTGCGACCTCGCTCCAATGCGCAACGAAGAACTGCCGCGCGCCCTCATCCAGCAATGTCGGCACAACCTTCGCCACGCCCAGCCCGTAGGCATCGGCCTTCACGGCCGCGCCCGCTGCCGCCCTGCCAGACAGGCGGTCAAGCGCGCGCCAGTTGGCGGCCAGCGCCTCATAGTCGACTTTCAGGCGAAGGGTGGCGGGCGGTGGTTCAGGAATGGTCATCGGCAAAGTCACGCGGTGGGCCGCCCTTAAGGCCCCACAGGGCAACCAGCAATCCGAAACCCACCACCGCAATCGTATACCACAGCCCGGCATAGGCGTTGCCCGTGGTGGCAACGATATAGGCGGCGATCAACGGCAGGAAACCGCCGAGATAGCCCGCGCCGATATGGTAGGGTATCGAAAGCGAGGAATAGCGGATCTGGGGCGGAAACATCTCCGTAAGCACCGCGGCCACCGATCCGAAGGTCAACGCCGAAAGCGCGCCAAGCCCGAGCAGGAGCACAGCAATGGCGAGCAGGTTGGCAAGCGGCGGGGTCTGTACCGCAAAGCTATAGCCCCGTGCCTCGAGCGCTGCCTGCACCGACGCCTTGCGCGTGGCTTCATCCGCCATGGCGATCTGCGGCTCCTCGCCGCCGATAGCGATCCGTGCCGCGCCATTGGGATCGCGCACATCGTAGCTGACGCCGAGCGAGGTCAGGTCGGCCAGCAGGCGGCCACACTCGGTCTCCTGCCGGTCGGAGAAGGGATCGTAGGTACAGCCTTCGCCCATCACCACCACCGGCGCCGCGCGCGCGGAACTGGCAAGCCCGGGATTGGCCAGAGCGCCAAGCCCCCAGTAAAACGGGAAAAGCAGCACCAGCGTCAGCGCCGCGCCGAGCACGATCGGCAATTTGCGCCCCACCCTGTCCGACCATTTGCCGACCAGCACATAGAACGCCATCGAGACCAGCCCTGTGGCCAGCATCAGCAGCTCCACGACGCTTTCGTCCAGACGCATCGGCCCCCGCAGAAACGACATCGAGGAGAAATAGGCCGTATACCAGACCGTGGTTAGAATGCCTGTGACGCCGAACAGCGCCACGAAGATACGCTTGTGATTTCCGGGATAGGTGAATGACTGGACAAACGGATTGCCCGAAATCTCGCCTGCGGCCTTCATCTCTTCGAACACCGGGCTTTCCGACAGCTTGAGGCGCATCCACAAGGAAATTGCCAGTAGCGCCAGCGAGAGGATGAACGGCAGGCGCCACCCCCATGCCGCGAAGTCGTCAGCCGGGATCAGGAAGCGGCACAGGATCACGACCAGGATCGACAACACGAAGCCGCCGACCACGGAGGCCTGAATAAAGCTGGTGTACAGCCCGCGCTTGTCGGGCGGCGCATGTTCAGCGACATAGACCGCCGCACCGCCATATTCGCCGCCCAGCGCCAGCCCTTGCGCAATGCGCAGCAGCAAGACGATGGCCGGCGCGGCAAGCCCGATGCTGTCGGCACTCGGCACCAGGCCCACCCCGGCGGTTGCGATGCCCATCAGGGTGACCGTCACGAGAAATGTGTATTTGCGCCCGAGCCGGTCACCAAGAAAGCCGAACAGGATCGCCCCAAGCGGGCGGAAACCGAAGCCCACGGCAAACCCGGCCCACACCAGCAAGGTCGACAGCGTCTCATTGTCGGAGGGGAAGAAGGCCTTGCCGATCAGAGCCGCAAGCGTGCCGTAGATGAAGAAATCGTACCACTCGAACACGGTCCCGGCGCTCGAAGCGGCGATGACCATGCGAATTTCACTCTTGCTCGGCTCATGATGCGCGGCAGCGGCGCTGATAGCCATCGGATTCCCCTCTTTTCCCTGTCCTCAGGCAGGCTTAGCGCGCACCGGGGCGAGGAGAAAGGGCTGCCATCGCCGCTTTCCAGGGAAGCAGCATTGCACCATGGCGCGCCGGATAGGCCTGAGCTGGCGCGATCAGAGCAATATCAGGCCAGTCGGGCATCGGCGCCTCGTCGTCCAGCCAGGCCGAAAAGCGGTCAGCAACAGCGACAATGTCTGCCTCGCTGCGCCCCGCCGCATGACGCACGAACACAGCTGCCGAAGCCTGCCCCACCGCGCAGGCGCGCACGGTCAGGCCGATGCGATCAATAGTGCTATCCTTCGCCAGCGACAGGTCAATGGCAAGGGTGGAGCCGCAGGTTGGCGAGCGCGCCTCGCCCCGCAGCAGCGCGTTTTCGAGCGGCGGGTATTGCACCAGTTCCAGCGTAGCGGCGAGCAGGTCGGGGGTGTAGAGCTTCGCCGCGCTCACAGGTCTGTCTCGGCTTCGCCGTCTGTCAGGCGCGCGCGCCGCTCGGCGATGATCTCCACCAGCGCCTTGGATGAAGCATCGACGAATTGGTAACTACGCGCCTCGATCAGCCAAAGCGGCCTCCCCTTGGTGCCCCAAACCATATCGTAGCCAAGCACCAGCAGCGAAAAGGCGATGACCGTGATCACCACGCCTTTCAGGCCGCCGAATCCGAAACCCAGCACCCGATCAAGCGGGCCAAGCACCGATGCGCGCGATCTCTTCCCCAGCCAGTTGGCGCTGAACTTTATCACCACGAGCGGCACCAGCAGCAGCAGGGCAAAGGCGAGAATCGCAGAGGTGGTGGGCGAGCCAATAAAGGCATAGATCGCTGCGGTGAGGTCAGGGTGGAGGAAATGGATCGCAAGGATCGCCGCCGCCCATGCACCAAGCGACAGCACTTCCTGAACGAAGCCGCGCAGGAAGCCACCGATCGCGCAGAGCCCCACGATCACCAGAACAATTATGTCGAACCCGACCATCGGCTGAAATCTAGGCCGCGCCCACCACCCGGTCAACGAGCGCGTTGACACTGGCGATTGCGCCATAGGCGAGCGTACTCTTTCCGCGCCCGGTCATTTCAGGCCCGGTGGCGCGGCGGAAACCCAGTTTCTCCGCTTCTTTCAAGCGCAAGGCGCCGTGAGCAACAGGGCGCACGTCGCCCGAAAGCGAAAGCTCGCCTAACCACAGGCTGTCGGCGGCGAGCGGCTTGTCGGCCAGCGCGGAGACAAGCGCGGCGGCCACGGCAAGATCGGCCGCCGGATCGGTGAGCCGGTAGCCACCCGCCACGTTCAGATAGACCTCGGCGGTGGAGAAGCTCAGCCCGCAGCGCGATTCGAGCACCGCCAGCAGCATCGCCAGTCGCCCCGAATCCCAGCCCACCACTGCGCGCCGGGGCGTAGCGCCCGATTGGAGCCGCACGATCAGTGCCTGAATCTCGACCAGCACCGGTCGCGTGCCCTCTATCGCAGGGAACACCGCACTGCCCGCAATCGCTTCCTCTCGGCCAGACAGGAACAGCGTAGAGGGATTGGCGACCTCGGCCAGCCCCTCGCTCTCCATCGCGAACACACCGATCTCGTCGACCGCGCCGAAGCGGTTCTTCAGGCATCTGAGGATGCGGTACTGATGGCTGCGCTCACCCTCGAAGCTCATCACGGTATCGACCATGTGTTCGAGAACACGCGGCCCGGCGATGGAGCCGTCCTTCGTCACATGGCCCACCAGCACGAGGCAACAGCCCTGCTCCTTGGCATAGCGGATCAGCTCAAATGCCGAGGCGCGAACCTGGCTGACGGTGCCAGGCGCGCCCTCGATCTGGTCCGAATGCATGGTCTGGATCGAATCGACGATCAGCAGCTGCGGCGGCGCGCCATGCCCCAGCGTAGTGAGAATATCGCGCACCGAGGTCGCCGCCGCGAGCCGCAGCGGGCTGTCCGAAACGCCGAGGCGCGAGGCGCGCATCCGGATCTGCCCGGTCGCTTCTTCGCCGCTGATATAGACGACTTCTCCGCCTGCCTTGGCAATCCGCGCAGCGGCTTGCAGCAGCAGCGTCGACTTGCCGATGCCCGGCTCGCCGCCCATCAGGATTGCGCTGCCGGGAACGATCCCGCCGCCCAGCGCCCGGTCGAATTCGGCGAGCCCGGTGGTCCGGCGCTCCAAAGGCGCGGTCGGCGCGTCGAGCGTTTCGAAGAGGATCGTGCGCCCGCCGCCCGAAAGATCGTGCCGGGCGGCAAACTTCGTCTCGCCCACTTCTTCCACCAGCGTGTTCCACTCGGCGCAATCGGGGCACTGGCCCTGCCAGCGCGTCGACACACTGCCGCATTCGGAACACACATAACGCTTCTTCGGCTTTGCCATGTGCATTCGCTAACCGGAACGAAAGCGGAACGCAAGCACTCCTAGCCAATTCCCGCACCATCTGGCAGGTACCGTGTCATGCGGCAGAAAGAACTGCGGATCGCGCTGGTATGCTATGGCGGGGTGAGCCTCGCAGTTTACATGCACGGCGTTACGAAAGAGCTGTGGAAGCTCGCCCGCGCCAGTGGCGCCTATCATGGGCACGAGCCCGCATCTGGCCCGGTCGAGGCCGTGTGGCAGCGCTGGTTCGGCCATATCGAGAGCGAGTACGGCCTTCGGCTGAGGGTACTGCCCGATATTCTCACCGGGGCCAGCGCAGGCGGGATCAATGCGGTGTTTCTCGCCCAGGCGATCCATTCGGGCCAAAGCCTCGAACCGCTGACCGAGCTGTGGCTCGAAAATGCCGATGTGGAGGAGCTGATCGCGCCCGAGGCGCGCCCGTGGTCGAAGGCGGCCAAGTTCTGGTTCATGCCCGCCGTGCTCTATATGCTGCGCCAACCCGACAGCGCGGTGAGCGAAAGCGTCGCCCCGGAGACGCGGGCAGAGGTGCGGCGCAAGGTTTCGCATCTGGTGCGCGGCCGCTGGTTTGCCCCGCCCTTCTCCGGCCCGCATTTCTCGCGCCTGATTAACGATGCACTGGCGGCGATGGCGGCAGCTCCGGCAAGCAAACCGCTGCTTCCGCCCGGCCATCCGATTGACCTGGTGGTGACCGCAACCGACTTTCGCGGCCACCGCGAGCTGCTGCGCATGAACAGCCCGCCGGTGGTCGAGGAAAGCGAACATCGAATGCCGATCGGGTTCCGCAAGCGCACCCCATCGGCACCAGGGCATAACCTTGCCGAGCGCTGCGAGCTGACCTTCGCGGCCCGGGCCACCGCGAGCTTCCCCGGCGCTTTTCCCCCGCTGCGTCTAGCCGAGATCGATGCCATGGTGGAGGACACCGCAGGCGAGCGTGGCTGGCCCGGACGCGAAGCCTTCCTGCGCCGGGTCATGCCCAGCCACCTCGATCAGGGCACCAGCGAAGAAGTCTCTTTAATCGACGGTTCGGTGCTGGTGAATGCGCCGTTCCGCAGCGCGATCAATGCCCTTCCGGCCCGCCCGGCACAGCGCGAGGTCGATCGCCGCATCGCCTATATCGATCCGCGCCCTGACCGCGTGAGGGCGCTGCAAAACGACATTGCGCAGCCGGTTGGGTTCTTTTCCGCCATCTTCGGTTCGCTTTCCACGATCCCCCGCGAGCAGCCGATCCGCGACAATCTCGAACACCTCGAACGCCAGTCGCGCGAGGCGGCGCGGTTGCGGCACATGGTGCATACGCTCCGCCCCGAGATCGAGGCGGTGGTCGACAGGCTGTTCGGCCGCACGCTGTTTCTCGACCGGCCCACGCCCAAGCGGCTCGCCAGCTGGCGCGCCAAGGCGCAGCAAGCGGCTGCCGAACAGGCCGGCTATGCTTTCCAGTCCTACGCCCAGGCCAAGATGGCGCTGGTGGTTGAACAGCTCGCGCGCCTGCTCAGCGCAGGGCTTGGCGAGCCGGGGAGCAACGATATCGAGGACCTGAACGCCCGGATACGCAACGAGCTGGAGCGCAGGGGCCTTGCGTCTTTAGCGGCGGAGAAGGGCACGGGCGCATCGCAAGACGCGATCACCTTTCTGCGCTCGCATGATCTCGCCTTCCGCATTCGCCGCCTGCGGCTGATCGCCCGGCGGCTGTCGCGCGATTGGGAAGCGGACCCGGAGTTTGAAGATGACGGGCTCGAAGAAGCACGCGACGCGGTTTACCGCGCGCTATCGCTTTATTTCGAGCACGAGAGCGCCGAAACACTCGGGCCGGGCTTTGCCGCAATCGCCGAAAAGGCAATGGATGATCCGGGCGAAGCGCTCGACTGGCTCGCCACCGCACGCGACCTTCCAGCCACAGACCTTGCCGCCGAACAGATCCTGGCCGATGCGCTGGAGGCGATGTCGCCCAACCTGCGTCGCCGCGTGCTGATGGCCTATCTCGGCTTCCCGTTCTACGATGTCGCGACCCTGCCGCTGCTGCGCAACGAAGGGTTGACCGAATTCGACCCCGTAAAGGTCGACCGGATCAGCCCCGAAGACGCACGCTCGATCCGCCCTGGCGGCACCAGCGCGACGCTGCGGGGGATCGAATTCTTCAACTTCGGTGGCTTCTTCAGCCGCGCCTATCGCGAGAACGACTATATGTGGGGCCGCCTTCACGGAGCCGAACGAATGGTCGACCTCGTCTGCTCCACCCTCCCCGAGGGGCTTGCGACAGACGAGATCACTCGTTTCAAGCGCGAACTGTTCCTGGCCATCTGTGACGAGGAAATCGAGCGGGGGCTGTGCGATGCCAAGCTGGTGGAGGGTCTGCGCGCCGAGATCGAGGCAGGCTTGCCCAACTGATCTTGCCCATATCTGTTCGTGCTGATGAGGGTGAAAGCGCAGTCAGAGCCCGTCTCGAAGCGCCGCGGAAGCGCTTCGAGACGGCACACTTCAACCTGCGGATTCAACGCCCCCTCAGGGCGAACGGAAACTTTAGGCTAACTTGAAAACGCATCCTTCAATCGGTCGAAGAACCCTCGACTTTCCGGACATTCCTCCCCGGTCTCGGTCTCGCGGAACTCGGCCAGCAGTTCTTTCTGGCGCCCTGTCAGCTTCGTCGGCGTTTCAACGACAACCTCGACAACGAGATCGCCGCGACCGCGACCCTGAAGCACCGGCATCCCCGCGCCGCGTTTGCGCAGCTGATGGCCCGACTGGATGCCTGCCGGAATGTCGATCTCGTGCGACTTTCCGTCGAGCCCGGGAATTTCGATAGTGTCGCCAAGCGCCGCGGCGGTGAAGCTGATCGGCACGCGCGTGGCAAGCGTCGTGCCCTCGCGCTGGAACACCGGGTGCTGCTGCACGTGAATGAAGATATAAAGGTCGCCGGCAGGCGAACCATGGGGCCCCGCCTCGCCCTTGCCGGTGAGGCGGATACGCGTGCCATTGTCGACCCCCGGCGGGATTTCCACCGTCAGCTTGCTGAGCTTGTCGACCCGGCCTTCGCCGCGGCAATCTGCACAGGGGCTTTCGAGAACCTCGCCGCGCCCGTGGCACGCGGGGCATGGCCGTTCGATCACGAACAGGCCCTGCTGCGCGCGCACCTTGCCGTGGCCGCCGCAAGTGCCGCAGCGCTTCGCCGAAGTGCCGGGCGTCGCGCCGGTTCCCTCGCAGGTGTCGCACGAAGCAGCGACTTCGACTTCTATCTCCGAATTCTTGCCATGAAATGCATCGTCGAGCGAGATCTGCATGTCATAACGCAGGTCGGCACCGCGACGAGGGCGTGCGCGCCCGGCACCGCCACCGAAGGCGCTGCCGAAAATGGTCTCGAAAATATCGCCAAGGTCGCCGAAATCGGCGTGCTGGCCGCCGCCGCGCCCGCCAGCCATGCCCTGCGTGAACGCTTCGTGGCCATACTGGTCGTAAGCCGCGCGTTTCTGCGGGTCTTTCAGGCAATCGTAGGCGACGCTGATCGCCTTGAACCGGGCCTCGCTATCGGCGCAGCCGGGATTGCGATCCGGATGATACTTCATCGCGAGCTTGCGATAGGCGGACTTGATCGTCGCGCCGTCCGCGGTCCGCTCGACGCCGAGCAGCTCGTAAAAATCAACTTCTGTAGAGGACATTCAGCTTCTCCGTAAAAGTCCGGGCCGCGCCGCGCCATGCGCAGCGAAAGCTGCGGCAGCGGCAACGGCCCGGATTTTCAATCGGGGGCTCAGCCCTTCTTTTCGTCGTCCACTTCGGAGAACTCGGCGTCGACCACCTCGTCGTCCGCAGACTCACCTTCCGCAGCAGCCGCTGCCGCATCGGCCTGGGCAGCACCGGCATTGGCCTGCTCGGCCTCGTAGATCTGCTGGCCCATCTTCATGGCAACATCGGTCAGCGCCTGGCTCTTGGCCTTCATCGCCTCGAGATCATCACCTTCGAGCGCGGTCTTGGCTTCCGCCACGGCCGCTTCGATCTGCGACTTGAGACCAGCATCGACCTTGTCGCCATGCTCTTCGAGCTGCTTCTCGGTCGCGTGGATGAGGCTGTCGGTGTTGTTGCGCACCTCGGCGGATTCGCGCCGCTTCTTGTCCTCGTCAGCGAACTTTTCGGCATCCTGCACCATCTGTTCGATGTCGGAATCCGAAAGGCCGCCCGAGGCCTGAATGCGGATCTGCTGTTCCTTGCCGGTGCCCTTGTCCTTCGCGCTGACGTTCACGATGCCGTTGGCGTCGATATCGAAGGTCACTTCCACCTGCGGCACACCGCGCGGAGCGGGCGGAATGCCGACGAGGTCGAACTGGCCGAGCAGCTTGTTGTCCGCCGCCATCTCGCGCTCGCCCTGGAACACGCGGATCGTCACCGCCTGCTGATTGTCCTCAGCGGTCGAGTAAACCTGCGCCTTCTTGGTCGGGATCGTGGTGTTGCGGTCGATCATGCGGGTGAACACACCGCCCAGCGTCTCGATGCCGAGCGACAGCGGGGTCACGTCGAGCAGGAGCACGTCCTTCACGTCGCCCTGAAGCACGCCAGCCTGAATGGCGGCGCCCATGGCCACGACTTCGTCGGGGTTCACGCCGGTGTGCGGCTTGGAGCCGAAGAAATCTTCGACGACTTCGCGCACCTTGGGCATCCGGGTCATACCGCCGACGAGGATCACCTCATCGACCTGATCCTTCGAAACACCAGCGTCTTCCATCGCCTTCTTGCACGGCGCGAGAGTGCGCTTGATCAGGTCGCCGACGAGCTGCTCGAGCTTCGAACGGGTCAGCGTCTCGACCAGGTGCAGCGGGGTGGACGAGCCACCTTCCATGCGCGCGGTGATGAAGGGCAGATTGACTTCGGTCGACTGCGAGCTGGAAAGCTCGATCTTGGCCTTTTCAGCGGCTTCCTTCAGGCGCTGCAGCGCGAGCTTGTCCGAACGGAGATCCATGTTCTCCTTCTTCTTGAACTCGTCGGCCAGATATTCGACCAGCGCGTTGTCGAAGTCTTCACCACCGAGGAAGGTGTCGCCGTTGGTCGACTTCACTTCGAACACGCCGTCGCCAATCTCGAGGATCGAGATGTCGAAGGTGCCACCGCCAAGGTCATAGACGGCGATGGTCTTGCCGTCGTCTTTGTCCATGCCATAGGCAAGCGCGGCAGAAGTCGGCTCGTTGATGATGCGCTCGACTTCGAGGCCCGCAATTTGCCCGGCGTCCTTGGTCGCCTGACGCTGCGCGTCGTTGAAGTAGGCGGGCACGGTGATCACAGCCTTGGTGACGGTCTCACCGAGATAGCTTTCGGCGGTTTCCTTCATCTTCTGCAGGATGAAGGCCGAAATCTGCGAGGGCGAATAGTCTTCGCCGCCAGCATTCACCCAGGCATCGCCGTTCTTGCCCGAGACGATGTTGTAGGGGACGAGGTCCATGTCCTTCTTGGTGGTGGGATCCTCGAACCGGCGGCCGATCAGCCGCTTGATCGCGAACAGAGTGTTGTCGGGGTTGGTCACCGCCTGGCGCTTGGCCGGCTGGCCGATCAGACGCTCACCATCCTTGGTGAAGGCCACGATCGACGGCGTGGTGCGTGCGCCTTCGGAATTCTCGATAACCTTGGGCTTGCCCCCTTCCATCACCGCTACGCAGCTGTTGGTCGTGCCAAGGTCGATGCCGATAATCTTGCTCATATTTCCCGTTCTCTTCCTTCAGGTCTGACGCTGCGCTTTCGGGTCCCCCGCAAGGCGGCAAGTCCGCTTCGGCAGCTCGTTAAAAGGTGTGTTGCGAAGCGCGATATAGGCGCGCTTTTGCTTGGCACAAGGGAGGTGCGTGACTAGAAAGCCGACCTGTCTCAGATGAGGAATGCCATGACCAACAAGACCTTCGCCGCTACGCTCGCCGCCATCACCCTCGCGCTGGGTACGGCCGCCTGTTCGGGCAGCGGCGACGATGTTGCCGAAACCACCTCGCCCGAGGCGCCAGCAGGAATTTCGGTGACCGATGGCCGCATGTCGCTTCCCGCAGTGAAGGGCAATCCGGCGGCGATCTACTTCACGATCCGCAATGTCAGCGAGAAGCCGGTGACGATCCGCGCGGTCGATGTGGCAGGAGCGGCCAGCGCGCAGCTCCACGAGACCAGCGAATGGAACAAGCAAATGGATATGCAGGAGCTGTTTCAGCTCCCGATCGAAGCGGGCGCCGAAGTCGCGTTCGAGCCGGGCGGCAAGCACGTGATGGCCTTCGACCTCAGCGACGACCTTGCTCCCGGAGGCGAAACGGAGGTGACGCTGATATTCGTCAACGGTGACAAGGTGAGCTTCCCGGCCAAGCTGATGGCACCGGGCATGGCCGACATGGACCATTCTGCGATGGAAGGCATGTAATTCAAACGATGCAGGCAGCGCCGCTCCCCTGCCCTGTCGGCGGCGAACGGCCGCTGACCCCCGGGGAGGTGGCGCTTACCAAGTCGGTTTTCGCTGATGCGATAGATACGGCGCGGGTGACGATCCGGCGGCGCAAATTCTTCCCGTTTCAACCGCGCAAGGTAACAATGGCACCGCGCGGCCATCTCCACTTTCACCCGCTCGGCAACGTCTATTGCGACGACTTTGGCTCAGCCTCGCTCGCGCGGCAGGCCCTGTTCATTCATGAGATGACCCATGTCTGGCAGAGCCAGACCAAGGGGGAATGGTATCTGGTGCTCAACCGCCACCCGTGGTGCCGATACGACTATACGATCAAGCCAGGATGGAAGCTTGATCGCTATGGCATCGAGCAGCAGGCAATGATTGTGCAACACGCCTTTATGCTGCGCGAAGGCGGGAAGGTGCCCGGCGCACCAGCTTTGGAAATTTATCGCGCTATATTGCCATTCGCCATGGCATGATAATCACCGCGACAAAGCGCGCGTCGGTCGAAAAGCTCCAGAACAAAGAAGGCCCGGCGACAACTGAATGCGCCGGGCCTCCGATAAGCTTAGTTGCAACGCACCTCGTATTCGCGACCACGCGAATCCACCCGGTAGCACTTGCCGTCCTTCTTGATTAGCGAACCACCTGCGGCACCAGCGGCAGCACCGATGGCTGCGCCCGTAGCCACATCGCCGCCGGTGGCGGCACCGATTCCGGCACCCGCAGCAGCGCCAGCCAGGCCGCCCTCAACTGCATAGTTATCCGCACAAGCCGCCAAAGACAGCGATGCGACGATGGCAGCCGAGAATGTTGCGATCCGATTTTTCATGTGGTCCTCCGATGGGTAACTGTGAATTACCTACGGAAAGGCCGATCAAAGGTTCCGCCCGCCAAATCGGCACAGCGCGATCCGCGCACGATTCCTCGCCAATAGCGAAGCACCGTGCGGCGAAGGTCGGCGTCAGTCGGCCTTCTTGGCCACGCCGACCATGGCCGGGCGCAGCAGACGATCCTTGATCATGTAGCCAGCCTGCATTTCCTGCACGATCGTGCCCGGTTCGGCATGGCTCGGCACTTCCATCATCGCCTGATGCTGGTTCGGGTCAAGCGGCATACCCATCGCGGCAATGCGCGTGATGCCATGCTGGCTGAACACCTTGTCCAGCTCGCGCTGGGTGGCTTCAATTCCGGCGACAAGCCCTTTGAACTTGTCGTCCTCGCGCAGTTCTCCGGGCACCGACTGGATTGCGCGGGCGAGGTTGTCGGCCACCGATAGGATGTCGCGGGCAAAGCCGCTGGCGGCATAGTTGCGCGCGTCGGCGACGTCTTTCTCCAGCCGGCGGCGCACATTCTGCGTATCCGCGCGGGAATAGAGGACATCCTGCTTGGCTGTCTCAAGCTCGGCTTCGAGCTGGGCGATCTTCTGCGCGGCGGTATCTTCGCCGGAAGCGTCCTCGTCATTGTCGAGCAGCTCTTCGGGAACCCCTGCCAGTTCCTTTTCGGCGGCTTCGTCGCGAGGTTCGTTTGTGTTTTCCATCACCGTTTTATCGTCCAATTATCCAAGTCTTCGGCCCAGCGAGCGGGCGGTAAAGTCCACCATGGGAACCACTCTCGCGTAATTCAACCGCGTCGGCCCGATCACGCCGAGCACGCCGACCACCTTGCCCTCGCTGTTGCGATAGGGTGCGGCAATGACAGAAGACCCCGACAGAGAAAAGAGCCGGTTCTCCGCACCGATGAATATACGTGCCGATTCGGCCTCTCGCGCGCTGTCGAGAAGCTGCGCCACCTGCTGCTTGTTTTCGAGGTCGTCGATCAGCGAGCGAACGCGCTCGATATCGGTCAGCGCGCTCTCGTCGAGCAGCTTGGCCTGCCCGCGCACGATCAGCACCGGTCGCGCGGCGGCATCCTCGCTCCACACCGCCAGCCCCGCCTCGACCAGCCGTTGCCCCGCCTCGTCAAGCGCACTGCGACCCGATGCGATTTCCGCCCGCATATCGCGCGATGCCTCGGCCAAAGTGCGTCCGGCCAACCGTGCAGTGACATAGTTGGTCGCCTGCTGAAGGTCGCCCGTGGACACGCCTTGTGGCAATTCCAGAACGCGATTTTCGACGTGGCCGTCGGTACCGACCAGCACCACCAGCGCGCGCCTTTCATCGAGAGGAACAAGGCTGATCTGCGCGATCCGGCTTTCGCGCTGCGGCACCATCACCATGCCCGCTGCGCCGGAAAGATTGGAGAGTAGCGCGCTGGTCGCCTCCAGCGCCTGTTCGATCGGGCCGGGTTCGCGCATCTGCTGCTCGATCACCGCGCGCTCTTCCGGCGAAGGCTCAGCCATCTGCATGATGCCGTCGACGAACAGGCGCAAGCCCTGCTCGGTTGGCAGGCGCCCGGCGCTGGTGTGCGGAGCGGCCAGCAGGCCGAGCTGTTCAAGATCGCTGAGTACCGAGCGGATCGAAGCCGGTGACAGGTCGATTGCGCCCGATCCGGCCAGCGCTTTCGAACCGACCGGCTGCCCGCTTTCGAGATAGCCCTCGACCACGAGCCGGAAGATGTCGCGCGCGCGGGTGGTCAGTTCGGTGATCGGCGGAGAAACCATGACAGTGTCTTATCTAGTCGCTAGGGCCCGCACATCCAAATCGTGATTCCAAGCGGAGAAATTCATGCGACCTTCCGGCCGTGCGCCTGACGAAATGCGCGCCATCACCATTGAAAGCGGCTTCACCCGCCACGCCGAGGGCTCTGTGCTGATCGGCTTCGGCGATACTAAAGTGATCTGCACCGCCAGCGTCGAAAAATCGCTGCCGCCGTGGCTGCGCGGCAAAGGCGAAGGCTGGGTCACTGGCGAATATTCGATGCTCCCCCGCGCCACCCACACGCGTGGCAGCCGCGAGGCCGCACGCGGCAAGCAGTCAGGCCGCACGCAGGAAATTCAGCGCCTGATCGGTCGCTCATTGCGCGCCGTGGTCGACATGAAGAAGCTCGGCGAACGCCAGATCACGCTCGATTGCGACGTGATTCAGGCCGATGGCGGAACCCGCACAGCCTCGATTTCGGGCGCCTGGGTGGCCATGCGCATGGCAGTCGACAAACTGATGGAAGCGGGCGAGATCAAGGAAGACCCGATCACCGGCAAGATCGCTGCCGTCTCCTGCGGGATTTATGAAGGCACCCCGGTGCTCGATCTCGACTACGACGAGGACTCGAGCGCGGATGCCGACGCTAACTTCGTGCTGATCGAAGGCGGCCGCATCGCAGAGGTGCAGGCCACCGCCGAAGGCGCGACTTATGACGAGGAGGCTCTCATGCGCCTGCTGCGCCTCGCGCAGATGGGCTGCAGCGAGATCTTCAAGGCGCAGGATAAGGCGACGGGTCGTTGAATCAATTGTGCGGCGAGATGCAGATTCTGGAAAGCGACTATTTGGCTTTCCAGCGACTGTATATTCGTCGCAATATCCGGCGAATGGCCATATTCGTGGGCGTGGTTTTGCCAGGCATCGGGGTGCTCCGGCTGACCGGTGTCCTGTCCGGCCCGGTCGCTTTGGGCGCTGCCGGTGGAGCGGTGGCGGGCTGGTTGCTCATCTGGGCCCTATGGCACTTTGTCACCATGCCATACCACGTGCGCAAGGTTTACCGCGAAAGCGCTGCCTTGCGTGAAAGGACGACCATCGCATGCGATGATGAGGCGATCACTTTCACGCAAGAAAGCGGCAACTGGCGGCTTAAATGGTGCGAAGCCGCGCGCTGGGACGAGGCTGAGACGATCTTCGCCGTGTTCCCCAACCGGGCGATGGCACATATCCTGCCCAAACGCGATCTTTCGTCCGAGATAATCGACTTTGTCCGCGAGCGGCTCATCGTCTCGGGGCTCACGCAACCATGGAAGCTCAGGAAATGACCCGGAAACTCGGCGGCGGAAAGCTTGTTATTGCCACCCATAACGCAGGCAAGCTGAAGGAAATTTCGGCTCTGCTCGCGCCCTATGGGCTGGAGTGCATCTCGGCTGGCGCGCTCGGCCTGCCAGAGCCGGCGGAGACGGGCACCACCTTCATCGAAAACGCGCTGATCAAGGCCGAGGCCGCCGCCAAGGCCTCTGGCCTGCCCGCATTGGCGGACGATAGCGGAATGTCGGTCGCGGCGCTGGATGGCAAGCCGGGGGTTTATACTGCCGACTGGGCGCAAAGGCAGTGGTTCGAGGGTGAACCAGGGCGCGACTGGTATATGGCGATGGGCAAGGTCGAGGGCTGCTTGCAAGCGCTCGGGCCAGACACGCCGCGCGATGCGTGGTTCTCCTGTGTGCTCGCCATCGCCTGGCCCGAGGGTGAAAACACCGTGTACGAAGGCCGTGTGGATGGCGCGCTGACATGGCCTCCGCGCGGCGAAATGGGCTTTGGCTACGACCCGGTGTTCGTGCCAAGCGGCAGCGCGCTGACCTTCGCCGAGATCCCGCCGGAGGAAAAGCACAAGGTCAGCCACCGCGCCGATGCCTTCGCCAAGCTGGTCGCGGACCAGTTCGGCAGCTAAAAGGCTGCGCATGGCGCGCGCACTTTACATTCACTGGCCTTTCTGCCTCGCCAAGTGCCCCTATTGCGACTTCAACTCGCATGTGCGCGATAGCGTGGACGTGGAGCTTTGGCGCAAGGCCCTGCTCGCCGACATGCGCCACGAGGCTGAGCTTGCTGGTGGCGATAAACTCACCTCGATCTTCTTCGGTGGCGGCACACCCTCGTTGATGCCGCCCACACTGGTGGCAGCTCTGCTGGATGAGGCCGAGCGGCTTTGGGGCTTTGCCGACAACATCGAGATCACTCTGGAGGCCAACCCCTCGTCGGTCGAGGCGGAGAAATTTGCCGGCATCGCCGCTGCGGGTGTGAACCGCGCCTCGCTTGGTCTGCAAGCGCTCGACGACCGGATGCTGCGCTTCCTTGGACGGCTGCACAATGTAGCGGAAAGTCTCGAGGCGCTCGCCATCGCGCAGAGAGTATTCGACCGGGTATCGTTCGATTTGATCTATGCCCGCCCCGAACACACACTCACCTTCTGGCGCGAGGAGCTGGCAAAAGCGCTCACCTTCGGCACCACGCATATGTCGCTGTACCAACTGACCATCGAGCCGGGCACGCGGTTTGAAAGCATGGTCCGGCGCGGCGAGTTCACTCCGCTTGACGACGACCACGCCGCGGACCTCTTCGCCTTCACGCAAGAGGCTATGCGCGGCGCGGGTCTGCCCGCCTACGAGATCAGCAACCACGCCCGACCCGGCGAGGAGAGCCGCCACAACCTCACCTATTGGCGCTATCGCGACTATGTCGGGATCGGCCCCGGTGCGCACGGACGGCGCGGCGGCTTTGCCACCACCCGCCACAAGAAGCCCGAAAACTGGCTCGCCGCCATCGAGCGCAACGGCCACGGCACGCAGGAAGAGCGCGCGCTCGGCGTCAGTGAGCAGGCGAGCGAGGCGCTCTTGATGGGGCTGCGGCTGGCCGAGGGAGTGGACTTGGCAACCCTCACCGCGCGGTTCGGCTTCGCGCCCGATGCGCTGGTCGATCCCGATGCGGTGGCGCGCTGCCGTAAGCTTGGTCTGCTGAGTCAGCACGGCGATCGGATCACCATTACGCCCGAAGGCATGGGCGTGCTCGACGCAGTGCTGGGCGAGATCGTATCGGCGGCGCTGGTCGCGGCATGACGCGGCACGACCTGCTCGAACAATGGCGCGACCATCTTGCGCTTGCCCGCCGCCGCTCACCGCATACGGTGCGCGCCTATGTCGCGGCGGCGGAGCGGTTGCTGCGCGATCGCGATGTCAAAGGTTGGGAGGATGTCGGAGCGCTGGAGGCGCGCGCGCTGCGCGCGCACCTCGCCGCGCGCCGGGCAGAGGGGATCGGCAATGCCTCGGCAGCGCGCGAGCTGTCGGCGCTCAAAGCGCTGATTGCCTTTGCCCGCGAACAGTCCGGCGGCGAACCCGGTGATGCCCCCCGTATGCGCGGGCCAAGGCTGAAGAAGGGTCTGCCCCGCCCCATCACGCCCGACGACGTTTCCAATATCGCCGATATGGTCGCCGCGGATGCGAAAGACGAATGGACCGGCCTGCGCGACGCGGCCGTGCTGCTGCTGATGTACGGCGCAGGGATGCGCATTGCCGAGGCGCTGTCGCTGACTGGGGACATGCTCCCGCTCGGTGAAACGGTGACGATCACCGGCAAGGGAGCGAAGCAGCGGTTGGTCCCGCTTCTGCCCGTAGTGCGAGATGCTGTGGACGCCTATGCCAAGGCCTGCCCCTACCCGCTCGCTGCAAAGGAGCCGTTGTTTCGCGGGGCGAAGGGCGGTCCGCTGTCGCAGGGCATGGTCCAGAAGGCCATGGCGCGGGCGCGCAAGGCATTGGGTCTGCCCGCCAGCGCCACGCCCCATGCACTTCGCCATTCGTTCGCGACGCACCTGCTCAGCGCTGGAGCGGACCTGCGCAGCCTGCAAGAGTTGCTCGGCCACGCCAGCCTCGGCTCAACGCAGATTTATACGCGAGTCGATGCGGCGCAGATGCTGGAAACCTACCGTGCCGCCCATCCAAGGGAACGCGATTAACGCTCTGCGCGCGGTTTCCAGGTCAGCACACGGTACACATACCCAACCAGCATAACCGCGATGCAGCCCAGCAGAATATAGCCGAGCCATTCCTGCGAATCGGCCAGCCAGTGCCCAAGCCACTCGCCGCCCTTGATCAGCAGCGCGTTCCACACAAGCGAGCCGGCGAAGGTGAAGACGGCAAACTTCCACTTCGGCATATGCGCGAGGCCGGCGGGCAGCGAGATGATCGTGCGCAGGAATGGCGAGAAGCGCAGGACGAAAACCACCCAATGGCCATGCTTCTTGAAATAGGATTGCGCCTTCTCGACGTCCTCCCACTCCATCGTCAGCCAACGGCCCCAGCGCTCCACAAAAGGTTCAAGCCGATTTCGCGCGAAGGTTTCGCCGATCCAGAACCAGAACCAGTTGCCCGCTAAGGTGCCCGCCGTGCCGATGAGCAGCAGCGGCCAGAACTCCATCGTCCCGCGCTGCACCAGCACCCCGCCCACGCCCATGATCACCTCGGAAGGGACAGGGGGCACAATGTTCTCAAGCGCCATCAGCAGGAAGATGCCGAGATAGCCTCCCTGCTCGATTGCCCGGATGATGATTTCTGCCATGGCTCAGCAATGCGCGAGAGGCGCGGAAGTTCTCAGGCCTGCCCCTGCATCTCCGCGTGGCGACGTTCGAGCGCGTCCCAGATGCGGCCAGCCGTGTCAGTGCCGTTGAACTTGTCGATGGCGACGATGCCGGTCGGACTGGTGACGTTGATCTCGGTGAGATATTCGCCGCCGATCACGTCGATCCCGACGAACACGAGGCCGCGCCGTTTCAGCTCCGGCCCCATCGCGGCGCAGATTTCTTCCTCGCGCGCGGTCAGCCCGGTCGCCTCGGCGGAGCCGCCCTGCGCGAGGTTGCTGCGGAACTCGCCCTCGCCCGGCTTGCGGTTGATCGCGCCGGCATATTCGCCGTCGACCAGCACGATGCGTTTGTCGCCCTGCGCCACGCTGGGGAGGAACGGCTGGACCATATGCGGCTCGGGCCAGGTCTGGTTGAACACCTCGAACAGCGCGGAAAGATTGGTGCCCTCGGCGTCGAGCTTGAAGATTGCCTTTCCGCCGTTGCCGTGCAGCGGCTTCACCACCACAGAGCCATGCCTGCCCATAAAGGCCCGCACATCTTCAAGCTGGCGGGTGACCAGCGTTGGCGGCATGAAGCGCGCATAGTCGAGCACGAACATTTTTTCGGGCGCGTTGATCACCTCGCGCGGGTCGTTCGAAACGAGCGTCTGGCCCTTAAGCCGATCGAGCAGCAGCGCGGCACTGATATAGCCGAGATGAAACGGCGGATCCTGCCGCATCAGGATTACGTCGATATCTTCGGCGAGATCGAGGCGGCGCTTTTCGCCTTTCTCAAAGTGGTTGCCCACCTCATTGCGCAGCGTCACCGGGTGGCCCCAGGCGATGATCCGCCCTTCGTCGTAGCCAAGCGTGGCCACATCGTAATGAAACACCTCGTGCCCGCGCGCCTGCGCCGAGAGCATCAGCGCAAAGCTCGAATCGCCGGCGATGTTGATTGTTTCGAGCGGGTCCATCTGGACGGCTACACGCAAGGACATGACTTTACTCCGGCTTCATTTCCAGCGCCGCTCATGCAGAGCCTGTCGAAGAATGCCCACGACATCGGCCCCATGGCTGGGTTAAGGTGGCGCCTATCCTTCGGCAAGCTCAGGATGAGCGGGTGGGTTCGACCGGACCGCCCTCAAGGCATCCAGGCGTTGACGATGTGGCGAGGCTCAGCGCCCGGTGCAAGGAGGATAACGTCGATCCGGATGTCTTCGCCGCCGCTGGCATAGTCATGCGCAACCGCCTCCACAGCCGCCGCGACCCGCGCGAGACGGCGCTCGTCGATAGCAAGGTCGAGATCGGCCACGGTGCGCCGAAACTTCACCTCAGCGAAGACGACCACTCCAGGCGCGCGGGCAACGAGATCGATCTCGCCCACCTTCACCTTCACCCGGCGCGCGAGGATTTCGTATCCCTCCGCCTCAAGAAACTGCGCCGCCTCATCCTCGGCCTTGCGGCCGCGCGCCTCTGCCAGCTGGCGCTTCATGCGCCTTTCAATTCAATGGCACGGGCGTACAGCGCCTTGCGGTCGAGCCCGGTAGCCTTCGCCACCTCGCCCGCCGCGCGCGAGGGTTTCTCGGTCTTCAAAAGCTCGCGCAGCATGGTGTCGGCGTCGTCGGCGCTCGGTTCGACTTCGACCGGCGGGCCGACCAGCAACACAATCTCGCCCTTGGGCGGGTGCGCCTCGAAATGGGCGAGGACCTCTTCGGCGCTCCCGCGCTGGCATTCCTCATAGAATTTGGTCAATTCGCGCGCGACGGCCACTTCGCGCCCCGGCAGGGTCTCGGCAATCGCGGCGAGACTTTTCCCCAGTCGCGGCGCGGTCTCGAAGAAAATCAGCGTGGTCTGCACCGGGGCCAGCTCTGCCAGCACTTCGCCGCGCGCCTTGTCCTTCGCTGGCAGGAACCCTGCGAACAGAAACCGGTCGTTCGGCATACCCGACAGCGCCAGCGCGGTGAGCGGCGCGCTCGGCCCCGGCACCACCGTCACGGGCACCCCTGCCGCCCTCGCATCCTCGACAAGACGGTAGCCCGGATCGGACACCAGCGGCATCCCCGCGTCCGACACCAGCGCCACAGACCCTGCGCGCATCCGCTCGATTAGTCCGGCCCGCGTGCCCGCCTCGCTATGGTCATCATAGCGCCACATCTTCTTCGCAATACCGAGGTGGTTCAACAACTTGCCGGTAATTCGCGTATCCTCGCAGGCAATCAGCTCGCACGCGGTCAGCACGCGGATGGCGCGCAAAGTAATGTCGCCAAGATTGCCAATCGGGGTGGCGACAATATACAGCCCCGCAGCTAAAGCATCGGGTTTATCACTTATCGCGTCTGTCACAGAGTCGATCACAGGCGCGGTCATGACCAGAATTGGCGGAGACGACAAGCAATGTTTGGGTATTTGAAGCGCAGTCTTGCGGTGGCCATGGCTACGCTCACACTGGCGGCCTGTCAGGTGATCCCGGGCGGCGGGCCGGTCGATACCGCTCCGCCGGTCGATGGCCCGAACGCCGGTCTGCCCGATGCAGAAGCCCTGCCCGACGACGAAGCGCGCAACCGCGTGGCTCTGCTGGTGCCGCTGTCAGGTGCCAACGGCGAAGTCGGCCAGTCGATTGCCAATGCCACCACCATGGCCCTGCTCGATACCAGCGCCGACGGCCTGCGCATCACCACCTATGACACCGCCGGCGGAGCCGAAGCTGCCGCCCGCCGCGCGCTGGCCGATGGCAACAAGCTGATCCTCGGCCCGCTGCTGCGCGACAATGTCGGTGCGGTGCTGGCGCTGGCGCGTCCGGCCAGTGTGCCTCTGATTACCTTTTCGAACGACCTCTCAGTCGCCCGGCCCGACGTGTTCGTGATGGGCCACGCGCCAGAACAGTCGGTGGAGCGATCCGCCAACTTCGCCATCGACCAGGGCGCTCGCAACTTCGCCGCTCTTGTGCCAGCGGGTGAATATGGCGACCGGGTGCTGGCCGCGTTGCGCCTTACGCTCGAATCGCGCAATGCCCGGCTCGTGGCGCTCGAACGGTTCGACCGCGGCAACCGCTCGATCATCAGCGCGGCGGGCCGCCTGCGTGAGCGCGGCAGCTACGACACCGTGTTGATCGGCGATGGCGCGCGCCTCGCGATCATGGCCGCAGGCGAGCTGAAAGATGTTGGCGAGGCCCTGCCCTCGCTGATCGGCACCGAACTGTGGGCGGGCGAAATCGACCTCACGCAAGACGCGGAAATGCGCGGCGCATGGTTCTCCGCCGTGCCCGACGAGCGCTATCGCCAGTTCGCGCAAAGCTACGAGAGCCGCTTCGGCGCGCAGCCCTATCGCATCTCCACGCTCGGCTACGATGCGGTGCTGCTGTCGCTGCGCATCGCGCGCGATTGGCAACCCGGCACTCGCTTCCCCACGGAGCGTCTGACCGACGAAGGCGGCTTCATCGGTCTCGATGGCGCGTTCCGCTTCCTCGGCACCGGCTCGGGTGAGCGGGCGATGGAAGTGCGCCAGGTCGGCAATGGCACCTTCTCGGTCGCCGATCCCGCCCCCACGCGCTTCTGAAGTCGGAAAACTGCCCTAAGCCGCTTGTGGCCGGGAATCGTCAGGCCCTATAGTCCGCTCTTATGAGCGACAACCTGTTCGACAATGCCCCGGCCACCGGCGGCGACTACGATTCCTCCTCCATCGAGGTGCTGGAGGGGCTGGAGCCTGTACGCCGCCGCCCCGGCATGTATATCGGCGGCACCGACGACCGCGCGCTGCATCACCTCGCCGCAGAGGTGCTCGACAACTCAATGGACGAGGCCGTGGCCGGTCACGCCAACCGCATCGAGATGGTGTTGGAAGAAGGCCCGCCCGGCACCGCCGGCAAGCTCACCATCACCGACAACGGGCGCGGGATGCCGATCGACGAGCACCCCAAATTCCCCGGCAAGTCGACGCTGGAGGTGATCCTCACTACGCTGCACTCGGGCGGCAAGTTCTCGGGCAAGGCCTATGCCACCTCGGGCGGCCTGCACGGCGTCGGCGTCTCGGTGGTCAATGCCCTTTCGGTGCTCACACGCGTGGAAGTAGCGCGCAACCGCGAGGTCCATGCGCAGGAGTTTTCGAAGGGCGTGCCGCAGGGCCCCATCGCCAAGATCGGCGATACGCCCAACCGGCGCGGTACTTCGGTCACCTTCATTCCCGACCCCGAGATTTTCGGCGAACGCAAGTTCTCCGCCAAGCGCCTGTTCAAGCTGGCCCGGTCGAAGGCTTATCTGTTCGCGGGCGTCGAAATCCGCTGGAAATGCGCAGACGCGCTGACAAACGACGATGTTCCGGCTGAGGCCGTGTTCCAGTTCCCCGGTGGCCTTGCCGATCACCTCAAGGAAGAGGTGGGCACTCGCGAATGCGTGACCACCGATTTCTTCGCCGGCAACCAGGACTTTCCCGAGAACGAGGAAGGCGTGTCGCAAGGCCGCGTCGAATGGGCGATTGCCTGGCCCTTGTGGTCGGACGGTTCGACGAGCTGGTATTGCAACACCGTGCCCACCCCCGATGGCGGCACGCACGAGCAAGGCCTGCGCGCAGCGCTCACCAAGGGCCTGCGCGCGTTTGGCGAGCTGATCAGCCAGAAAAAGGCCAAGGACATCACCGCCGACGACGTGATGACCGGCTCGGAAATCATGCTCTCGGTGTTTATCCGCGACCCGCAGTTCCAGAGCCAGACCAAGGACCGCCTGACCTCGCCCGAAGCCGCGCGGCTGGTCGAGAACGCGGTGCGCGATCACTTCGACATGTTCCTGTCCGACAACATGGACCGGGGCCGCGCGCTGCTGGGCGCGGTGATGGAGCGGATGGACGAGCGCCTGCGCCGCAAGCAGGAACGCGAGATCAAGCGCAAGACGGCCACCAATGCGAAGAAGCTGCGTCTGCCCGGCAAGCTCACCGATTGTTCGGGCGACGGTGAAGGCGAGACCGAGCTGTTCATCGTCGAAGGCGACAGCGCGGGCGGCAGCGCCAAGCAGGCGCGCAACCGCAAGACGCAGGCGATCCTGCCGATCCGCGGCAAGATTTTGAACGTCGCCAGCGCCAGCGCCGACAAGATCCGCGCCAACTCCGAAATCGCCGATCTCGCGCTGGCACTCGGCTGCGGCACGCGCAAGGACTGCGACCCCGAACAGCTGCGCTACGACCGGATCATCATCATGACCGACGCCGATGTCGACGGCGCGCATATTGCCACCTTGCTGATGACGTTCTTCTTTCAGGAGATGCCCGAGCTGGTGCGGCGCGGCCACCTCTACCTCGCCCAGCCGCCCCTCTATCGCCTGACCGCGAACAAGCAGAGCATCTATGCTCATGACGACGAGCACCGCCTGGAAATCGAGAACGGGCCGTTCAAGGGCAAGAAGGTCGAGGTGAGCCGCTTCAAGGGTCTGGGCGAGATGAATCCCGGCCAATTGCGCGAAACGACGATGGCCCCGGAGACGCGCAGCCTCGTGCGGATCACGCTGCCCGAGCAGAACGAACAGCGCTTCGCGGTGAAGGAACTGGTCGACCAGCTGATGGGCCGCAACCCGGAGCACCGCTTCAACTTCATCCAGAACCGCGCGGGCGAGATTGATCGCGAGATGATCGACGCCTGATCCTTCCGCGCGCGATGACCACGCCATTGCGACACACCCGGTTCGCGCAGGTTCGCGCGCAGCTCGAACAATTCGCGCCTCCACCCGGCCCCGCCAGCTGGCTCTATGAATTCGCGCTGTTCGGATTCAAGCAGGCCTGGGCCTGCCTGTTCGGCGGGCTTATCCTGGCGCTGCTGCTGACGACACACCTGTTCTACCCTGACGACGCGGCGCTAAACCGCTACGACTTCCTCACCATTGCCGCACTGGCGATCCAGCTTGCGATGCTGGCATTGCGGCTGGAAACACTCGATGAGGCGAAGGTCATCCTCGCCTTTCACGTGATTGGCACGGCAATTGAGGTGTTCAAGACCGCCGCCGGGTCATGGGTCTATCCCGAGGCGGCGCTGCTGCGGGTCGGCGGGGTGCCGCTGTTCTCAGGGTTTATGTACGCCTCGGTCGGCAGCTATATCGCCCGCGTTTGGCGCATCTTCGACTTCCGCTTTTCCGCCTACCCGCGCGCACGGCTAACCTGGCTCCTGGCGGTCGCGATTTACGTCAACTTCTTCGCACACCACTATCTGCCCGATATGCGCTATCTGCTGTTCGCGGCCATCGCGGTGCTGTTCTGGCGCACGCGGATCTACTTCACCTGCTGGCGCGAACCGCGTTGGATGCCGCTGCTGGTCGGCTGGCTGCTCGTGGCGCTGTTCATCTGGTTCGCCGAGAACATGGCCACCTTCGCCAATGCATGGACCTACCCCGACCAGCACGACGGCTGGCAGATGGTCAGCCCGGCCAAGCTGGGGAGTTGGTATCTGCTGATGTATATCAGCTTCGTGCTGGTGACGCTGGTAGCGAAACCCCGCCCGCTGAAGGACGGCTAGAACTCCCTTGGCACCTCCGCGAAAACCTGCTTCACCGCAGGCCGCGCGTTGATCTGCTCGATCCAGCGGACGAGGTGCGGAGTATCGTCCTTGTTCACCAGCTCGGCAAAACCGAACTGCATCCCGTTCGCGATCGAGAAGTTGCAGATGTCGGCCAGCGAATACGTCCCGCCTGCCAGCCACTCGTGATCGGCAAGGTGATCGTCGAGCTTGCGCACCGACACACCGATCTTCCGCATTTCCTCGTCAAGCATCTCCTGCGGAAAACCCTCGCGCGCGCGGCGCCACTTCAGCTGCTGTTCGGGCACCGGGATACGGGCGACTACCTCGTCGAATTCGGCGTCCGACAGCTTCTCCACCATTTTGCTGACGTGCCGCGACCAGCCGATGGTCGACACGCACCAGCAGAAATATTCATCGACCCACTTGGTCCAGATCCGCATCTGCGCGCGGTCGAAATGGTCGTCGGGGCGCAGCTTCAGCGCGGTGGGGTGCGCGTCTTCGAGATATTCGCAGATCACCGTGCTTTCGGTGACGATCCTGCCGCCATCATCAAGCGCAGGCACCTGCCCGCGCGGGTTGATCGCCTTGTACCATTCTTCGTGATGCTCGAACTTCGCCGGATTGAGCAGCTTGTGCTCGAACTCCAGCCTTTTCTCATAGAGCGCAAGCATCGGTTTGAGCGAATTGGCCCCGGGCCCGAAGCTATAATAGGTCAGCATGATCTCTCTCCCTCATGCGGTGATCGTATCAGTAGAGCATTATGCCCCGCACGTCCTCGCGCCATTGCGCTTCGTCAATCGCGGCGAGCCGTTCGAGGTCGCCCGCTTCGGACGCCGCATCGTCGACCCATTCGCGCAAGGCCGGGCCGCCGTTGATCACATCGATAGCGAGCCGCTCCAGCTCGTATTCATAGGGGAAATCGCGCCAGATTTCGTAATCGGGATAGAGCCGCCGGATCGCCTTGAAGGCCAGCGCCTGCAAGCGCCAAGGGCGGAAGGCCTGATGGTCGTAGAACCGACCCTCGGCGTGGATCATCAGCCCGTGGCACAGCTCGCCCACGTGCTTGTGGAATGTCGGGGTGAACCAGCACTCGCGCAAAGCGCAACCCGCCCGCCACTCGGGCGCGAACGCGCGCATTTCGGCCAGCACGGCCTTGGCGTCGACATCGGGCGCGCCGAACAACACTTCGAGCGGGCGCGTGGTGCCCCGCCCCTCGGAGAGCGTCGCGCCCTCGATCATCACCGTTCCGGCATAGGCTCGGGCCATGTTGAGGCTCGCGGCATTGGGGCTCGGGTTGATCCAGATGCGATCCTTCGGCCAGCCGTAGCCCGGCGCGGCGTCCGGCTCCCAGCCTTCCATCGCGATCACGCGGTAGTCCACATCGAGATCGAAGTGGCGCACGAACCAGTGCCCCATCTCGCCCATGGTCAGCCCGTGCCGCATCGGCATCGGCGCTGCACCGACGAAGCTCTCCTGCCCCGGCGCGAGCAGCGTTCCCTCGACCGGACGGCCCGCCGGATTGGGCCGGTCAAGCACCCACACGCTCTTGTCCGACTTCGCCGCCTCTTCGAGAAGATAGAGCAGCGTAGTGACAAAGGTGTAAATACGGCAGCCGAGGTCCTGCAAGTCGAACAGGAACACGTCAGCCGTGTCCATCATCGCCGCGGTGGGCCGCCGCACCTCGCCATAGAGGCTGAACACGGGGATGCCGAGGACGGGGTCGATCTCGTCCTCGGTCTCCACCATGTTGTCCTGCTTGTCGCCCTTCAGCCCGTGTTGCGGGCCGAAGGCGCTGGTCACATTCACCCCCGCCGCAATCAGCGCATCGAGGCTGTGGGTGAGGTCAGCGGTGACACTGGCCGGGTGCGCAACAAGCGAGACACGCTTGCCTTCCAGCGGAGCGCGCAGCGCAGCGTCGGCGAGGAGGCGGTCGATACCGAAAGTCATGCAGCGCGGGTTCGCGCAAACTCCGCCGTGAAGCAAGCAGGATCGTGAAAGTCGGGCTGCTCGGAATTGCCGTGTGCAAGCGCCCAGTAACTCTTCACCCCGCCCTGCTCCTCGATCACGGCGGCAAAACCCATCGAACAAGGCGGATCGGGCATCTGCGCGCGCGGCAGTTCGGCATCGAAGATCGCCATCGCCGTGCCCATCCGCATGGTGCAGGTCGGCTCGCGTTCGAACCGGCGCTCGGTCATCCCTTCGCGCACACCGGTGAAGTCGTAGGCCGCCCAGCGCTCGGACGGCGAGAGGTTAAATTCCGAATAGCCGCTCGCGCCATCGGGCTGCATAAACAGCTCAAAGCAGGTGCTCTGCCACAGGTTGTCGGCCCTGCCCTTGCCGGCAAATGGCGGGACGATCATCTTCGACACCCCGTCGACACGCCAGCGGACCCTCAGCCAGTTATCGCTGGCAGAGATCATCCGGGCTTCGACACGGGCCACGGCAAGAGGGGGATGCGAGGGGTGGGAAACAAGTTGGTACGTTTGCAAGCAGGGGTCCTCGTGCTAAGCGCCGTCACCGCCAAAACGAGGGAACGATGACGAGCTACAAATCCGATTTGCTGCGCGTGCTAGACGAACGCGGCTATGTCCACCAGATGACGGATGCAGCGGGACTGGACGCCCTTGCCGCGCGCCAAGTCGTTCCCGGCTACATCGGTTTTGATGCCACCGCCCCCTCGCTGCACATTGGCAGCCTCGTGCAGATCATGATGCTGCGCCGTTTGCAGCAGACCGGCCACAAGCCGATCGTGCTGATGGGCGGCGGAACTACGCGCATCGGAGACCCAACCGGGCGCGACGAAAGCCGCAAGATGCTGTCGAACGAGACCATCGAAGCCAATATCCGCGGCATCTTCACCGTGTTCGACAAGCTGCTGACTTTCGGTGACGGGCCGACCGATGCGGTGATGGTCAACAATCAGGACTGGCTCGGCCAGCTCGGCTATATCGAGCTGCTGCAGGAAGTGGGCACGCACTTCACCGTCAACCGGATGCTTACCTTCGATTCGGTCAAGCTGCGGCTCGAACGCGAGCAGCCGATGACCTTCCTCGAATTCAACTACATGATCCTACAAGGCTATGATTTCCGCCATCTCTCGCGAGAAATGGACGTGCGATTGCAGATGGGCGGCTCCGACCAGTGGGGCAATATCGTCAATGGCATGGAGCTGGGACGCCGCATGGACGGGGCCGAGCTGTTCGGGCTTACCACTCCGCTGCTGACTACGGCGGACGGGGCGAAGATGGGCAAGACCGCGGCCGGTGCTGTCTGGCTGAATGAAGATCAGCTGCCCGCCTACGATTTCTGGCAATACTGGCGCAATGTCGACGATCGCGACGTGGGCAAGTTTCTGCGCCTGTTCACCGATCTTCCGCTTGACGAAGTGGCCCGGCTCGAAGCGCTCGGAGGCAGCGAAATCAACGATGCCAAGGTGGTTCTCGCCGATGAGGTGACGAAGCTGGTGCGCGGCGAGGATGCAGCGAAAACCGCCCGTGCCACCGCCGAGCAAACCTTCGCCGGAGGCGGCATGGGTGCAGACCTGCCCAGCCTCGACCTGCCTGCCGAGGGGATGCGCGTGGGCGCGGTGCTGACCGCGCTCGGGTTCACCGCATCGGGCGGCGAGGCCAAGCGCAAGATCGCTGAAAACGCTGTGAAGCTGAACGATGTGGTGCTGTCCGACCCCGGTCAGCTGATCGCTCTGCAACCAGGAGCGGAGGCGCGCCTTAGCCTTGGCAAAAAGCGCCACGCGATACTTCGCGGTGGTGGCGATTAAGACTTTCTCCAACATTGTCTGCGAAAACCGGTTCCAGCTGCAACAATGAAGGGAATCGCATCATGGCATCTGGCGCACAGCTGAGTGCCACCGATATGCGTCGCTCGACGCGGCACCCAGTGAGCTATTCGCTGGTTGCCGAGTCCCTTCGTGAAGGCGAACTCAAGCTCCATATTGCCAATATTTCGTCCCACGGTTTCATGATCGATGAGGGCGCAAGCGACGTCGCACGCGGCGATCGCCTGATCGTGCGCCTGCCGGTGATCGGGCGGATCGAGGCCTATTGCATCTGGTGCAAGGACAACCGCGCCGGATTCCAGTTCGAGCGACTCATCCGTTTGGATGATTTCTCTAAGCTGATCAAGGAATTGCAGCCCAACCCCGCTCTGCGCAGGCGCGTGTGAAATCATGCCGCGCGCGGCTGCGAAGATAAGCTGTCAGTCCGCATAAAGCGATTGTCTTGGCAAGGTCTTCGCGCCCTGCCATTGCGCTCTGTGTGAGCACCGCAACCGCCATCCCCAACCACCCGTTTCGCATCCACAACTATCGCGTGTTCTGGGCCGCGCGCCTGTGCATGACGCTGTCGCAATATTCGATGATGCTGATCATCGGCTGGCAAACCTACAATATCGCCCGTGCCGATGGGATGAGCGTGGGCGATGCATCGGGCCAGCTAGCGATGATCGGCCTGCTCCAGTTCGTGCCGCTGTTCGTGCTCACGCCTTTTTCTGGCCTCGCCGCCGACCGATTCGATCGGCGCAGCCTGGCGCGGATCACCGTGGGCCTGCAGTTGCTCTGCGCTGTGGCGCTCGCTTTTGCGACCTATCGCGGCCATATCGAGCTGTGGATCATCTTCACCGTGGCCGTGCTGCTGGGTGTGGCACGTGCCTTTTCCGGACCGGCGCTGTCGTCGCTCGCGCCCAATCTGGTTCCCAAACAAATCCTGCCCAACGCCATCGCGCTCTCGTCGATCAGCTGGCAGAGCGGGATGATCATCGGCCCAGCGCTGGGCGGCTATCTCTATGTGTCGGGAGAATGGATACCCTATGCCGCCTCGGCAGGGCTGTTCGTGCTCACCATTCTGCTGCTGTCGCTGATCGGCAAGGTGCCGCAACCGGCGCGCTCGACCGGGCGACCGCTCCAGCAGGTGCGCGAAGGGCTGGCCTATGTCGTCCACAACAAGATGGTGCTCGGCTCGATCACGCTGGACCTGTTCGCGGTATTCTTGGCGGGCGCAACCGCGCTGTTTCCGGTGTTTGCGCGCGACATTCTGCAAGTTGGCTCGCGCGGACTATCGCAGCTGGCTATGGCGCCCGCCATCGGCGCGGCAATCGTTGCGCTGTGGTTTTCCTTTCGCCCGCTCAAGAACAACGTCGGCCTCAAGATGCTGCTCGCGGTGGCGGCCTTTGGCGGGGCGACCATCGTTTTCGGCCTCTCACGCTGGATGCCGCTGAGCCTTGCCATGCTGGTGATCGTGGGCGCTGCCGACATGTTCAGCGTCTATATCCGCCAGTCGCTGATTCAGCTTCATACACCGGATGAAAAGCGCGGCCGCGTTTCGGCCGTATCGCAGATGACTATCTCTGCCTCCAACGAGTTCGGCGATTTCTTTTCCGGCAGCCTCGCCTTCCTGATCGGCCCCGTAGCCGCAGTGGTGGTCGGCGGCGCCGGGGCCATTGCCACCGTTGCGGCATGGACCAAACTGTTCCCGGTTCTGCGCAACACGAAGACCTTCGATCCGCCGCGCGATCTGCTAGACTGATCGTGACTCGCGCAAAGCAATAGCTGAGAGGAAAAGCGCATGAAATTCGACAACGTCCTGGGCGCCATTGGCAACACCCCGCACATCCGCCTGTCTCGCCTGTTCCCCGACCATGAGGTATGGATCAAGAGCGAGCGCGGCAATCCGGGCGGTTCGATCAAGGATCGCATTGCGCTTGCTATGATCGAAGCCGCCGAAGAGTCCGGCGCATTGAAGCCCGGCGGCACCATCATCGAGCCGACCAGCGGCAACACCGGCGTCGGCCTGGCCATGGTCGCGGCGGTCAAGGGCTACAAGCTGGTGCTGGTCATGCCCGAGAGCATGAGCATCGAGCGTCGCCGTCTGATGCTCGCCTATGGCGCGAGCTTCGATCTTACGGCCAAGGAAAAGGGCATGAAGGGCGCTATCGCGCGCGCCGAGGAACTGGTTAGCGAAACAGATGGCGCGTGGATGCCGCAGCAGTTCGAGAACCCGGCCAACGTTTCGGTCCACGTCGAGACCACCGCCAAGGAAATCCTCGCCGACTTCGCCGATGCGCCGCCGCAGCTCATGATTACGGGCGTTGGCACGGGCGGCCACCTCACCGGCTGCGCCGAAGCGCTGAAGAAGCACTGGGCCGACCTCAAGGCCTTCGCCGTGGAACCGGAACTGTCGCCGGTTATCTCGGGCGGGCAGCCCGGTCCGCATCCGATTCAGGGCATTGGCGCGGGCTTCATCCCTGGCAACCTGCACACCCAGGCGATTGACGGGGTGATCAAGGTCGATGCCGAGGCGGCGAAGGAAATGGCGCGCCGCTCTGCTGCCGAGGAAGGGTTGCTGGTCGGCATCTCCTCCGGGGCCACGCTGGCGGCGATTGCGGAGAAACTGAAGGAATGCGAACCGGGCACCCGCGTGCTCGGCTTCAACTACGACACCGGCGAGCGCTACCTCTCTGTGCCCGACTTCCTGCCCACCGAATAGGAGCGTCGCCTTATGCTCGCCCCCATCTGTTTCAACGATGGAGACACCGCGCTGACCGGCCACGTAGCACGCCCGCAAGGCCGGGCACGCGCCGCCGTGCTGGTGCTGCCGACGATCATGAACATCACCCCGTCGGTCGAGACCAAGGCGCAGGCTTTGGCTGAGGCGGGCTATGTCGCCTTGGTGGCGGATTTCTACGGCCAGATGCCGGACGATTTTGCCGCCGCGCGGGATCTGGCGATGGAAGTGCGCAGCACGGTGGAGCTTTACCGCCAACGCCTGCGCGCCAATCTGCGCGCGCTCGTGCAGCTGCCCGAAGCTTCCGGTTCGCCCGTCGGTGCAATCGGGTTTTGCATGGGCGGTCAGGCCGCGCTGGAACTGGCTCGCGAAGGAGCACCGCTGTTCGCGGCGGTAAGCTTTCATGGCCTGCTCGGCACCGACCATCCGGCAGAAAAAGGCGACGTGCGCGCGCGCATTCTCGTCTGCCACGGCGATGCCGACCCGATGGTGCCACGCAGTCAGGTTATAGCGTTCTGGGAGGAAATGGACGAGGCCGGAGCCAACTGGCACTTTCATTCCTATTCGGGCGTGAAGCACGGTTTCACCAACCCCGCACCGACAGACAACCCGGCTACCGCCTACGATGAGAGCGCCGACCGCCAAAGCTGGGCGGCGATGCATTCGCTATTCGACGAGGTGCTGGGATAAAGAAACGCGTCGGCCCGCACTTGATGCGGGCCTGGGCTATTACCTGAGCGCCAAGGAAGCCCAGCCCCGTGTCGCGCACTGATCGACGAATTAAGAGGTTAGCTCCGCAAAAACTGCTCAGGCTCGATCGCCAGCATCGCCCCTGCGCCAGCCTTCACCCGATGGCGCAGCGCGGTGCAGAGCGGCAGCTGCTGTTCGGCATAGAACTCCGCGGTCACCAGCTTGGCCTTCAGGAAGCCCTCATCGCCCTCACCCGCAGCGAGTTTCGCCTGAGCGATCTTGGCTTGCTTCAGCCACATCCAGCCGATTGCGAGCACGCCTACCAGCTGCATCCAGGCGTAGGACGCGCCCGCCATGTCCTGCGGATTCGATGCGCCCTGCTCCACCAGCATCTTGGCCGCCGCCTCACCATGGTGGACGGCCTTGCCCAGCGGATCGGCGATGAACGACAGTTCGTCACCCGCCGCATCACAGTCGGCAGCTATCTGCGCGAGGAAGGCCATGGCCACCGCGCCGCCGTCTTTGGCCGTCTTGCGACCGGCAAGGTCTAGAGCCTGGACCCCGTTTGCACCTTCGTAGATCATGGCGATACGCGCATCGCGCACGATCTGCTCCATGCCCCATTCGGTGACGTAGCCGTGCCCGCCGTAAACCTGCTGCATGTTCACAGCGACCTCGAACCCGCGATCGGTGCCGAAGCCCTTCAACACCGGCGTCATGAACGAGACAATGGCATCGGCCTGCTTACGCTCTTCCTCGCTCTCGGCATGGTGTGCAAGGTCGAGGTGAAGCGCGGTCCATAGCACCAGTGCGCGGAAACCCTCGGCAAAGGCGCGCGCGTCCATCAGCATCCGGCGCACATCGGGGTGGACGATCAGACTATCGGCCGCAGCCGACTTGTCGCGCTCGGCCAACCCACGCCCCTGCTTGCGGTCAAGCGCGTAGGCCGCTGCCTTCTGATACGAGTTCTCGGCATGGCCGAGCCCCTGCGTGCCCACGCCCAGCCGCGCGGCATTCATCATGATGAACATCGCGGCCAGCCCCATGTTCTCCTCACCCAAAAGCCAGCCCTTAGCGCCGTCGAAATTCATCACGCAGGTGGCAGAGCCATGCAGGCCCATCTTGTGCTCGATCGAACCGCAGCTCACGCCGTTGCGCGAACCATCGTCGAGCAGCTTGGGCACCAGGAACAGCGAGATCCCGCGCGTTCCCACCGGCGCATCTGGCACGCGGGCCAGCACGAGGTGGATGATGTTGTCGGTCAGGTCATGCTCGCCGCCGGAGATAAACACTTTCTCGCCGGTGATGGTATAGCTGCCGTCTTCCTGCTTCTCGGCGCGGGTGCGCATCAGGCCAAGGTCGGTCCCGGCGTGGGCTTCTGTAAGCGCCATGGTGGCAAGCCATTCACCCGCAACCATCTTCGGCAGATAGGCGGCTTTCAACTCGTCGCTGCCTGCGCTGTTCACGGTCGCCACCGCGCCCTGCATAATGCCGGAGAACATCGTGAACCCGGCGCAGGCGCCGTTCATATATTCTTCGAACACCGAGTTGAGCACATGCGGCATACCCTGCCCGCCGAATTCCTCGGGCTGAGCTAGCGTGCCCCACCCCGCCTCGACCAGCGATTCGTAGGCTTCCTTGAAGCCATCAGGCGTAGTGACCGAGCCGTCCTCATGCCTGGTGCAGCCTTGTGCGTCGGCATTCTGGTTCAGCGGCGCGATGACCTCGGCGCAGAACTTGCCTGCCTCGCTCACCACCGCTTCCATCGTTTCCGCATCGACCAGCGAGAACGCTTCGATGCCGCGATATTTCTCGAATTCGAGCACGTCCTCGATCACGAACAGGGTATCGCGCACGGGCGGATAGTAAGGGGTCACTCAATTTCTCCGAGCTCGGTTCAGTCCAGCCGGCTCAGGCCTTCGGGGCCGAGCTGACGGTAAAAACAGCTGCGCTCGCCAGTATGGCAGGCGGGGCCGTGCGGGCGCACCTTCAACACAAAGGCATCCTGATCGCAATCGACCAACATCGCCTTGACCTCGAGCAAATGGCCAGAGGTCTCGCCCTTCTTCCACAGCTTGCCGCGGCTGCGCGAATGGAAATGCGCAAAGCCCGTGGCGCGAGTGGCGTCGAGCGCCTCCTGGTCCATGAAGGCAAACATCAGCACTTCACCCGTGGTCTCGTCCTGCACAATCGCGCCTGCAAGACCCTGCGCATCGAACCGTGGCAGGAATGCTCTGCCGCTCTCGCGATCCAAATCATTCTTCGAGATGATCATTTCCTCCGAATTGCGCGCTTTTGGGACGCTTCATGCATACGTTTGTTGCAGGATGAACACAGCCGTTAGGCAAAATCCTTGCTGCGGTGCGATGAGTGTTTCGCACGAGGCCCGCAAGTGGAATCATGCTCATGCGGCTTGGACGGGCCGTCTTCATTTCAGGCCATGGCCAGGGAAATGGGGGGAATTCGGCGGTAACCGCCAGTTCATGAGGGTTAGAAGCGGCGCGCGCCTTGAGGGGGGAGCAGCGCGAGCTTCTAGAAAATTCGTCACGCTAACGCCCGGGGGCACCGCCTCCGGGCGTTTTTGTTCGCTAGTCGAGCGCGACCCGCGCGAAGCAGACCACCTGAACCTGCGCCGCGCCTGCCGCTTTCAGCGCCGCACTGCACGCCCGCGTCGTCGCACCACTGGTGAGCACATCGTCGACCAGCAAAACATTCGCCCCCGCCATCTGCGCCAATCGCGAGGAGTTTGCCGCGATGGCCCCTTCAAGCACCTGAGCACGGGCCACGCTACCCAGCCTGCCGAGACTCGGCGTATGCTTGCGTCGCACCAGCGCATCGACCACCAGCCGCGCGCCGGTCAGCCCCGCCAGCTCGCTCGCAAGCAGCGCCGACTGGTTATAGCCGCGCTGCCACAGCCGCCAGCGGTGGAGAGGAACCGGCACAGCGAGCCAGCCGCCCTCCAGCTGGCCGAGGCGCGCCGCCATCATCCGGGCCAGCACCGGCGCGAGCGCAATCCTGCCGCCCCGCTTGAACGCAAGCACCAGCTCACGCGCAGGATCGTTGTAAGTCACGGCAGCAAGAACCCCGTCCTCGGCTTGCGGAAATTCGAGTTTCGACCAGCAGGGCGTACACAGCCCGGTCTGCGCCCCGATCCCCTCCCCGCACAGCGGGCAGCGCGGCGGCCAGATCAGATCAACCAGTGGAGCAAGAGCCTGCGCTACAGTCATCGCACCTATGCTGCGCGCCAAGGTGGCTGTAGGCAAGCGCCATGACTGCCCCCGTACCGACGATCTTCTCACCCGCCCGCCGCCTCGCCATCCGCCGCCGGATGCGCGCCATGCAGTTTCAGGGCGATGAAGCCCGCTTCCTGCTCGAGGATATGGTCGACGACGTAGTCGAACGCCTCGCTTTCCTGCGCCACGTGCCTGCCCGCGTCCTGCTGATAGGCGAATGGTCGGGCACACTTGCGCCGCAATTGCCGCCTGCCTGCGAAGTAGTCTCTGTTCACCCGGAGGAGGGGTTCGACGAAGAGGCCCCCTTCCCGGTCGGCGGGTTCGACCTCATCGCCAGCTTCGGCACGTTCGACACGGTGAACGATCTGCCTGGCGCACTGATCCATCTGCGCGCTGCGCTCTCGCCTGGCGGCTTGATGATCGCCAGCTTTCCCGGCGCGGGCAGCCTTCCCACCCTGCGCGAAGCCATGCTCGCCGCAGATGGCGAGCGGCCCGCTGCGCATATGCACCCGATGGTCGATGTGCGCGCGGGCGGGCAGCTCATGACACGCTGCGGCTATGCCAGCCCGGTGGTCGATTCGCGCCCGCTCTCGGTAAGCTACCGCAGCTTTGGCCAGCTTCTGCGCGACCTGCGGGCCCAAGGCCTCAGCCGCGCGTTGGCCTCGCCGGTGCCCAGGCTCAGCCGGGATAAGGCCGCGCTGGCGGCCACCACCTTCATGGGCGGAGCCGAGCGCCGGACCGAAGAGTTCGAAATTCTGACGCTCAGCGGGTTCCGCAAATAAGGCTTACTTCAGCGCCGCCTGCGCCGCCGCCAGCCGCGCGATCGGCACGCGGTAGGGCGAGGCGCTGACGTAATCGAGGCCGGTCTCTTCGCAGAACGCGATCGAGGCCGGATCACCGCCATGCTCGCCGCAGATGCCGAGCTTGATGTCGGGCCGGGTCGCGCGGCCGCGCTCGGCGGCGAGGCTCACCAGCTGGCCCACGCCATCAACATCGAGGCTGACGAAGGGGTCGCGGGCATAGATGCCCTTCTCGACATAGGGCGCCAGGAAGCGCGCGGCATCGTCGCGGCTGACACCGAGCGTGGTCTGGGTGAGGTCGTTGGTGCCGAAGCTGAAGAAGGTCGCTTCCTCGGCGATCTCGCCCGCCATCAGCGCGGCGCGCGGCAGCTCGATCATGGTGCCGACCAGATAGTCGAGCGTGCGGCCCTTCTCGGCGAAGACCTGCGCGGCGACGTCGACGACCAGCTTGCGCAGGATCTGCAGCTCTCGCCTGGTCGCCACCAGCGGGATCATCACCTCGGGCACGACCGGATCGCCGCCCTCGGCAGTGACGTCGCAGGCTGCCTCGAAGATCGCCCGCGCCTGCATTTCGTAGATTTCGGGAAAGGTGATGCCGAGGCGGCAACCACGATGGCCAAGCATCGGGTTGAACTCGTGCAGCTCGCCTGCTCGGCGGCGCAGATGATCCTCACTCACGCCCAGCTTGTCGGCCAGATCGGCGAACTCGGCATCGCCTTGCGGCAGGAATTCGTGCAGCGGCGGATCGAGCAGACGGATCGTGCAGGGCAGCCCCGCCATGGTCTGGAATATCTCGGTAAAATCGGCTCGCTGTGCAGGCAGCAGGTTTTTAAGCGCCGCACGCCGACCAGCCTCGTCATCGGCGAGGATCATTGCGCGCACGTGCAGGATGCGGTCGGCATCGAAGAACATATGTTCGGTGCGGCACAGACCGATCCCCTCGGCCCCGAAGCCACGCGCGGTGCGACAATCAGCCGGTGTTTCGGCATTGGTACGCACCTTCATGCGGCGGTGCTTGTCCGCCCAGTCCATCAGAATGCCGAAATCGCCCGCCAGCTCAGGTTCGAGCGTGGGCACTTCGCCCAGCATCACCTCGCCGGTGCTGCCGTCGAGCGTGATCACATCGCCCTCCTTCAGCTCGGTGCCGCCGATGCGCAGGGTGCGATCGGCCAGCCGGATCGAAACGTCCGACGCGCCGGAAACGCATGCTCGGCCCATCCCGCGTGCTACCACGGCGGCGTGGCTGGTCATGCCGCCGCGTGCGGTGAGAATGCCGCGTGCCGCGTGCATCCCGTGAATGTCCTCAGGGCTGGTTTCCACACGCACCAGGATCACCGCGATACCATGTTCGGCAAGCTTCTCGGCCTTGTCCGAATCGAGCACGATCTGGCCCGAGGCCGCACCGGGAGAGGCAGGCAGGCCGACTTTCGAGAGCACGTCGCGCGGCGCATCTGGATCGAGCGTCGGGTGAAGGAGCTGATCGAGCGCCATCGGATCGACCCGCAGGATCGCGGTCTTCTCGTCGATCAGGCCCTCGTCGACCATCTCTACCGCCATACGCAGCGCCGCCTTGGCGGTGCGCTTGCCCGAGCGGGTTTGCAGCATCCACAGCTTGCCCTGCTGCACGGTGAACTCGATGTCCTGCATGTCCCTGTAATGCGTTTCGAGCAGGTCGAACACGCGGGCCAGTTCGCCATAAGCCTCGGGCATGATCTCTTCCATGCTCGGTGACTGGGCGCCCGCCTTCTCGCGCGCGGCCTTGGTGAGGTACTGCGGGGTGCGAATGCCCGCCACCACGTCCTCGCCCTGCGCGTTGACCAGGAACTCGCCATAATAGGCGTTCTCGCCGGTGCTGGGATCGCGGGTGAAGGCGACGCCGGTGGCGCTGGTCTCGCCCATGTTGCCGAACACCATCGCCTGCACGTTGACCGCCGTGCCCCAATCGCCCGGAATGCCGTTAAGGCGGCGATAGACCTTTGCACGGTCCGAATCCCAGCTGTCGAACACGGCGGCGATTGCGCCCCACAGTTGCTCGTTCACGTCCTGCGGGAACGGCTTGCCCTGCTCGCGCTCGACGATCTTCGTATATTCGGCCACGACCTTGCGCCAGTCGTCGGCGCTCATCTCGGTATCGGCGAAGTAGCCGTTGTCTTCCTTGGCGATTTCGAGCGCTTCCTCGAACAGGCCATGGTCGAGACCCAGCACCACGTCGGAGTACATCTGGATGAAGCGGCGATAGCTGTCCCAGGCGAACCGCTCGTCACCGCTGGCGGCGGCGAGGCCCTCCACCGTCTCGGCATTGAGGCCGAGGTTGAGCACGGTGTCCATCATGCCCGGCATCGACACCCGCGCGCCGGAACGGACCGAAACCAGCAGCGGGTCGGAGGCATCGCCGAAGCTCTTGCCGACCGCTTTCTCGATATGGGCGAGCGCGGCGGCGACTTCGGCGCGCAGGTCAGCCGAGAAGTCCGCGCCCTCGGCGAGGTAGCGCACGCATTCTTCGGTGGTGATGGTAAAGCCGGGGGGCACCGGCAGGCCGATCCCGGCCATCTCGGCAAGGTTCGCGCCCTTGCCGCCGGTGATCGTCTTGTCCTTCTGACGCGGATCGGAATGGCTGGCGCTGCCGCCGAAAGTGTAGACCGTGTTCATGTGCTCTATCGGTTTCCTCAACTCGAAGATGACAAAGTTGACATCGTGACGATGCCCAAACCGCCTCTCATCCCCCTGAATTCGTACGACTTACCCCACAATGCCGAAGCTGACACCCAAGCGAACCAAAGTGCGCCTATCCTTCGATGCGGGAGAAATCGGCCACGTTGTGCACTGCAACACGGAATCGCGCAAGCAAGTCAAGCCGCGCGGAGCGTTTTGTGCCGTCTGTGTCATTTACGGTCACTTCCTCGAAAAAGGCATCGATCGGCGCACGCAGGCTGGCTAGCGCGGCCATGGCGGCGCCGAAATCCTCTGCGGCGATGGCCTGCGAAGCCTTCGGCTCGGCTGCATCGAGCGCGTCGATCAGCGCCTTTTCGGCCTTTTCGGGAGTGTAGGAAAGCTCCGATGCGTGGCGTTCGCTCATCTTGGCGTCGATCACCGCCTTCATGTCGGGATCGTCGACCAGCGCGAGCGGATCTTCCTCACCAGTTTGCGCGATCTCGCCCTCGATGCCGTGCCAGTCTTCCTTCTTGAGGATGTTGGCCGCGCGCTTGTAGCCGGCGAGCAGGTTGGTGCCGTCTTCGGTCGTCATGAACTCTTGCAAGGCCTGCGCACGGCGTCTGACGCGCCAAATGTCGCCGTCCAGTCGCGTGCCAAGATCGGTCGACGCCTGAACGACGTCATAACGAACGCCGCCATCACGCATCATGACGCCCAGCCGATCATGCAGGAAGGCTTCCACCTGAAGGCCCGAGCCGACAGTCCCATCGCCTTTCCATAACCGCGCAATCTCGCTGACGAGGACGCGCATGGAGTTTCTCTCGATCAGCCGGATAACGGCGATCGCAGCGCGGCGAAGGGCAAACGGGTCTTTTGAGCCGGTGGGAAGCTCATTGATGCCGAAGAATGCAAAAAGAGTATCCAGCTTATCCGCCAGACTAACCGCAACCGTCACCGGCGCAGTCGGCACCTCATCGCCCTGGCCGACCGGCTTGTAATGATCGCGGATCGCGTCAGCCACTTCCGGCTGCTGGCCTTCCTTCTCGGCGTAGTAACCGCCCATCAGGCCCTGCAACTCGGGGAACTCGCCGACCATCTCGGTGACCAGATCGGCCTTGCACAGCTCGGCTGCCTGCCTCGCCAGCGCCGGATCGCAATTGGACACTACCCCCTCGGTGGCAAGCCATTCCGCCAGCTTCGCCACGCGCTCGACCTTGTCGGCTACGGTGCCCAGCTTCTCGTGGAAGGTAATCCGCGCCAGCTTTTCTGCATGAACCGCAAGCGGCGTCTTCTGGTCGAGCTCCCAGAAGAACCGCGCATCGCTCAAGCGCGCCGCCAGCACCTTGCGGTTGCCATCGACAATCGCCGCGCCGCCGTCGGAGGCGACGATATTGGCGGTGCAGACGAAGGCATTGGCGAGCTTGCCCGCGCTGTCTTCGCAAACAAAATACTTCTGGTTCACCCGCGCCGTGAGCTGGATGACCTCGGGCGGAACATCGAGAAACGCCTCGTCGAACCGGCCAAGCAAGGGCACCGGCCATTCGGTCAGCCCTGCGTTCTCCACCACCAGCCCCTCGTCGGCGACCAGCGTCAGGCCCGCCTCGGCAGCAGCCTTGGCGGCACCCTCGCGGATGATGTTCTGCCGCTCCTCGTGGTCGACGATCACATGGGCAGCGCGCAGCTTGGCGGCATAGTCATCCGCGTTCGCAATTTCGATGTCTCCCGAAGAATGGAAACGGTGCCCGCGCGTCACACGGCCAGAGGCGATCCCGCCCACTTCGCATGCCACCAGCTCATCATCCAACAGCGCGACGATGCCCGACAGCGGGCGCACCCAGCGCAAACTCTCGGTGGAGAGCGAGTCAGCGCCCCAGCGCATCGACTTGGGCCACGAGAAATCGCGGATGATCGCCGGGATCGCAGCGGCCAGCACCTCGCTGGTCGCACGGCCCGGCTTTTCGATCACAGCGAACCACGTCGCGCGGCCCTTCACGTCGCGCTCTTCGAGCTGGTCGCGGGTCACGCCGTTCTTGTTGCAGAAGCCGTCTACGGCAGCATCGGGCGCGCCGACCGGCGGGCCCTTGGCCTCCTCGCACACCGCCTCGGTCGCCTGCGGCAGGCCCGTAGCGATCAGCGCTAGACGGCGCGGGGTCGAGAAAACCTGCACCTCGCCCACCGACACGCCGGCGGCGTCCATCTCGCGGGCGAACAGTTTTTGCAGCTCAGCGCGCGCGCCTGCCTGCATCCGGGCGGGAATTTCCTCGCAGCGCAGTTCGAGAAGGAAATCAGACATGCGCGGCCTCCCGCACAAAAGCCCGCTCTTGCTGAGCTTGTCGAAGCACACGCACGGGGCTGTCGTCGCGCGTGGCCTTCGACAGGCTCAGGCTGAGCGGATGGAGAGCAAGGACCATCACAGCGACCACTCCGGATATTTTGCCTGCCATTCGGGCATCAGTTTCTCGGCATATTTCTCGCAAGACCCGCGCGCGAGATCGCGCACGCGGCCCATGTAGCTGGCACGTTCCTGCACCGAGATCACGCCGCGCGCCTGCAACAGGTTGAACACATGGCTCGCCTCGATCGCCTGCTCGTAAGCCGCGATGGGGACGTTGTTTTCAAGGCTCAGCTTGCACTCGGCCTCGGCCTTCTCGAACAGGTCGAATAGAGCCTCGGTCTCGGCGACCTCGAAGTTCCACTTCGACATCTGCTTCTCGTTTTCGAGAAACACGTCGCCATAGCTCACGCCGCGCCCGTCGAAGTTCAGATCGTAAACGTTGTCGACACCCTGAATATACATCGCCAGCCGCTCAAGCCCGTAGGTCAGCTCGCCTGCGACGGGTTTGCAGTCGAACCCGCCCATCTGTTGGAAATAGGTGAACTGGGTCACTTCCATCCCGTCGCACCAGACCTCCCAGCCCAGCCCCCAGGCGCCCAGCGTCGGCGATTCCCAGTCGTCCTCCACGAAGCGGATATCGTGCGCCAGCGGGTCGATCCCGATCAGCTTGAGGCTTTCGAGGTACAGCTCCTGAATGTTCGCTGGGCTCGGCTTCAGGATCACCTGATACTGATAGTAGTGCTGAAGCCGGTTCGGGTTCTCGCCATAGCGGCCATCGGTCGGGCGGCGGCACGGCTGGACATAGGCGGCGTTCCACGGCTCCGGCCCGAGCGCGCGCAGGGTGGTGGCGGGATTGAACGTGCCCGCGCCCATGCGCATGTCGTAAGGCTGGAGGATCAGGCAGCCATTCCGGCTCCAGAAGTCGTGCAGCGTCAGGATCATGTCCTGAAAGCTGGTCTGCGGGTTGCGCGCGGTCTCGGGCATCATGGCAGCGGCGCATGGCTCATGCGCGCGGGGGCGTCAATGGGCGAGCCAAGCCCGCGCACTTGACAGGCCGGGACTGTTGCAGTTCCCTCGCATATCCATGCCGCGCACACTTTCTCTGCTGGCCCGACTGGCCGCCCTGCTGCTCGTCTGCGGAGCGCTCGCGGCAAGCCTGGTGCGCGCGAAGGAGCCGTCAGCGCTGGAGCAGGACTATGCCCCCGCCCCTGCAATCTGGCGAGTGGCCGACGAGGACACCACGATCTACCTGTTCGGCACCATTCATTTGCTACCGCCGGGCTTCCGCTGGCGCAGCCCGCCATTCGATGCGATTGTGGATGAGGCCGACGAACTGGTGCTCGAAAGCAGCAGCGAGGATGCGATGACCAGCCTCGCCGCCTACGAGAGCAAATATGGCAAGATCGGGGAGGCACGCGCGCCCACCTCGCAGCAGCTTGCGCCTGCGGTGCGCGGCAAATGGCGCGCGCTGATCGAAAGCTCGGGCGCATGGTTCGACGAGGTCGACGTGCTGCCCCTGCCGCTGATGGCCATGGGGCTTGGCTATACCACCGGCGGCGAGCCGGGCCTCTCGCGACCGGAATTGGGGGTGGAGAGCGTGCTCGAAGCCGAGTTCATGGCGGCGGGCAAGCCGGTCGGTTCGATCGAGGACCACGGCGCGGTGCTGCTCAGCCTGATGCGCATCGACGAGCGAGCCCTAATCGGCGAGCTGGAGGCCGACCTTGCGCATTGGAACGGGAAGTCGCCCAAGAACTATGACGGTGCCGGGGCCTTTCTTTACGAGCCCGAGACGTTTCAGATGGAGCACGATTGGGCGCGCGGCGTGGTCGGCAAGGAGTTCGACCTCGGGCTCGGCCACGGCAAGCTCGCGGCGGCGTTCGACAATGTTCTGCTGGCGCGCCGGAATCGCGCCTGGGCCGGATGGCTGGATGCGCGGCTTGAGCGGCCGGGCACCGTGCTGGTGGCGGTGGGCGCGGGGCATTTCGAGGGGCCGCGCTCGGTGCTGGCTATGCTTGAGGCGCGGGGGTTGCGGGTGGAGCGGATTGAGTGAGGTGGGGCTGCTTACTTCAATTGGCAGCTTTACGTCGCAAAACAGCTAAGCTGATGGCGGAGCGAGACAAGCTGAGGCAGCTTGAAGGAGCTTAATCTCGGTGTCGCCACACCGGCCGCACGGAAAGGGAACACAGCAGTCGCCGAAGGTGGTTGGAAATCTTTGAGCCTGTTGTGGTGGAAATATACCCAATCTGAAGTATGGATGATGAACGCGATTACCTGCCCACTGGTTAGTCAGTGGCTCGGAAACCGCACGAGAAAAATTGAACTTACGGGGGCGTGTAGTGGGAGTCGCACAGGATTTTGACGCAGAAGGAAATCAATATCAGCCCCGTGAGTTTTGTAAATTTCTCTTGGCTATGCAGTCGACTTTCGGGTCAGAGGGCATCGCACATCAGAGGATTGATTTTCTTACAAAATTTCTGAGAAAGGTAGGGATTACCGGCAACAAGCCTTGGCGTGAAATATTAATGACGGAGGCTCAGAAGTTTGGGCGTCATAAAGACGTTGTTTTGGAGTTCGGCGTTTATAAAGGGAGGTCGACGAACTTATTGGCTCGAATGCTTCCGAATGCAACGGTTTATGCATTTGATAGCTTCTGCGGATTTCCCGTTGATGGAAGAAGCGACTGGCAACAGGATTTCAGTGTCGATCACCTTCCAAAGGTGCGCAGAAATGTAAATTTGCAAGTGGGGTATTTCGAGAAAACTCTGCCTGTTTTCATTGAGAGACACGGCAACGATATAAGAAATAGAGTTGGCCTAGTGCATATTGATTGCGATATATATTCATCGACGTTAACCGTCTTCAATGCTATAGGTGAATTTCTTTCAGAAGGAGTTGTGATTGTTTTTGATGAGATTATAAATTATCCAGAATTTGCTTTTAACGAAGCTTTAGCCCTTTACGATTTCCTTCTGAGGCGTGGGTTGGATGCAAAGTGGAGTACAAATATTGGCAAGATGTGGCTAGTTGACGAATCTGAAATCAGCGCCAGCTGGATTGGTTGGAAGGACTTTCGTCAGCACGGATTTTTTCAGAATCAATCTGTCGTTCTGTGTAATCGCGGAGAGGGCGGTCTGATCGACAAGTCGATGTTTCTCGATCCGAGCCCGGCGTTGGTCGACTATGTCGTTTCTGGCATGGAAGATCGAGGATTGCACTCGGCATAAAGTGCGATCACACCGAAACGGCTCGCCTCGACCTTTGTGCGATGGCCATCTTGCTCGACTTGCCCGCGCAGACAGAAGGTCTGGTTACAATCTTTGCCTTTTTCTTGGGCTTTCATCTCAAATGGCTGAGTATGCGGGTATGAAGGACCCATTGAAGCTGCTGCGCGCGGAGCGCGACTGGGCGCGACCGAATTGACCAGTCGGCTGGAGGTTTCGCGGCAGACGGTCAACGGCATCGAAACTGGCAAGCACAATCCCTCACTGCCGCCTGCCTTCCGCATACCCCGCCCGTTCGCAATGCCCATCGAAGACATTTTCGATGGCGGAACAGGCTGACCCCAATCGACCCGCTGCCCCACTGGAAACCCAGCCCCCAACCCCCTATCTCGCGCGGGACAGTCTGGATACAATCGCCCCATGCAGATCCTCAAGTCCCTAGCCCGCGCCGCTGGCGCCCTCGCCCTTATGCTCACAAGCGGCTGCGCTGTGGCCGATGCTGATCCGCAGGTTACGGCTGAACGTCCTACACACGGGCCCGCCTTGTGGAAGCTCGCCGAGGCGGACACCACGATCTACCTGTTCGGTACGGTTCACGCGCTGCCCAGCGATGTCGACTGGTACGACGGGCATATCGCCGCCGCGTTCGAAGAGTCCGACGAACTCGTCACCGAAATCGCCATGGACGACCAGCTCGCCCTCACCCAGGCGCTCACCGGGTCGGCCATGCTGGCTGACGGGCAGAACCTGCGCGAGATGATGACGCCCGAAGACCGCAAGGAATACGAGCAGGCCATGATCGACCTTGGCCTGCCACCGGGCGCGCTTGACCCGGTCGAGCCGTGGTATGCGGCAATGAACCTGTCGGTCCTGCCGCTGGTCCAGGCGGGGATCGATCCGGCGGCGGGGGTCGACATGACGCTCACCCGCGCGGGCGCGAACAAGCGCAAGGACGCGCTCGAAACGCTTGATGAGCAGGTGGCGCTGTTCGATGACATGCCCGTTTCCGCCCAGCTGACCTTCCTCGACGCGACGGTGGATGCCGTGCCCGAGGCGGCGAAGTCCCTGCGCGAGCTGATCGACCTGTGGGTGGTCGGCGATGCGGTGGGGCTTGCCGCCAAGATGAACGAGGGGCTCGAAGATCCGGCGCTTCACCAGCGTTTGCTGACCGACCGCAACACGAACTGGGCCGGCTGGATCGAGCACCGGCTTGCCCAACCGGGCACCGTGTTCATCGCCGTTGGCGCGGGCCATCTGGCAGGAGACGGCAGCGTGCAGGAGCAGCTCAGCAAACGTGGATACAAGGTCGAGCGGGTCCATTGATCCGCGCCTTGCTTTCCGCGCTGCTGCTAGCCTTCGGGCTGGCCGCGTGCGACCTGCTGGAATCCGAACCCGAGCGGATCGCGCCCGGCGACCCTGCCCCCGCCTTGTGGGAAGTGACTGCGCAAGGCGGCCAGAAGGCCTGGCTGTTCGGCACCATCCACGCGCTGCCCGACGATGCCCGCTGGCACAGCGCCGCGCTTGATAACGCCTTCGACGAATCCGGCCTGTTGGTGGTCGAAATCGCCGACCTCGGCGATGCGCAGGCAGCAACAGAGGCTTTCGCGAGCCTCGCCTATACCCCCGGCCTCGGCCCGTTTCGCGCCCGCCAGGACCGTGCCTTCAACCAGCGGCTCGATGGGAAAATCGGCGACAACGATGCCATCCTCCCCCCCGATATCGAGGACTGGGCCGCCGCGCTCCGGATCGCCAGCGCCTCGGCCGAGGATAGGGGCGAGAACGGCGTGGACCGTGCCCTTCTGGCGGGGAGCAAGCCGGTGGTCGGGCTGGAAAGCTACGTGGCGCAGTTCGGCATTTTCGACGCGCTTTCGCCAGCCGATCAGAAAGCGCTACTGCGCGCGGTGATGGACGACGACAGCGCCAAGGACGAAGCCGCGATGCGCGCGGCCTGGCTCAGCGGCGATCTTGAGGCTCTATCGCATTTGGCGATGACGGGGATGCTGACCGAACCGGGGCTGCGTGCGGCTCTGCTAGAGCAGCGCAATCAGGCCTGGGCCGGACAGATCGCGCCGCTGATCCAAGAAGGCCGCAAGCCGTTCGTGGCCGTGGGCGCTGCGCATATGCTCGGCGAACAGGGCCTGCCCGCGCTGTTGGAGGCGCGCGGAATGCGTGTGAGCCGTATACAGTAGTTGCTTTTGCGGCCATTCGCGTTATAGGCGCGCGCTTCCGGTCATGGTCATCCCTGGAGGCGTGGCGGGAAGATAACTCAACGCAACCGAAAGGCATTCCTCATGAGCGAAGCTCTGAACCTGCCGGCCGAGCTGCGCGAACGGGCTGGCAAGGGAGCCTCCCGTGCGCTGCGTCGCGAAGGCCGTGTACCCGCTGTCATTTATGGCGGCAACGAAGAACCCACTCCGATCCACATCGAGGAAAAGTTGCTCTCGCGCCAGCTTGGCACGGGCCACTTCATGAACTCGATCGTGATGCTCGAGGTTGACGGCAAGACCGTCCGCACGCTGCCCAAGGATGTGGCGCTGCATCCGGTGAGCGACCGTCCGCTTCACGCCGACTTCCTGCGTCTTGCCAAGGACGCGAAGATCGAAGTCGCGATTCCGGTGGTCTTCATCAACGAGGAAGCCAGCCCCGGCCTGAAGAAGGGCGCGGTGCTCAACATGGTTCGCCACGAGCTCCAGCTGCTGTGCGAAGCCAGCAAGATCCCGTCCGAGATCGAAATCGACGTGACCGGCCTCGAAGTCGGCGATTCGATCCACATCAGCCATGTGAAACTGCCCGATGGCGCGGAAAGCGCGATCACCGATCGCGACTTCACCATCGCCACCGTGGTGGCCCCTTCGGCCCTCAAGCGTGCGACCAACGAAGCCGCCTCTGAAGATGGCGAAGAAGAGAGCGAAGAGAAGGAAGGCGAGGAGTAATCCTGCCCCCCTTTTCGGGACCCACAGCAAGCGCCGGGCCTCGCGAGAGGTCCGGCGCTTTGCTTTGCCCCCGCAATTTGCATTTAAGGGCATTTCGATTAAGGGCGCAGCGCTATGCAGCTTTGGGTTGGCCTTGGAAATCCCGGTCCGCAATATGCGATGAACCGGCATAACGTCGGCTTTATGGCGGTGGACGTCATTGCCGACATGCACGGCTTCGGGCCGGTGCAGAAGAAGTTCTCTGGCTGGTTGCAGGAAGGGCGGATCGGCAACGAGAAGATCCTGCTGCTCAAACCCGCCACCTTCATGAACGAAAGCGGCCGCTCCGTGGGCGAGGCCATGCGCTTCTACAAGCTCGCGCCCGAGCAGCTCACCGTCTGGCATGACGAGCTGGATCTGGCTCCGTTCAAGGTCAAGGTAAAGCAGGGCGGCGGCCATGCCGGGCACAACGGCCTGCGCTCGATCGACCAGCATTGCGGGGCAGAGTTTCGCCGCGTGCGGCTTGGCATCGGCCATCCCGGCCACAAGGACCGCGTTCACGGCTATGTTCTGGGCAACTACGCCAAGGCCGAGCAGGATGAGCTTGCCGACATGCTCGGCGCCGTCGCGGCCGAGGCCGATTGGCTGGCAGCGGGCGACGACGCCAGGTTCATGAACGATGTGGCGCTGCGCCAGCAAGGTTAGCAGCCCCGATGTCGTCGGAACTTTTTACACCTGCGATATGCATAATTTTGCGTTAACCAGCGTAATCCGCAGAAATCTGCGATTGGCACGGTGATTGCGTTGTATCCGGCAGCAAGGATTTACACCCAAGGGGGGAAACGAAAATGAAGATCAAGACTACTGCCACCGCCGTCGCTCTCGCTCTCAGCGCGCTGGTCGCTTCGGCGCCCGCTCACGCCACCTGGGGCTGGGGCGGCTGGGGTCACAAGCACTACCACGGCTGCGGCCACAGCAGCTCGTCGAGCAGCAGCACCAGCTCGAGCAGCAGCTCCAGCTCCAGCTCCAGCAGCAGCGGTTCGTCGACTTCGGGCAGCTCGACCTCCACGAGCACCGGCGGTTCGTCGAGCAGTTCGTCGGGCGGCACCCCGGTGCCGGCTCCGGGCGCGCTCGGCCTGTTCGGCGCTGCGGCCATCGGCATCGGCTTCGCCCGTCGCCGCCGCAACAAGGGCTAATCCCCTACAGGGCCTGATCGCCCTTCAAGATCTCCGGTAGGCATCGGCCCGCCTCCGGCATCCGCACCGTCACCGACGGAAGGATGCAGGAGAGCGGGCCGATGTTGTTTTGCCGTACGGAAAACGCAGGGTCAGCGCGCACTGGCGAGCAAGGACCGATCCTCGGCCGTGCCGTCGGGACCGTTCGCCAGCGGTTCGATCACACGGCGCGCCTCCTCCCTGTCTCCGGTATCAAGCAAGGCCTTGGCATAGCTGCGACGCAGATCGGGATCATCGGGGACTACCCGGAAAACCGGCGCCAGCTGCGCCCGGGCCAGCTCGCCTTGCCCCAGCTCGAGCAACGCCTTGCCATAAAGGCCGCGGGCATCGGGATGGCCGGCAATCGCGCTTTCGTGCTTCTGCAGCTCATCGCGCACCGCTTCCCATTCGCCGTCCTCGGCCTTCACCCGCGCATCGAGAAAGATGAACTCGACATCGTTCGGATAGGCTTCGATCCCGCGCGCCACCAGCGGGCGCAGCAGGTCGATGCGGCCCAGATTACCCATCGCGGTAATCGCGCCAAGCAACGCAGGCCGGTCGAGCGGCGTAATCTCAAGAATGCCCAGATAGGCGCGCGAGGCCAGTTCGCTGTCCTCATCGAGCTGTGCCAGCCGCGCGGTGACAAACAGGGTTTCGACCCGCTCCGGCGCCTGTTTCTGCGCCTGAGCGACTAGCGGACGCGCCGCTTCGGCATCGCCCTGCTCCAGATAATAGGAGGCTTCGGCCACGATCAGCTTGAACTTGTCGCCCGCGGCCGCGCGCCCTTTCGCGAAGTCGGCCAGCATCTGCGCCTCGTCGCCGCCCTGGCCCGCCGCCAGCGCGCGCAGACGCCACGCCTCAGCGCTTTGCTCGTTCGCAAGCATTTCTAACGCTTCGCGCGTGTCGCCCGCCTGAAGCCGCGCTTCTGCGCGCAGCAGGGTTTCATCCGGCAGGCTTGCCTTGAGGTTCGCGAGCCGATCCAAGGTGAGTAGCGCATCGCCGCCCTGCCCCATCGCGATCTGCGTGCGAGCCAGGATCTCAAGTGCCTCGGCATCCTCGGGATTGTCGCGCAGCGCCTGCTGCGCCGCATCGCGAGCGGCGAAGTAGTCCTGCTCGGCGAATGCCGCTGCGGCGTCTACCTTCTGCTCGGCTTCGGGTGCGTCGCAAGCAGCAAGCAGCAGGGCCATGCTCAGGGCGGCAAAAGGGCGATTGGTCATCATGACCACGCTTTCTAGCCGAAAAGCGGAAAGAATCGATGAAAGATGCCCGGCCCCGTTCCATCCCGAAGCTGGCCAAGCGGCCCGTGCGCGGCTAAGGGCCACGGCCTGTCATCCGCGCCGGTTGCGGCGCCCCAATACGAAGGATCAGCCCCATGGGCTTCAAATGCGGGATCGTCGGCCTGCCCAACGTCGGCAAGTCGACCCTGTTCAACGCTCTCACCGAAACGCAGGCCGCGCAGGCTGCGAACTACCCGTTCTGCACCATCGAGCCGAACGTGGGTCAAGTCGCCGTGCCCGATCCGCGGCTCGATAAGCTGGCCGCGATTTCGAAGAGCGCCAAGGTCATTCACACCCAGCTTTCGTTCGTCGACATTGCGGGCCTTGTGAAGGGCGCCAGCGCAGGCGAAGGTCTGGGCAACCAGTTCCTCGGCAATATTCGCGAGGTCGATGCCATCGTCCACGTGTTGCGGTGCTTCGAGGATGACGACATCCAGCACGTCGCCAACAAGGTCGATCCACTGGCCGATGCCGAGGTCGTGGAAACCGAGCTGATGCTGTCGGACCTCGAAAGCCTCGAAAAACGCGTCGACAATGCCAAACGCCGCGCGACGGCAGGCGACAAGGAAGCTAAGGCGCTCGCCTCGGTGCTAGGGCAGGCACTAGAACTGCTGCGCGACGGCAAGCCCGCCCGCCTCACCGAGCCGAATGGCGACGACGAAGAGCGGCTTTTCGAACAGGCGCAGCTGCTCACCGCCAAGCCAGTGCTTTACGTATGCAACGTGGGCGAAGGCGATGCGGCGACGGGCAACGAGCTATCGGCGAAGGTGTTCGAGAAGGCGGCCGCCGAAGGCGCGCAGGCGGTGGTGGTCTCGGCCGCCATCGAAAGCGAAATCGTGGCGATGGAGCCCGAAGACCGCGCCGAGTTCCTTGCCGAGCTGGGGCTGGAGGAATCAGGCCTCGCCCGCGTGATCCGCGCCGGTTACGAATTGCTGGGCCTGAAGACATTCTTCACCGTGGGCCCCAAGGAAGCGCGCGCCTGGACCTTCCACGATGGCGCCCGCGCCCCGCAAGCCGCTGGCGAAATTCACACCGATTTCGAACGCGGCTTCATCCGCGCCGAAACCATCGCTTTCGACGACTACATCACGCTGGGCGGCGAAAGCGGCGCGCGTGACGCTGGCAAGCTGCGGCAGGAAGGCAAGGACTATGTCGTGCAAGACGGCGACGTGATGATGTTCAAGTTCAACGTCTGATTAGGACGGAATAAGCAAAAAAAACGGCGCGGGAACCCAAGCTCCCGCGCCGTTATTGTTTGTGCCTTCCGGCGGCAGTGCTTAGCCGGCCTTCTGCTCAGCGTAGAGAACCCACATGTCGGCCACGGGCTTACGCGCGCCAGTCACCTGGCCGAGGGTCGCAACGGCTTCGTCGTACTTGCCTTGCATCACCTGCGCCATGCCCTTGCGGGTCATCGCCTCGTTCACGTCGCCACCCTTGTCGGCAGCGGCCTGATAGAGCGTCTCGGCGCGGGCATAGTCACCGATCGACCACATCACGTTCGCCGAGCCCATCGCATCGAGCGCATCGCCGCTCTGCCCTTCGGAGAACGTCGCATCAGTGTTGCTGCGGTCTGCGGAAGCGCGCGCATCGGCGATCGACTTCACTTCGACGTAGTAATTGTCACCAGTGTCGATCAGGCCTGCATCGACCGCCTCGGTCATCACCGGCAGCACCTCGTTCGACATGATGCGCGGATCGAGCGCCTCGATGTAACGAATGTACTCGGCACGGTTCGACAGTGCGTCGGTCTCGCGCATCAGGCGCAGCAGATCGAGTTCAACCTGCGGATCGAGCTGACGGATCGCTCCTACAACCTGAAGAGATTTGAGCCAGCCGTCCTTGCTCGGATCGGCCTTCACGAGCGCCTTCGAAAGGGCAATCGATTCGTCGTACATGTCGTTGCTGTATGCCGCGCCAAGCGTGCGTTCGATCCAGCTAACGGGGATCGTGCGGCCTTCAGCGGCGAACTGCGGCTGCAATTCCTCGATGTAGCTGACCGCAGCCGGCACGTTGTCTTCCTGCAGATAGGTCTCGATGATGAGGCCCTGCGGATCGTTTTCGGTGTAGCCAGCCGCCAGAGCTGCCTGCAGCGCGGTGCGCGCGGCTTCATAGTCCTTGGCGTTATAGGCAAGGTTGCCGACGAAGAACTGGAACTGGCCGATACGCTCCGGCTCGACCTTGCCGCTTTCGAGCATCAGTTCGAGGCCGCGGCGCTGCCAGGTCGGATCGTTGAGGTTGTTGCCGATCATCAGCGCCATGTTGCCGGCAGCGTTGCGGTCATCGTCGTTCTCAATCGCGGCAAGCACGCCATCGAACTGGTCGCGGGCGGCGGCCCAGTCGGCATTCTCGCCGCTGGTAGCTTCAGCAACCGGGGCATAGGCCTCGCGGAAACTGCGCGAATAGTCTTGCGCCTGCGCCGTAGTGGCGAACATCGCGCCACCGGCCAAAGCCAGCGCCATCGCGGCGCGCGAAGTGAAGCGGCTAAAGGCGAACTTGTGAATCATTGATAATCTCTCCTGAAGTGGCGAAACAAAGGCCGTGGGGGCCATCGTCGCTCCCGGTTGTGCGTACTGCATAGGAATGCCCGAGATTGCAAATCGCTCCTAAACGAGGGCCGGTGAACTGCATTTGAACGTTCTTTGCAGCTTATTGACGACACGAGCGCGGACAAATGTGGAAAAAGCACGTGCTTTCGCCCGCTGGGGCCACCCGTAACTGGCAGTCTGGCGCCCTATGGCCTAGTCCGGTGGCAACCAGAACAACAACGGAATATCCATCGCAGTGAGCGACGAGGACACCCCTAACCCCAACCCGATGTCTCCGCCCGAGTTCGAGCGGATCGACATCGTCGATGAAATGAAGACGAGCTATCTCGATTACGCGATGAGCGTGATCGTGAGCCGCGCACTTCCCGATGTGCGCGACGGCCTGAAGCCTGTCCACCGGCGCATCCTCTATGCCGCGCAGGAAGGCGGCTATGTCGCCGGGCGGCCCTATCGCAAGTCGGCCAACATCGTCGGCGACGTCATGGGTAAATATCACCCCCACGGCGACAGCGCGATTTATGACGCGCTGGCACGCATGGTGCAGCCCTGGTCCCTGCGCGTTCCGCTGGTCGATGGTCAGGGCAACTTCGGCTCGATGGACCCCGATCCGCCAGCTGCCATGCGTTACACCGAGAGCCGCCTTGCGCGCGTGGCCAATGCGCTGCTCGACGATCTCGACAAGGACACGGTCGACTTCGTCGATAACTACGATGGCAGCCGCAAGGAACCTTCGGTGCTGCCGGCGCGGTTCCCGAACCTGCTCGTCAACGGCGCGGGCGGCATCGCGGTCGGCATGGCCACGAACATTCCGCCGCACAACCTGGGCGAAGTGATCGACGGCTGTTTCGCCTATATGGATGATCCGGGAATCACCTCTGATCAGCTCCACGAGATCATTCCGGGGCCTGATTTCCCGACAGCGCCGCTGATTCTCGGCAAGGCGGGCGCGCGGCAGGCCTATACTACCGGGCGCGGCTCGATTCTGATGCGTTGCCGCCACGAGATCGAAACCTCGCGCGGTGATCGCCAGTCGATCGTGCTGACCTCGATACCCTATCAGGTCGGCAAGGCCAGCCTGGTCGAGAAAATTGCCGACGCCGCCAAGGAAAAGCGGATCGAAGGCATTTCCGATATCCGCGACGAAAGCTCCAACCGGGGCGGCGTGCGCGTGGTGATCGACCTCAAGCGCGATGCCACCGCCGACGTGGTGCTCAACCAGCTGTGGCGGCACACCCCGGCGCAGGCGAGCTTTCCCGCCAATATGCTGGCGATCCGCGGCGGTCGCCCCGAAACGCTGACGCTGCGCGATTTCATTCAGGCGTTCATTTCCTTCCGCGAGGAAGTGATCACCCGCCGCACCAAGTTCGAACTGAACAAGGCGCGTGACCGGGCGCACGTTTTGCTTGGCCTGGTGGTCGCCGTCTCCAACCTCGACGAGGTGGTGGCGATGATCCGGGGCTCGAAGAACCCGACCGAGGCGCGTGGCAAGCTGCTTGAGAAGAAGTGGCCGATCGGCGACATCGCGCAATATATCCGCCTTGTCGAAGCCATCGACCCGAGCGAGGACGAAAGCGGCGGCACCTACCAGTTGAGCGAGCGGCAGGTGAAAGCGATCCTCGACCTGCGCCTGCACCGCCTCACTGCGCTGGGCCGCGAGGAGCTGGGCGGCGAGTTGCAGGAGCTGGCCGACAAGATCGAATATTACCTTTCGATCCTTGCCGACCGGGTGAAGCTTTACGGCGTGATGCGCGCCGAATTGCAGGAAGTGCGCGACCAGTTCGCCACCCCGCGCCAGAGCGAGATCGCCCCCGGCTGGGCCGGACTTGACGACGAAGATCTGATCGAACGCGACGAGATGGTCGTGACGGTGACGCTCGACGGCTATATCAAGCGCACCCCGCTCTCCACCTTCCGTGCGCAGAACCGTGGCGGCAAGGGCCGCGCGGGCATGAGCACGAAGGATGCCGATGCGGTGTCGACCATGTTCGTCACCTCCACGCATAATCCGGTGCTGTTCTTCTCCACCCACGGCAAGGTTTACCGCATCAAGGTATGGAAGCTTCCCGAGGGCGCGGCAAACACGCGCGGGCGGCCGATTATCAACCTGCTCCCGCTGGAGAAGGACGAGACCATCGCGCAGGTGCTGCCGCTGCCCGAAGACGAGGACAGCTGGGGCGCGCTCAACGTGGTCTTCGCTACCGCGCAAGGCAATGTGCGCCGCAATTCGATGGATGCCTTCACCAACATTCCCTCGAACGGCAAGTTCGCGATGAAGTTCGAAGATGGCAGCACGGATCGGCTGATCGGCGTCCAGCTGCTCGAACCGGGCGACGACGTGATGCTGGCCACCAGGATGGGCAAGGCAATCCGCTTCTCGGGCGAGGATGTGCGCGAATTCGTGTCGCGCACCTCGACCGGTGTGCGCGGCATGAAGTTCAAGGAGTCGGGCGACGAGGTCGTCTCGCTGTCAATCCTTGGTGCCGGTTCGGCAACGCCTGACGAGCGCGACGCTTACCTGCGCGTGGCCCCCTGGAAGGCGGACGAGGACGCGGCCCGGCTCTCGCCCGAACACGAGGCCATGGCGGCGGACGAACAGTTTATCCTCACCGTCTGCGCCAATGGCTACGGCAAGATCAGCTCTAGCTACGAATATCGCCAGTCGGGCCGTGGCGGCATGGGCATCACCAATATCGACAACATCAAGCGCAACGGCCCCGTGGTGGCGAGCTTCACCGCTACCCGCGCCGATCAGCTGATGCTGGTGACCGACAAGGCGAAGCTCATTCGCATCGGCCTCGACACCATGCGCATCATCGGCCGCAACAGTGCCGGTGTGCGCCTGTTCGATGTCGATAAGAACGAGCATGTTGTATCGGCAGTAAAAATCGACGAGGAAGAAGCGCCCGAGAACCTCGCGGAAGAGGCTGTGATCGAGGAAATGATCGACCGGCGCGACGGCGACGATGAGGTCGGGCCGCAGGAAGAGCGTGACGACGGCGAGGAATAGGCCTTCGCATCAGTCACTTACGTGCGCGGGGTTACGAAAGGTAACTCCGCGTGCCTGCCGACGGGTTACGGAAGGTAACCCTAGTTACAGAAAGTAACCCAGAGTCGGTTGCGAAAAGTAACCCTGCTCTCGCCAGCCCGAACTTGATCCAAGGTGACGCGAGCGGGGAAGGTATACCGCCCCCTACTTCACCACACGCAACTGCGGATCGCGCTTTCTCATCGTCTGGATAACGCCGGTGCACATCAGGAACATGCCAAGGTAATAGAGCGGCCAAACGAGCAGCTGCGGCCATTGTGTGCCCGACAGGGGCCCCATTTCGGCAAAAAGGATTAGATCGCTTACGACAAACAGCATGGCGCCCGCCCCCACCCGGAAGCGGGCAAAGTCGCTCGCCCAGGCGCTTGCCGCCATTGCCCCAAGCGACAGCGCATAGAGCGCGGTTTCCAGCTTTGCATCGGGATCGTAAGGCAGCAGATAGCCCGCAAGCGGCACGCAGATCAGCGTTACGCCGCAAATCCAGCTGTGGATCCCCATCGCGGGGCGGCGGTGTTTGAGAAACAGCCCCATCGCCAATACATGATGGAGAAAGAACAGCAGGCCGCCCACCGTCAGATCGATCTCCATCGCCATATCGCCAAACGCGGCGGCTCCAAGCGCCCATACGTAGAGCCGGGCATCCGCGCTCGCATGGCGGACGAAGGCATAGACCGCCAGCAAGCCCACCGCGCTGCCCTTCAAAGGCACGAGATACAGTTCGGGCAATTCGCTCACGCGAAGATAGTGAAACGCCAGCGCCGCAGCGATGGAAAGCAGCAGGAAAGGGCGTTTCTGGGCAAGCGCGCGTTTGGGCATAGGCTCAGTTAGCCGCGCGCAGCTATTTGCGCCAGCACTCGAAACGCCTATCTGGCCTCCCATGACACATCAGGTACATATCATCGGCGGCGGCCTCGCCGGATCGGAAGCTGCGTTTCAGCTTGCCCAGCGCGGCGTAAAGGTTCGCCTCTCGGAAATGCGCGGCGGCGGCGGCAAGACCGCCGCGCACGAAACCGAGGGGCTGGCCGAACTGGTTTGCTCCAACTCGTTCCGCTCAGACGACGACACCAAGAACGCAGTCGGCCTGTTGCATCACGAGATGCGGAGGCTGGATTCGCTGGTCATGCGAGCGGGCGAAAAGGCACGCGTTCCGGCGGGCAGTGCCATGGCCGTGGACCGCGACGTTTTCTCCGCCGCGGTCGAACGCGTGCTGAGCGAACATCCCAATATCGAAATCGTGCGCGAGAAGGTCGAGGCCCTGCCCGAGAGCGGCCTCACCATCGTCGCCACCGGGCCGCTCACCGCCGCCGAACTGGCGAGTTCCATCGTGCAAGCCACCGGCGAAGACAGGCTCGCCTTCTTCGATGCCATTGCCCCCATCGTGCACCGCGATTCGATCGACATGTCGAAGTGCTGGATTCAGAGCCGCTGGAACAAACGCACCGAGGCCTCGAACGAGGACGGCGACTATATCAATTGCCCGATGACGAAAGAGCAATACCTCGCCTTTCACCAGGGCCTGCTCGATGCCGAAAAGGGCGAATTCAAGGAATGGGAGGCCGACACCCCCTATTTCGACGGTTGCATGCCAATCGAGGTCATGGCCGAGCGCGGGGTGGAAACGCTGCGCTATGGCCCGATGAAGGGCGTGGGGCTGGATAATCCTTATGACACTAACGAGGAGCACCCGCAGGGCCGCTGGCCCTATGCGGTCGTGCAACTGCGGCAGGATAACAAGCTCGGCACCTTATGGAACATGGTCGGCTTCCAGACCAAGATGAAATATGGCGCGCAGGTGGAACTGTTCCGCACCATTCCGGGCTTAGAGAACGCCGAGTTCGCGCGGCTGGGCGGAATGCATCGCAACACCTTCATCAACTCGCCCGAGCTGCTTGACCGGCAGCTTCGCTTGAAAAGCGCGCCGCATATCCGCTTTGCGGGGCAAGTAACCGGCTGCGAGGGCTATGTCGAAAGCTCGGCCGTGGGGCTGGTCGCGGGGATGATGGCGGCGGCCGAACTGGCGGGCACCAACTGGACGCCGCCCCCGCCCACCTCGGCGCTGGGCGCGCTCCTCTCGCACATCACGGGCGACGCGGAGGCTTCAAGCTACCAGCCGATGAACATCAACTTCGGCCTGTTCCCGCCCTTGCACGAAGTTCACAAGAAGCGCCGGAAGGAAGCCTATACCGACCGCGCCAAGGCCGATTTCGGCGAATGGCTGGCGGATCTGGAACGAGTGCCCGCGTAGCCCAACGTCGCTCAACAGTCACATCGCGGTTTGGGCCGCGGCTTCGGCGCGCTGGTGGCGAATTCGTCCGCGGTCAGCTCGCGGTTGCCATCGGCATCCATCTCATCGAACCGCGTGGCGGTGGTGATCGCCCACTCCTCAAAGGTGAGCAGGTTGTTGCCGTCGACATCGAGCTTGCGGAAGGCGTCGGTCCTGCTCGAAAGCATTTCCTGACGTGTGATCTTCAGATCGCGGTTGCGATCGTAGCGGAAGAAACGGCGCTGTTCGCGCGTAAGTTCGCTCGCTTCGGGCGGCTCGGGGCCGACCAGGTCGGCGACGTCGGCGCTCGGCAAAGCATCGGGGTCGCGGCCTTCCTGCGCCAGCGCTTCGGGATCGGGTGGCGGCGCGGCCCGCTCAACCTCAGCCCTGCCCTGTATCCAGAACAGACCCACACTCACCAGTAACAGCGCGCTCACCGCACCCAATATCAGGCGATTCATCGCCGTCTCCCAAAGCGACCCAGAGACTTACGCCAAATACCTTAGAGTCCGGAAATTCCAACCCTCATTGCCAGCAACATTGCTCCAGGCCCATCAAGCAGTGCATCGCGGTTGCCCGACAGCGCCCGGCGGGCCAGCGTTTCAAGCACCGCCAAGGGACGCAAGGCGCGCGGCAGGCGCTGCCTTTGCTTCTGCGCCTCGGCAGCACGCATAATGGTCGTCCGCTCGTCGCCCGGCGGCATTCCCAACGCCAGATCGGTCAGGGCCCAGGTTCGCGCCGGGGGTGATACGTGCCTCGCGTCAGCCCCCAGCCTACGCGCGAGGGCTTCCCACAGCGCTGCACGTCCTGCGGCAAACTCCTGCACGTCAAATTGCTCTCCCAGCAAGCTTTCCCAGCCGTCGACCAAAGCGACAAGGCCGCGCCCGTCGCCCAAATCCTTTTCCAATGCGGCCAGTAGCGGTTCGCCCTTCGGCCACTTGTCGCAAGGCTCACCGAGCCGATCGCGCCACCAGGCGAGCTTGATCTGCGCCAGCATCGGTTCGCCCCCGCCCAGCACCACGCCAGCCAGCCGGGTATCGAGCGCGAGCAGCGCAAGCGTGGCGGCCCGCGCGCTGGCAGGGGCGTAAGACAGTGCCAGTCGCTGCGGCAGAGGCAAGGTTTCGAGCAGATCGTGGGACATCGCGCCGGTCATTCCCAACCGCAGAGAAGGAATGCAAGCCCGTTCGCGAGCGTGCCGACCTTACTTGATCAGGCGCGCCGTCTGCAACGTGGTTGAGAACAGCGTGCGCAAGGCCGCGCCGATATCGTCGTCCGAGGTCACAGTTTGCACCAGCGGGGCGCCGTTGTTGCCGGGCGAAGCGCACTTTTCCAGCGCGGTGAGGATCTTGTCGGAACTGCCAGCATTGCCCGCCGGATAGGGTGCCGGCGGCGGCGGCAGCCAAGGGGCGACGTTGGTTTGCGACCAGCCGTCGCCAACCAGCGACTCGGGCAGGTATTGGGTATAGAGGATCGCAATCTTGATCCCGCGCGCCTTCAGCGCGCTACACTTGGCCAGTTCCTTGTTGGCGTCGTCGCGCATCGGCCCCATCACGCGCCCGCCATCGGGTTGATCGAGCATCCCATCGGTGATGAGGAACAAAATTTTCTGCGGCGTGTTGCCGGGCGCGCCATTGCCGGCATTGGGAATATTGCTGTTCATGTAATTGAGCATGTTCAGCATTTCGGTCGTCCGGTCGCCGACATTGAGGCTGCTCGTGGGCATACTGTTCTTGTACCAGTAGTCATCCGCCGGGAACACCGTTTCGACTGAGAACCCGTTGTTGTAGGATGATATGTCGGTCAAGCCGGTGAGCTGTCGTACCGGCGTGCTCTTGCCCGGCCGTGTCCAGTCGAACGAGAACATCTGCATCCGGTAAGTGACGTGATAATTGGCGGCCTGATTGGCGGCGAACGGGATCAGCTGCGTGGCTGCCGACACCATCGCATCCTTGCGCAACGGAATGCGCGCCGGGCTACCGTAGATTTTGCCGTAATTGTGCGTAAGCCAGAAACCATCGGCCCAGTAGCCGTAATCGTAAATACTTGAGGTGGTAGTAGGCTTCCCGATGAAAGTCTCCCCTGGGGTTGTCACCCCGGTGTACGTATTGGTGATAAGCTGGGATGCATCGATCTTGGTGGTGACGTTACGTCTGATCTCTACCGGCCCGCTTGTGCTATCGACGAGCGAGTAGTGGACGGTCGTTGTCTTGACCGCCGTAGTGTCGACATAAATATCATAGTAACATTGTTTCCAGAACCAGCCGCAAGTATAGGAGCCCTGCTTGATCTCCCGCTCGGTTCCGGAGCTGATCGTAGGCCCTTCATTCATCGGGTTGCCGTTGTTGTCATAGAGCTGTTTGGGATTAGAATTGGCATCCCAGCGATACCACCAGCCCTTTTTCGACGAACCAGCATTATAGTAGCTGGTCGAGAGCAACACATCGCGCCCGGCGGTATCCTCTATCCAGATACGATCACTGTGCGGTATCTGCGCGTGGCAGGCATAGGCGCAACCATTCGCGTTGTGTTCGTTTTTCGTCGCCGCAATCACCTTGGAAATGCCATCGCTGGTCGCAGGCAGCAGCATCGATGGCGAATTGTCCATCGCCAGATAGAAATCGACATTCGGCGGCTGGGCCGCGCTCGCCGCCGCCGAGCCGGAGACAGTAAGCGTATCGGCCCCAAGTATGCCGCCAAAGAAATTGACCGATTCGACGGTGTAGGTCACCGTCGCCTTGCGCAAGAAGCCGAGCGTGCTGCCGCTGCCTGTGGTGATGTTGTCGATTTCCGTGTCATAAACCAAACCGCGATGACCCGACATCTCCGCCGCCTGCGAATTGAACATCTTGTTCGCCGCCGCCTTCGAGGCGTCATTCGATTCGAACATCATCGTCGGCGAAACCGCCGCCAGGGCGGCCGCGTCGGCCGCCGCGTTGAGGTGGGTCTGCAACCGCATCGCCCGGCCATAGTCGATCCCGAATCCGGCCACGAAGGTCAGCGGGATCACAGCAAAGCCGAAAATCATCAGCACATTGCCGCTGCAATCGGACTTCAGACGCCGGAAGAATCCGGAGATGGTCTTGCTGGTGTGGCGAGCAAACATCAGCCGGTTCCTAGTAAAGCCGCGGGGCCATGTAGATCGTGTCGGACAGGTCGGTGGCGCCCCACGAGAGGAAGTCGATCGGCGGGGTGTAGGTGTAGGTCACGGTCCCGCGGTAGAGATATGCGCCGGCGGTTCCCACTTGGGTGGCGCTGCTCGTGCCCGGGTCGAGGTTGTCGCAAACGTTCGAGCCGTCGGGCGAAACCGGGATCATGTTGGGCGAAACCATATTACCGGGGATCGCCACAATTGCGTCTTCCGGCTGCGTCTCGGCATTCGGCAAGGTTCCGGCAATATCGGTGGAAGCGATTGCCGAACCTGTGGTGCCATCGGCGTTCTGGGTGCGCGCCCTTGTCCACACGACGTAGGCGCGCGTTGCATCGCATACTCGCAGCAGTGAGATCTGCTGGGTTGCCGCATCCAGCTTGTAAGGCGCCATCGCCACCGCGCTCGCGCTCAAGAGGTTGTTCGCGCCGACTGCATTCGGGTCGTTGTAGATGATCGCAGGCGAGATTGTGCGGCTGACCAGATCGGCAAGCGAGCGCGTCGCCACCGTCACCTTGCGATTGACCGCGATCAGCTCGGAAACGGTCATCGCTCCAAAATAGAGCAACAGCATCAGCGGCAAGGCATAGGCAAACTCTACGAGGGCCACGCCGCGCGTGCAGGATAGCAGCCGCCTCAGCACGTCGACTGCCCTGCGGCGCACGAGTAATCCTCGGTGGTGAACACCGAAGTGGCGGTCAGCATCCGGTTGTTGTTCGGCTCGTTGATCAGGCTGCTGCCGAGCGCCCCGGTGCCGGTCGGCCAGAGATAGATCAACTGCACCGCGACGATCTGGTTCTGGCCCGCCCCGGCAGCCGCGTAATTGTAGCCGGTGCCGGTCGAAACAATATTGCCGCTACTGTCGTAAGTGAAAGTGGGGCGGTCGGCTGCGCTGGCGCTATAGGCCGAGGCCCTGCTGACATTGACCGTCAGACGCGAGCATTTCAGCATGGGGGGCAGAAGCGGATCTGTTGTGAAAACATTGCCACTGGCAGTGATGCCGCTGGCGCCATTGCAAATAGCGTTCTTGAAGTCGGCGCTGTCCATGCCGACGTGTCCGTTCGACAGGATCGATGTCTGCGCATAGCCGGTCAGGAACAGGCGCGAAGCGCTCTCGGCAGCGGTCTCCAGCATCTGCTGCGCGAGATAGATCATCATCAGATGCAGCGTGGCCATCAACAAGGCGATGAAAGCCGTGCCGACGATGGCAAATTCGACAGCTGCCGCGCCGGAGCAGTCACGCAAAAGCGATCGACGCCGATGCGCGAACGACGGGTCGTCCGAAATCTGGTCATGCGGTCTGGCCATGGCGAGCTATCTCCAGTCGCCAAGATGCAAAATCTTCCTTAGAATTTCGTAAAGCGCCGCCATTTGCGGCGGCTGGCGAGCCATGACGAACGTTGCATGGCCACGCGCGTGCTCTTCACAAAATGATTAGGCTTCACGAACGCGGCGCCTTTCATTTCCAAGGGGTTAACCACGGCCACGTGATTTGATGCAGTGCGCTGATATCTTTCGCCTAACCACGAGAGAAAAGGATATGTGAAGCGACCTTCACTATCCAGATCGCCATGGCGGTAGCCTTGAGCCAAACGCGCGGCCGAGCGCCCTTTCTGCGCCGTCTGGTTCACGACCAGGCGGGCAATGCGCTTATGATCATTGCCGCCGCGCTTCTGCCGCTGGTCGGGATGGTTGGTGGCGGCCTCGATATCGGGCGTGGCTATCTTGTTCAGGCCCGGCTGCAACAGGCGTGCGATGCCGGCGTGCTGGCAGCACGCAAACGGCTGGGCACCGAAAGCGTTACCTCGGGCGAAATGCCAAGCCAGACGGCCGAAATCGGCGACCGCTTCTTCCGCACCAATTTCACCTCTGGCGCATACGGCACGACAGGGCGCAGCTTCGAGATGTCATTGGAGGAAGACTTTTCCATCACCGGCGTTGCCAGCGCCCAAACTCCGACGACCTTGATGGCCGCGTTCGGCGAAGACAGCATGGATGTGCGCGTGGAATGCAGCGCTCAGCTCAACTCTGCGAACACCGATGTGATGATGGTGCTCGACGTTACCGGCTCGATGGCGACCAGCAATCCGGGCGATAGCCAGTCGCGGCTCGAAGTGCTGAAGGAGACCATCCGCAGCTTCCACCAGCAGCTTCAGGCCACGGCCCAATCAGGTTCGCGCATCCGCTATGGCTTCCTGCCTTATGCGACCAACGTCAATGTGGGCGGCATCCTCCATGACGACTGGGTCGTGGACGTTTGGGGATACCAGTCGCGGCAGATGAAAGAGAAGGGCGGCATCACCTACACCACCTTCTACACCGCCAGCAGCCCGATTTCCGGCAGCATCACAAAAACCAGCCAAGAGACCTACTCTGCGACCAAGGATTACTGGGGCAACTACCGCTGCACCAGCAAGCCAAGCGATACTGTGAGCGGTTCCACACGCCAGACCGACGAAACCAGTGAACTCGTTGTTGGCCCGCCCACCGGCACCCGCACCACCAAGACCTATGAGCGGACACGCGACGGTGATTCGTACGAAGTCACGCAGGACGGTGGAACATGCACCGTCGTGAAGACAGCCTACCGCAACTACAAGGACACCTACAACGCCGTGACCGAACCGAGCTGGGATCGGCGCGGAAAATGGACCTACGACCGCTTCGAACACGATGTCAGCAACTGGCGCAGCGAAACCGAAGGTTGCATGGAAGAGCGACAGACCTACGAAATCGACGACTATGACAACGTCGATCTGAAGAAAGCGCTCGATCTCGATATCGATCTCGTACCAACAGACAATCCGGCGGCACTCGGCATAAACGTCGGCGAGGATCTGTCGGTGCGTGTCCACGCTAACAACAACGGCCACAGTTCAACAGTCGAATTCGGCGCGTCCGCCATTACCAAGTGGCGCCCGATGTATCCCGACCTGATCTACGGGCGCGCAAAGGAATATAATGGACGGGGCAACTTCACCGCCGACCCAGTAAAAACCTCCAGCGAATACGTCTCGCCCCGCCTTATGGGGACGGACGCCTGCCCCGCCCCCGCCGCTAAGCTCTCCACCATGAGCGGAAGCGAACTTAACGACTATCTTAATACGCTTTACGCCGATGGCAGCACCTATCACGATATCGGCATGATCTGGGGCGGACGGATGATCTCGCCGACCGGTCTGTTCGCGGCGGAGAATCGTGACGTTTCTGCCGTTTCGCCAACCAGCCGCAATTTGATCTTCCTGACCGACGGAGAAACATCGGCGCTCGATATAAGCTATGGAACCTATGGCTTCGAGCCGGTCGATCAGCGCCGCTGGTCGCCCTCTTCCAGATATTCTCTCGTAGAAACCATCGAGAAGCGCTTTGCCTTCGCTTGCTCGGAAGTGAAGAAGCGCGGCGTGACCGTGTGGGTGATCGGCTTCGGGGTAGAACTCAACCAGATCATGCGCGATTGTGCTGGGCGGGGCCGCTATTTCGAAGCCGCCGACGCTGCCGAACTGAACACGGCCTTCGGCGCCATCGCCAAGAACGTTAGCGAATTGCGGATCATTCAGTGATGCGCTCGCCCCTCTCTCTTGGCCGCAACGAAAATGGCGCTGCGCTGGTGGAATTTGCGCTGATCGCGCCGGTATTGGTGGCCATGCTGCTCGGCCTGTTCGAGATCGGCTACAACATGTACACGCAGGCCCAGCTGCAAGGCACGATCCAGAGGGCTGCCCGCGATTCGTCCATCGAGAATGCGGGCAAGGGCAAGGCTGCGATCGACGAGAGGGTGGAGCGGGCAGTTAAACTGATTGCTCCGCGCGCGGACGTCGATTTCTCGCGCAAGTCCTACGCCACCTTCTCCGATGTCGCCCAGGCCGAAGATTTCACCGACGTCGATGGCAACGGCATCTGCGACAATGGCGAACAGTTCGAAGACGCCAACGGCAACGGCGTGTGGGACGAGGATCGCGGCAAGGAAGGCCTGGGCGGGGCACGCGATGTCGTGCTCTACAAGGTGACGGTCGGCTATCCGCGCGCTTTCGGGATCAGCAAGCTGTTCGGCTTTTCCGATAGGGTGGAATTCGAAGCCTCGAGCGTGCTGCGCAACCAGCCTTACGACGATCAGGAGATCATCGCGGTGGCGCGGCGATGCGACTGACCCTCTTCGTCTTTTGGCGCAGGCTGCTGCGCGACACACGCGCCACCGCAATGCTCGAATTTGCGCTCTCTGCGCCGCTGCTGCTGTCGATCGGACTGTTTGGTGCCGAGGCTGCCAACCGCGCCATTACGCAAATGCGCGTCAACCAGATTGCGGTGCTGGTGGCCGATAACGCCAGCCGTGTCGGCGAGAACTCGCTATTAGGCGAGGTGTCAATTTATGAGAGCGATATCAACGACATCTTCATCGGCGCGGACATTCAGGCGGGCGAGAGGTTCGCGCTGCTAGACAATGGCCGCATCATCCTGTCGAGCCTCGAAGTGCTCGAAGAGAGCGAAGACCAGCAATACATCCACTGGCAGCGCTGCATGGGCGATCTCGATCATCCTTCAAGCTATGGCAAGGAAGGCGACGGCGAGTTTTCCAATATGGAGGGTATGGGCCCGCCTGGCGAGGAGATCTACGCGTTCAGGGGCGAAGCCGTGATGTTCGTGGAGGTGGCCATGACCTATCAACCGATCGCGGTCGATCTGTTCGATGCTTCCCAACCGATCGTGGCCATTGCCGCGTTCAATGTGCGCAACAACCGCGACCTTTCGGGAGTGAAGCAGCGCAACGCCAACGCTCCCGATCCAATCGCAAACTGCGGCGCCTGACCTTCAGGCCAGGCGCCGCCAGACTGGTCAGCGGTAACAGACCTTCTTTACCGCCGCGATCACCTTGTCCTTGTCGATCAGCGCAAGCTTTTCGAGGTTGGAGGCATAGGGCAGCGGCACATCCTCGTTGCACACGCGGGTGACCGGCGCATCGAGGTGGTCGAAGCCCTCCTCCATGCACAGTGCGACGATCTCGGAGGCGACCGAACAGGTCGGCCAGCCTTCTTCGGCAATCACCACGCGGTTGGTCTTGGCGAGGCTTTCGAGCACGGCCTGCTTGTCGAGCGGACGGATCGTGCGCAGGTCGATAACCTCGGCGTCGATGCCCTCGCCCGCCAGCTCATCGGCAGCCTTGAGCGCAATGCCAACGGCAATCGAATAGCTGACGATGGTGACGTCGGCGCCTTCACGCATAATGCGCGCCTTGCCGATGGGCAGGACGTGGTCGTCAAGCTGGGCAACCTCGAACTTCTCACCGTAGACCAGCTCGTTTTCGAGAAAGATCACGGGATCTTCTGATCGGATCGCGGCCTTCAGCAGGCCTTTGCAGTCGGACGCATCATAGGGCGCGATCACCACCAGGCCCGGCACACTGGCGTACCAGGGGGCGTAGTTCTGGCTGTGCTGCGCGGCAACGCGGCTGGCCGCGCCGTTGGGGCCGCGAAACACCACCGGGCAACGCATCTGGCCGCCCGACATGTAGTTGGTCTTGGCCGCCGAGTTGATCAGGTGGTCAATCGCCTGCATCGCGAAGTTGAAGGTCATGAACTCCACCACCGGGCGCAGGCCGCCCATCGCGGCACCCGTGCCGATGCCGGCAAAGCCATATTCGGTGATTGGGGTGTCGATCACGCGCTTGGCGCCGAACTCGTCGAGCAAGCCCTGCGTAACCTTGTAGGCGCCCTGATATTCGGCGACTTCCTCGCCCATCACGAACACGCGGTCGTCGCGGCGCATTTCCTCGGCCATGGCATCGCGCAGCGCTTCGCGCACGGTGAGTGTGACCATATTGGTGCCGGCGGGAATTTCCGGGTCGTCCTTGCGCGGCTTGGCCTCGGGGGATGAGACCGGAAGCGGGTTGGCGGGTTCTTCGGCCTTGTCTTCGCTCTCGGCAGGAGCGGGAGACGGCGTCGGCGCAGGTTCGGCGTCGGAGACGTCTTCACCCTCGGCAGCGAGGATCGCGATCACGGTGCCGACCTTCACCTCTTCGGTGCCTTCGGCCACGAGGATTTTGCCGACCGTGCCTTCGTCGATGGATTCGAATTCCATCGTCGCCTTGTCGGTCTCGATCTCGGCAAGCACGTCGCCCGAGCTTACCGTGTCGCCTTCTTTCACCAGCCACTTGGCCAGCGTGCCTTCCTCCATGGTGGGCGAGAGCGCGGGCATCTTCAGTTCAATCGCCATGGCTCAATACTCCTCCACCAGAACATCGGTGTAGAGTTCGCTCGGCTCGGGCTGCGGCGAATTCTCCGCAAAGTCTGCCGCCTCGCCGATGCGCGCGCGAATGGCCTTGTCCATCTCTTTCAACTTGTCCTCTTCGACGCCCAGTTCGAGCAGATCCGCCTTGGCGCGCTCGATCGGGTCGTGCTTCTCGCGCATGTCCTGCACTTCCTCGCGGGTGCGGTACTTGGCCGGGTCGGACATCGAATGTCCGCGATAGCGATAGGTGTTGCACTCGATCAGCACCGGGCCATTGCCCTCACGCACATATTTGAAGGCAACCTCGGCGGCTTGACGCACTTCGAGCACGTCCATGCCGTCAACGTCCATGCCAGGGATGCGGAAGGCCGCGCCGCGCTTGTAGAACTCGACCTCGGCCGAGCTGCGCTTGACCGCCGTGCCCATCGCATACTGGTTGTTTTCGACCACGAAGACGATCGGCAGATCCCACAGGGCTGCCATGTTCATCGTCTCGTACACCTGCCCCTGGTTGGCCGCGCCATCGCCGAAATAAGCGATGCACAGGCCGCCGTCCTCGTTGTACTTATGGGCAAAAGCGAGGCCACCACCCAGCGACACCTGCGCGCCGACGATGCCGTGGCCGCCGAAGAACTTGTGCTCGGTGCTGAACATATGCATCGAGCCGCCCTTACCGTGACTGATGCCAGCTTGCCGGCCGGTCAGTTCGGCCATGATGACATTGGGGTCGATGCCGTAGGCGAGCATGTGACCATGGTCGCGATAGCCGGTGATGACCGAATCCTTGCCCGGTTCGGCCGCGCTTTGCAGGCCGATAGCAACAGCTTCCTGACCGATATAGAGATGGCAGAAGCCGCCGATCAGGCCGAGACCATAAAGCTGGCCGGCTTTTTCTTCGAAGCGGCGGATAAGCAACATCTGCTCGTAAAGGTGAAGCAGGGTATCGACATCGGCCTTAAACCGCTTGTCCTTCTCAAACTCTTTTTGCAGCAAGTCGAGTGAGGTGTTGCTTTCGGCGGCGCTCGCCTTGGGCGCAGGGCTGCGCTTGGACGAGGCGGAACGGGCGCTGGGGGATTTGGCCAAGGCTCAGGGTTTCCTCTGTTACGCGGGGCGGCGCTGTTAGCGCGCGCATCTGAAATCGGCCTATGGCTGCTATTTCCAGAGCACGCAATGTGGTCGCGGAGAGAATTGCCTATATGGGTACAAATTCCGCACCACAAAACCAGATTGGTTATTTCTTCGCCGTCTTGTCCGGCATATCCAGCTCGATGACATACTCATCGGGGTGCATCACACCAAGGTTGTGGCGGACCAATTCAGACCCGAGATCGGGATCGACATTGTCGGGATCGAGCAAGCGCACCCGATTCTCCAGCGCAGACTTGGTTTCGCGCAACTCGGCGATGCGCTTGCCATGCGCTTCCAGCAGCGCCGCATCCTCGCCCCAGGCGACAACGCCCGCCGGGCCGAACAGCGCCAGCGCCCCGATCAACAGCAACACGACCAGCGCAAAGGCACTGGCCAAGCGCTCGCCGACATTCACTTTGCCGGTATCAGGTTTACGGGGAGATATGATCATGGCCCCTTGAATCACACGAATCCAAGCGATTCAAGCAGCAAATCATCAGCCGTGCGAATTTTTGCGTGGATGCCTTTGACCGAGCCTCCTGCCAAGGGCACCGGGATCAGCCCAAGCCCCTTGCGCGGCTGGCTGCTCCGCGTCATGGATGAAGCCAAAGAGAGGGAGTTTTGAAAGCATGAAAGCCTATCGCCTAGCCGCCCTGGCCGCGGGCCTGACCCTGCCGCTGGCGGCCCTGCCCCAAGCGGCGCAAGCGCAGGTCGACGATGCGATCGTGCTCGAGATTTTGCGCCAGTGCGCGCGTATCGACGACACCGGCGCCCGCCTTGCCTGCTATGACAACAACGTGCGTCAGTCGGGCTCTGTCCCCGCCCAAGCCGCCGCGCCCACCCGGGCGGTGGCTCCGCAAGACACTGCTCCCGCCCCTACGCGTGGTAGCGCGGTAACCGGATTCGGCAGCGAAGACGTGCGCACGCCCGAACGCTTTGCCAGCACCCAGTCGAACGAACCCGACGAGCTGACGACCAGCGTTACCGCAGTGAGAATGCTGCAACCGGGGATCTATCGCCTCACGTTGGAAGACGGCGCCGAGTGGCAGTTCTCCGAAGGCGTGCCGAACTCCTATCGCCCGCCACGCGAAGGTTCGGTTGTCACCATCGACCGCGCTGCTCTGGGCAGCTTCCTGATGGTGTTCGATAACCAGATGGCCGTGCGCGTTCGCCGCATTCGCTGACCCGGCCCCAAGGTGGGGCGCTGCTAGCGGCTAGCGGCTAGCGGTGCCCCATTTCCTCGAAGGCCCGTTCGCGCTCAAGCTGTACAGCAGCATTGCGGTGAACCTTGCCAAAGGTGGCCAGAAAGCGGTCGCGCTCGTCGCCGCTGAGGGGAGCCATCAGGTAGGAACTGCGCTGGCGGCTGGCGTCCTGAATGATCTCATATATGCGCTCGCCCTCCGACGTGAGGGTGAAACGCCCGTGCCGCCGCCCCGGACGCCCCTGCCGGTCGACCAGAGCGCGCTCGATTAAACTGTTGATCGTGCGCCCGGCCTGGCTGTGATCGCGGTCGAGCCGCTCGACCAGCGTGTTCCACTCGATCGGCTGATCGCGCCCGATCTCGTTCAGCACCCAGGTCTCGAAGTTCGAAAGGCCGGTTCGGCGCTTGAAGATCAGCGCCGCCGAACGGCTGAAATAGGCCGAGAGCGTCATCAGCGGCGAGATTATGCGAGTCCGGTCGAGCACCAAAGGTTTGCCCGGTTCGTCCTGCGCCACAACCGGGAAACGGCTCGGCGCATTGGGCTCGTCGTTCGCCAGCGCCCGCTCCTGTTCGTAAAGCGAGACCGCGCGTTCCAGCAACTTTTCCACCACGCGCCGGAAATCGGCCAGCTCGCTATCGGGAATATCGACCGTCAGCTCACGGTTGCGCAGTTCGGCCAGCCGCGAAAGGCGATCGGCCAGCGTCTTGCCCTTGCGAGTAAGGCTGACAGGCGAGCGGATCTGCGTGCGCTCGACCATCTTGATCTCGAGCAGACGCTTGACCGACCGGCTGACCTGCGCTTTGTCGACCCCTGCCCCGTTCGAAAGTTCGGCCGGAACCAGCGGCCCGACATTGCCCAGCAGCAGCAATATCCGCCGGTCAAGCTCGACCAGAGCAATCTCGCGCGCATAGGAGAGTTCGGCACTTTCGCGGACCTTGGTCAGCAGTTGCCACAGTTCGCTCTGGAACACCGGCGGGGGATCGTCGGTGACGGCAGGCTCCACCGATTGTTCTTCGGCCTGCGGGATCAGGCCGTTGAGAATGATCGCCAACCGCGTCTCGAACCCCGGCGGAAGCGTGCCAGAGGCGTTTCCGCCCAAGGCGCGGGCGCCAAGCGCATAGGCCTCCACGATCTGAATCGCCTCTTCGGCCAGCGGGCCCAGCGACTTGGCGAGCACAAGCGCGTCATCCCCGGCAGGTTCGGCAGAGCCTTCGCCTCCGGCCAGATACCAGTTACGCGCCAGATCGGTGAGTACGCGACGCCAGCCTTGCTTGCCTTCTTCCACTCATCCCCCGGATTGCTTGCCGATGCCGAATGGCCATCCGCGTTGCCCGTGAAGGGCGGGTATTGCGCAAGGCAGAGCAAAAGAAAAGCGCACTCACTACCGATTGTCGCTTTTCGTTAAGTCTCCATCGCGCCCGGAAGGCTGCGGCGGACTTGATCAACCGCGCAGCCCCGCTCCTCCTTGGCGCCCGCACCGGCGGACATGATCAACAATCATGAGCGGGCCCGTTGATCTTTCATCAAGGCGATGCATCTGCGCAACAGTTCTGGCCCGAACATCACTAACTTGGGCATTATATGATTGTTATACATAGCCTTATTTAGAGCAAGGTGGCAGATCAACCTTAACGAGCCGACGCACGGAGGCCACGCTCGCGTGCAAAGCCAGCTTAGGCAAAGCCGCTTTTCAAGGCGCTGATGTCACACTGGTATAGACACTATCAATTTCCCTGAATATGAACCCAGGCTGAGATCGGGACAGAGTCAAGTTCCGGCACATGGGAGGATGTATGGCGTGTTCGCGCTTCAGCGATAGCTATTGCCAGTCGGCGAGTGACCCTCGCCTCTCCCCCCATGAACGAAATTCATCCGGCGCGGATGCTGCACCACCGCCACTCGCTGTGCTTGCAGCGCGTGAGAGCCGCACCGGAGAACGATAATTTGGTTTGCGCGATCGGATGTGCCCGATCCGCAATCTTTGTGAAGGGAGCACGAAGTGACAAGGTTCAATAAGAAGGCAGTCTTCAAGGCTGCACTCATGGCAAGCGGCACTGGCGTACTGCTTACAGCCAGCCCCGCTTTGGCGCAGGATAGCGCCCCAACCGCCGCAAGCGCGCAGAGCGACCGTATCGTTGTGACCGGTTCGCGCATTGTTCGCCGTGACTTCGAAGCGAACAGCCCCATCGTGACCGTAGATGAGGGACTGCTCGAAGATTCAGGCACCGCAGCAATCGAACAAAACCTTAACAAGCTGCCGCAGTTCACGGCCGTAAATAACCGCACGCCGACCACCGGCGGCGGCGACATCCAGCCTAACGCCAGCAACACCCCCGGCGCCGCAGCCGTCGCACTTCGCGGCATCGGCGCCAACCGTACGCTGGTGCTGGTCGACGGTCGCCGAGCCACTCCGTCGAACGCCACCGGCATCGTCGATATCAATACCATCCCGTCCGCCGCGATCGAGCGCGTCGAAATCATTTCGGGTGGTGCATCTTCGACATACGGCGCTGATGCCGTTGCCGGTGTGACCAACTTCATCTTGAAGAGCAACTTCGAGGGTCTCGAGCTCGACGGCCAGATGGGTATCACCGAGCAGGGCGATAATTTCGAATACCAGCTTTCCGGCATCATGGGAGCAGACTTCGAAGATGGCCGGGGCAACGTCTCGATTGCCTTCTCAATGAACACTCGCGAAAGCGCACTGCAGCGCGATCGCGATTACTATAATGACCTGTGGTCAGACCCCACCATCGGCGGCACTGCCTTCTTTGCACCTTACGCAGGCGTGAACATCGGCTTCGGCGGCAACTTTCCGGATGCAGGAGCTGTTAACTCAGTCATCGATGGCGCCACCTTTGCACCTGGACCGGTGTTCGGTACGGTGATCTACTCAGACTATGACGGAAACACCTTCTCGGGCCTTGGCGATGCTTTCGGCATTCCGGGCACCTCGGGAGCGGACGGCCTGCTGGATGGCACCGAGTTCTTCCGGCAGGCTAACGGTCAGCTTGGTTATAACAACCAGTTCAATTATCTGGTCTTCCCGCTGACCCGCTACAACCTCTACGCCAACGGCGATTACGAGGTTAACGACTGGCTGAGCGTTTTCGCGACAGGCTTTTTCTCGAAGACGGAAACGCAGACCGTGCAGGAGCCGGGCCCTTTGACCGGCGGCTGGGCGGCGCGAATCGATCCGACTATCAACCGCGACGTCATTCCTGACGATCTTCTCACGATCCTCGACAGCCGTCCCGATGCGGACGCGCCGTTCGAGCTGCGTGCGCTGCTGCCCTTTAACCGCACCAGCGACACTGACGTGCATACGATCAACCTCACCGCCGGTATTCGCGGCAATCTGCCGTTGAACGACTGGACCTACGAAGCCTTCGTCCAGCACGGCGAAACGCAGGTGTCGGCTGTTCTGAGCGGTGTGGCCTCGCTTGAACGCATGCGTACGATCATTGGCGGCCCGAATTTCGGGGAAGGCTTCTCCACCACCGGTAACGAAGAATTCGGCGGCTTCGGCGGTGCTTCGGCTTCCTGCACCTCGGGCTTGAACTTCTTCGCTCCCGAGACAATCACGCAGGATTGCTTTGATGCCATCGGCGCGCGACTGCAGAACAAGTCGACCGTCCGCCAGACGATTGTCGAAACGAACCTGCAGGGTGCATTATTCGAGCTGCCCGCTGGCGAGGTTCGCATGGCAACCGGCGTGAGCTATCGTGAGACGGATTACGAGTTCATCAACGATAACCTCACCACGCAAGGGCGTTCGTTCAACGATCAGGCGCTGGGTATCTATCCCAGCGGCGACTCGGAAGGCTACATTGAGGTTCGCGAGGTTTACGGTGAACTCTTGATCCCGATCCTTTCGGATATTCCGGGCATCCAGCAGTTCAACCTCGAACTCGGCGGTCGTCTCTCTGACTACTCGACGACCGGTACCAGCTACACGTACAAGGTGCTGGGTGAGTGGGAAGTGACCGATTGGCTCCGTTTCCGTGGCGGTTACAACCGTGCTGAGCGTGCGCCTAACATTGCCGAGCTTTTCTTGGCTCCGGAGCAGACCTTCGCGGTGGCGCCGGGCGGCGACGTTTGCTCGATCAATAACCCGAACGGCTTCTCCGCCAACCCTGACGTGAATGCAAACTTCACCGACGCAATCGCACTGTGCGGCGCGCTCATGGAAGCATCGGGCTCCGCGACGTCCGACGACATCTTCTACGGCACTGACTATCGCAACCTGCTGGGTGCAACGAACCGGGATGAGCTGGCCGCACTGGTGGCAAACCCCAACACGCAAGGTGCGGGCCCTGCCTTCACCTTCCCGACTACTGAGGGTAACGCCAACCTTCGTCCGGAAAAGGCCGATACCTGGACCGCCGGTGCGGTAATTCAGTCGCCCTTCACGTCGCCTGCACTCTCGCGCCTGCGTCTGGCGGTCGACTACTATAACATCGAGCTGACTGACGCGATCGGTCTGACGACGGTGGATATCGTCCAGCGTCAGTGCTTCGATCCGGCCCTTAACCCCGGCCTCGATCCGAACGCCGTCGCCTGTCAGCGCGCCAACCGGAACCAGACCGGCGGACTTGATGACGTGTTCCGGACGTATCAGAACTCGGGCTCGTTCCAGACCAGCGGCATCGATATCGCGCTTGACTGGGCGATGGATGCTGGCCCCGGTACGGTTACTTTCAGCACTCTGTTTAACTACATCATCAGCATGGAAGCGAACGAGCTGCCGATCGATGATCGTATCGACTATGTCGGCACGCAGGGTCCGAACAACAACGGTCTGAATGGCAATACCTACGAGTATCGCGCGTTCACCACGCTCGGGTACAGCATCGATGGTTATCGCTTGGCCCTCCAGTGGAGCCACCTGCCGAGCATTGATTCGGCGACCTCGGCGCAGTTCCCGAACACAACGATCCAGGGCGTGACCGAATCATACAACCTGTTCAACCTCAACGGCAGCGCCGCGGTGGCTGACAACCTTACGATCCGTTTCGGTGTTGAAAATCTGTTTGGCGAGGAGCCGCCACTGTCGGGCCGGAACACTAATCCGCCTCCCGGTCAGCTTCAGGGCGGTTCGTTCGCGCCCGGCGCCTACGACACGATTGGCCGTCGCTTCTACCTCGGTGCGAACGTAAAGTTCTAATCCAGCCGACCGCCACAAGATCAGGGGCCGCTTCCAACCGGAGGCGGCCCCTTTTCTTTGCTCCACTGCTCCTGCACCCTGCCCTCCAAAGGAGAGAACCATGACCCGCACCGTTCGTTTTCACGCCACCGGCGGCCCGGAACAGCTCATTATCGAAGACCTGCCACTGGGCGCGCCCGGCCCCGGCGAAGTGCGCCTGGCTGTCTCGGCGGTCGGGGTTAACCGGGCCGAGGCGATGTACCGCGCGGGCAAATACCCGGTGCAGCCCAAGCTCCCGAGCCGGATCGGCTACGAGGGCGTGGGCACGATCACCGCTCTCGGCGAAGGCGTGAGCGACTATGCCGTCGGCCAGCGCGTTTGCGTGCTGCCGATGATTTCGCAGGGCGACTACGGCATCTGGGCCGACGAGGCGATCGTGCCCGCGCGCATCCTCCTTCCCGCGCCCGAAGGCCTGAGCGACGAGCAGGCGGCCGCGATCTGGATGCAATACATGACGGCCTCCGCGATAATCGAGGTGGCCGAGCTCGGTGTGGGCGAGGCGGCGATCATCCCGGCTGCCTCATCCAGTGTGGGCCTAGCAGCGATCCAGCTCGCCAACTGGGCCGGCGGCGTCTCCATCGCCGCCACCCGCACCAGCGCCAAGGCCGAGGCGCTCGAGGCGCTGGGCGCGCAGCACGTGATCGCAACCGAAGAGGAAGACCTCGTCGAGCGCGCGATGGACATCACCGGCGGCGAAGGGGCACGCTGCGCGTTCGATCCGGTGGGTGGGCCCTATGTCGACACGCTGGCACGCGCGCTCGCTCCGCGCGGAATTCTGTTCGTTTACGGCGGCTTATCTGGCGAACCCACGCCCTATCCTCACTGGCCGATGGCATTCAAGGGCTGTTCAATGCGGGGCTGGGTTGCAAGCGAGATCTGGAACCACTCGGAACGCTTTGATCGCGCGAGAAAGCGGATCGAAAAGGGTCTGGCAAGCGGCCATTTACAACCAGTTATCGCCAAGATCTTCGATGGTCTCGAAGCCCTTTCGGAAGCCAATGCCTATCTTGAATCGAACCAGCAGATCGGCAAGGTGGTTGTGCGTTTCCAGCGCTGCGATTAAAGCGCACCTGGCGTGCGCCCGTAGCTCAGCAGGATAGAGCATCGGATTCCTAATCCGGGGGCCACAGGTTCGAATCCTGTCGGGCGCACCAATGGGCGGCATCCCGCAAGGGGGGGCGCCTATTGGTTTGTCCCCGTCAGGTTCGCCCCTCGTTCGGAGCCGAAGCCGCGCAGCGGCACAGGCCTGCGGGCTCGATTCCTAAACCCAACACAGGCCGGGGCAGCAGCAGCACGATCAACGTGCTGCCGAACCTTGACGCTCAGTTCAATTCCTCTGGCGGGGCAATGGGCAGCGGCAAAGGTGCAACCGGCACACCTTCCTCCATCAGCTCGCGTGCTTCCTCGATGCTGGCTTCACCATGGATCGCCGCCTGTTCGCGCTCACCATAGTGCATCGCACGCGATTGCTCGGCAAAGCCCTTGCCGACCCAGGTGCTGTTCTTAAGCGCCTCGGCCTGGGCCTTGGCCAGATGCTCCAGCGCTGCTGCGACCTTGGGCGGCATCGGCGCGTTGGCGACCGGCGCTTGCGGCTCGGCAGGCGCCTGAGGTTCGGCGGAGAGTGACCGTTCTACGAACTGGTTACCCTTGCGCGGCACGGCTGGCGCCATCGGCGCTTTCGCGATCGCGCTCGATCCGCATTGCGGGCAGCACAGCAAGCCCTTGTCCTGCTGCGCGGTAAAGTCATCTGACGAGCGGAACCACCCCTCGAAGGCGTGGCCCAAATCACAGCTGAGTTCGAACACTATCATCAGATTGTCATCTAGGCAGATCGCGCCGATTGGCAAGGCTGGGCAGCTGCGCGCGCACCTCGGTGATGCGCACAGGGTCGATCCTGGCGAGGCCGGGCTGATCCTGCGCGCTTGCGCCCATGTCGAGCACCACCTCACCCCAAGGATCGACCACCAGCGAGTGGCCATAGGTGCTGCGCCCGTCCGCGTGCTCGCCCACCTGCGCCGCCGCCACGACATAGGCGCTGGCCTCGACCGCTCGGGCGCGTTGCATCAGATGCCAGTGGGCGTCACCGGTCGGAACGGTAAATGCAGCGGGAATCGCGATACAGTCGCACTTCTCGCGGCCCAGAGCCTCGAACAGCGCGGGAAAGCGGATATCGTAGCAGACCGCGAGACCAAGTCGGCCCACCGGCGTATCGGGCACAACCACCACCTTCTCGCCGGGGGCATATTGCGCCGATTCGCGCCAGCTCTCGCCACTCGACAGGGACACATCGAACATATGGATCTTGTCGTAGCGGGCACGGATCTCGCCCCTGTCGTCGATCACGAGGCTGCGATTGGCCCAGCGCTCATCCTCCAGCCGCTGCACGGGCAGTGAGCCCAGCGCCAGCCAGATACCATACCGCGCCGCGCAGTCGCGCAGACGCGCAAGCTGCCGGTTATTCGCCTCGGGCACGACATGCTCGGCCGCCCGCTTACGGTTGCGATCGAGCAGCAGCGCCATTTCTGGCGTGAAGAGCATGGAAGCCCCCTCCCCCGCCGCGCGCTCCATGCCTGCCGCTATGCTGCGCGCATTGGAATCGGGATCGATCCCGGTGGTCATCTGCAAGACCGCGATGGAGGTGGGGGCGCTCACGTGTCAGCCTAAAGTCCGAGCATCGCGTCGAGCTTGCCCGCCGATTCAAGCGCAGCGAGATCGTCAGAACCGCCGATGGCCTTATCGTCGATGAATATCTGCGGCACCGTGCTCGCATCCGGCTTGCGGTTCAGCATTTCCTGCCGCTTCTCGCCGCCCATCGTGATGTCATACTCTTCGTAGTCGACGCCCTTGCTGTCGAGCAGGCGCTTGGCGCGGTGGCAGTAGCCGCAATAAGCCTTGGTATAGATTTCCACGCGCGGCGTACTCATCGTCTCTGATCCTTTCTGGTGGCGCGCTTCCTCTTGAAAGCGGTTTGGCCGACCCTATTTTTTTGCTGGGGGCGCCGCAACCGGGCCCGCACATAGTCAAATTGCTCAAAAGAGGATTTGTTTCACATGAATCGTTTCGATCTTACCCCCTATCGCCGCTCCACCGTCGGATTCGACCGCCTGTTCGACCTGCTGGAGAACAACGCCCGCAACGCTGGCGGCGACAACTATCCCCCGTTCAATATCGAGCGTCGCAGCGAAGACGCCTATCGCATCACCGTGGCCGTGGCCGGGTTCAAGCGAGAGGATCTCGACATTACCGCGCAGCAGAACCTGCTCGTCGTGCAGGGCCGCAAGCGCGCCGAGCACGCCGAAGGCGACATGCTGCACATCGGCATCGCCAACCGCGGGTTCGAGCGCCGCTTCGAGCTGGCCGACTATGTGCGAGTCGACAATGCCGACCTCGCCGATGGCCTGCTGGTGATCGATCTGGTGCGCGAAGTGCCCGAGGCGATGAAGCCCAAAAAGATCGCTATCGGTGGAAACACGCTCGAAGTGGTCAGCGACAACAGCGAAGGCGATAAGTCCGCCGACGCGGCCTGATCTTCAGCTGATCTGATAGCTTGAAAAGTTTGGGGGCGGGTTCATGGGCACCCGCCCCCTCGGCTTGATGGCCGACTCACCCCCCCAAAAAAACACGCACCCCGGGTCGCAGTAGGGCGAATGTTCGAGCGGCAAGCTTGTTGCGCCAGGCCGATTGCATCGGTTGCGCTTAACGTGGATTCGCGGGTTCGCAGAAATATGCCTGACTATGACCGACAATCAAGCCCGATTTCTACGATAATAGACTGTATTACCCAGACAATTAAACGAGGCGGGACTGCTCCAGCGCGGCGGCTATAAACCCTGCGAACAACGGATGCGGGTCAAACGGCTTGCTCTTGAGTTCCGGGTGGAACTGCACACCCACGAACCATGGATGATCGGGCCGCTCCACGATCTCGGGCAGCAATCCATCCGGGCTCATGCCTGAAAAGATCAGGCCGCCATCTTCCAGCCGTTCTTTGTAAGCCGAGTTGACTTCGTAACGGTGGCGGTGGCGCTCGGAAATCTCGGTCTCGCCGCCATAGATGCGCGAGACATGGCTGTTGCCGGCCAGCACCGCATCAAAAGCGCCAAGCCGCATGGTGCCGCCCAGATCGGTCGCGGCGCTGCGCTGTTGCAGGCCCTCCTTGCTCATCCACTCGGTGATGATTCCCACGACAGGTTCGTCGGTCTCGCCAAATTCGGTGGAAGAGGCGGTGGCGATACCGGCTGTGTTGCGTGCGCCTTCGATGCAAGCCATCTGCATCCCGAGGCAGATGCCGAAGAACGGCACCTTGCGCTCGCGCGCGAAGCGGACGCTGGCGATCTTGCCCTCGCTGCCGCGCTCGCCAAAGCCGCCAGGCACGAGAATGCCGTGCAGCGGCTCCAACTGGGCGGCGATGTCGGCATCGTCGAGTTCGAACACCTCGGCGTCGATCCAGCGGATGTTGACCTTCACCCGGTTGGCCATGCCGCCATGCACCAGCGCCTCGTTGAGGCTCTTGTAGGCATCGGGCAGACCGACATACTTGCCAACCACGCCGATGGTCACTTCGCCCTCGGGATGTTCGTAGCGGTCGATGATATCGTCCCATACCGCCAGATTGGGTTGCGGCGACTTGGACAGCATCCCGAAGTGACGCAGCACCTCTTCGTCCAGCCCCTCGCGGTGATACTGCAAGGGCACGGCATAGATGCTGGAGGCATCCAGCGCCTGGATCACCGCTTCCTTGCGCACATTGCAGAACAGCGCGATCTTCGCGCGTTCGGTTTCGGGCAGCGGGTGTTCGCAGCGGCACAGCAGCAGGTTGGGTTGCACGCCAAGGCTGGTCAGCTCGCGCACCGAGTGCTGCGTGGGCTTGGTCTTCAGCTCGCCCGCAGCAGAGACATAGGGCACCAGCGTCACGTGAATGAGGCACGACTGATCGGGTTCCAGCTCGTTGCGGAGCTGGCGGATGGTTTCGATGAACGGCAGGCTCTCGATATCGCCGACGGTGCCGCCGATTTCGCACAGCACGAAGTCGAGATCTTCCTGATCGGCGAGCGCGAATTCCTTGATCGCGTCGGTCACGTGCGGGATCACCTGCACCGTGGCGCCGAGATAGTCGCCCCGGCGTTCCTTTGCGATGATGTCGCGATAGACGCGGCCCGAGGTAATGTTGTCGCTCTGCCGCGCCGAGACGCCGGTGTAGCGTTCATAATGTCCGAGATCGAGGTCGGTTTCGGCCCCGTCGTCGGTCACATAGACCTCGCCGTGCTGATAGGGGCTCATGGTCCCCGGATCGACGTTCAGGTAGGGATCGAACTTGCGAATGCGGACCTTGTAGCCACGCGCCTGCAAAAGGGCGGCAAGGCTTGCCGCCATGAGACCTTTTCCGAGCGAGGAGACCACGCCGCCGGTGATGAAAATGTACCGCGCCATGGGAGGTGGGCCTTAAGCTGCCTCGTGGATTCGACGCAAGCGCAAAGCTTGCAATAATCCCCCGTCAGGCCGAGCCTGCGGGGGATAACCACGTCAAATGAAGATTGTTATTCGCTGACGCCTGCCAGCGGATCGTCGGCCGGAGCCTGAGCAGGGGCCTGCTCATTCGCCGACGGAGCCGAGGGAACGCCCTCTGCCGCGCCGCCAGCAGGCTCGGTCACCGAACGATCAAGCGAATCGTCGATCGAGCGCGTGCCCGAGGCATCGACCGCCACCGCCGCCAGCACGATGGCCAACGCCACGAACAGCACCGCAGCCCATTTGGTGGCACGGGTGAGGAAATCGGCCGCACCGCGCGCGCTCATCACGCCGCCGGGGCTGCCGCCGCCGCCCATGCCGAGCCCGCCGCCTTCAGACCGCTGCATCAGCACGAGGATCACGAGCACGAAGGCGACAAGCGCCTGCACGACGGTGAGGAAGAGGAAAAGACCCATTATGACTTCTTTGCTGCTGAGCGCCTTCGCGCCTGTATCAAAGCGGGCGATCTAGGCGTTTCGACCCGTTTGCACAAGTCACCGGCCCCGACCGCGCCGCCCTGCCCTGTTCGCGCCTTAGCTGTCCTGCGCTTCAGCGGCGGCGATGATGATGCCGAGAAAGCTCTCGGCAGTCAGGCTTGCGCCGCCCACGAGCGCCCCGCCAACCTCGTCGGCAGAGAGCAGCTCCGACGCGTTGTCGGGCTTGACCGAGCCGCCATAGAGGATGCGCACGGTCTCGCCCGCTTCGCCCAGCAGTTCCACCAGCTTGGCGCGGATAGCCCGGTGCATCGCGCTGACATCGTCCACCGTCGGCGTGCGACCGGTGCCGATCGCCCATACCGGCTCATAAGCGACGGTAAGCCGTTCGGCCGTCTGCTCACCGCCGGGCAAAGAGGCGGCGAGCTGGGCGGTCACAACGGCCTCGGCCTCGCCCGCGTCACGCTGAGCCTCGGTCTCGCCGACGCAGACGATCGCGTTCATGTTTGCCGCGATGGCGGCATCGGCCTTGCTGCGCACCATCTCATCGGTCTCGCCATGATCGGCGCGACGTTCGGAGTGGCCGACGATCACGAATCCGGCCCCGGCATCCTTGAGCATGGCAGCCGAGATATCGCCGGTATGTGCCCCGCCTTCGGCAGTGTGGCAGTCCTGCGCGCCGACGCCGATCAGCTCGGCCTCTTTGCGGGTGGCGTGGATAAGTGTGAACGGCGGGGCCAGCGCGACCTCGACCTTAACCATCCGTTCGGCGGCGCGATCGATTGCGCGGGCTTCGGAGAGCATGGCACGCGTGCCGTGCATCTTCCAGTTTCCAACGATGTAGGGGCGCTGGGCCATTGAAATTCCTGTAATCTGTGTGTGTCGAGCGTGGCGGCTATAGCAGCTGCATCGCCATCAAGATCAAAGCGGCTAGTCAGACGCGGCGAGCTTGTCAAAGCCGCTTTTTCCCCCGACGACAATCCGCACACTGGCTGTTGCGGGCGGGTCGCAGCCGGGATAAGGCGCAGCCAGTGTGCCCTCAAGCGGGGGGCGCGACCAATTCCCAACAGATCCCTTGGATCGCAGGCGACAGATAAAGCTGCTTCATGCTCACTTTCTTCCGTAATTTCTTCAAGTCCAAGGTCGGCGTGGTGGTGACACTGGGCTTTCTTGGCCTGATCGCCCTGGCCTTTGCCAGCATGGACGTGTCGAGCACCGGCGTGTTCGGCGGCGTATCGGGCGGCGATCGGGTTGCTCGGGTCGGCGACCGGCGAATCAGCACGGCGGACCTTTCCACCAGTGTGAGCAACGAGGTCGAGCAGCTGCGCCAGCAGAATCCGACTCTCACAATTCAGAGCTTTGCAGCCGAAGGCGGCGTGGCGAACGTGCTTCAGCGCATGATCAGCCGCTGGAGCATTGCCGAGTTCGCCGAAAAACTGGGCCTGCGTGCAGGTGACCGATTGGTCGACAGCGAGATCGTTTCGATCCCGGCCTTCCGCGGGGTCGACGGGAAGTTTTCCGAAGATGCCTTCCGCGGCGCGCTCACCCAGCGGGGCCTGAGCGAAAGCGCGGTGCGCGAGGATCTGGCCATGGGCCTGATGGCGCGCCAGCTGGTGACCCCGGCCGCGCTCGCCTCGCGTATGCCGACAGCGCTCGCGCAGCGTTACGCACAGCTTCTGGGCGAGAGCCGCAGCGGCGCGATCGCTCCGATTCCTGCGGCCGCCTTCGCCCCCGAAGGCGATCCGAGCGACGAACAGTTGCAGGCCTTCTACACACTAAACCAGTCGCGCTTCATCCGTCCCGAACGGCGCGTGCTGCGCTATGCCGTGTTCGACGACAGCGCGCTCGGCACGCTTCCCGCCCCCACGCAGGCGCAAATCGCCGCCCGTTACGAGCGCGACAAGAATCAGTATGCCGCCCTGGAAATGCGCGGGCTGACCCAGCTCGTCGTGCCGACGCAGGCAGCCGCGCAGGCGCTGGTCAACGAAGTCTCCGGCGGTGCATCGCTGGAAGCAGCGGCGCGGGCCAAGGGGCTCGCCGCAACCAAGGTCGAAGAACTGAGCAAGGAGGCGCTCGCCTCGCGCACCTCGCAGGCCGTGGCTAATGCCGCCTTTGCGGCCCGTCAGGGCGCGCTTTCCGCGCCGGCGCAGGGTCCGCTCGGCTGGTATGTCGTGCGCGTAAACGAGGTCACCAATCGGCCCGGCAAAGCGCTGGCTCAGGTAAGCAGCGAAATCACCGAGCAACTCAGGACCGAGCAGCGCCGCCAGGCTTTCATCGCTGCGGCAGAGGCGTTCGACGATGGCTTTGCCGATGGTCGCAGCCTGTCGGACATGGCCGACGAATATAAGCTGGAGCTGACGTCCACCCAGCCGCTCACCGCCGATGGCCGGATCTACGGAACAGGCGAAGAGGCTCCGATCGCGCTGGCGCCCGTTCTCGAACTGGCGTTCGATGTCGATGAAGCCGATCCGCAGCTGGCCGAAACCGTCGCCGGCGAAAGTCTGGTGCTGTTCGAAGTCAGCGAAATCACCGCATCGGCCCCCGCCCCGTTGGCGGAAATCCGCGACGACGTGACGCTCTCCTGGCGCCGCGACACCGGCATGAAGGCAGCTGGCGAGGCTGCGGGCCGGATCCTCAAGCGTGTTGAGGGTGGCTCCACGCTGGCCGCAGCCGTCGCCGCCGAGACCAAGAATCTGCCTCAGCCGCAGAACGTGACGCTTAACCGTCGCGAGTTGGCGCAGCAGCAGCAAGTCACGCCCACCACGATGCTGTTCTTCTCGATGGCCGAAGGCACAACGAAGCGCGTCGAGCAGGCGCCCTCATCGGCCTGGTTCGTGGTGTCTCTCGACGAGATCACCACACCCGAAGTCGCCGCGGACGATCCGCTCGTGGGTGCAACCCGCCAGCAGCTCTCGCGCAGTGCGGGCGAGGAATATACCGAGCAGCTGGTCCGTGCGATCCAGCAGGGCCTGGAAGTCGAGACCAACCAGTCGGCGGTCGATGCTGTGATTGCGCAGCTCACCGGCCAGAACCAGCAGTAAGAGGAGGCTAACTTGGGCGCACAGCCGCTCAACGCTGCGCAGGCACGAGCCAGCCTTTCCGCTGGCCAGAACGCGCTCGTCTGGCGCCGGATCGTGGCCGATACCGAGACGCCGATTGGCGCCGCGCTGAAGCTGATCGAACCGGGCCGGGGTGATTTCCTGCTCGAGTCGGTCGAGGGCGGCGAAGTGCGCGGGCGCTATTCGCTGCTCGGGCTCGACCCTGACCTGATGTTCCGCGCCACGGGGCCGAGCGCCGAGATCAACCGCAAGTGGCAGCACGACCGCGAGGCCTTCGCTCCGCTCGATGGCGATGCGCTCAGCGAGCTGCGCGCGCTGGTGGCGAGCTGCCGGATCGACGTGCCTGCCGAGCTGCCGCCTGCGCTCGCCTGCGTGGTCGGCTATTTCGGTTACGAGACCATCGGCCTGGTCGAGAAGCTCCCGCGCGCGCCGCAGAGCGAACTCGCCCTGCCCGACATGCTGTTTGCCCGCCCCACTTTGGTGCTGGTGTTCGATTCGCTGACCGACGCGCTGTTCGTGATTGCTCCGCTATGGGCGGGCGCGGGCGAGCCCGACATGCTTATCGAACGCGCAGGCGAACGGATCGACGAGGCGCTACGTCAGCTTTCGGGCGCAGTGCCGCCCTCGCCGCAGCTGGCCGTGCCCCCCGATCTAGACCTCGAGCCGGTGATGGACGAGGCCGAGTACGAGCGGATCGTTCTGGCCGCGAAGGAGTACATTTCGGCGGGCGACATCTTCCAGGTAGTGCTGGCGCAGCGCTTCACCTGCCCGCTGCCGGTGCCGCCGATTGCACTCTATCGCTCGCTAAGGCGGGTGAACCCCTCGCCATTCCTCTATTTCCTCGACCTGCCCGGTTTCGCCGTGGTCGGGTCTAGCCCCGAAATTCTCGTGCGAGTGCGCGATGGTGAGGTGACAATCCGGCCCATCGCCGGGACCCGTCCGCGCGGCAAGACGCCTGAGGAGGATGTGGCGAACGAGCAAAGCCTGCTCGCCGACCCCAAGGAATGCGCCGAGCACCTGATGTTGCTCGACCTCGGACGGAATGACGTGGGCCGGGTGGCGGCGGCGGATTCGGTTCGCGTCACGGCACGCTCTATCGTCGAGCGTTACAGCCATGTGATGCACATCGTCTCGAACGTGGTGGGCAAGCTTTCGCCCGATCACGACGCTATCGACGCAATGTTCGCAGGCTTCCCGGCAGGCACCGTCTCGGGCGCGCCGAAGATTCGCGCCTGTCAGGTGATCGCCGAACTCGAACCCGAAACACGCGGGCCTTACGCCGGCGGCGTCGGCTATTTCGCGCCCGATGGCTCAGTCGATAGCTGCATCGTGCTGCGCACCGCCGTCATCAAGGACGGGGTGATGAACGTACAGGCGGGCGCAGGGATCGTGGCTGACAGCGATCCGGCCTATGAGGCTGCCGAGTGCCGCCACAAGGCGGGCGCATTGATCGCCGCCGCGCGCGAGGCGGTGCGGGTGGCAAGCGAACCGGGCTTCGGCCAGTGACCCGCGCACCGCTGCTGGCCGCGCTCCTGCTGCTGGCAGGCTGCGGCGACGCACCGCAAGGCGGCGAACCGGTCGTGCGCATCGCGCTCGATGGCGGGAGCGAGGATGGCGGCGCGGCCTCTCCCTCCGCATCCTCGTCAGCCGCGGCGTTCGATGCCTGCGAGGTCATCACCTTCGAAGAGCAGCGCTTCGTCGACTGTATCGCTGATCCTGCGGAGCACAGCATCGCCACCGCGCTCAGCCCGGCCGGCGGCGCGCCATTCCGTTCTTTCGCATCCTACCGCAAGGCAAACCCGCAAGCCGATGTCGCATTCGCCATGAACGGCGGCATGTTCGACGATGCGGGGATGCCGGTCGGTTATTTCGTGAAAGATGGCGAACGGCTGAAAGAGCTGAACCGCGCCAATGGCGGGGGCAACTTCCACCTCAAGCCCAACGGCGTGTTCTTCGGCAGCGGCTCCACCTGGCAGGTTCTCGACACCGAAAAGTTCTACAGCACCGTGCTTGAACGCCCACAGTTTGGCACCCAGAGCGGCCCGATGCTGGTGATCGACGGCGAGATCCACCCCGAGATCACCGAGAACGGCCCCAGCCGCCTTCTGCGCAACGCGGTCGGCGTTGACAAGCAGGGCCGCGCGCACTTCGTCATCTCGCAAGGCCCGATCAGCTTCGGGGTAATTGCGCGCCTCTATCGCGACCGGCTGAAGACCCCGAACGCGCTGTTCCTCGACGGCACGGTGTCGAGCCTGTGGGACCCGGTGGCGGGCCGCATGGACAAACGTGCCCCGCTCGGCCCCTTGATCGTGGTGAAAAACAAGGCAAGAGCACAACCATGAGCCAGCCCGACATCCTCGTTGTCGACAACTACGACAGCTTCACCTTCAACCTCGTCCACTATGTGATGGAGCTCGGGGCGAAGGTCGAAGTGGTGCGTAACGACGCGCTCACCGCTGCCGAGGCGCTGGCGACAGGAGCCAAGGGCATCCTGATCTCGCCCGGCCCCTGCACACCGAATGAAGCGGGCATTTCGCTCGATCTGGTCGCGGCCTGCGCTGATGCCGAGCGGCCGCTGATGGGTGTGTGCCTTGGCCACCAGTCGATCGGTCAGCACTTCGGCGGCATGGTGACGCGCGGCGGCCTGATGCACGGCAAGACCAGCGCGGTCACACACGACGGCACTGGTCTGTTCGCGGGCTTGCCCTCGCCTTACACCGCCACCCGCTATCACTCGCTGATCGTCGAAGACATTCCGGAGTGTCTGGTGGTCAACGCCACCAGCGAGACGCCGGGGATCGATGGCGCGGCAGTGATGGGCTTTCGCCACGAGAGCCTGCCGATTCACGGGGTGCAGTTCCACCCCGAAAGCATCGCCACCGAACACGGCCACGCGCTGTTGGCGAACTTCCTGCGCATCACCGGACTGGAACCGAAAGCGCTGTCATGAGCATGACGATGTCCGAAAGCCACGCGCTGTTCACGCGGATGCTGAACGGCGAGTTGGGCGACGATGAGATCGCCTCGATCCTGATCGAGCTGACCCAGCGCAACGAAACGGCAGAGGAAATCGCCGGCGCCGCGCAGGCCATGCGCGAGACCATGCTGCGCGTCAAAGCGCCCGCCAATGCCATCGACGTTTGCGGCACGGGCGGCGACGGGCAGCATTCACTCAATATCTCGACCACCGTCGCCATCGTGCTTGCCGCCTGCGAGGTGCCGGTTGCCAAGCACGGCAACCGGGCGGCCAGCTCGAAGGCGGGCACCGCTGATACGCTGGAAGCACTGGGCCTCGATCTGGACGGCGCGGGCCTCCATGCCGAACTGACACTGGGCGAGATCGGCATCGCCTTTCTGTTCGCGCAAACCTATCACCCCGCCATGAAATACGTGATGCCGATCCGCAAGAAGCTGGGTCGGCGCACGATCTTCAACCTGATCGGTCCCATCGCAAACCCGGCGGGCGTGCAGCGCCAGCTGATCGGCATTGCCCGGCCCGACTATGTGCCGATCTATCGCGATGCGATGAAGCTGCTGGGTATGGACAAGGTCATGATCGTTTCGGGGCTCGAAGGGCTCGACGAGCTTTCCATCGCCGGGCCGACCCGCGTGGCGACGCTTGGCATCGAAGGCTTTGGCGATGTCATCACGCCCGAGGATGCCGGCCTGCCGCGCCACTCGCTCGACGCGATCCGGGGCGGCGACCCAGACCATAATGCTGCGGCACTCGCGCGCCTGCTGCAAGGCGAAAAGGGTGCCTATCGCGATGCGGTGCTGCTTAATGCCGCTGCCGCGCTGGTGGTGGCGGGTGAGGTGACGACCCTGCGCGATGGCGTGGAAGAGGCTGCCGAGGCGATCGACAAGGGGCTGGCCAAGGCGCTGCTCGACTGCTGGATTGCCGCGAGCAAAGGTTAGGCCGAGCCGGAGACTGGTTTTGGACAAGTTACAGGAAATCTGCGCCACCAAGCGCGAGGAAGTCGCCGCCCGTAAGGCGTCGACGAGCCTTGCCACACTGGACGAAGCCGCCGCTGAGCAAACGGCCCCGCGCGGGTTCGAAAAGGCCCTGCGCACCAAGGCCGAAAGCGGTTTCGGCCTTATCGCGGAGGTCAAGAAGGCAAGCCCGTCGAAAGGCCTCATCCGCGAGGACTTCCACCCCGCCACCCATGCGCGCGACTATGCCGCTGGCGGCGCGGCCTGCCTTTCGGTGCTGACCGACGCGCCCTATTTTCAGGGCCACGAGGACTATCTCAAGCAAGCCCGTGCGGCCTGCGATCTGCCGGTATTGCGCAAGGATTTCATGGTCGATCCCTGGCAGGTGACCGAGGCGCGCAGCATCGGGGCTGACGCGATCCTCATCATCGTCGCCGCGCTGGAAGATGCGATGATGGCCGAAATCGAGCAGTCCGCCCTGGCACACCAGATGGACGTGCTGGTCGAAGTCCACGACGAGGCCGAGATGGAGCGTGCAGCAAAGCACCTCACATCGCGCCTGATCGGGGTCAACAACCGCAACCTCAAGACCTTCACCACCGATCTTGCCAACACCGAGCGACTTGCGGCGCTGGCGCCCGAAGGCGCTCTGCTGGTGGGAGAAAGCGGCATCCGAGATCATGCCGACTGCCAGCGGCTCGCCAAATCGGGCGTGCGCTGCTTCCTCGTCGGCGAAAGCCTGATGCGGCAGGATGACGTGACGGCGGCAACCCGCAAATTGCTCGAGGGATAACGCAATGCACCTGCTGCACGACGCCGATGCCCCGATCGCCGAGCAGATAGGCTTCGACCAATTCCTCGCTGTCGACATCCGTGTGGGCACGATCATCGCCGCCGAGCCTTTCGAAAAGGCACGCAAACCCGCTTACATTCTGGCGCTCGATTTCGGCCCAGTCGTTGGCGAGAAGAAAAGCTCGGCCCAGATCACCGTGAATTACACCTGCGAAGAGCTGGTCGGTCGGCAGGTCGCCGCCGTAGTGAACTTCCCGCCGCGCCAGATCGGCCCGATGATGAGCGAGGTCCTAGTGCTCGGCTTTCCCGATGCCGATGGCGAGGTCGTGCTGTTCGCACCTGACAAACCATTGGCGAACGGAGTGCGGCTGTTTTAGCGGCTTGGCGGCGCATAGCTAAGTTTTGCCGGTACAGACTAGCGCAATCGCCTACATACGGTCCTTTACCGCTTCTCAATCAAAATAGTCGATGGCGGTGATGGAGGTCCATCATGCTGCCCAGAGTTGCCGCCCTGTCACTACCGGCGCCGTTACTTGATCGAAGAAACGCCAGCCGGCGGACCTTCACTCTCAGCTTCGATGCGACCGAACGGCCGGGCACCACGCCTGTGTCGATTCTCGATCTGTCGCAGACCGGTATGCGCATCAGCTCGACAGCAAATCTCGAACTGGGCGAATACCTCGAGGTCGCGCTTCCGCAGGCCGGTACGGTTTCGGCAATCGTCGTCCGCATTGCTCGGGGCGATGCCGAAAACGAGTATGGCACCGAGTTTCTGGAGCCGATCAGCCAAGGAGCGGTGAGCGCTGCTCTGCTTGCCGCTCCACCGCTTTCGCGTCCGCAGCTGGAACAACCGGTCTATCCCGAGCCGCACGTCGAAAAGCTCGGCTATCGCACGCGTCTGGTGATCCTTGGCGGGCTGACAGTCACCACCTGGCTGCTTGTCGGCGCTGCCGGCTATATGATCGCACGCGCGATTTAGCGAGCATCGCCCTGCTGTCGGCAAGGTCCGACAGAGCGAAGCTGCAAAAGCCGCCACTCTCCTAAAGGCCTCTTCCTACTGGCCCCTGTCCTACAGGCCGCGCCTGTGCCATCAGAGCGGCATGACTCTGATGACACAGAACCAGTGCAAAACCGCGCTTCGCAGCGCCCTTGCGCGCGGCCGGGAAATTCTCTTCAGGACAGTGTCACACCTGTACCACCTTGCAGCGAACGCAACACCGACGGAGACCGCCATCCGATGAGCAAGCTCACCCATCTCGACGAGACCGGCGCAGCGCGCATGGTCGATGTCGGCCATAAGACACCAAGCCAGCGCAGCGCCACTGCCGAAGGCCGCATCGCCATGCAGCCTGCCACCTTGCAGGCCGTGCGCGAAGGCTCCGGCCCCAAGGGCGACGTACTCGCCGCAGCCCGCATCGCCGGGATCATGGCGGCCAAACGTACGGGCGAACTGATCCCACTGTGCCACCCGCTCGCGCTCGATACCGTAAGCGTGGACTTCGCCTTCGAGGACAGCGCAATCCGCGTCACCGCGCGCGCCGCTCTCACCGGCAAAACCGGGGTGGAGATGGAGGCGCTGACCGCCGCTTCGATGGCGCTGCTGACGATCTACGACATGGCCAAGGCGCTGGAGAAGGGCATGGTGATCGAACAGGTCCGCCTGCTCGCCAAAACAGGCGGCAAGAGCGGCGACTGGCGCGCCGAATGAGCCTGCCCCCGCCCATCCCGCACGAGGAAGCACAGGCCCGCCTGCTCGCCATGGCCGCGCCGCTTGGCAGCGAGCGCGTGCCGACCGACGCGGCTGCGGGACGGTACCTGGCCGAGCCGCTGCTGGCGCGCCGCACCCAGCCCCCGGCGGACCTCTCGGCGATGGATGGCTATGCCGTGCGTGCCGACGAGCTGTCCGGGCCGTGGCAGGTGGTGGGCGAAAGCGCGGCGGGCCATCCGTTCGGGCGGGCGCTGGCACCTGGTGAAGCGATCCGCATCTCGACCGGCGCGCTGATGCCACCGGGCGAGGCCGCAGTGTTGCTGCAAGAGAACGCAGAGCGCGAGGGCGACGCGCTGAGTCTGACCGGCGACGACGCCGCCACGCCGCGCCACATACGCCGCAAGGGGCTCGACTTCGCGCAAGGCAAGGCTCTGCTGGACGCTGGCACAAGGCTCACGCCCGCCGCCGTGGCGCTGGCGCTGGCCGGCGGACATGGCGCGCTCGACGTGGGCCGTCTGCCCCGCATTGCCGTGCTCGACAGCGGCGACGAACTGGCCGCCGACCCGGAAGCCGTCGAACCGCACCAGATCCCGGCTAGCAACGGCGCGATGCTCGCCGCGATGTGCAAGGGACTGGTCAGCGGGATCGACCGGCTTGGGCCGGTGCCCGATACGATGGAGGCGATGCGCGCCGCACTGGCTCAGGCAGGCGAGGCCGATGTGCTCGTCACCAGCGGCGGAGCCTCGGTGGGCGACCACGACCTCGTCAGGCCCGCGCTGGAGGAATGGGGCGCCGAGATCGCCTTCTGGCGGATCGCGATGAAGCCCGGCAAGCCGCTGCTAATCGCGCGCAAGGGGGCGCAGTTCGTGGTCGGACTGCCGGGCAATCCGGTCTCGAGCATGGTCACAGCCTACCTGTTCCTGCTCCCGCTGCTACGGCGGTTGGCGGGCGCGGCACAGCCCCTGCCGCGAGCGATTACGCTACCCACACGCGATGCCCTGCCCGCTACCGGCGGCCGCGCCGAGTTCGTGCGCGCGCGGATGGGGGATGGCGGCGTGACGCTACTCGGGCAGCAGGACTCCTCGGCGCTGCGCGCACTAGCCGCGAGCGAAGCGCTGATCGCGCGCCCTGCCCATGCGGACGAGGCAATGGCGGGCGACATGGTGCCCGTCTATCTGCTTAGCGGTGGCGGATGGACTTGACTTGGCCGCAATCGTTCCATAGATGTTCCGCATTGGTTCCCGATTTGGGACTGTTTGACGGAGTGGCCCATGTTGACCGCGAAACAGCACGAGCTTTTGCTATTCATCCACCACCGGCTTGAGGAAACGGGCATTTCGCCCAGCTTCGAAGAGATGAAGGAAGCGCTCGACCTCAAGAGCAAGTCGGGCGTACACCGACTGATCTCGGCTCTGGAGGAGCGCGGCTTCATCCAGCGTCTCGCCAACCGTGCGCGTGCGCTCGAAGTGGTGAAGATGCCTGAGAACATGGCTGCCGGTCGCGCCGCCAAGGATGCTGTGGCCAAGGCGACCACACCGCCCGCTGCCGCACCCGCTCCGGCAAACGACGTCATCGAAATTCCGCTCCACGGCAAGATCGCCGCGGGGCAACCGATCGAAGCGCTGGAGGATAGCCGCAGTCTGCCTGTCCCCGTCGCGCTACTAGGTTCGGGCGATCACTATGCGCTGGAGGTCTCGGGCGACTCGATGATCGAGGCGGGCATCTTCGATGGCGACTTCGCTCTCGTGAAGAAGACCAACACCGCGCGCGATGGCGAGATCGTGGTCGCGCTTATTCGCGGTGAAGAGGCAACCCTCAAATACTTGCACCACGATGGCGGCAAGATCCGGCTCGATCCGGCAAACTCGGCTTTGCAACCGCAGGTCTATGCCGATACCGAAGTCGAAGTGCAGGGCAAGCTCGCCGGGCTCCTGCGGCGTTACCACTAATTGACCAGGTTGGTGGCGCTGGCGGGCCGATCAATCCTCGGCCTCGCCGCGCCACCAGCCGTGTTCGCCCTGCCCCTGCGCCACTGTGGTGACTTCTGGCGGATCGAGCAGGATGGCAAGGCCACCACTTGCCGCGAGCATCCGCCGGTCGGCCTTGAGCCAGCGCGGCCGGCATGAGCGCGGCAACCACCTGTCGGCGACGACGATATCGGCTCGCTGGCATGCCGCAGCCAGCGCCCGCTCCTCCACGATGAGGTCGCTGCGCGCGAGCAGGAAATGCCAGGCCCGCCCTGCGCGTTCCAGCGTGACCGAGCAGAACTCGGGGCTGCACCGTGCGCCGGGCCAGTCAGCCAGCGCCACCGGCTCCGCCTCGACCCCGGCCAGTTGCATCAGGTTGTCGCGGGTATAGGCGCTGTCGGTGTCGCGCAGCATGATGAGCCGCCGGTCGGCGGTGGTGATGCCCACATGTCGCCCGTCGCTCGAAACGAGTACGTCGGGAACGGGCGTGGCGAGCATCAGCACGGTCGCAAGCGCCACCGGCGCAAGACCCCAGGCGCGCGCCCGGCCCTGCCAAAGAGCGAGCCAAAGCCCGCCTGCGACAAACAGTGCCATGGTCCAGGCACCGGGATGCGGAAACAGCTTCACCGCACCGGGCTGAGCGGCGGTGAAGTGGGCGATGGCAAGCATGAGGTCGAGCGACTGGCCGGCCAGCCACCACACGGGCGCCCCCGCCCCGATCAGGTCGAGCACGAGAGCCAGCGCGATGAGCGGCATGGAGATGAAGGTGACGAGCGGAATAGCGATCACATTGGCCAGCGCGCCGTAGACCCCGGCGCGATGGAAGTGGAACAGCACAATCGGCATCAGCGCCAGTTCGATGACGAAGCCGGTGATGAGCAACATCGCGGTCTGCCGCCCGAGCCGCGTCAGGCGTGGCTCCTCGCGCGGGGCGAGGAAGGCCTTGGCCCAGCCGCAATTGTGCAGCGCGACAATCGCGATCACGGCGGCAAAGCTCATCTGAAAACTGGGCCCGACTATGGATTCGGGCCACAGCAGAAGCACGATCACCGCCGCCACCGCCACCATCCGCAGCGACAGCGGCGCCCGGCCCAAGGCCAGCGCGCCCAGCACCAGCAATGCGGCCACGCAGCTGCGAACCGTGGGGACCTGAGCGCCGGTCAGCAGCGTGTAACCGACCCCCGCCAACGCTGCGAGCGCGGCCGCGCCAACCGGCAGTCGCATCCGCAAGGTCAGCCAGGGCCACAGCGCCAGCAGGCGAATAGCGAGCAAGTAAGTCCCCGCGATCACAGCGCTGACGTGAAGCCCGCTGATCGAAAGCAGATGGGTAAGCCCGGCATCGCGCATCGCAATCTCGTCGGCCGCGCCAATTGCGCCGCGATCGCCGCTGGCAAAGGCGGCAGCGATGGTGCCCGAGGCTCCGCCAAGCTGCCCACGCACATGGGCCGAGAGGCGTCGCTGCACTTCGGCCAGCCAGCCCTCTCCGCCGGTTGCCGGTTGAACCAGCGCGATGTCACCCTGCACGCTGCCGGTGGCTGCATAGCCGGTGAACCAGGCGCTGCGCGCAAAGTCGTAGCCGCCGGGCAACATCGGCGAGGCTGGCGGCATCAGTCGCGCCGTGAAGGCGATCAGAGCGCCTTCGCGATAGGCCGGGTCGTCGTCGGCAAGCGGCACGTTGATGCGCACCTTGGCGGGTTCGCCTGTGTCGGGATCGCGGATGGCGAGCACAAGCCGCACCCGTTCGTCCGCCGGTTGTTCGATCCTTTCGAGCACCCGCCCCTCGAGGTCGGCCGACAGCGGGCGTTCGAACGCCTCCGTCCCGACCAATGCCGAGCGCGCCCACCCCGTCGCCACCCCGGCCGCGATCAGCAGACCGACAGTGACAATCGCGAGCAAAAGCTGCGCCCGGTCCTCGCGCCCGCGCCATGCGGCAAGCGCTCCCAGCGCCGCCATGGACCCTGCCGCCATCGCGCCAATCCAGGCGGCAGGCCCTGGCAGCACGAACCAGGCGGCCACGCCCCCGGCAAAGGCCACCGCCAACCACGGTCCGCGATCAAAGCCGGCATCGGCAAGGAATTCCTCGGCCCCGTCGCCAAGACTGGACAAAGAGACACGGCTCAGCCAATGCGGCTGCTGCGTCGCAGCATTACCGGTATCGTCTCCCAGCGGGACCAGCGGTGCCGAATGTGTGGCCATCAATGAGATTAGGACAGGATTACGTGAATATGGCAAGCGCAGGCAGCTCGGCAGACCGTCCGGTCGTCACCCGCTTCGCGCCCAGCCCGACTGGTTTTCTCCATATCGGCAACGCCCGCACCGGGCTGTTCTCGTGGCTTTACGCCCGCCATTGCGGCGGCAAGGCCTTGCTGAGAATCGAGGATACCGACAAGCAGCGCAGCACCCAGGAAGCCATCGATGTCATCTTTGACGGCCTGAACTGGCTCGGCCTGGAGTTCGACGGCGAGCCGGTGTTCCAGTCCGAACGCGCGCCGCGCCATGCCGAAGTGGCGATGAAGCTGCTCGAAGCGGGCAAGGCCTACAAGTGCTTCGCTTCGCCCGAAGAACTTGCCGAAATGCGCGAGCAGCAGCGGGCGAACAAGCAGCCAATGCGCTATGATGGCCGCTGGCGCGACCGCGATCCCTCCGAGGCGCCCGAGGGGGCGCCTTTCGTGATCCGCCTCAAGGCAGATACCGGCGGCGACACCGTGATCGAAGATGCCGTGCAGGGCCGCGTCAAGGTCGCCAACAAGGAGATCGATGACTTCATCCTCCTGCGCGCCGATGGCACGCCGACCTATATGCTGGCCGTGGTGGTCGACGATGTCGACATGGGCGTCACCCACATCATCCGCGGCGACGATCACCTCAACAATGCCTTTCGCCAGATTCAGCTGATCCGGGCGATGCAGGGGATTGAGGACGGCTGGGACGAGCCCGTCTATGCCCATATCCCGCTGATCCACGGCAACGACGGGGCTAAGCTTTCCAAGCGGCACGGTGCGCTCGGGGTCGATGCCTATCGCGACGATCTGGGCATCCTGCCGGAAACGCTGTTCAACTACCTCCTTCGCCTTGGTTGGGGCCACGGTGACAAGGAAGAGTTTACCCGCGAGGAGGCCATCGCGCTGTTCGATCTTTCGGGCGTGAACAAGGGGCCGAGCCGGTTCGACATGAAGAAGCTCGCCAATATGAATGGCAACTTCATTCGCGAGGCTGACGATGCCCGCCTTGCCAAGCTGGTGGCGGCTCGTATCGGGCCTGAGGCTAACGAAAATCTGCTGACCGAAGCCATGCCTGTGCTCAAGACGCGGGCGCGCGATCTGGGCGAGCTGGCCGATGGCGCGCGCTTCCTGTTCGTGCAGCGCCCGCTCGAACTGACCGAAAAAGCGACACAACTTCTCGACGACGAAGCGCGCGGCCGTCTGGCGACAATTTCGCAGCGTTTGCGCGCCGAGAAGGACTGGACAACCGAGGCTCTGGAGGCCAATCTCAAGGCCTACGCAGAAGACTTGGGCCTCGGCCTCGGCAAGCTCGCGCAGCCCTTGCGCGCAGCTTTGACTGGGCAGACGACTTCGCCCGGAATTTTCGATGTGCTGGTCCTGCTCGGCAGGGAAGAAAGCCTCGCGCGGATCGACGCGCAGGCGCTCTCCTGACGGCAGGGACACAACTATTAACACAGGAGTAAAAGCTTTGGCGGACAAGCAAGCGAACCTCGAACTCGGCGGCAACTCGCTCGAACTTCCGGTGCTGCAGGGAAGCTGCGGACCCGACGTCGTCGATATTCGCAAGCTCTATGGCACAACGGGTGCCTTCACCTACGATCCCGGCTTCACCTCGACCGCCAGCTGCGAAAGCGCGCTGACGTTCATCGACGGCGAAGAAGGCGTTTTGCTGCATCGGGGCTATCCGATCGGGCAACTGGCCGAGCATTCCAGCTTCATGGAGGTCTCCTACCTGCTGCTGAACGGTGAACTGCCGAGCAAGAACGAGTTGGACACCTTCGAAGACACCATCACCCACCACACCATGCTGCACGAGCAGCTGATGACCTTCTATCGGGGTTTTCGCCGCGACGCGCACCCGATGGCCATCATGTGCGGCGTGGTGGGCGCGCTCTCGGCGTTCTACCACGACAGCACCGACATCTCCGATCCGGTTCACCGGCGGATTTCGAGCCATCGCCTGATCGCCAAGATGCCGACGATCGCCGCCATGGCTTATAAGTATTCGGTCGGGCAGCCGTTCCTCTATCCCGACAACTCGCTGAGCTACACCGGCAATTTCCTCAAGATGACCTTCGGCGTTCCGGCCGAGGAATACGAGGTGATCCCGGCGGTCGAAAAGGCGATGGACCGGATCTTTATCCTCCATGCCGACCACGAGCAGAACGCCTCGACCAGCACCGTGCGTCTCGCCGGTTCCTCGGGCGCGAACCCGTTTGCCTGCATCGCGGCTGGCATCGCCTGCCTGTGGGGCCCCGCGCATGGCGGCGCGAACGAAGCCGCGCTCAACATGCTGAAGGAAATCGGCACGCCCGACCGCATCCCGCACTATATCGAGCGTGCGAAGGACAAGAACGATCCGTTCCGCCTGATGGGCTTCGGCCACCGCGTGTACAAGAACTACGACCCGCGCGCGACGGTCATGCAGAAGACCGTGCGCGAGGTGTTCGATGCGCTCAAGGTCACCGATCCGGTGTTCGAAACCGCGCTGCGTCTGGAAGAGCTGGCGCTGTCGGACGACTACTTCGCCGAGAAGAAGCTGTTTCCGAACGTCGACTTCTACTCGGGCATCATCCTCAGCGCGATCGGCTTCCCGACCACCATGTTCACCGCGCTCTTCGCGCTCGCCCGCACCGTGGGCTGGGTGGCGCAGTGGAACGAGATGATCTCCGACCCCGGCCAGAAGATCGGCCGTCCGCGTCAGCTCTACACCGGGCCGACGCAGCGCGACTACGTGCCGGTCGAAAAGCGCTAATCGGTTATGGCGGGCGCTACGGCGCTCGCCATAATCAGGACGTGGCGGCTTGGTCCGCCGGTAACGAAAGCGTGAAGCGGGAACCCTGCCCCTTCGCGCTTTCGACTGTCAGGGCCCCACCCATCGCCTCGGCCAGACGGCGCGAGATATAGAGGCCGAGCCCCGATCCGCCGTCGCCGCTGCGGCCGAGCCGCTCGAACTTGGTGAAGACGCGGTCGGCCTCCTCTGCGCTCAATCCCTCGCCCTGATCTGCGACGGTGATGGTGGCCACGCCATCTTCGCTTTCGACGCGCAGCCAGATCGACGACCCTTCGGGCGAATACCGGATCGCATTGCCGAGCAGGTTCAGGAGAATCTGCAGCACGCGCCGAAATTCGCCGATGGCAGGAGCCGCCTCGCCGTGTCTCGGCGCATCGACCGAAATCGCGCGCTCGCGCGCACGCATCCCGAGAATCCCCGCAGCACGGCGCGCCACATCCGCAAGGTCGATCTGATCGGGCGCGGGAGAGAAGTTCTCATCCTCGATCAGTTCGAGCGTGGTCAAATCTTCGATCAGCGCCAGCAGATGCTCGCCCGCTGCCGTGATGTCGGCTGCATAGTTGGTATATTCGTCTGCCAGCGGGCCGGAGAGCTGCGAGCGGATCGTCTCGGCATTGGCGATGATGCGCGAAACCGGCTGGCGCAGCACCGGTGCGATCTTGCGGTCGATCCCGCTCTGGCGCAACGGCGCAGCGGGCTTCGTCTTCGCTGCGGCAGGTGCCGGCGCATCGGAGACCAGCAGTAACTCGAAGCCGCCACTGCCCGGCTCGCCGCCGCCAAGCGGGACAATGTGCGCGGTCCACACCTGCGGCAAGCCAGCGACGCGCAACCGCGCTCCGTCAAGCAGCCGCCAGTGCAGCGGTTGCTGATGGACATTGCCCTCCAGCGTGACAAAATCGGTCCAGGGTCGGCCGATCCCTTTGGTCATCGCCTGGGCCAGCGCGGCAAGCTGCGCATCGTGGCTCTCGACCACAAGCAAATCCTGCTTCGGCCCGAGCCGGGCGCTGAGCCCGGCCATATGGCGCGCCATCGCGATCCGGTGCTCGTCGCAATTGACGCTGGCAGGCGGTCGCCCTTCGCTGCGCCAGTTCGAGATGGCGACGTGACAGCCCTCGCCGTCAGGCTCAACCTCGACCCACATGCTGAATACCTCGCGGTCATCGGACATGCGCAGGCGCCGCGCCAGCCTGAGGCCATATTCGCGTGCCATGTGAACCACCTCGCGCAAGGCCGGGGCGACAATTTCGCCGGGCAGCTCGCCACCGCAGCGCGCGTGCAGGCCCGCCAATGGCTCCTGCGCCGCGATCAGGCGGTCTGCGCCATCGGTTCGGGCAAAGGTCTGCAGGGTAGCGCTGCCGGGCATGGTCTCAGTCCTCGCCCTGAACCTGCCCCGAAGCAAGCAAGGCGGCGGCGCGTTCTACGCTCAGCCCGTCGAAACCGGGCGGCAAGGTAATTTCGGGATGGAGCAGCAAGAACTGGGCTTCCACCGCGCCTTGCGGCAGGCCCGCTGCGCGTAAGGCAAGAGCAAAACGGGCAAGCTGGTTTTCGCCCAGCGCATGGGTCGCAAGGTCACGGCTCTGGCCCGAGGCCATTGCCAACGCGCTGACGAACAGCGCGAGGCCGGCATGGTCGATCGCCAGCGCCCGCTCGGCCCGGTGACCAAGCGCGAGCAGCAGGCGGGCCATCTGCCCGGCACGGCTGCCCCCTTCGTCGAAGGCGCGTCGCAGGCGTGCTTCCGCTTGTTGTCCCGCACCTTCAGGCACATCGGCGCAGCTGCGCATGGCCAGCAGCACGCGATGAAACAGGCCGCCCGGCAATTCGCCAAGCGTCAGCTCCATGCGCCGCTGCTGCTGCACGAACCGGGCCTGAGCCGCCAGCACATGCATGGCGGCGCCCGCGATTTCTGAATCGGTTGAGGCGGCCAGCTCTTGAAGGAACGGCGTCAACACGGGGTCGAGCCCGCAGCGCTGGTGGAGCGTGTCCGCCCACTGCACTTCCAGCGCTAGGGCGTGGGCGTGCGAGAGAAAGCCGCTATCGGCCAGGATCGTCTCGGTCAGCGCCTCACGGTTGCTGGCAAGCAGATCGTCACGATCAAGCCTATCATCAGCTTCGCCCACGGCATCGAGCAGCTGCCTCGCGGCGTGGCTTGCCATGCCGCGAACACGCGCGATGATCTCGTCGCTGAACTGAAGATGGTCGCCACTGTTCAGCAGATGCGCAAGCACGGGCCGCGCGGATGCCAGCAAGGCATCGCCGCGCGACAGTTCGAAGCGCATCACGTCCTCGACCTGATCGATGGACGGCGTGTCGGGTGAACTTCCGCTCATTACACCGGCCTTATGCGGTTTTTGTTAATTCTGCGTTATTCGCGTTCGCGGGCTCGGACGATTAGCAGGAAGATCATCAGCAATGCGGCCAGCAGCATCGCCGCCACTTCCGCAGGCAGCAGCACGCTTGCAACCATCGCCACCGCAACCACAATGCCGCGATCGCGCGCCAGCGTCAGCCATTTCGGCCCGCTCGCTCGGTCAAGCAGGAACAGCGCTGCGCCCGCCACCAAGGGAGCGAAGGCCATGCGATACCACGGTGCCTCCACCGAGAGCGCCAGCGCGCCCACCAATGCGGCGTCGACCAGCCAGCCAACCCAGGGCCAGTTGCGCGCCGGCGCAGAGGGCGTAGCGCTAACCTGCGCCAGCTGACGTGTGATCTCTGGCAGCAGCGTGGCCACAAGAATGCCGCCAAGACCGGCCGCGACATAGCCCATGTACACCGCAGCCAGCGCCGCGAGCAGCACCAGCACCGTCAACCCAGCGATCCAGCCCCGGGTCGACGGGCGACTCGCAAGCCTCGCGGCAAAGGGTTTCAACAAGCGATGGGCGAGCCAGGCTGTCGGCCGCACCAAGCCAGGCCGTTCCAGCATATGATCGAGCCACAACTGCTCGACCCGCACGGCATCTTCATCGTTCGCGACCAGTTGCCACTCGCCGCTGCGCAGCGTGCCCGTGTCGAGCCGTTGCTGGCGGACGCCCTGTTGCAGAGCTGCTCGCAAAAGCGCGGAGGCGGGGGCAAAACCCTCGCCTAGACCGGACAGGCGGCGTAGCGCCGCGCCGTCGATCGTCAGCGCGCCGCCCCAGGCCCGGTCGATATCGATCCGCTCGAATCCGGCGCGCGTTCCCGCCCCGGCGTCGAGAATGACCACACAATTGCCCTCTGCCAGCGCCGAAGACGCCTCATGGCAGAAGGGCAGCAGATCTTCCTGCATCACCAGCAGGCTGTCACCCGGCTGGACCACGCCCGACAGCGCATCGGCTGCGCCAAGCAGTTGCACGCGCATACCGGCGTCCTCTGCCGCGTGGCGCAATTCGTTGGCCTCGGCGGTGACACCGCGCGCAAGCAGCAACAGCACGTCGCACTGGCAATGGCGGGCAAAATCGAGCTGACGCAGGGCAAGGCTGCGCCCAAGCACATCTGGTGCGGGCTCGGCCCCGACGGGTTGCATGATAATAAGAGCAGCGCGCATTCAACAGGACTCAGGGCAATTCATCGGCGCCTAGCTAGGCGCTTGCCCTCGCCCTGCCAAGCGCCCCGAATGCTTAGATCTTGGCAGTGAGCCGGGCCGAGTAATCCATAAGATGACGCACGGCCACCGGGTCGCTCGGAGCGCTGTCGAGCGCCCTTTCGGCCAGTGCCACCAGCTCGCCGTCGTGGAAGCTGGCGCCCAGCCCTCTCAGGCGATGCGCGGCGACCTCCCAGTTGCCATCGCATCTGGCCCGGCCGAGCAGATCGATCTGCATCACCACACTTTCGACAAAGCCGGCGAGAATCTGCGCACGCAATTCGGCGTCCTGCCCGGAGGCAGCCGCAATAGCCGCTTCAAAACTGCCTGATTCGTAAGCCATTCCCTTTAATATGGGGATCAGGAGTTAAGTCGGGGTTTCTCCGCGGGTCGGGTGTGATAAATTCACGCGATGACAAACCGGAAACGAGTCCTCGTGCTAGGCGATACTGACATGACCGACAGTTCGGCAAACACGGCTGATGACAGCATCACCGCTGGCCACGAGCCCGAGACTGGCGAGGCTGCACATGAGCGTGAGCCTGAGTACGAGGAAGCGTGGGTGGAAGAGGACATGTCCGGTCCATCCTCTCGCGACCGGATGCTGACCGCGCTGTTCGGTCTGCTGATGGCGGGCTGGATCGGGTTCTTCATCTGGGCCCGGCGCGAAAGTCTTACCGCGGCAACAGCGCCTTCGGACTGGGTATCGAGCCTGTTCGAGCTGATGGTGCCGGTGCTGCTGCTGGCTCTCTTGTGGCAGGCGCTGATGCGCACGGGGCGGGCTCAGCAACGCCGCTTCGCCGATACCGCGCGGACGCTGGCGGAGGAGAGCTCGGCGCTCGAACAGCGGCTCACGGTCATCAATCGCGAACTCAGCCTCGCGCGTGATTTCATCGCCTCGCAATCGCGCGATCTGGAATCGCTCGGCCGCGTGGCTACCGAGCGGCTCTCGGGCAGTGCGGAGACCTTGCAGGCCCTGATTTCCACCAATGGCGACAAGGTCGACCGGATTGGCGTGGTCAGCGATAGCGCCGTCGCCAACATGGAACGGCTGCGCGATCAGTTGCCCGTCCTCGCAAATTCGGCGCGGGACATGACCAACCAGATAGGCAGCGTCGGCAACGCCGCCGACCGTCAGCTGGAAAGCCTCGTCACTGCAATGAAGCAGCTGGAGGAGCACGGCGCAGCCGGAGAGGCCCATGTCGAGAAAATCACTGCGCGCGTGGCCGAAACCCTCGCCGAGTTCGAGCTGCAGTCCAGCGAGTTGGGCAGCACCGCGCTGTCGACCTTTGCCGAAATCAACCGCCAGAGCGCCGATTTCCAGCGCCAGATCGTGGAGCGAGACAGGGAGGCACTGACCGAGACCGAAGCCCGGGCCGAAAAGCTCGTGACCTTCCTTGACGAGCGCAACGCCAAGCTGATCGAGATCGAGGAACGCTCCATCGCAAAAATCCGGGAGCGGGTGAACACGCTCTCCAACGAATGCGACACCATCCTCGCCCACATGCGCGAGAGCCGCGAACAGGCCGGGCAGGAACTGGGTGAGATGATCGAAGCGATGGAAGTCCGCCTTTCCGACGCGATCGAACGGGTATCGGCAACCGATGAAGGCGCGATCGCTAATGCCCGGACCCGCCTCGCCGCCCTGGCCGATGAAGCCGCGCGGATGGATGCCTCGCTCGCCCAGGGCATCACCAGTTTCGAGGCCGAGCTTGCTCAGCGCCAGGAGGAATCGAACCGCCGCGAGCGCGAGGCGCTCGCTGCGCTCGAGAATCGACTGGCCCAATTCGACGAGCAGATCGGCAACCGCCAGGAAGCCCACCTCGCCCATGTGGAGCAGCTGGCGCAGCGCGGCGAAAGCCTCGCCGCGCGGTTGGCGGCCATCGATACCGACATCGCCAGCCTGGGTGCCCGCTTCAGCGAAACGAATGCCGACATTGCCAGTTCGATCGAGCAGCTGGAAGGACGCCTTCACGCCAGCAGGCAGACGCTCGACGATAACAGCAGAGCCGTCGACGATCTGACCGGCGAGAGCGTGCGCTTGCTCGAGCTGCTGCAAGCCGGCAAGATCCACGCCGAGGGCGAACTGAGCGGCGCCATCGTCTCAGCTCAGGAGCGGCTGACCGGCTTCCACGGTCATGCTGAGCGGCTGGCCGCACTGTTGAAAGATGCCGAGCAACGCGGTGCCGTGGTTGCAGGCCATGTCGAAACGGCAAAGACCGACGGCAATGGCGCGGTCGACGTGCTGCAAAAGCTCGAAGCGCAGCTTGCCGAAGTGGCCGAGCGCTCGAAGGCATTGGCGGAGCAGACCCGCGGCGAGTTGCAGGATGCTATCGCAGCGCTCACCGCCAGCTCGCAAGCGGCAGTGGAAAGCCTGCGTACCGATCAGAACGAGGCCATTCGCGAAGTGGCCGACACCATCGCCCGCGACAGCAATGCCGTCATCGCCGAAGCGCTTGGCCGCGAGGCGCAATCAACCATTGCCGAGCTGGAAAGCTCTGCCCAACGCGCGAGCGAGATCAGCCGGCAAAGCGCACGCGAACTGCGCAATCAGCTGGCGGCCGTCAACGAACTGACGGGCAATCTCGAACAGCGCGTCGCCACCGCCCGCGAAAAGGCCGAGGAGCGGGTCGATCACGATTTTACCCGCCGCATGGCCGCCATCACCGAGGCGCTCAACTCCTCGGCCATCGACATCTCGCGCGCTTTCGAAGACGAGGTCGCCGATACGCAGTGGGCGCAATATCTGCGCGGTGATCGCGGCATTTTCACCCGCCGCGCCGTGCGCCTGCTCGACAAGCAGGAGGCGCGCTCGGTCCACGCGATCTATGTCGATGACAGCGAGTTCCGCGAAACGGTCAACCGCTACATCCACGATTTCGAGGCGATGCTGCGCAACGTGCTTTCCACCCGCGACGGCAATGCCGTGGCGGTGACGCTGCTGTCATCGGATGTAGGCAAGCTCTACGTCATGCTCGCGCAGGCCATCGACCGCCTGCGCGACTGACGCGGCTCAGGCGGCATCAGCCTATTCGGGCGGTTGGCCGAACAGGTTGATGTCTTCCAGTACCACCCATTCCTGAACGTAATTGGCGACGAACAATCCGCATAGAACGGCGGCAAGAATGGTCGCGCGCCAGACGACTCTCCACCCCCTGAAGTTCGCCGGTGCGCTGTCGGCCTGGCCGGGCACCTTCTCGATACCTGCCTCATCGGCTGTTTTCACACCAAACGGCAGCATGAGGAAGGCGCTCATCACCCAGAACAGGCCATAGATCGCGATTATCGAGGTCAATTGCATGTCAGGCTTCCGCTGATTTGGCGAGGATCACCCGGGTTTGCGGTTTCTTGCCCGACCAGCGCTGCGCACAGCGGCGCGCGGCAAGACGCGCAGCCTCGGCGATGGCGTCCTCACTCTTGCGCTCAGGACCGCGCAGCTTGCCGATGGCAGCAAGCACATCGGCTCGCGCCTCGGCCACGAAGGCGGGGTAGTCCTCATCGAGCGGCAAGCCGATCCCCTCCACACGAACGTCGTCACGCTGGCCAAGCACCACGATCAGGATACCATCGCGCGCAAGGCGGCGGCGCATGGTGACCGCGTCGCCATCGGCGGGAACGATGATGTCGCCATCGAGCACCAGACGCCCGGTGTGAATCTCACCGATCTTGCCCGGCGCGCCGGGTGCCAGGCGGACAATATCGCCGTTCTTCTGGAACACATTGTGTTCGATCCCGCAGCTTTTGCCGAACCGCGCCTGCTCCTGCATGTGGCGGATCTCGCCGTGGACAGGCACAAGAATGTCGGGCCGCAACCAGCCATATAGCGCTTTCAGGTCGGGCCGCCCGGGGTGGCCCGAGACATGGATTTCGCTCTGGCGGTCGGTAACCATGGTGATGCCGCGCTCGGCAAGCATGTTCTGCACGCGGCCAATCGCCAGCTCGTTACCCGGGATCTGACGGCTGGAGAACAGCACCACGTCGCCCGACACAAGTTGCAGCGGGTGGTTGTCCTCCGCGATCCGGGCGAGCGCAGCGCGCGGTTCGCCCTGCCCGCCGGTGGCGAGGATCAGCACTTCGCCGCGCGGCAAGCCCATGGCGGTGTCGAAATCGACCAGTTCGGCCAGGTCTTCGAGATAGCCGTTGTCCTGCGCGACCTCGATAATCCGATCAAGCGAGCGCCCCGCCACGCAGAGCCGCCGTTCGCTCTGCTCGGCAATCGCGCCCAGTGTCTGCAACCGCGCCACGTTGGAAGCAAAGGTGGTGACCAGCACCCGCTTGCCGCGATGGAGCGAGACCTCCTCCAGCAGCCCGCGATAGACCTCGCCTTCCGATCCAGAGGTGGCATCGTTGAACACGTTGGTCGAATCGCAGACCAGCGCCAGCACGCCTTCGTTGCCGATATCGGTCAGCTCGGCCTCGGTGGCGGGCGTACCGATCTGCGGCTCGTCGTCGAGCTTCCAGTCGCCGGTGTGGAACACGTGGCCGAACGGGGTCTCAATCAGCAGCGCGTTGCCCTCGGCAATCGAGTGCGCGAGCGGGATGTAAGTGATGGTGAAAGGATCGAGTTTGATCGAGCCGTGATCGTCGGGGATCACGTTCAGCTCGACCGCATCGACCAGCCCCGCCTCCTCCAGCTTGCGCAGGATCAGGTCGGCGGTGAAGGGCGTGGCATAAAGCGGCACGCCGAAATCGGCGGCGAAATAGGGGATCGCGCCGATATGGTCCTCGTGCGCGTGGGTGAGCACGATGCCGATAAGGTCGTCGAGCCGGTCCTCGATGAAATCGGGATCGGGGAACATCAGCTCGGTGCCCGGATATTCGGCCGCGCCGAAGCTCATGCCGAGGTCGACCATCAGCCACTTGCCGCGGCAACCGTAGAGATTGAGGTTCATCCCGATCTCGCCCGAGCCGCCAAGCGCGAGGAACAGCAGTTCGTCTTCGGGGGTATAATCTTTTTTCATGCGGCCTTTGCCTGCTTTGCGAGAATGGCGAGCCCGTGGAGCGTGAGCTCGGGCTCGATCATGTCGAATACCTGGGTGTGTTCGTCGAACAGTACGGCGAGCCCGCCGGTGGCCAGCACCTTCACGGGCCGCCCGATCTCTTCCTTCATGCGCCCGATGAGGCCCTCCATCATCGCGACATAGCCCCAATAGACGCCGATCTGCATCTGGCTCTCGGTGTTGCGCCCGATCACGCCGTCGGTTGGCGGCGCGGCGATGGCAATGCGCGGGAGCTTGGCGGTCTTGCCGACCAGCGCGTCGAGCGAGAGATTGATGCCCGGCGCTATGATGCCGCCCTTATAAGCGCCGTTGAAATCGACCACCTCGAACTTGGTCGCAGTGCCGAAGTCGACCACGATCAGATCACCGCCGATCAGCGCGTGTGCCGCGATGCAATTGAGTGCCCGGTCAGCGCCGAGCGAACTGGGCTGTTCGACGTCGATCTCGAACTGCCAGGCGGCCTTTCCCTGCCCGGCGAACATCGGCTCGACGCCAAAGTACTTCTGCGCCAGCACGGTAAGGTTATGGTCTGCGCGTGGCACGACCGAACCGATCATGACAGCGCTCACCTGCGAACGGTCAATGCCCTCTATCGCCATAAGCTGCACCAACCAGACGGCATATTCGTCGGCCGTGCGGCGCGGCTCGGTGGCGATGCGCCAGCGAGTGCGGATCTTGTGCCCGCGCTCGCCATATTCGACCAGCGCGAACACGACATTGGTGTTGCCAACATCAATCGCCAGCAGCATCAGGCTTTCTCCTCGGTCACGTCGCCTGCGTGAATGACACGTTGGCTGCCGTCGTCCAAGCGAAGGATCAGCGCAAAGTCTTCGGCGAGGCCTGCGAACTGGCCCGAGATCACGGCGCCGTGCTCATCGTGAACCGAAAGCGCGGTGCCGAGCGGATGCGCGGCGGCCAGCCAGCGGCTGCGCAGATCGTCTCCGCCATGCGCCCTCCAGTGGGAGACTTCGCTGGCGAAAGCGGCGGCCAGGTCGCGCGCGAAGGCGTCGCGTTGCGGAGCGGGGCCCAGCGCCGATAAAGCACGCGTCTCGCGGCCCTCAATCGGCGGCGCTGCCACAAGGTTCACACCCATGCCAATCACAGCATGGTCCTTCACCCGTTCCAGCAAGATGCCGCAGAACTTAGCACCGTCGAGCAGCACATCGTTCGGCCACTTGAGACGCACCCGCGAGGGATCAGCCAGACGTTGCAGCACGGTCTCCAGCAGCGCCAGTGCGGCAACCATGCTGAGCTGCATCGGCGGGGGGTCGCCTTCGCGCAGCTCGACGACGGTCGAACCCATGAAGTTGCCGGGCGTATCGCGCCACTGCCGCCCTTGCCGACCGCGTCCGGACGTCTGGCGGTCAGCGACGAGCCAGTAACCCTCGGCCAGCGTGTCCCCGCGGGCAAGGTGCGCGGCGAGATCGGCGTTGGTGCTGCCGGTTTCGCCGATGGTGTCGATTTGCACCAGCGCCCTAGCCTGCCAGCGGCAGCGATCCTGCGGCCGTGTTGGCGATGGAGACAAGCCATCCGGTGAGCAGATAGCCTATCGGCGAGATGAGCACTGCACAGATCGCCAGCAACACCCAGTTCGCCTTGTCGGCTTCACCTGTCACCCGGTCGGCGGCCTCGTCAAAGAACATCACCTTCACGAACTTGAGGTAGTAGAACGCGCCGATCACGGAGGCGGCCATGCCGAGCACGGCGAGCGCCAGCAGGTCAGCCTCCACCGCCGCCCAGAACACCACCAGCTTGCCCCAGAAGCCCATCAACGGCGGGATGCCAGCAAGCGAGAACATAATCAGCAGCAGGCACCAGGCCAGCGCCGGGCGGGTAGTGGAAAGACCGGCAATGTCGGCAAAGGTTTCGAGCTGGTTGCCCTCTGCATCACGCAGCAGCAACAGCGCGGCAAAGCTGCCAACGGTCATCACGACGTAAATCGCGAGGTAGACGAGCATCGCCGCGAGCCCGGCCTGCGTCGCGGCGGCAAGGCCGATCAGGAGGAAGCCGACATTGTTGATCGAGGAATAGGCAAGCAGACGCTTGAGGTTCTGCTGACCGATTGCGCCCAGCGCACCGACCACAATCGAAGCGAGCGCAGCGAAGATCACAACCTGCCGCCAAGCGTCAGCCTGCGAACCGAAGGCTTCGACCGCGACCCGGCCAAGCAAAGCCACCGCCGCCACCTTGGGCGCGCTGGCGAAGAACGCCGTCACCGGGGTCGGCGCGCCTTCGTAGACGTCGGGCGTCCACATATGGAACGGCACCGCGCTGATCTTGAAGGCGAGGCCCGCCAGAACGAATATCAGGCCGAACAGCATACCCGTGCTCATCTCGCCCGCAGCCGCCGCAGCCTGGATCGCAGCGAAGCTGGTGCCGCCGGTAAAGCCGTAGGTCAGGCTCATGCCGAACAGCAGGATGCCCGAGGCGAGCGCGCCCAGCACGAAATACTTGAGACCCGCTTCGGCCGACTTCTCGTTAGTGCGCAGGAAGCTTGCCAGCACATAGGCCGACAGCGAGTTCAGTTCGAGGCCGATGTACAGCGTGAGAAGGTCGCTGGCCGAAACCATGATGCTCATGCCGAGCGCGGCAAACAGCACCAGCACCGGATATTCGGCGCGCATCTCGCCGAGCCGGTCGAAGTAGCGCGGAGCGACGATCAGGGCGGCACCGCTAGCGGCATAGATCATCAGTTTGGCCATGCCAGCATAGGCGTCGGCACGGAACTGACCGAAGAAGGCGATTGTGTCGGGCCCGGAAGCACCGGCGCAGACCGAAGGCGCGACCAGCGCGAAGGCAGCACCCAGCGCCACGCAGCAGGCAATCGAAATGGCGCTGGAGAGCCGGTCACCGCCCCAGGCGGCGAACAGCAGCATGATCAGGCCCGACAGCGACAGGATCAGTTCGGGCAGGACGAGGCCGAGCGAGTTCGAGAGTTCCATCAGTGGGCCTCCCCTTCAGCATGGGCTTCTTGGGCAGGCGTGCCCTCCCCCATCACGAAGTGAGCATCGCTCTCAGGCGCGGCGCGCGAAAGGCGCGCGTCGAGCACGGCGATATCCTGCCGCATCGGGGCGAGGAAGCTCTCCGGATAAACGCCCATCCACAGCGCGGCGAGCGCGATCGGAACCAGCAGGAGGTATTCGCGCATCGAAAGGTCGGGCATGGCAGCGGCGTCGGCGTTGACCTGCGGGCCAAAAGCGACGCGGCGGTAAAGGTAAAGCATGTAGGCAGCGCCCAGAATGATGCCGGTGGTGCACACGAAGGCGGCCCAGCTCGAAATCTGGTAAACCCCCGCAAGGCTCAGGAACTCGGCGACGAAGCCGCTGGTGCCCGGCAGGCCGATTGAGGCCATGGTGAAGAACAGAAACACGGCGGCATAGGCCGGCATGTTGATCGCGATGCCGCCGTAGCGCGAAATCTCACGGGTATGCAGCCGATCGTAGATCACGCCCACACACAGGAACAGCGCGCCCGAAACGAGGCCGTGGCTCAGCATCATCACCATGGCGCCCTCGAGCCCCTGGGTGTTGAAGGCGAACAGGCCCGCCGTCACGATGCCCATGTGCGCGACCGAAGAATAGGCGATCAGCTTCTTCATGTCGCGCTGCACCAGCGCGATCAAGCTGGTGACCACCACGGCCACCATCGAGAGGCCCAGCACCAGCCACATAAACTGCGCGCTAGCCTCGGGGAACATCGGCAGGCTGAACCGGATCATGCCGTAGCCGCCGAGCTTGAGCAGCACGCCCGCCAGGATCACCGAACCGGCGGTGGGGGCCTGCACGTGCGCGTCGGGCAACCAAGTGTGGACCGGCCACATCGGCATCTTCACCGCGAAGCTGGCGAAGAAGGCCAGCCACAGCCAGGTCTGCGCCTCAGGCGGGAAGTCGTAGACCATCAGCGCGGGCACGCTCGAAGTGCCTGCCTCGATCACCATCCATAGCATCGCGATCAGCATCACCACCGAGCCGAGTAGCGTATAGAGGAAGAACTTGTACGAAGCGTAGATGCGGTTGTCGCCGCCCCAGATGCCGATGATGAGGTACATCGGGATCAGGCCAGCTTCGAAGAAAATATAGAACAGCAGGATGTCCTGCGCCGCGAAGACGCCGATCATCAGCACTTCCATCAGCAGGAAGGCCGACATGTATTCGCCCACGCGCTTGGTGATCGAGTCCCAGCTCGCCCCGATGCAAACCGGCATCAGGAACACGCTGAGCATGATCAGCATCAGCGCAATGCCGTCGATACCGAGTGCATAGTCGAAGCCAGCAAACAGCGAAGCGCGCTCGGTGAATTGCCACTGGGCGCCGCCCACGTCGAAGTTCATCCACAGTACGATGCCGAGGGCAAGGTCGACCAGCGTGGCGATAAGCGCGATCACCCGGGCGGTCTTCGCCTCGGAGAACAGGCAGGCGATGGCACCGACGAGCGGAACCAGCAGCATGGCGGAAAGGATCGGAAAGCCCCCCATCAGAACAACACCCAGGTGATGGCGGCAACAAGGCCGAGCAGCATGATCAGCGCGTAGCTGGTGAGATAGCCCGACTGCACGCGGGCAGCGAGGCCCGAGCCGCGCATGACAAGCCATGCCGCACCATCGGGGCCGAAGCGGTTGATCGTGCCTTCATCGCCAGCCTTCCAGAACAGGCGGCCGAGCCAGAAAGCAGGCTTCACAAACACGGAGTTGTAAAGCTCGTCGAACATCCACTTGCGGTAGACGAAGCGATAGATCGGGCCGAGCTGCTGGGCCACCGCCGCAGGCACTGACGGCTTGCGAATATAGGCATACCAGGCAGCCAGAAGCCCAAGAGCCATCACGATGAACGCCGCATATTTCACCAGCGTCGGAACCTCATGCATCGCGTGCATCAGATGCTCGTTGTAATAGATCGCACCGTTCCAAAAACCTTCTTCGTTAAGGAAGGCATCGTGGAACACCTGCCCGGCCAGCACCGCGCCCACACTGAGCACGACCAACGGGGTCAGCATGACCCACGGGCTCTCATGCGGATGGTAGCCGCCGGTGGTGTCCGCGCCTGCCTGTTCCGGCGTCTTGTGGACCGTGTGCTGGATGTGCTCGCTCTCGATCCAGCGCGGCTTGCCCCAGAAGGTGAGGAACATCAGGCGCCATGAGTAGAAGCTGGTAAGCAGCGCAGCGACCGTGCCGAGCCAGAAGGCGGCATTGCCGGCCGAGGTACCCGAAGCATAGGCCGCCTCGAGAATCGCGTCCTTCGACCAGAAGCCCGCAAAGCCCGCCCCGAGATGATATACACCCAGGCCCGTTATCGCGAGCGTGCCCGCAAGCATGGCGTAGAAGGTGATCGGGATGTGCTTACGCAGACCGCCGTAATAGCGCATGTCCTGCTCGTGATGCATCGCGTGGATCACCGAGCCGGCACCCAGGAAGAGCAGCGCCTTGAAGAACGCGTGCGTGAACAGGTGGAACATAGCTGCGCCATAGGCGCCGACGCCGGCGGCGAAGAACATGTAGCCGAGCTGCGAGCAGGTCGAATAGGCGATCACGCGCTTGATGTCCCACTGCGTGGTGCCGATGGTGGCCGCGAAGAAGCAGGTCGCGCCGCCAACGATCGTCACCACGGTGAGCGCGGCAGGTGCGGCCTCGAACATCGGCGACAGGCGGCAAACCATGAACACGCCTGCCGTCACCATGGTGGCGGCGTGGATCAGCGCGGAAACCGGGGTGGGGCCTTCCATCGCGTCGGGCAGCCAGGTGTGCAGACCGAGCTGCGCCGACTTGCCCATCGCGCCGACGAACAGCAGCAGGCACAGGATCGTCATCGTATCCCAGCGCGCGCCGAGGAAGGTGATCGTGCTGCCTGCCATCTCAGGCGAGGCGGCGAGAATCTCGGGGATCGACGTGGTCTGAAAAACCAGAAAGGTGCCGAAGATGCCGAGCATGAAGCCAAGGTCGCCAACGCGATTGACCACGAAGGCCTTGATCGCGGCGGCTCCGGCGGAGGGCTTCTGGAACCAGAAGCCGATCAGCAGGTACGAGGCGAGGCCCACGCCTTCCCAACCGAAGAACATCTGCACCAGGTTGTTCGCGGTCACCAGCATCAGCATCGCAAAGGTGAACAGCGACAGGTAGGCGAAGAAGCGCGGCTGGTCCGGGTCGTCGGACATGTAGCCCCAGCTGTAGAGGTGAACCAGCGCCGAAACGCTGGTGATCACGACCAGCATGATTGCGGTCAGCGTATCGACCCGCAGTACCCAGTCGAAGCTCATCGAGCCCGACTGCACCCACTTGAGCACCGGCACCACGGTCGCCGCGACATCACCGCCGAGGAACTGAAGGAAGATCGGCCAGCTCAGTGCGCACGACAGGAACAAGCCGCCGGTTGTAATCACCTTGGCGGGCATGTTGCCGAGCTTGCGGTTGCCCAGCCCGGCGATGATCGCCGCCAGCAAGGGCGCAAACACAATTATCAGGATGGAGGTCTGCAAAGGTCTATCCCTTCATCCGGTTGACATCGTCCACCGCGATCGTGCCGCGCGAACGGAAGTAAATAACGAGAATGGCAAGGCCGATGGCCGCCTCGCCCGCCGCAACGGTGAGCACGAACATGGCGAAGATCTGCCCGGTAAGGTCGCCCAGGAAGGCGCTGAACGCCACCAGGTTGATGTTCACGCTGAGAAGGATCAGCTCGATCGCCATCAGGATCACGATGATGTTCTTGCGGTTGAGGAAAATCCCCAGAACGCCCAGCACGAACAGGATCGAGCTGACGACGATGTAGTGTTCGATGCCGATCACAGTTCGACCCCCTGCCCGATACCGGGCTGCTTCAATTCGGTTGCCTCTTCAGGACGGCGCGCATTCTGCTTGGCAATGTTCTGATGCCCGCGCACACTGCGCTGCTCACGGTGGGTCAGCACAATCGCGCCAATCATTGCGACCAGCAGGATAATGCCCGCGCTCTCGAACAGGAACAGGTAGCGGCCATAGAGCAGCTCGCCGATCTGGGCGATGTTGGTCTCACCCAGCAGGACTTCGCCCGACGGCGTACCCAGCTCGATGATACCGGCGCGGTAGGCGCCGAGGCCGAGCACCAGCTCGCACACCAACACCAGCGCGATGACCAGGCCAAGCGGCGCATTCTTCACGAACCCGGCGCGCAGTTCGGCAAAGTCGATATTCAGCATCATCACGACGAACAAGAACAGCACCGCGACCGCACCGACGTAAACGATCACCAGCAGCATGGCGATGAATTCGGCGCCCACGAGCACCATCAGCCCCGCCGCGTTGAAGAAAGCGAGAATCAGCCACAACACCGAATGAACCGGGTTGCGCGACATTATAGTCATCGCTCCGCTGGCGATCACCAGCGCGGCGAACAGGTAAAAGGCGATGATCTGTAGCATGGTGCCCCGTCAGTCTGGTCGCGCGGTTAGCGGTAGGGCGCGTCGGCTTCAAGGTTCGCGGCGATGGCCCGCTCCCACTTGTCCCCGTTCGCCAGCAATTTTGCCTTGTCGTAAAGCAGTTCTTCGCGCGTTTCGGTCGCGTATTCGAAGTTCGGCCCCTCGACGATGGCGTCTACTGGGCAGGCTTCCTGACAGAAGCCGCAGTAGATGCACTTGGTCATGTCGATGTCGTAGCGCGTGGTGCGGCGGCTGCCATCGTCACGCGGTTCGGCCTCGATGGTGATGGCCTGCGCCGGGCACACCGCCTCGCACAGCTTGCAGGCGATGCAACGCTCTTCGCCGTTGGGATAGCGGCGCAGCGCATGCTCGCCGCGAAAACGCGGGCTGAGCGGATTCTTCTCGAAGGGGTAGTTGATCGTCACCTTCGGTTTGAAGAAGTACTTCAGCGTCAGCATGTGGGCCTTTACGAATTCCCACAGGGTGAAGCTCTTGATGAGCTGGGCAGCGGTCATGCCGCACCTCCATATCGCGTAAACATCAGCCAGCCCGAGATGGCGACGATGAAGAACAGGCTCAGCGGCAGGAACACCTTCCAGCCCAGCCGCATAAGCTGGTCATACCGGTAGCGCGGCACCGTCGCCATCACCCAGCTGAACATGAAGAAGAAGAAGAACGTCTTCAGCAGGAACCAGATGATGCCGGGCACATAATACAACACCGGAATATCGAGCGGCGGCAGCCACCCGCCCCAGAACAGCAGCGTGTTCAACGAGCACATCAGCAGGATATTGGCATACTCGCCAAGCCAGAACAGCGCGAAGCTCATCGACGAATATTCGGTCTGATAGCCTGCCACCAGCTCTGATTCCGCCTCGGTAAGGTCGAACGGCACGCGCTGCGTTTCGGCCAGAGCCGAGATGAAGAACATCACCCAGATCGGGAACAGCAGCAGGTTGAACCAGTAGCCGTTGATGATCCCGAGGCCGTGCCCCTTCTGCGCCATGACAATGGCCGAAAGGTTGAACGATCCGGCATAAAGCACCACGCAGACGAGGATGAAGCCGATCGAGACTTCATACGAAATCATCTGCGCCGAGGCGCGCATGGCGGAGAAGAACGGATACTTAGAGTTCGACGCCCAGCCACTCATCACCACGCCGTAAACCGACAGCGAACTGATCGCGAGGATATAGAGCAGCCCGACATTGATATCGGCCAGCACCACACCCGCATCGAACGGGATCACCGCCCAGGCGGCCAGCGCCACGGTGAAGGTGACAATCGGCGCGATCAGGAAGATGCCCTTGTTGGCGGCCGCCGGAATGATGGTTTCCTGCAGCATAACCTTGAGGCCGTCGGCGAAGCTTTGCAGCAGGCCGAAGGGGCCGACCACGTTCGGACCACGCCGGAGGTTGATCGAAGCCCAGACCTTGCGGTCGACGTAAATGATCATGGCCACGGCCAGCATCAGCGGCAGCGCAATCAGCAGCGAGCCGATGATGGCGGCGACGATCATCGCCCAGCCCGCGTCCATGCCCCATTCGATGAAAGTGGCGGTCATTCCGCGGCCTCCTTCAGGGCATCACCCAGCAGTAGTTCGTTCGAACATTGCTGCATCACCACGCTGGCGCGCGCGATCGGGTTGGTGAGGTAGAAATCCTTGATCGGGCTCGGGATCTGGCCCGAGGGCGAGGTATTGCCCGCAACCGAAGCGGCAAGCGCGCCATAGTCGGCGAGCCCTTCCTCGCCCAGCGCGGGCACTTCGGCGATCATGGCGGCGCGCAGCTGGTCGAAGCTGTCGAACCCGACCGTCACGCCCAGCGCATCGGCCAGGGCGCGCAGGATCGTCCAGTCCTCGCGCGCGTCACCCGGTGCGAAGACGGCCTTGTCAGCCATCTGCACACGGCCCTCGGTATTCACGTAAGTGCCCGCCTTCTCCGAGAAGGCCGAGGCCGGCAGGATGATGTCGGCGGCATGAGCGCCCTTGTCGCCATGGTGACCGACATAGACCTTGAGGCTGCCATCGAACTTGGTGAAGTCGACCTCGTCCGCACCCAGCGCCAGCAGCACCTTGGGTTTGGCCGCGACCAGATCGGCGATGCCGCCCTTTTGCGCAAATCCGAGCATCACCGCACCCATCCGAGCCGCCGCGGTGTGGAGCGCGTTGAAGCCGTTCCAGCCGTCTTTCATGCAGCCCAGTTCGTGCGCGAGGCTCAACGCCTTGGCATGGGCACCAGCGGCAAAGCCACCCGCACCCAAGATCACAGCGGGACGCTCGGCCGCCTTGAACGCGTCGGTCAGCTCAGCGGGCAGATTGCCCAGCGCCGAGGCGTCGGCGCCGAGGAAGGTCGCCGGATAGGTGGTTTCCCATTCGGGCCCGACCACGAAGACCTTGGCCCCGCGCTTGGCCGCCTTGCGCAGCCGCACATTCACCAGCGGCGCTTCCCAGCGCAGGTTCGCACCGATGATCAGCACCGCATCGGCGGTCTCGATCCCGGCCAGCGTCGAATTGAAATTGATCGCAGCGAGGTTCGCGCAGTCATAATCCATGCCGGTCTGACGGCTCTCGATCAGGTCCGACCCCGAAGCCTTCAGCAGCGCCTTGGCCGCGAACATCGTCTCGCAATCGAGCAGATCGCCCGCGACGGCGGCAATCGACGCACCGGGCTTGGCGGCAGCGATGGTGTCGAACGCCTCGGCCCAGCTTGCCTGTGCCAGCTTGGCGTCCTTGCGCACCCACACCTTGTCGAGGCGGCGGCGGGTCAGGCCATCGACCTGATAGCGCGCTTTGTCGCTGATCCACTCTTCGTTCACATCGTCGTTCACGCGCGGCAGCGCGCGCAGCACTTCGCGGCCACGGCTGTCGAGCCGGATATTCGCGCCAATCGCGTCGGACACGTCGATGCTGAGCGTCTTCTTCAGCTCCCACGGGCGCGCTTCGTAGGCATAGGGCCTGCTGGTAAGCGCACCGACCGGGCACAGGTCGATCACATTGGCGCTCATCTCGTGCTTTGCAGCCTGTTCGAGATAGGTCGTGATCTGCATGTCCTCGCCGCGATAGAGCGCGCCGATCTCGTCCACGCCGGCGATCTCTTCCGAGAAGCGCACGCAGCGGGTGCAGTGAATGCAGCGGGTCATGATCGTCTTGATCAGCGGGCCCATGTTCTTGGCCGTCACCGCGCGCTTGCTCTCGTGATAACGCGAACCGCCGCGGCCATAGGCTACCGACTGGTCCTGCAAGTCGCACTCGCCGCCCTGATCGCAGATCGGGCAGTCGAGCGGGTGGTTGATGAGGAGGAACTCCATCACCCCTTCGCGCGCCTTCTTGACCATCTCGCTATCGGTGCGGATTTCCTGGCCATCGGTGGCGGGCAGCGCACACGAGGCCTGCGGCTTGGGTGGCCCCGGCTTCACCTCGACGAGGCACATGCGGCAGTTGCCCGCGATAGAGAGACGTTCGTGATAGCAGAAACGCGGGATTTCCTTGCCCGCCAGCTCGCACGCCTGGAGCACGGTGGCGCCAGCGGGAACCTCGATTTCCTGTCCGTCTACGGTGACTTTCGGCATTACTCTGCTGCCTCTTGCATAGCGCCAGCACGCTCGGTGATGCGGCGCTCGATTTCGGGGCGGAAGTGGCGGATCAGGCCCTGGATCGGCCAGGCGGCGGCGTCGCCCAAGGCGCAGATCGTGTGGCCTTCCACCTGTTTGGTGACCTGTTGCAGCATGTCGATCTCTTCGACCGATGCATCGCCGGTCTCAAGCCGCTTCATAACGCGCCACATCCACCCGGTGCCTTCGCGGCAGGGGGTGCACTGGCCGCAGCTCTCGTGCTTGTAGAAGTAGCTGATGCGGCTGATCGCGCGCACCACGTCGGTGCTCTTGTCCATTACGATCACGCCCGCCGTGCCGAGGCCGGAGCCAAGCTCTTTCAGCCCGTCGAAATCCATGAAGGCATTGCGGATCTGCTCGCCCGGCACCAATGGCACCGAAGAACCGCCGGGAATCACCGCCAGCAGGTTGTCCCACCCGCCGCGAATGCCGCCGCAGTGCTTCTCGATCAGCTCCTCGAAGGTGATGCTCATCGCCTCTTCGACGACGCAGGGCTTGTTCACATGCCCCGAAATCTGGAACAGCTTGGTGCCCTTGTTGTTCTCGCGCCCGAAGGACGAGAACCACGAGGCCCCGCGCCGCAGGATCGTCGGCACCACCGCGATCGATTCCACGTTGTTGACCGTGGTCGGGCAGCCATAGAGACCCGCACCCGCCGGGAACGGCGGCTTGAGACGCGGCTGGCCCTTCTTGCCTTCGAGGCTCTCGATCATCGCGGTCTCTTCGCCGCAGATGTAGGCCCCCGCGCCGCGATGGACGTAAACGTCGAAGTCGTAGCCCGAACCGGCGGCGTTCTTGCCCAGCAGGCCAGCGTCATAGGCTTGCTCGACGGCGGCAAACAGCGTTTCCGCCTCGCGGATATATTCGCCGCGAATGTAAATATAGGCAGCCCGCGCGCGCATGGCGAAACCGGCGACCAAAGCGCCTTCGATCAGCTTGTGCGGATCGTGGCGGATGATCTCGCGATCCTTGCACGAGCCGGGCTCGGATTCGTCGGCATTGATTACAAGGAAGCTTGGACGACCGTCCTTGCTTTCCTTCGGCATAAAGCTCCACTTCATGCCAGTGGGGAAGCCCGCCCCGCCCCGGCCGCGCAGGCCCGAGGCCTTGATCTCGTCGATGATGGCGTCTTGCCCGACTTCCATCAGCTTCTTCGTATCATCCCAGTCCCCGCGCGCCTGCGCCGCCTTCAGGCCCCAGTCCTGGAAGCCGTAGACGTTGGTGAAGATGCGATCTTTGTCAGCCAGGCTCATGCGCCCAGTCCTCCGAATACAAATACTGCGGCGAGTGCCAGAATGACCACCAGCGCCACCGTCTTGACGATGCCCGTGAGCACCTTCCACGCGATCGCCACCAGGATGAGCGCAATGACGATGGGCAGGATCTGATCCATCTTACCACTCACCCCGATAGTCGTGGTTTTCCTCGACCATCTCTTTGAGGCTCGACAGCGCGCCGGCAGGCTCGCTGGTGTGGCGGCCCGGCTCCTGCGTGCCGGTCTTGGGCTGCTCGCCCTTGGCCAGCGCATCGAGCACGGCGTCCATCCGCTCGGCGGTCAGGTCTTCGTAGTTGTCGTCGTTGATCTGGACCATCGGCGCGGTGGCGCAGTTGCCCATGCACTCGACCTCGGTGAACGACCAGAGGCCATCGTCCGAGACGTGCCCCGCTGTCATCCCGCGCTTCTTGCAGGTGGCAATGATCTCGTCCGAGCCGCGCAGCATACACGGCGTCGTGCCGCAGACCTGCACGTGGTATTTGCCCACCGGCTCGAGGTTATACATCGTGTAGAAGGTCGCGACTTCGAGTACGCGGATCACCGGCTGATCGAGATAGGCGGCGACGTATTCAATCACCGGCAGCGGCAGCCAGCCTTGCGTGTTCGTCTCGGCGCCGACCTGACGCTGGGCGAGATCGAGCAGCGGCATCGTGGCCGAGCGCTGGCGACCCTCAGGGTAACGGGCGATGGCCTTGTCGGCCTTGGCCTTGGTCTCTTCGTTGAAGGTCCAGCTGCCCCAGCGCTCGCGCAGTTCGGGCGTATCAGGGGCGATCTTACGCGCGGCCATCGGCCAGCCTCCGTTCCAGATAGCGGCCCGCATAGAGGCCGATCACCGCCGCAAAGGCGGTCGACAGGGTTTCCTTGAGCGGTGCCTCGCCATGGAACACGGCAAGATAGCCCGCAACCGCAGCGGCAAAACCCGCCAGCGCGGCAATGAGGATGATGATCTCGCGCAGCATCAGCGGATGAACTCCACGCGGGAGCACTTGTCGCCCTCGAAGCTGTACACGGCAACCACGTCGAACGGCTCGACCAGCTCCGAGCCATCGGAAGCCGGGCCGCGCGTGACGTGTTCGCGGAAGATCACGAAGTCGCCGATGGCCTGCTTCTCGACGATTTCGGCATGGTTCTGCGGCCACTTGGCAAAAGCGGCGGCGAGCCCGGAGCGGGTGCCTTCTTTGCCTTCGCGCACCACAGCACCGCGATAGTTCGCTTCGCAGGCGTCGTCGGTCATATACGAGACGTAAGTGTCGACCTCCTGCGCATTGTAGGCCGCGATCATCTTTTCGGCGGTTGCTAGATTGCTCACCGGTCGCACTCCCCGAACACCACGTCGATTGCGCCGAGGATGGCGGTCGCGTCCGGCAGCATGTGGCCCTTGCACATGAAGTCCATCGCCTGAAGGTGGCTGAACGCGGTCGGGCGGATCTTGCAGCGGTAGGGCTTGTTCGAGCCGTCGCTCACCAGATAGACGCCGAATTCGCCCTTCGGGCTTTCGGTCGCCACGTAGACTTCACCGGCTGGCACGTGGAAGCCTTCGGTGTAGAGCTTGAAGTGGTGGATCAGCGCTTCCATCGACTGTTTCATCTCGCCGCGCTTCGGCGGAACGATCTTGCGGTCGGTGCTGGCCACCGGGCCTTCGGGCATCTCGGCCACGCACTGCTTGATGATGCGCGCGGACTGATAGACTTCCTGCATCCGCACCATGAAGCGGTCATAGCAGTCCGAATTGGTGCCGACGGGAATGTCGAACTCCATCCGGTCATAGACGTCGTAAGGCTGGCTCTTGCGCAGATCCCACGGAATGCCGGCAGCCCGGATCATCGGGCCGGAGAAGCCCCATGCGATCGCATCTTCCTGGCTCACGACGGCAATATCGACGTTGCGCTGCTTGAAAATGCGGTTGTCAGTGACAAGGCTCATCGCATCGCCGAACAGCTCGGGCAGACGGTTGTCGCACCAGTCGGCAATGTCGGTCAGCAGCTTGAGCGGAACATCCTGATGCACACCGCCGGGGCGGAACCACGCCGAGTGCATCCGCGCACCAGAAGCCCGCTCGAAGAAGTTGAGGCAGTCTTCGCGCAGCTCGAACATCCACAGGTTCGGCGTCATCGCGCCGACGTCCATCACGTGGCTGCCCATGTTGAGCATGTGATTGCAGATGCGCGTCAGCTCCGCGAACATTACGCGCAGATACTGCCCGCGCAGAGGCACTTCGAGATTGAGCAGCTTCTCGATCGCCAGCACGTAGGAGTGCTCCATCGCGAGCGGCGAGCAATAGTCGAGCCGGTCGAAATAAGGCAGAGCCTGGAGGTAGGTCTTGTACTCGATCAGCTTCTCGGTGCCGCGATGCAGAAGGCCAACGTGCGGGTCGATCCGCTCGATGATTTCGCCGTCGAGCTCCATCACCATGCGCAGCACGCCGTGCGCGGCAGGGTGCTGCGGGCCGAAGTTGATCGTGTAGTTGGTGATTTCCTCGTCACCGGTGGTGGGCGAGGTTTCCAGTTGCAGGCCGCTCATTTGTCGTCGTCCACTTCGGTCGCCGGCTTGGTGTCGGACGCCCCGCCTTCGCGCGGCGCACGGTCAGGCCGATCCTCGGTCGGCTCGGGGGCATCGGCATCGCCCTTCTCGCTGACAACCTCGGCAGGCGGATCGGCAGGGGTGCCGTTGGCAGCCTTCTTGTCCGCCTTCTCGCCAGCGCCTGTATCCTTGGCGCTCTCGGTCGTCTTGGGTTCATTGACCGGCGGCGGAGCGGGAGTCTCGCTCGCTTTCTCGTCGCCGGGGAGGATATATTCCGCCCCTTCCCAAGGGCTCATGAAATCGAAGCTGCGGAAGTCCTGCGCCAGCTCGACCGGCTCATACACCACGCGTCCTTCCTCTTCGGAATAGCGCAGCTCCTGATAGCCCGTCAGCGGGAAGTCCTTGCGGAAGGGATGACCTTCGAAGCCATAGTCGGTGAGGATGCGGCGCAGGTCGGTGTTGCCCTCGAACAGCACGCCGTACATGTCGAACACCTCGCGTTCGAGCCAGCCTGCGACCGGCCACAGCGTGGTGACGGTCGGCACCGGGGTATCCTCGGCGGCCTGAACCTTCACCATGATGCGGTGGTTCTTCGTGAGGCTCAGCAGCATGTAGACGATTTCGAACCGCTCGGCGCGGCCCGGATAGTCGGCCCCGGCGATTTCCATCAGCTGCTGGTATGCATGGTCGTCGCGCAAGGCACGCAGCGCGTTCTCGATTTCGCCGCGGGCAATCGTGAGCACTACTTCGCCATGCTCTTCCTTGCCGGCAACGACCTTGTCGCCAAGCGCGGTGGTCAGCGTGTCGAGCACACCCTCGTTCGAGGCAATGCGCGGGGCGGAGTGGAGGACAGCAGCCATCTTAACGCTCGATCGTCCCGGAGCGGCGGATCTTCCGCTGCAATTGCATCACGCCGTAAAGCAGAGCCTCGGCTGTCGGCGGGCAGCCGGGGATATAGATGTCGACCGGCACGATGCGGTCGCACCCGCGGACCACCGAATAGCTGTAGTGATAGTAGCCGCCGCCATTGGCGCAGCTGCCCATCGAAATCACATATTTCGGGTTCGACATCTGGTCGTACACGCGGCGCAGCGCCGGGGCCATCTTGTTGCACAAGGTGCCCGCCACAATCATCACGTCCGACTGGCGCGGCGAAGCGCGCGGGGCGACGCCGAACCGCTCCATGTCATAGCGCGGCATGTTCACGTGGATCATCTCCACCGCGCAGCACGCGAGCCCGAAGGTCATCCACCACAGCGAACCCGTGCGCGCCCACTGGAACAGATCTTCGGTGCTGGTGACAAGGAAGCCCTTGTCGTTCACCTCGGTGGAAAGGGCGTTGAAATAGTCCTGATCGGGCTGACGGACTTCACCGCCCTGCGCCGCCGGAGCCAGAGTTTCGTTCACTCCCATTCGAGAGCTCCTTTCTTCCAGGCATAGGCCAGGCCAATCGCCAATTCGCCGAGGAACACCATCATGGTGATCCAACCCGGCCAGCCGGTGAGATCGAGGCTGACCGCCCACGGAAACAGGAAGGCCGCCTCAAGATCGAAAATGATGAACAGGATCGCGACCAGATAGAAGCGCACGTCGAACTGGCTGCGTGGATCCTCAAAGGCGGGAAAGCCGCATTCGTATTCGCTGAGCTTGGCCGCGGTCGGCTTGTGCGCCCCGGTCAGCCGGGCCACGCCCATGGGCAAAAAGACGAAGGCAGCAGACAGAACCACCGCGATTCCCAGGAAGATGAGGATCGGCAGATATTCGGTCAGATCAATGGGTGTAGCCATAGGTTACGGACTCGGTTGTTCGGCGCGACGATTTGAGCGCGTCTAGGCAATGGTCGGGCCAAGCGCAAGGCACCCCAGGCCCAGATTTCAGGCCTTCCTGTGCGTTTCTTGTCGCAAAGCAGCATGATGCGAATCGTTCTCAAGGTTCGGCGACCCGAGAAGTCATTGCGAGCATGGCGCTTGGCCCCCATGTGGCATGGCGTTAGTACGACACCGTAACGCCAGTCACCTTTCGCATTTTACCTCAACGGAGCGACCGTCCAATGGCCACTTTCAATTCCGCCGATCCTATCGTTATCCTGTCCTATGCCCGTACCCCGATGGGCGGGATGCAGGGCGCCCTCGCCGAGGTAGCTGCCACCGATCTGGGCGCCACCGCAGTCAAGGCGGCGATGGAACGGGCCGGCGTTGCGGGCGAGGATGTGGACCGGGTTTACATGGGCTGCGTGCTGCCGGCAGGGCTCGGTCAGGCTCCGGCGCGCCAGGCGGCGCTGAAGGCCGGGCTGCCGCTTTCGGCGCAGGCCACCACCGTCAACAAGGTATGCGGCAGCGGTATGCAGACCGTCATCATGGGCTCCGAAGCGCTTGCCGCAGGCGGGGCCAACGTGATCGTGGCGGGCGGTATGGAGAGCATGACGAATGCCCCCTATCTGCTGAAGAAGCACCGCAGCGGCGCGCGCCTCGGCCATGATACCGCCTATGACCATATGTTCCTTGATGGACTGGAAGATGCCTACAAGGCAGGCACCGCCATGGGTGCCTATGCCCAGGAGATGGCGAACGAATATCAGCTCTCGCGCGAGGATATGGACAACTACTCGATCACTTCGCTCGAACGCGCCAATGCGGCCATCGCCAACGGGGCCTTTGCCGATGAGATCGTTCCGGTCACCTACACCACCCGCAAGGGCGAGGTGACAGTCGACACCGATGAAGGCCCCGGCAACGGCCGCCCTGACAAGATTCCGCAGCTGCGCCCCGCCTTCGCCAAGGACGGCACGATCACCGCCGCCACCTCATCCTCGATCTCCGATGGCGCAGCAGCGCTGGTGCTGACCCGCAAGAGCGTGGCCGATGAGAAGGGCCTTACTCCGGTCGCCACGGTGATCGCCACCGCCGCCCATGCACAGGACCCTGCTGCCTTCACCACTGCGCCGGTGGGGGCGATCAACAAGGTGCTCGAACAGTCAGGCTGGAGCGTCGACGATGTCGATCTGTGGGAAGTGAACGAGGCCTTCGCCTGCGTCGCGATGTTCGCGATGAAGGACATCGGCATCGCGCACGACAAGATCAACGTCAACGGCGGCGGCACGGCTCTCGGCCACCCGATCGGCGCCAGCGGCGCGCGCATCATCGTCACCCTTATCAATGCGCTGAAGCAGCAGGGCAAGAAGCGCGGTATTGCGGCCCTGTGCATCGGTGGCGGTGAAGGCACGGCAATTGCGGTGGAACTGGTCTGACGGGTTATCCGTTGACCCGTCGGACATAATCAACGAATGTCCCGCTCAACAGAGGGAGCATGGATATGAAGTATACTGTTTTCGCCGCCGCCGCGGTGCTTGCACTGGCCGCCTGTAGTGAGGCCGAAGCGCCCGCCGATGCACCGGAAGCCACTGCCAGCGACAGCGGCGATATGCTGACGGGCGAGGAGCCGGGCTTCGAAGCCGTGGCTCCTGGCACCTATTCGGTCGAGCATTCCAATGGCGACGTCGATACGATCACTATCCATCCCGGCATGACCTTCTCGCGCATCGCCGCAGATGGCACGCCCACGGGCGGCACCATCTTCATGCAGGACGGCGAGACCTGCTTCGTGGTGGAAGGGGTCGACGGCCACACCTGTTTCACCGATGGCCCGGTGCAGGAAGACGGCTCGATGGAGACCACTTCGGAGGAAGGCAACGTTTCGACCGTGCGCCCGGCTCCGGCTGAAGACGCGGTCACCGCTGGCGACGACTGAGCGAAAGACCCATCGCAAAAAACCAAAAGGGCGGCCCTGGTGCCGCCCTTTTCTTTGGCTGAAAGGTGGTCGCGCTCAGGGCTCGCCATCTCCCCATAGCCGTTCGGCCTCGACAAATCCCTTGTGCCCGCGCGCCGAAAACTCGCACCAGCCATCTGCGCACTCACCCAACATGCCGACTACGCCCGGCTCGACATGCCAAAGCAAAGGTGCGGAAGCACTGCCCTCACCCCTTATGTCCGCTGCGTCCTCGCCGATCACGATTGCCCCGCGCGACCGGGTGAGCAGGCGCGCCGCCATCCATCCGCGCATCCCATCGGGATCTTCGACATAGCGCCAGCCCTCGTTCACGCGCAGCACCTTCACCGGCAGCCCTTCGCGCTGATAGACCCATTCGATCGGGTAATTCATGCTCGGGCCGACGCGCATGTAAACCTTGCTGACCGAGATGCTGGCCCAATAGGGCGTCTCGCTGGTTTGCGCGTAGGCCTGGGTGCCCGAGAACCCTGCACCGAACGCACAAGCGACGGCGCCAACGACCGAAATGATCTGCCTGGAAAACATGGCCACGTGATAGTCGCCTGCGCACAATCGGTGCAACAGGCTACGCGATCTTGCCCGCAACGGCCTTTGTGCTCTAACAGGCGCGTCCACGGGAGAGAACCGCCCACGGCGCAGCGTGCCGGGGCGGATTGCAGGGGAAGAAAATCGCATGTTTCGCAAACTAGCCGCCGGTCTGTGGCTCGCCGCCGCTTCTGACGCCGCCTTGGCGCAAGACCTTGTACCCGCCGCCGGCGATAGCGGCGATACGGCATGGATTCTCGTCTGCTCGGCGCTGGTGCTGCTGATGTGTCTGCCCGGCCTCGGCCTGTTTTACGGCGGGCTGGTGCGCGCCAAGAACTTCCTCTCGGTGCTCATTCAGGTGGCCGCCGTGGCGGGTCTTGCATCGGTGCTGTGGGTGATCGTTGGCTACACGCTGGCCTTTGGTGAGACCACCGGCGGCGTGCTGGGCAATGGCCGCGCATGGATGTTGATCAGTCTCGGCCCTGTGCGCAGCGGACTCACCATCCCTGAAAGCACCTTCGTGCTGTTCCAGATGACCTTTGCCGCGATTACTCCGGCGCTGATGGTGGGCGCATGGGTGGACCGCGCGCGATTCGGCTGGGTCATGGCTTTCACCGCGATATGGGGTCTACTGGTCTATGCCCCTGTGGCGCACTGGATCTGGGGTGGCGGCTGGCTCGCCCACCTCGGCGCGCTCGACTTTGCGGGCGGCATTGTGGTGCACACCACGGCCGGCGTCTCCGCGCTGATCGTGGCTCTGCTGCTCGGGCGGCGGCAGGGCTTTCCCACCGCCTCGCTGCTGCCTCATGCTCCCGGCATGACGATGCTCGGCGCGATGCTGCTGTGGGTCGGCTGGTTCGGCTTTAACGGCGGCTCGGCCCTTACCGCTACCGACGATGCGGCAAGCGCCATCATCGCCACGCATACCGCTGCCGCCGTGGCCGCGCTGATGTGGGTGCTGATCGAGAAGATCAAGTTCGGCAAGCCGACCACAGTGGGCTTCGCCACCGGCGCTATCGCCGGGCTGGCGACGATCACGCCTGCCGCCGGATTCGTCTCGCCGGGCGCCGCGATCCTGTTCGGCGCGCTGGGCGCAATCGTTTGCTTCTGGGCCATCACGCTGGTCAAAAACCGCCTCCGGATCGACGATTCGCTCGACGTCTTCGCAGTCCACGGCGTGGGCGGAATGCTGGGCTCGGTTCTGCTGGCGCTGTTCCTGTCGGTCGATCTCGGCGGCACCGGCTATGCCGAAGGTATGGGCATGGCGCGGATGCTCGCGGTGCAGGTTGCTGCCGTGGGAGCGGTGGCGCTGTTCTCGGCGATTGTCACCGCCCTCATCGCGCTGGCGGTTTCGCTGTTCATTCCGATGCGGGTGAGCGCGGAAGAGGAAGTCGAAGGTCTCGACCAGACCAGCCACGGCGAACGCGGCTGGATGTTCGATTGATGGCCCGTCAAGCTAAGGTTCAGCGCCAATCGCGTAAGGGGCCACCCATGCACAGAACCTTTATCACGCTGGCGCTGGCCTCGGCCATGCTCGCTGGTCCTGCCTTGGCGCAGAACGGGATCGGCACGATGGAGCGCGGGACCTATGTCTGCGAGCTGCCCGGCGACGTACGCGGCGCGGCGGGCATCGCGCAACCCGAAGCGAACTTCACGATCATCAGCGCCTCGCGCTATTCGAGCCCTCAAGGCGGCGGCACCTACCTGCGCCGCGGCGACGTGGTGCGCATGACCAGCGGCCCACGCCACGGCGATGCCTACCGCATGATAAGCCGCAACTTCCTGCGCCTGCTCGATGATGATGGCACCCCAGGTAAGCTCCGCTGCATCCGACGAGGGCGCTGAGCCTACTCGCCGATCAGCCAGTACTGATGCATGAGCCACAGCTCACGCAGGGCGAATGGCAGCTTGGTGCCGAGCGAGCGATAGCGAGTGAGCGGTGTCGGCGCGGGCTGCGCTTCGTAGCCCAAATCGCGCGCCATGGTCAGCGCGCCATGGTCAGCGCGCCATGGTCAGCGCGCGGCGCATATGCAGCGGATCGGTGACAAGCAGCACTGTCCCACCGCCTCGCCCCATATTACCCGGCTGCGCGAAGACGAGGTTTTCCATTTTCGTGCGTGAGGCCTCTTCCGTGAGGATGGCCTTCTCTCGCAAACCGTGCCAGATCCAGCCCAGCACCAAGGCAAGCCAGACCAGAACGAGGCCGACTGCCCCGAGCAGTCCGATCCGCCAGCGGCGACTCACGTCAGCAGCTTGGCGAAGGCCTTAACTGCCGCAACCTCGTCACCGTTCCAGACCGCGCCCGAGACGGCAAGAAAATCGGCTCCCGCCTCGATCAGGGCGGGCGCATTGTCGGGCGTGATCCCGCCAATGGCAACGCAGGGGATCTCGAACAGGTTCGACCACCAGCGCAAGAGGTCGAGATCGGGCTTGTGCTCACTCTGCTTGGTGGTGCTGGGGAAGAAGGCCCCGAAGGCGACATAGTCGGCTCCCGCATCTCCCGCTTCCATCGCGAGGTGACGGCTGGCGTGGCAGGTCACGCCGATCTGCACCTCGCGCCCCAGTTCCTCGCGCGCCTCGCGCGGATCGCCGTCGCTCTGCCCCAGATGCACGCCATCGGCCTTGATCCGCTTGGCCAGCGCCACCAAGTCGTTGACCACAAAGGCGACATCGCGCGCGCGGCAGATTTCCTGCAACGGCGCGGCAAGACGCGCGGCCTCGTGCTGGTCGAGATCCTTCACCCGGAACTGGAAGGCCGCGACGGGGCCTGCTTCGAGCGCGCGCTCGAGCCGGGCGGGAAAATCGCCCCCCACGTCAAGCGGCGAAATCAGATAGAGCGAGCAGCTGGGTGTTGGTGCGTTCATCCTCAGGCCATTAGCAATCGGGCAGCGACAGGCAAATGACCTTGAAGACTCTTCTGACGCCAATCGCCCTCGCCACCGCCCTGAGTGGCTGCACGATCATCCCCCAGGCCAGCACGCCCGTGTTGCCAGCAGGCAGCGCCGTCGCGCTTAACGAGAGCGTAGCGGTCCGCCCGCTGGTCGCCACCCCGCTTGCTGTTGTGGAGGACAGCCGCTGCCCGATGAACGCGCGGTGCATCCGCGCAGGGGACGCCAAAGTCACCACGCGTCTGAGCGACGGCAACACCACCAGCACGATCGACCTGAAATTGGGCGAACCAGCGCAGGCCTTCGGCTACCCGGTGCTGCTGTCGAGCGTCACGCCGGCGAGGATGACCAACACCACCCTCGCCGCGCGCGACTACCGTTTCACATTCGAACTGGCCGAGTAATCAGCTCGCGACAGACGCCTCGCAGATCGAGCCGATCGCCTCGCCCAGAGCGGCGTCGAACTCGGCGTCGCTCATCTGCGCGCGCAGGTCTCCGAGCAATGCTCGGCTGAAGCTCGCGATCATGCCGGTGTTCTTGGCCAGCTCCTCGCAGGCTTCGTCACGGGTGAAGCCGCCCGAAAGCGCCACGACCTTGAGCACCTTGGGGTGGTCGACCAGCTCCTTGTACTGGTTGGCCTTGGCGGGGATCGAAAGCTTCAACATCACCTGTTTGCCATCGTCCATCGCATCGAGCTGCTTGAGGATCTCGGCCTTGAGAATGTCCTCACCCGCCTCGCGGTCATCCGCAGTGATGGTGTATTCCGGTTCAAGGATCGGCATCATACCATGCGCGATCACCTGCTCTCCCACGGCGAACTGTTGCGCGACGATCGCGGCAATGCCCTCGGGATTGGCGGCGTTGATCACCGAGCGTTCCTTGGTGCCATAGACGCCGAGCGCCTTCGCACGGGTAAGCAGCGCATCGAGCTCGGGCATCGGCTTCATCAGCTGGACGCCATTCGCCTCGTCTTCGAGACCCTTGTCGATCTTGATGAACGGGGCGACGCCCTTGTCGAGCAGCGCGGTGGGCGTGGGCTTGCCGCCAACTTCGCCGTCCATCGTTTTTTCGAACAGGATCGCGCCGAGAATTTTGTCGCCGGTGAAAGCCGGGCTCGAGATGATGCGCGAACGCATTTCGTGGATCTTGGCGAACATCTCGTCGTCGCCATTCCATTCCTCGTCGGCCACGCCATAGGCGCGCAACGCCTTGGGGGTGGAGCCGCCCGACTGGTCGAGCGCGGCGATAAAGCCCTGCCCGGCAGCAATCTTCTGCGTGATCTGATCGGTATTCATAGTGCCTACTTCTCCTCAAGTAATTGGCACAGGCCTGTTATGGCGCATTTCGCGCCTGCACAACAGGGCATATGACCTCCTTACGCCCCGTCTGACGACGGGACACATTGGCGGAGCCGATCAAACGCGCATTCAGCCGCGTTGGAGCGCCGAGACGCCGGGCAATTCCTTGCCTTCCATCCATTCAAGGAATGCGCCGCCCGCCGTCGAGATGTAAGTCACTTGCTCGGTAACCCCGGCATGGGCCATGGCCGCGACGGTATCGCCGCCGCCTGCCACCGAAATGAGCGAGCCTTCCTGCGTCAAAGCAGCCGCAGTGCGCGCAAGGGTGACGGTGGCTGCGTCGAACGGCTCCATCTCGAACGCCCCCAACGGGCCGTTCCAGACCAGCGTACGGCAGGTCTTGAGCACATCGCCCAGCGCCTCGACCGCCTGCGGGCCGACATCGAGGATCATTTCGTCGGCACTGACCTCGTGCACGTTGCAGATGCGGAAGCTCTCGGGATTGGCGGCAAATTCCTTCGCCACGGCCACGTCATAAGGCAGATGGATGGTGCAGCCAGACCGGTCTGCCGCTGCCATGATCGCAGTGGCGGTATCGACCAGATCATGCTCGCAAAGGCTCTTGCCGACATCGACGCCCTTGGCGGCGAGGAAGGTGTTGGCCATGCCGCCGCCGATAATCAGGTGCTGCACCTTGGCTGAGAGGTTTTCGAGCACGGCCAGCTTCGAGCTGACCTTGGCCCCGCCGACCACCGCCGCCACCGGCGGCTCGGGGTTGCCCAGCGCGGCATCAAGCGCTTCCAGTTCCTTCTGCATCGAGCGACCGGCATAGGCAGGCAGCAGATGCGAGAGACCCTCGGTGCTGGCATGGGCGCGGTGCGCGGCGGAAAAAGCATCGTTGACGTAGAAGTCGCCATTAGCGGCGATGGCCTTGGCGAAGTCGGCATCGTTCGCCTCTTCACCCGGCCAGAAGCGGGTGTTTTCCAGCATCCCGATATCGCCGTTGCCGAGGATATCGACGGCCTGCTCCACCACCGGTCCGGCGACCTCGGGGATGAACATCACCTCGCGCCCGAGCACATCCTCGATTGCGCCCTGCACCATGCTCATCGACATGGTCGAATTGCGCTGGCCCTTGGGGCGGCCGAAGTGGGCGAGCAGCAGCACCTTGGCGCCGCGATCGGCCAGTTCGAGAATCGTCGGCGCGACCGCACGGGCGCGGGTAAGATCGGTGGCCAGCCCATCCGCCATCGGCAGGTTGAGATCGACCCGCACCAGTGCGCGCTGGCCAGAAAGATCATCAGGAAGGTCGTCGAGGGTTTTGAAATCAGACATAAATACTCCGCTCACCCTGAGCTTGTCGAAGGGGCGCCCTTCCTTTGCAACTCTGTGCCGAAGAAAAGCAGTCCTTCGACAGGCTCAGGACGAGCGGGCGTTATTTACAGGAACTTCGCCATCACACCGGCGGTATCGATCATGCGGTTCGAGAAGCCCCATTCATTGTCGTACCAGCTCACCACGCGGGCAAGCTTGCCTTCCATCACCGAGGTTTCCAAGCTGTCGACGGTCGAGCTGGCCGGGTGATGGTTGAAGTCCGAGCTGACCAGCGGCTGATCCGTATAGTCGAGCACGCCCTTCATCGCGCCTTCGGCAGCAGCCTTCAGCGCTTCATTCAGTTCCTCGGCAGTGGTGTCGCGGCCCGGGGTGAAGACGAGATCGACGAGGCTGACGTTCGGCGTCGGCACGCGCACCGACGAGCCATCGAGCTTGCCCTTCAGCTCCGGCAGCACGAGGCCGACCGCACGGGCAGCGCCGGTGGTGGTCGGGATCATGTTCTGCGCACCGCCACGGGCACGGCGCAGATCCTTGTGGATCTGATCGAGCATACGCTGATCGTTGGTGTAGCTGTGGATCGTGGTCATGAAACCGCGCTCGATCCCGACGAGGTCGTTCAGCACCTTGGCAACCGGCGAGAGGCAGTTGGTGGTGCAGCTCGCATTCGAAACGATAATGTCGTCGGCGGTCAGCACATCGTGGTTCACGCCGTAAACGACGGTGGCCGAAACGCCCGTGGCCGGGGCCGAGATCAGCACACGCTTGGCGCCTGCATCGAGGTGCGGCTTGGCGGCATCGTGGCTCTGGAAGAAGCCCGTGCATTCCAGCACGATATCGATGCCCATGTCCTTGTGCGGAAGCTTACCCGGATCGCGCTCGGAGGTGACGGCGATGGACTTGCCGTTCACGACCAGCTTGTCGCCATCGACGGAAACGGTGCCGGGGAAACGGCCATGGGTGCTGTCGAAGCCGAACAGCAAAGCATTGGCATTGGTGTCCGACAAGTCGTTGATTGCAACCAGTTCGAGATCGTGATCGTCGCGCTCGAGAATGGCGCGCGCCACGAGGCGTCCGATACGTCCGAAACCGTTGATCGATACCTTAGTCGCCATGGTAAGAACTCCTGCTTATGCGTTCAATTTGTTGATGATCTGCGGGACGATCTTGTCCGCGCTGAAACCGAAGTGTTCAAACAGAGTGGCCGCCGGAGCCGACGCGCCGAAGCGATCGAGCCCGATGTTGAGACCATTACGCCCGGTAAAGCGCTCCCAGCCCTGCGTCACGCCTGCCTCGACCGAGACGATCAGCGCATCGGCGGGCAGCAGTTCGTCCTGATAGGCAGCGTCCTGCGCGCCGAACAGGTCGAGACACGGCGCGCTGACCACGTCGGCACCGATGCCCTGCTCTTCGAGCGCCTTGGCGGTGTCGAGCGCCACGGAAACTTCCGAACCGGTCGCGATCAGCACCACCTTGCGCGCAGCCTCGGCGCCCTTGAGGCGGTAAGCGCCCTTGGCCGAACGGTTGCTCTCCGGCGTCCACTCGGCATCGCCCTCGCCGCGCACCGGCGGCAGGTTTTGACGCGAGAGTGCCAGCACCGAGGGTGTGCCTGGCGTTTGCAGCGCGAGCGCCCAGCATTCGGCCGTCTCGATGGCGTCGGCGGGGCGGAACACGTTGAGGTTCGGGATCAGGCGCAGCGACATGACCTGCTCGACCGGCTGATGAGTCGGCCCGTCTTCGCCCAGGCCAATGCTGTCATGCGTCAGCACATAGACCACGCCGGCCTGCTGCAGCGCCGACAGACGGATCGCGTTGCGCGCATAGTCGGAGAAGATCAGGAAGGTGCCGCCATAGGGCACCACGCCGCCATGCAGGAACATGCCGTTCATCGCCGCGGCCATGCCGAACTCGCGAATGCCGTAATAAACGTAGCGCCCGGCGTAGTCTTCAGCGGTGAGCGGCGTGGTGGCCTTGGTCTTGGTGTTGTTCGAGCCGGTAAGGTCGGCCGAGCCGCCGATCAGCTGCTCGATCTTCTCCGTCAGCGGGCCGAGCGCCATTTCGCTGGCCTTGCGGCTGGCGACCTTGGGCGGCTCAGCAGCGAGCGCGCGGATATGCTCCTGCAAAGCCGGGGCAGCCTTGTCGTCAATGCTTGCGAGCTGCGCGACCAAGGCATCTTTCTCACCGCTCTGTGCGAGGCGATCTTCCCAGGCACGACGCGTCTCCGCGCCATGCGCACCCAGCTTGCGCCAGGCCGAAACGATTTCCTCAGGGATTACAAACGGCTCGTGCGGCCAGTTCAGCTCGACACGGGCGGCAGCGATCTCGTCAGCGCCGAGCGGCGAGCCATGAATGCCGGAAGTGCCCTGCTTGTTGGGAGCGCCCTTGCCGATCACGGTCTTGCAGGCGACGATCGACGGACGCGGATCGGCGGCAGCCTCGGCCAGCGCGCGCTTGATATCGGCCGGATCGTGGCCGTCGCAGCTGGTGGTGTGCCATCCGGTCGCCTGATAGCGGGCGAGCACGTCTTCCGAAGACGACAGGCCGACCTTGCCGTCGATGGTGACATTGTTGTCGTCCCACAGCACGTTGAGGTGGCCGAGCTTGAGGTGGCCGGCAAGACCGATCGCCTCGTGGTTGATGCCTTCCATCAGGCAGCCGTCGCCCGCCAGCACCCAAGTCTTGTGATCGATCACCTCGTTACCGAACTTGGCGTTAAGGTGCCGCTCGGCAATGGCCATGCCCACGCCCATGGCAAGGCCCTGCCCCAGCGGGCCGGTCGTGCATTCTACGCCGTCGATCAGGAAGTTCTCCGGATGGCCAGCGCAGGGGCTGCCGAGTTGGCGGAAGTTCTTGATGTCTTCCAGCGTCGGCGATTCGTAACCGGTAAGATAAAGCAGCGAATAGATCAGCATCGAGCCGTGGCCCGCCGACAGCACGAAGCGGTCGCGGTCGGGCCAGGCCGGATCGGCCGGATCGTATTTCAGGAAGTCGGAATAGAGCACGGTCGCGACGTCGGCCATGCCCATCGGCATCCCCGGATGACCAATATTGGCGGCCTCGACCGCGTCCATCGACAGCGCGCGGATGGCATTGGCCATATCCGTGAAGCTGACTTCCTTTTCGCTCATTCGCTAGTTCCCCGGTTGGTTCTGGCCGTAAGGTATAAGGTGGCCGAATCGGATGGCGGCTGTGTGAGCAGACACAGGCCCCTCGTCAAGCGCAGGAGGGCCAGCGATCGACCGCAAGTGCTGGCGCGGCACAGTCCGATTATTCACACATTTGCGCAGGCTACCTTTGCCTGCCGCAGGAATTGGCCGCTATATAGAGTTAATGCAAGGAGATCGCATCGCGCGGGCCAAAGCCCGGATCGAGGCCGCAGCTGCCCGGATCGAGGCTGCTGCGGGGGCATTGGCAGGCGCTCGGCAAACGTCAGGCGATCCGGAGCTTGAGGCGCGCTACAACGCGTTGCGCGCAGAGGCCGAGGAAGCGCTGGCAGGGCTCGACATGCTGATTACGCGTCTGGACCCGGATACCTACGATCAATCCACCAGCGATGATGCCTCTGCGGCGGTGAGGAACGATCAATGAGCAACGTGACAATCGCTATCGCGGGTCGGCAATACACCGTCGCCTGCGACGCCGGGGAGGAAGCCCATGTGGAGCGACTCGGCGCGCTGATCGACGGCAAGATTGCCGGCATGGGCAACACCACCGGCCAGCCTGAAGCGCGCACCTTACTCTATGCCGCGCTGCTGCTCGCGGACGAGGCGCAGGAAGCGACGGAACGTGCACGCGCCGCCGAAGAAGCCCAGGCGCAAGATTACGAAGCGACCGCTGCGCGGCTCGAAGCGCTTGCCGGACAGCTTGAGAATGCCGGGCAACATTCCTAAATAGGTTTTGGCGGGACTGTCCGGCACGAGCCCATGAACATCCCTGAGGCTATAAGCAATCCAAGGGAGCTGTCCCTACTGGAACCCTGGTTCCGGATATACGGCGCCCACCTGACGTGAAGGCGTCAGAGGATTTCGCGGCAAACGACCCATGATGGTTCCGCCACTCGATCTACCTCCTCCAGCGGAAGATATCCAGAAACCGCTCGCCCTGAGCTTGTCGAAGGGCCGCTTTTTCTTCATGCGCTAGGAGCAAGAGCAAGGACGATCCTTCGACAAACTCAGGATGAGCGGACAAAGGTAATAATGCGGGTGCCCCTTTTGTGACGAATATAGCCGAACAGAAAGCCGCGCTGCGCAAAGAGCTGCGTAAGGCCCGCCGGGACCATGCCGCCGCGCTTCCGCGCGAAGTCTCCGCGCTGGTTTTCGCGCGTCCGCCTGCCCCTGTGCTAGACATGGTGCCTGAGGGCGCGACCATCGGACTTTACCGTGCCGATACGGGCGAGGCGCCGGCTGGCGGCTACATCCGGTTCTTCCACGAGCGCGGCCATCCAATCGCCCTCCCCCGCGTAACCACGCTGGACGCGCCGATGACATTCCACACCCACACCGACCCATATGAGGAAAGTGATCTCATCGCCGGGCCGCTCGGCCTGCGCCAGCCCGCGGAGGATGCGCCTGTGGTCGTGCCAGAGGTGCTTTTCATGCCGCTGGTAGGCTTCACCGCCGATGGCGACCGGCTCGGCCAAGGCGGCGGCTTCTACGACCGCTGGCTGGCTGCGCACCCGGACACTACGGCCATCGGCATGGCCTGGGACATCCAGCGCGTCGATAATCTGCCCGTGGAGGACCACGACATGCCGCTGAAGGCCATCGTCACCTCCACCCGCATCTACGGGCCGTTCTGATGCGCACAGAGCCGACCTGGCGCATCCCCGTGGGGGTTATCGGCCTGACCATTGCCATCGGGCTCTACTGCCTGGTGGTGGCACGCTATGTGCCGGAGCTGATTGGTAGCTGGAATGCGCTGCTGCAAACGCCTGTTTATATCGTGCTCGGGCTAGTGTGGCTGCTGCCGCTCAAGCGCTTCCTGATCTGGATGGAAACCGGGCGCTGGGGCTGAGAGGCCGCGATCTGCGGCGTAGCAGAGGTCAGCGGCAACTCGCCCCAACCGCTATAGGTGGGCTTCCAATGTTTTGGACAATTGACGCCGAAGATGACGTTGGTTGATTTGCTCGGTTGCGAGGCTAAGCGGCAGGATTTTGGGCACGCCTCCACTGCTTAGCTCGATCTTGAAGTTGCGAACCGCGCCGACTGGCAAGTCCCGCCAGCCATGAAAGGCGACGACAGTCAGCTCGATCCGATCTACGTCGGTAACCTGGACGTGGCCCTCATCATTGGCATCCAGCATCCGCCGAATGATGTCGTCAAAATGGCCGATGTTCATATATTCGCCGGTGTTTAGACTTCCCTGGGCCATGCTCGAACGCGGGTCGCTGCCGAGATCCTCCGGCTGCTCCTGAAGGTCGGTGAGCGGCAATTCTATCTCCCGCTCACCAATGTGCAGCTTACCGATCAGGCTTGTGACGTAAATCGGCAGACTGCTCATATTGGTGATCAGGCAGCGGCTTCGGATACCTTTCCCCGCTGCACGGGTAATCAGGATGGAAGACCGCCTTGTTGCGCGGTACTGGACCAGAATGAGCTGCAAGTAGGTCGCCCAGACGACGAGCATAAGCAGGCTCAGCAGAATGCTGATCACCTGGCTGTTATCGGCGAGCCATTGCCATAAGCCTAGATCGGACATGATGAACAAACCTCGCATTCTCACCTGTCGTTCCGCGCTTCAGCGCAGGTCACGCATTGCACCCGCTCTCGGCCAGCCTTGAGCGCAACGCAAAAAGGGCGACCCGAAGGTCGCCCTCATAGCCCTTCTTGCGAAGGAAAGTCCCAAGTGGCGCGAGTGACGGGACTCGAACCCGCGACCCTCGGCGTGACAGGCCGATACTCTAACCAACTGAGCTACACCCGCGCATTTTGCGGCGGCAGCGCCTCTTGGGAAGCGCGCCTCTAAGCCAGCTATCCGGGGCTGTCAACGCACATTTCCAGACTTTTTGCAGACCCTTGAAATTACACCGCGACAGGCGCGGTCAGACGGCCCTGCGGCACATAGTCGCGAACCTCGAAATCCTCGATTCGGTAATCGAAGATAGATTCGGGACGGCGCAGGATCGCCAGCTTCGGCTCGCCCTCGGGCTTACGCGCCAGCTGCGCGTCGATCAGTTCCTCGTGGTTGAGATACAGATGTGTATCCCCGCCGGTCCAGACCAGTTCACCCGGCTCCAGACCCGCCTGCTGCGCCACCATCCGTGCGAGCAGCGCCGCGCCGAACAGGTTGAACGGCAGGCCCAGCGCCACGTCGCAGCTGCGCTGGTAAAGCTGGCAATTGAGCCGCGTGCCCCCTGCCCCGACGTGGAACTGATAGGTCTTGTGGCACGGCGGCAGCGCCATCTCATCAAGCTCGGCAACGTTCCAGCCCTCGATGATATGGCGGCGGCCGCCTGGGTTGGTCTTCAGCCCCTCGACAAGCTGCGCCACCTGATTGATGCCCTGCCCTGCGCGATAGGTACCATCGCCTTGGGCGTCGTAGGTCGGCCAGTCGACCCATTGCTTGCCATAGACCGGCCCCAGATCGCCCCATTCGGCCGCAAACTCGGCGTCATCCACGATCCGCGCCTCGAACGCCTCCTGCGAGACCTGGTCGCCCGTGGCCTTGCGGTATTTCGCCAAGGGCCAGTCGGTCCAGATCCTCACCTTCTGCTTGAGCAGTGGGCGGATATTGGTCTCGCCAGTAAGGAACCACAGCATCTCGCGCGCCGCGGCCTTCCAGAACACCCGCTTGGTTGTCAGGAGTGGAACGCGCTCATCACCGAGGTCGAACCGCAATTGCGGGCCGAATACCGAACGCGTGCCGATGCCAGTGCGGTCGATCCGCTCGTCGCCCTCGGTCCAGATGCGGCGCATAAGATCGAGATATTGCTGCTCGGGGTGGCTCATCGCACGTTCCTCGCGTCAGATCTTGTGATAGTTGCGGAACCACTGCACGAAGGCTGGCACGCCGGCCTCGATGCTGGTCGTCGGTTCGTAGCCGAGATCGCCCCGGATGGCGTCGATATCGGCAAAGGTCCGCTCGACATCGCCCTTTTGCATCGGCTGCATGTCGATCTCGGCCTTGCGCCCGCAGGCATCCTCCAACAGGCCGATCACCTTCATAAGATGCTCGCTACGGTGGTTGCCGATGTTGTAAAGCGCATGGGGCTTCACGCTGCCGCCAGCCTTAGCCTCGCCATTATCGAAAGGCGGATTGTCGAGGCTGGCCACCACGCCGGTCACGATATCGTCGATAAAGGTGAAGTCGCGGAACATCTCGCCGTGATTGAACACAGGAATCGGCTCGCCCGCGAGGATTTTGCGGGTGAAGATCCACATCATCATGTCAGGCCTGCCCCAGGGACCATAGACCGTAAAGAAACGCAGCCCGGTAAGCGGCAAACGGTAAAGATGGGCGTAGGTCTCGCTCATCAGCTCGTCGGCCTTCTTGGTGGCGGCATAGAGGCTGAGCGGATGATCGACCCGGTCCTCCACCGCGAAGGGAAGCTTGTCGTTCCCGCCATAGACCGACGATGAGCTTGCGTAGACCATATGCTCAAGCTGGCGATGACGGGCAATTTCCAGCATGTTGAGATGCCCGACCAGGTTCGACTGAGCATAGGCGCGCGGATTCTCGATCGAATAGCGCACCCCTGCCTGTGCCCCCAGATGCACAACACGGTCGAAATGTTCGCCTTCGAGAGCGCGTTCGAGCTGGTCGTGATCGGCAAAGTCGAGCGTAAGGCACTTGGCGCGGCCCTCGCCTGCGGCCAACCAACGATCGCGCCGGTCGAACTTGAGCGAGGCCTGATAGTAGTCGTTGAAGTTATCGACGCCAATCACCTCATCGCCGCGTGCAAGCAGGCGCATGGCCAGTTCGGCCCCGATAAAGCCAGCCGCGCCCGTGATCAAAACCCGCATGATCGCTCCTGAAATAACGCCTCTGCGATACGGACAAGCCGAATGTCGCGGGCGATGCCTGTGCCGAGAACTCCTTGCGCCGGATAGGGGTACGAATGCAAGCGACCTCCCCGAACCCGTGTGAGAATGAGCCGGCGACACAGTTATCGGCCTATTTCGCAACAAAGCCCTTGCGTGCTGCGAGCGCCCTGCATATAGGCGCGCTCCTGCCTTACAGCACAACGTCTGTTGGCTCCGGTCGGGGAGTAGCTCAGCCTGGTAGAGCACTGTCTTCGGGAGGCAGGGGCCGGAGGTTCGAATCCTCTCTCCCCGACCATTTTACGTCTTAGCTAACAATGCGCTCTGAATTCCATTCAGGAGCTCCCGCGTGGGGCAGATAGGCTCCGTTCTGCGCTGCTGGCGCCGCCGGACTCGGCCAAGCCGATCACCCAAGAGGCGGCACTACGTGAGAAGATTGCAAACAACACCACGCCAGCGATGCGGAAGGCACGAGTCGAAGCGACAACCAGTCCTTGCGTATCTGCGCGTTTGCTGCTCTCAATCTGGCCATTCCTGATGTGGGGTGCGGAAGTGAGCATTTTCAAGACAATCAAGCGATCAAAACAAGATAAGAGCGATCGCGCCGACGCCTTTCACTTTCTACATATCGGAAAGGCAGCTGGATCGCAGATAAAACGCTTGGCCAAACAGCACTCTGATAAGATCGTTGTGCACAAACACGATGTATACCTCAAGGATATACCCCGTGATGCGCCATATTTCTTTTCGATCCGAGACCCGATCAGCCGTTTTTACTCTGGCTTTTATTCTCGAAAGCGCAAGGGTCAGCCTGTTTATGATGTGCCCTGGTCTGACTTTGAGAAGGTGGCGTTTCGCGATTTTCCACACGCCAACGACTTGGCAGAAGCCTTGTTCGATCCAAGCGACAGGGGCACCGCCGCTACCCAAGCGATGATCTCTATCCGACACACCGGCCAGAATCTGGTTAACTGGTTCTTTCTACAAGGCAACCTGCTCGAGGTGCGCCCCCCGATGTGGATCATCAGGCAGGAGCGGTTCGATGAGGACTATGATCGTTTTCTAAAAATCGCTCAGTTAGAAAAGCCTAGTGATGAGCCAGCCAGCCGTCTTCATGCCAACAATTACGATGAAGCCCCTCCACTTTCTGAAAAGGCAAAGCGCAATCTTCGGCAATGGTTTACTCAGGATTATGCGTTTTACAGACTATGCGAGACCTGGCTTGAGGCGAATACCGAAGGATAATTGAGGCTTACGTTTCGGTTCTGAACTGACAATTCTCTAGAACGTCACCTTAAGGTAGCAGCAGCGATCCAAGCGGAGATCGCAAAAAAGTGGGCTCACCCTGGCTTTCGACCGCTGGCCGACCACCCCGCTCCGCACCGCCTCGCCCGTGCAGTTCTTGGTCACAGCGCCATAGCAGACAGCCGGGGAGCTGACAGCCGCACCGCTCCCTCAGTCCGAGCCTTCCAGCCCGATAGTGCGCAGGAACAGCCCGAACTCGGCCTCGACCTGCTCCTTGGTGCGTTTGTGGAACATCTCGAACCGCGCCACGGCGGTGTATATGTCGAACGAGATCATCGAGAAAAACATCCTTGCCAGGACCTCGGGATCGTCGTCGGGCGTAACCTTCCCAGCGGCCTGAAGCTTGGCGAAAATTTCCGCCATTTCGGCAATCGCGCGCTCCAGATGTTCGCCGCGGAACTGTTGCGAGAACGTCTCGTCGCGGATCGATTGCGCCACCATGGCGCGCACAAGCCGGATATTCTCCTCGCTCAAAGCCTTCGCCCGCAGCCGCATCAGAATCTCGCGCAGCATCTGCGCTGACGGCAACCGCTGATCGCGCACTTCGGCGATCACCGCGCGCGCCTGATCAGGGCGCCGGTGCAGCACCTGCGCCAGCAAGCCCTCCTTGGTTTCGAACAACTTATAGAGCGTCGCCAACGAGCCGCCGGACCGCGCGACGATTGCGCTCAGCGTGGTATCGTCAAACCCCTGTTCGCCAAACAGCTGCTCAGCTGCATCAAGCATTGCCACGCGGCGCGCCTGGAGCCTTTGGTCCTGCAAATGCTTGCTCCGATCCACTCCGAACACCTTTCAGCATAAAAAAATCTATCATGCACCGCTTGAATGTGTAAGAGGCAATACACAATTTTGCGCCGCACAATAGAACGGATTCCCTCATGCGTGCCTTTAATATCGTGATTCCCTTGCTTCTTCTGTCCTCTTGCGGGGGCGAAGCGGAACAGGCTGCCCCGCCGCCGCTTCCGGTCGAGGCGGTCACGATTACCGGCGAACGGATTCCCAATGTGCTCGAATTGCCCGGCCGCGTAACGGCTGTGCGCAAGTCGGAGGTTCGCGCCCGCGTCACCGGCATTCTCGAAACGCAGCTCCTCGAAGACGGCAGCTACGTGCGCGAAGGCCAGCCGCTGTTCCGGATCGATCCGCGCGAGCTGCGCGCCAGCCTCGCGCAGACGCAGGCCAGCCTGCAACGCGCCGAGGCAACCGCCGCCAACGCCCGCGCGGTGGTTGAACGGTATCGCCCGCTGGTGGAGGAAAACGCCATCAGCCGGCAGGAATTCGATGCCGCCGTTGCCACCTCTCGCGCCGCCGATGCCGACGTGGCGCAGATTCGCGCGCAGGTGCAGGCGGCTTCGCTCCAGCTTGGCTACACCACGGTGCGCGCGCCCATATCGGGCCGCGCGGGTCGCGCGCAGGTGACCGAAGGCGCACTCGTCAGCGCCACCGAGGCGACCTTGCTGACCACCATCGAACAGATCGATCAGGTCTATGTGGTGTTCTCGAACTCGGCGCAGGAAGTGCTCTCTATCCGCCGTTCGATCTCCGATGGCTCGCTCACGCTGTCCGATAGTGGCAGCATACCGGTCACTCTCACTCTGCCCGACGGGTCGGAATATCCGATCCCCGGCACGATCGACTTTCTCGACCAGTCGGTCAACGAAGCCACCGGCACGGTGGAGCTGCGCGCCCGCTTCGCCAATCCGGAAGGCATCTTGCTGCCCGGCCAGTTCGTGCGCGTGCGGGTGGAGGCAGGCTATTATAGCGACGGAATTGCCGTGCCGCAGGTGGCTGTTAGCATGACCGAGACGGGTGGCACCGTGTTCGTGATCGACAAGGAAGGCACGGCTCAGCTGCGGCAGATCACGCTCGGCGCGATGTTCGACGACAAGTGGATCGTCAAGGATGGCCTCAAGGCCGGTGACCGGGTGATAACGAACAATATCCAGAAGCTGCGAGCGGGCGCTCCGGTGACGGTCCCCTCCGATTCCCCAAGGCCTGCTGCCTCTTCCAAGGCGGCGGCTCCGGCTGCATCGCGGGCGAACTGATCCATGGCCGATTTCTTCATCAGGCGGCCCATCTTCTCATGGGTGCTCGCAATCGGCATCCTGCTGTCGGGCGTGCTCGCTCTGCGCTCGCTCGCTATCGAGCAATATCCTGACATCGCCCCGCCCTCGCTGACGGTTAGCGCGGTCTACACCGGGGCGGATGCCGCCACGGTCGAGCAGAACGTTACTCAGATCCTGGAACAGGAAATCAACGGGATCGAGGGCCTGCAATATATGTCGGCCACCAGTTCATCGAACGGGTCCGCCAGCATCAATGTCACCTTCGCGCCGGGCACCGACATCGATATTGCCCAAACGCAGGTGCAGAACCGGCTGAGCAGCGTCGAATCGCGGCTGCCCGCGCAGGTCCGCCAGATCGGCGTGAGCGTGCGGCAGGCCAGCAACAGCTTCATGCTCGTGGTCGCGCTGAGTTCGAAAAGCGGCGAGACCGGATCGCTCGAACTCGGCAACCTTGCTTCGAGTTATATCGTCGACGAACTGCGCCGCGTGCCCGGTGTGGGTGACATCACCCAGTTCGGCTCGTCCTATGCCATGCGCATCTGGCTCGACCCGCAGAAGCTCGCGTCCTACGGCCTCGCTCCGAGCGATGTGACGGCCGCCATTCAGGAGCAGAACGCGCAGGTCGGCGCCGGCGCCATCGGCGACCAGCCCTTCACCGACGGGCAGAAGATCACCGCCTCGATCGTGACCGACGACCGCCTCTCGACGGTGGAAGAGTTCGAGCAGATCATCCTGCGCACCGAAACTGGCGGCAACACAGTGCGGCTTGCCGATGTCGCCCGCGTGGAGCTGGGCGCCCAGACCTACGCCAGCGATTTCGCGCTGAGCGGCGCACCGGCGGCAGGCCTGGCTGTCCAGCTCGCCACCGGCGCCAATGCGCTAGATACCGCCGCTGCGGTCAAGCAACGGGTAAAGGAGCTGGAAGAGACGCTGCCCGACGATGTCGCGGCGACGATTCCTTACGACACCACGCCCTTCATCGAACTCTCGGTAGAAGAAGTTATCGTCACGCTGGTCGAAGCGATGGTGCTTGTCTTCCTCGTGATGTTCATATTCCTGCAGAACTGGCGCGCGACCATCATCCCTGCGCTTGTCGTTCCTATCGCGCTGGCAGGCGCATGCCTTGGCCTGTGGTTGTTCGGCTTCACGATCAACGTGCTGACGCTGTTCGGCATGGTGCTGGCGATCGGTATTCTGGTCGACGATGCCATCGTGGTGATCGAAAACGTCGAGCGGATCATGTCCGAAGAAGGCCTGCCGCCCTTGCAGGCCACGCAGAAGGCCATGAAAGAAATTACCGGTGCGATCATCGGTATCACGCTGGTGCTGATCGCGGTGTTCGTACCCATGGCCTTCTTCGGCGGCTCCGTGGGCGGAATCTACCGCCAGTTCTCGGTGACGCTGGCCTCGTCGATCTTCTTCTCCGCCGTGCTCGCCCTCACGCTGACACCGGCCCTGTGCGCGACCTTCCTCAAGCCGGTCCACCGCAAGGATCGCGAGAGCGATGCCGAGGCACCGACGACGCGTTTCGGCAAAGTGAAAGCCAAGGTCGACGGCTTCTTCGACGGGTTCAACACCTGGTTCTCGCGCATGACGGGCCGCTACGGCCGCACAAACGACAAGATTCTGTCGAAGCCGTTTCGCGCGCTGATGGCCTTCGTGCTTATCTGTGCCGTGACTGCCTTTCTCTATCTGCGCCTGCCCACCGCCTTCCTGCCCCAGGAAGACCAGGGCGACGTCGTGACGGTGGTGCAAACTCCGCCGGGCGCCACGGCCGCGCGCACGCAAGAGGTGCTTGACGAGCTGCAGGCTTATTGGGACGAGCAGCCCGAAGTCGCGACGGTCATCACGGCGAAGGGGTTCAGCTTCTTTGGCAGCGGCCAGAACAACGCGATGATGTTCGTTCGTCTGAAGGACTGGTCCGAACGCACGGCACCTGAAAACAGCGCTTCGGCTCTTGCCGGGCGGACGATGCAGCGCTTTGCCGGAATACCTGACGCAACGGTATTCGTGATCCAGCGGCCTGCGATCCAGTCGCTCGGCAACGCCAGCGGCTTCACGATGAAGATCGAGGACCGCGCCGGACTTGGCCGCGACCAGCTCGAGGCAGCGCGCAACCAGCTGCTCGGCGCAGCGATGCAAAGCGACGTCGTCACCGGCGTCCGGCCCGAGGAACAGGCCGACAATCCGCAACTGGAAGTGAGCGTCGATCGCGTGCAGGCTCGCGCCCAAGGGCTGTCAATCAATGCGGTGAACTCGGCGCTCGCGGTCAACTTCGGGTCGTTCTACGTCAACGACTTCCCGCGCGATGGCCGCATCCAGCGCGTGATCGTGCAAGCCGATGCCGACTATCGCATGACGCCGGAAGACATCCTTGCGCTGCGCGTGCCCAACGCCAATGGCGGACTGGTCCCGTTCAGCAGCTTTGCGCAGGTCAAGTGGAGCGCCGGGCCGCCAAGCCTTGCCCGCTACAACGGCTATCCTGCGATGACGATTTCGGGGCAGGCCGCACCGGGTCGCTCGTCCGGTGCTGCGCTGGCCGAAATGGAGCAGCTCGCCAAGAGCCTGCCCGCGGGCATGAGCTATGAATGGACCGGGCTCAGCTTCGAAGAGAAGCAGAGCGCGGGCCAGGTCGGTATCCTGCTGGGTCTGTCGCTGCTAGTGGTGTTCCTGCTGCTAGCCGCGCTTTACGAAAGCTGGGCCGTGCCCTTTGCCGTGTTGCTGATCATTCCGGCAGGCGTGCTGGGATCGGTGTTGTTCTCGATGCTGCGCGGTTTCTCAGCGGACGTCTATTTCAACGTGGGCCTCATCACGATCATCGGCCTTGCCGCGAAAAACGCGATCCTGATCGTCGAATTCGCCATCGAGCGCGAGGAGCAGGGCAAATCCGTCGTGGAGGCGGTCGAGGAAGCGGCAAGGCTGCGCCTGCGGCCGATCCTGATGACCTCGCTGGCCTTTATCGCCGGCATGGTGCCGCTGGTGATCGCCTCGGGCGCTGGTGCTGCCAGCCGCGCCGCAGTGGGCACCGGCGTGATGGGCGGGATGATCGCGGCGACGGCCATCGGCATCTTCCTCATCCCCGTTCTCTACCTGTTGGTGCGCAAGCACCTCAGCCGTCATCAACCGGCGGTGGCAGGCGCGCCCGTCACGTCAGAGGAGACCTCGCAATGACGCGCCGCCTGATCACCTTCGCCCTCTTGGGCACCGCGCTCACGGGTTGCGTAAATCTCGCGCCCGACCATGTGCGCCCCGATCTCGCCACGGCGAGCGACACCGCGTGGGACGCAGACCTGCGGCCCGATGGGACGCTGGTTGCCAGCACGCTGGCCTGGCAGGACTACTTCGTCGACCCGCGTCTGCAGACGCTGATCGCGTCGGGCCTTGCCAACAATCGCGATCTGGTCGCTGCCACCGCGCGAATCGACCAGGCCCGCGCGCAGTATCGCATTCAGGATTCCGAACGGCTCCCCAATCTCAATGCCAACGGCTCCGTGGCCAGAAGCCGCTCGCAGGTGCCGGATGCACAGGGCGGCAGGACTGCCGTCGAGGCAACGAATTATCAGCTCGGCGTGGCGGTGCCCGCTTTCGAGCTGGATTTCTGGGGCCGCGTGGCAAACCTCAGCGAAGCCGCACGGGCGCGTTATCTGGCGACCGAGGCAGCTCAGAGAGCGTTCTATCTTTCGCTGATCGGCAATATTGCCAGCACCTACTTCGAGATCGCCGAAACCGATCAGCAGATCGCATTGGCCGAAGCCACCGCCGAAAGCCGCCGCGATGCGCTGCGGATCGAGCAACTGCGGCTGGAGGCAGGCGTCGAATCCGGCCTGCCTAGCGAGCAGGCGCGCTCGCTGCTGACAACTGCCGAACAGCAACTCGCCAGCGAACGGCAAACGGCCGCCACTCTGCGCAACCGATTGCGCGTGCTGGTGGGCGGGCGCATTCCCGGCGATCTTCCCGAGGGGCGCGAACTGACCGAACAGGTCAACGCCGCACGGCTCAGCGCCGGTCTGCCTTCGGACCTGTTGCTGGCACGGCCCGATATCGTCCAAGCCGAGCAGGAACTGCGCGCCGCGCGGGCGAACATCGGCGCGGCGCGCGCCGCTTTCTTTCCCTCGATCAGCCTCACCGGCAATGCCGGCTACGCCTCGACCGATCTTTCCGGCCTGTTCGATTCGTCTGGTTTCGGCTGGTCATTCGGGCCGAGCATCAGCCTGCCGATATTCGACAATGGCGGACGCGAGGCTAACCTTGACCTCGCCAAGGCGACCGAAGTCGAAGAGGTCGCGAACTACGACAAGGCGGTGCAGACCGCGTTCCAGGAGGTGGCCGATGCCTTGGCCGGTCGCCGCTGGATTGCCGAACAGATCGCCGCGCAGGAGCGCAACATCGCGGCGCTGGAGCAGATCGCCCATATCGCACGGCTGCGTTATCGTGAGGGCGTGGCGGAATATCTCGAGGTTCTCGATGCCGAGCGCAGCCTGTTCTCGGCCCGCCAGACGCTGCTCTCGACCGAGCGTGCGGCCGACCAGAACGCGGCCAGTCTCTATATCGCGCTTGGCGGCGGGATGCTGGCCGGCGCTGAGGAAAACTGAGGCTCAGGCGAGCCGCGCGAAATTCGCTGCGCCGGGTGACGGGGTTGGCGTGCGCGTGGCAGCCGCCTCATCATCTTTGACGCAAATCTTGGTCAGGCATTCCAGAATCTGCCGGAAGGCTGCACGCTCCACACCGTAAAACACCATCTTGCCCTCGCGCCGGGTGGTAACGAGTCCGGCTTGCCGCAGGATCGCCAGTTGCTGCGAGAGGCTCGGCTGGCCGATACTGCCGATCTCCTCGATCTCGCCGACATTGCGTTCTCCCTCGCACAGGATCTTGAGGATTTTCAAACGCACCGGGTGGGCCACCGCCTTCAGTTCCTCGACTGGAAGCTCTTCTTCGGTCATTGCGCGCCCCCTTTCAGGAACCAGTCGCTCGGCTCGGCGGCGGCGAACACCTCGTCGAGCGACACGCTGGCCGGGTTGAGCAAGGCATCGCCCGGTTGCCAATCGGCCGGAGCGAGCTGCTTTTCACCCGCCGCCTGCAAGGCATCTAGCGTGCGCAGCATCTCGGGGATCGAACGACCGACATTGGCCGGATAGCAGGTCATGGCGCGGATCGTGCCGGTCGGGTCGATGAAGAAGGTGGTGCGCACCGTACCGCTGTCGGCATCCTCCTTGCCGACCATGCCATAGGCGCGGGCGATCACCATGGTCGGGTCTTCGATAATCGGGAAGCGCACTTCCACCCCGGTCCGGTCGCGGATCATCCGCAACCAGGCGAAATGCGAGAACAGGCTGTCGACCGAGAGCGCCATCAGCGCGCAATCGCGCTTGGCAAAGTCGTGCGCCCCGCGCGCCAGGGCGACGAATTCGGTGGTGCAGACCGGGGTAAAGTCCGCCGGGTGCGAAAACAGGATCAGCCAGTTTTGCCGAAAGTCGGCCAGGCGCACCGGGCCTGCCGTGCTGCGGGCGGTGAAGTCGGGCGCGAGGTCGCCAATGCGCAAACCCGAGTATGGGCCATTCGAAAGCTGATCGTCGTTCATTGACACTTCCTATCACTTGACAGGCTAAAGGCAATACATATACATAATATGTGTATCTTACTAAGTGAGGAGCTGGTCATGGAGAACGCCGATCAGGCCCTTATCGCCGCCACCAGGCAGGTAGAAGCCGTGCTCGCAGGCAAGGCCCCGCGCCCCGAAGTCGCGAGCTTTTTCGATGAGGTTACCAACACCGCAAGCCATGTCGTGTGGGATGTGGAAACGCGGGAGTCAGCCATTATCGACTCGGTGCTAGACTTCGATCCCGCCTCGGGCCGAACCAAGGTCGAAGCGGCAGACCAGCTGATCGCCTTCGTGAAAAAGCACGATCTCACCGTCACCTGGCTGCTCGAAACGCACGCCCATGCCGACCACCTTTCGGCAGCGCCCTATCTCAAGGAAAAGCTTGGCGGAACGGTCGCCATCGGCGAACATATCGTCACCGTGCAGGGCGTGTTCGGCAGGCTGTTCAATGCTGGCAGCGAATTCCAGCGCGACGGATCGGACTTCGACCAATTGTTTGCCGATGGCGATACGTTCCAGATCGGTAAGTTACCCGTTACCGTTATGCATGTGCCGGGCCACACGCCCGCCTGCATCGCCTATGTGATGGGCGACGCGGCCTTCGTCGGCGACACCATGTTCATGCCTGACTACGGCACCGCCCGGGCAGACTTCCCCGGCGGCGATGCGCGCCAGCTGTTCCGCAGCCTACGCCGCATTCTCGAACTGCCCGAGGCGACGCGCCTGTTCATGTGTCACGACTATCAGCCACCCGAGCGCGACTACTACGTCTGGGAAACCACCGTGGGGGCCGAGCGAAAAGACAATATTCATGCCAATGACGGCGTGAGCGAAGACGAATTCGTGGAGATGCGCGAATCGCGCGATGCCACGCTCGACATGCCGCGCCTGATCCTGCCCTCGGTGCAGGTAAACATGCGCGCCGGCCACATGCCGCCCGCGGAAGACAACGGGGTTACCTACCTCAAGATTCCGCTGAACGCCGTCTGATGTTGCCCGGCTTCCCTCATGCCGAGCCGCTTGCCGGACTTGCTGGCGGCGTGCTGATCGGGCTCGCGGCGGCGGTGCTGCTGCTGGGGTCCGGTCGGATTGCCGGTATCTCGGGCATTTTCGCTCGCGCCACCGGAGTCGCCAACAGCTCGCTCCCGCGTGTGGCCGCCTGGGCCTTCGTGCTCGGGCTGCCGCTGGGCGCGCAGGTGGTGATGGCGCTAAACGGCCCGCTCACGCCAAGCTTCCTGTCGCTTCGTTGGGTCGCCGTTGCCGGCCTTGTGGTTGGCATTGGCACCCGGCTCGGCTCAGGCTGCACTAGCGGCCACGGTGTTTGCGGACTGTCGCGCCTGTCGCCGCGCTCGATCGTGGCGACGCTCACCTTCATGGCCACTGGCATCGCCACGGTGGCGATCATGAATGTCCTGATCTGACAAGGGGGATGACAATGTCAAAGAACATGGGATCGCTCGACAAGACCCAGCGCCTGATCGTCGCCGTGGTGCTTGCAGGCCTTGCGGTCAGCGGAACGATCACCGATGGGCTCGCCATTGGCGCCTGTGTGATCGCCGCCATCTTCGTTGTGACGAGCCTCGTCTCAATCTGCCCGCTTTATGGTCTGCTGGGAATGAACACATGCGGCAAAAAGTAACCTCCGAGGCGCTCGTGGCGCTGCTTTCGGGCGTGCTGTTCGGCGCGGGGCTCGCGCTGGGCGGCATGACCGACCCGGCCCGCGTGCGGGGGTTCCTCGACCTGTTCGGCACCTGGGACCCGACGCTCGCGTTCGTGATGGGCGGCGCGGTGCTGGTGATGGCCATCGCCTGGCTGATCCAGCCGCGCATGATCCACCCATTGTTTGCTGACGTGTTCACCCTGCCCGGCGTACGCGACATCACCCCGCGCCTCGTGATCGGGGCCGGATTGTTCGGCGTGGGTTGGGGTCTGGCTGGCCTGTGCCCTGGTCCGGGCATCGCAGCGCTGGTAATCGAACCCGTTTCTGCGGCAGTGTTCGTCGCGACCATGCTCATCGGCATGGTTCTGGTTCGCCTGTTCGAAAAGGACGCATAATGGATATTCGCCCCGTCTCCGATAACGTCGCCGTTGCCCCGCAGATCGAGCCCGAGGATATGGCCGAACTGGCCAAGCAGGGCTTCGTCGCCGTGATCTGCAACCGCCCCGATGGCGAAGAGCCGGGCCAGCCCGATGTCGCGACCATGCGCGCCGCGGCAGAGGCGGCAGGACTTGCCTATCACCACATCCCGATTGCAAGCGGCCAGTTCACCCGGCCCGCTGTGGAAGCCTATGCCGCCGTGCGCCGGGGAACACCGGGCAAGGTGCTGGCCTACTGCCGCTCGGGCACGCGCTGCGTGACGCTGGAGACGCTGGCCAACCCCGATGGCCTTCCCGTCGACGAACGGATCGGCAACGCCGCCAATGCCGGCTACGACCTCTCGCCGATCGCCGCGCAACTTCAGGACTGACGGACCATCGAGCTTGTTGGCGCGGCTGTTTCCAACCCTGCAATGGGGCCGCGCTTACACAGAGCTGCCGCGCCATAGGCATTTCGGAGAACAAACTTTCTATCGCTGGCGAAAGGCGCGAGCGATCACCCCTCATTCAAATAATCACTTACCGTAAGCGAACGTCCCATTGTTTCACTGGGACGAAAGGCCTAGGCCGCATCCAGCTCTCACTCACAAAAGGTGAGCCACATGTTCGATAGCCTAGACGCGCTTCTCCTCGCGCGCATCCAGTTTGCCTTTACGGTGAGCTTTCACTTCATCTTCCCCGCTTTCTCGATTGGGCTGGCGAGCTATCTCGCAGTGCTCGAAGGGCTGTGGCTGAAGACCGGCAGGCACGTCTATCTCGATCTGTTCAAGTACTGGCTGAAGATCTTCGCCATCGCGTTTGCCATGGGCGTCGTCTCAGGCATCGTGATGTCCTACCAGTTCGGCACCAACTGGTCGGTGTTCTCCGACAAGGCGGGGCCGGTGATCGGGCCGCTGATGGCCTACGAGGTGCTCACCGCCTTCTTCCTTGAGGCTGGCTTCCTTGGCGTGATGCTTTTCGGCATGAACAAGGTGGGCAAGAAGCTCCACTTCCTCGCCACGCTGATGGTGGCCGGAGGCACCTTCGTCTCGGCGTTCTGGATCCTGTCGGTGAACTCGTGGATGCACACACCTACCGGTTTCGAGATGGGCGCGAATGGCCAATTCCTGCCGGGTGAGAGCTGGATCGATATTATCTTCAATCCGAGCTTTCCCTATCGCTTGGCCCACACAGTGATCGCAGCCTATCTCACCACCGCCTTCGTGGTCGGCGGGGTGGGTGCATGGCACCTGCTTAAAGACAGGACTAACGAGCACGCGCGCAAAATGTTTTCGATGGCGATGTGGATGGCTGCGCTGGTCGCCCCGGTGCAGATTTTCGTCGGCGATCAGCACGGTCTCAACACGCTGGAGCATCAGCCGGCGAAGGTGATGGCGATGGAGGGGCACTACGAGAGCCACCCCGATGGGGCACCGTTCTACCTGTTCGGCATTCCCAACGACACCACGCAAACCCTCGACTACGCCATCGGCATTCCGAAGGCTTCGAGCCTGATCCTCAAACACAGCCTCGATGCGCCGCTCGCCGGTCTCGACACCGTGCCCGATGATGAACAGCCGCCGGTTTTCCCGGTGTTCTGGGCTTTCCGCATCATGGTCGCAATCGGCACCGGCATGATGCTGCTCGGCTTCTGGAGCCTGTTCGCGCGCTGGCGCGGCAAGCTCTATGAATGGCCGCTGCTGCACCGCGCCGCCATCGTGATGGGGCCGACCGGCTTCGTAGCGGTAATCGCCGGGTGGATCACCACTGAGGTCGGCCGCCAGCCCTATACCGTCTATGGGCTGCTGCGCACCGCGCAATCGGCGAGCCCACTCGATGCGCCGGCAGTTGCTGCCAGTCTGCTCGCCTTTGTACTGGTCTATTTTGCCGTGTTCGGCTTTGGCGTGTGGTACATTCTAAAGCTGATGCAGAAGCCGCCGCATACGGGTGAAAAGGGTGTGAAGAGCACCGCGAAGGGGCCGGTGAGAACGGCTGGCATTACGCCGGGGCCAACGCAAAACCCCAACGACCCTACCGCCCTGCCCGAAGATCACGAGGAGGCGACCGATGGCCGTTAATGTCGATCTCACCACCGTATGGGCCTTCATCATCGCCTTCGGCGTGTTTGCATACGTGGTGATGGACGGCTTCGATCTGGGCATCGGCGTGCTCTTCCCCACCTTCACGCCGGGGCCGGAACGCGACCGCGCAATAAACTCCATCGCGCCTGTCTGGGATGGTAACGAGACCTGGCTGGTGCTCGGCGGTGGCGGCTTGTTTGCAGCCTTCCCGCTTGCCTATGCAGTGATCCTGCCCGCAACCTATCCGCTGATTATCGCGATGCTCCTGGGCCTCGTGTTCCGCGGCGTGGCTTTCGAATACCGCTGGCGCGATCCTGCCCACCGCGCCTTTTGGGACAAGGCTTTCACCGGTGGGTCGCTGGTTGCAGCGATGAGCCAAGGCATGACGCTGGGCGCGATTCTGCAGGGCATCAAGGTGGTCGACCGCGCCTATGCCGGAAGCTGGTTCGACTGGTTTACGCCCTACACGCTGCTGACCGGGCTGGGTGTGGTGGCAGGCTATGCGCTTTTGGGCAGCACCTGGCTGATTTGGAAGCTCGATGGCCCGGCGCAGGCCCATGCCCGCAAGCTTGCCATCGCCGCCGGCGCGGCAACGCTTATCCTGATGGCGGGGGTGAGCCTCTATAACGTCGCGCTCAATGCCGAATATGCCGAAAGGTGGCTGACCGCGCCGGAGATCTATTATGCAGCCCCGGTTCCGATCCTGACGATGATCGTCGCCATTTCTCTGCTGCGAGCGATCCTCAAGGCGCACCACTCCAAGCCGTTCTGGCTTTCAATCGCGCTGTTCTTCTTCGGCATGGCGGGCCTCGGCTTCACGATCTGGCCCAACGTGGTTCCGCCGGGAATCACGATCTGGGACGCCGCCGCGCCCGAGCGCAGCCAGGTCTTCATGCTGGTGGGTGTTGCGATCACCATGCCGCTGATCATCGCCTACACCGGCTGGGCCTACTGGGTGTTCCGCGGCAAGGTGGCCGATGAAGGCTACCACTGATGGCGCCGGAGGAAATCCCTGCCGACCGCGCCCCCTTGTGGCGGCGACTCGCCTGGCTGGCCGCGATCTGGGCGAGCAGCGTGGCCCTGCTGGGCGCGGTCGCCTATTGCCTGCGGCTCTGGATTGCGCCTTAGGGCCTTTCGCTTGTGCACCAAAACCCCGCCGCGCCCCTTGTAATCCTCCCGTAATATCGCCATTGGGAGGGCGCCCGCAGCTACCCCCACGGACCCCATGATCACGACGCATCCTTTCTACGACGCGGACGGCGACAAATTGCGCGAAGAATGCGGCGTGTTTGGCGTTATCGGCGCTGCCGATGCCGCTGCCGCCACCGCGCTCGGCCTCCACGCCCTACAACATCGCGGCCAGGAGGCCGTCGGTATCAGCGCCTTCGACGGCACGGAAATCTACACCCGGCGCGGCCTCGGGCACGTCGCCGAGAACTTCTCTACCGAAGAATCGCTGGCCGAGCTGCCCGGCCACATGGCCGTTGGCCACGTGCGCTATTCCACCACCGGCGGATCGGGCCTGCGCAACGTGCAGCCGCTCTACGCCGATCTTGCCAGCGGCGGCTTTGCCGTGGCGCACAACGGCAATATTTCCAACGCGATGCGGCTGAAGAAAGACCTGGTCAAGAACGGAGCGATCTTTCAGTCGACTTCCGATACCGAGGTGATCATTCACCTCGTCGCCACCAGCCGCTATCACACCATGCTCGATAAGCTGGTCGACGCGCTGCGCATGGTCGAAGGTGCCTATGCGCTGATCGTGATGACCCCGCGCGGCATGGCCGCCTGCCGCGACCCGCTGGGCATCCGCCCGCTGGTGATGGGCAAGCTGGGCGATGCCACGGTCTTCGCCAGCGAAACGGTCGCGCTCGATGTGGTCGGCGCCGAGTTCGTGCGCCAGGTCGAGCCGGGCGAGCTGATCGAGGTCGATCACGATGGCTCGGTCCGCTCGCACCGCCCTTTCGGCAACAACCCGGCGCGCCCCTGCATCTTCGAGCATGTCTACTTCAGCCGTCCCGATTCGGTGTTCAACGAACGCTCGGTCTACGAGAGCCGCCGTAGCATCGGCATGGAGCTGGCCAAGGAATCGCCGTGCGAGGCCGACATCGTCGTGCCGGTCCCCGATAGCGGCGTTCCCGCTGCCATCGGCTATTCGCAGCAGTCGGGCATCCCGTTCGAGTTGGGGATCATCCGTTCGCACTATGTCGGGCGCACCTTCATCCAGCCGTCGGACGGCGCGCGCCACGCCAGCGTGAAGCGCAAGCACAACGCCAACCGGGCGCTGGTGGAAGGCAAGTCCATCGTGCTGATCGACGATTCGATCGTGCGCGGCACCACCAGCCTCAAGATCGTGCAGATGATGCGCGATGCGGGCGCGAAGGAAGTGCACTTCCGCGTCGCCAGCCCGCCCACCGGCTATGGCTGCTACTACGGCGTCGACACGCCCGAACGCTCGAAGCTGCTGGCAGGCCGGATGGATATCGAGGCCATGTGCAAGCACATCCAGGCCGACAGCCTCGCCTTCGTCTCGATTGACGGGCTCTACCGCGCCGTGGGCCTGCCCGGACGGGACAAGGCGTGCCCGCAATATTGTGATGCCTGTTTCACCGGCGAGTACCCCACCGGCCTCACCGATCTGGAAGCCCGCAACGGTGAATCGGCACAACTGACGCTTCCCGTCGGAAAGGTCGCCTGATGGCAGACAACAACTCTCCCCGCTCGCTCGAAGGCAAGATCGCACTCGTCACCGGCTCCTCGCGCGGGATCGGCGCGGCCACGGCGAAGGCGCTCGCCGCCGAAGGTGCGCATGTGGTGATCACCGGCCGCAAGGTCACTGACCTTGAGGCGGTGGAAGATGCGATCCATTCCGCCGGCGGCGCCGCCACCATCGCACCAATGGATCTCACCGAGAGCGACTCCATCGCCCGCCTCGCCGAAGCGGTGGCGCAGCGGTGGGACAAGCTCGACGTTCTCGTTATCAATGCGGCGACCCTGCCCACGCTTACGCCCGTCACGCAGATCGACCGCAAGCAATTGAACCAGGCGCTCACGCTGAATGTGCTGGCAACGCAGGCGCTGCTGTCGGCTTTCGATCCGCTGCTTAAGCGGAGCGACGCAGGCCGTGTCATCGGCGTGACCAGCTCGGTCGGGGCCGAGCCGCGTGCCTTCTGGGGTGCCTATGGCGCGACCAAGGCCGCCTTCGACAACCTGCTGATGTGCCATGGTCAGGAAATCGCCCGCATCTCCGAAACGCGGGTGGCGCTGCTCGATCCGGGTGCCACGCGCACCGCGATGCGCGCCCGTGCCTACCCAGGTGAAGATCCCGAGTCGGTGAAGCCGCCCGAAGCGGTCGGAACCTTCATCGCAAATATGTTGCGTGAAGATTTCCCCAATTTGCACCGGATACGAGCGTCAACAGAGGCTTAACCCCCTTTGGTAACACTCATGTAACTGCATAGCCGAGATACTGGGCGATGGTTGGCCGTTAGGGCCGATCCATGCCGCGACCATAACCGGATCTATCCCATGAGTTTGCAGAACCGCTCCGATATCTACTATCTCGCCGCGCAGGAAGATCGCAGCGCCGAGCGGGTGCAGTTGATGATCCCGGCCCAGCTACGCGTGCCGGGCGCACGTTCGTTTCAAACCGTAGTGAAGGATATTTCGCTGTCGGGCTTTTCGGCCACGGCGGTGAACCGAATGCACCCCGGCTCGCTGTGCTGGCTCAGCCTGCCTGACCTCGAAACGCAGCAGGCCGAAGTGATATGGTGGGAGGATTCGCTAGTCGGTTGTGCTTTCGTTAATCTTCTCTCGACTATCGTCCACGATACGATCCTCGCGCGCTATCGCGGCGAGAAAATTCCGCGCCGCCCCTGAGGCGCGCCGCCAAGAACCTGCCCCCGCCGCCGCGATGGTGGGCCATTGTCTCCTTCGTTTAGCAACCCGGAAGCTCTGGCCCGCCTTCGCGGCGGCGTCGGCCGCCTAATCGCGCTCCACCGCCTTGGCTTTGCGGGTGGAGAACATGCCGGTGGTGTCGACAATAGCCTTTGCCAGAAAGCTATCGGCATCCATCCTTTGGAACTGGCGATGGCTGACGAGGAAGGTAACGATATCGGCCTCCTCGCGCGCCTCATCGGCACTCACGAGCTTCACATTGGGCAAGTCTGCCAGTGAGTTCGGCAGCTCGCTCAGGTTCGGTTCCACCACCAGCACCTGCGCCCCCTCCAGCCTTGCCACCGCTTCAACAATCTCCAGCGCCGGGCTTTCACGCACGTCGTCGACGTCCGGCTTGTAGGTGATGCCGTAGCAGGCGATGGTCGGCACCTTAAAACGGTTGGCCAGCCGCTCGACCTGCGCCACCACCCGGTGCGGCTTGTCGTCGTTGACCTCGCGCGCCATGCGGATCAGCCGCGCTTCCTCGGGCGCACTGTCGACGATGAACCACGGATCGACCGCGATGCAGTGTCCGCCCACGCCCGCGCCGGGCATCAGGATGTTCACGCGCGGGTGCTGGTTGGCCAGCTCGCGCACTTGCCACACGTCGGTGCCGAGCTTGTCGCAGATGATAGAAAGCTCGTTGGCGAAGGCGATATTGACATCGCGGTAAGCATTTTCAGAGAGTTTGCACAATTCGGCCACGCGGCTGTCGGTGACGTAACAGGTGCCCATGACGAAGCTTTGGTAAAGCCTCGCAGCCTTGTTCGCGCAGTCGATAGTGAGGCCACCGATGATGCGATCATTGCTAACCAGTTCACGCAGCATCTGGCCGGGCAGGATACGCTCTGGGCAGTGGCACAGGGCGACATCAGCGCTGCCGTCCTCATCGCGATAGCGCGGGAAGGTGAGGTCCGGGCGTTCGGAGGCGAAAATCTCGGCCAGCCGCTCGGTGCTGCCGACCGGCGAGGTGCTTTCGAGGATCACCACGTTGCCCTTGGCCAGCACCGGCGCAATCGTGCGCGCGGCATTCTCCACGAAGCTCATGTCGGGGGCCTGATCGACCATCGGCGTGGGCACGGCGATGATGAAATATTCAGCCGGTTCGGGCGTGGTGGTGGCGCGTAGTCGCTTGGTCTCGACCGCCGCGCTGAGCAGCATCTGAAGGTCGGGCTCCTGAAAGTGCGCCTGGCCAGCGTTGATGAGGTCGACCACGTCCTGCTTGACGTCGAGGCCGATCACCTCGTGGCCACGGCTCGCCAGCATGGCGGCGGTGGGCAAGCCGATATAGCCGAGGCCAACGGTGCAGACTTTCATGCGTCAGAACTCACAAATTGCGCGACCGAGGCGGCGATCTTCTGCGCCGCCGTGCCGTCGCCATAGGGAAAGACCGCGCGGGCGCGGCTGGCGTAATATGTCTCATCTTCGAGCAGGCGGGCGACCTCGCCCGCGATCACATCGACATCGGTGCCGACCAGTGAGGCGACGCCGGTCGCAATGGCTTCGGGACGCTCGGTCACATCACGCATCACCAGCACGGGCTTCCCGAGCGCGGGGGCCTCCTCCTGAATGCCGCCGCTGTCGGTCAGCACGAGGTGCGCGGCTTTCATCAAGGCCACCATCTGCACATAGTCGACCGGCGGGATCAGATGCACTGCGCCGGTATCGCCCAGCCGCGCCTCGACCACCTCTTTGACCTGCGGATTGAGGTGGACCGGATAGACCACTTCGGCATCGCCACGCGCGGCAATCACGGCGAGCGCATCGCATATGCGGGCAAAGCCCTCGCCAAAGCTCTCGCGGCGGTGGCCAGTGACCAGCACCAGCTTCTTGGCGGGATCGAGCTTGAGGCCAAGCTGGCCCAGTTCGTCGCCGGTCAGCCGCTCGGCCACATAAAGCAGCGCGTCGATCCCGCTGTTGCCGGTGACTTCGATGGCGCGCTCAATGGGGCGTTCGCCCCGCAGATTCTGCGCCGAAATGTCGGTCGGGCACCAGAGCAGCTGGGCCACAGCGTCGATGGAGATGCGGTTATATTCCTCGGGCCATGGGCGGTGAATATCATGGCTGCGCAGCCCCGCCTCGACATGGCCGACCGGAACGCGGGCATAGAAGGCGGCGAGCGCTGCCGCCATCGCCGAGGTGGTATCGCCATGGACCAGCACGAGGCCAGGCTTATGCTCGGCGATCAGGCCCTCCATTTCCTTGAGCACGCGCGCCGTGATGTCGCCCAGCGTCTGGCCAGGTGTCATCAGGTCGAGGTCGATATCGGGTTTCTCGCCAAACACCGCGAAGACCTGATCGAGCATCTGGCGGTGCTGGCCGGTGGTCACGACTTTCAGATCAACCTCCGGTCTTTCGCGCAGGGCGCGAACCACCGGCAGCATCTTGATGGCCTCAGGCCGGGTTCCAATTACGAGCAGGACAGGGGTCACGCTGCGGACTCCGGCATTGGGTCAAATGAGGTCACGCCGATGCGCGTAGCAAAGCCGTGTTAAAACAGTCCTACCCGGCGGTTCACCTTATTGGGAAGCGCCCGCCTTCCGCGCATCCACAGCGGACTGCACCGCCTCGTAGAAGCGGGTGCGTTCGGCCATCACGCCATCGCTGGTGCTAGCGACGGGCCAGTCGGCATTGGTGGCGATCACCAGTTTGCGCGCCGGATCGATGAAAATGCCCTGGCCGAAGATCCCGCTCGCACCGAAGCCGCCGCCGGGATAGGTCCACCACTGGTAGCCGTAGCCGCGATTGCGGTCGGTTTCGAAGTGCTTGGTGGTCGCTTCGGCAAACCAGCCTTCGGGCACCACGCGCTTGCCGCCCGCCATGCCGTTATCGAGCACGAACTGCCCGAACCGCGCCATATCGCGGGTCCGTGCCTGGTAGCAGCAGCCGCCCATCTCGCGCCCCGTAGAGTTGAGCAACCACGAGGCATCGGCCTCCATCCCGTAGGGCCGCCAGATCTTCTCCGACATGTAGTCCGCCAGCGGCTTGCCCGTGGCCGCCATCACCAGCGCGCCTATCATATTGGTCTCGCCGGTGTTGTAGTGCCAGCGCTCCCCCGGCGGCGCGGCGCGACCCAGCGTGCGCATATAAGAGACAGTCGCGTCCATATTGCCTTCGGGCTTGTGCGCGTTGAAGCGGGCGACGTCGGAGGCGGAATCGGTATAGTCCTCGTTCCACGCCACGCCCGAACTCATCGTCAGCAGCTGCCGTATGGTTACGCCATCGTAGGCCGAGCCCTTCAGGTCAGTGATATAGTCGGTGATCGGATCATCAAGGCTTTTGATCGCGCCATCCTGCAAGGCCGCGCCGACCAGCGTCGAGGTGAGGCTCTTGGCGACCGAAAAGCTCGTCCACTTGCCTTGCGCGTCGAAGCCGAGGCCATAGCTTTCGTAAACCAGCTTGCCGTCGACGAGGATCACGATGGCGGCGCTGCGCTGGTTTTTCTCGAACGCGGCCATATCGATATCGATGGCGAGTGGCCCGCCTTTCGGCAGCGGCCGTACCTCTCCGCCCGCTGCGACCACATGGCTTTTGGCGAGGAAAGGAAACTGGTCCATCGCGCGGAACATCGCGTCGCGCGTGTCCTGATCCCAGAACAGCACGTCGGTATCGGTCGGCGGGTCGAGCAGCACCGCGCGCTGTTCGCGGGTGAGCAAAGCATACGCGGCAATCACGGCCAGCGCGATCACCAGCAGCGCAATGCCGAGCGCCCTCTTCATCTTTTCACCAACGTGACCTGACTGACCTCGATCCCGCCGCCGCGAAAGCCGCCCTCGCAATACATCAGGTAATAGCGCCAGAGGCGGACGAAGCGTTCGTCGAACCCGGCGGGCAGGCGCCCCTCGGCAACGGCGGCGTCGAAGCTTTCGCGCCATGCCTTCAGCGTCTCGGCATAGTCGAGGCCAAAGTCCTCCTGATCGTCCCACGCCAGCCCGCGCTCTTCCGCAAGGCGGCGGAATTCGCTGGTGCGCAGCAGCATCCCACCAGGGAAGACATAGGCCTGAATGAAGTCGGCACTGGCGGCGTAGGCGTCGTAGATGTCGTCACGGATGCCGATATACTGGATCGCCGCGCGGCCACCGGAGCGCAGCACGCGCGCGATGCAGTCGAGAAAGGTTGGCCAGTATTCGCGGCCCAGCGCTTCGACCATCTCCACGCTGACCACGCCGTCGAACTGGCCAGTCACATCGCGATAGTCCTGCTTTCGGAATTCCACATCGGGCCACTGCGCGCGGGCATGGGCGAGCTGCTGGTCCGAAATGCTGATCGCCTGCACATGCGGAACGCTGCGCGCAAGGTAAGCCGCGAGCGAGCCCCAGCCGCAGCCGACTTCGAGCACGCTGGTCGGGCTCCCCAGCCGCTCGGCGAGCCGCTCCCACTTGCGGCGCTGCGCAGCCTCCAGCCCGTCATCAGCCATGCGGTAGGCCGAGGAATAGGTCATGCTCGGATCGAGCCAGGCGCCGTAAAAGTCGTTGCCGAGATCGTAGTGCGCGTGGATGTTCTTTTCCGCCTGCGCGCGGGTATTGCGCTTCAGCGCATGGAGCATCCGGGCGGCCAATCTCCATGGGCCCTTGGCGCGGGCGGTGTCACCGAGGCTGGCGGCATTGGCCATGAACAGCGCAAACAGCGGGACCGGATCGGGGCTGTCCCACTCGCCCGCCTCCCACGCCTGATACCAGCCGACCGACCCTCCTGTAGCCAGCCGCACCAACGCGCGCCAGTCTTTCAGGTGAACCTCGCATTCGAAGCCGGGCGCACGGCCGCCGAGCGTGCGCCGCGACCCATCGGGCAGAACGGCGTGAATTGTCCCGCTGGCAAGGCGCTGATCGATACGGTCGATAATCCGCGCGAAGCCGGGGGCGAAAAGCCGGGGAATGACGCCGGGGCGCGCACCGAACTGCGCCCCCGCGCCCAGCAATGCCGTTCCTCGTGCCCCACTCGCGCCCATGGGACCCTTATGGAACCTGCCGCAGCGGCGGGCAAGATTGCAGCGAACGTTCGAGCCTTGCAGCTCGCGACTGCGCCGGGCAGAACCGATCACATGACATTGCAGGTTATCGGGGCGGCATTGCCGCGTACCGGCACATTATCTCTGAAGTTTGCGCTCGAAATGCTTGGCATCGGGCGGTGTTATCATATGACCGAGTTCATCGTTGATCCTCAGACACGATGGCGATGGACATTCGCCCGGGCACGGCCGGCATTGCTCGATCCGCTCTGGGAGAGCTTTTCCGCCACGGTCGATGCGCCAGGCTGCATGATGTGGCGGCCGCTTGCCCGGCGGTTTCCCGAAGCAAAGGTGATCCTGACGCGCCGCGATCCTGACAGATGGTTCGAATCGGTGCGGCAAACGGTAGGCAAACCCGAGCACCTCCGCACCCTGCTCGGTTCGCCGCTCGGCCCTGCCCTCATCGCCCAGAATCCATTTGGCTACCGCTTCGACCGGGCGGCGATGACCGCGCACTTCGAAGCCTATGGCGCGCGGGTGCGCGAGACTATCGCGCCCGAGCGGCTGCTGGAATTCGAAGCGAAAGACGGTTGGGAACCGCTTTGCGCATTTCTCGGGCTGCCCGTGCCCGATGTCGCGTTCCCGCATGTCAACGATCGCACGGCAATGTTCACGACCGAACCGGGTAGCGGCGACACGCTATCCTTGCCCTTCGCCGATATTCAGCGCGAAGTGGAAAGCTATATGGAGGTCGAGCGTCAGCGCTTGTTAGCCGAATAGGCAGACAGCGCCCTCTCGCGCGCTTCCTTGTGGCCGATGATCTTCGCCGGATAGTCGCCGCGCTTGTCGTCCGCCGGATCGTGGATTTCGCTGTCGGACAGCTCGGCCAATTCGGGCACCCATTCGCGAATGTAGCCGGCCGCATCGAATTTTTCGGACTGGCTGAGCGGAGCCATGATCCGCACGAACATGTTCGAATCGACCCCCGTGCCGCTCACCCACTGCCAGTTCACGCCGTTGCTGGCATAGTCGGCATCGACAAGCGTATCCCAGAACCAGCGCTCGCCCTCGCGCCAGTCGATCAGCAGATGTTTGATGAGAAAGCTCGCCGCGATCATGCGCACGCGGTTGTGCATCCAGCCGGTATGCCAGAGCTGGCGCATCCCGGCATCGACAATCGGGTAGCCGGTGCGGCCTTGCTGCCAGGCCTCCAGCTCTTCGGCGATAACATGGCCGCGATTGGGGTTGCGCCAGATGCCGTCATCGTAGCCATCGCGGTAGCTGTTCACCGGGTAGTCGGGGAACTGACAGATCACGGTCTGCGCATAATCGCGCCAGAGCAGTTCGGAACGATAAATCCGCGCCCCTTCGGAGGTGTAGCGGCTCATCGCATCCCACAGCATGGCTGGGGAAACCTCGCCGAAATGGAGGTGCGGGCTCATCTTCGAGGAGCCGTCGATCGAAGGCAGATTGCGGTCCTCCTCGTAGTGGCTCACCACATCGAGGAAGCTTGCGAAGCGCTCCATCGCGGCGCTCGTTCCCGCCTGCCATTCCTCGCGTAGACCGCCCGCCCAGTCGGGCTCTGTCGGAAGGAGGTTCCAGTCTGTAAGGTTGTCACTCGCTGGCCATGTTTCGGGCGCTGAGAGCGAAGGTTCGGGGAGAATATCGAAGCTGTCTATGGCGGTGAGACTCGCCTTCATGAACGGAGTGTAGATCTTGTAGGGATCGCCCGATCCGGTCGTCACCGCGCCTGGAGGAAGCAGGTAATTGCCGTCGTAAAGTTGGAGATCGAGCCGATCGGTGAGTGCGCCTTGCGCATTGCGCCACCACGGCTCGTAATGGCGGAGCGCGTGGACGGTTTCAGCCCCGGTTTCCTCAGCCAGCTTGCAAAGTTCCTCCACCGCGTCCCCGCGCCGCAGGATCAGCCTGGAATGGTGGCGCGCGAGGTCGCTTTCGAGCGCTTCGAGCGACTGGTGGAGATACCAGCGCGAAGCGCCGCCGTAAGCATGCTTCTTCGCCACTTCGTCGTCGAGTACAAAGACTGCGATGACCGGGCCAGCCTCGGCAGCGGCGGCGAATGCGCGCTGGTCGGTGAGGCGCAGGTCGCGCCGGAGCCAGACGATCTGTGGGCTTGCGATGACTTATCTCCCTGACTGCTTTTGCTCTGGCTCAACTCGCCAGCGCGCCACGAGTTTCGCAACAGGCATCAGGGCGATGCATCATGTTTGCGACAATGCAAGGGCGGCCCGGTCTCCCGCGCCGCCCGCACGTTTTGCATCGGATGAGGGCGATCAGGCGGTCGGCGTCATCGCACTGTTGCGTGCTGAAGTGAACTCACTGGGGGACAGATATGTGCTGCCGTCCTCATCGAAATAGAAGAACGTCTGCCCTGCCTCATTAATCTGATCAGGCGTGATATAGGGCTTCGCTTCGTCGTTCTCCACCGGAGTGGCCGGGTTCGCACGAACGGCCCAGATCGCATATTCGGCAACCGAAAGCATACCATCGCCGTTGCGGTCGAGGAACGCAAAGTCCATTTGCGAGCGCGATGGCAGTGTCATGCTGGGCGTAGACTCATCGCTCATCGAGGTATCCATCGCCCCGCTATTGTCGGCCTCGCTCATAGTCGCTTCGCTTTCCGACGAAGAGCCAACCATCGCGCCACGATTGGCATCGTATTCATCGCTGACAGCCTGCCGGTCCATGCTGTCGTAGTTCGCCTGCTGATCCTCGCTCAGATCGCCGCCGAGCGGCATTGCATCGTCCATCATCGTATCGGCATTGGTGGTAAGGTCGGCATCGGCAGCGGGGGCTTCAACCGGATCATCGTCGGCACAGGCCGTAAGCGCGAGAGCGAAAGCCGAAACGGTGGCAAATGTAATGTTTTTCAAGGGTTCCTCCTGTGGTTTGGCAAGCCGCCCATCGGCGACCCCTTACTTTACCAATGCATCAGGTCAGGAATCGTTCAGATTTGCATCGGTCGGCGGAGGGATACAGTGGCGCATCTTCGTCACCCGGCGAGTTTCTCACATCGCACATCGGGCAAAGCGAGCGTGAAGCTGCTCGTCACCCTGCCCCCGTAATAGCGCGCGTCGTGCAGCACCACCGAGCCGTCTACCGCCCGAGCGGCAAAGGGTGCGCGCGACCAGAGCAGGAATGCGTCAAGCTGCGTGTTGCTCTGGCGAAGCATATCGGTGTCGGGCCAGGCGCAACGCTGGTTGGTAATCGGCTCAAGCACGTCGGTTTCGGGATCGCGCACCCACCAGTCGTTCGGAAGCCCCACAATCATCCCGCGACGCCAGACGGCCAACGGCGGCGGACTACCGATAGCAATCTGCCCAGGTAGATCGGGTGCATCGTACTGTGCAGTTTCGGCAGCATAAGTCACACCGGCATTTACCCCGATATAGGCCAGCACTCCCGCGATCGTCACGCGCCCGACCTTGCGCCAATCCTGCCCACGCTTCTCGCGCCGCAGCGACAGCCACAGCCCCAGCCCCATGCCGAGCCACAACCACACATCGATAATGAACAGCACGTCGCCATAGAACCAGCGGTGCGAAAACGGCTCCAGCAGGCGAATGCCGTAGGTGTTCATCCAGTCGAGCGCAGGATGGGTAAGGCAGGCGATAAAAGCCAAGGCGAACAGCCAGCCGAAACGCACCGGCAAACGCGCCTCGGGCCGCTTTCCTCGCTTCGCCTGCCAGCGGTCGAAACCCCATAGGATGCCCGCCAGCGCCACGGGCAGCAGCAGCAACGCGGGCGGGCCGTGAGTAATGCCGCGACGAAACGCCAGATGCTCGAGCCCGGTGGTCCAGGCAAAGCAGGTGACGTCCACATCGGGCAGGTTCGCGCCGATAATCAGCGCGGGCATGGCGAGGCCGGTCTTCTTTTTGAGACCGGCCTGTCCGATCAGCGCTCCGGCGAGCGAATGGGTAAGATTGTCCATTCGCCCGTAGCTAGCAGGTTCAAACCAATTCGCCGAGCATCTGCGCATCAAAGCCCTGCAGATCGCCTTGCCGCCCCTCGCGCACCTTGTTGGCGAACTCCGGGTTGGCGATCAACGCGCGGCCCACGGCGATCAGGTCGAACTCGCCCGCATCCATGCGCCGTTCCAGCTCGCCCATACCTGCAACCTTGCTGCTCTCGCCCGAGAAGCGCGCAAAAAACTCGCCGTCGAGCGCTACCGAGCCGACGCTGATCGTAGCCGCGCCGGTCACCTTCTTGGCCCAGCCTGCTAAGTTCAGCCCCTTCTCGCCATCGATCTCGGGGAACTCGGGCTCCCAGAAGCGGCGCTGCGAGGCGTGGATCACGTCAACCCCGGCGGCAACCAGCGGGCCGAGCCAGGCTTCCATTTCATCCGGCGTCTCGGCGAGTTTCACGGTATAGTTGTGCTGCTTCCACTGGCTCACACGCAGGATCAGCGCCATGTCGGCGGGCATTGCAGCGCGAACCTGCTTGACGATCTCGGCGGCGAAGCGGCTGCGTTCGGGCAAGGTCGGCCCTCCCCACCTGTCGTCGCGGCGGTTCGTCTCGCTCCAGAAGAATTGGTCGATCAGATAGCCGTGCGCGCCGTGCACCTCGATGGTGTCGAAACCAAGCTTCACCGCATCGGCAGCGGCGCTGGCGAATTTGGCGACCGTGTCGGCCACATCTTCTTCGCTCATCGCCTTGCCGAAGGATTCGCCATTGCCGTTGATGGCCGAAGGCCCTTCCGGGGCACCGGGGCGCGGGTGCTCGGGCTTTTGCGCGGGAACAAGGCCGGTGTGCCACAGCTGCGGGGCGATCTTGCCGCCTTCACCGTGTACCGCCTCCACAACCTCGCTCCAGCCTGTAAGCGACTTCTCGCCATGGAAGGCGGGGATATCGGGATCGTTACGCGCTTCGGGCGCCGCACCGGCACCCGATCCGCGCTCGTGCGTTGGCTTCGGAATGGGAATTTCACCGTGAATATGTTGCTCAACCCGCACCGCTGGCTGTTTCGCGAGCAGCGCTTTCTTGCGCTGTTCCTTGTCGGCGCGGCGCTGGTCGCTGGGTTCGTGGCGCTGGCGGGCGAGATGCAGGAAGGCGAGACCCACGCTTTCGATATCGCCATTCTCGAAACTCTGCGAGAACCGGGCAATGCGGCGCAGCTGATCGGGCCTGGCTGGCTGCAATCGGTGGCCACCGACATAACTGCTCTGGGCGGGGTTACGGTGCTGGCGCTGGTGAGCGCGCTGGCCATCGCGTTCCTTCTGCTGCGCGGGCGCTGGCGGCAAGCGATCTTCACGACGCTCGCAACAGCGGGCGGCGCGGTCATGGGCTCGCTGCTGAAAGGCCTGTTTGCCCGCTCACGGCCAGAGGTGGTGCCGCATCTGGTGGAAGTGACCTCGCTGAGTTTTCCCAGCGGCCATTCTCTCAATTCGGCCATCGTCTACCTGACGCTGGCGGTGATGATCGCACGCAGTTTCACCGACCGTACCAGCCGCGTGTTTACCGTGGCGGTGGCAGTCGTACTGGTGCTGGCGATCGGCTGCACTCGCGTGGTGCTGGGCGTGCATTACCCGACCGATGTGCTCGCTGGGTGGACACTGGGCGCGGCCTGGGCGTTACTGGTGGGGATGGTCGCCGATGTGCTGCAGAAGCAGCATCGGATCGAGGAACCAAGCAAAGGAGAGGGCGAGGCCGATGCCCCGCCCCATCGCACTTCGAATTGAATTAAATCGGGTCTTGCGCGGTGCCGCTGACGGTCCAGGTCTGGCCCTTGGCAAGCAGCTTGGCGAGATTGTTGTCCTTACCCTCGACCGCTTTCGCCCGCTCCGCGACCACGGCGCTTTCGTAAGTTTCGGCGGGATCGTCGTAGATAACGCCAAGCGGCATCGGGAACGGTCCGAACTCCAGCTCGATCAGCATGTGCGCGAGCATCCGGTTCTTCGCATCGTGGACGCAAACGCCCGCGGCTTCCCAGTCGCCATCGACTACTTCGACCACTTCGAACGAGAAGGTCTCGGGCACCAGCTTCAGTCCCTTCACTTCGCCCTTCTTGGCATTGCCGAACAGCATCGGCTGGCCATGTTCGAGCCAGAGCTGGCGATCCTCGGCCCCCTTGGGGGCGGCGAAGTCGTCGAACACGTCCTTGTTGTAGACGATACAGTTCTGGAAAATCTCGATAAAGGCCGCGCCCTTGTGCGCGTGGGCGGCCTTGAGCACGTCGGGCAGGTTCTTCGAGACGTCGAACCCGCGCCCGATGAACCGCGCACCTGAGCCGAGCGCAAAGGCGCAAGGGTTGGCCGGGTGGTCGACCGAGCCCAGCGGCGAGGTCGGCGTGCGGGTGTGCTCGCGGCTCGTAGGCGAATACTGGCCCTTGGTAAGACCGTAAATCTCGTTGTTGAACAGCATGATTTGCATGTTCACGTTGCGGCGCAGCACATGCATCATGTGGTTGCCGCCGATCGAGAGGCCATCGCCGTCACCGGTCACCAGCCACACGTCGAGATCGGGGTTGGCCAGCTTCACGCCAGTGGCGAATGCAGGCGCGCGGCCGTGGATCGTGTGGAAGCCGTAGGTTTCCATATAATAGGGGAAGCGGCTGGAGCAGCCGATCCCGCTGATGAAGACGGTGTTCTTCGGATCGGAGCCGAGCTGCGGCAGCGTGCGCTGCACGGCCTTCAGGATCGCATAGTCGCCGCAACCGGGGCACCAGCGGACCTCCTGGTCGGTTTCCCAGTCCTTGAGGGTGGTTTCGATCTTCGCAACTTCAGTCATCGGGCTTACTCCGCCAGAGCCAGTTCGATCGCGGCTTCAAGCTCGGCGATCTTGAACGGCTGGCCGCTCGTCTTGGTGTAGGGCTGTGCATCGACCAGCAACTGATCGCGCAGCACGGTCTTGAACTGGCCGGTGTTCATCTCGGGCACCAGCACCTTATCGTACTTGCGCAGAAGCTCGCCCGAGTTGGCGGGCAGCGGCCAGATGTGGCGGAAGTGGATGTGGCTGACATCCAGCCCCTTCTTGCGGCAATTATCGACCGCGCGGCGGATGGGGCCGAACGTGCTGCCCCAGCCCACCACGGCGAGCTTGCCGCCCTCGTCACCCAGCGTGACACCCTGATCGGGCACCGTGATGCCGTCTATCTTGGCCTTGCGGGCATCGGTCATCGCCTGGTGGTTTTCGGGCGAATAGTCGATGTTGCCGGTGCCTTCGTTCTTCTCGATGCCGCCAATGCGGTGCATCAGGCCCGGCGTGCCCGGCTTGATCCACGGCCGCGCGCCCTTGGCATCGCGCTTGTAAGGCAGCACCTTGCCGTCGGGATTGTTGTTCTCGGTCAGGAACTTGGCGGTGAAAGGTTCGAAGCTGTCGACATCGGGCACCTTCCACGGCTCGGCCGCATTGGCGATATAGCCGTCGGTCAGCAGCATCACCGGGGTCATATATTCGACCGCGATCCGGCAGGCCTCGATCGCGCATTCGAACACATCACCGGGGCTGCTTGCCGCCACGACCGGGATCGGCGCATCGCCGTTACGGCCATAGACGGCCTGATAAAGATCGCTCTGCTCGGTCTTGGTCGGCAGACCAGTGGAGGGGCCGCCGCGCTGCGAGTTGACGATCACCAGCGGCATTTCGGTCATCACGGCAAGGCCCATCGCCTCGCCCTTTAGCGCAATGCCGGGGCCGGACGAGCTGGTCACACCAAGCTGGCCCGCATAGCTCGCGCCGATCGAAGCACAGATCGCGGCGATCTCGTCTTCCGCCTGGAACGTGGTGACGCCGAACTCCTTCAGCCGCGCCAGATGATGCAGGATCGAACTTGCTGGCGTAATCGGGTAGCCACCGAAAAACATCGGCAGCCCGGCCAGCTGCGCACCGGCCACAAGGCCAAGCGACACGGCTTCTGCACCCGTGATGGTGCGATAGAGGCCCGGATCGCTTTTGACCGGGGCAATGTGCAGCTGCTTGAGCGGGCCGGAGAGCTCCGCCGTCTCGCCATAAGCGTGGCCTGCGTTCAGCGCGGCAACGTTGGCGGCGGCGATATCTGGCTTGGTCTTGAACTTGGCGTTGAGCCAGTCAATCAGCGGCTGGCGATCACGGTCGAACATCCACAGCGCAAGGCCCAGCGTCCACATGTTCTTCGAGCGAAGCGCATCCTTGTTGCCGAGCCCGAAGTCCTTGACCGCCTCGATGGTGAGCGCGGAAATGTCGAAGGCGAGCAGGTCCCACTGCGCGAGGCTGCCATCTCCGAGCGGATTGCTCTCGTACTTGGCCTTTTCAAGGTTGCGCTTGGTGAACTCGCCGGAGTCGGCGATGATCAGGCCGCCGGGTTTGAGCGACGAGAGGTTCACCTTCAGCGCGGCTGGGTTCATCGCCACCAGCACATCGGGCGCGTCACCAGCGGTGCTGATTTCGCGGCTGCCGAAGTTGATCTGGAACGCGGAGACGCCGAACAGCGTGCCCTGCGGCGCGCGAATTTCCGCCGGAAAATCGGGGAACGTCGCAAGATCGTTGCCCGCCAGCGCAGTCGACAGCGTAAACTGCCCGCCAGTAAGCTGCATCCCGTCGCCGGAGTCGCCGGCAAAGCGCACGACAACCGCATCGGGGCTGGCATTGTGGGTGATCGGATCGGCGTCTTGGGTCGCCATAAAGCAAAAGGCCTTCGTATCTGGATCTCGTCGACCTGCGACCTAGGTTCGCCGCGCCCGCGAGACAATCAAGATTTTCTGTGCCAGCGCAAATGCTGGAATTGCCGCGCCCATACTACTAAGTCACCCCGATGAGCAAACCAGACCCCGCCCAATATCGCCCCTGTGTCGGCACCATGCTGATCAACACCGAAGGCCGCGTGTTCGTCGGCAAGCGGATCGACACCAAGGAAGGCGACTGGTGGCAGATGCCGCAAGGCGGCGTCGACGAGGGCGAAGATCTCGATCAAGCCATGCTGCGCGAACTGCACGAGGAAACCGGGCTTACCGCCGACAAGGTCGCAATCGTCGCGCGGATGGAGGAGGAGCTGTTCTACGACCTGCCTGACGAGCTGAAGGGCAAGCTGTGGAAGGGCCGCTATGTTGGCCAGCGCCAGCGCTGGTATTGCGTGCGGCTGACCGGGAGCGAGGCCGATATCGACCTCGAAGCCCACGAGCATCCCGAGTTTTCAGACTGGCGGTGGATCGAGGCAGAGCAACTGCCCGCGCTGATCATCCCGTTCAAGAAGCCGATTTACGAAGCCGTGGTAGCGGCATTCTCGGATTACACGAACGCCTAGTTCTGGGTAACGCCGTTATCAGCCGGGGTAGCTTCGGCCGTCATCACCGCAGGGCGCGCGTCGATTGCGGCGGCAAGCTGGCGGGTTTCGACGCAGGTCTCGCCGCAGCGTTCTTCCAGTTCGGTCAGCGCCTCGCGCGCGGCCGTCATGGCGCCTTTTTCGACCAGAGCCTCCCCCTCGCCGGAAATCGCGGCGAAGTTGTCGGGATCACGCTCGCGCACCTCGCGGTAGTAATGGATCGCCTTGCCCTGCAACCCATCGGCGCGGGCTGCTTCGGCCAGCTCTAGAAACACCGAGGTCATGGCCGGATCGACCACCAGCGCTGCCTCGAAAGCGTCGATTGCGGCCTGCGTATCGCCGCCGTTCAGCAGTTGCCGCCCCTCCGCCACCAGCGCGCTGGCGCGCGGATCGTCTGCGCGCTCGCCAGCTGCGCTCATGCTCGCGGTTACGGCAAACAGCAGCGAAAGGGCAGCGGCAGCAGGGGCAAGGCGCATGATCTTCTCCATCAGTGCGGACCGGTTATCATTTCGTCGGACGGTCTTCGCAGTCATCTGGCCAGAGCTATCACGGCTTAGATATACAGGCGATGAAAAAACCATCGGTCTCATCGCGCAACGGATCGAGCCGCCAGCCGGTTCCGCGCGGGCGGCCAAGCGGCAGCTGAGGGGTCTTGGCCTGCCAGCCGGGATTGGCGGCGAGGAAGGCCTCGACCTGCCCTGCCCCTTCTTCGTCGAGCAGCGAGCAGGTGACATAGGTGAGCTGGCCGCCGGGGCGCAGCAGCTCTGCCGCAACGCCCATAAGCCGCGCTTGCAGTTGCGTGAGCCGTTCCAGCTCACGCGGGGTCAGCCGCCAGCGCGCCTCGGGATTGCGCCGCCAGGTGCCGGTGCCAGAACACGGCGCATCGACCAGCACCCGGTCGGCCTTGCCGACATAGGCGGCGAGCGCGTCCGCTTCACGGCCCGGATTGAGCAGCACTTCGGTCACGTTGCTCGCCCCGGCCCGCTCGGCACGCGGGGCGAGCTGCGACAAGCGGCGGCGGTCGGTATCGGCTGCCACAAGGGTGCCCTCGTTCGCCATTTGCGCCGCCAGTGCGAGCGTCTTGCCGCCAGCGCCGGCGCACAGATCGATGACCAATTCGCCCGGCTGCGCGCCGACCGCAGCACAGGCCAGCTGGCTGCCAGCGTCCTGCACCTCGATCAGCCCTTGCGTATAGGCGTCCCACTGCTCGACCCGCGTGCCGGTGGTGAGCCGCAGCGCATTGGCAAAACCAAGCGCCTCGGCCTCTTCGGGCAGATCGAACGCCTCGGGATCGGCCTTGAGCGTGTTAATCCGCAGATCAAGCGGCGCGCGGTCGAGCAGCGCCATCGCGTCCTCCGCCTCAAGGCCCGACGCTGCGAGTCGTTCCTCCAGCCATTGCGGCGCAAAGCCGGTTTCGGCTACCTTCTCCCCTTCGGCAGGCTCAGCCGGGCCATAATTCGAGCCGTCGAACAGATCGAGCAGCCAGTCGTGTTCCTCACTTTCGGTGGCAAGCGCCAGCATGGCCGCGCGACCGGTGGCGGGTACCGGGCCGCAAAAGCGGATCACATCGTAAACCAGCTCGCGGATCGCGCGCTTGTCCTTCGATCCGGCGAAGCGGTGGGTCTTGAACCAGTCGGCCAAAATGCGGTCGGCGGGAGCGCCGGCGTTGTTCGCAGCGGCAATCACGAGGTCGAGAATTTCGATAGCGGACTGGACGCGGGCGGCGGGGGTCATGGCTTTTGCTCCTGCCACAAGTCTTCGATGTCCTGCTGTGTGGGCGCCAGCAGGCAGAAATAGCGCCGATAGGTGCCGTCGCTCTCGGCCAGCGCCTGCGCGCCTGCGCTCTCACATGCCATTTCGCTGGGGTGCAGCGACTGGGCAGCGGTCATCGAGCCAGCGACATCAGCCGACTGCCAGCCGATCAGGACCAGCAGATAAGGGACGAATTCAATCATCGCGCAGCCTCACAGGCAAGGGAGGAACCGCGACGTACTGCCGCGCGGCTCCAGCCGCTCCACGGGTTCGCATGACGCGCCCAGCCCGCGTCATCGAGGCCGAACGCGTTGAGGATGCGCTGATCCAGCGACACCTCAGCGGGTCGGATAGTTCGGCGCCTCGCGCGTGATCGACACATCGTGAACGTGGCTTTCCGACAGGCCCGCATTGGTTATGCGGATGAACTTGCCGCGTTCGCGCAGGTCGGTAATCGTGGCCGAGCCGGTGTAGCCCATCGCCGCCTTGATCCCGCCGACCAGCTGGTGAACCACATCGCGGGCCTGCCCCTTGTAGGGCACTTGGCCTTCGATGCCCTCAGGCACCAGCTTCATCTGGTCCTTGATATCCTGCTGGAAGTAGCGATCAGCCGAGCCGCGCGCCATCGCGCTAACCGAGCCCATGCCGCGATATGCCTTGTAGGCGCGACCTTGATAGAGGAACGTCTCACCCGGAGCTTCCTCGGTGCCCGCCAGCAGCGAGCCGACCATCACGGTCGAGGCACCGGCGGCCAGCGCCTTGGCCGCATCACCCGAGGTGCGCAGGCCGCCATCAGCGATGATCGGCACGTCGCCCGCGGCGCTCGCCGCGTCCATCACGGCGGTCAACTGCGGCACGCCGACGCCCGCCACGATGCGCGTGGTGCAGATCGAGCCAGGCCCGATCCCGACCTTTACCGCATCGGCACCCGCGTCGATCAGTGCCTTGGTCGCCTCGGCCGTAGCGACATTGCCCGCCACCACCTGCACCGCGTTGGAGAGCTTCTTCACCCGGTCGACCGAGCGGGACACTTCCTTGTTGTGGCCGTGCGCCGTGTCGATGATGATCACATCGCATCCGGCATCGACCAGCGCCTCGGTCCGCTCGAAACCCTTGTCGCCCACGGTGGTCGCCGCGGCCACGCGCAGGCGTCCGCCCGCATCCTTGGTGGCATCGGGGTTGAGCACGGCCTTCTCGATGTCTTTCACCGTGATCAGGCCGACACAGTGATAGGACTCGTCGACCACCAGCAGCTTCTCGATCCGGCGCGCGTGGAGCAGTCGCCGCGCTTCTTCCTGGTTCACCCCTTCGGAGACAGTGGCGAGGTTCTCGCTGGTCATCAGCTCGCGCACGGGCTGGTTCGGATTGGCGGCGAAGCGCACGTCGCGGTTCGTGAGAATGCCTACCAGCTTGCCACCCGCATCGACCACCGGAATGCCGCTGATGCGGTTCTGGCTCATCAGCGTCTGCGCTTCACCCAGGGTGGCATCGGGCAGGATCGTGATCGGGTTCACCACCATGCCGCTCTCGAACCGTTTCACGCGGCGCACGGCATCGCACTGTTCCTCGATGGTGAGGTTGCGGTGGAGCACGCCGATGCCGCCCATCTGCGCCATTACGATCGCCATCTCGGCCTCGGTGACGGTATCCATCGCTGCCGAAAGGATCGGAATGTTGAGCGCGATGTCGCGGGTCAGCCTGGTCTTGGTGCTGACCTGCGAGGGCAGGATGTCGCTCTCGGCCGGCCGGAGCAGGACGTCGTCAAATGTAAGGCCGGTTTCGATTTGCATGGGTGCCACCAGATGTTGTGCGTTTCGATTCGTGGCGGCCCATGTAAACGCGGTTTACGACTGCTGCTAGGGGGCGGGGCCATAAACAGTGTGCAAAGCGGCCGCCCCAGCGATCAGCCCGATCGCCCTGCCCGCGCCGAATGCCGCAACGACAGCTGGCGCGCCAGCTTTTGCATGTCGTGAACCTCGTCCGTCTCGTCGACGATTTCGAAGCCGAAAATCGTCTCCAGAATGTCTTCGAGCGAGATCAGCCCCAGGAACGAGCCATACTCGTCCACCACAGCCACGATGTGCTGGTGATCGGCAATCATGCGATGAAACAGCCGGTCGACCGGCGAGCCGTCGAGCACAAGCGGGATCGTCCGCAGGAAATCGCTCACTTGTTCGGTGCTGTCATCGTCGTCGGCGAGACGCGAAAGGATATCCTGCTTGATAACGAAGCCGACGATGCTGTCGCGCTCCTCGTCGAACACGGGGATGCGCGAAAATGCGGAGGCGCGCAGCGTCTGGCCCAGATCGGCAATCGCAGCGCTGCGCGGCAGGCTGAAGACCACGGTGCGCGGCGTCATCACATCGGAATTGCGCAGCTGGTGCAGTTGCAGCATGTTCTGCACGAAGCGCATCTCGGCCATGTCGATCTGCCCCGAGGCCTGCCCGAGCGAGGTCAGCGCGATCAACTCCTCACGGTGGCGCGGCAATTCGGGCGTGCGGCCGAAGGAAATGAGCCGGGTGATCTGCCGCGAGGCCCAGACCAGCGGGCCAAGCGCGGTGATCATCGCCGGCAGAATCCACGCGGAAAAGGGCGCCAGCTGCTGCGCATAGCGCGCGCCAATCGTCTTCGGGATGATTTCGGTCACGATCAGGATCGCCAGGGTCAGCACGCCAGCAAAGATCGCCTCGCTGCCATCGCCATAAAGCTTGGCATATTGCGCGCCCGCACCCGCCGCGCCCATCGTGTGCGCGATGGTGTTGAGCGTGAGAATAGCGGCCAGCGGGCGATCGATATCGCCCTTGAGCGTTTTCATCTGCGACGCCCAGCGCGCGCCCCGGCTGCTGGCTGACTGCACCTGCGAGGGGGTGATCGTAAGCAGCGAAGACTCGAGCAGCGAACACAGAAACGAGACGCACAGCGCAAGCGCGACGTAAAAGATCAGGAGTGCCAATTCGTTTCCTTCGCCTGCGATGCCATTAAGCCAATGAGCGGCAACCCCACAGGACTCCACCCGTGCCCGTTCCCGGCGCCCAGGTCAAAACAAAGGAGAAGATCAGGCGGTCCACCCGCCATCGACCGACCAGTTCGCGCCGTTGATGTTCTGCGCCTCGTCGCGGCACAAGAAAACCGCCATGGCGCCGATCTCCTCGGGCTGGACGAATTTCTTGGTCGGCTGGCTGTCGAGTAGCACCTCGTTGATCACGTCCTCACGGCTCATGTTCCGCGCCTTCATCGTGTCGGGGATCTGGTTTTCGACCAGCGGCGTCCAGACATAGCCGGGCGAAATGCAGTTGGCGGTGACGTTGTGCTCGGCCAGTTCCAGCGCCAGCACCTTGGTGAGGCCCGCAAGCCCGTGCTTCGCCGCGACATAGGCCGCCTTGTACGGGCTCGCCACCTTCGAGTGGGCGCTGGCGGTATTGATGATCCGGCCCCAGCCCGCCTTCTTCATATAGGGCACCGCGTGGTGCGAGGTGAGGAAAGCGCTGGAGAGATTGAGCGAAATGATCTTGTTCCACTTCTCGGGCGGAAAATCCTCCACCGGCGAGACGAACTGCATTCCGGCGTTATTGACAAGAATGTCAACGTCGCCCGCCTCTTCCATCAGCTGCGCCACGCCCTCGGTGGTCGAAAGATCAGCGCCGCTGTAAGAGGCGGAGAGTTCCTTTTGCAATTTCGCGATCTCGTCCTCGTCGCCAAAGCCCGAGAGCACAACGTCCGCCCCTTCCGCGTGGAGCGCCCGGGTAACAGCAAGGCCGATGCCTGAGGTGGAGCCAGTAACGAGAGCGCGCTTACCGGAAAGGAACATGGAAACCTCCAGAAGATTGTCTATCAAGACTGCGTGCATCGGGCTCACCGCCTGAGGCACGCGGGGCAGATGGCGCACCTTGCTATTGTGCGTCGCATCATAAATGGGGGCTTGTCCGTGAAACTCAATCCTTTCGACCCGAGCAAAATCAATGTTCGTCGCGGCGGCGGCGGGGGCGGCGGAATGCCCGGTGGCAAGCTTGGCTGCGGCGGCATTGTCGTCGTGCTGATCGGGGTATTCGTGTTCGGGATGGACCCGGCGCAGATGCTCGGCACGGTGGAGCAGATGCAGGGTTCGGGCCAGCAGCAGTCGGCCCCCGCCAACCCGAACGAAAGCGTGAGCGACATCTGCGACGACAGCCAGTATGCCATGGAGGCCTGCAACGCGCTCGCCTCGCTTGATCAGACCTGGCAAACCCGCTTTGCCGAGGAAGGGCTCGGTGACCGCTTCGCAAAGCCCACGCTCGCGCTATATCAGGGCGGCACGCGCACCGCTTGTGGCGCGGGCTCGGCTGCGATGGGCCCGTTCTACTGCCCTGGCGATCAGACGATCTATATCGACACCAGCTTTTACGACACGCTTGACCGCCAGCTCGGCGCGGGCGGCGACTTTGCCCGCTACTATGTGATCGCGCACGAATACGGCCACCACATCCAGACCATCACCGGCATTTCCGACCAGATCCGCAGCGCGCAGCAAAGCGACTCGCAAAACGCCAACCGCTATCAGGTGCTGATGGAGCTGCAGGCGGATTGCTATGCAGGCGTGTGGGCGGGCCTCAACCGCAACGCCATCGAACCGGGGGATTTCGAGGAAGGCATGACCGCCGCCTCGGCCATCGGCGACGACGCCCTGACCGGCGGCCGTGTGAGCGAGGACAACTTCACCCACGGCACCAGCCAGCAGCGCATGGAGGCCCTGCGGCTAGGCCTGAGCACAGGCGACGACCGGCGCTGCGACGAAATCGTCCAGGTGCGCTAAGCGCGCGCCTTAGACGGTCTTATTCATCCCGGTGGCCGTCTGCGCGATGGGGCCGAAGCTAACCGGTATTGTGAAGCTCAACACCTGCGGCGCGCCCTCGCCCGACACGAACCGCAGCGTGGCGGTGACAGCACCCGGCCTACTGATGAAGGCAACAGGTGGCGCCCCGGATTGCGCGCTCGCCACCGCGAAGACAGCAGCGTTGCTTGTCACCGCTGCAAGACGGTGTGGGTTGCCGATACGCTCGATCTCGCGGTCGATATTGCGTAGCGCTTCCGCGCGCACCTTCGCCGGCAGATTAGGCTGGCTCGCCAAGGCCGTCCGCGCCTGCTGCAAGCCTTGGCTGGCTTGGCGGGCAACCGCGTCGTGACAGATGCGCCAGACGGTCCGGCCATCGGCCCGCCTGCTCTCACTGACCAGATCGTCACCCTCGCAGCCATCTTCCACCACGGTCGCGGAAACCATTGCGAGCCTCGCCGCGGATCGCGCTTCCGCACGCGCCTCTGCCGCAGCGGCGCGCGCTTCGGCTCGGGCCTCGGCCGCAGCGGCCTGGGCCTCGGCACGAGCCTCTGCCGCGTCAGCCTGCGCTTCGGCGCGAGCCGCCATGGCCTCTGCCCGAGCCTCCATCGCTTCGGCGCGTGCTTCGGCCTGCTCGGCCAGAGCCTCGACCCGATCCGCACGCGCTTCCGCGATGGCAGCAGCGACCTCAGCCTCGATGCCTTCCACACCTTCGAACTCGGCGGGCAGGAAAAGCGCTTCAGGCGGCATTGGCGGGACAGGAGCCGCTGGAGGCGGGGGCGTCAGCGGCACCTCCGGCGGCGCGGGTACAAGCGGCGCCTCTGGCGGCATGGGCGCGGCAGGCGGTTCGGGCGGGCTGGCATAGCTGACTGAAGCAGTCAGCGGCAGCGCGAAAGCGCCCAGGGCAATGATGGCAACCCCGGCAAGACGCCGGGCTTTCGAACTTTCGGTCATGGTGAGGCTCCGCAATCTGTGGACGATCGACTTCTCCCCCAGCACCGGACAGGCCATCGGTGCGGCCAGCACAAAGTCGTTCCCCCGGGCGAACCCGGCGATGACTTCGGCATAGGCCGCCCGCTGCCCTCGCGAAGCGCCCGCCATTACGCGCGCATCACATGCTGCCTCCTGGTCCGACCGCAAGGCTCGCCAGCCCCACCACGCGAGCGGATTGAACCAATGGAGCGCCAACACGGGCTGAGCCGCAAAGTTGGCGAGAAGATCGTGCCCGCGATGATGCGCAAGCTCGTGCGCAATCGCCAGATCGCGCGCGGCGCGATCATAATGGGCCATGAAATCGGGCGGCAGCGCCACCACCTTGTCAAACAGCCCGAACGCTACCGGCGCGCTGGCCCCTGGCGTCTCGACCAGACGAACCTTGCCCGCCTCGCCTACCGGGCGCGCTTGCGCCAGCAGGTGCGCGCGCATCCGCCGATAGCCAATCACGCGCATCACAAGAAACACCGCCGCTCCGCCCAGCCAAAGCGTCAGCAGAACAGGCTCGACCCAGGCGAGCGACGGCGCGGCAGCCTCGGCCACCGGCGTTGCGGTAATGAACACCGCTTCGCCCGAAGTGACAACCGGCTCGACCGGTGCCATGCTCGCGGGCAGGATCAGGGGCGGCATCACGAATCGCACCAGCGGCAGGACCCACAGCCCATAGGCAACCTGCGGTCCAAACCTTTTCGCGACCGGCCGGCGCAGCACCAGCACCATCGCGATCAGCACACCGGTCCAGAAAAAGGTGTCGATCAGCCATCCGGCGACAGCCGCGCTCACTGCTTCAACTCCTGCAGCAGGCTCTCGATCTCGGCGATATCTTCCGCGCTGAGCGCCTCTGCCTCGGCAAGATGCGCGAACAGCGGCGCCGCGCGGCCGCCAAACAGGCGGTCAACCAGCCGCCGCGACTCGCCGCCGACATAGTCGGAGCGTTCAATCAGCGGCGTATAAAGGAAGCGGCGGCCATCGGCCTCGGTCGCAAGCGCGCCCTTGGTAACGAGCCGGGAGAGCAGCGTCTTGACCGTGGCGAGGCTCCAGTCGCGCTGGCCGCCGACCGCTTCGCCAACCTCAGCTGCCGACTGCGGCGCGCGCGCCCAAAGCGCTTCCATCACCGCATATTCGGCCTCGCTGATGCGTTCACCGCCCAGCAGCCCTTTCGCCTTTGTCCCACCCATTTGCCGACTCCCTCAAGCAGCATTTGTGATTACACGTGTAGCCGATACGATTACGGTTGTAAACTGAACGCGTCTTTAACAGGTGCTGGATCGCGGCGGAGCGCCTGCTAAACCCGGCAGGATGACGCTCACGCCTTACAGCCCGCCGGTCCGGAAGCTGGCCGATTGCCAGAAGATCGCCGACTTCCGCGAGCTGGCCAGACGCCGCCTGCCCTTCCCCGTGTTCCACTATATTGACGGTGCGGCTGATGACGAGGCGACCCGCCGCCGCAACACCGAGGCCTTTGGCGCAGTCGACCTCGTGCCCGATGTGCTGGTGGGCGCGGACAAGGTCGATCCCTCCTGCACCATCATGGGGCGCAAGTCGTCGCTGCCGCTGGTGCTCTCGCCCACCGCCTTGCAGCGCATCTTTCACTGGCAGGGTGAACGCGCCGTGGCGAAGGAGGCCGAGCGGCACGGGCTGTGGTTCGGCATCTCGTCGCTCTCGACCGTCAGCATCGAGGAGATCGGCGCGAACTATGCCGGGCCCAAGATGCTCCAGTATTATTACCACAAGGACCGCGGCCTTAACGCTGCGCTGGTGGAGCGGGCGAAGGCCGCGAAGTTCGACGCTATCGCGCTGACGGTGGACACGATCGTCTCGGGCAACCGCGAGCGGTGCAAACGCACTGGCTTTTCGACCCCACCGCGCTTCACCCCTGCCAATGTGCTTTCCTATGCGATGCACCCGGCCTGGGCGCTGAACTTTCTGTTTCGCGAGAAATTCGACCTGCCCAACCTCTCGACCCACGTGGAGGCGGGCAGCGGAAAGGCGGTGTCGATCCAGGACTACTTCAACTCGATGCTCGACCCGGCGCTCAACTGGCAGGCGGCTGAGCAATTGCGCAATGACTGGGGCGGCACGTTCTGCCTCAAGGGGATCATGTCGGTGGGCGACGCGCGGCGCGCGGCGGACATGGGGGTCGATGCGATCATGGTCTCGAACCACGGCGGCCGGCAGCTCGACGGCAGTCGCGCTCCGTTCGACCAGCTGGCCGAGATCGTCGATGCGGTGGGCGACCGGGTCGAGGTGATCTGCGACGGCGGCGTGATGCGCGGCAGTCATGTGCTGAAGGCGCTCGCCACCGGAGCCAAGGCGGCAAGCGGCGGGAGGCTCTATCTTTATGCGCTGGCCGCAGCGGGACAAGCAGGCGTGGCCCGCGCGCTCGACCTGCTCGAGGCCGAGATCCGGCGCGACATGCAGCTGATGGGGGTGAGCCGGGTCGAGCAGCTCACGCGCGATCATCTGCGCAGGCGTTAGGCTAGGAAGCGAGAGCTGATGATGCGGCCTATTTTCAACTGTTCGACCGCAGATTTGGCATCTCCAGTTGCGCTCTTTAGCGCTTTGCTATTAGTTTAACTGAGGGAAGAGGTGAGGCTATGACCGCTATAGCCATTTGGCGCAACGATGAGGTCGAAGGGAACCCATCGCTATGGGCGGCTGCCGATAGCAGAGTGTCCGGGGTGAACGGCCATCTGCTCATAGAAGACGCAGTGAAAATCTTCTCGCTTCCCGTCATCTGTAGAAGGCCGGGACCGAACGGATTTTTCAGCGAAACCTATTTCGTTCACACACTTGGTTACTGCTTCGCGGGTAGCACGCTCATGGGGCAAAACACTTATCTTGGACTTGTGCCGTTACTCTCTAACCTTCTATCTGCAACCTCCTACATCCCATCAATCGAAGACATCGCTGGCCAGATTTTTGCATACCTGAAAGTGACGTTCGGGGACTACCGTCCAATAGGGGCGCAGCAGTCGCTCTTTGAAGTTGCTATCTTCGGCTATTGCCACAGGACGCACCAGCTGGAGATTTACCAAATCCGTCCCGAGCTCGTTGAGGATGTCTACGAGGTCACATTAAAAGCGCACCAGAATCTACAGCCCCACCACTTCTTATACTTAGGGGACGACGGCGCGACGCTTCGAAATGAAATCAGCAACGCGTTTAATTGTGGGTCTAGGCCGGGCCACCCTATCTCCCGCGCACCGCGTTTTGTGATTCAAGACCGTATAGCGAACGACGAGAGCCCCACAATCGGCGGCGATCTTCAACTCTCCATCGCCGACAGATTTGGTTTGCGACCGTTAGCCATGGTGAAGCCTCGCGTGCCAGGACAACCTGCTGCCTACGTAAGCTATCTCGGTCGTGAACTAGCGGAAGATTTGACAACCGTTGGAGAAGCGCGAGCGTCGCTTGATGCTATAGTATAGCGCTACAGCATCCACTAGGATGTGAGAGCAAGATTTACTATGCTTGTAACCGAAAAACATTCAATTGAGACGGCTCCTCCCTTCGTCATCCGAACGCTGCAATTCCGCTCTCTCTAACTCTCGCCTCCAACTCCCGCTCCTGCACTAAAGGCCGGCACGCGCACGAACGTCCTACCCGATATCGATCATCAGCGCCTGCGGACTCCGAAAATTCGAACTCGGCAGCCAGCTGATCGGCCCCGGCGCCACCGCGAACTCGGACATAGCGGCGAGCAACTCCTCCGCCGCCACCTTGCACGCGAGCCGCGCGAGGTTTGCGCCAAGGCACGAGTGCACCCCGCCGGCAAAGCCGAGGTGCCCCTTCGGACGGCGCTCCAGCCGGTAACTGTCGGCATCGTCGAACTTGCGCGGATCGCGGTTGGCCGAGCCGTAGCATAGCATCACGAAGTCGCCCGGCTTCATCACCTTGCCATGCAGCTCGGTCTCGACCTGCACGCAGCGGCGGAAGCGCTGGGCCGAGGTGTTGAAGCGCAGGCTCTCCTCGATCGCATCGGGGATCAGCGCCGGATCGGCCACCAGCGCGCGGCGCACATCGGGCATCGTCGCGAGGTTGTAGCCGAACATCGTGAGGAAGCCCGAGAGGCTCTCGATCCCAGCCATGATCAGCGTAGTGACGGTGAGCCGTACCTCTTCCTCGCGCAGGCTTTCGCCGTCGATCTCGGCGGTGATGAAGTTGGAGAGCAGATCGTCGCCCGGATGGCGCTTGCGCTCTTCCACCAGCCCCTGCGCGTAGAAACTCATCCATCGGTAGGCGGCGAGCTGATCGGCGTTCTTTGTGCGCAGCTCGGGGTCGGTCTGCGTCATCAGCACCGCCTTGTCGCGCACGGTCTGCCGGCCATTGGGCGGCAGGTCGAACAGCGCGAAAATCAGGTCGATGGTGAGCGGCGAGGAAAAGTCGGCCACGAAATCGAACCGGCGTTGCCCCCGCAGCCACTCAAGGTGGGCACGCGCAGCCAGCCGCAGCGGCTCGATCGTGTGTTCGAGCGCGCTCTTGAGCATCGCTTTCTGGATCAGCGCACGCAGCCGGTCATGCCGGGGCGGATCGGTCGAGCCGAGCGTGGCCCCGGCGCGTCCGGGCAGTTCGTCGACGAGGTTGCCCTGCGCCGAAGAATAGGTGCGCCAGTCCTGCAAGGCGGCGAGGATATCGTGGTAACGCGAGAGCACCCACATGCCCGCCTCCTCGCACCAGAACAGCGGAAAGTCCTCACGCAAGCGTTCGTAAGCAGGGAAGGGATCGGCGTCGTTGGCAGGCGCATAGGGATCGAACCGGAACTCGGCCAACAGCGGTTTCGTGCTCATCCTGGTCCTCTCGCATCATCCCAATGCGCGGCCCATGACCCATCGCCAAGGCCAAGCCCTTGATCTTGCGCAATCGGGCAGACTTTTTTGCCAAGCACCGCCAAATGCTGGCACATCGTTAAGCATGTTCAAACGATTCGCCCTGCTCGCCGCCCTGTCGCTTGCCACGCCCGCCTTCGCGCAGGCCCCGGAATATTCCGAGCTGCCGCCGCTTGAGGATGCCGCGCCCGAATACGAGACAGTCGATGTGGTGCTGGAGACGGCGCTTGGCCCGATAACCGTGGCTTTGGAGACCGAGCGCGCACCAATCACCGCCGCCAATTTCCTGCGCTATGTCGACGAGGGGCGTTTCGACGGCACCGTGTTCTATCGCTCGATGCCGACCAACTGGGGCGAGCAGCCGAACGGCCTTATCCAGGGCGGCACCCAGTGGGACCCGGAGCGCATCCTGCCCGGCATCGCACACGAGCCGACCTCGCTAACGGGCCTCACCCACACGCGCGGCGCGCTGTCGATGGCGATGAACGAGCCGGGCACGGCAAACGGCGATTTCTCGATCATGCTGGGCGACCAGACCGGCCTCGACGCCAAGCCCAACGCCGACGACCCAGTAGGGCAGCATGGCTATGCGGTGTTCGGCTATGTGACCGAGGGGATGGATGTGGTCGAAGCGATCTTCAACTCCCCGCGCGACCCGGACGAAGGCGAAGGCTGGATGAAAGGCCAAATGCTGGCGGAGCCGGTGGCGGTGACCTCCGCCCACCGGGCCGAGGCTGAGGCCGACTAGCACAGGAAGAATCGCGCCATCGCGGGTCCGAAAGAGACGTGCTGACATCCGTTGTAACCCGCTAAAACCCTTCGCTCGTCAAACTACGTACTCTGGCTGAACGATTGCCTCATGCGATCACAGGTATTGCGGTGCTGTTGGGGTGCTCTGTTTTGTGCGACCGGCCATTTTTTGGTCAGGATTAGACATGCACCAAATTTCGGATATCTCAGCCGATCGCCAAGCCATCGCGGTGGTTGGCTCGGTTGGGTTGAGCGCGGCCGATCTTGCGGCGGCCATGCTTGCGCAGTCGGAGGATTGTATCAAACTGCTCAGCATCGATGGCCATCTCGATTTCATGAATTGCAACGGGCTGTCCGCTATGCAGATTGAGGAACCGCACAAGGTGATCGGCAAGCTGTGGTGGGAACTGTGGCCCGAGACATCACAAGCTCTTGTTCAAGCCAAGTTTCGCGAAGCGGCAGAAGGTATCGAAGCGAGCTTCGAAGCAATTTGCCCCACCGCGAAAGGGGCCAGCCGGAGATGGTCGGTCAATTTGCGCCCGCTGTTCGCAAAGGATGGGCCGGTCGTCTCGATCCTATGCACGTCGCGCCAAATTCCGGCTGATTAATGCGCGGTCCGCACGCTTAGGTGGCGGGCATGAGGCTGGCGGCCTTCTCTCCGCCAGAAATTCCTTTTCCGGCGGGAATACAATTCGTCTACCTTCAAGGCCCCTGAATCCTCGTGACGCCTGCGCCACCGGATTCAGGGCATCTCTGGTGCAGTCTGGCATCGCCTTGGGGGTAGTGGAGCATGACGGATACGCGATACTGGGAAATCGACCGATTGGCCGCAAGGCGCTTGCTCGGCCGCCTCAAGATTGATGCAACCACGGCGAAAATAGACGAGGTTGCGAGCGCCTTTGCCGAGCACAGGCAGGAGGTCCAGCAGTGGACAGCAAGTCGCGTCCAGTCGCGGATTATCACAGCGCTCGAAGTACGATCCATGGAAGACTTCGTTCACATGGACGCCAAGTGGGCCAACGGGTTTATTGCTGCCGAGGAAATGATTGCCCGTTTGTCGGCAGATGAGCTGTTGGGTCAGCCATATGGTCCAGCGCAATCGAAAGGGCAGGTTTTGCGCTCGCTGGTGCGAGGTGCGCGCAAGCAATCCCCGATCGTTGAGAGACGCTCTGAATAGCTGCCACACCAGATCGCGCTCCGCCCCCTATCGCCGTTCGCCCGATAGCCGCGACATCAGGATCGCCGCGCGCTTGGCCTGCCGGGGGACGCTCGAAAGGTCGATCCACTCGCCCGGCGCATGGGCGTTGCCGCCCGCAGCGCCAAGCCCCACCAGCCCGTCCACATAAGGCGCGACAAAGGTGATATGGCCCGCCTCGCGCATGATCTGGGGCAGCACCGTTATCGCCTCGCGATATGCCGCGATACCAGTCGTTCGGCAGAGTTAATTCACCACTCTTTTTGGCCATAAAGTCTTGCCGAGAGTCTATTAAGCGAACCATGAAACCGTCATCGCAAACCCTTTTTTGGCGCCGCCTTGATATAGTGGGACTGGAAAGGCTCACGCTGACCAGCGCCGAGAACCGGATTGTAGCGGATGCGACAACGATCTGCGTTGAAGACGGTGGTTTCCGTATGGATCATCGGTGGGAGTTGACGCCAGATTGGTCCGTACAGTCCTGTATCGTGCGCAAGGAAGGCGTGAGCAGAAGCGTTCAGCTAGTTCTCGAACGATATGGCAACGGGTGGAAAGTCGATGGGCTTGCGAGGCCCGACCTCGATGCAACGCGAGAGCCGGATTTATCGATAACTCCGTTCTGCAATACATTTCCTATTCGGCATATGTTGGCCGCCAATCAGGACCATCTTACCCTGGAAACGAGCTTCATCGATGCTGCGGCTATGACGGTCAGTCGTTCAAGGCAGAGTTACCGGCATTTGGGTTCGAGACATTTCCATTATCTCGATCTGGGCATTGCTGATGGTTTCGAAGCGGACATAACGGTCGATGATATGGGGCTGGTCATCCGGTACGAAGGGCTCTTCGAGCGCGCCGAAGCACAATGAACACTAATCGCAGACCGCCTGCCGTCATGAGTGGGACAAGATGTTGAGCAGCCGTCCGAAAGGGTCTGTGACATAGAAGCGCTCCACCCCCCAAGGCTCCTGCACGGGGCCATAGGTGGGCTCGTAGCCCGCGTCCTTCATCCGTTCGAGCGTTGCATACAGATCGTCGACCTCGATCGAAAGGTCGGGCACGGGAGTTCCTGACCCTCCCTCGCTTGCGAAGCTGATTTGTGGACTGGCTTGTCCCGATCCCACGAGGGTGATTATCCAGCCGTGGTCCATCGCCAGTTCCAAGCCAAGCACCTCGCCGTAGAATGCCTTGGCCTTATCCATCTTGTCCGTTGCGATGTTGGTAACGATACGCTTCACGGCCATGTTCGATCTCCCAAAGAACGGCCGCTTTTTAAGCCGCTATCTGCGCGATCTAAAGCAGGCGCACAGTCCCCGTAAACTGTGTTCTGTATTGCGAACAATCAATAAGGAGGCCGATTTCTCGCCCTCTTCGCCCGCCCGCCTTCGCCCACGCGACTTGCGACGCCTGCGAGGCGCTCGGCACTGCGTTTTCGCGGAACGGAGCGATCGGCCCTCGGTTATCGAGGCATGACAGACAATAAGAGCGAACACACCCAGACCATCCTGTGCAGCCCGCAATTGCGGCTGGTAGGAACGGTTGACGAGGCAATGTATGCCGAGTTCCGCAACCAGCTTTCCGCCGCGCCGGGCGAAGGGCCTCTGGTCATCGCGATCACCACGCTGGGCGGCAATCCCGAGGTGGCACGCTGCATGGCCGATGACGTGCGGCTGCTTCGCGAAGCCGGGCGCGAGCTGTTCTTTCTGGGCAAGGCGGCGGTCTATTCGGCCGGGGCGACCTTCATGGCCGGGTTTCCGGTCAGCCATCGCTACCTCACCGAAGGTGCGCGGTTGCTGATCCACGAACGGCAACTGGCGAAAACGATCAATCTTTCCGGACCACTCAAAAGTTGCATCGCGCAGTTGAAGGCCGCGCTCAACGAGATCGAGCATTCAATCGAGATCGAGGAAGAAGGCTTTCGCGCACTGATCGAAGGATCGGATATCAAGGAAGGCGAAGTGCGCGAGAAAGCGCCCGACAACTGGTATGTCGACAGTGCCCAAGCGCTTGAGCGCGGCCTGATCGCCGGGGTGATCTAGACTTATCGGAGCATACGCTGGAGCCTGGGACGCACCCGCAAGAAGCGGATATAGAGCGCCTCCAGTCCGCGCAGGATAAGCGGGTGTCTTGCAGCAAGGCCGAAGGGACGCAGCATCGGGACCGCGCGCCACATCGCAGCGAAAGCTGCCGCGCCCGATAGCAGACGCCCTTCTTCCTCGGCATGAAACCGCTCCAGCATCAGCGCCGGTTCGAGCGGACAGGTTTGCGCGGCATCGGGCGCAGAGGCATCGATAAAGGTGATCGCGCCGTTCGTATCGAACCGACGCATAAGCGCGATCTCGCGCTGGCACAGCGGGCAGGTGCCGTCATGCCAGACGGTCACCTGCCCCACGAGATTCATCGAAAAGTCGGCATCAGTAAACGCGCGCCTTCGGCTCGATATACTTGATATCGTCGGTGAGCGTATATTCATGCACCGGGCGATAATCGATCCGCACCTGGCCGCCATTGCCGCCCCAGCCTTCGAACCAGGCGGCGGTGTGCTTCATCCACTCGGCATCGTTCCGGTTGGGGAAGTCCTCGTGCGCGTGGGCGCCGCGGCTTTCCTTGCGGTTTTCCGCCGAGTTCATCGTCACCACGGCCTGCGCCATCAGGTTGTCGAGCTCAAGCGTCTCGATCAGGTCCGAGTTCCAGATCAGCGAGCGGTCCGACACCTTGATGTCCTGCATCCGCTTATTGGTCTCGGCCAGATGCTTCACACCCTCGGCCATCAGCGCAGAATCGCGGAACACCGCAGCGTGCTTCTGCATCGTCTGCTGCATGTCCTTGCGCACCTCGGCGGTGGAGGAACCGCCATTGGCGTTGCGGAAGTGGTCGAGGCGGGTCAGCGCGAATTCGGTGCCCTCGCCCGAGATTTCCTCGTGCGGTGTGCCGGGCTTGATCGTCTCCTTGAGACGGAAGCCGGTCGCGCGGCCGAACACCACGAGGTCGATCAGCGAGTTCGAACCCAGACGGTTCGCACCGTGGACCGACACACAGGCCGCCTCGCCCACCGCAAACAGGCCGGGCACGATGCTGTCGGGGTTGCCATCGGCGCCGATGGTCACGACCTCGCCGTGGTAGTTACAGGGAATGCCGCCCATGTTGTAATGCACGGTTGGGGTCACCGGCAGCGGCTGGCGGGTCAGGTCGACACCGGCGAATATCTTGCCGCTCTCGGTGATGCCGGGCAGGCGCTGCGCCAGCGTTTCCGCCGGGATATGGTCGAGGTGGAGATAGATGTGGTCGCCGTTCGGCCCCACACCGCGCCCTTCGCGCATTTCCAGCGCCATCGAGCGGCTCACCACGTCGCGGCTCGCCAAATCCTTCGCCGAAGGAGCATAACGCTCCATGAAGCGCTCGCCCTCGGAGTTGGTGAGATAGCCGCCCTCGCCGCGTGCGCCCTCGGTGATGAGCACGCCCGCGCCATAGATGCCGGTCGGGTGGAACTGCACGAACTCCATGTCCTGCAGCGGCAGGCCCGCGCGCAGTACCATGCCGCCGCCGTCGCCGGTGCAGGTGTGGGCCGAAGTGGCGGTGAAGTAGCAGCGGCCATAGCCGCCGGTCGCCAGCACCACGCCATGCGCGCGGAAGCGGTGGATCGAGCCGTCATCGAGGCACATCGCGATCACGCCGACGCAGGCCCCGTCCTTCATGATCAGGTCGATCGCGAAGTATTCGATGAAGAAATCCGCCGCGTATTTCAGGCTCTGCTGATAAAGCGCGTGCAGCATCGCGTGGCCGGTACGGTCGGCCGCGGCGCAGGTGCGCTGCACCGGCGGGCCTTCGCCCATGTTCTGCATGTGGCCGCCGAACGGGCGCTGGTAGATCGTGCCGTCGTCGTTGCGGCTGAAGGGCACACCGGCGTGCTCAAGCTCATACACCGCCTGCGGAGCTTCGCGCGCGAGATATTCGATCGCGTCCTGATCGCCCAGCCAGTCCGAACCCTTGACGGTGTCGTACATGTGCCACTGCCAGTGGTCGGGCGTGTTGTTCCCGAGCGAGGCGGCAATGCCGCCCTGCGCTGCCACGGTGTGCGAGCGGGTCGGGAACACCTTGGAGATGTTCGCGGTCTTCAGGCCCGCCTCGGCGGCGCCCATCGTGGCGCGCAGGCCAGAGCCGCCCGCGCCGACAACCACGACGTCATACTGATGGTCGATGATCGGATAGGCCTTGCCGCCGATTTCGAAAGTTTCGCTGCGGGCCATTACGCGGCTCCTCCAGTGGCAACGGGAACAAGCGCGAGACGCGCGATACAGAACAGGCCGAACACGGTGCCGCCGATCCAGGCGAGGTTCAGCGCGAGCATGACGCCAAAGCGGCTACCGCTGTCGTTGACATAATCCTCGACCAGAACCTGCAGCCCGATGCGGGCGTGCCAGAAGGTGGTGAGCACCAGCAGCGCCATCATCACCGCCGGGATCGGCTGACCGATCCAGCCCGAAACGGTGGCGTAGCTTAGGTTGGGGAGCGTTAGCAGCGAAACGATCAGGAAGATCAGCGTGACGAGGTTGCCGACCGCGGTGAAGCGCTGCAACAGCCAGTGATGCGCGCCGGTGTGGGCAGAGCCGAGGCCCCGCACGCGGCCGATGGAAGTTCCGTTACCCATTGAGAATGCCCCTCAAAGCAGGAAGATCGCGGCCCAGAAGGCCACTGTCAGCACCACGCCGCCGACCACCGAAGCGATCGACCACATCTTGTTCGCGTCCAGCTCGTAACCGGCACCGGTGTCGAGCACGAAGTGTCGCAGGCCAGAGCACAGGTGCGTGAAGAAGGCCCAGGTCAGCCCGATCAGAACGAGATAGCCGATTGGCGTGGTCATCACCGAATGGAAGGTCTCATAAGCTTCCGGCCCGCTGGCGAGCGCGCCGAGCCACCACAGCAGCACGCCAAGGCCGACAATGGCCATGCCGTCGCCGGAGACGCGGTGGAGGATCGAGACCAGCATATGCGGGCCCCATTTCCAGATTTGCAGGTGCGGCGAGAGCGGGCGGTTGGCCATGTTCTGTCCCGTATGGTGCGTTGCGATGCCCCCCATCTAGCGTCTCGTGCCGAGGACACAAGCGCGCTGGCCAACAAGTGTGAGGCTATCGCGCGAGCGCCGGCCGGTCTAGGCTGGGCATATGACCAATATTCTCGTTACCGGAAGCAGCCGCGGCATAGGCCGCGCAACCCTTGAGGCACTGGCAGCGCGCGGCGCCAAGGTGGCAGGCCACGCCACGCAGAGCACCGATTCGAACGCCATCGCCGCCGACTTTCGCGATCCGCTTGCGCCGCAAATGCTGTGGCAGGAGGCTCTGGAAACGCACGGCGGCGAAATCGACGTGCTGGTGAACAATGCCGGGCTATTCTCGGCCAGCCCGATCGAGGGCAGCGATATCGAATGGATGGATGCATGGGAGGATACCCTGCGCATCAACCTCACCGCCGCCGCGCAGCTGAGTCGGTTCGCGGTGCGTCACTGGCAGGAGACGGGCCGCGCGGGCCGGATCGTCCATGTCGCCAGCCGCGCCGGGCACCGGGGCGATTCGCCCGCGCACTGGCACTATGCCGCTGCCAAGGGCGGGATGCTGGCCATGCACAAGACCATCGCCCGCGCCTATGCGAGCGAGGGCATCCTGAGCTTTGCCGTTGCCCCCGGCTTCACCGACACCGCGCAGGAGGGCGACTTTCTGAAAAGCCGGGGCGGCCCTGCCCTCCTGGCCGATATTCCGCTCGGCCGCGTCGCTGAACCGGAGGAAATCGCGGCGATTGCCGTGTTCTGCGCGCTCGATGCCCCCGCCAGCATGACGGGTGCGGTGATCGACGCCAATGGCGCGAGCTACGTCCGCTAGAGTCTGAGACGGTACCCTGATCCTCCTTGCTCCCCTCCCCTCGGGGAGGGGCTGCGGGTGGGGGTTCGACGCTGGTTGGCGCGACCAGCACCTTTGCCGCTGTCCTACAAAGGTGCTGGCCAATGTGGCCGCGCTGGGGTTCGATCCGGCGGAAATGAAGCAGATTTTCACCATCCACGAGCATTTTGACCATATCGGCAGGGCGGCAAACTGATGGCGGAAGGCATCACCTCGGGCATGAACTGCGCACAATATGCGGCCAGCATCACCGAGCGGCTTGACGCGCGGCTCGCAGAGGAACACGCCGCGCAGTCATGAGCTGGAAACTGTCTGCCGTCACGTCGCGCGAAGCTGTCGAACAAGCGCTGGACCGCGCCGAAGGCTGGGACGAGGCGCTCGTCCTCGCCGCCTTCGAAGTCGACCCGGACGAGCCCGACGTGTGGCAACTCGATGCCTATTGCGAGGAAAAGCCCGGTGCTGCCGAGCGAGAGGCCGTCGCAGCGCTGTTCGAGGATGAGGTGCCGGACATCAACTCCGAAGAGCTGCCCGATGCCGACTGGGTGAGCGAGAGCCAGAAGGGCGCGCAACCGATTCGCGCCGGCCGGTTCTATGTTCACACGCCAGAGCATTCCGCGAGCGAGGAAGCGGGCATGACCAGCTTCTGCATCCCGGCAGCGCAAGCCTTCGGCACCGGGCAACATGCGACCACGGCGGGGTGCCTCGAAATGCTCGATACGATGCACGGTGATGGCGTGCATCCGCGCAGCGTGGCCGATATCGGCACCGGCACCGGCCTGCTCGCCTTCGCCGCGCGTGATCTGTGGCCCAAGGCGCGCTATACAGTCAGCGATATCGACCCGCTGTGCACCGAGGCGGTGATCGACAACGCGCTGCGCAACTCCATCCCGCTTGGGACTGAGCCGGGCAAGGTAGCAGCTATGACCGCCGAGGGCATGGACCACGACCTGCTGCACGCGCGCGCGCCCTACGATCTGCTCATCGCCAATATTCTTGCCGCGCCGCTGGTGGAACTTGCGCCCGACTTTGCCGCCGCCCTCGCACCGCGCGGCTCGGTGCTGCTGGCAGGGCTGCTGGCAACGCAGGAAAGCACGGTGCGCCGCGCCTATCGTCGCCACGGGCTGCGGCTGCACAAGCGCATTCAACGCGGCGACTGGAGCATTCTGTGGCTCAGGGCGCGCTACGTCGGCTAGCGCGCGCCATCGGGCGCGCTCTTGTCATCGTTCTGCTGGTGCTCGGGGCTTACCCGGTTGCGGGCTGGCTCGGCAGCACGATCCCGCGTGGTTCAGGCGATGGCGACCAGCCTCGCGAGATAACGATCATGGTCGAGACCAACGGCACCCATACGGGCGTGGTGGTGCCGGTGGTGAACGCGGTGAAGGACTGGCGCGAGACTTTTCCCAGCGCCGCGAGGCCCCGGCCTCATGACGGACGCCTGCCAACCCACCTCGGCATAGGCTGGGGCGAACGCGAGGTGTTTCTGAACGTCGCCGAGTGGAGCGACCTTAAGCTCGCGACCGCGGCGCGGATCGCTTTCGAGGGCGGAGAGCCCCTCATGCGGGTGAGCCCCTATGTCCGCCCCATGCCAAGCGCGAGCTATCGTCCGATGACAATCAGCGCCGCGAACTATCGCAAGCTGGTCACGAGGATCGAGGCGAGCCTGCCGCCACTCGCAAGCGGCGAACAGCGGGAAGAACTGCGCGCGAGCTATACGAGCGATACCTACTACCCGGCGCTTGGCACCTATACGCTGTTCCACACCTGCAACAGCTGGGTGGGCGATACTCTTGCTGCCGCCGGGATCGAGATGGGGGCATGGACGCCCTTTGCCGGAGGGGTGACCAAGTGGATCCCGGTCCCCGGGGCCAGCGCCGATGTAGCGATATGAAACGAGGCGGAGCGCTCATGCGCCCCGCCTCGCCGGTTGGATCAGAAGGTCTGCGCAAGCGACAGCGACAGGCGCCAGTCGCGCGGCAACTGGATGCCGTTCAGGCGCTGATGGATCGGCACGGCCATTTCCGCCCCAAGCTGCGGACCGCGCCGGTTGGCCAGCGGCAAGCGCCAGTTGACGCCAAACGCCGCGCTGATCACGTCGCCGCCATAGTTCGCCTGAATATCCGACGGCGCGGAATGATTGTGCGCCGCGTTGTAATGGCCGAGCACCGCCCCCTCGTGCTCCCACTCCAGCCGCGCGGTGGTGCCGACATCGGCGGCCAGCAGATAGCTCAGCCATCCGGTCACCCGCGCCTTGTCGCCAAAAGCAAAGCCGCTGGCATTGCTGTCGTCGGTGCGCCAGCGATAGCTCGCCTGCCCGCCCCAGCCGATTGCCCCGGCCTGGCCGCTCACGGTAACAGCAGGCTCGATATCCCAGGTGCCGCTGCCCGACTGCATACCGTAGTGGACGAAAGTGCCGTCGGCATTCGTTCTGTCGACCGCCCCGGTCGGCACCCACAGTCCCAAGGTGGCATGGGCGTTGAATGCATGGCTGCGCGCCAGCCGGTATGAGGCCGATACCAGCGTATCGCCAAAGCCTTCGGTGCCGTGGGCGTGAACCATGCCATAAGGCATCCCACCGTGCCCGCCGTGACTGCTGTGATCCATCGGCATGTCCATGGGCATATCCATGTCCATGCCGGTGTTCGCTGGATCGATCCCGACCATCTCCATCCGGTGCCACATGTAATGCGGCATCACCATCAGCGTGAGATCGGAGGTGGGCGCGAACATCAGATCGAGCATCACCATGTCCATCTCCATGGACTGCGCGCGTACGGAATAGCCCGCTGCCAGCACATCGGCATCGCTGATCTCGTCGGTGCCCGAACGGTTGGTGCCCGAATAGCGCTGACGCTCGAGCCGCAGGCCGATCATCGCCTCGCCGCCTTCGTGCATGTGATCGTTCATCATGCCCGCAGAGGGCGTGAGCAATTGCTGATGAACCTCAATGGTGTCGGCATCGATGTCTGCCTGCGCATGGGCAGGCGCGGACAGCACGGCGGAAACGGCAAGCGAAGAGACGAGCGCACAAGCGCCCGCAAACATAGTGAATTGCATTGTAAAAATCCTGTCTGGTCTGAACATGGCCGGACTGATCCGGCCGTTGGCTCAGGAGACGACAGGCGGCGCGCGCGCTGGCGGCAGTTGCCGCGCATAGTGGTAGGCAGCGGCAAGCGTGGCGAAGCCGGCGAACAGGTTCGTCACCCCAGCGAAGGGCACTGCGAGCACCGGAAGCGGCGGGGCAGAATCGCCCCCGGAATGACCGGCAAACAGGCAATGGCCCGAGGACTTGTCGCTGCTCTGCTGCCCCGGATGCTTGGCTTTGATCGGAAGATGCCACTGCGCGTCGGAGTTACATATCTCGATTGTGATCGAACCGTCGCTGTCTGCCGCGGTCATCATGCCAGCGGGAACAACGGCGCGCATCAGCATCGCCGCTGCCAGCAGCAAGAGACACCAGTTCCGATGGGCAAAAAGATGCGAGCGAGCCATTCGCGCCGCCGCTTAGGCTCGCGCGAGCACCTCATCAAGTAGCTATGCGAGCAATCATCCACAGCGCCATGGCGATCATCGCAAGGTTTTCGCTGAGAGACACGAAACCCAGCGGCACGTTCGAACCCCCGCCCACACAGGCGCACTTGATCTCCCGCTTTTGCACGTAAACCGCGTAGAACACGCTCGCCGCGCCCACGGTGCCGATGAACAGCGCGACCGGGATCGATAGCCATGGCAGCCAGTGCCCCGCCATCAGCACCGCCGCCAGCGCCTCCAACCACGGGTAGGCATAGGCATAGGGCACGAAACGCCGCCCAAGCAGATCGTAGCCGGTGAACATGGTCGAAAACTGCTCGACATCCTGCAGCTTGAGCATCGCCAGCATCGCCATAGAAAAGGCAATGAACCACTCCGCCACTCGCGGCGTGAGAACCGTGCCGAAAGCCCACAAACCGAGCGACACCGCCAGCGCCAGCGCCACTCCGAACACCGCCAGCACCGGACGGTAGGAGGTCTCGGCGCGCTCGCTTTCGGGCTTCCAGTCGCCAAAGTGGACCCGCAACGTATCGTAACCGCCTATCCGCTTGCCATCGATGAAGGTTTGCGGCGTGGTCTTCACTTCATGCTCGGCCTTGAACGCGTCTGTCTGCTCGCGCGTGGTGAGCCAGTGGTCCTCGACAGTATAGCCCTTGCGCTCGAGCAGCCACTTCGACTTCACCCCATAAGGGCAAACGTGTTTCTCCATCACCATGCGATAGAGCTGTGCGGTTTTTGGGTCGGCCATAATGGAACAGTGCGCAAAACGGCTGAAAGGTTCCAATGATGCATTTCCCCCTTCGCGATGGTTACATGTTATAAGGTTTGGCAGGATGGCGCGGGGAGATCGCAATGGAATGGCTTGTTGCCGGTGTGGTGTTATGCGCAGCCCTCGCAGTGCTCCCAGCCTTGCTGCGGAGAAGCCGCAAGTCCGCGCGCAAGGGCGCTGCGGGCGGGGTAATGATGGGGCTCGGCCTTGCCTTCATGACGATCTTCGATCCCCTGAAAGCCGAGAGCGTGGAAGAAGTTCGCCAGCGCAAGGAACGGGGCAAAGCCGATCAGGGCGAAAGCGGTGACAGGCCGGATTAGCCCGCCGCCGCGACGATCTCCGCCCAGCCAGCTTCGTCGATCACCTCGATCCCAAGGTCGGCCGCCTTCTTGAGCTTGGAACCCGCGCCCGGCCCAGCCACGACAAGATCGGTCTTGGCGCTGACGGTGCCCGCAGCCTTGGCGCCGAGCCGCTCTGCCTGCGCCTTGGCTTCGTCGCGGCTCATCGTTTCGAGCTTGCCGGTGAACACCACTGTTTTGCCGGCGACTTCGCTGTCCACGGTCGCCACCTTGTAAAGCGGAGGGCTAACCTCGCTCAGCAGGTCGTCCCACACTTTGCGGTTGTGCTCTTCGTGGAAGAAATCGGCCAGCGCGAAGCCGACTGCCATGCCGATGCCATCGGTGCGCACTTCGAGGATCGCCTTGATCTGCTCCACCATCCGCGCGGTGAACTTTCCCTCGCTCTCACCTTCGGCCTGTGGATGCTCCTGCCGATAGGCGTGAATTTCCAGCGCCTTTTCGGGCAGACGATGGATGTCGCCCAACCCCTTCATCAGATCGCGCGCGGTCACCGCACCGACATGACGAATGCCCAGCCCGAACAGCATCCGCGCTGCATCGGGCTCGCGCTTGGCCTCGATGCTCGCCAGCAGGTTGTCGACCGACTTTTCCTGCCAGCCTTCAAGCGCGAGGATTTCCTCGCGGCGCTTGCGCAGGCGGAAGATGTCGGCGGGGCTCTCCAGCCAGCCGAGCGCGAAGAACTGGTCGATGGTCTTCTCGCCCAAACCCTCGATATCGAGCGCGCCGCGGCTGACGAAGTGTTTCAGCCGCTCGGTGCGCTGTGCGGGGCAAATCAGTCCGCCGGTGCAGCGGACATCGACCTCGCCCTCCTCCGCGACAGCCTCGCTGCCGCACTCGGGGCAATGGTCGGGGAAGACATAGGCCGGGCGGTCCTCCTCGCGGGTGAGGTTGTCGACCACCTGCGGGATCACATCGCCCGCGCGCTGAATCACTACCCGGTCGCCTTCACGCAGGCCGAGCCGCGCAATCTCGTCGCGGTTGTGCAGCGTCACGTTGGTGACGGTGACACCGCCCACCAGCACCGGGGCGAGCCTGCCGACCGGGGTCAGCTTGCCGGTGCGGCCGACCTGGATGTCGATGCTCTCCACAGTGGTTTCGGCGCGCTCGGCAGGAAACTTGTGCGCGAGCGCCCAACGCGGTGCCTTGGCGACGAAGCCCAGCCGCTTCTGCCAGTCGAGCCGGTCGACCTTGTAGACAACGCCGTCGATCTCATACGGCAGCCCTGCCCGCCCCTCGCCAATGCTGCGGTAGGCTTGCAGCATTCCGCCAACATCGGCGCAGCGACGGAAATCGGGCGAGACAGGGAAACCCCAGTCCTTCAGCTTTGCCACCACGTCGCTTTGCGTGTCCCCAGGAACGTCGCTCGCCGCGCCCCAGCCGTGCGCCCAAAACCGCAAGGGCCGTGCCTTGGTGACGCTCGCGTCCTTTTGTCGCAGCGATCCCGCAGCGGCATTGCGCGGGTTGGCGAAAAGCTTGCCGCCAGCCTCTTCCTGTGCTTCGTTGAGTGCGGTAAACGCCTGTTTTTCCATATAGACTTCACCGCGAACCTCGAACAGCTCGGGCACGCCTTCCGGCAATTGCTGCGGTATGTCTTCGATGTGCGCAACGTTAGCGGTGACGTTCTCGCCGACCTGCCCGTCTCCCCGGGTGGCGGCCATCACCAGCTTGCCTTGCTCGTAGCGTAGCGAGCACGATAGGCCGTCGATCTTGTCCTCGGCGGTGAAGGCGACCGGTTCGTCCTCGGCCAGAGACAGGAAGCGGCGCACGCGGGCCACGAAGTCCTCCACCTCCTCGTCGGAGAAGGCGTTGTCGAGGCTCATCATCCGCACTTCGTGCGTGACCTTCGAAAGCGGCGACGAGGCCACTTCGTGCCCGACCTGCCGGCTCGGGCTGTCGGCGCGGATCAGGTGCGGGAAGGCCTCCTCCAGCTCGGAATTGCGACGGACAAGCGCGTCGTATTCAGCATCCGAGATCTCGGGCGCGTCTTCGGCGTGGTAGAGCCGGTTGTGCTTGGCGATCTGCTTGGCCAGCCGCATCAACTCGTTGGCGGCCTCGGCTTCGGAAGTGCTCACGCCTCGCCCCGGTTCGAGGAGCAGCGGGCTTTCATCTCGCCCCCTTCACTCACTGCGCAATCCGCACCGGCGCGGGCGCGATCACCCAGCCATTCGCGCCCCACTCCATGCCGAAGCGGCTAGTAGTCATGCCCTCGCTTCCGCGCACCTTGCGGACCCAGCCGGTGCAGGAAAACTCGTCGGTGCAGGTGAAGTTCGCCAGCTCCACCACCAGGGCATCGTTCGCAGCGCCTTCCTCGGCTTCGGCGTCGATCCACATGCCGTCGCTCAGCACGCAGCGCGTGAACGGCGCGAGGCGCGGGTGGCGCTCCATCAGGGCGGTCTCGCCCTCGCTAGCGAGCGCCTCCGGCGTGCGCCCGTCGTTTGCTGCGACGCAGGTCGTCGGTTTGGGCAGCGTCGCGAAATGGTCGGCCAGCGCGTAATCGAGCAGCGCCAGTTGCGGCGTGTCCTGCTGCTGCGAGAGCTTCGGCAGCGGAGCAGGCATCGCTTCGTCTCCGCCGGGAACGGCGACGCAGCCAGACAAGGCGACAAAGCCTGCCATCATGAAAAGTCCGCGCATCATCATACTCCCTCCAGCAACCGGTCTGCCTGGGCGCGAGCCTCGGCGGTGATTTCCGCGCCCGACAGCATCCGTGCAATTTCTTCCTGCCGCCCCTCAGCGTCAAGCAGCATGACCGAGGTCCGCGTGACCGTGCCCTCGCTCGACTTGGCGATCATGTAGTGCGTGCGCCCGCGCGCTGCGACCTGCGGTGAGTGTGTGACGGCGAGCAACTGCCCGTCCGCGCCCGCGAGGCGTGACAGGCGCTCGCCGATGGCCGAGGCAACCGCCCCGCCCACGCCGCGGTCGATCTCGTCGAAGATCACCGTTGCCGCCCCGCCCTGCTCGGCCAACGCGACCTTCAGCGCGAGGATAAAGCGCGACAACTCGCCGCCGCTGGCGATCTTGGCGAGCGGCGCGAAGTCGGCACCGGGGTTGGTGGCGATCAGGAATTCGACGCTATCGAGCCCGTGCGGCCCCCAGCGTTCCTCTTCCAGCTCGGTGACTGCGGTGCGGAAACGCGCGGCATCGAGCTTGAGCGGCGCGAGTTCGCCCGCAACCGCTTCGTCAAGCCGCATCGCGGCAGAAACGCGGGTGGCGTGGAGAGCCTCGGCGCGGGCCCGATAGACCTCACCTGCCTGCTCCGCTGCCTTGACCAGTTCGGCCTCGCGGCTACCGGCAAGTTCGATCCCGTCCAACTGTTCGCGCAGCGCCTGCATCTTCGCGGGCAGGTCGTCGACCTGACAATCGTGCTTGCGGGCGAGCGCGCGCAGTTCGAACAGGCGGCGCTCTATCCGGTCCAGCTCGTTCGGATCGAAGGCGAGCGCATCGGCCGCGCCCTGCAACTTCTCCTCCGCCTCGCCCGCTTCGATCACGGCGCGGTCCAGCGCGGCGAGCGCCTCGGCCAGCAACGGGTGTTCTTCGGCGATCCGGTCAAGCCGCCGCGCGGCGCTGCGCATCTGGGCGAGCGCCGAATCCGAGCCGTCCCACAACAGCCGCAGTGTTTCGAGATCGCCCGCGAGCTTCTCGCCCTTCTGCATATCGGCGCGGGCACCGGCAAGCTCGGCCTCCTCGTCGCCCTCGGGCGCGATCTCGGTCAGCTCGGCAAGGTGCGCGAGCAGCAGATCCTGCTCGGCCACCAGCGCGGCATGGCTTGCCCGCGCCTCAGCCAGCGCATCTTCCGCAGCGCGCCAGCTATCCCATGCCTCGGCCACGCCCGCGCTGTCGCTTGCCGCATAGCGATCAAGCAGCATCCGGTGGCCGCGCGGGTTCACCAGACCGCGGTCGTCATGCTGGCCGTGCAGTTCGACCAGCGCCGGGGCCAGCGCTCGCAGCAAAGCCACCGAGGCGGGCTGGTCGTTCACAAAGGCTTTCGATCCGCCATCAGCGCGCACCTTGCGGCGGATCATCAGCGGTTCGCCCGGCTCGACGTCGATTTCGGCATCGGCTAAAGCCTCGGCAACGGTCGGCGGCAAAGCGGCAAATTCAAAGCTCGCGGTCACGCTCGCCTCGTTCTCGCCCGCACGCACCAGCGCGGTTTCGGCGCGGTTGCCGAGAATGAGGCCGAGCGCATCGAGCAAGATCGATTTGCCCGCCCCGGTTTCGCCCGTGAGCACGCCAAGCCCTGCGCCGAACGACAGGTCCAGCGCCTCGATCAGGACAATGTTGCGAATGGCGAGCGAGGTCAGCATGAGCGCTCAGCCTTATCGGGGCGCGCGGCCCGCCGCAATCCTAGCCGCCGACGAGTGCAGGTTCATATTCCTGCATAAGATCATAGGCACGCTCGTACCACTCGTTGCCGGGATAGTTGGCGCCGAGCACGGCGGCGTAGCGCTTCGCCTCTTCGGGAATGCCGAGCGCCAGCGCGCTTTCGGTGAGACGGAACAGCGCCTCGGGCGTGTGGCTGGTGGTCTGATAGTTTTCGGTCACGTTGCGGAACCGCAGTTGCGCCGCGAGCCATTGGCCCGAACGCTCGTAAAACCGGCCGATCTCCATTTCCTTGCCCGCGAGGTGATCGTTGACAAGGTCGATCTTGAGGCGCGCATCGGCGGCATATTCGCTGCGCGGATAGCGGCGCGTAATCTCGGTCAGCGCGGCGAGCGCCTGGCGGGTGATCGCCTGATCGCGCTCCACATCGCTGATCTGCTCGTAATAGCTCATCGCGATCAGGTAGTAGGCATAGGGCGCTTCGCGGTTGCCGGGATGGATCGATAGGAACCGCTGCGCCGAGGCGATGGCCTTGGTGTAATCACGGTCGGCATAGTAGGCAAAGGCGCTCATCAGCTGCGCGCGGCGAGCCCAGGGCGAATAGGGATGCTGGCGCTCCACCTCGTCGAACAGCCCGGCGGCGAGCTTGAGGTCGCCCCGGTCGAGCCGGCTCTTCGCCGCACGATAAAGCGATTCGACATCGCGCGCGACATAGGCGGTGTCGCCCTCGGCGCCGCCGGTGGAGGCGCAGGCCGAAAGCAGCGTGGCCGAGGACAGCAGGGCGGCCAGCAGGGCCTTGCGCAGCACGGGGCGCGATACAGAGCGAGTGATCATGGCATGGCGCTATAGCCAAGAGCGTGATGAACGCCAAGTGAAGTCCTGAGCGCTTTCCCCCTTACGATGACGCCAAAGAAAAAGGGCGGCAGGTTGCCCCGCCGCCCTTCTTTACTCTTTTATCTCTCGCCTCTGGCGAGCGAAGGTCGCTTAGAAGTTGACCTTCGCCGAAAGCGAGAAGTACCGACCGAGGACATCGTATGTCGCCGGATAGGTGTTAGACTGCTGGCCGTTACCGCCCTGCTGCAAGCTGGCGAGCGGCTGGAAGCCCTTGTTGAAGACGTTCTTCACACCGGCAGCAAGCGAGAAGTTCTCGTTGATGTCGTACCCTGCGGTCAGGTCGAAATAATCGGCCGAGTCTAGGTGTTCCACAGCATAAGTGGTGGCGTCATCGTCATCGTTTGACGCACCAATGTGGCGCCACAGGACCGACAGGTAAGCGTCGCCGTCACGATAGGTCGTGCGCAGCGTGTTACGCCAGTGCGGGGTCGGGCCAGAGGCTACCGTGTCGGAGCAGACGCGGCCGAAACGACCGGCACATTCGTTGACGGGCAGGCCAAGGCCGGCAACCGCATCGTAGTCGAGCGCGAACAGATAGGTGCCCTTGAAGTCAAACGACAGCGACGACGAACCGTTGCCGAGGATACCATCACCCAGCGGCAAGCTGTAGCGCGCACCGACGTCCAGACCTTCTGTGTGGAGCGAAGCTGCGTTGAAGTTAAGGTCAACAAAACTCTGCAATTCACCGGTCGACGAACGGGTGATCAGGTCGCAGTACTGGCTGATGCCCTGACGCAAACAAGCGTTCACGATGTTCTGGTTGCCAACCGTGCCGATGTAGTCGTCCACGGTGATGTTGTAGTAGTCCAGCGTGAGCGACAGACCATTGACGAACTCGGGAAGGTAAACCGCACCGACAGTCCAGGTCTTTGCCGATTCCTCCTTCAGGTTCGGATTGCCGCCGACAAGCGCCGGGAACGAGGTGCTGCCCGAGCTGTAATCGTCGGTGCCGACAACTGCCGCCGGAACGCCATTGGCGATGCAGCGCTCGCGCAGCGCGCCGCTTCCAGCTTCCGCGGACTGGCAGGGATCGGTAGCACCGGCGAAGTCAACAGTCTGACCGCCGAAGAGTTCTTCTACGTTCGGACCACGGATAGCCTGCTGGTAGTTGCCGCGCAGCGAGAAGCCGCCCGCTACGTCCCAGATGCCGCCTACCGCCCAGGTCCAGACGCCGCCAACCGCATTCGAATAATCCGAATAACGCACCGCGCCATTCAATTCGATCAATTCGGCGAAAGACATATCTGAAAGAAGAGGCAAATTAACCTCACCGAAGAACTCGGTGACCTCATAACCGCCCTCTGTCGCCTGTCCTGCGTTGAATCCGCCGACATCACCCGATGCAAGGAAGGTATCAGGCTGGAACGTGGCAGCCTCTTCACGACGCTCGATGCCGAGAGCAAGCCCGATCGGGCCAGCACCCAAGTCATAGAGGTCGTTGTTGGTGATGACACCCGAGTAAACCTTGGTGCTTGCCTCGGTCAGGTTGCTCGCCGAGATGCTGATATAATCAGCTGCTGCAGCATCGATCTGATTGGCACCGAACAGGTTCACCGGCACACAGCCGCTGGCGCGAGCAGTCGCGTCGGCGCAACCAAAGGTTCCGCCAGCGACTGGCGTCCCGCTGGAAAGCTCTACTATTTGACCGTTCACTTCGGCTTCATAGATGAACCCCGTCTTCACACCTGCCAGCAGCGCACTCAGCTGAACGTTGCCGCCCTGAATCTGCGAGTTACGGGTCCGCGAGAACTGGTAGTATGCATCGTAGGCCCAGTTGCCGCCGAGATCGCCCTTGACACCGGCGAGGACGCGGAAAGCGTTGCGGTCGTCGAGTTGCGAACGCGAACCGGTTTCAAGGAAACGTCGACCGTAGGTGCCCGAAGAGACATAGCCGTCGCCATCGGTGTCGAGCGCCTGAAGAGCTGCCGCCGTCTCTGCCCCGAGGAAGGGAGAATAGACGTGGAGTTGAAGGTTGTCGCCGAGCGAACCGTCGCGGTAGGGGGTCGAGTTGCCAATCGGGGTCGCGGCCAGTTCGGTCGAGACGCGGTTGTTGATGAACGCAGCTTCCGCATAGGGAACGATGGCTTCGCTGATCTCGTACTGCGCCTTGACGTAGCCGAGGTAGCGCTCCTGCGGAACCTGGAGATAGTTCACCGGACCGAAGTTATAGAGGTCGGTCGAAGGGTTGTATTCGATAGCGTTGCCGTTCTCGTCGAAACGCACGGCATCGTTGGCGCCAGTGCCGAGGCCAAGCACCTGGGCGAGGCCGGGGACGACGAGACGGAACGACGGGATCAACGACGAGCCGCCGGGGAACAATTCCGAACCGTTGTCGCTGAAGCTGTCACGGGTCGCGTCACGGTCTCCCGCGAACACGGCATCGCGCTTGTAGTAATCGACGTGCATCACGATGTTGCCGCGACCGTCGGAGAAGTTCGAGCCGATCGTGCCGTTGATGTTGTAGCGCTGCCCATCGCCGTGCTCAGAAACTTCGTAGTTGCCGTTGAGCTCGATGCCTTCGAAGTCGGTCTTGGTGATGAAGTTCACCACACCGGCGATAGCGTCCGAACCGTAGACCGCCGAGGCGCCACCGGGGTTGTTCGAAACGCCCGTTGTGGCCGGAATAACCTGCGGAAGATCGTTAAGAACCTCTTCAACGTTGGCGGTCTGCTGATACTCGAATTCCTCGGCCCCAACGAAGGAAACCGGGCTAGAGCTTTCAATGTCGGGACGCGCAATGCGCGAGCCGGTCACGACAATCATGCCATCGGAATCCGCTGTTGAAATTCCGCCATCTTGAGCGAAGGCAGGTGCGTTCGAAAGGCCGATCGTCAAGGCGAGCAGGGCCGCTCCAGAACGAAGGCGGCGCTGCCGCAGTTGGTTAGTTGTCATGACAGTCCCTTTTGTTGTTGGCTTCCCAGCCAAACCGGCCACCGCTCAAGCGGCAGTGATCGGACTGCTGAAGGAACATGATTTCGTGTGCAACCGTATGAGTACAGTTGAAATCACTTTGTCGCCTTGGTGATGCGAAACTGCAACATTATTGTAAGGAATGTGTGCTTCGGCGCATCACCAGTGCAACAATGACAAAAGCTTGGAAACACGGTCACATTCCAAGAGACCGGTTACACGGCATTCTCCTTGTCCCTGTAGTCAGCTCGATTCCCGATGGTGACGTTCGAAAAGGGATGAAATGTGCTGTGACCTAAAAAACGTCACTGCCTTCGACTCCACACTTCATCTGCCAGCTTTTCCTGACGCAAGCCACGACGCGTGTTATCGTAACTTCATCGATACAGGAGGAATGTCTGCCATGACCATCCCTGCCCTGCGCTGGTTCGCTTCTCTGTGCGCTGCCGCGTTGCTCACTTTCGCGCCTTCGGCCTCGGCGCAAACCGGCAAACGCGCCGAAGGCTTGTGGAGCGGCGTGCTCACGATTTCCTCCAGCCTGTCGCTGCGCATCGTGGTCGAGATCACGCGCCAGGCCGATGGCTCGCTGGCAGGCACGCTCGATAGCCCCGACCAGGACAGTTTTGGCGCCCCTCTCGCCGCGATCGAAGCCAGCGACACCGCCCTTGCCTTCACGCTTCCGGTAGCGGGGGCAAGCTACGCAGCGACGTGGTCGTCCGAGGCGGACGGGTGGCTGGGCACCTTCACGCAAGGCGCGCAGAGCTGGCCGCTTACCTTGCGCCAGCTTGATCCCGAGCAGCGGCCACAGCGCAGCGCCCTGCCAGCCGAATGGCAGATACCCGCCACTGACGTGCTCACCCCGCTGCTGGCCCGCCGCATCGCCGCACGCCCAGGAGCAGGGTTCGTGCTTGGGATCAGCGAAAACGGCGCGCGCCGGATCGTAACGGCCGGGCCGGAGGGTAGCCCCGAGTTCGACGGCGATACGGTGTTCGAAATCGGCTCGATCACCAAGGTATTCACCGCGCTGTTGCTCGCCGACATGACCTTGAAGGGCGAGGTCGCGCTTGATGATCCGGTCGAAACATACCTGCCCGCAGGCGCGCGTATGCCGCGCGGGGCCAGCGGCACCGAGATCACGCTGCGCCACCTCTCGCTGCAAACTTCGGGCCTGCCGCGTCTGCCTGACAACATGCCTTATGGCGATCCCGCCGATCCCTATGCCGACTATACGGAAGCGATGCTGCTCGACTTCCTCGCCAATTTCGAACTTCCGCGCGAGGTGGGCGCGCATTACGAATATTCGAACTTGGGGGTCGGTCTACTCGGCTATGCCCTCGCCCGCGCGGCCGGCACCGACTATGTGAACCTCGTTCGCGAACGCATTCTCGATCCGCTCGGCATGGACGATACGGCCATTGCGCTGAATGCCGACATGCAGGCGCACTTTGCCGTGCCGCACGACGAATATCTGCGCGCTGCCAAACCGTGGAACATGTCGGTGCTGGTTGGAGCCGGAGGTCTGCGCTCGACTGCCAGCGACATGCTTACCTTTGCCGAAGCGGCGATGGACCCGGCTTCACCCATCGGCGAGGCTATGGCGCTAACGCTATCCGAGCGGACCGATCAGATCACCACCGATTATCAGACTGCGCTCGGCTGGTTTATCTTGCCCGCGCCGGGTGGCGAGGTACTCAACCACAGCGGTGGCACCGGCGGCTTTCGTTCGCATTTGGCCGTGCAGCCGGCAGCGCGCCGGGCGGTAGTAAGCCTGACCAACGCCGCCGCCGAACCGTCGGCCCCCGACCTTGCTTTCCACGCGTTGCTCGGCACGCCAGTCGTGCCGGAGGCAGACATTCCGCCAGCGCCCGAACCCGCGCCAGAGCGGGAGGAAATGTCGCTCAGCCGCGAACAGCTCGCCCCGCTGGTCGGCACCTATCGCATGGCGAACAACGCCCGGCTCATAATCACTCGCGAAGGCGACCAGCTGTTCGCGCAGCTGACCTCGCAGCCGGCCTTCCCGATCTTTGCAGAGGGGCCGCGCGCGTTCTTCCTGAAAGTGGTCGACGCGCGGCTGGTGTTCACCGGAGAAGGCGAGACGATCACCGGCGTAACGCTTTACCAGAACGGCGCCGAAGTGCCGTTCGAACGGATAGACTAGGCCGAAACGCGCGGCTTCTTCTTGCGCCGGTTCCACACCAGCGTCGACGAAACCCCGAAGTTGAACACCGAACCCATCAGCGCGCCGAGCACGCCCGCCAGGTTCCAGTTGCCGAACTCCTGCTGCGCGAAGTTCGCCACGGAAAGGTTCGCAATCGCGCCGACCGAGCACACGGCAATGAACACCACCAGCCCTCGGATCATCCGCAGGCCGGTCAACCGCTTGTCGCGGAACGTAAACTGGTTGTTGAGCGCGAAGTTGAACACCATCGCCACGAAAGTCGCCGTGGTCTGCGCTACCAGAAAGTTGGGCTGAAAGGTGCCCATCAAGTTGAGCACCGACAAGTGCACCGCCAGCCCCAGCACACCGACGATGGCAAACAGCACGAAGCGCGGCGGGATCAGGCCCTTGGTCAGCTTCTCGATCAGCAGGAACAGGAACTCGGCCAGCACCATCATGGTGAGCTTGCTCTCGCCCTCGATGCGTTCGCGGAAGGTATACGGCACTTCCTCGATCCCCGTCGCGGGCGGAGCCGAGGCGATCAGGTCGAGCAGGATTTTATACCCCTGCTGCGACAGGTCGTAGACGTGATTGTTCACCAACTCGCGCCGCGCCATGAAGAAGCCGCTCATCGGGTCTGAGGTGGCATTGCCGATCAGCAGCTGGCTCATCTTGGTCGCCAGTTCGCTCATCCGCACCCTGCCCTCGCCCCAGGTGCCGGTCGAGCCGCCGCCCGCATAGCGCGTGCCGACCACCAGATCGGCCCCGTCGTCGATCTTCGCCAGCATCTGCGGGAGCACCGTCTCGTCGTGCTGCATGTCGGCGTCGATCACCGCCACCACCGGCGCGGAGCTGGCCAGAATGCCCTCCACCACCGCCGACGACAGCCCTTTCCTCCCGACACGCCGGATACAGCGCACCCGCGGATTGACCGCGCCGATCTTCAACACCTCCTCATAGGTACCGTCGGGGCTGTCATCGTCGACGACGATCAGCTCCCACTCGATGCCCTTGAGCGCGCTTGCCAGCCCATCGGTGAAGGCGCGCATGTTGTCGCGCTCGTTGTAGCTCGGCGAAATGACCGACAGGACCGGACGGCCCAGCCGCTCGTGCGTATTCGCCTGTTGTACTGCCGTCACTGCTGCAAACCTCGTTCGACCACCCGGTACGCCAAAGGCCGCCCCCTATTGCCGCCCCCGCCCCGGCGCAAGCCACAAACACCTTTCCTACACGCGCATGAAGCGTCCATGCAGCCCGCCCCTTGCTGACCGGAGCCCCTTCGCATGACCACCCGCAAGCCCGCCACCAAGCTGCCCGCCTTCACCCCCGTGCCGCGCAAGTGCCAGCGGCATGACGGCTGGACACCCGAACGCCAGCGCACCTTCATCGAGCGGCTTGCAGACTACGGCTCGGTGCGCGCGGCGGCCAATGCGGCGGGAATGACGCCCGAAAGCGCCTACTACCTGCGCCGCCAGCCGGGCGCGGAGCAGTTCCGCAAGGCTTGGGCCGCCGCGCTAGACCTCGGGATCGAGCGGATCGAGGACGTCGCCATGGACCGCGCGCTGAACCGCATCGAGGTGCCGGTCTATTCCTATGGCAAGCTGGTCGGCACGCGGCGGGTCTATAACGACCGGCTGCTGATGTTCATGCTGCGCAACCGCGCGCCCGAACGCTTTGCCGAGGGCCGAGCGCGGGGCCTCAACGCGCTCGACAAGGCGATGCTGGCGCGGCTGAAGAAGGAGTGGCGCAAGGAGTGGGAGCGCGAACAGGGCGCCCTGCAACTCCAGCGCGAATGCGAGACGATCGCCAGCATCAACGCGAAGATCGACGCCCAGCGCGAGCGCGAGGACGCGGCAGCGCGGCTCGAAGCGGAACGCGGCCCCCGCCTGACCCCGGAGGAAGAGGAAGCGCGCGACGAGGCCGAGTTCGAGGCGATGCTGGCCGATATCCGCGCGCAGGCGGAACGCGCGGGTGTGGGAAAAGCGCAGAAGGTTGAGAAGGACGAAGGGCCGAGGGTGCGGCGGTTGAAGGATGATGGGTGGTGAGGCCCCAGCCGCTGGGGTCAGCTGGTCATGGAGGCGTGCTCATCTTCGATGAATATCCGACCAGCCAGTAGCCCGACGAAACGCGCGAGCGATCAGCTTTCGGCAGGCGGAGGCGGCTGCGCGCCGTGAAGCGCTTGCCCTGTGCCAATGCGCCGGGCGGTTATTTGAGCAAGGAATAGGCGTAGTGTGCTGGTCGGCATAGAGAACAAGACGCCCGGTCACTGGCCCACCAGCTAATGCCAGAACAGCGGTTTGGCTGCCGCCTAAGGCAACCGGACCCGCTCATAGCGCCGACCATTTGATGCGTCGCTGTCTGCCTCGACGAAGGACGCAAGATTGCCGGGATTGATCGCGTAGATGTCGTTATCGCCATCCACTTCGGCGACCGATCGGTTCGCTCCAGCCGAGGTCACGCGATAACGGATGGCGCCGATGCCCTCGCTCTTCTCCACCAGCAAGATGTCTCCAAGCGACAGCAACGGGCCGCCATAATTCACCTCGATCCGGGGACCATCGACAGCCGTCACCGTGATTGGATCAATGTCAAACACGACCGCCCTCGCGACGGAATCGGCGGCTTCCTGCTGCAACAGGTCGTAAACGGCCTCACCCGGTTCCATCGTGCGCAAGCGGATGTTTTCGGTGTTAAGCGTACGCCCCATTTCGATTTGCTTGCGAATGTTGCCACCATCGACCGCCGTGCCCGTTCGGTCGTGAACCGTATAGCTAAGATTGACGGAAGCTGTGCCCCAACTGGTGTGATAGGCAGTATCTCCGCGCACGGGTCGGCTTTGTTCAGGCGGAGTCTCGCTGACATTGGAAATGGTCACATCGAGGCGATAACCGCCGCCGCCAACCGCGAGACGCCCGGTTGAAGCCAAAGCGGCCGAAAGCGAATGGCGCAGGTTTTCGAAATTGGTCTGGCAATCGCGCCATACCCAGCTGCGCCAGCTCGAAACTGTGGCGCTCTCCCTATTGCGCGCGGCATATCCCCAGTACCGCCGGTACTCCGACGCAAAAACCGAAGCCGAAGATCCTTCATATTCGCGAAAGTACTGGCATGTCTGTGTTGAAGTGACAGTGCCAACCGCGATGCGCACATCTGATTGTGCCAGCGCCGGACCAGCTACAGCCGCACCGGACAGGACGCAAAGAGCAAATGCCAAACTGCGTGCCAACATGATAGCCCCCTCTTTACCGGTTAACGTCGGCGCCGTTGGGCCCGCTCAAGATCCTTCACTACGTCATCTGTTACTGGACGTGCGATCGTTCCGACTGCCGGCGCAACCGCGAATTCGGTCACCATCTGGGCGCGCGAGAAAGCGGACTGAACGTCAGTCACCTGGATGGCCCCTATCTGCTCCCCGTCGATCTTGATCGTGCCGGTGCCCGAGGGATCGGGGATCTCCATGCTTTCGCCATAGACCATCAGATAGTCGCCCCGCTGGACCGCCCCTTCCCCGAAATTCAGAATAACCGAGCCTCCGCCCTGAACTGCGGCAATCTGAATCGGAAAAATCGCGGTCGTCAGGCCGGTGGCGATCCTATCGGCCGCCGCTCGCATCAGCGCATTGCTGTCGATCTGTGCGCCTCCGCCGCATACTGCCGCCGACTGTTGCTCCTCACTGATACGGGTCGCATAGCGCACTTCGCCAGTGTTGGTATCGGTGATGCGAATGTCCGCTTCCATACGAACTTTTGTGTTGTGACAATCCTGCGAGTTTCTGCGCGCGCCGCCGAGGAGCCCTCCGAGCACCGTCGCCCCGATATCCTGCCGATTGACTGCCGAGATGCCTGTGATTGTGCCATAAATCAGGTAATCCACACCTTCGAAGCCACCGGTACGACCGGGCGTGTTCGTGGTCACAATGCCCCCGTTAGCCAAGCCCTGTTCTTCAAGCAGTCGGGCCAATCTGGTGCGTTCTATGACCCGGAACTTGCCGCTGGAAATCAAGGAAGTCTCAATCATCGTCGAGAATGTTTCGGCCTGCCCAGTATTGGTCAGATCATCAAGTTCCACGATCCCGACTACGGGCTGATTCTGAGCTTGCACCGCAGCCGGTGCAACAACCAAAGCCAAAAAAAGCACAATTCTCGACAACATCATTACACCCCCACTTTGACGAATCGATAGGGGGAGTATCAGCGGAACGGTGTGAGCTTGAAAAGGGTTAATTGGTAAAAATCGGATTTCACATGGCCAAACTTCATTGTTTGACCATGTGAGACGCTCGTCACAATTTGCTATGCGCCCCGACTGGGTATACTATTCAACGCGACAAAAATTGCGAATGAACAAAGCAAAGCGGCTCTGAAGACGCCCCTGCAACCTTTGACAAGCTCAGGTTGAGGGCGCGAATCCTACTCCTCCCCCATCCGCAGCGCCGCAATAAACGCTTCCTGCGGAATGCTCACATTCCCATATTCGCGCATCCGCGCCTTGCCCTTCTTCTGCTTCTCCAGCAGCTTCTTCTTGCGCGAGATATCGCCGCCATAGCATTTGGCGGTCACATCCTTGCGCAGCGCGGCAATCGTCTCGCGGGCGATGATCTTTCCGCCAATCGCCGCCTGAATCGGGATTTTGAACAGGTGGCGCGGGATCAGGTCTTTCAGCCGCTCGCACATGCCGCGGCCGCGCTCTTCGGCCACCGAGCGGTGCACGATAAGCGATAGCGCATCGACCGGCTCGGCATTGACCATGATGTTCATCTTCACCAGATCGCCCTCGCGCAGGCCGATCTGCTCGTAGTCGAAGCTGGCATAGCCGCGGCTGATCGACTTCAGGCGGTCGTAGAAATCGAACACCACCTCGTTTAGCGGCAGCTCGTAGGTCACCTGCGCGCGGCCGCCGACATAGGTGAGTTCGGTCTGGATGCCGCGCCGGTCCTGGCACAGCTTCAGGATCGCGCCGAGGTATTCGTCGGGGGCGTAGATCACCGCCTTGATCCACGGCTCCTCCACCACCTCGATCCGGTTCACGTCGGGCCAGTCGGCGGGGTTGTGGATGTCGACAATCGCCGCATCCTCGTTCTTCGTGTGCGCGAGGTGGACGCGGTAGACCACGCTGGGCGCGGTGGTGATCAGGTCGAGGTCGTATTCGCGGCTCAGGCGCTCCTGAATGATCTCGAGGTGCAGCAGGCCAAGGAAGCCCGCGCGGAAGCCGAAGCCCAGCGCGGCCGAGCTTTCCATCTCGTAGGAGAAGCTGGCGTCGTTGAGGCGCAGCTTGCCGATCGATTCGCGCAGCTTCTCGAAGTCGGCGGCGTCGACCGGGAACAGCCCGCAGAACACCACCGGCTGCACTTCCTTGTAGCCCTTGAGCGGCGCACTCGCCCCGCCCTTTACCGTGGTGATGGTGTCACCCACGCGGGCCTGTTCGACCTCCTTGATCTGCGCGGTGATGAAGCCGATCTCGCCCGGACCGATCTCGGGCAGGTCGGTGCGCTTGGGGGTGAAGCAGCCGACGCGGTCGACCAGATGCTCAGTCCCGCCTTGCATGAACTTGACCTGCAGGCCCTTCTTCAGGACCCCGTCCATCACGCGCACCAGAATGACCACGCCGAGGTATGGGTCGTACCAGGAATCGACCAGCATCGCTTTCAGCGGCGCATCGCGGTCGCCCGTTGGGGCAGGAATTTTGGCGACGATCTGTTCGAGAATGTCCTCGATGCCGATGCCCGACTTGGCGCTGGCCAGCACCGCCTCGCTCGCATCGATGCCGATGATATCCTCGATCTCGGTGCGAACCTTTTCCGGTTCGGCGGCGGGCAGGTCGATCTTGTTGATGACGGGCACGATCTCGTGGTCGTGCTCGATGGACTGGTAGACGTTGGCGAGCGTCTGCGCTTCCACGCCTTGCGCCGCATCGACCACCAGCAGCGCGCCCTCGCAGGCGGCGAGGCTGCGAGAGACCTCGTAGGCGAAGTCGACGTGGCCGGGGGTGTCCATGAGGTTCAGCTCATAGGTCTCGCCGTCTTTCGCCGTGTAGTCGAGGCGGACGGTCTGCGCCTTGATGGTGATGCCGCGTTCGCGCTCGATGTCCATGTTATCAAGGACTTGCTCGGACATCTCGCGGTCGGTAAGGCCGCCGCAATACTGGATCAGCCGGTCGGCCAGCGTGCTTTTGCCGTGGTCGATATGGGCGATAATGGAGAAGTTGCGGATCTTCGAAAGCTCAGTCATCGCCCGCCCATACCCGCGCCGCGCGAAACTGTCAGCAGACTATCTTTGCGAACGCCCCACCGGTCAGTCCGACCCGCGCGCGTCCCCACTGTCGACAGGCACAGGCGGCGCGCCCTGCGCGGCTTGAAGGCGGCCCGCACTGTCGCGTTTGAGCGGATACTCGAACTCGACACCCATACGATCCTCCTCGCACCAGCGCGTTGTGCAGCGGATCGTATGGTCCCGCGACAGGTGCAGCGCGAAGACTGTGCCGACCGGCACGTTCCATAGCCCCTCGATCATTGCGCCCGTGGCAGAGATATTGCGCACCGTACCGTTGTAAAACTGCCCCTGATGATCGAGCACGACCTTGCGCAACATCTTCTGGCGCGGGGCACGCGCGGAACGAGGACCGCGGGCGATTGCCTGCAATCCGCTGGCAAGCCTTTCGGTCGCCTCCTGCGGGCTCAGCGGCTTGGCATAGATAAAGCCTTGGACATGGCTGCACCCGTGCAGGCGCACCAGATCCAGTTCGTCCATTGTCTCCACACCCTCGGCGGTGGTGTCCATGCCCAGCGCGTGGGCAAGACTGGCAATCGAGGCGATGATTACGCCATTGCGGCTGCCCTGCTCGGTTGCTCCGCGAACAAAGCTCTGGTCGATCTTGATCTTGTCGAACGGCGCCTTCTTCAGATAGCCGAGCGAGGAATAGCCGGTTCCAAAGTCGTCCAGCGCAAGGCGAACGCCGATCCGCTTGAGCGCGGCGAACATCGAATCGGTGCCCTCGTCGTCGGACAGGAACACGCTTTCGGTGATCTCCAGCTCCAGCTGCTCGGGGCTGATACCGGCCGAAGCGATGGCGTTGGTCACCATGGCAGGAAGCTGCGGGTTGGAGAACTGCAGTGGGGAGACGTTGACTGCCACGCGCACGTATTCCGGCCAGCTCGCGACATCCGCACAGGCCTGGCGCAGGGCCCATTCGCCGACCTGGGTGATCAGCCCCGTATCCTCGGCGATGGGGACGAATTTGGCGGGACTGATCCACCCCTTCGTCTTGTGGTTCCAGCGCAGCAGCGCCTCGAACCCGGCGATGGTTTCCGAAGCGAGGTTGACCACCGGTTGGTAGTAGAGCTGCAGTTCGCCATTGCTGATCGCATCGCGTAAATCTTCTTCCAGTTGCGATCGTTCTTCCGCTTCGGCGTGGAGATCGTCGGCATAGAAGTGATAGCGCCCGCGACCGCCATCCTTGGCCGCGTAGAGCGCGAGATCGGCATTGCGGATCAGCGCCTCGCTGGTGGTGCCGTCCGCCGGGGAAATGGCCACGCCGACCGACGCGCCGATCACCACACGCTGACCATCGATAGAATAGGGCTGCGACAGCGAGTAGATGATTTCCGCGGCCAGAGCGCCAAGGTGATCGCGCGCCATCGAATGCGGAATGATGACTTCGAACTCGTCACCGCCCAGGCGACCGACCTGCCCGTGCGCGCCCACCGCGCGCTCAAGCCTCTGTGCAACCTGCATCAGCAGAGCATCGCCGGCTGGATGGCCCAGGGTATCGTTGACATGCTTGAAGCGGTCGAGATCGAGCAGCATCACCGCGCAGTCGCGATGATGAAGCTGCGGCGAGCCGAGAATTTTCTCCAGGCTCTGCGACATCTGAAAACGGTTGGCGAGCCCGGTGAGCGAATCGTAGTGCGCGAGGCGGCTGGCGTGTTCCTGGCTGCGCCGGCGTTCGGTAAGATCGGTTCCCGAGCCGCGGAACCCCACGTAATTGTCGAACTGATCGTAAATCGGCCGGCCCGAGACCGACCACCAGCGCACTTCCTCATCGGTTGCCGCGCGCATGTCGAGTTCGCTGAACGCGGATCGGGCCGAGAGGTGGAACTGCAGGCTCCGCTCGCTCTCGTCGCCCGACTGGTCCATATCGAACAGGCGGATCAGCGGCTGGCCGATCAGGGCCCCCGGATCGAGCCCCAACACCTCGGCGACCGGGGGCGAGACATAGGTGAGTTGCGCACGGCGGTCGATTTCCCAGAACCAGCCCTGGCCGGTCTCTTCGTAGTCCGCCAGGATGTCGCGGGCCCGGGTTTGCGCGCGCTCGTTCGCCTCGACCTCCTGCTGGTCGCGCAGCTGCTCTTCCCATTGCTCCTTGCTGACCAGCGTGGAGACGATCAACGCGAGGCAAAGCGCGCCCCACCCGGCAATGCTGCTGAAACTGATCGTTATCGCGAGCCAGGTCGCCAGGTGGACCGCGAACATCAGCGCGGGCCTGCGGCGCAGATAAGCTGCAGCGACCAGGCTCGTGCCTACCACGGCTACCAGCATGGCATCTTCCGGCAGGCCGCCATTCATCGTCCAATGCGCCATGCCTAGCGCAAACAGGAAAGGGGGCAAAGCAACGAACACAACGCACACCGCCAGCTTGGCATAACCGCGCACTTGACTGGCAATCTGTCGCGCCGCCCGGCGTGGCAACACGCCAAGCATCGCCGAGATCAACAGCAAGACCACGTGCCAGTCGGGCAAATCGCTCGAGACGACCTGGCCGCCACAAACGCCAACCAGCATAGCAACGGACAGCGCCGGCCACCGCCGCGGCAGCCAGCCGTGCCTAGCATGAACAGGGATGGGCGGAGTAAAGGCCCTCGCCTTGCGGGCCATACGGCGGTTTCCCGAGCGGCGATCCGTCGCTTGTTCCGCAGGCGTGGCAACTGGCGGTGCTTCTGCCATGGCGCTCTTATTGCCACCAGCACGGGCGGCACCAGTTCTGGTCGAAGCGAAAGCAGCAGGTCGCACAACTTCGGGAACAGCGCTGTGCGCACCGGAATCAGTCCGGCTCGACTCAACCTCGGAGCCATCCTTCGTGCGCGCAGGAATCATGCCGCCTGCTTTCACCCAACTGCCTTTGAGAAAGCGTTAATTCTCCACCGGCTACGCGGAATTAGCTAGGTTCATCACCGCCAGGCAAACGGCATTCGCCACACCAGATTGGCCGCGACGAGCATATGGGTTAGTGTGCTCCCAATGACAGGCCGGGAGGAAGCGAAGCACATGCGACATCTGGCGATTATCGGCTCCGGCCCTTCCGGCTACTACACAGCGGAGGCGGCGCAAAAAGCCTTCGGCGAGGATATCCGCGTCGATGTTTTCGACCGCCTGCCCGTCCCCTATGGCCTAATACGTAGCGGCGTGGCCCCCGATCACCAGTCAATCAAAGGCGTCTCAAGGCGATACGAAAAAGTCGCGTTGAGCGAGAATGTTCGCTTCGTGGGCAATGTTTCCATCGGCAACGACATCAGCGTCGCCGAATTGGCCGAGCTCTACGATGCGCTGGTCTTCGCCACCGGAGCGCCGCACGACCGCGAGCTGGGCATCCCCGGCATGGACCTTGCCAACGTGTTCGGCAGCGCGCGGTTCGTCGGCTGGTACAACGGCCATCCCGAATTCTCGAAGCTCGCGCCTGATCTCTCCGGCCCCACCGCGGTGGTGATCGGGATGGGCAATGTCGCGCTCGACGTGGCGCGTATCCTGTCGAAAACGCGCGCGGAGTTCGCCGACAGCGATATCGTCGGCCATGCGCTTGACCAGCTTGCCAGCGCGGGGATCGAGCGAATCGTCCTGCTCGGTCGGCGCGGCCCCCACCAGATCATGATGACGCCGAAGGAACTGGGCGAGCTGGGAGAGCTGGCGCGCGCAATGCCGGTGATCAATCCCGCTGATCTGCCCTCGGCAGACGAAGATGCCATACTCGAACCGGGGCTAAGGAAGTCGGTGGCGATCCTGCGCCAGTTCGCCGCAGCAGGAGCGTCAGCGCGAGAGCGCGAACCCATCAGCATCGAGTTCGCCTTCTTCGCCCAGCCACATGCCCTGCTTGGCACGGACAAGGTCGAAGCCGTAGAAATCGAGCGCACCGGTATCGAACATGGGCGTGCGGTCGGCACGGGCGAGTTCGAGCGCCTGCCGGCCGACCTCGTGGTGACCTGCATTGGCTATCGCTCCAGCCCGATTCCCGGCCTTCCCTTCGACGAGCGGGCAGGCCGCTTCGCCAATGACGAGGGCCGGATGCTGCCCGGCATTTACTGCGTGGGCTGGGCCCGCCGCGGCCCCACGGGCACCATCGGCACCAATCGGCCCGACGGCTATGGTATTGTCGAGAAAATCGCCGAAGATCTTGCCAACGGCACGCTGGGGCCGGGTGGCAAAGAGGGCCGCGCCGGTTTCGATGCGCTGGCCAATAGCAAAGGGCTAGACCTCGTCACCTTCCGCGACTGGAAGAAGATCGAGCAGGCAGAAGAACAAGCCGCCCGCGAAGGCGCGCCCCGAGAGAAGTTCGTCGATCTGGCAGCAATGATGCAGGCGCTGGGCGACGACCGGGAGCCCTGAGGCTCCCGCGCGCCGATCAGACCCGCATCGGCATGAGCACGTAAAGCGCCGGGCTGTTCTCGTCCTTGCGGATCAGCGTGGGGGCACCCGCATCGGCGAAGTGCAGTTCCACCATGTCGCTGTCGATCTGGCCCAACACGTCCTTCAGATAAGCCGCGTTGAAGCCAATCTCGAGCGGGTCCGAGCTGTATTCGGCGCTGACCTCTTCGGCGGCGTTGCCGTTGTCCGGGCTGGTTACGGTGAGCACGACCTTGTCGGCCTCCAGCCCCATCTTCACCGCGCGGGTCTTCTCGGTGGCGATGGTCGCCACACGGTCGACACCGGCGAAGAACACCTTGGGATCGACCTTCAGCAGCTTGTCGTTGCCGGTCGGGATCACGCGATTGTAATCGGGAAAGGTGCCGTCGATCAGCTTCGAGGTCAGCACCACGCCGCCCTCGCCGCCGAGCGTGAAGCGGATCTTGCTCGGCGAGAGATCGATCTCGACCGCGCCTTCCATCGCCTCTTCGAGCAGCTTGCGCAGCTCGGCCACGGCTTTGCGCGGCACGATCACGTCGGGCATGCCCTCTGCCCCGTCAGGCCGCTCCATCGTGAAACGGGCGAGCCGGTGGCCATCGGTTGCCGCGGCCTTCAGCACGCCGCCGTCTTCATCGGAGACATGCAGGAAAATGCCGTTGAGGTAGTAACGCGTTTCCTCAGTACTGATCGCGAAGCGGGTGCGGTCGATCACTTCGGCCAGCAGCTTGGCGGGCAGCTTGAAGCTGGTCGGCAGGTCGCCTTCGACGATCACGGGGAAATCATCACGCGGCAGGGTCGGCAGCTGGAAGCGGCTGCGCCCGGCCTTCACCACCATGCGGTTGTCCGCCGTTTCGAGGCTGACCTCGCTGCCATCGGGAAGCTTGCGGGCGATATCGAACAGAAGGTGCGCTGAAACGGTAATCGCGCCGGGCGTTTCCACCGCATTGGCGCGCATCGATTCGACCACCTGCAGATCGAGGTCGGTCGCCATGACCTTGACCATGCCATCCACATCGGCCTCGATCAGCACATTGGAGAGGATCGGAATCGTGTTGCGCCGTTCCACCACCGATTGCACGTGCGACAGGCAGCGCAGCAGTGTCGCCCGTTCGATCTTGGCTTTCATCGCGTTTCAAACCTCTGCGTTCGAGCAGCCCGTCCCACGGGCAATTGTACAAGCCTATCCTTAGCAAGGGGCGCTTGTGCGGCAAGGATTCGCTGCGGGAATCGCCCGAGAAGGGGCGATTCCTTGGGGAAAACTGCGGGAAACCTCCCGATCGCTCACCCTAGCATGGCCATTCCGCCGTTAACGTGCAGCACCTGCCCGGTGACATAGCCAGCCTCGTCGCTGGCAAGATAGGCCACAGCGCCACCGATATCGCTGCCCTCACCCATCCGCGCCATCGGGATGCGACCATTGATCGCATCTTTCTGCTTGTCGTCGAGTGCATCGGTCATGGCCGAGCGGATGAAGCCGGGCGCGACGCAGTTGACGGTTATGTTCCGGCTGGCAAGTTCGGCGGCGAGACTGCGGCTCATCCCGGCAACGCCTGCCTTGGAGGCGCAGTAGTTCATCTGGCCCGGATTGCCCGTCGCGCCCACCACGCTGGTAATGTTGATGATACGGCCGTGGCGGGCCTTCATCATCGGCCGCGTCGCGGCGCGCATCAGGCGGAAGGTGGAGCTGAGGTTGACGGCGATCACATCGTCCCACTCCTCGTCCTTCATCCGCATGGCGAGATTGTCGCGGGTGATCCCGGCGTTGTTGACGAGGATGTCGAGCTTGCCGAGCGTGTCGATCGCGGCGGGTACGAGTTCCTCGACCTGCGTGGTGTCGGAGAGGTTGCAGGTGATCTCGACATGGTCATGCCCGAAATCCGCGTTCAACTCCTCGCGAAAGGCGCGCAGCTTTTCAGGGTTAGATCCCGAGAGTGCCAGGCGAGCACCTTGCTTGGCAAGCGAACGGGCAATGGCCGAGCCGATGCCGCCACTGGCACCGGTGATGAGGGCGGTTTTACCTTCGAGTGAGAACATCGTATTTTCCTTGTCTTTGGTTCGCGCAGGATCTCTCCATCCGCTGCGCGAATGAATCAAATATCCTTCGCCAGAGCCTCGATGTCGTCCATCCCCACCACGCTGGTGACGCGCGCATCGGGGGCGATCTTCTTGATCATCGGACCAAGCACCTTGCCGCCCAGCTCGACGAAATGCTCGATCCCGGCATCGGCCATCGCCCCGACGCTCTCACGCCAGCGCACGCGGCCAGTAATTTGCTGCACCAGAAGGTCCAGCTCCGCGCTCGCATCGGTCACGGGGGCAGCGGTCACATTCGCGTAAAGGGGCAAGCGGAACGCCTGCGGCGGGGTCGCGGCCAAAGCTTCGGCCATTTTTTCCGCCGCCGGGCCCATCAACGAACAGTGGAACGGTGCCGAAACCGGCAGTTTGATGGCGCGTTTGCAGCCATATTCCTTCGCCAGCTCGACCGCCCGGTCGATCGCCGTGAGGTGGCCCGAGAGAACGACCTGCCCCGGATCGTTGTCGTTTGCCACTTCGCACACGTCACCCTGCGCGGCGGCCTCGGCGAGCGCGGTCGCCTTCTCGATGTCCGCCCCGAGCAGCGCGCACATCCCGCCCACGCCGACCGGCACGGCCGCCTGCATCGCATCGCCGCGAATGCGCAGCAGTCGGGCGGTATCGGCAAGGCTGAACGCGCCCACCGCCGCCAAAGCCGAATATTCACCCAGCGAGTGACCCGCGACGGCCTCGCCCTTGGCCGACAGGCTCACCCCGCCCGCTTCGAGTACGCGCGCAATGGCCAGTCCATTGGCCATGATCGCGGGCTGGGCGTTGGCTGTCATGGTCAGTTCGTCTTCAGGCCCTTCGGCCATCAGCGCCGACAGTTTCTGCGACAGCGCCTCGTCGACCTCCTCGAAGGTCTCGCGCGCAATAGAACTGGCGGCAGCGAGGTCGACACCCATGCCGACCTTCTGGCTGCCCTGGCCTGGAAAAACGAATGCGATCATGGGATAGCTCCTTTGCTGGGGGTGCGCGCTTATGCTTGGCAGGCACGCGCGGCAAGTCCGAAGGGCACCAGTTTGTTGGCAGCATCGTGCCCGATGTCGGCGCGCCCGAGGTAGGCGATGCCGGTCTTCTCGCACCAGTAGCGGGCGATCTGTTCCTCATCATAGCCGAACGGGCGGTCGTTCTCAGGCACGGCGGACACGCGACCGAGCCTGATCCCGGCAACGCCCGTGAGATGCTGCGCGACGTGGAAGAACAATCGATCGACCGCATACATATGCTCGGCCACTTCCTCGATCAGCACCACATGGCCGGTGAGGTCTGGCATGAACTCGGTGCCGACCAGCATGGCCAGCGTCATCAGATTAAAGGCCACGGCAGACCTCTCGTCGAGCCCGCCTTCGAGCCCCTCGTCCGCGCCGGAGAAATAGCGCAGCACCCGCCGCACCGCTTCTGCACCGTCCTCTCGGCGGATGTCGCCCGCCAGCGGGCCGTGGACCTGATGGCCGATCCCGTGCCGATAAAGCGCGCCCATCAAGGTGCCGCAGTCCGAATAGCCAAGGTAAGTCTTTTCACGCGAAGCCTCGCCCAGCCCCGCCAGCGCCTCGGGCGTGATCCGGTTCGAGCCATAGCCGCCCATCGCGAACCATACCGCATCGACCTCCGGATCGTTCGCCACTTCGAGGAAGGCTGCGAGCCGCTGCGCATCGTCGCCCGCGAAGTGGCCGTACTCGGTAAAACACTGCGGGTGAAAGCGCAGCGAGAGAGCGGGAAACTCGTCCTTGGCCAGCGCCACAACCGCAGCCGCACGGTCGGACAGTATGGGTTTTCCGGGGCAGACCAGAGCTATGCGCGTCATCCTAGCGTGGTAATACGGCAGGTCATGGCCGTCACCCCAAGGCGGCAATTGAAATGGGGACCATTCGCGCATACCGCTTGCGGCCATGACCCAATCGCTTCTCTCGCGCCCGTTCTTCTTCTGCGGCATCGGCGGCTCCGGCATGTTGCCGCTCGCCGCCATCGTGAAGGGCCTCGGGGCCGAGGTCGCCGGGTCGGACCGCAGCCGCGAACAGGGCCGCACCCCCGAGAAATTCGCTTGGCTCGAAAGCCGGGGTTTTGCGCTGTTCCCGCAGGACGGCAGCGGGCTGACCTCGGGCGAGCAGGTCTTCGTCGCCTCGGCCGCGGTGGAGGACACGGTGCCCGATGCGGCCCGCGCCAAGGCGGTTGGCGCAACCCGGATGACCCGGGCCGAGCTGCTGTCCTCGCTGTTCAACGAAGCCGAATGTTCGCTGGCGGTGGGCGGCACCTCGGGCAAATCGACCACCACAGCGATGCTCGGATGGATTCTCCACGCCACTGGCCGCGCGCCGACGATCATGAACGGCGCGGTGATGAAGAACTTCGTGAGCGACGAAGAACCCTTCGCCAGCGCCGTGGTGGGCGATGGCAAGGTGTTCGTCTCCGAAGTCGACGAAAGCGACGGCTCGATCGCGCTCTATCGCCCGAGCGTCGCTGTTCTGCTCAACGTGAGCCTCGATCACAAGAGCATGGACGAACTGCGTGCATTGTTTGGCGATTTTCTCGCCACGTCAGGCCGCGCGGTGGTCAATGCCGACGATCTCGAGGCCTTCCGGCTGGTCACGCACGGCAACGACCCGATCACCTTCGGCATCGACAACAGCTGCGCCGCATTGGGGATCGTCGAGGGTTCTATTTCCGAAAGCCCCACGGGCCAGAACGCTACAGTGATCGACCGGCGTGACGGCAGCGAACACGCGCTCACGCTCGCAATGCCGGGCAAGCACAACTTGTCGAACTCACTCGCCGCGATTGCCGCTGCCAATGCTGCGGGCATACCGGTGACCGAGGCCGTCGCCGCGCTGGCCGACTTCGCCGGGCTCGCCCGCCGGTTCGACATCGTCGGCACCACGGCCAGCGGGATCACCGTGATCGACGACTTCGGCCACAACCCCGAGAAGTGCCGTGCCACGCTTAAAACTCTGAAAAGTCAGGCAGGCCGGGTGCTCGCGTTCTTCCAACCGCACGGCTACGGCCCCTTGCGCCAGATGGGCGACGAACTCGCGCAGACCTTCGCCGACGAACTCGCCCCCGAAGACCACACGATCCTGTGCGACCCGGTCTATTTCGGCGGCACGGTAGACCGCTCCGAAGGCAGCGAGCGGATTGTCACGCTGATGCAGGAAGCCGGTGCCAGCGCGGAACACATCCCCGCCCGCGAAGATTGCGCTACGCGCCTGTGCGAGCTGGCGCGCCCCGGCGACCGCATCGTCATCATGGGTGCGCGCGACGATACGCTAACTCTGTTCGCACGCGATCTGCTCGCACGGATCGAGGCTTAGTGCCCCAGCCGCAGCACCTTGTGCAGCAAGACAACGAAGATAGATCCAAGCACCAGCGCCAGAATCGCCGACAGGCCCGCAAAGCTCAACCAGCCGAGCGCTCCGCCAGCGATGGCCGAAACGCCATGTTCAATGCCTTCGATCCAGTGCTCCGGCCCGGCAATGCCGATGTCGGCCAACCCGTGCAGGATAATTCCGCCTCCGACCCACAGCATCGCTATCGTTCCTATCACCGATAGTGCCACGAGCAGGTGCGGCATGGCTTGAACCAGCAAGCAACCAAACTTGCGCCCGGCAGACGTATGCGCCTCTTTCGCCAGATGGAGGCCGGCATCGTCCATCTTCACGATCAGGGCGACAACGCCATAGACCCCCAGCGTTACCGCAACACCCACCAGTGCCAGCACCCCAGCGCGCGTGATCAGATCTTCCGAAGCCACTTCGTTAAGCGTGATCGCCATAATTTCGGCCGAAAGGATCAGATCGGTCCGCACGGCACCATTAATACGCTGCTTCTCGAATGCGGCAGGATCCTTGATCTCGCCATCGATGGTTTCGCCATGTTTCTCACCGCCAAGATACTCGAGCACCTTTTCGGCCCCCTCATAGGAGAGGTACGCGCCGCCCAGCATCAGGATGAAAACGATGGCCTCGGGCAGGAACTCGCTCAGCAGCACCGCGCCCGGCAGGAGAATCAGCAACTTGTTTATTAAGCTGCCCTTGGTGATGCTCCAGATGATCGGCAACTCGCGCGCCGGGGAGAGGCCGGTAACATAGCTTGGCGCCACCGCCGCATCGTCGATCACCACGCCGGCCGTCTTCGATCCGGCGCGTCCCGCGGCAGCTGCGATGTCGTCCACGCTGGCAGCGGCGGTGCGGGCAATGATAGATACGTCGTCAAGCAGGGCGACAAGGCCACCGGGCATCAGGATACTCCTATATTCCGGGCCTACCCGTCCGTCAGCCAATGGCTGGGCGAGACGAACGGTTCCCCCGCTAGCACCTCAGTTAGCGCGATAGACCGTTATCACCACCGCAGGTTCCGTCGCGGTGGGATCGAACCCGAGCGTTGCGATATAGCCTCCCTCGCCAAGCCATTGATACTTCCCCAGCGGCGACTCGAACACCGGGCTCGTGCGCACCGGCAGCGGCAAACCGCCGTCTGCCGGCCGGCACACAACGCCAGAATTGACGACGTTGATTACCACGTCATCGTCCGTGCGCAGGAAATAGTCGGCAACCAGTTCGGTGCAGCCATCGGCGCGGTCAAGCTGCCAGTCCCAGCCCATTGGCAGTATCTCGCCCTTGATCTCCGGGCCTTCGAAGCTGCCGCCGATAATCGGAATGATCCGCCGCGTGCCGCGCGCGGTCTCGCCCACCTCGATGGTGGGGCCAAGCTTCACGACCGAGCGATAAAGCAAGTCCAACCCCGGCTCTGGCACGTCCTGCGCAACGACCGGAACCGCCGCCGTCGCGGCCAACACGGCGGCGGCGGCCGCCTTTGCGAAGCGCTTTCCAGCAAATGTCATTATCTTTGTCTCCCCTTGCCCTTGAGGCGGTGTCCACCCAAAGCTTGCTGTCATGCCGCAAGCGCGCCGATTTGCAACGCTTGCATTCATCACCCTTTCCGCTATGAGCGCCGCTTCCGCGGGGTCGACGGACCCCGTGGAAACCACTCCTGCGTGGGTGGGATTTGAAGAAAGCCGGAGGGGCCCTGCGATCCGCGCGGGATGCCAGCGATCGGCGGAAACATGAAAGGAAGCAAGCATGGCTCTTTACGAGCACGTGTTTCTTGCGCGTCAGGATTTGAGCCAGTCTCAGGTCGATGCGCTTGCTGCCAGCGCCACGGAAACCGTGGAAAAGATGGGCGGCAAGGTCGTGAAGACCGAGACCTGGGGCCTCAAGAGCCTCGCCTACAAGATCGACCGTAACCGCAAGGCGCACTTCGTCATGCTTAACATCGATGGTCCGGGTGACCTCGTGGCTGAGCTGGAGCGCCAGAACAACATCAACGAAGACGTCATTCGCTGGCTCACCATCGCGGTTGAGAACCACGAGGACGGCCCTTCGGTCATGATGCGCAAGAACGATCGCGAGCGTAAGCGCCGCGAAAGCCGGGAGGATCGTGACTGATGGCACGCCCGTTTTACCGCCGCCGCAAGTCCTGCCCGTTCGCGGCCAAGGACGCTCCGCAGATCGACTACAAGGACGTGCGCCTACTGCAGGGCTTCATGTCCGAGCGTGGCAAGATCGTGCCTTCGCGCATCACCGCCGTTTCCGCCAAGAAGCAGCGTGAGCTGGCCAAAGCGATCAAGCGCGCCCGTCACCTGGGCCTGCTGCCCTACATCGTGAAGTAAGGGAGAACAGATCATGGATATCATTCTCCTCGAACGCGTCGAAAAGCTCGGCCAGATCGGTGACATCGTCACCGTGCGTGACGGCTATGCCCGCAACTTCCTCCTTCCGCAGAAGAAGGCGCTGCGCGCCAATGAAGCGAACAAGAAGGTGTTCGAAGCCAACCGTGAGCGTCTCGAAGCCGAAAACGCCGAGAAGCGCACCGACGCTGAAAAGCAGGGCGAGAAGGTCAACGGCGAAGAGATCGTGCTGATCCGCTCGGCCTCGAACTCGGGCCAGCTTTATGGCTCGGTCAACGTTCGCGACGTGGCTGCCGCGCTCAATGCCAAGGGCCACGCGGTCGACAAGCGTCAGGTCATCATGGGCGCGCCCATCAAGACCATCGGCATGTTCGACGTGACCATCACGCTGCACCCCGAGGTTTCGGTCATCGTGAAGGCGAACGTCGCGCGTTCGGAAGACGAAGCCGAACTGCAGAGCCAGGGCGTCGATGTCATCGCGCAGATGAACGAAGACGAACGCGGCGAGTCGGAAGGCTTCACCGAAGCGCTCGACCCGGATCGCGAACTCGGCGAACTGCCGAGCGCCGATGCTGGCGAAGAAGAAACCGCTGAAGAGGGCGAAGCCGAAGGCTGAGCGCTCCGCTAGTGGACAAAAAGGGGGCGTTGCCGATATTGGCAACGCCCCCTTTTTTGCGGCCATTGGGGTGAGTGGACGCTATCCCTCCATTTGGCCCGAGACAGGCTCCTGCCTGTTGGCTTCGCGATCCTCATCGGGGATGAAGATGCCGCGCTGGCGTTTTTCGGCACGCTCGGCGGGCTCTCGTTGAGGACGATCGATCAACTCGTATTCCATCGCATCTCTCCTGCTTGTTCTATTGAGAGAGAAACCACGGTCGAGGCGAGCGGGTTCCTGCCCCCGGCGACGAACCGGTGCAAATTTGCGCCATACCCGCCAAGTGCCTAGCTTTTCGTCAGAAATTCCCGAATTGCGACACCCAATTCAGCTTCGGTCACGCTGCTCATATGTGTGCCCGGAATGGTCACGTGGCGCGCATCGGTCAGCGCCTCTGCAAGCTTCTCGCTCGATCCATTATCGCCATCCTTGTCACCGCAGATGACGGCAGTGGGTATCGTGACCTCCGCAAGGTCGGAGACCGCAATATCGTCCACCGCCTGCAGCAACAGCCGCGCCGCCACCCGGTCGACCTTCATCTGCTTCATGAACGCAACCGCCATGAACGCCCCATCCTCGCGCTTCACTTCGTCGAACCGGTCGATTGCGTCGATGAAGAAAGCGCTGCGCCGTTCCCAGCCTGAAAGCCCCTCCAACCCCATTCCGCACAGCGCAAGCCGCCGCGGCCTGAGCCCAGCAATAACGCCGCTCGCCGCAGTACGCGCGCCGAGCGAAAAGCCGACAAGGTCATAGTCGACCAGGCCCAGTTCAGCGACCACCGCCGCCAAATCCTGCGTCAGCACGCCTTGCGGATAGGATGCAGGATCGTGCGGCGCCGCACTTTCACCGTGCGCGCGCAGGTCGGGCATCAGACATTCGAACCCGGCCTCGGCCAGCAGAGCCGCATGACCGAAACGGATCCAGTTCATCTGTGCGGAAGAAAACAGCCCGTGCAACAGCAGCACCGGTCTGCCCTCGCCCAGGCGGTGAATGGCCAGCGGGGTGCCGTCGAAGCTGCTGATCGTTTCGGTTTGGAGATCGCTCATAAGCCCAGCGGTGGCAGGCTGTTTGCGATTGCGCAAGGCCGCTCTGGTCCAGGTTGCTAAGTGCAACGCACCGACCTAGATGGGGCGAACCAAGTGCAGGATTTGTTGCCGTAATGTCAGACTTCCCTGATCCCGCGCCGGGCCGCGAGCCTGGAACAGACAGCCCCAACGCCGACCCAGCCCGCTCCGATCAGCAGCCACCCAAGCGCCTACTTGGCCGCCTTGCACTGATGGTATCGCTGCCGATTGCCCTGATCGTGGCCGGTTTCATCTACTGGCAGAGCTTGCAGGGCAAGATCAGCACCGACAACGCCTATGTAAAGCAGGATATGGTCGCCGTCAGCGCCGAGGTCGGCGGGCGCATCGTTAAGGTGATGGTGGCGGAAGGCGACCAGGTGGAGGCCGGGCAGCTGCTGTTCCAGATCGACCCCGAGCCTTACGAATTGCAAATCCAGCAAGCCAATGCCGCAATCGCAGGCGCGCAGGCCAATCTCACGACGCTGCAAAACGACACCGACCTTACCGGCGTCGATATTGCCGCCGCGCGCGAAGACATCGCTTTTGCCGAGAGTCTCTTCGAGCGTCAGCGCCAATTGTGGGAGCGTGGCTTCACCACCAAGGCCGACTACGACGCCGCCCAGCACGCGGTCACGCAGGCACGCGAAGCGCTGCGGCAAGCTGAGGCCCGCCAGCGCGAGGCCCGCGCCCGGCTTTCCAACGGAAGCGCCGTCCCGGGCGTGAACCCGCAGATCGCAGCCGGTGAAGCCCAGCGCGCCAGCGCCCAGCTCGACCTGCGCCGCACAGAAGTCCATGCCCCCGCTGCGGGCCGCGTGGCCGAGGCAGACCGGCTTCAGGTTGGCCAGCAGGTGCTGCCCAACCTGCCCGTGCTCACTCTGGTCGAGGAACAGACCACCTACGTCGAGGCCAATTTCAAGGAAACCGATCTTGACGATATGGACGTGGGCCAGCGGGCCGAAATGCGCTTCGATGCCTTCCCTGGCGTGGTGCTGAAGGGCCACGTTGCCTTGATCGGTGCGGGCACCGGCAGCGAGTTTTCGGTGCTGCCGGCGCAGAACGCCAGCGGAAACTGGGTCAAGGTGACGCAGCGCATACCGGTGCGGATCGCGGTCGACGACAAGAGCCCGCGCCCGCTGATCGCGGGACTCTCGACCGAGGTGACGGTGTTCACTGAAGCGAGCTCGGCCCAAGAGGCTGAGTAGGATGGCAAGCGTCGCCGGGCGCGGCAGTGGTAAGGGTCTGGCGGGCTCCCCCGCTCCCACCACCGCGCCTGCCGACGTTGCCCAGCTGCCGGTCCGCAACCACCTGTTGTTGATCGTCGGGGTGATGATCGCCTCGCTGTTGCAGGTGCTCGACGTGACCATTGCCAATGTGGCGATCCCGCACATGCGCGCCTCGCTCAGCGCAACGCCCGATACCATCAGCTGGGTGCTCACCAGCTATATCATTGCCAGTGCCGTGGCCTTGCCGATCACCGGCTGGCTGGCCGACCGGATCGGCTCGCGGCGGCTGTTCCTGATCTCGGTGGTGATCTTCGTGCTTGCCTCGATGCTGTGCGGGATCGCGCAGAACCTTGAACAGATGGTGCTGTTCCGCGCTCTCCAAGGCTGCGGCGGCGCCTTTATCGCGCCGCTGAGCCAGAGCGCGCTGCTCGACACCACGCGGCCCAGCAAGCAACCGCAGATCATCGCTTTATGGGGCATGGGGGTGATCGTGGGGCCGATTATCGGCCCGGTGCTCGGCGGGTGGCTGACCGAGATCGCCAACTGGCGCTGGGTGTTCTTCGTCAATGTGCCGTTCGGCATCATCTGCATCATCATCCTCTTGGCCGAGCTGCCGAGCCGCGAAATCCGCCACCGCCGGTTCGACCTGTTCGGCTTTGCCATGGTGGCGCTGGCGCTGGCCTCGCTTCAGCTCCTGTTAGACCGCGGAAATACGGTGGACTGGTTCGATTCGGCCGAGACCTTCATCTATATCGGTCTGATGCTGACCGGTGCATGGATCGGCGTGATCCACCTCTCGACAGCGCCGGGTCCACTGTTCGACCGCCGACTGTTCGCCAATGCCAACTTCGTGATCGCGGCCATATTCCTGTTCATCGTCGGCGTGGCCATGTTTGCCACCATCGCGATTCTGCCGCCGATGCTGCAAGGGCTGTTCGGCTATGACGTGATCGATACCGGCCTGGTGCTGATGCCGCGCGGCGTGGGCGTCCTCATCACGATGCAGCTATCGGGGCTGCTGCTGAAGAAGGGCGTCGATGCGCGCTGGCAGGTCGCCTTCGGGTTCATCATCACCTTCTGGTCGCTGCACGAGATGGGCGGGTGGACACTCGACATCGCGCGCTGGGATTTCATGATCACCGGCTTCATCCAGGGTCTGGGGATCGGCTTCGTGTTCATTCCGCTGAACACCACGGCCTTTGCCACCCTGCCGCCCGAACTGCGCACCGACGGCTCAAGCCTGCTCAACCTCTCGCGCTCGGTCGGCTCGTCGGTGGGCATTTCGGTGGTGATGACGCTCGCGGCGAACGAGACGCAGCGCAATCATGCCGAACTCGCCGCGCACATCACGCCGGAAGTGACATCGGCGCTCGATATTTCCAGCCTCGAAAGATACCAGCAATACGGCCAGGCCGGGCTGGCCATTGTCGACGCCGAGGTGACGCGGCAGGCGATGATGATCGCCTATCTCAACGACTTCCGCCTGATGAGCTGGCTGTGCCTGGCCGCCGTGCCGCTGGTGCTCTTTATGCGCAAATCACCGCGCTACGGTGGCTAGGTCGCCCAGCGAAAGGCCCGCTTGAGTGCGGCGGGAACGTCCTCGGTGATCGGCTTGCCGTGCGTCATGGTAACGCGCTCGATCGGCCATGCGAGCATCTTCGCCACCTGCTCGCGCACTTCGCGCATCTTCGGGCGGAAGGTCAGGCGCGCATCGTAAGGCAGGCTGCCGTTGGCGCGGAACAGCTGGATCGCCCAGCGTTGCAGCGGGTTTTTTACACGCTTGGGTTCGAAGTTCTCGATCAGGTCGACCAGCACCAGGAGCCGTGCCGACTTCACGAAAAACACCGCCTCGCTGAAGCTGGTGCCGGGGACCAACAGCCAGTCGATCTCATCGGACCAAGGGAAGCGCGTGCCGTCTTCGAGCTTGGTGTCGATGCGGAACGGGCGCTTGGCCTTCACGTCGAGATCGGGGACGGCGAGGCTTTGGGCCTCGGGGAAACGTTCGATCCAGTCGGCCATGAACCAGTAGTGGATCGAGTTGGGCGCGACCAGCCAACGCACCTCGCCCAGCTGCTCGATGGCGGCGAACAGCGCCTTATTGGGCGCGATGGGAGAGTGCAGCCACAGCCCGCCATCGGCGAGCCGGACCACGGTCATGCGAGTGGGAAAGGGTACCTTGAACGGGCCCAGATCCATGTGGATTTCCGGCCCGTCGACGATCCACACGTTCTCGCCAAACGGCTTCGGTTCGTTAAGCGGCGCATATTCGACATAGGCGCCCTTATGCTCGGTGCTCATCCGGTTCTCCTTCGCGACATATTGTTGCCGGTGCCTGTTACACAGAAGGATTGCCCGACCAAGTCACCCGCCGCGCCGGAGCTCGAAAGCCAGCGCCGCGGCGGGTTGTGGGCCTCGTCAGCCCTTCTTGAGCTGCGTGCGGCCAAGCAGCTCGGCGATCTGCACCGCGTTCAGCGCGGCGCCCTTGCGCAGGTTGTCCGACACGCACCAGATCTGCAGGCCGTTGTCGACGGTCGGGTCTTCGCGCACGCGGCTGACGAAGGTCGCATAGTCGCCCGCGCATTCGACCGGGGTGACGTATCCGCCGTCCTCGCGCTTGTCGACGAGCATCACGCCCGGCGCCTCGCGCAGGATTTTCTGCGCCTGCTTGGCGCTGATCTCGTTCTCGAACTCGATGTTGATCGCTTCCGAGTGGCCGACGAACACCGGCACGCGCACGCAGGTGGCCGCCATCTTCACCTTCGGATCGAGGATTTTCTTGGTCTCGACCACCATCTTCCACTCTTCCTTGGTCGAGCCGTCATCCATGAACACGTCGATGTGCGGGATGACGTTGAAGGCGATCTGCTTGGTGAACTTGCGCGGCTCGACCGGATCGTTGACGAAGATCGCACGGCTCTGTTCGAACAGCTCGTCCATGCCTTCCTTGCCTGCGCCGGAAACCGACTGATAGGTGCTCACCACCACGCGCTTGATCTTGGCGGCATCGTGCAGCGGCTTCAGCGCCACCACCAGCTGCGCGGTCGAGCAGTTGGGGTTGGCGATGATGTTCTTGTTCTTGTAGCCCTCGATCGCCTCGGGGTTCACCTCGGGCACGATCAGCGGCACGTCGGGGTCCATGCGGAACAGCGACGAGTTGTCGATCACCACGCAGCCGGCTGCGGCGGCCTTGGGGGCATATTCCTTGGTCGGGCCGCTGCCCGCCGCGAACAGAGCGATGTCCCAGCCGGTAAAGTCGAAATGTTCGAGGTTCTTGCACTTGAGCATCTTGCCGGTGTCGCCCAGCTCGATCTCGGTCCCCTGGCTGCGCGAAGAGGCAACTGCGGCAATCTCGTCAATCGGAAATTCGCGCTCTGCAAGAATGGCGAGCATCTCGCGCCCGACATTGCCCGTCGCTCCGACCACAACCACACGATAACCCATTCTTACATTCCCTTCATTGTCGGCCGATCCTTCCCGGATGCGGCCTGTAAAATTCGTTGCGTGGGGCTAGACCAGCCCCGTGAGATAGGCGACCAGCATCACCGTACCTGGCAGCGCACCGATCAGCCCCACCATGGCCATGGCGCGGTTGCCAGCACGCCGGTGGATCGCGATCCAGTTGACCAGCGCGAATATCAGCAAGAAAACGAAGCTCGCCCCTTCGACCAGCTGCTCAATCCCGCCAAACGCACGGTGCTGGCCGGACGCGGCTGAGACCGCAGACGGTGAGGAACTCGACAACATTACAAACCTTGAAGACGCAAAACGAAAAGGGGCGCCCTGACCGATCCTGCCAGGGCGCCCCTTCGTCGAACTTGGGTGATTTTCGGAAGGACGGCCTTACTGGCCGACATTCTCCCGACGCTCGGCGATGCGGGCGCGCTTGCCGGTACGGCCGCGCAGATAGTAGAGTTTGGCCCGCCGCACGACACCGCGACGGACCACGGTAATCGAATCGATGTTGGGGCTGTAGAGCGGGAACACACGCTCCACACCTTCGCCGAAGCTGAGCTTGCGGACGGTGAAATTGCTGTTGATCGAACGATTCGAACGGGCGATTACGACGCCCTCGAAGTTCTGCACGCGGCTGCGCGTACCTTCGATAACCTTCACGCCGACACGCACGGTGTCACCAGCGCGGAATTCGGGGATTTCCTTCCCCTCGGTGAGAGCGGCAATGTTTTCCGCTTCCAGTTCCTGAATAAGACCCATGGTCTCAATCCTTATTTTCACGCCGCGCACCAGAGGCAGACAGACCCGGATCGCCCCCATGGCGTTCCCAAAGGTCCGGCCTGCGTAGCCGTGTGGTATCTTCGGCCATGTGCTTTCGCCATGCCTCGATCCTCGCATGATCCCCCGATCGCAGCACTTCAGGGATCGTGCGCCCTTCCCATTCATAAGGTCGGGTATATTGCGGGTATTCGAGAAGGCCGCTTTCGAAGCTCTCGTCATCTCCGCTAGAAGGCGCGCCCATTACGCCGGGAAGCAGGCGAATGCAAGCATCGAGTATGGCAATCGCGGCGGTTTCTCCGCCCGAGAGCACGATGTCGGCAAGGCTCACCTCCTCAATGGCGGGGCGCGCTTCGAACAGGCGCTCGTCAAAGCCCTCGAACCGGCCGCAGATCAGGGTGACGCCTGGCCCTTGCGCGATGGCGCGGATACGCTCCTGCGTGATCGGCTTTCCGCGCGGGGTCATGGCGAGGATGGGGCGCGCATCGGCGACGGAATCGAGCGCCCGCGCCATAACATCGGCCTTCAGCACCATCCCCGCCCCACCGCCTGCGGGCGTGTCATCGACAGTGCGGTGCTTGTCTTGCGCAAAATCGCGGATCTGCACGGTCTGGCAGGTCCAGTCGCCGCGCTCCAGCGCGCGCCCGGCCAGCGACAGGCCGAGCGGACCGGGGAACATGTCGGGGTACAGCGTAAGGACGGTCGCGGCGAAGGTCATTCGGCGGCCTTCTCAGCCCGGTTGCGCGCGAAAGCATCGGCAATCATGCCCACGCCGAGTCCGGTGATGAAGGTCACCACTCCAAGCACGAACATCACGATCGCCCACAGGGGTGCCGTGTTCTGGCACGGCTCGACCTTACAGCTCATGTCCTGCGTCAGCGCGATCCACCCCGCGAAGGCGAAGGAGCCCACCGCTACAGGTGCGGCGGCGATCAGGCCGTTGGTCACGCGCTTGTTGCCGGGCCGTATGGTGCCCAGACCAAAGCCGATGACGGCAGGAACCGTGAGGGTGGCAACGAAAATGGAAAGCTCGACAATCATGCCGCTGCGCTAGCCCCGACTGGTGGGCCGCGCAATCGCGGGAAGCGTCAAAGGTCAGCGAAGTCGGCGCTAACCACGAGCCGTTCAGCGTTCCACTGGGGCACAGCCTCAGGCCGCATGGGCACCATGAAGCGCTGCGGTTTCTTGCCCTCTTCGGCGGGGCGTTCGATCTCGATAATGTCGCTGGCGCCAAAGTTCTCGACCGCGACCACGCGGCCCAGAGGCTCACCCGTGTCGGAAACGGCAGGCAGGCCGATCAGGTCGGCGTGATAGTATTCACCCTCGGCCAGCGGCGGGAGGGCATCGCGCGCCACGGCCAAGACGGTGCCGCGCAGTTTTTCCGCATCGCTGCGGCTGCTGACTTCGGCAAAGCGGGCGATTGCCCCGCCCTTCCCATCGTCGCGCAGCTTGGCGAGCGTGAGGGTGCCTTCGTTGAAGGACTTGTGCTGCTTGAGCGAAGGCAGCCCCTCGCCGAACAGTTTCAGGCGGACCTCGCCCTTAACGCCATGCGCGCCGGCAATGGCGGCAAGGGTGATGGTCTGTGCCTGGCTCATAATTCGAGAAACCACTCCGCTCGCCCCGAGCCATTCAAAGGACTCAGGGCGAGCGGGTGGACATAATCAGCCTTCCGACTTTTCTTCGGCAGCAGCCTCTTCAGCAGCCGGAGCTTCCTCAGCGGGCGCCTCTTCAGCGGGCGCTTCTTCAGCCGGAGCGGCAGCAGCGGCCTTCGCCTCTTCCTCGGCAGCCTTGGCTGCTTCCTCGGCGGCAGCGATCTTGGCGGCCTTCTCTTCAGCGCGTTCCTTGGCGTTTTCGCCCGGCTCGCCCTTCTTCGGGTTGTTCTTGGCTTCGCGCTCAAGGATGCCCGCCTTGTCGAGGAAGCGGTGCACGCGGTCGGTCGGCTGGGCGCCAACGCCGAGCCAGTAGCGGATGCGATCCTCGATCAGCTTCACGCGGCCTTCGTCGTCCTTGGCGAGCAGCGGGTTGTAGGTGCCGACCTGCTCGAGGAACTTGCCGTCACGGGCACGGCGGCTGTCGGCCACCACGATGCGATAGTACGGACGCTTCTTGGCGCCACCACGAGCGAGCCGGATTGCAATTGCCATTGTAGATAACCTTTCTGAATTAAATCTCTGAAATCACTTCTTGTTCATCAAATTCGCAATGTCGGGTGGAAGGCCGCCGCTGCTGCCACCGGGCAAGCCGCCTGCGCCGCCACCGGCACCGCCACCGCCGAGCATTCCGCCCAGCCCGCCGCCACCGCCGCCGAACATCGCGGCCAGGCCCTTCAGCCCGCCCATCTTCTTGATCTGCTTCATCGCGCGGCCCATTTCCTGGTGCATCTTGAGGATCTTGTTGACCTCCTGCACCGAGGTTCCCGATCCCGCCGCAACGCGCTTCTTGCGCTTGGCGTTCAGCAGTTCGGGGCGCGAACGCTCCTTCGGCGTCATCGAGCCGATGATCGCATCCATGTGGACCAGCACCTTGTCGTCGACGCCCGAGGACTGCATCGCCGCCTTGGCCTTCTTCATGCCCGGCATCATGCCCGCAAGCATCCCGAGGCCGCCCATATTCTGCATCTGCTTCAACTGCATACGAAGGTCGTTCAGGTCGAACTTGCCCTTCATCATGCGGTTGGCGAGTTCCTCAGCCTCTTCGGCTTTGATGTTCTCGGCTGCCTTTTCGACCAGGCTGACCACGTCGCCCATGCCGAGAATACGGTCGGCCATGCGCGAGGGGTGGAACAGCTCGATCGCATCGAGCTTCTCGCCGGTACCCGCGAACTTGATTGGCTTGCCGGTGACGGCGCGCATCGACAAAGCCGCGCCGCCGCGCGCGTCGCCGTCCATACGGGTAAGCACCACGCCGGTAAGCGGCACCTCGTTCGAGAACGACTGTGCAACGTTCACCGCGTCCTGACCGGTGAGCGAATCGACCACCAGCAGCACTTCGGCAGGCGTCGCCACGCTGGCGACGGCCTTCATCTCGGCCATCAGCGCTTCATCGACATGCAGGCGGCCTGCAGTATCGAGCAGCAGCACGTCGACGTTCTGCAACTTGGCCGATTCGAGCGCGCGGCGCGCGATATCCACCGGCTGCTGGCCGGCGACGATCGGCAGCGTTGCCACCTCGACCTGCTCGCCCAGGACCTTGAGCTGCTCCTGCGCCGCCGGACGGTTGACGTCGAGCGAGGCCATCAGGGCCTTCTTGCCCATCTTGGCCTTTATCAGGCGGGCGATCTTGGCCGTGCTGGTGGTCTTACCCGAGCCCTGCAAGCCGACCATCATCACCACGGCAGGCGGGCGGACATCGAGGTTCAGCGGGACGGCCTCGCCGCGCTCTGTATCGCCGCCGCCGAGCATCGCCACCAGCTCGTCGTTGACGATCTTGATGACCTGCTGACCCGGCGTGACCGACTTGAGGACTTCCTGGCCCACCGCACGTTCGGTGACCTTGGCGATAAAGTCGCGCGCGACCGGCAGCGCCACGTCGGCTTCGAGCAGGGCGACGCGAACCTCACGCATGGCGTCGCGCACATCCTGTTCGGACAGCGCCCCGCGTCCGCGCAGGCGGTCAAAGACACCGTTCAACCGATCGGACAGCGTATCGAACATGCGCGCCACAACTCCAAACTGTGCGCCAGCCCCCAAAACAGATGACGGGGGCCAAACGCGAAAAACGCCGGCGGACGAAACCTCGTCGGCCAGCGTGGGGCGAACCCCTATGAACCCAATACAATCGGGTATGTTGAGATCCGGTCAGGATCGAGGCGAAAATGGTGGCTTTCGAGAACCGGAGCGGAGCGGGCTTCTGCCCGTGAGCACCGGAAGCGCAGAAAGCTGCCGTTTGCAGCCCGATAATGGCCGGATATCGACATATCCGGGAATGGTGGAGCCTAGCGGGATCGAACCGCTGACCTCAACACTGCCAGTGTTGCGCTCTCCCAGCTGAGCTAAGGCCCCGTTCCATTCAATGCCCCGGTCACTGAGTGCGTCCGGGAGGCAGCCCTCTAGAAGGGTGCTGCCGATTGCGCAAGAGGGTTTTTTGCGTTTCGCTTCTCCCCGCAGGAAAAGTTTGCTTCGCTCCCCGGGGTAGACGCCCGACCCCGGATCAAGTCCGGGGTGACGAGCATATTGGAGCCGCCGAACTCAACGCTCCGAGCGAAGCGAAGGCAAGGCCGACTGGCCGCCCGGACCGGCCCCGCAGCGTCGCGGAGGGAACAGCCGGGAGGACGCAGCCCCGGATGGGGCTGCGCATAGCTTTAGGTATCATCTTCCTTGTCGTCGTCGCCGGTGGCGACGCCGAGATCATCGTCGCCGCCGAGGTCGACGTCGTTATCGGGCGAATCATCGTCTTCGTCGATATCCTCGAGATCGTCATCGTCGCCGCTAAGATCCGAGTCGGCTTCCTTGCCTTCGGTCTTCTTCTCTTCCTCGAACGGAATCGGCTGCTTGGACTTGAGCACCGGCTCGGGCGTCCATTCGTTGCCGCATTCGATGCAGGTGACCGGGTCTTCCTTGCCCAGATCGTAGAAGCGTTCACCGCACTTGGGGCAGGTGCGCTTGGAGCCCCATTCTGGCTTGACCATCAAAGTGTCCTTGTCTCGCCCGGATGCAATATAGTGCCGGGTCGGGGTAATCGGGTGACATGTTCCGGGCTGACGAAACCAGCTCGGGAATCATTGGCGCAGCGCCTTGCCATAGGGCCATGCCACTGTCAAAGCGGCGCGCAATTCGCCGTAAGTTGTGCAGGATCACCACCATTTCAAGCTCAGCCGCTCCCAGCCCGCACCGTTTCACCATATCCGGCCCGCTCACCGGTGCAATCCGCGTTCCGGGCGACAAGTCTATCAGCCACCGTTCGCTGATGCTCGGCGCGCTGGCGGTGGGCGAAACCCGCGTGACCGGGCTGCTCGAAGGCGAGGACGTGCTCGCCACCGCCGCCGCCATGCGATCGATGGGCGCAGACATCGTGCGCGAAGAGAGCGGGACGTGGTCCATTCACGGCGTCGGCGTCGGCTCGCTGCTGCAACCCGAGGTGGCAATCGAGATGGGCAACTCAGGCACCTCCACCCGCCTGCTGATGGGCGTGATCGCCAGCCACGCCATCTCTGCCGTCTTCACCGGCGATGCCAGCTTGTCGAAGCGACCCATGGGCCGCGTGATAGAGCCGCTTTCACAGATGGGCGCGCAGTTCGACGCCTCTCCGGGAGGCACCCTCCCCTTGCGGCTTCAGGGCGCCTGCCCCGCCGTTCCGATCGAATACCGTCTGCCCGTCGCCAGTGCGCAGGTGAAGAGCGCGGTGCTGCTGGCCGGGCTCAACACCGCCGGGATCACCCGCGTGATCGAGCCGGTGATGACGCGCGACCACTCCGAACGCATGCTGCGCGGCTTCGGCGCCGAACTCACTGTCGAGGAAGTGGATGGAGAGCGCGTGATCGAAATTCGCGGCGAGGCGACGCTTCAGCCGCAGACCATCGAAGTGCCGGGCGATCCCTCGTCCGCCGCCTTCTTCGTGGTCGCCGCGCTGCTGACCGAGGGCAGCGACCTCATTATCGAGAACGTCGGCCTCAACCCGACCCGCGCCGCGCTGCTGGGCGTGCTGCGGCAGATGGGCGGCTCCATCGAGGAGCTGAACCGGCGCGATGTCGGCGGCGAGCCGGTGGCGGATTTGCGCGTGCGCCACTCGGCGCTCACCGGGATCGATGTCGACCCCGAAGTCGCCCCGAGCATGATCGACGAGTTCCCCGTGCTGTTTGTTGCCGCAGCGCTGGCCAAGGGCACCACCCGCACCAGCGGCCTTGATGAGCTGCGCGTGAAAGAGAGTGACCGTCTCTCGGCTATGGCCACGGCGCTGACGCTGGCCGGCGCGCAGGTGGAAGAGGCGGAAGACGGCCTCACCATCCACGGCACGGGCGGCGCCCCGCTCTCCGGCACCCAGGAAGGCGCACGGGTAACCACGCATCTCGACCACCGCATCGCGATGAGCATGGCCGTGGCCGGCCTCGCCGCGCGCAATGGCGTGATGCTTGACGACACCTCACCAATCGCCACCAGCTTCCCGACCTTCATGGCGCTGCTGGAAGAGGCTGCGGCGTGAACGCGCTCGACGCCTATGCCTATGTCGGCTTTGTCGGCACCGCCTGCATCATCGCGGCCTATTTCTATTTGACGGCGAGCAATGCGCCCAACCCGTTCCTCGTCCACGGCACCAATTTGGCCGGGGCGGCGCTGCTGACGGTGTCGCTGGTCAGGCACACCAACTGGCCCAGCCTCGTGCTCGAAGGCTTCTGGGCCGCCATCGCCATCTGGGGCCTGACCAAGGCCGTTCGCAAGGAGAGAGGCGCATGATTATCGCAGTCGATGGGCCCACCGCCTCGGGCAAGGGCACCGTGTCCAAGGCGCTCGCCGCGCACTTCGGGCTACCGCATCTCGATACCGGTCTGCTCTATCGCGCGGTCGGCTATCAGGTGTCGCTGAACGGCGGCGATGCCGAAAACCCCGAGGACGCGCTCGCCGCCACCGCTTTCGCTGACGATCTGCTCGATGAGCCCGAGCTGCGCAGCGAGGAAGTCGGCGGGCTCGCCAGCCGCGTCTCTGTTCACCCTGCGGTGCGCGCGGCGCTGTTCGAACGCCAGCGCGCCTTCGCCACGCAGCCGGGCGGAGCGGTGCTCGACGGACGCGATATCGGCACGGTGATTGCGCCCGAGGCCGAGGTAAAGCTGTTCATCACCGCCAGCGTGACCGCGCGGGCCAAGCGCCGCTGGCTCGAAATGACGGGCCGCGAGATCGAAATCTCGCTCGACGAGATCGAGGCGCAGATCGCCCGGCGCGACATGCGCGATCGGCAACGCGAGGATGCGCCGTTGCGCGCGGCGGAAGGGGCCGTGGTGATCGACACCAGCACGCTCGACAAGGAGGCCTCGATTGCCGCCGCCATCGCCGCCGTCAACGAGGCCACCGGGCAGACGCCCCGCGCTTGAGCCACGAGGGCATGGCGCCGGTGCAAGCGCAGACCAACAAGATAGTGAAGCGCCATGAATTATCGCCACTCTTTCCATGCCGGCAACAGCGCCGATGTCGTCAAGCACAGCTTGCTGATCGCACTCATCCAGGCCTTGCAGATCAAGCAAAGCGCGCTGACCCTGATCGACACCCACGCCGGATGCGGGCTTTACGACCTTCTCGGCGATCAGGCCCAACGCACCGGCGAAGCGGCGCAGGGCGTACTGCGGGCCTTTGCCGATACGAACCCGTTGCTCGACGACTATCGCGCCGCCGTTAAGTCGGTGAATGAGGCGGCCAGCCACGGGGACGAGCCGCGCCTCTACCCCGGTTCGCCGCAGGTTATGGCGCAGCTGCTGCGCCAGCAGGACTTTCTCGTGCTCAACGAGAAACACCCCGAGGACGCCCAAGCCCTGCGCAGTGTGATGCGCAGCACGCCCGCCGCAGTGCATCAGCGCGACGCCTACGAGTTATGGCTGGCGCTGGTGCCGCCCCGCACCCCGCGCGGCGTGGTGGTGGTCGACCCGCCCTATGAGCAGACCGACGAGCGCGCCCGTATCACCACCACCCTCGGCGCCGCTCACCGCAAGTGGGCGCACGGCGTGACGGTGATCTGGTATCCGCTCAAAGAGCGCGCCACGCACACGCGGTGGAAGGAGCAGCTCGCCAAGCTCGGCATCCCGAAATTTCTTTCGGTCGAGCATTGGCTTTACGACGAAGAACAGCCCGGCATTTACAACGGCGCGGGCTTGTTCATCGTCAACCCGCCCTATGCCTTCACACAGGCGCTGCCGCCGATGCTGGAGGCCCTACGCGCTGCACTGGCACCGGAGGGGCACCGGGGGAAGCTTACGGCCGACTGGTTGAGTGAATAAGATAGACGATCGGCCCTTCTCATGCAGGAGGCGCTGGCGCGGTTTAGGTTGCAAAGAAGCCGTCTTCTGCCCGCCCCGTTGTTCACGATAAGCGTCGTTCGTTGGGTACTCCGTTTCAACGCTCACTGACCGCCCTAATTGCAGCCATCCAACCACTTACTTGCGGAGCTCTTGAGCGGTCTGGCTGCCTAGCATTTAGCTGTCGAAAAGCAGCCTGGCAGAAAACGATGATATTGTTGACGTTGCGTGAGAGCAGGTGATTAACCGCCCATGCTGAACATCGCAGATGCCAAAACTTGGACGCGATCAAGGCGCTGTCCCGGCCCGTTGGCCCGGCTGACCACCATAGAAAAGGCGGGATCCTCACGGCTGCGGTAAAGCGTCGAAGCCATTTCGCCGCGAGAGTTTTCTTCTATCTCTTCCCAGCGGCTCTGGAAGTCTGCGCTGTCAAGCAGAGTCTCGACTACAGGCTGTAGATCGCTGCCGCCGCCTCCGGTGATATGGCACATCGGAATCTGATCGGAGACGACCAAAATATATCCGGCATTTACAGTCGAGTTGATGCGCCAATAATGGTTTCCGGCTCTCAGTTCTCTAGGCGGAAGAGCGGCTTCATCCACTCTCTCCACCAACCCCATCTGATCGCCAAGACCCACTGCCGATAGGAAGGGCTCAAGTCCTTCTGCCCAGCTCGCAGGATTCAGCACCCACTCTTCACATCCGCGCAGTGCGGCAGCGAGACCTTTCTCCAAATCCGATTGAGCATTTGCGGGGACCGCTGCGGCAAGCCCTGCCAGCGCCAACCCGAGCCTTGTAACTTTCTGCATTTGCCCCCTCCTCGATGCGCCCGGATTAACCCAAAAAACCGACACTTCCCACCCTAATCCCTGCCAAAGACGCCCTCGCCGGCCTTTCTTGAAACCAGACACACACGGTCAGAAACTTACTCGCAACCCCCTACCCCTCCCGCTCGATCTCAGCCTTCAGCTCCCCGCACAGGCCCAACGCAAACGCTGCCTCTGCCGTGACGAACAGCGGCCCCGTGAGCAGCGAGCGCAGGTCGTCGACGAAGGCCGGTTTGCGCCCCTCGAAATGGTGGCCGAGAAACTGCAACGCCCAGCCCACCACGAACAGCCCTATCCCGCTACCCAGCCACACAGATGTTTCCATCTGCGCGATCTCCAGCCCCAATCGCGCCATGCCGACCAGCACCAACGCCAGCGCCCCGCCGAGCAGTTTATCAAGCTTGAGATAGTAGAGCGCTGCCGCCGCAGTGGCGATCACCGCCGGGGTCAGGGTGAAGCCGGGTAGCTCCCAGACCGGGCGCGACAGCAATATCTCCACCGCCAGCACAATCATGGGAATGCCCAGCACATGGGTCGCCACATTGCGCCGGTCGCAGTGATATTGCCGATAGCGTGAGAGAGCTTCGACCAGGGGAGCATGGGTTGTCATGAAGGCTTTCCTACAAGGCCGGGCCACTGGCAGGAAGCGCCCGCAATGGCCGAACACCGCTTCACCTTCCCGATACCCACCCGGAACCGGGGCGTAACCGGGCCAAGGTTTTTCCGCCCAAGACACTGTCACACCTGTAACACCTTGGCCCCGCCAGCCCCAATTCACTTGCCTTTTGCGCCCGTTTCGCCTAGGCGCGCGCTCGTTCCGAAAGGCTTTGGCTTCGAAGAACCCGTCCATGGCATCCGGCCGTGTGCGGAAACGGCCCTCTTGCCCCGTTTGCCCCGCAATGGTGCGGGAGACGGGTAAAGACCCCGGTAAAACCGGTGGCCGGTAGCAAATGTGAACAGGATAGATTCCACTATGGCATCCAGCGCCAATCCTACCCGCGACGATTTCGCGGCAATGCTCGACGAACAGCTCGGCGGCGCCGAGGGCGGCTTCGAAGGCCGCGTCGTCAAGGGCACCGTCACCAACATCGAAAACGGCATGGCCCTCATCGATGTCGGCCTCAAGAGCGAAGGCCGCGTCGCCCTCAAGGAATTCGAACGTGGCGAAGACGACCACGGCCTGACCATCGGCAGCGAAGTCGAAGTCTTCGTTGACCGCGTCGAGAACGCCGACGGCGAAGCCATGCTCAGCCGCGACCGCGCCCGCCGCGAAGCCGCCTGGGACAAGCTGGAAAGCGAGTTCGGCGAAGGCAAGCGCGTCGATGGCCGCATCTTCGGCCGCGTGAAGGGCGGCTTCACCGTCGATCTCGACGGCGCCGTGGCCTTCCTGCCCGGCTCGCAGGTCGACATCCGCCCCGTGCGCGATGTCACCCCGCTGATGGACATGCAGCAGCCGTTCCAGATCCTCAAGATGGACCGTCGCCGCGGCAACATCGTCGTGTCGCGTCGCGCCGTCCTGGAAGAGACCCGCGCCGAACAGCGCAGCGAGCTGATCGACAAGCTGGCCGAGGGCCAGGTCGTCGACGGTGTGGTCAAGAACATCACCGACTACGGCGCCTTCGTCGATCTGGGCGGCATCGACGGCCTGCTCCACGTCACCGACATGAGCTACAAGCGCGTCAACCACCCGAGCGAGGTGATCGAGATCGGCCAGACCGTGACCGTCCAGATCATCCGCATCAACGCCGATACGCAGCGCATCAGCCTCGGCATGAAGCAGCTCGAGAGCGATCCGTGGGAAGGCGTTGGCGCCAAGTACCCGATCGGTGCCAAGATCACCGGCCAGGTCACCAACATCACCGAATACGGCGCCTTCGTGGAGCTGGAGCCGGGCATCGAAGGCCTGGTCCACGTTTCGGAAATGAGCTGGACCAAGAAGAACGTCCACCCCGGCAAGATCGTCTCGACCTCGCAGGAAGTCGACGTCATGGTGCTCGAAGTCGACAGCGAGAAGCGTCGCATCTCGCTCGGCCTCAAGCAGGCCCAGCGCAACCCGTGGGAAGAGTTCGCCGAGGCCCACCCGGTTGGCTCGACCGTCACCGGCGAAGTCAAGAACGCTACCGAGTTCGGCCTGTTCATCGGCCTGCCCGGCGACGTCGACGGCATGGTCCACATGTCGGACATCGCTTGGGGCATCTCCGGCGAAGACGCACTGGCGCTGCACCGCAAGGGTGAAGAGGTCCAGGCCGTAGTGCTCGATGTCGACGTCGACAAGGAGCGCATCAGCCTCGGCATGAAGCAGCTCGAGAAGGGCGCACCTTCGGCCGATGGCGTGGGCGACAGCTCGAGCCTGCGTCGCGGCGAGACCGTGACCGTGACCGTGCTCGAAGTTCGCGATGGCGGCCTCGAAGTGCAGGTTGGCGAAGACGGCGCGACCGGCTTCATCAAGCGCTCGGACCTCGGCCGCGACCGCGACGAGCAGCGTCCCGACCGTTTCCAGGCCGGCCAGAAGGTCGACGCCATGGTCACCGGTTTCGACCGTTCGAAGAAGCCCAACTTCTCGATCAAGGCGCTGCAGATCGCCGAAGAGAAGGAAGCTGTGGCACAGTTCGGTTCGGCCGACTCGGGCGCCTCGCTGGGCGACATCCTCGGCGCCGCGCTGAAGAAGCAGGACTAATTGGGGTTGCTCCCGGCCTTGCGGTCGGGCGTCCTCGATCATTCAGGAAGGCCCGCTTGCCCCACGGCAGGCGGGCCTTTCCTACATCGGGCGGGGCTTCTTGACTGGAGCGATGCCAGCCCACTGCCAATGCGGAGTTCCGCCGTGTCAGTGCGCGCGGTACGGGAACAGCAACGCCACTCATGGGTCGCCTTACCAAACGGCATCTCCACTTTCCCAAGAGGAACCGACGGCAAATGACACTCGACCTCCACCAGTTCCCCTGCCTGTCCGACAACTATGGCTATCTTCTGCACGACAGCGCCAGCGGTGAGACCACCTGCATCGACACGCCCGATGCTGACACCTACCTGCGCGAAGCCGAGGCGAAGGGCTGGCACATCACCCAGATCTGGAACACCCACTGGCATGCCGACCACTCGGGCGGCAACGAAGCGATCAAGGCCGCAACCGGGTGTACGATCTACGGCCCACAGGAAGTCGCGGCCAAGTTCCCCCTTGATGTGGTGCTGGCGGGTGGAGACAGCGCTACGCTTGGCGACAACACAGCGCGGGTAATCGACGTGGGTGGCCATACAAAGGGTCATATCGCCTACTACCTGGCCGAGGCGGGCCTCGCCTTCGTCGGCGATTCGCTGTTCGCGCTGGGCTGCGGGCGGATGTTCGAAGGCACCCCCGAGCAGTTCTGGGCCAGCCTTGAACGTTTGCGCGCGCTGCCCGCCGACACCACCATCTGCTGCGCGCACGAATACACTCAGGCCAATGCCGCCTTCGCGCTCCATGCCGACCCCGGCAACGATGCGCTGATGAACTATGCCCGCGAGATCGAGGCCAAGCGCGCGGCGGGCAAGCCGACGGTACCCTTCCCGCTCGCCCGCGAACTGGAGACCAATCCGTTCCTGCGCGCCGACGATCCGGACATGCAGGCTCGCTGGGGTGGTGAGAGCCCCGACGAGACCTTCGCCGCGATCAGGGCAGCGAAGGACTCGTTCTGAGCGAGGTAGTCGAACTCACGCCTTACGATCCGCATTGGCCCTTCGCTTATACGGCTGAGGCCAAATGCCTAACGGAGGCCATGGCCGATGCGCTCTGCGCCCTTCATCACATCGGCAGCACTTCGGTGCCGGGCCTGATAGCGAGCCCGGTGATCGACATGCTTGGTGAGGCTCAGGATCCCGCCGCTATCGATGCCTGCGCTCCGGCATTGGCTGACCTCGGCTACGTCGCGCGCGGCGAAAATGGCATTCCCGGACGCCGCTTCTTCGAAAAGCGCGACGCGGCGGGCAATAGGTCGCATCATCTTCACGTCTTCGCCTTGGGCGCGACCGAGATTGCCAGGCACCTCGCCTTTCGCGACCGCTTGCGCGCCGACCCTACGCTGAGCGCAGATTATGCCGCGCTTAAGCTGGCAATCCTCGCCGGTGGGGTCGCACGGCGAGAGGACTACCAGCAAGCCAAGGCAGCCTTCATCACCCAGGTAAGCCGGGCTCAGTAGCCAATTGTAAACCGCGACCGGCTGTGCTCGTGTGCTTCGAGCTCGTCGACCATGGCAATGGCATAGTCGGCATAGCTGATCTTGCTCTCGCCGTTGGCGTCGACAACCAGCTGGTCGGTGCCGAGACGGAAACTCTCGGGCCCCTGCCGTTCGCCGACGAATATCTGCATGGCGGGCGAGAAGAAGGTCCAGTCTAACTCCTGCTCCTCGCGGAGCGCGTCAAGGAAGTGAATGCCGCCGATCACGAACGGCTTGATGTCCTCGGGAAAGTCGGGCGAATCGTAAAGCCGGACGCCGTCAGCATTGTTGAGGCTCGCCGCGCCGCCCATCACCAGCAGGCGCGGAACGCCCGCCTCCTTGACCGCGCCGAGCAGGTGCTCGGCGGTGACGTTGAAGTGCAGCGCGCTGATCACCGCATCGACGCCCTTGATCGCTTCGGCCAGCGCCTCGGCATCCTCTGCATCGCACTCCTTGGCCGTGATCCCGTCGGCCGCCGGAATGTTCTCCGGGTGGCGTGAGAGGCCATGCACCTCGTGCCCGCGTGAGGCCGCTTCCTTGGCAATTTCCGAGCCGCCCTTGCCGCTTGCTCCTAGTACCGCAATCTTCATCTCGTTCTCTCCCGAATAAGTGAATTTGCAACCGTGCTAGCCGCCCGCCCCTATTGAAGGAAAGCCCAAAAGAAAAACCCCCGCCGAAGCGAGGGTCTTCTTCGTCAGCCGGAGCCAGCCTCGATCAGAGCGCAGCGATGGCCTTGTCGGCCAGCGCCCTGTCTGCAGCGGCGTCGTGGCCCTCGGCGATGAGGTTGGCGGCAGCCTTGGTCGAGGCATCGGCGGCGCGCGCCTTCAGCTCTTCGATAGCCTGACGCTCGGCGGCGGCGATCTTGTCGGTTGCCATCTGTTCGCGGCGAGCGATGGTGGCCGCCGTATCGGCCTCGGCCTTGGCGACAATCGCTTCGGCTTCATGCCGCGCGCCTTCGAGCATGGCTTCGGCGTCCTTTTCGGCACCGGCGATCTTGGCCGAATATTCGGCGCGCAGCGCCTCGGCCTCTGACCGCAACTGCTTGGCCTCATCGAGGTTAGCTTTGATAGCGGCGATCTTGGCATCGAGCCCGCCGCCGATCACCTTGTGCACGCCCTTCCACACGAGCAGGATCAGGAACACCAGCATGGCAAGGCCAACCCAGCCACCCGGCGCCAGGCCGAGGGCCATCGGATCGACATGCTCGACATGCTCGCCGTGAGCCTCGGCCTCGAAAACTTCGGGGCTTTCGGTCTCGAAGACCTGAGGAGCTGCGGGATTAGCCATGGGCCATTGCCTTCTTCACCGCACCCAGGGCGGCAGTCTGATCGACGTTCACGCCAGCAAGGCGCGAGACGATATCCTTGGCCGCATCGGCAGCCACACTTTCGATTTCGCCAGCCGCCGCATCACGCGCAGCAGCAATCCGAGCCTCGGCATCGGCCATGCGCGCATCCAGCCCGGCTTGAACCTCGGCCAATCGCGCCTCGGTGGTGGCCTGAGCCTTGGCCTTGGCCTCACCCACAAGCGCCTGCGCCGAAGCGCGGTTGGCATTTTCGCGGGTCCGCCAGGCCTCTTCCTCAGCATCGGCGGCATCACGCGCAGCCTGAGCCGCACCGAGGTCGTCGGCGATCTGCTTGTCGCGCAGGCCCACCGTGTCCATCACCTTGGGCACCATGCCCTTGCCGATCACGAAGAACAGGATGCCGAACACCAGCAACAGCCAGAACAACTGGCTGGCGAAGGTCTCGGACATCTGGGCTATCTGAGGCATGGACGGATTCCGGCTATGGTCTGGTGAGCTACGCTTGATCGGTCAGGCCGGAGGCGCCAGTGGCGCGCCCGGCCCAGCCAAATCAGGCGACGAAGATCAGGATCATCGCGACGACGAACGACAGCAGGCCGAGAAGCTCTGCGGCCGCGAAGCCGATGAACAGGCGGCCCTGCTGGCCGTCAGCCGCGCCGGGGTTGCGCAGCGCGCTTTCGAGGAACGAGGCGAAGACGTTGCCCACACCCAGTGCAGCCATACCGGCACCAATCGCCGCGAGACCGGCACCCAACAGCTTTGCAGCTTCTGCATCCATGATAAAACCCTTCCTTTAGAACTTGATAAACGTGAAACTTGCGGAGTTAGTGCAGATGCTCGGCGTCGTTGATGTACAGCGACGTAAGCAGTGCGAAAACGTAAGCCTGGATGCCGGCGACGAGCAGTTCGAGCGCGCAGATGGCAATCATCAGGATGAAGCTGGGGCCGCCGATCAGCACACCGTAGCCGGGGCCGGCATTGGCAGCGTCGATCACGAAGCTGGAGAGCACTTCGAGCAGCACGTGCCCGCTCATCATGGCCACGAAGAGACGCAGGCCGAGGCTGAAGGGGCGGAACAGGAAGCTGATCAGCTCGATAACGAAGATCAGCGGAATCATCAGCGGGGGCGTGCCGTGCGGAACGAACAGGCTGAAGAAATGCAACCCGTGCTTCCAGAAGCCGACCGTCAGCACGATCGCGAAGGTCATGATCGCGAGTACGCCGGTGACGGTAAAGTGGCTGGTGAAGGTGAAAGCATGGACGCCTGCCATAGCGAGCGGCAGCGGGATCAGGCCCAGCAGGTTCGCAAACAGGATAAACATGAACAGGGTGAAGACATAGGGCACATACTTGCGCCCTTCCTTGCCCATGTTCGCTTCAAGCAGATCGTCGATGAAGCCGGTCATCGTCTCGACCGCCATCTGCCAGCGACCGGGCACCACTTCGCGCTTCATCCCGCCGATCATGAAGATCCACAGGCAGATGCCAGCGATCAGCATCCACAAGGCGGAATTCGTGAAGGCGATATTGTGTCCTGCAAAAGTCCAGTCAGAGCCAAACAGCGGCTCGATAGCGAACTGGTGCATCGGATCGACTTTGGCGGTGTCTGCGGCCACGTCTCTCTTCTCGCCTCTAGCTAGTGCAACAAACGCCCCAAATACAAAAGCTTCAGGGGCGCTTGCTCGTTATCCGGATAATGCTTCTGAAGCCGACGACTATTCCGAGGAACAGCATCACCAACAGGCCCCATGGCGCAGTTCCGGCCAGCTGGTCAATCGTCCAGCCCACCAGCGCACCACCGAGAATCCCCCCGAGCAAATAAGAGAGCACGCGATTGCCGAGATTCTCGCCATCGCCTGCTCCTTGCACGACCGGCTTGTTGCGCTGATCTTCCCGCTCGCGCGCGGCTGCGAGCCGCTTCTCGAGCGCGTCGATCCGCGCATCTTCACCGATGGATTCCCGGGCGGATTTCTTGTCGCTCATGCCATTTCCCTACATGGGTTAGGCACTTGCTTGCAATACTGCCCGCCAAAGGCGTGTGCCCCTTAGGCGGGGGTTACTGGCGAGTCAACCGCAGGTGCGGCAGTGCAGCGTGGATGTTTGCGCCTGCTTGCGGCGGTCACGGGCAGCGCGGATCACGATCGGGCGCGGAGGCTGTGCGCGCGGTCCACTGGCCGGTCGAATGGGCGACATACATTTCGCCCGGCTCGGTCCGCGATATGGCAAGGCAGCCAGCGGTGAAGGCATATTCCTCCAGCGTGGCACCCTTCGCCTGCGCCTGTTCGGCATAGACCGCGCGGCGGCGGATGTTGATGTCGTCCACCATCGCACGCAGCTGGGCATTGCCCGAGCCCACCACGCCGAGATATCCATCCATCTTTTCGCCCACCTGGCCGGAGGAACGCGCGGCGGCATAGGCGGGATCGCGCTGGGCCAGTGCGGGAGCCGCCACCAGGCCGACGCCGATCAGGGCCGCGGCTCCGCTGGCAAGCCAGATTCGGTTCTTTGCGCTCTTTGTCATGGTCATTTCCCTCAAGCCGGCATCAGAAGATGTCCGAATTTTCGTCTAACGTGTTGCCGGCGTCTTCCGCCAGGCGGTAAATCACTTCCTGGGTGATATTGATATTGAGCTCGATCACGATCGGCTCGGACGGGGCTTCGAGCTTGATGCAGCCTCCCAGCAAGGCAGGCCCAAGCAGCGTCACCCCCATCACTATCGCCCGGCCTGTTTTCGTGCCCATATTGCTCCCCGTTCCAGGCAACTTATGGGCGCGATGCGCAGGCGTGGTCAATTTGACATTTGTCATAGGGCATCCTCGCTTTCGGATGGCTGAATGGCGGGTTCATCGCCGCGCTGTCGGTTAAGTTCTTCCTCTGCGGCGCGTTCGGCCTCAGCATCGCGTTCGTCGACGGCATCCTGGTCGATTTCCTCGCGCAGCACCTCGCCGCTCTCGCCGATCAGTCCCAGCCCGCGTGGATCGCGCAGAGACGAAGGATCGTAAAGCGAGCGGGTGCTGGAAATGAGCTGATAGAACGGTGCCCGGATATTGAGCCGCAATTCTAGCGGCAGGCGGGCGATTGTGCGCGAGATGATGTTCTTTTCCGCACTATCACCTTGCCTGATGCCCTCGAACCGTACGCGGGTGACAAGCTCGCCCGCAAGAGGTCCGTCGAGAAGGATTTCGGCCTCGTCGAAGTCGAGGTCACGCAAGGTCTGGAACGCCAGGTTGGCCACGAACGAGAGGTCTTCGTAGGTGAGCTGTCCGACATAGGCGAGATGGCCGCCGGGTGGCCGCGAGGTGAGTGCGCCCCCTTCGAGAAAGCCATTGCCTTCTTCATCGAACACGATCGGGATAACCCCGTCGAAAGTGCCGGTGGCAGCGAGATTGTTCAGCTCCATCCGCTCGATAAAGCGGTTGGCCTCCAGCCCCTCGATCACGACCGTATAGGTCCGGCGTTCCGACTGGCCGATATTCATCGTCAGCGGGCGCAGAGTGAGCGTTCCGCCGAGCAGCGGCCATTCCCCGCCGCCGATTTCGATCCGCTCGCCGTTCACGAGCTGGAACGTCATCTCGCCATCGTAGATCTCGATACCGGGGTTGATCGTGCCGATCTTGATCGTCTGATTCGGCGCCGTGGTCAGCCCGAGCAGATTTGTGAAGACGATCTCGCCGCGCGCATGTTCGACCGGGCCGAAGGCGGCGGCGAGGTCAAGACTGTCGGAGGCGAAGCGGCCTGTGCTGGTGACACCATCGGCACCCCAGTCGATTCGCCCGGTGCCTGTGACCTTGCCCTCGACATTGGCGACCACACCCAGCGCGAGGCGCGAGAGATCCTGTGGCTGGAACTTGCTGTCGAAGGTTATGCCGTCGACCGCCAGATCGGCATGGCCGGCACCGGTCGACAAATTGTGCGCAAGCGTCACGCGCGTCACCGCCACGTTTTTATCGGGTTCGCGCAAGAGCGCGCGCGCGCGAATCACGCCGCCTTCGAGCGACAGCTCGGCCGATTGCGCTTCCAGCGGCTCGAACCGGTCGGGCGCGGCGCGGTCTTCCAGCCGGAATGCGACGTCGGACAGCGCCAGCACGCCATCGACATATTGCCAGCTTCCCGAACCCTCAGAAATATCGAGCGGAACAGCGGGCAGATAGGGCGCGGCCTCGGCGAAGGTGCCGCCTATATAATCGCGCTCCAGCCGGGCATCGAGCTGGCCCAGGGCAAGCCGCACGACGTCATCGCCCTCGCCCAGTTCGAGCAGCGCTGCATCGGTGCTGAGCGTGCCCGGCCAGCTTACCGACAGCGCTCCAGTGGCAAGATGCAGCGGCGTGCCGCCCATGCGCGCGCGGAAGTCGAGCGGCGCGGTGCGCGCGGCGAACCGCAGCCCTTGCGAATCATAGCGCAGCAGCGGTTGCTGGCCTTGCGGGCACAGCTCGATCCGCTCGCGCCCGAAGGCGAGATCGCCCATCTCCAGCGCCTCGACCTTGAAGGTCTGGCAACCGCGCCACAGGGCAATGTTCCCGCCCGAACTATAAGCTCCGTCAAGCGGCACCTCGGCTCCGCGCACCGAACCTCCGGGCACCGCGCCAGAGGCAAAGGCGCGCCCGGCAAAGCTGATGGTGCCGTTGCGCGCCTGCGTCATGCGCAAAGCCGGGATGGCAAGGCTGGCATCGCCAGCATTGTATTCGGCCATCGACATGCGCAGCGAGAGCGGCTCGCCCGGTGTCTGCTCCATCCGCCCGCTGATTCGCGGCAGCCCCGCACCCCCGGTAAGGAAGTTTCCATCGAAGCGCGGCAGGCCCTCGCCTTCCAGCGCAAACTGCGCCCGCGACAGGCCGAGTACGATATCGCCCGAGCGCCCGCGCAGTTCCGCCTGCGGCACTACCAGCGAAAGCCGCTCGGCATTCTGGCGGAAGGAGAAGTCGGCGAGCAGGCGTGCACCACGAAGCTCCGGGGCAAGCGCACTGTTCAGCCGCCCGATCAGCGGGGCGAGCAGCGTGCCCTCCGCGCTACGCTGTGCTTCGGCGAGCAGCCTGCCGGGGCGAGCGCCCGGTTGCAGGCCGGTGCCCTCGATCGTGCCTTCGCCCTCAAGCCGCGCGAAGTTGTCGCGGGCGCGCACGAGGCCATCGGCTTCGAAATTGGCGAAGCGCCCCTCGCTGGTGGCAAGGTCGCGCGCGGCGAGACGATAGTCGGCGGTGAGCAGGCCCTCGCGCCAGGAAAACGAGCTGGTGCCATCGAGCGCGGCAACGCTGCCGCCCGGCGCCCTTCCCGCGCCGCTGGCGATACTGGCGCGGCCTGAAACGGTGGCAAGGTCGCTGTCGGCCAGAACATCGAGTTCCACCCCGCCTTGGGCCAGCTTCACGCTCTCGCCGCAAGCGAGCGAATCGAATCGCAACGGGCCAGCGAAGTGCGGCTGTCCTTCATCGACGCTGACCGCGCCGAACAGGCTTGCCCCTTGCGCAGAACAATCGGCCATTGCCAGATTCGGCGCGATAAGGGCCAGCTCACCGGCGAAGCCATCGGCAAGGTTACCGGCGCCGCGCATCTTTGCGCCGATCCGGCCATAGTCGCTGTCGATCAGTGCGCGGCCGTCGTCGATGCTCAGCGCCAGATCGGGCAGTGCGAAAGGTTCGTCGCTACCGGTGTAGAGCAGCTTGTCCAGTGACCCGAGGCTGAGCCGCCCATCGGCGATTCGCCCGAACACACGCGGCCGTGTGAGCCGCACTTCCTGCAGGCCCGGAAGCCCGAGCCGTGGCTGGGTGATGATTTCGACCCGCTCGATGGTTACGTCGGGCCGGTCGGGGTCGCCGATGACGATATCGGTCAGCACCTGGCGGTAGGCCGATATTTTCTCGACCTTATATTGCGCCTCGATGCCCCGGTTGTTCAGTTCATCGGCGATGATGTCGTAGGCGATGTCCTCACGCGTTATCCACGCCCAGGCAACGCCGCCCACGCCCAGCAGCACGACCGCGCGGATCGCATTACCGAAGGTGAACCACTTGCGGACCGGTCGCGCCGGAGCATCGGAGATATCGGCATCCTGCGCCATCGCGCGCACACTTGCGCGAGGATGCGCGCAAAGGCAATGGGAAGGCTCAAGGCAAATCAGGGGGAAGCCTTTGCCCGGCAGCGACAGGCCCGACAGCGCAAGCCAGCCCACCGCCCACAGCGGTTCGGGCCATCGCGCCCGCCTGCGCGCGCGGTTGCTGGGCGGCGGGCCGGAGGCTCTGGCCGACTACGAAGTGCTGGAATACCTGCTGTTTGGCGCTCTCGCGCGCGGCGACACCAAGCCGCAGGCCAAGGCATTGCTCGACAAGTTCGGCTCCCTCGCCGGCGTGATGAATGCCGATCCGGCGGCTCTGTGCGAAGTCAAAGGCGTGAGCGAGGCGAGCGCTGCCATGATCCGCATTGCCAGCGTCGCAGCTCGGCGGATGGCGCGCTCCGAAGTCTCGCAAAAGCCGGTGCTGGGAAGCTGGCAGGCACTGATCGACTATCTCGCCATCGACATGGCGCATCTTACTGTGGAGCGGGTGCGGGTGCTCTATCTCGACACCCGCAACCGGCTGATCCTCGACCAGCACGTGCATGATGGCACGATCAACGAAGCCTCGATTCACCCGCGCGAGGTGGTCGGCACTGCGATCACGCGCGGCGCGGCGGCGGTGATCCTCGTCCACAACCACCCCTCGGGTAATCCCGAGCCGAGCAAAGCCGATATCGACATCACCCGCCGCATTGCCGAAGCCGGGCGTCTGGTAAATATCACGGTTCACGACCACGTGATCGTGGGCCGCGAGGGCTATGTCTCGCTGCGCGCGAAGGGGCTGCTCTAGACAATCAGTATCGCAGGCCTCTTGTCATTGCGCGCCCCACGCCCTAGCCGCGCCGACAGAAATCCCCGCCATACTGGAGCACACCAATGGTCCCCCGCTACGCCCGCCCCGCCATGACCGCGATCTGGGAGCCCGAGATGCGCTATCGCATCTGGTTCGAGATCGAGGCCCACGCCGCGGTCAAGATGGGCGAGCTTGGCGTGGTGCCCGAAAGCGCCGGCAAGGCGCTGTGGGACTGGTGGGCGACGAACCCCAAGATCGACGTTGCAGCGATCGACGCCAAGGAAGCAGTCCTCAAGCACGACGTGATCGCCTTCCTCGACTGGGTGGCAGAACAGGTCGGCCCTGAAGCGCGGTTCATGCATCAGGGCATGACCAGCTCCGACGTGCTCGACTCCACGCTGAACGTCCAGCTCGCGCGCGCCAGCGACATCCTGCTGGCCGATCTCGACGACCTGCTCGCCGCTATCGAGCGCCGCGCGCAGGAGCACAAGTATACCCCCACCATCGGCCGCAGCCACGGCATCCACGCCGAGCCGGTGACCTTCGGCCTCAAGCTTGCCGAAGCCTATGCCGAGTTTTCGCGCGCCAAGGCCCGCCTGATCGCGGCCCGCGCGGAGATCGCCACCTGCGCCATTTCGGGCGCGGTCGGCACCTTCGCCAATGTCGATCCGAGCGTCGAGGTCTATGTCGCCGAGCAGATGGGGTTGGAAATCGAGCCGGTCTCGACGCAGGTGATCCCGCGCGACCGCCACGCGATGTACTTCTCCACGCTCGCCGTGATCGCCAGCTCGATCGAGCGCATCGCGGTGGAAGTGCGCCACCTTCAGCGCACCGAGGTGCTTGAGGCCGAGGAATATTTCTCGCCCGGTCAGAAGGGTTCCTCGGCCATGCCGCACAAGCGCAACCCGGTGCTGACCGAGAACCTCACGGGCCAAGCGCGCATGATCCGCTCCTATGCCCTGCCCGCGATGGAGAACGTCGCCCTGTGGCACGAGCGCGATATCTCGCACTCGTCGGTGGAACGCTTCATCGGCCCCGATGCCACCATCACGCTCGACTTCGCGCTCGCCCGCCTCACCGGGGTGATCGACAAGCTGCTCGTATACCCCGAACGGATGCAGAAGAACCTCGACCGGATGGGCGGCCTCGTCCACTCCCAGCGTGTGCTTCTGGCGCTGACGCAGGCTGGCCTCAGCCGCGACGAGAGCTATCGCCTCGTGCAGCGCAACGCGATGAAGGTGTGGGAATCGGATGGGCAGATGTCGCTGCTTGACCTGCTGAAGGCCGATCCCGAAGTGAGCGCAGCGCTTACCGACGAGCAGCTCGAAGAGAAGTTCGACCTTGCCTATCACTTCAAGCATGTCGACACGATTTTCGACCGCGTATTCGGCGGCTGATCGGCGCTCTTCCCAAGGGGCGCCGGTTTGGCTAGCCTTGCGGGCGGATTGAGGAGGTACGATGCAGATTTTGCGCACATTCGCCTGGGCCTTGCTGCTCGCGGGCCTCGTGGCCTTCTCGGTCGCCAACTGGACCGATGTGACCGTTCGCATCTGGCCTGGCATTCTGGTCGATACCAAGGTGCCGGCCATCGTCATCATCTCGTTCCTGATCGGCTTCGTGCCGATGTGGCTCTATCTGCGCGCGTCCAAGTGGCAGGCGCGCCGCCGCATTCAGAGCCTTGAAAACGCCACGCGGGTGGCACAGGCAACGCCGGTACAGGCCGAACCTGCCGCAGCCCATGCGGTCGACGCGACACCGGTCGCCCCGGAAGAAGCCCACGTGCCAGCCGCACCTCCAATCGGGGCCGATCCGATGTCGCCCATCCCTGCCCCTTCTTCCTCCAAGCCGGAAAACCCGTGAGCAACCCCATCTATCTCGCCCTCGATGTGCCGCAGCTTGACGCGGCGAAAGACCTCCTCAGCAAGGTCCGCAGCCATATCGGCGGCGTGAAGCTGGGGCTGGAGTTCTTCTACGCCCACGGCCACCACGGGGTGATGGAAGTGGCTCACGCGAGCGGGCTGCCGATCTTCCTCGACCTCAAGCTGCATGACATTCCCAACACCGTGGCGGGCGCGATGCAGTCGATCCACGTGCTTGAGCCTGCCATTATCACCGTCCACGCTTCGGGCGGGCGGGCGATGATGGAAGATGCCAAGGCCGCTGCGGGCGAGAACTGCAAGGTGGTGGCGGTAACGATGCTCACCAGTCTCGACGAGAACGACCTTGCCCGCACCGGCGTTTCGGGCACCCCTCACGATCATGTCATGCGCCTGGCCGAGCTGGCCGAATCGGCCGGGCTGGATGGCATCGTTTGCTCCGGGCAGGAGGTCGGCTCGGTCCACAAGCAGTGGAAGCATGGGTTCTTCGTGGTCCCCGGCCTGCGCCCGGCGGGCAGCGCTGGCGGCGATCAGAAGCGCACCGTCACCCCGCGCAAGGCGCGCGACGACGGGGCGAGCGTGCTGGTGATCGGACGCCCGATTTCCAAGGCTGCCGACCCGCTTGCCGCTGCGCGCGAGATTGAAGCGACGCTGTAACGCGCCTAAGCAGGGCCGGACATGGCACCTCCTCTGATCAAGATCTGCGGTCTCTCGACGCCCGAGACGCTCGACGCCGCCGTGGCGGCGGGGGCTACGCATGTCGGCTTCGTGCATTTCAAGCCGAGCCCGCGCCATCTCTCCATCGCCCACGCCGCCGATTTGCGCGAGCGGGTGCCCGCGCACGTGAAAGCCGTATTGTTGACGGTGAACATGGAGCCGGCGCAAACCTCCGACGTTCTCCAGGCGGTGCGACCCGACGTGCTGCAACTGCACGGGCAGGAAACGCCCGATTGGCTTCAGCTTATGCGCGAGCATTCCGACCTCGAAATCTGGAAAGCGGTAAGCGTGAAGCACGAGGCGAGCCTTGAGCAGGCGCAGCGCTACAAGCCCTTTGCCCACCGTCTTTTGTACGATGCCGCCGGCGGCGTCTTGCCGGGCGGCAACGGGCTGGCGTTCGACTGGCGGCTGCTGGCGAACTACCGCCACGAGCTCGAGTGGGGCCTCGCGGGCGGGCTCAATGCCAGCAATGTGGGCGATGCAATCGCGCAGACCCGCGCGCCTCTGGTCGATGCTTCTTCGGGCGTGGAAAGCGCGCCCGGGGTGAAGGATCCGGACAAAATCGCTGCCTTTTGCGAGGCGGCCCGCGTGGCAATGGCAGCACTGCCGGGCTGAGGATATCTTGCCAAGCGCGGGAGGCTCTGCCAACGCGCTGGCATGAGCGAACATACCCCCAACAGCTACATGAACCAGCCCGACGAGCGCGGGCACTTCGGCCAGTTCGGCGGACGTTACGTGGCCGAAACGCTGATGCCGCTAGTTCTCGACCTTGAACGCGAGTATCGCAAGGCCAAGGCCGATCCCGAATTCAAGGCCGAGTTCGAAGACCTGCTGGAGCACTATGTGGGCCGCCCGAGCCCGCTCTACTTCGCGCCTCGCCTCACCGAGGAGCTTGGCGGCGCACAGGTCTGGTTCAAGCGCGACGAGCTGAACCACACGGGCGCGCACAAGATCAACAACTGCATCGGGCAGATCCTGCTCGCCATGCGCATGGGCAAGACGCGGATCATCGCGGAAACCGGCGCTGGCCAGCACGGTGTTGCCACGGCCACGGTCTGCGCGCGGTTCGGCCTGCCCTGCACGATCTTCATGGGCGCGACCGACGTTTCGCGCCAGCAGCCCAACGTGTTCCGCATGAAGCTGCTCGGCGCGCAGGTGGTGCCGGTCACCTCTGGGCGCGGCACGCTGAAGGATGCGATGAACGAGGCGCTGCGCGACTGGGTCGCCAATGTGCATGACACGTTCTACATCATCGGCACGGCCGCTGGCCCGCACCCCTATCCGGAGCTGGTGCGCGATTTTCAGAGCGTTATCGGGCGCGAAGCGCGCGCACAATTGATTGAACGAACCGGTCGCCTGCCCGATCTGCTGGTGGCCGCAATCGGCGGCGGCTCGAATGCGATCGGTCTGTTCCATCCCTTCCTCGACGATCCCGATGTGAGGATGCTCGGCGTGGAAGCGGCGGGCCACGGGCTTGATGGTGACGAACATGCCGCATCGCTCGCTGGCGGCTTCCCCGGCATCCTTCACGGCAACAAGACCTACCTGTTGCAGGACGAAGACGGCCAGATCACCGAGGGCCACTCGATTTCGGCAGGGCTGGACTATCCGGGCATCGGGCCCGAGCACGCCTGGCTCAAGGAATCGGGCCGCGTCGACTATACCCACGCCACCGATAAGGAGGCCTTGGATGCATTCCAGCTGCTCTGCCGCACCGAGGGCATCATCCCCGCGCTGGAACCCAGCCATGCCATCGCCGCCATCGTGAAGGTCGCACCGACCATGCCCAAGGACGCCATCATTTGCGCGAACCTGTGCGGACGCGGCGACAAGGACATCTTCACCGTCGCCGAAGCGCTGGGAGTCGAGATTTGAGCACCCGCTTCAAAACCACCTTCGCCAAGGGCCCCGCGCTCGTCTGCTTCATCACGGCGGGCGATGGCGACACTGCCGCCAATCTCGATGCGCTCGTCGAAGGCGGGGCTGATGTGATCGAGCTGGGAATGCCGTTCACCGATCCGATGGCCGATGGCCCCGCGATCCAGGCCGCGAACATCCGTGCGCTGAACAAGGGCACCACCACCGCCGACGTGCTGAAGCTCGCCACCGAGTTCCGCGCGCGCCACCCGGAGGTTCCGCTGGTGCTGATGGGCTATGCCAACCCGATGGTCCGCCGCGGGCCGGAGTGGTTTGCCGAGGCCGCCGCCAAGGCCGGTGTGGATGGCGTGATCAGCGTCGATCTTGCGCCTGAAGAAGATCAGGACCTCGGCCCGGCTCTGCGCGACAAGGGTATCAGCCTTATTCGCCTCGCCACGCCCACAACTGATGACAGGCGCCTTCCCGCCGTGCTCGAAGGCTCCAGCGGGTTCCTTTACTATGTTTCGGTCGCCGGGATCACCGGCAAGCAGCAGGCCGCCATGGCCTCGATCGAAGAGAACGTGCGGCGCATCAAAAACCACACCGAGGTGCCGGTCGCGGTCGGGTTCGGCGTGCGCACGCCTGAACAGGCTGCCGAAATCGCCAAGGTCGCCGATGGTGTCGTAGTGGGCTCGGCATTCATCGATCTGGTGGAAAAGCATGGGTCTGAAGCTCCCCAACACCTCAAGTCGCTGGTCGAGGGGCTTGCCAACGCCGTCCATTCCGCGCGAAAGGCAACTGCATGAGCTGGCTGACCAAAGTTCGCAATCGCCTTCCCTTCGTGAGCAAGCGCGACACGCCCGACAACCTGTGGATCAAGTGTCCGCATTGTCAGGAAATGGTGTTTGCCAAGGATTATGAGGCCAACCTCTCGGTCTGCCCGAAATGCGGGCATCACGGGCGCATCGGCGCCGACACGCGGTTGGCGCAAGTGCTTGACGAAGGCTTCACGCTGCTGCCCGATCCGGTGGTGACAGAAGACCCGCTCAAGTTCCGCGACGCCAAGAAATATTCCGACCGGATCAAACAGGCCCGCGCCAAGAGCGCGCATCCCGATGCCTTCACCGCCGCCACCGGCACGATCGATGGCCACAAGGCCGTGGTCGGCGTGCAGGATTTCTCGTTTATGGCGGGTTCGATGGGCATGGCTGTGGGCGACGCCTTCTGCAACGCCGCCGAGGCCGCGCTGAAGGCCAAATGCGCCTATATCGCCATCACGGCCGCTGGCGGGGCGCGGATGCAGGAGGGCATTCTCTCGCTGATGCAGATGCCGCGCACCACCGTGATGACACACCGCCTGAAAGAGGCCGGGCTGCCCTTTATCGTGGTGCTGACCGATCCGACGACCGGCGGCGTCACCGCCAGCTATGCGATGCTGGGCGACGTCCACATTGCCGAGCCCGATGCGCTGATCGGCTTTGCCGGGCAGCGGGTGATCCAGGAAACGATCCGCGAGCAACTGCCCGAGGGCTTCCAGCGGGCGGAATACCTGCACAAGCACGGCATGGTCGATATGGTGGTGAACCGCCACGACCTTAAGCAAACGCTGGCCACGCTGCTCGACTATCTCGCGCCGAGGAAAGCGGCGTGATGTTTCGCCCGGCCCTCCCCCATTGGGGGAGGGGGACCATCCGAAGGATGGTGGAGGGGCAGCAGCGGTTGGGAACGTCGCAAGAAGTTCGTCCGCGCCGCTCCTGCCCCTCCACCGCGCGGTGCGCGGTCCCCCTCCCCGTGCCGGGGAGGACTTAGACATGAAAGACTTCGCCGCCAGTTCGGACGCCTTCGTTCAGGCGCAGCTCGATCGACTCGCCGCTCTAAGCCTGCCGCAGGGCCGCATCGGGCTCGACGTCGTGAAAGAACTGCTCGCGCGTCTGGGCAACCCGCAGCTTGATCTGCCGCCGGTGTTCCATGTCGCGGGCACCAACGGCAAAGGCTCGACCTGCGCCTATCTGCGTGCGATTCTGGAGGCGCAGGGGCTCACCGTCCACAACGCCACCAAGCCGCATCTCGTGCGCTACAACGAGCGTATCCGCATCGCGGGCAGGCTGATCGAGGACCGGCTTCTGGGCGAACTGCTTGCCGAAGTGCTCGACATCTCCGAAGACCTCGGCCCAAGCTTCTTCGAGGTGACGACTGTCGCGACCTTCCTCGCCTTCCACCGCATTCCGGCTGATGCCTGCGTGATCGAGGTCGGCCTCGGCGGCAGGCTCGATGCGACCAACGTGATGGAAAAGCCTGCGGTCTGCGCGGTGAACACACTGGGCGTCGACCACGAGGCGTTTTTGCTCAACGACGAGCCGGGCGCGCCGGACCCCAAGGCCAACCCGATGGTGCGGATCGCGTTCGAGAAGGCAGGCATTGCGCGCGAAGGCGTGCCACTGGTGACGCAGAGCTATGCGCCCGATGTCGCCGCGCAGGTGAGCCTCAGCGCGGAAACTGCTGGCGCTCCCCACGCCATGCGCGGGCGCGACTGGTTTGCCGACATCTCCGATAGCGGCATCGCCTATCGCGACTATCTGGGCGAACTCGCCCTGCCCCTCCCCACCATGCCCGGCGCGCATCAGGCCGACAACGCCGCGCTCGCGGTGGCGATGATTCGCCATCAGAGTGCCGTCACGGTGAGCGAGGAAGCCCTGGCCGAGGGCATTCGCAGCGCCTATTGGCCCGCGCGCTTGCAGAAGCTCGGTTCCGGCCCTGTCACCGACACGCATCCGCAGCGCCTGTTCCTGCTCGACGGCGGCCATAATCCCGATGCCGCCGAGGCGCTGGCGACATTCCTCTCGCACAAGGTCGAGCAGCCGGTCGATGCGGTGGTGGCGATGATGGCGGTGAAGGACGCGCGGCGCTTCATCCAGATCGTTGCGCCGCATCTGGCGAGCCTAACCGCCGTGCCGATCCCCGGCAGCGACCATGCTCCGCTCGATACGCTCGCAGAGCTGGCGCGCGAGGCGGGTGTGGCGAAGGTGAGCACCGCAGAGAGCTTCATGGGCGCGCTGAATGCCCTGCCCGCCACGAAGGAGGGGACGGTGCTGATCTTCGGCTCGCTTTACCTCGCGGGCAAGGTGCTGGCCGAGAACGGCGACCTGCCGGATTAAGAAGCCTCAATCCCGGCCGCCCGGGCCCCCTTGCGGTACACGCGAACCCACTCCAGCAAGCACAGGATCACCGCGACCAGCCCAATCAGGGTCGTCAGCACGAACACGTCGAAAAAGCCCCGGTTCTCGATCATCTCGCCGAGCGCGCCGCGCCCGAGCGTGCCGATCAGCAGCGTGAGCGACGAAAGTAGCGCATATTGTACGGCGGAGTACTTTTTCGAAACAATCGAACTAAGCCAAGCAACATAGGCCGCACCCGCAATTCCGATCGCAAGGTTTTCCCACATGATCGTGAAGGTAAGGCGCGGAAGAGCGTCGGAGCCGAAAGGGGCCATGAATGAGATCAATGCGCTGAAGCCGATAGCGTCACTTGCCGCTTGCATATTGGCACCGCCCGCCGCCATGTCAGCGTAAAGCAAGTTCGTCAAAGCCGCGATCAGAGCACCGAGCGTCAATGTCGCCATACGACCAATTGCGGTTAACAGGTATCCGCCAAAAGCCAGTCCAGCGATGATCGCACCGACTCCGAAGAACTTGGAAGCAAAAGCAACCTCATCGTTCGTGTACTCCAATTCGCCTAGATAGAACGGATAGGCAAAGGTGCCCCAGATCGCGTCGCAAATGCGATAGGTCAGCACCAGCGACAGGATCAGCACTAACGACCAGCCCATGCGGCCGACAAACTCGACCAAAGGCATCACCAACGCGCGATAAAGATGATCGAGAGCACTTGGCCGGGCGCTGACTGGAAAATCCTCCATAAGCACATTGCGCCCACGCCGCTTCTGGCCCGCGAGCCACCCTGCGATCAAGGCCGGGATCACCACCGTGGCAACAATGATCCAAGGCCCGTAGTAAAGCGTAAAGTCGGTTGGATTTGGGCGCTCTTCGGGCGGGTAGGCAAGGGACATCACCATGAATGTGAGCACCGTGCCGATAGCTCCAGCCCACAACAACCCAACCACTGCCAACGCCTTTTTGCGCACTGAGGGGACGATCTCGCCCCGCTGGCGCAAACTGATGAGCAACTCATCGGTCATTGTGCCATCGGTGTTTTCGCCCGCCTTGCTGTCTGGAGCGAACAAGCCTGCGATTCCGATGGCGAGAAGGATAGCGCCCATCATTAAATAGGTCTGCGGCCAACCGATCCGCGCAGCGATAATGAGGCCGAGCGCCCCGCCCACCAGCGCGGCCAACCGGTAGCCCATCTGGTAAACAGTGGAGAGAATGTCGATGGTGGCTTCCTCGTCGGCCACATCGATGCGCCAGGCGTTGATCGCAATATCCTGCGTAGCGCTGGCGAGTGCTCCGATCCCGGCGAGCAGACTGAACCAGCCAATTGCCTCGTTCGTCGGGCTAGAAAGGCTTAGCGCGATCAGGATCACGCCAAGCAATATCTGCGAAGGCACGATCCACTGCTTGCGCCGGCCCAGCCGCGCGAATCCAGGAATTGATACCTTGTCGATCAGCGGCGACCAGAGAAACTGGAACGCGTAGGCAAGGCCGATGAGCGAAAAAACGCCCATCGTCTCAAGCTCGACCTCAGCTTCGCTTAACCAGGCGTAAAGTGTCCCAAGGAACAGGGCGAAAGGCAGCCCGCTCGCAAAGCCGAACAGCGCCATGTAGCCGCTTTTGGGATTGCGCAATGATCGCAGAAGCGTTCCCCAACCGGGTTTACGCTTGGCTGCTTCGGCCTCGTCCATCTCGGTTCGTCTCCTTCGTGCTGCACCTTAGGCCAGCGCACCATGTACGGCGCCTGATCGCACGGTTCAGGCGCGCTCGGCAATTGGCGAATGCGCGTGGGATGGGGATTGCGCCGCCTGCCCTTCCCCTGTTGCCCGCACGCGGCTAAGGCGCGCACGATGAGCGACAACGAAAAATCGGGCGACCGCCCCGCAGGCGAACGCATCGCCAAGCTTCTCGCGCGCGCGGGCGTCGCCAGCCGGCGCGAGGCCGAGCGGATGATCGAGGCAGGCCGCGTGAAGCGCAACGGCGACCTCGTCACCACGCCCGCCACCATCATCGAGAACCTGCGCGGGGTGACTGTCGACGACCAACCCGTCGCCAAGCCCGAGCGTACGCGGCTGTTCGCGTTTCACAAGCCCCAGGGCCTGATCACAGCCGAGCGTGACCCCGCCGGCAGGCCCACGATCTACAATGCGCTGCGCAATGCCCTGCCCAAGGGTGCGCCGCGGCTGATGCCGGTGGGCCGGCTCGACTTCAACACCGAAGGCCTGCTGCTGCTCACCAACGACGGTGAGTTCAAGCGCCAGCTCGAACTGCCTGCGACCGGCGTGCCGCGCACTTATCGCGCACGCGCTTTTGGCGAGGTGTCGCAGGAGCAGCTTGAGGCGCTCAGCGAAGGCGTCGAGATCGACGGGATGCGGTTCGGCTCGATCGAGGCCGATCTTGAGCGGCGCACGGGGCGCAATCAGTGGATCATCCTCACGCTTACCGAGGGCAAGAACCGCGAAGTGCGCCGGGTGCTCGAATATCTGGGGCTGGAAGTGAGCCGCCTGATCCGCACCGCCTATGGCCCGTTCCACATTGGCGACCTGCCGCGCGGGGCAGCGCAGGAAGTGCCGCGCGAGCATGTCGAACGGTTCCGCTCGTCGCTCAAGCAGCAGGGCCGCGCATGAGGATTATCGCCGGAGAATGGCGCCGCCGCCCGCTGGTTACGCCCAAGGGTGAGGCCACAAGGCCGACCTCCGACCGCACCCGCGAAACGCTGTTCGCGATGCTCGCCAGCCGTCTGGGCACCTTCGAGGGCCTGCGCGTGGCCGACCTGTTCGCAGGATCGGGCGCGTTGGGGCTGGAGGCGCTGAGCCGGGGGGCGGCCCATTGCCAGTTTGTCGAGGAAGACGCGCAGGCGATCCGCGCGCTGCGCCAGAACATCGCCGCCCTGCGCGCAGCACCGCAATGCGACGTGCGGGCGGCAAGCGTGTTCTCGCTCGGCCCGGTGAAGGAGCCGCTTGACCTGATCCTGCTCGACCCGCCCTATCACAGCGGTGCAGGCGCGGTGGCGCTGGACCGGCTGCGGCGGCTCGGCTGGATTGGCCCAGCCACATGGGTCGCGCTCGAAGTGGCGGCCAAGGAAGAGGTCAAGCTCAAGGCGCTCGAAGTGGAAAGCGAACGCAAGGTGGGCGCGGCTCGGCTGGTCCTGGTGCGCCAGCCGGTTGCACAAGAGGGCGACGTTCCCTAAACGTTCGCCTGACCATGACCTTGCCCGCCCCCACCGAAACGCCCGAATGGCTCGCCCGCCTCAACGAACCGCAGCGCGAGGCCGTGCTGACGACCGAGGGGCCGGTGCTGATGCTGGCGGGTGCGGGCACCGGCAAGACCGCCGCGCTCACCCACCGCCTCGCGCATTTGATCCGCGAGCGGCTGGCCTGGCCGAGCGAAATCCTCTGCGTTACCTTCACCAACAAGGCCGCGCGCGAGATGCGCCATCGGGTCGGCGATCTGATCGGCGATGCGGTCGAAGGGATGCCGTGGCTTGGCACCTTCCACTCGATCTGCGCCAAGATGCTGCGCCGCCATGCCGAGCTGGTCGGGCTGCAAAGCAACTATACGATCATCGACACCGACGATCAGCTGCGCCTGCTAAAGACCATGATCCGCGAGGCCAATCTTGACGAAAAGCGCTGGCCGCCGCGTCAGCTTGCCGGGCTGATCGACAGCTGGAAAAACCGCGGCCTGCTGCCGGGCGATCTCACCGCCGTCGACAACGAGGCCTATGCCAATGGCAAGGGCCAGCAGATGTATGCCGCCTATCAGGAGCGGCTGAAGGCACTCAACGCCTGCGATTTCGGCGACCTGCTGCTGCACATGCTCACCATCCTGAAGACCGACCGCGAGGTGCTCCAACAATACCAGCGCCGATTCAAATATGTGATGGTGGACGAGTATCAGGACACCAACGCGGTACAGTACCTGTGGCTGCGGCTACTGGCGCAGGAGCGCAAGAACATCTGCGTGGTGGGCGACGACGACCAGTCGATCTACTCCTGGCGCGGGGCGGAAGTCGCCAACATCTTGCGGTTCGAAAAAGACTTTCCCGGTGCCAAAGTGGTTCGTCTGGAGCAGAACTATCGCTCCACCCCGCAGATTCTCGCCGCCGCCTCTGGGCTGATCGCGGGCAACTCGCAAAGGCTTGGGAAGACCTTGTGGACCGAGCTTCCCTCAGGTCAGAAGCTGCGCGTGGTCGGCGTGTGGGATGCGCCAGAGGAAGCGCGCCGGGTGGGCGAGGAGATCGAACGGCTCGAACGCGAAGGCGCACCGCTTGAACAGGTCGCGATTCTGGTGCGTGCGCAGTACCAGACCCGCGAGTTCGAAGACCGCTTCATTCAGATCGGCCTGAACTACCGCATCATCGGCGGCTTCCGCTTCTATGAGCGCGCCGAAATTCGCGACTCACTCGCCTATCTGCGCGTCATCGCCCAGCCCGCCGATGACCTCGCCTTTGAGCGCATCTACAACCAGCCCAAGCGCGGCCTCGGCGCGAAGGCGCTCGAAAACATGTACCGCCATGCCCGCGCGCAGGGCCTGCCGCTGGCCGCCGCTGCATTGGAGCTGGCCGACAGCGACGAGCTGCCCGCCCGCGCCCGCAACACCATCGGCGCGCTGATGAGCGACTTCCTGCGCTGGCGCGAAGCGAGCGACAGCCTCAGCCCCGCCGAACTGATGCGGCTCGTGCTCGAGGAATCGGGCTATGACGCGATGCTCAAGGCCGACCGCTCCGCCGAAAGCGCAGGCCGCGCCGACAACCTCGTAGAACTGGCGCGCGCGATGGAGGACTACGAAACGCTCGGCGACTTCCTCGAACACGTCAGCCTGGTGATGGACAACGAAGCTGCCTCCGACGAGGAAAAGGTCACGATCATGACCATGCACGCGGCCAAGGGGCTGGAATTCGACAACGTGTTCCTGCCCGGTTGGGAGGAAGGCGTGTTCCCTTCGCAGCGCTCGCTTGACGAGGGCGGCCTTGCCAGTCTCGAAGAGGAGCGCCGCCTCGCCTATGTCGCAATCACCCGCGCGCGCCGGCGCTGCACGATCCTCCACGCCGCGAACCGCCGCATCTATGGCCAGTGGACCAGCTCGATCCCCAGCCGCTTCATCGAGGAACTGCCCGAGGATCATGTCGAGGCCGAAACCACGCTGAGTGGCGGCAAAAGCCTGTGGCAGGCCAACTGGAGCGAGCAGGAAGACCCTTTCGCCCATGTCGCGCGGGACCGGCCCGAGCGTAGCGGTTCGCGCGGCCCCGGCTGGCAGCGTGCGCTCGCCACCGGCTATGAGACAAAGCCGGCGCGCGTAAAGGAAAGCACCCGCTCAGCCGCCAGCTTTGCCGCCAAGCCCCGCACCGATATTGCGATTGGCGCGCGCGTATTTCACGAAAAGTTCGGCTATGGTGAAGTGATGGCCCAGGAAGGGAACAAGCTTGAAATCGCTTTCGAAAAGAGCGGCACCAAGAAGGTGATCGACAGCTTCGTTACCGCTGCGAACTAGGCGAGACCTTTTCTCCGGGCACAAATTAGCGCATAACCGATTATAAATCTGGAGCCGTACAGCGGCCAAGCAACACGAGGCCGTGGGGGTACGGACCATGAGGACTTTTCTCGATAATCAGGTGCCAGCGCCTGCCGGTGGGGCAGCGCCCGACATCAGCAGGTTCCTGGCCACCATTCGCCAGCGCTTCACGCTGAGCGAGCACGAAGGCGATCTCATCGCCAGCCAGTTTCAGGAAGTGGTGGAGCTGAACGCGGGTGACTATATCGCGCGCGAGGGCCAGAAGATTGGCTTCTGCTCCCTTATTCTCGATGGCTTCGCCGCCCGGTTCAAGGAAACGGCTGCGGGCGAACGCCAGATCATGGAAGTTCAGATCCCCGGCGATTTCGTCGACCTGCACAGCTATCCGCTCGAAGTGCTCGATCACTCGATTGCCGCGCTCACGCCGTGCAAAGTGGCCCGCCTGCCGCACCGCGCGCTGACGCAGCTGATCGAGGATCACCCGCGCTTTGCCCGCATCCTGTGGTTTGCCACCATGGTCGATGCCTCGATGCATCGTGAGTGGCTACTCAACATCGGCACCCGCAACGGCATGGCCCGGATCGCGCACTTGATGTGCGAGATATACAGCCGCTCGCAGCTGGTGGGACTGACGGAGGGCGGCAAGTTCCGCTTCCCGCTAAGCCAGACGCAGATCGGCGAGTGTCTGGGGTATACCCAGATGCACGTGAACCGGATGCTCAAGAAGCTGCGCCAGGTCGGCGTTATTGCCGGCACGGGCCAGGTTGTGGAAATTCTTGATTGGGAAGGCCTGCAACGGCTGGCCGAATTCGATCCGGCCTACCTTTATCTGTCCGGCCGTGAGGGGTGAACGCGGATTGCCGGCAGATCAGAGGTGGCCGAAGGGCTCGAGCCACCACGAATGGTCAGCCGCGACATGAACGCGCCAATTGCGACCGTTATCGGCCGACAGGCAGAATTCTCCGGGGCCGAAGGTGCGAATGGCCAGGCCGATGGCACCTGCCGGATCGCTACCATCGAACTCAAGAGAACTGGCCTGCCCGCTTTCACGATCATTGCCATTAGCCTTGGAGATCAGGACTTGGCCCATAAAGACCTCGCTTGAACAGGTGTGTGCGGGCTGCTCACCCCGCGTGCCAGATGTCGGGCAAGACCGTCCACTCACCCGCGTTCCCGGAACGTCTGGAAAACTTATATCTAAAAACTAGCGGGGCTACCGACAAACTAAGTTTACCGGCAGCAACGCTAGCGTCGCCTAGATGGCGCTGACGTTGAGGAAACTCGGTTGCGGGCCGTTCCACTCACCGGCGGGGACTGGCTCATCGTCCTGTCGGTCATAGCGCTTGCCGCCACGATCCTGGCGCTGCTTGCGCTCCTCGCTGCGCTTGCGCTCCTCGCTGGGCTTGCGTTCGGATCGCTCGCGGCGCGGTTTGCGCGGCGCCTCGTCGTCCCCACCTTCGGCCTCGCGCTGTTCCGGCTCGGCCTTGGGCTGAGCTTTCGGCAGCTCTACGCGCACGTCCTTCTTGCCGAACACGGCGACGGGATTGCCGGTCAGCTTCTCTACATTGGCCATGGCTTCGGCATCTTCGTCGGAAACGAAGGTGAAGGCCCGGCCCTTGTTACCCGCACGGCCCGTGCGGCCGATCCGGTGAACATAGTCGTCCGGATGCCAGGGCGTATCGAAATTGAAGACGTGGCTCACGCCCTTAACATCAAGCCCGCGCGCGGCGACGTCCGACGCGACGAGAATGTTGATCTCGCCCGACTTGAAGCGGTTCAGCTCGGCAATGCGGCTCGACTGGTCCATGTCGCCGTGGATTTCGCCGCTGGCAAAGCCGTGGCGCTGGAGGCTCTTGTTGACCTCGCGCACGGTGGTCTTGCGGTTGGCGAAGATGATCGCGGTCTCAACCAGATCGTTGCGCAGCAGCCAGCGCAGCGTCTCGCGCTTTTCGCGGGTCTTCACCGGAATTTTGAAGGCGGTGATGTTCTGGTTGGTCGAGGCTGCGCGGCTCACCTCGATCCGCTTGGGATTGGAGAGGAACTTCTTCGCCAGATTGGCGATCGGCCCCGGCATGGTGGCCGAAAACAGCAGCGTCTGGCGCGGCTCGGGCAGCTTCTCGCAGATGAATTCGATGTCGGGGATGAAGCCCATGTCGAGCATCCGGTCCGCCTCGTCGATCACCAGCAGATCGCAGCCGTTAAGCAGGATCTTGCCGCGTTCGAACAGGTCCATCAGACGGCCCGGCGTCGCGATCAGCACATCGACGCCGTCGTTCAGCGCCTTGACCTGATCGCCCATCTGCACGCCCCCGATCAGCAACGCCATCTTCAGATCGTGATTGGCGCCATACTTCTCGAAGTTTTCCGCCACCTGGGCGGCCAGCTCGCGGGTCGGTTCCAAGATCAGTGAGCGCGGCATCAGCGCGCGGCGCCGGCCGTTTGCGAGCACATCGATCATCGGCAGGACGAAGCTTGCAGTCTTGCCGGTGCCAGTCTGGGCAATGCCGATAAGATCGCGCATCATCAGCACGGTCGGGATCGCCTCGGCCTGAATCGCGGTCGGCTCCTCATAGCCGGCATCGTGGACGGCCTTGAGCAATTCGTCTGACAAGCCGAGATCGGCAAATTTCATAGGCTGTATATCTGTCCGGATCGAGATGGAGGCACTGCGCGGTGCCGAAAAGGCTATCGTGACACAGGAGAGAACCCATCCACGAACACAAGCGCGCCCTTTGCCTGCGCGGACGCAAAAGTCAAGGTTTTGCTGATTGTGTGCCCGAAACCGCAGCTAGTCGCGCACTGCGACCAGACGGCTGAGGTTGGAGATGCGGCAGGTATCCCCAGCGCGCGACTGGAGCTCGTCACGGTTCACGCACAGCCGCCCGTCTTCGCTCCGCTCCACATAAAAGCCCGCGTAGAAGGCCTGAGCGCTGCACGAACGGTCGAGCGCGGCAGACAGCAAATGGCGGTCCTGCGTAATCAGCAGCAGCCGGTTATCTCCCATCGGCTGAACGCTCATCAACTGGTCCAGCGGCAGACAGTCGGCATGGTCGGCCTCCTGAAAGCGCGTCCTCATGGAGCGCCGCGGCAGCTCGGCCATCAGACGAGCGCTGGTGGCGCGGCTGGGGGAAATGCGGATTACCACCCGCCGTTCGATTCGTACTTGCTGCGCCTTCTCCGGCTCAGCCGCGCGTTCAAGCACGCGCAGGCGATCATCGACCACATTTTCGAAGCCGCCGGGCAAAGAGCCCACCACCGGCCCACCGCGCTGCTCTTCCGCATGGGCCGCACGGTCTGCCACCGCCAGGGCGGAGAGCAGCGCGAGGCCGGCAAGGAGAGGAGCAGCAGGTTTCATTCGTGGCAAAGGCAGTTCGCAACCATCAGCAAGCAATTGGCATGACGGCCTTCTCATCTAGACCACCCGCTTGAATAGTGGCTTAACCTCTGACTCAAGCCTTTGCAAAGTGGGCGCGGCGCTGGCATCAGCGCAGCTATGAGCGATATGCAGACCTTCGCCACGCAAGCCGCCGAACTGCTCGGCCCGCGTGGATTCTCGCAAGACCCGGAGCTGGTCGAGCCCTGGCTGACCGACTGGCGTGGCCGCTTTACCGGGCGAGCACTCGGGCTCGCATCTCCCGCTTCGACCGAAGAGGTGGCAGAGCTGGTCAAGCTGTGCGGCGAATTCGGCGTGCCGATCGTACCGCAAGGCGGCAATTCGGGCATGTGCGGCGGCGCGACACCCGATGAAAGCGGCCATGCGCTGGTGCTGTCGCTGCGGCGGATGAATGCGGTGCGCGCGTTCGATGCGGCTTCCATGCAGATCACCTGCGAGGCCGGGTTGGTGTTGCAGACGCTGCACGATACGGTCGAGGCCGAGGGTCTCCGCTTTCCGCTTACGCTTGGCGGCAAGGGCTCGGCCACCATCGGCGGGCTGATCTCCACCAACGCCGGGGGCACGCAGGTGCTGCGCCATGGCATGATGCGCGCGCAGGTGCTGGGGCTGGAGGCGGTGCTGGCCGATGGCAGCGTCTTCTCCGCGCTCACCCCGCTTATGAAGGATAACCGCGGGTTCGACCTCAAGCAGATGCTGATCGGCTCGGAAGGCACGCTGGGGATCGTCACGGCTGCGACGCTGAAACTCGCACCCGCGATTGCCGAGCGGCGTGTGCTCTGGGCTGGTGTCCCCACCCTTCCCGCCGCGCGGCAGTTGCTGCTGCATTGCCAGAAGCAGGCAGGCGAGGCACTCGAAGGATTCGAGGTGATGGCGCAGGGAACGCTGGAAGACGTGCTGCACCACATGCCCGGTTCGCGCGCACCGCTGGGGGAACCGCACGGCTGGCATACCCTGATCGAACTGGTGGCCAGTGCCGACACGCGTGACCAGCTGGGCGAACTGGCCGAAGGGATGCTGGCCAGCGCCCTGGAAGACGACCTGCTGGAAGATGCCGTCATCGCAGCGAACGAAACCCAGGCCGAACAGTTCTGGCTGCTGCGCGATTCCATTGCCGCCGCGGAGCGCGACAAGGGCCCGGCGGTGCAGCACGATATTTCGGTGCCGGTGCAAAAGATGCCCGACTTCGTCGATATGGCTGTGCCCCTGCTCGAACGCGACTGGCCGGGCACGGAGGCGGTTGCCTTTGGCCACCTTGGCGATGGCAACGTACACTTTCATGTCATCGCGCCTGAAGGTGTCGAGCCGAACCAGTGGTATCAGGGCGACGCCAAGGCCATCAGCGAGCAGGTATATGCCCTGGTGACCGAATGGGGCGGCTCGATCAGCGCCGAACATGGGATCGGCCAGCTCAAGCGCGATACCTTCGCCCGCATGGGGGATCCCGTCCACGTCGCCCTGTTACAGCAGGTAAAACAGGCACTTGACCCGCACAGACTGCTTAATCCCGGTAAGCTTGTTCCCTAGCTTGCACCGGTGATACGGAACTTCTAAAGAACGCGTCTCATATATATTAGTCATCATTAGGATATGCGTGGCTGGGCTCCAGATCACGCAAACCCGTAAGACCTACGCCCGATTGTTTGGAGAAGATTTTTATGGCCTCTGAGCCGAAAGCCAGCCTGCCGATTCTTTACAAGGATCTCATCCCGCTCAACAGCAACCAGCATGGCGGCTGGAATGCCCGCTCGGTCGACCGGGCCGACTGGGTCGTCAACCAGCACGCGATCCCGCTGACGGCCGAGGAATTTCCCGCCGCGCAGCGCGACTATCCGATCGTGTTCTCTTCGGGCGACAAGCCGGTTCCGCTGGCGCTGATGGGCCTGAACGAAGGCGTGAACGTTTTCTTCGACGGCGAAGGTGCGCCGATCGGCACGCCCTACGTGCCCGCCTATGTCCGCCGCTATCCGTTCCTGCTCGCCAAGATCGATCCCTCGTCGGACAATCTGTCGCTGTGTTTCGATCCGACCAGCTCGCTGATCGGCGAGTTCGAGGAAGGCCAGCCGCTGTTCGACGGTGAGAAGAACCCGACCGAGCACACCAAGAACCTGCTCCAGTTCTGCGAGAAGTTCGAGGAAGCCGGGATGAAGACCCAGAGCTTCGTCGACGAGCTGGTGAAGGCGGACCTGCTGATGGACGGCGAAGTGTCCATCCAGCGCAACGACAACCCCGATCAGCCGTTCATCTATCGCGGTTTCAAGATGGTGAACCAGGAAAAGCTGCGCGATCTTCGTGGCGATCAGCTGCGCAAGTGGAACGAGAACGGCATGTTGCCGCTGATCCATGCGCACCTGTTCTCGCTCGATCTGATGCGCACGGTTTTCGGCAAGCAGGTCGAGCAGGGCAAAGGCCCGCAGGCTTCTGAAGCTTTGAAAGCTGCCGAGACAACCACAGTCAACTGATCTCATTGCATCGGCAATTGATGCATTTTGCGACAATTTCATGGAAGGCCCGCGCTTGAAAAGGCGCGGGCCTTTCTTATAGTAGTTTTTGTCCGGCTCAGCTCCCCTCATGGCTAAGTCGGATGGTGTGCTTAGGCACACCTCCTCCCTGAACCTTGGCCACCTCGTGCATTGCGCACGAGGTGGTTTTTTCTTGCCTATTCGGCCGCCAACGCGTGCCCCTCGCCGCTGCGCAGGCTGACCTCCTCGGCCAGCATCCGAACCAGCCCGACCAGCGCTGCCACAACCGCGTCCAGGCCCGGCCCCGGCTCGTGCATGGTCTCTTCAAGATAAGCCTGTCGGCAAACCTCGACCTGCATCGCATGCAGCCCGCGCAAGGGGGCGCCGTGCCGGTCGAGCACATAGCCCCCCGCATAGGGGCGGTTGTGACCTGCCAGCCAGCGGCTCGCGCAAAGATGCGCCAGAGCGCTCTGCACCAGCGTGCCGTCGCACGATGCACCGAAACGGTCACCGATAACAAAGTCCGCCGCCCTGCCCGCGCCCACTTTCGGGCCCAGTGGCGGCATCGAATGCAGGTCGATTAGCAGTGCCGCGCCCCAGCGGTCGCGCAGGCGTGCCATGCTCGCTTCAAGTTCGCGGTGATAGGGCTGGTGGACCTGGTCGATTCGCGCGGCCAGTTCGGCCGGGCTCAGGCGCTGGCGCCAAAGTTCGCCCATGCCGGGCAAGCGTCGCGGCACCAGCCCCAGCCCGCTGCGTGCCCGGCGCCCGGCAGCAAACCGCGGAAGCAAGGTCCGCTCCGAAGTCGGCGGACCGCCTGTGACCATGTCCCAGTCGATGTCCTCGGTGGCACGGTTAAGGTCGATCATCGCGCGCGGCGCGCGGGCGACCAGCAGATCGGCCCCCGTCTCCAGCGCGACCTGTTCGGCCACGAGATCGATCAGCCGATCCTCCAGCCGCACCGAGGCCATGGCAGGATTGCGCATTCGTGCAAGCAGGTCGGACGGGTATATTCGCCCCGCGTGTGGCACGGCGATCAGCACCGGGATCGGCGTCGGATTGCGGCGATGAAGCACGAAGGCGGGCTGGCCGCGCATTCCCGGCAGCGAGCCGCCGCCAGAAGCGTGCGATGCTGTCGCCAAGGTAGAGGAAGCCTGCGAATCGCTCTTTCGGGGCGGCGGGAGCGTCATCGCTCACTGCTGGCCCGGATTGCCCGCCTTGTCAAAATCGTGCCTCGATGAAGAGTTGCGTTAGGTTCATTTGCCGATGCTGTATCAAACTTGGTCAGGCCGGATTCGATGGAAGAATTTGTAACCGCCCCGGGCTAGGGCTCAATCTCACTCATGAACAGGAATGAAAACATGATCCGGATCCTGCTGGCCGAAGACGACGAAGCGATGCGCACCTACCTTTCGCGAGCGCTGGAACAGGCCGGATATTCGGTTGCGGCGGTGAGCAATGGCATGGATGCGATTCCCCTGCTCGAGACCGAGGTTTTCGATCTGCTGCTGTCGGACATCGTCATGCCTGAACTGGACGGTATCGAACTGGCTCAGCGCTGCAACGAGATCAGCCCTGGCACAAAGGTGATGTTCATAACCGGCTTCGCCGCCGTCGCCCTGCGGGTAAGCCGCGAGACATCGAATGCCAAAATGCTCTCGAAGCCGTTCCATCTGCGCGATCTGGTGCTCGAAGTGGAGCGAATGTTCGAAGATCAGGCGCTGGCCCTAAACTGAGGGCTTGCCAGCACCCCCAGGTGGCGCTAGAGGGCGCGCCTGTCTTAGGCAGCAAACCCGAATGGTGTGGGCGTATAGCTCAGTGGTAGAGCACTATGTTGACATCGTAGGGGTCGCAAGTTCAATCCTTGCTACGCCCACCATTCGACCTTCCCCGACATTGCTGGAAGACCCCATAACCGTTGCGAAAGCGCGGTTTTTTGGGCATTCGGCCTAGCACAAATTCCCACCCGTTCGCAGGGAAGCGCGGGGCATCTGGGGGTATTCTGGGGGCACACGCCCAAGCTGCTGGGGGCATCGGATGTTAACCGATCGAGACTGTCGAAATGCTGCACCGGGTCCGCGCCCGGTGAAGCTGTTCGACGGTCACGGCCTGCACCTATACATCACTCCGACCGGCTTCAAAAGCTGGCGTCTCAAGTACCGATTCGGCGGCAAAGAGAAGCAGCTGACGCTCGGCCCCTATCCGAAGGTCACGCTGAAGGAGGCCAGGCGGAAGCGCGGGGCTGTCCTGCGCATGCTTCGCGATGGTCTCGCCCCCACCCTGTGGGGAAACGCGAAGCTAAGATCGTCCGGTACTTGCATACGAAGCCAATAGACACCGCCGCGTCGAAGCGGTGTTTCGATCCATTCCACTCGCCCGCTGAGAAGCCGCTCCATTGCGATGACGATCGCTGCTGATGGAGGGATGACTGGGAGGCCGCAGTTGCCGAAGCAAGCTCTGGAAGAGGCGGCGCATCATCCACCGGAAGGCTAATGGCCCCCAAGGCCGCATTACTTTCCTCGGGCAGTTCCAGCATGATCCCGGTTGCGGTCAGAATCAGGAGGGATGCGAGACCGGACAGCCCGGCCAGCTGTGCCAGTCTCGGAAGACCCGCTGCGTGCGAGCCCCCGGCGAACGTTTCACCCCAAGCGCCTCCCCTTCCTTTTGCAGGGATCGCGAAATGACTTTGGGCGTTGATTGCATCATAGCCGTGGCATCTCGCCAAGGCTGCTAGCAAAGTTTGGACAAACCGATGAGGCTTGCCGACAGGATTGGAGCGGCCTTGTCCCCCGCAACGCAGCGCAGGGTTCTGATAGCGCTTGGCGCCGCAGGGGCGCTTATTGTGCTGTCTATCCTGGCCATGGGGGCGTTTCCGGTTTCGCTGTTGAGGCAGACCGCCGAGGGCAAGCTGTCCGAAACTTTTGGTGCACCCGTGGCTATCGGTAGCCTGTCCCGAACCAGTCTTTTCTCGTTCACCCCGGAGATATCGATCAACGATCTGCAGATCCGTCAGCCTGATTGGGCTGGCGAGGGTAGGATGCTGGTTATCGATGAAGCGACAGCCCAGGTGTCGATTTTCTCGCTCCTTACCGGAGATGCTGCCCCCAAGTCGCTCCACGTTACCGGTCTTGAACTAAATCTGGTGCGCGCTGAAGACGGCACCAGCAACTGGCAAGAGCGAGATGCAGCAAGCGATGGAGCGGATAGTAAATCCTGGCAGCTCGACAGCCTGGTTATCGAAGACGGCCGATTTTCCCTCCGCGATGCCAAGCGTAAGCTCAATATCTCGGGCCAGGTCACCGCCAGCAGCGATCAAGGGCTGGCGGCGGACGCTACCGGCGAGTTCGATGGTCAGCCAGCCCAGTTGACGTTTCGCGGTGGACGACTTGGTAACAACGCCGCTCCGTCGCAATGGCCGTTTGCCGCGCAGATGCGCTCCACCGACTTCGAATTGGATATCAAAGGCACCATGGCCGGCGTCCTCAATGCGCGAGAAGCAGACGCAAAAATTGTGGCGCGCGCGCCGGACCTTAAGAAGCTCGACTATCTGATCGAAGCAGGCCTGTTCGGGACACAGGACATCTCTGTAACGGGGGCCGTAAGACGGCGTGGACGCGACTGGTTCATAGATAGTCTCGAAGGCACCATCGGTCGATCTCGGCTCAAGGCAAACGGTTCCGTGCTCAAGCGTGAAGGCCGCACGAAGATCGATGCAGATATTCATTCAACCGCGCTCGATTTCGATGATCTCGCAGACGATGCTGGCCTTGCAGAAGCGCGAGCGCTGGAAGCCCGCATCGGCGAACGGGTCATTCCCAATACCAAGATTGATCTCAGCAACATGGGGCCGACCGACGGCGAAATTCGGTTTGTCGTGGATCGGCTACTCATCGACGGCGGATCGCAATTCCGTACCTTGAGGGGGCGGCTCTCTCTCGATCATCGGGTGGCCCGGATCGACGAGTTGGAAGTGGGGCTGGAGACGGGCCGAATGAGCGGGTGGATCGAGGTCGATTCGCGAAATGGCACACCACGATTGACAACGGACTTGCGCGTCGAGGGCACCTCGTTGCAAGCGTTGATCGGACAGCCCCAGACCATTTCCGGAAACCTGCGCGGCGTCATCAGGATCGATGGCAGGGGAACAACCGTTCGCCAAGCATTTGCCAGCAGTTCCGGCAAGATCGCGTTCGTTGCCAGCTCGGGATCGGTCAGGCGGACAGCAGCTTTCATTCTCGGTCAGGACCTTGGCGGCGCGATCGGCCAGCAGCTGCGAGATGGCGATGCGATGGTGCCACTGCAATGCGCGATCCTGCAATTCGATGTCGCCAAGGGTATCATGCGGCCGTCTCCGCTAATGATCGCAACGCAGGTATCTAGGGGGCAAGGTTCCGGCTCGATCAGGCTGGATGGCGAACGGATCGATTTGCGGGTCAAGGGCGTTTCCAACGACGGTGCGGCGCTGGAGCTGGCCGATCCGATCCGCGTGGGGGGAACGCTATCGAACCCGGCTATTTCAATCGACGGAAGCGCCCCCGCAACCGACGAAGGCGGCGGCGGCGTGCTTAAGGCAATCGGTCGTTCGATCGGAAGCGCGCTAGGTCTGCGCGACGATGAGGATGATGACCAGCCAACGCCGACGGTACGTGCCGTAAATTGCCGCTCAATGAGCGCCGCGGCCTTGCGTTGATGCGCCTTTTGCCGGCCTGCCATTGCAGACTGGTTTGGCGGACATCAAATTTTCGACTCTCGACACGCGCAATCCGCCAGTCTTCTGCCACAGCCTGCCCTTCAGGCTCCGTTGCAGCACACCGGTCATTGCCAGGGTGTGACGAGGTATTTCTCACCCGTTTTCATCCGGCGATAATCAAGGATCGCGTCTTTTGTCAGCATCCCTTCCAGGTCGACTTTGGCCTTGTAGCTGCTGGCAAACGTGGTGGTGAGATTCTCCAGCACGCGCTTGCGCATTCTCGTTACGGCTTCCTTGCTCGCGTTCTGCAGGAACGGTGTCAGCAACCAGCCAGATAGGGTCCAGCCGAACCCGTAACTCGGCGTCAATGTGGTCGTGCCCATGTCCAGGCGGCCGTAGATGAACATGCGTTTGGGCTGATTAGAACCGTAGCGCGAAAACTCGGTCATCTTCGACTGTGCGACCTGCTCCATCGCCTTGAAGCAATTGTCGACCATCGATCCGCCGCCGATCGGGTCGAAACCATAGAACGCATCCGTTTCGGCGATCGCGGTCTTCAGGTTTTCCATGAAGTCGTCGTCTGAGGAGTTCACAACATGAGCCGCGCCCAGCCCCTTGATGAGGTCGACTTGCTCTTGCTTGCGGACGATATTGACGAGCCCGAGGCCATCTTCCTGACATATCTTGACGAGCATCTGGCCTAGGTTGGAGGCACCCACGGTATGCAGGATCGCCTTCTGGCCATCCATCCTGGCATTTTCCGCAAAGCTGAGCGCGGTCATAGGGTTGACGAAGCTGCTGGCACCTTCTTCGGCGCTATGGTCGCCCAGAGGCAGGCACATCGAAGCGTCGGCGATAGCATATTGGGAATAGGCGCTTCCCGGCACGCAGGCGACGCGCTGTCCCATCAGCGCCTTGGCCATGTCGCCTTCGCCCGTTGCGATGACGGCGCCGGCGCCTTCATTGCCCGCCGGCAGGCGCTGGCCATGGCGTGCCTTTTGTCCGATGTTGAAAGACTCCGGCATTTTCGCGACCACCTTGCCGGGCGAGTATTCCGCGTTTTCGAAGTCCGCCGCGCCGGTAAGGATCGCGAGATCCGACGGATTGATCGGCGCCGCCTCGATTTTCACCAGAACTTGGTTGCCGGTCGGCTCGGGAAAGGTCGTCTCCTCAATCGCGACAGTGAGGGTTCCGTCGCTTTCTAGCGTCGTGAATAGCTGCTTGCCGGTCTCGGCCATGGGGTATGCTCCAGATTGGGAAATGCATTAGCGTGGATGTTTCAGAGTTCGCAGTCGGTGTCCACATTTGGGGTCTTTCCAGCCCGAACAATCGCATCAGAAGTAGCAGGTTTCTCTTATCGCTTCAGGTGGCTGCTTTCATCCAGCATTTTGATGGTTGGCCGAATGTCCGCCATCCGCGGAATTTTCGCAAAGGACGGACCATCCGCTAGTGTCCCACTTTACGCCATTCATTCGCTGGCTCGCTGAAGGCTGTTTTCAGCACCCAAGAATGGGCGCTTCGATGGCCGAGGTTAGCGTGGGAAGTGGACATCGGCCTACAAACAACCAGCTTCCGAAACGACTGCGCTACTTTCGCTGATTATGCCATTAAATGCGGACCATTGAACCTCGACCTGCTCTTGGCATGGCAATCCATCAATTGTTCTACTCGCTCTGCCCTCACGAATATCTTCGAAAGCGTTGTCATCGAGCCATTTCAGAAGCTCGGCTTCCGGCGTGCCCTCCTTAAATCTTTGCTCGAAAGCCAAGGAAGGATTTCCCCACCGAGCATCGGTAAGAAGGCCGGGCCTCTTGTCCGCCAAGGCAAATGCTATTCCAAAAATGATATTTTGCCACGTCAACGCGACGGACAGTGACAGTGCCAATGCGCCAAGAACAAACCATTTTGTCCGAGAGGAAATACGAAGCTTCACCCCTTCACTTTAGCTTGGCCAGCAATGTCCGCAACCGAGTCGTCTGCAGAAAGTCGGCTTTCTACAGTTTGCCAATCGAAAGCTGACGTACAGCAAGCGGCCCATTCAGCGCCGTTTAGACGAGAAGGCTCGGCTACACGACCACCTTCACCATTTGTGATGAGTCATACCACAAACGCCCCATGTGGCTACCCTTGCCTCACTAGTGCAATACTGAGGCTATGGCAGAAAGCGACATCCGATAATTGTGCGCCATTATCCCCTCACCTTCGAACAACTCCGTCGCCGCCAGCGATTCCGAAAAAACGTTAGGCAAGAGGTCTTGATGCTCGCTTTTGCGGTCGGGCCCTTCGCTTGGAAGCAGGATTTTGATCGAGGCGAACTCTCTGAAAGAGAGTATTGGCCATGACGATTCCATCCCCAAGTCGCCTGATGCGCCGTACAGAGATTGAGTGTGAAACTGGCCTCACCTGCTCGGCCATCTATCGATTGATGGAAGAGGGCACCTTCCCCCGCCCACGCAGGATCGATGCGCGCACGGCATCATGGGAAAGCAGCGAGATAGAGGCATGGGAAATTGGTCTGATTGAGAACGGAACCCTACGTAAAATTAATAGAAATCAGGCTCCATTTCATCCTTGCCACGCCCACCATTCGCACCAATTCTCTGCAAAAGTTGACGATTTAATCAGACAGGCGTTCGCGCGCCTGATGCTCGATCACTTCGAGTTCGGCAATCGTCTTGTCGATCGCATCGCGCTGATGGCGTAGCTCTTCGAGACGATCCGCGACCTGCTGCACGAGATGACGCATCTGGCTCTGTTTGCCGTGGTCGGTATCGTAGAGCGAGAGAAACTCGCCGATTTCGCGAATCGAGAAGCCCAGCCGCTTGCCGCGCAGGATCAGTTGCATCCGCCCCATCTCGCGCCGTGAATAGACGCGCATCGCCCCCACCCGGCGCGGCTGGATCAGCCCCTTGTCCTCGTAAAAACGCAAGGTGCGCTGGGTCACCCCAAGCTCCTCGGACGCCTCGGCGATGGACTTGAGACCCTCGTCCTGCGCGGTCGCGTCCGAAAGCCCCGAATCGCTCACGTCGCCTGCTCCGCCTTGCGCGCGGCGGCCTTGGCGCGCTCTTCAGCCACCAGCTCCTTCTTCTCCAGCTTGCCGACCAAAGTCTTGGGCAGTTCGGGGCGGAATTCGTAAGCGTCGGGCATTTCGATCGGGCTAAGTCGGTCCTTGAGGAAGGAGTGAAGCTCGGATTCGGGAAGATCCATGTCATCGTGCAAGGCGATAAACAGCTTCGGGGCCTCACCGCGGTAGTCGTCGGGAATGCCAATCGCAACGGCTTCCTTCACCGCCGGATGCTCATAGGCCGCATCCTCGATAATGCGCGGATAGACGTTATAGCCCGAGCACAGGATGATGTCCTTGATGCGGTCGACCAAGAACAGATAGCCGTCCTCGTCGAGATAGCCGATATCGCCTGTGCGCAGCGCGCCGTCGATGAAGACAGTTTCGGTGGCGTCGGGGCGGTTCCAGTAGCCGCGCATAAGTTGCATCCCGCGGGCGCAAACCTCGCCGCGCTCGCCCGGTGCCACACAGCATTCGCCCGTGTCCGGATTGCGGATCTCGATGATCGTATGCGGAAAGGCGGGCCCGGCCGAATTCTCCTTAACCGGCGTGCGTCCGAGCAACGGGTTGCAGGTGATGATCGGGGACGCTTCGGTCAGGCCGTAACCTTCGGAGATCGGCGAGCCAGTGCGCCGTTCGTACTGGGTGCGCACTTCCAGCGGCAACGGCGCTCCGCCCGAAATCGAGGTGCGCACCATCGACAGATCGGGCACCTTGTTATCGGGCAGCGAGCCGATTGCGTTGTAGATTGTGGGCACCGCGAAAATCTGCGTGGGCGGCTTGCGTTTCACTGTCGCCAGCACCTCGTCCATCACGAAGCGCGGGAGAAGTACCAGCTCGCTGGCAGTGTCGATCCCGAAATTGAGCACGCAGGTTAGCCCGAACACGTGGAACAGCGGCAGCACGCCAAGCGTGCGCTCCGGAACCGCACGCTCGTTGCCAACGTGCAGGATCATCTGCGCCGAGTTGGCCGCAAGGCCTGCATGGGTAAGCATCGCGCCTTTGGGCCTGCCGGTGGTGCCGCCGGTGTATTGCAGCACGGCTACGTCGTCGGGCGTGATCTCGGCTGGCTTGGTAAGCGGCGCATGGGCGGCAAGGCGGCGATAGTCGAGATAGTCGATCCCGGCGCGCTTCTTCGCCAGCTCGCCGCGCTTCAGTGTGCGCAGGCCAAGCCCTTTCCAGAACGGGAGCACATCGGCCATCGGGCACAGCAGAATGCGTTCCAGAGCGCTCTTGCCGTAAGCAGCGGCGACCTTGCCGTGCAAGGCTTCGAGATCGGGCACGGCAATGATCTTCGCGCCCGAGTCGGCAATCAGGAATTCAAGTTCGTGTTCGGAATAGAGCGGATTAAGGTTCACCACGATGGCGCCGAGCCGCAGGACGGCGTAATAGACGATCACCGAATAGGGCGTGTTGGGCAGGCACATGCCGAGCCGATCACCCTTGCCCAGCCCCGCATCGGCCAGCCCGCCCGCCAGCCGATCCACCATCTCGCCCAGTTCGGCATAGGTCCACTCGCGGCCGAGAAAATCTATCGCGATGCGGCCGGGATAGGTCGTCACCGAATGATCGAGCGCTTCGGTCAGAACCCGTTTGCGCAAGGCGCCGGAGGCGTCGAGAATGCGGCTCGTATCGAGCGGCAGGATTTCCGATTCAGCCTGGTTCATCAGGCACCCTTTCCCGTTATGATGCGTTAGATTGCCGAAACCGCATCTTGATTTTGTTCTGCTTGACGTATACGTCAGTCTCTGAACTTTATCGTAACAAAACGGCGCAAAAGGTCAATCGCGCTGGAGAGAAGAGAGAAAGGCACCGTTCCCATGAGCCAGGCTGTTATCGCCGGATATGTCCGTTCGCCCTTCCACCCCGCCTATCGCGGCGCACTGGCGAAGGTACGCCCAGACGATCTGGCCGCCAATACCGTCAAAGGCCTGATCGAGCGTACCGGTGTGAAGGCCGAGGATATCGAGGATCTGGTGCTTGGCTGTGCCTTCCCGGAAGGCGAGCAGGGCTTCAACCTTGCCCGACTCGTGGTGCTGCTGGCGGATCTGCCGCAGTCGATCGGCGGGATCACGATGAACCGCTTCTGCGGCTCCTCAATGAGCGCGGTCCACTATGCTGCCGGCCAGATTGCGCTTGGCGCGGGAGAGGTGTTCATCTGCGCGGGCGTCGAGTCGATGAGCCGGGTGCCGATGACCGGGTTCAACCCGATGCCCAACCCCGAACTGGCCCAGCGCAGCGCCGCCTATCTCGGCATGGGTGACACCGCCGAAAACGTGGCCAAGAAGTATGACCTCTCGCGCGCAGCGCAGGAAGAGTTCGCTGTCGCCAGCCAGAAGAAAGCGGGTGCTGCCGTAGAAGCGGGCAAACTGAAGGACGAAATCGTACCGATCGAGACCGCCGATGGGCTGGTCGAAGTCGATGGCACGCCCCGCCCCGGCACCACTGCGGAAGACCTTGCCGGGCTGAAGCTCGCTTTTGACGAGAACGGCAGTGTGACCGCAGGCACCTCCTCGCCGCTGACCGATGGCGCAGCCGCGCTGCTGGTCTGCTCGGAAGACTATGCCAAGGCCAACGGCCTGCCGGTGCTGGCCAAGATCAAGAGCATGGCCATTTCCGGCTGCGCACCCGAGATCATGGGCATCGGCCCGGTCGAAGCGACCAAGAAAGCGCTCAAGCGCGCCGGCCTCACCATCGACGATATCGACATCGTGGAGCTGAACGAGGCGTTCTCCAGCCAGTCGCTCGCCTGCATCGGCGACCTCGGCATCCCCACCGAGAAGATCAATCTCGACGGCGGCGCGATTGCCATCGGGCACCCGCTTGGCGCCACCGGCGCGCGGATCACCGGCAAGGTCGCCCAGCTGCTGAAGCGGGAAGGCAAGAAATATGCGCTCGCCACCCAATGCATCGGCGGCGGCCAGGGCATCGCCACCATTCTGGAGGCCGAATAATGAGCGACGCAAACGTTTCTGGGCAGATCAAGAAAGTCTGCGTGATCGGTGCTGGCACCATGGGCGCCGGTATCGCCGCTCAAGTCGCCAATGCGGGCGTGCCGGTGCTACTGCTCGACATCGTTCCGAAGGATGGTGACAACCGCAATGCCATCGCCGAAGGCGCGGTTGCCAAGATGCTCAAGACCGACCCCGCCCCCTTCATGGGCAAGCGCGCGGCAAAGCTGGTCGAGACGGGCAATATCGAGGACCATCTGGACAAGGTTGCGACATGCGACTGGGTGATCGAAGCGATTATCGAACGGCTCGACATCAAGCAGGAATTGTATGCGAAGCTGGAAAAGGTCCGCACGCCGGGCACGGCGGTGAGTTCGAACACCTCGACCATCCCGCTCGCCCAGCTGACCGATGGGCGCTCGGATGAATTCAAGCGCGATTTCCTCATCACCCACTTCTTCAATCCGCCGCGCTACATGCGGCTGATCGAGATCGTGGCGGGCCCGCAGAGCGATCCTGCCACCGTCGCCAAGGTGAGCGATTTCGCTGACCGCAAACTCGGCAAGACGCCGGTCGATTGCGAGGATTCGCCCGGCTTTATCGCCAACCGCATCGGCACCTTCTGGATTCAAGCCGCGGTAAACGCTGCCTTCGATATGGAAATTTCCATCGAAGACGCCGACGCCATTGGTGGCAAACCGATGGGCGTTCCCAAGACCGGCATTTTCGGCCTGATCGACCTGATCGGGCTCGACCTCATGCCCTATCTCCAGAAGAGCCTCACCAGCACCCTGCCCGCCGACGATCCCTACCAGAAGATCGCCCGCAGCGAGGCGCTGATCGAAAAGCTGATTGGCGAAGGCTACACCGGCCGCAAGGGCAAGGGCGGGTTCTACCGCATCAACCGCGAGGACGGTGGCAAGGTCAAGGAAGCGATCGACCTCAAGTCAGGCGAATACTCCGCCGCGCGCGGATCGAGCGTGGTGCGCGGTTCGGCGGCCAAGGGCAATCTCGCCAAGCTGATCTCCATCCCGGGCAAGGTCGGCGACTATGCCTGGGCCATTCTCGGCCCCACCCTCTCCTATTCCGCCTCCATCGTGCCTGAGGCGACGAAGGCCATCGTCGGCGTCGATGACGCGATGAAGTTGGGCTACAACTGGAAGTCCGGCCCGTTCGAGATGATCGACAAGATCGGCGCGGCCAAGCTGGTCGAGCGGCTGAAGGCCGACGGCCTGCCAGTGCCGCCGCTGCTCGAACAGGTGGGCGACGGTACGTTCTACCGGGTCGAGAACGGCAAGCGCCAGTATTTCGGCACCGATGGCGAGTATCACGATGTGGTGCGTCCCGAGGGCGTGCTGCTGCTGGAGGACATCAAGCTCTCTGCCGAGCCGATCATTAAGAATGGCTCCGCCGCACTGTGGGACGTAGGCGATGGAGTCGCCTGTCTCGAGTTCACCGGCAAGATGAACACGCTCGAAGGCGATGTCATGAAGCTGATCCAGCAGGCCGTTCCCGTGGTCGCGAAGGACTTCAAGGCGCTGGTGGTTTACAACGAAGGTCCGGCTTTCTCGGCGGGTGCGAACCTTGGCCTGGCAATCTTCGCGATGAACATCGCGGCGTGGAGCGAGGTCGAAAAACTGGTCAAGGGCGGGCAGGCCGCGCTGAAGGCGCTAAAGTATGCGCCCTTCCCTGTTGTCGCTGCGCCCACTGGGCTTGCGCTTGGCGGCGGCTGCGAGGTCTGCCTCAACTCGGACGCGATCCAGCCTCATGCCGAGACCTATATCGGCCTCGTCGAAACAGGTGTCGGCATCATCCCCGGCTGGGGCGGCTGCGGCGAGATGCTCGAACGCTGGATCGACAATCCGCGCCATCCCAAGGGGCCAATGGCGGCCGTTAGCAAGGTGTTCGAAATCGTCTCCACCGCCACGGTTGCCAAGAGCGCCGCCGAGGCCAAGGAGCTGGGCTTTGTGCGGCCCAGCGACCAGATCACCATGAACCGCGACCGGCTGCTGTTCGATGCCAAGCAACGCGCGCTAAGCATGGCCGACGGCTACCAGCCGCCCGAAAAGCCCGAGTTCCGCCTGCCCGGAGCATCAGGCCGCGCGGCGCTCAAGCTGGCGGTTAACGGTTTCCGCAAACGCGGCATCGCCACCCCGCATGACGAGGTTGTCGCCGAAGAGCTGGCCTACGTGCTCACCGGCGGCGACACCGATCCGACCGAAGTCGTCACCGAAGATCAGCTGCTGAAGCTGGAATTCGAAGGCTTCATGCGGCTGGTCCGCAATCCGAATTCGCAGGCACGGGTCGAGCACATGCTCGAAACCGGCAAGCCGCTCAGGAACTAAGGGAGAGACGCGATGCAAGTCTATGAGGCCCCCATTCGCGACATGCGCTTCGTGCTCGAAGAGCTGCACAACGACGATGGCTTTGGCGATGTCGAAGGGTTCGAGGATTTCGATTCCGATGTGACCACTGCCATTCTCGAAGAAGCTGGCAAGCTGTGCAAGGAAGTGCTGCTGCCGATCAACTGGTCGGGCGATCAGGAAGGCTGCAAACTCGAAAACGGCACCGTCTCTACGCCGAAGGGCTTTCAGGATGCCTATAGGCAGTTCTGCGAAGGCGGCTGGGCCGGGCTTGGCGTTGCCGAAGAGTGGGGCGGCCAGAATGCGCCCCACGCGCTGGGCAAGATGGTCGAGGAGATGACCTGTTCGGCAAACCTCTCCTTCGGGCTCTACCCCGGCCTCACCAACGGCGCGATGGTCGCGCTGGAAGCGCACGGCAGCGACGAGTTGAAGCAATTCTACCTGCCCAAAATGGCCAATGGCGAATGGTCGGGCACCATGTGTCTCACCGAATCGCACTGCGGCACCGATCTGGGCATGTTGCGCACCAAGGCCGAACCGCAGGACGACGGCAGCTTCCTCGTCACCGGCAACAAGATCTTCATCTCCGCCGGAGACCATGACCTCACCTCCAACATCGTGCATCTCGTGCTGGCCCGCCTGCCAGACGCCCCTGCCGGCGTGAAAGGCATCTCGATGTTCCTCGTGCCAAAGTACCTGCCCAACGCCGATGGCGAACCGGGCGATCACAACAAGGCCGGGCCGACCGCGATCGAGCACAAGATGGGCCTGAAGGCTTCGGCCACCTGCCAGATGAGCTTCGATGGCTCGAAGGGATGGATGGTCGGCGAGCCAAACAAGGGGCTCGAAGCGATGTTCACGATGATGAACACCGAGCGCGTGGCCGTGGGCATTCAGGGCCTTGGCGTGGGCGAAATCGCCTACCAGTCCGCTGTCTACTACGCGAAGGACCGCTTGCAGGGCCGTTCGCTGTCGGGTGTAAAGAACCCGGATGGTCCGGCCGATCCGATCATCGTCCACCCCGACGTGCGTCGTATGCTAATGACGATGCGCGCCTATAACGAGGGCTGCCGCGCCCTGTCCGCATGGGTCAGCCGCGCGCTCGATGCCTCGCATTCGGCGCGTGAACCCGAGGCGCGCGAACGGGCGACCGATTTCGTTGCGCTGATGACGCCGGTTGTCAAAGCCCTGTTCACCGATCTTGGCCACGAAAGTGCGCAACTGGCGGTACAGGTCTATGGCGGGCATGGTTACATTCAGGAATCGGGCGTCGAGCAGTTCGCACGCGATGCGCGGATCGCCCAGATTTACGAGGGCACCAACGGCATTCAGGCGCTTGACCTCGTGGGCCGCAAGCTGCCGCACCGGATGGGCCGCAATCTGCGCAGCTTCTTCCACCCGGTCTCACAGTTCTGCGAGGACCATGCCGCCGATGCCGATATCGGCAAGCTGGTCGGCTCGCTGCAGCAAAGCTTCGGCGCGCTTCAGCTTTCGACCGGGCACATCGCGCAGAAGGGACTGAAAGATCCCGAGGAAGCGGCTGCGGCGGCGAGCGACTACCTGCGCCTACTCGGCTTCGTCGCCATGGGCTACTGCTTCGCGAAGGCAGCCAAGGTCGCCCATGCCAAGCTGGCCGAGGGCAGTTCGGAAGAGGCCTTCTACAAGGCCAAGCTCACCACCGCGCAGTTCTTCTTCGACCGTCTGCTGCCCGTCGCCACGGCGCAGTTCATGGCGATCAAGAGCGGCAAGGCGAGCATGATGGAGCTGCCCGAGGACGCGTTTTGAACGCGAAGGTAGAGGCGTTTGCGCAGCGACTGGCGATACCCGCCATCGTTGCGCCGATGTTTCTTGTCTCGGGGCCTGATCTGGTGGTGGAATGCTGCAAGGCGGGCCTTGCGGGCACCTTTCCCGCGTTGAACCAGCGCTCCAGCGCCGGGTTCGACGAATGGCTCTACGACATCGAAGAACGGTGCGGGCCGGATGCTGCGCCCTTTGGCGTCAACCTGATCGTCCACAAGTCGAACCCGCGCGTCGAGGCTGACCTTGAGATCTGTGTGAAGCACAAGGTGCCGCTGGTCATCACCTCACTCGGAGCAGTGCCCGATCTGGTGGCGGCGGTCCATTCCTACGGCGGACTTGTGTTTCACGACGTAGTTCAGCGCCGCCACGCCGAGAAGGCCGCCGAGGCTGGCGTCGACGGAATTATCGGCGTCGCCGCCGGAGCTGGCGGACACGCGGGCACGCTGAGCCCTTTCTCGCTGCTGAGCGAGATCCGCGAGGTCTTCGACGGGCCGCTGATTCTCTCGGGCGCCATGAGCCACGGACGGCACGTGGCCGCCGCGCAGATGATGGGGGCGCAGTTCGGCTATCTCGGCTCGCACTTTATCGCCGCCGCCGAAAGCATGGCGGGCGACGCGCAAAAGCGGATGATGATCGCCTCCGGCGCCAAGGACATCACCTATACCGACAAGGTAACTGGCGTCGGTGCCAACTTTCTCGCTCCAAGCCTGGCCGATGCCACCCTGCCCGACGGCCACGGCGAGATGACGCTCAACGACGAGGCCCGCGCGTGGAAGACGATCTGGTCCTCCGGTCACGGTGTCGGCGCCACCCGCGCGGTGCGTCCTGCCTCCGCAATCTGCGAGCAGCTTATCGCGGAATATCGGGCAGCGCGCGCAGCCTTCTGCGAGTAATTCGCAAGCTCAAGAGACTGATCCCGGCTCCGCTTGCGCTCGCGCCCGCGCGCCCTTAAGAGGCTCGCCAAATCACTTTTCCGCAAACATTCGCTAGAGGCAGGGACAGTTCATGGCCAAAATCAAGGTAATCAACCCGATCGTGGAGATCGACGGCGACGAGATGACGAAGATCATCTGGCAATGGATCCGCGAACGGCTGATCCTCCCCTATCTCGACGTTGACCTGAAGTATTACGACCTCTCGGTCGAAAAGCGTGACGAGACCGACGATCAGATTACCGTCGACGCCGCAAATGCGATCAAGGAATATGGCGTGGGCGTTAAGTGCGCCACCATTACCCCGGACGAGGCCCGCGTCGAGGAGTTCGACCTCAAGCAGATGTGGCGTTCGCCCAACGGCACGATCCGCAACATCCTTGGCGGCACCATTTTCCGCGAGCCGATCGTGATCGACAACGTGCCGCGCCTGGTGCCCGGCTGGACCGACCCGATCGTCGTCGGCCGTCATGCCTTCGGCGATCAGTATCGCGCCACCGACACCCTGATCCCCGGCGCGGGCAAGCTGCGCATGGTGTTCGAGGGCGAGGACGGCAAGGAAATCGACCTCCTCGTTCACACCTTCGACCAGCCCGGCGTGGCGGTCTCGATGTACAACCACGACGAGTCCATCCGCGACTTCGCGCGCGCCAGCTTCAACTACGGCCTTGATCGTGGCTGGCCCGTGTATCTGTCGACCAAGAACACCATCATGAAAAAGTACGATGGCCGCTTCAAGGACCTGTTCCAGGAAGTGTTCGACACCGAGGGCTTCAAGGAGAAGTTCGAGGAAGCCAAGATCTGGTACGAACACCGGCTGATCGATGACATGGTGGCTGCCGCGCTCAAGTGGAACGGCAAGTTCATCTGGGCCTGCAAGAACTACGACGGCGACGTGCAGTCGGATGTGGTGGCGCAGGGCTTCGGCTCGCTCGGCCTTATGACCAGCGTGCTGATGGCGCCCGATGGCAAGACGGTGGAAGCCGAAGCCGCGCACGGCACCGTGACCCGCCACTATCGCCAGCACCAGCAGGGCAAGGCGACCAGCACCAACCCGATCGCCTCGATCTTCGCATGGACCCGCGGCCTGATGTATCGTGGCAAGTTCGACGACACTCCCGAAGTGGTCGCCTTCGCCGAAACGCTCGAGCGCGTCTGCATCGAGTGCGTGGAAAAGGGCAAGATGACGAAGGACCTCGCGCTCCTGATCGGCCCGAATCAGAGCTGGATGACCACCGAACAGTTCTTCGAAGCCATCGTCGATGCGCTCGAAGTCGAAATGAAGGCACAGGGCCTGGGCTGATCCCAACCTTGCCACGCGGAACGGCCTGCCGACCGCGAAGTTATGATAACGGGGCGCGCGACGGCGATCGCGCGCCCCTTTTCATGTCACAGGAGACCGCATGACCAAAGCCCGCCTCGAAGTCCGCGCCGCCGTGCCCGCCGACGTCCGCCGCATCGCCGCGCTCGCCAAGCGCGTTTACGAGGACTTCGTGCCCTACACACAGGGCGAAATCCGCGGGCAGATCAACAATTACCCCGAGGGCTGCTTCGTCGCCGTGCTTGACGACAAGCTGGTCGGCTATTGCGCCACCATGCGTATCAGCGGCGAAAAAGCGCTGCGTCCGCACACGTGGGACGAGATCACCGGCAACGGCTACGGCAGCCGTCACGAGGCCACCGGCGACTGGCTTTATGGCTACGAAATGTGCGTGGACCCCAAGGTGCGCGGCACGCGGATCGGGCGGCGGCTTTATGAAGAGCGCCGGTTCCTCGCCGAACAACTCGAACTCAAAGGCATCGTTTTCGCCGGACGGATGCCCAACCTGCGCAAGAGCTGGCGCCGGGTGGAAAGCGCCGAGGACTATCTCGAAAAAGTCGTCGCCGGCAAAATCCACGATCCGGTGCTGCGCTTCCAGCTTGCCAACGGGTTCGAACCGCTGGGCGTGCTGCCCGGCTACCTGCCGGAAGACACGCGCAGCCGCGGCAACGCGGTGCAGATGGTGTGGCGCAACCCGTTTGTCGATCAGGAGGCAAGCGCGCAGCTATCCGTCCCGCGTGGGATCGAGAACGTCCGTATCGCCGTCTGCCAATTGCAGGCGCGCGCGGTGAAGGACTTCGATGAGTTTATTCGTCAGGTCCGGTATTTCGTCGATGTTGCAAGCGATTACGAGGCAGACTTCATCCTTCTTCCCGAGCTTTTCACGCTGATGCTGCTGAGCGCGGAGGAAGAAGAACTGTCACCGCTCGAAAGCATTGAGCTGCTCTCGCGCTACACTCCGCGCATCCGCGAGGCGCTGTCGGAGATGGCGCTGAGGTTCAACATCAACATCATCGGCGGCTCGCATCCCACACGCATGGACGATGGCGACATCCACAACATCGCCATCGTGTGCCTTCGTGACGGCTCGATCCACGAGCGCGAGAAGATCCACCCTACCCCCAACGAAGCTTATTGGTGGAACATCAAGGGCGGCGATTCGATCGACGTGATCCAGACCGACTGCGGCCCGATCGGTATCCAGATCTGCTACGACAGCGAGTTCCCCGAACTTTCGCGCCGCCTTGTTGACCAAGGCGCGCGCATCATCTTCGTGCCGTTCTGCACCGACAGCCGCCAGGGCTACATGCGGGTGCGCTATTGCGCCGCCGCGCGCGCAATCGAGAACCAGTGTTTCGTGGTGATGGCGGGCAATGTCGGCAATCTGCCCAATGTCGGCAATATGGACATCCAGTATGCCCAAAGCTGCATCCTTACCCCCTGCGACTTCCCCTTCGCACGCGACGGCATCGCCGCGGAGGCCAGCGAAAACGTCGAGACGCTGACCATCAGCGACGTGAACCTTGCGGATCTCTCATGGGCACGCGCCGAAGGCACGGTTCGTAACCTGGCCGACCGGCGGCACGACCTCTACCGCATCGAGTGGAACGAGGATGGTGGCTCTGCGGGTGCGGGCGATGTTCAGGGCCCGGCGCCGCGCCGCGGCCACGGCCCCGGCGGCGGCTAATCGGCTCTATCAGGCTGCGGCCGTTGTCGCGTCTCTGGCGGTGGCCTTGCTCACCAGCCAGATGGCGAGCCATGCCGCAGCAAAGCCGGGGATGATCTCGTAAACGCCGGTCGCTTCGGCAGCGCCCGAGAAGATCCATGCGATCACCACAAGCGTTCCCGTCACCAGACCGGCCAGAGCGCCTGCGCCCGTCATCCCACGCCAGATCAGCGAGAGGATGATCAGCGGGCCGAAGGCAGCGCCAAACCCGGCCCAGGCGTTCGAAACGAGGCCAAGCACCTCGCTGTCGGGATCGGAAGCAATGGCAATCGCCGCAACCGAGACCAGCAGCACGCAGACGCGGCCGACATTCACCATCTCGCGCTCACTCGCCTGTTTGCGCAGGAACAACCGGTAAAAGTCTTCGGTCAGCGAGCTGGAGCTGACCAGCAGCTGCGAACTGATCGTGCTCATGATCGCGGCGAGCAGCGCGGCGAGCAGGAAGCCGGTGACGAAGGGGTGGAACAGCGTGTTCGCCAGCAGCACGAAGATCGTCTCCGGGTCGGCCAGCTCGATGCCGGGATTCAGCTCGACATGGGCGCGGCCAACTATCCCCACGCCCAGTGCGCCGATAAGGGCCACGAACATCCAGCTCATGCCAATGTTGCGCGCGGCTTTGATCCCGCCATCTCGCACGGCCATGAACCGCACAATGATATGTGGCTGGCCGAAATAGCCCAGCCCCCATGCAATCGCGGAAATGAAACCGATGGCCGAAAGCCCACCGAACCAGCTGAGGAAATTGGGATCGACGTCGCGCAGGGTTGTGGCAACCGTTCCAGCCCCGTCATCCAGCAGCACGACCAGCGGCATCACCACCAGCGCCACCACCATGATGCAGCCCTGCACGAAGTCGGTCAGGCTCACGGCGAGAAATCCGCCCACCATCGTATAGGCGAGCACCACGCCCGCGGTAAGCACGACGCCAGCCATATAGGGGCTCATGCCGAGAATTGGCTCGTCAAGAAAGCTTGCCGCGAACAGCTTGCCGCCGCCGACCAGCCCGGCCGCGCTATAAACCGAGAAGAACAGCACCACGATCACCGCAGAAACCACGCGCAGCGCGGTCGCCTTGTCGGGAAAGCGATTGGCGAGGAACTGCGGAATAGTCAGCGAATTGCCGTAAGACACGGTCTGCTCGCGAAGACGCGGGGCCACGATCAGCCAGTTGGCAAGCGCGCCGATAAACAGGCCGATCCCGATCCATGCCTCGACCAGACCCGATACATAGAGCGCGCCGGGCAGGCCCAGTAGCAGCCAGCCGGACATATCCGATGCCCCGGCCGACAGCGCGGCAACGGCTGGCGGCAGGTTGCGGCCACCCAGAAGATAGCCTTCGGAATCTTCTGTCGACTTGCGCCAGGCATAAAGGCCGATGCCGAGCATGAGAACAAAATACAGGGCGAGCGAAATGAGGGTCGGCGTCTGCATGGCCCCTTGCATAAGGATGCAGGCGACTTTGTCACCCTTCAGAACAAAATTCGTCAGGAAGCTGCGCGCACCTGCGCAATGCAGCAATATTGTCGTTGTCCTGTCACGTACTTTTGTCGATAACCGGCACCATGCATGGTTCTGCCCACCTTTCGCCAATGATGTCCGACGCGCTGGTGATCCTGGGGGCTGCGGGGATCGTGATCCCGCTTTTCGCGCGCTTCCGGATCACACCGATCATCGGCTTCATCCTCGTCGGCCTGCTGGTTGGCCCTTATGGCCTCGGGCGTATGGTGGAGGCTTATCCATGGCTCTACCATATCACCATATCGGAGCCGGAAGGCCTTGAGCCCTTTGCCGAATTCGGGATCATCCTGCTGCTGTTCACGATCGGGCTCGAACTGAGCTTCAAACGCCTTTGGCAGTTGCGCAAGCTGGTGTTCGGGCTCGGCGCGCTTGAAATCCTGGTGATCGGCGCGCTCATCACCGCAATCCTTTACTACACCGGGCAATACTGGACAGGCGCGCTGGCACTGGGCCTCGCCCTCGCCTTTTCCTCGACCGCGCTGGTGCTGCCGATCTCGGGCACCACCTCGCCGGTGGGCCGCGCCGCGCTGTCGATGCTGTTGTTCGAAGACATCATGATCGTGCCGGTTATCTTCCTGCTCGGCGCACTGGCACCCTATGCCGAGGCCGACGGGATGGCGGGCCTGCTATCGACGATCTGGCAGGGCCTGGTTGTCGTGCTCATCATGATGGTAGGCGGGCGCATGGTGTTGCCGCGCCTGTTCGCCCAGGCCGCGCGTACGAAGAGCCCGGAGATCTTCCTCGCCGCCTCGCTGCTGGTCGTAATCGGGGCGAGCCTTGCCACCACTGCGGTGGGCCTGTCGCCCATCGTTGGTGCGCTGATTGCCGGCCTGCTGATCGCCGAGACCGAGTATCACAACGAGGTTGAGGGGATCATGGAGCCGTTCAAGGGCCTCGCGCTCGGCGTATTCCTGCTCACGGTCGGCATGGGGATCGACTTCAAGATGGTGTGGGACAACCTCGGCACCATCGCGCTGGCCGTAATCGGCATTCTGCTGCTGAAAGCCGTGGTGACAGGGGTGTTGCTGCGCTTCATGGGCGCGCGGCCGAGCACCTCGGTCGAAACCGGCATTCTAATGGCGAGCCCATCGGAAACCACACTGATCGTGCTGACCGCCGCCACCAGCGCTGCGCTGGTGAGCCGCGAGGTGGGCCAGTTCTGGCAGACCGTGACCGCGATCGGCCTCACCGTCACCCCGCTGCTCGCGCTGCTCGGCAAGAACCTTGCCGGGAGAATGGATCCGGCCCCAACGCTGGAGGAAGTCGATGAAAACCCGCGCGCGCCGCATGTGGTGATCGTCGGCCTAGGTCGCGTTGGACGGCTGGTGGCGCAGATGCTGGCCAGGCACGAGAAGGCCTATATCGCCATCGATTCCAACCCCGACCTCGTTCAGGATGCGCGCCGCGATGGCTATGTCGCGGTCTACGGCAATGCCATGCGCGCCGATGTGCTCGACAAGCTCGGCATCGACACCGCCCCCGCGGTGATTCTGACCATGGACGAACATGTGCTGGCGCAGCAACTGGTACGCAAGCTGCGCGAACAACACCCGGATCTGCCGATCATCGCGCGCGCGAGAGACAGCGTTCACGCTGCCGAGCTCTACCGCAGTGGTGCCACCACTGCAGTGCCGGAAACGCTGGAAAGTTCGCTCCAGTTGTCCGAAGCGGCGCTGGTCGACCTCGGCGTTCCGATGGGGCCGGTGATTGCCTCTATCCACGAAAAGCGGGACGAGATGCGCGAGAAAATCCAGCAAGGTGCCGACTTGGCCGAAAAGCCGAAGCTGCGCACGAGCACGACGAACGGTTGATCGCGCGGGATACCTCACCTCCTTCCATGCGTTGATGCAGAAAGGAGGTTCGCATGAGCGACAAAAAAGATCCCACCAAGCCGACCCGCAACGATGAGAAATTCAAGCCGCAGAACGTGGCAGATGGAAGCCCATCAGGCGGTCAGAACGAGCGCGACATGAAGGACGTGCCGCGTGGCAGCGAGGGTGATCGTCGCCGCTCCGCCCAACACCGATCAGGCTGAGCTTTTAGACAAAAGTGCGCGCACGGCGGCAATGGCATCATCCGCCTTGCCGCCGTCCGGCCCACCCCCCTGCGCCATATCTGGGCGACCGCCGCCGCCCTTGCCACCAATTGCTTCAACGCCAGCCCGCACCAAATCGACGGCGCTAAAGCGATCGGTGAGATCATCGGTAACGGCGGCGGCAAAAGCTGCCTTGCCATCGTTGACCGCGCAGATCGCAGCAACGCCCGAACCCATCCGGCCCTTGGCTTCGTCGAGCAGACCGCGCAGCTCTTTAGGATTCAACCCCTGCAGCACTTGCCCTGAAAAGGCGACGCCGCCGATGTTTTCGTCGGCAGCTCGCGCGGCACCGGCAGCACCGCCCCCGCCAAGCGCCAATTGTTTCTTCGCGTCTGCCAGCTCACGTTCGAGCCGCTTGCGCTCATCCACTAGGGCGGCAACCCGCTCTTCGACCTCGTCAGGCGACGTGCGAAGTGTAGTCGCTACCGCCTTCAAAGCCTCCTCGCGGCCGACTACCCACTGGCGCGCCGCCTCGCCGGTCAGCGCCTCGATCCGTCGCACGCCTGAGGAAACGGCGCTTTCCGAAACGATGCGGAACAGCGCAATATCGCCCGTCGCGCGAACATGGGTTCCGCCGCACAGTTCGACCGAATAAGTCCGGCCCGATCCGCCAAAATTGTCTTGGCCCATCGAGAGCACACGCACTTCGTCGCCGTACTTCTCGCCGAATAGCGCCATGGCCCCGGCTTCGATGGCCTCGTCGGGGCTCATCAATCGGGTCGTGACCTCGTTGTTGGCACGAATCTGCGCATTGACCTCGGCCTCGATTGCGGAGATGTCCTCGGGGGTGAGAGGTTTGGGATGCGAGAAGTCGAAGCGCAGCCGCTCCGCCGCCACCAGCGAGCCTTTCTGCGTCACGTGCTCACCAAGCTGATTGCGCAACGCCGTATGAACAAGGTGCGTGGCCGAGTGGTTCGCCCTTATCGCATCGCGCCGCTCGACATCGACCGCGAGGTGAACCGTGTCCCCCACGTTGATTTGCCCGGCCTCGATTGTGCCGTGCATCGCGTGCAGTCGCCCGAGCGGCTTGGAGGTGTCGGTGATGGCGATCTTGAGACCATTGTCACCAGTCACGACCCCGGCATCGCCCGACTGCCCGCCGCTCTCGCCATAGAACGGCGTCTGGTTGGTGAGCAGGATCACCTCCTGCCCCGCATCGGCGCTTGCGAACTCCTTGCCATCGACCACCAGGGCGACCACGCGGCCTTCGCCTTTATCGGCGGTATAGCCGGTAAACTCGGTCGCGCCTTCGCGCTCGACCACGTCGAACCAGACCTCGCTATCAGCCGCTGCGCCAGAGCCCTTCCACGCCGCACGCGCAGCCGCCTTCTGCTGCGCCATCGCCGCATCGAAGCCTTCGCGATCAACGCCAATGCCGCGCGAACGCAGCGCGTCCTCGGTCAAATCATAAGGGAACCCGTAAGTGTCGTAGAGCTTGAAGGCCGCCTCGCCGGGCAGGTCCGCGCCTTTGCCAAGCGTGGCAACTTCGTCGTCAAGCAGGCGCAGGCCCTTTTCCAACGTCTGCCGGAAGCGCGTTTCCTCGCGTTCGAGCACCTCGGTGATCAGCGCCTGCGCGCGCGACAGCTCGGGGTAAGCCTGCCCCATTTCCGTGACGAGCGCGGGTACGAGCCGGTGCATCAGCGGACGGTCGGCACCGAGCAGGTGGGCATGACGCATGGCGCGGCGCATGATGCGGCGCAGGACATAGCCGCGTCCCTCATTAGAAGGCAGCACGCCATCAGCGATCAGAAAACTGGTCGAGCGCAGGTGATCCGCAATCACGCGGTGGCTGGCGATTTGCTCGCCCTCAGCCTTTGCCTTCACCAAGTCTTCGCTGGCCTCGATCAGCGCGCGGAAGGTGTCGGTCTCGAATACGTTATGCACGCCCTGAAGCACGGTCGAAATGCGTTCGAGGCCCATGCCGGTGTCGATCGAAGGCCGCGGCAGGTCGCCGACGATCGCGTCGGCTTCCTGAATGTGCTGCATGAACACGAGATTCCAGATCTCCACAAAGCGGTCGCCATCTTCATCGGGCGATCCCGGCGGCCCGCCAGCGACCTGCGGCCCATGGTCCCAGAAGATTTCCGAACTGGGGCCGCAGGGGCCATCAGAGCCCATGGCCCAGAAATTGTCCTTCGTGGCGATGCGAATGATCCGCTCGTCAGGCAGCCCCGCAATCTTGCGCCACAGCTCGGCCGCCTGATCGTCGGTGTGATAGACGGTCACCAGCAACCGCTCGGGATCCAGACCCAGCTCGCGCGTGACCATGCCCCAGGCCAGTTCGATCGCGCGTTCCTTGAAGTAGTCGCCGAAGCTGAAATTGCCGAGCATCTCGAACAGCGTGAGGTGGCGCGCGGTGTAGCCGACATTATCGAGATCGTTGTGCTTGCCCCCGGCGCGCACGCACTTCTGACTGCTGGTCGCGCGCGGTGCAGGCGGTGTCTCCAGCCCGGTGAAGACGTTTTTGAACGGCACCATCCCCGCGTTGACGAACATCAACGAGGGATCGTTATAGGGAACCAGCGGTGCCGAAGGCACAACCGTGTGATCGTTGGCCGCGAAGTAGTCGAGAAACGCGCGGCGAATGTCGTTGGTCGATTGCATGGCGTCGAATTAGGGCCTGTTCGCCTGCTCGACAAGCGTGTTACGCACAGAATGGACAGGCTGTTATGCGCCCAGCGCTTCCACTTGCCTAAGCGGGGCGCACTAGCCGCGTTGGGCCGTGACCACCCAAGCCGCTGCGGGCAGTGAAACGATCCCCTCGCGGCAGTGGCGTCCGCACAGCGCATCGAGCTTGATCAGGAAGGCTTCGCGTTCCTCTTCGTCAAGCTGGCCGAGAGCCCTGGCGGCCGGCCCGATGGTACAGAAATACTCGCGCGCATCGGCCACCGGGTCTTCACCGGCGCCAACAATCATCGGAAAATCAACGGGCGAAAAGGTTGTGTCGGCCCACCCGGCGGCAGACAGAATCTGCTCGACATAAGATGCATCGGCAAAGGCGAACGGCCCGGGCGCGCGAGGGTCTGGCGATTGCGGTGGCTCTGGCAGAAGCCGGGCCACTTCGGACATGAACGGATTGAGCGAGGGTTCACGAAAGCACGAGAACATCAGCCCGGCCGCAGGCGCGGATACCGAGGCGAGGTTGGAAAAGGCCGCGACAGGATCGTCGAAAAACATGACCCCATGCCGCGAAACAAGCTGATCGAGCGCGAAGGAATCGTCAGGCTTCCAGGTCGAAGCGTCTTCGCAAACGAAGGTTACGTTGGTGAACCGATCGCCGCGGGCCTGCGCCGCTTCGACAAGCTGCGGCGAAATGTCGAGCCCGCGCACCTGAACGCCTGGACGGTTGCGCGCGATGGCCAGCGACAATTCACCCGCGCCGCAGCCGACATCGAGAACCTCGCGGAATTCCAGCGCGCGCAATCGGGAAAGCAAATTTTCGGTAAGAATGCCGAAGCTACGGTCGGTCCGGCGCCAGTTTTCCGCCCAGTTAGCGCCTTGGCTGCCCTGCCATGCAATCTTGTCCAATATGCCCTGCCCCTGCTTTGTCCCCGACATTCTCACCCTCACTGCGAAGCCAGATCGGATCATGCACCGAAACAGGAAGATTGCTCAAGTGCGGAACAGCAAATGCGAGGAAGCCGGCGCTCGAACACTGAATAAGTGCCAAGGCGCCGGCTCCGGTTCGCAAGGGGGGCGGCTCTTATCGCTGCCCGGCCCTTCTTGAGGATCAGTCGTCGGAATCCGCGTCCGGCCCCGTCATCATCTCCTCGGCGACCGCATCGGTCTGGCTGCGGATCGCAGCTTCGATCTGGTCGCAAATTTCGGGATTTTCCTTAAGATACGTCTTGGCGTTCTCGCGGCCCTGGCCGATGCGGATGCTGTCGTAGCTGAACCACGAGCCCGCTTTCTCGACCACGCCGGCCTTCACGCCAAGGTCGAGGATTTCGCCAATCTTCGAAATGCCCTCGCCATACATGATGTCGAACTCGACCTGTTTGAACGGCGGGGCGACCTTGTTCTTCACCACTTTCACGCGTGTCGCGTTGCCAGTAACTTCGTCACGGTCTTTGATTGCCCCGGTGCGGCGGATGTCGAGACGGACAGAAGCGTAGAACTTCAAGGCGTTACCGCCGGTCGTTGTCTCGGGGTTACCGTACATCACGCCGATCTTCATGCGCAGCTGGTTGATGAAGATCACCATGCACTTCGAACGGTTGATCGAGCCGGTCAGCTTGCGCAGCGACTGCGACATGAGGCGCGCCTGCAGGCCGACGTGGCTGTCGCCCATCTCGCCCTCGATCTCGGCGCGCGGCACCAGCGCCGCCACCGAATCGACCACCAGCACGTCAATCGCATTCGAGCGCACCAGCGTATCGGTGATCTCCAGCGCTTGCTCGCCTGTGTCGGGCTGCGAGACGATCAGCTCGTCGATATCGACGCCCAACTTCTTCGCATAAACCGGATCGAGCGCATGTTCGGCATCGACGAAGGCCGCCGTGCCGCCCGCCTTTTGCGCTTCGGCGATCACGTGCAGCGCAAGCGTCGTTTTGCCGGAGCTTTCCGGGCCATAAACCTCGATCACGCGGCCCTTGGGCAGGCCGCCCACGCCGAGCGCAATATCGAGGCCAAGCGAGCCGGTGGAAATCGCCTCCACCTGCATGGCTTCCTTCTGGCCCAGCTTCATGGCGGAGCCTTTGCCAAAGGCGCGATCTATCTGTGCGAGAGCGGCGTCCAGCGCCTTTTGACGGTCCACGGTTTTGCGATCCTCTTCAACCAGCTTCAATTGGGTAGCCATGACACGGTCTCCGCTCTGTCGCTAGGGCCTCATGCCCTTCGTCCACGAGACCTGTGTACGCACTTTGTTCTATGAGAACAAGAGTGGAACAGAAAATTTCCTACATTTTTCCTGCTCAGCCCCGCAAAACGCAGGATCAGCGCAGGGTCGAGCGCATCTGCCAGTCGAAGTCAGTGGTCGAATTGGCGGGGATCTTCACCTCGACATAGCGCACGCCGTTCTTCGTCTGGAGACGCTCGCGCGCAAATCGGTAGTTCCACCCTGGCTCCTGCCCGAGCATGATTCGCATGGTCACACTGTGCGGATTGGCATTGGTGACCCGCGCGCGCATCGGCATCCAGCGCTCGCCATACGAATCGGGCTCTGCCGCGCCAAGCCGCGCGCACTGAGTGAAGACCTGCGGACTTTGGCCGATATCCAGTTCGACATCCTGCCCCACGGCATAGTCGCGCAGGTTCAGTTCGTTCACCAACAAGTCACCCGCAGGCGACGGCTCGAACAGTGCCATATTGCCGAGCGGCAGCGCCGCGCCGAGGCCGTGTTCCTCGTCGTTCTTCGTGATCAGCATCAGCGTGGCGGGAGTGAAGTCGGCAGCATTGTCGCGGCTGGGAAACGGGGTCCAAGGCACGCATTGGTCCGCGCGATAGACAATGCGGCCTTCGACCTCAGGCCGGTCGAGGAAGGCGATCTGCTTGAGGCTTTTGGCCGCAACGGTGACCTGCTCGGGCACCCGGTAAAGCTTGAGGTCGCCAAGGTCTTCCTCGGTCGCAAGCCTCGAGCCGGTGACGGTGATTACCTCGTCGGCGACTGCCTCGGCGCTAACCATGCGCGCCATCACGGGCGAGGGAAGGACCGCTGGCGACGACGGCGGCGCGTAACGGACTCTTCGCTCGGGCGAACCCTCAGCGGTGCTCCCAATCGGATAACAGGTCAGCCGCAAGGGCCGGGCCCGCGGGGGTTCGGCCAGACCCTCGAAGTCGCTCTCGACATTGATCGTGCCCGCCACGGCCATCAGGTCGGCGTTCTCGAAGCTCTGGCCGTTGTCGTTGAGCAGTGTTAGCCAGCTTACCAACCGCAGCCGCGCCTTGTCGCGCGCGCCCGCTTCGGCCAGCGTGGCAACATAGTTCGCCTCCCAGTCGAAGCCCCAGGCGAGATAGGACAGCGTCACCGTATAGGTGCCGCCGCTGGCATCGCGGGTGTCGATGGAGAACACCGGCTCGGACGAAAGCCCGGCAGGTATGCGATCGAAGGCAAGGCTTTCCGGCAGGCCCGAACAGCGCACCGGCTCGAAGCCCTCGCTGGTCTGGAGCACCAGACCGCCATCGGCGCGGGTGCGAACAATCGCGCTTTCGCTCGCCTGCTCGCCAGTGCCGGGGTTGGTGCGAGTGATGCGCACGCGGTTGCCGAGCGTCCCGTCGACCAGCGCCGCTGGACTGAGCAGATCGGCATTGCGGTTCTTCTCGATCTTGCCGCCGGGCAGGCCCGTGACGATGGCCGAGACCGCCACCATGCCTTCGGCCACGCCGGTGAAGCGGATGCGCGATTCGCCGGGCGGGAGCGTGACCGTGCGGACTTCCGAGATCATCGCGAAGCCTTGCGGGTTGTCGCGGTCGAGCCGGTCGCCGGCGGCGCGGTTCGGGTCGCGGTAGATGGTGACGGCTTGTTCTGTGGGGGCGGAGGCGTCGACGGTGGGGCGGTCTTGCGCGTTTGCCGGGGAGGCAAGGCACAGGACAAGTGCCGCCGTCATACCGCTCCTCACCCACCGGGGGAGGGGGACCATGCCCAGCATGGTGGAGGGGCAAGAGCGACGCTGGTCGCCTGTCCCCCTGCACCGCGCTCCGCGCGCGCCCCCTCCCCGTACCGGGGAGGATTTGGTCGGCTCCGCCATCACCCGCGCCCTTAGTACTTCGTCTCGTAAGTCACCCGGATCACGCGCTCGCCATTGGCGGGCACGGTCACGCGGTAGAGGCGAGTGTCGGCGTTGAGCTGTTCGCCTTCGACGTCTTCCGACACCACGCGATAGTCGTTAGCCCAGTAACCGCGATCGAGCCCCGACTGGCGGAATTCGACCGTGACTGGCTCGCTCTTGGCATTGGTGAAGCTGTAGCGCATCGTGGTGCGATAGTAGTCGACCGCGCGGTCGACCTCGACTTCGCGGGTCACCTCGCCGTTCTCGATCACGCGGTAACGCGCCGAGCGCTCATAGTCGGCGGCGGTGATCTTGTCCCGGCGCTCGACTTCGACCTTGCTGAACACGTCGAAGGCATCGCCGGTGCGCAGCGACAGCACGCTGCCCATCGGGGTGTGGCCGATGGAATTTTCGCCGATGAACTGCGGGTTTCCGCTCGCATCGCGCTGGTAGAACCGCACGGTGCCCGCCGGCAGCGCATCCCCCAGCCCGCCTTCGCGCGAGGAATTGAAGCTGATTGCGCTAGACACGCTCTGCCAGTCGTCCCAAGTGGCGAGCCAGCCGGCACCCGCCGAATAGACGCGGGCAGCCGGAACACCCTGCACGTCGAGGAAGCTGACCTGCTTGGTCTGGTTGTTGGCAATCGTGGTGCGGCCCTCGATCGGATAGAGGTAGAAGTCGCCCAGCCGCTCGCGCTCGGCGCTTTGGGTGCCGGGGCGCACCATGTCAGAGCGGCGCATATTGCGCCCGCCGCCTACGTCGCCCACCACCAGCAATGTGTCGGCATTGGTGAAAGTGGTTCCAGTGGTGTTGGTGAGCGTCACCCAACCCTGCATATCGACGGTGCCCTTAGCCTCGTCGAACAGTGCGACATAGTCGCTCGACCAGCCGAGGCCGGGGGTGAGATAGCGTATCGACGCAGGCCGCGTGCCGCCGCGCGAACTTTCGAGGTTCACCGACAGCGTGGGCCGCGCGCGCAGGTTCGGCGGCAGATCGTCGAAGATCACGCGCACCGGCAGGCCATCGTCGCGCAGCACCTCGACCTGCCCGTTCACGCGGATCACCACCCCGCCCACGGTCGAGAGCACCTCCGCACGCTGGCGGGTTTCCGCACCGGTAGCGGGATTGGTGCGGATCAATGTGACCTCCTGACCAACGGCCTTTTCCATCAGTTTTTGCGGGGTGAGCAGGTCGAAGTCGAAGTTCTGCTCGATGATCGTGGTGTCGGCGGCGTTGAAGCTCAGTGTCTCGGGCCGGATCATCGCCGAGACATCGGGGAAGGTCACGGTCGAGCGGCCGCGCGCGATATCGAGCTGGCGCACGTCCTGCACCAGGCTCTGGCCGTTGTTATAGATCGTCACCGCAAGATCGCCCTGCGCGCTTGGCTCGGTGGGGTCGCTCTGGGCCGAGGCGCTGGCGGCAGTCGCGGCGAGCAGGCAGGCGACAAACGTGGTGCGGGCGTGGCTGAGCATCTGGCGAATCTTCCCTCTCGTAAAGCTTGCATTGGGGTAGCACGGCCTGAGCGCGCGCTGAACGGTCTGCGCAGACGAAACTCAGTCGCGGCGCGAACTGGCGGTCAGCACCTCGGCGACCTTGTCGGCAATCTGCTGCACGCTGAAGGGCTTGGGGATGAAATGCATGGCGACGATGTCGATCTGGTCGCGCAGTTGAGCTTCGGCATAGCCCGACATGAACAGGATCGGCAGATCGGGCGCCACTTCGCGAATCGCGAGCGCCATGGCCGGGCCATCCATCACCGGCATCACCACGTCGGAAACGACGAGGTCGAACTGCTCCCCGCCGCGCACAAGTTCGAAGCCTTCGTCGCCGTCGCTGGCGGTGATCACCTCGTAACCCTGCCGCGTCAGCGCGCGTTCGGCCACGGCGCGCACCATGTCTTCGTCCTCGACCAGCAGGATGCGCCCGCCGCCTGCCCAGTTGCGCGCTTCCTCGACCGCTTCGGTCTTCTTCAGCTCTTCCTCGCTCGCCTCGTGAACGGGCAGGTATATCGTGAAGCGAGCACCGGCAGGCCTGCCAGTGATACCCTGCACGTTGCTGGCGAAGATGAACCCGCCCGACTGCTTGACGATGCCATAGACCGTCGACAGGCCAAGCCCGGTGCCCTTGCCCAGATCCTTGGTGGTGAAGAACGGTTCGAAGATCTTGCCGATAATCGCAGGCGCGATCCCGCCGCCGGTATCTTCGCAGATCAGCGCGGTATATTCACCCGCCGGGATGATATCCGATCCCATGCGCCGGATATCGCGCGCCTCTACCCGCCTCGTGGTGAAGGTGAGAATGCCGCTTGCGCCCTCGCCCCCGCCGCTTGTCTGGATCGCGTCACGCGCGTTAACCGCGAGGTTTATGATGACCTGTTCGAGTTGGCGCGGATCGGCACGCACCGCGCCAAGGTTGCGGTCGTGCCGCACGTCGAGCGTGATCTTCGCGCCAAGCAGCCGTTTGAGCATCTGCGTCACCTCGCTCATCACGTCGGGCAACTGAAGCACTTCGGACTGCAAGGTCTGTTGGCGCGAGAAGGCGAGCAGCTGGCGGGTCAGGCTCGCGGCACGGTTCGAGTTGGCCTTGATCTGCTGGATATCGTCATAGTCGCTGTCGCCAGGTGTGTGACGCAGCAGCATGAGGTCGCAATAGCCGATGATCGCGGTCAGCACGTTGTTGAAATCGTGCGCGACACCGCCTGCGAGCTGACCCACCGCCTGCATCTTGGTCGCCTGGGCGACCTGGCGGCGCAGGCGCGTTTCCTCGGTGGTGTCGGCAAGGCTGAGCAGCACCGCCGCCTCGCCCATTCCGCGTACACCCGCAAGGCCAAGGCTTGCCGGTTCGTCAGGCTCTACCGAGAGACGCACGGCGATGTCGCCGCTTGACGCGGGGCCTTGTGCATAGCGGCGCACGGCATCGCTCATCGCGGTCTTGTCGCGGGCAATCACTAGGTCGGAAGGGTAAGGCGGCAAGCTGTGCGCTTCCAGACCGGCGGCGCGGCGGAAGGCGGGGTTGGCGAACAGGAACCGCCCGTCGCGGTCGGTCATTGCGAGCCCCAGCGGCAGCTGTTCGAGCAGCGCTTCCAACTGTCCGGCCTGCCCCTTGGCATCGCCCGCCGTTCCGCCCAGCCCCATCCCGGCATCGACCAGCAGCATCAGCGACGCAGGTTCGGCCTCGGGCGGCGCGAGCGGAACTTGCCACAAGGTCTGCGGCGAACCCTTGCGCCCCTCGCGAGTAAAGTGGATGCGGTCGCGGTCGTCGCTGCGCAACAGCTCGGCGAACTCCTGCCCGGCGAGCGTTGCCGAGCCGTCACCGCAGGCCCGCGCCGCCAGTTCGCTGTTGGCCGCAAGGATCGTTCCTTCCGGCCCCACCAGTGCCAGGCACAAACCGGCATCGCCGAACATCGCGCCGAACGGCCCGCGCAGCCACATGGCCATATCGGCGAGCATGTCGACCTCTTCGATCGGTGTGAACGACCAGATCATGTACTCGTCGGCCCGCCCGGCCCGGCGTGTGTGCACTCGCCAGTGATGCCCGTCGCCAGCCACCTCGCACGTCGCCGCTTCGCCTTCGCGCCAGGCCTCGCGCACCATCGTCGACAGCCTATCGCTGCCGCCCGCATCCAGGGCCATGCGTGGTGGGGCATGAAGGCTGCCGAACGCCTCTTCGAACGCCGGATTAGCGCAGACGAGCCGGTTGGCCCGATCGGTAATGGCAATGGCGGCCCTCGCCTTGCCCTGCGCCGCATGACCCGTGCTCTCGATAGCTGCCAGCGTGACAGACCAGTCAGGCAGCGCCTCCTGCACATCTGCAGCCGGCCTTTGCCCGCGCACAGCCATGGCGGCGGCCATCATCATAGCAGCGAGCCCGCAGGCAAAGCCCAACGCCACCAGCGGCATTCCGCTCAGCCAATAGATCAGCGCTCCGCTGGCGACGAGCGCGAGCACAAGCGCGGCCAGCTCTATCACTGGCCGCGTGCGGCTGGTCTCATGGGGTATCTTCAGGGCGTGCTTCACTCGGCAGGATGTAGCAGCTTTGTCCGCGCCGGTCGCCGGTTCCACTTGCGCGCCACCACAAGGCGCCAGACCAGGCCGCCGATCAGATAGCCAAGCGCCGCGCTCACGATCGACAACACCACGAACCCGAAGGCGGTCACGCCCGCGGTTTCGAGAAACCAGCCGAACTTGTCCCAGAAGCCGCCGGCCGAGAGGCTGGGGTTGGCGGCATTGAACGTCGCCGCATCGACCTTTAGCACGAAACGCCCGACCTTGTTGGCAACCACCAGCCAGAACGGCACGGTGAAAGGATTGGTGACGAAAGTAATCAGCGCAGCCACCGGCAAGTTGGCCCGGGCGGGAAGCGCCAGGAAGGCAGCGAGAAAAATCTGCCCGATCGGCACGATGAAGGCAGCAAACAGGCCCAGAGCGACACCGCGCGGCACCGACCGACGCGTGAAGCTCCACAATTCGGAATGAAGGAACCGATGGGCAATCGGTGCCAGCCAGCGGTTGCGCGCCATTTCCTCACGCTGCGGCATGGCAGGCAGCAGCGAACGCCAGCCGCTTTTTGCCCGTTTGTCGCGCTTGTCATGAGTCATTGTGGGGGCGCTCTTACACCTTTGTTGTGCCTGCGAAAGTGATCATTAGACGGGAAGAGAAAAACCAGCGCTTAACAGCATATCGCGAATCTTACGAAGCTGCCCCGCCTCGTGGAAAGTTCACACGCATCACCCCTTCTCCCGCATCAGGCGCGCCTTGTCGCGCTGCCAGTCGCGGTCCTTGATCGCCGCGCGTTTGTCATGCGTCTGCTTGCCCTTGGCCAGCGCCAGCTCGACCTTGGCCCGGCCGCGCGAGTTGAAGTAGACGCTGAGTGGCACAAGCGTCATGCCCTTGCGCTCGACCGCGCCGAACATCTTCTCGATCTCGCGGCCCGACAGCAGCAGTTTGCGCGGCCGCTTGGGCGTGTGATTGAAGCGGTTGCCGTGGCTGAACTCGGGAATGTTCGAATTGATCAGCCAGACCTCGCCATCTTTCACTTCGGCGTAGCTTTCGGCGATATTGCCCTCGCCCTGGCGCAGCGACTTCACCTCGGTGCCCGTCAGCACGAGGCCTGCCTCATAGACATCCTCAATATGATAGTTGAACTTCGCCTTGCGGTTTTCCGCGACGATCTTGAGCTTGTCGAATGCTGTGGGTTTGGGGCGCGCCATAAGGTGGTGGCATGTAGGGTGGGCGAGGCGCTTTTGCAAAGTGTTCGCGCGGTGCCAGAAAAGGTTTGAGAGACCTTTCTCAGAGAATGATCGTACTTGTATTGCACAAAGGAATAGCGCAACTTTTGGGCGAACGCGAACGTTGGGGGGTCTTTCGCAATGAGCATGGCAGTCGTTCGGCGGGCTCGGCTTTTCGCCGCGCTTTCGTTGGCAGCTTTTTACGCCCAATCAGCCCTGGCTCAGGAGATGCCGCCAGTCGAAGCCTACGGCAATTTGCCCGATGTCGAGGACATGGCCTTGTCCCATTCGGGCGATCATATTGCAATTCTGGCCACGCTTCACGGACGGCGGCAGGTTGCAATTCTGGATTCAGAGCTGAAGCACGTCCGCAGCATCGGGATCGACGAAATGAAGTTTCGCGGCTTCAGATTTGTCGGCGATGAAGCGCTGCTCATCACGCGCAGCCAGACGGTGAACGTAATGGGCTTCACTGCGGACAAGTACGAAATATCGCAGGAACTCTTCTTTCCAATCGAGAATGAGGCTGCCGCTTCTGTGGTGTTCGGGAATACCTCCAGAATGATGAATGCGGTCTTCGGCAACTATGGCGTGCGTGAGAGCGCCGATGGCTGGGTGGGATATTTTGGCGCAATCGAATACGAGCGCCGCGGTAACGGCGGCTACCAATTCAATCACGGTCGCCCCTATCTCTATAGTTACAACTTCGCCACCGGAGAGCAGGAGCGGGTGGCCCATGCCCCACCGGAGGGACTAAGGCGTAACTGGCTGGTCGATGGCACAGGACAGATCGCTGCCGAATTCGACCTTTCCACGTTCAGCGGGAACTGGACCATCACAAACAGTGCGGGTCAAAAGCTGGCCGAAGGACAGGACCGCGAAGGCGATGCCGGTCTTATCGGCCTCGGCGCTGATGGCGGGAGCCTTATCTATTCCGAGCAGGATCAGGAGACTGGTTACAAGCAGTGGTTTGAAGTGCCGCTGGCAGGCGGAGAGCCGCAGCCCTTCCTCCCGGATGTCGCGATAGACCGCCTCTACTGGAACCGCGATAACGGCCAGTTGGTGGGCTACCTCGCCGATGAGGAAGGGGCAGAACCGGTAATGTTCGATGCCGAACTGCAACGTCGCGCGCAGATGGTGCGGCGCGCCTTCCCCGATAAAAACCCCACCATCATGGAGTGGACGCCCGATTTTCTGGACGTGATCGTGCACACGCAAGGCACCGCAGACAGCGGCACCTGGTTCCTCGTCGATGTCGCAAACCGCAGCGCTTCGCCCTTGGGTTATGACCGTCCTTCCATCGCGCCTCACCAGGTCGGCCCGGTTTCGACATTGGAATACACCGCGCAAGACGGTCTCGATATGGATGCCGTGGTGACCCTGCCGCCTGGGCGCGAAGCGACGAACCTGCCCGTAGTTGTGCTGCCCCACGGGGGCCCCCACGCGCATGACGAGGAAGGCTTCGATTGGTGGGCGCAGGCCTTTGCCTCACGCGGCTATGCGGTAATCCAGCCCAACTTCCGCGGCTCCACCGGCCGCGGAGAGGATTTCGAGCGCGCAGGATACGGCGAATGGGGCCGCAAAATGCAGAGCGACATTTCCGACGCCTTTGCCGCCTTGGCGCAGCGGGGCACGGTCGATCCGGCACGCGCCTGCATCGTCGGCGCCAGCTATGGCGGCTATGCCGCGCTTGCCGGCGTGACCTTGCAGCAAGGTCTTTATCGCTGTGCCGTCTCGGTGGCGGGCATCGGCGATATTGGCCTTATGTACCGCACCGAAAGCCGCGAATCGGGCCGCAACCGCCTTTTCTCGCGCTCTCTGCGCGAGGAACTCGGCGATTCGAGCGGGTGGAACGACATTTCACCACGCAAATTCGCAGCCCAAGCCGATGCGCCCATCCTGCTGATCCACGGACGCGACGATACGGTCGTTAATTTCGAGCAGAGTGCCAAGATGGCCGACGCCTTGAAGGACCAAGGCAAGCCTTATAAGCTGGTCGAACTGGAGGGCGAAGACCACTGGCTCTCGCTCGCCGCCACAAGGCAGCAAATGCTACAAGAAGCCGTGGCCTTTGTGGAGGAGCACAATCCGGCGGACTAGGGCCTGCGGATCAGGCAATCCCCGCCCCATCCAGCGCCGCATCGACCGCCGCCCTGGCCTCGTCCGAGATCGGCGCGATCGGCAGGCGGGTTTCGGGCGCGAACCAGTCGAACAGCTTGCTCAACGCATATTTCACCGGCGACGGCGAAGCATCGGCGAACATCGCCCGGTGCAGCGGATAGAGCCGCTCGTTCAGCTCGCGCGCAGTGGCATAGTCGCCTTCCGCTGCCGCCGCGTGGAAATCGGCGCACAGCTTCGGCGCGACATTGGCCGTCACCGAGATGCAGCCCACCTGCCCAAGCGCATAGCCTGCGAGCATCAGCGGATCGTCGCCCGAAAGCTGGCAGAAGTCCGGCCCTGCGCCCATGCGCTGCGTTACCACACGGGTGAGGTCGCCGCTGGCATCCTTCAGCGCCACGATTTTGCCGGGGAAACGACGGTGCAGTTCGATCACCGTCTCGGGCAGGATATCGGTCACGGTGCGGCCCGGCACGTTATAAAGCACGATCGGCAGATCGGCGCGCTCGGCCAGATAGGAGAAATGCGCGAGCAGACCCTTCTGGCCGGGCCGGTTGTAATAAGGGGCGACCAGCAGGAGCGCGTCGGCCCCGGCCAGCTGGGCTTCCTTAATGTGCCACAGCGCGGTCTGCGTGTCGTTCGAGCCCGCTCCGGCAATCACGGGCACGCGCTTGTTGGCCACTTCCGCACAGATCGAGATCACGCGGTGATGCTCATCGTTGTCGAGCGTGGCGCTTTCGCCGGTGGTGCCGCAGGGAACCAGCGCCGAAGAGCCGTTCTCGATCTGCCACTCGATAAAGCGGCGATAGGCCTCTTCATCGACGCGGTTGTCGACAAATGGCGTGGCAAGGGCTGGAATTGATCCGGAAAACATTATGGGTTGGCTCCTCGCACTTGCACAAATTCGTTATCATCGAGACCGGTATCCGGAACCAAGGTCCGGAGCGGCTCATTCAGGGCCTGATAAGGAGAGGGCCGGTACAATGTCCAGCATGGTTCGACATTCCATCTATTCGTTGATCGCCCCGCTGGCGATTTCGTGGCCCGCAATGGCAATGGCGCAGGGGCAGCCGCAAGGGGCTGCCGACTGGGATAACGCGCGCGCGTCACTGATCGCCTCGCAACCGGGGCGAATCGCTGCGCAGATCAGCCGCTGGGAAGCGCTTTATGCCGACCGCCAGGCCAATTTGCCCTTTGCCGAATATTCCTCGTTCCTGCTCGCCAACCCCGGCTTCCCGGACGAGGAAACGCTGCGCGAGCGCGCCGAGAAGCGACTGCGCGGCGAGTTTGTGACCGAAGCGGCGCTGCTCGAATATTTTGCGGCCTATCCGCCGGTTACCAACTTCGCCAAGGCGCACTATGCGCTGGCCTTGATGGGAAGCGATCCTGCCCGATCGCAGATGCTCGCGCGCGAAGCATGGCGCGGCGGCGAGATGAGCCCGACTGCCGAAGCGGCACTGGTGGCGATGAACGGCCAGTACTTCACGCAGGACGATCAGGATACGCGCATGAACGCCCTGCTGTGGCAGCGCGAGATGGATGCCGCCCAACGCCAGCTTGACCGCGTGGCCCCGTCGAAGCGGCGCGTGTTCGCCGCCCGCCTCGCGATTCTGCAAGGCGGCGACGGCTATACCGACGCGCCCGGCGCGTTCAGCGATCCGGGCTATCTTTTCAACCGCAGCCGTGAACTGCGGCAGGAAGGCCGGACCGGCGAGGCTATCGCCATGGTTGCGAACGGCCCTGCGCTCTCGCACCTTCCACTCGACCAGACGGCCTGGATCACCGAGCTTCTCGCGCTCGGCCGTGCCGCTTCGTCGAGCGACACGGTGCGGATTGCCACCCGCGCGCTGGAAGCCTTCGCGCCGGGCACAGATATCTCGCAAGGCGAATATCGTTTGCGCGACGACTTTACCTCGCTGATGTGGGCTGGCGGCACCAACGCGCTATGGCGCATGGGCGACGGCACCTCCGCCGCTCCGCTGTTCTACAATTATGGCGCCGCCGCGCGCACGCCGCAGACACGCTCCAAGGGCTTCTTCTGGGCGGGAGAAGCCATGCGCCGCGCGGGCAACAGCGCCGAGGCGACGCGCTACTACGATATGGCGGCGGCTTACCCCGACCGCTTCTATGGTCAACTCGCGCTCGAACGGATGGGCCGCCCGATCCCTTCGCTTGCCGGAACGCCAGATGCCGCGCCCTCACCCGAGGCACGCGCACGCTTCAACGCCCAGCCGTTGACCCAGGCGGTGGCGGAAGTGGCGCGCGATGCGCCATGGGCGACCGGCATCCGCTTCTATCGCGCGATCGCCGATCAGGCCGAGACGCTCGAAGATCATGTTCTGGTTGCCGATCTTGCCCGCGACATCGGTCGTCGCGATCTGGCCGTGATCCTTGGCGAGGCCGCGCAGGCCGATGGCTATTCGGGCTTCACACGCATCGGCTATCCGCGCGTGCAGACCCCGGGGGGCGTCAACTGGACGATGGTCCACGCGCTCGCCCGGCAGGAAAGCCAGTTCGCAGAGAACGCGATCAGCCATGCAGGGGCCCGCGGCCTGATGCAGTTCATGCCTGCCACGGCGCAAGAGGAAGCCCGCTTTGCCGGGGTGCCCTTCTCCGCCGACCGGCTGATCTCCGACCCGCAGTATTCGATCCAGCTTGGTTCGAACCATATCGAGCGGCTGATCCGCTATTACGATGGCAGCTATCCGCTGGCGATTGCCGCCTACAACGCCGGGCCGGGCAACGTGAATAAGTGGCTGCGCAGCAACGGCGATCCGCGCACCGGCGCGGTCGATTGGCTCGAATGGATCGAGAAGATCGAGTTCTACGAAACCAAGAACTACGTCCAGCGTGTGCTTGAAAATGCAGTGGTTTACGAGCAGCTTTATCCCGACCAGGCGAGCTATATGCGCCCGCGCGCGGTCAGCGATTTCCTGCGCTAGACCGCGAGCCTTGCCGGTTGCATCGACAGCGCTGGGGCGAGGCTCCCCAGCGCCGGCCGCGCCAGATAGTACCCCTGCACAAGGTGGACACCCATCGCCTGAAGTGCTTCCAGCTCGCCCGGAGTCTCGATCCCCTCGGCAATGATCTGACGCCCCATCTCGGCGCAAAGGCGCACGATGGCGTAAACGATCTGCCGGCGCGGCTCGCTGCTATCGATCCCGCGCACGAGTTCCATGTCGATCTTCACCAGATCGGTCTGCAAGTTGGCCAGCAGGTTGAGGCCGGCATAGCCTGCACCAAAATCGTCGATAGCGGTGGCGAAACCAAGCGAGCGGTAGGCCGCAACAATCTCGCGCACGTGCGCGGTATCGACGCGCTCGTTCTCGGTGAGTTCGAAGATCAACCGGTCTTCTGCAAGGCCCACCTCTCGCGCGGTCTTCAAAGTAAGCTGGATACATGCCATCGGCGAATAGACCGCGTTGGGCATAAAATTAATCGACAGCCGGGCTTTGGTATCAAGCAGTCCGGCTGCCACCGCCTGCCTGATCGCTTCAACCCGGCAGGCCTGATCGAACGCATAGAGGTTTTCATCATCGACCCAGCCCAGTACCTCGGCCGCACCCTGCCCATGTTCTCCACGCACCAGGGCTTCGTAGGCGAAGACCGAGCCGTCTCTCAGATCGTAAATCGGTTGAAACGCAGTCCGCAGAACGTGAGGAAAGGCCGCACCGTTCTTGCAACCGGAACACTTGCGAGGCGAAACAGAATCCATCTTCTCGGTTTGCTTGACAAAACTTAAGAAACTCGACCCAATTTTCTAAGCATATATAATGGCTGAAAAATCCCACTATCTTCAGAAAAGGAGGCGCTTGCCGTGACGCCCGACAAGACCAGCCCCATCACGCCGGCAGGCCTTTCCGCGCTCAAAGCGCGCTACGATCACCTGCTCGGCAGCGAGCGGCCCGAGATCGTCGAAATCGTCAGCTGGGCGGCGGGCAACGGCGACCGCAGCGAGAACGGCGACTATCTCTATGGCCGCAAACGGATGCGCGAGATCGACCGCGAGCTGGCGTATCTCGCCAAGGTGATGAAACATGCCCGCGTGATCGACCCGGCCCAGCAGCCCGACAAAAGCCGCGTGTTCTTCGGTGCCAAGGTCACGATTGCCGACGAAGATGACGAAGAACGCACGCTGACCATCGTTGGCGACAAGGAGCAAGACGCAGGCAGCGGGCTGGTCGGCTGGTCCACCCCGATCGCCCGCGCGCTGCGCGGCGCTACGGTGGGCGACCTCAAGACCGTGCGCCTGCCCGGCGGCGAGAAAGAGTGGGAGGTGATCGCAATCTCCTACCCCGAGGGACGCGACTGATGGCCGAGGTGATCAACCTGCGCAGCGTCCGCAAGGCAAAGCAGCGCGCAGACAAGACGCGCGAGGCCGAGGCCAACCGCGCGAAATTCGGCCAGACCAAGTCCGAAAAGGCGCTCCGCCAGCAAGAAAGCGACCGTGCCGAGCGGCTGCTCGACGGGGCAAAGCTGGAGAAGGACGACTGATGCGCTCGACCTATTCCGAAGCGACGGTGCGGCTTTACCACCTTGATCACGAGGCAGAAGGCGGCGCTGCTGAAACGCTGATGTACGGTACTTTCGCCGAGGCCATGGCGATGGCGTCGCAGCAACCCGAGCACGTGCAGGCTGGACTGTTCCTCGCCACCGACAATGACGTGGTCGCCTACCTCGATCTCGTCGAGAGCTAAGGCGTCGGCATTCCCTTGCGGGCATTGGCGATTTCGGTGCCCATGGCATCGCGCTCACGTGGCCCGTCGGGATTGCGCAGATCGTAGGTGATCATGCCCTGCCGCTTGCGGTCGCGCCCGGTCCAGCAGGGGTGGGCAAGCGAGAGGCGCGCATCTTCGGCCCCGGTGCGCCAGTGCTCGTTCACCGTGGCGCGCGAGAATTCGTAATCCTTCGAAAACGTCTCGTAGAGTTCGCGCCGGTTGATGAGGTGCATGATCGAGACAGCACCCGGTTCAGGATGGCTGATCAGCTCGCACAGATCCGGGTCTTGCGCCCACTCGTCGGGCAGCTTCTTCGCCAGCCGGTTGGCGGCCAGACGCAGCTGCTTGATCTGCTGCAAGAGGTCGGTGTTGAGCCGCGTGCGGCTGGAATAGCGGATGTCCTTTTCGCGCTGGCTCACGTCGGACAGGTCCGTAGGGATCGCGCCGCGGGTGTGGAACAGGTCGACTTGATAGATCGTCATGTCGGCCCCCTCCTCCTCATCGATCACGAATTGCAGCGGCGTGTTGGAAACGAGCCCGCCATCCCAATAGGGTTGCCCATCGACCTCGACAGGAGGAAAACCCGGCGGCAGCGCGCCTGAGGCCATGATGTGCTCCGGCCCGATGCGGCACTGGCGATTGTCGAACCAGGTAAGGTTGCCCGAGAGCACGTTGACCGCGCCGACGCTGATCCGGGTCGGCCCGTCGTTGAGCATGTCGAAGTCGACCAGTTCGGTGAGGGTGCGCCGGAGGGGCGAGGTGTCATAGATGCTGCTGTCCTCCAGCAGCGCCGTGGGCTCGACAAAGCCGGGCAGGCGCGGACGGAAGAAGCCCGGTGCCCCGACAGCAGCCACGAGCGCGGCGGAGACCTCGTTGAACCAGCGCCGCGCCGGGCCAGCGTCGGCAGGCGCGATTGCCGTGAGTTCGGAGCTGACCAGATCCCAGAATGCGCGCAGCTTGCCGACCACCTCATCCGGCTTGTTCCCGGCGATGATCGCAGAATTGATCGCACCGATGGAAATGCCGGCAACCCAATCGGGATGGTGTCCCTCGGCATGCAGGCTCTCGAACACACCCGCCTGATAGGCGCCAAGAGCGCCGCCGCCCTGCAAAACGAGGACCTGCGGAGGGGACGAACTGCTTTCAAGTGGCTTGGTCATCGCCGATATATGGGCGGCCTGATGCTGCACCGCAACATCAGGCCGCCACTAAGCGGTCAGTCCTCGGCCTTTTCCTCTTCGGCACAAGGATGAGCGTACTGAAACAACTCGCGGACAGATTTGCGATATCCGCCCCTCATTGCACGCTCTCGCTTGATGAACAGAACCGCTGGTATCGACAGGCTCGGTTCCGATGCGGTTTGAACTTGTGGCAGGGCTCGGGATAAAGAGGCGCCATGCTGCGCCTGTGCTCCCTTGTCTTGCTTGCCCTCGCCACTCCTCTCGCAGCGCGCGATAGCCTCGGGATATATGGCCAGTGGGGTGCATTTCGCGACGATCAGGAACCACGCTGCTATGCGGTAGCTGTGCCCACGCGCACCAGCGGCGAGAGCGACTTTGCCGCCTTCGCCGCCGTCTCCAACTGGCCGAGCAAGCGGGTTCGCAGCCAGATCCACTTCCGCACGAGCCGCGAGATAGGCGAGGACGCGCGCGTGACATTGCGCGTCGGGCGCGACAGCTTCACCCTCACAGGCAGTGCCAACAACGCTTGGGCGGAAAACCCCGAGGACGATGCCGCCATTGTCTCCGCCATGCGCTCAGCCGCCACGATGGTTCTGACAACACGCGGCGCGGATGGGCGCCGCTTCACCAATTCTTACGATCTCACCGGGGTCTCCAGCGCGATCGACGCCGCCGGTCTGGGCTGCACGGGTCGGTGACAGAAAAAAGGCCGGAGGATCGCTCCCCCGGCCCCAATTCAGACTAGTCTATCGCAAGCGATTAGAAGCGGTAGCCTACACCCAGCATCACCTGGTGACGGTCGAGGTCGACGTCGAAACGGTCGCTCTCGAGGCCGCTCGGGGCTTCGAATTCGCCCTTTTCGTAGTTCGAGTAGCGATACTCGAGCTTGCCGAAGAAGTTCTCGCCGAAAGCCTGCTCGACGCCGCCACCCACGCGCCAGCCGTCGAGATTAACGTCAGTGTCGATATCGGTGGTGTTGTCGCTTGCCAGCACGTTCATGCGGGCATTGGTGTAACCACCCTTGGCGTAGACAAGCGTGCTCGGCGTAGCGAGCACACCGGCGCGCACACCGACATAGAGGTCACGTCCGGCCTCAATGTTGGAGACGCCAAAATTATCGAAGTTGGTCGTGTCGTAGTCGGTCTTCGCCTCGGATTCGATGTACTCACCCTCGACGCCGAGCACGGCACCGCCCATGGCGAAGTCGTAACCGATGCCGACGCCATAGGCGACGTCGTCAATCGACTGATCGATGTCGTCGACATTGTCGATATCGGTGCTCGAACCCGGACGGGTGCTGTCGTAACCGACGATCCCTTCAATGCGCGGACCGGTGAAGGTCGAATTGTCCTGCGCCATGGCGGGCGTCGCGAGCGCAACGCTCGAAAGGCCAGCGATAAGAAGTGCGCGTTGGGTATTCATTATCTTACTCCATTTGGTAATCATCACACATGAAGCATGTGCATGGATTGCTGAAATGGGTATTGAGGCTTCTCCGTTCCATTAACCTCACACAACGAAAATTTCGTTGCAAAAAAGCCACACCTACGTGCGCCAAGCCGAGATTTGTGTGCGACAAACAGCCGGAACCTCTCGCCTGAATTGCTATTACCGCGCGCTAAGACCTCTTCCGGACGCAGGTTTCTTCCGGTTTGGCGCGCATTCTGGCGGGATCCGCCGCTTGTCGCCAATCCGGCACGGCTGGCCATGGGAGCGTGTGAATACGCCGCGAAGGACCATGCTTCTTCCCATACCGGCCCCGCGCGACTATATGGCGAGGCCTCATGTCAAACACCGATCTCATGCCGATTGCCGGTGCAATCGATCCCGTTCCCGTGGCGCGCGACATCACGCCGCGCCCCGATGGCCGCGTCGACCTTATCGGCCTGCCGAAAAAGCGCATCGCCGAGCTGTTTGCCGAGGCGGGGCTCGATGCCAAGCAGGCCAAGTTGCGCGCCAAGCAGGTGTTCCACTGGCTCTATCATCGCGGCGTGACCGAGTTCGAGGCGATGACCGACATCGCCAAGACCATGCGCCCTTGGCTGGCCGAGCGGTTCGTAATCGGCCGCCCCAACGTGGTCGAGGCACAGGTAAGTTCCGACGGTACCCGCAAATGGCTGCTGCAAACCGACGATGGCCACGAATTCGAGATGGTGTTCATCCCCGACGCCGACCGGGGCACGCTGTGCGTTTCCTCGCAGGTGGGATGCACGCTCAACTGCCGCTTCTGCCACACCGGCACGATGCGGCTGGTGCGCAACCTGACGCCGGGCGAGATTGTGGGGCAGGTGATGCTTGCGCGCGATGCGCTGGGCGAATGGCCGAAGGGCGCGAACGATACGCGTCTCGCCACCATGGCAGGCCTAGAAGAGGAAGAGACCGCGGCCGAATATACCGCCGATGGACGGCTGCTCACCAACATCGTGATGATGGGCATGGGCGAGCCGCTCTACAATTTCGACCATGTGAAGCAGGCGCTTACGCTGGTGATGGACGGCGATGGCCTTGCCCTCTCCAAGCGGCGGATCACGCTCTCGACCAGCGGCGTGGTGCCGATGATGGCGCGCTGCGGCGAGGAGATCGGGGTCAACCTCGCGGTTTCGCTGCACGCGGTCACCAAGGACGTGCGCGACGAGATCGTGCCGATCAACAAGAAATATGGCCTTGAGGAGCTGCTGCAAGCCTGTGCCGACTATCCCGGTGCCTCGAACGCGCGCCGCATCACCTTTGAGTATGTGATGCTGAAGGACAAGAACGACAGCGACGAAGACGCGCGCGAACTGGTGCGACTGCTGAAGGCTTACAGGCTGCCGGCCAAGGTAAACCTGATCCCGTTCAACCCGTGGCCCGGCGCGGCCTACGATTGTTCGACGCCAGAGCGCATTCGGTCGTTCTCGAACATCGTGTTCGAAGGCGGCATTTCGGCCCCCGTGCGTACCCCGCGCGGGCGCGATATCGACGCTGCCTGCGGCCAGCTCAAGACCGCCGCGCAGAAGAAGAGCCGCGCTGAACGCGACCGCGAAGCGGCGAGCGAGGCAGCCAGCGAGGCATGAGCTGGTCGGTCGAGGCACTGTGCGCCGGTCGCAAGCAGAGCTTTCGCGGAAATAGCCTCAGCGCCATTGCCAAGCTGGTGATAGATGGCCCGGTGGCGATCACGAGAGTTGGTCTGGCGGGTGACGAACAGGCCGATCCGGTTCATCATGGCGGGCCGGATATGGCCGTCCACCTTTATCCGCGCGATCACCACGCCTTTTGGCGCGACGAGATCGGCGACCATGAGCGGCTCGATAATCCGGGGGCCTTTGGTTCCAATCTCGCTGTCCGCGGAATCTGCGAAGGCGATGTGCTGCTGGGCAGCCGCTATCGGCTCGGCAGCGCGTTGATCGAGGCGTGCCAGCCGCGCCAGCCCTGCTGGAAGATCGAGCACCGCTTCGGCACCAGTGGCATGGTCAAAGCCATCCTCGCCAGCGGGCGCTGTGGCTGGTTCTATCGTGTCATCGAGGAAGGCACCGCGCAGGCGGGCGATACTCTGGAGCTTGAGCAGGAAGGCCTGCCCGGCTGGACCATGGCGCGGCTGTTCGAAGCGTTGTGGGGAACCAGCGAGCCGACCGATCCCGACCTCCTGCGCGAAATCGCACAGCTCCCCCCGCTGGCCGACAAATTGCGCGGCAAGATCATGGCGCGGCTGGACGCCTAGCACTGATCCTGTAAGATTGTTGGTAATCTAACTATTGCCAGGAGAGAGGCAGCCCCATGCTTGAAACCGCCCTCGTCAGCTGCGACGACCATCTCGACCTCAATATGCTGCCCGCCAATGTGCTGGCCGACCGGATGTCGGCGAAGTGGGGCGAGCGCGCGCCGCGAGTGAACATTCCCGACGATGGCCCCGCCAGCTGGATCGCTGACGGGAACCGTTGGGGCTTCTGGTCGGGCAAGAAAGTCGAAATGAAAGGGCCAAAGCCGCTGCTGACAGCCTATGATCGCGGCGGCGTGGAAGACCTTACCGAACTGCGCGCTGGCCACCCCAAGCTGCGCCTTGCCGATATGGACCGCGATCATGTCTGGGCGCATGTCGTCTATGGCCCGGTTACTTCAATCAAGTCGGAAGACCCGGAGTTCACCGCCGAAGCCTATGCCGCCTACAACGACTGGCTTTACGAGGACTATTGCGCCGAAGCGCCTGACCGCCTGATCGGGGTCGCGATGCTGCCGCCGCAGCCCGAAATGGCCCATGCCGAGCTGGAGCGACTGGCGAAAAGGGGCGGCTGCCGTCAGGCCAATCTGCAGATCGCCGTGTGCGAGCCGCGCCTCGAAGACAAGCGGTGGGAGCCGGTGTTCCGCCTGCTTGAAGAAAGCGGGATCGTGCTGTCGTTCCACGTCACCGTGTTCCCCAAGGCGGGGGACGCTTTCGACAAGTACAAAGGCTCGCCCGGCGCGACTTTTCTGCACGCCAAGATGTTCATCGAGCAGTTTCTCGATCCCTTCGTCGACCTGTTCGCATGGGGTCTGCTGGAGCGGCATCCGGGTGTGAAACTGGTGATCGCCGAATGCGGTGCCGGCTGGGTGCCTTGGGTGGTGGAAGAGCTCGACTATCGCCACCACCGTCTATGGGAATGTGCAGATTACTGGGACGACAAGGGCGGCATTCCGCACAAGATGAAGCCGTCCGAAATCTTCAAGCGGCAGATCTATGGCACCTTCCAGCAAAGCCCCACGACCATGGCGCTGACCGATTTCTGGGGCCCGGACAACCTGTTGTGGGCGAGCGACTATCCGCACCCCGACAGCATCTGGCCCAATTCGGTGCCGACCATCGAGCGCACCATGGGCCATATGGATCCGTCGCAGGTGGCGAAAATCGTCGGCGGCAATGCGGCCAAGCTCTACGGGCTCGACCTCGGCAAGGCGACTGTGCGCGCACGGCTCAATGTCGGGAATGATCGCGAGGCGGCCTGACACTGGCTGTGACGCATTCTGTCTCAAGCTGAAAACATTTCGGCCCTGAATGCGCATCCCAACGATCCGTTCATCTCCGGTTGGGGAACACTGAACGAGATTGATCGTCGAGCCAGCACAACGCTGGACCGACGAAAGGATCGAGCCATGAAAAAGACCTTGCTTACCCCCCTCGCCGCCATGGCTACGGCTGCTGCGGCCCTGACTATTCCCGCCGCACCGGCCGCGGCCGATCCGCCGCGTTGGGCACCTGCCCACAGCTATGACCGTAACCACGACCGCTATGACGTCCGCTACGATCGCCGCGATGACCGCCGCTATCGCGATGATCGCCGTTACTACGACGACCGTGGCCGCTATCGCGAACCGCGCCGCGTGAGCCGCGATGACCGCGTGTGGCAGGGCCGCGACGGCCGCTATTACTGCGAGCGTGGCAACGGCACGACCGGCCTGATCGTCGGCGCTGCCGGTGGCGCACTGCTCGGTCGCACCATCGATACGCGTGGCGACCGCACGGTCGGCACACTGGTCGGCGGTGTGCTGGGCGGCCTGCTAGGCCGCGAGATCGACCGCGGCGAGGCGCGCTGCCGCTAAACGGTTTATCGAAGTCCCCAAGGAGGGCGTCGCATCGCAAGGTGCGGCGCCCTTTCTGTTGCACTGAGTATCCTTTCCGGATACCTAAATCCGCATGCACCGCGCCGGCCAGAAAATCCGCGCCTTTCGCGAGGCGCACGATCCGCCGCTCAGCGCGGGCGAATTCGGCACGCGCTATGGCGAGCCATGGGCCAGCCGCACCGTCTATGGCTGGGAGGCGCAGGGCAAGATCCCGCGCGCAGCCACGCAAAAGCGTCTCGCCGAACTAGGCATCTGTGAGCCTTCCGATTTCCTCGAACCCGCCCTCCCCCGATCCGAGAAGACCCCGATGAGCGACACGCACCCTTTCTACGACATGCACACCCACGGCTTTGTGCGTGTCGCCACCAGTACCCCCTGCGTGCGCACCGCCGATGTCACGTTCAACCGCGAGGGCATTCTCGACGAGGCCAAGCGGGCGCACGATGCGCATGTCGATCTGCTGCTCTATCCCGAGCTCAGCCTCTCGTCCTATGCGCTAGACGACCTGGTGATGCAGGAAGCGTTGCTCGAAGCGGTCGAGCACGAGATCGAAACGATCCGCAAGGCCAGCGCGGAGCTGACCCCGGTGCTGGTGATTGGCGCGCCGCTGCGCCGCAATGGCCGGATTTACAACTGCGCGGTGGTGATCGCCCATGGCGAGGTGCTCGGCGCGGTACCCAAGAGCTATCTGCCCAATTACCGCGAGTTTTATGAGAAGCGCTGGTTCGCCCACGGGCGCGACTGCCGCGACCTGTGGATCGCGATCGACGGCGCCGAAGTACCGTTCGGGGTCGACCTGCTGTTTGCCGCGCAAGACCTGCCCGGTTTCACCTTCGGGATCGAGATCTGCGAGGATTTCTGGGCCCCCACCCAGCCCGGCACCCTCGCCGCGCTCGCCGGGGCGACCATCGTGCTCAACCTTTCGGCTTCGAACATCGTCATCGGCAAGTCTGAAGAGCGGCATCTGTTGTGCCGTGCCAGCTCCGCGCGCTCGGTCTGCGCCTATGCCTATTCGGCCAGCGGGCACGGCGAAAGCACCACCGACCTCGCCTGGGACGGCCAGGGCATGATCTACGAGCTGGGCGACCTACTGGTGGAAAGCGTGCGCTTCGATCTTCAGCCTGAGCTGTGCATTACCGATATCGACACCCGCCGCATTCTCGACGACCGGATGCGCATGGGCACCTTCAACGACTGCGCCGAAGCCGAAGGACGCCCCGAAGACAGCTTTCGCACCGTCGCCTTCGACCATGCCCCCGCGCCGGGCGATATTGGCCTGATCCGGCCGATCCGCCGCTTCCCCTTCGTGCCCGATCGCCAGCACCGGCTCGACGAGGACTGTTACGAGGCCTTCAACATTCAGGTCGACGCGCTGATGCGCCGGTTCCAGTCGACCCATGCCAAAAGTATGGTGATGGGCATTTCCGGCGGGCTCGATTCGACGCACGCGCTGGTGGTGGCGGCCAAGGCCTGCGACCGGCTCGGCCTGCCGCGCACCACCATTCGCGGCTACACCATGCCCGGCTTCGGCACCTCTGATGGCACGAAGGATAACGCGTGGAAACTCATGCGCGCGCTCGGCATCACCGCCGAAGAGATCGACATCCGTCCCGCCGCCGAGCTGATGCTGAAGGATATGGGCCACCCCTATGCGAACGGCGAGCCGGTTTACGATGTGACCTTCGAAAACGTGCAAGCGGGCCTGCGCACCGACTATCTGTTCCGCCTTGCAGGGCATCATGGCGGCTTCGTGATCGGCACCGGCGATCTTAGCGAGCTGGCGCTGGGCTGGTGTACCTACGGCGTGGGCGACCAGATGAGCCACTATGCAGTAAACGCGGGCGTGCCAAAGACACTGATCCAGTACCTCATTCGCTGGGCCACCCGAACCGACCAGTTCGACCCGCAGACCGACGAGGTGCTCGAAGCGATCCTTTCCACCGAGATCAGCCCCGAGCTGGTTCCGGCAGGCGAGGACGAGAAAATCCAGAGCACCGAGTCCGTGATCGGCCCGTATGAACTCAACGACTTCTTCCTTCACCACGTGGTGCGTTACGGACAGAAACCTAGCCATGTCGCATTTCTCGCCTGGCACGCCTGGCGCGATCGCAACGCGGGCCTGTGGCCGCACGCCTTCCCCGAAGGCAAGAAGAACGAATACGACCTAGCCAGGATCACCGGGTGGCTCGACAAGTTCCTCGCCCGCTTCTTCGGCTTCAGCCAGTTCAAGCGCAGCGCCATTCCCAACGGCCCGAAGGTGAGCGCCGGCGGCGCGCTCAGCCCGCGCGGCGACTGGCGCGCGCCGAGCGATGCCGTGGCCGACCTGTGGAAGGCCGAGCTTAAGGCGAATGTGCCGGAGACCTGACCTCGGTTGACTTTGCCCGGCTGGCGCCGCCCGCTCAGCCTTCGGCAGGCGTGACCTTGATAACCGCTCCCTCGGCCATGTCGGTCAGCAAATAGACCGCCCCGTCTGGCCCCACGCGCACGTCACGCCAGCGTTGGCCAAGCTCTTTCAGCAAGGTCTCAGGCTGATTGAGCGGCATCCCCTGCGCATCGGTGTCGTACCGCTGCAAGCCTTCGGTGAAGGTGGCCAGCAGCAGGTCGCCCTGCCAGCCCGGGAAAGCATCGCCTTTATAGAAAGCGATATTGCCGGGGTTGAGGCTCGGCGGTCCCCAAGCGAGTACCGGATCGATCTTGCCCGGTACCTTGCTGATCGCTTCTGCCGGTTCGCCGTTATAGTGGAAGCCCTGCGTCACACTGATCCAGCCGTAATCGCCGCCGCGCATGATCCGGTTCAGCTCGTCACCACCGCGCGGGCCGAACTCGGTCTCCCACAGGTCGCCGGTGAAGGGATTGATGGTGAGGCCGAGGGGGTTGCGATGGCCGGTTGACCACACCTCGAGCCGCGCGCCCTCGCGCCCGACCCAGGGGTTGTCGGCGGGCGCGGAGCCATCGGTGTTGATGCGCAAGATCTTGCCGAAGTGGTTATCTTCAGATGCAACCATCTCGCCATAGTTGCGGTCGCCACTGGTCACGAACAGGTGGCCTTCCCCGTCGAACAGCAGGCGCCCACCGAAACTTCCGAAGGCGGGCCCCTGTCCGCAGCACCGCTCGGGCTGGGTCTTCGGGCCATACCATGGCGCGGCGAGGAAGATGTCCTCGACATCGTGCAGCTCGTGCCCGCCTTCCCACGAGGCCCGCGCCACGGCCAGCGCCTGTTCGTCCGCACCCGAGGGATTCGGTTTGGAATAGGCAAGGTAGATCAGGTGATTGTTCTCGAAGTCGGGATCGAGCACGACATCATTGAGCCCGGCGATGCCCAAGGCATATATCTCCGGCAGCCCCTCAATCGGCTCTGGATCGAGCGTTCCATCACCCGCAACGATACGCAGCCGCCCGGGTCGCTCGGTCACCAGCATGGAGCCATCGGGCAGGAAGGCCATGCCCCACGGATTGACCAGACCGCGCGTCAGCACCTCGACATGGATTGGCCCTTCGGCGCTGTTGAAATCCCACGGCCCCTCGCCCAGCGCTGCGCCCATGAACGGGGCCGGCGCGGGCGTCGGCTGCGATGCCGCGGGGGGCGCATCCTGCGCCAGTGCCTGACATGCGCCAAAGGCCAGCGCCAGCGCGCTCGCCGCAGTTACGATCCGGATCATTGCATTCCTCCCCCGCGCCGCGGCCTTGCTATGGCCGCGGCAAATTGACTTTATCCTAAATAGAAAGCCGCTGTTTCGCGATGGTGCAAGACTCTTTTGCAAAGGCGGCCTTTGCAAGCAGGGCGCGGGCGTGCAAATCTGCACGCGATGCTGCACCGCAACCTTTACCGCTTTGGCTCGATCGCCCGATGATGCGCAGTGTGCTGGTAACGGGCGGGGCGCGCCGCATCGGTGCAGCTATTGCGCGGCGCTTTGGCGCGGCGGGGTGGCATGTCGCAATTCACTATCGCCGCTCGCGCGCGGAGGCCGAAGCCCTCGCTGCCAGCCTGCCAAGCGCGCGTACCGTGCAATGCGACCTACTGGATGAAGGCGCGCGCACAGCTCTGATGCACTCGCTGGCGCGTGAGCTTGGCGACTGGCGCGCGCTGGTGAACTGCGCGAGCCTGTTCGAATATGACAGCCATGACGCGCTCGATCCGGATGTCTTCGCCCGCGCCATGGCGGTGAACGCGCGCGCGCAGGTGCAGTTGGCAAGCGCCTTTTTCGTCCATGCCCGGTCAAGCAGCGGGCGGCGCGTGATCCAAGTGACCGACCAGAAGCTCGCCAACATCAACCCCGACTTTTTCAGCTACACCATGAGCAAGGCGGCGGTCGATGCGGCGGCGCGGATGTTGGCACGCTCTGCCGCGCCAGGTGACCGGGTCTATCGCCTTGCGCCGGGTGCGATTCTCGCCAGCCACGACCAGACCGGCGACGAGGCCGAACACTCGCACCGGCTTAACCTGCTCAAGCGGCGCACCGAGGCGGGAGAAGTGGCGGAGGCCGCGCTGTTCATGGCCGAGGGTCATCTCGCCAGCGGACAGCAGCTTTTCGTCGATTCGGGACAACACCTGCTTTGTCAAAACCGCGACGTGATCTACCTTGCCCGCGAGGAGAGCCAATCGGCATGACCAAACTGGGCAAAATCAAACTGGCCAAACGCCACGCGCTTTCGACCCGCCTGTGGCACTGGATCAATGCGATCAGCGTGATCATCTTGTTCATGAGCGGACTGACCATCTCGAACGCCCACCGCCGCCTCTATTGGGGCGACTGGGGCTTCGACAGTTCGCAAGCCTGGTTCGTGGCGCCGATGTTCCCCGGCTGGGCGACGATCCCCACCCGCTACAGCCTCGCCCTAGCGCGCGACTATCACATCGTCTTCGCGCTGGTGTTCGGCTTTTCGCTGCTCGCCTTCATGCTGATCGCGCTACTCAACGGGCACTTCCGGCGCGACCTCTTCGCCCGCGCGCGCGAATGGTCTCCCGCCCACATCTGGCTCGACATCAAAGAGCACCTGAGGCTCAATTTCGAGCCGGTCGAGGGCAAGTACAATATCCTCCAGAAAATCTCCTATTCGGGCGTGGTCTTCGTGCTGCTGCCACTGATGGTGTTCACCGGCATGGCGATGAGTCCGGGCATGGAGGCGGCCTGGCCATGGCTGAGCGATATTTTCGGTGGTCGGCAAAGCGCGCGCTCGATCCACTTCATCTGCGCGTTCGCCTTGCTGGCTTTCCTCATCGTGCATGTGCTGCTGGTGGTGCTGTCCGGCCCGATCGGGCAATTGCGCGACATGATTACCGGAGGGCAGCGGAAATGAAGCGGCGCAACGTTCTCGTGGGCGCACTGGCCGCCTTTGTCTCGGCGTGCAACGAGGTGAGCGAGACCTCGGTATTCCGCAATCTCGTCGACGGCGCGCAGAGCTGGCACCGCGGGCTGCACCGGGCGCTTGGCTTCGGCCGCATCACCATGGCCCCCGAATACAAGCCGAGCGAAGTGTCGCCGTTCTTCCGTGGCAATGGCAGCCGCGATGTCGACACCGATGCCTATCGCCAGGCCGAGGCCGAGGGTTTTGCCAACTGGCGGCTCAGCGTCAGCGGGCTGGTCGACAACGAACTCAGCCTCTCGCTCGCGGACATCCGCGCCATGCCCCAGCGCACCCAGATCACCCGGCACGACTGCGTCGAGGGCTGGAGTGCCATCGGCCAGTGGACCGGGCCGCAGCTTTCGCAGGTGCTCGATGCTGGAGGCTTGCGGGAGGGCGCGCGCTTCGTGGTGTTTCGCTGCGCCGATACGCTGGGTGGCTCCGAATATTACGAGAGTGTCGACCTCGACGATGCCTACCATCCGCAGACCATCATCGCCCACGAGTTGAACGGCGAACCGCTGCCCGTGCTCAACGGCGCGCCCTTGCGGATGCGGATCGAGCGGCAGCTGGGTTACAAGCACGCCAAATATCTCACCGGCATCGAAGTGGTCGACAGCCTTGCCCCGATTGCGGGCGGCAAGGGCGGCTATTGGGAGGACCGCGCGGACTACCAATGGTATGCCGGTATCTAGCGACACCGGGCCTACTCACCCCCCGCGCATTGCCACCGTGTGATTGACACACCGCCAATCGCCCCGCACACAGCCCTCTAACGGGACTGAAAGAAAGGGACGCGCGCCCATGTGGCTGCTCGACAAAATGCTTACGAAACTGATCCGGGCAGGCAAGCTCGTGATCACCGACTACGACGGCAAGGTTTACGAGTATGGCCCCGGCGGCCCCGTGCCCGATGGCCAGGGTGGCACCTATGACCAGCCGATCCGCATCCGCCTGACGGATAAGAAGGCCTCCGGCCATATCGCGCGCTATCCGCAGGTCGGCGCGGGCGAAGCGTTCATGTGGGGCTGGCTCCACGTGGAAGAGCCTTACGATATCCGCGACATGATCCTTTATGTGACGGGCCAGGCAAAGGTCCACGGCGACCGCGCGCTTCAGCCGCAAGGGCCGATGAAGCGCCTGATCCAGAAGACCGCGGCCAAGGTCGATTCGATCAACCTCAAGAGCAAGGCGCGCAAGAACGCCGAGCACACCTACAATCTCACCCGCCGCCTCTATGAGCTGTTCCTCGACGAGGACCGGCAGTACACGATGGGCTATCACCGCCGCACCGATGTCAGCCTCGAAAAGGCGCAGCTCGACAAGAAGGCGCTGATCGCGGGCAAGATGTATATGCAGAAGGCGCGCGAGATGGAACGCCCGATGCGCGTGCTCGATATCGGATGTGGCTGGGGCGGTCTCGCGCTGTATCTCAACAAGCATTATGGCTGCGAGGTGCTCGGCGTGGCGCTGGCGCCTGACCAGATCGCCTTCTGCAAGGAACGCGCGAAGGCCGCGGGTGTCGAGGACAAGGTCAAGTTCAAGCTGATGGACTACCGCGATGTCGAGGGCACGTTCGACCGCATTTCCTCGGTCGGCCTGCTCGAACATGTCGGCACCCCGCACTACCCCGAGTTCATGGAACATACGCACCGGCTGCTGGCCGACGACGGCGTGATGTTCTCGCACTGCTGCGGGCGCGCGGGCCCTCCCGGCTTCACCGACGCCTGGACCCGCAAGTACATCTTCCCCGGCGGCTATATCCCTGCGCTTTCCGAACTCGTGACCGAGAGCGAGAAAGCCGGCTGGCAGGTGATGGACGTGGAGGCGATGCGCTTCCACTACTCGCACACGCTGGAGGAATGGTACAACCGCACCGTCCTCCACCGCGAGGAGATCACCGAGATGTATGACGAGCAGTTCTACAAGATGTGGCTGTTCTATCTCGCGGGCGCAGAGCAGAGCTTCCGTCATGGCACGCTGGTCAACTGGCAGCTGCAATATGTGAAGGATCGCAATGCCGTACCGATGATCCGCGACTACATGGAGGAAGAGGCAACCCGCCTGCGCAACTCGGAAGAGCCGCCCGCGTGGCATCTCGATCCGGCGCTTAAGCAGGCGGCTGAGTAAGCCGCCAAAGCCCTCCCCCGCGGGGGAGGGTTGGGAGGGGGGCTCGGCGCCAGATCGAGCGTCGTACCCCCACCCCCTGCCCCTCCCCACGGGGAGGGGAGATTCCCTTTCTATCAGGCACCGGCTAGAGGCGGCGAAATGAGCACCGCCCTGCCCCTCACCCGCCGCGCGATCTTCGCGCAGGCCTGGCCGATCATGCTCGGTCAGGCCTCCATCCCGCTCGTGGGCATTGTGGATACCGCCGTGATCGGCCGCAGCGGCGATGCAGCCGCGCTCGCGGGCGTGGCGCTGGGCGCGACGCTGATCGGGCTCGTGTTCTGGTCCTTCGGCTTCCTGCGCATGGGGATGACTGGCCTTACCTCGCAGGCGCATGGCGCGGGCGAGCGCGACGAGGTCGAGGCGCTGCTGCTGCGCGGGATCGCGATCGGGCTGGCGCTCGGCGTCGCGATTGTCGCGCTGCAAGTGCCACTCGGCCACGGCGCGCTGGCGCTGATGGCCGGCGGCGAGAGAGTGAGCGCAGAGGCCGCCGCCTATATGCACGGTCGCTTCTTGGGCGCGCCAGCCGCGCTCACGGTCTATGCGCTGACCGGCTGGCTGTTCGGCCTTGGCCGCACGCGCGATGCGCTGGCGCTGCAACTGGTGATGAACGCGGCCAACGCAGGGTTCGATCTGTGGTTCGTCCTCGGCTTCGACTGGGGCGCCTTCGGTGTGGGCGCAGGTACGGCGCTGGCCGAGCTGGTGGCGCTGATCACAGGGCTTGCACTGGTGGGACGCGACGGCGCGGGCAGCGTGTTCGCCTTCGTTCGCCGCGCCACTCGCGCACAGGTGCTTGACCCGGCGCGGCTGAAGCAGCTGTTTGCGGTCAACCGCGACATCATGATCCGCACCGTGTCGCTGTTGCTGCTGTTCGTCTGGTTCGCCAACGCCGGCGCGCGGCTTGGCGCAGCGGCGCTGGCGGCAAACCACGTGCTGTTGCAGTTCGTCAATGTGGCCGCTTTCGTGCTCGACGCCTTCGCCTTCACCGCGGAGGCGCGGGTGGGCAATGCGGTGGGCAAGCGCTCGCGGGCGGACTTCACCCGCGCGATCCGGCTGGCGGGCGAATTCTCTTTGCTGGCAGGCGCGCTGCTTTCGGCGCTGTTCCTGCTTGCTGGCGGCGCTGTGATCGACTTCCTCACCACCGAGCCGCAAGTGCGCGAGGCCGCCCGCAGCTTCCTTCCCTTTGCCGCCTTGATCCCGCTGATCGGAATGCCGAGCTGGATGCTCGACGGGGCGTTCATCGGCGCGACACAGGGCCGCGCGTTGCGCAATGCTGCGGTGTTCGCAACGCTTTCCTACATCGCTCTCGATCTGGCACTGCGCAGCGAAGGTCAGCTTGGCCTGTGGATCGCTTTCAGCGCCAGCTATCTGCTGCGCGCGGTGGCGCTCGGGGTCCAGCTTCCGCGCCTTGCGCGAACGATCGGCCAAGCCTGACATTGCGGCGCTTGCCGCTTGCTGATAGGCGCGCGCGAAATTCAGCCTTTGGAGTGTGCCATAATGTCCGAGATCAAGCGCGTCGTCCTTGCCTATTCGGGTGGTCTCGATACCTCGGTGATCGCCAAGTGGCTCGAGGTGGAGCGCGGTCTGGAGGTCGTCACCTTCACCGCCGACCTCGGCCAGGGTGAGGAGATCGAACCGGCACGCGAGAAAGCCCGGGCGATGGGCATTCCCGACGAGCACATCTTCATCGAAGACCTGCGCGAGGAGTTCGTGCGCGACTTCGTGTTCCCGATGATGCGCGCCAACGCCCGTTATGAAGGCGACTACCTGCTCGGCACCTCGATCGCGCGTCCGCTGATTTCGAAGCGTCTGGTCGAGATCGCCCATGCCACCGGCGCCGACGCCGTGGCCCACGGCGCGACCGGCAAGGGCAACGATCAGGTCCGCTTCGAGCTTTCGGCATATGCGCTTGACCCCGATATCAAGGTCATCGCCCCCTGGCGCGAGTGGGATCTCACCAGCCGCACCGCGCTGATCGCCTGGGCCGAACAGCACCAGATCGCCGTCCCGAAAGACAAGCGCGGCGAAAGCCCTTTCTCGACCGATGCGAACCTGCTGCACACCTCGTCGGAAGGCAAAGTGCTGGAAGACCCGTGGGAAGAGACTCCCGACTACGTCTACTCGCGCACCGACCACCCCGAGGTCGCGCCCGATAGCCCTGAGTACATCACCATCGACTTCGAACAGGGCGACGGCGTTGCTTTGAATGGCGAACCGATGAGCCCGGCGACGCTCCTTGCGGCGCTCAACGACCTTGGCCGCAAGCACGGCATCGGCCGGCTCGACTTGGTCGAGAACCGCTTTGTCGGCATGAAGAGCCGCGGCATGTACGAGACACCGGGCGGCGAGATCTACGCCCGCGCCCATCGCGGGATCGAGCAGATCACGCTGGATCGCGGCGCAGCTCACCTGAAGGATGAGCTGATGCCCAAGTATGCCGAACTGATCTACAACGGCTTCTGGTTCAGCCCCGAGCGCGAGATGCTGCAAGCCGCGATCGACCTCAGCCAGCAGAAGGTGAGCGGCACCGTTCGCCTGAAGCTCTACAAGGGCAATGCGATGGTGGTGGGCCGCAAGTCGCCGAACTCGCTTTACTCGGAGGCGCACGTCACCTTCGAGGACGACGCCGGTGCCTACGACCAGAAGGATGCGGCGGGGTTCATCAAGCTCAACGCGCTGCGCCTGCGTCTGCTGGCCCAGCGCGACCACCGCTAGGCTTCGGCTCTGAATGGGGGGTGGCAGCGATGTCAGCCCCTGTTCTCGTGCTATCTCGCTGATCCTGCGCGCTTTTCCTCGTGCGAATCGGCCTGATGGCGGCATTAGCCTCTTTTTGGCCGGTTGCGAGGCAATAAGCGCCGCGATTTCATGTCCAAACCAGCTCGCCTCGCCGCATTTGCGCCTCAATCCGCGACGAGCTGCCTTTTGCAAGCGACCACTCGAGGAACCCGGGGTGGGCACCTGCGCCATACCCCCGTAAAGGCGCGCCCCATGAACGCTCAAGATCCCAAGCGCACATCGCGCCGGACGCTGGCTCTCATCGGTGCCACTGCGACCATTGCTGCCACGCTCGGCATGGTCGGTGCCGGTCACGCCGAAACCCAGCTCGAAACGGCTGCGCTGGTTGCCCCGCGCGCCGCGGCTGGTCCCGTCTTCACCCCCAGCGAGGAAGCCCGCTTCGTCGAGGCCCTCGCCCCCTACGCCGAACCCGCCGCCCCGCTCGACCAGCAGGACACGCCCGTGGCCGTTCCCGCCGAGCCCGAAGCCACCCCGCTCGGCAGCGGCAATGCCTCCTACTACGGTCGCCGCTTCAACGGTCGCCCGACCGCCAGCGGCGAGGCCTTCGACATGACCGCGCTCACCGCCGCGCACAAGACGCTGCCCTTCGGCACCCGCGTGCGCGTCACCTACCCGCGTACCGGCCGCAGCGTCATCGTGCGCATCAACGACCGCGGGCCCTATGCCCATGACCGCCTGATCGACCTCTCGCGCGCCGCCGCCGAGGAGATCGGCCTCATCGCCCAGGGTCACGGCACGGTCGAACTCGCCGTTCTCGACAGCTAGGCGTTCTCCAGCGCCACCTGCGCCTCTTCGGGGGCCAGCGCCCACCAGCGCGGTACGCCCGCCTCGAAGGCATGGAGCTGCGCCATCTCGAGCGCGCCGGTGCGATCGCCCTCGGGGCAGAGCCGGAACGGCGGCACCGCATCCTCGGGCCGCGCCTCCTCCATCCGCTCAAGCCGGTTGCCCAGCCACTGACAGTCCGCCTGCGTCAGCCTGACCCCCGGCTCGGTCTCGGCATCGAGGCAGAAGCCCCCGCAGTCATCGCAAGGCGTTACGGGGCAAGGTGTGACAGGTGTGACAGTGTCTTGAGGAGATTCTTTCGCCCGCTGAGGTTGCCGCTTTTCCCGCGCAGCCTCCCGCTCCGCATAGCCCGCCGGATCGCGCACCAGCTCGCGCTCGTCCTGCACGCGCCGCAAGTCCTCCGCCGCAACGGCGCCCGGAAGCACCGCGTCCACATCTCCCTCCCCGGCCCCATCCCCGGCAGACCTCAGCGCATCAATCTGGTCGTCGAGCTGCGGGAGCGTGGCGGCAAGGTCGAGCCGCTCGGCCGCCCGGTCCAGCCTTGCCAGATGCGCGAGCAGCAGACGGCTGTCGAACCGCCGCCGCCGCGCGACCTCCTCGCCGTGATAGAACACCGCCTCCTCGACCCCGTTGATGGCCCGCTCGGCCAGCTCGCTCTCGGCGACGGTGCGCGCGGCGAGCAGCGCCGCGTCCCAGGCCCGCGCAAACCCGGGAGAGCGACGCCGCGCGCGATAGGCGGTCTGCCGCGCGACCCCGGCGCGCTGGCAGGCGATGGCGACCGAGCCCATGGTCATGAGGCTTTCGAGGAAGTCGGCCATGCGCGGCGGCGTGAGCGCGACCTGCTGGCCGCTCGCGGTGCGCGCGATGCGGGGATTGTCGGGATCGGCGATGACATGCGGGTCAAGCTGCGCAAGCTGGAGCGGCGAGAGCTGGACGATGGAGGTCATCGGGCGCGCTCCCCAAAGCTCCCCTCCCCTTGAGGGGGAGCCGAAGGCGTGGCGCAGCCACAGCGGTCGGGGGAGGGGTTTGCGACGCCCCCGGCTACAGCCCCACCCTTCCCCCCGATCCGCCCCGCCTCGACCTGGGCGAGCCAGCGCTGGACATGGCCAACAACATCGGGATGGTCGGTGGGGGCAACGGGCAAGCGGTATTGCGACATAGGGACACCTCGTGGTCTGCGCATTTCGTGGACCGCCTTGGGCAAAGCGGGCGCGCAGTGAGGCATATTTTGGGGTGTGTAGGAAAGGGTATGTGCAGCTAGCTAACTATCGGGCTCGCTGCTGTGATCGATGAAGTCCCACCGCTTGCTCAATTTCCGAGACAAGCAAATCGATTTCCGATTCCTCATAGACTTCAGGGGAAGTTTCTGCTTGGCGCAAAATTTCCAAAGCCGAATGATACGCATCAATAAGATTTGAATCAGATGGCTTCCCTGCAATAAAGTATGCCTTAAATCTACAGGCAACCCCATCCGCTGCCGCGTCAAGATTACCTCTCCAACGCCGTGCTTTATCCCTAATATTTCCCGCATCCGCTAGATCAAAAGAAAGTGGTTCGTAGGCGTGTATCTGCCCATTTACCCATGTGTGCTGAAATTCGATCGTATCTACCGAACCCGCTATTGTCTTGGGCTCTAGATCAATTTCAACATCTCTATCGTGAAGAGCTTGACGAACGGGCCGCCACACATCCTCGTCTGAACGACGATTCTCATTTCGCTTATCATAAGCTGACAGCATCCTATTCGCTATGCGATGGAACTCCCGCGCGGTGTCCTTTGCAATTCCAGTTCCCGCCTTTGACCACTGCAAGGAACTTCCGTCATGTGGCAACATCTGAGTAGCGAGTGATCGAGCATCAGTGCTCGAGAAAAAACCCTCTTTCTCTGCGTTTCTGGCAACCTTTACAGCGTTACGGCGCACGGCAGCGATTGCGGTGACAAAAGACTTTCTATCTATATCGGGAAACAGAGGGCGCAGACGCTGAATGCGCTCCTTGAACTCGAAAAGCACAACTGGCTTCTCGCCCCGAGCAGCTGGCGCGAAAAAAACAAGGCCGACGTTTACGAATTCACCCGTAACCACGTCATGGACGTAGCGAAGTACGCTGTAGCTGTATGGTCGCCGACTCACCTTAAAATCCGATCCAATTCCGTCATACATCCGCCGATGTTGTCTCTGACTTGCCTAATTTTGGTCAGAATATCGGCCAGAAATCCATCATCTCGCCAAGCTCCGGGCACCGCAGCCCCATAGGCATCAATGTCGTCATCAAGCAGATTTGCCCATTTCTCGCGAATTGCAGCAAAGTCGATGCCCTTGGCAAGCAATTCTCGACGAAAGATGTGATGCCCAGGCTCTGTGAATGGCTGCAGGCCACCCACTGCCCAAGGCTTCGGTCCTAGCAGACCTCGCGGGAATGCCAATTCGTGATCAAAGATTCGAATTTGCTCTCCGCTAACTAGGCAATTGGGGTTGCCATCTCGGCGATCCATATTTTCGATAAACCCGTCAAAAGCCAACACCTCTGCAGCGGTCTGGACCATGCTAGGAGTGAGATGGTTCGTCACAGCCCATGCAGGCCATTGCGGCCAAAGCAACTTCGAACCAAAAGCAAGATTGTCGAATTCTGAGAAACGGCCTCTGACATCATCAGGTAAACAACCTCGCCAGTCATCTGGAATCACCACGATGAAAGGCTCAGGAATGGGAAGACCAAGTGTTCCCGCCAAGCAAGCAGCAATCACCTCAACCGCTAAAGAACTCGTCCCCATTTCACAGGAGGAAGAGAACTTGACGACAACCTCAATAACGTTCTCATCGTCATCTTCACCCGCAACGATAATGGGTCGAGTTCTCCCGCTCCCAACGTCCCCAACGAACTGCACCGCTTCAAGTCGTCTCAGCATGACAATCGCATAGGCCAAAATTGTTAAAATGAAATATCTCTAACAAATATATGGCTCTGAACCACTATTCATTTTGCAGCCTATCGCCCAAGCCTGACAAGAGCGTTACCACCTACCCCAGCATCGGCTTCAAATACTGCCCCGTATAGCTCGCAGCCGTAGCAGCCACATCCTCAGGCCCCGGATCAGGTCCGGGGCAGGCTCGTTCCCGGTCACGCCCCAAGCATAGGTTTCAAATACTGGCCGGTGTAGCTGCGCTCGTTGCGAGCGACGTCCTCGGGAACGCCCTCAGCCACAATCTCACCCCCGCGCACACCGCCATCCGGCCCAAGGTCCACCAACCAGTCGGCGGTCTTGATCACATCGAGGTTGTGCTCGATCACCACCACAGAGTTCCCCTGATCGACCAGCCGGTGCAGCACCTCGAGCAGTTTCCTCACGTCCTCGAAATGCAGGCCGGTGGTCGGCTCGTCGAGGATATAGAGCGTCTGCCCGGTGGAGCGGCGCGACAGCTCTTTCGCCAGCTTCACCCGCTGCGCCTCGCCGCCGGATAGAGTGGTCGCCTGCTGGCCCACCTTGATGTAGCCCAGCCCAACCTCGGCCAGCATCGCCATCTTGTCGCGGATCGGGGGCACCGCCTTGAAGAACTCGACCGCGTCCTCGATCGTCATGTCGAGCACGTCGGCGATCGAGTGGCCCTTGAACTTCACCTCCAGCGTCTCGCGGTTGTAGCGCTTGCCGCCGCATTCCTCGCAGGTGACGTAGACGTCGGGCAGGAAGTGCATCTCGATCTTGATCAGGCCGTCGCCGGTGCAGGCCTCGCAGCGGCCGCCCTTCACGTTGAAGCTGAACCGCCCCGGCTTGTAGCCGCGCGCCTGCGCCTCGGGCAGGCCTGCGAACCAGTCGCGGATCTGGGTGAAGGCGCCGGTGTAGGTGGCCGGGTTCGAGCGCGGGGTGCGGCCGATGGGCGACTGGTCGATCTCGATCACCTTGTCGCAGTGCTGGAGGCCGGTCACCTTGTCATGCGGCCCCGCGATCACCCGCGCGCCGTTGAGCGTGCGGGCGGCGGCGGCATAGAGCGTGTCGATGGTGAAGCTCGACTTGCCGCTGCCCGAAACGCCGGTGATACAGGTGAAGGTGCCGAGCGGGATAGCGGCGGTGACGTCCTTGAGGTTGTTCGCCTTCGCGCCGTGGACGGTGAGCTTCTTGCCGTTGCCCTTGCGGCGCTTGGTCGGCACCTCGATTGCCCGCGTGCCGTTGAGGTAGGCGGCGGTGAGCGAGTTCTTGTTCTTGAGCACCTGCTTCAAGGTGCCCTCGGCCACGATCTCGCCGCCGTGGACGCCCGCGCCGGGGCCGAGGTCGACCAGATAGTCGGCGGCGCGGATGGCGTCCTCGTCGTGCTCGACCACGATCACCGTGTTGCCGAGATCGCGCAGGCGCTTCAATGTTTCGAGCAGCCGGTCGTTGTCGCGCTGGTGGAGGCCGATGGAGGGCTCGTCGAGTACGTAGAGCACGCCTGAAAGCCCTGAGCCGATTTGCGAGGCCAGCCGGATGCGCTGGCTCTCACCGCCCGAGAGCGTGCCGCTGGTGCGGTCGAGGTTGAGGTAGTCGAGCCCGACATTGTCGAGGAAGCCGAGCCGCTCGACGATCTCCTTGAGGATGGCCTTGGCGATCTGGTTCTGGGTGTCGCTGAGCTTGTCGGGAAGTGCGGTAAACCATTGCAACGCATCGGAAACTGAGTACCGCGTGGGTTGTGAGATGTCGGTCGCATCAATCTTCACCGCGCGCGCCTTCTCGTTGAGGCGCGCGCCGCCGCAGGTCTCGCACGGCTGCGCGGTCTGGAACTTGGAAAGCTCCTCCTGCATCCAGGCGCTGTCGGTCTGCTGCATCCGGCGCTGGAGGTTGCCCATCACGCCCTCGAACGGTTTCTGCACCGTGTAGCTCTTGCGGCCATCCTTGAAGGTCAGCTCGACCGGCATGCCCTTGGTGCCATGCAGAATGATGTCGCGCTGGTCCGCATCGAGCTGGTTCCACGGCGTCTCGATATCGAAGTCGTAAGCCTTGGCGAGGCTGGTCAGCACCTGCATGTAATAGGGCGACGGCGGGTTGCTCTTCGCCCAGGGCACGATGGCGCCCTTCTTGAGGCTCAGCTCCTCATTGGGGACCACCAGCTGCGGGTCGAACAGCTGCTTCTCGCCGATGCCGTCGCAGGTGGGACAGGCGCCCTGCGGCGCGTTGAACGAGAACAGGCGGGGCTCGATCTCCTCGATGGTGAAGCCCGACACCGGACAGGCGAACTTCTCGCTAAACACGATGCGGTTGGTGGGCAGGCCTGCACCCTTGAGATTCTTGCCCTGCTCCTCGCCTTCGCGGCCCGGCACCACGCCATCGGCCAGATCGACATAGGCCAGCCCCTCGGCCAGCTTCAGCGCGGTTTCGAACGAGTCCGCCAGCCGCGTTTCAAGCCCTTCCTTCACCGCGATCCGGTCGACCACCACCTCGATGTCGTGCTTGTACTTCTTGTCGAGCGCAGGCGCTTCCTCGATCGCGTACATCTCGCCATCGATGCGCACGCGGGTGAAGCCCGCCTTCTGCCACTCGGCCAGCTCCTTGCGGTATTCGCCCTTGCGGCCGCGCACCACCGGCGCGAGCAGATAGGCGCGCGTGCCCTCAGGCAGGGCCATCACCCGGTCGACCATGTTGGAGACCGTCTGCGCCTCGATCGGCAGGCCGGTGGCGGGCGAATAGGGCACCCCAACCCGCGCCCACAGCAGACGCATATAGTCGTAAATCTCGGTGACGGTCGCCACGGTCGAGCGCGGGTTGCGGCTCGTCGTCTTCTGCTCGATCGAGATCGCGGGCGAGAGCCCGTCGATATGCTCGACATCGGGCTTCTGCATCATTTCGAGGAACTGGCGCGCATAGGCGCTTAAGGATTCGACATAGCGCCGCTGCCCCTCGGCATAGATGGTGTCGAAGGCGAGGCTCGACTTTCCGCTGCCGGAAAGGCCGGTGATGACGATGAGCTTGTCGCGCGGCAGCTCGATATCGACGCCCTTGAGATTATGCTCGCGGGCGCCGCGGACGGAAATGTGGGTGAGTGACATGGGGGCTCACTTGGGGACTGGTTGCGGGTAAGTCCAGCGCCTGAAAGGGCACGTGACAGATAAGGCCAGTGTTCCCTAACTGTTCCCATGCGTCAACACGAGGCTAGCAGGCTTGGTGTGCCGGTCCGAAGGTTTGCAAAAACCGCAGTGTGTGCAGGTGGGCGGTTTGCGGACCGTTCGGTCTCGAACAGGAACCGGCTACCAGCGGTCGCCTCATCCATGGACGACCGCTGGTCATTATCTGGCGACAATCGAAAGGGAGAAAAATCAGCTCGCGAGTAGTTTATCGGTTGAGACGACTTCACCATAGGCGAACTCCAGCGCCGCCATGTTCGCCGCGTGCACCTGCGCGACTGGAACTTTCGTGTTGTTGAACTCAAGGTCCATAGTGGCGCAGGCATCGTGCACGGTGACGGCGCTGTAGCCGAAATCGACCGCGGCGCGGACAGAAGCGGCGATACACATATGGCTCATCGCACCGATGAACACGATCTCTTTGACGCTATTCTCTTCGAGGATTTTCTTAAGATCAGTGTCGCGAAAGGCGTTCGGGTAATTCTTGGTAACGACCGGTTCGTTACCTTCGGGCTTCATTTCGGGGACGATATTCACGCCGTCACTGCCTGGCACGAACATCGGTGCGTCAGCCGTCAGTTCGTGGCGAATATGTACCAGCGTCTCCCCGCTCTTGCGAAAATGCGCGAGGACTTCGGTAGCGTTGGCGATGGCATCGTGAATGCCTTCAAGCGGCACCTTGCCGGAGGGAAGATATTCGTTCTGGAGGTCGACTACGACCAGGGCGCGCTTGCTCATGACAGCTCCTTTAGAAAAATATGTCGGCAAGATCTAAAGCGGGATAGCCTTTCAATGTTCCATTCCCCTGTCGCTCAGGGAGCCACTTGATGGCGGATATCAGCCGAATCGAAGTGCGCCAGCTGCCCAAATGCGCGCAATTGAAAGTAGTTCGATCAATCGGTGAAAGATGCCGGCTTCGGGTTCTGATACAGTCGCACATTCCCCCGCGCCCCTCCCCTTGCCCCCCAGCCCCGCCCTGCTATGACTCCAGTTTCATACGAAATGAATTCACCAGATCCGAGGTTCGCACTCCATGAAAACCCGTTTGCTCGCCAGTTCCATGCTGGCCATTATGACCGCCGCCTGTGCCACCACTCCGGATAGCGCCCCCATGGATGTTGCCTCCTCGCCCCCCGCTCCCGGGGTTCCTGAAGCCACCAGCGCCTTTGCCGAGCTGAGCACGCTGCCCTTCCACGCGCCCGATTTCACCGCGCTGAGCGACGCCGACTATCAGCCGGCCATCGAGGAAGCGATTGCGATCCAGATCGCCGAGATCGAGCAGATCGCCAACAACCCCGAGCCGCCGACCTTCTCGAACACCATCGTCGCGATGGAGCGCACCGGGCAGGTCTATTCCCGCGCCACCGCCGCCTTCGACCAGAAGGTCTCGGCCGACATCAACGATACGCTCGCCGCTGCCGACGAGGCGCTGGCCCCGCAGCGTGCCGCGCTCAGCGATGCGATCTATCTCAACCCCAAGCTGTTCGCCCGCGTGAAGGCGATCTACGACAACCGCGCCGCCATGAGCATGATCCGCGAAGACGCCATGCTGCTGGAGACGACCTATGCCGATTTCGTGCATAATGGCGCGCTGCTTTCCGATGCGGCCAAGGCCGAGCTGAAGCAGATCAACGGACGCCTTTCGGAACTGGGCGCGCAGATCCCTCAGCGGATTACCGAAGGCCAGGCCGATGCCGCGCTGACGGTGGATACGGTGGAGGAGCTTTCAGGCCTGTCCGAAGGCCAGATCGCTGCCGCCGCAGCCGCTGCCGAGGAAGCCGGAATGCCCGGCAAATATGTGCTGGCGATGACCAACACCACCTCGCACCCGCTACTCTCGCAGCTGAACAACCGCACCACGCGCGAGCGGCTGTATCGCGCCAACTCTACCCGCAACTATGCCGGCGACAACGAAACGGTCGACATGATCCGCGAAGTGGTGGAACTGCGCACGCGGGTCGCGCGCATCTTCGGCACGCCCGACTATGCCACCTGGCAGATGTACGATCGCATGGCCAAGACGCCCGAGCGCGCCATCGGCTTCATGGAAGAGATGGTCCCCGCCCTGCGCGCCACGCAGGAGCGCGAGGCTGCCGCAATCAACGCGATGATCGAACGCGAAGGCGGCGATTTCACCGTGCAGCCGTGGGACTGGCCCTACTATGCCGAAAAGATCCGGCAGGAGCGCTACGCGCTCGATAACGAGGCCATCAAGCAGTACTTCGTGGTTGACCGCGTGCTCGAAGACGGCGTGTTCTTCATGGCCAACAAACTTTACGGGCTGACCTTCGAGAAGCGCACCGACATCCCCGTCTATCGTGAAGGCGTGAGCGTCTACACCGTGTTCGATGCCGATGGCAGCGAACTGGCGCTGTTCTACTTCGATCCGTTCCAGCGCGACAGCAAGGGCGGCGGCGCATGGATGAACAACTTCGTCGAACAGAGCCACCTGCTTGGCCTGAAGCCGGTGATCGCCAACACGCTTAACGTGGCCCCGCCCGCAGCCGGCCAGCCCGCGCTGATGACCTGGGACGACGTGACCACCACCTTCCACGAGTTCGGCCACGCGCTGCACGGGATGTTCGCCGATCAGCAGTATCCGTCGCTTTCGGGCACCAATACCGCACGCGACTGGGTCGAGTTCCCGAGCCAGTTCCACGAGCCTTTCGCCGCCGTGCCCGAGGTGTTGCAGAACTATGCCAAGCACTGGCAGACCGGCGAGACGATTCCGATGGAGATGGTCGAGGCGATCGACCGGGCCAGCAAGTTCAACCAGGGCTATGACTTCGGCGAGCTGCTCACCGCGCAGCTGCTCGACATGAAGTGGCACTCGCTCGCACCGGGCGAAGCGCCCAGCGACGTGGTCGGCTTCGAGCGTGAGGCGCTGGAAAGCCTGGGCCTGCGCACCGATCTGGTGCCGCCGCGCTACTACACGCCCTACTTCCGGCACATCTTCGGCCACGGCTATCAGGCAGGCTACTATGCCTACACCTGGACCAACATGCTGGCCAAGGATGGCTATGCCTGGGTCGAGGATAACGGCGGGATGACGCGCGCCAATGGCGACCATATCCGCGCCACCTTCCTCGGCCAGGGGCACTCGAACAGCTACGAGCAGATGTACCGCGACTTCACCGGGCACGATCCGGAAGTCGGCCCGCTGCTCGAATCGCTCGGTCTGACCGATTAACGCCTGATCGTCAGCGCGCGCTGGTCCGGTTCGCCGATCCAGCGCGCGTCGACACCCCAGACATCCGCCAGCACCTTGCTGGAAAGAGCGTGCTCGGGCTTGCCATCGGCGGCCACATGCCCGTCATGGAGTACGATAACCCTGTCGGTGTGGTTCATCGCCAGCGCAAGATCGTGCAGCACCAGCACCACGCCGCGCCCCTCGTCCGCTACGCCGCGCAGCACCCGCAGAAGCCGCAGCTGATGCGCCAGATCGAGCGCGGCCAGCGGCTCATCGGCGAGGAGCCAGCGCGGCTCGCCCGCCAGAACCCGCGCCAGCAGAACGCGCGCACGCTCTCCGCCCGAGAGGCTTGAGACAGAGCGTTCGGTGAAGGCGGTGAGGTCGCAGGTGGCCAGCGCATTTTCGATGGCGGCCAGCCCGTTAGCCCTTTCGCTGTCACCTTGTGGCAGGCGGCCCAGCGAAACCAGCCGCGCCACGGCCATGTCCCAGGCGATCTCGCCCGTCTGCGGCAGGTAGCCGATCTGCATCGCGCGTTCGCGCGGCGCGATCATCTGCAGCAAGTCCTTGCCCAGGAAGACCGCGCCGAGTTCGGGCATTTCCAGCCCCGACAGCGCCGAAAGCAGCGTGGACTTGCCAGCACCGTTGGGCCCGCAGATCGCCACCAGCTCTCCCGGCTTCAGCGCGAGGGACACCTGCGACAAGGCCGCATGATCTCCGCGCATGACGGTGACGACGCGCGTGCTCAGCTCCATGGCGAATTCCCGCGCCGCATCTTGAGCAGCAGGTGCAGGAAAAACGGGGCGCCCAGCAAATTGAGCGCGATCCCGAGTTTCAGCTCGTTGACCAGCGGCAGCATCCGGCAGACAATGTCCGCCACCAAAACCAGCAACGCGCCTGCCAACGCGCTTGGCAGGATCAGCGACGAGGGCGCGCGATCGGTGAAGGGTCGCACCAGATGCGGCACCATCAGGCCGACGAAGCCGATCACCCCGGCAACCGCCACCCCGCTCCCCACGGTCAACGCCACGCCCATGATCATCAGCCAGCGCAGCGCTTGCGGATCGATGCCAAGCGAGCGGGCCGCTTCTTCCCCCAGCGTGAGAGCATCGAGCGCACGGCCCGCGCCATAAAGCAGGCCCACACCCACCAAAGTCAGCGGGGTGGCTATGGCCACATCCTGCCAACTGCGATCGGTCAGCGCGCCGATCAGCCAGTTCATCATCCCTGCCAGGGCAAAGGCATTGGTGGCCAGCGTAATCACCAGCGACGTCAAGGCACCGGCGAGGCTGGAAATCATCAATCCGGCGAGCGTGAACAGCGTCACGCCTGCCGTTCTGCCCGCCAGCAGCGAGAGCAGGCCCATGGCCCCTGCGGCTCCCAGCAAGGCTCCGACCGGCACGGTCAGCGCGCCAAGATTGCCCCCGCCGGTCGACAAGGCGAGCACGCCGCCAAACGCCGCGCCGGGAGCGATGCCGAACAGGCCGGGATCGGCCAGCGGGTTACGCAGGTATCCCTGCATTCCGGCACCCGCCGCGCCAAGCCCGCCACCGATCACCAGCGCCAGCACGCTGCGCGGCAAACGCAGTTCGGCAAGGATGATATAGGCATTGGGCATGGCTGCCGGATCCACCCAGACCCGCCCAGCGAAAAGCGATGCCACCAGCGCAACCGCGATGGCGAAAAGGAGCCCCGGCACCAGCCTCATGGCGAGAACCCTTCCCTGATCTGGCGAAGCCGCGCCAGCGCACGCGGGATCGTCGGCCCGGCGCAATACAGCAGGCCGGGATCGAGCTGCGCGCGCACCGTGCCGTTCAGAATATCGAGCGCGGGATGCTGCAAGGCCCGCGTTGTGCCTGAGGTTAGGAGGAGCTGCGGCGGATCGGCCAAAACCTGTTCGAGCGGCAGATATTGACCATAGCCAAGCCCCTGCGCATCCGGTGCCAGCGTAAATCCAGAATGTTCGAGCAGCGCGGCGGCCAGGCTATCGGGTCCGAGCACGATCCCGTCTTCCTGCCACAACAGCACGCTGATCGGCGCGTTGCGACCGGGCGTGTTTTCATTCCACGCCTCGGTCATCCTGCCAACCAGCGCATCCCCTTCTTCCCGGCGTTCGGCGAGGTCGGCCAAGGCGCGCACCTGCGCCAAGCTGTCGTCGACCGTGCTCACGATGTCGAGGTCGAACAACACGATACCGCTTTGTTCGAGAGCGCGCCGGGTGGGCGCAGGCAGGAAGCGGTCCGTCACCACGAGGTCAGGCGCGAGCGCGATGATCTCCTCGGCGCGGCTGGACGTCGAACGATAGCGGGCGACCTGCTCCGCAGGCATTGAAGTCGCGGCGGGATCATTGCTGTAGTGCGAAATGGCCAGCAGCTGCTCGGGCGGGGCGAGCTCGGCAAGAATGGCGTCGCTACACGGATTGAGGCTGACGATGGTAGGGCGACCTTCCGCGCTTCTGTCGGCAGGCTGCGCGCTGCAGGCGGCAATCGACAGAACCAACCATGCGCCAGAAAATGCTCTGATTATGCTCACGAGTTCTTATAGCCGCCTTGCGCAAACATGCCGTTCCCACGCGCGGCCCCCTCAGCCGTCGCGCCCCCCTGGTGAGCCTGAAAACAGCATATGCGCCTGGCGTCACCTTCGGACAATCATCGCGACCGGCAGCCTTCAGTGCCCAAACTTCTGGCTGTCGCGGCTAGGAGCTAGCAACGGCTTGCCCCGGCGGCAATCGACAAAATGCCGAAATTTCATCAATTGCGGTCGCCGTGTCCCGATTGTAGACGGCCGAACTTGTGTCAATGTCCTGGCAAACATTTGCCGTTAAGGGGGCACAATGCGCGCCAATTGCATCCTTCCCGACGAGTCGCTGCCCGATTTCCGCGACCGGATCACGCGCGTGCGCGCGGCGCGCTCGCTGGCGCAAAGCGGCAGGGGCAGGCGTTCTATACGCAAGGCTGGCGTGCTGGCGGCTGCGGTAGCCGTGCCGGCGCTGGCTCTGCCCGGCGGCTTGCAGGGGCTGACCATGCCATCGGCGAATGCAGCGGCGGCTACCATCGCGCCTATGGGCTTCGAGACACCCGGCGAAAGCTTTCCCGGATCGGCCTTCTATTACCTTGAAGACGCACCGCAGACAGGCGAGGCAAAGCCGGGCCTCTCAGCTGCGCCCCAGGCTGCTGCGCCGCTTGGGCAAGGCACCGCAAGTGCCTTCATCGCCGGCCCCGCAGCGCGCTCTCTGCGCGTAGCGGGCTCATTAACCGATCAGGCCCGCGCCCAGCAATGCATGACGCAGGCCATCTATTACGAAGCGGCCAGCGAATCCGACGCCGGCCAGCGCGCCGTGGCGCAGGTGGTGCTGAACCGGCTGGCGCATCCGTCTTATCCCTCAACCGTGTGCGGAGTCGTGTTCCAGGGGTCGCAGCGCAGCACCGGATGTCAGTTCACCTTCACCTGCGACGGTTCGCTGGGGCGCCAGCCTTCGGCCTTCATGTGGGGCCGCGCCAGCCGGATCGCGCGGCAAGCGCTCGCAGGCGCGGTTTACGCTCCGGTGGGGCTCGCCACGCACTATCACACCCTTGCGGTACACCCCTATTGGGCCGACAGCCTCACGGAGGTGGCGGTGATCGGCGCGCACCAGTTCTATCGCTGGCGCGGCGCGGCGGGGACCAGCCGAGCCTTTACCGGGCGCTATCTGGGCGGCGAACCAGCGCCGGGCCGCACCGCTGCGCTGATGGCGCAGGCTGACAGCGGGGCCGCCCCCGATCCGGCCAGCCCGCTCGTCATGGAAAACCCCCTGCCCGATAGCAGCGCTTTCCAGCCCGGTCACGATCTTGCCGCGAAGCCTGCACAACCAACCGCAATGGCCGAGGATCGCCGCGCACCCGGTGCCATTCCGGCTGCAGCGCAGGGTTCCCGGTTGCCCGGCGGTGGCGCAATCCGCGCCGAGTATGCGCGCAGCGGCAGCTGGCGCGAAGAGCCCAAGCCCGATTGATCGCGCGGCCGCCAACGCTTCGCTAGCTATAAGTTAAGAACGCGGAAACCATTTCTGGATACCCGGTATTAAGGTTGTCGTCCTAGCCGAGAGGCTGCTGCAAGACAGCGGTGACGTAACTCCAGCCGAAAGCGCTACCAGCCATGTCGATCCGTCTCGCCGTCCCCAGTCTCTCGCGCAGGCGTCTTTCGACCTCGCATGTTCTGCGTCTGCAAAGCGAAGCGGCGAACGATAACCGCGCCAGCAGCAGCGCAGGCGATGCCTCCTTCCGCCGCGCGCTGGACCTGTTCGCACAGCACGGTCTGGGCGCAGCCAAGGTGGCCCATGCGTCAGCCGAAAGCGCTGCGATCTGCGGCGATATGGAAGGCTTCGCCACCTGGCGCGATGTCTGCGCCAATCTCGATCGGAGGCTGGCGCACGATCTTGCTCGCTTCCGGCCGCAAACAAGCACGCCCATGTGATTGACCCGTCAACACTACGCATGGATATCTTAAGGTTTCTAAACGAGATGTGGCGCTAAAACCTCCGAAGGTCGGAGAATACCTTGGCAAAGAGCGTCGAAACCATAGCGCCCGAAAGCGACATGTTGCCGCCCCTTGGTCGGCGCAATTATGACAGCGATTTCGCGCCGCACCTGGGCCTGGTTCTCGCCAGCGGGGCCAACCTTGCCATCGTCTGGACCGGCGCGCTGCTGAGCGGCTCGCGGTTGCTGTTTGCCCTGGCGGTTGCGATGACCGTCCTCGTCACTATCCGGCTTGGCTTGGCGCTGCTTTATGCGGCTACCAGCCGCTCCATCGTGCGCAAGCGCCTGGCGCCGGTGGTGTTGGGGACGGAAGCGATTATGTCGACGAACATCGGCCTGTTCGGAGCCTTCGCGCTGGCTCTCCAGATAGACAACCATCTGGCGATGCTCGCCCTCGCCTATTCGCTGACCTATGCCACGGGGATGCCGGTGCGCTGCGCTAACCGGCCTTTCTATGCCCGCCTCCACATGGGCCTGGTCGGAATTCCCATAATTCTGGCGGCACTCTATCTCGGCACGCCAGGGATGCTCGTCCTGGCGCTGACCTTGCCCGGCCTCGCCATCACCATGGATACGCTGACGCAGAGCATTTACAGCAACCTGTGCAACATCGTGCGCATTTCGCAGGAGCGGAAGGACGTCAGCGAGCAATATCATTTCCTCGCGCTGCACGATGGCTTGACCAACCTCCTCAACCGCGACGGCTTCCACCATGCGCTCGAAGACTTGCGGGTGAAGTACGGCCCCGATCAGCGTATCGCCTTGTTGTGGTTCGACCTGCATCGCTTGCGCGACGTGAACGAAGGCCAGGGCTATGCCGCGGGCGACAAGCTGCTGTGCGAAATGGCCCGGCGAATGCGCGCCTGCACTCCCGACGACGCGGTGCTGGCGCGGTTCGGCAGCGACGAGTTCCTGCTTGCCGTGCCGGTGGCCTCGCGCGCCAATGCCGAGCAACTGGTCAACCGTGTCAGCGACCGCCTCAACCGCCCGGTGAGGCTCGACTTTGCGGTGGTGGAAGCTGGCACGGCTATCGGTGTCGCCATCCTTGGCGAGGATTCCGCCACGGTTTCGCACCTGATGCAGGCCGCCAATATCGCGCTGATGCAGGCCAAGGAGGAAAAGAGACTGAGCTGTTTCTACGTCCCCGACATGAGCCGCCGCCGCGCAGAACGAAAGGAGATGGAGCGCGACCTGCGAGCCGCTATCATGCGCGGGGAGATGGCAGTCCACTTCCAGCCGCTGATCGATCTAGACACTGGAAGCATTCGCTGTTTCGAAGCGCTGGTGCGCTGGACGCATCCCGAGAAGGGGCAGATCTCGCCCGAGGTATTTATTCCGCTGGCCGAAGAAACCGGTCAGATCATTACGCTTGGCAACTGGGTGACAGCGCAGGCGGCGCGTGCCGCTGCGACCTGGCCCGAACACGTCAAGCTGGCGGTCAACCTCTCGCCGACCCAGATGCGCGCGCCCGGCGCGGCGCTGGGCATCCTGCACGCGCTGCGTCAGGCGGGCCTCGCACCCAGCCGGCTGGTGCTTGAGGTGACCGAAAGCGTTTTTCTGGAAGAGAACGTCCATGCGCGGCGGTTCATGGACGATCTTGCGCGCACGCAGGTCCACTTTGCGCTGGATGACTTCGGCACCGGCTACTCGTCGCTCAGCTACCTGCACCGCTATCACTTCGACAAGATCAAGATCGACCGCAGCTTCGTGTGCGGCCCTGAGGTGGGCGCGCACAGCGATGCGATCATTCGCGCGGTGGCCGGCATGGGCCGCAAGCTCGGGATGGAAATCGTAGCCGAGGGCATCGAGACGCTTGAGCAGGCGCAAAGCCTGCGCCGCGCGGGTTGCACGCTGGGCCAGGGCTTCTACTATAGCCGCGCCGTCACCGCGCAGGGGGCACAAGAACTGCTTGCGCGCGAGGCCGAAAACCTGAACCATTTCGACATCGCGCTCTAGGCTTCGGCCAGCCTCGCGCGCTGAGTTCTTGATACTGCGAAGTGTTTGCAAAGATAAGCCAATTGAGGGCCGCTTTCGCTGTTGCAATGGGCTTTGGGCAGGCCTAACGCACCACCCACGAAAGGCATTGCCCCGGCCGGGCGCAGGGCAATGTCATGATATTTCGGAGTGCGCCCCTCGAAAGGCAAAGGACGAAGACACCCGATGGCCCAGAACGCAGGACGCAAGAAGATCGCCCTTATCGGCGCCGGCATGATCGGCGGCACCCTCGCTCACCTCGCAGCGAAGAAAGAAATGGGCGACATCGTCCTGTTCGACATCGCCGAAGGGATGCCGCAGGGCAAGGCGCTCGATCTCAGCCAGTGCGGCCCGGTCGAAGGCTTCGACGCCTCGATCACCGGCACCAACGACTATGCCGATATTGCCGGGGCCGACGTGATCATCGTCACCGCTGGTGTGCCGCGCAAGCCCGGCATGAGCCGTGACGACCTGCTCGGCATCAACCTTTCGGTGATGAAGGCCGTGGGCGAAGGCATCAAGACCCACGCCCCGGACGCTTTCGTGATCTGCATCACCAACCCGCTCGACGCGATGGTCTGGGCGCTGCGCGAATTCTCCGGCCTGCCCGCCAACAAGGTGGTCGGCATGGCTGGCGTGCTCGACTCGGCACGCTTCGCGACCTTCCTTGCCTGGGAATTCGGCGTCTCGGTGAAGGACGTGAACGCCTTTGTGCTCGGCGGCCACGGTGACACCATGGTGCCGGTGCTTTCTTATTCCACCATCTCCGGCATTCCGGTGCACGACCTCGCGAAGATCAAGGGCGTCGATGCATCGCGGCTTGACGAGATCGTGGCCCGCACCCGCTCGGGCGGCGGCGAGATCGTTGGCCTGCTGAAGACCGGCTCGGCCTACTATGCGCCCGCCACCAGTGCGATCGCGATGGCCGAAGCCTACCTTGGCGACCAGAAGCGTATCCTGCCCTGCGCGGCTTACGTCGAAGGCAAGTATGGCGTTGACGGGCTTTACGTCGGCGTTCCGGCCGTGATCGGTGCCAATGGCATCGAGGACGTGGTCGAGATCGAACTGTCGGACGAAGAAAAAGCCAACCTCAAGGTCTCGGTCGACGCGGTCGAAGAGCTGCTGGTGGCCTGTAAGGGGCTCGAGCCGAGCCTCGCCTGACACTTCCCTCCGTGAGCCCCGGCCCCGCCGGGGTTCGCAAGCTCTCTCTCGGGCGGAATTCCAGCCCTCGCTGCACAGCCGCCCGAAGAAAAAGGAACGACGAATGTCCATCCTCGTAAACAAAGACACCAAGGTCATCACCCAGGGGATGACCGGCAACACCGGCACCTTCCACACCCAGCAAGCGCTGGACTACGGAACGCAGATGGTTGCAGGCGTGACCCCCGGCAAAGGCGGCACCACGCACCTCGGCCTCCCGAATTTTGACACCGTAAAGGAAGCCAAGGCCGAAACCGGCGCGACCGCTTCGGTCATCTACGTCCCGCCGCCATTCGCCGCCGACTCGATCCTTGAAGCCATCGAGGCCGAAATCGAGCTGATCGTCGCCATCACCGAGGGTGTTCCCGTGCTCGACATGGTGCGCGTGAAGCGCGCGCTGCAGGGCTCGAAGTCGCGCCTGATCGGGCCGAACTGCCCCGGCGTGCTTACCCCCGGCGAGTGCAAGATCGGCATCATGCCAGGCTCGATCTTCTCGAAGGGCTCCGTCGGCGTCGTCAGCCGTTCGGGCACGCTGACCTACGAAGCCGTGCACCAGACCACCGCGGTCGGCCTCGGCCAGACCACGGCTGTCGGCATCGGCGGCGACCCGGTCAACGGCACCAACTTCATCGACGTGCTCGACCTGTTCCTGTCGGACGACGAGACCAAGTCGATCATCATGATCGGCGAAATCGGCGGCAGCGCCGAGGAAGAAGCGGCCGAGTTCATCAAGCAGGAAGCCGCTAAGGGCCGCTCCAAGCCGATGGTCGGCTTCATCGCCGGGCGCACCGCCCCTCCGGGCCGCCGCATGGGCCACGCGGGCGCAATCGTCTCGGGCGGCCAGGGCGGCGCGGAAGACAAGATCGCCGCGATGGAAGCGGCCGGCATTCGTGTCAGCCCCTCGCCCAGCGAACTCGGTATTACTTTGGATGCCCTGCTCAAGGAACTCGCCTGAGTTCCACCCGTAAGGGTTATGGTTGACGAAGAGTTGTGTGAAGGTCCCTGCCATGGGTGATGAGCCGTTGAATTTGCTTCCCGAAATGCCCGACCAGGGCGGGGCCCAGGCAGGGCCGAGCTGGGCCAACCCGCGCTGGCCGCTTGCCGACGACGGCAGCGACCTGACCGCGGGCCTCGACCCGACGGCGATGAAGCTGTCGGTCGAGAAGGCGGCCAAGGACGCGGGCAAACCGGTCGATGCCAAGAGCATCGAGACTGCGGCCAACGATTCGATCCAGGCGATGATGCTGATCCGGCACTATCGCGTGCGCGGGCACATGGCAGCCACGCTCGATCCGCTGGGCCTCACCCACCGCGACAAAGAAGAAGAGCTGTCGCTCGCCGCCCACGGCTTTGCCGGGCGTGAGGATCAGGAAGTCTATGTCGGCGGCGCGTTCGGGTTCGAATGGGTCAAGGTAGGCGACCTCTACAAGGCGCTGCGCAAGACCTATTGCGGCAATGTCGGCCTCGAATACATGCACATCGCCGACACCGAGGAGCGGCGCTTCCTGCAAAAACGCTTTGAAAGCCCCGAGGAGACGATCCAGTTCACGCCCGAAGGCAAGACGGCGATCCTCCAAGCGGTGATCCGCGGCGAGGAATACGAAAAGTATCTCGGCAAGAAGTATGTCGGCACCAAGCGCTTCGGGCTCGATGGCGGCGAGGCGATGATCCCGGCGCTGGAAGCGGTCATCAAGTATGGCGGCAGCACCGGCGTGCGCGAGATCATTTACGGGATGGCGCACCGCGGCCGCCTAAACGTGCTGGCGAACGTGATGGCCAAGCCTTACAAGGTCATCTTCCACGAGTTCTCGGGCGGCAGCGCCAATCCCGACGATGTCGGCGGCTCGGGCGACGTGAAGTATCACCTCGGCACCAGCACCGACCGCGAGTTCGACGGGATCAAGGTCCACATGAGCCTCGTGCCCAATCCTTCGCACCTCGAAACGGTCGACCCGGTCGTGCTCGGCAAGACGCGGGCGCAGCAGGCGATTCACGACGATCTCGGCGTGCATCAGAAGGTGCTGCCCGTGCTGATTCACGGCGATGCGGCCTTCGCGGGCCAAGGCGTGGTGTGGGAGTGCTTCGGCCTTTCCGGCGTGCGCGGCTATGATACCGGCGGCTGCATCCACTTCGTGATCAACAACCAGATCGGCTTCACCACCAGCCCCAAGTTCGCCCGCAACTCGCCCTATCCGAGCGACGTCGCCAAGGGCGTGCAGGCCCCGATCCTGCATGTAAACGGCGACGATCCCGAGGCCGTGACCTTTGCCTGCAAGCTGGCGGTCGAATATCGCCAGACCTTCAAGCGCGACATCGTGATCGACATGTGGTGCTATCGCCGCTTCGGCCACAACGAGGGTGACGAGCCGATGTTCACCCAGCCGCTGATGTATTCGGCGATCAAGCAGCATCCGCGCGTGTCGGAAATCTACTCCGAGCGATTGAAGGCCGAAGGCGTGATCGAAGCAGGCACCGCGCCGGCTATGCGCGAAGAATTCACTAAGCGTCTCGACGAGGAATTCGAGGCCGGGCAGAGCTACAAGCCCAACGAGGCGGACTGGTTCGCCGGCCGTTGGAGCGGGCTACACAAGCCTGCCGACCCAGAGCACGCGCGCCGCAACATCGACACCGCGATCGACAAGAAGCTGTTCGACCATCTTGGCCGCACGCTGACCACCGTCCCCGAGGATGTGACGATCCACAAGACGCTGCAACGCGTGCTCGATGCCAAGCGCGAGATGTTCGAGACCGGCAGCGGGTTCGACTGGGCGACAGCCGAGGCGCTCGCCTTCGGCAGCCTCGTTACCGAGGGCTTTGGTGTGCGTCTGTCGGGGCAGGATTCGGGCCGCGGCACCTTCAGCCAGCGCCATGCAATCTGGATCGACCAGAAGACCGAGGCGAAATATGTGCCCTTGTCGAACCTGCCGCACGGCAAGTTCGAGGTCTACGATTCCACGCTCAGCGAATATGGCGTGCTCGGGTTCGAATATGGCTTTGCGATGGCCGACCCCAAGACGCTGGTGCTGTGGGAAGCGCAGTTCGGCGACTTCGCCAACGGCGCGCAGATCATCATCGACCAGTATATTGCCGCTGCCGAAGCCAAGTGGCTGCGCGCCAATGGCCTCGTGCTGCTGCTGCCGCACGGGTTCGAGGGGCAAGGTCCGGAGCATAGCTCGGCGCGTCTCGAACGCTTCCTGCAGCTGTGCGCGAACGACAATATCCAGGTCTGCAACATCACCAGCCCGGCGAACTACTTCCACGTGCTGCGCCGGCAGATGCTGCGTCCGTTCCGCAAGCCGCTCGTGATCATGACGCCGAAGTCGCTGCTGCGCCATCCGATGGCCAAGAGCGACGAGGACAAGTTCACCGGCGAGGCTCACTTCATGCGGATTCTCTCCGACAAGAAGCAAGTCGACGACAAGAAGGTGCGCCGCCTGGTGCTCTGCTCGGGCAAGGTCGCCTACGACCTCATGGCCAAGCGCGACGAAGAGGGCGTCGACGACGTGTCGATCGTGCGCATCGAGCAGCTCTACCCCTTCCCCGGCGAACCGCTCGCGACGCGCATGCAGCGCATGACCAACCTCGAAGAGGTGGTGTGGTGTCAGGAAGAGCCGAAGAACAACGGCTCTTGGTTCTTCGTCGAGAGCAAGATCGAAGAGGCACTGACCGCCGCCGGGCACAAGGGGATGCGCCCAAGCTATGCCGGGCGCGAAGTGGCTGCGTCGCCCGCCACCGGCTATGCCAAGCGCCATCAGGCGCAGCAGGAAGCGCTGGTGTCGGTCGCCCTGGGACTATCCACCCGCGGCAAGACCGCGACAGAGTGCGCCGAAAAGCGCGGCACCAACTAGGCTGAGAGACCAAAGACCATGACCATCGAAGTCAAAGTGCCCGTGCTGGGCGAAAGCGTCACCGAAGCAACCGTTGGCGAATGGCTCAAGCAGCCCGGCGATGCCGTGGCGCAGGACGAGCCTATTGCCAGCCTCGAAACCGACAAGGTCGCCATCGAGGTGCCCTCGCCCGTTGCGGGCGTGATGGGCGAGCACATCGTCGCCGTGGGCGATACGGTAGAAGTGGACGCGGTGATCGCGACCGTTTCCGAAGGCGGCAGCGGTGCGGCCCCTTCGCCCTCGACCTCGCCTGCTCCGGCAGCAAAGTCTGAGGAAGCCCCGGCCGAAAAGGCCAGCGAGAAAGAAATGGAAGCGCTGCCCGATGGCTCGCCGACCATGTCGCCTGCTGTGCGCCGCGCGGTGCTCGAAGCTGGGCTCGATCCGACCACGATCAAAGGCACCGGCAAGGATGGCCGCCTGACCAAGGAAGATGTGCTGGCCGCGGCCAAGGCCAAGTCTGGTGGCGCTGCGCCTGCCGACACCGCGAATGTGCCGTCTGCCGCTCCCGCTACCGGCGGCGAGCGCAAGGAAGAGCGCGTGAAGATGACGCGCCTGCGCCAGACCATCGCCAAGCGCCTGAAGAGCGCGCAGGACACCGCCGCGCTGCTCACCACCTTCAACGACGTCGACATGACGGCGGTGATCGAGGCGCGCGAGAAGTACAAGGATGTTTTCGCGAAGAAGCATGGCGTGAAGCTCGGCTTCATGAGCTTCTTCTCGAAGGCTTCGGTACTGGCGCTGAAGACCTTCCCCTCGGTCAACGCGCAGATCGATGGCGACGAGATCGTCTATTTCGACTATGTCGATATTTCAGTGGCGGTGTCGGCCCCCAACGGCCTCGTGGTGCCGGTGGTGCGCAATGTCGACCAGCTGAGCTTTGCGGGCATCGAGAAGGCGATTGCCGAATATGGCGGCAAGGCCAAGGACGGCACGCTGACCATGGACGAGATGAAGGGCGGCACCTTCACCATCTCCAACGGCGGCGTGTTCGGCGGCCTGATGAGCACCCCGATCATCAACCCGCCGCAGTCGGCCGTGCTCGGCCTGCACCGGATCGAGGATCGTCCGGTCGTGCGTAATGGCGAGATCGTGATCCGCCCGATGATGTACATCGCGCTCAGCTACGATCACCGCATCATTGACGGTCGTGAGGCTGTCACCGCGCTGAAAACGATCAAGGAAGCGATCGAGGATCCGACCCGGCTGCTGATCGACTTGTAAGACTACCTCGCTCCCGTTTGGGCTGGGCTATCTAAGCCCTGGCCTTGTAACGGGAGCGGCAAGACCGAAGTAAGAGCAATCCTTCGAAAAGCTCTGGATGAGCGGAGTAAACATGGCAGACTATGACTTCGACGTAATCGTGATCGGTGCCGGCCCCGGCGGCTATGTGGCGGCGATCCGTGCCGCGCAGCTGGGCCTCAAGGTCGCCTGCGTCGAAAGCCGCGCCACCCTGGGCGGCACCTGCCTTAACGTCGGCTGCATTCCCTCCAAGGCCCTGCTTCACGCCAGCGAGTATTTCGACGCCGCCGCCAATGGCACCATGGCCAAGATGGGCGTCGAGGTGACCCCGAAGCTCAATCTCGATTCCATGCACGGCCAGCGCCGCGATGCGGTCAAGCAACTCACCGGCGGGATCGAGATGCTGTTCAAGAAGAACAAGGTGACCTGGCTGAATGGCCACGCCAAGTTTACGGACGAACACACCGTCGAGGTCGATGGCGAGAGCCACTCTGCCAAGGACATCGTGATCGCGACCGGCTCCTCTGTCACCCCCCTGCCCGGTGTCGAGATCGACAACGACAAGGGCGTGGTGGTCGATAGCACCGGCGCGCTCGACCTGCCTGCTGTCCCCAAGAAGATGGTCGTCATCGGCGGCGGCGTGATCGGGCTGGAGCTGGGCTCGGTCTGGCGGCGGCTCGGGGCCGAAGTCACCGTGGTCGAATTCCTTGACCAGCTGCTGCCCGGCATGGACGGAGACGTGCGCAAAGAAGCGGCCAAGATCTTCAAGAAGCAGGGCATGACGCTCAAGCTGTCGACCAAGGTCACCGGGGTCGAGGTCAAGGGCAAGAACGCCAAGGTTAGCGTCGAGCCCGCCGCTGGCGGCGAGGCCGAAGTGATCGAGGCCGATTGCGTGCTCGTCTCGATCGGGCGGCGTCCGAACACCGAGGGCCTGAACCTCGAGGCCATCGGCCTAGAAACCAACGAGCGCGGCCAGATCGAGGTCGACGGCCAGTTCCGCACCAAGGTGAAAGGCGTTCGCGCCATCGGTGATGTGGTTCCCGGCCCGATGCTCGCGCACAAGGCCGAGGACGAGGGCATTGCCGTGGCCGAATGGATTGCGGGCCAGATCGGCATCGTCAATCACGACCTGATCCCCGGCGTCGTCTACACCATGCCTGAGTTTGCAGGCGTGGGCCTTACCGAGGAAGCGGCCAAGGAGCGCGGCGCGATCAAGGTCGGCAAGTTCCCGATGCTCGGCAACAGCCGCGCCAAGACCAACCACGAGCCCGATGGCTTCGTAAAGGTGATCGCCGATGCCGAAACCGACGAGGTGCTGGGCGTCTGGTGCATCGCATCGGTGGCGGGCACGATGATCTCGCAGGCAACGCAGGCGATGGAATTCGGTGCGCTCAGCGAAGACATCGCCTACACCTGCCACGCCCACCCGACGCATTCCGAGGCGATCAAGGAAGCGGCCATGGCGGTGCGCGGCAAGCCGATCCACATGTGATCTCGTGATCAGCGCCCGCGAGCACGTCACCGCCCGACTGCCCGCGCTGCTGGCGCTTGCGCTCCCGGTGCTGGCCGGGCTCACCTATATGGCGAGCTTTGGCGCGCCCGGTGCGTATCTCGCGATTACCGTCGCGTCGCTGGTGGCCGCGCTGGTTCTGCTGGTGAGCGCCTCGCAAAGGCTGGCCACCACCACAACGCAGCGGATCGCAGCCGCTATCTGCGTGGCGCTACTGCTCCTGCCACTCGCCACCGGGCCCACCATGAACGGCATCGCCCGCTGGCTCCCGTTTGGCCCGGTGGCGCTCAACAGCGGGCTGCTCGTTCTGCCCCTGCTCGCGAGATTGGCGGCCCAGGATCTACACTACGGGCACTGGATGCTCGCGTCTGCGCTGTTCGCCGCACTGCTGCAACCGGATGCGGGAGCGTCCTTTGCCATCACCATTGCTGCGGTCGCGCTACACCATGTCATTAAGGACTGGCGCGTGGGCGTCATCGCCGTGCTCGGCTTTTTCGCCACCATCTATGCGGGCCTCCACGGCGAACTGCCCGCCGTCGCCTTTGTCGAGCGGGTGCTCGTGCAGGCGGCGGGTGACAGCGGCCCCTGCGCGCTGTTGCTGCTGGTCTGCCTGCTGGCGTCGTTCGCGCTGATGTTACTGACCGGCCCCGGCACGCGCGCCGAACGGTTTGCCTTGGCCGGATCGCTGTTCGGTTTCGCCGTCATGGCGGTGGTGAACAATTACCCCACGCCGCTTATCGGTTATGGTGCGGCCCCGGTAATCGGCTACGCTGTGGCGCTCGCATGGCCGCAAGGAGTACGCCGATGACCGTTTCCCTCTCCGATCCAACAGATGCAGCCTCCGAGGTGCTTGGCTTCTGGCTTGGCGAGGTTCCGGCCGACAAGCGCTTCGCGCAGGATGACGCAATCGATGTGAAGATCGAGCAGCGCTTCGGCCCGCTCCACAGTGAACTGGCCAAGGAGGTGCCAACCGCTTGGCACGACGATCCGCGAACCATACTCGCGGCGATCATCGTGCTCGACCAGTTCAGCCGAAACATGTTTCGTGACGATCCCGGCGCCTATGCCCAGGATGAGGCGGCGCTGGCGCTTGCGCGAGAGGCTCTCGACAGGAATTTCGATCACGGGATGACGGGCGCGGAGAAGATGTTTCTCTATATGCCGTTCATGCACTCCGAAGATCTTGCCGATGTCGAACGCTCCATCACGCTGATGCACGAGGCAGGCCTTGCCGAGGGTGAGGAATTTGCCCGTCGTCATGCCGAGGTGATCGCCCGGTTCGGCCGCTATCCCGCGCGCAACGAGGCGCTGGGCCGCGCGACCACTGCGGAAGAGTACAAGTTCCTCGACGATCATCCGATGGGCTTCTGATTTGGCCGAACTCTCCCCCTTTCACCTTGCCTTTCCGGTCCACGACCTTGCCGCAGCCCGCGCATTCTGGGGCGACGTGATGGGCTGCCCCGAAGGCCGCAGCAGCGAGCAGTGGGTCGATTTCGACTTCTACGGCCACCAGATTGTCGCCCACCTGACAGGTAAGCGTTCCGATGCGCATGAAAACCCGGTCGACGGGCATGGCGTGCCAGTGCCGCATTTCGGCCTCGTGCTGGGCATGGAGCAATGGCAGGAACTGGCCGACCGCCTCACCGCAGCGGGCACGGATTTCAAGATCGCGCCCTATATCCGCTTCAAGGGACAGCCCGGTGAGCAGGCGACGATGTTCTTTACCGATCCTTCTGGCAATGCCATCGAGATGAAGGTCTTTGCGGACCGTTCAAAACTGTTCGCCACCTCCTAGCACTTTCGTGTAGGGCGCGCCGCCATGGCTCGACGCAATCTCATGCTGAAATTCGCTCGCTGGCACATCTGGCTTGGCTGGCTGGTGGGCGTGCCGATTTTGATGTGGTGCATCAGCGGCTTGGTGATGACACTGTATCCGATAGAGGAAGTGCGCGGCGAGCACCTGCGCACCGAGGCTCCGCTGATCGACCCGCGCGGGCTGGTGTTCCCCGCCGACAGCCTGAACGAGGCGAGCGCCATTTCGCTGGTCCAGCAGGTCGACGGCCCCGCGTGGCTCGTTACCGAGGCCGATGGCGGTCGCTACCGCTATTCGGCGCGCACTGGCGAGGTGCTGCCACCGCTGATCGAAAGCGAAGCGCAGCGCGTAGCCGAGGCGGCCTATGCGGGCGACGGTAAGCTCGAAAGCGTGACCTACGTCCCCGCCGATGTCTCGCCGATGGACCTGCGCGCGCCGTTCGACGCCTGGCAGGCCCATTTCTCCGATGGCACAAACATCTACATGCGCTCCAGTACCGGCGAGATCGTGGCCGTGCGCACGGGCTGGTGGCGCCTTTATGACTTCATGTGGGGCCTGCACATTATGGATCTCGAAGCGCGCGAGGATACTTCGCACCCGGTGCTGACGGTGTTTGCCGCGCTCGCCGTGATCGGGGCGCTGCTGGGCTGCGTCCTGATGTTCCGCCGGCGCAAGGCCAAGCCCCGCTTTGGGGGGCGGGCATGATCGATCCTCTGCTGCCCCTGCTCTCGCTCGGCGGCATCGCCGTGTTTGCGCTGTCGGGGGCCTTGCTGGCCGCGCAGCTTAACCAGACCTTCGTCACCGCCTGCTTCTTCGCCCTGCTCACCGGAGTCGGCGGCGGGACGATCCGAGACGTAATGCTCGATGCGCCGGTGTTCTGGCTGGTCGATCCGCTGGTCGCGCCGATTATACTGATCAGCGCGGCGGCCGTGTGGATCACCCCGGCCAAACTGTGGGAAGGCCGCTTACTCGAATGGGCCGACGCCGCCGGCCTGGCCGCCTTCTCGACGCTGGGCGCAGGCAAGGCGCTCGCCTACGGGGTCGAACCGGTGCCCGCGATGATCCTCGGCGTGATTACGGGCTGCGCGGGCGGGATGCTGCGCGACGTGGTGGCAGGCGTGCCCTCGATCCTGATGCGGCCGGACCTCTATGTCACCCCATCGGCACTGGCAGCCGTGACGGCGGCGATTATGATGCTGTGCGGTATTGACGAGACGCTGGCGCTGCTAGTCGGCTCGGTGGTCGGCTTCACAATGCGCGCCGCCGCCCTTATGTGGAGCCTGCAACTGCCAGCCTACACCCGAGCCAGCAAGCCCGAGGCTGATCCCCCTCAGTAGCGCTCTTCTCCCGGCAGCGGACCGCCAGGATAGGCAGGCGCCGGGACACTGGCGAGATCACCGTCGATTGCGCCGCTATCGGCATCTGTGTCGTCGCCGCTGGCCTCGTAGCCGCCATAGCGCGTAGCGGCGCGCGCGCGGGTGTAGGCCTCGTTGCTCAACTGCCCAATGGCGGCAGCGGATTGGTAACCGGCCCCATTGCCAAGGTCGGCATAACCAGCGCCGAAATCGAGTGACCGCAGGCGACCATCGTTGTCGATCCAGCAGTTCCAATCCTGACCATCCGACATCCGGCCCGACACCCGCCAGCCATCGGCCCTACGCGAGGCGTCATCGACGCTCTCGACCCGCGCTGAGCCGCGTTCGGCCTGATCGACACACATATCGACCGCACGATCGATACCGCTGTCGGAATTGCGGCTGTCGCGGCGATAGTCTGAAGGGGCAGACGTGCGGCGTGGATAGCGTTCGTCGTAGCGCTCACGCGAACGTTTGGAGGCGGAGCTGGCGATAGCGGCAATCGCGCCGATCACCAGCACACCGGCGATCACGTCGCCCGTGCCTATGCCGCGATCACGGTGGCGCCGGTAGCGATCATAGCGATCATAACGGTCGTAGCGGTCATACCTATCGTAGCGATCATAGCCCCAGCCTTGCGCCTTCATATGCATCACCGGGTCCGCATGTTGGCCAAGCCCAGGCGATGCTGGCAGGTCCAGAGCACTTGCTGGCGAGGCGGCCATGGCCAGCGCGGCAAGCGAGGTCACGGCGGCAGACAGACGGATCATGCGGGCAACTCCTCCAGGAGGCTATCTCTGGGAGACTAGGCGGCTCAGACTGTCGCCAGCCTGAACCGCCCTGCCCCGCCCATGGACAACTGATTACAGGCCGCGAATGCCGCGGAAGTCCACATCGACCACCCGGCCGTTTCTCACACGGCAAGTAAAACGGCCCTCGTCCCAGCGATCGTTGCGACCGCGATAACCCGCCCGGTCCCAGCCACGCCCACGATAATCGTCACGCACCGCAATCCTGCCCTTCACCTCAAATCCGCGCCGGTTCCGGTCGATGTCGCGAATATCGGTAACTTCGGCACGGCTGCCGCTCCACCGGCGCGCCTGGCGCTCGGTCGCGCGGACGCACTGGTCAATCGCCCTGTCGGCGGTGCGCTGATAGTCATTCCAGCCCCGGCGATCATTGTACCGCCCATTGTAACGATAGTCGCGATCACGGTTGTTGCGCGAGGAGGCAAGCACGGCGGCAAGGCCCCCGAGCACGGCGACACCGGCAATGATCTCACCGGTCGAGAGGCCACCGCGATCACGGTCGTTGTGGCGATAGCGTTCCTGCGCGGCGGCAGGGCTGGCAGCAGCCATCGCCATCGCGCCTGCCGCCACGGTGGCAACAGCGCCTTTGGCGAGAGCTTTGGAAATGGCGGTCATCTGGCTTCTCCTCGGGTGGTTGAGGCCCGATGGCCTCCGATACCCAAGGTCTAAGCGAGCCACAGTGAGACGGGACTGAACTTGCGCGTTAGCTGCCGTTCAGCTTTTCAACGCATAACATGAACACCGGTACAGAGAGCCAAAAGAAAGGGGCCGGCGCATCTCTGCCCGGCCCCTTCATGTATATGTCGCTGAGACGACGAGCGCTTACGCGTCCTCGTACTCATCCTCGGTCAGCACCGGGCCCGAATCCTGGCCCTTGGCTTCGACGTCGCGGTCGACCAGCTCGATGTAAGCGATCGGAGCGGCGTCGCTGGCGCGGTAGCCGGCCTTGATGATGCGGGTATAACCACCTTCACGGTTGGCATAACGCTCGGCCAGAACGTCGAACAGCTTCTTTTCCTGCGCGTCGTCCATCATGCGAGCGTGGGCCAGACGACGGTTCGACAGGCCACCCTTCTTGGCGAGGGTGATCAGCTTCTCGACGTAGGGGCGAAGTTCCTTGGCCTTCGCCTGGGTGGTGAGGATCTGCTCATGCTTGACCAGAGCCGCCGCCATGTTGCGGAACATCGCGGTGCGGTGCTGCGACTTGCGGCTAAGCTTACGGCCGGAAATACCGTGACGCATAATTGTCTTCCTTCAGTTCGTAGGGGGGCCGTGTGAGGTACCCCAATCCCGGTGGCTCTTCAGGGGTGCCACCTTGCCCCATAATCGGCCCCCGGATCGCACCGGAGGCCGTAACTGGTTAGCCCAGCAGCTCTTGCTCGAGCTTCTTGGCCATTTCCTCGATGTTCTCGGGCGGCCAGCCAGGAATGTCCATGCCGAGGCGCAGACCCATGCTGGAGAGCACTTCCTTGATCTCGTTGAGCGACTTGCGACCGAAGTTCGGCGTGCGCAGCATCTCGGCTTCGGTCTTCTGGACCAGATCGCCGATGTAGATGATGTTGTCGTTCTTGAGGCAGTTGGCCGAACGCACCGAAAGCTCCAGCTCATCGACCTTCTTGAGCAGGTAACGGTTGAGCTGGTTGGTGTCGCTTTCCTGCGGCTCGGCAGCAACGCCGATCATCGCCGACTGCGGCTGCGGAATGCCATCCTCGAAGTGGACGAACAGCGTGAGCTGATCCTGCAGGATGCGCGCGGCATAGGCCACGGCATCTTCCGGGGTCACGGTGCCATCGGTCTCGACGGTCAGCGAGAGCTTGTCGTAGTCCAGTTCCTGGCCGACGCGGGCGTTCTCGACCTTGTAGCTGACCTGCTTGATCGGCGAATAGAGCGAGTCGACCGGGATCAGACCGATCGGAGCATCGATCGGGCGGTTCTGCACGGCGGGGACGTAGCCCTTACCCGTGTCAGCGGTCAGCTCCATGTTGAGCGTCGCGCCTTCGTCGAGGTGGCAGATCACCAGATCCTTGTTCAGCACTTCGATGTCACCGGTGACGGCGATGTCGCCGGCGGTGACTTCGGCCGGGCCGGTGACCGAAAGCTGAAGCCGCTTGGGGCCTTCGCCTTCCATCTTCAGCGCGATCTGCTTCACGTTAAGGACGATGTCGGTGACATCCTCGCGCACACCAGCCAGGCTCGAGAATTCGTGCAGCACGTTCTCGATCTTGATCGAGGTGATGGCGGCACCCTGAAGGCTGGCAAGAAGAACGCGGCGCAGGGCGTTGCCCAGCGTGAGACCATAGCCGCGCTCAAGCGGCTCTGCGACGAAGGTGGCCTTGCGCTTCTTGTCGCCGCCTTCCTTGATCTCGAGGGTGTTGGGCTTCTTCAGCTCCTGCCAGTTCTTCATGTTGACGGACATGGACTTCCCCTAAAGGTTCGTATTGGCGGCAAAGGCCGCGAACGCCGGAGAGCGCCGCGGCCGATGCGAAAAAGTGTGGTGTGGCAGGAGGCCCTGCCACGGGGCACAAGTTCGATCAGACGCGACGACGCTTGGACGGCCGGACCCCGTTGTGCGGGATCGGGGTTACGTCGCGGATCGAGGTAATCGTGAAGCCCACGGCCTGGAGGGCACGCAGCGCGCTCTCACGGCCCGAGCCCGGACCCTTGATCTCCACCTCGAGGGTGCGCACGCCATGCTCGGCAGCTTTCTTACCGGCATCGTCGGCAGCAACCTGAGCGGCATAGGGAGTCGACTTGCGGCTGCCCTTGAAGCCCATCATGCCGGCGCTGGACCAGCTGATCGCATTGCCTTGCGCATCGGTGATGGTGATCATGGTGTTGTTAAAGCTGGCGTTGACGTGGGCAACACCACTCGAAATGTTCTTCTTGTCGCGGCGCCGGATACGGCCTGGTTCGCGTGCCATTGTTCTGATTCCTCGTATTGGGACAGAAGGGAAAAGCTTGGGCTAAAAGCCTAGCTTACTTCTTCTTGCCAGCGATCGGCTTGGCCTTGCCCTTGCGGGTGCGGGCATTGGTGTGAGTGCGCTGGCCGCGCACCGGCAGGCCGTTGCGATGACGCAGGCCGCGATAGCACTTGAGGTCCATCAGGCGCTTGATGTTCATAGCGGTGTCGCGACGAAGGTCACCTTCAACCGTATATTCGCCGTCGATCGTTTCGCGAATCTGCAGGACCTCGGCGTCCGTCAGATCCTGAACGCGGCGCGAGGCATCGATGCCCAGCTTTTCCGCAATCGCTTTGGCGGTCGTCGGACCAATACCGTGAATGTAGGTAAGCGCGATGATAACACGCTTGTTGGTGGGGATGTTTACCCCTGCAATACGAGCCACTTACTTCTCCATGCTCCACAGGGGTAACTCCGTTGCCAAGGCCGCGGCGCCCCTATCTCATAGCTGCAATTATCGCCTGCCCGAAAATCAAATGACTGGGAAATGGACAACCTTGAAAGGAGCCCGCCCCGCAACCGATCATTTCGAATGAGACGAATGGACCGCGCAGATAGGGTGATTCGCGGAGTACGTCAACAGCAGATGAAGGGTCGCCGGAATGTTCCGGACCCGCAAGACGCGAAGCGCTCTGTTGGTCGGATATATACCCCAAGCGCGGGCCCGCGTCAAAACACGCGGCCCGCACCTGCTTCAGCTGGCGAGAACCCGCTCGATCGACTCGCTGACCTCGTCGATGTCGGCCATGCCGTCGATACGCGTGACAATGCCGCGCGCGTCATAGATCGGCAGGATCGGCGCGGTCTTGGCGCGATACTCGGTCATGCGCGTGCGCACGGTTTCTTCGTTATCGTCTGGGCGACGCTTGAACTCGGTGCTGCCGCACTTGTCGCAAACACCCTCGGCCTTCGGCTGCTTGAACGTGTCGTGATAGCCCTCGCCGCAATTGGCGCAGGTGAACCGGCCGGTGATGCGCTCGACCAGAGCGTCTTCGTTGACCTCAAGCTCGATCACATGGTCGAGCTTCCGGCTGTGCTTGGCGAGCAGCGCATCGAGCGCTTCGGCCTGCGCGCCGGTACGCGGATAGCCGTCGAAGATCGCGCCGGTATCTGCCCCCATTGAGGCAAGCTCTTCGTCGATCAGCGCCGAGACGATAGCGTCGGACACCAGCTCGCCGCGGTCCATCACAGCCTTGGCTTCGAGCCCAACAGGCGTCTGCGCCTTCACGGCTGCCCGGAGCATGTCGCCCGTGGAAAGCTGGCGCATGCCATGTTTGGCCACCAGACGCGCCGCCTGAGTGCCCTTACCCGCGCCCGGAGGCCCCAAAAGAATAATGTTCACGAAAGCCCCCTCACTAACCGGAGCAACCCCACGCCTGAGTCAAAAGACTCAGCGCAGGCGGCCCTTCAACTTGGCCTTCTTGATAAGGTCGCCGTACTGATGCGCAAGCAGGTGCGATTGAATCTGGCTGATCGTATCCACGGTCACGTTGACCACGATGAGCAGCGACGTACCGCCAAGGAACAACGGAATGCCCGTCTGCGCGATGCCCCACTCGGGGACCACGCAAACCACCGTCAGATAGATCGCGCCCACAACGGTGATGCGCGTCAGCACATAGTCGAGATAATCGGCGGTGCGCTTGCCCGGACGGATGCCGGGTATGAACCCGCCATTCTTCTTAAGGTTCTCCGCCGTATCCTCGGGGTTGAACACCACCGCAGTGTAGAAAAAGCAGAAGAAGATGATGCCGACCGCGTAGAGCAGCATATACAGCGGCTGCCCATGGGCGAGATACTGGTTCAGGCTCTGCACGAAGCCACCGAACTGGCTGCCCGGATCGATCGAATTGCCCGCGAACTGCGTGATCGTCAGCGGCAGCAGCAACAGCGAACTGGCGAAGATCGGCGGGATGACGCCTGCGGTGTTGAGCTTCAGCGGCAAGTGAGAGCGGTCGGCCTGCATCCCGCCCCGCTCGGTCGCGCGCTTAGGGTACTGGATCAGCAACCGGCGCTGGGCGCGCTCGAAGAAGCAGATCACCAGGATCAACGCCACGACCATGACCAGGAAGCCGCCGATAACGACCGGGCTGATTGCGCCGGTGCGGCCGCCTTCGAGTAGGTTCGAGGTGAAGGTAGGAAACTGGGCGACGATGCCCGCCATGATGATCAGCGAAACGCCGTTGCCGATGCCGCGCGAAGTGATCTGCTCACCCAGCCACAGCAGGAACATGGTGCCGCCGACGAGGTTGATGACGGCAACGATACGGAAGGTCATGCCCGGATCGACCACCGCCTGCAGGCCCGACTGCGCGCCGTAAGCTTCAAGGCCAGAAGCAAGGAACCAGCCCTGCACCGCACACAGAAACACCGTGCCATAGCGGGTATACTGATTGAGCTTCTTGCGGCCGGCTTCGCCTTCCTTCTTCAACGCCATCAGCGACGGATGAAGCGAAGCGGCCAGCTGCACCACGATCGAGGCCGTGATGTAGGGCATGACGCCGAGCGCGATGAGACTCATGCGCTCAAGCGAACCGCCCGAGAATGTGTTGAACAGATCGAGGATACCGCCGCGCGTCTGGTCATAGAGCGTTTCGAGGATCTGCGGGTTCACACCCGGTAGCGGCACGAAGCTCATGAAGCGGAACACGATCAGCGCACCGATAGTGAACCAGATGCGCTGCTTGAGTTCTGTCGCCTTGCCGAAGTTGGCAAAGCTCAGAGATGAGGCGATGTTGTCGGCGCGTGATGCCATCGGTTCTGTCTTTTGACTTCCTGACTATCCGGCCCACCCCCTGGCAAGCCCGGCAGGGTAGATAGGGGCGCGCCGGCTCTTTGTCGAACCCGCGCGCCCCTTAAAGCGGTTATTTCGCGCGCGCAGCCTTGTTGGCTTCGGCGCGAGCAGCCTTCTTTTCGTGCTCGGGAGCACCACGGTCGATCACCTCGACCGAGCCGCCAGCCTTCTCGACCGCGGCAACCGCGCCCTTCGAGGCACCGGCAACCTTGAAGGTCAGCTTGGCGGTGATTTCGCCCTTGCCGAGCAGACGCACGCCGTCCTTGCCGCCACGGGCAATGCCAGCGGCCTTCAACGCTGCGTGATCGATGGTCGCCTTGGCGTCGAGCTTGCCGGCGTCGACCAGCGCCTGGATCTGGCCCAGGTTGGCCTCGGCATAGTCCGTGCCGAACGGATTGTTGAAGCCGCGCTTCGGGATCCGCATGTGGAGCGGCATCTGGCCGCCTTCGAAGCCCTTCACGGCCACGCCCGAGCGGCTCTTCTGGCCCTTCTGGCCACGGCCCGAGGTCTTGCCCTTGCCCGAGCCGATGCCACGGCCCACGCGGATACGGCCCTTGCGGGCACCGTCGTTGTCACGGATGTCTGAGAGTTTCATAGTCTTGCACTCGCTTTCGCTTTGTTCGCGCCAAAAGAAAGGTGGCCCGGTACGCGCCCGGGCCACCATTTGTCAATTATAGCCTTGCGATCGTCAGTCTTCGACGATCTGCACCATGTGCGGCAGCTTGCGGATCGCACCGCGCACTTCCGGGGTGTCCTCGCGTTCCACCACCTTGTGCATCTTGTTCAGCCCGAGGCCGATCAGGATCTTGCGCTGGCTTTCCGGACGACGGATCGGCGAACCGATCTGCTTGATCTTGATAGTCGCCATCAGACTTACTCCGCGATAGCAGCAGCTTCGGCTTCTGCCTCAGCTTCACTGACCTGACCGCCCCGACCAAGAAGGTCGGCGACCTTCTTGCCACGACGCATCGCAACCGACTTCGGAGAAGACTGGTTGGTGAGCGCGTCGAAGGTGGCGCGGATCATGTTGTAGGGGTTCGAGGTGCCGATCGACTTGGTGACCACGTCGGCCACACCAAGGCTTTCGAACACGGCGCGCATCGGACCGCCCGCGATGATGCCGGTGCCCGGAGGCGCCGAACGCACGTTGACCTTGCCAGCGCCGAAGTGGCCCTTGCCGTCGTGGTGCAGCGTGCGGCCTTCCTTCAGCGGCACGCGGATCATCTTCTTCTTGGCAGCGGCAGTCGCCTTGTTGATGGCTTCCGGCACTTCGCGAGCCTTGCCGTGGCCGAAGCCCACGCGGCCCTTGCCGTCACCAACCACGACCAGCGCGGCGAAACCGAAGCGCTTACCGCCCTTCACCACCTTGGCGACGCGGTTGATGTGGACGAGCTTCTCGATCAGCTCTTCGCCATCATCGTCACCGCCGCGACGGTCATCACGACCGCGACCACGGCCACGGCCATCACGGCCGCCGTCGCGGCCACCGCGACCACCACGATCACCGCCGCGACCGCCACGGCCACGACCGCCCGACGCTTCGCGCGCCTGGCCGTCAGTAGCACCGGCTGCCGACTGGTTCTCACCAGCTTCGCTCGGCGCGGTGGTCGGCGTCGGGGTCGAGCCGGCGTTGTCTACCACGGGCGTTTCCGCGTTGTTGTTTTCATCAGCCATCATCAGAACTCCAGCCCGCCTTCACGAGCGGCATCGGCCAGCGCCTTGACGCGGCCATGGAACAGGAACCCGCCGCGATCGAACACGACAGTGGTCACGCCAGCCTTCTTGGCCGCAGCGGCAATGTCCTTGCCGACCTGTTCGGCGGCGGAGACATTGGCACCCGAAGCCTTGCCACCGAGTGTGGAGGCAGCGGCAACGGTACGACCATCGGCATCGTCGATGATCTGGGCGTAGATGTGCTTGCCGGTGCGGTGCACGGACAAACGCGGCTTGCCGCCGGCGCGGGCGCGCAGGGCCGTGCGGACACGGCGACGACGACGTTCGAAAAGGGATAGCTTTGCCATCTTACTTCTTCTTCCCTTCCTTGCGGAAGATATACTCACCGCGATACTTCACACCCTTGCCCTTGTAGGGCTCAGGCTTGCGCCACTCGCGAATTTCGGCAGCGAACTGGCCGACCTTCTGCTTGTCGATACCCGAGATCTCGACCGTGGTCTGATCGGGGGTCTTCACCTCAATGCCTTCCGGCACATCGAGATCGACGTCATGCGAGAAACCGAGCTGCAGCTTCAGGGTCTTGCCCTGCATGTTCGCGCGGTAACCGACGCCAGCGATTTCGAGAACCTTTGAGAAGCCGTCGGTGACGCCTTCCACCAGGTTCGACACCAGCGTGCGCTGCATGCCCCAGTGGGAACGCGCAGGCTTGCTGTTGTTGGCCGGCTTGACCGAAATCTCGCCGTCCTCGATCGTGTAGGTGATGAGGTCCGAAGTGCTCATCGAGAGGGTGCCCTTGGGGCCCTTCACGATCAGCGAACCATTTTCGATAGTGGCCGTCACCCCGCTCGGGATCGCCACCGACCTTTTGCCGATGCGGCTCATCAGAACACCTCCGCCAGCACTTCGCCGCCGACGTTCTGCGTGCGGGCTTCGGCATCCGAAAGCACACCGCGAGGCGTCGAGACGATGGTGATGCCAAGGCCGTTGCGGATGCTCGGGAGTTCCTTCGAACCCGAGTAGACGCGGCGGCCCGGCTTGGAGACACGGGCAACGTGCTTGATCGCAGGTTCGCCCTCGAAATACTTCAGCTCGATGCGCAGCGCCTTGTGCACGCCGCTGCTGTCTTCGCTGTAGCCACGGATATAGCCCTCGCGCTGAAGCACCTCGAGCACGTTGGCACGCAGCTTCGACGCCGGCGACAGGACGGAGTCCTTCTTCGCGCGCTGGCCGTTGCGGATACGGGTGAGCATATCACCCAGGGGATCGGTCAATGCCATCTCTCTAGGTCCTTACCAGCTCGACTTGGTGACGCCGGGGATCATGCCCTTGTTGGCAAGATCGCGAAGCTCGATACGGCACAGGCCGAACTTGCGGTAGTAACCGCGCGGGCGGCCGGTGGTGTTGCAGCGGTTGCGCACCCGGGTCGGGTTCGCGTTGCGCGGCAGTTCGGCCATCTTGAGGCGGGCCATCAGGCGCTCGGTCTCGTCGAGCGACTCATCGTCGGCAATCGCCTTCAGCTTAGCATACTTTGCGGCATACTTCTGAACGAGCTGCTTGCGCTTCTCGTTCTTGTTGATGGAACTCAGTTTCGCCATTGGACTTAAGCTCTCTCTTTTCTCAGCTTGCGGGGCGACGGCTTACGCCGCCGCCTTTTCTTCGTCAGCCGACTGCTCGGCCGGGAACGGGAAACCGAACAGGCGCAGCAGCTCGCGCGCTTCCTCGTCGGTCTTGGCGGTGGTGGTGACGATGATGTCCATGCCGCGCACCTTGTCGATCTGGTCGTAGCTGATCTCGGGGAAGATGATCTGCTCCTTGATGCCCATGGCATAGTTGCCATTGCCATCGAACGACTTGGGGTTGAGGCCACGGAAATCTCGGATGCGCGGCATCGCGATCGTCACCAGACGATCGAGGAATTCGTACATCCGGTCACGGCGCAGGTTGACCTTGCAGCCGATCGGCATGCCGTCGCGCAGCTTGAACTGGGCGATCGACTTCTTGGCCTTGGTGATCACGGGCTTCTGGCCGGCGATCAGTTCCATTTCCTCGGCGGCAACCTGAACCTTCTTCTTGTCCTGGCTGGCTTCGCCCACGCCCATGTTGAGCGTGATCTTTTCCAGCTTGGGGACTTCCATGTGGTTCTTGTAACCGAACTTCTCGGTCATCGCCTTGGCGATTTCCTCGTTGTACTTGGTCTTCAGACGCGGCGTATAATCACCCATCGATCGTCTCCCCGGACTTGACGGCGACGCGCACCTTCTTGCCATCCTTCGTTCCGAAGCGGACACGGGTGGGCTTGCCGTCCTTGGGATCGGCAACGGCGACATTCGAAATCGCCATCGGCGCGGCAACGCGGTCGATGCCGCCCTGCGGATTGGCCTGGTTCGGCTTGCGGTGGCGGGTCATCACGTTGACGCCCTCGACCACGACCTTGCCTTCACCGGGAATGACCTTGGCGACCGTACCGGTCTCACCCTTGTCCTTGCCCGCAAGCACGACGACCTTGTCGCCCTTCTTGATCTTTGCAGCAGCCATCACAGCACCTCCGGAGCGAGCGAGATGATCTTCATGAAGCCCTTGCCGCGCAGTTCGCGCACCACCGGGCCAAAGATACGGGTGCCGATCGGCTCCTCGTTCTTGTTGACGAGCACCGCAGCATTGCTGTCGAAGCGGATGACGGTGCCGTCGACACGGCGGACATCCTTCTTGGTGCGCACGATCACCGCACGGTGAACGTCGCCCTTCTTGACGCGGGCACGCGGCTGCGCTTCCTTGACGGAAACGACGATCACGTCACCGACGCTCGCGGTACGACGCTTCGAGCCACCCAGCACCTTAATGCACTGGACGCGCTTGGCGCCGGAGTTGTCCGCGACGTCGAGATTGGACTGCATCTGGATCATTGATCCGGTTCCTTCTCATTGGCTTGCCGAGACACCCAATACGACTGGGGCCCGGCAGTTCCTAAACGCCTAACCCTTCCCCGCAGGCTTGCGAGGAAGGGAAACTAAATCGGCTTGTCGGCTTAGTTGCCGGCGGCCTCTACATCGAGATCGGCCTCGATCGCAACACCCTTTGATGCAACGATCCGATCTTTCACCGCCCAGGTCTTGGTCTTGGAGATCGGCTTCGTCTCCTCGATGCGGACCTTGTCGCCAACCTTGTACTCGTTGGCTTCGTCGTGGGCGTGGTACTTCTTCGACCGCTTGATGATCTTGCCGTAAAGCGGGTGCTTCACGCGGCGTTCGACCAGCACGGTCACGGTCTTGTCGGTCTTGTCGGAGCTGACGGTCCCGATCAGAATACGCTTGGGCATAGTCTGTCTCCTCAGCCCTGCGCCGTCGCGCTCTTGGCGCGCTCGGTCTGCAAGGTCTTGATCTGAGCGATTTCGCGGCGAACTTCCTTGACCCGAGCCGAACGCTCGAGCTGGTTGGTCGCGGCCTGGAACCGCAGGTTGAGCTGTTCGCGCTTGAGCGCGGTCAGCTGGTCACCCAGCTGATCGTCGGTCTTGGTGCGAAGATCTTCAATCTTGGCCATTATTCGCCTCCCAGGTGCGAGGTGTCGCCGAGACGGGCAACGACCTTGGTCTTGATCGGCAGCTTCATAGCGGCACGTTCGAAGGCTTCGGCAGCCAGCGGGCCGGGAACGCCGTCGAGTTCGAACAGAATACGGCCCGGCTTGACGCGCGCGGCCCAGTATTCGACCGAACCCTTGCCCTTACCCTGACGGACTTCGGCAGGCTTCTTCGACACCGGCACATCGGGGAACACGCGGATCCACAGACGGCCCTGACGGCGAATGTGGCGGGTGATCGCACGACGCGCAGCTTCGATCTGACGCGCGGTGATACGTTCCGGTTCCATCGCCTTGAGGCCGTAGGAGCCGAAGTTCAGCGCCGAACCACCCTTGGCGAGACCATGGATGCGGCCCTTGAAGGCCTTGCGGAACTTGGTTTTTTTCGGTTGCAGCATGATCTTCTACCTCAGCGAGCCGGGCGGACGCCGGACGTCTGCGATTCCATCATCAGGCGGTCGGTCGAGGTCGGATCATGGCCCATGATCTCGCCCTTGAAGACCCACACCTTGATGCCGATGATACCATAGGCGGTCAGCGCCTCGGCTTCGGCATAGTCGATGTTGGCACGCAGGGTGTGCAGCGGAACGCGGCCTTCGCGATACTGTTCGACGCGGGCGATTTCGGCGCCGCCGAGACGGCCCGAGCACATGATCTTGATGCCCTCGGCACCCAGACGCATGGCCGATTGCATCGCACGCTTCATCGCGCGGCGGAAAGCGACACGGCGGATCAGCTGATCGGCGATGCCCTGAGCGACGAGCTTGGCATCGACTTCCGGCTTGCGGATCTCGACGATGTTCAGCTTCACTTCGCTGGCGGTCATCTTGGCCAGTTCACCGCGGAGCTTCTCGATGTCCGCGCCCTTCTTGCCGATGATGACACCAGGACGCGCAGCAAAGATCGATACGCGGCACAGTTTCGCCGGACGCTCGATCACCACCTTGGAAATCGCCGCCTGCGGCAGCTTGCCCATGATGTACTTGCGGATCTCGATGTCTTCCTTGAGCAGACGCGCATAGTCGCCACCCTCGGCGTACCAGCGGCTGTCCCAGGTACGGTTGATCTGCAGACGAAGGCCGATCGGATTGCTCTTATGACCCATGATCAGGCCTCCTCTTGTTCGCGCACGACGATCCGCAGCCGGCTGAACGGCTTGAGGATCCGGGTCGACTTGCCGCGGCCACGGGTCGCAAAGCGCTTCATGGTGACCGACTTGCCAACGCTCGCCTCGGCGACGACCAGCGAGTCGACGTCGAGATCGTGGTTGTTCTCGGCATTGGCGATGGCCGAGGCCAGCACCTTCTGCGCGTCGCGGGCCATAGCACGCTTGGAGAAGGAGAGGATGTTCATCGCCTCCTCAACCTTGCGGCCACGGATCAGCGCCGCGACGAGGTTCAGCTTCTGGGCCGAACCACGGATCGTGGTGCCGACCGCCAGAGCCTCATTGTCGGCAACGCGACGGGGGGCTTTCTGCTTGCTCATCAGCGCTTACCCTTCTTGTCGGCAGCGTGCCCCGGGAAAGTGCGCGTAGGAGCGAACTCGCCGAGCTTGTGGCCGACCATTTCTTCCGAAACGGACACCGGGATGAACTTGTGGCCATTGTAGACGTTGAACGTCAGGCCGACGAAATCGGGGAGCACAGTCGAGCGGCGCGACCAGGTCTTGATCGGCTTGGTGCTGCTGGCTTCCTGAGCTTCCTGCGCCTTTTTCAGCAGGTGAAGGTCGACGAACGGACCCTTCCAGACGGAACGTGCCATCTTCGCTTACCTCTTCTTCTTGGCGTGACGCGAACGGATGATCATCTTGTCCGTCTGCTTGTTGTTGCGGGTACGCGCGCCCTTGGTCGGCTTGCCCCACGGAGTAACCGGGTGACGACCGCCCGAGGTCCGGCCTTCACCACCACCGTGCGGGTGATCGACCGGGTTCTTGGCGACACCACGGGTCAGCGGACGACGGCCCATGTGACGGACACGCCCGGCCTTGCCGAGGTTCTGGTTCTGGTTGTCGGGGTTCGACACCGAACCGACCGTGCCCATGCAATCGGCACGCAGGTAGCGCTGCTCGCCCGAGTTCAGGCGAACGATGACCATGCCGCGGTCGCGACCGACGAGCTGCACATAGGTGCCTGCCGAACGGGCGATCTGACCGCCCTTGCCGGGCTTCATTTCGACGTTGTGGCAGATCGTGCCGACCGGCATCTGGCCCAGCAACATGGCGTTGCCCGGCTTCGTGTCGGTCTTCTCATCGGCGATGATCTTGTCGCCAACGGCCACGCGGTTAGGCGCGATGATATAGGCCAGCTCGTCATCGGCGTACTTGATGAGCGCGATGAAAGCGGTGCGGTTAGGATCGTATTCGATCCGCTCCACGGTGCCTTCAACGCCCCATTTGCGACGCTTGAAGTCGATGAAACGATACTTCTGCTTGTGACCACCGGCGATGCCGCGGCTGGTCACATGGCCCTTGTTATTACGGCCACCGGTCTTGCGCTTACCTTCGGTCAGCGCCTTGACGGGCTTGCCCTTGTGCAGGCCGGTCTTGTCGACAAGGACAAGCGCGCGGCGGGCCGGGCTAGTCGGGTTATAGTTTTTCAGTGCCATGGGATCAGCTCACACCTTCGGTGATGTCGATCGGGTCCTGACCCTCAACGAGAGTCACGATCGCCTTCTTGAAGTCGGTGCGGGTGTAGGGCTTGCCCTTCCACCGCTTCGTCTTGCCCTTGCTCACGATCGTGTTGACCGACTTCACCTTGCGATCAAACAGAGCCTCGATGGCCTCCTTGATCTGGGGCTTCGTGGCGGTGCCGGCGACCTTGAAGACAACCGCATTGTTCTCCGAGAGAAGCGTGGCCTTCTCGGTGATGTGCGGCGACAGGATAACGTCGTAGTGACGCGCGTCGATCTGCTGCTTAGCCATTGAAACGCGCCTCCAGCTTGGCGACAGCGTCCTTGGTCAGGACCAGCGTGTCGTGGTTGAGAATGTCGTAGACATTGGCACCCGCAGCCGGGAGCACGTCCACGCCCGGCAGGTTGCCGGCAGCCTTGCGGAAGTCTTCGTTGATGGCTTCGCCATCGATCACGAGAACCTTGCCGTTCCAGCCATTCTTACCGAAGATTCCGGCAAGCGCCTTGGTTTTGGCATCCTTGAGCTCGAGGCTGTCAACTACCACGAGGCCGCCAGATGCCTTGCTCGAAAGCGCCATCTTCAGGCCGAGCGCACGGATCTTCTTGTTGAGCGACTGCTCGAACTCGCGCTTGCGCGCACCGTGAGCCTTACCACCGCCAATGAAGATCGGAGCCGCACGGTCGCCGTGGCGAGCGCCACCCGAACCTTTTTGCTTGCCCCATTTCTTGCCGGTGCGGGCCACGTCCGAACGCTCACGCGTCGGGCGGGCAGTACCGCGGCGATTCTCAAGCTGCCAGGTGACAACCCGGTGCAGGATGTCGGCACGCGGCGCGACGCCGAAAACGGCCTCGTTCAGCTCCACGTCGCCGGCTGCTGCGCCGTCAATTTTCTGGACCTTCACCTTCATGGCGTTAGCCTTCCTCGTTCTTGGAGTTGGCGTCGGCCGGCGGGGTGCCAGCTTCGGTGCCAACGCCCGCGTCCTGCTGCTGAGCCAGCTTCTGCTGCTGCTCAACGGAGACCTCGGGGTTCACTTCATGCTCTGCAGCAGCCTCGACCATGCCAGGCTTGGCATCTTCCGAAGCAGTCTCTGCGGCGTTGCGGCGCATCGCACCGGGGAACGGCGCACCTTCAGGCAGCGCAACCTTGACCGCGTCCTTGACCATCAGCCAGCCATTCTTCGACCCAGGGACCGAGCCCTTGACGAAGATCAGGCCACGCTCGGCGTCGGTACGAACCACTTCGAGGTTCTGCTGGGTGCGCTGACGGTCGCCCATGTGGCCGGCCATCTTCTTGCCCTTGAAAACCTTGCCCGGATCCTGGCGGTTACCAGTCGAACCGTGCGAACGGTGCGAAATCGAGACACCGTGGGTAGCACGCAGACCACCGAAGCCCCAGCGCTTCATGGCACCGGCAAAGCCCTTACCGACGGTGTGACCGGTGACGTCAACCAGCTGACCAGCAATGAAGTGATCGGCGGTGATGAAAGCGCCGACGGGAAGGAGGCCTTCCTCATTCTCGACGCGGAATTCTGCAACCTTTTGCTTCAAGCCAACTTCAGCCTTGGCAAACGCTTCGCGTTGCGGCTTGTTGACGTTCTTCTGCTTGGCCTGGCCTGCGCCGACCTGAACAGAGAAATAGCCGTCGCGATCGGCTGTGCGGTGGGCAGTAACCTGACACTCTTCCAACGACAGAACGGTGACCGGCACGTGCCGACCGTCCTCCTGGAAGAGGCGGGTCATCCCGACTTTCTTCGCGATCACGCCAGTGCGCATGATCCTAACTCCTTACAGAGGCACATGGGGACCATCCCCAGGTGCGTGCCCAGCCCTGTTGTAAGAAGCGAGCCCCGTCCGGGCTGAAGCGCCCTCCCCGCAACAGGGAGGACTAAGACGGGGGACGCAAACCCGGAGGAGCAACCCTCCGGTGGTATCCCTTGTGTCCCGATGGCGTTTCACCGGGCTCTGTCTTCACGGTCCCTATCGGAACCGGAGCACCCGGCCTGATGCCGGGGCGTTTCCCGCTTAAGCGAGCTTGATCTCGACGTTCACGCCAGCAGCCAGGTCGAGCTTCATCAGCGCATCGACCGTCTGGGCGTTCGGCTGCACGATGTCGAGCAGCCGCTTGTAGGTACGCACCTCGAACTGCTCTCGCGACTTCTTGTCGATGTGCGGGCCGCGGTTTACGGTGAACTTCTCGATACGCGTCGGGAGAGGAATCGGACCCCGGATCAGCGCGCCGGTGCGGCGTGCGGTATCTGCGATTTCGCCAGTTGCCTGATCAAGCACACGGTGATCAAAGGCCTTGAGACGAATGCGGATGTTCTGAGCGTCCATAATTCCAACTACCGATGCGAAAGAGCCAAAGAAGCGTCCGATCTCGCAACCGCGACACTTCCCACAAAAAACAAAAGCCCGCCCCGCGGTCCGGTCTCACCGGACAGGGCGGCCTCTTGCATGAATTCGTTGCGAGAGAGACGAATCTCTCTCTGTGGTCGCGCCTATACGGGGCTTGGCCCGCACTGACAACCCGAAAATCGGGCAATCGCCCCCTTCCCTTTCACTTTTGCGACAGGACGGGGGAAATTCCGCTCACATAAAAAGAGGCCCGGCTCACCATAGTGAACCGGGCCGCTTTTGAACCTGGCACCCAGATGGGCGCGTCAGGCTTACTTGGTGATCTTCGAGACCACGCCCGAACCGACGGTGCGGCCACCTTCGCGGATAGCGAAGCGCAGACCTTCGTCCATGGCGATCGGGGCGATCAGCTTCACGCCGATCGACACGTTGTCGCCGGGCATGACCATCTCGGTGCCTTCCGGCAGAACCACTTCACCGGTCACGTCGGTGGTGCGGAAGTAGAACTGCGGACGGTAGTTGGCGAAGAACGGAGTGTGACGGCCGCCTTCGTCCTTCGACAGCACATAGACCTCGGCTTCGAAGTCGGTGTGCGGGGTGACCGAACCGGGCTTGGCCAGAACCTGGCCACGCTCGACAGCTTCACGCGCAACGCCGCGGATCAGGGCGCCGATGTTGTCGCCAGCTTCGCCGCGATCGAGCAGCTTGCGGAACATTTCCACGCCGGTCACGGTGGTCTTGGTGGTGTCCTTGATGCCGACGATTTCGACTTCGTCGCCAACGTTCACAACACCCGACTCCACACGGCCGGTGACCACGGTGCCACGACCCGAGATCGAGAACACGTCTTCGATCGGCATCAGGAAGTTCTTGTCGACCGGACGCTCGGGCTGCGGGATGTAGCTATCCACGGCATCCATCAGTTCCTTGATCGAGTTCTCGCCGATCTCCGGATCGCGACCTTCGAGAGCGGCCAGAGCCGAACCCTTGACGATCGGAATGTTGTCGCCGTCGAAGTCGTAGCTCGAAAGCAGCTCGCGCACTTCCAGCTCGACCAGCTCGAGGATTTCCTCGTCGTCGACCTGGTCGACCTTGTTCAGGTAAACAACCAGAGCCGGCACACCGACCTGACGGGCGAGCAGGATGTGCTCACGGGTCTGCGGCATCGGGCCGTCGGCAGCGTTCACGACCAGGATCGCGCCGTCCATCTGGGCGGCACCGGTGATCATGTTCTTCACATAGTCAGCGTGACCCGGGCAGTCGACGTGCGCGTAGTGACGCGCATCGGTCTCGTATTCCACGTGGGCGGTCGAGATGGTGATGCCGCGCTCGCGCTCTTCAGGAGCCTTGTCGATGTTTGCGAAATCGACGGCCGAACCCTGACACTTGGTGATTGCAGCAGTCAGCGTGGTCTTGCCGTGATCGACGTGACCGATGGTGCCGATGTTGCAGTGCGGCTTGTTCCGCTCGAATTTTTCCTTCGCCATTTTTCCAATAACCTTCTTGTTCGAATCTGATTTTCTTCAAGATCAGGCGGGCACCTGCTGAATCAGGCGCCCGCCACTAGACGTTGATCCTGCCTTAGGCAAGCTTCTCCTTGACCTCGGCCGCGACGTTCGCCGGAACCTCGTCATAGTGCGAGAACTGCATCGAGTACTGGGCACGGCCCTGAGTGAACGAGCGCAGTTCGTTGACGTAGCCGAACATGTTCGCCAGCGGCACGTGAGCCTCGACCGACTGTGCGTTGCCGCGGCTGTCGGTGCCCTGGATCTGCCCGCGACGCGAGTTCATGTCGCCGATCACGTCACCGAGATATTCCTCGGGCGTGACCACTTCCACCTTCATGATCGGCTCAAGCAGCTTGATGCCGGCTTTTTCGGCCACTTCACGCATGGCGCCACGGCCGCAGATTTCGAACGCGATCGCGCTCGAGTCGACGTCATGGTAGGCGCCATCGGTCAGTGTGATGGTGAAGTCGATGAGAGGGAAGCCGATCAGATGACCACTTTCAGCCTGCTCGCGCATACCCTTTTCAAGCGCGGGGATATATTCCTTCGGAATGTTACCGCCCTTGACCTCGTCGTTGAAGATCACGCCCTGGCCGCGTTCGCCCGGCTCGACCGTCACCTTGGCGCGGCCGAACTGGCCCGAACCACCCGACTGCTTCTTGTGGGTGTAGTCCACATCGACCTTGCGCGCGAGCGATTCGCGGTAGGCCACCTGCGGCGCGCCGACGTTGGCTTCGACCTTGAACTCGCGCTTCATGCGATCGACGAGAATGTCGAGGTGAAGCTCGCCCATGCCCTTGATGATCGTCTGGCCCGATTCGTGGTCGGTGCTGACGCGGAACGAAGGATCCTCGGCAGCCAGGCGGTTGAGCGCGACGCCCATCTTTTCCTGATCGGCCTTGGTCTTCGGCTCCACCGACAGCTCGATCACGGGCTCGGGGAACTCCATCCGCTCAAGGATGATCGGCTTGGACGCATCGCACAGCGTGTCGCCCGTGGTGGTCTCCTTGAGACCCGCGATAGCGACGATGTCGCCGGCGAATGCTTCTTCAATGTCCTCGCGGTTGTTCGAGTGCATCAGCAGCATACGGCCGATCTTTTCCTTCTTGTCCTTCACCGAGTTCAGCACCGAGCCCTTGGAGAGCTGGCCCGAATAGATGCGGGTGAAGGTGAGCGAACCGACGAAAGGATCGTTCATGATCTTGAAGGCCAGCGCGGAGAACGGCGCATCGTCGGACGACGGGCGCGTTTCCTCCGTCTCGCCATCGAGCAGAACGCCCTTGATCGCGGGCACGTCGAGCGGCGAAGGCATGTAGTCGACCACAGCGTCGAGCAGCGGCTGAACGCCCTTGTTCTTGAACGCCGAGCCACACAGCACGGGCACGAAGGCCTGCTCCATGGTGCCCTCGCGGATCAGCTTCTTGAGAGTGGCCGCGTCGGGCTCGTTGCCTTCGAGGTACGCTTCCATCACGTCGTCGTCCTGCTCGACAGCAGTCTCGATCAGCTTCTCGCGATATTCGGCGGCCTTGTCGGCAAGGTCAGCCGGGATGTCGACATAGTTGAACGTCGCACCAAGTCCGTCGTCTTCCCAGACGATACCGCGGTTGTTCACGAGGTCGACAACACCCTTGAGGTCGCTCTCGGCACCGATCGGGAGATAGAGCACCAGCGGGGTGGCGCCCAGACGCTCGACGATCGAGTTTACGCAGTAATAAAAGTCCGCGCCGGTGCGGTCCAATTTATTGATGAAGCACATCCGCGGCACGCGGTACTTATCGGCCTGACGCCAGACGGTTTCGGACTGCGGCTCGACACCGGCAACGCCGTCGAACACGGCGACCGCGCCGTCGAGTACGCGCAGCGAACGCTCGACCTCAATGGTGAAGTCGACGTGCCCGGGAGTGTCGATGATGTTGATGCGGTGCTTCGGGCCCTTGCCGTCTTCGGCGGCCCAGAAGGTGGTGGTGGCAGCCGAGGTGATCGTGATCCCGCGTTCCTGCTCCTGCTCCATCCAGTCCATGGTGGCGGCGCCGTCGTGGACTTCGCCGATCTTGTAGGACTTGCCGGTGTAGTACAGGATCCGCTCGGTCGTCGTGGTCTTCCCGGCGTCGATGTGCGCCATGATCCCGATGTTGCGATAGCGTTCCAGCGGATATTCGCGGGCCATAATGAATTCCTTGAGCGTTGGGGGACTTCAGACGTCCGAAGCGCGCCCCATATGGCTATTAATGTGTCAGCTTGAAGACCTGACGGCCCGCCATCCACAAACAAGTGGCGGCGAGCCGGATCAGCATCTTACCAGCGATAGTGCGAGAAGGCACGGTTGGCATCAGCCATACGGTGCGTGTCTTCGCGCTTCTTCACGGCGTTGCCGCGGTTGTTGGCGGCATCCATCAGCTCACCCGAGAGGCGGGCCGACATGGTGGTTTCCGCACGACCGCGTGCGGCGGTGATGAGCCAGCGGATCGCGAGGGCCTGGGCACGCTCGGGGCGAACCTCGACCGGTACCTGATAGGTGGCACCACCGACACGGCGCGAACGCACCTCGACCTGCGGCTTCACGTTCTCGAGCGCATCGTGGAACACCTGCACCGGATCGCTCTTGGCGCGGGCCTCGACGGTGTCGAGCGCGGTGTAGACGATACCTTCGGCAACGGCCTTCTTACCGTCGAGCATGAGGTTGTTCATGAACTTCGACAGAACCTGATCTCCGAACTTGGGATCAGGCAGGATTTCCCGCTTCTCGGGACGACGACGACGTGACATATTTTCTAACTCCTTCGGAGTGGCCGCTCACATCCGTGAGCGTCCTGCGGCGCCGGCCCACTCCCCCTCCCGGCCACCCAGAGCATACCCGCGTAGGGTAGCCGGGAGGGGGAGCGGCCCGCCGCCGCGACTGAACCTGTTACTTGGGCCGCTTGGCGCCGTACTTCGAACGGCTCTGCTTGCGGTCCTTCACGCCCTGCGTGTCGAGCACGCCGCGCAGCACGTGGTAGCGCACACCGGGAAGGTCGCGCACACGGCCGCCGCGGATCAGCACCACCGAGTGCTCCTGCAGGTTGTGGCCTTCGCCCGGAATGTAGGCGATGATCTCACGCTTGTTGGTGAGACGGATCTTGGCCACCTTGCGCAGAGCCGAGTTCGGCTTCTTCGGAGTGGTGGTGTAAACGCGGGTGCAAACGCCGCGCTTCTGCGGGTTCGAATCCATCGCCGCCGACTTCGACTTCTTGACGATGGGATGGCGGCCCTTGCGGACCAGCTGGTTGATCGTAGGCATTGATATCCTTCGTGCGGGTTGCGGACCCCGGCCCCTGCCCTTGCCCGCCCAATTCTGAGCAGGCATGGAAAAAGACCCGGACCCTAATTGGTCACCGGGTTGAAACAGCGTTCCGGATGGAATGTATCGGGATCGTGCGAAGCTGCCTGCCGCAATGGACAAGCGAGCATGTATCGCGCGAGCCTGAAACGCTCCACCCGGAATGCTGGCACAGCCAGATAACCGGGTTACTTTGCCGACTGCCCCTTTGCGTTAGCCTAGGGACTGGGCCGACAATGTTCAGCTCTATGATTGCAAAGCCGACCTTGCGGACGGACCTGCGAAGTGCGGGCCATTAGCGGGGTGTGGGGTGCGGGTCAAGGGATATGGGCCCATGAAAACGCCGCGCTCCAATCCTTGTCACTCCGATGGTCGACCTGCGACCGCGAAAGCTGCCATTTGGCTAGCAATGTTGGAATTGCAGCTATGCGCCGCAAACTCAGTCATTAGACGAGTAGTCGCGATTTTCGCCCCGACGCCCGACGCTGGCTCCCTAAGCTGCCAATGGTTCAAATTGGCGTCTATGGCAGCAAAGCACCTTGGAAGCGGGTATTCTGCCTTCGAGTTGAGAGCCTATACGCGGCCGTCATCTAGAGCCGGAGATCCTAATGGCCTGCGCGGCAATTGCTTGTCATGCCTAGCTTGCCGCGGGGGAGCACTCGCAACGCTCATTTGTAAGGAGATGCCCTTTTCGCTGAATCTTTCGAGGATAGCCAAGAGAAAAAGGGATATGCCAAGCAGCTCTAAAGACTCCTCGATAGACGTCAGCATGAAGTACGTCATCCCGTTTTCAGATGTAGCGGCATCAAGCGCGGCACCCGCCATTTCAAGCCCAATTGCGCCTGAAAGGAAAATAGCCCCAGACAGTAAGAATTGCATTTGAGTCCGGCGCCCCAGTACCAAAAACCATCGGAACATGATGGCGGCAAAAAAGGCAACAACTGGAATAGCAACCAAAACCCAACTGTAATGAAATATGCCACCAAGCTCTTCGACACCTGGAGCTGCTCTTTGAAGGATAATGCCGCTTAATTCGTGCACCATTACGATTTCGTCTAGAGAAAGGGCGAAGAAAGCAAACGAAATGATCCACCATCCTCTGGCGAATGGTGCTCCGGTTCGACTTTCACTCCACGCAGTCAGACTTAGAGCTATCGCGCAAGTTAGCATCACTATTGAGGATGCCCAACTTGGGATGCTCAAATCGCGGACCAGCGAAAATCTATGCAGCACCTCTTGGGTGACCGGCCCCGGATAAGTCGCGAGCCAGAGATCTGCGGCCGTGCCAAGAACTACCAAAGCGCCTAAGCTGGCGAACAGATATCGGGCCACAGCCTTCGGGCTCACCTCAAGCTCAACCTGCATTCCCGCCTCGCTTTGTTGCACATAAATGAACTTTATATTTCATTAATATGACATTTTTTCTCCACCTGCAACACACTATTCCCTTGGAAAACTTGCCGTAATTATCGCATGGGCGGCATGTGGGAGCGATGGCGCAACCAGAGTGCGCGGTATCGACAGTATGTGGACGATGACCGACCGCCTTAAATTGGCGTCGGCGCCAGATGGCGTTGTACCAAAAGCAGACCGACCACCATCGGCCCGCTAGCCGGCCAAAGCCCCTTTCCTACACACCTCCAAATCTGCTCCACACTCGCAGATGCCCGACTCATCAGAAAAGCCCACGCGCCCGCAGCCGCTCAATCCTGACACCCCTGCGCCCAACGGCCATCAGCGCGCCACCGCGCGTCAGGCTACCAGCTATATGACCGCTCCCGGCCCGCTCCCCGCCGCGGACGATCCGCTGCTCGACTTTGCGTCGTGTCATCCAAGGCTTCTTCAAGACCTCGAATCAATCCACTTTGAATAACGCAAGTCAGTTTGTTTGTTTACGACCTAGGTTGATAATATCTAGCTTTGAGGTCGTGGACCCAAGAAAGGTGGCCATTTCGGCTGTGTGAGAAGAGGCGAGTCCATAACCCCACATCTAATGCCTAAGCAGGCCGGTTATGCCGCTTAGGGCCCGGCGGCCACTCGCACGTCAATCGCGCAATGATACCCCCCTACAACACGGGTCCAGCCTTCCGAAAACAGGGGAAGCTTGTGCCCGGGGTTCCCGTCAGTGTCCATCCAATTGGCAAACATGTATATCTGTCCATCGGCTGAAACTGCAAAATCACCATCCTGTACTCGATAATTATTATACCCAGCGTTGCCGGGAGCTGGCGCAGCAAGAATTCCTGCAAAATTGAAGTTGCGACCAAAGCCATCAGACTCCCACAATGCAATTCGATATGGATCTCCTGGCCCCTCTATGTCGGTGATCATAATCACCCTCCCGCCCAGAACGATTAATGAAGGGTCGCCAACCCCCCAATTGCTTTCGGGTTTTGTATTCGGGTCAAGGATGTTTGTGCTAACAATATTCCAATTTTTGAAGGTAAGGTCGGAAGTTGCATAGGCGAGCCTCGCCCCATCATAACCGCCCGAATATTCTCCATATTCTCCAAAAATATGCAAAATCGATCCGTCGTAGTAAACTCCGATATCATCAAGTTCTTTTGGAAAGTGCCCTACAACATTCCATTTTCCAGAGGAATTTTCCAAAGGAACATCTACCTCATAAATATTTCCATTTTCAAATATGTAATAAATCCCATTAACCATTATTCCGTCATCTAATTCATAATCTTCAGATATCTTCAAATTTTCATTCACTAGCTTCCAATTATTGGGATTATTAGAAAGGGAATTAGCTCCATAAAGCTGCCTTACACCATCCACTCCAGATATAATGAGGTAGTTATTGTATTCACTTCCTTTCACACCTGGAAGGTATACCGGATCGTGATTGTTCCCAAACTGATCTGAAATAGGAAAGCTTGCTTGCCTGCATTGCGCACTAATTTCGCTAAAGTTTTCCGGAAGCTCCGATTTTTCAGCACTTTTTGAAAAATCTTGCTCTTCGAATTTTGAAATTATTGCAGCCGGAAACACGTTCTTTTTACCCGACGCGAAGCCCCATGCGAAGCCGAAAAAAATAAGCGCAAGAGTTGCAATCATCATTGCAACCGCCAAAAATGCCTTCTTTCGCAAAGCTATACCTCTCAGATGGAATGCCCAATTAATCTCCCGTTGGTATGATAGAAAGTAGTCAGTGGCTACCCAGGATCAGCAGAAACTGTTTTTTCCGAATTCTATCAGAGCCTTAATGTTCTGGCGTAACACTTGCTCCGAAAATCTAACTGTCCACAAGTAGAGCGTTAGCGTCTGATCAGCTTTCCCATCTTGGACACCCAAGAACCAACCGGCAGCTACCGATCCAATCCCCCTTTCCTACACACCTCCAAATCTGCTCCACACTGGCAGATGTCCGACTCACCCATAAAGCCCGCGCGCCCGCAGCCGCTCACCCCTGACACCCCCGCGCCCAACGGCCACCAGCGCGCCTCCGCGCGTCAGGGCACCAGCTATATGACCGCTCCCGGCCCGCTCCCCGCCGCGGACGATCCGCTGCTCGACTTTGCGCCCTATCTCCACGCTAGGCCGCGCAAAAACTCGATCACGCCCGACAAGCAGCGCGACTTCATCGCCATGCTCGCCGCCACCGGGATCGTCGCGCGCGCGGCCATGCATATCGGGGTCTCGCTCGAGGCGCTATACAAGCTGCGCCAGCAGCCCGGTGCCGAGGGCTTTGCCGCCGCGTGGGAAGCCGCGGTCGATCGCGGGGTCGACCGGATCGAGGCTGCAGCCATGGAGCGCGCGATCAATGGCGTGCCCTACGAACATGTGCTCGCCAATGGCGACATCGTCGTGCACGGCGCGAAGCACAACGAGAACCTCGTGATGTTCTTCCTGAAGAACCGGCGTCCGGAGAAATACTCGCAGCACCTGCGCCCCGGCAACGCGGTCTACGAACGCATCCGCGCCGAGGTGCTGACCGACCTCATGCAGCAGGCCGAGCGCAACCGCGGCGCGCTGGTCGACCTGATCAGCGCCGAGGTCGATGCGCTGCGCGCGAAAGAGGCTGAGGCTGGCCGGGAAGCTGACTAAGAAAAGCGCAGCGGAGGGCAGCTTGCCTGCCCGGGAGCGAGGACAGCCAAGCGAGCGCATGCAAGCGCATGCGAGCGCCGGCGCCTGAGGCCAAACAAATATTGCCGCGCCGGACAAACTCCCCTAGAAATGGACAAAATCAATTTGCCCGTATCTGTCTGGGGAGAGACAACCGATGATCAGCCGCTTTGCCTCCGTCTTGTGCGCCGTGTCCGCCGCCGCGCTTACCGTTCCCGCCATGGCGCAGGAGCGGCCTGCCGATCTCACCGAGCTGCCGGCCGTTCCCACGACGTACGAACCTGCGAAAACCGCTTGGGGGGATTACGATTTCACCGGCATCTGGCCGATCGAGAATATCAACACCGGGCACATCCTGTTCCAGCGCCCCGCCGCCTATGGCGATCGCCAATGGGTTACGGACGAGGAGTTCGAACGCCGCCTCGCCGCTGCGCGCGGGAACGACGGCAGCTTCTCGGAGGCGACCGAGACCGGCATCGGTACGGCCGGCACAGAGGGGCTGGAGGCGTGGTTCCAGTCGACCAGCTTCGGCAAGCGCACGGCGATGCTCGTTTCGCCTGCCGATGGTCAGCTTCCCGCCCTCACCCCGCAGGCGATGGAGCTGTTCAAGGAAGGCCGCTCGGGCTGGGTGCCGGGTCAGGGTTACGACTGGGTGAGCGATTTCGATAGCTGGGACCGCTGCGTTTCGCGCGGGTTTCCGGCCTCGATGTACCCGTTCCGCTACAACAACGGCATCCGCATCTTCCAGAGCCCCGGCGTGATGACCATCGTGTTGGAGATGCTCGGCACGCGGGTGGCGAAGATCTATGACAGCAAGCAAGCGGCGCAGGCGGCCCGCTGGAGCGAGCCGGTCGAGGCGTGGATGGGCAACTCGCGCGGCTGGTGGGAAGGCAAGACGCTGGTGATCGAGACCACCAACATCGTCTCAGGCGACAGCGCCACGCGCGATTCCTATGAACGCTCGGCCAGCCCGCTCAACATGGCGACGCAGTTCACCGGAACCACCACCGTGCCCGCCTTCAACACCGTGCCGATGAGCGATCAGGCGATGACGGTGGAGCGGCTGACCATGGTCGGGCCGGACGAGATCGTTCACGAGCTCACCTATTCCGACCCCGAGGTCTATACCCAGCCCTGGACCACACGCGTTTCGTGGAGCCGCGATGAGGACTATCAGTTCTTCGAATATGCCTGCCACGAGGGCAACTACATGCCGCGCGACTACATCAGCGCGAGTCGCGCGCAGCAGGCGCGTATCGCGGCGGGCGAGGAGGAGGCGGTCACCGCCGAAAACGATGACCGCAGCCGCTTCGCCCAGCCCTTCGATCACGACCCCGGCACCGGACCAAGGCCCGCGCGTGGCGATTTATAACGATATCACCGGGAAACGGTACCATGCTACCTTTACGAAAACTCTTGCAACGTCCGGTTGTTCGCCTTAGCCAAGCGCGCGCGTCATGAGCTGTTATAGTGAACGCGTTGTTTTCGCGACAGAACAGAATCAATTTGCGGTGTAAAGGCGCACCCGAAAACAGATCGCGAAAGGTACGTCCTTGGCGACTTTTGGGCGATGGATGAAAATCAAGGGAGCGGCGGATGGACAGCTGCGATGTGGAGGGTCTGGAACCTTTGCTGCCGGAGATCTGGATCCGCAGGGTCGAGATGCTCGCCGCTTCGCTGGAGGATGACGAGCTGGACAAGGACGCGCTCGCGCGCTTTCTGCGGCTTACCTACCACCTGTGCCTACTGGCGCCCGAAGCGATCCGGATCAAAGCCCTCGATCGGGACAACGAAGCCTGCCTGGAAGCCCTGCTCGACGCCAGCCAGCTCGACTGCGCGGCCACCTTGCTGCTTGGCGCGAGCCCGGAACTGGAAATTCATCGCGGCAGGAAGGGCGCGAAGGTCAGCGTCCGCCTTTTCTCGGGCGGTGCGATTGGCAAGGCCGTTGCCACCACGGCGGCTCAGGCGCTGCTCGCCGCTATTATGGAATGCCTGTTGATAGAGCACGAACTCAATCAGGCGATACAAACCTATCCTTTGACTGGCGGTAGTCCGCACAGATCCCAATCCGGATCGCGTCGGTAGTCGTGTGAGCGCCGAGTTCGTCTAACAAACCCGCCTGGGCTTCTTCGACCTGATCCGGCGTCAGGCCTGTTTCGGCGGCGATATCGGCCTTGCCATACCCTTCGAGAAGCAGATCGAGAAGCTGGCGCGCCTGCGGGCTGAGCCTGCGCACTCGGCGGAGCGCCTCATCTGTCAGCGTTTCCAGATCGCCCGAGGACTCACCAACTCCCCGCGCGAATGCCCAGTCTTCGTGCTCAGTATCGTCGTCCGGCATTGTTGCACCCTCCCCCCGGCCGCTTGGAGATTTGGCGACCGACTTATGCTTATCTGCATCCTTGTCAGCTACTTGCATATATCAACTACCTGTACCTAATACCATTCTTTGCAAAGTTTTACAATTTGCAAAGAAAAGACCGTGTCGGGCGAATCTTTCTGGCCAGCCAGCAAGCACGCGCTTTACAGGCTAAGGACAGCACACAGCCGCGCCCTGCCCACTTTTCCAAACCGGCGCTGCGCAACCTGCGGCACCGCCGTAAAAGCTGCAATATGTTTATCTGTTAGGCTTTCGGCCGGTCGATGCTCGTCGCGGGGCAGACCGCAAGCCGCTGGGACCGAGAGGAAAGCGCACCTGGGCTGCGCCGTCGGCTGCGGGAGAATATCACAGCTTGCGCAAGTCACCCCGGACTTGCCGTGCATCGCAAAAGTCCACGGAGCTGGTGCTCCCGGCTCGCAATGGCACCGCAGTGCCTCGGTAATCGGCGCGCGGGCAGCGCGGAGCCGAAACACGCTCCGCTCCTGCCGCGCGCGAACTCGGAGCCTTACTTGTCGACCGACAACGCCAGCGAGGGCGCACTGGCTGGTGCACGCGAGCTTTCGAGATAGTCCTCGTACTCGGCGTCAATCGGATCGAGCCCCTCGGTGACGGTGAGAACATAGTCACCCGACGATTCGCCAAATCCGCTGACCCTGATGCGCAAGACGTCGAGCAATTCAGTGTTCTCGGCCAAGGTCGACAGATCAACCGGGATCATGGCGTTGAGGTCGCCAGCGCCGTCATCGTCGGTCTGCACCACGGCAAAGCCGAGCGGTGTGTCGAAGCCCAGTTCGAGGTACGGATCGAGCCCATTGGCGAAATCGGGATCGTCGCTCACCGCCTTCGTCATCCGCACCGTGATTTCACCCGAACCGCCATTACGGATCGCAGCCAGCGCGCTGTCCGAGAGCTGGTACATGATCGAAGCGGGGTCGAGATCGCCGTTCTCGTAGCCCGCGCCTACGCGCCCGGTCGCGGTATCGTCGATGCTGAGCACCTGCAACGGTGCCTGAACCACCGGCTCGCGCCGCGGGCCGACGCGCAGGGTATAGCCGCCCACACTGTCGCCAAGTCCACTGGCGACGATGGTGTAGGCCTCATCGCTCATCATAACATAGCGCAGCAAGGCATTGAGATCGCTGCCGCCATCGTCGTTCTCGGCAACGGTCTGGCCGCTGGCATCGCGCAAGGCGAGATAGGGATCGAGTTCGTTGCCGATATCGGTATCGGCCACCATCGCCACTTCCAGCAGCAAGCCTTCCTCCCCAGCGAAGGTGAACAGGTGTTCCTCTCCGCCGAAGATCTGCCCCTTCTCCTCGGCATTCCAGCTGACCGCGCGCACACCCTGCGCATCGTAATCGAGCGCGGTGAGCTTGAGATCGAAGGTTTGCGGGGCCACGAAGCCCCCATCGCCCGCCTCGACGACCTCGTCGCCCATCGCCGCCTCAGCCACTTCTTCTGCGGCCGCTTCAGCGGAGAAAGCGCTCACTTCGATGCGCAGGTCCATGTCTTCGGTGGCGGTGACCACGGCGCGCGAATTGAGGCTGTCGCCGCCATCGTCGTTCTCGACGATCAGGTCGCCCGTGGCCGCGTTATAGATGCGCAGCACCGGGTCCATCTCGCTGGTTGCGATCACATCCACGCGCATCGCCTCTCCGGCTGCCAGCGACACTTCGAACAGCACCGGTTTACCGTCGAAGGCTCCGCTAAAAACGCGGGCATCGCTTTGTTCCTGATCGAGATTGCGAACGTCTTGCGCGGTCGCCGGAATGGCCATTCCCGCGCTGGCGAGCAGCGCCGCCATCACAAAACCTGAACGCATCGTATTATCTCCATCATCCGGCACGGCATTGGGCCGGCTTAGGCACCCGGCCTTGCGCTGGCAAACGAAAGCCTGCGGATTTCTGCGGATGTTAACCGGTGAGATGGGCGACCAGCGCGCGCACTTTCTTCTGCCGCCATTGCGGACGCGGGGCGACCAGCCAGAACGCGCGGCGACAAGTCTGCGGCTCACCCTGCGCTTGCAGCACGCCGCCCGCCAGCGCCTCGGCAGCCAGCGCCAGCGGCATCCACGCAGTGCCCATTCCCGCCCGCGCTGCCGACAGTGCCTGACCGGCGTTGCCTGCCTGAAGCACCACGCGCGCCTCGTCTTCCGGTTCGAAGCCGGGCCAGCTGATCCAGCCTTCCTGCCCGCCCGGCGCAGCCACGGCTACCCGCTCACCGGGAGCGAGCTGGATACCCTCAAGCTCGCCCGGCCCTTCGACGAGCCGGATTGCCAGATCGAGGTTGGCCTCGGTGAAATCGGCATGTTCATCGCCCGCCAGTGCGAATCGCACCTCGGGGTTGGCAGCGCGGAACGAAGCCAGCCGCGGTGCCAGCCACTGAGCGAAGAACTCGCGCGGGGCGGCGATGGCATAGGTCGACGAACCCTGCCCTGCCTGCATCGCCTCAACGCTTTCTTCGAACCGGAGGAAGCCTTCGCGCAAAGGCTCGAGGCCGGCCTGCGCCTCCTCGGTCAATTCCAGGCCTTTGCTGGTGCGGCGGAACAGCACCACGCCGAGCACGTCTTCAAGCGCACGGATCTGCTGGCCGACAGCGGCGGGCGTCACGGCCAGCTCGTCGGCAGCGCGGGTGAAGCTGAGGTGCCGCGCGGCGGCATCGAATACGCGCAGGGCGTTCAAGGGCAGGTGCGTGCGTTTCATGGTTCTGGGCGCGCGGTCTATGCCTCGTCGCAGGGCCGGGCAAGCCCTCTAGTGCGCGCTTTCGGCCGGAGCTTCGAGCACGAAATGCGGAATGGCCACCTCGAACAGTGAGCCATCGGCATGGGTGAAGGCATAGTGTCCCTCCATCGCGCCGTGGCGCGTGCTCAGTTCGCAGCCCGAAACATAGTCGTGCGTCTGCCCCGGAGCGAGTACGGGCGTTTCGCCAACCACACCTTCGCCATCGACCACGTTGACCATCCCGTCGGCATCGGAAATGCGCCAGTGGCGGGTGCGCAGCTGGATCGTTTCCTCGCGCTCGTTCTCGATCCGGATGTGATAGACCCAGAACCAGCGGCCGGCTTCCACCCGCGATTGCTCGGGCATGAAGCTGACAGCCACGCGAACGGTCACGCCGTGGGTGGTGGCGACATGCTGGAACAGCGAGTGAAGCACGGTATCGGTCATCGTGCGCGCAGCCTAACGGCTTTGCCGTCAGGAGCAAGGCCTACGCGATCAGTGCCTGCGCAAGTCGCGCGCTTCAGCTCTGACCGACGATCACCTCCGGCCCGCATGAAAGCTCCCATCTCACGCCGCCACGCGCATATTCCAGCGTAACCTCGGCCGAAAGAGAGCGTTTGGGGATGTCGCTGATCAGGCTGGTGCCGAAGCCGGTGCGTTGTGGAGCGGCCACAGGAGGGCCGCCCTCCTCGTACCAGAACATGGTGAACCCCCCCGCGCCTTCGCTGTCCGCCTTGCGTACGTTCCATCCGATCGTGACCTTGCCGCCGTCACGCGACAGCGCGCCATGCTTTAGCGAATTGGTCGCCAGCTCGTGCAGGGCCATGCCGATCACCTCGGCAGCGCGCGGCCTGAGCGCGACAGCCGGCCCGTCGATCATGAGACCGCCGAGCGCCGTTTCGACAAAGCGCAATTGCTGTTGCACCAGTTCGAGCACAGGCACATCGCGCCATTCTCGCCGCACCAGAATATCCTGATTGACCGCAAGCGAGCGCACCCGTTCCTCGAACCGGGCGACGAAGCCGGCATCGTCGGGAGCGGTGCGCCGGGCCAGTGCCTGGACGATGGCCAGCATGTTCTTGGAACGGTGGTTCACCTCCATCAGCAGCACGCGGATCTGCTCGGCCTGCTCGCGCTCTTCAGTGATATCGGTATTGGTGCCGAACCAGTATTGCACCTCGCCATCTTCGCCGCGCACCGGCAGCGCGCGGGAGAGATACCAGCGATATTGCCCGTCCTTGCCACGCAGCGGAAAAGTGTCTTCCCAGCGTTCCTTCGCCGCAAAGCTCTGGTTGTAGCGCGCGATCACGCGCTCGGCATGATCGGGATGATGGATGGTTTGCCAGCCGAAGCCCTGCATCGTCTCGAAGTCGGTGCCCGTGTAGTCGTACCAGCGCTTGTTGTACCAGAAGATGTTGCCATCCGGGTGCGCCATCCAGGCAAGCTGGCTGATGTTGTCGGCCATCATGCGAAATTGCAGATCGGCCTCGCGAATGCGGCGTTGGTTTTCGAGGTAGGGCCCGGCATTGCGCGCGATCTTGCTCGCCCCCACAATCTCGCCAGTGGCATCGCGCACCGGCGAAACCGTAACCGAAATGTCCAGCAGCGTGCCGTCCTTGTGCAGCCGCTTAGTCAGGAACTGGCCGACGACCTCGCCTTCGCGCACACGGGCGAGGACATCCTCTTCCTCGTTCTGACGGTCCTCAGGCAGAAGACAATGGTTGGTGCGCCCGACCATTTCCGCCGCCGTATAGCCGAACAGACGCTCGGCCGCGGCATTCCAGCCAACGATCGTGCCGTCGACATCTTTGGCAACGATCGCATCGCTGCACGACTCTACCAGGTTGGAATAAAAATCAGGATGCGTGGGCACTTGCAGGACGGCTCTGGCAGATAATGATCTGCTGCATATGCGAGATTGGCCATCGCAGCACCATACATTTGTCTATGCGCTCAATCAGATCCCCGCAGTGTCGAGCGCCCGGCCCAGATCCTCGATCAGGTCGAGCGGGTCTTCAAGCCCGATATTGATGCGGATCATTCCCTCGTCGACGCCCATGTCGGCTCGCCCCTCCGGCCCCATCGAATGGTGCGTGGAGCTGGCCGGATGGCAAGCGAGCGACTTGGAATCGCCGATATTGTTGGAGATATCGACCAGCTCCATCGCATCGAGCACGGCGAAAGCTTGCTCGCGCCCGCCAGGCATCACGAAGCTGAAGATCGGCCCGAAGGCATCCATCTGGCGCGCCGCCAGTTCGTGCTGGGCAAAGCTGGGCAAGCCGGGATAAAGCACTTTCACCCCGCGCTGCTCGACGAACTTTGCCACTTCGAGCGCATTTTCGCTCTGCTTGAAGGCGCGCAGCGAGAGCGTCTCCAGACCTTTCAGCACCACCCAGGCGTTGAACGGCGCGCAGACCGGGCCGGTGTTGCGCTGGAACGGCGAAAGCACCTCGTGGATGAATTCGTTCGATCCGCAGACCGCGCCCACCAGCACGCGGCCCTGCCCGTCCATCAGCTTGGTGGCCGAATAGGCGACCAGGTCCGCCCCGAATTCGAGCGGACGCTGCAAGGCGCTGGTGGCAAAGGCATTGTCGACCAGCGTCGTGATCCCGTGCGCCTTCGCCAGCCCGCAAACGAATTCCAGGTCAACCACGTCCAGCGTGGGATTGGCCGGAGTTTCGAAAAAGAACACCTTGGTGTTGGGCTGGATGGCGGCCTCCCAGGCGGCATTGTCGCGCCCGTCGACCACCGTATGGGTGATGCCGAAGCGACCGAGCACATTGGGGAGAATCCACCGGCACGAGCCGAAAGCTGCCTTCGCCGCCACTACATGGTCGCCGGCCGAAAGCTGGCACAGCAGGGCGGTGGTCATCGCCGCCATGCCGGAAGCCTGCACCTTGCACGCCTCTGCCCCTTCCATCGCCGCAATCCGCTCTTCGAGCATCGCGATCGTGGGGTTCTGGAAGCGCGAATAGACCATACCTTCGGCTTCGCCCGCAAAACGGTCTGCCACTTCCTGCGCGCTGTCATAAGAATAGCCGCTGTTGAGATAGAGCGCCTCGCTCGTCTCGCCATGGTCGGAGCGCCAGGTGCCCGAACGCACGGCGCGGGTTGCGGGTCGCCAGGAACTGGTCTGGCTGCGATCTAGTCCGGTGGTCTTCTTCATGATGCGCCGCCGTTTACGGACATGCGACGGATTTGCCAATTGCCCTTGGCGCTGCGCCATCTTATTCGCCAAAACAATGAGACGGCTGCTTGCCCCACCCTACCGCTCCAGCGATCCGATCCTGTGGCACGGCCTGATCGCCCTCGTGTTTCTGGTGTTGGTGCTGATCCGCATCAAGATCCCCTCGACGCCCTACTTCGACGAGGTTCACTATCTCCCCGCGGCGCGGCGCTTCCTCGACCTGTCGCATGTGGCCAACCTGGAACACCCGCCGCTGGGCAAGGAGCTGATCGCGCTGTCGATCTGGCTGTTCGGCGATAGTCCGTTCGGCTGGCGGGCGCTGGCAGCTCTGTTCGGCACGCTGGCGCTATTCTCCTCGATGCGCGCGATGTGGCTGACCGGACGCGCGGGCACGGCCAGCGTGCTGACCGGGCTGTTCGTGGCCACCAACTTCGTGCTGTTCGTGCAGTCGCGCATTGCCATGCTCGACGTGTTCATGGCCTCTTTCTTGATGCTGGCGACGTGGATGGTCGTCGGTGCCTTCCGCCAGAACGAGACCGCACGCTGGCGGCTGGCGATCGGCGGCGCAGCCCTGGGCGCCGCGATGGCCTGCAAATGGAACGCCGTACCACTGGCCGTACTGCCGGGCCTGACCTTCCTGGCCCTTCGCGTGCAATCCGCCCGCTGGCAAGCGCTGACGGCCACGCGCTATGCGCCGATCCGCGGGATGGCCTTGTGGGAGGCGGCGCTGTGGCTCGGTGTGTGGCCGCTCGCGGTCTACTGGCTCGCCTTCCAGCCCTATGCAGCCTTCGCCGATCCCGGCCCGACGCGTGAGGGGATCGTGGCGCTTCACCGCCATATGCTCGATCTGCAACAGCAGGTGCTTAAGCCGCACCCCTATCAAAGCGTGTGGTGGCAGTGGATCTTGAACAGCCGGGTGATCTGGTATCTTTACGAGGTGATCGACGGAGCGCAGCGCGGGGTGATGCTGATCGGCAATCCCGTCACCATGATCGCCGGTCTTCCCGCGCTGGTGTGGTGTCTGTGGGTGGGCGTGAAAGAGGCGCGGCGCGACTGCCTTGGCGTGGCGCTGCTCTATCTTATCAGCATGGCGCTATGGGTCGTGGCGCCCAAGCCGGTGCAGTTCTACTTCCACTATTTCCTGCCTTCGATCTTCCTTTCCGCTGCCCTCGCCTTGGCCGTTCAGCGACTGTGGCAGCGCGGCGAGCGGCTGATCCCGGCGGCGATTACCTTGGGCGCGCTGGCGATCTTTGCCTTCTGGTATCCGGTGCTTAGCGGCGCGCCGCTTGAAGATAGCCAGTCTTTCCTGCTCTGGGCATGGTTCGAGGGCTGGCGTTGAGGCAAAAAAAGGCCGGCACCGCGTTAAGCGATGCCGGCCTTTTTTATTCGTCAGATTATCGAGTTTAAGCGAGCGAGCGCGAACCCGACTTCGGTCCGAACAGGAACCAGGCAAGGAAACCGATGATAGGCAGCACAATAATGCCGATCGTCCAGAGCACCTTGCTGAGGGTTGAGGTCGGGCTCGAGATAATGTTAACAATGGCCCAGATGTCGAGCAACAGCACGACTACGCCGAAGATAAATTCCATGGTCCGCTCCTGAGTTTGGAGCCGCAACTATTTGCGGCGATTATGACTCAGGAACGGGCGAAGCATCGCTCCGGTTCCTCAGTAATATTACTTTAGAGCCGCGCGAGTACCGCGTCGCCCACCTCACTGGTGCTGGCAGAGCCGCCCAGATCGGCCCCGGTGATCCCGTCCGCCAGCGCCTGCGACACGGCCTTTTCCACCCGCGCGGCCTGCTCTTCCAGCCCCAGCGAATGGCGCAGCAGCATGGCGAGCGACAGGATCATCGCCATCGGGTTGGCCTTGCCCTGCCCGGCAATATCGGGCGCGCTGCCGTGGATCGGCTCGTAAAGACCGAAGGTGCCGTTTGCGGTCTGCCGCTCGCCCAGCGCGGCGCTGGCGAGTAGGCCTATCGAGCCCACGCACATGCTGGCCTGATCGGACAGGATGTCGCCGAACAGGTTGCCGGTCACCACCACGTCGAACTGGCCGGGGTTGCGCACCAGCTGCATCGCCGCGTTGTCGACATACATGTGGCTGAGTTCGACATCGGGATATTCAGCGGCGACCTCGATCACCACGTCGCGCCACAGCTGGCTGGTTTCGAGCACATTGGCCTTGTCGACGCTGCACAGCTTGCCGTTCCGGCCTTGCGCGGCGCGGAAGGCGACATGGGCGATGCGGCGCACTTCGTCCTCGGCATAGGACATGAAGTCGTAGCCCTGACGCTGCCCGTCTTCGAGCACGCGCTGGGCCTTCTCACCGAAATAGACGTCGCCGTTGAGCTCGCGCACGATCAGCAGGTCGATGGCCGATGCCACCTCGGGCTTGAGCGCGCTCATGTGTTCAAGGCCCTTGAACATGGTGGCCGGGCGCAGGTTGGCGAACAGGCCGAGCGCCGAGCGCAGGCCGAGAATCGCCTGCTCGGGCCGAAGGTGCCGTTCGAGATTGTCGCAGGCCGGATCGCCCACCGCGCCGAACAACACCGCGTCGCTGGTGCGGGCAAGGTCAAGCGTTTCAGGGGGCAGCGGGTGGCCGTGGGCCTTGTAGGCCGCGCCGCCAACGTCGGCGATGGCGGTCTCGACGCCGAGGTCGAGCGCGGCCAGAACGCGCAGCGCCTGGGCCATGATTTCGGGGCCAATGCCGTCACCGGGCAAGCAAGCGATCATCATTGTATTCTTTCCAGCAAGTCTCTGAGGCGTGAGCGCGCGGCCATAACATCGCCGCGCGTGCCCGCAAGCAGGTAGTGGTCGATCGGTTCGCCCAGCGCGTCCATTGCCGCTAGCACCGCACCCATATCGCCCTCTGGCCGCTCGACCCGCCCGCCATAGCCCAGCTCGCGCAGCACCAAGGCTTCGTAGCCGACCAGCGCCGAGGCCCAGCCCCGTGCCGAGGGCGCATGGCAGATAGCATCGAGCAAGGCCTCCAGCGCGGCATGGAGCGCGGGGTACGGATGCCGCTCGGGCAAGGCGCTGGCGGTAAGCGCCGTGACCCAAGCGATGGCGGCGGCGGGCAACGGCTCGGCCAGCCACGGCCCCCGGCTGGAGAGCAGTTCGAGCCGCGCGAAGGGCAGCTGACTTTCAGAGCGCGCGGAGATTTCGGCCGCGACGAGGTTTCCCGGCAGCACCACGGGCCGCAACTGCCGCCCACGACCACCAGCGACATAGGCCGCGACGAGGCCGTGATCCTCGGTGAGCAACCGCGCGATTACGGCGGTCTCACCGTGGGCACGGGCGGAAACGAGAATAGCGGAGGCGCGCAGTTTCATTCGTGTGCCCTAGCCTTGCCGAGCTTATCCGCAAGGCTATCAGAGCCGCATCGGCGTTTCGCCCTTGCTACAGTTGCAAGCATCGCGCGATTTCACGATCATCGCGCTCTCGGCAGCGGAGCGCGCACGGCCCATCGTCCAGTTCGCTTGCATCCGCACCTTGGGATTGGACGCGCACCAGATTTCGCCGCTTGCATCGATGGCCGTAACCCAGATGAGATTATGTTCAGGCCCATAGTCGATGACTGCGTGGGCCAGGCCCTTGCCTTTCCCTTCGACGAAAACCGGCAGGGCAGGATCGAGCTGAGTGAACATAGGCGAAAAACCTTTCGCCTGAGTAACTTCTCAGCGAACCCTCCGTTCCCTTCTCACACCGCTATTGCTGGCCACCATTTTGGCGCCGAAGCAAGCAGCTCATGACCGGGATCAACCGCATATCAACTCGGTTTTAGGTCGAAAGGATAGCCGCCCAGCGAGATCAGGGAAGCTTCGCCTCCAGCGCCGCGATCCGCGCCGCCAGCGCCTCGTTCTCTTCACGCGCCTTGGCGGCCATGTCCTTCACCGCGTCGAACTCCTCGCGGCTGACGAAATCGAGCCCGCCGAGCGATTCCTTCATCTTCTCGCGCGCATTGTCACGCGCCTCGCGGCTCATCCCGGCGAGCGTGCCCGCAGCGGAATTGGCGAGTTTGACGAAATCGGCGATGATCGGGTTCTGGCTCTGCATAGTGTCTAAATGATCGCTGCGCGCGCTTTGCGCAAGATGCAGCCGCGCTACATTTCGATGCGCTGCACCGCACTGCCCTCGTCAAGCTCGCTCGCATTGGGGTTCAGTTGCAGGAATTGCAGGTTCAGCACCGTGGCAAACAGGATCCACGCCAGATAAGGCAAGAGCAGCAGTCCCGCCCAGCGCCGCACCTTGAGGAACAGGTAGATCGTCACCACCACGGCCACATCAAGCAGCACGATCACAACCAGCGCGCCGGAAATGTTGTGCCACAGGAAGAACATCGGTGACCACAGCAGGTTGAGGCAAAGCTGTACCACGAAGGCGATGATCGCGCCGTTGCGATAGCGCGAGCCGAAGGCCGAACAGACCCCCGCCGCCGCCAGCCCTATCATGGCATAAAGGATCGACCAGACGATGCCGAAAGCGGCCGGTGGAGGATAAATGCCGGGCTTGCTGAGCTGGCTGAACCAGGGGTTGCCATCCCCGCTCCCCGCCAATTGGCCCGACATGAATCCGAGCAGCAAAACTGCCGGAACGAGAAACAAGGACCAGCGGATGAGGCTGGCGCGCAACTGTGCCGGGCTGGCAAGACGATTCATCGTTCCCCCGTTTGCGATTCGGACAGGTGGTCCGCACGGGGTTGTGCCGCGTGTATCTGCCGCCCGCAACCCGCCGATTGCGCCAGTTTAGTCGGATTCGGAGCCTTTCGTGTCATCCCGGTACGCGTTGACGAGAAATTCTACATTGCCCTCGGTGCCGGTGATCGGGCTCGGGGCGAGCCCCTCGATGGTCCATCCGTTGCCTTCGAGCCAGTCGCACACCTCGCGACAAACCCGATCGTGCAGCGCCGGGTCGCGCACGATCCCGCCCTTGCCGACTTCACCGCGCGCGACCTCGAACTGCGGCTTGATGAGTGCGACCAGCCGGCACTGCGGCGCCGCCAGCGCCAACGGCACTTCCAGAACCTTGGCAAGGCCGATGAAGCTCGCATCGCAGACCACCCAGTTGCACGGCCGATCGATCTGCACAGCGGTCAGTTCGCGCGCATTGGTCTGTTCGAGCAGGGTAATGCGCGCGTCCTGCCGCAGCTTCCAGTCGAGCTGGTTGGTGCCGACATCCACCGCGAACACGTGTTCCGCGCCGTGATGCAGCAGCACCTGCGTGAACCCGCCCGTGGACGAGCCGATGTCCATCGCCACCGCGCCTGCCGGGTCGAGCCCTAAGTGTGTGATCGCGTGATCGAGCTTGATCCCACCGCGCCCGACCCAAGGATGATCCTTGCCCTTTACGCTGATCGCGGTGTCGACAGGCAGCTGCTGGCCCGGCTTGTCGATCCGGCTGTCACCGCCCTTGTCGTCCACGCGGTACACGAGGCCCGCCATGACCAGCGCGGCAGCGCGGGTGCGGCTTTCCGCCAGCCCCCGTTCCACCAGCAGTTGATCGATCCTGATGCGAGATGTCTTGCGCTCGGCCATGCGGGCAGCGATAGGAGGCAGCGCGCGCGCTTGCCAAGAGCCAAGCTGCCCGCGCACGATAATAATCCCGCGTCCGGAGAAGCGCTGCATGACCGAGAGACCGACCCGCTCCCTTTCTGGCAACACCGCCCGCCGCCTTGCGCTGGGCGGAGCCGGGCTGGCTGCGCTGGCAGCCCTCGGCCTGAGCCTTGGCGGCTGCGTTGCAAGTCCGCCAGCGCCGGTGGCAGCCCCGGCCCAAACGCCCGCTCCGGCACCCGCGCCTCAGCCGCAACCTACGGCTGCGCCGACGCAGGCGGTCACCCCGGCGTACGACAACTGGATGGACGCGCCGCAGACGCCGGGGGACTGGTCGTTTCGGCTGATTCCCACTGGTGCGCTGGCGCAGTTCGGCAGTGATCCCGCCAATCCTCTTTTCGGGCTGGAGTGCGTGAAGGCGACCCGGCAGGTGCTGCTGCACGTGCCCCGCGCGAGCGGCGGCGCAATGCTGCTCCGCACCGAGAGCATGGACCGCACGCTTGAACCGGCCAGCCTGCCGAGCGGCCCGAGCTATGTCCGCTATCTGGTCGCCGCGCGCGATCCCTTGCTCGATGCGATGGCCTTTTCGAAGGGTCGCTTCGCCGCGCAGGTGAGCGGCGGCCTCGCCTACTACCTGCCCGCTTGGCCCGAGGTTACTCGGGTGGTGGAAGAGTGCAGAAGGTAGGATGTTTTGTTTGCGCAGCCCCATCCGGGGCTGCGTCCTCGGCGCTGTTCCCTCCGCCCTTGCGGGCTGCGGGGCGCCTGCGGGCGGGCGGTCGCCCTTGCGGCCCTTCGGGCCGGCGCAGCGCTGCCTATTCGCGGGCGGATCCATTCGGACGCAAGCTGGCTTTGGCCCCGCTTAAAACAGGCCAACCACCGTCACAAAACCATCAAATATTCCGCGTCGGCGCAGGCGATCTATTCTGACTGTGAAAAAGTTAAATTCAAGGCTTGTCTTGCGATGCAGCACGATTCACAAAGGACACAAGGCCAGCGGTTATCGCGGTCTTCGCCCCCGGTGAAACGGTTTTGGGTGTTGGCTTAATAGCGCGAAAGGAGGTGATCCGATGTCTCATGGTTCAGCAGGGAGGTCGGCTAGTTTCCGCACAGGGCACTATCGGGTTTAAACACCCGCGTAGAGGCTTTGTGGGCGGCACTTCCGGCCGCTGACCATGCGAAGGGCTGTTTCCGTTTCGGCGGAAGCAGCCCTTCTCATTTGTGCTCAGAATTCGCTGTGCAGAAGCGCCCCTTCAAATCCTCGCTCCAACAGGCTAGACCATGCGCTGACACCGGCCAATTCGATGGAAAGTTTCTTCCTATCTTGCATTGACGTAATTTTCTGTCATTAGCGCCCATTCCACAGCAAGGACCACATAGCATGGCGACCCTCGCCGAAAGCCCGATTGCCTTCGAGACCCTGACCCACCCGGCCCCGACCCCCACCGAACAGCGCGAAGCGCGCATCGCCGAGCCGGGGTTTGGGACCGTATTCACCGATCACATGGTCTCGATCGACTGGGACGAGGTGCACGGCTGGCACAATGCCAAGGTCGGCCCGCTGGAGGCGATCCCGCTGCACCCGGCGTCAAGCGTGCTGCACTATGCTCAGGAAATCTTCGAAGGCCTCAAAGCCTATCGCCTCGATGATGGCACCATGGCGCTGTTTCGGCCGGAAGAGAACGCCCGCCGCTTCAACGCCTCGGCACACCGGCTAGCCATGCCCGAACTGCCCGAGGAGACCTTTGTCGAGGCCGTGCGCCTCGCGGTGGAGGCAGACAAGGACTGGTTTCCCCCGGTCGATGGCGGTTCGCTTTATATCCGGCCCTTCATGTTCGCGACCGAGCACTTCCTCGGCGTACGTCCGGCCAAGAACTACAAGTTCCTCGTGATCTGCTCGCCTGCGGGCAACTACTTCAAGTCGGGCGCTCCTGCGGTCAGCGTCTGGGTGTCGGACTATACCCGCGCGGCTCCGGGCGGAACGGGCGCGGCCAAGTGCGGCGGCAACTATGCGGCCAGCCTCGTGCCCACGAAGGAAGCCTTCGCGCTGCACCACGATCAGACCGTGTTTCTCGACGCCGCCGAGCACAAGTGGATCGAGGAACTGGGCGGCATGAACCTGTTCTTCGTGTTCGATGACGGCTCGATGATCACCCCGCCGCTCTCGGGCACAATCCTTCCTGGCATCACCCGCGACAGCCTCATCACGCTCGCCCGCGAAGAGGGCCTTGCCGTGCGTGAGGAGCGTTATTCGATCGATCAGTGGCAGGCCGATGCGGCCTCGGGCCATCTGCTCGAGACTTTCGCCTGCGGCACTGCCGCTGTCGTCACCCCCGTCGGCACCGTGGCCGGGCGCGAGCACAACTTCACCATCGGCACCGGCGGCCCCGGTCAGCTTACCGGCAGGCTCAAGCAGCGGCTGGTCGATATCCAGCGCGGCAAGGCCGCCGATCCGCACGGCTGGGTCATGAAGCTGGATTAAGCGCGATGAAGATGCTGCAAGCTTTCCGTGCCGTCGCCTTCATCGAAGGGATCACCACGATCCTGCTGTTCCTCGTCGCCATGCCGCTGAAGTATGGGCTTGGCTACGATGCGCTGATCCGGCCTTTCGGCATGGCGCATGGGGTGGCCTGGCTCGCCTATCTTGCGGCCATGGCGGTGTGTCTGCCGGGCAAGGGGTTCACCATTGCCGAATGGCTGCGCACTTTCGTCTTCGCGCTGTTCCCGACCGGCACCTTCCTCAACGACCCGCTGATCGCACGCCGTCAAGAACAGCTCTCGCGCGTCTGACCCACCTTGCTCCCCTCCCCTTGGGGAAAGGGCTTTGCGAGTCGCTGCTACGTCGTCCCGCTCAAATCGAGCGTGGGTAGATCGGGCGGATATCGACCGGGATTTCGTCCATCCCGGCGATCACGCGCTCGGCGTGTTCGTCGAGGTGGGCATATTTGGCGAAGAAGGCCTTGGTGCCCTCGTAATCACCCTGGGCCTGCAGCATCAGCTCTTCGGCCAGCAGGTCGCGCAGGCCGGTTTCGAGCTTGGCCATGTCGATGGTGTAGTGGCCGGCGTCCTCGTCCCAGGCGAAGGCGCCCTTTTCGAGCAGGTAGCCATATTGCACCGCCGAGCCCTTGCCGTGGGCTTCCTCGATGCCGAACCGCACCGAGCGGAATATCCCGGCGAAGTAGGTCGCCAGCAGCTCTTCCTTTTCCGCCTCGGGCAGCTCGCCGCGCTGCATCATGTAAAGCAGGTTGTACATGCCCATGACGTCAGCCTTGCTTTCCTCCAGCGCCGAATACTGCTCTTTCAGCTCGGCATTGACGGTGGTCTCGCGGCCATCGACCGTGATGGTGCCCGGCCCGAGCGAGTGGCTCAGTTCGTGGAACAGCGTGAATAGCGTCATGTACTTGCGGCTGACCAGCGCGGCCTGATCACCTGACAGCACCACGTCAGCGATGGGATCGAGGATGCGGTCGAACTTGGCACCCAGCACATTGGCGAGGATCACCTTCTTCGCGCCCTTGGCCTCGCGCACCCGCTCGTCGTTGGGCAGGTTGAAGGCGATGGTCTGCACGCCGGGCACATTATCGCCCCCACCCTGCACCTGATCGGCCACCGAGATCGGGCTTTCGAACCCGCGGGTGAAGTTCTTGTACTCATCGGCAACGGGCAAGTTGCCCTCCATATCGCGCAGGTAACCGACATAGCGGCGCAGCGCGGCGCTCTCTTCAGGGTTCCGCAGCGTCACGAAGCTCTCGAACGCGGTCTTGGTGCCGTAGAGCCGGTCGGTGTAGACCTCGTAAGGCCCGATGGCGACTTCGATAGGGGTTCCCTCAAGGTCCATCCAGGCCATTTCGCTTTCGAAATAGTCATCCGATTCAAAGCTATCGGCGCGAAGGCTGAGGAACTTCTTCAAGCTGGGATTGGTGGTGATCTCGGCTGCTTCGCGCAAAAGCTGAGCGGCGGGCTTCAGCCATTCGGCATATTCGACAGAATAGGGCACGGCGATAAAGCCATCACCCTCGCGCTTCACCACTGTGTAAGGGCTGAGCAGTTCGTCCTTCTGGTCGGGGTGCGCTTCCAGATAGGCGTCGAACTCCTCGCGGGTGAGATCTGCGGGATAGAAGCCCGCGCCTTCGGGCCACTCGGCATCGCCATAGAAGGGTTTGTTGTCCGCCACCGAATCCCACGGGCCGAAGTTGCGGTCGAACATCTCAAGCGTGTCTGCGTCGCCTGAAGCTTCGATATCGGCGCGTAGAGCAGGCAGGTCGGCCCCACGCTGGCGCAGGTAGATTTCGCTCATCAACGCGCTCGCTTCGATGAGCTTGTTGACGACTTGCCGCTCCTCCTCGGTCAGGTAGGAGGTATCGACGTCCATCTCGACCGTGGCGATCGAATCGCGGCTCGCCAGCATCGAGTACCCACCGGTGTCGACCGGCTCGCCGCCCGAAGAACAGGCAGCAAGAGCAAGGGTCAGCGGCAGGAAGGACTTGGCAAGACGGCGCATAAGGCAGGCATCCATGTGGCAACAATTGAAACTTGTTGCCTGCCTAGGACGCTTGGCAGCGCGTGTCCATCGCGCTCGCGGCGCGCGGCAAGGCTCAGGCCTCGCGGTCGTTCCAGCGCCAGGCAGCCCGCTCGCCGCGCACCGCATCGACCATCTGATCGGCCAGGCGCAGCGTCTCGCCAAGGTCGACATCGACCTCCGGCTGGGACGGAGCAAGCATGGCCGACAGCGCACCAGCCGAAACGAGGAACACGTCGCGCCGGGTCACACCATCGGCCGCGACATCGGCATAGGCGCGCTGCACGTCGCCATTGGCCTTGTGTACGGCGATGCTGGCCTCACCCGCCGTGACATCGGCGAAGGCATAGCGGCCTTCGGCATCGGTCTGCGTGGTGCGATCGCTATCACCCAGCGACACCGCCACGCCCGCCACCGGCAGCCCGCGCGCGTCGATCACGCTGCCTGACAGCTCGCCCGCAAAGGCGGCACCGGGCGCGGCGACGAGAACGGCAGCAACGAGGCAGAGACCAAAGCGCATAAAACAGATCCATTTGGCGCGGGACGATTCGCCCGCATCACATGGTCGTTGCTCAAGCCGACTATGATGACAGCTTTATTGCACTTGGTGACTTTTTCGCGTCGCCCGCGGGGCCGTGCGGTGACCTAGGCGAGCGCGCGCAGGATCAGGTCGCTGGCGCGTTCACCGATCATGATCGAGGTGGCATTGGTGTTGCCCTGCGGGATTGTCGGCATGATCGACGCATCAGCCACGAACAGCCCTTCCACCCCGATCACGGCGCAATCCGGCCCGACCACCGCTTGCGGATCGTCCACCGCGCCCATCTTCGCGGTGCCAACCGGGTGATACATCGGGATCGTCGCCAGCCCGAGATAGCGCGACAGGCCTGCCGCATCGGCAAAGTCCGGCCCCGGCCTCACCTCGCTGGTGACGAGCCCGGCCATGGCGGCCTGATCCATCACCTTGCGCGCGACTTCCAGCCCCTCGACCAGCTGCGCACGGTCGTCATCATTGCCGAGCAGCTGGTGCGTAATCACCGGCGGCGCCTCGGCGTCGTTGGCGGCAAGCGTGATCGCGCCACGCGAGGCCGGGCGCATCAGGCCCACCAGCGTGGTGACCGCGCTGCCCTCGCGCAGGGCTAGGTTGCCATCGGGCGTTATGTCGAAAGCAAAGGCCGAGAAGGCGAGCTGGATATTCGGCGCGGGCAGCTCCTCGCGCGTCTTCACAAAGGCTTGCGCGTGGCCGATCCCGGTGGTGAGCGCACCGCTGCGCTTGGCAAGAAATCCGAGCACCGACTTCGCGCCGCCAACTCCGCGCGCATCGTTGTTAAGCGTATGGGCCGCAACCTCGTTCACAAGGTGGACTGCCGGGTGTTCCTGCAGGTTCTGCCCCACCCCTGCTCGGTCGGCGATCACATCAATGCCGTGCTCTTTCAGATGCGCACCCGGCCCCACACCCGACAGCATCAGCAGGCGCGGCGTGTTGAGCGCGCCTGCCGAAAGCACAACGCCCTCGCGCGCCTCCAGCACCTGCTCTGCGCCCATGCAGCGGATCGTCACGCCGGTGGCGCGTTTGCCCGTGAAGTTCACCCGCAGCACCTGCGCCTCGGTGCGGATATCGAGCGTCTTGGGCCGGTTCTTCAGATAGCCCGTGGTCGGCGAGCGTAGGCCGCCCCGCTGCGAGAGCTGGATATAGTCGACGCCCTCGCTCTGCTCGCCGTTGAGGTCGCTCGAACGCGGATAGCCCGCCTCTTCCACCGCCGCGATCCAGCTATCGGTAACCGTGTAGCGCGAGCGCACTTCGGAGACCGCAATCGGCCCCCCAGTGCCGCGCCATGGGTCCTTTCCGCGCTCGTTATCTTCAAGCCGCTTGAAGAACGGCAGAACACTCTCATAGTCCCAGCCCTTGGCGCCCAGTTCGGCCCAATGGTCGTAATCCCAGGCGGCGCCGCGGATGAACATCATCCCGTTGATCGCGCTGCCGCCGCCGAGCCGCTTGCCCGCCGGCCAGACATCGGGGCGGCCACCTACGCTCGGGTCGGGCTCAGCCTTGTACATCCAGTCGAAGTTCGGCGTGTGGACGATCCCGCTCATCAGCGCGGGCACCTTCGAGCGCAGATCGAACTTGCCGCTGCCCGCCTCGATCAGGGTGACGCGCTTGCCCGCCTCGGCCAGCCGCACAGCCAGCGGCAGGCCCGCCGAGCCGCCGCCAACAACGATAATATCTGTCTCTCTGGTCATCGTAACTCCCGTTACGATTGCAATGCCGCATGTGGCCCCGCGCGGCAAGGGTCAGCCGGGCGTCAGGCCGCCCGCGCGAGCAATTCCTCCGCCGCCGGGCCGTTCTCAAGCAGAGCTATTAACGCTCGCTCCTCGCGGGTAAGCCAGCGCGTGGTCCGCGGCATCTCCAGCGTTTCGCGCCATTCTTCCTGCCGTTCGACCAGGTTAATCACGGCCGGATGGATATAACTCTTGCGGGTGACGGCAGGGGTATTGCCGAGATGCTCGGCCACCTCCCCAATCACAGCCTTGATCGGCAGCACTTCCTTGGCATGGGCGAGCAGCGCCAGGCCTTTCACACTCGCATGGAAGGTACGGAAGTGCTTGGCGGTGAACCCCTCGCCCATCGTCTCACGCAGATAGTCGTTCACGCAGGCCGAGGTCACCTCATGGCAGGTGCCATCGGGATCGCGCCACTGGAACAGCCGCTGGCCGGGCAGATCATGCAAGCGCCGCACGAAGGCGGCCAGCGCGCGGTCGCTCAGCGCCACCTCACGGTCCTTGCCCGACTTGCCGCGAAAAGCGAGCTTGATCGTTTGTCCGCGCACCTCGGCATGGCGACGCTCAAGCGTCGTCGCGCCATAACTCTTGTTCGTGCGGGCGTAGGCCGCATTGCCGATGCGCAGCGCGCCGAGGTCAAGCAGCCGCACAACGCTGGCAATCGCACGCTCGCGGGTAAAGCCACGCTGCGTCAAATCCTCTTCGACCCGCTTGCGCAGCTTGGGCAGCGCGAGGCCGAACGCGTGGCAGGCATCGAACTTCTCCGCCTCGCGCCACGTGCGAAACTCGGGATGATAGCGATATTGCTTGCGTCCACGCGCATCCATCCCGGTGGCAAGAATATGGCCGTTGGGCATAGGGCAGAACCATGCCGCACTGTAGGCCGGCGGCAAAGCAATGGTGTTGAGCCGCACGCGCTCAGCCCTGTCAGCGATCAGCGCGCCGAGCGGATCGTAATACGCCCAGCCCCTGCCAGCACGGCGGCGTGTGATGCCGGGCATCGTATCTTCAACGTGTATGAGGCGCGGGGGCTTGGTGGCCATGATAAAGGCTCAAACCCTTGTGCTGGCTCGCCGGTTCCCGGACATGAAAGCCCGGCCCGCACCAAGGCCAGGAAATGCTTTTGCTTGCAGCAGGCCGAGCGGCCAACCATCTACTCGGACAACACCTTATCCAGTGGGAGACCAACCGATGTCCGATACCTATACCCCGCCCGAAGTGTGGACCACCGACGCCGAGAACGGCGGCAAGTTTTCCGGCATAAACCGCCCCACCGCCGGTGCGCGGGAGGAAAAGGCGCTGCCGGTCGGCGAGCATCCGTTCCAGCTCTATTCGCTCGGAACGCCCAACGGGGTGAAGGCGACGATCATGTTCGAGGAACTGATCGAAGCGGGTCATCCCGAGGCGGAATACGACGCCTGGATGATCAAGATTTTCGAGGGTGACCAGTTCGGCTCCGGCTTTGTCGACATCAACCCCAACTCCAAGATACCCGCGCTGCTCGATCGCACGGGCGTGGAGCCGGTGCGTGTGTTCGAAAGCGGTTCGATCCTCGTGCATCTGGCCGAAAAGTACGACTTCCTGCTGCCCTCAACGGGCCGCGGGAGAACCGAGGTGTTCAACTGGCTGATGTGGCAGATGGGCAGCGCGCCGTTCATCGGCGGGGGGTTCGGGCACTTCTATGTCTACGCGCCCGAGCGCTACAAGTATCCGATCGACCGCTATGCGATGGAGACCAAGCGGCTCTTCTCGGTGGCCGACAATCAGCTCGGCGAGACCGAATACCTTGCCGGCAGCGAATATTCGATTGCCGATATCGCCGCCTACACCTGGCTCGGCAACCTCTACCACGGCGCCTATAACGGGGCGGACAAGTTCCTCCAGTTGCACGAGTTTGAAAACGTGGGCCGCTGGGTAAAGGCAATCGACGCGCGCCCCGGTGTGATTCGCGGGCGTCTGGTCAATACGCAGGCGATGCCCGAGCGGCATTCGGCGGCGGATTTCGACAAGGTGGAAGATCGCAGCCTGTTCGAACCGGTGCGCAAACGCGCAGATGTCTGACCTGTGACTTGCGCGCGAGAGCGAGGCCGCTATATGGCACCGCTCTCGCGAACGCTGCTGGGGCGTCGCCAAGTGGTAAGGCAGCGGCTTTTGGTGCCGCCATTCGCAGGTTCGAATCCTGCCGCCCCAGCCAATCTTTCTATGGTCGCAAGCGTTTGAAGATTAATGCCTTCCCCTGCGAATCGAAACGCCGTGGCACCCTCTCGTGGGTACCGCCGTGGGTTCGATTTTCGAACCATGAAACGGTTTACAGAGCACGGCAAGCGGCAGCTTGAAGTTAGACAAGCTTCCGCCTCGATCTGCGAACGCAGCACAACGCCAGCGCGTGCTCCCGCCCACCTGCACAGCCTGAGTTTATTCTGCACGCTTGAGCAATTCATGGTGCGGTGCAATATGCGCTGCATGAACATCGCCATCATCGATGAAAACCGCGCCCGCGCCTCGATTATCGAGGAAGGCTTGGCGGGCATCGAAGGTGATATTCACGTGATCACCGGGCGCGAGGGCCTCCTCGCCAAGATCGAACAGATCGCGCCAGACATCGTGCTCATCGATCTCGGCAACCCCTCGCGTGACGTGCTGGAGGAATATTTCGCTGTCAGCCGGGCTCTCGCCCGGCCCATCGCCATGTTCGTGGACGAGAGCGACGACGATGCCATCGCCGCTTCAATCGATGCAGGCGTTTCCGCCTACGTGGTGGACGGTCTTGCCGCCGGGCGTATCCGGCCCTTGCTCGATCTGGCGGTCAAGCGCTTCAACGCCTTTGCCCGGCTTCAGGCCGATCTCGCCGAGGCCAAGGGCAAGCTGGCCGAGCGGGAGACAATCGACCGGGCCAAGCGCATCCTGATGGATTCCAAGCGGATTACCGAGCCCGAAGCCTATGCCGAGCTGCGCCGCAAGGCGATGAGTTCGAGCCGCCGCATCATCGATATTGCCGAAGCCGTCGTCACCGCGCACGACCTCTTGGGAGGAAGCTGAACCATGCCTACGCGCGATCTCGTCATCGGTTTCCTGCCGCTGGTCGATGCCTGCCTGCCGATTCTGGCGCAAGAACACGGCTTTGCCGAGGACGAGGGGCTCAACCTCACATTCCTGCGTGATGTCAGCTGGGCTACCGTGCTTGACCGGCTGCTCTATGGCCATTCGGATGCCGCGCATATGCTGGCACCGCTGGCGATTGCCACCACGCTGGGGGTCGGCCGCCCGGCGCGCGCGATGGCCGCTCCCTTCGTGCTGGGGCTCAACGGCAATGGCATTACATTGCGCAAGGATCTGGCCGCACGCGTTTGCGAGCCCGGCACCTTCGGCGATCCGCAGGCTGTGGGCAAAGCGATGCAAGTCGAGGTGCAGGCTGCTTTGGCGGCGGGCAAGCGGCTGCGGCTCGGCGTGGTTCATCGCTATTCCAGCCACAATTACAAGCTGCGCTATTGGCTGGCGGCTTGCGGCATCCGGCCGGATGAGGAGGTCGAGATCGTCACCGTGGCGCCGCCGTTTGTGGCCGATGCCATGGCTGGCGGCGAGATCGACGGCGCCTGTGTGGGCGAGCCGTGGAACAGCCTGTGTGTGGAGCGCGACGTGGGCACCATCGTGCTGGCGACGGCGCAGGTCTGGCGGCGCGGAGTGGAAAAGGTGCTCGCCATGCGGGCCGACCGGCTGGACGAGCGGCGCGAGGAAACCGAAGCCCTGATCCGTGCCATGCGCCGCGCCGGGCGCCACTTCGTCGATCCCGCCAACTGGGAGAGCAACGCAGCAATCCTTGCCAGGCCGCACTATGTCGGCGGTGACGAGCGGCTTATCCTGCGCGCGATATCCGACCGGCCCGTGCTCGCGCACGGCGGGCAACCGGTTTCCTTCCCGGATTTCATGTTCCAGCACAGCGAAGCGGCCAACTTCCCGTGGGTGAGCCAGGCGGCGTGGCTGTACTCGCAAATGGTGCGCTGGGACCAGCTCGACTATGCCGAAGAAGCCTCGCGCCAAGCCGCAGGCGTCTTCCGCCCCGACGTGTACCGCACTGCACTCAAGAGCACCGGCGATGATTTGCCCGGCGCCAATTCCAAGGTCGAAGGCAGCGTAAGCCAGCTCATGCAGGTGGGAGCGCAACAAGGCTCCATCACCTTGTCGGAAAACCGCTTTTTCGATGGCCGCACCTTCGATCCGGTGGATATTCCGGGCTATCTTGCCACGCTAGACTGAGCATATTTTTTCGCTGCACTGCAAAATGCGCTTTACGAGCGAGGCCCGAATCGCTTATCCCTGAGGGCGAACGAAGCGCCGCTGCCCAAGGCTGGGCGCGCACCAAGGCTTCGATCGCTCGAAACATTGCGTGGCAACGTCGCCGCCCGATCTGGTCCTGCTGTGGGGTCAAATCGTGGCGGCTTTTTTGCGTTGCACATCCGGCTGGAGACGAAGTGCATGACCGACATCATCAAGAGCCAACTGAACCGTCGCACCGCCATGGGCACACTGGCAGGCTTTGCTGCCGCGATGATGCTGGCCGGGTGCGGCAGCAGCGATGACGGCCCGGTCGCTGCGCCCGCCAATGCCGATGGCCCTCCGGAAAAGCCCAACCTCAAACTCGGCTTCATCAAGCTGACCGATATGGCCCCGCTCGCCATCGCGCTGGAGAAGGGGTACTTTGTCGAGGAAGGGCTCAATGTCGCATTGGAACCGCAGGCTAACTGGAAAGTGCTGCTCGATGGGGTGATTGGCGGGCAGCTCGATGCCGCGCACATGCTCGCGGGCCAGCCGCTGGCTGCCACGCTCGGCTATGGCACCAAGGCCAATTTGATCGCGCCGCTCAGCCTCGATCTCAACGGCAACGCCATCACCCTTTCGAACCGGGTGTGGGACATGATCAAGGCTGATCTGCCGATGGAGGGCGGCAAGCCCAGGCATCCGATTTCCGCTGCCACGCTGAGGCCGGTGGTGGAAAGCTTCCAGGCGCAGGGCAAGCCCTTCAACATGGGCATGGTGTTCCCGGTCTCCACCCATAATTACGAGCTGCGCTACTGGCTGGCGGCAGGCGGCATCAATCCCGGTTTCTACACGCCGGGCGACGTGGGCGGCACCGTCGGGGCGGACGTCAATCTGTCGGTCACGCCGCCGCCGCAGATGCCCGCCACGATGGAAGCGGGCACCATCGATGGCTATTGCGTGGGCGAGCCCTGGAACCAGCAGGCCGTGGCGCGCGGCATCGGGGTGCCGGTCGTGACCGACGACCAGATCTGGCACAACAACCCGGAAAAGGTGCTCGGCCTGCGCGAGGATTTCGCAGCCAATTACCCGGCGACCACGGCCGCCCTGATCCGCGCGATCATCAAGGCACAGCAGTGGCTCGATGCCGATAACGGAGCGAACCGCCAAGAGGCAGTCGAGATCCTCAGCCGCTCCAACTATGTGGGCGCCGATCCCGCAGTGCTGGCCGCCAGCATGACCGGCCAGTTCACCTTCGAACCCGGCGACACCCGGCCCGCGCCCGGCTTCAACATCTTCTTCAACGACTTCGCCGGCTATCCCTACTATTCGGACGCCATCTGGTATCTCACCCAGATGCGCCGCTGGGGCCAGATTGCCGAAGATCACCCCGATAGCTGGTATGTCGACACGGCCAAGAAGGTCTATCGCCCCGACCTTTACCTTGCCGCCGCCAACAAGCTCGTGGCAGCGCAGGCGATCCCGGCAGAGGCGGTGCCGCAAACCGATGGCTTCCGCGAGCCGACCAGCGAGTTCATCGACGGCCTGACCTATGACGGGCGCAAGCCCAACGCCTACATCGCCAGCTTCTCGATAGGCCTGAAGGAAGGCCAGCAAGTCACCGCCTCGGGCGTGAGCGGCACGTGAGCACCGCGCCAAGCCAGCAGATCAAAAAGGATACTCCCGAAATGGCCACTGCCTTTGCCCCCACTGCCGCAGACCAGCCGGAAGCCAGCACTGCGCCGGCAGCCAGCGTGGCTGCGCCCGCCCGCCCTGCTTCGGACCCGCGCGAGCCGCGCACCAATCCGCTGATCGCCAAGGTTGGGGAATGGAGCCGCAACCTGCTCGCACCATTGGCGGGTATTGCGATCTTTCTCGCCCTTTGGGCGGTGCTCGCACCAACAGTGCAGACCTCGCTCGGCGCCCTGCCCGGCCCCATCGCCGTGGCCGAACAAGGCGTGGCGCTGTTCGACGAGTGGCAGGCGGCGAACGAACTGGAAACGCAATTTTACGCCGATCAGGAAGTCCGCAATGCTGCGGCCGTGGCGGCAGGCAATACCGCCGGAGTGACGGACTTTACCTATTCCGGCCCGCCCACCTTTCTTGACCAGATCATCACCAGCCTCAAGACCGTGGCGCTCGGGTTCTTGCTGGCGACGCTGGCGGCCGTGCCTATCGGGCTGGTTTGCGGTCTTTCACCCGTGGTGAACGCGGCGATCAATCCGCTGGTGCAGATCATGAAGCCGGTCAGCCCGCTGGCCTGGCTGCCGATTGTGACCATGGTGATCAGCGCGCTGGTGACCAGTGCCGACCCGATGCTGGCCAAAAGCTTCATTATCTCGGCGCTGGTGGTGATGCTATGCTCGCTGTGGCCGACCCTGATCAACACCGCAGTCGGCACCGCCAGCATCGACAAGGATCTGCTCAACGTGGGCCGCGTGCTCAAGCTGGGCTGGTTTGCCAAGCTCACCAAGCTCGTGCTGCCTTCCAGCCTGCCCTATATCTTCACCGGGATGCGGCTTTCGCTCGGCGTGGGCTGGATGGTGCTGATCGCGGCGGAAATGCTCAGCCAGAACCCTGGCCTTGGCAAGTTCGTGTGGGACGAATTCCAGAACGGCTCCAGCCAGTCGCTGGCGCGGATCATGTTTGCGGTGGTGGTGATCGGCTTCATCGGCTTCGGCCTCGACCGGCTGATGATGGGGCTCGAAGCCCTCGTCTCGCGCAACAGGGGGGTGTGATGATGAGCAACGCAATTCTCTCGCTCAGCGGCGTCACCAAGTCCTATGCCGGCAAGACCGGCAGCGTGACCCACGTGCTCGGCGGCATCGATCTCGAAGTGGCGGAGGGCGAATTCGTCGCCATCCTCGGCTTCTCCGGCGCGGGCAAAACCACGCTCATCAACACCATCGCCGGGCTGATCGAGCCCGATAGCGGACAGATCCTGCAACACGGCACGCAGATCAGCGGCACCGGCAAGGATCGGGGCGTCGTGTTTCAGTCGTACAGCCTGTTTCCCTGGCTGACCGTGGCGCAGAACGTGGCCCTTGCGGTGGACGCGGTGCACAAGGACCGCAGCGCCGCCGAGCGCGCCGCGCTGGTGAAGCAGAAGGTCGAACTGGTCGGCCTCGGTCATGCCATGGACCGCAAGCCCGCGCAGCTTTCGGGCGGAATGCGTCAGCGCGTGGCGGTAGCCCGTGCCCTCGCGATGGAACCCGAAATCCTCCTGCTCGACGAACCGCTGTCGGCGCTCGATGCCCTGACCCGCGCCAAGTTGCAGGACGAGATCGAGCGTATCCGAAAGGAAGAGGGGCGCACCATCGTGCTCGTCACCAACGATGCCGACGAGGCACTGCTGCTGGCGGACCGGGTGGCCGTGCTGACCCCGGCGCCCGCTGCCCGCATCGGCCGGATCTGGACCGTCGACGTGCCGCGTCCGCGTGACCGCGAAGCCGTGAATGACGATCCGGCGTTCCAGGCGCTGCGGCGTGAGATCGTGTCCTATCTCGGCCAGCTTAATGCCGAGAGCGGCACGGTGGGCGAAAGTGCGATCGCCCTACCCAACGTGATCCCGCTCGATCTGGTCAAGCCGGATTCCGAAGAGCCGCCGCGGGCCTATCGCGATGCGGCGCAAAGCGCGGTCAATCAGCGCTATCTGGAGTTCTACAAGCTCGACAAGATCTACCCCACGCCCAAGGGGCCGCTCAAGGTGGTCGACAACTTCAACCTGATCATGAACCGGGGCGAATTCATCTCGCTCATCGGGCATTCGGGCTGCGGCAAGAGCACGGTGCTGACCATGGCCGCCGGCCTCAACGAAATCAGCGGCGGCGGCATTGTGCTCGACAACCGCGAGATTAGCGCCGCCGGGCCGGACAAGGCGGTGGTGTTCCAGGCGCCCAGCCTGATGCCCTGGCTCACCGCGCGGCAGAACGTCGCGCTCGGGGTTGAGCGGGTCTATCCCCATGCCGACAAGGGCGAGCGCCGCGATATCGTCGACTACTATCTCGACCGGGTCGGCCTTGGCGATGCCAAGGAGAAGATGGCAGCCGAAATGTCCAACGGGATGCGCCAGCGGGTCGGTATCGCGCGCGCCTTTGCCCTGAGCCCGCGGCTGCTGCTGCTCGACGAGCCATTCGGCATGCTCGACAGCCTGACCCGCTGGGACTTGCAGGACGTGCTGGTGGATACCTGGAACCGCACCGAGGTGACCGCGATCATGGTCACCCACGATGTCGACGAGGCGATCCTGATGGCCGACCGGGTCGTGATGATGACCAACGGGCCGAACGCCACCATCGGCAAAATCCTCAAGGTCGATCTGCCGCGCCCGCGCGATCGCAAGGCGCTGCTCGATGATCCGAAGTTCTACCATTACCGGCAGGAGGTGCTGCACTTCCTCGCCGAATACGATCACGGACCGGGCGCCAAGGCGGCCTGAGCAACCGGGTAAACAAGGGGAGAGAAGCGGCGCTTGGCAAGGGGGCCTCGCGCCGCGGGCTGAAAGCGAGAAGGTGCGCCGGCACGATCCGGCAGGTGGCGGGCAACGGGGTTCGCCTGATCCTGAATTTCGGGAGGAGAACCCCCATGTTTGTTACCCGTCCTCTGATTGCCAAGCTGTTTGCCGCGACCAGCCTTACACTGATTGCTGCCCCCGCCTTCGCCAAGGTGGGCGACCCCATCCCGCTCGGAGAGGATGCCTCGCTCGATCTCCAGCTCGCCACCCGGCTGCGTTACGAGGTGGTCGATCAGGCCAACTTCCCCGATGATGCCGAAGCGCTGACCTTGCGCGCACGGCTGGGGGCAGAGCTTGCCCTCGGCAACTTCAAGGCGCTGGTCGAGGGAGAGGGCACCGCGGCGCTGTCAGGCCGCTACAACGATACGCTCGCCTTCAACGGGGTTGAGCCCTACCCAGTCGTGGCCGATCCCGAGAACCTCGAACTGAACCGCCTGCAAGTCTCCTACCTGAAGGACGGAAACGGGATCACCGTGGGCCGTCAGCGGATCAATCTGGGCAATCAGCGCTTCGTCGGCAGCGTCGGCTGGCGGCAGAACGAGCAGACCTTCGATGCCGTGCGCGGCCAGTTCAAGAGCGGCGTCTTTTCCGCTGATGCCACCTATGCCATCTCGCAGCGCACGATCTTCGGGGTCGATAGCCCGAACGCGTTTTTCGACGGCGATCTGATTCTGCTTAACGCCGGCATCGACACCACCAGCCTCGATGCCACGGCCTTCGCCTATGTCATCGACTATGACAGCCGCGCAGCGATGGCGAGCGAGACTTATGGCCTTATTGCCAGTTACAGCCACACGTTCGGCCCCGGCATTTCGGCAAAGCTCACCGGATCCTACGCCAGCCAGACCGACACCGGCATCAACCCGGTCGACTATAAGGCCGACTATATCCTTGCCGAGGCGAGCGGCACCGTGGCCGGCTTCACCCTGCTGGCAAGCTATGAAGAGCTGGGCAGCGATGGCGGGCGCGCGGCATTCCAGACGCCGCTTGCCACTGCCCACGCCTTTCAAGGCTGGGCCGACCTGTTCCTGACTACGCCTGCCAATGGCGTGGTCGACTATCAGGTGTCGCTGAAGAAAAGCGTTACCCTGCCTGCTCTCGGCGCAGTGAGCGCGCAGGTGGCCTATCACCAGTTCGACAGCGCCTTTGAAAGTCTCGACTATGGCAGCGAGTGGGACGCCTCCCTCGGTTTCCGTCTCGGGCCGGTGAACTTGCTCGCCAAGTTCGCCGATTACAACGCCGACCAGTTCGGCAACGATGTGCAGAAGGTGTGGTTGCAGGCCGAATGGGGCTTCTGATCGCACAAGTTGGCCGGGCACGCGATGTTGCGTTGCAATAATCGCTTGCCCGGCACGGTAAAGCTGGGGTATTCTTCCAGTTCAAGACGGGAATCGCAGGTCCAGCGTTGGGCCAGTGCAAAGCGATCCCCGCATTTTCATCAGCGTGGCAACGAAGCCGCCGATTGTTCCCTTCGCAGGGCACGATCAGGCGGCTTTTTCGCGTGCGCATTCGATCCGCCAGCAGGCGGGAAGGAGCGGTAAGACAGTGAATGCGGATACAGGCTTCGCAGCGGCGAGCGCTTTGAAAGAGCGGCTTGTCGTGATCGGCAACGGAATGGCCGGGTGCCGCGCGGTGGAGGAAGTGCTCGCCCGCGATCCCGAGCGTTATGCCATCACCATCTTCGGCTCAGAGCCACGGGTGAACTACAACCGGATCATGCTCTCCCCGGTGCTGGCGGGCGAAAAGACCTTCGACGAGATCGTGATCAACGGCCCCGAGTGGTATGCCGATAATGCCATCACGCTGGTTAGCGGCGATCCGGTCACCGCAATCGACACCGCCGCGCGCACCGTCACTTCGGCGTCCGGGCGGGTGGAGCCTTACGACAGGCTCCTGCTGGCGACCGGCTCGGATCCCTTCATCATTCCTGTGCCCGGCCACGACCTGCCCGGCGTCGTGACTTTCCGCGATCTCGACGATGTCGACAAGATGCTCGCTGCGGCAGAAAGCGGCGGCCACGCGGTGGTGATCGGCGGCGGCCTGCTGGGGCTGGAGGCGGCGCATGGCCTATCCTTGCGCGGAATGAGTGTAAGCGTGGTCCACCTGATGCCGACCCTGATGGAGCGTCAGCTGGATGAGGCGGCGGGCTGGCTGCTGCGGCAGGAGCTGGAGCGGCGCGGACAGACCATTCTCACCGGCGCCAATACCAAGGCGATCCTCGAAGCCGATGGCTGCGTGGCGGGCGTGGAGCTGGAGGATGGCACCCGGATCAAGGCCGATATCGTGGTGATGGCCGTGGGCATCCGCCCCGCCACCGCGCTGGCCAAGGCCGCCGGGCTGGCGGTTGAGCGCGGGATTATGGTCGACGATCACATGGTGACCAGCGATCCCGCCGTGCTGGCGGTGGGCGAATGCGTGCAGCATCGCGGCGCGTGCTACGGCCTTGTCGCGCCCTTGTGGGATATGTGCCGGAGCCTCGCTGCCTATCTCACCGATGCGCCGCAAGGCTATGAAGGCTCGGTCACGTCGACCAAGCTCAAGGTCTCGGGCATCGACCTGTTTTCCGCCGGCGACTTCTCCGGCGGCGAAGGGGCCGAGGACATCGTGCTGCGCGATGCGGCGCGCGGGGTCTATAAGCGGGTAGTGCTGCGCGATAACAAGGTGGTTGGCGCGGTGCTTTATGGCGATACCGCCGATGGCTCGTGGTATTTCGATCTGCTGAAGAAGGGCGAGGATGTCTCCCCCATCCGCGAGGCGCTGATCTTCGGGCAGGCCTTTGCCCAGGGCGGGGGCGCCCTTGCGGACCCTAATGCCGCCGTTGCCGCCCTTCCGGACGACGCAGAGATCTGCGGCTGCAACGGCGTATCCAAGGGCCAGGTCGTCGGCTGCATCAATGCCGGGGCGCACAGCCTCGATGCCGTGCGCAGCACCTGCAAGGCTTCGGCCAGTTGCGGATCGTGCACCGGGCTGGTCGAACGGCTGCTGGCCGTCACGCTGGGCGCCGAGGTGGAAAGCGGTCCCAAGCCTATGTGCAAGTGCACCAGCTTCACCCACGACGACGTGCGCCGCAACATCGTGGAGAAAGGCCTGCGCGCCATGCCGCAGGTGATGCAGGAGTTGCACTGGACCACGCCCGAAGGCTGCTCCAGCTGCCGCCCTGCCCTCAACTTCTATCTGCTGTGCGCCTGGCCGGGCGAATACGAGGACGACCAGAAGAGCCGCTTCGTCAACGAGCGGCTCCACGCCAATATCCAGAAAGATGGCACCTATTCTGTCGTCCCCCGGATGTGGGGCGGCCTCACCAACCCGCGCGAGCTGCGGGCGATTGCCGACGTGGTGGAGAAATACGACGCGCCGATGGTCAAGGTTACGGGCGGCCAGCGGCTCGATATCTTCGGCATCAAGAAGGAGGACCTGCCCGCTGTCTGGGCCGATCTCAATGCCGCCGGGATGGTTTCGGGCCATGCCTATGGCAAGTCGCTGCGCACCGTGAAGACCTGCGTCGGCTCGGAATGGTGCCGCTTCGGCACGCAGGATTCCACCGGGCTCGGTGTGAAGATCGAGCGGATGACCTGGGGCAGCTGGATGCCGCACAAGTTCAAGATCGCCGTCTCGGGCTGCCCGCGCAACTGTGCCGAGGCCACGATCAAGGACTTCGGCGTGGTCTGCGTGGATTCGGGTTACGAGCTGCACATTGGCGGCAATGGCGGCATTCACGTGCGCGCCACCGACCTGCTGACCAAGGTCGCCACCGAAGAGGAGGCGATGGAAATGTGCGCCGCCTTCATCCAGCTTTACCGCGAGGACGCGCATTATCTCGAACGCACGGCCCCGTGGGTAGAGCGTAAGGGCGTGGACTGGGTCCGCGCGCAATTGCTCGACGATCCCGAGGCGGTCGGCAAGCTGGCGCGCCGCTTCAGCTATTCGCAGAAGTTCTCGCAGGATGATCCCTGGGCCGCCCGCGTGGCTGGAGAACGGCGCGACCTGCACGCGCACCTTGCGCAAGTGCGCCCCCTGTACCTGGAGACCGTCTGATGCTTACCGGCAAGTGGCTCGATATCGGCCCAACCACCCAGATCCAGCCCGGCAGCGCGCGCACCCTGCCGGTTGCGGGGGGTGACGAGATCGCAGTGTTCCACACCATGCGCGGCGAGTTCTATGCGCTCGTCAACAAGTGTCCGCACAAGGCCGGACCGCTGAGCGAAGGGATCGTACACGGCGACACCGTGTCTTGCCCCTTGCACAATTGGCGCATTTCGCTGCGCACCGGCGAGGCGCAGGGCGATGACAAGGGTTGCACCCCCACCATCCCGATGAAGGTGGATGCAGGGCGCATGTTCCTGCTGCGCGAAGCGGTGATCGGCCCAGTTGCGCAAAATGGGGTTGCGGCTTGAAGCAGGTGCGCACCACGTGCCCCTATTGCGGGGTCGGTTGCGGGGTTGTGGCCCGGCCTGCCGAAGGGCGTGAGGTCGCCATTGCCGGCGATCCGAGCCACCCCGCCAACGGCGGCAAGCTGTGCTCCAAGGGCACTCACCTTGGCGAGACGACGGGGCTTGAAGGCCGCCTGCTTCATCCGATGATCGGCGAAACTCGCGTGACTTGGGACAGGGCCCTGGACGATGTCGCCGCGCGGATGGCCGATTGCGTGGCAGAACACGGGCCGGACAGTGTGGCTTTTTACGTTTCGGGCCAGCTGCTCACCGAAGACTATTACGTCGCCAACAAGCTGATGAAGGGCTTTATCGGCAGCGGCAATATCGACACCAACAGCCGCCTGTGCATGGCCAGCGCTGTCGCCGCGCACAACCGGGCCTTCGGCGAAGACCTCGTGCCCTGCACTTATGAAGATCTCGACGAGGCCGAGCTGATCGTGCTGGTCGGCAGCAACACCGCCTGGTGTCATCCGGTGGTCTGGCAGCGCATCGAAGCCGCGCGCGAGCGCAATGGCTGCAAGCTGGTGGTGATAGACCCGCGCCGCACGGAAACTGCCGAGCGGGCCGATCTGCACGTTCCGATCAAACCGGATGGCGATGTTGCCTTGTTCGCAGCTCTGCTAGCCGAAATGGCCGCACGCGGGGTGATCGATGAAGCCTATCTGGCCGGTCATTGTGAGGTGCCCGAAGGCTATCTTGCAGGCCTCGATGCCGCTGCGCACGGGATCGAGCCGGCCATATTTAGCAGGCTCGCCGATCTCGTGGCTGCCAGCCAGCGCATGGTCACGCTGTTCAGCATGGGGGTCAACCAGTCGGCCAGCGGGACCGACAAGGGCAACGCGATCATCAACCTGCATCTGGCCACCGGCCGCATCGGCCTGCCCGGAGCCGGACCGTTCTCGATGACCGGGCAACCCAATGCGATGGGCGGGCGCGAAGTGGGCGGGCTAGCCAATATGCTCGCCTGTCACCTCGGCTTTGCGGACGACGAACGCTCTGCGGTTTCCGCTTTCTGGCAAGCTCCCAACTTGTGCGAGGGGCCCGGTCTGAAAGCGGTCGATATGTTCCGCGCGGTGCACGAGGGGCGGATCAAGTTCCTCTGGGTAATGGCCACCAATCCTGCCGTCTCGATGCCCGATGCCGCCTTCGTGCGCGAGGCGTTGGCGCGCTGCCCCAATGTGGTGGTTTCCGATGTCATCGCCGATACCGACACCGCGCGCTTCGCCAACGTGCGCCTGCCCGCACTGGCCTGGGGGGAGAAGGACGGCACCGTCACCAACTCGGAGCGCACGGTAAGCCGTCAGCGCCCGATTTTCCCCGCACCCGGCGAAGCACGCGCCGACTGGCGCATCATGGCCGATGTGGCCGCAAGGCTGGGGCACGGGTCCGCCTTTGCCTATACCAGCCCCGCTGCGGTGTTCCGCGAATATGCGGCGATGACCTCGCTGGCCGCCGCACGCGGCAAGGTACTCGATCTGACAGACAAGGCGGATATCACCGACGCGCAATACAATGCGCTGGAGCCGTTCCGCTGGGGCCGCGCGCACCCTTTGCGCGAGCACTTCCCCACGCCCTCGGGCAAGGCGCGGCTGATGCCGGTCAGCCCGCCCGAGCTGGCGAGAAATGGTCTGAGCCTCAACACCGGGCGTTATCGCGACCAATGGCACACGATGACCCGCACCGGACTCTCCCCTCGCCTGTCGGCGCACCGGCGCGAGCCGCTGCTCGAAGTCTCCCCCGGCGATGCTGCAAAGGCCAGGCTGGTCGATGGCGGCCTGGGGCAGGTGACGACCGCGGCAGGCACGGCGACGTACCGCGTCTCTATCAGCGATGGCCAGGCTGAAGGCCAAGTGTTTGTGCCGATGCACTGGACCGATGCGATGGCTGCATCGGGGCGAAGCGGCGCGCTGGTTGTAGCCGACACCGATCCACACTCCGGCCAGCCTGCTTTCAAGAACGTGGCTGTCGCCCTCGCGCCCGTCGCAAGCGAATGGCGCGCCTTCGTGCTTTCACGCCGGCCCGTTCAGCCGGAGGCCGCTTACTGGGTACGTTCGCGCGTTGCCGGCGGGTGGCTGACCGAGATCGAAGGGATAGGCGAAGCTGACCTCGCCGCATTGCTGCCCACCGGAACGATCAGTGAAGTGGCCGATCCCGCGCGCGGAATGCAGCGATTGGCGGTGAGCGATGCGACAGGAAAGCTGCTGGCTCTGGCTTACGTCACGCGCCGAGGCGTTTTGCCAGCGCGAGAGTGGTTGGTGCGCCAGTTTACCGCCAGCGAGGCGTCGCTGCCCGAATTGCTGGCAGGCCGCCCGGCTGGTGCGCAGCCCGATGTCGGGCCGCTTCTTTGCGTGTGCCACGATGTCGGCGAAAACGCCGTGCGCGCTGCGATCTGCGCGGGGGCGAGCAGCGTGGCCGCGGTGGGCGCGGCCACCTGCGCGGGGACCAATTGCGGCTCGTGCCGCCCACAGATCGCTCGTCTTCTCGAAGAAACGCTAGATCCAATGAAGGAGGCAGCCGAATGATTGCTCAAGGCGAAGTGTGGCTGGTAGGCGCAGGCCCCGGTGATCCTGACCTGCTCACCCGCAAGGCGGAAAAGCTAATCTGCAGCGCCAGTGTGGTTTTCTACGATGCGCTGGTTGGCCCCGGCGTACTGGACATGGTTCCGCCGGCAACACGGTTGGTAAGCGTGGGCAAGCGCGCGGGACGGCACAGCAAGGATCAGCGCACCATTGATGCCCTGCTGGTCGAAGCAGCGCTCGCGGGCGAGCGGGTTGTGCGGCTCAAGGGCGGCGATCCTTCCATTTTTGGCCGCTCACAGGAAGAACTGGCGGCCTGCCGCGCTGTGGGTGTGCCGGTGCACATCTGCCCTGGAGTAACTGCGGCCAGCGCTGCGGTAGCAAGCCTGGGCGCCTCGCTCACGCTGCGTGGACTGGCACGACGGGTCACCTTCGTCACCGCCCACCTGCGCAAAGGCGCTCCGCCAGACCTCGATTGGAAGGCACTGGCCGATCCTCAGGCGAGCATCGCCGTTTATATGGGCAAGCAGGCGGCGGCGGCGGTGTCGAGCGGGCTGCTGGGAGCGGGGCTCGCTGGAGACACCCCCGTGGCGATGGTAGAAAACGCCAGCCTGCCAACCGAACGGCTGTTCCGGACCCGCCTGGACCTGCTCCCCATCGCTGCCCGCACCGCGCTGGGCGATGGTCCTGCGTTGCTACTGATCGGCGAGGCGGTCAGGCTTGGGACGGTCCCAAGCGCAACTCAAGGCTCGGATGCAGTCACTCAGGAAAAACCAATTAGTTTGTCGCGAGCGAACTGCGTGTAAAGCCTTAACGCCGGACCTGTTGCGGAGCGTCCACCGGCACCAGGAGATGCGAAAAATCGCCCTTGCGCGCCAGGACATCGGCCAGTGAGTAGCCATCCAGCACCTTGAGGAATGCAAGCAGCGCCTCGTCGAGCACGCTGGTGAGGCCGCAGGCTCGAGCAATCACGCAGGCCCCGCAGCCGACCAGATCGAAATCGTCCTCGGTGTGGCGAACCAGCTCGCCGACGTTGATCTCCTGCGGCGGTCGGGCGAGACGAATCCCACCGTTGCGTCCGCGCACGCTTTCCAGATAGCCTGCGTTCACCAGATCGTTGACCACCTTCATCAGGTGGTTTTGCGAGATGGCATAGGCGCGCGCAATGGCCGCGATCGAGGCCAGCTCGCCCGGCTGCCGCCCCAGGTATAGCAACACCCGCATGGCATAGTCGGTGTAGCGCGTCAGGCGCATCGCAGCTCCGCAAGAATAATCATGCATCCTTATTGCATGTTTTTCTCCGCGAGTATAGATGCATCCACGATACATGATTTGGAGTCGCAGCCATGCCAGCTCTCAATATCGACGAACCCGGCCTCGCTCGTCTGGTCGACACGTTCTACGCCCGCGTCCGTGCCGACGCGGAACTCGGCCCGATCTTCAACGACGCCATCCACGACTGGCCCGAGCACCTGGAGAAGCTCAGCGCTTTCTGGTCGTCGGTCATGCTCACCAGCGGACGCTACAAAGGCCAGCCGGTGCCCGCGCATGTGAAACATCGGGGTCGCATAACGCCCGCCCTGTTCGCGCGCTGGCTCGCGCTCTGGGCCGAGACCACCGACGAACTGATGGCTCCCGATGCTGCCGCGGCCTTGCAAGCCAAGGCCGCGCGTATCGCCGAAAGCCTGAAGCTCGCGATGTTCTTCCGGCTGGATGGCCAGCCAACCCCAAAACCTTCTCCCCGCCCCACCCGCGCGACAGCAGCCGCGACGGACCATGCCTGACAAGGAGTATGCTGCCATGACCGACATTCCACTGGTCGACCTCACAGTCCACCACGCTCCGCGCGATCTGCGTGACCGGATCGCGCTCGGTTTTACCAAGGTCTTGCGCTTCTGCGCTGATACCTTCTTTGCCAAGCGTTACGGGCACCGCGCCATCGTGCTCGAAACCGTCGCCGCCGTGCCGGGAATGGTCGGGGCCACACTTACCCATCTCAGGTGCCTGCGCCGAATGCAGGGTGACAACGGCTGGATCCGCACCCTGATGGAAGAGGCAGAGAACGAGCGGATGCACCTGATGACCTTCATCGAGGTCGCCCAGCCGTCGCTGTTCGAGCGGCTGGTAATCCTGTTGGTGCAATGGGTGTTCTATCTCGCCTTCTTCGGACTTTATCTCGTAAGCGCCCGCACCGCGCACCGTGTGGTAGGCTATTTCGAGGAGGAGGCGGTGATCAGCTACACTCTCTACCTCAAGGAGATCGACGAGGGCCGCAGCCCGAATGTCCCCGCACCCATGATCGCCCGTCGCTACTGGAAGTTGCCCGATACGGCCACCTTGCGCGACGTGGTGCTGGTTGTCCGCGCCGACGAGGCGCATCATCGCGACGTCAACCACGGCTTCGCCGATGAACTGGCAGGCGAGGCTGCACCCTTGAGCGTTGCCCCCTATCCCGAACATGCCGACGATATCCGGCTAGCGGCTTGACCATGTCAGAACCAGGCCCCTATCGCTCCACCCCTGTATTCGATCAGGATAGCCTGCCCGCTGCCCTGCGCGCCCGCCACGATACAAAGGCGGGCGTATGGGGAGTGATCCGGGTGCTAGAGGGGGAGCTGAAGCTTACCTATCTCGATCCGGCCAGCGAAGTGATCCTCACCCCCGCCCAGCCGGGCCTGATCCAGCCGCAGCAGCCGCATTTCGTCACGCCCGTGGACGCTATGAAAATGCAGGTAGATTTCTGGGATCAGGCTCCACCCGGTTTCTGACGCAGGTTGGCCTGCTCCGCAGAGAGTGGTTCGTTTGAAAGTTTGGATTTCGGCTGTTTACGGCTTGAAAGAAGCTGATGAATGGCGCGGAAGAGATCCACGCCAGAACGGATTATCGGACTGCTGCGAGAGGCCGAAGTTCGGCTGTCGCAAGGAGAGAACGTTGGTACGATCAGCCGGTCGCTAGGGATCTCGGAGCAGGGCTATTATCGCTGGCGCAAGGAATATGGGGGGCTGAAAGTCAGCCAGGCGAGACGCTTGAAGGATGTGGAGAAGGAGAACCAGCGGCTGCGGCGAAGGTTGGGTGGTCAATACCAAGCGGATCTGGCGTCGCTAAGAGCTCAAGGTTCCACAAAGACAATCCGAGCGCGATCGTCTGTGGTTTAACGATGGATCATGCGTGCGTCTGCGCCCGTAATATCCTGGCCATGTGTGGAGCTATGAAATTGTCATGGATCGCACCCATGACGCGAAGGCGTTGCGCATGCTCACCGCCAATGCCGTACGCGACTGGCTAGGTCGGATCGGCGTGCAGAGGCTCTACATCGAGCCGGGATCGCCATGGGGAATGGTTACCATGAAAGCTTCACCGGCAAGCTCCGGGACAAGCTACCCAACGGGGAAATCTTCTATACGCTGACGGAAGCGGGCCTCCTGATCGAGCGCTGGCGCATCCACTAGAACACCATTCGGCCGTACTCATCGCTCGGATACCAGCCGCCAGAACTCTAGCCTAACCGGTGGACCACCCTGATCGTGCAGGTGCGCAGGCCATCATACCACGCCTCGCATCACCTGGCTTCGTCCCCCGATTGGCGAAGGACGAGCCGCGCGATGGCGGGCAGGACGAAGAGCGTGAGCGCGGTTGCGGTGATCAATCCGCCGATTACGACAGTTGCCAACGGGCGCTGGACTTCTGCGCCAGTGCCGGTTGCGAGCGCCATCGGCACGAAGCCGAGCGAGGCCACCAGTGCTGTCATCAGCACCGGCCGCAGCCTCGCCAATGCCCCGTCGGCGATCGCGTGGTCTAGAGCCATACCTCTGGCCAGCCGCTGGCGTATCGCGGTCATCATCACGAGCCCGTTCAATACCGCGACACCCGATAGGGCGATGAAACCCACGGCGGCGGACACCGAGAACGGCATTCCTCTCAGCGCGAGGGCGAAAACACCGCCTGTCAGCGCCATCGGGATCGCACTGAACACCGCGAGTGCCGGAACCCAGCCGCCGAGCGCCATGAACAGGAGCAGCAACACCAGCGCGAAGCAGACCGGCACGACAAGGGCGAGCCTTTCCTGCGCGGCCTGAAGGTTCTGGTATTGCCCGCCCCATTCGATGAACGTGGCAGGGGGGAGTTCGACGCTTGCGGAGACGCCTGCGCGCGCCTCCTCCACGAACGAGCCGAGATCGCGTTCGCGCACATTCGCCGACACGATCACCAGCCGCCGCCCCTGTTCGCGCCGAACCTCGGCAAGACCATCGACCACCTGGAAATCCGCCAGCGTCCGGAGCGGAACCGTGACTCCGCCATCGAGAACGATGGGTAGCGCGCCGAGCTGATCGAAATCGTTGCGGGCGGAGTGCTCAAGCCGCACGACGACATCGAAACGGCGGTCGCCCTCGAAAACCAGCCCCGCCGGGCGACCACCCAGCGCAATCGCCACGGATTGGGCGACGTCCTCCACGGTCAGGCCGTAGCGGGCTATCATCGGGCGGTCGAAGGCGATGTCGAGCGTGGGGAAGCCGGTAACCTGCTGCACCTTGACGTCCGCCGCACCCTCGACCCCGCGCAGCACCTCGGCCACGTCTCCGGCCGAGCGGGTCAGCGCGTTGAGGTCGTCGCCATAAAGCTTCACCGCGACATCACCTCGAACCCCTGCAATCAGCTCGTTGAAGCGTAACTCGATGGGTTGGCTGAACTCATAGAGATTACCGACCAGACCGCTCAGCGATTCCTCCATTTGTGCGACAAGTTCGTCCTTCGACAGGTCGGGATCGGGCCACTCCTCGCGCGGCTTCAGGATAACGTAGGCGTCGGAGGCGTTCGGCGGCATGGGATCGCTCGCGACCTCGGCCGTGCCGGTGCGCGAGAAGACCAGCTCGACTTGCGGGAAGCTCTCCAGTCTATTCTCGACCTGTCTCTGCATCGCGACCGATCGTTCGAGCGAGGTCGAGGGTATCCGCAGCGACTGAACGGCGATGTCACGTTCATCAAGTTGCGGCGTAAACTCGCTGCCGAGGAAGGTGAACACGATGGCCGCTGCGGCGAAGAGCCCGGCGCCCGCTCCTATCACCGGCCAAGGGCGCGCGATGGCGCGGCGCACTGCCGGGCCATAGCGTTCCTTCACGACCCGGACAGGCTTGGCCTCCCTCTCGGTCAGCTTGCGATTGAGGAGCACCGCAATCATCGCGGGGACGAAGGTCAGCGACAGCACGAAGGCCGAGGCAAGCGCCAGCATCACCGTGATCGCCATCGGAGAGAACGTCTTGCCCTCGACACCGGTGAAGGTGAGCAGCGGCGCATAGACGAGCAGGATGATCGCCTGTCCGTAAACGGTCGGCTTGATCATCTCCTGCGCTGCTGCCCGCGTCTCTGTCAGGCGTTCGCCGAGGCTGAGCAGCCTGCCCTCGCCGTGCTGCCGTGCGGCCAGCCGTGCGACGCTGTTCTCGACGATGATGACCGCGCCATCGACGATGAGGCCGAAGTCCAGCGCGCCAAGACTCATCAGATTGCCCGAGACACCGAGCTTGTTCATTCCCACGGCGGCCATCAGCATTGAGATCGGAATGACCAGTGCGGCGATAATCGCTGCCCGGATATTACCGAGCATCAGGAACAGGACGGCGATGACCAGCAGCGCGCCTTCGACAAGGTTTGCCTCCACCGTGGCGATGGTCGCATCGACGAGGGAGGAGCGGTTGTAGACGATCTCGGCAACCACACCGGCAGGAAGCGAGGCGCGCACCTCGTCCAGCCGCTCGGCCGAGGCGGCTGCCACGGTGCGGCTGTTCTCGCCGCTTCGCATGAGGACGGTGCCCACGACAGCCTCCTCGCCATTGAGCGAGGCGGCACCGGTTCTGAGGTCGCCGCCGATGCGAACCGACGCGACATCCCTGATCCGGATCGGGACGCCCTCGCGGGTCGCGACCACCGCCTGCTCAATGTCCTGCGTGCCGCCGAGCCGCGCATCGACGCGGACGAGCAGCGCCTCCCCGGCGCGATCGACGAAGTTGGCGCCCTCGGCCACATTCGCCGCCTCCAGCGCTTCGATCATCGAATTGAACGAGAGGCCGTAGCCGGTAAGACGGGCGGGATCGGGCTGGACGAGGAACTGTTTTTCATAGCCACCAATCGAGTCCACGCCGGCAACCCCGTCGATGGAGCGCATCAGCGGAGCGACGACCCAGTCCTGCACCGTGCGCAAGTAGGTGGCCTTGGCGACCTCCGTGTCGAGGCGTTCGCCGCGCTCGGTGATGAAGCTGCCGTCCGACTGCCAGCCCGTCCGGCCACCGGTCGTAGCACCGCGACCTGCCGGATGCTCGTATTCGATGGTGTACATCAAGACTTCGCCAAGACCCGTCGAGATCGGCCCCATCGTCGGTTCCGCCCCTTCCGGCAGCGCGGCACCGATGGGGGCGAGCCGTTCGTTCACCTGTTGGCGCGCGAAGTAGATGTCGGTCCCCTCTTCGAAGATCGCGGTTACCTGGCTGAAGCCATTGCGCGAGATCGAGCGGGTCATCTCCAACCCGTCGATCCCGGCCAGTCCTGTCTCGATGGGAAAGGTCACCTGCGTTTCGACCTGCGAGGGCGAGAGCGCGGGGGCACTGGTGTTGATCTGCACCTGCGTGTTGGTGATGTCCGGCACTGCATCGATCGGCAGGCGCAGGAGGTTCATGGAGCCGTAGATCGCGGCGAAAGCGGTGAGTACGATCACCGCCCAGCGGAGCCGCACGGCCATGTCGAGGATCGCCCCGATCAGACCGTGGCGATGGCTGGCCGTTTCGGATTGGGTCTCAGTGCCCATGGGTCGCGCCTTCCTTCCCGAGTTCCGCCTTGAGCAGGAACGCGTTTGCGGCGGCGATGCGCCATCCCTCCTGGAGACCGGAGAGGACTGTCACTTGCGCTGAGGAGCGGGCTCCGACCTCGACCTCGCGCGCTTGAAAGCCGGTTTGTGTACGGACGAAAACAACGTCGCGCCCTTCGACGACCTGGATAGCGTCCTCCGGGACCACGATACGGTCGCGGTGGATCTCGCCCGAAGGCCTTATGCGCGCCTGAAGAAAGGCCCCCGGCTGGAGCCCCGGAACACCGCGCGCAAGCGACAGGACCGCCGTGGCACTGCGGCTTTGCGGATCGAGCGAGGGCGTGACCGAACGCACGCGTGCGCCAATTTCCCGTCCATCGCCGACGATCAGCATGGCCTCGTCGCCGGGCTGGATGCGGGAGGCGTCGGCGTAAGGCAGCGCCACCTCGATCTGAAGCCCGCTGGGATCAACCACGCGAAAGAGTTCGTTGCCAGCATCCACAAAGGCCCCAAGCACAATCGGTGCCGCGGTGATCCTTCCCGTCAGAGGAGAGGTGACCGCGAGCGAACGGCCATCGCCGCTCACACCGGCTGCTGCGACGGCCGCCTGCGCCCGCTGCAATTCCGAGCGCGCGACGCTCAGATTGGCCTGCGCGGCTTCCAAATCCTGGCGCGCCGTGACATTTTCTTCGAACAATCGCCGTTCGCGATCATAGGCGGCGGAGAGCTCGGTTACCCGCGCGCGCGCCGCGCTCGCTTGCGAGGCGAGAGCGGCGGCATCCGCGCTCTCGATGCGAGCGACGGTCTCGCCGTGCACCACATGATCGCCGAGCGTCTTGCCCACCGAGCGCACGATACCCGAGGCGCGGGCGTCGATCCGGGCGGAGGCGGTGGGGCTGGCCTCGACCGTCGCCGGGAACACGAGTTCAGCGGTAGCCCCGGTCCGCACTGTCGCAAGCTCTATGCCGGCTTCGCGGATTTGCTCGTCGCTCAGCGCAATCGCCCCCTCGGGCGCCTCGCCGTCTTCATGGCCGTGCTCGTCCTCACGCGCATGGTCTTCAGTCTTGGCGCTCGGCCAGAATATCAGCGCCAAAGCGCCGATGGCGATCGCGATACCGACGAGAATCGCCAGCTTTCTGCGGGTCATAAATTTGTCCTTCATTGTGCGGCCAGCCCGATGAGTTCGGCGGCGGCCAGACCCCGCTGTTCATGGGCGGCGATGAGCGCCTCGCGGATCGTGTCGCGCGCCTCGGCGGCGGCGAGCACTTCGATCAGGGGAAAACGTCCGTTGCGATATCCGATGCGAACAAGGCGCAGCGCCTCCTCTGCCTGCGGGAGCGAGGATTGCGACAGCACTTCGACGCGCGCCTGCGCCCCGAGATAGCGCGCCCGGGCCGACGTGACGGCCTGCTCGTGATCCGCCAGCGCGACGATTTCGCGCGCGTTCGCTGCGCGCAATTGCGCTGCGGCAGCGGCGATGTTGCCCTGGTTTTGGTCGCGGAAGGGAAGCGGGATCGAGACACCGACGAGAAAGGCGTTGTCGCCGCTTTCCCCGAAGCGCCTCACGCCTGCCGAGACGGTCGGATCGGGAATGCGCAAGCTCCGCTGCCGCTCGATCTCTGCCGCCGCCGCTGTGGTCTGGGCGCGCGCAACGCGATAGGTCAGGCTCTCCGTGGCCTGCGACATCAGCGAAGCGGGCGGGACGATGTCCGGAAATTCCGCCCGAACGGGGGGCGCTTCGTCACCCGACCAGAGCGAGGCAAGCGCGGTGCGCGCCGACAGGCTTTGGGCTTCCGCCTCCACCAGATGCGCGCGCGCCTCGGCGAGGGCCGCTTGCGCACGCAGCGCGCGCAACGGCGGCTCGCGGCCTACCTCGACCAGAACACCGGCAATGCGGGCCAGCTCCTCGTTACGAGAAACCACATCCTCGGCGAGTTCGACCCGAGCGGCTGCCGCAGAAGCCTTCAGGTATCGCTCGCGCACCAACTGGCCCAGTTCAACCGTGGTGAGGGTCGCCCTGACAGAAGCCAGTTCGGCCTGGGCCTCGGCCGCACTGACGCGAGCAGACCGCTTTCCGCCAAGCTCAAGACGCTGGCCGACCGAGAGTGTATATTCGATGGACTGGAGGCCTGAGAATGCCCCGCTTCCGGCGACGTTCTCCGCTTCGAAGGACACTTCGGGATTGGGCCTGAGGCGAGCCTGATCGACAAGAGCCGCCGCCGCGTCGGTTTCCGCGCGCGGGCCCACGAGGCGGGGGTTGGTGACGGGGGTATCGACCTCGGCGGCGACCCCGCTGAGTTCAAGCGCGTCATCGAGCGTGACGACATGCGGGGCCTGCGCACTGGCAGGTCCCGTGGACAGGGCGAGCATCAGCCCCCAGATGGGAGCCGCTCGCCACGATATGGCGGACATGAATGGACATTCCTCTGCTGACGTTCAGATCGGCGTCGGAACACAGGTCCAACGCGCGGCGAACGTCAGGCTCGAGGAGGGGGTGTGGTCAGTTCTGTCGGACCGGAATCGAACCTGGGCTGGTCCGCCGCTCGGAGCACGGACGCAGACGGGTCCAAGGCGACCGATCCGGCAAGACTGCGAACTGCATGCGATGCATGATGGCAATGGCCATGCGCGCAGGTGCCGTGCTTCTCCGGGCCCCTGTCGTCATCGCCCGGGTCGCCATGCTGCTCGAGCTGCGATGCGACCGGCGGCTCTCCAGCGCACTCGGCCGCTTCCGCCACCGGCACGAACAGGACACCGAGTGCAGTGCACAGCGTGATCAGCTGCAGCATGAGGGAGCGGGCGAAGAGCCGGGGCATCGCCGAGCGGGTAGCATGCGCTCCCACGTCAGAAAAGCCTTGTCCAAAAAATGAGGTACAAGCCCTTTGCACGGGCCGATTGATCTTCTGCTGGACGACGATCGCCCGAGTGCGAATATCACAATCGTCGAGCACGTCGCCAATCTTGATTTCAACAGATCGAGACCGAGAAGCTTGCTGTCGATGGCGAGAGCGAAAAGCGCTCCGTGCCGCCGCAGTCCCTCGCGATAAAGGCTCCCCGCTCATTTCTGTGAAGGCAGTCGTTGCGCGGGCGTTCCGGCTTAGACCAGTCAGACTTGAGCGCCTTACTCGCGAAGTCAGATTTTCGTCACACCTACTGCGCGCTGCTCGCGCGTTGGCGAGCCCGCGCCCATTTATAGTCAGATCCCTCCTCATCCAATGTAGTATTGCAACTCATTCGCATTGACGGAAGCTAATCGCGCTTTTAGGCGGCCTGCGAACGAATCGCAGGAAGGAAATCATGAAGGCTTATCTTTTGCTCGGCGTCGCCAGCACTACCCTTACGCTCGCGCCAGCTCATGCGCAGGACACCGCGTCGCCGATCGATACTTCTCCAGCGACGGAGCAAGGCGAAGACCTCGATCAGGAGAACATGATCATTGTCAGCGGCCGCGCGCAAAAGCTCTATCGCGCGGGAGAAACGAGCTCTGGCAAGCTGGAGACCCCGCCGCTCGAGTCGAGTCTCGTGATCACCACCATCGCCGAGCAGTTGATCGAGGACCAGGGCGCGCGCGATGCGCAGGACTTGTATCGCAACATCTCGGGCGTGAGCTTCTTCAGCTATGCCGGGGTCACCGCACGCGGATTCCGGCAGGAGGAGATTTTCTACGACGGGCTGCGCGGCGATCCCTATGCCGGGTTTTCTGTGCCGCAGCTGTTCAACGTGGAGCGGGTCGAGTTCCTCAAGGGGCCTAACGGCATGCTGTACGGCCCCGGCGCGCCCGGCGGGCTGTTCAACTACATCACCAAGAAGGCGCAGGACGATGTGCTGGAAGGCAAGGTCAAGGCGATCGCCGGAACCGAGGACCGCTGGGGTGGATCGGCCGAGATCAACGTGCCGCTAGGCAATGGCTTCGCGGCCCGCGGCGGACTGTTCTACGAGGACCGAGGAACCTTCCGCTTCAACGCCGCCTCGCGCACGACGATTGCCGATGGTGGCGTTTCCTTCGATCCCGGCCCGGTGCGCGTGGACATCCAGGCGACGCGCTACGACCAGGAACTCGACGCCAATCGCCTGCGCGGCGTGCCGGTGGACGACGATGGCGAATTCCTGACCGACCGCCGCTGGAACCACAACGAGCCTTCCGACTTCCTCAACCTTAAATCCGACGTGGTGCAGATGCGGCTGGAGGCGGAGCCCGTGGCCGGGCTGACGCTCGACGCGACCGCCCGTTACAACACCGCGACCGAGGTGCAGAATTACCATGAGCCGCGCGGGCTTTTCGATTCCGATGGTGATGGCGTGATCGACGCCACGATCCGCGAATTTCGCGACCAGATCCGCACCCAGGAGACCTGGTCCTTCGGCGCCAATGCCGTCTGGGAGGCTGACCTCTCGGCGACGGTCCGTAACCGAGTGCTGTTCGGCTTCGACCATTTTTTGGCGGACACTTTTTTTCAAGGCCGCTCGCTTCGCGGGACGACCACCGACACTCCCGGTCTGCCCAATCCGCTGAGCCTATTCGATCCCCAATACGGTCTGTCAGATCCCGCAACCTACAACCAGGGACCGTTCAGGGTTACTATTTCCGATACCAAGCAGACCGGCTTCTACTTGCTGGACGAATTGACAATCGGGCGTCTGATCCTGACGGGCGGCATCCGTCGAGACGATAGCGATGCTGACGGGCTTGTCGAAGGCGAGACTACATATCGCGGCGGGTTGGTCTATCGTATCACCGACGAGATTTCCGCATTCGGCCAGTATGCGACCAGCTTCGAGCCGCAGAGTGCAAGCTCGCAAAATCCGCTCGCGGGTGGCCCCTTCGCGCCGACGAAGGGTGACATTTTCGAGGGCGGTATAAAGACCGCACTGATGAACGGCCGCATCCAATCCTCGCTTTCTGCCTACCAGATCCGCCGCACCAACATTCTCCAATCCGATCCCCGCGGCGATGTCGGAAATGACGGAGTCGACGATCTGGTCGCGCTCGGCGAGATCACCAGCAAAGGTATCGAGTTTGACATCGCCGCCGACGTCACTCCCGACTGGGTTCTGACCCTTGCTTATGCTTACAACGATACGCGCATCACCGGCGACAATGGCGGTGGCGGCTTCTCAAACAATGTGGGCGATCGCTTCGCCAACGCGCCCGAGCACCAGCTCGGCTTCTGGACGCGCTATCAGTTTCCCGAGCTGGGCCTCGCTACGGCTCTGGGCGGCGATTACGTCTCCAAGCGGGTGAGCATCAGTGGGCAGCCGGTCAAGCCCTACATGGTGTTCGACGCGTCGTTGATCTACGAGACCGGCCCGTTTCGCGCGCTGGTGCGGGTCGATAACCTCTTCGACAAGACCTATGCCGCTTCGGGCTTCATCGATCGTACCGGGCACTTCCCCGGTGCGCCGCGATCTGCCTTTCTTGAGATCGGATATGCCTTCTGATGGACATGGCGCGGGGCATCGAAAGCGGAGCATCGGTCCGCGCGAAACCCGCGCCTAAAGCCGCACGGACCTGGTGGACTGTGCATCAGTGGGTCGGGCTGAAGCTCAGCCTGTTCATGACCTTCATCCTGTTCACCGGCACGCTCGCCGTGATGAGCGCGGAGATCGACTGGCTTTTACAGCCGAGCCTGCGTGTCGCTCCGTCTAGCGTCGAGGGGCCCGTCGCCTGGGCGGCGATTGCGGAGAATGCGCGCGGATATCCCGGCGTGGCGAAGGCGAACTATATCAGCGCGCCGACCGCATCGGCTTTCGCGGTGAAGGTAACGGTCGAGAACGAGGCAGGCGATCTGTTCTTCCTTCACGCGCACCCTACCACGGGTGAGATTCAGGGCACAGGGCCCTGGGTCGGCGCGCAGCGCGTGCTCAGGAACATGCACCGCCACCTCAATCTTCCGACCTGGCTCGGCGTGCCGATCGTCTCCTCGCTCGCTTTCCTGCTGCTGATCAGCCTCGTCACCTCCCTAGTGGTCTACAAGAAATGGTGGCGCGGCTTTACCAAGCCGTTGCGCCGGCGCGACGCGCGGACGTGGTGGGGGGACTTTCATCGGCTGGCGGGCGTGTGGTCGTTATGGTTCGTGGCCCTGATCGCACTCACCGGGATCTGGTATTTCATCGAGAGCCTGGGAGGCGATGCCCCACCGCATCCGAGGGTGGAACGCGAAGCCCCCCTCAATGCGGTGCAGATCGGCGAGGGAAGTCTCGCGGCAGCGATCGATGCGGCGATGGCTGCCTATCCGGGCCTGAAGGTGGAGAATGTCCAACTGCCCGGCGAAGACGGCGTGCTCGAGCTCAATGGCGAATATGAGGCGGTGCTGGTCCGCCCGCGCTCGAACGCGGTCTATGTCGATGCGCGCTCCGCCAAGGTACTGCTCAAGACCGACGGGCGTGATTTGAACCTGCACCAGCGTATCGGCGAAATGGCCGACCCGCTCCATTTCGGGTATTTCGGTGGCTACTGGACCAAGGTGCCGTGGTTCCTGTTCGGGCTCGCCATGACGGGGCTCTCGCTGTCGGGAGCGGCAATCTATTCGTTGCGCATCGCGCGCGAGCGCGGCGATCGCGTCAGACTGCGGCGCAGTTTATCGGGCATGTGGCACGGGATGGCCCGCTGGCGCTGGCTATCTACGGCCCTGATTGGCATCGGATTTGTCTTTCTCGTTTTTCTTATCCTCGGCATTCAGTAGCCTGTCCCCGCCTCAGCGGACTGGGCCACGCGCACAAGCCTTCCGGGAAGCCACGAAGGAAGGTGGCATCCGGACATATTGGGCGGTCTTGCGACGCCTGTATGGTGGTTGGCGGCAACCGCGGCTGCTAATTTAGAACCGGTGTAAAAGAACGTGCTGACGAAGCTGGGGACCGGCACCATTTTCGAGGATACCTATTGAGAGAACGGCATCCTTCTCAATGACGCGGTGCCCTATGTCTCCTACCCCTCCGTCCTATTTCGGGGACATGGTGCCTTCATCGAAGTCTCGAGCCCTCGCCGACAAGAATGCTCGAGCTCCGAGTATCTCAACGGGCCAACAATGATTGTCGCCAATCAGATATCAGCAACCAATAACACCGCCCGGCAAACGGCGATGCACGGCACAGGCACTTGGCTGTCTTTTCCTGCTTCAATCCGGTCAGCAAGCCCAGTGCTAGATTGTAAAAGCCCGTTCTGCCTCAGTTCGCCCCTTTCGAACGGCTATTCCTCAGCGTTGCCCCTAAACCAACTCAACGAACGAGCGCTATTGAGATTAAGCCTCGACCATCCATGACTGATTTTGTCGCGCATTTCAGCCCGCTACTCTTCTCGAACCCACACGGCTGAAAGTAGGCGGATTGCCGCCTCTCCGAAATCGAGTGTAAAACGGCGATAGCTGATAATTGGGGGGTGCATCCCCTTGCCATACGTACGAAGTGGTGGTATATAATGACTCATGACAAAGCTGCTCACCACCGCACAGTTCTTCGCCAAGTTCCCCAACGACGAAGTTTGCTTGCAGCACCTGTTTGACGTTCGTTTTGGCGAAGGCTTTACCTGCCCGAAGTGCGAGCGGCCTTCCAAGTGGTTCCGGATCAAGGCGGAGCGGGCATATTCGTGCCAGTGGTGCGGCCATCACCTGCACCCGACGGTGGGCACCCCGTTCGAAAAGACGCGCACACCGCTGCAACTCTGGTTCTATGCCATCCACCTATTCACCACCACGCGCCACGGTGTCAGCGCCAAGGAATTGCAGCGCCAGCTAGGCGTGACCTACAAGACTGCATGGCGCATGGCTGCGCTGATCCGCGAGCACATGGCGGACGTTGATGGCAACCACCCTATCGGTGGTGAAGGCACCAACGTGGAGATTGACGAAACTCTCATGGGCGGCGTCAAGAAGGGCAAGCACAACCGTGGCAGTGCCGCCAAGACGGTCGTGGTCGGCGCTCTGGAGCGCGGTGGCGACATTGTTGCGCAGAGGTTTTGTACCGAACCAGCGCCGTGAGACGCTGGAGCCGTTCGTGAAGGCGAATGTCCGGATTGGCGGCAATGTCCACACCGACGAACTGCGCAGCTATGCCAAACTGGCCGATGCCGGTTATCGCCACGCTCGCGTGAACCACGGAACGGAAGAATATGCGTATTACGATTACCGCCTAGCCGAGACGGTTACGGTCAATGGGATCGAGAACTTCTGGCGGCACCTCAAGTGCTCGATCAATGGTACTCACACCAGTGTGAGCGCGAATCACCTGAACCGCTACGTCAAGGAATTCGAGTACCGCTTCAATCGTCGGAACCGTCCGGAGACGATGCTTCCGGAGCTTCTTTCAACTTTCCAGCCATTGCCTTCACGGTCCGATTGAAGGCATTCAGATCGCCAATCTCACCATCGCGTTCTGCGATGAACTGGTCTAATTTCCCAGTTGCTAGGGCTTGTCTCAGGTCGATCATCGTGCGATTCTATCAGCAGGATTTTATGATGGCAAACGGATCAAAAATTGAGAGCCGTAGGAGGTGGATATCTGCGTTGGCAGTGACCGTCAGCGCTATCATATCCTACATGGCATTCTGGCACCTTTGGCCAGTTCAGACCTTTCTGATTGGCTGCGTTGCTGCTCTGGCTCTAGTCGTGGCATCGGTCATCTATTACCGAGCCGGTTAACCGACAGCCGGTGAGATCACTTCGATAACAGAGGTGCCGCCACGCTTCACCAGCCACTCGCCATCCTTCAAAAATTGCTCGATCTTTAGCTTGATTTTCATATGGATAGGTGAATGAAACTCTTCTCTTACCTGGCTCTTCTCAAGGGCTTCTAAGAAGCCCTCGTCAGCCATTGCCGCTTTGATCGTCCCAGGAATACCCTCTTGACGAAAAACCCACGTCAGCCGGGGATTATCGAGATTAGGAGAGACGAGGATCACATCCAAGGTTTGATAGACCGGCTTCTCCTCCGGCTCCTCTTCTTGCAACTCGAAGAGCCCATCACCTTCCGCAAACCGGTTGCGTGGGATGATCAGGTTTGGTCGCCAGTTCTCTCTATCAGGAACGCCACTGCCTAGACCTACTATTGACCGATCACGTTGGGCTTGGCGAAACATCTCCTTTTTATGTTTCCGGGTTTCCGCGTCACCAGATGACTTGCCTACCACCTCTTCTAACTGAGCAATCTCGGTTTGCGAAAACCCATCGCTCTCGAAGTAAGCCTCGTAGGTCTCTTTTGCAGTGACGGGCAGCACCAATACCGCAGTCAATCCCATTCGAATAATGAGGGGAACATTCTCCCATTTCTGTTTAGCAGAGATCGCCGCTTGATTTATTTTGGATTCTTCAATCTTGGCGAGCCAGCGTTTCGATCCGGGTTGAGCGGCCACCAGACTGACGCGATAATCCTTAGTATCATCAAGCGCCCTTGCTGCCGCTTTTAGCCCTTTGGCCCATTCGATCGCCGCTTTTGCCGCAACCTCTAAATCGACTTCCTCGTTGGGTGCTAAATCCAAATACAGGCTAACAAGGTCTCTTTCAGCCAATTCCTGCGACAGCATAAAATCCCCCAAATCAGAGGGAAGGGCATCTCCGCTCTTAGCAGGGCAGTCAAGCGCTACCTATGCAAAGGGGATACACTCCGGCACGATTGCTCACGCCGCACTTGCCACGCCCGACTCTCCCAGGTAGCTGTCCCAACTCACCCCAAGGGGCGTAGCTGAGTAACGCATTTCTGCGATTTTCTAGGCGAAAGTTTCTCAGCTGGGTATCCTGCCGCCCCAGCCAGTTTTGACCTCTCGAAACGGGTGTTAAGTGCAGATGCGTCGGTCCAGCTGCCCTAGGCAGATTGTCGTTGCGAGCCTGCGACACGCCCCATGTGTAAGCAAGCGAAACCAACCTTCGACCGCATAACTCCATAATCCTTGATAATGCGAATTTGTCGCACTATTGCGGCTGCGAATGAGTCGCAGTGGCTGCGGCTTGCCGTCTATGAGGGACCATCCAATGAAGCTCGCCATGCTGCTGCTTGCCAGCAGTGCAATCGCCTCGACCGCCGCACAGGCACAGGAACACACAGCAGACCAGCCCGAGCGCGAACGAATCATCGTTACCGGTGACCGTCTGCAAAGCGAAGGCGCCACCAAGACCGCCGTTCCTGCGCTTGAGGTGCCACAGCCGGTCACCGTGATTCCCGCCGAGCTTTACGAGGCTCAGGGAGCGGTTTCGATCTCAGATACGCTCAACTACGTCGCTGGCGTTCATGCGAACCCTTACGGCCCCGACGGTCGCGTCGATGGCGGACTCGTCCGCGGCGTTCAAGCGCTGCAGTTCCGTGACGGGATGCGCGATATCTTCAGCTTCTATGCCAGCATCCGGGCCGACCCTTATAACTTCAGCCAGGTAGAAGTGATCCGAGGCCCTTCCGCCACTCTGTTTGGCTCGGGCTCGCTTGGCGGCATCATCAACCTTGTCTCCAAGACTCCCGAATTCTCCCCTCAGGGCGAGGTGTCGGTGCGCTATGGCTCCTTTGACCGCGTTGAAGCACTGGCGGACGTTACCGGACCTATCGGCGACACCGTGGCGGGCCGTGTCGTGGCCCGGGTACGCGACAGCGGAACGCAGACAGACTATGTTCGCGATGATCGCGTGATGATTTCTCCCTCGCTCACCTGGGCGCCGAGCATGGACACCGAGCTAACCGTGATCGGCCTCTACCAGGAGGACGACGGCGGCTCGACGTCGCAATTCCTGCCGCTGGTGGGAACGATCCTACCCAATCCGAACGGCCAGCTGCCGCAGAACCTGTTCATCGGCAAACCGGGCTGGGACCGTTACGATGGCCGACTTGCGCAAGGCACAGCGCTGTTCCGGCAGAACTTCTCCGACAGCGTCCGGCTCAACATGCGGGGGCGCTATATCGATAGCGATCTCACCTATTTCACCCATTATCCGAACAGCTATTCGAACCCGGCCAATCCCTACCTCGACGCCGACCAGCGGATCATCGGCAACTATGCCAGCGGGAGCTACGCAACTCTGGAAGTGGCCTCGAGCGACAACAACTTGCAGTTCGACTTCAACACCGGCGACAACATCGAGCACATCCTGCTCGCAGGCGTAGACTATTCCTGGAGCCGGGTGCGCAAGGAAGACGGCCTCGCGCTCGAAACAATCGACATCTACGACATCGATTACGACGCGCTGTCCGATTACGGCTTCGACATTCCGCGCGCCGGTGACCCGGGCTTCCTCTCCAGCAGCAGCACTGACACCGAAACCGAGCAGCTGGGTTTCTATGTGCAAGACCAAATCCGCTTCTTTGACCGGGTATCATTGGTGCTCGGCGCACGCCGCGACGAGGTTTCCGTCCGCAGCTTCGGTACCGAAACCATCGACGCGGGCGCAACGTCGTTTCGCGCCGGCCTGATCGCCGAAGTCGTCAGCGGCGTTTCGCCCTTCGTCAGCTATACCGAAAGCTTCGAGCCCATCGCCGGTACGACAAGCGATGGGAGCCCCTTCACGCCCAAGCAAGGCGAGCAGTGGGAAGCGGGCCTGAAGATTCACCCCTCGAACAATATCCTTCTCACGCTGACGGCCTACGATATCCGCGAGACCGGCCGCCCGATCAGCGATGACAGTACCCCCGACGACCCAAGAGACCAGATTCAGGCGGGCGAATCCTTTTCGCGCGGGTTTGAGGTTTCCGGCAGCGCCACCCTGCCCGGTAACCTGACAGCTATCGTGAACTTCAGCTACAACGAAGCCGAGATCGAGGGCACCGGTCGTCAACTCGACAATGTCCCCAAGATCAATACTTCGCTATGGCTTACCCGCCCATTCGAGCTTGGTGAGGACGTGGTGTTGCTGCTCGGCGGCGGGGTCCGCCATGCTGGCGACAACATCTCGTATGGAGCCGCTTTCCCGAGCGGGCTTGTCACCCCGGCCTATACTCTGGTTGACGCCGTGGCCGAACTCTCGTGGAGCGACTGGAGCCTGGCAGTGAACGCCACCAACCTGTTCGACCACGAATACTACTCGGCCTGCCTCGCTCGCGGCGATTGCTTCCAAGGCGCGGACCGGAACATCTATGCTACACTAACGCGGCGCTTCTGATGGGTGACGGGCTGCTCTGGTGCGGCGCGGTCGCTGCGATTGGCGGGGTGGCAGCGCTGCGCTGGTCGTGGTCGCTGCCGGGTCGCTCCATCGCGGCAAATGCGCTGGGCTGGGGGCTGCTTCTTGCAAGCAGCCTCGCCGGTGCAGTTGCGGCGGGCGCCTGGGGCGTTTCGGTGGTGATGCTGGTGGCAATGGCAGTTGCTGCGGTCCTGCTCGGCTGGGCAGCGGCAACCTCGCCGCAGGCACGCGCCAAGGCCTCCTCTACGCGGGTCCGCATGTTGCCCGAAGCTGGCGAGCCATTGCATCTCGCGAGCCGTTTGTTGACCTTCGCATTGGTGGTGTTCGGCGGTCTGGCTGCATCCATCGCGTTCGGCATCGCGCTGCGCGGCGGTGCGCTCGGGCTCGGCTGGAACGAGGCCAACGCCAATGCCACCGCGCTGATTGCCGTGCCGCTCGCCTGGGGCGTGCTTTCGACAATCGTGCTGATGCTCGAAAGGCGCCGCAGCCAGATCGTGGCCCTTGCCCTCGCGAGCCTGCCGCTCGTGCCTGCCCTTCTAACCGGGAGTTGACCGGATGCCCCTCGCTCTCGATCCCTCAACCGTCAAACGCGGCCTTTCCGCACATGCAGCCATCGGATTAATCGGCGGGGCGCTGCTCTATCTTGTCTGCCTTAGCGGCACGGTTCTCGTGCTTTATGAGGAATGGCAACGCTTCGAGCAGCCCGCCGCGCCGGAGATGAGCGAGATCAGCCCTTCGGCAGTGCAGCGCGCGGTGCAGGCGGTGATGGCGAGAGAGGAAGGCCCGACCGCCCATCTCTATGTGCATTTCCCTTCGCAAGACCTGCCACGCACCACCATCAGCACCGACACCCAGGCCGTGCATATCGGCGCCGACGGCGCAATCGCCATGCCGGAAGAGAACGCATGGTCCGAGTTTCTTTACGGTCTGCATTACACGCTCAACCTGCCGACTCTGATCGGCATCACGATCGTGGGCGCGCTTGGCGTGATGATCGCGGCGCTGGCCGTGTCTGGCGTAATCGCGCATCCGAAGATTTTCCGCGACGCCTTCCGGCTGCGTTCGCGCAACAAGAGCGGCGTGGGGCTGGCCGATTGGCACAACAGGCTTAGCGTGTGGACACTGCCATTTTCGGTCGCGATCGCGCTGACCGGAGCCATCATCGGGCTCGCCAGTGTTGCCGCCTATGGCATTGCTGCGGCCAAGTATGATGGCGATACCGAAGCGGTCTTTGCGTCTCTGTTCGGCGACGAGCCTGAAGCCGACGCGGCCCCGGCCGCGCTTCCCGACGTTACCGCAGCCATGCGGTACATGGAGAGGGAGTATCCCAAGATCGCGCCGAGCTATATCGTCCTGCACGATCCGGGCACTGCGGGCCAACATGTTCAGATCATCGGCGTGCCCGACCGAAGACTTATTTTCGGAGAGTATTATGAGTTCACCGCCGGAGGCGTTTTCACCGGCACGGTAGGTCTGGATGATGGCTCGCTCGGTCAGCAGGCTGCGGCATCGACCTACAACCTCCACTTCGGCAATTACGGCGGACTGGTGGTCAAGCTAGCCTACATCGTCTTCGGCCTGGCCCTCACCGCGATTTGCGCGACGGGCACCTACATCTGGCTCGGCAAGCGTCGCCGCCGTGGCATCGTGGAACCGCGATTGGCCGCCATGTGGAGCGCGCTTGTCTGGGGCGCACCCGCCGCGCTTGTGCTGACCTTGGCCGCCCGCTTCGCCATCGGTAACAGCGCCCCGTTCACGGCGATCTTCTGGATTGCGCTGGCGCTTGCCATCGGGGTCGCTGGCCTGCGCGCAGGCTCGGCCAAACTGGAAGCAACGCCGAAACAGGTGCCGACCGGTTAAGCGCTTTGTTGATCCAGGGTCGCAGGCTGGGCCGTGGTATTTGCCAAGCCGCGCGGCCTTTGCAATCCTGCGCCCCGATCACAGGAGCAACCGACCATGGCCCCACCGGCAGCACGCCTCGCATTCTTCAAGCTCAACGTCGCCGACCTCACCGAGGCACGCGCTTTCTGGGAACGCGCCTTCGGCTTTGCGCTGGTCGGCGGCTATGATCTGCCCGAATTCGCCGAAGACATCATGGCCATTCCGGGCGATGAGAGCGCGCCGCAGCTGATGCTGGTGCAGAGCAAGCCCGCGACCGATGTGACCGTCGGCCCGGGCCACGGCCCCATCGGCTTCGTCTGCCCCGACATCGCAGCCAGCTTCGCTCACGCGGTGGCTGAGGGTGCCGAGACGCTGATGGAGCCCACCGACGTTGGCGGGGTGATCGTCGCCATGCTGGCCTCGCCGCAGGGACACCAGATCGAACTGGTACAGATCCTCGCCTAGCTTTCGGCTGGCGCGATCTTCGAACGACCGCCGATCTTGCCGCCATTGGCAATGCCGAGCGCGAACACCAGCACGGCGATGAGCAGCGCTGGCACAGCAGTCGCCGTCATGATGACAGGCAGGCTCAGTCCCAGTGCCAGCGCCTGCCCGCCCAGCGCCGGGAACACGATCCCGCCAAGCCGGCCGAAGCCGCCGGCCCAGCCGATGCCAGAGCTGCGCATTTCGGGCGGGTAGGCCATCGTCGCCATGTTGTTGATGCCGGTCTGCCCGCCGACCTGACAGAAGTTCCAGACGATCAGCGCAGTGACAAACGCCACGGCGACTTGCGGGGGAATTTGCCCGATCATGAAGATCGCCACCGCATCGACCAGGAAGTAGCCGGTGATCAGCCAATAAGGGTTCACCCGGTCCATCAGCCAGCCCATCACCAGCGTACCGGTGGCGCCGCCGAAATAGCCGATGATCATGTAGAAGGCGAAGGTTTCGATCGGCAGCCCGGCCAGCTCCTGCATGAAGGTCGCCAGCCAATTGGCCAGCAGCGCGATGTTGCCAAGCGAGAAGAAGCACAGCGAAAACAGCAGCACTGTCTGCACCAGGTAGCGCTTGCCGAACATTGCCAACGGGCCAAGCGGGCTGACCTCGTCCTGATCGCCCATATGGAACACTGCACCAGCGGGGATCGGGGTCTGCGGATCGAGCGCCTGTATCTGCGCCGGGATGCGCGGATCGGCCGGATTGCGGTTCACGCGGAAAGCCAGGCTCTCGCGCACCATCAGCAGCAGGAGCAGCGCCAGCAAAGGCACCAGACCACCGGCGATGAAGAAGCCTTCCCAGCCGAGGTCGTCGAGGAACCAGGCCACCATCACGCCCGAGCCGAGGTTACCGCCCGAGAAACACACCAGTGCAATCGACATGAACAGCGCGCGCCGCGCCTTGGGGGTCGCTTCGGAAAGGAAGGCCAAGCCCACGGGCAGCATAGCGGAAAAGAAAATGCCCGAAATGCCGCGCAGCACCGCGAGCATCGAGAAACCATCGGAAAACGCCGCCCACAGCGACAGCGAACCGAACCCGACCAGGCACAGCGCGAGCACTGGCTTGCGCCCGATCCGGTCGGCCAGCGGCGGCATGATGAACGCACCGATGGCCATACCGATCTGCTGGTAGTTCACCACCGGCTGCATATCGACCGGCGTGCCTCCTAGCCCCTCGGCAATGGCGGGCAGAATCTTGCCGAGGAAATACATGTCGAACCCGTCGAGGAACAGGATCACCGAGACAATGGCGAGCAGGAAGTATTCGCGCGCGCCAACCGGCCGCTCGTCGATGAATTTCGCTACGTCGAATTTTTCTGAGGTGGCACTATCCGCCGCCATAGCCCTCTCCCGTGGACTTTCCTTGAAGCAGGCAGAGTGGCCTGGCAAACGGACATCGTCAACGAGCTATTCCAGCGGCGGTTGCGGATTGTTGGGCACCAGCACCAGTTCGCCCTGTTCGATCCGCACCGAGGCAAGCCGCGATAGCAGGTTCATGCCGATCACGTTGGTCTCCCCCAACCCCGGCGCGATGATCGCGTCGAGCCCGCGCGCAGCCACATTGCCGAAGCGCAATTCGCCGATCGAGGTGATGTCGGCCGCGACCGAGCCGTTGGCGGTCTGCATCTGGATTGGCAGCGCGCCCTCGCGCGGTTTCAACCCCGCGCGCTCCGCAGTGTCCTCCGATATCGCGGTCAGCGTTGCGCCGGTGTCGACGAGAAAGGAGGCTTCGTGACCATTGATCTGCGCCCGCAGCCAATAATGCCCATCGGGCGCCAGCGGCACGCGCGTCTCGCCGCCCTCCACCACCTGCTCAGGTAGACCGATCTCGGGCACAGCCATCGAAAACCGCGGATCGAGCCGCGATAGCTGAACCACGACCAGCGCCAGCACCGCCATAAGGCCCAGCGTGCTCACCGTGCGCAGCAAGCGACCAGCGGCAGGCAGGCTGCGGCCCACCAGCGAGCCGGCAATACCCAGCGCCATCGCGCCGACGGCAACCATCAACAGCCCCGAGCGGGGCAACTCGCGCACCGAAAGCGCGATCTGCTCGGAGAGGGCGGACCAGTCCATAGCTTAAAGATATAGCGCGGACTTGCTGAATTACGACTGTCGGGCGCGAAAGGCGATATCAGGGAGCCTTGCGCCGCACACTGGCGCGGGCGAGGATCAGCGAGAACCGCTCCTCGGCATCGGTCCAGCGTTCCACCGGGGTCCAGTGCCCGGCCAGCAGCAGCGTGTTGGCGCTGCGCAGGTCGAACTTGTGGCTGTTCTCGGTGTGGATGGTCTCGCCCACCCGCATGGTGAACGAGCGGCCTGCGACCGTGAAAGCGATCTCGGCGCGGGCCTCCAGATGCATCTCGATGCGGGCATAGGTGTCGTTCCAGCGCGCGCGGTGAGCGAAGGCTGCGATGGGGATATCGCCGTCCAGCTCGCGGTTGATGCGCTTCAGGAGGTTGCGGTTGAAGGCCGCCGTGACGCCGGCAGCATCGTCGTAAGCCGCCGTCAATACGTTGACATCCTTGATGAGGTCCATGCCGATCACCAGCAGCGCGTCACCGCCGAGCGTCATACGCATGGTACGCAGCAGATCCACTGCAGAGCGAGGAACCATGTTGCCGATGGTCGAGCCGGGGAAAAAGCCGAGCTTCGACATGGTCTGCAACTCATCCGGCAACTTGACCATCGTGGTAAAGTCGGCCTCGACCGGGTGGACTGGCAGGCCGGGGAACTTCTCGCCTAAGGCAGCAGAGGATTCGCGCAGGAAATCACCCGCAATATCGATGGGCACATAGGCGCCCGGATCAATTGCATCGAGCAGGAGCGGGGTCTTCACCGACGAACCCGAACCGAATTCGACCACGGCCCGCCCCGGCCCGATCAGCCCTGCGAACTCGGCGGCACGATCACGCAGGATCTGCGTTTCGGCGCGGGTCGGGTAGTATTCGGGCAGCTGCGTGATGTCTTCGAACAGGCGCGAGCCCTCGTCGTCGTAGAACCACCGGGCGGGGATCGCCTTCTGCGGCGCGCCGAGCCCTTCAAGCACGTCGGCGCGAAAAGCGCGATCAACGCCGTGATCGTCACGGTCCACCAGGCGAATATCGGTCTGCGTAGCCATTATTGGTCCTTTGCCCAGTCGTCCTTGGCAAGGCGCAGGCCGGTGAACTGCCAGCGTTGCTGCGGATAGAAGAAATTGCGGTAAGAGGCGCGCGAATGGCCGCGCACGGTGGCGCAGCTTGCGCCCTTGAGCACCCATTGGCCGGCCATGAACTTGCCGTTGTATTCGCCCACCGCGCCCTCAGCAGGCCGGAAACGCGGATAGGGCAAATAGCCAGAACGGGTGAACTGCCAGACATCGCCGAACAGCTCGCCAGTTCCCTGCGGCAAGGGAGGCGCGGCGCTATCGAGTTGGTTGCCTGCGCTGGCGGAGAAGCCGGGACGGTTATTGCCGCTGACATCCTGACCGCGCGCAATGGCCTCCCATTCGAACTCGGTCGGCAGCCGCGCGCCTGCCCAGCTCGCGAAGGCATCGGCTTCGTAATAAGAGATATGCGCGACCGGAGCATTCGGATCGCGTTCTTGCCAGCCGGAATGGGTAAAATGCTCGGCGCCCCGCCAATACAGCGGCGCGGCGATGCCCTTGCGCTGGACCCAGGCCCAGCCGTCCGACAGCCACAGCGAGGCCGTGCGGTAGCCGCCATCATCGATGAAGGCCTGCCATTCGCCGTTGGTAACGAGCCGCCGCGACAGCGCGAACGGCTCCAGCAGCACGCGGTGATCCGGTCCCTCGTTGTCGAAGGAGAAACCCTCCTCCTGATGGCCGATGCGGGCGATGCCGCCGGGATGCGTGAGCCAGCCGTCTTCCTGTCCGGCCCCTGCCTGCGGCGCGTCAGAGCCCCACACTTCCGGCCCAAGCGGATTGGAAAACAGCGCGTGCTTGATGTCGGTCAGCAGCAGTTCGATGTGCTGCTGCTCATGCGCGAGCCCTAATTCGATAAGCGCGGCGCATTCGGGCCGGTCGAACAGACCTTCCATCGTGGCATCGACATCGGCGCGCCACTCTAGGATCTCAGCGAGCATCGGGCGCGAGAGCATTCCGCGACGATTGCGCGCGTGGCGCGCGCCCTCTGCCTCGTAATAGGAATTGAACAGAAACGGCCAACGCTCGTTGAACAGCTCATACCCGGCCAGATGGTCGCGCAGGAGAAAGGTCTCCCAGAACCACGTCACATGCGCGGCATGCCACTTGGCGGGCGAGGCATCGGGCATCGATTGGATCGTGGCATCGGCCTCACTCAGCGGGGCAAGCAAAGCTTCGGTCAGCGCGCGGGTGGCGCGATAACGCTCTGCCAGCGTGCTGTCGGGTGCAAAAAGGGGACGGGGGGTGGCAGTGGCCAAGACCCTCTCCTCGTGGTGTCGCTGTGATGGCCCCCACGGCCCGGCTGGCCGAAAGTTTCCACCGGGAGAAAACCACCAGTGCCGCTTTTGTTCCGCAAAAGTTAACAAAAAAGGGCCGGCGAGTTTCCTCGCCAGCCCTTCTAAGTGTCTATGTTTACGGCTCTATGTCAGGCCGCGTCGCGCTGGCGCTCGGTCAGTTCGAGGTTGAGCATTTCGGCCAGTGTAAAGGCCAACTCAAGCGACTGGGCGGCGTTGAGGCGCGGGTCGCAGTGCGTATGATAGCGATCGGCGAGACCCTCGTCGGTGATGGCCACGGCGCCGCCGGTGCATTCGGTCACGTCTTGCCCGGTCATCTCGACATGGATGCCGCCAGCGTGGGTGCCCTCGGCGCGGTGGACGGCGAAGAAGCCTTTCACCTCGGAGAGAATGCGCTCGAACGGACGCGTCTTGTAGCCCGAGTCGGACTTCACGACGTTGCCGTGCATCGGGTCGCAGCTCCACACCACTGGATGGCCCTCGCGCGCCACGGCGCGGACCAGCGGGGCAAGCCCTGCTTCGACCTTCTCGTGGCCGAAGCGGCTGATGAGCGTTATGCGCCCGGCTTCGCGGCCGGGGTTCAGCATGTCGAGCATTTCCAGCAACGCATCGGGCTCGAGGCTCGGGCCACACTTTACGCCGATGGGGTTGTTCACGCCGCGCAGGAATTCGACATGCGCCGAATCGATGAAGCGCGTGCGGTCGCCGATCCACAGCATGTGCGCCGAGCAGTCGAACCACTCGCCGGTCAGCGAATCCTGCCGGGTCAGCGCCTGCTCGTAAGGAAGCAGCAGCGCCTCATGGCTGGTGTAGAAGTTGGCCGCCTTGAGCGCGGGCTCGTTTTCGGTGTCGATCCCACAGGCTTCCATGAAGTCGAGCGCCTCGCCGATGCGGTCGGCAATCGACTGATACTGATCGGCCCAAGGGCTGCGATCCATGAAATCAAGCGTCCACCGGTGAACCTGACGCAGATTGGCATAACCGCCACCGGCGAAAGCGCGCAGCAGGTTCAGCGTCGCCGCGGACTGGCTGTAGGCGCGGATCATGCGTTGGGGATCGTTGGCGCGGCTTTCCACGCCAAAGTCGATCCCGTTGATGATGTCGCCGAAGTAGCTCGGTGCGGTCACCTCGCCCTGCGTTTCGGTAGGCGCGCTGCGCGGCTTGGCGAACTGCCCGGCCATGCGGCCAACCTTCACCACCGGCATCTTGCTGGCGAAGGTCAGCACCGCCGCCATCTGCAGGATCACGCGGAAGGTATCGCGGATGTTGTTGGGGCTGAACTCGGCAAAGCTCTCGGCACAATCGCCGCCTTGCAGCAGGAACGCTTCGCCCGCTGCCGCCTTGCCCAGCTCGGCCTTCAGCGCGCGCGCCTCGCCCGCAAAGACGAGTGGGGGATATCCGGCCAGAGTCTGCTCGGCAGCGGCAAGCGCCGCCTGATCCTCGTAATGCGGGATATGCTTCGCTGTGAAGCGGTCACCGCGCCAGCTCTCGGGGGTCCAGTTGTGTGCCACGTGTCTTTCCTGCCAATGCCGTCCTCGCGCCCGGCAAGCGCTAACAATTCAAACAAATTGTGCGAGGAAGCCTCTGCCATAGGCCCGCAAGAGCCGCGTGGCAAAGGTTACATGCGATACGACGGGCCGCTCACGCTGCAAATATGCGATGACTGTAAGCGGCCCGTTCGTTCGTGCCTTTCCCTCAGCGACCCGCAGACGGGGACGCGCTGGCGGGCATGACTGCGACCTTGAACCCGCCATGGCTGACCAGATAGCGCTCGGCCAGCGCGCGAATTTCCTCGGGCGTCGCCTCGGAAAAGTCGCTCCACAGCGTGTTCAGCGCCATCAACCGCTGCGGATCGAAGGTCGCGCCTTCAAGCTGGTTAAGCCAGAAGGTGTGCCCGGTCTGCGCGCGGCTGACATATTGCTTCACCGGCTCCACCACGCGTTCCAGTTCGTCAGCGGTGGGGCCGTTGGCGGCCAGATCGGCAGCGATGGCCTGCGCCTCCTCGAAGAAGCCGGGGATCTGCGAAGGCTCGATCTGCACCAGCGCAAAGATCATGCCGCCGGTGTCCACATCCTTGGGCCAGGTCGAGTTGACGATCGGCGAGTAGGCCGCCCCCATCCGCTCACGCAGGTTGTCGAGCAGGCGGATCGAGAAGATGCGGCCCAGCAGGTCGAGCTTGCGGCTTTCGGGCAGGCCTGCAGAGCCACCACCGGTAGGCCAGGCGATCACCGCCGCAGCCTGATCGGCGTCGCCATTGTGCGTCAGTACCAGCGGCTCGGCATTGGCTTCGGGGAAGCTGACCGTGCGGTTGGCCACCTCGGGCGGAAGCGCCGGACGCGGGGCCAGAGCGCCAAAGGTGCGCGACAGCGCGGCGACTGTCGCCTCGCGGTCGATATCGCCGAACACATCGACCTCGACCGGACCTTGGGCGAGCAGGCGCTCCCACACGGCGCGGAACTGCTCGGGTGTTACTGCGGCGATTTCGTCTGGATCGGCAGTAGCGAAGCGCGGATCCCGGTCGCGCAGCAACCAGTCGAGATCGCGGTTGATTACGCCTGAGGGATCGGCGCCGTAGCTGTCATATGCGAGCCGCATACTGGCCTTTGCACGCGCCAGCGGCGCCTCGTCCCAGCTCGGCATGGCGAGCTTGGCGGCGAACAGATAGAGCTGGTCGGCAAGGTCTTCCTGCCGGGTCGCCCCTTCGAACACGAAGGTGCCATCCTCGATCCGGAACTGGAAGCCAAGCTTGCGGCCCGAGGCCAGCTTGTCGAGATCGTTCTGGCCGAGCGGGCCGATGCCCGAATTGATCAGTGCGACCTGGCCGAGCTGCGCATAGGCGGCCTCGCCATCCTCAAAGCCGCGCCAGCCCGCGCCGAACCGCACCCGCACCGTCACCCGGCCCGGCTCGTTATCGCGCGAGAACAGCATCGCACGCACGCCATTTTCGAACGCCAGCGCCTCGGTGTCGAATACGCCAAGCTCGGCGCGCTGCACCGGCGGCGCGGGTTCTCCGATGGCAGGCAAGTCGGCGAAGTTGATGGTCGAGCCATCGTCGCGCGCCACGCTGCTTGCCTCGACCGGCGCGGCAAGCGCCTCGCGCAACTGCTCGGCAGTGGCCTCGCCCGTCTGCGGGGTGAGCATGACAGCGCGCACCACATCACCTTCGAAAAGGTCGCGCGTAGCCTCCAGCAAACGGTCGGGCGTGAAGCGGTCCTTCATCGAGCGGAACACGTCGAGGAAGGTCTGCGGCGAAGCGACCGCTTCGCGTATCTCCACCGCGCCCACCAGCGTATCGGCGAGCTGGCTGCCGGCCTGAATACGCGCTTGTTCGACGCCATTGACGAACGAGATATCGAAATCGGCGACCACACGGTCGATCTCGGCCTGGCTCGGCGGCTGCGCCAGCGCATCGGCGATCACGCTGCGCACGTCGGCCAGCGCGGCCTCCCAGTTATCGTCGAGCGGGGCCAACGAAACGTAGGTGCCATCGACCGAGCGCGCGACCTTCTGCCGCGAGACCTGCGCGTAAAGGTAGTGTCCGCCCGCCCGCGCGCGGTTCTCCAGCCGCCGGTTGACGATGCCGGCCGCCAGTTGCTTGAGCAACACGCCGCGGTTGTATTCGATATTGTCTGTGACCTGCACCCAAGGGCGCATGATCGCGTAGTTCACAGCGCGGGCCTGCCCCGGCTCGACAATCACCGCGGCTTCACCCACTGGCACGCCGTCTGCTCCCGGCAGGGCATTGGCGGGTGCAATTGGATCGCCGAAATCAGGCGCTGCCGCGGGCTGTCCGGGAACCTTCCAGTCGCTGAACTCACGCTCGATCAGCGCGGCGAGCACTTGTGGATCCGCATCGGCCACCAGCACCACCACGGCATTTTCGGGGCGATACCAGCGCTGGTGAAACGCGCGCACGCTTTCCTGCGTTGCGCCCTGCAAAGTTTCGAGCGTACCGATGGGGTTGCGCTGAGAAAGGCGCTGACCGGCAAAGAAGGTGCTCTGCGTAACCTCACCGATTCGGCGGTTCGCGCCTGCACCGTCGCGCATTTCTGCAAGCACGATAGGCAGATCGGCGGCGAGGTTGTCGCTGCTGAGCGTGGGAGCCTCGATCATGCCGGCAAACAGCCGCACACTGTCCGACAGCTTGGCGCGATTGGCGTTGGGCAGGTCCAGCTTGTAGACCGTCTGCGTCGGGCCGGTAGAGGCATTGGTATCGGCTCCGAGGCTTGCCCCGAGACGCTGAAAATAGGGAATCGCCTCGCCCGGACCGAAGTCGCGAGACTGGCGGAAGGTCATATGTTCGAGCAGGTGGGCAAAGCCCCGCTCGCTATCCTCTTCATTGAGCGAACCGGCATCGATGGCCACGCGAAAGCTGGCCTGGCAAGGTGGCACGCCGTTCTCGCGCACGGCATAGCGCACGCCGTTGGGCAGTTCACCCATCAGCCATTCGTCATCGATGGGGATATCGGTGCCGCGGAAAATCCACGGGTCGTCGGGCCGAGCATATTTGGGCACGTCCTCGCCAGGGCTTGCCTGGATCGTGCAGGTGGCGGCGCCCTGAGCTTGCGCAGCCACCGGAGCGAGCAGCGGAGCAAGTAAGGCGAACGGGGCGAGAGCGCGGACACTGCGCGAAAGTAAGCTCATGCTGCAGTCCTAGACGACAATCCGATGAAGGGACAGTGAACGCATGTCTAGCGCGCTGCGGCAAGCCCCGTACCATCCCTTGTCGTCGCCCTGCCCTGCTCCTACATCCAGCCCCATGTTCATCGAGACCGAAACCACGCCCAACCCCGCCACGCTCAAGTTCCTGCCCGGACGCGCGGTGATGCCTTCCGGAACACGCGACTTCGCCAGCCCCGAAGATGCCGAAGCCTCCCCGCTGGCGGCTGCGCTGTTCGATTCGGGCGATGTGACCGGCGTGTTCTTCGGTTCGGACTTCGTTTCTGTAACCGCCGCGCCGGGTGCCGACTGGTCGGCGCTGAAGCCGCAGGTGGTGGCCGTGCTGCTCGATCATTTCGTCAGCCAGGCCCCGCTGTTCACCGGCGGCGATGCCAGCGGCTTTACCGTGCCCGCCGAGGACGAAGCCGAAATGCTCGGCGACGACGAAGGCACCGAGGAGGTGGTGGCGCAGATCAAGGAGCTTATCGAGACGCGCGTGCGCCCGGCGGTGGCGGGTGACGGCGGCGATATCCGCTATCGCGGCTTCCGCAGCGGAGTCGTCTACCTCCAGATGCAGGGTGCCTGCTCGGGTTGCCCCAGCTCGACCGCCACGCTCAAGCACGGGATCGAAGGTTTGCTCAAGCATTACGTGCCCGAAGTCACCGAAGTGAGGGCCGCCTGATGCACGAGCCGCTGTCCGATGCCGCGCTCGACCAGTTGTTTCGCGATGCGCGAACCTATCAGTGGTTCGACGGACGCGAAGTTACCGACAGCCAACTGGCCGCGATCTGGGACCTGATGAAGATGGGCCCGACCTCGATGAACCAGCTTCCGGCCCGGATCGTCTGGTGCAAGTCGGATGAAGCCAAGGCCCGGCTTGCCAAGCATGCCAACGAGGGCAATGTCGAAAAGATCAAGCAAGCCCCGGTCTGCGCGATCATCGCCATGGACGAAAACTTCCACGAGCACTTGCCGCGCTTTGCCCCGCATATGGACGATCCCAAGGCGGCCTTCGCGGGCGAGAAAAAGCGCGCAGCGCGCAAGACCTCGGCCTTCCGCAACGGCACCTTGCAGGGCGGCTATTTTATCATGGCTGCGCGCGCACTGGGGCTGGACTGCGGGCCAATGTCGGGGTTCGACAATGACGCCGTCGATGCCGACTTCTTCGCCGACAAACCAGCATGGAAAAGCAACTTCATCTGTTCGGTCGGCTACGGGGATCGTGGAAAAATCTTCCCCAGAGCGCCGCGCCCTTCATTCGAGGACTTCAATCGGCTGCTGTAATCCGTAAGAAGAGCGGGTGACTACACTGGCGATAGATTGCGCGACCGAGGCCTGTTCGGTTGCGCTGTTCAATGGCGGCGAACTGGTCGATGGCCGGTTCGCAGCGATCGGGCGGGGCCATGCCGAACGGCTGGTGCCGATGATTGCAGAATTGCCCGGCAAAGGCCGTGCCGAGCGCATTGTCGTGTCGCTTGGGCCGGGCAGCTTTACCGGGATACGGATCGGCCTCGCCGCCGCGCGGGCGCTGGGCTTAGCTTGGGGCGCGGAAGTTCTCGGTTATCCGACGCTCACGCTGGTCGCAGCAATGGCGCGCGCCGATCATCCCGACACGCCCATCACGGTCTGTATGAACGGCGGACACGGCGAATGGTTCGTGCAGAACTTCACCGATGGAGGCGAGCCTGAGGACGATATTCGTTCGCTCGCTCCGCCAGCGGCAGCCTTGGCCGGTCGCCACCCATTCATTGCCGGGAATCGCGCCTGCGCTTTGGCGGAGCAACGCGGCGATGACCGCCATGCTCTCGAGCTGCTGCCCGATGCACGCGCAGCCCACCTTCTTGGTCCCGCCCAGCTCACAGCCACGCTTGCGCCGATCTACGGCCGGGCGCCCGATGCGCGCCTGCCTCAGGCCAAAGTATGACCGACGATACGCTCGACGCCATCATGCATGTTATGGAGCAGGCCTTCGACCCTGTTTATGGGGAGGCGTGGAACCGGCGGCAGGTATCCGATGCGTTGATGCTGGCTAACACACATTGCGTCGTGATCGGAGCCGGTGCGACCGGCCTCTGGCATGACCCTGCAGAAGCGGTTGGATTTGCCCTGCTGCGAAAAGCAGCCGACGAAGAAGAACTGTTGCTGCTTGCGGTGGCGCCACAGCATCGACGCAAGGGCGTCGGCCACCGTCTGCTCGAACGGGCAATGGCCGCAGCCCGCGAACGCGGTTCGGCACACCTGTTTCTTGAAATGCGCGATGGCAACCCTGCCGAATTTCTTTATCGCGCCTTCGGTTTTGAACAGATCGGTCGTCGCCCCGGCTATTATCGCGGCGCCGTGGATGGCCCGATCGACGCGGTGACTTTCGCAAAACGCCTATAGCTCGCACATCCGGAAGTAAACGTTTTCTAAATAAATTCGGAACGTTGCGTGCCGATCCGCATTCTCTGTTCTTTCCTATCTAGCACTTGCTTTTGTCGAAATGTAAAATAGATAGGCCGAGGTGAGGTCGCAGAGCCCAGGATATCGAGGATACTATGGATACAGAAAAGAACGAAAACCGCGAAATGCTCATTACACTTGCTGCCGATATCGTAACGGCGCATGTCGCCAACAATTCGGTGGAAGTTAGTGACGTTCCGGTTCTCATCGAAAACGTTTACGGCGCGCTTGCGAAGCTCGGCGGCGAAACCGTCGAAGAAGCCAAGCCAGAGCCGGCTGTTTCGATCCGCGCATCGATCAAGCCCGACTATCTGATCTGCCTGGAAGACGGCAAGAAGATGAAGATGCTCAAGCGGCACCTTAAAACGGCCTATGACATGACCCCGGAAGAATATCGCGAGCGGTGGAATCTGCCTGCCGACTATCCGATGGTCGCGCCGAACTATGCCGAAACCCGCCGCGAACTGGCGAAGAAGATCGGCCTTGGCCGCAAACCGGGCCAGCGCCGGGGCCGCCGCAAGGCCACGACCTGAGTAACGCTTGACTGTTGCTGGACAATTTCCGGCACATACTTGAGCACCGCGCCCCGGCCCCCTATGGTCCGGGGCGTTTGCATTTCTGCCTGACTGAAAGAGGTCGCCCCGTGCCCCAGACTATCGATCTCGAAGCCCTCTGCGCCGAGCGCGGCCTTCGCATTACCGACCAGCGCCGCGTTATCGCCAAGGTGCTGTCGGAAAGCTCCGACCACCCCGATGTCGAGGCGCTGCACGCGCGCGCCTCCGCCATCGATCCCAAGATTTCGATTGCGACGGTCTATCGCACTGTGCGCCTGTTCGAAGAGGCCGGCATTCTCGACCGGCACGACTTCGGCGATGGTCGTTCGCGTTATGAGCCGGTGCCCGAAGCGCACCACGATCACCTGATCGACGTCGAAACGGGCAAGGTCGTCGAATTCGTCGATCCTGAGCTGGAAGCGCTGCAAAAGCAGATTGCCGAGAAGCTGGGCTATCGTCTCGTCGATCACCGCATGGAACTATACGGCGTGCGGATCGACCGCGAAGACAAGGCCTAAGAGCGGCGGCGCACATGAAGCCCGACCGCGCCGCCATTGCCGCCGGTGCGAAGCCGCATATTTCGCCGTTTGGCTGGATTCGGATCGGGCTGCGTGCGCTGGGGCTGTTGCTGGCGTTGCTGGTTTGCGTGCCGCTGCATTACCTCTGGCGGATCACCGCCTATGGCTCGCCTTTCCCCAAGCTGTTTCTCTATCTCGCGGCGTGCATTTGCGGGGCGCGGGTCAAGCGGCGGGGAACGGCGCTGCGGCGCGATGTGGTTTTTCTCGCCAACCACGTCTCGTGGATCGACATTCTTGCGTTAGCGGGCGCAAGCGGCACCGCCTTTGTCGCGAAGGCAGAGCTGCAGAAAGCTCCGGTGGTGGGCTGGCTCGCGGGGCTTAACCGCACCGTCTACGTCCAGCGCGAGGCGCGGATGGACGTCGCCGACCAGATCAACGCCGTGCGCGAGGCGCTGATGGACAACTGGTCGGTCACGATCTTCCCCGAAGGCACCACCACCGACGGCCAGTCGCTGCTGCCGTTCAAGACCTCTATGCTCAAGATGCTCGAACCGCCGCCGCCGGGGGTCTACGTGCAGCCGGTGTTCGTAGACTACGGCGCGGTGGGCGAGGAAATCGGCTGGATCGGCGACGAATCGGGCGTAAACAATGCGCTGCGAATACTTGCCAGGCCCGGCTCGTTCCGGGTGGAGCTGCACTTCCTCGAACCCTTCGCGCCGGAGGACCATGGCAAGGGCAGCCGCAAGCTGATCGCGGCGAAAGCGCGCGCGATGATCGAGGCCGAGCTGGTCCGCGCGCTCGGCAAGCCACCGCGCGATTTTGCCCATGATGTGGCGCCGGTGCGCTACAAGACAAAAGAGACTCCCGCCGACCCGCCGACCTGATCTTTCACCTCAGGCGTTTTTCCTGTATCGGCCCCCTTCTCATGAAACCGACCACCACACCAAAGACCTACCGGGTCAAGAGCTTCGGCTGTCAGATGAACGTCTATGACGGCGAGCGCATGGGCGAACTGCTCGAAGCGCAAGGCATCACGCCAGCGCCCGAAGGCGAGGACGCGGACCTCGTCGTGCTGAACACCTGCCACATCCGCGAAAAGGCTACCGAGAAGGTCTATTCCGATATCGGACGCCTCGTGAAGGCGGGCGAAGAAGCCGGAAAGAAGCCGATGATCGCGGTTGCGGGCTGCGTGGCGCAGGCCGAGGGCGAGGAGATCATGGCGCGCGCTCCTGCGGTGGGCATGGTGGTCGGCCCGCAGGCCTATCACCGGCTGGGCGACATGGTGAAGGACGCCGCCGCAGGCCGGCGCAACACCGACACGGACATGCCCGAGGACGCCAAGTTCGCAGCCCTTCCCGCCCGCCGCAAGGTCGCCGCCAGCGCCTTCCTCACGATTCAGGAAGGCTGCGACAAGTTCTGTACCTATTGCGTGGTTCCCTATACCCGCGGCGCAGAGATTTCCCGGCCATACAGTGATTTGTTGCGCGAGGCGGAGAAGCTGGTCGAAGCCGGCGCGCGCGAGCTGACGCTGCTTGGCCAGAACGTCAATGCGTGGAGCGGCGAGGATGACAAGGGCCGCGCGGTGGGCTTCGACGGGCTGATCCGGACGCTCGCCGAGCTGCCCGGCCTGCACCGCATCCGCTACACCACCAGCCACCCCAACGACATGACCGAGGGCCTGATCGCCGCCCATGGCGAGGTCGAGAAGCTGATGCCCTATCTGCATCTGCCGGTGCAGTCGGGCTCGGACCGGGTGCTGAAGGCGATGAACCGCAGTCACACGGCGCAAAGCTACCTCAAGCTGCTTGACCGGTTCCGCGCAGTGCGCCCCGATATTGCGCTGTCGGGCGACTTCATTGTCGGCTTCCCCGGCGAAACCGAGGCCGAGTTCGAAGAGACGCTCGCACTGGTGAACGAGGTCAAATACGCCGCCGCCTACAGCTTCAAGTACTCGCCCCGCCCCGGCACCCCCGCCGCCAGCATGGACGGCCAGGTCGCTCCGCAAGTGATGGACGAGCGGCTCCAACGCTTGCAGGCCGCGCTTAACCACCACCAGCTCGCCTTTAACGAGGCCTCGGTCGGCAAGAACTGCAAGGTGCTGATCGAACGCAAGGGCAAGCATCCGGGCCAGTGGCTCGGCAAGTCGCCGTGGCTGCAATCGGTGTTTTTCGAAGGTGACTGCGCGATGGGCGATCTGGTCGAGGTCGAACTGGTGCAGGCGGGGCCGAACTCGTTGGCGGGGCGTGTGCTGCAACCGGCGCGGGCCTGAGCCACTGCTCAAGGCATTTCCATGACTTTCCACCGCCTTCAACTGACGGCGCGCTTGCCAGCGCTTCGACTCTGCTTATCTTCGTAAGAACAAGCGAAGAAAGGACTCGATGGCCCGCAAAGCTCACCGTGGCACCAGCGCCGGACACGCTGCCGCGATCGCCCACCCCGAAGACCGCCGCGACGCCTCGCGCCGTGCCCGCATCGAGGTGATTTTCGATGAACAGGCCGCGCTCGGCATGTTGTTCGGAGAATTCGATGCCAACCTCGTCCATATCGAGAACCGGCTGGGCGTGTTTATCGCCGCGCGCGGAGACCGGGTGGTCATCGAAGGGAGCGAGGATGAAGTGGCTCGTGCCCGCGATGTGCTTTTGAAAATGCACGAGAAACTGTTGCAGGGCGAGGAAATGGACGCAGGCGCGATCGAGGCACTGATCGCGATGAGCAACGAGCCAACACTCGAAGGCATCATCACCGGCGATGCCAAGGCCCCGCCGATTATGATCCGCACCCGCAAGAAGACGATCACCCCGCGCAGCGCCATGCAGGGCGACTATATGCGCCAGCTCGCCAGCCGCGACATCATCTTCGCGCTCGGCCCGGCAGGCACGGGCAAGACCTATCTCGCCGTGGCGCAGGCCGTTTCTCAGCTCATCACCGGCTCGGTCCAGCGTCTGATCCTGAGCCGCCCGGCGGTGGAAGCGGGCGAAAAGCTCGGCTTCCTGCCTGGCGACATGAAGGACAAGGTCGATCCCTATCTGCGCCCGCTGTACGATGCGCTGTTCGACTGTATGCCGCCCGAACAGGTCGAGCGGCGCATTGCCAGCGGAGAGATCGAGATCGCCCCCATCGCCTTCATGCGCGGGCGCACATTGGCCGATGCCTTCGTAATCCTCGATGAGGCGCAAAATACCACGCGCGAGCAGATGAAGATGTTCCTCACCCGCTTCGGCCAGAACAGCCGCATGGTGATCTGCGGCGACCCGCGCCAGGTCGATATCCCCGGCGGCGACAGCATGAGCGGGCTTGCCGACGCGGTCGGACGGCTGGAGGGCGTCGAGGGCATGGGCGTCACCCGTTTCACCGCTGCCGACGTGGTAAGGCACCCGATTGTTGGCCGGATCGTCGAGGCTTACGAGGGGCCGAACGCCTGAGCTTGTCGAGGGATAAGCAAATCGGCTGGGCCGGTGCTATGGCTGGCTTTTGACGGGCTCAGGCGGAGCGGCCGTTATGGCTTACTTGCAGATTGACGGACGTAAATGGACCTCGAAATCGACATCGAAGGCTGGCCTGCAGGCCAATGGGAAGTGCTCGCCGAGCGGGTGTCCAAGGCCGCTTGCGAAATCGCGCCCGAACTCGCCAATCCGCGCCTGGTCGCCAGCCTCATCTTCACTACCGACGAGGAAGTCCACGCGCTCAACCGCGAGTGGCGCAAGCGCGACAAGCCGACCAACGTGCTCTCGTTTCCTATGCTCGAACGCGACGACCTTATCCATCTCGCCCCCGATGGCCCGCCCGAGATGCTGGGCGATCTGGCGCTTGCTTACGGTGTTTGCGCGCGCGAAGCGGCGGATAAGGGCATCGCGCTCAACCATCACGCCGCGCACTTGATTGTCCACGGCCTGCTGCATCTGGCCGGGTACGATCACGAAATTTCCGACGCCGATGCCGAGGAAATGGAAGCGCTCGAAATTAAGGCGCTTGCACTTGTGGCCATTGCAGACCCATATGCAGCCGATCATCAATGAAACAGGGACATGACGACAGGGCTATGCCCGAACCTGGACAAAGCGAGCAGTCTCCCGCGGGAGACGAGGACAGTAGTAGCAGCGGCGGCCTGTGGGGCGCGCTGCGCTCCTTATTCGACAATGGCACCGACACCAGCCTGAGAGCTCAGATCGAAGAGGCTATCGACGATCACGAGGACGAGAACGGGCGCGGTGAGCGTTCGTCCGGCAAGGGCGATCTCTCGGCGGTCGAGCTGGTCATGCTCAGGAACCTGCTGCACTTTTCCGAGCACGACGCCGACGACGTCGCCATCCCGCGATCCGAGATCATCGCCCTGCCCGCAGAAGCGAGCTGGGACGAGATGGTGGCGCAATTCGCCGAACATGGCGTTTCGCGAATGCCGGTTTATCGCGAGAAACTCGACGATGTGATCGGCATGATGCACATCAAGGATGTGTTCTCCTATCTTGCCAGCGGCGCGGCTCCGCCCGCCGACTGGACCACGATGATGCGCGAACCGCTCTATGTTCCGCAGTCTCGCGGCGCGCTCGACGTGCTCGCCGACATGCGCGCGAACCGTACTCATCTTGCCATTGTACTCGACGAATTCTCGGGCACCGACGGGATCATCACCATCGAAGATCTGGTCGAGGAAATCATCGGCGAGATCGAGGACGAGCATGACGACGAGCGCGTCGAACAGGTGGTGAAGCTGGAAGATGGCGTATGGGACTGCGATGCCCGCGCCGAGCTTGACGATGTTGCCGAGCTGGTGGGCGACCCGCGCCTCGCCGAGATCGAGGAATCTGTGGATACACTCGGCGGTCTGGCCTTCATCTTGGCTGAGCAGGTTCCCCAGCCGGGCACCGTGGTCGAACACCCGAGCGGCTGGCGCATAGAGGTCACCGAGGGCGACGAAACTCATGTTACCCGCCTGCTCCTGCACGCCCCCTTGCTCGAAGCAGAGAACAGCACGGACGAATAGGCTCGCCCATAAAATTCACACGACAGTATGCAAAATGCTGCATGTGCGATATAGGGTCGACCTGGGAGAGAATGAGCGGTTAAGAAAGGCCCTATGCGTCGCCTTCCCCCCCTGCGCGCCCTCGAGGCGTTTGTCCGAACCGTGCGGCTTGGTTCCGCGCGTGCAGCGGCGACCGAGCTCGGCCTGAGCCCCTCGGCGCTGTCCCGCCGGATCGCCAGCCTGGAAGATTTCACCGGTCGCAAGATGTTCAGCCGTCAGGGCCAGGCCATGCGGCTGACCGAGGAGGGCCGCCAGTTCTACGACAAGGTTTCGCCCCATCTGGAAGCGCTGGCCACGGCCGTGGAATCGCAATCGGAGAATGTGCAGCTGATGCGGCTGCGGCTGGGCGTGACCCCGCTGTTCGGCACTCAGCGGCTGTTCCCCCGCCTGCCCGAACTGCGCCGCCTGCACCCGCGCCTGCACCTCGATATCGATACCAGCCCCAACCAGCTGAGCCGCGTGGGCGATACGCTCGATGCCGTGATCGGGCTGGTCAACGAGCCCGATCCGTCGTTCCACTCGGTGAAGCTAGACCAGAACACGATCCACGCGATCGCCAGCCGCGAGCTGGTCGAACTAATCGGCCCTATACCCGACGAAAACATTCTGAGCGAACAGACCTTCCTCGTTCACACCGACATGCATCTCAGCTTCGAAGCATGGAAGACCGCGATCGGGATGAAAAACCTGCAACCGATGGCAGTGGACCATTACGACTCGGGCCAGCTCATTCTTGAAGCGGCAGCGCAGGGACTGGGCATCGCGGTGATGCATGACGACCACCTCGCGCGAAACAACGACCCACGGCTGGCCAAGCTCTACGACATTCTCGTCCCCAGTCCTTATTCCTACTGCTTTCTGTGTCGGCCAGCCGATCTGGCGCTGCGTCCGGTGCGGCTGTTTCACGACTGGCTCGTCGGGGCCGGCCTCTAAGGGCTCGCAAAACCCTTTTGAAATGTAACCGAATCGGGCAATGTCGCTTCGAAACGTCAACCGGGGAGAGACCATGAAATTGAAGACCGCCATGCTGGCTGCAGCCCTAGGCCTTGCCGCAACGCCGTTTGCCGCGCAGGCGCAAATGCGCGCGCTATCCGATCCGGTGGTGCCGCACCCCGATCCCGAAAGCCTGTTCACCAGCGACGATCCGTTGCTTAACCGCAACAAGCAGACAGCCCTGCATATCCAGCGCAACTTGCTCAAATGCAACGAGTGGAGCCGCGCGGGCGAATGGATGACCGATGCCTATATCCAGCATAATCCGGTCGCCGCCTCGGGGCTCGAAGGCGTAATCTACTACTTTACCGAAGTTGCCAAGCGCCCGCCGCTCGATCCCTGCCCTGCACTATCGCCGGAAGATCCGAATGGCGTCGTCGCGGTCCAAGCCGAGGGCGACTACGTGACGATCCTCACACGCCGGATCGTGCCCTATGCCGACGATCCCTCGCAAAGCTACACCACCACCTGGTTCGACACTTGGCGCTTCGTCGATGGCAAGGCCGACGAGCACTGGGATCCGGCCACCCTGCCCACCACCGCGCCTCCGCAAGCGGCCATGCTTACGCCCGAAGCTGCCGCGCAGCAGTTGGCGGACCGCAGCGCCATCGAGCAGCTGATGTGGGATTATGTCCGCGCAATCGATACCTGGGATGCGGATGCCTATGTGGAGGTGTTCACCCCGAACGGTGCCTTTGGCGAGACCCAGGGCCGCGAGGCGCTACACCAGATGGTCACAGCGATGGAGGCCGAACGGGCCGAACGCGCCGCCAAGGGAGAGGCAGTTCCCCCGCTCCATCACGTGATGAGCAACCAGACCATCACCTTCGTCAGCCCAACCCAGGCTGTCGTTCGCTACTACTGGCAGACAGTGTCGCGCGGTTCCCCGGATGGTCCGCGCCCTGAAATGCTTGCGCAAGGCTGGGGCCGCGACGAAGTCGTGAAGCAGGGCGACACGTGGCTGATCGAGAGCCGCAACGTCGCGCCCGATGCGGAAACCGACTAAGCATCCAGACGCTACGCACAAATACAAAAGGGGCGCCCCGCGAGGCGCCCCTTTATCGTTTGGCCGCTGGTGGCCGTCAGATCAGGCGACGGTCGCCTTGACGATCACGCCGGGCTCGCGCGGCGGCTCACCCACGGGCAGTGCATCGACATGCTCCATACCTTCGATCACTTCGCCCCAGACCGTGTACTGGCGGTCAAGGAAGCGGGCGTCGTCGTTGCAGATGAAGAACTGCGAGTTGGCCGAGTTCGGATCGTTGGTGCGCGCCATCGAGCACACGCCGCGCTTGTGCGGAGCGTCGGAGAACTCCTGATCGAGGTTTGGCTTGTCCGAGCCAGACATGCCGGTGCCGGTCGGATCGCCGCCCTGAGCCATGAAGTTCGGGATCACGCGGTGGAACACCACGCCGTCGTAAAACCCTTCCTTGGCCAGTTCGGTGATGCGGGCAACGTGGTTGGGCGCAAGGTCGCTGCGCAGCTTGATCTTGACGTCGCCGCCTTTGCCATCGCCGCAATCGAGCGTGAAGGTGAGCGTTTCTTCGGACATGCAGATATCTCCTCGTGGAACTTGGCCGCCGATATAGGGGCGCTGCACACAATGTCACCCGGAGTCTGCCCAAGCGCCCCGCATTAGCGCGAAGGCGCGCTTGCTTTTGCGCTGCGCTGCAATAGACCGGCCCCGATGGCCGATTCCGAACTTCTCGATCCTGAAGGCACCGCGCCCGCGCGCGAAGAAGGCGAGCAGTTCGACGAGGACAACCGTCTAAAGCCCGAGTTCGTGCGCGATGTGCGCGATGCGTTGGCGGCAGAGGACGAATCCGCCGCCTACGAACTGGTCGAGCCGCTGCACCCGGCCGACATCGCCGACCTGCTCGAACTGCTTGCGCCCGAAGAGCGCCGCGCGCTCGCCAGCGCCATCACCGACCTGATGACGGTCGAAGTGGTCGCCGAACTCAACGACTACGTCCGCGACGACATGGTCGAGGCGCTGACCGCCGCCGCCGTCGCCAATATCGCCGATCAGCTCGATACCGACGATGCGGTACAGCTGATCGAAGACCTCAACGACGCCGATCAGCAAGCCATTCTTGCCGAGATGGCCCCGGAAGGCCGCGCCGCTATCGAAAGCGCGCTGGCCTACGAGGGTGAGACCGCAGGCCGTTTGATGCAGCGCGAGCTGGTCGCCGTGCCCGAGCATCTGACGGTTGGCGACCTGATCGACTACATGCGCGACAACGAGGACTTGCCGACCGAGTTCTGGGAAGTGTTCGTGGTCGATCACCGGATGCGGCCACTGGGCACTTGCCAGCTCTCATGGATTTTGCGCACCCCCCGCCACATCCCGCTGACCGATGTGATGAAGCGTGACCAGACGCTGATACCGGTTGATATGGACCAGGAAGAGGTCGCGCTAAGGTTCCAGAAGTATGCGCTTATCTCCGCCGCGGTGGTGGATGAAGGCGGGCGACTGGTCGGCCAGATGACGGTCGACGACGTGGTCCACATCATTCAGGAAGAGGCGGGCGAAGACGCGCTTCTGATGAGCGGCGCGGGCGAAGGCGACATCAACGAGCCCATCCGCGATGCCTATTCGGCGCGCGTGCGCTGGTTGATCGCGAACCTTGGCACAGCGTTGATCGCCAGCCTTATCATCGCCGCCTTCGGCGCTGCGATTGAACGGCTGGTGGCGCTGGCAGTGCTGATGCCAATCGTCGCTTCGATCGGCGGCAATGCGGGCACGCAGACGATGGCAGTCACCGTGCGCGCCATTGCCACCAATCAGCTCACCCAGTCGAACACCGCGCGCATTTTGTGGCGCGAGACGCGTGTGGCACTGCTCAATGGCGCCACAGTGGCGGCGCTGATCGGGATCGCGACGGCGGTGATTTTCACACCCCAGCTTGGCGTGGTGATCGGCGTGGCGGTGATCATGAACATCATCACCGCAGGGCTGGCTGGTGTGTTGGTCCCCGTGATGTTCGAACGGCTCAATCAGGACCCGGCGGTGGCCTCTAGCGTGTTCGTCACGATGATTACCGATTCGATGGGCTTTTTCGCCTTTCTCGGGCTGGCCGTGGCGGCAGGCTTGGCGGGCTGAGGCTAGCGCCCTATCTTTCTCCTATGCCGCTGCACATGACCAAGATCGCCTATCGCGCCCAGTCTTTGCGCGATCTGGAAAGCAGGTTCGCTGGCCCCAGCCCCGAACGGCGCCTGCGCACCCGCTATCTGCCCAAGCGGCATGAGGAAATGAAGGGGGGCTCGCTTTACTGGATTTACGACCGCGCGATGGTCGCCCGCTCCGCCATTCTCGGCTTCGAGGAGCGGCCCGACGGGCATTGGGACATCGTGCTCGAAAACCGGCTACATATGGTCCATCCCAAGGCCAAGCGGGCGCATCAGGGCTGGCGCTATCTCGCCGATGAAGATGCGCCAAAGGATCTTGTTGAAGGCGAAGTCGCGGGCGATGTGCTGCCCGGCAAGCTGGTCAGCGAATTGAGCAAGCTGGGCCTGGTCTGATTACGGAACATCTCCCCACCCCCATCCATTGGTAGGGAAAGGAGAAATTTTATGACCAAGCGGCAATCGCTCCACCCCGACAACGATCTGATCGACGCCATGCAGGAAGGGGAAACACCTTCGCAGGGCAGCCGCAGCGGCGGTGAGGTCAATCGCCGTGTAGGTACGCGTGACGAACTGGCCCGCGCGACCGATCCCGATAACCGCGAGCCAGCCACCGGGCAGGACAACCCGAGCGAAGATGCGAAAAAGGGTCCGAAGACTCGCCACGAAATTCAGCAGAAGCGGAACGACGGCTAAGCGATAGTTCGCCTGTGGCGGCGCTGCTCAGGCCATCGCCTCCATGCTGGCGATTTTTACCAGTGCCTCCCGATATTGCGCAGGCGGTGCCGCGCCTTGCAGGATATACTTGCCCGCCACCACCATGGTGGGGACAGAAGTGATCTGATTTTGCGCCGCGCGCCGTTCCTCCATCCGCACAGCCTCTGATAGCGCAGGATCGTCCAGCGCTTCAGCGGCCGCGGTGCGATCGAACTCCTGCGCTTCGGCAAGATCCAGCAGCACCGCACGGTCAGAAATGTTCTGGCGCAGCTGGAAATATGCCCGAAACAGCGCCTGCTTCAGCGCAACCTGCCGTGCCGGTTCGGACACGGTCAGCGCCCAGCGTAGCAGCTTATGCGCATCGTGGCTGTTCCAAACCATGAGCACCGGCTCTTCGCCTTCGCCCTGCCAGGTCATGGGAAAGCCCGCCTCTTCCCCTGCCTGTTCGACGTGGCGGCGCATTTGTAACACATCGGCCGGGCTCTTGTTGTAGGCCTTGGCGAGCAGATCTATCTGGTTGTGGCCTTCAGGGGCCATGTCCGGGTTTAGCTCGAAAGGCATGAAGCGGATCGTCACATCGAGCTCGCCCTTGAGGCTGTCCACCGCGCTCAGAAACTGCGCAGTGCCGATGGCGCACCAAGGGCACACAACGTCGGACCACACATCAACCTCTATCTCGTCTGCCATCATCCTCGCTCCAGCCACCAGTTGAGAAGATGCCGGGCAATAGCCGTTGGCGGCGGGGGAAGGAAAGGCTTGTCCTCGTCGGGCACGGCGCGATCCATAGCCATGTCCACCTCGGCGCGGGTAAACCAGCGCGCTTCGGCGATCTCGGTTTCGTCGATAGTCAGCGCGCGCGACTGTGCCATGGCGTGGCAGCCCAGCATCAACTGGCTCGGGAATGGCCAAGGCTGGCTCGCGATATAATTTACATTGGTTACTGTAACGCCGACCTCTTCAAGCACCTCGCGCGCTACGGCCTGTTCCACACCCTCGCCCGGCTCGATAAAGCCGGCAAGCGCGGAATAGCGCCGCTCGGGGAAGTTCAGCCCCCGCCCCAGCAGCAGATCGCCATCGTGCTCAACCAGCATGATCGCCACCGGATCGGTGCGCGGGAAGTGTTGAGCAGAGCAAGCGCTGCAATTGCGTTGCCAGCCGCCCTTGGCAAGCGCCGTCGGCGCTCCGCAATTGGCGCAGAAGCGGTGCCGCGCGTGCCAGTCGACCAGACTGCGCGCGCCGCCGTAAATGGCAAGGTCCCTTGCCGGCAGCAGCGATAGCGCCTCCCAGGCGGGCCGTTGTTGATAGGCGGGCCGGGTGTCGCCTGCCTCGGGCACAGCGGCAAACAGCGGCGCGTCGCCATCAAGCCCAAGGAAGACTACTTCGGCAGCTTCGCCAAACTCGCCCCATGTCAGCCCGCTGTCGTCGCCAAGTACCGGGCTCAAGCCCTCCATCGCAAGCAATCGCGCCAGCGGAGACGCGCGCAGCTCGGCAAGCCGCTCCGGGTTGGCGCGGGCGTGGTCGTCGCGGTTCAGGCCATGCTCGCAGAAGGCAAGGCTCATCGCGCCATGGCCGCCGCATCCGCCGCCACGGCCAGCGGGAATGCACTCTGCATTTCCATGTCGGCAGGCATGTACTGGGTCATGAACGTTTGCCTTAGCCCGGCCTTCATATGGACGAGCCCAGCCGTGCCCGCCGCGCCGAACCAGCCGAACAGGCCCGCCGTCTCGCCCATGCCGACCATCCCTCCGGCGCCGAAGCCAAACGCCCGGCCGCCGCTCGAAAAACCGCCGTCGGGCGCTAGTGTATCAGGAAACAGGTTGCTGGTGCCGAGCCGCACGGCAGGCTCGCTCATCACGCGGCGGCCCTCGATCTCCCCGAAGCCCGCCAGCATCATCAGGAACCGATCATAATCGCGCGGCGAGGATACCAGCCCGGCCCCGCCGAAGGGAAATGCCGGTTGGTCGAGATAGACCGAATTGTCAGGCAGATCGACCGGCAGCGGTTGGCCATCGAGCAGGAAGTAGTTGGCCGTAAGCCGCGCCTTTTCGCTTTCCGGCACGCGGAACCATGTGCTCGACATGTCGCAGGGGTCGAAGATGCGCTCCTGCAGGAACGCGTCGAAGCTCATCCCGCTGACAACCTCGATCACCCGGCCCAGGAGGTCGAGCCCGACCGAATAGGACCAGTGCGTACCCGGCTGATAAACTAACGGCATAGTCGCGAGACGGTCGGCAAAGACTTCGAGACTGGGCGCAGGCGGAGAATTGAGCCCGCTTGGCACTTCCAGCCGCGAGACCTGCGCAGGGTTCAGGCCGTTATCGGCATAGGCCTGCGCAAGCGGTCCCTGCTGGACAATGGAATAGCCCAGCCCCGCCGTATGCGTGAGCAGATGGCGAATGGTGATCGGGCGCACTGCGGGTTCGAGATTGTCCTCGGTGATCGGCCCGTCATAGGCCTTCTGTACACTCATCTCGGCAAAGACGGGCAGGATGTCAGCCACCGGCTGGTCAAGCGAGAGCAGGCCTTCTTCGATCAGCATCATCGCGGCCATCCCGGTGATCGGCTTGGTCATCGAATAGATACGATAGAGGCTGTCGGCATCGGCGCGGATACCGCTGGTAAATGTGGTGTCGCCCTGCCCCAGATATTCCGGCGGGGCCTGCCCCCAGCCGAGCGCCACAACAGCGTTTGGCGACCAGCCACGAGCGACGAAATCGCTTACGAGCCGGGTCACACGCGGCCATTGCGCGCTGGCATCCTGCGCCAAGGCGGCCTGCGCAAAGGGAGCCCCGCCAGCGAGCGCGCCTGCACCCAGCATGGCACCTCCACGCAGCAGCGAGCGGCGGGAAATATCGAAATGTGCGGCTGACCGGACCATTGCTCTGCTCCTCTTTCAGGCAAGTTCTGTGCGATGGGTAAGCCGAGCCAGCGCAGGCGGCAAGCACCAAGGCTGAAGGGGTTGAACGACCGTAGTGTGTTAGCTATCTAAAACACATGTTTAATCTGCTTTCGATCCTGATCGGCCTTGCATCGCTGCTGATCGTCATTCCCTCGCAAATCCCGCTGCTCGGCTGGGGCAACTGGGTGGCCTTGCCGCTCGTAGTGGTGGGTATCGCTTTCGGCGCGCTGTCGAGCACCAACGGTGGGCGCAACTTCTGCCTGATAATCTTCGCCGTCGCCGTGGTGCGGCTGATGCTGGGCGGCGGCGTGATCTAGCGTTCCGCCAGCGCCAGCGCGGCAGCCTTGGCGAACAGCGTGGGGAGGCCCGCCTCGTCGAGCCGGTCGAGCGGCCACCATTCGCCGTCTCCCTCAGGCTTGGGATCGGTGCCCGCATGGACCGCGAGGCCCATTTCCAGATGAAAGTGGGTGAAGCTGTGCCGAACCACTCCCCCCGCACGCCAAGCGCCTGAAACCGGCGCCATGCCCGAGCCATCGCCGCGCGCCGACCAGCCGTCGTCGGGCAAAGAGCGCATCCCGCCGAGCATCCCCTTAGCCGGACGCGTTACGAGCCAGACGGCGCCCTCGCGCTCGATCCAGAAGGCCGTGCCAGACCGCGTGGGCTTGGCCTTTTTCGCGCCCTTCACCGGCAATCGCGTGGGATCGCCCTCCGCACGCGCGGCGCAGATCGCCTGCCACGGGCACAGGATACACTGCGCCTCACGCGCCCGGCATAGCGAACTGCCAAGGTCCATCATCGCTTGCGCGAAGTCGCCTGCGCGCTGTTCGGGGGTGATGGTATCCAGAGCGGCGCGAATAGCCTTCTTCGCACCGGGCAAAGGTTCCTCGATCGCAAACAGCCGCGCCACCACGCGCTCGACATTGGCATCGACCACCAAGGCGCGGCGCTCGAAGGCAATCGCGGCGACAGCGGCCGCGGTATAGTCGCCCAGACCCGGCAGCCTGCGCAGTTCCGCCTCGGTGGTCGGAAAGGCGCCCGCCTGCGAAACTTCCCGCGCCGCCTTCACCAGATTACGCGCCCGCGAATAGTAGCCAAGCCCGGCCCAGGCCGCCATCACCTCATCCTCGGGCGCGGCGGCCAGTGCGGCCACATCGGGCCAGCGGGTGGTGAACTTCTCGAAATAAGGGATGACGGCGGCAACCGTGGTCTGTTGCAGCATCACTTCCGACAGCCACACGTGGTAGGGATCGGGCAAAGGCGCGCCGGGGCGTGCGCGCCACGGCAGATCGCGGGCGTGGCGGTCATACCAGTCGAGAAGGAGGTCGGCAGCCCTATCGCGCATGGCCATGCTATGGCATGACCGGCGCAATCATGGAACGCGACGATCCTCCCAAACCCGGTAAAACTACGGGCAAAAGCGGTAAGAACCCCGCCACGCGCGCTTACCACCGCCCGCGTGGCGGCCCGGCGCGGCAGGTGTCGGACCTCGTGCCGCAGATCGGGCGCGCCGCCTTCCGCCGCTTCGGCTTCGTCCAAAGCTCGGTGGTGACGCGCTGGCATGAGATCGTGGGCGAACACCACGCCAAAGTCTGCGCGCCCGAGAGCATCCGTTTTCCGCCCGGTGAAAAGGCGGAAGGGATGCTCAACCTCGTGGTGGCACCGGGTCATGCGCCGCTGATCCAGCACGTGATCCCCGAGATTATCGAGCGGGTGAACCGCTTTTTCGGCTATCGCGCGGTGGCGCGGGTGAAGATGCGGCAAGGTAAGGTTCAGCCCCCTTCTGCTCAGGCCGCGCGGGGTGGTCCGCCATCGCTCAAGCCGATTCCGATGGAATTGGGCGACAGCCTGCGCGATATTGGCGACCCTGAATTGCGCACCGTGCTCGAATCGCTGGCACGCAGCTTCGGATCGGAAGAGGACGAGACAACGTGATGAAATATTCCCTGATTGCGCCCATGATCGTGGCCAGCGCCATGGTGGCAAGCGCGCCCGCCGCAGCGCAGGATTGGACCGCACAGGTCGCTCCGACCGAGCGCGGCTATCTGATCGGCAACCCCGATGCTCCGGTGCAGCTCATCACCTTCCTCAGCTACAGCTGCCCGCACTGCAAGACGTTCGAGCAGGAGGCCGATGCGGAGCTGAAGGCCGATTATATCCACGACGGCAGCACCTCGGTCGAAGTGCGCCCGGCTATCCGCAACGTCCTCGATCTGTCGGCCACCCTGCTCGCCACTTGCGGGCCAAGCGACCGCTTTCTCGGCAATCAAGAGGCCTTCTTCGCCACGCAAGGCGAATGGCTCGGCAAGGCCCAGCAGATCACGCCAGAACAGAAGGAACGCTGGCAGAGTGCTACTATCGGGCATAGACTGAAGGCGATTGCCAGCGACCTTGGCTTTTACGAGCTGATGGAAGCGCGCGGCTACACAGAGGGCGAGCTTGACGCCTGCCTCACCGACGAGGCGCGCGCGGAGACGGTCGTGAACAATTCGGAGGCCAGTCGAATCGAATATCCATACCCCGGCACACCCAGCTTCGTGGTCAACGGCACGCTGCTTGATGGCGTATTTTCATGGGCGGCGCTCAAGCCCGAGCTTGTTACCGAATAATAACCACCGGCCGCGGTGGACAACCCTGTGCAAAAACCGCGTTGCCGCGCCGGTCTGCGCGCTCTAGCGGTTTGACAGACCGCCTTCGGGCATTAGCCTCTTTCCTTGCATCCGAAACGGGAACCGAATTCGATGACCAAACCGAGCCTATTTCTCCGCGCCGCGCTGGCGCTTCCCCTTGCCCTGGTGCTCGCCTCCTGCGGCGAAGAGGCGACCGATGCCAGCGCGCTCGAAGGTGAGCCGGTCGCGGCGGTCGACGCTCCCGACGGCGCGAGCTGGAACCAGACGGTAGCGCGCACCGACAAGGGCGGATGGCTGGTCGGCAATCCCGAAGCGCCGATCAAACTGCTTGAATATGGCTCGCTGACCTGCCCGGCCTGCGCTGCCTTCTCGGTCGACGGCTCGGCCCAGCTGCACGAGAAATATATCGAAAGCGGCCGCGTCAGCTACGAGTTCCGCTCGGTGCTGATCCACGGCATTGCCGACCTGCTGCTCACGCGGATGCTGGAATGCGCCCCCAAGGAAGCGGCCGTGCCGCTGGCCGATCAGGTCTGGGCGAACCTTGAAGGCGTGCTGGCGGGCTTCCAGAACAATCAGGCCGCACTCGAACAGGCGATGAACCTGCCTGACGACCAGCGCTACGTCGCCATGGCGCAGGCCAGCGGGGTGACCGATTTCTTCGCCGCGCGCGGGATCAGCACCGAACAGACGCAGGCCTGCATGGCCGATTCCGCCGCGATCGAGGCGCTGGCCGAAAGCACGCAGGCGGCCGCCACCGAAGATAACGTCAATTCCACCCCGACCTTCTTCCTCAACGGGCAGGAGCTGCAAGACCGCAACTGGGTGAGTCTGGAGCCTGCGCTGCAACGCGCCGGCGCCCGCGACCAGTAAGCGCGGGGGCGCAGGCGCGGCGGGCATGGAAATCCGCAAGCTCAGGCTGAGCGGTTTCAAGAGCTTCGTCGAGCCTGCCGAACTGCGCATAGAGCCGGGGCTGACGGGTGTGGTCGGCCCCAATGGCTGCGGCAAGTCCAACCTGCTTGAGGCGATCCGCTGGGTAATGGGCGAGAACTCGCCCAAGTCCATGCGCTCAGGCGGGATGGAAGACGTGATCTTCGCCGGCACCGAAAGCCGCCCTCCGCGCGATTTTGCCGAAGTGGTGCTCGACGCGCGCGACCACGCGGGCGAAGAGCTGGTAGTGACCCGCCGGATCGAGCGCGGCGCGGGCAGCGCCTACCGCGTGAACGGGCGCGACGTGCGCGCGAAAGACGTTGCGCTGGTGTTCGCCGATGCCGCGACCGGGGCCCATTCGCCCGCGCTCGTCTCGCAAGGCAAGATCGCGCAGGTAATCGCCGCCAAGCCCGCCGAACGCCGCATGATGCTGGAGGAAGCGGCCGGGATTGCGGGCCTGCACGTGCGGCGGCGCGATGCCGAGAACAAGCTTCGCGCGACCGAAAAGAACCTCGAACGGCTAACCGACCTAATGGCCGGGCTCGACAGCCAGATCGCCAGCCTGCGCCGTCAGGCCCGGCAGGCCGAGCGTTATCGCGAATTGAGCGACCAGATCCGCGTGGCCGAAGCGCGGCTGCTCTATGCCCGCTGGCGCGATGCCGCCGAGGCAGCCGAGGCGGCGCGTAAGGAGGCGAGCAGCGCCGACGCCCGCGTAAGCGAAACGCAGGTGGCAACGTCCGAGGCGGAAAAACACCAGCGCGAGCTGGCCGAAAAGCTGGTCGAACTGCGCGATGAACTGGCGGACCGGCGCGACGATGCCAGTGCGCATGGTCACCGCATGGCGGCGCTCTCGACCCAGCTCGAAGCCGCCGAACAGCGGCTCAAGGATCTCGACCGCCAGCAGCAGCGGCTGGAGGAGGACCGCTTCGACGCCGACCGGATGACCCGCGACGCCGCCGAGGCATTGAAGCGGCTCGAAGCCGAGCTGGCGGAAGGCGAGAAAGCGCTGGCGACGGATGAAGAGCGCCGTCCAGCCTTCGCCCGCGATGTCGAGCGGACCGAAAGCGCCGGCCGCGCCGCCGAACTCGCGCTGGCCAAGGCCACTGCCGACAATGCGGGCGTAGAGGCAGATTGGCGCGTGGCTGAGGCCGAACTGGCGCAGGCGCGCGGGCGGGTCGAGCGGTTGCAAAGCGAGGCTGCACGACTCGAACAGCAACGCTCGGCGCTCGCCGGGGAGAGCGATCCGGAGGCAGAACTGGACGCAGCAAAAGCGCGCGCTGAGGAAGCGCGCGCGGCGCTGGGGCAACGGCGCGAGGCGCTAACCGCCGCGCAGGAGCGCAAGGACGATCTCGCCGAGGCCCGCGATGAAGCGGCCTCGGCGCTCTCATCGGCGCGGGCCGAGTTGGCCGGTGTCGAGCGCGAATGGCAGGCGCTCAACCGCGACCGCGAGGCGCGCACGAAGCAGCAGGCGGGGCGCAAGGGGCTGCCCGCCGCGCTCGACCGGGTCTCGGCAAAACCGGGCTACGAACGCGCACTCGCCGCCGTGCTCGGCCGCGATGCCAAGGCCCCGCTCGGCGCGCCGGAGGAGAGGGTGGAGGGCCGGTTCTGGGGTGGCTCGCCTGCCCCAGCGCCGGTCGCCAACTCGATTGTCCATCACCTCGGCCAAGTGCCCGAGCAGCTCGCCGCCCGCCTCGCGCTGGTCCACTTTGCCGAGAGCGACGATGGCCGCGGGCTTTCACCCGGCGAATGGCTGGTCACCCGCGACGGCGCGTTGCGCCGGTGGGACGGCTTTGTCGCGCGCGGCGAAGGCGCTGCCGAGGCCGCGCGGCTGGAAGCAGACAACCGCTTTGCCGACCTCGACGCGCAACTCCCGGCGCTGCGCGATGCGGCGGAACAGGCCGAAACCGCGCAGGCCGAAACGCAGGAGGCCTTGACGACGCTGCAACGCGAGCTGGTGGCGATGGAGCGCGCGGTGGGCGAGGCTGTCGAGGCTGAACGCTCAGCCCTGCGTGCACAGGATCAAGCCGAGGCGCAGCGCGAGCGGCTCGCCCTACGACGGGCCGAATTGGCCGAAGCGGGAGCCGATCTGGCCGAACGGATGACGCAGGCCGAAGCCGAAGTCAGTTCCGCAAAGGAGCGGCTCGGTGAGTTGCCCGATCCGGCAGAGGGGCGCGCCGCGCTCGAAACCGCGCGCGCGAAGAACGAGGCTGCGCGCGAAGCTCAACAAGCCGCGCTGGCCGCGCTAGCCGCGCACGACCAAGCGCTGGCCGTAGGGCGCGAGCGCGTCTCGTCGCAACGCGCCGATATGAAGAGCTGGCAAGTGCGCGCGGGCGATGCGGCACAGCGGCTTGCCGGAATGGAAGCGCGGTTCGAGGAGATCGCCGAAGAACGCGCCATTGTCGCTGCCAAGCCAGCCGGGCTGATGCGCGAAATCGAAAGCGGCGAAGCGGTGCGCGAACGGCTCGGGGCCGAGCTGGCCAAGGCCGACGAAGCCGTTGTCGCCGCCGACCAGCAGGCCCGCGAAGCAGACGCCCGCCTGCGCGAGGCGACCGAAGTGCTCGCCGCCGCCCGCGAACGGCGCGCCGGGGCTGCCGCAAGGGCCGAAAACGAAGAAAGCCGCCGCGAGGAGATGGCGCGCCAGTCGGGTGAGCGCTTTCAATGCCCGCCGCCGCTGCTGGCCGGTAAGTTCGGTTTCGAAACTGCGGCAGTGCGTAACACCGCGCAGGAAACCGAGGACCTGGAGAGGCTGGCCGCCAGCCGCGAGCGGATCGGTCCGGTCAACCTCGTCGCCGCCGACGAACTGGTGCGGATCGAGGCCGAGCACGGCACCAGCGCCGAGGAGCAGGCCGAACTCGCAGAGGCGGTCAACCGTCTGCGCGCCTCGATCGGCAACCTCAACCGCGAGGGCCGCGAGCGCTTGCGCGCCGCCTTCGAGGAGGTGAATGAGCACTTCCAGCGGCTGTTCACCCGCCTGTTCGAGGGCGGCAAGGCGCACCTCGCGCTGATCGATTCGGACGATGTGCTGGAGGCAGGTCTCGAAATCTACGCCCAGCCACCGGGCAAACGGCTGCAGTCGCTGAGCCTGCTTTCGGGCGGCGAGCAGGCATTAACCGCAACCGCGCTTATTTTCGGGTTGTTCTTAACCAATCCGGCACCGATTTGCGTGCTCGACGAGGTAGACGCGCCGCTCGACGATGCCAACATCGATCGCTTCTGCGACCTGCTGGTGACGATGACGCAGGAAACTGCCACGCGCTACCTTATCGTGACCCACAATGCGGTCACGATGAGCCGGATGCACCGCCTGTTCGGAGTCACCATGGTGGAACGCGGCGTATCGCGGCTAGTCAGCGTGGATTTGGGCCAAGCTGAACGGTTGGCGGCGGAGTAGGTTCAGTCGTTCTGGTCGCGCAACTGGCCGATAACCTTGCGCATGGTGGCAAGGAAAGCGGCCTCCTCTTCAGATGATAGCCCACTCAAAGCTGCCGCATTGACTGCTCCCGCAGCGGCAATGGCCTGCTCTCTCTTGGCCTGCGCCAGCGGGGTAAGCCGGATGCGCTGAACCCGCCCATCGTGCTCGTCCTGCTCACGCCGTATCAGGCCATCGCGCTCCATCCGGGTCAAGGTGTTCGCTACAGTAGCCTGTTCGATGTCGAGCCGTTCCCGCAATTCCTTCTGCGTCAGCCCATCGCCTTCCCATAGTTCAAGCAAGGCGGGAAAGGCACCGGTCGTCATCCCGGCGGGATTAATCTGCTTTGACAGGGCGCGCGCAAACAACCGTGCCATATGGTTGACGAGATAGCCGGCAGAGGTGTCTTTCGAGAACGCCATGTCGCGCCTCCTATACTTTCATAGCTGGCTATGCAAATATATAGCTAGCTATATTGATTCGGAGAACGCGCATGTTTCGTCTCGTCCATCCCCTTGCCGGGCTACTCGCCCTCGCAATCATCTGCCTATTCTGGACCGCGACTGTAACTGTCGAGCTACTCGGCACTTCCGCCCAGGTCGCTGCTGTGAAGGGCGCCATTCCGTGGGGGTTTTTGATTCTCATCCCCGCTCTGATCGCCATAGGCGGTTCGGGTGAGCGACTCGCGCGCGACAGGCGTGGCCGGCTCCTTTCCACCAAGCAGCGGCGCATGAAGGTGATTGCCGCCAACGGTCTGCTGGTGCTGGTTCCCTGCGCATTGTGGCTCGCGGCAAGCGCCGCACAAGCGCGCTTCGATAGCCTCTTCGTAGCTGTTCAGGGTCTCGAGCTTCTTGCAGGCGGGCTAAATATCGCCTTGCTATCGCTCAATTTTCGCGATGGTTTGCGCATGACGCGACGGTGGCCTGCGAAGTGACAGCGGCCGATGATCGGTGCGGCCTTACTTCACCGCAAACCAGATGACGTGGCGCGGCCCCTTGCCGTTGCTTCTTGCCCGCACGACCTGCTCGTCGACCTCGAACCGCGCCCGGCGCAGGCGCGCGGTAAAAGCCGGATCGGGCGCTGCGGACCAGATGGCAAGCACCCCGCCCGGCTTCAGCGCCCGCTTCGCAATCTGCAAGCCTTCGCGCGAATAGAGCCGCCCGTTGTCGTCGCGCACCAAGCCATCCGGCCCGTTGTCGACATCGAGCAAGATCGCATCGCAGCTGTTCGGGCGAATGCCCGCTATGGCCTCGGCCACGTCGGCCATGTGCAGCATCACGCGGGGGTCATCGAGGCAGCCGGTGGTCAGTTCGGCCATCGGGCCCTTCGCCCAGGCGATGATCTCGGGCACCAGCTCGGCCACGGCCACCCGTGCGTCCTTGCCCAGCACTTTCAGCGCCGCGCGCAGCGTAAAACCCATGCCATAGCCGCCGATCAGCCATTGCTGGTCGGGACGCCCCCTGAGACGCTCAGCGGTGACTGTTGCCAGCGCTTCTTCGGAGCCTGACATGCGGCTGTTCATCAGCTCGTTGCGGTCGAGCTGGATCATGAAATCGGCGCCGCGGCGCATCAGGCGCAATTCCGCGCCGCCGGGCACTTGCGCCGTATCGAGGTGTTCAAGCGGGATCATCGCCCCGCCCTAGCCCCGCTTCGCGCCCTTTGGCCAGAGCCTTAGCGCGAAGCCACCAACAGGCGTCCGTTAAGCGGCTGAGCGGGGCGCGCATTGTCGTGCATGATCGCGCGCAACTGCGCCATCTGCGCTTCGCTCGCCTCGACCGGCTTCGCCGCTACATGCCAGTTCACCCCTTCGGTGCAGGGCGGCGTCGTCAGCGAGCCCATATAGCGATAGACCGAAATTCCAGGCTCACCGTGCGGGAGCAGCTTTGCGGGGTCGAACACCACATCGGCCTGCTCGATCGGCCCGCTCTCCGCCTGGGGCGCCGCGTCGATAAGCTTTTGCAGTTCGGCATTGAATGCGCCCCAGGTGAAAAGCACGCCGAGAACCGCAAGCTCACCGGTGTCGCTCGCATGGACGAAGTGCGCCTCAAGCGGGAAATGGCGGCGGTTGAGCGTGTGTTCGGACAGGGCGTGAAAATGCATCTGCATCAGGCGGAAGGTCTTGGTGCCGCTCTGCATGGTGGAGCCGCCCGGCACATTTGCCTGAACGGTGTGCCCATTGTTGAGGATCGTCAAAGGTGCCGCGTGATAGCTGGTCGACACGCTCACCGCCCCGGTTGTGTTGGCCTCACCAAGATCGACCGGCGATTGCATGGTACCAGTCGCGCAGATCGAAAATGTCGGATCCAGATCGCCCCAGCGGGCAGCGCCGTGTTCGCCCTCATAAGCCCATTCAGATGCCCAGGCTGACGAGCACACGATCATCGAACTGGCCACAAGTGCGGCCTGCAAATGCTTAATCACCTTGAACTTCCCCCTTCTTTGCGCGCCACTGCATAGGCAAAGAGAGGAGAAAGTTGCTTGGGAGCAATCTACGCAGAACTACTTGGCTTCGGGCGGTATCCAGTCAGGCAAAGGATCGATCACTGCATAGCTTTCCTTGCTCGGCTTGCCATCCAGCGGTGGCAGCTCGATCACCGGGCGCGGAACTTTCGATTCGGGGATACGGTCGATCAGATTGCGGATCAGGGTCAGACGGCCCTGCTTCTGATCGTTGAAGTCCACCAGCGTCCAGGGCGCGTTTTGCGTATGCGTGGCGCGTAACATCGCCTCGCGCGCCTGGGTATAGCCGTCGTATCGTGCGCGGCTGGCGACATCGATCGGCGAGAGCTTCCACCCCTTAAGCGGATCGTCGCGCCGCTCGGCGAAGCGTTCCTCCTGCTTGGTCTGATCGGTCGTCAGCCAATATTTGACGAGGATGATGCCATCGTCGGTGAGCAGTTTTTCAAAGGTCGGCGTGGCCTGGAGGAAGGCATCCACCTCGTCCTCGCTGGCAAACCCCATCACCCGCTCGACCCCGGCGCGGTTGTACCACGAACGATCGAACAAGACGATTTCGCCTGATGTCGGCAGATGCTCGACATAACGCTGGAAATACCACTGCCCGGCCTCGCGCTCAGTCGGTTTGCCGAGCGCCACGGTGCGGACATGGCGCGGGTTGAGATGTTTGCGGATGGCGGCAATCACGCCGCCCTTGCCCGCGCTGTCGCGCCCTTCGAACAGGACCACGATGCGCGCGCCGGTGTCGGCCACCCAGCGCGCGAGATCGACCAGCTCGCGGCTCATGTGTTTGAGCGCGTGCTTATACTCCTGCTTGCCGAGCTTGCTCAATCCGGCGGCCTAATCGAGCACCATGCGCGGGCCGGTGCCGGTCCTGCCCATGCGGTCGTCCTTGTTGTAGAGCTGACACTTGTCGAGACTGAGGCAGCCACAGCCGATGCAGTCGTCAAGCTTGGCGCGGGTGCGGGTGAGGAGCGTGATCTTCTCGTCGATCGCCGCGCGCATCCGCTGCGAGAGCTGCCGCCAATCGAGCACTGAAGGCGTGCGCCCCTGCGGCAGGCTGGCGAGCTGTTCTTCGATCTCTAGCAGCGAGAGGCCAAGCTTCTGCGCGATCAGCACGAAGCTGACGCGGCGAATGTCCGAGCGCAGGAAGCGGCGCTGGTTTCCGTTGGTACGGAACGACCGGATCAGGCCCTTGTCCTCGTAAAAACGTAAGGCCGAGACGGCCACGCCCGTGCGCGCGGCCAGTTGGCCGATGGAAATGACGTCGTTCTTGGTGACGCTGGCACCCAGCTGATGGGCTGGCGCCGATACTCGTGCTGCTGTTTCCACTATTTGCAGACCCTCTGTCGAATCACGATTGACCTCAAGTTAACTTGAGGTGGTATCCCCGGCAAGAGTTGATTCGGAGGACCAAAATTGGCAGATTTCAGTACATCTCACCGAGAGGCGCATATTTCTCACCGTTCAATAGCGAATGCGAGAATCGAACATGTCAATCTCACCGTAAGTAATATCCACCGGTCCGCAAGCCTGTTCAAGGATCTTTGCGGCTGGGATAAGCGCTGGCAAGGCGAGGCGATAAACGGCGGAACGTCTATGCACGTGGGGTCGCAAGACGCTTATCTTGCGCTGTACAGCGACGGCGGCAACCATAGCGGCCAGCCAAAGGGGCGGCCGCTCAACCATGTCGGCATCGAGGTAGAGGATCTGGAGGCGGCCGAGCAGGTAGTCCGGTTCCACGGCCTCGTCCCGTTCGACCACGCCGACTATGAACCTGGCCGAAGGTTTTACTTCTTCGACTGGGACGGGATCGAGTTCGAGGTCGTCTGCTACCAGTAGGCAGCCAGCGCTCAGCGGGGCGGCCTAGAAGCTGTTGGCCTCGTAAAGTCGGTTGATATCGCCGCCCCATTCACCCGCGAACTTCTCCAGCAGCGCTTCGGCCGGCACCTTGCCGCGCTCGACGATCTCACGCAGCGGATCGAGGAAGCCGCTCTCGTTGTCGCCCATCGAGTTGCTGCGCCCGCGCGCAACGAGGCCAGCATGAGCGATCTCGAGCACTTCGCGCGACAACTCGCGCAAAGTGCCTCCGCCCGGCACCGGAGCCGCCAGCCCCTGCGCCGGGACCGCGTCGCGCAGCGCCTCGCGCTCTTCCATGGTCCAGTGTTTGACCAGATCCCACGCCGCATCGAGCGCGGTCTGGTCGTAAAGCAGGCCGACCCACAGCGCAGGCAGCGCGCAGATACGGTTCCACGGCCCGCCATCGGCACCGCGCATTTCGAGGAAGCTCTTCAGACGCACTTCAGGGAAAGCCGTGCTGAGGTGGTCCTCCCAGTCGGACGCGGTCGGCAATTCACCAGGAAGCACAGGCAGCTCGCCCTTGAGGAAATCGCGAAACGACTGGCCCGCCGCATCGATATAGCGGCCATTGCGGAAGACGAAGTACATCGGCACATCGAGCATGTAATCGACATAGCGCTCGTAGCCGAAGCCCTCGTCGAACACGAAGGGCAGCATACCGGTGCGCTGGGGATCGGTGTCGGTCCAGATGTGGCTGCGATAGGAAAGGAAGCCGTTGGGCTGGCCCTCTGTGAAGGGCGAATTGGCGAACAGCGCCGTGGCGACCGGCTGCAAGGCAAGGCCCGTGCGGAACTTCTGCGCCATGTCGGCCTCGCTCGAATAGTCGAGGTTCACCTGAATGGTGCACGTCCGCAGCATCATGTCGAGACCGAGATTGCCCACCCGCGGCATGTGCTGCTTCATGATCTCATAGCGCTGCTTGGGCATGATCGGCAGCTCGTCGCGCGCCTTGTCGGGCCACATGCCGAGGCCGAGGAAGCCGACCCCGAACTTCTCGCCCACCGCACGACACTGGTCGAGATGGCGGCCCGTTTCGGCGCAGGTCTGGTGGAGGCTTTCGAGCGGCGCGCCCGACAGTTCGAGCTGACCCGCCGGTTCGAGGCTGATTGTACCATCGGAGCCTGACATTGCGATCACGTCTGGCGTGCCGTCAGGCCCTTCCTCGATCACCGGCTCCCAGCCGAATTCCTGCATGGCCAGAAGGATATCGCGGATGCCGCCTGGTTCGTGATAGCTCGGGGCGGCCTTGTCGCTGCGGCGATAGACGAGCTTTTCATGCTCGGTCCCGATCCGCCAACGCGCGGCGGGCTTTTCGCCTGCCTGCATCGGTTCAATCAATTGTGCGCGGCTTTCAATCCGCGGTTCATCTGCTCCTGAAGCCTTACGCGTGCTCATTATCCGGCCCCTAGCGCAAAAGTGGCGCTGTGCCAGCGCTCAATTCGATCTGCCGCTTCATGCCCAGTCCCCCGCAAGCCCCATGAACAGGGCACTGGCCGCGATGGCGGCGGTCTCGCCGCGCAGGATGCGCGGCCCGAGCGAGATGGGTTGTGTTTGTGGCAAGGCAAGGACTGCCGCGCGTTCGGCCTCGTCAAATCCGCCCTCCGGCCCGATCAGCAAGGCGGCAGGGCCTTGGTGTTGTGCGAAAGCTTGAGCGGCAGGCGGGCCACCCGTCTCGTCGGCGAAGAACAGGGTGCGCTCGGCAGGCCAGTCGCACAGCAGGGCATCGAGTTTCGCGGGTTCGGCCAGCTCGGGCAGGGCTGTGCGCGCGCATTGCTCAGCGGCTTCGACGAGGATCGTGCGGGCGCGCTCGGGGTTGAGCTTGTCGGCCACGCAGCGGCGCATGATCACCGGTTGCACCCGCGCCGCGCCCAGTTCGCTGGCCTTTTCGAGCACGATGTCGAAACGGTCTTTCTTAAGCAGCGCGGGGCAGAGCCAGAAATCGGGCACCTGTTCGCGCGGGCGGAGCATCTGATCGGCCACCAGCGTGACCTCGCGCTTGCTCGCAGCCTCGACACGCGTGGCCCATTCACCTGTCACATCGTCACACAAGATCACCGCGTCGCCCACATTTACGCGCATCACACGCCCGAGATAGTGCGCTTGTGGGCCATCGATAATCACCTGCGCGCCCTCGCCCAGCTCCTGCGTGACGAACAGGCGCGGCGCGCTTCTGGGCGGCCATGCGGGGGTTTTGGGGGAATGCTGATCGGCCATTGTCTCACCCTATAGGAAGGGTGTAGCGCCAGCGCCATGGCCGATGACACCGCGACTGGCGATACCCTCACCCCCGACAGCGAGCATCGCGGCCTTGTCGCGCTCTTGCCCGCCGCCGCACGCGACTATGCGCTGCTGGCAAGGTTTGACCGCCCGATCGGCTGGTGGCTGCTCTACTGGCCCTGCGCCTGGGGGTTGCTGCTGACGGGCGCGCCGTGGTCGATGCAATGGCCGCTGTTGTTGTGGACGCTGCTCGGCGCGATTGCGATGCGCGGGGCAGGCTGTGTTTACAACGACATCGTCGATGCCGAACTTGATCGGCAGGTGGCGCGCACCGCCAGCCGGCCCGTGGCCTCTGGCCGGGTCAGCAAGGGCGCGGCCTGGATCTGGCTGCTCATTCTGGCTGCGGTCGGGCTGGTGGTGCTGTTGCAACTGCGCTGGCAGGCGCAGCTCGTGGCGCTCGGCTCGCTGGCGCTGGTGGCGGCCTATCCGTTCATGAAGCGGATCACCGGCTGGCCGCAGGCGTGGCTGGGGCTGGTGTTCACCTGGGGCGTGCCGACCGGCTGGGTGGCGCTGCGCAGCGACGGGCTTGAGGTTATGGCCGCACTCTATGCCGGGGCGATGCTGTGGTGCATCGGCTATGACACGATCTATGCCCTGCAGGACCGTGAGGACGATTCGCTGGTTGGCATCCGCAGCTCGGCGCTGACCTTGGGAAGCAAGGTCAAGGCGGGCGTGGTCGGGTTTTATGCTGTCGCGGTGGCCTTGTGGGCGCTCGCCTTCTGGCTGCTGCGGCCCGATTGGTTGGCCCTGCTCGCGCTGGTGCCGGTGGCCGCGCATCTGGGCTGGCAGGCACTTAGTCTCGATCCCAGCGATGCGGCCAATCCGCTGGCGCGCTTTCGTTCGAACCGGTTTGCGGGATTGTTGCTGGCGTTGGCCTGCTTTGTGGTGGGCAACGCCTGATGCCAGCCCCGGCCCGCCTCCGCTCATCCTGAGCGGACTTATGGGTGGGATCGTTCCACCAACCGCCGACGTGGGTTCAGCCGCTTAAACAGACGTGTCAGAGGCGCGGTGATCGCGCCGTGTTCACTCATCCACGCGTGGTATTCGCGGTACTTGGCGTCTTCACCCAACAGATGTGCCTCCTCGGTCTTCGCGCGCCAGTAGTAGATCGCGCTTACCAGCCCCAGGAACACGGTGTTGCGCACCGCATCGGTTAGCGAATTGCTCGTCACCAAAAAGGGCAGCACCGAAAACCACCAGAACGCATTCTTCGAGAGATAAGCCGGGTGGCGGGTGAAACGGTAAGGCCCATGGGTCAGCACGCCGCGATAGGTGAGGTTCGAAAAGCGAATGCCGAAAGCGACCGTCGCCCAGGCATAGACCGCCGTCAGAAAGATCAGCCAGCAGGCCCAAGCCCAGAGCAGCGCGTCATTGCCTTCAAACCAGTGCCCCCAACCCGAGGTGTTATATTCGTACTGGATCGCTCCGCCTGCGCCCATGAAGCCATAGACGAACGGCGGATAGCACAGCAGCGCCGCCAGCCAGCCTGCGAGAAACGGATTGCCCGATCGGATATGTGCATCGAGCGGCCGCATCGTGAGCAGATAGCCCACGGTGCCGATCTGCACATCGATCACGAACAGAAATTCGAACATCAGCAGCCCGAAGCGGACGGGATCGCGAACGGCATCGCCGATATTTGCCTCGACCACGTGGGCGAAGCCGAAAGGCAGAATCGAGATCATGAAGGCCGAGAAGAAGCCCTTGATCGCCCAGGCGCGCCAGTGCTTCTTCACCTCGGCCATGTCGTAGGCCTCGCGCCCGATCAGCATCGCGCCGAAGTGCCAGGCATGGTCGCGCGGTCGGATCATCACCCGGTCGAGCATCACTACATAGGGCACCGAAAGGATGAACATGGGGATTATGAAAGCGCCGATCACTTCCATCGCGAAGATATACTGGCCCTCCCAGTACCAGCGGCCGAGGTAGTAGACGAAACCAATCACCGCCCAGGTGGCCCACAGGCCCGCCAGCTTGGTTATCGAAGTATCGATGGTCTCTTCTAGGGGGCGCTTGTTGGCCCAGTCGATACCGGTGGACGGACGGCGGTGGACCTTCTCGACCACGAGCGACCAAGTGGCCATGGCAAGCCCCGTCAGCATCATCGTCAACAGTGCCGCACTAGGGCCGGAGAGCGGGCCACGGTCAGCGCCGATGCCCACAATTGGCCCGATGGTGGGCCATGCCCGCGCGATCAGAATACACGCAACCAGAGTGGCAAGGCCGACCAGCCCAACGCCAGTCGAAACGTCACTGGCAGGCCGATGGTTGGGCGATGTGGCGGCGGTGCTCATGCCGCCGCCTTAAGCACAGGAGGGTTAACGGCGCGATAAATGCGCCGCCCCCGCTGCAAGGGATCACCGGAAAGCGGTGATCCGGCCACTGTCGTCAAGGATATAGAGCGTCTGGTTTGCCACCACCGGCGGCAGAGAGACGCCTTCCTTCAGCTCGGTATACAAGGTGTCTTCGCCGCTCATCACGTCAACCGTGCGCACTTCACCCTGCGAGCTGGCGATCCACAGCTTGTTGTTGGCCAGCACAGGGCCGGTCCAGAAGATCGGACCTTCGCGGTCCTTCGGCTTGCGCCAACGGTCGAGCTGCTTGACCCAGCGAATGCGCCCGGTGTTGCGCTGGATCGCGAGAATGCGCGAATCGTCTGTGAGGGTGAAGACCCATTCGCCGACCACGCTGGGAGTGGAAATGCCCGCCAGCGTGAGTTCCCAGATGCGTTGGCCGGTGGTCAGCTCGTAGGCAGCCATACGGCCGCCCTGCCCGAGCGCATAGACCCGGCCGCCGTCGATAATGGGATCGGCATCGACGTCGGTCAGCGTACCGACCTGCGTCGAGATCGAGGTGCGCGCCAAAGCGTCAGACCACAGGTTGCGGCCATTCTCATAACGATAGGCGATTAGTTCGCCCGACGAATAGCCGGCCACGACCGTGCCCTGCCCGGCTGCCGGAGCCGCCACACCGAACACGCCTGCCTGCCCGGTCGCCGCCGAATCCTGCCATTCCACCGCACCATCGGCACTTGCGAGGGCGAATATCTGGTTGTCCTGCGTCATCACGAACACGGAATTGAACGCCACGGTCGGCGCGCCGCGCAGCGGGCCGGAGGGCTTTACGCGCCAGATTTCAGTGCCGTCAGCCGCGTTAAGCGCGACGACATCGCCCACCCCGTTGGTGGCGTAGATCCGGCCATTGTCGTAAGCCGCGCCGCCACCGAAGGTTGCATCCTGGAGGTCTCCCGAGACCACGATCGGATGCTCCCAACGCTTCGCGCCGGTCTGCGCATCGAAGGCATGGACCACCGCTGAAGTATCGACGACGAACACCATGCCATCGGCCACAACCGGAGCAGCCGCAAGGCGGCGGGTCTTGGTGGTTCCGGCGATACTGGCGGTCCAGGCGCGGGTGGGATTGGCCGCCAATGCCACGTGACCGGGCACCTTGGCGGCATTGCCACCGGCCTGCGGCCAGCTGTTATTTACACTCACGGGCGGCACGATCACCGCTGTGCTTGCCAGGGCCGGATCAGCCTCGATCGTGGTGGCAATGCGCGAAAGGATCGGGGTGCGCTCGCCATGAGTGGGCGTGCGCGGATCTTCCTTGCCGCTGAACATCCCGCAACCGGCCAGCGCCAGTGCCAGCACGGGGGCGACCATCAGTCCGACTTTACGGGTCATTGGGCACCTCCAGCCTGCGGAGCTTCTGCCGCGCCGAGTTCTTCCAGCATCGCATCGACATCGTCGATGGCGTCGTTACCAAGCAGGCCAGCAAGCTGCCGCGTGCGCGAACGCAGGCTTTCCGGCACGTCCTCATCCTTGGCGATGGCAACAAGCAGCGGCCCCGCCTGATCGGGCTTGTCCTGAGCGAGATAGGCAAAGGCCACCAGTTCACCGGCGCTGCCGAACCACGGGCTTTCCGCCGTGGCGAGCGGGCCGAGCTGATCGATCACTGCCTGCGGCTCCATATTGTCGAAGTTGGCGGCGACCATGCGAACCTTGGCAAGGTCGCGAATTTCTTGCGGCAGAGCGGCATCATTGGCAACCTGACCGTAGAGCCCGACGGCTTCCTCGGTCTTGTCCTGACCCAGCGCGATCCCGGCCTGCACGAGCCGCGCCATGCCGGCCGCGCCCTCGCTGTCACCAGCCGCAATCGCGGCCAGTTCCTCGTTCGCGACATCCGCATTGCCGGCTTCCAGCTCGTCCAGCGCAGCGATCAGCTGTTCGGAGCTTTCCTCCAGCGCGCTTTCCTGCTGGCTCGACCAGATCAGCCAGCCGCCAAAGGCCGCGAGTGCCAGAGCCACGGCGATGCCGATCGGCAGGCCGAACTTCTTGGCGAAATCAGCTACTTCGTCCTGGCGGACAGCCTCGTCCACCTCGCGCATGAAGACATCGTCGCTCGCGCTCTTGCGGTTGCTGGGCGAACTGGGGGTATCGGTCGGAGTGCTGGCCACGGGTCTTTCGATCTGTCCTGCTTCAAGCGGATAAGCCGCGCTCTTTAGGGGGGCGGCCGGGAACTGGCAATAACTGTGTCGGCGCTGTGCCCAGCTGGCCCGTTGCGAGTGAACCGCCGATTAAGACTTACTGTTCGCCGGCGTCCGCGCGGGAAAAGGCATTGCGGTCCATCAGACCCCAATAGAGCGCACGATACCTCTCGACCATGCGCAGCTCGTCGAACTCGGCGCGTGCCTTGTCGCGGTTGGCCTGCCCGATCCGCTTGCGCGCAGCAGGGTCACGGGCGAGGCTGTCGAGCGCTTTGGTCAGCGCCTCTTGGTCGCCCACATCGACCAATAGCGGGCCGTTGTCCGAAGCAACCATCGAGCCGATATCGCCCACGCGCGGCGCGACGGCAGGCAGGCCTGCCGCCATCGCCTCGATCAGCGAAATCGGCTGCTGCTCAGACTGCGAGGACAGGGCGAAGATATCGAACAGGCCGACCAGCTTCTGCGGCTCGGCGACGAAGCCGGGCAGATGCACACGGTCCTCCACGCCCAGACTTTCGGCGAGCCCCAGCAGGCTTTCTCGCTCCGGCCCGTCTCCCGCAATCACCAGCTGCCATTCTGGCGGGACATAGGTCATGGCGCGGATCAGCATGTCGAGCTGCTTGACCTTGCGCAGGCCCGCCAGCGTGCCGATCCAGAATTCGTCCTTGTGCTTGACCAGCCGGGGCAGAATGTCGCGCTTGGGCGGCGCGGCAAAGGCGCGGGTGTCGATACCGTTAGCGATTCGCTGGACGCGGCTGCGCGGCTGCTGCCACACGTCGAGCGCAATGGCCTCAAGTGTATGCGAGGGCACGACCAGCGCGGCGCTGCGCCCTAACGCGATGCGGCGATAGAAGTTGCGCCGCCACTTGAGACCGCCGGCTTCGTCTTCGTTGAAGCCGTCCTCGTGGTGGACCAGCGGGGGCAGCTTGAACATGTCGGCAAACAGCGTGTGCGCCATCGCCGCGTCGATTGCGCCCCAGTTATAGGTGCAGATGAGGTCGTAGCCGGCCATCGCCTCGGCGATTTTCTTGAACCGGCCCGGCGTCGTCTTGCCGGTGAGCGAGGGGAACTTCGGCCAGCTCACCTTCGCCGTTTTGCCCAGTAGAGAGGCCGCGCCGCGCCGCTCCGGGTCGCCCGATACGATGGCGTGTTCGGCCGCCTTGCCCCAGTGGTTGATGAGGCGCACGCAGCGCACCTCCTTGCCGCCGGCATCGAAGGTCGAATGCAGGTGCAATATGCGCGGGGCCTTGCTCATTTGGCCAGCACCCGATCAAGCAGCCGCGCGATGGCGGCCTGTGCCTCGGGCTCGGCCAGTGTCGGAGCATGGCCTACGCGCGGCACGGTCACGCAATCAAACCCGGGCAGCCGCTCGCCCATGGCGGTAAATGTGGCTGGCGAGAGCAGGTCGGACAGCTCGCCGCGCAGCACCAGCCCCGGCTTTCCGCGCAACGCCTCGAAAGCGGGCCACAGGTCCAGTTCATCGAGAGCGGCAGGATCGGAGAAGGGCTCGGCGATCTTCATATCGTAATCGTAGGCGATCCGGCCGTTGTTGCCCACGCACATCAGCCGCTTGGCAAGCGTCAGCCAGTCCTCGATCGCATAGTCGGGATAGACATAGAGCGAGGCCTCACGCAGCGAGCGGGCAGCGTGCATCCAGGTCGGAAAACTGCGCCCCTGCCCCACATAGTCGCGGATGCGCGCCATCCCGTCCGCCTCGATCACCGGCCCGATATCGTTGAGCACCACACCAGCCAACAGATCGGGCCGTTGCAGCGCGATCAGTGTGGTGACAATTCCGCCCAGCGAGGTGCCGATGGCGACGACCTTCTCAAGCTTCAGCTCGTCGACCAGCGCCAGCACGTCGGCAACATATGTGAGCGGTACGTAGCTGTCCGACTCCTTGGCATAGTCGCTCTCGCCCCGCCCGCGGAAGTCTACCGCGAGCACGCGCCAGTCACCGGCGAAGATCTTGGCCACCGGCTCGAAATCGCGGGCGTTGCGGGTAAGGCCGGGCAGGCACAGTATCGCGGGTCGATCCGCCCTCCCGGTATAGTCGCGCGCATGCAGCTTCAGCCCCTCGCTGCTTTCCCAAGAGAGATCCGCATATTCGCTGGTCGTCATGGTGCGCGCTGCCACCCTTTGTCTTGCGTGGGCCGGTTGCACCACGGCGCTGCGATGGCCACTTATGCGCATATGCGTCAAGCCCCTGCAGCAGCCCCCTATCGCCCCGACCCGCAAATCTCGCAGGTTGCCGATTTCCTCGCCGACCCGGTGGAGGCGGCAGACTTCCCCGCAACAACGCTGCGCTTCCGCAATCACCGGCACGATGGCACGGTTGGCCTCGACACGCTCTCAGACGAGCAGTGGATCACCCATTTCGGCCGCTTCGAACCTCTGCCCGACAACCTCCCCCAACCATTAGCTCTGCGCTATCACGGCCACCAATTCCGCACCTACAACCCGGAGATCGGCGACGGGCGCGGATTCTTGTTCGCCCAACTTCGCGACGGCGCTGATCGCTTGCTCGACCTCGGCACCAAGGGCAGCGGGCAAACCCCGTGGAGCCGCTCTGGCGACGGACGCCTGACGCTGAAAGGCGCGGTGCGCGAGATTCTCGCCACCGAGATGCTCGAGGCACTGGGCGTCAATACCAGCAAGACTTTCTCGGTGGTCGAAACCGGCGAGAAGCTGTGGCGCAACGACGAGCCCAGCCCGACTCGCTCGGCGGTGATGGTGCGTCTGTCGCACTCGCATATCCGCATCGGCAGCTTTCAGCGGCTGCTGGTGCTTGAGGAGCATGAGCATCTGGCAAACCTGGTCGACTATTGTCTCGCGCAATTTCCCGGCCCCCTCCCCCCGCAAGACGCCCCCGACCGCGATAATCCGGCGGTGATACTCGCCCACCAGGCCGCCGAGCGGCTCGCCGACCTTGCCGCCAGCTACATGGTGGCGGGCTTCGTTCACGGCGTGCTCAACACCGACAATATGAATCTCACCGGCGAGAGCTTCGATTACGGTCCCTGGCGCTTCCTGCCGAAGTGGGAGCCGCAGTTCACCGCCGCCTATTTCGACCATCAGGGGCTTTATGCCTTCGGTCGCCAGCCCGAGGCGATCCGCTGGAACCTCGCCCAACTCGCCATCGCGTTGCGCCCGCTGGCCGATAGTGACGCGCTGCTGGCAGCGCTCAACCGTTTCGGCCCGCTGTACGAGGCGGCGATGATGCATCGCTTCTGCTGGCGGCTTGGCGTTGCAAGCGGCGGTGAAGAGGCCGATCGCGCCTTGGTGGGCGCTGCGGAAGTGACAATGCGCGAGGGGCAGATCGGGCCGGACACGTTCTTCCACCGCCATCGCGGCGGGCGCAACGCCGAGGGCTCTCTGGCCGAGGCGCTGGCCGAACGCCCGCCCCTTTCCGGCAGATCGGATTACTGGGACAGCGCCGAGCCCGAATCGATGCTGATCGAAGAGGTCGAGGGGATCTGGGATGCCATCGCGCAGAACGATGACTGGCAGCCGCTTGCCGACAAGATCGCGCGAGTGCGCGCTCTCGGCGATGCACTTGGGGATGCGCCTACTCCAGCAGGTCATTTGCCGCCTGAGGCCGAGTGACTTTGCGTGTTGGCGAATGTGGCCTTAAGGAACAAATGAAACCAAGTCCGAAGGAAATCCAACCTTGTCCGACGTGTCGCAACTGATCTCCTGTGAACCGGCCACCGGTGCCGAACTTTGGCGCGCGCCGCACGGCAATGTCGACGAACTGGTCGCCCGCGCGCGCAGCGCCTGGCCCGCCTGGGCCTCGCAGCCGCTTGCCACGCGGATCGAGCGGATACGCCGCTTCGCCAACGAGGTGCGCAAGGAGCAGGAGGAGTTCGCCGAGCTGATCGCACGCGAAACCGGCAAGCCTCTGTGGGAAGCGCGCACCGAGGTCGAGGCGGTTATGGCGAAGGTCGAAATCTCTGTCCGCGCCTATGCCGAGCGCACCGGCCAGCGCAAGCTCGACAGCGCGCTGCAAGGCTCGGCTGCGCTGCGCCATAAGCCGCACGGAGTGATGGCCGTGCTCGGCCCCTACAATTTCCCTGCGCACCTGCCGAACGGCCACATCATCCCCGCGCTGATCGCGGGCAACGCCGTGATTCTCAAGCCGAGCGAAAAGACGCCGGCCGTCGGCGAAAAGCTGCTGTCGTTCTTCGTGCGCGCCGGTGTGCCGCAAGACCTTGTGCAACTGCTGATCGGCGGGCCGGAGGAAGGCAAGGCACTGGTGGCGCACCCCGATGTCGATGGGGTGCTGTTCACCGGCTCGGCGCAGGTCGGCATCGCGATCAACCGGAAGCTGGCGACCGATCCTGGCAAGATCGTCGCGCTCGAGATGGGCGGCAACAATCCGCTCGTGGTGTGGGATACGCCCAAGATCGATGACGTTGCCGCGCTGATCGTGCAAAGCGCTTTCACCACCGCCGGCCAGCGCTGCACCGCCGCGCGCCGCCTGATCGTGAAAAACGATATGTACGACGACGTGATCGGCGCGGTGAAGGCGCTCACCGACCGGATCGTGATCGGTGCGCCGTTCGACGATCCGCAGCCGTTCATGGGCCCGGTGATCGACATGCGCACCGCCGACCAGCTGACCGAAAGCTTCCTCTATCTGATATCGAACGGCGGCAAGGCCATCTCGCATATGCGCCGCCCGCGCGAGGGCCTGCCCTTCGTGACCCCTGCGCTGGTCGATGTGACCGACATGGCCGAGCGGCCCGATGTCGAGCTGTTCGGGCCGCTGTTGCAAGTGGTGCGGGTGGACGATTTCGATGCGGCGATTGCGGAGGCGAACAACACGCGGTTCGGCCTTTCAGCATCGCTGCTGGGCGGCGATCCGGCGCAGTACAATCGCTTCTGGGCCAATATCCGCGCTGGCATCGTGAACTGGAACCGGCCCACAAACGGGGCATCCTCAGCCGCGCCGTTTGGCGGAATCGGCTTTTCGGGCAATCACCGCCCAGCGGCTTTCTACGCCGCCGACTATTGCGCCTACCCCGTCACCAGCACCGAGATGGAACAGCCGCGCGCGAGCGTGGGCGTCGGTTTTCGCGAAGTCTGATCAAAGTCCCCTATCAGGGCGCCCGCGCGCATTCCTGAACCGCGAGCGCCCCGGCGATGCCTTCCGCAGTCCCGACCTGGAAGACCCGCTGCCGCGCCGCGAGACAGGGGAACACGCGGCGCGCCATTAGCAATCGAGACTAATTGCATCTCGATTCGCAACCTTTCTAGCGCTGGCTAGCTGAACCGGCGGCAACGACCAGCCAAGCTTGCCGGATGCATCTCGCGAGCTTACCGCCCTGCGTAATGACCCAAGCGACCCTCGGCAGCAGACGCGCGCTCACCTTCGCCCTTGGCGCCCATGCGATCTGGGGTTCGATGCCGATATACCTCATGCTGGTGCATGAGGTGCCGGTGTTCGAATATGTCGCCTGGCGCACGCTGTTCACCTTGCCGCTATGCCTTGCGATCATCGCTGTTCGCAGCAACCTGGGCGAGCTTTCCGCAGTGCTACGTAACGGGCGAACCATGCTCACACTTGCGGCGAGCGCCGGGCTGATTGCGGTGAACTGGTGCCTCTATGTCTGGGCGATCCAGACCGACCATGTCTATGCCGCCAGCCTTGGCTATTACATCCTGCCGCTGACGATGATGCTGCTGGGGTTGGTGTTTCTCGGCGAGAGGCTGACCAAGCGGCAGTGGGCTGCTGTGGCGCTTGCTGCGCTTGGGGTCGCAGCGCTGGCTGCGGGCGCGCTGACGACGCTGTGGGTGAGCCTCACCCTCGCTCTCAGTTTCGGCACCTATGGCCTGCTACGCAAGACGGTGGCGGCAGGGCCGGTAGTGGGCCTGGTGGTCGAATCGATGGTGCTGGCTCCGCTTGCGATCGGCTTTCTTGTCTGGAGCGCAAAGGCAGGGCCGGGGCTGGCCCTGGGCCGCGACACGCTGGAGACCTTCGGCATCGTGATGGGCGGCCCGATGACAGCCGTTCCGCTGTTGCTGTTTGCCACTGCCGCGCGGGCCATGCCTTACACGGTGATGGGCTTTCTCCAATTCGTTTCGCCCACCATTGTATTCCTGCTGGGTCTGCTGGTGTTCGGCGAGGAGCTGCACCCCGCGCAACTTGCGTGCTTCGTCGCAATCTGGGCGGCGGCGGCGCTGTTCATCTGGGATCTGATCCAGTCGTCGCGCCGCCCTGCCACCCGCCAAGTCTAACCGGCGAGTTTCCAGCCCAGCGTTTCGCCTGCATGGAACGGCACATAGTGCGTGCCCGCCAGTTCGAGCGCAGCCGGCACCTGCTGGTCTTCGCGCACCAGCGTGACCGTATCCTCGCTCACCGGAAGGCCGTAAAAAGCCGGGCCGTTGCGGCTGGCGAAGGCCTCGAATGTGTCGAGCGCGTTTTCCTCGTCGAACACGGTGGCATAGCTTTCGAGCGCATAGGGCGCGTTGAAGATGCCCGCGCAGCCGCAGGCGTTTTCCTTAGCCTCGCGCGCATGCGGTGCGCTGTCGGTGCCGAGGAAGACACGCGCGTTGCCCGAGGTGGCGAGGCGGCGCAGGCTGAGCCGGTGATGCTCGCGCTTGGCGACGGGCAGGCAATAGGCATGGGGCCTGATCCCGCCCACCAGCATGGCGTTACGGTTGATATGGAGGTGCTGCGGCGTGATCGTCGCGGCAACATTAGGGCCTGATTCCGCGACAAAGTCGGCGGCTTCCTCGGTAGTGATGTGCTCGAACACCACCTTCAATTCGGGCAAATCGCGCACCAACGGCGCGAGCGTGCGTTCGATGAACACGGCTTCACGGTCGAAGATGTCGATCTCGGCGTGGGTAACTTCGCCATGGACGCAGAACACCATCCCGATCTCGGCCATGGTTTCGAGCACCCTGCGCACGTTGGCGATGTCGGTCACGCCCGAGGCCGAATTGGTCGTGGCCCCGGCAGGATAAAGCTTGGCTGCGGTGAAGACACCAGCCTCGAAGCCGGCGCGGATATCGCCGGGGTCGGTATGGTCGGTGAGATAGGCCGTCATCAGCGGTTTGAACTGCGCGCGGTCGGGAAGTGCCGCCACGATCCGGTCGCGGTAGGCAGCGGCGGCAGCGCTTGTGGTCACAGGCGGCACGAGGTTGGGCATGATGATCGCCCGGCCAAACTGACGCGCGGTATAGGGCAGCACGCCCTCCATCACCGCGCCATCGCGCAAGTGCAGGTGCCAATCGTCGGGACGGGGGATCGTGATGGTGTCGGTCATGCGCGCGCTCTGCCACAGCGAGCGCCGAACGAACAGCCCTCCCGCTTGCACGCAGCGCCGCTGGCTCCCACCTTAGGGGCATGACTGCCCTGCCCCTCGCCCGCCGCGCCGTAATTCGTCTCTCTCCGCAAGACACCGGGGAGGACGTCGTCAAATTTCTGCAAGGCCTCGTCACCAATGACGTGAGCGGCGATCTGCCCGTCTATGCCGCGCTGCTTTCAGCGCAGGGAAAGACCATGTTCGATTTCCTCGTCTGGCGCGATGGAGTCGATCTCTTGCTCGATTGCGAAGCCGACCATGCCGACGAACTGGTAAAGCGGCTGTCGCTTTATCGTCTGCGCCGCAAGATCGCGATTGCGCGCGATCCAGCTGTGGGCGTCTGGTGGTCACCCGATTCGGCTGAGGGAGCGGCGGCAGCGCCCGACCCGCGCCTCGCGCTGCTTGGCTGGCGTGGCCTTGGCCCGGCCGCGAGCGAGGGGGCGGAAACAGGCGATGCCGACTGGCTCGCCCATCGCCTCGCCTGCGGGGTGGCTGAAGGTCGCGACGAACTGGGTGATGTGCTCTGGCTCGAAACCAACGCCATTGAGCTTAATGGGGTGAGCTTCACCAAAGGCTGCTACGTCGGGCAGGAAAACACCGCCCGGATGAACTGGCGTCAGAAGGTCAACCGGCGGCTGGTGGTGGTCCCGCTTGATCGCTCTGAAGAAAAACGCCGGAAGGTGGCACACTCCGATCTTGGCTATGCCGTCGATCACCTTCGGGTCGACGATATAGCGCAGGATCTGGCACCGGCCTGGCTGCCGCTTGGGTCAGGCGTTTAGGACGCTATCATACGCTCGCGGGCAAAGCTGAGCAGATCTTCGCCACAGCGCCGCGCCGCATCATCCTTGACGCGCAGCGAGCCGGTCAGCTCGGCGCCCATCAGCGACTTGCCCAGCGCCATCAGCACCAGCGAATAGGTCAGCTCGCGCCGCTCTTCCTCGGCGGCGCTCGAGGCTCTCTCAGGCATAGAGCGATCGATCAGCTCCTGCACGGCCTCCAGGATCGGATCGAGCGCGCCGCTGATCCCGGTGCAAACCATCCAAGAGGCCAGCGCACCGGCGGCTTTCGATCCGAACGTATCGAACACAAGATCAACCAACCTGTGCACATCAATATCACGCGACGGCAAAAATCGTGTCGCCTCGGCCATGTCGTCGCAGATCGCGGTCGCTAAATGGTTGGCAAGAGCCAGCTGCAGGCCCCCTGCTGAACCGAAATGGTGCAGCAGATTTGCATGGGTGCGGTTGATCCGCACGGCCACTGCCTTCAGCGTCACAGCATGTGGACCTTCGTCCAGAAGCAAACTGCGCGCCGCTTCCAAAGCAGCTAACCGACTTTCCTGAGCGCTCAAGCGCCGACGGCCTACACTCACATGTATCCTCACAATACCCTAGCCGGTTTTGCGACCCTCCAGACGCTTGCGCGCCCCTTCAGGCTAATAGTGCGACCCCTCAGGGTATTAGTTGCGAACCCACGATAATAGTGTGGCCTCTCAAGCTAATAGTGCGACCCTTCGGGCTATTAGAAATGCACCGTATCCGATTGATACATGTATTCAAAGTGGAAAGTAATCATAAGTTAATGCTGACAATTTTGTAAGCTTAAATCGAAAAGAGTGGCCCAGCGGCTAGGCTATGGTCAGACGATAACGCTGGGTCGGCACAGTTTGTCCGCCACGTCCAGCGCTGGCCGTCTGTGCGAGCTTTGATTCACGCTGAAACCCCCATTTTTGCAACACTTTGCCAGAAACAGGATTGTCAACGAAGTGACCGGCCGTGGCCTCGGACACACCAAGAGCTCGTGCCGTGGCCAGCACTGCGCCCACCGCCTCGCTGCCATAACCCCGGCGCTGATGACTAGGTGCTATCCAGTATCCCAATTCATGGGCAGTTTCGGGCTCGGCGGGCGCAAGCCCGATCGTGCCGATCAACGGCGCGCCGTCTTCACCCGGCAGGGTGATGGCGAACAGCATCTCGTCAGCTCGACGCGGCTGGTCGCAGAAGCTGCGCGCATCCTCGACGGTATAGGGCCAGGGCGCGCTGGCGAGCATCCGCACCACACGCTTATCTGCGATGCTGGCGAAAAGCTCGCGCCAGTCCTCGGGGAAGATCGGTCGCAGCATCAGCCGCTCGCTTCGTATGAACATGTACATTTCCCTTCCACTCAGTCCGCAGCCCAGACCTCCAGCGGGCAGCGGGTAGAAGGAGAAACGCAAAAAAGGAGACGGGGCGGCCCCATCTCCTTCCAGTGCCGGGCTATTCGCCGCCCGGCTGGGGCCATCCCGGTGGATGGCCCGCTATCACCATCCGTTATTCGGCAGCTTCTGCCGCGACGTCGACCGATACATACTTGCGGCCGAGCTTGCCGTCGTGAAAGCGCACGACGCCTTCAGCCATGGCAAACAGCGTATGATCGCGGCCGATGCCGACATTGGCGCCCGGATAGCAACGGGTTCCGCGCTGACGCACGAGAATGTTGCCGCCGAGCACGTGCTGCCCGCCGAACTTCTTGACGCCAAGACGCTTGCTTTCTGAATCGCGACCGTTGCGCGACGAGCCGCCAGCTTTCTTATGTGCCATTGTGTCTTCTCCGTAATCCTGAGCCGGGCGTGCCGGGCTTATTCCTTATCGGCCTTGGCGGCAGGCGCGGCGTCCTTGGCGGGCGCAGCCTTGCGAGCCTTGGGCGCAGCCTTGGCTTCCGAGGTGTCTTTCGCCGGAGCATCGGCCTTGGCCGCGCTCTTCTTCGCGGCCGACTTGCCCTCGCCCACGCCGACGATGCGCAGCAAAGTCATCTGCTGGCGATGGCCGTTCTTGCGACGATAGTTGTGACGGCGACGCTTCTTGAAAACGATCACCTTCTCGCTCTTGGCCTGGGCGATGATCTCGGCCGAAACCGTGACCTTCCCGACGTCGGCCAGGCTCTCGCCCTCGCCGGCGAGCAGAATATCGTCCAGCACGATCTTGTCGCCGGCTTCACCCGCCAGCTTCTCAACCGCGATCTTGTCTCCTTCGGCGACGCGATACTGCTTGCCGCCCGTGCGCACTACTGCGAACATGGTGCTATAATCCGTTTCATCTGGTGTCGTCCTTGCCAGAGCCGAGCCATTATGACCCATTCCCGCGCAAACAACAAAAAAGGGCGCCTCTTGGGCACCGCAAGAGCGCTGCCGTTAGGCGATGGTCTACAACGAGTCAATGCCGACAGCGCAGAGAAGGGCAAAAATTGCCGGGCTGGAAAGGCGTCTCGGCTCAGGCTAGTGCAATGGTCCCATGATAATCAGAATCGCCATGCTTTTCGTCGGGGCCGCGCCGCTTGCCCTTGGGGCCTGCGCCACGCCTCCGGGCGACTACCCCTCGCTCGCCCAGCGCGAGATCGAGCGGGTCGACATGGTGATAACCCCGCCGCAAACCATCCCTGCCCCTCCTCCCAGCCCGGCCGAACCGACGCTGTCGCAGGCCGAGGATCTGGTCAAATCCGTGCGTAGCGCGCATAACGCCTTTCTTGCGGGAGAAAGCGCCGTTCGCTCGCGCGTGGCCGCAGCACGCAGGGCCAACGCGGGCAGTGATGCCTGGGCGCTGGCGGAAGTGGCACTGGCGGGCCTTAGTACGCAGCGCAGCCGCGCGATGGTAGCCCTGGCCGACCTAGACCGCCTTTTCATTGCCGCCAGCACGTCGGGCGAATCGACCGAGACGATTGGCGAAGCACGCAGCGAGGCCGCCGGCATGGTGGCCGCCCAGGACGCAGTCCTGTCCGAACTTTCGGCCGAACTGGCCTCCTAGCGCGTCATGGCAAAGAAAAATGCGCGGGGCCGCCCTCGTGGCCCCGCGCAACTCTGGATTGCTGTGCCCATATGGCAGCTGCTGATGGCAATGCCCCTAAGCCAGAGCAGCTATCGCGGCCGAGCCCAGCGCCCAGAGAATGATCAGGACTGGGAGAACGTAGTCCTGAACTCGTGAATCCCGGCCACACACGCGACCAGGCATGACTGTGCAAGGGCCGATCGACTGAACGGGTGCACTGGTGACCGATACTGCCATTGATCCGCCTGCTCTCGCCATCCGCTCGGCTCTTTCATTACGAGAACCGATGTGGCGCTATAGCTGCCGGCCATCCTTGATCGCGGTCAAATCGATGCGATCATTTGCTCCAGCGGGCGAGATCCGAATGATCTTCTTCGCGCGGCTCGATCCAGTGCCAGCCATCGGCGCGCTGCTCGCGCTTCCAGAACCAGCTGTCGGATTTCAGGTGATCCATGCAATAATCGACCGCACCGATGGCGCCGCGCCGATGCATGGCGCAGGCCGCCACCATCACGATCGGCTCGCCCGGCTCCATCACGCCGTGGCGGTGCATTACCAACAGGCCCAGCAATTCGAAGCGATGCGCAGCCTCTTCGGCCAGTGCCGCCATACCCGGGCGGGTCATTTTCTCGTAGTGCAGCAGTTCGAGCGCGCGCACATCATCGTCGGCGCGCACGGCTCCGATGAAGCTCGCAAGGCCACCGTAGCCCGGATGGGCATTGGTGAACGGCCCGAGCAAGGCACCGGGGTTGAACGGCTGATCGACGAGATGGACGTGGATTGCCATATCAGCCCCCGGATACGGGCGGGAGCAGCGCGATCTCGCTGCCATCAGGCGCGGCAAGCGCAGCCTTGTCGGCTACCAGCACGCCATCCAGCGCGAGCTTGACCTTGTCGCCCTGTACCTGCGCCGCAAGCTGCGGACCGAGCGCTGAAAGCAGCCCGTCCCAGTCAAGCGGACCGGCGACATCGCGCTCGGGCGAACCCGCAAGGTCGGCCAACTTGCCGAGAAAAACGAGCTTTACCGCCATCAGCCGCCCGTAACCGACATATGCCGCGGCTGCGCCGGGCCGCTGCCCTGCTCGATGCGGAAGTGATGCTTCTCAGGCTTTATACGCATAGCCTCGTCAAGCGCTTCGGCCAGCCGCGCGTCGGGCGCATCGGATCGCAAAGCCGCGCGCAGGTCGACCATTTCCGCGCCGCCGAGGCAGGCATAGAGCTGACCGGTGGCGGTGATGCGGATGCGGTTGCAAGAGGCGCAGAAATTGTTGGTCAGCGGAGTGATGAAACCGAGCCTGCCGCCGGTCTCCTCGACGCGGACATAGCGCGCCGGGCCGCCAGTCGAATCGGCAATGTCAGTCAGCGTCCAGCGCTGTTCGAGCCGGTCGCGCACGACAGGCAATGGTAGGTAATGATCTGAACGCTCGCCCTCGATCTCGCCCAGCGGCATGATCTCGATCAGAGTCATATCGGCCCCGCGCGCATGAGCCCATTCGACGAGGAAAGGAATTTCCTCCTCATTGAGGCCCTTCAGCGCCACGGTGTTGAGCTTGACCTTCAGCCCGGCCTCTTGCGCTGCCGAAATCCCGCGCAGCACCTTGACCAGCCGGTCGCGCCGCGACAGCTGCTCGAACAGCGCGCTGTCCATCGTATCGAGGCTGACATTGATGCGGCGGACGCCGGCGGCGAACAGATCCTCGGCGAACTCTTCAAGCCGGGTGCCGTTGGTGGTCAGCGTGAGTTCGTCAAGCCCGTCTCCGATCTTGCGGCCGAGCGCGCGAATCAGCTCGATCACATCGCGCCTCACCAGCGGCTCACCCCCGGTGAGGCGGATCTTTGTGATGCCGCGGTCGATCATGCCAAGCGAAAGCTTGTGCAGCTCTTCGAGGCTCAGCACGTCCTTCTTGGGCAGGAATTGCATCGCTTCGGGCATACAATAGGTGCAACGCAGGTCGCACCGGTCCGTCACCGACAGGCGAAGGTAGGAGATGCGGCGCTGGAAGGCGTCGACCAAGGGCTGGCTGCAGGACATTGCCCCCTACTTAGCTATTTTCTCAGCGATTGCCATCCAAGCTGAGCACTTGCCCCGTAACGCCCGGCGCGCGGATGAGGTACTCAAGCGCCTGCGCCCTCGCCTCCTGCGCCCTGGCCGCGCTGGCCATGGCGTTCACCCGCACCGGCGCCAGTTCGCGCGCAAGCTGTCCGACCACCGCCTGCCGCCAGCTTGTGTGAGTATGGTCGGCAGCGGCGAAGTCGATTACGACCAGCGGGTGCTGCTGCGCCTGTTCGCGCACCACCGGAACGAGGCTGGCATGAAATTGCGCCGCCGCATCGAGCGCGCTCTCCGGCAAATCCCGCGCTTCAACGATCGCCGGTCCGTCTGGACTTGCGGTCATCGCCGGTCGCGGTGAAGCGTGATGCCGATTTTCTCGTCCGCCTCGCTAAGCGCCAGCTTCACGATCTTGACCGTCACCGCCTCCACGCGCTCATCCTGCAGGAACAGCGTTTCGCAAACGTGATCGGCTACGGCCTCGATCAACTGGTAATGCGTGTCACCCAGCGCGTCGGAGCAGGCGAACTTCAGATCCATGTAGTTCTTGCTCGCGCTCAGCGGCGTTTCGGGGACGAAGCGCTCAGGCGGGCACCGGAAACGCACCTGCACCGTGAAGCGCAGCGGCTGCGGGCGGCCGGTCTCCTCCGAGTAGATGCCCGTGTGGACATCGTGTTCAAAGTCGGCCAGTTCGAGAGTAAGGCTGTCTGCCATGGCGCGCGCATGGCACCAGTGCGGAACCTTGGCAAGCTCCCCGGTGTTTGTATCGTTGACGCAGCCGCGCAGGTATGAGCTTTCTCATGCACCGGCCAATCGAGGGGACCACAGCGATGAACGAGACGACCGCATACGAAACCGACACGCCCCCGAGCACGCCTTCGATGGCCGCAAAGATCGCACGCGTGCTCGGCGCCTTTGCATTGGGCGGCGCACTGCTTGCCATCCTCATCGCGCTCGGCGGCCTTACGCTCGCGCGTTATGACATTATCGACAAGGTCTCCGGCTTCCGCGCTTTCATGATGATGATGTGGCCGGCCGGCGTGATTGCCATCGTGGCGCTGCTGGCAGTCATTATCGGTTTCGTCGTCAAGGGTGGTGGCGGCAAACGCTGGAAGGCGGGCCTCGCGCTGGTGTTGAGCGCAGGGCTGGTGCTGGTGATGTACACGCAGGTGGTATTACCGGCAGGCAAGGCGCCGCCGATCCATGACGTAAGCACCGACCTCAACAACATGCCGCAGTTCGTTGCGCTCGATGTCGCGCCGGTCAGCACCGGCCCCTTCTCGCAAGAGGAATGGCGCGCCTTCCACACCGAGGCTTATTCCGACATCGAGCCGATCCTGATCGACCGTAGCCCGTCCGAAGTGCTCGCCGCCGCGCGGGTGCTGATGGAGCAGCGCGGGTGGACCGTGGCGGAGAAGCAGCCGATCCAGGAGCAGCTCGAAGCAACCGCCTATGCCGGCTACTTGCGATTCCGCGACGATGTGGTTGTGCGCGTGACCCCGGTGATGGACGGATCGACCCGCGTCGATATGCGTTCGGTCAGCCGCGTTGGCGTGAGCGACCTCGGCTACAACGCCAAGCGCATCCGCGATTTCATGAAAGATCTCTCGGCGGCCTAATCGTTCGCCCAGCGGGCGAAAATGGCGGTGGGCAGCAGGCGGCCATCGGGGCCATCCTCGCTCACCGCCAGTTCGCCATATTCGATGCGCCCTGGCAGACCGGCAAAGGCCTCCGCCAGCAACCCCGCCAGTGCGAGTGAACTCATCCGCACGGCATAAACCGTGAGGAAGAGAAAGCGGCTGTCGGCGTCGAGCAACTGGCGGCATTCGCCGATGAGGCCGGGCAAGCCCTCTTCCAGACGCCAGGTCTCGTTCTTCGGTCCGCGCCCGAACTTGGGCGGATCGAGGATGATCCCGTCATAGCGGTTTTCGCGGCGCACCTCGCGGGCAACGAACTTGGCGCAATCGTCGATCAGCCAGCGCACAGGGCGATCGTCCATCCCCGAAAGCGCCGCATTCTCCCGTGCCTGGGCGACCGACTTTTTGCTCGCATCGACATGCGTGACTGGCCCGCATTGGCTCAGCGCGAGGCTGCCCACACCGGTATAGCCGAACAGGTTAAGCGCGCTGGCATCGGGTTTGCCATCCAGCATTCCGCGCATCCAGCTCCACACCGGAGCCATGTCGGGGAAGAAGCCGAGATGGCGGAACGGCGTACACTGTGCAGTGAAGCGGACCTCTTCCCAACCGAGCGGCCAGCCTTCTTCGGGCACCTGTTTGGCAAATTGCCAGCGTCCACCGCCGTCCTCGTCCGAGCCGGGGACAAATTCGCCGTGCGCGTTCCACTCGGCGAGGCGCGGGGCCCACATGGCCTGCGGCTCGGGGCGGATGAAACGATAATGGCCATAGCGTTCGAGCTTGCGGCCGTGGCCCGAGTCGACGAGGCCGTAGTCGGCCCAGCCCTCGCCCGCCATCACGGTCGGTTGGGGGACGAGATCAGCCATTGGGAATGCTCAGAATCATCACGAGCTCGGCGTTGCGTGCGCCTCGATAAAGTCGCGCACGGCATCGTAATCGCCCGGCAGGCGGTCGTATTGCTCGGCCCGTTCGAACAGGTCGCCCATCCGGCCCGGCAACGATGGCCGCATACCGGTCGCGCGCTCCACCGCATCGCGGAACTTGGCCGGGTGTGCTGTCGCTAGCGTGACCACGGGGACCGCCGGGTCGATACCCGCCGTGCGCGCAGCGTGGAGCCCAATCGCGGTGTGCGGATCGATCACCTGTCCGCACTTCTCGTGTGCCCAGGCCATCGCCTGCCCCATGTCGTCGGCATCGGCACGCGCGCTGGTGAACAGCGCGGCAGCACCTTGGCGCTGGGCATTGGTAAGCTGCATCGCCTTGCTGCTCTCGAAGCCCGCCATCTGCTCGGCCAAAGCCTTGCCATCGCGCCCGCCGACATCGAACAGCAGCCGCTCGAAATTCGACGAAACCTGAATGTCCATGCTGGGAGCGGCGGTGGGGGTGACCGTGCCCGCCGAATAATCGCCGCTGGAAAGCGCGCGGTGAAGGATGTCATTCACATTGGTGGCGACAATCAGCCGTTCGATCGGCAGGCCCATCTGCGCTGCGACATAGCCCGCGAACACGTCACCGAAATTGCCCGTCGGCACCGAGAAGGCAACCTTGCGCTGCGGCGCGCCCAGCTGAAGCGCGGCGGCGAAATAGTAGACCACCTGCGCCATCAGCCGTGCCCAGTTGATCGAGTTCACCGCGCTGATGCGGAAACGCCCGGTCATGTGGCTGTCGACGAACATCCGCTTCACCATCGCCTGCGCGTCGTCGAAGCTGCCGTCGATAGCGATGTTGTGGACGTTGGGCGCACGCACCGTGGTCATCTGCAGGCGCTGGACGTCGCTCACCCGGCCATCGGGGTGAAGCATGAAGATATCGACCCGCTCGCGCCCGGCCACCGCGTCGATAGCGGCAGAGCCGGTGTCCCCGCTGGTCGCGCCGACGATGGTGAGGTGATCCTCGCGCTTGGCGAGGAAGTGCTCGAACAGGCGACCGAGCAATTGCAACGCCACATCCTTGAAAGCCAGCGTCGGGCCGTGGAACAATTCGAGCAGCCACTGTTGCTGATCGAACTGAACCAGCGGGGTCACCGCCTGATGCGCGAACCGGCCATAGGCGCGGCTACACAGATCGCGCAGCTCATCCTCGGTGAGGCTGGGCGTGACGAAGGGCAGCATGACCTTTACGGCCAGCTCGACATATGAGAGGCCCGCCATATCGGCGATCTGGGCCTCGCTGAAGCGCGGCCAGGTTTCGGGCACGTAAAGCCCGCCATCGGACGCGAGGCCAGCGAGGGTCACGCCCTCGAAATCGAGCGACGGCGCATTGCCGCGGGTGGAGACGTATTTCATCGGAAAGAGCGGTTAGCCTTGGCACATTGGCACTGCAAGGACCGCGTTCGAAAGATGCATGACTCTGGCCAAGCGCTGCCCGGGCAAGGATTATTCACCTTTGGCCAGGCGTGCCTTCTGCTCGGCCTGATGTTCGGGCGATTTCCATCCGCGCGGGTCCTTACCAAACCGATTCGGACCGACGGTTGGTGGGAGAATGAGAAGAGCCACAAGACCGAGCAGGCCGGCCAGGCCGGAAACCGTCCCAAGGGTGGGAACAAGCGCCATCAGCCAAAAGACCACGAGCGCTCCGATCAAGTACCAGCCCGGCAGGTTGGCATCCTGCAGGCGGCGCCAAGCAAGCGAGGCAAACACCAGATCTAAAGCCAAGTTAATCGCTGACAATACCGGCGGCTCTGTCCCCCAGCGGGTAAAGACTGTCCGCGTGCCAACGTGTAGCATCAAAGGGATTCGGCCGAGCGAGAAATAGACCGCGGCTGCCCATGCAACATTGATGGTCACCACGGCGAAGACCAGATCGGTCCTTCCGAGGCGCTGCCCCCACCACATTTTCATACTTTATCTTTCTCTCGCTCGCGCCGGCGCAACGCCAGCACATATATCACCAGCGCGGTGAGCGCGAAGGCGAACCACTGCACCGCATAAGACAAATTCTTGCTCGGCTGATCGGCTTTGGGCGTGGGCAAGGCGTTCGCCTCAAGCCCAGCCAACGGCGGATCGGCAACGAGGACCACTGTGCCGTCGCGGTTTGGCGCGATAACGCCGCTCACCGGCCCGCCTTGCCAATCTGGCGCTGCGAGATTCTCCGACCAGCCCGCCTGAACCTCGACGGCCTCACCGCCAGAGCGCAAGCACTCCAAAATTTGCACATAGCCGGTCTGGTCCTGCGCGTTGCGACCGGCGGTGGCGCGCCAGGCCGCTGCCTCAGAACAATCGACGCTGCTGCGACGATAGGCTGCCTGTTCGACATCGGATGAACCAGCCTTCGGGAAGGCAACCGCTGCTGAAAGCTCAGCCGCCTGTTCGAAGCGCGCGAGTTTGGCCTGCTCTTCCTCCATCCGGTCAAGCTGCCAAAAGCCCAGCTTCACCATGATGGCTGCGGCCAGCAGCACCACAAGTGTAGGAACGATCGGCCAGCGGCGGATGCCGAAAATCATTCCTCGCCCTTGTACTTGTGACGATGCTCTTCGGCCCGGCGCGAAAACTCGCTCGCCAGCAGCCATGACTTGCATAGCCGCAGCCCAAGGATCACTCCGCCGGTCGTGAGCGGAACCCACAGGATCACGTGCAGCCACCAAGGTGGCTCGAACGAAAGCTGAAGCCAGAGCGCCCCGATCACCACCAGCGCACCCACGATCATGGTCAGGAAGGCCGCCGGCCCGTCGCCCACATTGAAGCGCGAGAAATCCAGCCCACAGGAGGGGCACTTGTCGGCGAAGCGCGTCAGGCCTGCAAACAGGCTTTTCGCGCCGCACCGCGGACACAAACCGAAAAGGGCAGCCTCACCGATGGTGGGCTGCCCCTTCTTGCTATCGTGAGCGTCGGTCACGAACAGGCCCTAGTGATACTCGGCACCCCAGCCGCCCCACACGTACACGACGATGAACAGGAACAACCAGACTACGTCGACGAAGTGCCAGTACCATGCTGCAGCTTCGAAACCGAAGTGCTGCTGCGGGGTAAAGTGGCCCTTGTAGGTGCGGGCGAGGCAAACAATCAGGAAGATCGTACCCACCAGCACGTGGAAGCCATGGAAGCCGGTGGCCATGTAGAAGGCCGAGCTATAGGTGTTGCCGCCGAAGCCGAACGGCGCATGGCCATATTCGTAAACCTGCACGGCCGAGAACAGCACGCCGAGCGCGATCGTCAGCCACAGGCCCTTCTTCAGGCCATCGCGGTCACCATGGATCAGGCAGTGGTGCGCCCAGGTAACCGTGGTGCCCGAGCACAGCAGAATCAGCGTGTTAAGCAGCGGCAGATCGAACGGGTTCATCACCGCTTCGATCCCGGCCGGCGGCCAGACGCCGTCGACCACTTCGGCCATGGTCGAGGGGAACAGCGCAAAGTCGAACCATGACCAGAACCAGCCCACGAAGAACATCACCTCAGAGGCGATGAACAGGATCATGCCATAACGCATGTGCAGCTGCACCACGGGGGTATGATCGCCCGCCTGCGCTTCGTTCACGATCTTCGAAAACCAGCCAAAGAACGTGGCGATCAGGCCCGCAATGCCGAGGCCCAGCACCAGGTGCCAGTTCGTGAAATAGTCGGAATGCATGAACATGACCATGCCGCTGGTGAACACCAGCCCGGACATCGCGCCGGCAAACGGCCAGATGTCAGGCGGCAGGATATGATAATCGTGGTTCTTGGCACCGGCCATTGTCTGTCTTCCCTGATCGGCAGATTTGCACTTGCCCTTAGAACGCGCTTGCGCCGCGGTCCAGAGCCTTAACTCTCGCCTTCCCCCTCGCTCGCCGAGTCCTGATCGAGAGCGCGATGGAAGGTATAGGACAAGGTGATCTGTTCCACTTCGTCCATATTCGGATCATCCAGCGCCTTGGCGTCCACATAGTAGAGCACCGGCATACGCACTTCCTGCCCCGGCTGGAGCGTCTGTTCGGTGAAGCAGAAGCACTGGATCTTGTTGAAATAGGCGCCGGCCTGTTCGGGCTCGACGTTAAAGGTCGCGGTGCCGGTGATCGGCACCGACGAATTGTTCCGCACCACGAAAATCGCCATGTCGCGCTGCCCGATGGTCACCGTGTCGGTGCGCTGGAGCGGCTTAAAGTCCCACGGCATATCGCGCTCGGTGTTGGCATCGAAGCGAATCGAGTAGGTCGCCCCGCCAGCGCTGGCGGCAAAACGCTCGGCCAGATCGGCATCGGCATCGCTGGCGCGCTGGGTGGTTCCGGCAAAGCCCGTCACCTGACAGAAGAGGCGGTAAAGCGGCACCGAGGCAAACCCGAGCCCCAGCATCCCGAGCGCCGCCAGAAATGCGAACACCATGGTGCGCCGGTTGCGGGTATCGAGAGTGGCTGTTTGCGACATCAGTTTCCTCCGATCCGAACGATCGTGATGAAGTAGAACAACAGCACGAAGCCGAACAGCCCCAGCGCGATCACCACGTTGCGCGCCTTGCGGCGACGGACGAATTCCTTTTCTTCTTCGGGGGTCATGCCAGCACCATCCTGTCAACCACCAGTGCGGCGAACAAGGCGAACAGGTAAAGGACGGAGAAGGCAAACAGCTGCTTTTCCGGCTTCATTGCATCTCCCGGCTGCGAGCTGCGGAAAGCCACTCGCGCCGAGAGCACGAGAAAAGCCGCCGACAAGGCAAACGCCGCTATGCCATAAATTGCGCCGGTTCCACCGATAGCCCAGGGGGCAAGTGCAACCCCAAGCAGCACAACAGCATAGGCTAGGATCTGCTGACGGGTCGAGCGTTCACCCGCCACCACCGGCATCATCGGGATACCGGCCTTGGCATAATCGGTCTTTACAAACAGCGCGAGCGCCCAGAAGTGCGGCGGGGTCCAGGTGAAGATGATCGCGAAGAGCAGCACAGGCATCAGCGTGATTTCGCCGGTCACCGCGATCCACCCGATCAGCGGAGGGAAAGCTCCGGCGCCGCCCCCGATTACGATGTTCTGCGGCGTGCGCGGCTTCAGCCACATGGTGTAGACGACCGAGTAATAGACGATCGACAAGGCCAGCACGCCTGCCGCGAGCGGATGGATCGCCAGCCCCATCAGGATCACCGAGGTGAAGCAAAGGAACAGGCCGAAATCGCGCGCATCGCTGCGGCGCATCCGTCCTGCCGGGAGTGGCCGGTTTGCGGTGCGCTTCATCAGCGCATCGATATCGGCTTCCCACCACTGGTTGAGCACGGCCGCCCCGCCTGCCCCCATGGCAATGCACAGGATAGCGGTGAAGCCAAGCACCGGATGGAGATGGCCCGGCGCGGCAAGCAGGCCGCACAGCCCGGTGAACACCACCAGGCTCATCACCCGCGGCTTGGTCAGGGCGAGGAAGTCGCGCCAGTCGGCCGGAAGCGTGGGAGCGAAGGTGGCGGTGGTTGTGTTCACATCTGGTCCTTGGCGAAAGGGCGCCCCGTTCCCGGCGCGCCCCTTCTGTTGTTCGTCAGTCAGAAGGCGCGGCTCAGGCAGTCGCGGGCTTCGTCGAGATATGGTCGTCCGCGCTGTGATGATCCTCGATCACCGGCAGCGTTTCGAACTGGTGGAACGGCGGCGGGCTGGTCAGGCTCCACTCGAGCGTCGTGGCGCCCTCGCCCCAGTAGTTGCTGGGGGCCTTCTTGCCAGCCACGAAGGCGTAGACGATGTTCACGAAGAACACGCCCACCGACACCAGCGTGATGGCATAGCCGATGCTGGCCACGTGGTTCCACTCGGCATAGGCCGCGGTGAAGTCCGGATAACGGCGCGCCATGCCCTGCAACCCGAGGAAGTGCATCGGGAAGAAGATCATGTTCACGCCAACGAAGAAGATCCAGAACTGGAGGTGCGACAGGAACTCCGAGTGCATCTTTCCGCTCATCTTCGGGAACCAGTAGTAGAACCCGGCGAACATCGAGGTCACCGCACCCAGCGACAGCACATAGTGGAAGTGAGCAACCACGTAATAGGTGTCGTGCAGGTTGTCGTCGATGCCGCCATTGGCGAGCACGACGCCGGTTACACCGCCCACGGTGAACAGGAAGATGAAGCCCATCGCCCACACCATCGGCGACTTGAACTGGATCGAGCCGCCCCACATCGTCGCGATCCACGAGAAGATCTTGATGCCGGTCGGCACCGCGATGACCATGGTTGCGGCGGTGAAGTACATCTTCGTGTTCACGTCGAGGCCGACCGTATACATGTGGTGCGCCCACACGATGAAGCCGACCACGCCGATCGCGACCATGGCGTAGGCCATGCCGAGATAGCCGAACACAGGCTTGCGGCTGAAGGTGGCGATGATCTGCGAAATCATGCCGAAGCCGGGCAGGATCATGATGTACACTTCGGGGTGACCGAAGAACCAGAAAAGGTGCTGGTAGAGGATCGGATCGCCGCCACCGGCCGGATCGAAGAAGGTAGTGCCAAAATTACGGTCGGTGATCAGCATGGTGATCGCTGCGGCCAGAACCGGCAGTGCGAGCAACAGCAGGAAGGCTGTGACCAGCACCGACCACACGAACAGCGGCATCTTGTGCAGGGTCATGCCCGGCGCGCGCATGTTGAAGATGGTGGTGATGAAGTTGGTCGCACCGAGGATCGACCCGGCACCGGCAAGGTGCAGCGAGAAGATCGCGAAATCGACCGCCGGCCCTACGGACCCGCTCGTCGAAAGCGGCGCATAGACTGTCCAGCCCGTACCGGCACCAAGCCCCGTGCCGCCGGGCACGAACAGCGAGAACAGCAGCGAACAGAAGCCCGCCACCGTCAGCCAGAACGAAATGTTATTCATGCGCGGGAAGGCCATGTCGGGCGCGCCGATCATGATCGGCACGAACCAGTTGCCGAAGCCGCCGATCATCGCAGGCATGACCATGAAGAACACCATGATCAAGCCGTGAGCCGTGATCAGCACGTTCCACATGTGGCCCTGCTGGTCGAAGCTGGCGCCATCGCCGCCAAGGAAGTTCACCACATGCCCCAGCACCTGCAGGCCCGGCTCAGCCAGTTCGGCACGCATGATGCCCGAAATGCCGCCACCGATGACACCGGCGATGATCGAGAAGATCAGGTAAAGGGTGCCGATGTCCTTGTGGTTGGTCGACATGAACCAACGCGCGAAAAAGCCCGGCTTGTGATCGGCATCGTGATGATGCTCTTCGGCATGGGCCTGGAAGGTGTCTGCGGTGGTGGCCATTTCGATGCTACCCTAGCTTGCTATTCGTTTCGTTATAATCAGATGGTCGGCGCGATAGCATCGGGCGCAACCGCCTCGGTGCCGGCAGCCGGTGCCTCGTTGGCATTGGCATCGCCCTCGCCTGCGGCGGCTTCAGCGGCAGCAGCCTCTGCGGCGGCGGCAGCAGCTTCAAGCTCCGGCGTGGTACCACCCGGCTGGCTCAGCACCCAGGCGTTGAACTCTTCGAGCGGGCGCGCCTCGATTGCGATCGGCATATAGCCATGACGCGCACCGCACAGCTCCATGCACTGGCCGTAATAGATGCCCGGCTCCTGAATGGTTAGCACGCGCTCGTTAATGCGGCCCGGCACGGCGTCGATCTTGAACCACAGCGACGGGATACCGAACGAGTGGATCACGTCGGCACCGAAGGTCTGCAGACGGATCGGCACACCAACCGGCACAACCATGCGGTTGTCGACAGCGAGGTGGCTGGGTTCGCCAGCGGCCTTCGCTTCTTCTTCCGGCATCATGTTCGAGATCACCTCGAAACCGCCGTTGTCGATATACTCATAGCCCCAGTACCACTGGTAGCCATTGGCCTTGATCGTGATCGCGTTTTCCGGCGGGCTCTTGTACTGGCGCGAGATCAGCGTGATCGACGGCACTGCGATCACCACGAGGATCAGCACCGGAATCACGGTCCAGATGATTTCGATCAGCGTGTTGTGGCTGGTCTTCGAAGGCACGGTGTTCGAACGGCGATTGTATCGCGCGATCACCCACAGAAGCAGGCCAAGCACGAACAGGCTGATCACCACACTGATCGGCAGCAGGATCGCATCGTGCATCCACAAGGCGTAGTTGCCGTTGGCAGTGTACTGATCCTGAAAACCGATGCCGCCGGGGGTCGGCTGACCCTTGATCATGTCCGGGCCATAGTGCTCGAAAGCGGGCGCAGCCGCTTCGGCAGCAGGCGCAGATTCGTCAGCCGGAGCCGCATCGACCGGCGCCTCGATCGGCGCGGTGACGGTTTGATCCTGCGCAAAGACAGCTTGCGGAGCAGCGGTGAAAGAGACGGCCGCGACCAGCATGGTCAGGAAGGTGAGCGGCTTGCGGGCGATGTCGCCGAAAGTCATTGCGTCGAAGCTTTCCATTCTTTTGTAGCGCGCGAACCCTGAATCCAAGCCCCTGCGCACAGGCCTTCTTGCCCCTCAATGGGGCCTGTAAGGCGCGCCTATACGCCCGCTTGCCCCATGCCTCAAGCGCTTCTAGGGAATTTTTCGAGCGCCAGTGGAAACACCGAGCTAGTTGCAAATCGTTCGCACAGGAAACAGGAAACGTCCCCCATCATGACACAAGACGAGGTCCTCGCCGAGTTCCGCGCCAGCGGCGCCTTGCTTGAGGGGCACTTCCGCCTCTCGTCGGGCCGTCACTCGGCCCACTATCTGCAATGCGCCCGCGTGTTGATGAACCCCGACCGCGCCGCTCGCCTGGCCATTGCGCTGGCCCAGCAAATTCCACGCGACCTGCGCGCGAGCATCGATGCCGTGGTCTCGCCCGCGATGGGCGGCATTATCATAGGGCACGAAATGGGCCGCGCCTTGCAGAAAGACGCGATGTTTCTCGAGCGGCCCGAGGGCAAGTTCCACCTGCGCCGCGGATTCGCGCTCGAAAAAGGCGCCAAGGTGCTGATGGTAGAGGACGTGGTGACCACGGGCCTTTCCAGCCGCGAAGCGATTGCAGCGGTTGGTGAAGAAGGCGGCAAGGTCGTTGCCGAAGTGGCGCTGGTCGACCGCTCGAATGGCGAGGCCGATCTTGGCGTGCCATTCTTCCCGCTCGTGGCGCTGAACTTCCCGACCTATGCCGAGGACGAGCTGCCCGAAGAGCTGGCTGCAATACCGGTCACCAAGCCGGGGAGCCGCGCCTGACCATGGTCGAGTCGAACGTCCACAATCCGGGCAAGCTGCGGCTTGGCGTGAACATCGATCATGTCGCGACCATCCGCAACGCGCGCGGCGGCGACCATCCCGATCCGGTCCGCGCGGCCGAGATCGTGGCCCGAGTCGGCGGCGACGGGATCACCGCGCACCTACGCGAGGATCGCCGCCATATCCGCGACGAGGACATTCGCCGCATTCAGGACGCGACCGACCTGCCGCTCAATTTCGAGATGGCAGCGACCGACGAGATGCTGGCCATCGCGCTGGCGCATAAGCCGCACGCTGCCTGCATCGTCCCCGAAAAGCGCGAGGAGCGCACGACCGAGGGCGGGCTCGATGCGGCCGGGCTGCACAACCAGCTCGCGCCAATCGTGAGCCGCTTGATGGACGCAGGCATCCGCGTTTCGCTGTTCGTCGAGGCGAGCGAGCGCCAGATCGAGGCGGCCTTGCGTCTTGGCGCGCCGGTGGTTGAGTTCCATACGGGCGAATATGCCCATGCCGATCTCGACGGGGACAGCGAGAAGGTTGCGCGCGAATTGAAGCGTTTGTCTGACATGGCTGCGCTTGCCGCGAAGAATGGCATCGAGCCGCACGCCGGCCACGGGCTGACTTACGAGAACGTGCAGCCGGTGGCCGCCATTCCCCAGCTCGCCGAGCTGAACATCGGGCACTACCTGATCGGCGAGGCGATCTTCTGCGGTCTGGAAAGCGCCGTGCTGCGGATGCGCGAACTGATGGACGACGCGCGGTGAGCCGCGCGCCCAACCGACTGAACAGCCCTACCCTGGATCACGTCCGGGCTGACGGCTCGGGAGCTTGCCCATGATCTTTGGCCTCGGTTCTGACCTTTGCAACATCGAGCGCATCCAGAACTCGCTCGACCGGTTTGGCGCCCGTTTCACCGACCGCGTCTTCACCGACATTGAAAACGCCAAGGCCGCCCGCCGCCCGCACACCCAGGCAGGCACCTACGCCAAGCGATTCGCCGCCAAGGAAGCTTTTTCGAAAGCGGTCGGGACCGGGTTCAAGGCTGGCGTGTTCATGAAGGATATCGGGGTGGTGAATGCCCCCTCGGGCGCGCCTACCCTCGCCCTTTCCGGCGGGGCGGCCGCCCGGCTGGCACAGCTGACCCCGGATGGACACCTTGTAAAGATACACTTGACCCTGACCGACGATCATCCATGGGCGCAAGCCTTCGTGATACTTGAGGCCCTTCCCGCATGAGCGACGCCACCACCTCCTCCTCATCCGACAAGACCGGCGAGAAAGAGAAGATTAACTGGCTGGCCGAGATTCGCGGCCTCGCGCTGATGTTGCTGGCGGTACTGGCCTTTCACACCTTCGTCGCCAAGCCGTTCTACATCCCATCTGGCTCGATGATGCCCAACCTGCTGGTGGGCGATAGGCTGGTTGTAAGCAAGTGGCCCTATGGTTGGAGCTGGGTCTCGGCAAGCTTCCATCTGCTGCCGCGCTCCACCTGGCGAGTCGCGCCGGGCACGCCCGAATACGGCGACATCGTTATCGCCGTGCCGCCGACTCACGCCGAAGACTATATCAAGCGTGTGGTCGCCTTGCCCGGCGATCGAATTGCGGTGGTGAACGGCCAGATCATCCTCAATGGCAAGCCCGTGCCGCAGGCGGTCGAGCCGCCGGTGCGCCTCCCCGCCGACGAAGACGGACAGTGCGATGGCAGGGACTGTATGGCCGCCTTCGCCCCCTATCGTGTGCAACTGGAAGATGGCACCACGGTCTACGAGCCGCCCACCTACCGCGAGACGCTGCCCAACGGTGCGAGCTATCTGATTATCGACCACGAGACCCAGAGCTTGGACAATATGGCCGAAGTGACCGTGCCCGATGGCCACGTGTTTCTGATGGGCGACAACCGCGACCATTCTGCCGACAGCCGCGCGCCGATCTTTGCAAGCGGGCTCGGCGGGCCGGTGCCGCTGGCCAATGTCGGCGGGCGCGCTGAATTCATCACGTTCTCACTCGATGGCAGCGCCAGCTACAATCCGCTGAGCTGGTTCTCCGCCCTGCGGCCCGACCGCGCCTGGACCAGCCTGCGTCCGCAAAAGGACGACGAATAAATTATGGCCGACACCGACACCCACACCGACGATAAGGAAATGGGCGCCAGCCCGACCAGCATCACCAGCCCCGAACTGCGGCTTGAAGCAGCGCGCGCGCTGGTCTGGAGCACCATCGTCGGGCTTCTGGTGCTGGCGATCTACATTTCGCAGAGCCTGCTGGTGATCTTCGGTGCAATGGTCTTCGCCTCGATGATCGATGGCGGGTCGCGGCTGCTCGGGCGCTGGCTCCCCATCGCTCGTCCCTGGCGCGTCGCTATTGTGCTGGCGGGAGGGATCGGATTTCTCATCTGGCTGTCGATGTATGCCGGCTCGCAAATCTCACGCGAGGCGGCCGAATTACCGGCAATCGTCGAACGGCAGGCGCGCGAGCTGTTCCTTTGGGCCAGGGGCCAGGGCTTCGAGATCGCGCTTGACGACCTGAAGGGCATGGCAGGCCAGGCGATGGACGGTGTTGGCACCGTCACCCGCGCGCTGGGCGGGTTGCTGGGCGGACTGACGACCGTTGCCCTCATTCTCATCATCGGCATTTATGTCGCTATCGAGCCACGCCTTTACGAACGCGGGGTCGCCTGGATGCTTCCGCGCGCCCGCCGAGAGGATTTCTATCTCACCGCCGAGCGCATGGGCTATACCATGCGGCGCCTTATGTTCGGCCGCATTGTGGGCATGGTGGTCGAAGGCATCTTCACCTATATCATGCTCGTGCTTTACGGTGTGGTGACCGGGGATGCGATCCCCATGCCCGCCCTGCTCGCTATCCTCACAGGGTTGCTCGCCTTCATTCCCAACATCGGCGCGGTGGTTTCTGGCGTGCTGATGGTACTGGTGGGCTTTTCGGGCGGCACCGAAATGGGGATTTACACCATCGTGGTCTATCTCCTGGTGCAGAACATCGACGGCTATATCGTGATCCCGATGATCGCCAAGAAGACTGTCGATCTGGCCCCGGCGCTGGTGCTGGGGATGCAGCTCATCATGGGCATCCTGTTCGGTATTCTGGGCCTGTTCCTGGCCGATCCGTTGCTGGCCATGATCAAGGTCGCGCTCGAACGGCGCAGCGAGCAGAACGCGCGCGACGAAGCCGCCACCTCAGGGGAGAACAACCCTGCGTAAGTTTCTCTATTTTATCGTTGTTGGGATTGTTCTGGTCGCCGGGGTGCTGTTTGCACTGCGGATCTATGCCGACGACGTAACCAAGATCGCACTCGTGCCCGACAGCGAATTCGTGTCGCAAGCGCCGCTTGAGGCCGTCGCGTATAACGATCCCGATATGTGGTTCAGCCGCCCCGGCCTCGCAATTGAGGACGATGCCGCGCGCTGGCAGCCTGCCGATGCCGCCGCGCCCGAGGGCGACTCGGGAAGCGCGCAGGCACCGGACTCTGCCTCTGCGAACGATGCGGACAACAGCGCCCCCGCCTTCGCGGTGTTTTTCGTACACCCCACCAGCTATCTGGAGCGTTCGAGCTGGAACGCCCCAATTGACCACGAAGAATCGCAGTGGCGCGCGCGGCTGATGGTCCGCGGCATGGCCAGCGCCTTCAACGAGGCCGGCGAGATATGGGCTCCGCGGTATCGGCAGGCCACTTTCGGCGCGTTCCTCACCGATGCGCCCGAAGCGCAACAGGCGCTCGACGCAGCCTACCTCGACGTTAGCCAAGCCTTCGAATTCTTCCTCGAAAGCGTCGATCCCGACATGCCCATCGTCCTCGCGGGGCATAGCCAGGGCGGCTACCATGTCGCCCGCCTGTTGCAGGAGCGCGTGGTCGGCACGCCATTGCAGGATCGAATTGCCGCGGTTTACCCGGTTGGCTGGCCGATTTCCGTCGAGCATGACCTGCCCGCGCTCGGCCTGCCCGCCTGCGCCAGCGCCGATCAGCCCGCCTGCATCAGCGACTGGGTCAGCTTTGCTGAACCGGCCGAGCCAGGCCTGCTGCTCACGCGCTACGAAGCGACGCCGGGGCTCGACGGGCAAAGCCGCGCGGGTAGCCCGATCCTCTGCGTGAACCCGCTGACCGGTGCAACGGGCGGCGAAGCCGCGGCCAGCGCCAACCTCGGCACCCTGGTGCCCAATTCCGACCTTTCCGACGGCGAACTGGTGCCCGCTGCCGTGGGCGCGCGGTGTGATGCCAACGGCCTGCTGCTGATCGGGGAGGCCGTGGACTTGGGTCAATACGTGCTGCCCGGCAACAACTACCACGTCTACGACATCCCCCTGTTCTGGGCGAACCTCAAGGCCGACGTCGCGCGTCGGGTAGAAGCATGGCAACAAGCGCGCTCGTAACCGAACAGGCTCCCGAGTTTCGAGAGGCGCTGGGCGATGGCGGAGTGTTGCTTGGCCTGGACCTCGGCACCAAGACCATTGGCACCGCGCTGTGCGATGCGCGCTGGACCTTCGCCACGGCGGGCAAGACACTACCCAAGGGCAAATACGGCCGCGACCGCGCGGCTCTGGCCGAGCTGTGTGCTGCCCGTTCGGTAAAAGGCGTTGTGATCGGCCTCCCGCTTAACATGGATGGCAGCGCCGGGCCGCGGGTGCAGGCGAGCCGCGCCTTTGCGCGCAATCTGGCGCAGATGTCCGAGCAGGGGCTCGGCCTGCCGGTGCTGCTGTGGGATGAGCGCTGGTCCACCACGAGCGCCGAGCGTGCGATGATCGACCAGGACTTCAGCCGCGCCAAGCGGGCGACACGGATCGACAGCCACGCCGCCGCGATCATCCTCCAAGCCGCAATCGACCGGCTCGCAGGCGGAATGTTCTAAGCCCGGCGCACAATCACGATCAGCCCTTCGGGCATCTCGCCCTCGTGAGGCAGCATCAACCGCATCGCATCGGCCCGGGCGCGCACCAGCACCTCTTCACTGACCTGCGGATCGGCCACGACAACATCGGCCATCCCAAGCAGCCGCGCCTGACGCAGCGTGAGGTCATCGGGATCGTCGCTCGCAACCGTAAATTCATGCATTGTAGGCGCAGCAGCGTCGCCGCCAGCCGCTAGCCATTCGCCAAGCCGGTCCGCACTGCCCGAATCGAGCGGATCAAGCGCCCCGCCCTCGCCTAGCGCAGCATCAAGCGCACGGCGGCGCTCCGCCGAATCGGGAAAGGCCTTACGCAAGGCCCCGCGCGCCTCGGACAGTCCCTGCGCCAGCCTGCCCAGCGACGGCGGCAGCAGCGCCTCAAGCCGCAAACGCAGATGTTTGGCCAGCCCGGCCGACGCACCCGAAGTGCCGACCGCGATCAGCACCGGGTCGCGCTCCAGCAAACTCGGAGTGGTAAAATCGCACCAGTCGGGCTTGTCGACCACGTTGACCAACAACCCCGCCCCGCGCAGCCGCAGGGCATCGGCCTCGCAGCGCGCCTCGTCTTCATGGGCGACGAAGGCCAGCCGCGCGCCCTCATCGATCCCGCGTTGGAGATTGGTGACGACCAGCCCCCCTGCACGTTCGACCAATCGCGCCTTCGGCGCCGCAGCTTCGCCCTCGCCCAGCACGATCACCGGCTGACCGGCAATACGGTGGAAGAGCGGGAGCGAGCGCATCAGCCGTCCTAGCGCTTCAGGAAGTCTGGCACGCGCTCGGCGGCGGTAATCGCCTCGGGCAGGATGCGGTCGGCGACCACGGCGAATTCGTCGCCGTCGACCATCACCTCGGCCACGAAGCCGCGCGAGTTGTACGAACTCGCCATTGTCGCGCCATAGGCTCCGGCAGTGCGGAACACGGCAAGATCGCCCGGACCCACCGCATCGATATCGCGCCCGGTGGCGAAGGTGTCGCCGGTCTCGCAAATCGGGCCGACGATGTTCGCCACCATCCGCGCACCGCTAGGGCGCACGGCATCGAAATCGTGCCAGGCGTTGTAAAGCGAGGGCCGCGCCAGATCGTTCATCGCCGCATCGACGATCACGAACGGATCGCGGTTGGCATTGCGCTTCACCCTGATCACGCGAGTCAGCAGAACCCCGGCATTGCCCGCAATTACACGGCCCGGCTCGAACATCAGCGTCGCGTCCCAGTCCTTGGTGACGCGGGCCACCATGGCACCGTAGTCGGCCGGGCTCGGGTAGACCTCGCCCTTCTTGTAAGGCACGCCGAGACCGCCGCCGAGGTCCATATGGGTAACGGTGTCGCCCGCACCCCGAATCTCGCCGAGCAGCTCGCCGAGCCGCAGGAAGGCCGCCTCAAGCGGGGCCAGTTCGGACAGCTGGCTGCCGATGTGCACCGCAAGGCCGCGCATCTCCAGCCCCGGCAAGGCCGCGAGGCGGGCGTAGATTTCACCCGCGCGGTCAATAGGCACGCCGAACTTGTTGTCCTTCTTGCCGGTCGAGATCTTCTCGTGGGTGCCGGCGTCGATATCGGGGTTCACCCGCAGCGCGCAGGGCGCCTTGAGCCCCTTCTCCGCCGCGATCTGGGCGAGCTCGACGCCCTCTTCCTCGCTCTCGATATTAAACTGGCCAATCCGCTCATCGAGCCCGGCAGCCAGTTCGCGCGCGGTCTTGCCGACGCCCGAGAACACGATGTCCGCCGCTGGAATGCCCGCCGCGACGGCGCGCGCCATCTCGCCGCCCGAAACCACATCGGCGCCATAGCCTTCGCGCCCAAGCAGGCTAAGCACGGCAAGGTTCGGGTTGGATTTCACAGCAAAGGCAAGGTGCGGCTTGCGCTCGAGCCCGGCGAGCCCCTCGCGGAACACGCGGGCGTGGCGCTCGAACGTGGCGCGCGAATAGACATAGACGGGCGTGCCCACTTCGTCCGCGATGCGGGCGAGCGGCACGTCCTCGGCGAACATCTCGCCGTTACGAAGCTGAAAATGATCCAATGTTTCTTACCCTTCGGGTGGGAGGTCGAACGGATCGTCCTCCCGTTCTTCGGATTCGCTGCGCAGTTCCACGCTGCGCTCGGGCGCAGCCTGCGGGTCGACTGCGAGCAACTGACTTGAGCTGGGCGGCTCGCTCGCACCATAGGGCGCGGGCGGCAAGGCACGACCGGGCGCGGGCTCAAGCTCGTTACGCTGGCCGCAGGCGGCAAGCGCAAGCGAGCCGGCGATCAGGAGTGCCGCGCGCTTCACGCGCCCATCCCCAATGCCAATCGCGCCGCGGCCACGCGTTTTCGCACCTCCACCGGCGCGGTGCCGCCATGCGAGCAGCGCGCGGCCACCGATGCCTCGACCGAGAGCGCCTTGTAGACACGTTCGTCCACCCGGCCATCGATGGCCTGCAATTCGTCAAGCGACAGCTCGTCGAGCGCGCAGCCCTTGCTTTCGGCGAGCTTCACCGCCGCGCCGGTGATGTGGTGCGCCTCGCGGAACGGGATGTCCGCCTCGCGCACCAGCCAGTCGGCAAGATCGGTGGCCGTGGCATAGCCGAGTTCTGCGGCCTGACGCATACGCTCGGTCTTGAAGGTGCTGTCCGCGATCATTCCGACCATCGCCGCGATCGACAGCCGCAGCAAGCCGTGCGCCTCGAACACCGGCGGCTTGTCGTCCTGCATGTCCTTCGAATAGGCGAGCGGCAGGCCCTTCATCGTCACCATCAACGAGGTGAAGCAGCCCATGATCCGGCCAGCGTGCCCGCGCACCAGTTCGGCGGCGTCGGGGTTCTTCTTCTGCGGCATGATCGAGGAGCCGGTCGACAGACTATCCGCCATGCGCACGAAGCCGAAGGGCTGGCTCGCCCAGATCACGAACTCCTCGGCCAACCGCGACAGGTGCAGGCTGCACTGGGTGGCGGCGGAGAGATAATCGAGCGCGAAGTCGCGGTCTGACACGGCATCGAGGCTGTTGTCGGTCGGGCTATCGAAGCCGAGCGCCTTGGCGGTCATCTCACGGTCAATTGGGAAGCCCGTGCCCGCCAGCGCGGCGCTGCCGAGCGGCGAACGGTTAAGCCGGGCGCGCGCATCTTCGAAGCGCGAAACATCGCGACTTGCCATCTCGTAGTAAGCCATGAGGTGATGGCCGAGCGTTACCGGCTGCGCGGTTTGCAGGTGGGTGAAGCCGGGCATGATCGAATCGGCGTGATTGTTCGCCTGCTCGACCAGCGCGCGACGCAGGGCAGCGAGCCCCTCCAGTGTCTCGTCGATGGCGTCGCGCACCCAGAGGCGAAAGTCGGTCGCCACCTGATCGTTGCGGCTGCGCGCGGTGTGCAGGCGGCCCGCCACCGGGCCGATCAGCTCGGCAAGGCGGCTCTCGGTGGTCATGTGGATATCTTCGAGCTCCCAGTTTTCGGGAACGCCGTTCGCTTCGTATTCTTCCGCGACCTTGTCGAGACCGTCGAGGATCGTTTCCATATCGGCGCCGGAAACGATATTGCGTGCACCAAGCATGGTGACATGAGCCTTGCTTGCGGCGATATCCTGTCGCCAAAGGGCTTTATCAAACGGAATCGAGGCATTGATTTCGCGCATGATTGCCGAAGGCCCTTCGGCAAACCGTCCGCCCCACATGGCGTTGGAGGAACTATCCTTGGTCAAACTGCGAAAATCCCCGAAATTGCTGGTTGTTTGCCTCGCGGCGCTGCTGGCCGGGTGCGATACCGGTGCGGAGCCGGACACGCAAGCTGCGAGCACCGAAGCGCAGGATGGTACGCTCACCGGAACGCTTGACCGCTCGCTGGCGGGCGAGGAAGTGCCAGAAGTGACCGTACGTCAGCCTGATGGCACCGAGCTGGCGCTGGCCGAGATGGACGGTCAGCCGTTTTTGCTCAACCTGTGGGCGACATGGTGTGCGCCCTGCGTGGTCGAGATGCCGCTGCTCGACGATATGGCCGACGAGTTGGGAGACACGGTGCGCGTGGTTACGGTGAGCGAAGACCTGCGTGGGGCCGAAGCGGTGGAGCCTTTCTTCGCGGACCACGATTTCGTCGCACTTGAACCGTGGATGGACCCCGACAACGCGCTCGCCTTCGCCTATGGCGGGGGCGCGGTACTGCCGCTTACGATCCTTTACGATGCCGAGGGCAAGGAGGTATGGCGGGTGATCGGTGCCTATGACTGGTCGACTCCCGAAGCGCATGAGGCCGTGCTGGAAGCGGCGGTAAGCACCAAAGCCGAATAGCTCGGTAAAACGCCGCATAGTCACACACCCTCTTTTCACGGTGCTAACCTTGCGCTAAGCGGCGCTCGCGCAGGGCGGTTAGCTCAGTTGGTAGAGCATCTCGTTTACACCGAGAGGGTCGGCGGTTCGAGCCCGTCACCGCCCACCAGTTTCTCGCGGGAGGCTGGAAGCGCCTTTCCTCCCCTTACACCATCTGCGCCGCCGCCTGCCCCAACTCGTGGAAATAGCGCGCCATCGCATCCGACGATTTCTCGGTCAGCTGGATGAAGGCACGGCGGCGGTCCGTCTCATCCTCGATCCGCTCGAGCAATCCGGCCTCGGTCATCTGCGAAATCCAGCGTAGCGCTGTGGTCGGCGGAACGCCCGAAGCGATGCACAGCGAGGTGACCGAGACGCGCAGATGCTCGGCGCGCGCGGCAGTCAGGTCGAGCAGCATATCCCAGGCCGGATCGGCGAAGAGATCGCCATCGAAGAACCGGGCTCGCATCTGCCTTTGCTGGATAATCCGGCGCACCAATCGCGGATCGGGTAGCGGTGGCCGCGTCGCGCGCACCAACCGCTCGCCATTGCACGATGATGAGGCGGCGGCCGGCTCGAAGCTGAAAATGCTCTCGCCCGATGACTTCGCCGTCTGATCAGGTGTGAGCTGGTCGATCCTTTCGGCAATGTGGCTGACCTGCTCCGTGATCCGCAGCAAGGTGCGCCGGTCTTCCTCCGACAGTTCGCGCACCCGCAGCCCCGACAGATCGGCCAACATTCGGCCGAGCGCTATGACCCGATCCGCCCGGCGCGGGTTGACGAGGATTTGAACCTCGCTCGCCGAACAGCAGCCATAGACCGCCTCGAGCGCATCGAGCGTGGTCGACACGATCAGCCGCGCCCCCGTTTGCGCCGCGCGCTCATCAAGCCTGCTCAGCGCGGCATAGCCCGCCCCGTCGAGATCGGGGCAATCGAGAAATACCAGTTCACCCAGGGGCCGCGGATCGCCATCGAGCAGCTCTGCAAGAGGGCCGCATTCGCGCAAGGCAAAACCTGCGATTTCCGCATCCTCGCGCAGATCATCGCGAAATTGCGCCCGATCGGAAAACACCGACAGCGCCAGCTTCATCCCGGCGCTGTCAGCGGCCATCTCATAGGTGAAATCGATTAAGGTGGCCTGACCCATCTCTTCGCACTCCCCTGAAGTGAATGCGAACGCAATGAGAACAAATCAGGACCTTGTCAAGAATTCGTTAAGCATAAGCCCCGAGGCTAACACGATCAGTCGGCGAAGGGATCGCGCACCAGGATTGTGTCCTCACGCTCAGGGCTGGTCGATACGCTCGCCACCGGGCACTCGATCAGTTCTTCGATCCGGCGGATATATTTGATCGCCTGCGCCGGAAGATCGGCCCAGCTGCGCGCCCCCACGGTGGTGCCTTCCCAGCCGTCGATCTCTTCGTAGGCCGGCTCCAGCCGCGCCTGATCCTGCGCATTGGCGGGCAGGTAGTCGATTGGCTCGCCGTCGAGCGTGTAGCCGGTGCAGATCTTGATCTTGTCGAACCCGTCGAGCACGTCGATCTTGGTCAGCGCGATGCCGGTGACACCAGAAATGGCGCAGGTCTGCTTCACCAGCGCGGCATCGAACCAGCCGCAGCGACGCTTGCGCGCAGTGACGGTGCCGAACTCGTGGCCGCGCTCGCCCAGCCGCTGGCCGGTCTCGTCTTCCAGCTCGGTCGGGAACGGGCCGGAGCCCACGCGCGTGGTGTAAGCCTTGACGATCCCGAGCACGAAGCCCGCCGCGCCCGGCCCCATGCCCGAGCCGCTGGCGACCGTGCCAGAGACGGTGTTGGAGCTGGTCACGAAGGGATAGGTGCCGTGATCGACATCGAGCAGCACGCCCTGCGCGCCCTCGAACAGGATCTTTGCCCCAGCCTTCTTCACCTCGTTCAGCCGCTTCCACACCGGCTGCGCATACTGGAGCACGAACGGTGCAATCTCGCGCAGCTTGGCGAGCAGCTCGGCGCGGTCGATCGTCGGCTCACCAAACCCGGCGCGCAGCGCATCGTGGTGAGCGCAGAGGCGATCGAGCTGCGGTTCGAGTTCGTCGAGGTGCGAGAGGTCGCACACGCGGATCGCACGGCGGCCCACCTTGTCTTCATAGGCCGGGCCAATGCCGCGGCCGGTAGTGCCAATCTTGCCCTTGCCAGCAGCGGCCTCGCGCATCACGTCAAGCTCGCCGTGGACCGGCAAGATCAACGGGCAATTGTCGGCAATCCCAAAATTATCGGGCGTAATCGCTACGCCCTGTCCTTCGAGCCGCTCGATCTCGCTTTTCAGCGCCCAGGGATCGAGCACAACGCCATTGCCAACGAGGCTCAGCGTGCCGGTGACGATGCCTGAAGGCAGCAGCGAGAGCTTGTAGGTCTTGTCGCCCACCACCAGCGTGTGGCCGGCGTTGTGGCCGCCTTGGAAGCGCACCACCACGTCGGCGCGGGTGGCCAGCCAGTCGACAATCTTGCCTTTGCCTTCGTCGCCCCACTGGGCGCCAATCACGGTTACGTTCGGCATGGATAGAGTCCTCCACCCTGCCAAGAAAATCCGGGACGCCCTTCGACAGGACTCGGCGAACGGATTGGACCAGAAGGGAGCGCGGCTCCCCGAATGCGGGGGCGTCTTTAGCCGGGCTTGCCGCCGAGTCAACAGCGGCGGGCCATGTAAGCTTAGGGCAGCCATGCGACGATAGCCACGTTGTAGCAAAGGGTTGCCTCACGCTCCACGAGCGGGCAGCGAGCCAGCCATGCCGAGCCTGCGCACCATCGCCAATGTCCTGCTGGGCTATGGCCGCAAGGCGGAAACCCGCTCCGGCCAGCGCTTTCGCCAGCCGAGCCTAACGCTGGCCTATGGCAATCACCCGTTGCACGCGCTCGATGTCTATAGGGCAGCAGACAGCCCAAAGCCGTTGCTGGTGTTCGTGCATGGCGGAGCCTGGCAGTTCGGTGACAAGACCCGGCGATTGAAAGATGCCAAGGTGCCCTTTGCGCATGGCCTTGGCTGGCACTTCGCCGCACTCAACTTCCGCATGGTGCCCGAAGTCTCCGTGCGGACCATGGCCGAGGATGTGGCGGCGGGGCTTACGCTGTTGTTCGCGCGGGCTGACGAACTGGGCATCGACCGGCGCAAGATCGTACTGATGGGTCATTCCTCGGGCGCGCACCTTGCCGCGCTGGTGGCAAGCGATCCAGCGCTGCTGGGCGCCCATGGCTTAGCGCCTGGCGACCTGGCCGGCGTGATCGCGATTGACGGCGCGGCCTACGATCCGGGCGCGCCAAGCACCGGATCGGCACAGCTCCAGAAGCGTTTGCTTGATCCTGCCTTTGCCGGGGCCGATCTTGCTGCGCTGTCACCGGTGGCGCAGCTTGAGGCGAATGGCGCAAGCGCCCCGCCCTTCCTGATCATGCACACCGCCAGCGGCTTTACCGGCGCGCAGGCACGGCTGCTCGAACAGGCGCTGAAAAACTCGGGTGACCGGGTGGAGCGGCACGCGTTCCCCGGCACCAGCCCGCTCGCACATATACGGCTGAGCCGCTGGTTCGGGCGCGCAGGATTCCCACCCACTGTGGTCGCGCAAAGCTGGATCGAGGAAATACTCCGCGATTAAAGCCGCTTAACCTCGACGCCTTCGAGCCGGTGCGAACAGCCCAGAGCACCAGCATCGTCCGCTTCAGACAGCGCGGCGAGCGTCCGCTTGCCGTCGGCGCGCAGCTTGGCCGCAATCACCGGATCATGGCCGAGCGGCAAGAACACCTTCTCCCCGATGTCTTCGCCAGCTTTCACCGCCTCCACCAGTTCTTCCGGGTAAAGCGAGAATCCGGTCGCCACTTCGCCGCTGCCGCCGATGCGATAGGTGCCGCCCCGCCCCAGCTCTCCGCGCACGCCTTGCGCATAAAGCGTGAAACCGAACCAGCTCTGATATTCGAAGCCATGCCGTTCTGTCGGGTCAAGCGTGAGGCGAGCGCGTCCATCGACCCGTGCGGCGATCTGCGAGATCGCCTCGATCCGGCTGTCGAGCACGCTGTCCTTGTTCAGCGCCTCCAACTCGGCCAGCGCCTCTGGCAAGGCCCCCGTGGCGAACAGCAGCGGCAGATAATCCGCCCCGCCCGCTTCGGTGAGCGCACCTGCATCCTTCATATCCAGCTTGCGCTGCACCGCCTCGCGATCGGCCAGTGGCAGCGGACCGTCGGCGAGAACGTCGATCAGATCGGGCATGGTGAAATCGACAGAAATGCCGGTGGCCCCGGCAGCTTCAAGCGCGGCAATCGCGAGTTCGACGATCTCGCTCGCGGCGGCGACCGAATCGGTGCCGATCAGCTCGGCGCCCAGTTGCAGGTTCTCGCGGCGCGGTTCGAGCGCGGTCCCGGCGATCTTCACCACCTGCCCGGCATAGGCGAGCCGCAGCGGACGCGGCGCTTCGACCAGCGAGGTGGCAGCGATGCGCCCGACCTGCACGGTTATGTCGCCGCGCAGGGCCAGCGTGCGCAGGCTCTTCGGATCGACGAAGCGGAACATGTGGTTGCGGCTGACCCCGTCCATCCGCGCGGCGAGCGAGCCTTCGAACTCGATCAGCGGCGGGCGCACCCGGTCATAGCCGTGTGCGGTGAGGGTATCGAGCACGGCCCGTTCGATGCGCGTGACCGCAGCGGCGCTCTGGATCAGGCGGTCTTCGAGGCCCTCGGGCAAGAGGTCAGTGGTGCGGTCGGTCATGCAAGGCCCCCTAGCCACAATGTCATCCCGGTGGAAGGCCGGGATGACAGTTGTACGTGCGGCTTTAGAAGCTGAGTGCCTTCACCAGCTTCACGCCCTGCAGCTTCTCCGCAGCAGTGATTACTTCCTGCGGGATCGGCGCATCTACGCTCAGCAGCACGACCGCCTCGCCGCCCGTTTCCCGGCGACCGAGGTGGAAGGTGCCGATGTTGATGCCATGCTCGCCCATCAGCGAGCCGACGCGGCCGATGAAGCCGGGCGCATCCTCGTTGACGACATAGAGCATGTGGCCTTCGAGATCGGCCTCGATGCCGATGCCGAAGATTTCCACCAGACGCGCGCCCTTGTCGGCGAACAGTGTGCCGGCTACCGAGCGCGGCCCCGCGCTGGTCGCCACGGTCACGCGCAGCAGCGTGTTGTAGACGCCCTCGCCTTCATAGCGGACCGAGCGGACCTGAAGGCCCCGCTCCTTGGCGAGGTAAGGCGCATTGACCATGTTCACCGTGTCCGAATAGCGGCGCATAAAGCCCGCCAGCACCGCGCCCTCGATCGGCTTGCCGTTGAGGTCGGCAGCAGCGCCCGAACGCTCGATGCTGATCTCGGTGAGGTTGCCATGAGCCAGCTGGCTGACCAGCGAACCCAGCTTCTCGGCCAGCGCCATGTAGGGGCGCAGCTTTGGCGCTTCCTCGGCGCTGAGCGAAGGCATGTTGAGCGCGTTGGTGACACCGCCGTTGACGAGATAGTCGGCCATCTGCTCGGCCACCTGCAGCGCCACGTTGACCTGCGCTTCGGTGGTCGAGGCGCCGAGGTGCGGGGTGCAGATGAAGTTCGGGGTACCGAACAGCGGGTGCTCTTTGGCAGGCTCGCTGGCGAACACGTCGAGCGCGGCACCGGCGATGTGGCCGCTGTCGAGCAGGTCCTTGAGCGCCGCTTCGTCGATCAGGCCGCCGCGCGCGCAGTTGACGATCCGCACGCCCTTCTTGCACTGCTCGAGCCGCTCGCGGCTGAGGATGTTGCGGGTCTCGTCGGTGAGCGGGGTGTGCAGCGTGATGAAGTCGGCCTTTTCGAGCAGGGTGCCGAGGTCAGCCTTCTCCACGCCCATCTCGATGGCGCGCTCGGGCGTCAGGAACGGATCGTAGGCGACGACCTTCATCCGCAGGCCCAGCGCGCGGCTGGCGACGATCGAACCGATGTTGCCCGCGCCGATCAGGCCGAGCGTCTTGCCGGTCAGCTCGACGCCCATGAAGTCATTCTTCGGCCATTCGCCGTTCTGGGTACGCGCGTTGGCGGCGGGGATCTGGCGCGCCACAGCGAACATCAGCGCAATGGCGTGTTCGGCGGTGGTGATCGAGTTGCCGAACGGGGTGTTCATCACCACCACGCCCTGAGCCGAGGCAGCCGGGATATCGACGTTGTCGACACCGATACCGGCGCGGCCGATCACCTTGAGGTTGGGCGCGGCGGCGAGGATTTCGGGAGTGACCTTGGTCGAGCTGCGGATGGCGAGGCCGTCGTACTGGCCGATGATGGCCTTCAGCTCTTCAGGGGTCTTGCCGGTGATGACATCGACGTCGCAGCCGCGCTCTTCGAAGATCTTGGCGGCGTTGGGATCCATCTTATCGGAAATGAGAACTTTGGGCTTAGTCATGAGAATGCTCCTGTCGCAGGAAATATCGGGTGCACGGCGCACACAGCGCCGCAATCGGGATTAGAGACCGAGGTCGGAAAGGCCGGGATGGTCCGCCGGACGCGGGCCCTGAGGCCAATGAAACAGGCGTTCGCCTTCCGAAATCGGCACGTCGTTGATGCTGGCAAGGCGCACGGCCATCAGCCCCTCGGCATCGAACTGCCAGTTCTCGTTCCCGTAGGAGCGGAACCAGTCACCCGCCGCGTTGTGCCACTCATAGGCAAAACGGGCGGCGATGCGGTTGCCTTCAAAGGCCCAGACTTCCTTGATCAGCCGATATTCGAGCTCGCGTTCCCACTTGGCAGTGAGGAAGGCGACGATCGCATCGCGGCCGCACATGAATTCCGAGCGGTTCCGCCAGCGGCTGTCGGGCGTATAGGCGAGCGCGACCTTTGCAGGGTCGCGCCCGTTCCATGCGTCCTCGGCCATCCGCGCCTTTTGCGCGGCGGTTTCGGCGGTGAAGGGCGGAAGGGGCGGACGCGCCATGGCGTTACCTCTTGTTGCCAACCTCTTAGAGGTTGCCGGCCTTGAGCTCTTCGTAAGCCCACTCGATCCACGGCAGCAGGCGCGCTATGTCTTCGCTTTCGAGCGAACCGCCACACCAGATCCGCAGGCCCGGAGGCGCATCGCGGTAGCCGTTGAAGTCGAAACCGACCTCAAGCTCTTCGAGCTTCTTGGCGATTTTGCCCGGAACGGCGGCCTTGTCTTCGTCGGACAGGCTGTCGATCCACTCGCCCTGGAAGACCATGCACACGCCGGTGTTGGTCTGCTGCGCCGGGTCCGCAACCATATTGCGCAGCCACGGGGTCGCCTCGATCCAGTCCTTGACAATCTTGGCATTGGCATCGGCGCGGGCAAACATCGCCTCGCGGCCGCCGATTTCCTTCACCCACTCAAGCGCGGCGATATAGTCTTCGGTCGCCAGCATCGAGGGGGTGTTGATCGTTGCACCTTCGAAGATCGCCTTGTCGATGGCGCCCTTCTTCTTGATGCGGAACAGCTTGGGCAGCGGCCACTCGGGATCGTAGCTGTTGATCCGCTCCACCGCCTTGGGCGACAGGATCATCATGCCGTGCTGCGCTTCGCCGCCCAGCACCTTCTGCCACGAATAGGTGGTCACATCGAGCTTGGCCCAGTCCATCTCCATCGCGAAGACGGCGCTGGTCGCGTCGTTGATGGCAAGACCCTTGCGGTCAGCCGCGAGCCAGTCGGTGTTCGGGATCTTCGCGCCCGAGGTCGTGCCGTTCCAGGTGAACACCACGTCGTTGTCCTGCGGAACTTGCGTCAGATCGGGAATTTCGCCGTAACCAGCATCAAGGATCTGCAGGTCTTTCAGCTTGAGCTGCTTGGCCGCATCCTGAATCCACACGTTGCCAAAGCTTTCCCACGCCGCGATCGTCGCGGGACGCGCGCCGAGCATCGTCCACATCGCGCATTCCAGCGCGCCGGTATCGGAGCCGGGCATGATGCCGACCAGATAGTCGTCGGGAACGCCGAGTAGCTCACGGGTGAGGTCGATGGCATATTTCAGCCGGCCCTTGGCGTATTTGCCGCGGTGCGAGCGACCGAGCGAACGGGTATCGAGCTTGTCGATAGACCAGCCGGGAGGCTTGCACGTAGGACCGGATGAAAAGAAGGGGCGCTCAGGCTTGAGCGTAGGTTGCTTAGTCATGTATTCTCTCCTTTCAGAGAGCTCGCGCGGCGTTGGGACCGCGTGGCCCGGCGCCGCACCTAAAGACGCATTGCCCAATGTCAATCGCAGATCGCTGGCCTGTGCCTGCACAAGGTCCGCTTACGGATGACGCGGCGTGCAATTATCTGCGGCTGGCAAGGTTACCTTAAGCATGGGTGCGTCAAATTGGCGGCCATGCGACGATTGGCAGCCCTGTTGATTCTGGCCTCGACGCTCGCGGGCTGTTCGCTGGTGCCGGAACGCTCGGGCCGGCAGGCGAGCACGCCGCGTACCGCCGATTCGCGCGCCACCGCCGTGCCCATCCGCACTGTGGACCGGGCCTGCATGGCCGATCTCGGAGGCAGCGGTGCGCGCTTTACACCCCTGCCCGACCGCTATGACGGAAACGGCTGCACCAACCTCGGCACGGTGCAGCTGATTGCCTTGAGCAGCGACGATGGCGAAATGGCACTCAGCAACATCGGAGCGGTAACCTGCCCGGTCAGCCAGGCCTTCGCTGGCTGGGCGCGCTACGGCGTCGACCGGGCCGCACGCCAGATCCTTGGCTCCAGGCTGGTGCGGATCGAAACATATGGCAGCTACAACTGCCGCAATGTGGCCGGAACCTCGCGCCGCAGCGCCCATGCCACCGCCGCCGCCATCGACATTTCGGCATTCGTGTTCGCCGATGGGCGGCGTGTGTCGGTGCTCGATGACTGGAACGGCGGGTCCACCGCCGAGCGCCAGTTTTTGCGCGTCGTTCAGACGTCAGCCTGCCGCCGGTTCGGGACCGTGCTCGGCCCTGAATACAATTCCGCCCATCGAAACCATTTCCACCTCGAAGGTGTCGCCGAAGGCAAGAGTTTCTGCCGCTAGGCCGCTTGAGGCGACGGGCTAGCCCGCCTCCCCCAACCTAGCCTATGCGCCTTTCCAGCGGCATACGAGGCGGCTCTTCGGAAGCTTCGCCAAGCCTTTGCCCACCGGCGGGCCCGGCCTCGTGCGGCACACCTTCCAATCCGGCATCGAGCCGCATCCGCACAGCTTCGGCGGCATGGCCAGCGCCAAGCTTGTCCATCATATTGGCGCGGTGAATTTCCACCGTGCGCGGGCTTATCTCTAGCTCGCGCGCAATGGCCTTGTTCGAGCACCCTTCCGACAGCCATTCGAGCACTTCGCGCTCGCGCTTGGAAAGGGTGCCGATGCGGCGGCGCGCGTCGATCAGTCTGCGCCGCGCCTCCGCATGGCGGCCCGCGTCCGATACGAGATGCGCAATCATCCGGCCCAGTTCTTCCACCGTTAGCGGCAGCTCCATATAATCGAGGGCCCCTGCCTGAATCGCGTCAACAACTTCTTCCACTCCGGGGTTTTCTTTCGCGGCGACCAGCGGGACCCAGATGCCTTGCTCCCCCAATTTATCGAGCAGGGCTTCCGCCCCGTTTTCAAGAACATCGTCGCAGGCGACGATGACCCCGCCTCGCGGTGGTCTGTCAAACATCTCATCGAGATCTGCATAGACCTCCGCATGGTGCCCCAGCGAAAATGCCAGCCGCGCCTGTTCTGCCCTGGTGCGGCTGGTGCCGCCGACGATGTGAAGTGTGATCCTGTTGTCCATGACTGCGAAGTAGCCCGTAAATTTCGCTCGGCGCACTTCGTATTGCTACGGAAACAGTGAGATAGAGCCCGCTATTCGCTCAGATCCGGCCGATTTGCGCGGTTAATATGCCCCCAAACTGGAGCTAAACCGGCGTTTTGCCTGCAACAATCCCTAGGCACTTTGGCGAAGTCGCAGACGAATCAGATCACGGGATTTTGCTTGCCGTATCCATCTCGTAGTCGGGCAGCGACTGAAACGCATTTTTCAGGGCGTCGCCCCAGCTTGACGATATTTCTTCGAAATAGGGATCGCCCGCCTCGATCCGGCGTTCATGCTGCGGCTCGAATACATCGCGTTCGAGCACCATCAGGTCGAGCGGAAGACCCACAGACAGGTTTGCCTTGAGGGTCGAATCCATGCTCACCATCAGCAGCTTCACCGCCGCCTCGAAGCTCATCGTGCGTTCATAGGCGCGCAGCAGGATCGGGCGACCGTACTTGGTCTCTCCAATCTGGAAGAAAGGTGTGTCGACGCTGGCTTCGATGAAATTGCCCTCGGGGTAGATCATGAAAAGGCGCGGCTCCATGCCCTTGATCTGTCCCGCGAGGATCAAAGAGGCGGTGAACCGGCTGCCGCCGCTCGCCCCGTTGTTCTTCTGCGTGTCGCCGATTGTCTCGCGCAGCATGTTGCCCATCTCGACCGCGACCTGGAACATGGTGGGCAGTTCGAGCAGGCTGTTCGAACGATCTTCCGGCGCTTTCGAGCGTTCCTCCAGCTTGGAGATCACCGCCTGCGTGGTCGCAAGGTTGCCGGCCGACATGATCGAAATGACCCTCTCACCCGGCACCGACCAAGTGTGCATCTTGCGAAACACCGAAATGTTGTCGACGCCCGAATTGGTGCGCGTGTCGCTCATCAGGACGAGGCCCTTATCGAGCACCATGCCAACACAATATGTCATCGATCAATCTTCCTATGGCGGCAAGCCCGTTTGCGGGTCAGGCCGCGTTCCTCTTCACCACGCCTCTATTGTTCGGCGCTGCGCTGTTCAACCTCGAGTTCGACATGGAAGTCTTCGGTCACGGTGTCGAAGCTGATCCCGGTGACCGGCGCGGCATCGCGATAGTCGCGGCCCGTGGCCACGCGCACATAGCGCGGATCGGGGCTGATGCCGTTGGATACGTCGAACCCGACCCAGCCTAGCGAGGGCACCCAAGCCTCGGCCCAGGCGTGCGTTGCCTCCTGTTCGATGCGGTCGTCCATCATCAGATAGCCGCTGACATAGCGCGCCGGAATATCGATCGCGCGCGCGGCGGCGATGAAGATATGGGCATGGTCCTGACACACGCCCTTGCCCGCCACGGCGGCGGCTTCGGCAGTGGTGGTGGAATTGGTTGCGCCCGTCACATATTCCACCGTTTCGAGGATGGCGGCGGAAAGGTTGTGCAACGTCTCGACCATGCCCTCCTCGCTGCGCTCCACCTTGGCGATGATCTGACGGATCTTCGGTCCGGGCCGCGTCAGGTCGGTGTACGATAGAAACGACCACAAGGGCAGGTGCCCGGCATGGCGCCCGACAACGCCCGCCTGGTCCTGCGTCTCGACCGTGCCGCTGCACCCCACGACCACCTCGCTCGCGCCTTCCTCAACCGTGATCAATGTCACGTGGTTGTGGTTCTGGTCGTCATAGACCAGCTCTTCCCGGGCGTTTTCATAGACCATCTGCCAGTCGATGATCTTCTGACCCTGCGTTTCCTTGGGCGTCAGCCGCAGGCGCTGGATCGCATAGCCCACCTCGTGGGCGAAGCGGTAACGGGTGGTGTGGCGGATCTTTAGTCGCATGGTGGGCTTGCTCCGCTGGCTCAGGCGATGAAGCGGTAATCTTCCGCAATAGCGCCGGCTAGCTTGTTGTTATCAGCGATGAAACCGAGCAGGAACTCGTGCAGACCCTGTTCGAAAATCGCCTCGACGGTAATTTCACTGAGCTTCATGTCAGCCTCGCGCATGGTCTCGTGGACCTTGCCCTCGCGGCCGTGGAACTGGGCAAGATGAAACAGGTTTTCGCGCATCGCGTGATAACAGAATATCAGGCTGCGCGGGAACCGGTCGTCGAGGATCAGGAAATCCGCAATCGAGCGAATGTCGCTGCGCCCGGCGTTAAGCCAGCGATAAGCCCGCTCTGCCGAGAGTGAGCGCAGCACATTATCCCACTGGCCCGCATCGAGCGGGGTGCCGACGTAAGAAAGCGACGGCAGCAGCAGATAGTACTTCACGTCCAGAATGCGCGCGGTGTTATCTGCCCGTTCAAGAAAGGTGCCGGCGCGGGCGAAGCTGTAAATCTCGTTACGCAGCATCGAGCCATGAGTGGCCCCGCGCACGACCGCGCTTTCGCGCCGGATCGCCATCAGCACCTCGTGCAGATTGGCCGAGCGCACTTGCTTCGAAAGCAGCTCGCGCAGGCTCATCCAACCCTCGTTGACCGATTCCCACACCTCAGCCGTGATCGCCGAGCGGCACATGCGCGCATTCAGCCGCGCCCGCTCCATCATCGAGAGCACGCTTTCCGGATTGTTCTTCGACCGCAGCACGAAATCGCAGACGTGCGATCCGGAATATTCATCATACTGGGTGAGGTAGGAATCCTTCAGCCCCAGCGTCGTGAGCACGGAGGCCCATTCCTGGCTCGCCATCTGGGCCCCGCGGGTGAGCGCCATGCGCTGCCCTGCCGCGAGCAAGCGAGCGGTGTTCTCCGCCCGCTCCAGATAGCGATACATCCAGAAGGTGGCGTTGGCCGTCCGGCCGAGGATATGCGTTCTATTGGCCATCAGTCGTCCAGCACCCAGCTATCTTTCGTGCCGCCGCCCTGGCTCGAATTGACCACCAGCGATCCCTTCTTCAACGCTACACGGGTCAGCCCGCCGGGCGTGATGTCCACGCCCGTGGGCGAGCACAGCACAAAGGGTCGCAGATCGACATGACGCGGCGCGAGCCCCTCGCGGGTGAGGATCGGACAGGTCGACAGCGACAGCGTCGGCTGGGCGATGTAATTCTCCGGCTTGGCTTCCAGCTTCTGGCGGAAGGCGGCGATCTCTTTCTTAGAGGAGGTCGGGCCGATCAGCATACCATAACCGCCCGAGCCGTGGACTTCCTTCACCACCAGCTCAGCCAGATTGTCGAGCACATAGCTAAGCGCATCGGGATCGGCGCAGCGCCAGGTTTCGACATTGGGCAGAAGCGGCTTCTCGCCAGTGTAGAACTCGACGATCTCTGGCATGAATGAATAGATCGCCTTGTCGTCGGCGACGCCGGTGCCCGGCGCATTGGCAATCGTAACGTTGCCCGCACGATAGACGTCCATGATTCCCGGCACACCGAGCACCGAATCCGGGTTGAAAGTGAGCGGATCGAGGAAATCGTCGTCAACCCGGCGATAGATCACATCAACCGGCTGATAGCCCGCCGTGGTGCGCATTTGCACCTTGCCATTGAACACCCGCAGGTCGCTACCTTCGACCAGTTCGGCGCCCATCTGATCGGCAAGAAAAGCGTGCTCGAAATAGGCCGAATTGTAGATGCCCGGGGTGAGCACTGCGATCGAGGGTTTCGGCCCCGCCCCTTCGGGCGCGCAGGCAGCAAGGCTGGCAGCGAGGCGCGAGGGATAGTCCGACACCGGCCTCACTGACACGTGACTGAACAGCTCGGGGAACATCGCCATCATCGTCTCGCGGTTTTCGAGCATGTACGAGACGCCCGAAGGCGTGCGCGCATTATCTTCGAGCACCATAAACTCGTCAGGTCCTGTGCGTACCAGGTCGATCCCGACGATATGGGTGTAAACCCCGCCCGGCGGGGTGAAGCCCACCATCTGCGGCAGCCAGGCATCGTTGTTGCGGAACAGACGCTCTGGCAGGCGGCCCGCGCGGATGATCTCCTGCCGGTGGTAAAGATCGTGCATGAAGGCGTTCAGCGCCCTCACCCGCTGTTCGATCCCGCGCGATAGCCGCCGCCATTCGCCACCGGTGATGATGCGCGGCACCATGTCAAACGGGATCAGCCGTTCCTCGGCGTCATCCTCGCCATAGACGTTGAAGGTGATGCCGGTTTTGCGGAAGAAGGTCTCGGCCTCGAAGCTTTTCGAGTGGATCCACCGCTCGTCCTGCTGCGAGAGCCATTCGTTATATCCGGCATAGGCCGGGCGCACCGATCCGTCGGGTGCGTGCATCTCGTCAAAGCCGGGTTCGCTGGTCATGCAACTCCTTTGTGCGATGCAGCATGACAGGAACTTTGCCCCGCGCCAAGTGCCCTCGCGACAGTTTTTTTAATCGATGCTTCAGGCAAGTTCGCGCCCCACGGCAAGGATGGACTCGTTCGAATCGGCAAAGCCCAGATGGGTGCAGCGAATCGCAATCGCGCGGTCGCGCTCACCCGGCATTCCGCGCGCGGCGCGCGGAGATACCACCGCATCGCGCGCGCTCCACAAGGCCACGGTTTCCACCGGCGGCTTGGCCCGCACGTCGCAGGCGATCGGCGGATCGTTGACAGGGTAGCCGGTGACAGCCTGATATGTCCGCCACATGTTGTTCGACCACGGCGTGTGGCTGAAGGGCGAACCCATGGTGATGACCTTGGACACCCGATCAGGATGCAGCTTGGCCATTTCGCGGGCGTACACCCCACCAAGGCTCCAGCCGACCAGACACACCGGCTTGCCATACCGCTCATGCACTTCGACGATCCGCTCCGACAGACGCGCGAACTGCTCTTCGCTCGGCCCCAGGTTCAAGCCCAGTTTCCAGCGCTTGACCTTGTGTCCGGCGCGTTCAAGCTCGCGCGCCATCCGCCCCATGCGGCGTGCATCGGCACCGAAGCCGGGCAACAGGATCACCACCTTCGGATCGTTACACCGCGGCAGGGTACACGGCGTGAATGCGCGGCCGGCCAGAGCGCGCGCGACATAAGCGATTTCGCCGCCAAGAAGTTTGAGCGAGGGCCTGTGCGCCCCCTCGGGCTGCGGTGCAAAGAGAAGCCTGACCCTACGCTGCACGCCATCGGAAACCGCCGTCACGCTCGCAAGCAAACGGACCGGATCGAACCGCGACTGTTGAAACAGTTCAGACATTTGTCCCCGCCACGCATTCCTTTCTCAACCGGAACACAAACGCACGGAAGACGCTATGTATCCCGCCCTAGCTGCACTCGCCCACGCGCGTGCCGGTCACGCGCATATGCATCTTGGCGGTGCCCATTTCAGGAATAGCCTGCTCGAAGCGCGCTTCCATCTGCACCTTTTCGCCTTCCACGGTGCCATCGAAGTTCACTGTGCCGTTGAGCCCATCTTCGTCCTTGCATTGCATCGTGGCCGAGAAACTGTTGCCCGACTGCGAGAAATCGGTCGCGGTACAGTCGCTCTCGTTCATCTCGCTGATCCACTGCTCCGGCGTCGAATCCTCGGTCACGCAGCTGAGCGAAGGTTCTGCGGCGCCATCGGCGAAAGCGCGCTCGGCCATTCTCTTCACATCGGCGGGAAGACCCGGCAGCTCGAACTCGACCAGTTCGACCTTCGAGCTGTATTCGCCCGCGGCCAGCTTGAGATCGCCTGCACCGGGCGAAACGTCGTCGGCCGACAGCGCCTCCTCCTGCAGGTCCTCGTCGTTCGAGCTACCGCAAGCGGTGAGCGTAAGCGCGGCGACGGCGGCAGACAGGATCAGGCGAGATTTCATGTGGCGGGTCCCTTCCCCAAAAAAGGCAACGAAACGGGCGCTTGGAAACCGCCCCTGGTCGCAGCGAGCCTAACAGCGGCTTGGCGCACTGCCAATCGGCACGTTCGATAGCGTTGCGCGACACGGGCGCACGTCCCATATCGGCGCAATGGCAGAACTCGTAATCCGCAGGGGGCTGGAAGAGCCCGACACGTCTGGCGCCTTCGTGCCCCACCGCCCCGCACGGCCCGAAAAGATGGCGGGCGGCAAACCGTTCAAGCTCGTCTCCGAATACGAGCCCGCCGGCGACCAGCCCACTGCCATCGCCGACCTTGTGGCCGCAGCGAAGGACGACGAACAGACGCAGGTGCTGCTCGGCGTGACCGGCTCTGGAAAGACCTTCACCATGGCCAAGGTGATCGAGACCCTGCAGCGCCCGGCGTTGATCCTTGCCCCCAACAAGATTCTTGCCGCGCAGCTCTACGGCGAGTTCAAGAGCTTCTTCCCCGAAAACGCGGTCGAGTACTTCGTCTCCTACTACGACTATTACCAGCCCGAGGCCTATGTGCCGCGCAGCGACACCTACATCGAGAAGGAAAGCTCGGTGAACGAGGCGATCGACCGGATGCGCCACTCGGCCACCCGGAGCTTGCTTGAACGTGACGACGTGCTGATCGTGGCTTCGGTTAGCTGCCTTTACGGTATCGGCTCGGTCGAGACCTATTCGGCGATGATATTCGACCTGAAGCAAGGCGACAGCGTTGACCAGCGCGAGCTGATCCGCAAGCTGGTGGCCCTGCAATACAAGCGCAACGACGCCGCCTTCGCGCGCGGCAACTTCCGCGTGCGCGGCGACAATCTCGAACTGCACCCGAGCCACCTTGAGGACACCGCCTGGCGGATCAGCTTCTTCGGCGACGAGATCGAGGAAATCGCCGAGTTCGACCCGCTCACCGGCAAGAAAGGCGCCGCGCTCGACAAGGTGCGCGTCTATGCCAACAGCCACTACGTGACGCCGGGCCCGACGATGAAGCAGGCCGCCGAGGCCATCAAGTTCGAGCTGGCGCACCGGCTGGAAGAACTGAACGCCGAGGGCAAGTTGCTCGAAGCCCAGCGGCTGGAGCAGCGCACAAACTTCGATCTGGAAATGATCGCGGCGACCGGAAGCTGCGCCGGGATCGAGAACTACTCCCGCTTCCTCACCGGCCGCCTGCCAGGCGAGCCGCCGCCAACGCTGTTCGAATATCTGCCCGAGAACGCGCTGCTGTTCGTCGACGAAAGCCATCAGACGATCCCGCAGATCGGCGCGATGGCGCGCGGCGACCACCGGCGCAAGCTGACGCTGGCCGAATACGGTTTTCGCCTGCCCTCATGCATCGACAACCGCCCGCTGCGCTTCAACGAGTGGGACGCGATGCGCCCGCAGACTTTTGCCGTGTCAGCCACTCCGGGCAATTGGGAGATGGAAGAGACCGGCGGCGTCTTTGCCGAACAGGTGATCCGCCCTACCGGCCTAATCGATCCGCCGGTGGAAATCCGCCCGACCGAGGATCAGGTGCAGGACTGCATCGCCGAGGCAAAGGCAGTGGCGGCGAAGGGCTATCGCACGCTCGTCACCACGCTGACCAAGCGCATGGCCGAAGACCTCACGGAGTTCATGCACGAACAGGGCGTGCGCGTGCGTTACATGCACTCGGACGTGGAGACGCTCGAACGTATCGAGCTGATCCGCGACCTGCGCATGGGCGTCTACGATGTGCTCATCGGCATCAACCTACTGCGCGAGGGGCTCGATATTCCTGAGTGCGGCCTCGTGTGCATTCTCGATGCCGACAAGGAAGGATTCTTGCGCTCGGAGACGAGCCTGATCCAGACCATCGGCCGCGCCGCGCGCAACGTGGATGGCAAGGTGATCCTCTATGCCGACCGCGTGACCGGCTCGATGGAGCGCGCGATGGCCGAAACCGACCGCCGCCGCGAAAAGCAGCGCGCCTACAACGAAGAGCACGGCATCACCCCGCAGACGATCAAGCGCGAGATCGCGGACATCGTCGCGCACACCGCCGCGAAGGACGGCGTAACGGTCGATATCGAGGCCGAGGACGGTCGCAACAACCTCGTGGGCCACAACCTGCGCGCCTATATCGAGGACCTGGAAAAGAAGATGCGCGACGCCGCGGCGAACCTTGAGTTCGAGGAAGCCGGACGGTTGCGCGACGAAATCCGGCGCTTGGAGGCCGACGAGCTGGGCTTGCCTGACGATCAGAAGAAGGCGCCGATGGTGGGGCGTTCGAATGAAGGGCGACCAGGGACGCGCAAGACGCGATATGGGAAGGTGCAGAAGAAGTGGGGGAAGTGATGATTGTAGCAACGCCTGCTACAACCGAGTGTCGCTGACAGGGTCTTAAAAACCGTATCAATAGGTGGCTCCTCAACATCTGGAGCTTGCCGTGACACCTTTCGAAATCATGTCTCTGTCCCTCCTCACTCTCAGCATCACTGGCGGTGCCTGCTTCGCTGGCATTCAGATCGGCATTTGGATCGAGAAGAAGAAATGACGCCCCACCCTCGTCATGCTGAACTTGTTTCAGCATCCATCGCGCCCCTCATCCTGATGGTGCAAATCGAAGGATGGACCCTGAAACAAGTTCAGGGTGACGAAACGTTGGCTTTTCGCTAATGTGGTCGCGCCGATGACACGCCCTCTCTCCGCCCTCCTCCTCGCCCTCCCACTCGCCGCCTGCAGTCAGGCCAATGGGGCGCCCAGCAACGAAGGCATCGACCTCGCCGAAGCCGTCGCCGCCGCGCCGCGCGAGCTGGTGATGGAATCGCCCGAAACGCAGTTCGCCACCTGGACGGTCGCGGAAAACGGCCACGCCATTCATTTCGCCAACCCTGGCCAACCGCCGCTGCTCTCGCTCGACTGCCGCCTCAATGCGGAGCCGATCACCATGGCGATCATCCGCCATGCTCCTGCCATGCCGGGGCAAAGCGCGCTGTTCGCAGTGATGGGCAATGGCCATGTCAGCCGCCTGCCCGCAGAGCCGACGCTCAAGGACAACGAATGGCGCTGGGAAACGAGTTTGCCCGCTAAAGACGGTGCGCTTGACCTGTTCATCGGACCGGGCGACATGCGTGCCACCCTGCCTGGCAAGGGCGCCATCGCAATGCAGCCGAGCCGCATTCCCGGCGAGTTCGTCGAATGGTGCCGCGCGGGTGGAGCCACGGTGAACGCTCCGGTCGAGAAGCCTTCGCCCGAAGCCGAACTCAGCGCCGGTTAGCGCGCTCGATCAGCATTTCGGGCGTCAGCACCTGCGGCAATTGCTCGGGCTGCTGGTTCGGCACGTACCACAGATAGAGCGGCACACCCGCCGCGCCCTGCTGTTCCAGAAACTTCGTTATCTCCGGATCGGCTTGGGTCCAGTCGCCGCGCATCGCAACCACATCGCCCGCTTCGAAGGCCTTGCGCACCTCGTCGCGCTCGATCGCCACGCGCTCGTTGACCTTGCAGGTCAGGCACCAGTCGGCGGTGAACCACAGGAACACCGGCTTGCCCTGCGACTGAACCGTGTCCATCAGCACCAGTTTGTCGAAGGGGGCCGGATCGTGAATGCTCTCTTCCGCGCCCGCGCTGGCCGGGTCGTAGGCGGCGGGCAGCGCGAAGGCGGCGAAGACCAGAAACGGCGCGGCGATCAGGCCGAAGGCGGGCCAGGCCATCTTGCCCCGGCGTTGCAGCAGCCCGGTCACCGCCAGCCCCATCAGCAGTCCCGCCACCAGCAGCAGCGCGAGCAGGGCGAACGGCTTGCCACCGATCCGCACGCTCAGCCAGACCAATGCCAAGGCGGTCAGCCCCATCGGGATCGCCATCAGCTTGCGGAACCGTTCCATCCACGCGCCGGGCTTGGGCAGCATCCGCCGCAGCGCCGGCACGAAGCCGAGCAGCAGGAACGGCAGCGCCAGCCCCAGCCCCAACGCGGCGAACAGCCCCAGCGCCTGCGGCACCGGCAACAACAGCGCCGCACCCATCGCCGCCGCCATGAACGGACCCGTGCACGGCGTGGCCACAAAGGCCGCGAGCAGTCCGGTGCCGAAGGCCGAGGCAGGCTTGCCGCCGCCGCGGATCGGCAGCCCCGGCAGCTCGAACAGACCGGCGAAGTTGGCGGTCAGCAGCGCGGCGAGCACCAGCAGCGCCACGACCACACCCGGCTCCTGCAACTGGAACGCCCAGCCCACCTGCGTCCCGCCCGCGCGCAGGGCCAGCATCAATCCGCCGAGCGCAAGGCAGGCGAGCACCACCCCGGCGCTGTAGGCCAGCGCCTCGGACCGGGCCGCGCGTTCGTCGCCGCCCGCGCGGGCCAGCGTCAGCGCCTTGAGGCTGAGGATCGGGAACACGCAGGGCATCAGGTTGAGGATCAACCCGCCGAGCAAAGCCGCGCCCATCAGGAAGACCAGCGAAGGCACCTCGCGCTCCGTCCCCGCGATCACCGGGGCATCGAGGCCCGTTACCGCCCCCGGCTCAGCCACAAACCGTACACCGCGCCCGTCCCTACCGAACGACAATATGCCTTCCAGCGCCTCCGCCCCCGCCTCGTCCGCTGCGCTCCCCTTGAGCGGCACCTGCGCCACCAGCATATCACCCGCGCGCCGGAATACCTGCGGCGCGGCATAGGCAACCGACTGGCCAGCAGCGATCTGCCGTTGTTCGATGAAGAGATGCGGCTCGCCCAGCTCCATCGCAGCGGGCAGCGGGATCGCGAGCCGCAGTTCATCGCCCAACACTTCGTAGGTGGCGTGCCGGTCGATCAGCGGCGGCAGCTCGGCGCGCCATTGCTCGAACCGGGCCTCGGGCACGAGCGCGGCTGTGGCGGAAAAATCGAGCCGGATCTCGCCATGCTCGGGCACGCAGATGCGGTCGGTGCAGGCGAGCCAGTCGAGCTTGGCGCTTACCACCGGCGGCGCGGTCAGATCGGCACCGGCGGGCACCCGCAGCGGCACGATCACGGCATGGGGGCTTTCGTAAACGTGATTCATCAGGCCCGAGATCACCAGCGTCTCGGGCACAGGGAATTGAGGCTCGCCCGCCTGCCAGCCCTCGGGCAGGGTCCAGTCGATTCGCAGGCCTACCCCGGCATCACCTGGGTTCGACCAGTAGCCATGCCAGCCCGGCGCAGGCGTGAACACCAGCGCAACGTCGACCTCGCCGCCAGCTTCGGGCGCCGTGTCGGCATAGGCGGCAAGCGCGATGTTGTTCGCCTGCGCCGCCGCCGGAAGCGCCGCAAAAAAGGCGGCGAACAGCGCCAAAACCAGCCACAACGGGCTTGCCATCCACTGCCGAAGGTCCATTAGACTTGCACGCATCACGCGCGCACCTTTAGGAGCACGACACTATGGCGGACAAGCGCGATCTCCTCATTCTTGGCGGCGGCCTCGTTGGCATGACGCTGGCCCTCGCTGCGGCGAAGAAGGGCATTTCTAGCCACGTGGTCGACCGGGCCGACCCGGCCGAGCTGACGGCGGAGGGCTTCGACGGCCGCGCCTCGGCCATTTCCACCGCGAGCTGGAACCTGTTCACCAACATCGGCCTTGCGGGCGCGCTTGAGCCCTTGGGCTGCGCGATCACCAACATCGCCGTCACCGACGGGATGAAGCCGGGGCGGATCGATTTCGAGCCAGCGCCCGAAGATGGCTCGCTCGGCCTGATGTACCGCAACCGCGACCTGCGCCTCGCCTTGTTCCAGGCCGCGCGCGAGGAAAACCTGATAGCCTGGCACGCGCCGGTCCAAGTGACGAAGCGCGAGCGCGGGGCGCATGGCGTTTCCGCCACGCTGGGCGACGGCACCGTGCTTGAGGCGAGCCTAATGGTCGCCGCCGAGGGCCGCCGCTCGCCCACGCGCGAGGAAGCGGGGCTGAACCTTGCGCAGTGGAACTATCATCACCGCGCGATCATCGCCGGGCTGTTCCACGAAAAGCCGCACGAGGGCGTGGCCTGGGAAATCTTCTACCCCGCCGGTCCTTTCGCACTGCTGCCGCTCCCCGACGATGAACAGGGCCGCCACCGCAGCGCGATGGTCTGGAGCGTGAACGAGAAAGACGCCCCCGGCCTGCTCGCCCTGCCTGAGAAAGCGTTCCTCGGCGAGGTGATGGGCAAGATGCACGGCGTCTATGGTGCGATTTCAGCCGATGGGCCGCGCTCGTCCTACCCGCTGGGCTTCCAGCACACCGCGCAAATCGTGGGCGAGCGGCTGGCGCTGGTGGGTGATGCGGCGCACGGCATTCACCCCATCGCGGGGCAAGGCCTGAACCTCGGCCTGCGCGATGTGGGCGCGCTGGTCGAAGTGCTGGTCGAAGGGATGCGGCTCGGGCTGGAGCCGGGCGAGGCGCACATGCTGGCGCGTTACGAGAGGTGGCGCGCGCTCGATGCGCTGTCGGTCGCCTTTGCCTGCGATTCGCTCACCCGGCTGTTCGGCATTCCGGGCAAGCTGCCTAGCCTCGCGCGCCGGATCGGCATGGCCGCAGTGCAGCGCACGCCTCCGCTCAAGCGCTTCTTCATGGACGAGGCGCGCGGCATGAGCGGCGACCTGCCCGAATTGCTGAAAGCCTAGTTCGCCGCCGTTTCGGTTACGCGGGTGCCCGATCCGTCGCGCAGGTTCTGCCGGTCGAGCACCGCCGTCGTTTCGAGCAGCTCAATCGCCTGCTGCGCCTTGGCGTAGCGTTCGGCATCTCGGATCCAGCGGGCCGCGCTTTCGGCATTGGGCAGGTTGCGCACTTCGGCCAGCGCCGCATTGGCGCGGCCCGTTTGCAGAAACAGCCTTGCGCGTTCGAGCCGGCGCTTGGCCACCGGCGACGGGGTGCCTTCGCGGCGGATCACGAACAATTCGGACATTTCGCGGCCCAGCCAGTCGGCGAACCCTTCATCACTCGGGCTGTCGGCCATCGTTTCCGACAGCGCATCGAGCCGGGCAAGCAGGCTGTCGAGGGTAACCGGATTGCGTCCGGCCTCGATCACGGAGTCGACCGCGTTCGGCTGGGCATCGCCGAAGCGCAACCGCAGCTGATCTTCGAGATAGCCAAGCGGCGCGCCCCGCTCCAGCGCACGGCGCGCGGCAAAGGCGATCAGCAGCCCCTCGGCCCGTGCGGCATTGCCCGCCGCCGCCTGCGATTGCAGATCGAGCCGGGTCAGCCGCTGCTCCATCGCGGCCACCCGCGCATCAAGCCCGCCCTGCTGTTCGACCACCCGCTCGACCCGCTCGACCGCCTGGCGCGCCTGGGCGACATTGACCTCCTCGTTCGCGCTGGCGCTGGGCTTGGGCGTGGGGCGCACGCTTGCCTCTTCGCGCCGCACGGCGAAGATCGGCGAAGCCTCGGCGTTATCCGCGCCATCACGCACGAAATAGTAGGCAGCGCCGGCGCCAGCCAGCACAGCCAGCACGACAATGATAAGGAGCGTTCGCAGGCCGAATCCGCGCACTGGCGTATGATCGGCCTGTTGATGGGAAACTGAGTCCATAGGTTCCTTTGTGCAGCCTTGCTCGCAATCGGCTGCTTTGCCCCCGAATTTCGTCTTGCCGAGCTGTTAAACCAATTTGGCGGCCAAGGCCAACAATGCCGCGTCTCCCGGCTGTGGAGCGCTGGCGATGGTGGCCCAGCCCTCACCCGCCGTCTCTGCAATGCGCGGGCCGAGGCAGACAAGGCCTATCCCTGCGCGCGCAATGCCGAGCCTATCGCATTCGTCGGCGAAGTGGCGCGCAGCACCTGCCGAATGAAGCAGGACCAAGGCCTCGCCTTTCCGCAGCATATCGGCCAGCGCAGCCGGAATGGGGAGGTGGGCGATTTCATAGACCGTGCGCGCCTCGATCACCGTGCCGGGAGCGGGCTGGACGGCCACACGCTCTGCCCCGCCAAGGCGCAGATAGCGCATTTCCTGCCCCGCCTGCGCATCGAGGATCGACTGCAAGCCGCCCTCGCCCACAAAGTCCACCCGAAAGCCTGCCGCACGCGCGGCTTCGGCGGTGGTCTGGCCGACTGCGTGGACGGGGAGCTTGCGGAAGGCTTCCATCCACGCACCGCCAAGTCGGAATACATTGGCGCTGCCGATCAGCAGTGCATCGAAATCCTCAGGGTCGGGCGCGGACCATTCACTCGCCCGCGCTGCGGACAGAGGAAAGACCTCTATATCAAGCCCGCGCGTGTGAGCCGCCGCCGCCGTGCTGGTGGCGCCGGGCTCGGGACGGATGACGATCAGCCTCACGACGCCCCGTTGAACACCGCTGCGATCGCGGGCGAGGCCTTGGCGAGCAGCTCGCGGGCCAGCCGTTCGGGAGCTTCGAGGTCATCAGCGGCGAACTGCGCGCTGTCCTCGATCTTTTCCGAACCATCGGGGCTGAACAGCATGGCGCGCATCGTGAGGGTGTCGCCGTGGCTCTCGCAGAGAACGGCGATGGGCGAATGGCAGGTGCCGCCAAGGCCGGTCAGCAAGGCGCGCTCGGCCATCACCTCGGCGCGGCTGGGCGCATGGTCGATGGCGGCGAGCAGCTTGCAGGTCTTGGCATCGTCGGAGCGACATTCGAGCGCAATCGCCCCCTGCGCCGGGGCGGGCAGCCATGCGGCTGGATCGAGCGGCGTCCCAACCTCGTCCTGCCCCAGCCGCAGCAGACCGGCGGCGGCGAGGAAGGTCACATCGGCCTCGCCAGCCTTCAGCTTTCCAAGCCGCGTGGCGACATTGCCCCGGAAAGTCACCACCGTGCAATCGGGCCGCAAGGAGAGCGCCTGCGCCGCGCGGCGCGGCGCGCTGGTGCCGATCACTGCGCCGGGCGGAAGGTCCGCCAGCGATTTTGCTCCCACCAAACGGTCACGCTTGTCGGCACGGGGGAGCACGGCGGCGATCACCAGTTCGGCAGGCCGCACGGTCTCGACATCCTTCAAAGAGTGGACCGAAGCGTCGATCCGCCCTTCGTGCAGCCACTGATCCAGCTCCTTGGTCCACAGCGCCTTGCCGCCGATCTCGGCCAGCGGGCGATCGAGCACCTTGTCACCGCTCGCCACCACGGGAACCAGTTCGACCATGCTTTCGTCCCACCCGTGCGCAGCGCACAGGCGGGCGCGGGTCTCGTGTGCCTGCGCCATCGCCAGCGGGGAATTGCGCGTGCCCAGACGCAGGATGGGGGCGTTGTTGAATGTCTCGGTCATAAGCCCGACTTGCCCTAATGCGTGAATGCGTCCAGTGGAACCCGCCCATGAGTGCCAAGCCCGCCAAAGTTGTCCTCGGAATAGAGAGTTCGTGCGACGAGACCGCCGCCGCGCTGGTGACGGGCGAGCGCGTGATCCTCGCGCAGGCCATCGCCAGCCAGGAGGCAGAGCACGCGCCCTATGGCGGCGTGGTGCCCGAAATCGCCGCGCGCGCCCATGCCGAGCGGATCGCGCCGCTGATCGAGAGGGTTCTGCAAGAGGCGAAGGTAAGCCTTTCGGATTGCGACGCTATTGCTGCTACCGCCGGGCCCGGCCTGATCGGCGGAGTGATGGTGGGGCTGGTCTCGGCGAAAGCACTGGCCATGGCGAGTGAGAAACCGCTGATCGCAATCAACCATCTCGAAGGCCACGCGCTGTCACCGCGCCTTGCCGATGCCTCGTTGCGCTTTCCCTATGCACTGCTGCTGGTGTCGGGCGGGCATTGCCAGATTCTCGAAGTGTCCGGCCCCGGTCAATACCGCCGCCTTGCCACGACGATCGACGATGCCTTGGGCGAAGCCTTCGACAAGAGCGCCAAGGTGCTCGGGCTCGGCTATCCGGGTGGGCCGGCGCTCGAACGGCTGGCGCTGGCGGGCGATCCGCAGGCGGTTCCCCTGCCCCGCCCCTTGATGGGCAAGCCGGAACCGCATTTCTCCTTCGCGGGGCTGAAAAGCGCCGTTCTGCGCGCCCACGAAAGCGGTGCCTATGCCGATGCCGATATCGCCGCGAGCTTCCAGCAGGCGGCGGTCGATTGCATCCGCGACCGGCTTACCCGCGCCCTTGCACAGATGCCCGAGGTCACCGCGCTGGTGGTCGCTGGCGGGGTGGCGGCGAACGCGGTGGTGCGCAGAGCGCTGGAATCGCTTGCACAGCAGCGCGGCCTGCCCTTCATTGCGCCGCCTATGGCGCTGTGCACCGACAATGCGGCGATGATCGCCTGGGCCGGGCTGGAGCGTCTCGCGCTCGGCCATGCGGGCGATCCGCTCGATTTCGTGGCGCGGCCGCGCTGGCCGCTCGATCCCGAGGCCGAACCCGCGCGCGGGGCAGGAGTGAAGGCATGACTGGCAAGATCGGCGTAGTCGGCGCAGGCGCGTGGGGCACGGCTCTGGCGCAGATGCTCGCCAGCAATGGTACGCAGGTGCTGCTGTGGGCGCGCGAAGAAGGCCTTGCCGACGAGATCAACACGAAGCGCGTCAACAGGCCATATCTGCCCTCGGCGCAGCTGGCCGAGACGATCCGCGCGACCAGCGATATGGCCGAGCTTTCGGCCTGCGACGCGGTGTTGCTGGTTACCCCCGCGCAGCATCTGGCCAGCGTCATGGCGCAGATGCCCTCTATGCCGCGCGATCTGATCCTGTGTTCGAAGGGGATCGAACAGGGCAGCGGTGCGATGATGCACGAAGTTGCGCACAAGGCTGCGCCCGATAGTGACATCGCGGTCCTGTCCGGCCCCACCTTCGCACACGAGGTTGCCGCTGGCCTGCCCACCGCTGTCACCCTCGCTTGCGGCGGCGGCGAGGAGCAGTGGCAACGGCTCGCCCCCGCCGTCGCGCGCAATACGTTCCGGCCTTATTATTCGGATGATCTGGTCGGCGCGGAGATCGGCGGGGCGGTGAAGAACGTGCTCGCCATTGCCTGCGGCGTGGTCGACGGGCTGCGGCTGGGCCAGAATGCCCGCGCCGCGATCATCACCCGCGGCTTTGCCGAGATGTTGCGCTTCGGCGAGGCTTTGGGCGCTCGGCCGGAGACGCTTAACGGCCTGTGCGGGCTTGGCGATCTGGTGCTGACCTGCTCGTCCACCTCCAGCCGCAACTTCTCGCTCGGCATGGCGCTGGGCGAAGGCGCGGACCCGGCGGGCCTGATGGCCGACCGGCGCACCGTGGCCGAAGGGGCGCACACCGCACCCGTGCTGTGCGATCTCGCGGCGCAAAAGGGCGTGTCCATGCCGATTGTCGATGCGGTCGCGAGGCTGCTTGAGGGGGCCGAGGCGCAGGAAATCGTGCGCGAATTGCTCGCTCGCCCGCTGCGCGCCGAGGGAGCGCAAGCTTGACCACCTCCCCCGCGACTGAACCGCGTAGCGACGATATGGCCGCGCTCGCCAAGGGCGGGCGGACCAATTTCTTCGGCTTCCTGCTTAGGCTGGCCGCGCGTCTGCCGTTCCTGTTCATCGCCGGGCGGCTCTATGGCGCCGATGCGCTGGGCCGCTTCGCCTCGGCGCTGGTGGTGGTGGAGCTGGTCGCGCTGCTCTGCTCGATGGGGGAGAAGCGCGGCCTTGCCCAGCGACTGGCCGAGAGCGAGGAAGACCAGGCCAATCTTGTGTTCGACGGTATTCTGATCGCGGTGATCCTCTCGGGTGTCGCGGCCATCGGGTTCTATTTCGCGCCCGCGCCGCTGTTTCCATCGGGCGAGTATACCGCGCTTGACCGGCTGATCGTGCTCGCCATCCCCGGCTATGCGCTGACCGAGATCGTGCTCGCGGCGCAAGCTTATAAATACGACATCGCAACCACGGTGCGCGCCCGTGCGGTTGTGGAGCCCTGGACAATCTCGATCCTCGCGGGCGCGCTGTGGTTCGTGCCGGGCATCCAGACTTCGGGCCTCTCGATGGCTTACCTATGCTCTATATATGCAGGCCTTGCCGTGGCGCTCATTCCGTTCCTGCGCACCTACGGTCTGCCGCACAACTGGCATCCGCGCCCCAAGCTGATGCTGCGCTTCACCTGGCGCGCGCTGCCGCTGGCGCTGGCCGACGCGATCGAATGGGGCACGCGCCGGGTCGATATCTTCATTCTCGGCCTGTTTGCCGCGCCGGCCGCAGTCGGCATCTATTATGTCGCGCAGCAGGTGGCGAGCCTGCCGCAAAAGCTGAAGACCAGTTTCGAGCCGATCCTCGGCCCCGTCATCACTCGCAAACTGCGCGAGCGAGACTATGCCGCGATTGCCCGGCAGGTGTGCCAGGTCGGCTTCTGGATCACCGCTGCGCAAGCCGGCATCGCGCTGTCGCTCGGCATTCCGGGCGAGGCGATCATGGGGCTGGTCGGGCCGAACTTCGTGGGCGGCAACGGCGCGCTTGGCTTTCTGCTCGCCGCCGAGGTGGTGGCGGCCACAGCGGTCGTTTCCGAAGCGGCGCTGATTTACGTCGCGCGAGTGCGCAATCTGTGGGTGTCGATCGGCACAATTGCCTTGCAGGCGCTGATCACGGTGCTGGCGATGGAAGCGATCGACAGCATGAACATCGTCGATCCCGATCGCGCGAACAACTATCGCGCCGCCGCTGCCGCAGGCGCGCTGATGTTCACGCTTGGCGCAGCCTCGCTCATCAAGGCCGTCATGCTCTCGCGCATCCTGCGCGAGCCGATCAACAACTGGCGCTGGGCGTTGATATGGGCGGCGGGCGCCGCCGTCGCGGTGGGCCAGTTGGTTATCATGTTGCCCGAATGGCTGGAACTTGCTGTCGGCATACCCGCTATACTCGGCATATACGGCTGGGTGATCTGGACTCGCGGCTTCGGGCCGGAGGATCGCATCCTGTTCAGTCGCAAGCTGGCCCATGAGGCCGAACAGCAACAAGAGGAGCTGAAGTCATGAGCGAATGGATCGCAGCCAATTGGATACTCGTCGCGATCGGCCTTGCCGTGCTTGTGCTGATCGTGGGCTGGCTGGTGCTGGCGAGCCGCCGCACCACGGTGGAGCGGGTCCAAACCAGCGAAGAGCCTGCGCCCGCACAGCGCAACCAGGCGCTGATCGACGCGCCGCCTGCCGCCAGCGCCGCTTCTCCCGGCCCGATGTCGGGCGCTGCCAATTCGCAGAAGGTGGCTGCCGCCCCTGCCATCGCCGATGCCGAAGCCGGTCCGACCCCAGCACCGACCGCACCGCCAAGTGCCGCAAGTCCAGCCCCCTCAAGTCCAACCCCCTCAAGTCCAACCCCCTCAAGTCCAGCCCCCGCAAGCCCAGCGGCGGTAAGCCCAGCTGCATCCGCTGAAAGCGACATCGCCCGGCTGAAGGGCGTTGGCCCTAAGCTTGTCGCGCAGCTTGCCGATCTCGGTGTAACCAGTGTGGCGCAGATCGCTGCCTGGGACGATGCGGACATCGATCGCATCGACGCGCAGCTCGGCCGCTTTTCAGGTCGCATCCGCCGCGACGCTTGGGTGGAGCAGGCCCGATTGCTCGAAAGCGGCGATACCGCTGCCTATGAAAGCCGCTTCGGCAAGGGCTAAGTCAGGCTACCGGAAGGGTTGGCCAGGGTGCCCATCTGCGATAACATGGTTTCAATGGAGACTAGTTTGATGGCAGCAATGGCACAGTTCGATTGGGCGGATCCGTTCAATCTCGACGAGCAACTCACCGACGAGGAGCGGATGATCCGCGAAGCCGCGCACGGTTTCGCACAAAGCGTGCTGCAACCGCGCGTGATCGAGGACTTCGCCGCCGAGGCCGACGCCAAGGAACTGTTCCCGCAGATGGGCGCAGCAGGCCTGCTGGGCGTGACGATCCCCGAAGAGTTCGGCGGCGCGGGGGCGGGCTATGTCGCCTACGGCCTCGTCGCGCGCGAGATCGAGCGGGTCGATTCCGGCTATCGCTCGATGGCCAGCGTGCAATCGAGCCTCGTGATGTACCCGATCCATGCCTATGGCTCGGACGAACACCGCGCCCGCTACTTGCCCGGCCTCGCCTCGGGCGAGTTGATCGGCTGCTTCGGCCTGACCGAGCCCGACGCCGGTTCCGACCCCGCCGGAATGCGCACCGTCGCCAGGAAGGACGGCGATGACTATGTCCTCTCGGGCAGCAAGACGTGGATTTCCAACGCGCCCTTCGCCGATGTTTTCGTGGTCTGGGCCAGGAGCGAGGAACACGGCGGCAAGATCCGCGGCTTCGTGCTCGATAAAGGCATGGCCGGGCTGGAAGCGCCCAAGATCAAGGGCAAGCTTTCCCTTCGCGCCAGCACCACCGGCATGATCACGATGGATGAAGTGCGGGTTCCCGCCTCCGCCATGCTGCCCGGCGTCGAAGGCATGAAGGGCCCGTTCGGCTGTCTCAATCGTGCCCGCTACGGCATTTCCTGGGGTGCGATGGGCGCAGCCGAGTTCTGCTACGCAGCGGCACGTAACTATGGAATCGAGCGAAAACAGTTCGGCCGACCACTTGCTGCCACACAATTGTTCCAGAAAAAGCTCGCTGACATAGTCACCGAGATTACACTGGGTCTTCAGGCGAGCTTGCGTGTGGGCCGGCTAATGGAAGACGATGCCTTCGCCCCGGAGATGATCAGCATGGTGAAGCGCAACAATGTCGGCAAGGCGCTCGACATCGCGAGGACCGCTCGCGACATGCATGGCGGGAACGGAATTTCCGAAGAATATCAGGTTCTTCGTCATGCGCTAAATCTCGAAACGGTGAATACCTACGAAGGCACGCACGACATCCACGCATTGATTTTGGGCCGCGCAATCACTGGGCTCGCAGCATTCTGAGCCGGAAAATGGGGTGTGACATTTATGCCGCACATATAAAAGACTGGCGCAACAAAAATCAATTTTATGGAACTCTAAGCAAAATTGGGCATTCGGGGGTTGTTACAGGGCATGAGGCTCTGTCGAACAAGTGAGGATTCATATGCAAAGATTGCTAATCACAGCGTCCGTGATGGCGCTCGCAATCCCCGGCGTTGCTCACGCCGGAGAAACCTACGTCGGCGTGAGCGCGGGCGTGAACACGACCGACACTGAAAACGACGGTCTGACCACCGCGGACATCGCGGCTACGCCAAACTTCCCCGCCATTCCCGCGGGCAACGAAATCGCCTTCAACACCGATGGTGACATCGGTTGGGGTGCTGGTGTGCAGATCGGCCACCGTTTCGACAACGGTTTCCGCCTCGAACTCGCCGGCGACTACAACTCGACCACCGTCGACGATCACTTCGGCGCGACGCTCGCCGGTGAGCCGATCCGTACGCTCGACCAGTCCGTACTGACGCGCTCGGCTACGCTCGAAGGTCGCGATGTCGGCGGCTACCTCAACGAGGACTCGGGCAGCGACATCGAAACCTACGGCCTTTTCCTGAACGCGCTGTATGACTTCAACGCCGGCGGCAGCTTCAGCCCCTACATCGGTGGTGGTCTCGGCCTGATGGTTGTCGACGTCGACTACCTCGCCGGCGGCGACCTGATCGCCGACGATTCGGACGTTGCGCTGGCCTGGCAGGGCATTGCCGGTATCTCGAGCAAGCTCTCGGATAGCGCCGAGCTGTTCGCCGAGTACAAGTATCGTCACACCTTCGAGGATGCGGCGAACATCGAGCCGACCGCGTTCCCGATGGATCCGCTGAACGTTCATGTCGAGCAGCACAGTGGTGTGGTTGGCGTGCGCTTCCTGATGGGTGCGCAGACCCCGCCGCCCCCGCCGCCCCCGCCGCCGCCCCCGCCGCCGCCGCCCCCGCCGCCCCCGCCGCCGCCTCCGCCGGCTCCGGTTGCGCAGCCCTGCAACACTGGCCCGTACATCGTGTTCTTCGACTGGGATAAGTCGGACATCACGGCTGAGGCTGCCAGCGTTCTGAACTCGGCGGTTACGGCCTATGGCGATTGCGGCACCGCCCGCATCATGCTTGCCGGCTACACCGACACCTCGGGTTCGGCGCAGTACAACATGGGTCTGTCGGAGCGTCGTAACGCTTCGGTCCAGCAGTACCTTACCGGCCGCGGCATCCCCGCTGCCCGCATCAGCACCGAAGCCTTCGGCGAGACGAACCTTCGTGTCCCGACTGCCGACGGTGTCCGCGAGCTGCAGAACCGCCGCGTCCAGATCACCTACGGTCCCGGCTCGGGCAACTAAGCCCAACCGGCCCTAGGGCTAGACACAAGAAGGCCCGGCAGGAGCGATCCTGCCGGGCCTTTTCTTTGCGCGAATGGCACCTGCGCGCAGGCAAGCCTTGTTCCTGAGAGGCATCGGTGCGAAGGACAGTGGCTGTTCAGGAAAGCTGGCTTAGCGCCGCCGCGAGGCGGAGAGGCTGAATAGGATTGCGAACCATTTCCTCGCCCCAACCCATGCCTGGTGCCGGATCGCTGAATGCGCGGCTACGGGCACGGCTGCCCGAAAACCTCTCGCACCGCGCGATTGCGCTGATCGTCACCATCGGGATCGAGTTGCTGATCCTGCTCGTGCTGCTGAGCCTTGGCATGGGCATCACCCAGCCCGCCAGCCAGGGTTCGATCATCTCCACCTTCGATGCCAGCGCGCCGCAGAGCGAAAACAGCGAACCCGAAGAGCAGACCGAAAGCGCTGACACGAATGAGCCTGCGACGCCGACCGTGCCCACCGAGCAAGCGCCCGCGCCTAACCCGCTCACCCCGCCGACGATCGTAATCCCGCGCGAAAACACCGTTCCCGTGCCCCCGCCTGTGCCGCAACCAAGCGCCGCGCCCGAACCGGAGCCGAGCCCCCGCCCGAGTTCCAGCATTCGCGCGGTTATCCGGGAGGATGGCGGCAAGATGGGCCCACCCGGCGGCGCGCCCCGCGGCTCGCCCGACAGCGAGATTGTGGGGCGCGCGCCCGATGGTTCGCCGCTATACGCCGCGCAGTGGTATCGCGAGCCCTATCCGAGCGAATTATCGGGGTATCTCTCTACCGCGCGTCCGCCCGGTTGGGGCCTGATCGCCTGCAAGACCGCGCCTCAGTGGCGGGTGGAAGATTGCCAGATTGTGGGCGAGAGCCCGCAAGGCTCGAACATCGCGCGTTCGGTGTTGGCCGCCTCATGGCAGTTTCTGGTGCGCCCGCCGCGCGTCGACGGCGAGTATCAGGTCGGTTCGTGGGTGCGCATCCGGATCGACTATTCACGGGTGGCGAGCCGCTAACCAGGCGGCCCGCCACCCTGCGATAGATCAGTCGACCAGCATCAGCGCATCGAGCGCGGCCACGCCTTCGCCCGCCGAGTGAATGATGACCGGGTTAAGATCGATCTCGCGGATCGACGGATTGCCCGTCATGACCTGCCCGACCTTCACGATCAGCGCCGCCAGCGCGTCCACATCGAGCGCGGGGCTACCGCGCCAGCCGGTCAGCAGCGGGGCCTGCTTCAGCGTGAGCAGCCCTTCTTTGACCTGCTCCACACCCAGATCGGTGGTGAACAGCTTCACGTCCTTGAGAATTTCGGCCGTCACGCCGCCGAAGCCCGCCAGCACCACCGGTCCCCACTCGGGGTCGGACTTGGCGCCGACGATCATCTCGACGCCCATCTTGCCCATCTTCTCGACCAGTACGCCGTCGAGCTTGATGCTGGCATCGTAGGCCGCAACGTTGGCGTACATTGTGTCGAAGGCGGCCTTCACCTCATCGGCTGTCTTGAGGTTGAGGATCACCCCGCCCGCGTCGGACTTGTGGCCGAGCGCAGCGGCCTGCGCCTTCATCACCACCGGAAAGCCGATGGCTTCGGCAGCCGCAGCCGCTTCTTCAGCTGTGGGAGCGAACTGGCTGACCGGGAAGCTCACCGCATCGGCGAGCAGCTTCTTGGCTTTGTATTCAGGGATCACGCCATGCTCGTCAGCCAGCGCGGGCAAAGCGATTGGATCGCCAGAACGGTCGGCCAGGTCGCGCTTGGCGAGATCGGCCAGCCGCGCGATGGCGCGATAGGCGCGCTCGGTCGACGGGAAGTAGGGAATGCCCGCGGCGGCCAGATTGTCGATATAGTCCTGCGGCACGTTCGCGCCTTCGTCCACGCCCGCGAAAACCAGCGGCTTGCTGCCCGAGCTGGTTTCGATGGCCTTCTGGATCGGCGGGAACTTGATCTCCGAGGTGATCGGATCGGACTGGATGATCGAGGCGACCACCGAACCGATGCGGTCGTCTTCGAGCAATTCGACCAGCAGGTTGGTGTAGATCTCGGGCTCGCTGAGGCCGATGGCGGTGATGTCGGTCGGGTTCGAGACCGGCACGAAATCGGGCAGCACCGCGCGGATCTTCGGGCTGTTCTCGTCGTTGAGGTCAACCAGATCGAGGCCGACATCTTCGGCGAGGTCAAAGGCGAGGCCGCGCAGCGCGCCGCTTTCACCCAGCACCGCCATGTTGGCACCGGGCAGGCTCGGGCAAGTGACGGCGATGGTGGCAATATCGGCCAGCTCTTCCAGCGTATCGGCGAAGATCACGCCTTCGCGTGTGAGCTTGGCCTTCATCAGCGCATAGTCGCCCGCCATCGCGCCGGTGTGGGTGGCCGCGCTTTCCTGCGCCTTGGAGCTTTTGCCCGGGTGAAGCAGCACGATGGGCTTGCCCGCCTCGCGCGCCCGGCGTGCGGCGGCGACGAAGGCGGCGGGGCGGCGGAAGTTCTCGACATACATAGCGATCACGTTGGTCGCCGGATCGTCGATCAGCCATTCGACATAGTCCTCGACGCCCGAGGCCGCTTCGTTGCCGGTGCTGACCGAGGTCGAGACATAGCAGCCACGCGGGTGCAGCGTGGTGGCAAGCACCGCCGCCAGCGCGCCCGACTGGCTGGCAATGCCGACCGAGCGCGTGTCCGGTCCGGGCTGCTTCATGTTCGTTTCGACGAAGGTGAGCGGAATGCCCTCGACATAGTTCGTGCAGCCGAGGCAGTTCGGCCCTTCGACGATCATGCCCGCTTCTTCCGCGATGCGCGCCAGCTCGGCCTGATCCTTCGCGCCTTCCTCACCCGCCTCGGAGAAGCCGGCCGCATAGATCACCACCGCGCCGCAGCCGTTCTTGGCCAGATCGCGCACCGTATCGAGCACGAAGGGACGCGGGATCGCCAGCACGGCACAATCGACGCCATGCGGCAGCTCGCTTGCCGAGTGATAGACCTTGAGGCCCTGCAACTCGTCGCGCTTGGGGTTCACCGGGTAGATGTCGCCCGCGAACTTGTACTGCACGAGGTTGTTGAGCAGCGTGCAGCCGAGCGCGCCATGGCGATCTGACGCACCGATGACGGCGACCGACTTCGGGCGCAGCAGGCGGTCGATCTGTTCGTTGGTGAAACGGCGAGTGGTGGTCATCAGGAAGTCTCTCCGGCGTGTCGTTGCACGAAAAGCCCTCCCCCGTGCGGGGGAGGGTTTGAATGGGGTGTACCAAGGCCTGCAAGGTTGCAAGCCCCTCCCCTCGATCCCCTCCCCGCCGGGGAGGGGACAAACAGAGTCAGCCTTTCAGCTTGTCCTTGTCGAAAGCGCCGAGGCCGGGCTTGAAGGTCTTCTCGTCAAGGAACTGCTTGGTCGCTTCCTTGCGGGTTTCCCAGCCGCCGAAATCGTTGAGCGCTTCCTGCGCCCGGATCAGATAATCCTCGGCGTTGTCGTAGGTCATCTCGCGCACGCGGCGCATTGCCCACTTGGTGGCACGCAGAGCCTGTCCGTCCTTCTTCTTCAGAACGTCGCACACTTCCTGCACGCGATCCTTCAGCTTGTCGGCGGGCAGCGATTCGTTGACCATGCCCTTGGCAGCAGCTTCGGGGCCGGTGAGGTTTTCGCCCATCATCGCGTGATACATCGCATCGCGGAAGCCCATCAGCTCGGCTGCAACCTTCGAGGCGCCGCCGCCGGGCAGGATCGCCCAGTTGATTTCGCTGAGGCCGAACTGCGCATCGTCCGAGCAGAAAGCGAGGTCGCAACCGAACAGCGGGCCGTAGGCACCGCCGAAGCACCAGCCATTGATCATGGCCACGGTCGGCTTTTCGTACCAGCGCAGGCGTTCCCACCAGCCATAGGCCTGGCGCTGATGCTCACGGGTCTTGTGCAGACCTTCCAGCTCGGCCGCGCGGAAATATTCGAGCAGGTCCATGCCCGCCGAGAAAGCGGTGCCTTCGCCGGTTAGGACGAGCACCTGCACGTCGTCGCGGAATTCCAGCTCTTCAAGAACCTTGAGCATCTGCTTGTTGAGCTTCGGGCTCATGCAGTTGCGCTTGTCGGGGCGGTTGAAGGCGACCCAGGCGACACCGTCGACGATATCGACCTTGACGGTTTCTTCCTGCGGACGTGGATCGGGTTTCGACGGACCAGCCATAAAATCTTCCTCCTCTTGGGCCGCCACCACGACTCGCAGCAGCGGTATTGTTATGGGCCATAGCGATCAGGATTGCTATGATCAACAACAATAGCTAAACACCAGCTATGCGCGATCCCCTGCCCCAGCTCCCCGGTTATTCGCTGCGCCGTGCTGCCCATGCGACGGCCACCGAACTCGGTGCGCGGCTGGCCACGCTGGGGCTGCGGCAGGTCGATGCCTCGGTGCTGATCCTGATCGCGCAGAACGCCGATGTCACGGCGAGCGCGCTTGGCCGCCAGCTCGATATACAGCGTGCCAACATGGTGCCGCTGCTCAAGAAGCTGGAGGACGAAGGCCTGATCGAACGCCAGCCGCTCGACGGCAAATCGCAGGCCCTGCTGCTCACCGGTGCTGGCCGCGAGCGAATGGAAGCGGCGCTTGGCATTATTCACGCGTTCGAGGATGAACTTCTTGCTCGCATTCCCCCGCGGCATCGCGAACATTTGCTGCCCGCATTGAATGCGCTCTGGCGTTGAGGCCCGGCAAATACTAGCTTCTCGGCCAGAAAAAGCTGGGAGCCAGGAATGCACGAGCACGCCAACCATCCGGTCAGCCCCGAATGGGCCGCCAATGCCAAGATCGACGCCGAGACCTACGCGCTGAAATATCGCGCCTCTATCGACGATCCGGACAGCTTCTGGCTGGGCGAAGCGCAGCGGCTCGACTGGATGCAGCAGCCCACGAAGATCAAGAACACCTCGTTTGACCGCGACGATTTCCGTATCAAGTGGTTCGAGGACGGCACGCTGAACCTAGCGGCCAACTGCCTTGACCGGCATCTGGAAAAGCGCGGACAGGATGTGGCGATCATCTGGGAGCCCGACCATCCCGATACGCCCAACCGCATCATCACCTACGATCAGCTCTACAAGGATGTGTGCCGCTTCGCCAATGCGCTGAAGGCCGATGGTGTGAAGAAGGGCGACCGAGTAACGATCTACCTGCCGATGGTGCCCGAAGCTGCCGTCGCCATGCTCGCCTGCGCGCGGATCGGGGCGGTCCATTCGATTGTGTTCGCAGGCTTCAGCCCCGATGCGCTGGCGCAGCGGATCACCGATTGCGACAGCCAGATCGTGCTTACCGCCGATGAGGGCCTGCGCGGGGGCAAGAAGGTTCCGCTGAAGGCCAATGTCGATGCGGCCTGCGAAAAGGCGAAAGTGCGCACCGTCATCATGCTGCGCCACACCGGCGCCGATGTGCCGATGGTCGAGGGCCGCGATGTCGACTGGCATGACACGATCGAACCACACAATTCCGAGTGCCCGCCAGAGGAAATGAACGCGGAAGATCCGCTCTTCATCCTCTATACCTCGGGCAGCACCGGCCAGCCCAAAGGCGTGCTGCACACCACGGGCGGATATGGCGTGTGGGCGAGCATGACGCACGAATACGTGTTCGATTATCGCCCCGGCGAGGTTTACTGGTGCGCGGCCGATATCGGCTGGGTCACCGGCCATTCCTATGTGGTTTACGGCCCGCTCGCGAACGGGGCGACCACGCTGATGTTCGAAGGCGTGCCCAGCTATCCCGATTTCAGCCGCTTCTGGCAAGTGGTCGACAAATACAAGGTCGAACAGTTCTACACTGCCCCCACCGCACTGCGCGCGCTGATGCGCGAGGGTGACGAATGGGTGAAAAAGACCAGCCGCAAGAGCCTGAAAATCCTTGGCTCGGTGGGTGAACCGATCAATCCCGAGGCGTGGGACTGGTATTATAACGTGGTCGGCGACGGCCGCTGCCCGATTGCCGACACCTGGTGGCAGACCGAAACCGGCGGCCACATGATCGCGCCCCTGCCGGGTGCCCACGCACTCAAGCCCGGTGCGGCGAGCTTTCCGCTGTTCGGGGTTCAACCCGCACTGGTCGACCCGGCCGATGGCCATATCGTGGAAGGCGCGACCGAGGGCGCGCTGGTGATCCTCGATTCCTGGCCGGGCCAGATGCGCACCGTCTATGGCGATCACGACCGCTTCATCCAGACCTACTTCACCCAGTATCCTGGCAAGTATTTCACCGGCGATGGCGCCCGCCGCGATCAGGATGGCTACTACTGGATTACCGGCCGCATCGACGATGTGATCAATGTAAGCGGGCACCGGATGGGCACTGCCGAGGTCGAAAGCGCGCTGGTCGAACACGCTCAGGTGGCCGAGGCTGCCGTGGTGGGAATGCCGCACGAGGTTAAGGGGCAAGGTATCTATGCCTTCGTCACCACCGTGGCAGGCACCGAGGATAGCGATGATCTGCGCGAGGAACTGGTGCAATGGGTGCGCAACGAAATCGGCCCCATCGCCACGCCCGATGTGGTGCAATTCGCCCCGGGGCTGCCGAAAACACGCTCGGGCAAGATCATGCGCCGCATCCTCAGAAAGATCGCCGAGAACGACACCGGCAACCTGGGCGACACCTCCACCCTAGCCGATCCGGGTGTGGTTGACGATCTGCTTGCCAACTCGCCGCACGCCAAAGGCTGATATCAGGCTGCAAGGCCGCTGCCGCCGAGGCCCAGCCGCCCGGTGCGGCCTTGGCGGCTATGGTTAAGAAGAGAGCCGAATAAGGGTGAACCCTTATGGCGCTCTCAACCGGGCGCAATCCTCGCTGTGTCATTCGGGCTAGGCTATGGGAGCTGAAACACCTCTTAACGTAGGTCGCCGCCGCGATAGCCGTCTGCGCCTCTCGGTGCCGGGCCAACTCATCACGCTCACGGGCACGCACAAGGTGAACTTGCGCGACGTTTCCCAGTCCGGCGCCAAGCTGGTGGTGCCCGAGGAAATAAAGAACGGCGAGGACGGCGTGCTTGTCTGGCTCGAATACGAAGCTTTCGGCACCATCGTGTGGATGGAAAACGGTTTTGCCGGAATGGCCTTCGACGAGCCGCTTCCCGCCACGGTACTGCTCGCCACGCGCAAGAAGTTCGACCACCGCGCCTACAAGACGCACGAGCAAGAGGCGCGCGAACAGGCTGCCGACTGGTATCTCGGCTACAAGAACCGCTAGCGTCGAGGCCTTGCGTTTTTCGCGCAAGGGCTATCTTTTGCTGCATGGGAAGCTCTGCTAGAGGCGCGCCATGCCACGCACCCGCCTTTACCCGCTCGCCGACCTGGAAGACATTCCGGGCACCAAGGTCTTCACCGCGCTCCGCTCGCGCGAGGCCTATTACCTCCACAAGTTCTGCATGAGCCTGATGAAGGCCGAGAACCGTGAAGAGTTCAAGGCCGACGAGCGCGCCTATCTCGACAAGTTCAAGATGACCGAAGAGCAGAAGCAGGCCGTGCTAGATCGCGACCTGACCAAGCTGATCGAGCTGGGCGGGAACATGTATTTCCTCGTCAAGCTCGCCTCCACCGATGGCCTTTCGGCATTGAAGGCGGTCTCCACCACCTCGGGCATGGGCGTCGAGGAATATACCCAGATGATGCTCGAAGGCGGCCGCAGCCCGCATGGCATCCGTTCGATCAGGGACAAGAACTAATGGCTCGCATCTCCGCCGGCATCGCCACCAGCCACGTCCCCGCCATCGGCGCCGCTTTCGATCTGGGCAAGACCGAGGATCCCTACTGGGCGCCGGTCTTCGAAGGCTACGAATTCGTGAAAGAGTGGATCAAGGACAACACGCCCGACGTGGTGATCCTGGTCTATAACGATCACGCCTCCTCACTGATGATGGACATCGTGCCGACCTTCGCGATGGGCTTCGCCGACGAATTCCAGAGCGCCGACGAAGGTTGGGGCCGCCGCCCCGTTCCCGTGGTGGAAAACCATATCGAACTGGCCGCGCACATTGCCGAACAGCTGGTGATCGACGAGTTCGACATCACTCTGATCAACGAGATGGACGTGGACCATGGCCTGACCGTGCCGCTGAGCCTCGTGTTCGGCGACGTGAAAGAATGGCCGTGCAAGGTCATCCCCTTCGTGGTCAACGTGTCGCAGTTCCCCACCCCCTCGGGCGAGCGCTGCTGGAAAATCGGTGAGGCTATCCGCAACGCGGTGAAGACCTTCCCCGAGGATCTCGACGTGCAGGTCTGGGGCACGGGCGGCATGAGCCACCAGCTTCACGGCACCCGCGCCGGCCTCATCAACGAGGAATTCGACCGCCGCTTCATCGACCTGCTCGCGCACGAGCCGGAAGAGCTGAAGTACATCACCCGCCTCGAATACCTGCGCGAAACGGGCACCGAGGGCATCGAGCTGATCATGTGGCTGATCATGCGCGCGGCGCTGGGCTATGGCGTGGAAGAGAAGAAGCGGTTTTATCGCGTGCCTGCCTCGAACACGGCGGTTGGGCATGTGGTTTACGAGGCCAAGAGTTAGCCCTCTCACCGTCACCCCGGACTTGATCCGGGGTCCAGCTTGATCTAACCGCCCAGCCGTCATCTGGGGAGTAGCCCCCGCGCGCCTTCGGGCGTCAATCCTTGCGTCAACACACTTGGTCGAGAGATCATGGCGCATGGGGGACGGACCACAATCCGTCCGGGCAAGACCAATGGCACCTGCTTTCGTCCGGCCGGGCGGAAGGCATGGTGCTGTTGCTGTCTTGAAAGCCCGGCCCGGAGTACCTGTTTCATGGAAGCCTTCCTAACCTCCACCGCCGTGGTCGCGCTGGCCGAGATCGGTGATAAAACCATGCTGCTCGCCATCGTGCTGGCAGCACGGTTCCGCCAGCCCTGGCCGATCGTGCTCGGCATCCTGTTCGCGACGCTTGCCAACCATGCGCTCGCCGCACTGCTTGGCATGTCGGTGGCGAGCCTGCTTGAAGGCGAGTGGTTCCGCTATGCCGTAGGTGCGGGCTTTGTCGCCATGGCGCTGTGGACGCTGGTGCCAGACAAGTTCGACGACGACGATGCGCCCAAGGCCTCGCGGCACGGGGCCTTCCTCACCACGCTGGTGGCGTTCTTCCTCGTCGAGATCGGCGACAAGACACAGATCGCCACCATTGCGCTGGGCGCGCAGTTCCAGAACGTGCTTTTGGTGACCGCGGGCACGACGCTGGGCATGATGCTCGCCAATGCGCCCGCCGTGTGGCTGGGCAACGCGCTGGTGGAGCGGGTGTCGCTGAAGCTGGTGCGGATGCTGGCGGCAGCGCTGTTCCTCGCGATCGGTATCTGGGTGATCGCCGATACGGCGCTCGCCTAAAGGCGGCCGATCTTCACTCGCGTCTTGAGGTCGGTGCGGCAGAAGGCGTGCAGGAAGCACGTCTGCTCGCCCATGTCGAGCGCGGCGCGGGCGAAGTCGGCATTCTCGTTGCTGGTAAGGAATACATGCGTTTCCACCGGATCGGCGCGGCCCGCCTCGCCGGTGCCGCCGCTCGCGCCGCCCTTTGAGAAGTGGATGTCCTGCACCACGCGGTATTCGCTCAGGTCCTTCTTCGCGATCTTGGCGTAGCGGCCGAGCTGCGTCATGAAACAGAAGCCGATCCCGGCGGCCATGTAGCTCAGCGCATCGGGGGCGCGGCCCTCCTCGTCGCACAGGAAGGTGAAGATCGAGCCGTGCGGGTTGAACAGCTGCTGCTCGATCTGCTTCACCCCGTCTTCGCGCAGGGTGCAGATGCCGCGAATGTGCAGCACGCGGTCCTGCTCCTCGGCGAGGGACGAACCTTGCGAAGAGGTCGCTTCCTCGGTCAGCGGGCTTTTGTCGCCCTTCACGACCTGCCCCTCCCAGTTGCCTTCGCTGGGCGCGGCGCCTTCGATCACTTCGCCCGGATCGGCCAGCGCCCCACCGGCTACGGGAAGCGCCTTGTTCGGCGCGAGGGTCTCGCCGTTGAGCGTGAGCGTGAACAGGCTCTCCTTCTCACCGCGCATCAGCCCGCTCAGCGGCGAAGCGGCGGCGGCATCGCAGACCAGCGCGCGCAGGGTCTCGCTGTCGGCATCGCTGTCGAACTCGGCGAGCAGCTCGACGTCCTTCGCCCCGCCGGTCATCGTGCCCCTGAGCGCACTGCCCTTCATGGTGTAGAAGTTGTCCTGCACCAGCCGCACGTTCCGCAGCGCAATCCCGCGCGCCTTGGCCAGTGCCAGCAGCTCGGTCATCGTGCTTGCCACCATGCCAACGGTGAGGAACGACAGCGGGCACGAAGCCTCGTCGAAGCCATCGAGATAGTCGCCTTCATCCGATACCAGCCGCCAGACCTGCCCGCTGGCGCTGGATGCGGCGAGCCCTTCCTTCTGCATCACCGACAGGGACCGCGCGGCCAGCCGCACCGATTGCCCGATCCTCGGTTCGGGCGGCGCGAGCCAGTCAGCGCCGTCCGCGACCGGGAAGAACAGCGGGCGCGGATCGGCGCCGAGAATATTGGGATGGGCAGGCATTAGCTATCCTTCTTCGGTAGCATGGGAGAGGCGATATTGAGCGCAAGTTCGGCATCGGAGAAGGTGATCGGGGTGCGCAGGCCCTTGACCGGGTCTGCCCCCTCGCGCGCCATGTCGAGCACCATCCCGCGCGCCTCGACCTGCGGATGGGCCAGCGCCTGCGCCACGTCGTTGATCGGCCCGACCGGTACCCCCTCGGCCTCCAACCGCGCGAGCAGCGCATCGCGCTCCCACTGCGCGGTCTTCGCGGCCACTGCGGATGACACTCGCAACCGGTCGGCGACGCGTGCGGCATTGGTCGCCCAGCCTTCCTTGACCTCCAGCCCCAGCACGCCCGCCAGCCGCGCGAACTGCCTGTCGTTGCCCACGGCGATGATCAGCCAGCCATCGGCGCAGGGGAACGCTTCATAAGGCACGATATTGGGATGCGCGTTGCCCATCCGGTGCGGCGCGATGCCGCTGGCGAGGTAGTTCATCGCCTGATTGGCCAGCGTGCCGGTCATCACGTCAAGCAGGCTCATATCGACGGCCTGCCCGCGCCCGGTCCGCTGCCGCATATGGAGCGCGGCCTGAATGCCGATCACGCTGTAAAGCCCGGTGAGAATGTCGGCATAGGCCACGCCGATCTTGGTAGGCGGGCCGTCGGGCTGGCCGGTAAGGTCCATCATCCCGCTCATACCCTGCACGATGAAGTCGTAACCGGCGAACCCGGCATAGGGGCCGGTATGGCCGAACCCGGTGATCGAGCAATAGACAAGCCCCGGGTTGGTCTCCGCAAGGCTGGCGTAGTCGAGCCCGAACTGCGCGAGACCGCCAGTCTTGAAATTCTCGATCACCACGTCGGCCCCGGCGATCAGCTCCTTCACGCGGGCGAGATCGCCCTCGTCGCGGAAGTCGGCCACGATGGAGGTCTTGCCGCGGTTGCAGGCGTGGAAATAGGCCGCATCCTGCGAGCCGTCGGCGTTATCGATAAAGGGCGGCCCCCAGCGGCGGGTGTCATCGCCTGCCGGGCTTTCGACTTTGATCACCTCAGCCCCGAGATCGGCCAGCACCTGCCCGGCCCACGGTCCCGCCAGAATGCGCGCCAGTTCGACGACCTTGATGCCTTCAAGCGGCGCACTGGCCATTGCAGTTCCTCATTATTCCGGGGCTATATGGAACACCCGCTCGGCATTGCCATGACACAGCGCGTGCATTTCCTCGTCCGAGCAGGCGAAGTTCTCGATGAAGTCCACCGCCGGTTTCATCGGCTGGTAGGGGTAGTCGATCGCCCAGATCACGTTTTCCACGCCCATCCGGTCAATTGCATAGCGCAGCGCCAGCGGGTCTTCCACGCCGCTGGTTGTGAACACGAAGTTGTCCTTGAAATATTCCTCCATGCTGCGCTCGGTCTTCGGCGCGCGGCCCACCTTTTGCGAGCGCGAGTTCATGAAGTTGATCCGCCAGATGAAGAACGGCACCATCTCGCCCATGTGGCCGACGCAGATCTTCAGGTTCGGAAAGCGGTCGAACACCCCGCCCGCCATCATCCGCAGCATGTTGGTGCCGACCTCGACACCATAGGCCCACATCGCCGAATCCATGCCATAGTCCATCAGCGGACCCTTCAGCGTGTCGGACGGCCCGCGCGGGTGAATGTAGATCGTGGCATTGGTCGCCTCGGCGGCCTCGAAGATGGGCCAGAAGCGGTAATCGTCGAAATAGTCGCCGTTGGTGTGGCCGTTCACCACCAGCCCGTTGAGCTTCAGCTCGCCCATCACCCGCTCGATCTCTTTCGCCGCGCGCTTGGGGCTGTGCGGGGCGAAGCTGCCCAAGCCGGCGAAGCGCTTGGGATATTTGGCGCAGATTTCGGCCATCCGGTCGTTCGCCAAGGCGGCAAGGTCGGTGGCGGTATCGGCATCGAACATCTGCACGCCCGGCGCGGTCAGCGTTAGCAGGTGCATATCGACGCCATGCTCGTCCATCTGCGGCAGGCGCTGTTCTTCCACGTCAAGCAGCCCGCCGAGGAAATCCATCTTGCCGTAGCCCGAGGTGTCGACCTCGGCGTCGTAAATGCCCTTCACCAGCAGCTTGTCCGCGCTCTGCGTGGGGCTGTTCGCAACCTTCTTGAGCTCGGCGGCGACTTCGGGGATCGACCAGGCTTCCTCGCAGGCGATCAGGCGGCACTTCTTTCCCATGGCTCTCTCTCCCATTTTGTGCGCGAGACTAGCGCCGAGTTTGACCGGAACAACCCCCATTGCAGCGCGCTTGCCGACACCATCGAGGCGGCCTAGCCTCGCGCCATGGCCAAGGCCCCGCCCTCGCCCGACGAAAGCTGGAGCTCGACCGGGCTGGCCCGGCGCGAGGCGATCAGCGCGTGGAGCGACTGGGCCGCCAGCACCATCGCCCCGATCGAGGTCGAGGTGTTCGACCCCAAGGCCTTCGCCGCACGCTGGATCAGCCACGGCATCGGCCAGCTCCGCTTGCTCCACCTCTATGCCCCGGCCCAGCGCGTGACCCATGTGGGGGCCGACCGGCTGGCAATGCGCGCCGCGCCCTCGATCCAGCTGGTCTATTCGCGCGAAGGTACGATGCAGACGCGGATGGGCGGGCGGCGCTTCGATGTCGAACCGGGCCAGTTCGTGCTGCTCGACAACACCCGCTATTATCAGATGGAGATGGCCACGCCGCACGAGTGCATCGACCTGATGATGCCGCAGGCCTGGCTCGAACGGCACCTGCCCGATCCCGCCGGTCTGCTGGCACGCCCCTACGATGCCCATTCGGGCTGGGGCGCGCCGCTCGGGGCGCTGATCGAAACGATCCTTGATACCGGGCTCGACGAGGCCCCGCTCCCGCGCCCGCTGATCGCCGAGCAGTTCGGCAGCCTGCTCGCGCTCGCCACCGCCGCGCACGAAGCCGAGGCCTCGGCGGGCGGCCACCGCAGCCAGCTCGCCACGCGCGTGCTGCGCCGGATCGAGACGAGCTATGCTGACGCCGACCTCTCGCCCGACACAGTCGCGGCGGAAGAAGGCATTTCCAAACGCTACCTGCAATCGCTGCTCGCCGCGCGCGGAACCAGCTTTGTTGCCGAACTCAATGCCACCCGGCTCGAACATGCCAGCGCCATGCTGACCGACCCGCGCCTTGCCGCGCTGCCGATTTCCGAGCTGGCCTACCGCACGGGCTTTCTCGATCCGGGCTACTTCACCCGCCTGTTCCGCAAGCGCTTCGGGATCACGCCCAGCCAGTGGCGCGACGGGCTGGCCCCGCAGAGTTGAGGCTCTTGTAAGTCGTGGTGCTGCGCCCATTTTCCCAACATGCCTAGCGCCCAGACCGTCGCCGCCCTGCCCACCTACTATCTCAGCCATGGCGGCGGGCCCTGGCCGTGGATGGAAACGGGCAGTGCCTACGATTTGCTCGATGCTTCGCTGAAGGCGCTGCGGAACGAGCTGAAAGAGCGCCCGCGTGCCGTGCTGGTCGTCACTGCCCACTGGGAGGAGCCGGTGTTCACCTTCTCCAGCGGCGCGCAGCCGGGCATGATCTACGACTATTACAACTTCCCCCCGCATACTTACGAGATCACCTATCCGGCCCCCGGCCTGCCCTCACTCGCCAAACAGGCCGCCACACTGCTGGCCGCTGGCGGTATGGCCAGCGCCACCGATGCCACGCGCGGCTTCGACCATGGCACCTTCAGCCTGATGCAGGCGATCTGGCCCGAGGCGCAGATGCCGATCGTGCAGATGTCGATCCGCGCCGACTACGATCCGGCCTTGCACGTCGCAGCGGGCCGCCTGCTTGCCCCATTGCGCGAGGAGGGCGTGGTGATCATCGGCTCCGGCCTCTCGTTCCACAACCTGCGCGCGCTTGGCCCCGTGGGGCGCGATGTGTCGAAGGCCTTCGATGGCTGGTTGCAGGAAAGCCTGATCGGCATGGGCGGCGAGAACCGGGTCAAGCGCCTGCTCGAATGGGAGCACGCCCCTGCCGCCCGCGCTGTCCACCCGCGCGAGGATCACCTGATGCCTTTGCACGTAGCGCTGGGCGCGGCCGAGGAAGAGACTGCTGCGCTGTCCTACCACGAAGATGCCTTCATGGGCGCCATCGCCGCCTCCAGTTTCCGCTTCGGCCCACCGCCCACCTGAGGCCAGCAAGACAATAGGGCTGCGCAAAAGTCCTATTGGCCATGCGCGCGAATCCTTCGCCCGGCTAACGATCCGGGTTAGCCTGCTCCTCTGTCCACGCTCAGTCGAGACCCCGCCAACGGGGCCGCGAGCGTCAGACGAGAGGATGCCAGCAATGTCCGACAAGAGCTTCGCGCTGCCGAGCAGCATCAAGGTTATCGAAGGGACCGAAGCCGCGCAGGCTGCCTATCCCTATTACACCCAGTTCGTGCCCGAGGACGACCAGAAGTTCTGGTTTTACAACTCGATGCACTTTCCTGAACCCATGCACCACTTCGACATGATCACGGCCGAGGCGGCCTACGTCGCGATGGGGGCCTTCAACACGCGGGTTCACTGCCTGCCCACCGCCAAGGGCGTCGATCACCGCATCATCAACGGGCGCGTCTATATCGGCGGGGTAGTCGTCACCGACCCGGACGAGATCGCCGAACGCGTGGCCGAATTCCAGCAGCGCGCCGGGCACTATTACGAGAACTGGGAAAGCCTTTACGACCAGTGGAAGGTAAAGATGAAGGCGCTGATCGCGGAGGCGCAAGCGCTGCCCAACCCCTCGCTTCCCGATTACGAACCGCTGGAAACGATCACCGAGGGCGATGCCGTTCCCGCCAGCCACGATCTGCTGAAGATTTATCAGCAGCAGATCGAAGGCTACCATCGGATGTGGCACCACCACTTCGAGTTCCTGCTGCTTGGCTACGGCGCCTACATGACCTTCTTCGGGTTCTGCAAAAAGGCTTTCCCCGAGATTTCCGATCAGGCGATTTCGCGGATGGTGGCCGGGATGGAGGCCGAGATTTTCCGCCCCGACGAAGAGGTGAAGCGCCTTGCGCGGCGCGCGGTGGAGCTGGGGGTCGATCACCACTTCACCGACGATGTGAACATCGAGCAGGTGCTGTCCGATCTCGACAAGGTGTCGGGCAAAGGCAAGGAATGGCTCGCCGATCTCGAAGAGAGCCGCAACCCGTGGTTCAATGTCTCCAGCGGCGACGGGTTCTACCACTATCACCGCAGCTGGAACGACGACCTCTCGCTGCCCTTCGCGGCGCTGCCCGGCTATATCGCCAAGGTGAAGGCGGGCGAGAACATCGAGCGCCCCACCGCGCAGCTGATCGAGGAGCGTGAACAGCTCGTCGCCGACTACCGCGAATTGCTCGATACCGATGAAGACCGGGCGACTTACGACCAGCTGATCGAGCTGGCGCATCGCGTGTTTCCCTATGTCGAGGGGCACAAGTTCTATTGCGAGCACTGGTACACGAACCTGTTCTTCAACAAAATCCGCGAGTTCGGCAGGCTGTTGCTGGCGCACGGGTTCTTCGGGGCCGAGGGGCAAGAGGAGGACGTGTTCAACCTCACCCAATACGAGCTGGAAAGCGCGATCATCGACCTGATGCTGGCCTGGGGCGTGGGCGCGGGGCCGCGCGGCCCGGTCTACTGGCCTGCGATCATTGCGGAGCGCAAGGCGGCGATTGCCGAATGGAGCAAGCACCCCACCCCGCCCGCGCTGGGCAATGTGCCTGAGGCAATCGACGATCCGGCGATCAACATGCTCTGGGGCATCACCCGCGAGAACCTCGATAGCTGGCTCGATGATGGCACCGAGAACCCCAACGAATTGAAGGGCTTTGCCGCTTGCTCGGGCGTGGTCGAGGGCACAGCGCGGGTGGTGAAGTCGGTCAGCGAGATCGGGCGCATCCAGCAGGGCGACATCCTCGTGTGCCAAGTGACGAACCCCACTTGGAGCCCGCTGTTCCAGAAGATCAGCGCGGCGGTGTCCGACATCGGCGGGTCGATGAGCCACATGGCAATCGTGGCACGCGAGTATAATCTGCCCGCCGTGGTCGGCACCGGGCTGGCGACGGTCAAGATCAAGGACGGCGCACGCATCCGGGTCGATGGCGGCAAGGGCACGGTCTCGATTCTGGAGGACGCGTGATGGGCATGAAGCCCGTCGCATTGTTTTCCGAAGTCGGGATCGCCGACCGGCCCACGGTCGGCGGCAAGGGCGGCTCGCTGGGCGAACTTGTCCGCGCCGGAATTGCCGTGCCCGATGGCTTCGTGGTGACGACCGCTGCCTTCGAACAGTTCCTCGCAGCGCTTGAGACGAAGGAGCCGATCAGACCTCTGGTCGAGGCGCTCGACCCGAACGATCTGGACGCTGCCACCCGGTTGTCCGAGCAGTTGCGTGCGCGGGTGATCGGCGATGCGATGACTGGCGAAGTCGAGCAGGCGCTAAAGGACGCATTGAATCAATTGTGCCCCGACGAAAGGCCCGTTGCGGTGCGCAGCTCCGCCACAACCGAGGATGCCGATGACGCCAGCTTCGCCGGCTTGCAGGACACCTTCCTGTGGGTGCTCGATGGCGCTTCGATGATCGGAAAGGTCCGCGAATGCTGGGCCAGCCTCTACTCGGTCGAAAGCATGACCTACCGCCGCAAGCAGGGCCTGCCCGAGGCGGGCGTGGCCATGGCGGTAGTGGTCCAGCGGATGGTTGAGGCGAAGTGTGCCGGGGTGATGTTCACCCGCTCACCCACCAGCGGCGACAAGTCGGTGATCACCATCGAGGGTGCCTGGGGCTTGGGTTCCTCGGTTGTGTCGGGCGAGGTTACGCCTGACAAATGGGTGCTCGGCAAGATCACCAGCGAGATCAGCCAGCGCGATATTTCGGACAAGCACGCAAGACAGGTTCCCGCGCCAGGGGGCGGCATTCAGGAGATTGAAAACGCGGCGGAAATTCGCTCCGCCCCCTGCCTCACCGACGATGACCTTCAGGCGCTGCGCGCAATCGGGCGCAAAGTCGAAAAGCACTATGGCAAGCCGCAGGATATTGAGTGGGCGCTCGATCAGGATGGCGCGGTGCTGCTGCTGCAATCGCGGCCCGAGACGGTCTGGGCACAGAAGGACGCCAAGGCCGCGCCTGTGGTCGCCAAGGAGGCTGATCCTATGGCGCATGTGATGGGCCTGTTCACCGCCGGAGCGAAGAAATGAGCCTGACCGGCAAGGATATCGTTGAAATCGCACGGCTGCTCGATGCCTCGCACTTTACGACGCTCGACCTGACACAGGGCGACTTTCGCCTGCGGATCAGCCGCGATGGCGCTGGCAGCTGGCGCGAAGACGTAGACGACGAGCGGGAAGAACCTTCCGCGCCCGCCGCCGAGGTTTCGGCGGAAGCGCCTCCTCCACCTCCGGCCTCTGCGGCAAGCGACGACGAAGTCGAAATCGCCGCCCCGCTGATCGGCAACTTCTACTCCGCCCCGCGCCCCGGAGAACCCGACTTCGTGAAAGTCGGCGACCGGGTGAGCAAGGACACGGTGGTCGCGATCATCGAGGTGATGAAGCTGATGAACTCGGTCGCTGCCGGGGTTGAAGGCATGGTCACGGCGGTGCTGGCCGAGAACGGCAGTGCGGTTGCCGAGGGGCAGGCGCTGTTTCGGGTGAAGGTGGACTGATGGCCAACATAGAAATCGTCGAAACCTCCCTGCGCGATGGCAACCAGTGCCTGTGGGGCGCAACCGGCATCGACACCGCGAAAACGCTCACCATCGCCCCCGCGATGGAGCGCGCCGGATACCGCGCGATCGACTTCACCACTTCCACCCACATGGGTGTCGCCGTGCGCTACAAGCAGGAAGACCCCTGGGAGCGCATCCGCGAAATGGCGCGCATCTGCCGCACCACGCCGCTGCAATTCCTCTCCACCGGCTTCCGTTTCATCTCGTGGGAGACCGCAACGCCCGAATTCATGGAGCTGGCTTTCCGCACGCTCGCCACCAACGGCATCCGCCGCTTTGCGCTGGCCGACCCGATGAACGATGCGGCGAGCAACGTCGAAGTGGCCAAGATGGTGAAGCGCGCGGGCGGCGATCAGGTGGTCGGCGCGCTGGTCTATACGATCAGCCCGATCCACGACGACGCGCACTATGCCGAGGCCGCGCGGGTGATGGCGCAAAGCCGCGATATCGACGCGCTCTACATCAAGGACCCCGGCGGCCTGCTCACCTCCAAGCGCGCCGCCACGCTGATTCCCGCGATCCTTGCGGAAATCGGCGACAAGCCGCTCGAACTGCACAACCACTGCACCATCGGGCTTGCCGAGCCCGCCTGCCTCGAAGCGGCCGACCTTGGCATCGCGGCGGTGCAATGCGCGAGCGGCGGCGCGGCTGACGGCACCAGCAACCCGCCCATCGGCCGCATGATCCGCAACCTGCGCAGCCTCGGCCACACGGTCGATGTCGATGACGAGGCGGTGGAAGAGGTTGCAAGCTATTTCACCCGGCTGGCCGAGGCAGAAGGCTACGCCACTGGCTCACCGCAACCGTTCGACGCCGCCTATTTCCGCCACAATCTGCCCGGCGGCATGGTCGGCACCATGCGCCGCCACCTTGCCGACCAGAACGCCGCCCATCTCGAAGCGGCAGTGATCGAGGAAATGGGCCGCGTGCGCGAGGAACTCGGCTGGGTGATCGTGATGACGCCATTTGCGCAGATGCTGCAAACGCAGGCCATGCTCAACGTGACGGGCAAGGAGCGTTGGAGCATCATCCCCGACGAGGTGATCCGCTTCGCCATCGGCAAGTTCGGGCGCCCCACCCAGCCGGTCGACCCGTACGTCATGGACCGCATCATGGCCCACCCGCGCACGAAGCAGCTTGAGGCCGAGACCGGCATGGCCGACCTCACAACCCTGCGCAGCCGGATCGGCGAAAGGCTCTCAGACGAGGAATTCCTGTTGCGCGCCACTATGCCCGAGGGGCAGGTTGAGGCCATGCGCAAGTCTGGCCCCGCCCCGCGCCACTACGATCCCGACACCGCACCCGTCATGCGACTGCTGCGAGATGTGATGGCGCGAAACGATCTGGCCGACTTTGCGTTCGAGAAGGACGATCTGAAAATTCGCCTCTCCGCGTAGGTTCCTCTGCGCGTAAATCCCATGCAAGGATACCCGATGTCCCTCCCCCGTAAGCCCAAGGGCTTCATGTTCGATCTCGACGGTACGCTGATCCTGTCGAACCGACAGCTTGGCTCTTACGACCCGATCCCCGGTGCCGCCCAAGCGCTGGGCGAGCTGGATGCGCTCGGCGTGCCGTGGATCGCGCTCACCAACGGCAGCGCTTATGCCGCCCGCAAGCAGGCCCCGCGGCTGCGCAATGCCGGCTTGCCGGTGCCGGATGAAAAGTTGTTCACGCCCAATTCGGTGGCGGCCAAGGTGATCCAGGAACGCGAACTCGAACGGGTGCTGGTGCTCGGCACGCAGGGTGTGATCGATGCGCTCACCGAACTCGGCGTGAAGTGCCTCAATCCGGATGATGGCAAGGGTCTCTCGTGCGACGGGGTCTATGTCGGCTGGCACCCCGACTGCATGATGGACCACATCCATCGCGCCTGCGATGCCGTGCTTGGCGGTGCGACCTTCCTTACCGCGTCGGACATCCCCTTCTTCGCCACCAAGGAAGGCCGCAGCTTCGGCTATTCCTGCGCGATCAACGGCGCGATTGCGCGGGTTACGGGGATCGAGCCCGAACCCACTGGCAAGCCGAGCGAGCACGCCATGGCTTTTGTCGCGGACAAGCTCGGGATCGACGCAGCGCATGTGGGCGTGGTTGGCGACGATGCCACGGCGGAAATGCAGATGGCCCTGGCAGGTGGCGCAATCGGGATCGCAGTGACCAGCGGATCGACCAGCGCCGAGGAGTGGGACGATCAGCCGCCGGAAAAGACGCCCGATCTGGTCATCAATTCGATCGGCGATCTGGCCAGCGCCTGCGGGCTAAGCTAACCGGGTTTTCATGATGCAGGGCCGCTCTCGCAGTGGTCCGCCCGCAATCATGGAGACACGTTTGACCACCGCCCCGATCCGCACCGACTGGACCCGCGACGAAATCGCCAGCCTGTTCGACCTGCCCTTCACCGAACTGCTGTTTCGCGCCGCAGAGGTCCACCGCGCGCATCATCGGCCCGAAGAGGTGCAGCTGTGCACCCTGCTTTCAATCAAGACCGGCGGCTGCCCCGAGGACTGCGGCTATTGCAGCCAGAGCGCATCGGCGGAGAGCGGCGTGAAGGCGACCAAGCTGATGGACGTGCGCGAGGTGCTGCAAAAGGCCGCGCAGGCGCGCGATGCCGGGTCGCAGCGGTTCTGCATGGGAGCGGCCTGGCGCAATCCGAAAGATCGCGACATGGGCAAGATCGTCGAGATCGTTTCCGGCGTGCGTGCGATGGGGATGGAAACCTGCATGACGCTGGGGATGCTCACCCCCGAACAGGCCGCACAGCTGAAGGCCGCCGGGCTCGATTACTACAACCACAATGTCGACAGCGGGCCGGAATATTATGAGCGCGTGGTCTCCACCCGCTCCTACGCCGACCGGCTCGATACGCTGGAAACGGTGCGCGAGGCGGGGATCAACGTGTGCTCGGGCGGGATCGTCGGCATGGGCGAAACGCGCGCCGACCGGGTGGGTTTCGTGCACACGCTGGCGACGCTCGAACGCCATCCCGAAAGCGTGCCAATCAACGCGCTGGTACCCGTGAAAGGCACGGTGCTGGGCGACATGCTGGCCGATACCCCGCTCGCCAAGATCGACGATATCGAGTTCGTGCGCACAGTGGCGGCGGCGCGCATTGCCATGCCGCTGAGCATGGTGCGCCTGTCCGCCGGACGCGAAAGCATGAGCGAGGCGACGCAGGCGCTGTGCTTCCTGGCCGGGGCCAATTCGATCTTCACCGGCGACAAGCTGCTCACCGCGCCCAATGCGGGCGAGGACGAGGACATGGCGATGCTCACACGGCTGGGCCTGAAACCGATGGAAGGCCCGGAGCCGATGCGGGCCATGGTGCACGAAGACGATCTGGCCAGCGCCTGACGCCTGCGCTAACCCAGCGACAAACAACAATCGCCCGCCCAGCCGGGCCGAAGGAGAGGCTATCTTGACCGACCACAAGCTCGAAACGCTCACCATTCACGCTGGCCAGGAACCCGATCCTACCACCAATGCGCGGATCACCCCGATCTATCAGACGGCCAGTTACGTCTTCAACGATGCCGAGCATGCGGCAAACCTGTTCGCGCTCAAGGAATTCGGCAACATTTACAGCCGCATCATGAACCCCACGGTCGATGCACTGGAAAAGAAGATCGCCGGGCTCGAAGGCGGCGTCGGCGCGCTGGGCGTGGCCTCTGGCCATGCCGCGCAGCTGGTCGCGTTCCACACGCTGATGGAGCCGGGCTGCAACATCGTCGCGGCGAAGAAGCTCTATGGCGGCTCGCTGAACCAGTTGAGCGAAGCCTTCCGCAAGTTCGGCTGGGAAACCCGCTTCGTCGATGCCGACGATCCGGCCAATGTCGAAGCTGCCTGCGATGAGAACACCCGCGTTGTGTTCATCGAAAGCCTCGCCAATCCGGGCGGCGTGGTCTGCGACATCGCCGCCATTGCCGACATCGCCCACAAGGCGGGCGTGCCGCTGATGGTCGACAACACCATGGCGACCCCGATGCTGTGCCGCCCGATCGAACATGGCGCGGACATCGTCGTCCACTCGGCGACCAAGTTTTTGAACGGCCACGGCAATTCGGTCGGCGGGCTGATCGTCGATTCGGGCAAGTTCGACTGGAAGGCCCACGGCGACAAGTTCGCGACGCTGACCCGGCCCAATGGCTCTTATCACGGCGCAGTGCTGGTCGATGCGCTGGAGCCGGTCGGCCCGATTGCCTTCATCATCGCCTGCCGCGTGCTCGGCCTGCGCGATCTTGGCCCAGCGATGGCGCCGATGAACGCCTTCCTCGCGCTCACCGGCATGGAGACGCTAGCGCTGCGGATGGAGCGGCATTGCGAGAATGCTTTGGCTGTCGCCAAGCACCTCGCCGCGCATGAGAAGATCGACTGGGTCTCCTATGCCGGGCTGGAGGACAGTGCCTATAACGCGCTCGCCCAGCGCTATCTCGGCGGCAAGGGCGGCGCGGTGTTCACCTTCGGCGTGAAGGGCGGATATGAGGCGGGCGTGAAGCTGGTTTCCTCGGTCAAGCTGTTCAGCCACTTGGCCAACATCGGCGACACCCGCAGCCTGATCATCCACCCGGCGAGCACTACGCACAGCCAGCTCGAAGGTGACGACCTGATCGCCGCCGGGGCCGGGCCGGACGTGGTGCGGATCTCGGTCGGCATCGAGCATATCGACGATATCATCGCCGACCTCGACACGGCGCTCGCGGCGCTGTGATCGGCCTGCTGCTTCTGCTGGCGGCAGGCACGGCTGCGGCCGAGCCTGCCGATATTTGCGCCGAGCCGATCACTCAAGCCGACATGAACCAGTGCGCTGCGCGCAACTATGCCGAAGCGGATGAGGCGCTCAACGTGCAGTGGTCGCGCACCGCCGAGGCGATGCGCGAGCGCGATTCCCAGCTTGACCGCAAGTACGACGACCGCCCCGGCTACTTCGAAACCCTGCTCGCTGCGCAGCGCGCCTGGATCACGTATCGCGACGAGCATTGCACCAGCGATGGCTATCTCTACCGGGGCGGCTCGATGGAGCCGCTGATCGTCAGCACCTGCAAGACCGAGCTGACCAAGCAGCGCACAAGCCAGCTCGCCGACTTGATGAGCGCGGAATGAGCGGGACTGCGGCGAGGTTCGACTACGAGGCCTATCTCGCCCAGTTCCTAACCGGCGACGACGATGGGCTGGTCGAGCGCTTCTTTGCCGAAGACTGCGCGATGATCACCGGCAGCGGCGAATTCGTCGGCCATGCCGGGATGCGTGCGTTTCTTGCCAGGGCGCATGACGGCGTGCGCGAATGCCCACGCGTCCAGCACTATGTGCAAGACGAGCGCAACGTGCTTGCCGAGATCGACATGGATTTCCATGCGACCAAACACCGGCCCGACTTTCCTTTCGGTGAAATGTTCCCCGGCGACAGCCTGACGGTGAAGTTCCTCGCCCGCTACGAACTCGACGAAGCGCAGAAGGTGCGCCGCCTCATCACTATGGCGTGGCCTCCCGGACGGGCGGTCACCACGCTGCCACCACTCGGTGCGCATCCCAGCCAGATCGCCGCCTACCATGCCTATGCCGCGGCCTTCTCGGCGGGGGATCCAGCGCGCTACACCCGATTTTATTGCGATGACGTGGTGTTCGAGCTGCCCTCGGTCGGGCGGTTCGCGGGTGCGCAGGCGATTGCCGATTTCTATACGGCGATGTTCGAGCGTGTAGTCGAAACACTCACCGTGCACGAACTCACCGCCAGCGAGGAGGCAATCGTGGTCGATTGCACCAGCCGCTTCACCGCCTTGGCCGATGCGCCCGACTTTGTCGTCGGCGCGCTGGCGGAGGGTGAGCACGTCTATGTGCGCGTGCAGGTGACCTATCGCCTGCGCGAGGGCTATATCGCGCATATCACGGTCGCCCGCGCGGGCGAGCCGGTGTTCAGCGACGGGCGCTAAGCGCCGCTTCGATACGGGCGAGGTCTTCGGGCCGGTCCACATCTGCCAGCGTGCTCGGCGGCGGCGCGATCAGCGTGCAATCGTCGCGGCTGGCGAGCCAGCGCCCCGCCCCACCCTCGCCTTCCAGCTTGGTGATCTCTGCCAACAACTCTTGGGGTACAAAGGCTGGCACACCCGGCTTACCTGTGCCGTAATCACTCGCTGCCAATCCTTCGCTCGCCACGAGCGCGGCCAGATGGCTGGGCGCGACCAACGGCATGTCGGCCAGCACGATCAGGAGGTCACGCTCCTGCGCCAGCGCGGTCTGCGCCGCCAGCGCGACCGACGTGGCCAGCCCCGCCTCGGCTTCGGGGTTCTCAATCAGGGGCCAACCACTCTCCTGCGCGAACAGCGGCACATCAGATACAGGCACGACAATCACCCCCGGCCCGAAACCCGCCTCAACCACTGCCGCCAGAACATGCGCCCCCAGTCGTTGCCCAGCACACAAGGCATCGAGTTTGCCTCCGCCAAAGCGTCGCGCCTGCCCCGCAGACAGAACCGCGACCAGCGGCGCGCTCATCGCTGGCTGTGGTGCGGGTGGCGCAGCTCGTAGATACCGGCCACGCCTGCCAGAGCGGAAAGCGCCAGCGCCGAAGGCTCGCGGCTGTGCCCGATCAGGCCAAGCGGGCTGGCGATGCGGGCGATCTGCTGCTCTGCGTAGCCAAGCGCCGCCAGCCGTTCGCTCCGCGCCATCCGCGCAGGCTTGCCACCCTGCGCACCGATAAAGAAGGCGAAGCTCCTGAGGCCCCAGTCGAGCAGCGCCTCCTCCCACTCGTGATCGTGGAAAAGCAGCACCAACGCGCTCCAGCGATCGAGCGCGATCTGTTCGGGATGCTGACCAAGCGAGAGCGAACCGCCCTCGCGGCTATAGCTATCGACGACCATCCCTGCCGCCGCGCCCAGTCGCGCCATCGCTTCCAACTCGGGCCCCTCGCCCAGCAACACCAGTCGCAGCGCGGGAATATAACGGCGCTCGGCGAGCAGGGGCTGCACGGGCAAAGTGAGGCTCGCCTCCTGCCGCATCTCCAGCCGCGCAAGCGCCTCGGCACAAGCGGCATGATCTGGAGCAGGGTCGATCAGGATATCGAGACCCCCGCCGCACGGCAGGCGAAAGTCTATCTTGGGCGAGCCCGCGCCATAGCGGATCACGCGCGGCTCGCCCCCACGCGCGACCTCGGCGGCCAGTTCGCGTTCGAGGCAACCGTCGGCAAGGCTCCCGGTTACGCTGCCATCGGCATGGACGGCCAGTTGCGCGCCAAGGCGGCGCGAAAAGCTGCCCTCGATATTGACGATGGTACACAGACCAGTGCCTGCAACCGCCGCCGCCGCCAGTGCCTCGTGATCTTCGGGTATTGCCATACCCGTCGCTCTATCAGTGCTGGTGCGGGTCTTCCATGCCCATGATCAGCTCGGGCTCCTCGCCGCGCAATTCCTGGAACGCCAGCGTCAGGTTGATCAGCGCGCGCGACCAAGGCGTGCCGCCATATTCTAGGCCGGGCTTGAGCTTGTGATCGAGGAACACCGCATAGCTGGGCGTTGCTTCCAGCTTCTTGAGCGCATCCTCAGGCGTGCCGCCTGTCAGCAAGGTCTGTTCGGCCGTGGCGACGAGGCCGCGGTTGAAGTTCATAAACGAGTGAAACTCGTCCCATGTCGAGATCCCGCCGTGGCCCTGGATGACCGTGTCGACACCGTCGATGCCGTAGACCGCCCCCGCCAGAGTCGTCGGCAGAGCGAGCATGGAGCCGCCCGAACCGGGGTCGATCAGCGGGCTCATGTGCCAGGCATAGAGGTCGCCCGCTGCCATGGTGCGGTCCGCAGGGAAGACCACGAAGGCATCGCCATCGGTATGCCCTGCGCCGAAGTAGTAGAGCTCGATCCGGTCGTCGCCCTCGCCGATTGTCTTGCGCGCTTCGAAATCGCCATCGACCCGTAAAGGCGCGGCCGGACCGCCGCCTGCGCGCATCCGCGCCGCGCTGTTCACCTGCGCCACCACCTGAACATCCCCATTGGGCGCAAGTTCGGCGTTGGAGCCGGTATGATCAGGGTGCGAATGGGTGTTGATGATCATGCCGACCGGCTTGTCGGTGACCTTGCGAACCTCGGCAAGAATCGCCTCACCGCTTCCGGGCAGTTTGGTGTCGACCAGCACCACGTCGTTCTCGCGCACGAATACGGTGGTGTTCCCGCCCGCACCGAAAATCTTGTAAACGTTGCCCGAAACCTGCTCGATATCGGTAATGCCGGGAAGGCTCTGCGCCGTCACCGCACCGGTGGTCAGCACGGTTGCCATGCCCGTCGCCACCACACCTGCTAGGATCGCCATCCGCTTCATTGTTCGTCTCTCCCCTCAGCCCGCCAGATTCCGGACTCTGTCAACGAACCAATAGACCCCCGCCGCGATCACCGCAAGCGAGCCGCCTATTGCAATACGATTTGCGGAAAGCTCTGAGCGCTTCCGCACCCAGCGCAATATCAGAACGACCGGCACGACAATCGCCAGTTGCCCCAGTTCCACGCCCACATTGAACCCCGCCAGCGCCCAGCCCAGCTGCGCCTGCGGAAGTCCGAATTCGCGCAGCACGTAGGCGAAGCCGAAACCGTGGATGAGCCCGAACAGCCCCGCAAACAGCGCCCGCAAATCGCGCTCCCCCGACTTCCTGAGCAGGTTATCAAGCCCCACCACCACGATCGACAGCGCGATCAGCGGCTCGATCAGCCATGCAGGCGGCGCGAAGGTGCCGGTCGCCGCCAGCGCCAACGTCACCGAATGGCCGAGCGTGAAGGCGGTGACGATCACCGTCAGCCGACGCAGCGATCCGCCCATCAGGATCAGGCCGAGAATGAACAGCACATGGTCCGGCCCGATCAGCACGTGATGCGCGCCTGCCGGAATGAAAGTCGCCAGCACTGCCCCCACCCCGCCCACGGTACCCGCGTAGTAAGTCTGCGGCGCGGAACCCTTGGCGAAGATCATCTGCTGAGCGACCGCGTCACCCTCGTAAATCGTGACGAAGGTCTGGTGCAGCGGATCATAATCGAACAGGTGCGCGGCAATTGACAGTTCTGCAGGCGGCTTGCCGACAACGCGAAACGCCAGGCGCACCGCATCGTCGCCCTGCACAGGTTCGAGATGTCCCGGCTCGATCTTCAGCGGCACTCCCGCGCCGTCGCGCAACTCCAGCCGCGTCAGCATCAGGAGCTTGACCGCACTGTATTGCTCTTCTAACACACCCTGGTCGAGTAGACTTGTCTGCCCATCGATCCGCAGGTCATGTTCGAGATCGGCAGTATGTACGGTGACTACGCCGTGAAGCGAATCCTCGCCCGGTCGCAGGTCAACATAACTGAACGGCGCGGGGTGCGCTAAGGCAGGACTTGCCAACATGAGTGCAAGTAAGGCGGATATTTGGAACAGGAGCCGCATTGGGGGAAGCATTATTGCCACATAGCCGGACAAATCCGCACAGCAACTCTCTTGATTGTCGCAATTTGATACGTTTGGCAGGTGGTAATTATAGGAACCCCGCGTTAGGCCAGCAAGAAAGTAGTTTCACACGTGAGCATCGGGTAACCTGTGAAGAGCGAATGGAAACGGGCGCTGCGCCATGCGCCGCTGTTGTCTTTGGTGGCGCTGGTCTCGGCCTGCGCGGGGCAGCCTTTCGCGGCTCCGGCGCCGCGCGTTGCCGTGCCGGAAGGCTGGGCAGAAACCGATGCGCCGCTCGTCTCGCCCGATACCTCCGCTTACTGGCACCAGCTCGGTGATCCGCTGCTAAGCGAACTGGTCGAACAGGCCATCGTGCAGAACCGCGATATTGCCGCTAGCGCCGCGCGGCTCGATCAGGCGCGCGCCGCCTTGGTTCAGGCGCGCGCGGCTTACTTCCCCACACTGAATGCGAGCGGCAGTGCAGCACGCGATGTCGGGGACCTTTCGCGTGACGGGGTGCCGCTCTCACTCGGCATCGATGCTGCGTGGGAGGCCGATCTGTTCGGGCAGGTTTCGGGCAATGTCGCCGCCGCGCGCGCCGATCTGGCGGCGCAGGGCTATGGCCTGGCCGATCTGCAACGGCTGATCGTCGGGCAGGTCGCCTTGCAGACGATCAACGCCCGCGCGCTAGCCGAGCAGCTGGCGATTGCGCGCGACACGCTCGGCAATCAGCGCGAGAACCTCCAGATCGCGCGCTGGCGCAATCAGGCCGGGCTCGTCTCCAGCCTCGATGTCGAGCAAGCCCGTACGCAGGTGGCGCAGACGGCGGCGACCATTCCCTCGCTCGAAGCAAGTCTTGCCGCCACTGCCAATGCCATCTCGACGCTTATCGGAGAGCCACCGGGCCGCGTGCTGGCGGAGTTCGACATCGGCACCCCCGTCCCTACCCCGCCCACACTGGCGGGCCTTGCAGCCCCCGCCGCGCTGCTCGAACGCCGCCCTGACCTGCGCGCCGCCGAGGCTTCGCTTTACGCCGCCGGTGCCCGCATCGGCGTCGCCCGCGCGCAGCTGTTGCCGCTGGTGCGGCTGACCGGCTCGATCGGAACCGGTCCGGTGACCGCCGGCAACCTGTTCGACATGGTGGCCGGCGGACTGGTTGGCAGCATCAGCCAGCTCCTGTTCGACGGCGGCCGCACCGCCGCGCAGGTCGACAGCGCCGAAGCCGGGGCCGAGGCCGCGCTGGCGCAGTGGGAAGGCGCGATCCTCGCCGCGCTCGAAGAAGTCGAAAGCGCCGCTGTGTCCCGTCGCACCGCCGACCAGCGCGTGACGATCAACGAAGAGGGGCTCGATGCGGCCAACAATTCGGCGATCCTTGCGCGCAGCCAGTACGAGGCCGGGCTGATCGACTTCCGCACCCTGCTCACCGCCGAAAGCGCGCTGCTTTCCGCGCGCAACCAACTCGTCGCCGCCGAGGCCGACCGCGCCAGCGCCTTCGTCCAGCTGACGCAGGCGCTCGGCGGCGGGTGGAGCGATGATGCCTATGACTTTCCCCTGAGCGGCTCACCGTCGAGCCCCAGCGACAGGACCGACCCATGAGCGATGAGACCATCGACGATTTTCTCGGCACCGAGAGCAAGCCCAAGTGGTACAAGCGCAAAATCGTGTGGGCGATTGCGGCGCTGATCTTTGCGGGCATTGTCGCAGCGCTGGTGTTCGGCGGAAGCAAGGACGAAACGCCCTATGTCACCGAGGAGGTTACCACGCGCTCGCTCGATCTGGTGGTGACGGCAACGGGCAACCTGCGGCCCACCAATCAGGTCGAGGTCGGCTCGGAGGTCTCGGGCCGGATCGACCGGGTTCTGGTCGATGTGAACGACCGGGTCACTCAGGGGCAGGTGCTTGCCTATATCAATACCGACGTGATCGACGACCAGATCACGCAGGCGCGCGCGCAGCTTGCCGCGGCCCGCGCCGCAGTTGAGCAATCGCGCGCCACGCTGGCGGTGGATCGGGCGCAGCTTGAGCGGCTGCGCGAGGTCTATCGCCTGTCGGACGGGCGCGTGCCTTCGAAGGTCGAGATGGAGCAGGCCGAGGGCGCGTTGCAGCGCAGCCAGGCCGGGTTGACCTCGGCGCAGGCCAATGTCGTGTCAGCGCAGGCCTCGCTCTCCAGCGCCCAGACCCAGCGTGACCGGGCGGTGATCCGCTCGCCGGTATCGGGGGTGGTGCTGGTGCGGCAGGTGGAGCCGGGGCAGACCGTGGCGGCCAGCTTCAACACCCCCACCCTGTTCATCCTCGCCGAAGACCTCTCGGTGATGCAGCTGCGCGTGAAAGTCGACGAGGCCGATGTCGGGCAGGTCGAGGCCGGACAGAAGGCGACCTTCACGGTCGATGCCTATCCGGGCCGCCAGTTCCCCGCCGAGGTGGAGCGGATCGACCTTGCCTCGGGCAACATCTCCACCAGCGAGCAGGCCGGGCAGGCCCAGGCCAACGCCGTGGTGGAATATGAGGCGCGGCTCACCGTCGCCAACCCCGAGGGCCTGTTGCGCCCCGGCATGACGGCCACGGCCAACATCGCCACCAGCTCCACTGCGCGCCAGCTGGCCGTGCCCAACGGCGCGCTGCGTTTCAAGCCCCCCACGCAAGAGGAAAGCGGCGGCATCGATATCGGCGGCGACGACTTCGGGCTGGAGCGCGAGGAAGCCCGCGCAACCATCGGTGCGGGCTCTAAGCAGAACGTCTATGTGCTTGAGGCCGACGGCTCCTTGCGCGAGGTCGCTGTCACCACCGGCCTGTCCGATGGGCGTTACACCGTGGTTACGTCGGACGAGCTTACGGAGGGGATGAAGGTCGTAACCGCGCTCAAGGCTGCGGGCGAGTAAGGCGAAAAGGCCATGTCCGAACCGCCGATCATCGAGCTTCGCGGCATCACCAAGACCTTTGGCGAGGGCGCTGCGGCGTTTCAGGCGCTGAAGGGCGTGGATCTTGTCGTCGAGCGCGGCGACTTTCTAGCGGTGATGGGGCCGTCCGGCTCAGGCAAGTCGACCACGATGAACATTCTGGGCTGCCTCGACCAGCCGAGCGGCGGCGTGTTCAAATTCCTCGGGCACGAGGTGCAGTCGCTGAGCAAAGACCAACGCTCGCTGCTGCGGCGGCGCTATCTCGGCTTCGTGTTCCAGGGCTTCAACCTTCTGGCGCGGACCACGGCGGCGGAAAATGTCGAGCTACCGCTGATCTATCGCGGGGCGACCCGCACCGAACGGCGCGATGCGGCGTTGAGAGCGCTTGACCGGGTGGGCCTGCTGCCCTGGGCCGATCACACCCCGGCCGAGCTTTCGGGCGGACAACAGCAGCGCGTCGCCATCGCCCGCGCGCTTGTGACCGATCCCGAAGTGCTGCTGGCCGACGAGCCGACCGGCAACCTCGATTCCGAACGCTCGGTCGAGATCATGAAGTTCATGGCCGAGCTGAACGATCAGGGCATCACCGTGCTGATGGTGACCCACGAGCCCGAAATGGCCGACTACGCCAAGACCGTGGTCCACTTCAAAGACGGGCTGGTCGAGCGGAGCGAACAGTCTGAGCGGCTCGCGCTGAAGCAGGGGGCGCAAGGCTGATGCTTGGCACCTCGCTCATGCTCGCCTTCCGCGAGATTCGCCGCCACCTGATGCGCAGCTTCCTGACGACGCTGGGCATCATCATCGGCGTTTCGGCAGTCATCACCATGGTGACGCTGGGGCGCGGAGTGACGGCGGATATCGAGGAGCAGATATCCTCGCTCGGCTCGAATATGTTCTTCGTGTTCCCGATCACCGGCGAACGCGGGCAGATCCGCCCCTTCGACGAGCGCGATGTCGACGCCGTGCGCGAGCAGATCGCCGGGGTGAAATCGGTTGCCGGGCAAATCGATCAGAGCGTGACCGCGATCTACAACGGACAGGACTGGGATACGAAGGTCGAAGGCGTCAGCCGCGCCTTCATGGATGCGCGCGGGATCGAGATCGACCAAGGCCGCCTCTTCACCGACGAGGAGGAAAGCGCCGGTGCCAACGTCTGCATCGTCGGCCCGACCGTGGTCGAGGAGATGTTCGGCGCTGTGGCAAGCCCGCTGGGCGAACGGATGCGGCTCGACAATGTCAGTTGCCAGGTGATCGGCGTGTTCGCCAGCCGCGGCAACGTCGGCGGCGGCGGGGACGACGACAACTCGGTGTTCATGCCGCTCACCAACGTCCAACGCCGCTTCGCCGGCAGCAACAACATCGGCTACATGGCTGTCTCTTACGACAGCGGCTATGACAACACGGCGATGATCGACGCGCTCGTCAGCCTGCTGCGCGAGCGGCGCGTGCTGCTGGAGGGTCAGGCCAACGATTTCGACATCGTGGATACCGCCGAGATCAACGAAACCGTCTCTAGCACGGTCGGCACCATGACCGTGATGGTGGCCGCTATTGCCGCGATCAGTCTGGTGGTTGGAGGCGTCGGGATCATGAACATCATGCTCGTCTCGGTGACCGAGCGCACCCGCGAAATCGGCATTCGTCTCGCCATCGGCGCGCTGGCCCGCGAGGTGAGGCTGCAATTTCTCACCGAGGCTGTGGTGCTATGCTGCTTCGGCGGGCTGGTGGGAATCGTGCTAGGCTTCGTGTTTTCGGTGAGCCTGTCGGCAGCGCTGGGCTTTCCCTTCGTGTTCGACCCCTTCATCAACGTGTTGAGCTTTGTAATCTCGGCGCTGATCGGGGTGATGTTCGGCTATTTCCCTGCCCGCCGCGCGAGCCAGCTCGACCCGATCGAGGCGCTGCGACACGAATAGGGCAGAGCCTAGGCCCTCCCCCGCGCTGGAGGGAGGGCTACGCGGTCTCAGGCCGTTTCGACCATCACCACTTCGGCGTCTTCAAGCGCCTTGACTGTCAGCGTGTCGACATCGGCAATCGCCACCCCGTCGCGGGTTTCGGCCACTTGCCCGTCGATCTCGATCTTGCCGCGCGCTGGCACCAGATAGCCCTTGCGACCGCCGAGCTCGTAGGTGACGCTTTCACCAGCTGCCACTGTCGCGCCGAGGACGCGGGCATTGGCGTGGATCGTCAACGCATCGTCATCGCCTTCACGCCCGCTAGCCAGCACTTCGAACCGCCCCGCCCGCTCGCCGCGCGGGAACTCGCGGGTGCCCCAGCTCGGCGCGTGGCCTTGCCGGTCGGGCAGAATCCATATCTGGAAGCTGTGGGTCTGCTCGTCTTCCATATTGTATTCGGCATGGGTGATGCCGGTGCCTGCGCTCATCACCTGAATGTCACCAGCCTTCGTGCGCCCCTCGTTGCCGAGGCTGTCGCGGTGAGAAATCGCGCCTTCGAGGACATAGGTGATGATCTCCATGTTCTCGTGCGGGTGCGGCGGAAAGCCGCTCTTTGCGGCGATCTTGTCGTCGTTCCATACCCGGAGCGCACCCCAGTGCAGGCGATCCTGCCGGAAATAGTCGGCGAATGAGAAATGGAAATTGGCGTCAAGCCAGCCGTGGTTGGACTTGCCGAGATCGGCGAATTTGCGAACTTCGATCATGCGAATGATCCTCCTTTGCCCGCTAGATGGCGATTGCTTCGCCGCTGGCAAAGGGGGCCATGACAGGCGTTTCCGATTACTGTGATCGCCAGCGGCGTCAGCCTGCGAAGGCAGACCAGCGTTCGTTCTCAGGCAGCGGTGCAAAGATGGCATCGAGCATGGCCTCGCTCACGTCCTCGGGCCGGGCCGGATTCCACACCGGCGCATTGTCCTTGTCGATCAACACCGCGCGCACGCCCTCGGCAAAATCGGATCGCACGATCATCCGGCACACGATCGCATATTCGCGCGCCATCTCCTCGGCGAAATCCTCGCGCCGAGCCCCCTCGGCGAGAAGTCGCAGCGCGACCTTGCTGGTTGTCGGGCATTTGGCGCTCACCGCCGCCAACTCCTTGCCCGCCCACTTGCCATCGTCAGCCGCGAGCGAGGCGACTATGTCCTCCAGCTGGTCACTCGCGAAGTGCCGGGCGATGTTATCGGCATTGCCAGCAAGGCGCGCAGGAGGCGGGGTGGCAGACAGTTCGCTGAGGATAGCTTCGGCGCGCTCTGGCTGCGCGGCAATGCGCGCCTTGGCTTCATCGATCGCAGCGCTGTCCAGATAGTGGGTGGCAAGCCCGGCCCACAGGCACTCGGCCCCATCGAGCCGCGCCCCGGTCAGCGCGAGGAACTGGCCGAGCCGGCCCGGAAGCCGCGCGAAGGTGTAGCCCGCCCCGGCATCGGGAAACAGGCCGATGGCCCCTTCGGGCATGGCAAACAGCGTGTTCTGGGTCGCCACGCGGAACTTGGCGGGAAGCGATATGCCTACCCCTCCGCCCATGGTCACGCCGTCCATGAAGGTCACCACCGGCTTGGGATAGCTGAACAGCATGTGGTTAAGGCGGTATTCGGCCAGGAAGAAGGCGCGTCCCTCGCTGCCATCCTCCTCCACCACCGAGCGGCGCACCGCGGCTACATCGCCCCCGGCGCAAAAACCGCGTTCGCCCGCGTGGTCGATTATAACCGCAGCAACAGAACCATCGCTACGCCACGCGAGCAATGCCGCGAGAGCCTCCTCGCACATCTCCCGCGTCATCGCGTTAAGCGCCTTGCCGCGCGACAGTGACAGGCGCGCGGCCTGCCCTCCTTTCGAAATCGTGATCCCGGTCATGCGCGCTTCATCGCGGGGCCGCCGCGAAAGTGCAAGCCGGTTGCCGTTCCGCGGAGAGCCTAGCGCCCCCAATCCTCGTTGGCGCGAGCGATGATATAGGAATGGATCGCCTCGGCATCGTCGTCGCTCAAAATGTCGGCAAAGCTGGCCATGCCCTTGTCGAGATAGATCCCGCCAAGCACGATATCGGCAAACTTGTCGTGCGTGGCGCGGTCCATGTGGCGCAGGTCTTTCACGCCGCCGATGGCGTTCTGGCCATGGCACAGCGCGCAGGTCTGCGCGAACAGCGCGCGTCCGCGCTCGACAGTCGCTTCATTGGCACGCAGGCGCGGCGGCTCGGGCGGCGCGCTTGCTTGCGGCGGAAGCGTTGGCAATTGGGCCGTTCCGCCAAGCTTGAACACCAGCAGCCGTGCCGCGCTGCGCGGCAGTTCGGTCCCGGCGCCGCGCTCGATCTGGGCAGCCCCTCCGCCCCACCCGGCGTTGACCGCCACATATTGCACCCCATCGAGCATATAGGTGATGCCGCCTGCCACCGGCGCGCTCTGCGTGGGATAGCTCCACAGCTCCTCGCCGGTGCGCGCATCGAAGGCGGCGAAGGTCTGCCGGGTGGTGCCCTCGAACACGAGGTCGGACGCAGTAACGAAGACCCCGCCGTTGCCGTGGCGCGGCAATTCGACCCGCCATGCCGCCTCCTGCTTCACCGGGTCCCATGCGGTGAGCCAGGCCTTTTCGTATTGCGCCGCCTCGGCAAAGAGATCGCCTTGTATCCGCACGGCCTCTTCGCCCGTCGCCCCCCATCCCGAGTTTGAACGCAAGGGAGCCGGCGTCCACCCCGGCATCACCGCATAGGGAAAGGCCGACTGATAGGCCGGGAAATAGGCAAGCCCGGTACGCGGCGAGAAGGCCATCGGAAACCAATTGTGCGCCCCGCCCGGCCCAGGCGCGACCAGCACCGGCGTCTCGGTATATCGCACGCTTTCACGCGTGACCGGGCGGCCATCGGCGTCAAACCCCGCGTTCCAGTTCTGGAACACGTGCGCTTCGGCGGAAATGAATTCCCCTGTCTCCCGGTCGAGTACGTAGAAAAACCCGTTCTTGGGCGCCTGAATCAAGACCTTGCGCTGGCGCCCGTCGATTTCGAGGTCCGCTTGAATCATCGACTGGGTGCAGGTCCAGTCCCACTCCTCACCGGGGTTCATCTGGTAGTGCCAGCGGTATTCGCCGCTATCGGCATCGAGCGCCACGATCGAGCAGACGAACAGGTTGTCGCCCTCGTTGTTCGAGCGATAGAACCGCGAATGCGGAACCGAGTTACCGGTGCCGACATAGACGAGGTTCAGCTTGGGATCGTAGGCGAAGCTGTCCCACGGGTTGGCCCCGCCGCCCAGCTGCCGCCACAGGCCTTCATCGGCCCAGGTCGCGCGCATCATTGCGTTGACGCTGTCGCTCGCCTCGCCATCTGCGCGGTCTTCGGGATTGGGGGTGAGGTAGAACTTCCACAGCTTCTCGCCCGTATCGGCATCGAAAGCGGCGGCGAACCCGCGCACCCCCATGTCGCCGCCCGACTGGCCGATCACCACCTTGCCATCGAACACCCGCGGCGCGCCGGTGATCGAATAGGCGTAAGTCGTGTCTTCCGGAAAAGCGCGCGAAGTCCAGACCGGCTCGCCGCTGGCCCTGTCGAGCGCGATCAGCCGCCCGTCGAGCGTGGCGATGATGATCTTGCCCTCGTGCATCGCAAGGCCCCGGCTGACCGGCTCGCAGCAGGCATAGCGGCCATATTCGCGCGGCACCTTCGGATCGTAGGTCCACAACCGCTCGCCCGTGCGCGCATCGTAGGCAATGGTGATGTTCCACGGCAACGTGTTGTAAAGCACGCCATCGGCATAAAGCGGCGTCGCCTCGACCCCGCGATAGGTGGCTAAGTCATCGTACCAAGCGAGGCCGAGCTGGCTCACGTTCTGCGCGGTGATCTGCGTGAGCGGAGAATAGCGCTGCGCCGAATAGTCGCGCCCGTCGCTGGTCCATTCGCCCGCATCCGCCAGCGGAGTGGCGGCTTGCGGCGGGACTGTGGCCGTGGTGCAGGAGGCAAGCAGCAGGGCTGCCGCGATGGCGGGTATGCGCAAGGGTCTAGTCTCCGGGAGGCATGATCGGCTGGCTGCCGTTGACGGTGCGGCCGACGGTCTGGCTCTGGCGTTGTTCGGGCGTGCCGGGCGCACGGTGGTAGGCTCCGGCCTCGCCCGCGCCCGCCTCGAACACCTCACCCGTGGCTGGATGCGGATAGTGGAACGGCACGATGTAGTAGGCTGGATAGGTCAGGTAGACCACCGAGGGCGGCAGGTCGGGCGGCGGGTCGAACTTGTCGGGCCAGGTATTGTTGAGCGCGTTCTCGCCCCAGCCGTCCCAGTTTGTGTACATCGTGAAGGGGCCGGTCAGGCGGTTGATCCGCCACAAGCCGTCCTCGCCCTTCTCGAACGCATCTTCATAAAGCGGCAGGCCCCAGCCGCTCGACGCCATCACGAAGGCGCGCCCACGCAGCCAGCCTTCGCGCCCGTCTTCGCTGATATGGGTGACGGGCTGGAACTGCATGTGGTTGACGAGAATGCCCATCGGCGCGCCGTCCGGCCCGAAGGCGGTCTGCATATATTCGAGCACCCGCTCGCGCCCGACAAAGATGCCCTTGCCGCCGATTTCAAGCGTGGCATCTTCGGCGAAGAGATTGGAGAGGTGCGTCCACTGGCCCTTGTCGACGAAGTAGCCGTAGGTGCGCTGGAGCGTCTCGATGGCGTTCATGTCTTCGAGCCGGGTAATGCGGCGGTCGAGCTCGTCGAGCTGCTGTTCTACGTCGTCCTGCGCGGTGGCGGGGGTGGTCAGAAAGCCCAGGACCAAGCCCGACAGCACAACACCCATGTTTCGGGTCACACGCATCATTCCCTCCCCACCAGATCGTCGGCCGGCTGCGTGAGCGTGATCTCCTCGCCCGTCACCGGATGGCGGTAGCTGAACGGCGGGATGTAGTTCGACGGCAAAGCGCGATAGGGCTCGCTAGGCGGTGCGTCGGGCGGGAACAGCGCCGATTGCCCTTCCAGCGGCAACTGCGATTTCATCCAGCCGAGGTCATAGTCGGTAAAGCCGGTGGGGTAGAAATGGAGGCTGGCGATCTTCCACCTGCCGCCTTCCTTCACATAGCGGTTCTCGTAGATGCCCACGCCCCACGTTCCGTTGTGACCCGGCTCGGCCAGCATGACCATCCCCTGAAACCGGCCCGCGGCGGTGCGGCCATCCTCGGCCACGGTGATCACTGCCTGCAATTGCATGTGATTGTTGAGATAGCCTGGCGCGAGGCCTTCCGGACCGAACAGCAGCAGCGCGCGCTCGATCCGCGCGGGCGTGCGATAGACGCCGCGCATCCCGTATTCGAACGTGCCGTCGCGCGCGAACAGCTGCGCGACCTCGCTCCACAGGCCCTTGTCGAAGTAGTAGCCATAGGCCGCCTGCAGGTTCTCGATGGCATCGCGGTCTTCCAACCGTTCGACACGCTGGCGGTGGTCGGCGATGCGCTGGTCAACGGTCTGGGCCTGAAGCGGTGCAGCTACGACCGCCAAAGCGAGCGCAGCGAGTGAGAGGCGGATCATGGTCGCACCTCCCGTCCGGTCACCGGATGGGGGATGGAAAAGGGCGGAACATTCACTGCCGGAAAGGCCGCGCTGTCCACACTCGGCGACGCATCTGGCGGGAAGTCCACCGAGACCTGCGAGCGCATCAGGCCCTCGCCATCTTCGAGCCGCGCCCAGCCCTCCTTGTAGGGCGCGACAAAGTTCACATGGAGCGTGAGGCTGGCGATCCGCCACTTGCCATCCGCGCCCTTCACATAGGTGTTCTCATAAATGCCATCGCGCCATTCGGCGTGGCTCTTGTATTGCCCGAGCATCCCCAGATCGCGCCAGCGCGCGCTTGCGCTCATACCATCGGGCGCGACTGCGATCATCGGTTGCAGCGTCACCCATTCGTTAAGCTGGCCGTAGATCAGCCCTTGCTGCCCGCCGTGCAGCAGGCGCAGATACTGCTCGATCCGTTCCGGCCCGCGATAGACACCGTCGAGCCCGATCTCGACGGTGCCATCGTCGGCAAACAGCTGGGCGGCCTGCCGCCACAGCCCGCGATCCATGAAGTAGCCGAAAGCGCGTTGGAGGTTGCGCACCTCGCGCGTCCCCTCAAGAACGGTGACACGCGCATCGAGCGCGGCGATTTCGCGTGCCTGCGCTGTGCTTTGCGCCTGCGCCGAGGCTGGCAGCGCAAGGGCGGCCATCATCAACACGACACGCATCATTGCCCCTCCGGAATTGCTGCCGATCTGATCACGAAGCTGCCTGGATCCTTGCCCGTGTCAGGGCCGAACAGGAACCGCAGCTTGCCTTCGGGAAAGTAAGCCCGCCCGCCGACCGGCGTGACCGACGAGGCATAGTCCACCCCCTCGGCAATCGGCGTGACAGTGGCCGAGCCGTCGGCGGCAAAAGCAATCACGGTGACCAGCCCCGGCTCGCCTTCCGTTTGCAACATGCGGCCGTCGGGCAGCGGACGCAGGCCATCGGGCGTCACCACCTCGCGCGAGGTCTCGACCTGCTCGGCGCGGTCGAAGCTGCCATCGGCCTTGCGGTGAATGCGCAGCAGCGTATCGCGCTGGATCGCGTTGGCATAGAGCGTGCCGTCCGCCGCGAAGGAAATGCCGTCGAGCGTGGCGAACTCAGGGTCCACCGCCCATACTTCGAACCGCTCGCCGCCGGGCGCGAGCTTCATGATCCGCCCGCCGAGCATCTCGCTTGCAAAGACCGCGCCATCGGGGGCCAACGTGATATCGTTGCACATGGCCGGGCCTTCGCCGGTGACAAACGGATAACTGCCCTCCAGCGCGCCGCTCGCAAGGTCGAAGGCCTTTATCGCCGGTGCTCCGCCCTCGGCTCCCATCGCCGGGTTAAAGCACACCCACAGCAGCCCGCGCATATCGTCCGCCAGAACGCCGAAGGCCGAGACAGGGCCGCTATCGGCAGCGGGCCGCACCCATGGCTCGGCCACATTGCTTCCCGCCAGTGCGCGATAGATCACGCCCGGGTTGGAACTGACATAGATATTGCCCCCTGCATCGGAGGCGATGCTCTCGGGGAACACGCGGTCGCCGGCAATGGTGATCTGCGCAGCAGGCTCCGCCGCAAGCGGCACCTCGGTATGGACGCAAGCCGCCAGCGCACCGGCAACACTCAGCGCAAGAACAGGCTTGAGGCAGCTGCTCATGGTTATCTCCCAATGGTGGCCCGCGACGGGCTCTTTCCAAGCATAGTAGCAGCGCCGAAGCCCGATGGTAGGGCCGCCCATAGTCCCAGCTGGAACCTCGCCTTGACTCAACACGCGAGGGCCTGACTCATCGCCTGTTCACGCCAGCGCCCCGGGGTGACCCCGTAAGAACGACGGAACGCGCGCGTGAAGTGCGCGGCATCCTCATAGCCGTTGGCAAAGGCGATCTGCGCGATTGACAGCGTGGCCTTGTGCGGATCGGCGAGGTCCGCCGCGCTTTGCTCCATCCGGCGCTGCCAAAGGTAGCCCGAGATCGAGAGACCGCGCGCCTGCTTCATCAGCTGATCAAGCCGCCTGCGGCTGATCCCCTGCTCCTCGGCAATGTCACTGGCCGTGATCCCGGTTACCGAAAGGCTCATCTCGATGAAGTCGGCAGCGCGGCGCACGCGCCACTCGGCGCTTTCCGGAAGCTCCGCAAAGGCCTGCGCCACGCCGAGCATGTGAATCGTCGAGCTGACCACCGCCGCGCGCTGCAGCTCGCCCAGATCGGCGACAAGCTCGCTGATGCGTTGGAGGCTGTCCGACAGCAGGCGGGTGCCGCTGTCGCTGGCGGGCAACAGCTTGCCGCACAGCCGGTTGAGGTGCGGATAGCGGCCCAGCACGGCAGCACGCGGCAGGCGCAGGAACAGCAGCCGCGAAAACTCCTGTGTCACGATGCGGAACCGCGCCCGTTCGTCGACCATGCACATGTCGCCCGGCGCCATGGCGATTTCGCCGCCCCCGCTTATCAGCGTGGTGCGCCCCCAGGGTTGCACCATCAAAGAGACGTGCTGCCAGGTATCGGCATCTTGCTGCCTCGGCACGTGATGCGCCTGCGCTGGCGGGGTTTCGATGGCACACAAGTGTGCGCGGCCCAGGTCTACGCTGGCAATCGAACCGCGCAGCGCCTCGTCGGCGGCAAGCTCTACCCGCAGGCCCGGAAACAGCGAGTTGGAAGCATGGCCCCAGGCTTCGCGGCGTGCAGGCCTATCAAAGTCGGCAAGGTCAATCGACTGCCCCACACTCTCTTCCCCTCTTCCATCTACGGCAAGTGTAACGGCCAAAGAGGTCAAGGCGCAAATATTACCGCCCGTTATGATTGTGAAAGCCAACTGGCAAGCAAGCGGGCCGCGCCTCAGCGCCAGAAGCCTGCGCCTGCCGGTGGCGATTTATAAGCAGCAAAGCCGCGAACACAGGCGGCAGCTTGGGAGAGACATCATGACTTCAGGCACTTCGGGCCTATCCAAATCCATGCTCCGTGTCGGCACGGCAGGCGCTTGCGCGCTGATGCTGTCCAGCAGCCCCGCCCTCGCCCAGTCCGAAGGCGATGCCGAACGCGGGCGCGACACCACCATCGTCGTCACAGCGCAGATGCGCGAGCAGGTGCTACAGGACGTTCCTCTGTCGATCACTGCCGTCACCTCCGACATGCTCGAAGCGCGCAGCCAGACCAGCCTGCCGCAAATCTCCGACCAGACGCCCAGCCTGATCCTCCAGCAAAACCCCTCGGGTTCGGGCAATTCGATGCGCGCCTTTATCCGCGGCGTGGGTCAGGCCGACCAGAGTCCCTCGGTCGAGCCGGGCGTGGGTATCTATATCGACGATATCTACTTCGGCACCGTCACCGCCTCGGCCTTCGACCTGTCCGACCTTGAGCGGATCGAGGTGCTGCGCGGCCCGCAGGGCACGCTGGCGGGGATGAATTCGGCGGGCGGCGCGATCAAGCTCTACTCGCGCAAGCCCAACGGCGAAGGCGGCTATGTCGAAGCAAGCATCGGCAGCTTCCAGCGGCGCGACGTGAAGGCCAGCGCCGACTTCACCGTGGCGCGCGATCTCTATGCCCGCATCAGCGGCGTCACCCGCAATCGCGATGGCTACGTGACGCGGTATGACTATGCCTGCCTCAATCCGAACGATCCCGATGTGGTCTCGGGCGCAATCCCGCGCCTTGCCTCCGGCAGCGACTGCGAGCTGGGCACGCTAGGCAATCAGCAAATGTATGCGATGCGCGGGCAACTGCGCTTTGCGCCAAGCAGTATCCCGCTCGAAATCAACCTGTCGGGCGATTACACTCGCGACACCTCGGAGACGCAGGCCTCGGTGCTGATCGCCAGCGCCGAAAGCGCCAATGCCGGCTCGGCCAATCCAACCGACCGTTCGGGCCTGTCGATCCCCTATCAGGGCGTCGCCTACGATGATCGCTTCGTGCCCTATGGCCAGTATCGCCGCGCGGGCGCAGTGCTGAACGATGGCTTTGCCAGCTATGCCAACTTCTACGATCCGGGCGTGATGTATTCCGCCATTGCCGCGCCGCCGGGCCCTCCTTCGGCCTATGTTGCGGGCGAGCCGCTGGGGCCGTTCATCGCCGAATCCGCCTCGCAGGTCGATGGCTGGGGCGTCTCGGGCTCGATCTCCTATGAGCTTTCCGACAAGCTCTCGCTGCTCTCGATCACCGGCTACCGCGAATACGAGAGCCTGAGCGGATCGGACAACGACAATTCGCCTGTCGTCTTCATTCAGGATACCACGCGGTTCTATCACCACCAGTTCAGCCAAGAGCTGCGCCTCAGCGGCAATCTGCTGGACGACACCGTCCACTTCACGCTCGGCGGTTTCTATTACGATGCCTCCACCCGCTATGAAGGGCGCATCCACACGCCATTCTCGGGCTTCTGCCCCGCGGCAACGCCGTGCTTCTCGTTCATCAACGACGATACGGCCGATCTCAACAGCTACGCCGGGTTCGCCAACGTGGCCTGGGACATCACCCCAAGCCTCACGCTGGAAAGCGGGCTTCGCTTTACGCACGAACAGAAGGACTATACCTACGCCCGCTACAATCCGGACGGCGACGGCGAATATCTGCCGCTGAGCAATCCGCAGAACCCGCTGACCGGACAGATCGGCAAATATGAGGAAACGCTCACCGACTATCGCCTAGCCGCCAGCTACCGGGTGAGCGAGAGCCTGATGCTGTTTGCGCAGTTCGCAACCGGTTTCAAGGGCGGCGGCGTCGCTCCGCGCCCTTACAGCTTCCAGCAGATCCGCCCGTTCGGGGCCGAGAAGATCAAATCTTATGAAGCGGGTTTCAAGGCCGACCTGCTTGACCGCGCGGTGCGCCTCAACGCGACCGCATTCTATATGGACTACGAGGGCTATCAGGGCGTGCCGCAGGTCTGCCTCGATGCCGATGGCGAGCAGCTTCCCGCCGATCAGGGCGGCGTGCCGGGCCTGTGCGGACAGTATCTCAACATTGGCGACGCGCGCGTGCAGGGCTTCGAGCTGGAAACCACCATCGAGCCGGTCTGGGGGCTGGTGTTCGACGGCTCGATGAGCCTGACCGATTTCGAATTCACTTCAATCAACTATCCCACCACCTCGATCGTGGTCGGCGCCAAGCGGCCCGGCATCGGCGAGTTCAAGTGGGCGGCGGGCGTGCAATATACGCTCGACATCGCGGGGGTCGGTTCGCTCACGCCGCGGTTCGATGTGGTCTATACGCCCGGCTATTGCGGCAACTTCACCTGCGACCCGAACGTGAATGTGGATGACTATACGCTGGCCAATGCGCGGCTGACCTTCCGCAGCGAGGACGAGGACTGGTCGGTCTCGCTCGAAGCGACGAACCTGTTCGACAGCTATTATTACCTGAACAAGTTCTCCAGCTTCTACGTCACCGGGCAGCCGGGCCGCCCACAGGAGTTCGCGCTGACGGTGCGCCGCAACTTCTGATAGAACTTCGGGCCGGGGCGCTGCACGCGCGGAACCCCGGCTCGCGACATACCCAAGGATGCGCGAACAAGGGGGAGAACGAACATTGGCGTTGCGAGGACCGCTCTGGGCTACGGCAATTCTGGCGCTGGCATCGTGCCAGTCGCTCTCCGCGCCTCCTGCCATGGGTGTAGTCGACGGCGCGGCCATGCGTGCCGTGGATGCCCCAGCCAATGCCGGCAACTGGATGAGCTACGGGCGCGACTGGGGCGAGCAGCGCTATTCCCCGCTCAGGCAGATCAACGAGGGCAATGTCAGCCAAATCGGCCTCGCCTGGTTCGACGATCTCGAAACAATGCGCGGCGTGCAGGCAACCCCGCTCGCGCTCGATGGGGTGCTTTACAACGCCAGCGTTTACAACGTCGTCACCGCTTATGACGGCGCGACCGGCGCAAAGCTGTGGACCTACGACCCCGAGGTCGGCGCGGAATGGGCGCGGCTCGCCTGCTGCGGCCCCACCTCGCGCGGGATCGCGGCGTGGGAAGGCAAGATCATCATCGCCGCGCTAGACGGGCGGCTGATCGCAGTCGATGCCAAGAGCGGCGAGGAATTGTGGACCACGCAGACCTTCGACCCCGCCGAAGCCTATTCGATCACCGGCGCCCCGCGCGTGTTCGACGGCAAGGTGGTGATCGGCAACGGCGGCGCGGACTACGGCACGCGCGGCTTCGTCGCCGCCTACGATGTGAACACCGGCGAGCCACTGTGGAAGTTCTATATCGTCCCCGGCAACCCCGCCGATGGGCCGGATGGCGAAGCCTCCGACAGCGCGATGGCAATCGCTCGCCCCACGTGGTTCGGCAAGTTCTGGGAGATCGGCGGCGGCGGCGCGGCGTGGGACTCGATGATCTACGATCCCGCTCTCAATCTCGTCTATATCGGCACCGGCAATGGCTCGCCCCATATGTGGCACTTCCGCAGCGAGGGCAAAGGCGACAATCTGTTCCTGTGCTCGATCGTGGCGGTCGACGCCGATACGGGCGAGTACAAGTGGCACTACCAGATGGTGCCCGAGGAGGACTGGGACTTCACCTGCACCCAGCCGATGATGACCGCCGATCTCGACATCGGCGGACACACCCGGCAGGTGATCATGCAGGCGCCCAAGAACGGGTTCTTCTACGTTCTCGACCGGGCGACTGGCGAACTGCTGAGCGCCGAGAGCTATGTCTCGGTCAACACCTGGGCGAGCCGGATCGACATGGCGACGGGCCGCCCGGTGCTGATGCCCGGCGCGCACAACGGCACCACGCCGCATATCATGAGCCCGAGCTGGCTCGCCGCGCACAGCTGGCACCCGATGGCCTACAACCCGCAAACGGGGCTCGTCTATTTCCCGGCGCAGGAACAGGGCGCGATCTATGCCCGCGCCGAGGAAAAGCCCGATTGGGTGCACCACCGCAGCAATTCCGGGCAAGCGCGCGGCAACATGCCCGAGCTGCGCAGCCAGTTGCAGGAACAGATCAATGCGGCGGAGAAAGGCTATCTCCTCGCGTGGAACCCGGTGACGCAGAGCGAGGCCTGGCGCGTACCCTATCGCGTGCCCGGCTCGGGCGGCGTGCTGGCGACGGCGGGCAACCTGCTGGTGCAGGGCACCATCGACAAGACGCTCGCGATCTATGCTGCCGACGATGGCCGCAAGCTGTGGGAGATGGCCATCGACCAGGTGCCCGTCGCCGGCGCGATCACCTATATGGCGGGCGGCGAGCAATATATCGCGATCAACGCCGGGTGGAGCGGCTCGCCGGTGTACAATCTCGGCCCGTTCAGCACGTCGAGTGCGAAGCTGCTGGTGTTCAAGCTAGGCGCTTCGGGCGTCACATTGCCGCCGCCCGCCCCCGCCGTCGCGCTGCCGCGCCCGCCGTGGCTCACCGCGACCGAGGCCGAGGTTGCGCGGGGCCGTGCGCTCTATGGCGAAAGCTGCAACCGCTGCCACGGCGAGAACGCCATCGGCGGCGTGAAAGACCTGCGCTGGATGACTGCGGAAACGCGCGCAAAGTTCAACGATATCGTGCTGCGCGGGATCTATGCCGACCGGGGGATGATCGGCTTCGGCGATGTGCTGAGCGAACAGGATGCAAGCGACATCCACGCCTTCCTGATTGCGCGGGCCAACGAGGACTATGCCGATGCGGGGCATCCTTAAGAAACAGAACTAGATCCGCCCGCCCTGAGCTTGTCTAAGGGCTGTCCTTCTCTTCCCGCGTCATGCTCGAACAAGGACAATCCTTCGACAAGCTCAGGATGAGCGGGGTGGGAATGGAGAGGAAAGACATGAAGTTCACGCTGCTAGCCGCCATCGCCCTCACACTGCCCGTGGCCGCGCACGCACAGGCTCCAGGAGAGGAGAGCGCGCTGCGCACAGTCCAGTGCGACTACGCCTGCCTCACCGGCACCATGCAACAATTCATGGACGCGCTCGCCGCCGGCGACCCCTCCGCCCTGCCCGTCAGCGGCGACCTGCTCTACACCGAAAACAATGTGCCGCTCGCGCTCGGCCAGGGCTCCTGGCACACCACCCGTGAAGTGGATGACAACGGCCTGCTCGTTGCGGACGAGACCACCGGCCACGCCGCCTGGTTCGGCTCGATCCGAGAGAACGACTTTGCCAGCTTCTATGCCGTGCGCATCCATGTCACCGATGGCCTGATCGACGAGGCCGAGGCCGTGATCCACCGCAAGTCGGCCCTGCCCGCCCCCTATGGCGACTGGCAGGGCATGGAGCATTTCGCCGAATTCGCCCAAATCCTACCCGAGGAAGAACGCCGTCCGCGCGAACGGATGCTCGCCATTGCCGACGCCTATTTCGACACGGTCGAATTGAACGACGGGCAGGTGTTCGCGCCGTTCAGCGAAGATTGCGCGCGGCTCGAAAACGGGATCCTTACCACCGCCCCGATCCCCGGCCAGCAGCAGAGCGCCGCGGCCATCGCGTCGGGCTGCCGCGAACAGTTCGAGCTGGGCATCTACCGCATCAACAAGCGCATCCGCCGCCACCTGCCGCTCGTGGACGAACAGCGCGGCGTGGTCGTGGGCGCGGGTTTCTTCGACCATGCCAACGAGTTCGACCGCTACCTGCTCACCAACGGCAGCGAGATGAAGACCGCGCTCAAGTGGCCGAACTCGATCACGCTGCTCGAAGCCTTCCGCATTCGTAACGGCGAAATCCAGCGGATCGAGGCGACCTTCACTTATGTGCCCTATTTCATGCACAACCCGTTCTGGGGCGATGAGGCGGTCTTTCCCCAATACGCCGCCCGGCCAGAGGAATGCGAAAGCGCCTGCCTCACGGCCAATGCCTCGGCGCTCGCATCGGCCATGGTGGGCAACCGCTGGCAGGGCCTCAACTGGAGCGAGAGGGCAGTCGGCTATGCCGAGAACTCGGTCGGCATCCGCATCGGCGAAAGCGTGTGGCGCACGGCAACCGCCGTTGACCCCGCGCCGCTGATCGTGGCCGACGAACAGACCGGCAAGGCGGTGTGGATCGGGCGGATCGAAGAGCACGGCCAGCCCGCCTGGGCCGCCATCACCATGCTCAGCGACGGCGATGCGATTGGCGGCGCAGACGTGCTGGTACGGCGCAAAGAATATGGCCCTCCCTATGCCGAGCCGGTCCGCGCGCCGCAGTTCACCGCCCTGCCCGCAGGCGAACGCACCAGCCGTGCTGAGATGGCCGCCGCAATGCACACCTTCTTCACCGCGCTCCAGGGCGACGCCCCTGCGCCCGACCTTTTCGCAGAGGAATGCCGCTGGCTGGTTAACGGGCAGGATGTCGGGGCCTGCCCCGCACCTTTCGGCAGCCCCGCGCTTACCGCCATCGAGCGCGTGCGCGACATCGAATTGCTCGCAATGGACGAGCAGCGCGGCCTCGCCATCTACCGCCAGTACGAGGACCGGCCTGCCACCGACGGCACCGGCTATCCGCTTACCTATCAGGTCGTCGAACTGGCGCGGTTCGAACGCGGGCAGATCACCCGCATCGAAGCCTTCACCAGCGAGCTTCCCTACGGAATGCGCCCGATCACGGATCGATAGCGCACATCTGAATCACATTTTCGCCACGTTTCGCCGCAGGATTATCACATGCCACCGTGAGAATCGCGCGAATCTTTCAGAATGTTCATCCAGGCGACAGGTGCCTAGGAACAGTCCTCTCGGCAGCCCGTTTATCTCGTGCTCAGCAAGAGCGAGTTTGTCTTAACTGACGACACGAAATTTACTTGTTTAGTCACGACTGGCGTGTGGCTATTTGGCTTTTTGTATCCGTGGGAACATGGATAGGATAAATTTAAGGAGTGCAAAGATGAGGATGACTTCAAAGACTGCCGGTATTCTTCTCGCGAGCGCCATGATTGCTGCCCCGCTTGGCGCAACGGCATCGGCTCAGGAATTGCCGGTCTCTGGTCAGGAACAGCCTACCGCTGCGGCCGACACCGAAATCAACGTTTATGGTCAGATCCCCAGCGACCTTTCCGGCCTCGAAGCCGGCCCCGAGATTGAGGGCATTCTCGCAGCTCGCACTGCCAACCGTCTCATCGTCAACGCCAACGACAGCACCGAGGCGGAAGTATCTTTGAGCGAAGCTACCGAGGTAACCGGTAGTGGCGGCTTCCTTGGCCTCGGTCGGACCGAACTGGCCAGCTCCGATCTGTTGCCGGGGCTGCCCGTCACCATCGAAACCGTGAATTATGCCGGTGGCCTGATCGCAAGCCGCATCAAGTACAAGACCTCCGACTACGAGACCGCAGAGATGATCCGCGGCGGCACGCAGCGTCAGTTCGCGATGCACGGTCAGGCGCTCGCCGAACATGACGAGCAGATCGAAGGCCTGCGCAGCCGGGTCGCCAACATCGATCAGTACAACATCCGTCACACCGCCAACGTCTATTTCGACAGCGGCAAGTGGCGCCTGACCCCGGCAGCGCAGAATGAGCTGTGCGCCACCGCCTCGCAGGCCGAGCAGATCGACAACGCTTTGCTGCTGGTTGTCGGCTACACCGATACCGATGGCAGCCAGGAATTTAACCAGACTTTGAGCGAGCGCCGCGCCGGCGGTGTGGTGAACTACCTCCAGCAGGCCTGTGGCTGGGCGCCCTACCGGATGCTGACCCCCACCGGCATGGCCGAAGCCGATCCGGCAGCGGACAACACTACCCCCACGGGCAAGGCGCAGAACCGCCGCGTGGCAGTGAATGTGCTCGTCAGCAAGGCCGTCGATGACGGTCAGGAAGTTGCTTATCGCTAAGTTTTGCTTCTAAGCCCGCCTAGCCCCTCGAAGGGCGGGCAAAATGGAAGGCCCGGCGCTCGCGTCGGGCCTTTCTTTTATATTTGAAACCTTTACCGCGCCAATCATGGAAGCGCGGCCACGCTCTCCGCATAGGCATCTGCCGCCGCATCCATCTCCGCCACCGGATTCTCCGGGCCGGAGTTGCGGCTGTCGATAAACTCGTTGAGCACGTTGCGACGCTGGATCAGCCATCGCCCGTCGATCTTGCGATAATCATCTTCGTACAGACCATAGGTGCCCATCTTCATGCTGTCTCCCGGACCGTCGTTGGCCATTTCGACCCAAAGTATGCGCCCCCAGGCGCGGTCGCCTTCCACCCGAATTGCGTTTTGCAACACGACATGGCGGAGCTTGGCCGGCCGCCCATCCTCGGTGTGGTAGTACTTCCCGATACCGGCGGCGAAATCGGTCACGGTTGCGCGGATTGCCTCGCGTCCTTTGGTGACGCCAACGGCAAACTCCAGCTCGCCATCTTCAGCGAAGGTGGCAACGTAGGCGTCCCAGTCATGGTAATCGATCGCAAACAGATAGCGCGCCGTCAGGTCTTCGATCTCGGCGCGGTCGTTGGCATAGCTGGCGCTGTAGGTCGGCTGCTCTTGCGCAAGGACGGGGGCGGCTGCCAGGACCAGCGCGGCACTGGCAAGCAAGGTCTTCACAGGCATTGGTCTTTCTCCGATTGTCGGACCCTTGCGGCGCGTCAGGCTGCGCCCGGAATGTCGCTGGCGTCCGCCCAGAAACCATGGACCTGCCCCACACACTGGTAAGGCATCCGCACCCTGGCGCGAGGGCCGTTCGCGGTATCGGCCAGATCGAACAGGATCAGGTCGGACCGCCCGCCCTCGTCCATGCTCGACCCCACCCCGATCAGATAGCCGTCGCCCTCAGCCGCATCCTTGTAACGCGGTACGAAGCACATCTCCGACAGGCGGTAGCCGGGAACCGAAAGCACCTTGCTGGTCTGCGTCGCATGATCGATCACCGCCCATCCGCCATTCGGCCCCATCACCTGCATGAAGCCATAGCGATATGGCAGCGTGTGAAAGCGGTCGTCCTGCCGAGCGAGTATTCCCGAAACCTCGGGGAAGATCGTCACCGCGTCGTATCGGTCGTTATCGCGCTCGGCCATGTCGACGGTGAAGCGGCGCAGGAAGCCTCGCGCCTTTACCGGATCAAACGGCTCGTGCAGCGAAGGGAAGAACGGGAACTGGTTGCCTTCACCCCCGTCCATATCGACGGTGATCTTCGTGCCCTCGTTCCAGCCGCCCATCACGTGGGTGCAGAAATAGCTGGGCCCCGTGAACCACCTGATGTCACGCCCATCGTCGCCCCGACGCAGCACCCCGAAATAGCATGGCTTGGCACTGTCGTAAGAGAAGTGGACCCCGCCTGCACGGATGCGCTCTTCATCGGCCACCATATTGACGAGATAGAGCACGACATAATCCTGCGTGACGCAGAAATCGTGCATCATCCCGGCATAAGGCGCCTCGACCGTCACCGACCAGGTGATGTCGCCGGTCTTGTCGGCGCTGAACACGTTGACGTCTTTCGAGAGGAACCCAGTCGCCTCATAACCGAAACCGATATATTCGCCGGTCAGCGGGTCGATCTTCGGGTGCGCGGTGTGGGTCTGGCTTTCGAGCTTTCCTCCGAAAGTATATTCCGGATCGAGCGTTTCGAGCGTCAGCGGGTCCATATAGACCGGCGGACTGTCTTCCTTGAACACCAGCAGCCTGCCGTGATGCAGGAACAGCTGAGTGTTGGCCGTGCCCCGGTTCAAGCCCTTGACGCTGGGGTCGTCAGTGGTGGGGTTGCGATACATCCCGAATAGCGACCGACGCGCCTCGGCCTGCGCGTTGTAGCGCGCGTTCTTCGCATAGCGGGTGCGGTAATCGACATGGCCGCCCTTGATGCGGAACATCGAGACGTGCCCTTCGCCGTCGAAGGGAATGTCGAACTTGTGCTCTTCGGGCTTGGGATACTGCGGATCTGGGCCGACGCGGTAGAACACGCCGTCGAGATCGGCCGGCCAGTCCCCCTCCACCTCGCAATCGCGCAAGTCCATCTCAGTGCGGTTGACCGCGCCCGCCGCCGCGCCGCCGCCGCCGAAGGTGCCGCGCTCGTCCGGGAAATCGACCTGCGGGGCGGCCCTCCCCGTGCCTTGCGCGGAAGCAGCGCTCGCCCCGAGCCCGGTTAACGCAGCGCCAGTGCCAAGCACGCCCGCGCCCAGAAAATCACGCCGGCCAAGCCCTGCCTGCCGAGGCGCACCCTTGGTATCCTCAGTCATCTTGCCCCTCTCTCCCTCACAATCGTTACGAACCACAACGATTGCGCCCATGTCAATGCGCCAGCGTGTCGCAAAGCGCATCGTCGTATCGAACGTGTCACCCGATTGAGCGCCCTCGCCGCGCGTGATAACGGGCGCAGCATGTCCGAACCCGACCTGCCGATCTGCGTCGCCGCGCTTTACAACTTCACCCGCTTTGCCGACCACACGGCGCTGCGCGAGCCGCTGCTGGCGCTGTGCGAGGCGCAGGGGATCAAGGGCACGCTGCTACTCGCAGCCGAAGGGATCAACGGCACCATCGCTGGCAGCGACGAAGGCATTGCCGAAGTGCTCGCCCACATCCGCGCCCTGCCCGGCTGCGCCGAGACCGACGTGAAGCTGTCGCGCGCGCCCAAAATGCCGTTCTTCCGCATGAAGGTACGGCTGAAGCGCGAGATCGTCACCATGGGCGAACCTGATATCGACCCGCTCGAAAAGGTCGGCCACTATGTCGAGCCGGAGGACTGGAACGCGCTCATCAGCGATCCCGAAACCGTGGTGATCGACACCCGCAATGACTACGAGGTGGCCATCGGCACCTTTGCCGGAGCGATCGACCCCGCGACCGCCTCGTTTACCGAGTTTCCCGACTGGTGGCGCACGCGGCAGGCGCAATTGCTATCGGGCGGAAAGAAGCGGGTGGCGATGTTCTGCACCGGTGGCATTCGCTGCGAGAAATCCACCGCCTTCCTCAAGGCCGAGGGGATCGACGAGGTCTATCATCTCAAGGGCGGCATTCTCAAATATCTCGAACATGTGCCCGAGGCCGAAAGCCTTTGGCAGGGCGAATGCTTCGTGTTCGACCAGCGGGTGAGCCTGCGCCACGGCCTTGAACAGGGCACCTATGCGCTGTGCCACTCGTGCCGCCTGCCGCTGGGCGAGGAGGAGCTGGCGTCTCCGCGTTACGAAGCAGGGGTAAGCTGCCCGCATTGCCACGCCAGCCGCACCGATGAACAGCGCGCGGGGCTGCGCGAACGGCACCGGCAGGAGCAGCTCGCCGCCGAACGGGGCGATGCGCATATCGGGGTGCGACGTGACGTCTGAGGCGCTGCCCACCCTCTACAGCTTTCGCCGCTGCCCCTATGCCATGCGCGCAAGGCTGGCGCTGCTAGTCAGCGGCACCACCTGCGTGCTGCGCGAGGTCAAACTCTCGGCCAAGCCCGACGCGCTGCGCGAAGCCTCGCCCAAGGCGACGGTGCCGGTGGTGGTCACTGCGGATGGCAAGGTAATCGAGGAGAGCCGCGACATCATGGTCTGGGCGCTGGGCCGCGCGGACCCGCAAGGCTGGCTGGCGAGCGCAGACGACCCGCTAATTGCCGCTAACGACGGCCCGTTCAAGCACGCGCTCGACCGCTACAAATATCCCAACCGGCATGACAGCGATCCGGAGGAACACCGGGCGGCAGGCCTTGCGCTGCTGCAAGCCCATGAAGACCGCCTCACGCGCCAGCCGCAGCTTGGCGGAGAGGCGATGGGCATGGTCGATGCCGCCACATTCCCCTTCGTGCGCCAGTTCGCCCACACCGACCGCGACTGGTTCGCCGCGCAGGACTTGCCCCACGTGCAGGCCTGGCTCGCCGAACATAAGGAAAGCGAGCTGTTCGCGCGCGCTATGGTGAAGCATGACCCTTGGGCCGAGGGCGATCCCGTCACCCTCTTCCCGGAGACCCGTTCGTCCTGAGGAAGGCACGAAGCCGAAGGCTGAGCGCCCGTCTCGAAGGACTGCCGCTAATCCTGCGGGATCACATCCACCGCCGTCGCCATGTTCTGCGGAGCTGAACCCACGAAGGTACCGTCAATCGGCGAGACATCGGCATAGTCGCGCCCCATCGCGATCAGGATATGGTCGCCTTGCGCGAGGCAATTGTTGGTCGGATCGAACCCCATCCAGCCCAGCTCTGCCCCGCACCATACAGCCACCCAGGCGTGCATCGCATCGGCACCCACCAGCCGCGGCTGGCCCGGCGGCGGTTCCGTGCGCAAATAGCCGCTGACATAGGCCGCCGGAATGCCCTGGCTGCGCAAGGCAACGATCATCACATGGGCAAAATCCTGACACACTCCCTCGCGCCGCTCGAAGGCTTCGGCGGGCGCCGTCGCGCTGGAGGTCGTGCCGGGACGATAGGCGAAGTCGCGGTGGATCGCCCCCATCACCGAACTTGCCGCCTCCACGATGGGCTGATCCGCCGCAAGCAGGCTGCCAGCCCACCCGCCGATGGCTGAGTTGGCATCGGCAATGCGCGAGGCGAACAGATAAGGCGCGGGCGACAGCACCGAAAGATCGCGCCGGTCGAGCGCCTCCTGCCGCACCTGCCTCAGCATAGAGCCCTCGCCCACAGCCGAATGCGCGGCAACGTCCACGGTGAAGCGGCTCTCGATGCTCAATTCAGAAAGCCTGCCCGTAAATGCGATCACGCTGCGGTTGACGCAGTAGGGCCCGACCTCATCCAGCCATTCGTCGGGTTGCGGGCCGAATTGCAGCCTCTGCGCGATGATCGACTGGCCGGGCCAGCCATAGGGCCGCAGCCGAATGTTGAAGCGGGCCTGCGATACCGGCACACCATAGCTGATCGTGGTGCGGTGGCTGACCTCGTAGATCATCCCAGCAGGCTCGCCGTGATCTTGGATTGTGGGCCGTGATCCTGGAGGAAGTAGCGGTTGCCGATGGCATCCGACAAGGCAAACAGGTCGCGTAGCAGCCCCTCAACGATGGCCCTGTCGATACGGCCAGCGCCCAGCCCTTCGAGCCGGGCGTTCATACCGCGCGCGATGCGCAGGGGCTCTTCGATCATGCCGTCATCGCGCAAGCTTGGCAGGGCGCCCAGCCGGTCGATCAGGCGCAGCATCTGATGCGCCATGGAGCGCGGCTGCGCCGGATCGAGCAGCACCATGTCAAGCACGGGCGCACGCGATGGGAGCACGAGGTAACGGCTGCGGTAGACGTTTTGCCCGTCGACCAGATCGACCAGCGCCGAAAGGTCTTCATGGCTGGCCCCGCCGAGCGCCAGCGCGCGCGCGGCCTGCGCCATGATCGAGCACCTCTCGAGACTGCGCCCCACATCGAGGAACTGCACCGCCGGTCCGCGCACCAGCGTATCCGACATCAGGCCGGTAAGCGCCGAAAACCGTTCGATCAAGCGGTCGCAAACGCCGGAAATCGCTTCGATATCGCCTTCGGCCACAGCGGGCATCGGCCGCTGGATGATGCGCCAGGCATCGCGGCTGAGGCGGTCGCGCAGCAGCAGCGCGAGCTCGCGCACCGCATCCAGCGCGCTGTGCGCCGAGCCGGGCATGGCGGTCGAGCCCAGCGCTGCGCCTGCCAGCTGCGAGGGTTGCCAACCACGGCTCTCGGGCGGAACCGCGCCAAGGTCGCGCAGCAGGTTCGCGAGCCGGGTGATGGCCGAGGCGGCATCGACCCCGCCCCCGGCAATGGCGATCTGCTCGACCAGATTGCGCACGATCCGGCTGACCTGATGCGCGCGCTCGCAATAGCGGCCCAGCCAGAACAGGTTGTCCGCCGCCTGACTGGGCAGCAGTCCCTGATCGCGGCGCAACGCGGGCGCGGCCATGCCGGGGGTGGTCGTTACCTCGTGCCGCGTGGCCGGATCGACCACGCACAGGTCGGTGGCGATGTCGCCCAGCCCCATCAGCGAGCTACGCTGGTGATCGGTTTGCGAGATACGGGCAAAGCCGCCCGGCAGCACCGTCCAGTTCCCCTGTCCATCGCGGGCGAGGAAGGCGCGCATGGTGAAGGCGCGCGGCTCGATCCGGCCTCCAATCACCGCCGGAGCGGTGGAATAGCGCACCACCTCCTGCGCCGAGAAATCGAGCGGCCGGGCCTCAATCGCGCTCAACACCGCCGCGCGATCGTCGGCTGCGAGGCTGCCGCCCTCGCGCGCCTGTCCTTCGGGAAGGCCGGGCAGCAGCTTGCGGAAGGCGGGTGCGATCATGAGCTCGTCGAAGTTATCGAGCACGTGGCGCCGCTCCTGCTCGCCGCCCAGCCACCAGGTCGCGGCATTCGGCAGCGCCAGCGGTTCCCCCAGCAGCACCTGCGCAAGTTGCGGCAGGAAGGCCGGCATGGCGCGGCTTTCGACCACACCCACGCCCGGCCAGTTGGCCAGCGCCAGTCCATCGGCAGCGGCATTGACGAGACCGGGCACGCCGATCTGCGAACGGGCATCGAAATTGAGCGGGTCGATATCGCGCGTGGTGATCCAGCGCCACAGCCCGTCGACCCGCTTGAGGCCGGCGATGGTGCGCACAAACAGCTTCTCGTCGCGCACCGTAAGATCGCGCCCCTCGACCAGCGAGACACCCAAGTGGCGCGCCAACAGCGCCTGCTCGGGGTAGAACTGGTTGAACCGCCCCGGCGTTAGCAAGGCGATGCGCGGATCGGAGCGATAGCAGCTCGCCGCCAGCCCCTGCCGCAACGCCTCGAAGAAGGCGGTCTGGCGGCGGGTGCCGAGCGAGGCCAGCAAGCCGCCGGTGACGCGGGCAATCGCAAGCCGGTTTTCGAGCGCATAGCCGATGCCGTGCGGCAACCGCGCCCGGTCGGCCAGCACACGCCATTCGCCCTGCGGCCCGCGTGCAAGATCGATCCCCAGCACATGCAGGTAGTGCCCGCCCGGTGGCTGCACCCCTGTCATGCGGCGGGCGAAGTCATCGCTGCCGGAAATCACGGCGGCGGGCAGATGTCCGTCGGCCACCAGCCGCTGCGGCCCGTAGATATCGGCGATCACCGTTTCGAGCAGATCGGCCCGCTGGATCAGCCCGCGTTCGATCCCCGCCCATTCGCCCGCGCTGATGAAGATCGGCAAGGGGTTGAGCGGCCATGGCCGTTCGCCTTTGTCGCCAGCCACCCGGAAGGCGAGGCCAAGGTCGCCTACGTGACGATCGAGATAGGGCTGCAAGCCTGCCAGCCCGCCCCCGCCCTGCCGCGAGAGCCCGGCGACAAACTGCTTCCAGCAGTCTGCCAGATCTGGAGCAGCGGACGAAAAAACATCGCCCGAGGGATCGCCCCCCGCGTAACCGGCCAGCGGATCGGCAGCAAAAGGCGCGACAGATTGGCCGGTGCTCGCCATTATCTGGCAGGCCGCCGCAAATCGAGCGTGAGCGGAAACTCTCCGTGGTTCTCCGAACGCGGCGCATCCATCTGGCCCGGCGTGTGGCCATGCTCCTGAAACCGTGCGCGGCGGCGCGCCTCGGCCTCGAAGTCGTTGATCGGCACATCGTCGTAGTTGCGGCCGCCCGGATGGGCGACATGATAAATGCAGCCGCCCAACGAGCGCCCGTTCCACGTATCGTAAACGTCGAAGGTCAGCGGCGCATCGGCTTCAAGCAGCGGATGCAGGCAAGTCGCCGGAGCCCAGGCCTTGTAGCGCACCCCGGCCACCGCCTCGCCCGGCGTGCCGGTGGGCTGCATGGGCACGCGCCGCCCGTTGCAGGCGATCACGTGGCGACCCGGCGTGAGCCCGCGCGCCTTCACCTGCAGCCGTTCGGTCGAGCTGTCGACATAGCGCACCGTGCCGCCAATCGCGCCGGTCTCGCCGAGCACGTTCCACGGTTCGAGCGCGTGGCTGATTTCCAGCTCCACCCCGCCCGCATGGACCGTGCCGTGGACCGGAAAGCGAAACTGGTTCTGCGCCTCGAACCAGTCGGGATCGAAGTCGTAACCTGCCTGCCTGAGGTCATCGAGCACGCCGAGAAAATCCTGCCAGCAGTAGTGCGGGAGCAGGAACTTGTCGTGCAGGCTCGTGCCCCAGCGCACGAGGTCACCCTCCTGCGGCTCGCGCCAGAACCACGCGGTGAGCGCACGCAGCAGCAGTTGCGCGGCAACGCTCATCTTCGCATCCGGCGGCATCTCGAACCCGCGGAATTCGACCAGACCCAGCCTGCCGGTCGGGCCATCGGGCGAATAGAGCTTATCGATGCAGATCTCGGTGCGGTGGGTGTTGCCCGTCACATCGACCAGCATGTTGCGGAACAGCAGGTCCACCACCCAGGGGAATTTGGGCGGCACCCCCGGCGGCGGCACCTGCGCCAGCGCGATCTCCAGCTCGTAAAGGCTGTCATGCCGTGCCTCGTCGATGCGCGGGGCCTGGCTGGTGGGGCCGATGAACAGACCAGAAAACAGATAGCTCAGCGAAGGGTGGCGCTGCCAATACAGCACAAAGCTCTTGAGCAGATCGGGCCGCCGGATAAAGGCGCTGTCGGTAAAGCTCGCCCCGCCCAGCACCATATGGTTGCCGCCGCCGGTGCCGACCGAGCGCCCGTCGACCATGAACTTGTCGGCCGTCAGCTTGCATTCGCGCGCCGCGTCATAAAGCCGGGTGGTGACATCGACCAGTTCATCGAAACTGGCGGTGGGGTGGACATTCACCTCGATCACACCGGGATCGGGCGTGACCTTGAGCACGCTGATGCGCGGATCGGGCGGCGGGGGGTAGCCCTCGATCCGCACCGGCAAACCCATTTCCTCGGCGGTCGCCTCGATCTCGGCGACCATTTCGAGGAAATCCTCCATCGCCTCCAGCGGCGGGATGAACACCGAGAGATAGCTGCCGCGCGGCTCCACCGTCAGCGCGGTGCGCACCGCGCCTTCGACGATCTCCTGCTCGACCCGCTCCTGCCGGTTGCCCCCGGCCTGTTCGACACGTTCGTGGCGTTGCTCGGCCTCGCGCTGGTCGGCACCGCGCGCGGCACGCTGCTCGCGAAAGTCGGCGAGCGGGGCCTGCGCATCGGTTTCGACGCGCGGGTGGATATAGGGATAGCCCGATTCCGGAACGTGCGGCAGCGATCCCAGCGGCAGGCGATAGCCAAGCGACGAATCGCCTGGCACCGCGAACAGAGCCCCGCGCCGCAAGCGCCATTGTTCGCTCTTCCAGCGGCCCGGCTCCTTTTCTTGCTTGGCCTGCCAGCGCTGGATCGGGAGCACATACCCGATCGGCTTGGTCAGCCCGCGGCTGAAGGTCTGGACGATGCGCTGGCGTTCTTCCGGATCCTCGATCTTCGGGTCGAGCGCGGTCACATTGACGGGCAGGTCACCCTCGCGCTCGATCCACTTCTCCGGGTCTTCATAGACCGGGTGGACATAGCCCTCGCCGACGCCGAAATTCTCGGCGGTCGCATTGAGGAACTGCTCGGCCTGCTCAGGGCCGACCGCATCTTGCCTGCCCTCCTCGGGATCGCGCGCGATCAGCGCGGGGTTGTTCCACAGCGGCACCCCGTCCTTGCGCCAATAGAGAGAATAGCCCCACCGGGGCAGGCTCTCGCCCGGATACCACTTGCCCTGCCCGTGATGCAGCAAAGCGCCGGGCGCAAAGGCCGCGCCGAGCTTGCGGATAAGCTTGTCGGCATAACCCGCCTTGGTCGGGCCGACCGCCTCGCCGTTCCATTCGGGCTCCTCGCCGCCGTCTTCGGCGACGAAAGTCGGCTCGCCGCCTTGAGTGAGGCGCACGTCCTGCGCGTTCAGATCCTCGTCCACCTTCGCACCCAGATTGAGCAAGGCGGTCCAGCGGTCGTCGGTAAAGGGCTTGGTGATCCGCACCGCCTCGGCCACCCGGTCGACCCGCATCCGGAAATCGAAATCGACCTCGGTCGGCTCGGCCAGCCCCTCGATCGGCGCGGCGGAGCGATAGTGCGGCGTCGCGCAAAGCGGAATGTGCCCCTCGCCTGCAAACATGCCCGAGGTCGCGTCCATCGCCACCCAGCCCGCGCCGGGGATATAGGCTTCGGCCCAGGCGTGGAGGTCGACCACATCCTGCGAGACGCCCTTCGGCCCCTCGACCGGCTCGACATCGGCGACAAGCTGGATCGAATAGCCCGACACGAACCGCGCCGCGAACCCAAGCCGCCGCAGCAACTGCACCAGCAGCCACGCGCTGTCACGGCACGAGCCGCTGCCCACCTCCAGCGTCTGCTCGGGTTCCTGCGTGCCCGCCTCCATGCGGATCACATAGTTCACTCGTTGCTCGACCTGCTGGTTGAGCGCAACGAGGAAGTCGATGGTGCCGCCTTGGTGATCTTTGTTGGCAGCAACCATTTCCTCGAACAGCGGGCCTTGCGGTTCGCAGTCGAAATAGGCGGCGAGGTCGGTCTTCAGCTTGTCGTCGTAAGCGAAGGGATAGTTCTCGGCATATTCCTCGACAAAGAAATCGAACGGGTTGATCACGCTCATGTCGGCGATCAGGTCGACCTCTATCGAGAACTCGCTGACCGGTTCGGGAAAGACCACGCGCGCCTGCCAGTTGCCGTGCGGGTCTTGCTGCCAGTTGATGAAGTGCCCCTCGGGCTTGATCGTCAGCGCATAGTTGGGAACCGAGGTGCGCGTGTGCGGCGCAGGGCGCAGCCGGATTACCTGTGGGCCAAGCCGGATCGGCCTAGCGTAGCGGTAATGGGTGAGGTGGTTCAGGGCAGCGCGGATCATGGCTTTAACTAGACGCCCCTTGGTGTTGCAATGCAATATGCATCTGGGCACAGTCCGTGCCTGTTGCCGGCTACATCAGGTCTAACGGGCCTCACTTGCCGTCGCACTTGGAGCGGGCTTGGCCGGGTCGTCCAAATCGGATTCGATAGCCTGCGCCCGCTCTGAAATGGTCTGCTCTGCCTCCGAATAGCGTTCCTCGAAGGTGGGTTCGTTCTCGCAGGCGGAGAGCAGCACCACCATCAGGATGATCACGGCGCGCATCAGTAGTCACGGCTGTATTGCAGGTTCACGTTGGTCCCGCCCGAACCGCCGGCTTGGCTCAGCACCGAAAGCGTTCGGGTCAGCGCCACTTCGAGCTGGGTGGCGGTGAAGCCCTTTGCGTCGGTGATGAACTCGATATAGATATCGTCGGTCAGATATTGGCCGGCGGCAAGCGCTGTGCCGCGCCCGGTGGTGTCATCCGCACCGAGCACGCGCAAGCGGTCGATTCCCGTTGCCGAACGCAAGGTGCCGAGCGGGTTGAGCCCGCCACCGCTGCCGCGCAGCGAGTTGAGCGAGGCCGCCAGCTGCACCGCCTCCAGCGCCGAAAGGTTGCTGATCGAGCTGCCGAACAGCACGCGCGCCAGCACCTCGTCCTGCGGCAGGCTGGGCACCGAGGTGAAGGTGATTTGCGGATCGAAGGCCCGGCCCGCGATGTTGACGTTCACCGCCACGCCCTCGATGGTTTCGGTGGCCTGGATTTCCAGCGTGGGGTTGATTTCGCTTCCCCCGGTGAACGCGATATTGCCGCGTTGCAGCTCGAAAGATCGCCCGGCAAAGCCCAGCGTCCCGCGTTGCAGCTCGACATTGCCGGAAAGGCGCGGCGCGGTGCTGGTGCCCGTAAGCCGCAGATCGGCACCCCATTCGGATTCGAGCCCCATACCCGACACATAGAGCCGGCGCGGCGCGTCGAGTTCGACATCGAGCCGGATCAGGCTGAACAGGCTCGGCCCGCGTTCGGCGGGTTCGTCACCGGTCACGCGCTGCGGCCCGCGCGGCGGCGTGAAGCGCACGCCCGACAGCGCAGGCACCTCGGCGGCGGACTGGCGCACGATCTTGTAGCGCGTCTCGGGCAGCGTCAGTTGCCCTGAAACGAGCGCCGTCTGCCCGGCAGCCTTGGTCAGCTTGAGGTTGCCGGTCGCCGAAGTGGCGATGTTTCCGCTCGACGCCAGCTGCGCATTGCGCAGGTTCACCGCGACATCCATCGGATAGCCCGACTGCGAAGCGAGGCTCAGGTAGCCCGTTGCATCGAGCGTGCCATCGCCCGCGTTCGCCTCCAGCCTCTCCAGCTCGACCCGCTCGCCATTGAAGCGCGCCGACACGGCCATGTCGGTGAGCCGGGTGCCATAGGTCTGGTTCTCGTAAGCCAGCGAATTGGCGCGGATCACACCCGACATTTCGGGCTGATCCACCTTGCCCGCAAAATCGACCGCAAGGCCGATACCGCCGGTGAGCGTCTGATTGGTCTGTCCCGCGAACGAGAACAGCGTGTCGGCCGGTCCATCGTAGCGCACACCGCCGCCGAGCGGGGCATTGAGCAGGCGCGTCATCCAGCTGCCGCTGCCCGGGGGAAGCGGCCGCAGAGAAGCGACCATGCGCCCGATCACGCTGCCCCGGCGACGGATGACCGCACGTGCCTCACCGCCATCGGGTTCGAGCTTGCCGACGAAATTGATGTTGACGGGCTGGCTGACCGTGGCCGCCGTCGAGCGGCTGAAGCCGTTGACCGTAAGCCGCGCATCGGCATCGGGGAAGGCACCGGGCGAGCTTTGCGAGAAGTCGAGCGAGCCGGTAGCGCTGCCCGCCACACCCAGATCGGGGGCGAAGGCGTTGAACAGCGCCAGGTCGAGCCGGTCGAGCCGGGTTTGCAGCTTCATCCCGTCGCCATAGCTGCCCGCCAGACGCACCGAGCCGTTGCCGAAGTCGATCTGCGTGGGCAGCAGCTTGTATTCGCCGCCGTTTTCGGCGTTAGCAGGCACGATTCGCGCGGGGCTGGCCGTGGCGAAATCCACGCCGCGAGCGCGGCCCTTGATCGCTGCGCGCCACAGCTCGGGCGTCATCTGCGCATTCATGCCCACACGGAACGGCACCCCGCTGGTGCCTTCGGCCAGCACCTTGGCGCTGCCGCTGCCGCCGCGATAGTCGATCTCGCCCTTGGCGGCATTGATGTCGAACGAGCCGAAACTGGTGCGCGTCAGGTCGAACGCGGCGACCACGTGCGGCTGATCGTGCAGCACCACGCGCCCGTCGATCTTCGCCGAACCGATGGCAAGCTGCGCCGGACCATCAAGCACCGAGTTTCGCGCGCGCAGGTTAAACAGCGCCTCCTGCACACCTTGGGCGCTGTCGAGGCGGACGATGCCGGTGAGCCCCCTGCCCTCGGCATTGAGCCGGCCAATGAACGGCCCCTCACGGCTCTGCGCGATGGCGCCGGAGAAGCCGATGCCGCCCAAGTCGGAATCGTTGACCTCGATCGCCAGCTGGTTGCCCATCTTGAGCGTGACATCGGCGCGCAGCGGGCCATAGTCGGTGTCACCCGTGGCATCGAGGTGATAGCCGCCCGGCGCACCGGTTACGCCCGCGCGCAGGTTTGCGAGGCCAATGCCAAGGCCCGGGTTGCTCGCCGTGATCTCGGCATCGGGATCGGCGATGGTGCCGGTCACCTTCACGCCGACATCGCCATAGGCCGTGGTGGTGCCCTTCGCATCGAGCGAGATGCGTCCATCGGGAGCCCAGCTGCCAGAGCCGCCACTGATCCGTACATCGGGCGAGCGCAGGCTCAGGCGGGAAAGGCGCACCACGCCATCGGCGCCATAGCGCACGTCGCTGGCGGCGGTGACGTTGCCGCCAAGGAAGCTGCGCACGCCTTCGTTGAACAGCTGAGTAGAGCGCAGGTTAACGCGCCCTGTCATGGCGAAGCCGCCGCCGGCCTCGGTTTCGAGGTCGGTATCGGCGCGGATATCGAACAGGCCCACGCTTTCGATGCGATAGTTGTCGATCCGCCCGTCGATGGCGCCGGTGTAAAGTCCGGTCGACATGTCGGCGACGATGATCAGCCCGGCATCGATCCGGTCCGAGCGCAGGCGCATATTGTCCGACAGAATACGCGGCCCGGAGATGGCGAGATCGCCTGCAAGCCGCACGTCTTCGAGCGTGCCGCCGGCCACCGTATCGAGCCCGGTGACGCGGATTGCGCGCGCCTGAACCGGGATCATGATCTGTTCGGAGTTGACGGTCGCCTCGCCTTGCGCGGCAAGACCGACCAGACCCATGTCATCAAGCACAAGCCGATCTGCCGCCAGCTTGTAGGCGACCTGCGGCGTGGCAAACGGACCGTCGAGCGTAAGTTCGGCCCGCACCCCGCGGCCCGAGAGATTCTCGGCAAGGGCGGAGGGGCGGGTCAGCACGAAATCGAGACCCAGCCCGTCGAAGCTGTTGTCGGCGAGATTGACCAGGCCTTGCGCGTTGAGGCGGAAGGCATCGCTCGCCACGGTCGCCTCGACATCGGCGTTGCGTTCGCCAAGCTGCGCAGCCAGATCGAGGTTCAGCTGGGGCGAGAGCAATTGCGCGGTCGCCCCATCGAACAGCCAGGCAAGCCGGGCCGGCCCGCGCACGCGCACGAGGCCGTCGCGCGCGCTTACATCGAGCCGGGCCACGGGGCCATCGGTACGGTCGGCGGTAAGCTGGCCGTCCCACTGATCCCAGTTGCCCGCGCCCTTGGCTGTGAGCGCAAGCCCCTCGTCGAGCCCGACCAGCGCTGCGATCATGCCGCCGCTCGGGGCATCGACATCGAGCGCGAGTTCGAGCCGGTTTTCCTCGGGCACCGCATCCAGCACCAGCGCCAGCTTGTCACCCGCCGCACCGCCTTCGACCGCGAGCGTTTCGCCATTGAGCGTAACCTGCGCGCGGCCATCGGCGATGTGCGCCTCGCCGCTGAGCTGCGCTACGCGCCGTTCGCCGCTGACCGGGGCCTCGACCACCAGCCGATCAACCCTGAGCGCGCCGATGTCGATATCGAGATCGGGCAGCAGCGGTGCATCGCTGGGCGGCGTTTCGGCAAACTCGGGCAAGCGTTCGAGCGTGATCAGCGGGCTCGACAGTACGCGCACATCGACATGATTGTTGATGAAGGCAAAGGGCCGCCAGCCGACCGACACTTCGGGCGAGCTAAGGAACACGCCCTGCGGATCGCGGATTTCCAGATCGCGGATCACCATATTGCCATAGATCGAACCATCGATCTCACCGATGCCGATCTCCATGCCGTTCTCGAACGAGAGGCCTGCGACCTGCTCGGCCACGAACTGCCGTCCGGCCTTGGTATCGAGCCCGATAAGCACTGCGGCCACCAGCAGCACGATAACGCCCAGCACCACCGCGCCCCAGCGCGCCGCCTTGTGCCACCCAGGCGTACCGCGCCTTTCGGCGACTTCGGTTTCGTTCTCGACCTCAGGGATATCCGCCTCGTCCGCCATCAGAATGCCTGCCCGATCGAGACATAGACCGCGAAGCTCGATTCGCCCGTGCGCCGGTCGATCGGCATGGCGACATCCAGTCGCAGCGGGCCGAAGTTGGTATAGTAACGCCCGCCCACGCCGACGCCGTAGCGAATATCGGTAAACTGCGGCGAGGTTTCCTCCCACGCCTGCCCGGCATCGACAAAGGCGGCGACGCCGAAGTTGCCGAAGCGATAGCGCACTTCGGCAGCGGCTTCGAACAGGCTGCGCCCGCCGATGTTGCGGGGGATGAACTCATCGGGCAAGTCTTCAGGGTCGGTGCCCGGCTCGATATCCTCGGGCGCGGGATAGTCGGGGTTGGGCTCCATCACGGTCGGCCCCAGATCCTGATAGCCGAACCCGCGCACCGAACCGCCGCCGCCGGCATAGAAGCGCCGCGATGGAGCAAGGTCATAGCGGCTGGCTCCCTGGATCGTGCCGAACCGGACGCGGCCCGCCAACACGATCGAACTGGTGGCGGGGAAATAGGCCGACCCGTCAAGCTGCGCGCGGACATAGGGCGAAAAGCCCCCTTCGAGCGAGCCTTCCGGCTCGACCAGCAAAGTGGTGCGGAAACCCTTGGTGGGGTTGAGCAGATCATCGCTGCGATCGATACCGAACTGCCCGGTCAGCCCGCCGACGTAAAACGTGCGCCGCACCCGCTGCTCGGTTGCCAGATCGAAGTCCTGCTCGTTGGAGATCAGCACCTGCCCGCCATAGGCATAGGTAAACGGCTTCTGCCAGATCGAGGTCGAACTGTAGCTCCACAGTACGCCGAGCCGTCCGGTATAGGCTTCGTAGGCATCGTAATCGGTGTGGCGCGCCTGAGCGGTGAGCGTGAAGGTGCGATCACGCCGCCCGGCGTTGGAGCGGCGGAAGGTGGCGCTTGCCCCCTGCTCCTGCGTGCCCAGCACACCGCTGGCGATCAGTGCGCCTTCGGGTGGGAACAGGTTGCGGTGAGTCCAGCTGCCTTCCACGCGGAACCCCTGCCCGGTGCCATATCCCGCGCTGCCCGCGATGGTGCGCGGCGGACCGGCATTCTGTTCGACCAGCAAGGTGGCATATTCCGCGCCATCGGGCGCAGGCTCGCCGCTGCGTTGCGGCGAGACGGTGACGGTGGAGAAAAGGCTGGTGGCTACCAGCGCCTGACGCAAGTCCTCAACCAGACGGTTATCGTAAAGCTCGCCGCGCTTGAACCGGGCAAGCAGTTCGACATGCTCCTCATCGAACACCAGGTCGCCGCTGGTTTCGATCCCGCCAAACACCGACAGCGGACCGGGATCGACGGGCAAGGTGTAGACGCCCTCGCCGCTTTCCTGATCGAGCAGCAGGTCGCGCTGCCCCAGTTCGGCAAAGGGATAGCCCCATTCGGGCAAGCCGACCAGAACCTTGGCTTCCCCCGCGAGCACTTCTGCCGCGACGATCGGATCGCCGATATCAAGCGACAATTCGCGCTTGATCAACCCTTCCGGCCGCGTTTCCGGCGCATCGATCACGATGTCGCTGAAGACATAGCGCGGCCCCGGCACCGCGTCGATGGTGGCAACGAAGGTCTGCTGCTCGTCCCCTTCCCCTTCACCCGTAATCTGACCGCGTACATCGGCGCTGTACCAGCCCTCGGAGGCGAGGATACGGCGCACCAGCTCGGCATCCTCGTCCATGCGCGCGCGCAGCTGGGCGATGTTGGCTGCCTCACCGTCACCATCCTTGAGCGCGGAAAGGTCATCGAAAAGATTTACAAGGTCAGTCTCGCTCGCCGCCTGCGCCTCTTCCACACCAGAGAGCGCTACGCGGTAGTGCAGTTCGCTCTGCACCGGCGGGGCCTCGGCCTCGGCATATTCGAACGGTTCGGACAACAGAGTGTCGATCGGCTGCAATGGCGCGGCCAGTTCGGCATCGCGCACGGGAGCATCTTCGATTTCTTCGGTGGTGTCGCCATCGGCCAGCGATGGATCGCCCAGCGGAGCCTCGTCGCCCGGCTCGGCTTCACCGTCTTGCGCCGCGATACGCCGTTCGAATTCGTCGATCGATTCGAGCTCTTCATAGAGCGCCTCGTCGTCCGCCTCGTCGAGCGACGGCACCTCTTCGGCAAATTCTTCATCCGAGATGATGGTTTCCACCTCAGGCAGATCGGCATCGGCTGGCGGCGCGGGCAGTTCGAGCGGCTGATCCTGCGAATCGCCCTCGGCATCCTGCGCAAGCGCAGGCGCGCCCGTCAGCCAGAACGGTGCCGCGAGCAGCGGTGCCAGCAGAACAAGGGATTTGCGTCGTGCGCCATGCGATGGTCGGGATTGGGGGACGCAGTTCATCCAGTCTTCTATCTTGCCAGCCGGAACAAGACCCGGCGATCGTCCGGGCCCTTCGGTCAAAAGGGACGTAGCGGGGTTAACGAGCAAAAGGGATAATAGTTCTCGAAAAAATGCGTCCAGTCGCACTTTGGGCGCGCTGGCCTGCCGGAACCGCCACCCGCTGCCGACGCACTCGTTCGCGTGCGGCCAAGTCTGGTTTGGCGATAGTCAAATGGATGTCGCATTCGCGTCATATCTGCCCTGCGGGGAAAAACTGCTGGAAACCCCCGTCAACACGGCTAAGGGGCGCCCGACCATGGGTCGCGCCTTGGGAATTGTGCGTATATTGGCGTTGCCCGGCAGAGCTTGACGATCAACCGCAGAGCGAGAGCCACGGCCGAATATGAACCAGATCACGCAGACTTCCGGAGCCGGTGGCATCTATCCCCTGTCCGAGGATAAACCGCGCAAGGGCTTCTCCACATTCGACATGGGCTTTGCGGCGTTGTTCGTGCTGGCCTCTGCTGCTTTCATGGTCTGGGGCCTCGACTATACCAACCATACGCAGGTCGCCGTGTTCGGGCTGGCGACTGTGTTCGGCCTGTTCATGGCCTTCAACATCGGCGGCAACGATGTTGCCAATTCCTTCGGCACCTCGGTGGGTGCGGGGACGCTGACGATCAAGCAGGCGCTGGCTGTGGCGGCGATCTTCGAGGTCAGCGGCGCGGTGATCGCGGGCGGACAGGTAACCGACACGATCCGCAGCGGCATTGTCGACCTCGGCGGAGTCGATGTCGACCCGATGCATTTCGTATTCATCATGATGGCGGCGCTGCTGGCGGCGGCTCTGTGGCTGCTGTTCGCCAGCAGAAGGGGCTGGCCGGTCTCCACCACGCACTCCATCGTAGGCGGCATCGTCGGCAGCTCGATTGCGCTCGGCATCATGCTCAGCGGCGGCGATGCCGCGCTGTCGCTGGTGCAGTGGGACAAGATCGGCACCATCGCCATGTCGTGGGTGCTCTCACCCGTGCTTGGCGGGCTGGTGTCGTTTGGTCTGTTCACGCTGATCAAGCGGCACATCCTGCGCTATAACGAGCGGATGCTCGAACAGCTGCGCCGGATTCACAAGGAACGGCGCCAGCTGCGCGAGGAGCACAAGACCGCGTTTGAGCGGATGAGCGACATCCAGAAGATGTCTTACACGCACATGCTGGTGCGCGATTCCGAAGCGCTCGACGAAGAGGGCTTCACCGCTGAAGACCTAGAAACCGATTACTACCGCCGCCTGCACGAGCTGCGCCAGCGCAAGGCCTCGCTTTCTGCGCACCGGGCCTTGCAGCAGTGGGTGCCGCTGGTGGCCGCCGGCGGCGCAACGATCATCTCCGCCATGCTCCTGTTCAAGGGGCTGAAGAACATGGAGCTTGGGCTCTCCACGCTCAACACCTACCTGATCATGGGCATGATCGCGGCGGCGGTGTGGATGGCCACCTTCATCTTCGCGCGCACGCTGCGCGGCACTTCGCTCGACCGGTCGACCTTTCTGATCTTCAGCTGGTTGCAGGTGTTCACAGCCTCGGGCTTTGCCTTCAGTCACGGCGCGAACGACATCGCCAATGCCATCGGCCCCTTTGCCGCCATTCTCGATGTGCTGCGCAACGGGGAAATCGGCTCGTCCGCGGCGGTGCCTGCCCCGGCCATGATCGCCTTTGGCATCGCGCTGGTGGTGGGCCTGTGGTTCATCGGCAAGGAAGTGATCGCGACGGTCGGCCACAACCTCACCAGGATGCACCCGGCCTCGGGCTTCACCGCCGAGCTGGCGGCCGCAGCAGTGGTGATGCTGGCCTCGACTTTCGGCCTGCCCGTATCGAGCACACACATCCTGATTGGCGCGGTGCTCGGCATCGGGATCGTCAACCGCCAGACCAACTGGTCGCTGATGAAGCCGATTGCCGCGGCCTGGGTGATCACCCTGCCCGCTGCTGGCGCGCTTTCGGCATTGGTGTTCGTGGTGCTCGACGCGGTGTTCTAACGCGGAGCCTGCCATGCCCCGCCCAGCGCCTTGAACAGGGCCACGGCGGCCTGCGCGGCTTCGGCCCTGGCGCTGGCAAGCGCGCGTTCGTTGGCGATCAGATCGAGCCGCGCGCTTTCGAGCACCAGACGGTTGTCCTCGCCGCTATCGAACCGCGCTTGCGACAGCGCAAAGGCGCGCTGCTGCGCCGCCAGCGCTGCTGCGCTCGCCTGTTCGGTACGCTGCGCTTCTAGGTAACGGTTGATGGCCGCCTCGCTATCGGCCAGCGCTGTGATCACCGCCTGATCGTAGCGCGCCGCTGCCGCCTCGGCGCGGGCATCGGCGGCGCGGATCTGCGCGCGGATGCGGCCGCCCGAGAAGATCGGCCAGGAAAAGCTCGGGCCGATGCTGAAGCGCAGCGAATCGGTGTCGACCAGATCATCGGCTGAGCGCGCCTGCATCCCCAGCCCGCCCATCAGCGAAAAGCGCGGAAACAGGTCTGCCGTGGCGACGCCGATGTCGGCAGTAGCAGCGGCAAGATCACGTTCGGCGGCGCGCACGTCGGGGCGGCGGCGCAACAGGTCTGATCGCAGGCCGACGAGGATCGTTTCGGGTGCCTCCGGCTGCGGCGCGGCGACGCGCAGTTCGGGCACGATTTCCTCGGGCATCACGCCCACCAGCGTTGCCAGCCGATAGGCGCTGGCCGCCTCCTGCGCACGCAGCCGCCCCACGGCTTCGCTGGCGCTGGCGGCACGGGCCTGCGCCTGTTCGGCGGTAAGCTGGCTGTCTTCGCCCGCGCGATAGCGTTGCTGCGCCAGCCCGGCGAGGTCACGAGCCGCCTGCGCCGCCGCTACGGCCTCAGCGCCCTGTGCCTGCGCCAGCCGTAAGTCCATATAGCTGCGCGCGATCTCGGCGCTCAACATTACCAGCGCATCGCCCAGGCGCGCCTCGGCAGCCTCGACCCGCGCCCCGGCACCTTGGGCCTCGCGGGTGCGGCGGCCCCAGAAGTCGATCTCCCAGCTGGCGTCGAAGCCGAGGTCGAACAGACTGAATTCAGGATCGAACCCCGGAATGTTGCTCACCGGAAGCTGGCCGTTCTCGCTGAGTCGGTTTTCGGTGGCAGAGCCGCTTGCCTGAGCTTGCGGCAACCGCCCGCCAAGCACCGCATCGCGATTGGCGCGTGCCTCGGCCAGCCGCGCCTCGGCTTCGGCCACGGTGGGCGAACCTGCCAGCGCACGCTCGATCAGGGCGGTGAGCTGCGGATCGCCGAACTGCTGCCACCATGCCGGATCGATCGCACCGGGATCGGCGGGCTCGTTCCATTGCCCGGCAACGGCGGTCTCGGGCGCGACATAGTCCGGGCCGACGGTGGTGCAGCCGCCAAGCAGAGCGAGGGCGATAAGGGGATGCAAGCGGGTCATGGGGTTACTCCATCCGGGCGCGGAACAGCCAGGCCGCAGCGGCCAGCGTGACGGCGGCAATCAGGACAAGCGGCCACAGCTCTCCCAGCACCACCGCAGCCGGTTGCGCCTTCAGAAACTGGCCGAGCGAAATCTCGAGGAAATAGCGCGCCGGGTTGGCATAGGTGATGATCTGCAACCACTGCGGCATGTTGCCGATTGGGCTGGCAAAGCCCGACAGCAGGATCACGGGCACTGTCGCCACGAAGCTGCCGAGAAACGCCTGCTGCTGCGTCATCGACAGCGCCGAGACGAACATCCCCACCCCGATCAGCGCCATCAGGTAAGCGATGAGGCCGAGATAAAACAGCAGCACCGATCCGGTGAACGGCACTCCGAAAACCACCTGCGCCACCACGAGATAAACTGTCGCGTTGAGGAAGCCGACGAGAAACGGGGGCACCATCTTGCCGATCAGGATCTCGCGCACCGACAGCGGGCTCACCATCAGCTGATCGAAGGTGCCCAGCTCACGCTCGCGCGCCACGGTCTGCGCTGTGATCGACAGGCCCGCCACAGAGACGATCACCACGATCAGGCTCGGCAGGTTGAACCAGATATAATCGAGGTTCGGGTTGAACCAGTTGATCGCCACCACCACCGGCGGTGCGCGCTCGGTTCCCCGCACGCTCGCGCCCGCATCAGCAACAATCTGCTGCAGGTAGCCGCCCACGATCTGCGCCGCGTTCGAACGCCGCCCGTCAAGCACGACGCCCACCTGCGTCGGTTTGCCGCTGGCAAAAGCGCGGTCGAAGTCGGGCTCTATCACCAGCGCGGCGATCACTTCCTGCCGGTCGATCGCCTCGGCCAGATCTTCGTGCGAGCGGAGCCGCTGGATCGTGCCGATATTCCGGCTGCCCGCCAGCCGGTTGACGATCTCCACACTGGCCGTGCCAGTGGAACGATCGAGCACGCCGACATCGACGTTCTTCACCTCCAGCGTGGAGGCGAAAGAGAAGATCACCAGTTGCAGCAGCGGCGGGATCACCAGCACGATGCGCGACTTGGGATCGCGCAGCAGGGCCCAGATTTCCTTGATCGTGATCGCTCTGAGTGCGCTCATGTGTCGAGGCTCCGGCGGCTGGCGCGGAAGCACAGCAGGAAGAAGATCGCCCCGAACACCAGCAAATATCCGATGGCGGGCAGGATCAGCGACCAGATGTCGCCGGCCAGAAACACCGTTTGCAGCGCGGGAATGAAATAGCGTGCGGGCACAATATAGGTGATCGCCTGAATCCATTTCGGCATCGAGGCGATCTCGAACAGGAAACCTGAAAGCAGGAAGGTCGGTAAAAACCCGCTCAGCAGCGCAACCTGGCTGGCCACGAACTGGTTCTTCGTCGCCGCCGAGATGAACAGGCCCTGCCCCAGCGCGGGCATCAGGTAGGCCATGGTCAGAATGAGCAAGGCAAACAGAGAACCCCTCAGCGGCACCCCGAAGACCGTGGTGGCGAGCACGGTGCACAAGGCCATCGAGGCCAGCGCGAGCAGGAAATAGGGCACCATCTTGCTGGCGAGAAATTCGCTCATCCGCATCGGCGTTGCCATCATCGCCTCCATCGTGCCGCGTTCCCACTCGCGCGCGATCACGAGGCTGGTTAGCAGGGTGCCGATCATCGTCATCACGATGGCGATGGCCCCGGGAACGAGGAAATTGCGGCTGGCGAGCGAAGGGTTGTACCAGTACCGCAGCGACATGTCGGTCGGCGGCGGGGCGCGCAGGCCAGCCGCGCCTGCTTCCTGCGCGGCCCAGGTCTGCGCCACGCCCCGCGCATAGGCGGTGGTGAAATTGGCCGCGTTGGGCTGCGAACCATCGGCAATGATCTGGATCGGCGGCCTGTGCCCGCGCGCTGCGCCGCTGCCGAAATCCTGCGGGATCACTACGATCCCGCGTATATCGCCCGCGATCAACTTTTCGCGCAAAGGAGCCGCCGTACGTTCCTCAACGACTTCGAAATAAGGGCTGTGCCGGTAGGCCGAGGCGAGCGACATGGCTGCCGCGCTATCGTCCTGCAACGCAAGGCCGATGCGGGTGCGCGAGTTATCGAGGTTGATGGCATAGCCGAACAGGAACAGCAGCAGCACCGGCAGCGCTATCGCAATCAGGATGGTGGAAGGATCGCGCACAATCTGCACGCCTTCCTTCACCACCATGGCGCGCAGGCGCTGGCCATCGATATGCCACTCGCGCCGCCGCCCGCTCATGCCGCTGCCTCACCGGCTTCGCGGGTCGCATCGCTCGCCTCGATCATGGCGATGAAGGTGTCTTCCATGGTCGGATCGTCCAGCTCCGCCATGTCGGCGGCCTGCTGTTTGAGATCGTCGGGCGTCCCGCTGGCGATCTGCTGCGAGCGGTAAATCAACGTGATCTGGTCGCAATATTCGGCCTCTTCCATGAAGTGCGTGGTGACGAGCACCGCCACACCCTTTTCGACCAGCCCGTTGATATGGGTCCAGAATTCGCGCCTTGTTACCGGATCGACCCCGCTGGTCGGCTCGTCGAGGAACAGCACCGATGGCTCGTGCATAACGGCGGCGGCAAGCGCTAGGCGCTGCTTGAAACCGAGTGGCAGGGTGCCGGCGTTGGTCTTCATCACATCGCCGAGTTCGAACACGTCGACCACGCGGGCAATCGCCTCCTTCGCCCCGCTGCGAGTGAGGCCATAGGCCCCGGCAAAGAAATCGAGATTCTGCGCGACCGAAAGGTCGCCATAAAGCGAGAACTTCTGCGCCATATAGCCGAGCGCCGCGCGCGCCTTGCCACCCGAGGTGCGCAGATCGTGCCCTGCCACCGCACCCTCTCCGTCGGTGGGCGTGAGCAGACCGCACAGCATCTTGAAGGTGGTCGATTTGCCCGCACCGTTGGGGCCGAGCAGGCCGAAAATCGTGCCATAGGGCACTTCGAAGCTGACATCGCTGGCGGCGGTGAAATCGCCGAAAGTCTTGGTCAGCCCCTTGGCCACAATCGCCTTTCCATCGTCTCCGGCCACGGTGCGATAGGCTTCGGCAAGCTGGCTGGTGCCCTTGGGGCCGCCGCCCAATCGCTCGATGAAGCCGTCCTCGAAGCGCGGCGTGGCAGGCTCGAGCTGGAAGCCGCTTTCGCCCGCCAGCCTGTCAGGCTCATCAAGCAGGAGGCGCACCGAGCGGCCCTGAATGGTGCCGTCGATCACGCCCTCGCGGTCGAGCATCTCGGTGAGCAAGCGGCGGCGGCGCTGCTCGAACCCGGTCAGCCGCACGACGCGGTCGGCAACAGAGCCGGTCAGTTCGGAGGGATCGCCGTCGAACAGCAACTTGCCTTCGTTGAGGAGGTAAACGCGGTCGCACTTCTCGGCCTCGTCGAGATAGGCAGTCGACCACAGCACCCCCATGCCGCCATAGTCCTCATCGGCGGTCAGCTCCTGCACCATGGCCCACAGCTCGCGGCGGCTGATCGGATCCACCCCCACGCCCGGCTCGTCAAGCAGCAGCAGCCGCGGGCGTTTCACCAGGGCGCAGGCAAGGCCGAGCTTCTGCTTCATCCCGCCCGATAGCTGGCCCGCAAGCCGTTCGCGGAAACGCGCGAGATCAGTGAAGGATAGCAAACGCTCAAAGGTCTTCTCGCGCTCGTCATCGGGCAGCGCGCGCATCTCGGCATAAAGGTTGAGGTTCTGCTCGACCGACAGATCTTCATAAAGGCCGAAACGCTGCGGCATGTAGCCGAGGTCGGCCAGATCCTCGCCCGGGGCCTGTCCAAGCACTTCGATGTCGCCTTCGTCAGCGGCCATCAGCCCGGCAAGAATACGGATCAGCGTCGTCTTGCCTGCGCCATCGGGGCCGACAAGCCCGGTCACGCCGCCGGTGGGGATGGTGATCGAGACGCCGTCGAGCGCGGGGGCGGCCAGCCCCTCGAAGCGCTTGACCACGCCTGTGGCGATGGCGACCGCGTCGCCCATGCTCAGCCCTCCGCCGCGGCGCGGGCTTGCGGCACGCTCACAGTCACCGGCTGGCCCTGACGCAGGCCCTCATCGGGATCGCTCACGACAATGCGCAGCTGATAGACAAGATCGGTACGCAGGTCTTCGGTTTCGACCGACTTGGGCGTAAACTCGGCGCGCGGCGAGATATAGCCGATAGCGCCCTGATAGGCCTTGGGATTGCCATCGGCGCGCACCACCACCTTCATACCCGGCTGGATGCGCGAGAGATCCGGTTCGGCGACATAGGCGCGCACCCGCAGGGGCCGGTCGATGGCGATGGTGAAGGCGGTTGTGCCCGGCTGGACAAGGCTGCCCGGCTCAATCACGCGGGTGACGACGGTGCCGTCGACCGGCGCTTCGAGGCGGGTGTCGCCGAGGTCGGTATTGATGGCGGCGCGCTGCGCGCGGGCGGCGTTCACCTGCGCCTCTGCCGCCGCAATGTCTTCGCTGCGCGCGCCGGCGCTGGCGAGCGAGGCGGCCTGGCTTGCTTCGGCGACTTGCGCTTCGGCGCGGCGCAGTTCGGCGCGGGTCTGGTCCCACACATTGCGGCTGACCGCGCCCGTTTCCACCAGCGGCTCCCGCCGGGTGTAGGCGGCGCGGGCATTGGCCAGCGCTGCCTCGGCTGCAGCGACGCGGGCGCGGGCCTGCGCTACATCCTGCGGGCGGTTGCCGTTGCGCAGGCGGGCGAGCTGCGCCTCGGCCTGCGCGATCTGGGCCTCGGCCTGCGCCAGCCGATCGCGATTGCGCGCAGGATCGACCGCGGCAAGCAGATCGCCCTTTGCCACCCGCTCACCTTCCTCGACCGCGACCTCGTCAATACGCCCGCCGACCTCGAAGGCCATGTCGACCTCGCGGATATCGACGTTGCCATAGAGTGTAAGACCATCGTCGTCCGCGCGCCAGAGGCCGAAACCGCCGGTGGCAAAGGCCACGACAGCCAGCACGACAAGCGCGGCAAGGATGACGAGAGGCAAGCGTTTCATCGTGTTGTCTCCGGCAGATGAGTGAGCAGGCAGCGGGTGTGCTGGGTCAGACGTTCGATCAGCAGCGCGGCGGTGGCAGGGTCGATCTCGTCCACCTCCATCACCCGCCGAACCGTTTCGCGAGCGGTGCGCAAAACCAGCACTTGCCCCCAGATGAGCATTCCGGTGGCGCGAGCCTCCTGTTCGCTGAAGTCAGGCCGGGCGCGCCGTATCAGCGCCACCCCAGTGTCCATCACGGGCCGCATGGCGCCGTTGAACAAGCGCTCGAACGCCTCGGTGGGGGTCTGCTGTTCGCGCGAAATGAAGTTTGCCCATGCCTTGGTGGCGGGATTGAGCATCAAATGCGCAAACCCGCTGATTACGTGGCAGATCGCATCGACCGCGGCATCACCATCAAGCGCTTCGAGATCGCCAAGCTCCGCGATCCGGGGCCGATGCCAGTCGGAAATGCGCGCGGCGATATGATCGGCGCAGGCAAGGTAGAGCCCTTCCTTGCCGCCGAAATGATAGGTGATCTGCGACATGGCCGTATCGGCAGCGGCAGCAATGGCACGCGTTGCCGCACCTTCGAAGCCGCGCCGGCCGAAATGATCGATGGCGATATCGAGAAGCTTTTCGCGCATGGCGATACCGATTAATTCATTCGAACGAATTAGTCCACCGGCAAGTTAAGTGCCCGGCAAAGCGGCACGGCAAAATTTCGGGTCAGAAGCGATCAAGTTCCTCGACCGGGCCAGCTCCGACGAAAGGACGCAACAGCACGCAAAGCGCATCGTGACGGTCCTTGCCGAAGGCATCGATGATCTCGCTTTCGTATTTCGCGTGTTGCTGCTCGAGCAGAGCGAGGAACTTGCGCCCTTCCCCAGTCAATTCCAGCAACCGAGTCCGCGCATCAGCCTTGCTCACGCGCTTATCAACGAGGTCTCGCGCGACCAGTCCGTCGACCAGACGCGCAATGGAGTTGGGAGCAATGCCCATCGCTCGCCCCACGCTGCCGATGCTGCACCCGGGGTTCCCCTCGATCAGCAAGAGCACGCCGTAGGACGCCGGGGTGATCTCGATATGTTTGAAATGCTGGTTGAAACAGGAGTTCGCGAAGCGCCATCCGCCGAGCAGGAGAAATCCGATTGTCGTCTGGAGACGCGCAAGGCCAAGCTCCTCACCCTGCCCGGCCACACCCTCGTCCTGCGCCATGATCTTCCTCCATCCCGCGCTGCCACGTTCACGCGCTCTGGCGACATATGCTCTACCTTGTAGAATATTGCGACCACATTTCTTGATGACCGCCGCCCGGGCGGTTGACCGGATATGCGGAACAATATACTTATCATGCATAAGTAATGGCGCCCCATTGACGACTCTAGAGAGAGCGCGAGGCGGGCCAATAAATGCTACATGGGAGAATAAATAGCGGCGATTTTGCACAGCCGCACGCTCCCCCAATATCGCTGAACGGAAAGTGGCCCCTCGCGAAGGCCAATGGGAGAGAAAGCAATGAAACCAACGGCTCTGGCGGCCCTCGCCGTCGTTACCGCATCCGCTGCGCCACTATCGGCCCAGTCCGATGCCTCGTGCGACGTGCAATGCCTCGAACAGATCGCGCGCGAATATCGCGCCGCTTACCGCGCGCATGATCGCGATGCCGCTCCCTTCGCCGAGGATGTACGCTACACCGAGAACAACGTCGAAATGCCCTTCCCCGACGGCACCTGGGATACGGTGACTGCCGAGCCCGGCCCGCCGGTGGTCCTGAGCGACCCGGAAACGGGCAATGTCGGCATCTACACCACGATCATGCAGGACGAGATCGAAGGCTATCTGGCGATCCGCCTGCACATAAACGAAGAGCGCGAGATCGACGAGGTGGAGCATGTCATCTCCACCCGCCGCAACCTGTCCAGCCCGCCCACGCCGATTGCCGACATTCGCCAGAACGCCGTCGATCCCGTCATCAACGCACCGACGCCGGTGGCCGAACGCGCATCACGCGACGAGCTTGCCGCCCATGCCAACGGCTATTTCGACACCCTGCAGCTGAACGACGGCGAGATCCGCGGCACCTGCTTCCTTCCCGAAGCGATCCGGCGCGAGAACGGCATGCTGTTCAGCGACATCAAGGGCGGGTTCGAGAGCGGGCGTTACTTCTTCAACAACCGCGTACGCCGCGAAGTGGTGCTGATCGACGAGGAACGCCAAGTGGCAATGGCGCGCGGGTTCATCGATCACAAGGGCGTGCTCAACGAGTATCTGCTGACCGACGGCACCGAAGTCCGCGCGGTGTTCCAGGAGCCGCAGAGCTGGGCCTTCCTCGAAATGTTCAAGGTCAAGGATGGCTGCATCGCCTCGGTCGTCGCCACCTTTTACCAGGCCCCATACTACCAGCGCTCGCCCTGGACCGTGGGCCCGGATCGCTGAAGCGCAACAGGGGGGAGAGACCAATGAAAAGACGCGACTTTATGGGCACCGCCATCGGCGCCACGGTCGGCGCAGGCCTTGCCGGCAGCGCCAGTGCGCAGGCCCCCGAAGCGTCGGCCTCGCAGCCTTCAGGCGGGCCGCTCAATCCGCTCGCCGCCGAGCTTCCGCCGAGCGGCTTCAACACCCCGCTGCGCTTCGATGCACAGGTCGACGATTGCCTCGTCGTTGGCACGATCCCAGAGGATATGGACGGCGCATTCTACCGGGTTGGCGGCGAATTCTACTACCCGCCGCTGTTTCCCGACGATGCCCCGCTTAACGCCGATGGCTACATCTCGATGTTCCGCATCAAGGAAGGCAAGGCCGCGTTCCGGGGCCGCTGGGTGGAGACCGAACGCTTCAAGGCCCAGCGCGCGGCCAAGCGCCAGCTCTATGGCTACTACCGCAACCCCTTCACCGACGATCCCTCGGTGCGCGATCCCGAAAATCCCGACCGCCGCACCGTGGCCAACACCGCGCCGCTGGTCCACGGCGGCAAGCTGTTCGCCACCAAGGAAGACGGCCTCCCGCACCTGATCGATCCTAACACGCTGGAAACGATCGGCCCGTGGGATTTCGATGGCGGCTACAACAGCCAGACCTTCTCCGCCCACCCCAAGCTCGATCCTATCTCGGGCGACATGATCGCCTATGGCTACGAAGCTGACGGGCTCGCCAGCGATTCCTTGTGGGTCTATCGCATCGGCGCCGATGGCGCGGTGAAAAGCGAGGTGCGCACCAAGGTGCCCTATGTCAGCGTGATGCATGACATGGCGCTGACGCAGAAGCACATGCTGTTTCCTTTCGGCGGCTACGTCACCTCGATGGAGCGGCTGCGCGAAGGCAAGGTCCACTGGGGCTGGGACCAGAGCAAGGAAAGCTACATCGGCGTGCTCCCGCGCGATGGCGGGCCTGATGACATGCGCTGGTTCAAGGGGCCGCTTCGGTGCATGATGCACACCTTCAACGCGCATGACGAGGGCGACAAGATCGTGCTCTATGCGCCGTTCTGGGATGGCAATTTCTTCCCCTTCTTCCCCAATGTCGACGGCTCACCATTCCGCCCGGAACTGGCCCAGGCCTTCGTGCGCAAGATCACGCTCGACCTGTCCTCACCCGACGACACATGGACCGAGGAGATCCTGTGGGACACCTCCATCGTCGATCTCGGCAAGGTCGATCCGCGTGTGCTGAGCTTGCCGACGCGCTATCTCTATACCTCGTTTGCCGATCCCAGCCTGCCCTTCGACGCCGACCGCGCCGATCCGCCAGGGCGCGGGCCGCCGGTCAACTGCTATGGCCGGTTCGATCTCGCCAGCGGCGAGGTACAGCGCTATTTCGCCGGATCGACCCACGCCTTGCAGGAAATCACCTTCGTACCGCGCGAAGGCGGGCGCGAGGGCCAAGGCTATGTCGTCGGCATCGCAAGCAACCTTGCCGAGGACCGCTCCGAAATGATCATCGCCGATGCCGAGAACCTTGCCGCGGGCGACATTGCCCGGATCATCCTGCCGTTCAAGCTGAGCAGTCAGGTCCACGGTGTCTGGGCCTCGGCGAAAGAACTGCCGCTCACCTGACCCGAAGAACACCAAGATAAAATCATAAGAGGAGAGGATTCATGAAGCGCCCCAATATCCTGCTCGCCGCCGGTGCCCTCGCGCTGGCAACCCTTCCGGTTCAGGCCATGGCCCAGTCGCAGCCGAGCTATGCCGAAGATCGGGCCGAGATCGTCAACCTGTCGAACCATTACATGGTGGCAGTCGATGCCGGCGATATCGACACGGTGATCGCGACCTGGGCCGAGGATGGCGTACTCGACTGGGTCGGCGGCATCGAGCATGGCCGCGACGAGATCGAGGCCGCGATGAGCCGTTTCGGCGGAGCCGGCATCATGGGCACCCTGCCCGCCGACGCCACCGAGCGCCCGCGCACCCGCCACCAGATCATCAACCACGTCATCGAGGTGAACGGCGATAGTGCAACCAGCTTTGCCTACTGGTTTGCCATGACCAACCGCACGACCCACGGACAGGTTGAACTGCTTTACATGGGCCATTACGAAGACGAACTTCGTCGCGAGAACGGTGAATGGAAGTTCACCAAGCGCACGGTTTATAACGAATCGATGCACAACAAGTCGCTGTTCTACCCCGGTCTGGGCGAGAGCGACCCGCGACAGGGGCAATAACGGCCGCGCTCGGCGCGTTGCCGGTGTGAGGGGAAGAGAATGCTCAGATGGTTCGGGGCCGCCGCTGCGGCCATAGCGTTGACGGGGATGAGTGCCGCCTATTCGCAAGGCACACAGCCCGCAGCGCAGGAATGGGCGGCCCACGGCGGCAGCTCGAACGAGCAGTATTATTCGCAGCTCACCCAGATCGACGCCAGCAACGTCGCCGACCTCAAGCCCGCCTGGTATTTCGAATACGACACCGTGCGCGGGCAGGAAGGCGAACCGATCGTCGTCGATGGCGTACTCTATATCTCCACCGCCTGGTCGAAGGTCTATGCGCTTGACGCCAAGACCGGGGCAGAGCTGTGGAAGTACGATCCCAAGGTGCCCGGCGAGGCTGGACCCAAGGGCTGCTGCGACGTCGTCAACCGCGGCGTGGCGGTGAGCGAAGGGCGCGTCTTCGTCACCACCTTCGACGGGCGCATGGTCGCGCTCGACGCCCGCAGCGGCGAGGAGCTGTGGGTCACCGACACCATCGTCAACCACGCGATGGACTACACCAGCACCGGCGCGCCGCGCGTATTCAAGAGCAAGGTCATCATCGGCCAGGGCGGCGCCGAAAAGGGCGTGCGCGGCTATGTCACCGCCTACGACGTGGCCACCGGCGAGAAGGCCTGGCGCTTCTACCTCACCCCGCCCCCGCCCGGCGTGGTCGATGGCGAAGTGTCCGACCGGGTACTGGAGGAAATGGCCCGCCCGACATGGTTTGGCGACCTGTGGCACACCACCGGCGGCGGCGGCGCGCCGTGGGATTCCATCGTTTACGACGAGGAGCTGGACCAGCTGCTGATCGGCACCGGCAACGGCTCGCCGCACAGCCACTATCTGCGCTCGGCCGGCCAGGGCGACAACCTGTTCCTCGCCTCTGTGCTGGCGCTCGACCCCGATACCGGCGAATACCGCTGGCACTATCAGCAGACGCCGGGCGACAGCTGGGACTACACCTCGGTCCAGAACATGATCCTGGCCGATCTCACCATCGATGGAAGCCCGCGCAAGGTGATCCTCCACGCGCCCAAAAACGGCTTTTTCTACGTGATCGACCGCGAGAGCGGCCAGCCGATCTCGGCCAACCCCTATGCCGAGGATATCCGCTGGGCGACCGGGATCGACACCACCTTCTGGCGGCCGATCGAGGTGCCGGGCGCGCGCTATGTCGACAGGCCCTTCCTCAATTCGCCGCATGTCGCCGGCGCGCACAACTGGCAGCCGATGGCCTACAGCCCGCGCACCGGGCTCACCTATATCCCCACGGTCCGCAACTACTTCACCTATTCCGCCACCAGCGGGCCGCATCAGGGCGAGGTGATCGACCCCTCGGAGTTGCCCGAGCCCGATGCTTACTTGCAGGCCTTCGATCCGCTGACCGGGCAGGAGAGCTGGCGGTCGGACGCCAACGGCTGGCTTCTCGATTCGGGCGGCGGCGGCGTGCTGGTGACGGCCAGCGACCTCGTGTTCCAGGGCCGCGGAGACATCCTCGGCGAGATGCTCGCGCTCGACGCGCGCACGGGCGAGGTGCTGTGGCGTCACGATACGCCCAACGCGGTGATGGCCGCACCGGTCACCTACATGGTCGACGGCGAGCAATATGTCGCGGTTTCAACCGGCGGCGGCGGCGGCGGCAGCCCGCTGCTCGGCTCGACCAACCCGCCACGCGAGAAGCAGCCCGGCCGCATGGTGGTGTTCAAGCTGAACGGCACCGCCACCCTTCCCGCCCCGCCCCCGCTGGCCGGCCCGGCGACAGACCCGGACGAGGTCTTCGACGCCGACAAGGTCGCGCTGGGCGCGCAGGTCTATGGCCGCAACTGCGTGTTTTGCCACGGCATGAACGGACGGCAGAGCAACATCATCACCGACCTGCGCCGCTCGCCGGTGGTCGCCAATGCGCAAGTGTGGCGCGCGGTGGTCCACGATGGCGCGTTCCTGTCGCGCGGGATGCCCAAGTTCGATGGGAAACTGTCGGTCGACGAAGTGGAGGCGATCCGCCAGTTCATGGGCTCCGCATCGCAAGACCTGGCCCGCGATCAGCGTGCAGGGATTGCCGAACGCTAGGGGATCGGGGCGCGGACCCCGGCTCATTGGGCCGCGCCCTTTCCTGCCGGGCTTGTGTTTTCCTTCACGAGCCAACATAAAGCCCGTAATAATTAGCTATCAAAATAGCTTTGGCAGCCGCGCAAGGTGGGCTGCGGGGGAGGACTGTTCATCGTGATCGAGCCTAAGGCCGATGCCGCGCTTGCCGAACTTCCAGGCTATCTCCTGCGCCGGGCGGCAAGCGTGATGATGGCTGAATTCGCCAACCGGCTGGCACCGCTCGACCTGAAAATATCCGAGCTGACCGTCCTGTTTATCGCCGGCTCTGGCGACCACCTGACATCGAGCGAGATCGGCCAGATTGCCGACATCAAACGCGCCAATATGCCCAAATTGCTCGACCCGCTCGAACAACAAGGCCTGATCCGGCGCGAGCCGCTCGATGGCCGTCGCAGCGCTATCGTCGTGACCGAAGTCGGCGAGACCCGCCTCACCGAAGCGCGCAAGATCATCGCGAGTTTCGAAGCCGATCTGCTCGAAACGGTCCCGGCGAAGCACCGTGGCCACCTCGTTCCCGCGCTCGACGCGCTGCGCAATTATCGCAGCGGTTAGCTCGTCGTGCCCCGCGTCATGCGACGGCCCAATGGCGCAGAGCCGCACCGCCTGTGTCGGGCAAAGGCGTATCATGCAACAACTGCCTGCGCCCATGATCGCGCGCGAAGCTCTCGCAGATGAAGCGGTCGGACCATAGCGTCGCCCCAGCAAGCGCCCCGCCGTTTGCAAGCAGCTGCGGGATAGGTCCGCGCCAGGCAAGGCCAAGGTCGTGCTCGCGCGGATCAAGGGTGGCAACGCCCTGCCCTGCCCATTCCCGTGCCAGCTCTCGCGATGCGGCAAAGCGCGCGTCGTAGATGAACAGCGCGGGCTTCAGCCCCCGCGCGCGCAGGGCGGTGGGCATTGCGCCCAAGGCCGCCATGGCCATGCTGCCCTTGATAAGCGTGCGGCGGTCGCTGCGGATCATGGACGCTGCTCCAGATAGGCGGCAATAGCGGCCAGATCGGCGTCGCTGAGTTCAGCCTCGCGGATTTGCGGCATCGAGCCAAGGCCCCGCCGCACCACCAGCGTGATGAGCGCGGCGGGCAACACGGCGCGCTTCTGCAACTCGGCCTGCCCCTCGGGCACCCGTCGGGCCAGCACGCGCGTTCCGAACCCTCCTTCGAGGTGACATCCCCCGCAGCGCTCGAGAAACAGCTCCTGCCCGGGCTGCGCCGCTTCCGGCTCCGCCGCATGGGCCAGCGACAGCGCCCCGACGAGCGCGACCACCGGAAGCGACCGGATCGTCAGCGCGCTCATGCTCGAACCTCGCGATAGCGGCGCGGCCAGATCCCCATCTTTCCGGGCGCGATGATGCCGTGCGGATCGACCGCGTCCTTCACCGTCTCGTTCCAGCGCCGCAGCGCGCCGTTGTTGTAGTCATAGCTGCGGGCGATCTGGTCGTAATACAGCGTGTGGGTGCGATATTCGCCCCAGCCGCGCGCGGCGGCCACCTCGATCAGGTCGCTGAACAGCCGGTTGGCCCGCGCCATCATGTCCTCGTCGTTGCGGTTGAACAGGATCATCGAGATGTGGTTGAGATAGCGCTGCCCGGCAGTGAAGCCGCCGTAGTAATCGAAGCCCGCCTCCTCATACATGGCGCGGATCGTGGTATATTGCTCCCAGGCTTCGGCCCCGGTGAACGGCGAGACCGGCGAAAAGGTGAGATGCCCGCCCGGCCCGCCGAGCCAGTCGACCACGCCCAGCGCGGCCAGCGTCGGCGTGGGCGAGCCGGAGCCTTTCAGCGGTTCGCCGCGATGCCATTCGCTGACGTCGAATTCGTAAGGCAGGTGGGCAAAGGCCCGCTTCACCTTCTCGGCATTGATCCGGTTCACCGCCTTGTCACCGAACAGGCGGATGGAAAAATTCCAGTGCCCCACCCCGCTCTTGATCCGGGCCTGTTCGAGCACCTCGGCGGGAATTGGCCCCTCACCCTGATAGTACTCGCTGCGCGGCGCGCGCACGGAAAGGTTGCGGATGATATTGCCGAAGCTCGGGTTCGCCTGCACCGTTCCATCGAGCTTCAACGGCCGTAGCGCCTCTACGCCCAGCGGCAGGTCTTCGGGCCGATCGAACGCCATGGCGAGGTTCAGCGTATGCTCGGGCTCTGGCATCAGCCACAGACCCATCTTGGTCGCCACGCCGAAGTTCGACTGCATGAAGGCCGCATCCCACGAAGGGCCGAAGCCATAGGGAAACAGCTGCCAGGTCTTCGCGCCTTCCAGCGCGCCCATCCCCGTGCGCAGCAGTTCGCCGGTGCCGGTGACGATCTCCAGCCCGCATACTTTGGAGGCATGTTCGCCATAGGGCGTATAACCCACCCCGCGTTCGAGCGCGTTGCCCAGCACGCTGCCCCAGGTATGCGCCGGGGCCGAAATCCACAGCGGAATATTGTTCTCGACCAGATGGTTGTGAAGATCGTCGAAGCCGACGCCCGGCTCCACCACGGCGTAGCCCATGTCGACGTTCACTTCGAGGATACGGTTCATCCGCACCAGATCCAGCATCACCACATCGCTGATATGCGGGGCCGCGCCGCCATAGCCGAAGTTCTTGCCCCGGCTGATCGGCCACAGCGCCACGCCCAGCTCGCCCGCCACGCGCACGATGGCCTGCACCTCTTCCACCGAGGCTGGGGCAACCGCCCCGCGCGGCGCGTAGGACATCGGATCGCGCGGAGCCATCGCATCCTTGTAGCCATGGCGCGCTTCCTCCTCGCGCCAGACATATTGCGCGCCGACAATGGCCTCGATCCGCGTTAGCGCCTGTTCGAGCCGGGCTGTGTCGATTGCGATCATGGTCTAGGCCCCCCTGCTGACCCGTTGCGCATAGTAATTATTTTAGATAATTATCTTTGTAAAGTATATTGCCTTGGAGCTTGCGATGGACTTCGGATCAACCCGCGAACACATTGCCTTCCAAGTCCATCTGACCTGGCGCGCGGCCCGCAAGGCCCTCTTATCCGAGATGGAAAGGGGCGAGCAGCCTGTGGCGCTGGGGGCTTACTCGATCCCGATGCTGATCGGGCTGAACCCCGGCATCACGCCGATGCAACTGGCCAGCGCGCTTAGCCTTGATGCCTCGAAGGTTGCCCTGTTTTTGCGCGATCTGGTCGGCAAAGGGCTGGTCGAGCGGACCCGGTCGGCAAGCGATGGCCGGGTGGTCGAACTGCGGCTGACAGCGGCGGGCGAAGACTTTGCCCGGCAAGCGCGCGCAGCGAGCGAGAAGCTGGAAGCGCCGTTCGAAGGCATCCTCTCGGGTGACGAGAAGGAGACGCTGATCACACTGTTAGGCAAGCTGCGTGAGGGCATCGCCTGATCCGGTTGCGACGCCGCGCCGTGGTGGATGGACAGACGCTTTTGCGCGCTTATGCTTCCACCTCAGAACCGCACTGCAAGGGCGGCGAACAACAAGGGAGAGCAGCTTGGATCTGGGAATCAGGGGCCGCAAGGCCATCGTCAACGGCGGCAGCGCGGGCATGGGCCGCAGCGCGGTATTGTCTTTGGCGCGCGAGGGGGTGGAGTGCTTCGTTTCGGCGCGCACCGAGGATCGTCTGGTGAAAGCCTGCGCGCAGATCGCGGCGGAAACGGGCGCGAAGGTGCACCCCATCTGCGCCGATCACAGCACCGAGGCCGGGCGCGAACAAATCCTCGCCGCCTGCCCCGAGCCCGACATTCTCGTCGGCACTTGCTCGCCCCCGCCGATGACGCCCGACTACCGCGCGATCAGTGAGCAGGACTGGCGCGAGGCGATCGACATCTCGCTGCTGTCGCCGGTGGCTTTCATGCGCGCGACGGTCGACGGCATGGCGCAGCGCGGCTGGGGCCGGGTCGTGAACATCGCCACGGTCGCGGCCAAGTATCCGGGCGAGATCCGCGCGCTTTCGGGCAGCACCCGCGCCGCGCTGGCGAACTATTGCGTTGCCGTTTCCAAAGTGGTGGCAAAGCACAATGTGATCATCAACAATCTGCTGCCGGGGATGCACCATAGCGCCTTCGTGGAGAAACAGTTCAACGAGCGCGCGGCGGCTAAGGGCATCACCTATGAGGAAGAGGTCGCCCAGTTCTCGCGCGAGTGGCGGATCGCCGCCGAACGCTTCGGCGATTGTGACGATGTGGGCGATATGGTGGCGGTGTTCTGCAGCCAGCAGGCCAACTACATCACCGGCCAGAGCCTCGTGATCGACGGCGGCGCGACGACCTCGGTTTTCTAACCGGGAATTCCGTTCGTCCTGAGGAGGGCACGAAGCCGCAGGCTGAGCGCCCGTCTCGAAGGACAGGCGCGGCTTAAGGCCGATAGCGCATAGGCAAAAGCGGCGCGGGCAACGGCCGGGCGACACGCTCGCCGCTCTGCCCGGCGAAATTGGCCAGCACGGGGCCCGACCAGTCGCGGATCACCCGGTGCCACAGCCGCCAATCGCCATCTTCGCGTCTTAGCTCATCCTCGTACCAGCCCATGACATAAAGCTGATGCGGCCCGTCGCCCTGCCGCAAGGCCACGGTGACATAGGACTTGGCCAAGGCGCAGTCCTCACCCGGCGTGATGACCGTGTTGGAGATATGGTGTTGGCGTCCGGCAGAAGTGGGCAGATCGCGCAGGAAACTGGCGAAGTGGCGCAAGGCCGCGTGGCCCTGCCAGGTCTGCAGCTCTTCAAAGGCGTCCCATTCGAGCGTACCCTTGGCACAGAAGCAGGTGACGAAGTCCTCCACTGTGCCGGTGTCGAGCGCCCAGGCGCAGGCGGCGAGGCGTTCATGGATGGCGAGCCGGTCGCCAGTGTCGAGCGTGATCATCGTTTTCAGGTCACCCGGTAGTAGTCAAAATAGGTAGAATTGCCGCGCCGCTCGGCCACGCCCACGAAGATCGTGCGGTTGAGCCAATTGTGCGGCCCTTCTGGGGCCTCGAAACGCGGCGTAACCCGCAGATAGTTCTCTTCCGGCGGCACCGTTTCGCCCGCCTCGATCCGCGCGAAGGCGTCGGGAGAGGAATAGGCGATGCCGCGATTGTGGATGTAGATCGGCGTGCCGTCGCGCGCTTCGAGCATGTAATGCGCCTCGAACTCGACCAGCCCATCGGCCCAGAAGCGTGGCCAGTCCCCGCCCGAATGGGGCACCACCCGGCCCGACAGCAGCGGCCCGCTTACCTCACCCCCCTCCAGCCCGACATAGCCGCGGGTGAACTGTGTATAGGCCGGGGTAAAGCGCGTGCGCGGCCCCTCGGCGAAGTCGAGCCGGACGTGAAAGGCCAGTTCAAGCCCTGGTATTTGCATGATTATCTCCTCCCGACCGTCCGGCATGACCCAGCGCAATCACCGGCAGCGCGAGCACCAGCAATGATGCAAGCAACGCGATGGCCAGTGAGTAATTCCCCTCGCTCGCCACCAGCACCCCGGTCAGCCACGGGCCGATGATCCCGCCCGTCGTGCCGAACATGCTGATCAACGCAATGACGCCCACCGGCACCTTGTCCCCGCCCAGCTTCACGAAGCCGGGAATGGCCCAGAACACCCCCTGCGCCGCGCCGATGCCCAGCCCCGCCACGCAGAGCAGGAGCAGAACAGGCAGGCCCGGCTCAAGCATGGCAGAGAGCATCATGGCAACACCCGCAGCGGCGGCAGGCAGGCCGGTGTGGAGCAGGCGTTCGCCCTTCCTGTCCGAACGGCGGCCGTTGACCACCAGCCCGATCGCCAGCGCCAGCAGCGGTAGAGCGCTGAGCGAGCCGATCAGGAACTCGCTATCGCCAAGGTCAAGCGCGCGCACCAGCTGCGGCAGCCAGAACACCAGCGCATAAGACCCGGTCATCACCAGCAGCCATGTGAGCGAGCAGCGCCACAACCACGGGTCGCTCGCGATCTGGCGCACCGTGCGCGGCGGGGCGTTGTCAGCCCCCTCCTGCCGCGTGAACTCGGCGGCGAGCCAGGCGCGTTCCTCTCCGTCGAGCCAGCGCGCCTTGTCGGGGCGATCGACCAGAAAGAGCGCTGCAAGCACCGCCAGCACGACATTGGGAATGGTCAGCAGCAGGAACATGTATCGCCATGCTGGCAAGTGGAGCGGGTTGTCGATCTGCAGCAGCCAGCCGCACAGCGGCCCGCCCAGCACCATCGACAGCGGCACCGCCACCAGCGCCCCGCCAAGCATCCGCGCCCGCATCGCCGGCGGCGCCCATTGCGAGATCAGCCAGGTCATCCCCGGCGCAAATCCGGCTTCCGCCATGCCCAGCAGGAACCGCGCAGCATAGAACTCCATGGCGCTGGTGATATGCGCCATCCAGAACCCGGATACCGCCCACAGCATCATCGAGACGAAGATCCAGCGCTTGATGCCCCACGCCCGCAGCAGCCGCACATGGGCGTACTGGAACAGCAGGTAAGCGAGAAAGAACATGCTTACGCCCCAGCCGAACTGATCGGGCGACAGGCCCAAATCGCCCGACATCGCGCTGCCAGCATAGCTGATGTTCACCCGGTCGATCGAGTTCACGAAGGTGATGATGGCAATCGGCACGATCAGCCGCAGCGTGATCTTTGCCTGTAGCCGCGCGCCGATGGCATCGCTCATTATAGTCTGGCCCCTCCCCCAAGGCATGAAGCCGGGAGCTTGGCTTAGACCAACGGCCTGCCGCAAGCACAATATGAGGCGGCGGGAGAGATCGTCGCTTACAGCGCGTGCCCGCAGCGAGATCGCCGCCGCCAATTTCGCACGTGAGCAGAGGCCAGCAGTGTCGCGCCGCCCAGAGTGACAACGGTCTCCAGCGTTTCGGACGGCGCGAACAAGGCAGCACCCATCAACGCCAATCCAGACATTCCCATAAGCAGCGCCCCGCGCGCGGCACGCTGGCGGTGGGCAGTCCTGCCCAGAACCATCACGCTCACGGGAAGCGCGCAGGCCAGCAGCCAGACGTGAACAGTCTCGGGCACGTGCAGCCAGTGCGACAAGGCAGGTAGCAAGGCCAGCGCGACAGGCAGCGCCAGGCAATGCACCACACATATTGCCGAAAGCGAGATCGCCAGCCCGTCAAGCCATTGGGCACTTATCGCGCGCATCTAGAATGCCCCTTCACGGTTACGGCGGCAGGCGGCAGCTAAGGGGGATGGGATTTGCAACATTGAGGGCCGAACTTTCGATTGAAACTGCATCGTAGCCCCCGACGTAGTGGTGATGACGGTATGTTACAACATCGCTTTGCGTTTGGTTTATGCATAGCGGAGCCTTGCACCGGGCCGACCAAGATACCTAGATAGACGTTATGGCTACAGCAAACCGGCCCGCCCCGCGTGTCCTCACCGTCCTCTCCACCGCGCAAGTCAGCCCCAACATGCGCCGCATCACGCTAGGCGGTCCAGGCCTCGCCGACTTTCCGGCTGAGCAGCAAGGCGGCTACGTCAAGCTGCGGCTGCCGCTACCCGACGGCAAGATCGCCGTGCGCACCTACACGATCCGCGCCCAGCGTGCGGACGCGCTCGACATCGACTTTGCGCTTCACGCCGAAACGGCCAGCGGCCATGCCGGCCCGGCGACCGAATGGGCGCTGTCGGTTGAGCCCGGCGAAACCATTGAGGTTGGCGGCCCCGGGCCGGCAAAGCCGCTTCCCGCAGGACACGATGCCTATCTGCTTGCCGGAGACATGACCTCCCTGCCCGCCATTACGGTCAATCTGGCCGCGCTGCCTGCCGATGCGCGCGGCCATGCGGTGATCGAAGTGATGAGCGAGGACGACAAGCTGGACCTGCCCCGCCCAGCAGGCGTCACGCTGGACTATCTGGTGGCGCCGCAACCGGGCCTTCAGCCGCAGGGGCTGGCAGAGGCGCTGGCGGCTCGCGAATGGCCGCAAGGCGCGGTCTATGCCTGGGCGGCCTGCGAATTCTCGGGGATGAAGGCGCTGCGCAGCCTGCTGCGCGATCAGCGTGGGCTTGGACCGGACAGCCTCTATATTTCGTCCTACTGGAAGTCGGGCCTGAACGAGGACGCTCACAAGATCGCCAAACGCGAAGACGCGCAAGGGCAGTAGTCGCCAGCGGCGTCCTCCAGCCGCCGGGCGCACCACAAAAGTGGTTGCAACATGGGGTAGCCTGTCATAAGCGATAGCCTCATTATGATATGTGATAACATATCTAAGCTTGTTCGACATCACGTGTCACACCACGCTGTAACGTTACGCTCCCCAGTTGTGACCGTAATTAACCTGCCGCTCTCGGCTCGCCCACGCCAAGGGATCGCGTCGGAGTTGCGGCCTCGCGGCCTGACCTCTTGCCCCAGAACAGTCAGATCATGAGGAACACTGGAATGCGCGCCATAACCCGCTGGACAAGCGGCCTTTCCATGCTGACACTTGGCGTCGCCCTCGCCGCCCCCGTGGCGGCACAGGATGGCAATGCCGCCGAGAAGGACATCATCGTCACCGGCGCGCGCATCCCCGTTCTCAGCGAGGAAAGCCCCACGGGCAGCCGCCTTGGCCTGTCGATCCTCGAAACACCGGCCACGGTCAACGTGGTGAGCGGAGACGACATTCGCGCGCGCGGCGATGCGGGCATCGTCGATGCTGTGTCGCGCGCGGCGGGCGTCACCAATGCGGGCAATCCCGGCAATGGCGGGCTCACCTTCGCGGTGCGCGGGTTCAGCGGCCAAGGCTCGGTGTTGCAGCTTTACGATGGCGTGCGGCTTTACCCGAACAACGGTTCGATCACCTTCCCCTCCGATCCCTGGAACGTCGAGCGGATCGACGTGCTGAGCGGCCCGGCCTCTCTGCTGTTCGGACAGGGGGCGCTTGGCGGCGTGGTCAACGTGATCCCCAAATCGCCCAATCGCGAGCGCTTCGAACTGCAGGCCGAGGCAGGCTACGGCTCGCAGGAAACATGGCACATGGCGGCGGGCACAGGCGGCCCGCTGGGCGACATGTTCGCCTTCCGTGTGGACGCCAGCTACCGCCAGTCCAATGGCTACGTCGACCGCGGCGAGAGCGATAACCTTGCCCTGTCCACCGCGCTCGAATTTGCGCCCAGTGACACTTTCTCGCTCACCCTGCGCAATGACTTCGGCGATGCCAACCCGATGAAATATTTCGGCACGCCGCTGATCGACGGCAGGCTGGATACGTCGATCCGCGAGGAGAACTACAATGTTGGCGATGCCAAGATGCACTATCGCGACAACCGCACCGCGCTGAAACTCGACTGGCAGGTGAGTGACGCGGTGAGCGTCACCAACACCGCCTACTACATCACCAGCAACCGCAAGTGGCGCAACCTCGAAAGCTATGCCGACGCAGGCAACGGCCTGATCGCACGCGCCGACAACTATGGCATCGCCCACGATGTCGACCAGTACGGCAGTCAGGGCAACGTGACCCTGTCGAGCGAGTTCGGCGGCGGCATGAGCAACGATGTGCTGGTCGGCTACGACGTCAACTACTTCAAGCTGAACTACTCGCACCAGTTCGGGTCCCTGCCGCAGCAGGACGAAGTGCCGCGCATCGGATTCGCCCCGGGGCGGTTCCTCGATACGGTCGGCCTGCTGCCGCGCTATCACACCGATACCTTCACCTGGGCGATCTATGCCGAGGACCGGCTGGCGCTGACCGACCAGATTGCGCTGATCGGCGCGATCCGGCACGAGGAGAACAAGGTCGGGCGCTGGAACTGGGACTATACCGATGGGCGGATCACCGGCGATACGCCCGCGCTGAACGGCGGCGCGGATGCGCACAAGACCTTCACCGCCACCACCTGGCGGGTGGGCGCGGTCTATCAACCGGTCGAGAATGTGTCGCTCTACGCCCAGTATGCGACCGCGGTCGATCCGCTCGGCACGCTGACGACCTATTCGGACAAAGCCAGCCAGTTCGAACTGAGCTTTGCCGATGGCTACCAGTACGAAGCGGGCGTGAAAGGCCTGTTCATGGGCGGCAAGGGCAGCTTCACACTGGCGGGCTATCGTCTGGTGAAGAAAAACCTGTTCACGCAAGAGGTCACCAATGGCCCGATCGAGCAGGTCGGCCAGCGCTCCTCGCAGGGGATCGAGGCGACCATCGATGTCGCGCTACCGGCAGGCTTCGGCTTTTCGGCCAACGGCACCGTGCTCGATGCGAACTTCGACGAGTTTGGCGGCAACGAGGGGAATACCCCGTCAGACATACCTGAGGAAGCGGCCAACGTCGAACTGCGCTGGAGCGACGGCGCGGCGATCTCGGCGCGCGCGAACCTGCGCTATGTCGGCAGCCGCTGGGGCGATAATGCCAACACGGTAAAAATCCCGTCTTACACGGTGGTCGATTTCGGCGCGTCCTATGCCTTCAGCGACAATGTCGCGCTCGACCTGCGGCTGCTCAACGCCTTCGATGAGGACTATGCCTGGAGCACCTACGGCCCCGAGCAATGGATTCTTGGCCGTCCGCGCTCGGTCGACGTGACCCTGCGCGCCGGGTTCTGATCCGCAGGCCGTGAGCTGGCACGCGACCAAGCGCTGGCTGTACCTGACCCATCGCTGGATCGGGATCGCCACCTGCCTGCTGTTCGTCCTGTGGTTCGTCTCGGGGCTGGTGATGCTTTACGTGCCCTTCCCCTCGCTTGACGAGGAGGAGGAGCTGGCAGGCCTCGCGCCCATCGCCTGGGAGCAGGTGGAGCATGGACCGTTCGAGCAGGGCATGGGCCTGCGCGAAGTCACGCTGGAGATGCGTGACGGGAGGCCGATCTGGCGGGTCGCGCCGTGGGAGGGCGAAAGCTACTCGGTCTGGGCCGATAGCGGTGCCTCCCCCGGGCCGGTCGGGCGCGAAGAGGCCTTGCGGATCGCGATAGACTTCGGCGGCGCACAGGTGCAGGCAATCCGCCGCATCTACAACGACCAGTGGAGCGTATCCGGCGGCTTCGACAGCCATCGCCCGCTGTGGAAGGCCGAACTGGCAGGCGATGCCGGACGGGTGCTTTATGTGTCCTCGACCAGCGGCGAGGTGGTGCTCGATACCGACAGGAACGAGCGGTTCTGGAACTGGCTCGGCTCGGTCCCGCACTGGCTTTACCCGCGCGCGCTGCGCGAGGATCAGCCTTTGTGGCGACAGGTGGTGATGTGGGTCTCCGGCCCTTGTATCGTGGTCGGGCTTACCGGCATCTGGATCGGCCTGATGCGGCTGCGCGCCGGCAAGCGCCGGTTCAAGGGCGGACGGATGACGCCCTATCGCGGCTGGATGAAATGGCACCATGTTTCGGGGCTGGTGGGCAGCGTGTTCCTGATCCTGTGGATCTTCTCGGGCTGGCTTTCGGTCGATCCGTTCCGCCTGTTCGCCAGCGAGGGCATCGCGCAGGAGGCCCGGCGCGACTACCTGGGCGCCCCCGCCCTGCCCGCGCCCGATCTTGCGCTGATGCAGCGCCTCGCCCCCGACGCGCGCCGGGTGCAGTTCAGCTCAGCCGTGGGCCAGCCGCTGGTTCGCCTATACCGGCCCGGCAGCGAGGCCCCCGCACGCGATCCGCGCACGGGCGAGGCCTTCGCAGTCCCTCGCACGGCCATCCTCGCAGCGGCTGCCAAGCTGGTGCCTGAAGCGCGAAGCGCCGATGTCACCACACTCACCCGGCCCGATGCCTATTGGTACTCGGTCAAGGGCGAGGTGCCGCTGCCGGTGCTGCGCGTCCGCTTTACCGATCCGGCCCAAACCTGGGTTCACCTCGACCCCGTTACTGGAGAACTGGTCGGCCAGTCAGACACGCGGCGGCGCGTCTATCGCTGGCTGTTCGACCTGCTCCACCGCTGGGACCTGAACCTGCTGCTCAGCGCTAGCCCCGCCCGCGACATGGTGATCTGGCTGATGTCCATCGCCGGGCTGATCAGCTCGGTGACGGCAGTCTATGTCGGCTGGGTGCGGCTGCGGCGCTCGCCTGGCACATGTCGACGATCTCGCCAATGCGCCGACCGCTCTCCATCGCGATGGCGACGCTGAGGTTCCAGATCTAGTTCTTGAAGGGGAATAGAGAGCCACGCGCTTACACCTCCGCGGGCTTGAACAAGCAGTTGCCCTGGCTGCGCGGCTGTAACGACCGCCAGTCAACCAATTTCTGAACAGACCCTGTCCCTCTAGCGCCGCAAAAAAATGCGCCTCACGAGTGGAAAGAGCCACCGAAAGTGAGGCACGATCTCGCTCAGGGTTGCCGGGCAGTAACCATCAAGCTTAACACCAAACTTAGGCTATACTGCTTTCTCTATATTTTTCAGTTGCTTGCAGATTTTGTTGATTTGACAAAACGTCCGTTTGTGGGCGGATAGGGGTGGGGCTACCCCCCTCGAATTAAGTGTTTGCGCTTAGGTCGCTTACACCGCTCACGCTTCAATTGACCGCTATAAAGCTCCCAACAGCTTCATTGCATTCTGGCGCAGTTTTGCGCCAGCATGGGAAATTCGGGGTGAGAAATGCTCGATTGGTTTGAAAAAGATGCGCCGATCCGGACTAAGTTCCAGACGCTTCAAATAGTGTTGACGGGCCTGTCCGCAGCGAGCTTGGTGGCGGTGCTGCTGCTCGCAGCCGGATATGTGCCTGGATATGCCGCAATTGCGATCGCCGCCGTCTCGCTTGCCTTTACCTTCGCCACGATCGTGGCCGCCTCTAACAGGGTCTGCACGCCTTACGTCAACACGGTGGTTCGTATGGAAGCGCTTGCCGCCGGGGATACCGACAGCGAGATCCGCTGTATCGAATACAAGGATTGTGTCGGCCGCATGACGAAGGCGATGTCCACTTTCCGCGACAATGCCGTGGAAGTCCAGAACAGCCGGGAATCGCAGAAGATCGTTGTCGAATCGCTGAGCACCGCGCTCAAGTCGCTCGCCGACAACAAGCTGACCTGCCAGATCCAGAAGGAGTTCCCCGGCGCTTACGAGGAGCTTCGCCGCGACTTCAACCGTGCCGTGGATTCGCTTTCCGCGGCAATCGGTGCCGTCAGCCAGAGCGCCAATTCTGTGCTGACCGGCGCGCAGGAAATTCACACCGCATCGGATGACCTTTCGCAGCGCAACGAACAACAAGCGGCCAGTCTGGAAGAAACCTCTGCGGCAATGAATCAGGTGACGCAGGGCGTGAACAGCACCGCTGTTGCGGCAAGCGAAGCGCAGCAGACCATCGCTGGCACGCATCGCGAAGCGAACGAAGGTGGCGCGGTGGTTGAACGGGCTATCGAAGCAATGTCGGCAATCGAGCAGTCGTCGGAAAAGATCAGCCAGATTATCGGCGTCATCGATGCGATTGCCTTCCAGACCAATCTCCTGGCGCTCAACGCCGGCGTCGAAGCCGCCCGTGCCGGCGATGCGGGCAAAGGCTTCGCCGTGGTCGCTACGGAAGTGCGCGCGCTCGCTCAGCGCAGCGCCGATGCGGCGAAGGACATCTCCGCTCTTATCAACGAAAGCAGCGAACAGGTCAGCTCGGGCGTGTCGCTGGTTGGCGAAACCGGCACCCTGCTTGGCAAGATCGTTACCGGAATTGGCGAGATCAACACCGTGATCGGCGAAATCAGCGCGCGCGCCCAGTCCCAGGCAACCAGCCTGCAACAGGTCAACGGTTCGGTGGGTGACATGGACCGCGTCACTCAGCAGAATGCCGCCATGGTCGAGGAATCGACCGCAGCCGCCCGTTCGCTCGCAGATGAGGCCAGCGAGCTGTCCAAGGTTGTGAGCAAATTCGAGACCGGCAACACGCTCGCGACCCGGCGTATCGAGCCGGCTGCCACCAAATCGCCAAGCAAGGTGGCAAGCGCCCCCATGAGCCACGGCAACGCCGCCCTCAAGATGGTCGAGCCGTCGGAAGACTGGTCCGAGTTCTAAGCTCGACGGTAATTCGGGGAGCGGGCTACTATGGGGCGACAACCCAGCCCTGCACGCCCCAGCCATGGCTGGCTAGCTTGTGATCGCCTCGGGCTACGACCGAGCGCCGCGCGCATGGGCGCGCAAGACGGCAGAACGGACACAGGCCTATCGGGTGATCGACGTTGACGGGCCCGATTTCACCTATCGCGCCTTTGACGCGACGGGCGCTTGGCTCAACAGAATGCCACTGCAAAGGATTGAGCGCACCAATTGCTCGCCCTAGCCGGAGCGCCTGAACGCACGAGGCTCCGGCTAGGGCGATGCCTCGTGCGGCATCATACCTTTCTCGTGCATCCGTCCGCCGAGGTCTGCCATGATGTACCAGGTACCGCCCGCCATGATGGCCAGCAGGGTGACCGAAAACAGCACCAGCAACAGATCTTCGCGCGACTGCCCGCCGGAAAAGCTGAGGTGCAGAAAATTGCGCAAATGCGCGACGATCTGCAACAGCGCCGCAAGGCAAATGATCCCGACCTTCCACACCGCCGGAAGGTCCGAGATCGCGGCGGCAAAAGCTACCCCGGTCAGCAGCACGCTGGCCGCAAAGCCGAGAGCGTAGGTCTTCAGTTCCTTTGCCGCACTTTCCTGCGGGTCCACCATTCCCGTGTTGCTTTTGGTCATGACAGCGGCACCAAGAACACGAAGGAGAAGATCGCGACCCAGATCAGGTCAAGGAAATGCCAGAACACGCCCAGCATGGACAATCGCACTTTCACCACATCGTCGATCCCGCGCACTGCGATTTGAGCGACCATGGCCATGATCCACACGATACCGGAAAAGACATGGATCCCGTGCAGGCCCACCAGCGTCCAGTAGGAACTGAGCCAGCCGCTTGCCTGCGGCACCCCGCCCTTGCCCGCCTGCTCGATGAAGTCTCTCACCTCGAAAAACAGAAAGCCCGCGCCAAGCGCCGCGCAGACCAGCAGCCAGGCGATCAGCCTGCGGTGCCCGTGTTCGTACTTCACCACCAGCGACACCCCGCCATAGGCTACTCCGCCCAGCAGCAGCAACGCGGTCTGGATGGCCACGCTGGTGATGTCGAACAGGTCCGCAGGCCCCGGCCCTCCGGCCAGTCCGACCGGGTCGAGATAGGAGGCATAGCAGGCGAACAGGATGCCGAAGATGATGAGATCGCTCATCACGAATACCCAGAACCCGAACACCGTGGTTTCGGCCTGATCGTGCGCGGCGCTATGCGTCTCGCCGAGGTTCAGGCCGGGATAGAGACTGTTGTCGCTCATCCTGCGAACTCCGCCAGATCCGGCCGGCCGCGATTACGCTCGCTCTCCTCGTCCGCGCGCGTGGCGGGGGCGAGGCTGGCAACGGTTGCCCGGAAGCGCCGATCCGCCTCCTCCACTTCCGCCGCGGGGATGATGCGCGGTTCGATCACCTTCATCCCGCGCCATGCCAGCAGTGCGGGAATGGCGAGGAAGCCCAGCGCCGCGAGCCACCAGATGTGCCAGACCATCGCGAAGCCCAGCGCGAAAGCGGCACCCGCTATCAGCAAACCATGCGGCGTATCGGCGGGCATCTCGATATCGTCATAGCCTTCGGGGGCCTTCCACGGATCGCCCGCCCGCTTGGTCTCGCCCCAGTCGTCACGCGCCTTGACCTCGGGTATGCGGGCAAAGGTCCACTTGGGCACCGGCGCGGGGGTCGACCATTCGAGCGTTGCGCCATTCCATGGATCGCCGCCCGGCACGGCCAGCGCCGCGCGATTGCGGTAGCTTGTCCAGAACGTCCACACGAGGCTCGCCAGCGCGCCCAGCATCAGCACCGCGCCGAACGAGGCGACATACATCCAGGGCAGGAAATCGGGATTTTGAAAAGTGGGAGAGCGGCGCGGCATCCCCATCAGGCCAAGCACATAAAGCGGCATGAAGGTGAACACGAAACCACCCACGAACAGCAGCGCCGTGCGCCGCCCCCAGCGCTCATCAAGGCGAAAGCCGAAGGCCTTGGGGAACCAGTAGTGGATGCCCGCCAGCATCCCGTAAAGCACGCCGGGGATGATCACATTATGGAAGTGCGCCACCAGGAAGGTCGAGTTGTGGACCTGATAGTCGATCGACGGATTGGCGAGGATGATCCCCGAAAGCCCGCCGATCACGAACAGCAGGAAGAAGCCCGTCAGGTAGACGATCGGCGCGGTGATCCGCACGCGGCCGCGCCACAAGGTCGCCATCCAGTCGTAGATTTTCACGCCGGTCGGAATGCCGATAATCATCGTCGCAATGCCGAAGGCGATATTCACCCCCGCGCTTTGCCCCATGGTGAAGAAGTGGTGCAGCCACACGGTGAAGCTGATCACCGCGATGCTCATGCTGGCGATCACCAGCGAGGTGTAGCCATAGAGCTTCTTGCCTGAAAAGGTGGAGCTGATTTCCGAAAACACCCCGAAGGCGGGCAGGATCAGGATGTAAACCTCGGGGTGGCCGAACATCCAGAAGATGTTGGCATAGTTCATCATGTTGCCGCCCGCTTCGTTGGTGAAGAAGTGGAAACCGGCATAGCGATCAAGCGCCAGCATCGCGCTTGACACGGTGAGCGCGGGCATGGCGTAGATCAGCATGATGGCCACGCACAGGCTGGTCCAGCAGAACAGCGGCATACGCATGAAATTCATGCCCGGCGCGCGGCTCTTGAAGATGGTGACGGCGAAATTCATGCCGGTCAGCGTCGATCCCATGCCCGATATCAGGATCGCCCAGAGCCAGTAATCCACCCCCTCGCCGGGGCTGTACTGGATGCCGGTATAGGGCGGGTACATGGTCCAGCCGCCGGTACCGAACTTGCCGATCAGCAGCGAGATCATCACCAGCCCCGCGCCTGCCGCCGTCAGCCCGAGGCTCACCTGATTGAGCACCGGAAAGGCCATGTCGCGCGCACCAAGCTGCTGCGGCAGAACAAAATTGATCAGGCCGATAAGCAGCGGCATGGCGACGAAAAAGATCATGATCGTGCCGTGGGTGCTGAACAGCTGGGCAAAGTGGTCGGGCGCGACCAGGCCGCTTTCAGGCTCGGTCAGCGTGCCGAGCGCGGTTGCCTGATGGGCGCGCATCACGAAGCCCTCGATGATGCCGCGCGCCAGCATCACGAGCGCAAGCGCGATATACATGATGCCGATCTTCTTGGCATCCGCCGAGGTAAGCCAGTTGCGGTAAAGCGGCCCCCACCACCGCATCCAGGTCAGCACCGCGCCCCCTGCAACCGCGCCAAGCACCAGCACGCTGGCCGCGCCAGCGCCGACGATGGTGCTGCTGTTCACCTGGTGCAGCAGGTCGGTATAGGGGGTAACGGTCCAGTCGAGCTTGCCGACAATCGGGCTGGTCGATGCGCTCATCGGCCTTCTCCGCCGGTGTCGCTATCGGGATTGTTGGTGCCGCCCCAGCCCTGCGCCGCCCCCGCTCGCTCGTTCTCGTGGTACTTCGCCACGATCTGGCGGAACATGTCGGGCTGGCCAACGGTCATGACAATCGGTTCGGAGCTTGCTTCCAGCCCGAGGTCACGCCGCGCATCGACAAGGACCGAGCGCCTGCGCAGCTTCGCATAGGCCGCCTCGTCCAATGTGATCGTGCTGCGGCCAGCCTTGGCCCAGCGTGCGAAATCGGCTGCTGGCATGGCGCGGACAGTGAACTTCTGCCGCCCGAACCCGCGGCCGTTGAACTGGGTATTTTCGCCCTCCGCCATGCCGGGGCGGGTGGCTGCGAAGTTCAGCTTCGTCGTCATACCGGGCATCGCATAGATCTGTCCGCTGAGCGGCGCGATCAGCAGGCTCTGCATCACGGTGTCGGTGGTCAGGGTCAGCTGCACCGGCCGCCCTACCGGCACCGCCATTTCCCCCACCGTGGCCATGCCTTGATCGGGATAGATGAACAGCCACTTCCAATCGAGGCCAACGGCCTGCACCCGCAGCGGGTCCGGCCCCAGAGGTTTATAAGGGTCAAGCTTGGCGGTGGAATACCATAACCATCCGGCGAGCACCGCAACCACCATCACAGGCACGCCCCACAATGCCCATTCGAGCCTCTTCGAGAACTCCCATTCGGGTGTATAATCGCCGCGCGGCCGGGAATAGCGATAACGCCACAGGATCAGGGGCACGCCGATCAGAACCGGCAGGATGACCACCATGGTGACCGCAACGACCCGCAAGAGATGGGCCGACTGTTCCTGCGCCACCAGGCCCATCGGTTGCAGGAAGCTCTGCTGCAACGCATCGGCTGCGAAGGCAGGATCGCCAAGAAAGGCCGTAAGCAGACAGCCCGCGCCCAGTTTTGCCGCCTGTGAAATGCCTTTCCCCACCCGATCTTCCCGAACTTTCAGCAAGGCCGCAAGAGCGCGCCATGCAACGGCGCTCCCCCGTCATGATGTCTTAGGAAGCGCGCAACGCCTAGCCTGCGTAAGCGGGCACGGCTTCCTGATCTTGAGCATTCAGAAGCGTATCCTGCATCCGCGTGCCCACCTCCTGCAGCGCCGGCATGTCATTGCTGCCGAGCGCATCTCGCGCTGACTGGATATCTTCGGTCAGCGAGGTGCGGATATCCTCCGGAAACTCCACGATATTCGCCATCACCAGACGGTCGAGGTCTTCCAGCACGACAGCCGCCTCGGCAGAGCCCATTCCCCCTGCGGCGAGGTGACCGGCCAGCGTCGTCGCTTCCGAAAGCGCCTCGTCGGTGGTGACAGCCGTATCTTCGAAGCCGGGCTGTTCGAGCGTGGCGGCTTCGACCTGCGCCTCTTCCCGCGCTTCGGGGTCGCCGCAGGCGGAGACAGCGATAACGAGCGGAAGAGCGAGGAGCATGATACTGATTTTGCGCATTTTTCTATAACTCCAAATGTAAACGACCGCCAGTTATCAATGCCGCGGCAGGTTAGTTGACGAAGGCTTCAGCGCAAGAAATTGTTCCGCAGCAGGTTCACCACTTCCTTGGTACGGCCATCGAGCACCGCTTTCACCCCGAACAGCGCCGTCGAGGCAACTTGCGAAACCTCAACCTTGGGCGGCATGACCAGCTCCATCTGGTTGACGCGCACATCGAGCAGGGCCGGCCCCTCGTGCCGCAGCCAAGCATCCATTGACGCTTCCAGCCCGTCGGCATGGTCGACGTGCCAGCCCGCGATCCCACAAGCCTCGGCCAGCTTGGCGAAATCGGGATTGTGGAGGGTGGTGAAGTGGTCGACCAGCCCTTCGACGCGCTGCTCCATTTCCACAAAGCCGAGCGTGTCGTTGTGGAAGACCACGAGCTTGAGGGGGATTTTCTCCTGCACCAGCGTCAGCAGCTCGCCCATCAGCATGGTCAGCCCGCCATCGCCGCACATCGCGATCACCTGCCAATCGGGATAGGCAAGCTTGGCCCCCATCGCCTGCGGCATCGCGCTTGCCATGGTTCCATGCAGCAGGCTGTTGAGAAACTTGCGTTTTCCATTCGCCTTCAGGTGCCGCAGCATCCACACCATCGCCGTGCCAACGTCGGACACGAAGATGGCATCGTCGTCCGCTTTCTCGTCGAGCATGTTGGCCACGAATTGCGGGTGGATCAGCGAGGGATCGCTCTCCTCGCCCTCTTTGCCAAATCCCTCCAGGTCTTCCTGCCACTGCTTGCGCTGCGCATCGAGATGGGCCGTGTCCGACTTCTCGCCCACCAGCGGCAGCAGTGCGGCCAGCGTCGTCTTGGCATCGCCGACAAGGCCGAGGTTGATCGCCGAACGCCGCCCGAGATGGGTCGGGTCGATATCGATGTGCACGATCTTTTTGGCCTCGGGATAGTACTGGGTGTAGGCAAAGTCGCAGCCCAGCGAGATGACGAGATCGGCATCCTCCAGCGCTTCCACGCCGGCCTTATTGCCGAGAATGCCGTTGACCCCGACATTGAATCGATTGTGCGGCTCCAGAAACTCCTTTGCCCGTGTCGTATGGACCATCGGGGCCTTCACCTTGTCGCAAAAGGCGATGATTTCCTCGCGCGCATCGCGGGCACCGATTCCGGCATAGACCGTGACCTTGCCCGCCGCATCGACCATTGCGGCCAGCTCCGCCATCTCGGCATCGTTGGGTCGGGAGAGCGGCTGCGGGCGATAGACCTTCCAGTCCATCGCATCGTCATCCTTCTCGGTAAACATGTCGCCGTTCACGATCACCACCGCCACGCCCCGCTTGGCGAGCGCGGCCTGCGCGGCCTTGGTCACGATCCGGCGCGCCTGCGAAGGATGCGAAATATATTCGCAGAAATGCGAATGCTGCTCGTAAACCTTCTTCTGATCGACCTCTTGCGGGAAGTTGAAGCCGCTTTCCGTGCGCGCCACGTCGGATGCGATCAGCACAACCGGCGCGCCGTTGCGATGGCTTTCGTAGATACCGTTCACGAAGTGCAGCGAGCCCGGCCCGCAAGTTCCGGCGCAGACCGTCAGCTCTCCGGTCATGTAAGCCTCGCCGCCTGCGGCAAAAGCCCCCGCCTCCTCGTGGCGCACACCCACCCAGCGCAGATCGCTCTTGGCCACGGCGCTGGTCAGGTGATTGATGGTATCGCCCGGTATCCCGTAAACGCGCCGGGCCCCGGCCTTTTGCAAGGCATCGACAACGATTTCGGAAACGGTCTTCGTCATAATTTTTCTTCCTTGCTCGAGTGCATCGGTCCATCCCCCCGTGGCGTCATGCCGCTAACACTTACTGTTGGCAGACAAGCACGCACACACCAGGCCGGGCCCATCATGCCCGCGGCTTGAACGTGTCGGGATCGGCCATCCGCCAGTATTCGGCGAAGGCGGTATCGTCAGGTTCGTGCAGCAGCTTGCCCGGCTCCACCTCGTGCACGATCTGCGACCATGGAATCATTTCGGCATTGTTCTTCCACTGCCGCAGGTGGCGCGGAGTGAAATCGTCGGGCGTTTCGAGGCCGCAGGCAACCACGATATCGTGCAGGCTATCGAGCGTCTTGGACTGGAAGTTCGCCACCCGCTGCGCCTTTTCCGGGATGACAAGGCCGCGTTGGCGCGCAGGCGAGCTGGTGGCGACGCCGGTGGGGCAAGTGCCGGTGTGACAGCGCAGCGATTGCACGCAGCCCAGCGAGAACATGAATGCACGCGCCGCGTTGCACCAGTTCGCGCCCAGCGCCGCGTTCATCGCGATGGCGGAACCGGAAAAGACCTTCTCCGATGCCGCGAGCCTGATCTTGTCCTTCAGTCCGGTGCCAACCAGCGCGTTGTTAACGTAATAAAGCCCGATGCGCAGCGGCAAGCCGACATGGTCGGACAGCTCGAGCGGAGCAGCACCGGTGCCGCCCCCGCCGCCATCGACCACGATGAAATCCAGCGTGATGCCGCTGTCGAGCATGGCCTTGCAGATCGCGAAAACTTCGTGCGGCATGCCGACACACAGCTTGATGCCTACCGGCTTGCCGCCCGAGAGATCGCGCATCCTGGCGGCAAATTCCAGCATCTCGCGCGGTGTCGAAAAAGCCGAGTGGCCCGGCGGCGACAGACAATCCTCGTTCGCGGGGACCTGGCGGGTCTTGGCGATCTCGTCGGTCACCTTGGCGGCAGGGAGCAGTCCGCCATGGCCCGGCTTGGCGCCCTGGCTCAGCTTGATTTCGGTCATCTTGACCTGATCGTGCTGGGCCTTGTCACGGAAACTTTCCGGGTCGAATTTGCCATCACCGTCTCGCGCGCCGAAATAGCCGGAGCCGATCTCCCACACGATATCGCCGCCGTGCTTGAGGTGGTATGGCGACAGCCCGCCTTCCCCCGTATCGTGATAGAAATCGCCGATCTTCGCACCCAGATTGAGCGCCTCAATTGCATGGCTGCCCAGCGCGCCGAAGCTCATCGCGCTGATATTCAGCCGGGCGGCATCGTAGGGTTTGCTGCATTGGTCCGTACCCACGGTCACCCGCGTGCGCTTGGGCGCGTTGGCGTTCGGATTAATAGAGTGGCACAGCGCCTCGTATTCCTCGGAATATACGTCGAGCTCGGTGCCGAAGGGATGCGCGTCTTTCTGCTTCTTGGCCCGCGCATAGACCAGCGAGCGGGCAACACGGTCAAACGGGCGGCCTTCCAGCGGACCTTCGACGATATACGCGCGCAGGAACGGGCGCAGATCCTCGAACAGCCAGCGGAAACGGGCGGAGAGCGGATAGTTGCGCCGCAGCGAATGGGAAGACTGCGCCAGATCCCATAGCGAAATCAGCAACAGAGGGATCGCAACGGCGAGCCCCCAGAAGAACCCGCTGGATAGCCACTGCCCGGCAAGGATGAAGGCAGCCACAAGGGCCAGCGGCAGCCAGAGCCCAAGATTTCTTTCCAGACCCTTGTCTGAAAACAGCCCGCGTAAGATCATGCCTGCACCCCTTTTCGCCTTTGCCCGCACTAGGTCTATCCGATGCCGAGCCAAACGATGGAAAGGGAAACGCGATCCGCCGCCCCCCTAAGTTTCCTTTATCGCGCCCGACAAGCCTAGAAGCCGGGCGCTATCGCACCGATCCGGTCTTGCCAGCCCATGGCCTTGGCGCCGTTGACTGTCGATCGCCGTTAGATGCGTAAGGAGAACATCCCAGAGGACGATGGGCCTCGCGGCTGCCCAGGCAGCTTTCTGCGCATGCCGTTATGCAGGTGTAGAAGCCGCTAGTGCACTTGCATAACTTCTTAAGGATCACCGCAGCGAAAGGCCTACCTCTTCTAGCGGTGACAAGGCTCTCGGCGATTTCGTCTTCGCCATCTTCCAAAAACCGCAGTAATCCGGCCCCTCAGCGCTCTTTTCGAGCTTCTTATGAAGAGCCAAATACTGGCAGCCCGTCGTTCCACGGCTTCTCTGCCACACTATGCAATCCGCGCAGATCAGCGCCTAGCTGACTAAACTCCGATAGAAGCCTAACTATACCTTGATAGGTTAGTGTACATTCTAAAATAACCACCGAACGCCATTCTGATGACACCTCAACAAGAGTGTATCAGATGGCTGTCAAATCGCTCGGGGCGCCTAGTACCCTTACCGTTCGTACGGTTTTCTCTTTTGCTAACCAAATACTGGCTGAAATTGCGGACTCTGGCTCGCTAGAACTCGATCTGAGCGAGTGCGAAGAGCTGGACCTCGCAGCTCTCCAGGTGATTTCAGCAGCCCGCACCCATGCTTTCGACATGGGCAAGACCCTTACCTTGTCTCACCCCGCTCGCGGCACGCTGCGGAGCGTGCTCGATCGGGCGGGATTCACCACCGACCTCTCCCCCGCGGATGTCGATTTCTGGTTCCACGGAGAAGACCCTAAATGACCGCTTCCATTCTCACCGTTGATGATTCCCCCAGCATTCGTATGGCTATCCGCATCGCTCTCACCGGCGCGGGGTATTCGGTGCAGGAGGCCGGCGACGGGGTCGAAGGGCTGGCCAAGGCCGGTGCCTCCAAGTTCGACATGATCGTGACCGACCTGAACATGCCCAACATGGATGGGCTGGCCATGATCCGTGAGTTGCGCAAGCAACCCGAACAGGCGGGCGTTCCGATCATCTTTCTGACCACCGAATCCGATGGTGAAATGAAATCGCAAGCCAAGGCCGCTGGCGCGACCGGTTGGCTGGTCAAACCCTTCGTACCCGAACAACTGGTGAAGGTTGCGCAGAAGGTGCTCGGACGGTGAGCGGCGAAGATCCAGCCGCAGCCTTTCGTATCGAGGCTGGCGAGCTGCTCGATCAGGTCGAACAGGGCCTGCTCGACCTTGGCCATAGCCTTGCCGATATGGACCTGATCAACGCGGTTTTTCGCGGCCTGCATACGCTCAAGGGTTCGGGGGCCATGTTCGGCTTCGATGCGCTTGCCGCCTTCACGCATCATTGCGAAACCGCCTTTGACCGCGTCCGCAAAGGCCAGGTACCGGCCACCGCTGATTTGGTGTCCGTCATCCTCTCGGCCCAGGACCATATGCGCGCGCTGGTCGAAGGAGATGCCCCCGCAGCCGAGGGCGATGCGATACTGGCCCGCCTTCAGCTGGCGCTGGAGAATGCATCGGGCGCCGAAATACCGGTGGCAGAGCCGGTCTCCGCCCCGCGCGGTTGGCGCCTGTTCTTCCGGCTTCCCGCCGATGCGATGGCCAATGGCACCAATCCCCTTACACTGCTCGACGAGCTGCGCGAGCTCGGCGAGGCGCATATCGTTGCCCGCACCGACGAGGTCCCGCCGCTCGGCGATCTTGTTCCCACCGAATGCCATATCGGCTGGGACGTGACGCTGGTGGGCGACATCAGCCGCGAAGATATCGAGGACGTGTTCATATTCGTCATGGACGATATGACGTTCGAAATTGCGGCGCTGGACGATGCAGCCGCCGCGCAAGAGGACAGCGCCGCCTCTACGGAAATAGCTGACACTACGGTTGCCGACAGCCCGAAGACCGACGAACCGGCCAAGGCTGCTGCCGTTACCGCCGCAAGGGGCGGAGAGAGCATCCGCGTTCCGGCCGAGCGGCTGGACGAACTGATGGACCGTGTCGGCGAACTCGTGATCGCGCAGAGCCGCTTGTCCCAGCTGGCCCATGGCGGTGACGATCTGGTGCTGCGCTCGGTTTCCGAAGAGATCGAACGGCTGGCAAGCGAGCTGCGCGATACGATGATGGTCGTGCGGATGGTGCCCGTCGCCTCGCTGTTCAACCGTTTCCGCCGTCTGGTCCACGACCTCGCGAACGACACCGGCAAGCAGATCGCGCTGGTTACCGAAGGGGAAAGCACCGAAGTCGACAAGACGGTGATCGAACGACTGTTCGATCCTCTCGTCCACATCATCCGCAACAGCTGCGATCACGGGCTGGAAACGGCGGAGGAACGCGCCGCGGCCGGCAAGCCGGAAACCGGCACGGTTCACCTCTCCGCCCAACAGTCAAGCGGCGAAGTGCTCATCACCATCTGCGACGATGGCAAGGGCATCAACCGCGAGCGCGTGCGGGCGAAAGCGGAAGCCAACGGACTGATCCAGCCGGGCCAGGTGCTGGCCGAGAACGAACTGCTCAGCCTCATCTTCCACCCGGGATTTTCCACGGCGGCGCAGGTGACGAACCTGTCTGGCCGCGGGGTCGGCATGGATGTGGTGAAGCGCACGATCGAAAGCCTGCGCGGATCGATCGACGTTGCCAGCACCGAGGGTGAAGGCTCGACCATCACCCTGCGCATCCCGCTAACACTTGCGATCATCCAGGGCTTGCTCGTGCGGGTCGGCAACGGATGCTATGTCATTCCGCTGGCGGCGGTCGAGGAATGCATCGAACTTTCGCTCGAAGAGGATCTGCGCTCGCGCGGTCGCAGCCTCATCAACCTGCGCGATCGGCTGGTCCCGTTCCTGCGCCTGCGCGAAATGTTCGCGACCGGGACCAAGCCCGATACGCATCAGAAGATCGTGATCGTGGCCATCGGCAACGAGCGTGTCGGCCTCGTCGTCGATCAGATCATCGGCAACCACCAGACCGTCATCAAGTCCCTCTCGGCCTTTCACAGCAGCATTGCGACCTTCTCGGGCGCGACGATCCTTGGCGATGGCAATGTCGCCCTGATCCTCGACGTCGGACAGCTGGTGGCCATGGGGCAAGGCGTCGACAGCGAGGAGAAAATCTATGCAGCCGGCTGAAGTCCTCGATGTCGACGCGCACGAAGCGCACGGCATCAGCTGGAGCGAGCGGGACGAACTTGAAGTGCTGACCTTCGAGCTCTCCGGAGAGGTGCTCGCGATCGAAGCGATCCGTGTCTTCGAAATACTCGATGTCCTCGTTGATACAATCGTGCCGGGCGCGCAGCCGCTGGTGGACCGGATAGTCAATTTTCGCGGCAAGATCATTCCCGTTGCAGATCTCAGACTGGCCTTCGGGATGGAGCGAACGGAGCGAACTGTCGACAGCCGCATCGTCGTGATCGAGCTCGTTCTCGATGGCGAGGTGACGATGCTGGGCCTGTGGGCGGATCGCGTGCTCGAGGTCACGACTTTCGCTCGCTCGGAGTGCGAGGAACCGCCGATGGTCGGGATGCGGTGGAAGCGCGAATATGTGCGCTGCCTGGCCCGGCGGCCAACAGGTGTGACCATAGTGCCGGATCTCAAGACGATTTTCGAGAGCGTTTTGCTCGATAAGACACTGAACTGACCGCGTATAATTTAAATAACTTTGAAAAATTAAACCGTCATTTTCTCAAAAATAGCAATCTATTGCTCATCTTAGGAATTACGTCATGCAAATGACTTTGAAGGCCAAATTGGCCGCAGCATTTTCCGCCATCTTGCTGTTAACTGGCATTCTCGGGGTGATAGGCATCACCCAGATGAGTTCGGTCAACGAGCAATCCACCGTGATATCCGAGAACTGGATGCCCAGTATCGATGCTGTTCACAAGATCAATACGGCCACATCGGACCTTCGGGTAAAGGAGTTCCGCCACGTTGTGTCGACTACCCCGGAAGACATGAGAAGTGCGGAAAAGGCGATCGGCGATATTATGGCGAAGTTGGCCGATAGCCGGAAAAAATATGAGGCGCTCATCTCTACGGATGAAGAGCGCTCGCTCTATGACGAGTTATCCCGTCAGTTCGATCAGTACATGGGTATGCATGAAAACATGCTGGCATTGTCGCGACAGAATCAGAATGAAGCAGCCGCAAAAGCCTTGAACCAATCGCTGCCGTTGTATGATTCCTTGTCGGCCACCATGATGGAGCTGGTGGAACTCAACGTGGATGGGGGCCGTCAGGCCAGCGCCGAGGGCGATGCCATCTATTCGAGCGCTCGCATGTTGTTCATCGGCATCATTGTCGTGGCGCTGGTCGTCGGCATCGGCGCAGCCGTGCTGGTAACCCGCAGCGTGCTCAAGCAGCTCGGCGGTGAACCCAACTATGCACGTGAAATCATGCGTGAAATCGCCGCCGGCAACCTGATGGTCGAAGTGGAAACGAAGCAGGGTGACCGTGAAAGCCTGCTGGCTGCCGTGGCGATGATGGTCGGACGGTTGCAAGACGTTATCGGCAAGACCAGCCGCGCTTCCGACAATGTGGCTTCGGGCAGCCAGGAACTCTCCGCCAGCTCGGAGCAGCTCTCGCAGGGCGCCACCGAGCAGGCCTCGGCTGCTGAACAAGCCTCGGCATCAATGGAAGAGATGGCCGCAAACATCCGTCAGAACGCCGAAAATGCGGCTCAGACGGAAAAGATCGCGCAGCAGTCCTCGACCGCTGCCGAGCAGAGCGGCGTTGCTGTCGACAAGGCCGTGGTCGCCATGCGCACCATCGCCGAGAAGATCGATATCGTTCAGGAAATCGCCCGTCAGACCGACCTCCTCGCGCTCAACGCCGCCGTCGAAGCGGCGCGTGCCGGGGAACATGGTCGCGGCTTTGCCGTCGTCGCGTCGGAAGTGCGCAAGCTGGCAGAACGCAGCCAGTCGGCCGCCGCTGAGATCAGCGCCGTTTCGACCGACACGGTCACAGCAGCCACCGAGGCGGGCGAAATGCTGACCAAGCTTGTGCCCGACATCCGTCGCACGGCAGAGCTTGTCGCGGAAATCAGCGCCGCTTGCCGTGAACAGGATATCGGCTCGGCCCAGATCAACGAAGCGATCCAGCAGCTCGACAAGGTCACCCAGCAGAACGCGAGTGCTTCCGAGCAGATCTCGACCACTTCGGAAGAACTGGCCGGCCAGGCTGAACAACTCCAGAGCTCGATCGCCTATTTCAAGATCGAGGAAGAGGGACACGGTCCGACGGCTGCCAAGCCGGCACCCGCAACCAAGTCGGCACCGCGCAAGCCTGCAAAGACTGCCATACGCAAACCGTCTTTCAAGGCGAACTCGGTGGCCGACCAGCAGTCTCGCGCCAATGGCTTCGCGCTTGACCTGACGAGTGGCGGTCCGGACGAGGACGATGCCCACTTCGGACGGGCCGCATGACCACGGGCGAGAACGTCCAGGCGGTGACCTTTGCTCTCGGGAAGGAGGTCTTCGCTGTCCCGGTCAGCCTAGTACGGGAAATTCTGGACTATCGGGAGCCGTTCAACCTCCCCAATGGACCGGACTATTTTGTCGGGCTTACCGAGGTCCGTGGTCAAGGGGTGCCGACGGTGGATTTGCGCCGGCGCCTCGGCCTCCCGAGCGTCGAGACTACCCTGGCGACGCGGATCATCATCCTCGATATTCCCCTGCAGAATGGAACGCTGTCGCTCGGTCTCGTGATCGACCGGGTACTGGGCGTGAACATCTATGAAGCGGGCCGGATCGAAGATGCTCCTGATATCGGCGTCAGCTGGCGTTCCGACTACATCGAGGGTGTGGTGCGCGAGGAGGACGGCTTCGTCGTCATCGTCGACATCGCCCGCATATTTACCGGGGAAGAAGCCGAACTGCTCGCAGTTTCGGCGTCAAAAGCGGCCTGAAGCACGGCGAACGGCTGGACCTGTCCAGCCGCCGCCAAGCTTCCGATACCATCAGGAGAAAAGACGTGCCGCACGCCGCTTTGAAGGCGCCGCAACAGGAGGATTGCATCAGCCCTCGCAATTTTATGCGGCTGGCCACCTTCATCCAATCGGAAACCGGCATCAAGATGCCGCACAACAAGCTTACGATGCTCGAGGGGCGCTTGCGCCGCCGGGTCCGAGCGACGGGCGTTGCCGATCTGAACACCTATTGCGAGTTCCTGTTCGATGCGAAATTCGGGCGGGACGAAAACGTCCACCTGATCAACGCGGTCACCACCAACAAGACCGATTTCTTCCGCGAACCACGCCACTTCGATTATCTGACGCAGACGATCCTGCCAGAACTCAAAGCAAAGGCATCAAGGCGCATTCGCGTATGGAGCGCCGCCTGTTCTACCGGGGCGGAGCCTTATACGCTGGCCATGCTGCTCGACGATTTTGCCGACAAACATCACGGGCCGGATTACGGCATCCTAGCGACCGACCTCGACACGCAAGTTCTCGAGATTGCTCGGCGCGGCATCTATCCCGCCGAACTAATACAGCCCGTTCCCGAGCGCCTGCGCGCACGGTATGTGATGCAGCCACTGGAAAAGACCAGCAGCGATGTCCGTATCGTGCCGAGCCTTCGTGCAGCTGTTGGGTATGCGCGGCTGAACCTGATGGATGATAACTATCCGGTCGGCGAACCGATGGACATCATATTCTGCCGCAATGTTCTGATATATTTCGATAAACAAACTCAGGAGCAGGTCGTGTCGAAATTGTGCGGCAAGCTGCGCGTGGGCGGTTGGCTGGTGCTTGGCCACTCGGAATCGATTGCCGGAATGACCTTGCCTGTCGAGCAGGTCTGCAACACCGTCTTCAAGCGGATCTAGGCGATGACCGCTGGCAAGATCCGCGTGCTCGTTATCGATGACTCGGCTAGCGTGCGCATGACCATGGCGGCGATCCTGAAGGAGGATGCCGAGATCGAGGTAATCGGCGCCGCGTCCGACCCCATTTCGGCGGCGCGCTATATCCGCGAGCAAGTGCCCGATGTCATCACCCTCGATGTGGAGATGCCGCGCATGGATGGCCTGACCTTCCTGCGCAAGCTGATGAGCCAATGCCCGCTACCCGTGGTGATGTGCTCATCGCTGGTCGAGGAAGGGTCGGAAACCTTGCTTCAGGCTCTTGAGGCCGGCGCGGTGGACATCATTCTCAAACCGCGCATGGGCGTTGCCGATCATCTCGCGGAAGCCCGGATGATGATCCGCGAGACCGTGAAAGGCGCTGCCAAGGCACGCGTTTCCGGACGGCCGGCGAGAACGCGCTCGGCAGAACCCGAGAAGAAACTCACGGCCGATGCGGTGTTGCCGCCCCCCTCGGGCCGGGCGATGAGCCGCACCACGGAAATGGTGGTTTGTATCGGCGCATCGACCGGTGGGACCGAAGCGCTGCGACAGGTTCTCGAAGCACTACCCGCCGATTCCCCGGGAATCGTGGTGGTGCAACACATGCCGGAGAGCTTCACCCGAGCCTTTGCCAATCGGCTCAACAAGAGCTGCGCAGTCGATGTAAAGGAAGCCGCTCATGGCGACACCGTCATGCGCGGGCACGTGCTGATCGCCCCGGGGGGCCTGCGCCATACGATGCTCGAGCGACAAGGCGCGCGCTACCACGTTTCGGTTCGTGAGGGGCCGCTGGTCTCACGGCACCGCCCCTCGGTGGACGTGCTGTTCCGCTCGGCCGCGCGAAATGCCGGATCCAATGCCGTGGGAATCATCATGACCGGCATGGGCGATGATGGCGCGCGCGGGCTTCTCGAAATGAAGGAAGCCGGCGCCAGAACGATCGCTCAGGACGAGGCGACATCGATCGTATTCGGAATGCCCAAAGAAGCAATAGCGCGCGGCGCTGCCGACAAGGTGGTGCCCCTGGGCACAATCGCGCGCGAGCTTCTTCATGCAGCATCGCGCTAGTGCCCTTACTCATGCTCCAATGCAGGTAACACCATGACTGTCATAGACATTGCCACCGCCGAAACCCGAGGCGACGACGCCACATTGCCCCTGCGCGACGATCTCGCCGAGCTTATCTCGGGGCTCGATGCCTGCTTCGTGCAGGCGGGCACGGCGCTCGCGGTATCGGTGGAAACGATCGACAAGATCGTTGCTGCCCTCGCCGGCATCGGCACTGCACTGGAGGATGAAACCGGAACCAGCGCGGTCGATACACTGATCGGCGTTGCCCAGCGTGTTTCGGACTTACCAAAACAGTGCAAGGGGCGCGGCCAAGGCCTCGTCGTGGTTCAGCAATCCTCGAACCGTCTGCACTCGCAAATAACCAAGGTGCTCGCCACCCTTAGGGCGCTGCGCATTTACGGGATGAACGTGAAGATCGCTTCTTGGGGGGCACCGGAATTCGTCGAGTCAGTCGGCATCATGTTCACCCGCATCACCGGCGGCGAAGAGAATGTGAAAGCCTTCAACAGCCGGCTATCCGGCTTGTGCGAAAGCGTTGCCGGCGTGGAAAAGATGGACCGGATGCTGTTGTTGGAGTGCGCGAAGGTCATTCCGCTCGTACCCGAACGACTGGCGAAGGACGCCGAAGGACTGCGTTCGCATCAGCAGACGGTGACCGATGTCGCCAATGCGACCAAGAACCTTGCTTTGGCAATCCAGCTCAAGGTGGCAACGGCTCTGGGTGCCTTGCAGATCGGCGACATTACTCGGCAACGGCTCGAAAACGTGGTGGGAGGCATCCAGCTCCTGCACGCGCACCAGGCAGAATGGGATAGCGATCCGGAGGCTGCGGCATGGGCGAGCGCGCACATTCTGCGCCTCTTTGCCACGCAGCTGGATGAAACAGCCGAAGAGTTCGCGGTTCAGGCCGCGCTTCTGGTAGAATCGCTTGAAGGGATCGTACCAGACGCGCGCCGCCTGCTGACCCTTCGCGGCGACAGCGCTGCCGCCGAAGGACGCTCGTTCTTGCGGCAACTCGAACAGTCGATCGCCGAAATCGAGTCGGTCACTAACCAGCTGGGCAACACCGACCGGCAGACGAGCGCAATCTCAGAGATGATTGCGCAAACGGTCGATGAGCTGACACAGCGGCTGGACGAAGTTCGCAAGGTGAGGCTCGATGTCCGCGAGATGGCGATCAATATCGACTTGCGGTGCCGACGCCTTGACGAGGTGGGCAAGCCTGTTTCGGTTATCGCCAAGGAAATCTGGGCGCAATCCAACAGCCTCGATGGGGCTACCGAAGAAATCAGCAAGGAAGTCGTGATCCTCGGTGACGTCGTAAGCGATGTCAGCGGCGGTGCAGAGGACCGGACTGTCGATGTGAACGAAGCGCTTGCCGACGCGCTTGCCCGCGTTCGCTCAGGCGCGATGAAGACCGAGCAGGCCATCGATGCCGCCGGTGAAGATGCGAGCCGTGTCGTCGATATGCTGGAGCGCACGAGCATGGAACTGGTCGATAAGCTGAGCCTGAGCAAGACGATCAAGGTCATCAGCAGGGCCCTGCAGGCGATGATTCCCGAGGTCCAGGAGAGCGAGCCGAGCGAGGCCGCGTCGACCATGCTGAGAGGCCTGCTGCCACAGATCGCCAAGCTTTACACAATGGCGAAAGAGCGTGAAGTTCACGGCCGCTTTCTGCTGCCTGACATGGTGGAGGCCGCCGCGCCGGCCTCTGCCGCAGACGAAGACGATGGCCTGTTTGACGACGGCCTGTTTTAGATCGCCTGGCCCAATCTCTTGCTGATAGGCTGAGCAACAGTTGGCCCAGCCGGTCGAGTGGGCGCCTCGTTGGCATGGGGTAAGATGAGCCAACGGGCTTCACGCCCAATCATGACCATGGCGACGAGCCTTTCTTCATCGCCGCAGGCATCTATCGCCCGCACGTGCCCACTGGTACCCGCCCAACATTTCGATCTCCACGACCTCGAAAATATCCTTGCCTGGTCCAGCCGAAGCGAGCCTCGATCACACTCGGAACGCCCTGCGCCTTCTACGTCGATCCCTAAGAGGGCCGAGACAGGCAGCCACATCACCGCTAAACCCCCGCCAGCAGGCAGGCGATCATCGCCTTGAAATGACCTGGCGCGTTTCGTGGGCGAGGGATAGTAGGCGATGTGGTCTACGGGCTGGAGAGCTGTTGCGTTACTGGCGACGGTGCACACGCTCGCCTTCTTCCATCGCACCTTGGCGACGCTGCTGGCAGAACCCATCCGGATCGAATTCGGCCTCGGCGACACGCTGATCGGCCTGCTCATCGGGGCCGCGTTTTCCATCAGCTATGTAATCGCAGCCCTTCCGCTCGGGCATCTTGCGGACCATGGAGACAGGTTCCGCCTGCTCGGCATCCTAGTCGCCTGCTGGAGCGTTCTTACAAGCCTTGCGGCTGCCGCCTCCACGTTCGCCATGCTCCTCCTCCTGCGGATCGTATCGGCAGGCGCCATGTCGGGGATCACACCGGCAGCGGGCTCGCTTCTTGCCGAGCGCTACCCTGGCCGCAAGCTTGCCAAGCCGATGGGGGTCTATGCCAGCGGGATCTATTTCGGCGTCGGCGGCTCGATGCTGATCGGGGGTGCGCTGGCCGCATGGGTAGACCCCTTTGCCAGCTTCGCACTTGGCCCGCTGCCCGCGCTAAGCGGCTGGAAGATCATCTATCTGTTCGCAGGGCTGCCCGGTCTTGTGGTTGCCGCCGTGCTGCTCAGCCAGGCTGACCACATTCGCAGTGCCAGGCGCCCGCAGCCTTACCAGCCCCTGAAGCCGGTCTTCGCTTTCCTCTTCGCGCGCCCTACGAACTACTTGCGGGTGATGCTGGCGATGACCATGCTGGTTTTCGTCGCCACCGCTGTGGGATCATGGCTCCCGGCAATGCTGCTGCGCAAGCATGGCTGGGCCATTGACGAGATCGGCCTGTGGACCGGCGCTATCACGATTGCCGCGGGTTTGCTGGGCACCCTGGGAAGCGGCTTTGTGGTCGATCAAATCAGTCGGCTGACGCGAACCGCAAAGCCGCAAGTCGTGCTTCTGATGGCAACGGCGGTGCTTTCGGCGCCGGTGGCGGTGGCGCTGCCTCTGGTCTCATCGCCATTTATCTGCCTGGCGCTGTTCTTCGCGCGGGCGCTGCTAGGCGGAATCATCGTATCTGTGGGTTATGCCATCCTGCTCAATCTCGCGCCGACGCCGCAGCGCGCGCGCCTCATGGCGGTGGCGGGCATCACGCTCAACCTTATCGGCGGGGCGCTTGCGCCTGTCGCCGTTGCGCTGGTGACCGATTTCGTGTTTGCCGATCCTTTCAAATTGCCGCTATCGATGGCCTTGGTGACAGCCTGCGGATCGCTGGCGGCGCTCATCATTCTCCTGCCGGGAGCGAGAACGCTGCTCTCCCCCGACAGTCCACCTTCCTGAGCGCCGCGTCAGACGACAGCGGTCTCGTTCCGCCCTGTTGCCCGCAGATCCCGCGCAGCCCAGCAAAATAGGATCGCCCCCTCGACGCTCGGCTCCTGCCCCGCGCACCAGGGATAGCGTACAGGGTTCAAAGGCACGGTATCCGCAGCAAGCATAGCGCGAAAATGCTTAAGGCGTTCGCGGTCGGTCGCTCTCAGCGCTGCGCGATCCAGCTCGATTTCCTCTCTCACGGTCACGTCGAGCGCGACATAGCGGCCATCTTCATAGAGCTTGCATTCCAGATCGAAGACGAAGCGCGCCGCTCGCCAGCGGGTATATGGCCCGGCGAGCGCATCACCAGCGGCACATGCTTTCCTGTCAGCGTGGACTGGTCCTTGCCTCCACGCACCCGCTCGCCGTTGCGCTGCGAGCGGGTGCGCCGGTTGGTGCCGTTTTAGACAATGAAGACGACCAGCGTGTTGTCGGTCAATTCCGGCCGTTCTTCATTCTTCCAGCGCCTGGCTCGCACTTTCGACCGTGTTGCTTCCCGTGCCCAGGACGGGAAATTCCGCGAGGGCTTTGCCACGGGTATGCGCCTCCAGCTTGGCCGGGCTATCCGGGAAGATATCGTCCAGACGGTCAATCCGGTTGGGCTCGACATACCAGCTGTTCGGGAAGTCGGCGGCGCGCGTACCGCCCTCCATCCGGCGCACGCTGCCCCGCGAATAGCGCCGGGTGTAAGGGATCACATGGCGTCCATCGTCGTCGGCCAGCTGGTCGAACAGGGCCTGACGCATGGCGACCTTGGCCTCCAGATAGTTCGGATCATCGATGAGGTTATGCATCTCCTCTGGGTCGTCCGCGAGGTTATAGAGTTCTTCGGTATCGTAGATGCCGTAGTACTGGATGTACTTCAAGTTATCGCGAACGATGGCAAAGGTGCCCGGGGTCATCGGGAAGGTCCATTCCCAGTAATACTCGTAGATGAAATCGTCGGGCTGCCATTCGTCGGCCGGGACAGCCCCGCTCATCAACGGCCAGGCGTTTTGCCCCTCAAACTGCGGTGGCAGGTCCACCCCTGCCAACGACAGGAAAGTCGGCGCGAAATCAAGGTTGCGAATGCGCCCGGTATTCACCGCGCCTGCAGGCACCGCGCCCGGTGCATAGACAACCATCGGCACCTGCACTGAAGGCTGGTAAGCATTGCGCTTGTCGATCAGGCCATGGTCGCCGATCAGATAGCCGTTATCGGCAGTGAACACGACGAGCGTATCGTCTTCAAGATCGTTGGCTTCGAGATAGGCCAGGATGCGCGCCACGCTGTCGTCCACGGCGGACAGCGTCGAATAGTAATAGCGCAGATATTCCTGCATCGACATGTCCGAATTGTAGAAGAAATCGAGGCCATGCCAGGTATTGCGCTGGTTGTAGACCCACATCGGCTTGCCCTCGTAGTTCTCGGGCGTGTTGGCCGAGCTGGCTGGCAGATCGAAGGTCACATTGTCATACTGCCCGGCATAGCGTGGCGGGGGCAGCGGGTCGGAATGGACGGCCTTGTGGCTAAGGTACAGCATGAACGGCTGGTCGGGGTCGCGTTCGCTTTCGAGCCAATTCATCGCATAGTCGGTCAACTCGTCGGTGATATAGCCGCGCTGCGGCACCTCGACGCCATCGACATTGAAATTGGTTTCACGGCCCGGAGGGGCATCGGGATTGGGATAGTACTCGCCCTGCCCCTTGAAGCTCACCCACTTGTCAAAACCGGCACGCGGTGCGTCGGTCGCCGAGCCCATGTGCCACTTGCCGATAAAAGCCGTGCTGTATCCGGCCTCCTGCAAATAGGCGGGGAAGAAGGTCAGCCCCTCTTCGCTTGAATCGTTGTTATCGACGATGCCGTGGTTGCGCGCAGTCATCCCGGTCAGGATCGTGGCGCGGCTGGGGCTGCACAGAGAGGATGTCACCAATGTATTTGGCATATAGGTGCCGCCGCGGGCCAAGCGGTCAATGGCGGGGGTCTGCAATTGCGGCTGCAGGAAGCCCATGCCGTCAAAGCGCAGATCGTCGATCAGAATGAAGATGATATTGCGCGGCTTATGTTCTGCGACCTCGGCATTTGCAGGCCCTGATGGCTGGGCCGCCAGGGGATGGGCGCAGGCGCCAGTCAGGAGCGCCACCCCTGCAAAAAGGGCCTTGGCTGTGGGGGCGATTTTCATGACGACCTCTTCACTCTTCTTAAAAATAATTGCGGTTTGCTCAGATCGCCGCGAACGATGCACGTTCGACGAAGCGGTAGGGATGATTGATCACCTTGCCCTCGGCCATGTCGCGCAGCGCAACGGCGTTGATCAGTTCGGTCGCAGCGTCCCTGCTGATCTCGATGGTCGGCTGCCGCACGGTGGTGAGGCGCGGGAAGCACTGCGAGGCGACCGCCAGATCGCCGAAGCCAATCACGCTCAGATCGCCGGGCACGGAAAGGCCAACGCTGGTGGCATAGGCGATAACCCCCGAAGCCATCTCGTCATTGGCGGCAAAGATGGCGGTCGGTCGCCAGGAACTTGCCTTGCCAAAGAATTTTTCTGCCGCGTTCCAGCCGCTGTCGAAGGTAAAATCCCCGGCCAGATCATGCAGTTCAACCTCGGGATCGGCGCATAGCGTGTGCGAAAAGCTCTGCCAGCGCAGATGATGCGATCCGTGGTTGGGCGGGCCGGAGATATAGCCGACCTTGCGATGGTTGTGCCGCAGGATGAACTCGGCCACCTCGGCGCCAGCGGCATTATTGTCGAAACCGATGGAGATCGTCCGCTCGTGGGTCTTGCCGGGGTTTATCCGTACACATGGCACACGCTTGTTGACCAGATGGTCCACCAGCCACAACCTGTCACACAGCGGCGGGACAAGAACGAGACCATCGAGCGCCATATCCTCCAGCAGCGTGTCGATCGCATCGCCTCCGGCTTCGATCTGGTCGTTCGTGATCGGCTCTATCAGCAGGTGATAGCCTGCGCGGCTGCAAGACTGGAGAAGACCGGTCATCACATCGGTGATGTACGTTGGAATGGAGCGACCCGAACCAGGCTCGATATATCCGGTCAAAGGCCCCAGAATGAGGCCGATGGTATAAGACTTGCCGCCGCGCAGTAGGCTTGCCGCGCGATTGGGCTTGTAACCCAGCGCAGCCATCGACTCTTCGACCTTTTCTTTGAGGTCTCCGCCGACGCTTGGATTCTTATTGATAACGCGCGATACCGTCTTAAACGAAACGCCCGCGTGCTTTGCAATGTCCTTAATTGTGACTTTTGCCATTGCTCAACCCCGTCGCGCTGCAGATCGCAGTTACAAGACACATGTGTATTGACGAGAGACAACGTTGTCTATAGCCGATACCGCAAAACTTGTCACATTGGTCGTAATCGCGGTCGAAGGCTGGCACGAAATTAGGGATGGGACAATGGCGAGGATCGGACAAATTGTGAAAGCTCGGATCCGCGGCAAGTCATCTAGGGCTCTTGCCGCACTGTTGCTTTTTGCGTCTAGCTTCGCCGTCTCTGCTCAGGAAGCCCGACCAGCTCCTCGGCCTAACTTCGTCGTGATATTTGTCGACGATATGGGCTGGGGCGACCTGTCCTCGTCCGGTGCCGAATACATCGACACGCCCAACATCGATTCCATCGGCCAGGACGGGCTGGTCATGCCGCAGTTCTACGCCGGATCGAACGTCTGTTCGCCGAGCCGGGCCGCGCTGATGACGGGGCGGTACGCCCCGCGATCGGGGATGCAGTTCGTGACGAGACCGCATTCCGACTGGGGCCTGCCGGGCGAGGAAGTGACCATCGCCGAGATGTTGCACGATGCCGGCTATGCAACCGGCATGGTCGGCAAATGGCACCTTGGCCACCGGCTCGAATTCTGGCCGACCGAGCAGGGCTTCGACAGTTTCCTCGGCGTCCCCTACTCCAATGATCAGGAGCCGTTCAGCCTCTATCGTGGGACCGAGATTGTTCAGCGCGAGATCGACCAGACCACGCTCGAAGATACCTATGCGACCGAGGCCGAGCGCTTCATCGGCGACCACGCCGACCAGCCGTTCTTCCTCTATTACGCCAGCAACTTCCCGCACCGCCCGCTGTTTTTTCCGCCCGAAAACACCGGGCGAAGCGGCCCTGCGGGGGACTATGGCGACACGGTCGAGACCATCGACGATTCGGTCGGCCGTATCCTTGCTGCTCTCGACGCGCATGGCCTGCGTGAGAACACCGTGGTTGTGTTCACCAGCGACAACGGCCCGTGGTTCCAGGGCAGCAGCGGCCCGTTCAAGGGGCACAAGGGCGACACCAACGAGGGCGGCTATCGCGTGCCATTCCTGCTGCGCTGGCCTGCAGGCGTCGCCGCAGGAACGCACAACGACGACATGAGCATGGCGATCGACCTGCTGCCCAGCTTCGCGAAGCTGGCCGGTGCGCAGGTTCCGCAGGATCGCGTGATCGATGGCCGGGACGTTACCGCGATGTGGACCACTGGCGCACCCAGCCCGCACGAACTGCTGTACTTCATCAATAACAACGGCCTCGCCGCCGTGCGTAGCCCGCGCTTTAAGCTGCTGCTGAGCGAGTATTACCGCGCCTCCCACATCGACTTCCGTCGCTACACCGCGCCCAAGCTCTTCGATATGCTGGCCGATCCGCAAGAGCGTTACGACGTCGCCAACCGATACCCCGAGGAATACGCGCGGCTGATGGCGCTGGCGGATGAGATGAGCGCGGAAATCGGCCCGATGGCGGTTGACCGTGGCGGCATCTATCCCGACGATCCGGCGCTGCCGCTCGGCCCCGTACTCGAAGAGAGCAGGTAAATACCCATGCGCACCCTGACCGCCTTCGCCATTCTTGCCTCCTGCGGCGCGCTTGCCGCATGTGGGGGCGACGGTGGCACGTCCCAGGCCTCGCCGCAGGTCGCCCGCAGCTGCGCGCAGCTCGACGATACGCCGGTGCGGATCGACGGCGGCATCTTCGCCATGGGCCAGACCGAGTTCTATGCTGAGGAAGGCCCGGTCCGCGAAACGACGGTCGACGGGTTCTGGATCGACCCCCACGAAGTCACGAACCGGCAGTTCGCGGAATTCGTCGACGCGACGAACTATGCGACGGTGGCAGAAAAGCCCGTCGATCCCGCAGCGTTCAACGTTCCTGAAGAGACTATTCCAGCCGAACTTCTGCTTCCAGGCTCTGCCGTTTTCACGCCGCCCGAACAGCCATCGAACAACTATGCCGACTGGTGGACCTACACCCCCGGCGCAAACTGGAAGCGGCCCTATGGCCCCGATGGCGCCGAAGCTCAGCCCGATGAGCCGGTCGTCCATCTCGCCTGGGAAGACATGCAGGCCTACGCCAAGTGGAAGGGCGGACGGATGCCGACCGAAGCGGAATGGGAATATGCCGCTTCCGCCGGGCAGCCTGCCTATACCGAGCAGCCCGAAGAGGCGAATAGCTGGCAAGGCGTGTTCCCTACGGTCAATCAGGAGACCGACGGGTTTAAGGGCATTTCCCCCGTCGGCTGTTATGCCCCCAATCCTAATGGGCTTTACGACATGGTCGGCAACGTCTGGGAAGTCACGAGCGACCTGTTCCGTCCCGGCCACGACCCGGCCGACACCGACAACCCGCGCGGCCCGAGCGAGAACCAGGCTTACGATCCGTACAATCCCGGTTTCACCAGCAGGGTGATGAAAGGCGGCAGCTATCTGTGCGCGCCGAACTACTGCAAGCGTTACCGCCCTGCCGCGCGTCAGGGCCGCGACCCCGGCATGGGGGCGAGCAACGTAGGCTTCCGTCTCGCCTACGACACTCCCCCGGCCTGACCAACTTCCTTCTCCAGGGACTAGGACCTTCAGATGAAAACTGCCAAGCTAACCGCCACTGCGATGGCGCTGATTTCCGCATTCGCCCTCAGCAACTGCGCCTACCCTGCTGATGAGCCAGTGATGGCGGCCCCCACGCCGCCGGCTGCGCAGCCGCAGCTCGGTTTGCGCGCGAAGCAGGCGATCACGGTCGACGGCCTGCAATTTCGCGATGCCGATGGTGATGGCGAACTGGCTGTTTACGAGGACTGGCGGCGCACCCCGCTCGAACGCGCCACAGATCTCGCTGCCCGGATGACCCAGACCGAAAAGGTCGGCACGCTCATGCACTCGACCATGCCCGGTCGCGATGGCCTGCTGGGCCGCGCAGAGACCTACGATCTCGAAGCGCTAGGCAAGCTGGTGAACGACAAACACGTCACCAGCTTCATCACGCGCCTGACGATTGCTCCTGCGCTGCTGGCGGAGCAGAGCAACGCCGCGCAAGAGGTAGCCGCTGCGGGCCGTCTTGGCATTCCGCTCACGATCAGCACCGATCCGCGCAATCACTTCAGCTATGTGCTTGGCGCATCGGACGCAGGCACCGGCACGACCCAATGGCCCGAGCTGCTCGGCTTTGCGGCTCTGCGCGATCCGGCCTATGTCCACGAATTCGGCGAGGTTGCGCGCCGCGAGTATCGCGCGCTAGGCATCCACATGGCGCTCTCGCCGCAGCTCGACCTGCTGACCGAACCACGCTGGCCGCGCGGCAGCGGCACCTTCGGCAGCCAGGCCGCGCTCACCAGCGCGCTGGGCGGCGCCTATGTCGAGGCGTTCCAGGGCGGCGCAGACGGGTTGCAGGCCGATGGCGTTATGACCGTGGTCAAGCACTGGGTCGGCTATGGCGCTCAACCCGACGGCTTCGACGGACACAACTATTATGGCCGCTTTGCCGATCCGGGCCAGTACATGGACCAGCATATCGCCGCCTTCGACGGCGCGCTGAAGGCCCAGGCCGCTGGCGTCATGCCTGCCTATCCTGTCCTGCGCAACACGCAGGTCAACGGTGAAGACCTCGAACTGGTCAGCCCCGGTTTCAGCGCGCAACTGCTCGAAGGGCTGCTGCGTGACGATCTTGGCTATCGCGGGATCATCCTGTCCGACTGGGCGATTACCCGCGACTGCAACGCGCGCTGCGTCAATCCCACCGACGCCGAACCACAGCGCCCGCAGGATATTGCCACGCCATGGGGCGTCGAAGACCTGACCGTCCGCCAGCGTTATGTGAAGGGCCTGAAGGCCGGGATCGACCAGTTCGGCGGCACCGACGATGTTGAACCGCTGATGGAGGCCATCGCCGCAGGCGAGGTCACCATGGCCCGCGTGGATCAGTCCGTAATCCGCATCATGCTGCCGAAGTTCGAGCTTGGCCTTTTTGAGAACCCTTACGTGGAACCGGCGGCGGCAACGGCGGCTATTGGCCAAGCCGACGATGTCGCCAAGGCAGACAGGCTCCAGCGTGAGGCGCAGGTGCTGCTGCGCAACGAGGGCAATGCCCTGCCGTTCGCGGCGGGAGCGAAGGTGTGGCTGAAAGGCATGGCGCCCGAAGCCGCTCAGGCTGCCGGGTTGCAAGTGGTGGACAATGTCGCCGAGGCGGACTTCGCCATCGTGCGCGCCGATACGCCTTCGGACATGCTCCACCCTAACCACTTCTTCGGCAGCCGTCAGAAGGAAGGTCGGCTGAACTTCCAGCCCGGCGATCCCGCCTATGATGCACTGGCCGATGCCAAGGCCGCAAATGTGCCGACGATGCTGGCAATCTTTCTCGACCGACCTGCGGTGCTGACCGAGGTGCTGCCCTTCACCGATGTGATCCTCGCCAACTTCGGGGCGAGCGATGCGGCAGTGATCGATGTCGCGCTGGGCAAGGCCACCGCGCGCGGCCGGATGCCGTTCGAACTGCCGCGCTCAATGGATGCGGTCCTGGCGCAGAATCCTGCCGCTCCGGATGACAGCACTAATCCCCTATACCGTTTCGGTGCGGGCCTCTAAGCCCGGTTGCCCCAACCGCTATTCGATAAGGATACCCTCATGACCGACCGCGCCCAATCGGGCACCGTGCGTACGGCCTTTCTCGCCGTCACGACTTTGTTCTTCGCCTGGGGTTTCATCACCTCGCTGATCGATCCGCTGGTGGCGGCGGTGAAAGGCATTTTCACGCTCAGCAACATGCAGGCGCAGCTGTCGGCCTCGGCCTTCTTTATCGCCTATGGTCTGATTTCGTTTCCTGCCGCAGCACTGATCTCGCGCCTCCATGCGGCCAAGGCGATCCTGCTCGCGCTGACGATGATGATCGCGGGCTGCCTGGTGATGCTGGTGGCGGCCAATCTGGCGACCTACATGCTGGTGCTGCTCGGCCTGTTCATGCTGGCAAGCGGGATCACGGTGTTGCAGGTGACGGCAAACCCGCTGGCGGCAAACCTCGGCAAGCCCGAAGGCAGCCACTTCCGCCTCACCCTGTCGCAAACCTTCAACAGCTTCGGCACCTTCATCGGTCCGTTCATCGGCGCAGTGTTGTTCCTGGAAGGGGTCGAGGTTGTCGATGGCGCCGCGATCACGCCCGAAGCGCGCGATGCGGCGCTGGCCGGGATCGACCGGGCCTATTTCTGGATCTTCGGCCTGCTCGCCCTGCTGCTGGCCTTCTTCTACCTCAGCCGTAAGACCGTGAGCCGCGCGGCCCCGCCCGCCGCCCAGACGAGCAGTGTCGGCGAAATGGTGCGCGATGCGTTCTCGTCTCGCTGGGCCCTGCTCGGCGGTGCGGCGATCTTTCTGTATGTTGGGGCAGAAGTCGCCATCGGCACACAGCTGGCGCTGTTCCTCAATTCAGGTTCGATCTGGGGCCAGTCCGACGCCGCCTTTGCCGTGCCCTTCCTCGGCACTGCAATGGGGAGCGATGGCGTGTCCGGCGTCTCACTGCAGGAGGCGGGCAAGGCTGTATCGTTCTACTGGGGCGGAGCCATGGTGGGCCGTGCCATTGGTTCGGTGCTGCTTGCCAAGGTTCGCGCAGCTCGCCTGCTCGTCCTGTTCACCATGATCGCGGCGGCCATGTGCCTTTATGTTGTGCTGGTCGGAGGCGTCGGGGCTGGTTTCGTCGCGCTGTCGATCGGCTTGTTCAACTCGATCATGTTCCCGGTCATCTTCACGCTGACGCTGGAACGCTCCACCGCCAGCGCCGAGGCGACTTCGGGCCTGCTGTGTACGGCCATCATCGGCGGCGCGTTCGTGCCGCTGGTGGCAGGTGCCCTCGCCGACAGCGCGGGACATACCATCGCCTTCCTCGCCCCCGCAGCCTGCTATGTGATGCTGTGCGTTTTCGCCTTTGCGGCCGGTCGCAAGTCCGACATTCGCGAAGTGGAGGCGGTGAGCGTCCACTAAACCGGAACGCTCTTTCCTTACGACCTAAAAAAGGGGCCTCGCGCCGGATGTGCGCGAGGCCCCTTTTTTACTGGCCGATCACCTGGGTAATGGCACTCTCGGCAAAGCCATAGCGCACGGCCTTGGCTTCGAACATCTGCCCGGCGGCCAGCGCCACTGGATCGACATAGACCTTCCACGCCCCGCCATCGACACGGTAGCCAATGGAGGCGCCCGGCGTCGGCGAAGCGAGACGGACAAGGCCGGCTTCGCCCTGCACAATCTCAGGAGCCTGCGTCACCGGCTGCTCCAGCTGCGGCCACATCCGCTTGACCATGGCCAGCTCGCCGCCCACCGACTGGTCGTCAAACCGCTGCTGATGGCGTGCAAGAGCATCGCGCATCCGTTCCAGTTCGCGGACATAGCGCGGGTCCTGCGCGAGGTTGGCCATCTCGTCAGGATCGGCCCAGGTGTCGTAAAGTTCTTCCTCCGGCCGGGGTGCGGTGAAGTATTGCTCGATGCGCGGTGGCAGTTCGCCCGCTTCGTGCAGACGCCACAGCTCCTGCATCGAACGCTGCATGTCACGGAAGCCGAGGTGCCGGAAGAACGGGCGCTGCGGTTCGTAATTGCGGATGTATTTCCAGCGATCATCACGAACCGCCCGCGCAAAGTCGCGCTGTTCGTCATGGCGATCCATGGCCGCATAAATATAGCCGCGCTCCGGCCCCGTTTCCGAACCGAGGAAGGTGCGTCCGGCCAGCCACTGCGGCACCTCTTCTCCCGCCAGTTGCAGGATCGTGGGTGCGATGTCGACGAAGCTCACCAGCTGACCGTCACGCGTACCCGCACCGTGGCCATCGGGCCAGCGCACCATCAGCGGTACATGCAGACCACTATCGTAAAGCGAGCGCTTGGCGCGCGGGATACCATCGCCGTGGTCGGTCGTGACAATCACGATGGTGTTGTCAGCCAAGCCGTCTTCTTCAAGCTCGGCCAACAGGCGCGCCACAGTCTGCTCATAGTAGTAGATGTTGTCGAGCATCTGCGCGAGTTCGGCCCGCACCAGACGCGTGTCAGGCAGATATGGCGGCACCACCACGTCCGCTGGATCGTGGATCTGCGGGCGACCGGTCAGCGCTTCGCGCAGCTGCGCACCGAGGCGGGCGGCCATGGGATGGGCATCCGGCGCAAGATCGGGCGGGAAGGTCCAGCTCTCGTGGGTCTCCATGATGTTGACCATGGCGAAGAACGGCTGTCCCGCCGCCCTGCCCCGCCACGGGTGCGGCGCATCGCTATCGTCCCAGATTGTGAACGGACCGCCGGTGTGGCTCATGGCAAGCTGATAATCGGTCTTGCCGTTGTTGCTGGTGTAGTAGCCCGCGCGACGCAGAAGTTCGGGATAGGCCTTGATATAGGGCGGGGGGACCGCAGCGTATGGCAAGCGCGAGCCATCCTCCAGCGCCACGCCCGAGGCGACGCGCATCTGCTGCGCGCCGATTGATTCTTGCGGCACGCCCATCGCCAGCGCCGCCCGGCTGGGGGCGCACACACCTGCGGTGGTGAAGGCCGCCTCGTAAAGCACCGAATCCCCTGCGAAGGCATCGAGCACCGGCGTTTGTGCCACCGGGTCACCATAGGCCCCGATGTGCGGGCTCATGTCCTCGAACACGATCAGCAGGAAGTTGGGCCGCTGGGCCTGCTCGTCCTGCGCTTGGGAAGGCGTGGTGGCCAGGCTGGCCAGCGCCCCCGCGCAGATTGCAATACGTCTTAGGATCATATCGACACTCCTGCAAAAAAGTAAGGCGGCGGCGACTGTTGCCGCCGCCGCCTTATCATGTTGGCGGTCAGAGAGAGGAGAGGTGACCGCCCACTTGATGAGGTCAGAAGTTGAAACGCCCCTGCAGGCCGAAGTAGCGCTCCTGGTTGCGCCACACCTGCGCGGTCACACGTCCACCTGCGCTAGTCGAGTAACCAACAGCCTGCGGCAAATTCTGGTCGAACAGGTTTCGCACAAAGAGACTGATCGAATAATTGTCGTCCTTCGATTCGATGCCGATCGAGGCGTTGACCAGCCAGTAATCGTCGAGGCGCGCCAGCGGATTCTGGTCCAGCGCAAACTGGACTGACGACTGGTAACTGAAGTTACCCTGCACAAAGCCGTCGACCGGCGAGCTGTCACCAAACGGCACCGTTTGCCGGGCGAAACCAGTCAAGCGGAATTCCGGAGCGTTGGGCAGGTCGGCGCCGGCCAGATCCTGCGCACCGTTCACGCAGCCTTGTGCTACGGTCTGCCCCGAATAGCACGGCCCACCCGGGAACGTGTCGATCTTCGCATCCATGTAGGTCGCACCGAGGCGGAACGTCGTCAGATCGCTCGGCTGGAACACAGTTTCGATTTCGACGCCCTTGGTCGAAATCTCGCCCGCGTTGGCCAGCTCGAAGGCAACGTCGTTAGGCCGTTGCGCCTGCGCCTGGTAGTTCTGATACTGAGTGTAGAACAGCGCCAGGTTGGCCGAGAACACATCGTCCCAGGTCGAAACCTTGGCGCCGACTTCGAAGGCATCGACCGTTTCCGGTTCGACCGGCTCGGTGCCTGCGAGCGAGCCGAAGGCGGTGTTCACGCCCGCGCCCTTGTAGCCACGAGCATAGCTTGCATAGACGTTGCCCGCGCCGAAATCGTAGCGCGCACCGATGTTGCCAGTGACGGCCGTGTCGCTGACCGAGCCGTTGAAGTCGGCGGCGGTACCGGCAGCCCCGGGAAGGGGGATATCACCGGGTACCACCACATCTGCCGGATCGCGCAGCACCGACCATTCCAGCTTTTCGTGCAGAACGCGCACGCCGCCGAACAGGTTCAGGTCGCCCAGATAGACATTGCCGCTGACGAAGGCTGCAAGGTTGGTGGTCTTGTTGTTGCTGCTGAACTGGCCGCTGCGCGGTACCACGGTACCATTTTCGCGCCGAACCCAGCGGCGCTGGAAGGTTCTGTCGAGATCAACGTGATAGGCAAAGGCCCCAATCAGGAAGTCGAAACCGCCAAGGTCCGGTGATTCAAGGCGCAGTTCCTGACTGTACTGGGTGAGGTTGTTCGTACCCTTGTTCAGATCCCACAGGAAATAGCTGCCGTCAGCCGGAGGCGTCAGCGACGAGGTCAAATCGACGTCGATGTTGTTCTGGAAGTCATAGCTGCGCACCGCGGTGGTGGAGTTGAGAACGAAATCGTTGCTGAACAGGTACTCGGCGTTCATCTGCCCGCCCCACTGCTCGGAATCGCTGCGCGGCGGAGTGTTCACGTTGACGTCGGTGTTGGTGAGGTCGATTTGCAGCGGCTTGTTCACCTCGACGACCGCGGGGTTGAGCGCCCGCGCCAGCACGAAGGTCGGCGTCGACACCGAATTTCGATAATCACCGATGAATTCGAGCGAGAAGTTGTCGGTCGCCTCGATCTGCACCTTTCCGCGCACGCCCCACGATTCATAACCGTTGTAGGTGTCGCCGTTGAAGAGGTTGTCGCTGATGCCATCGTATTGTTTGTAGAAACCACTGACGCGCGCCGCGACGCCTTCGGTGATCGGACCGGATACCGAGCCGCGCACCTGATATTCGTTGCCCTCAGCATACATCGCGTCGAATTCGCCGCTGAGGTAGTCAGTGGCGTCTTTGGTAGTGACCGAAACCACGCCGGCCGAGGCGTTCTTGCCGAACAGCGTCGATTGCGGGCCGCGCAATACCTCGATTCGCTGAACGTCTATGAAATCCTGGAAGCCCTGCCCCGCGCGCGCCATCACGACGTCATCGAACACAATCGACACCGACGGCTCAACGCCTGGCGAGAAGACGTTCGTACCGATTCCACGAATATTGAGTGAGCTGTTGCCTTCATTGTTACCTTGCGTGAAGGTCACGCTGGGAACCGCCTGCGATATCTGGTCGACGCCGCTGACGCCAGAATTGTCAAGAAGTTCGCCCGAAACGACCGACACAGCAACCGGCACTTCCTGCAGGGTCGCCTCACGGCGCGTGGCGGTTACGACGATGGCGTTGCTGCTTACGTCGCGACTTGCCGTCGACGTATTGGCGGGCGGGCTGTCCTGGGCGGCGACCGGAGCTGCAACGCCCAGCGCAGCAACACACGACGACAGCAATAGACTTTGGGTAACCTTCATATATCTCCCCCTGGGTTTCATGCGATGAGAATCGCGATTTTTCGCGCTAATAGAGACAACGTTGCCTCAGGTCAATACAACGTTGTCTCAGCCAGTTAAAGTGAGGCGTGGTGCGATGGCCTGCTGACCTGGCCTATCAGGGCGGTCCACCGGTCACTTAAAGTTCCGGCGGCTGTTGGTCACTCTGCTGGGCGGCCTGAAGCGTATCTCTTCCGCGCCATTCATCAGCTCCTTCCAAGCCGAAAATAGCCGAAATCCTAACTCTCAAAACGGACCGGGCAGGCCATCACCTCCTCCATGATGATCTCGCTACCTCCGGCTGCTTCGTTCGATAGCGCCAACACGTCGTCAGCAATCTTTGCCGGCGGAGCGCTTTGCGGCGAGTCCTTGAGCCCTTCCATCCGGTCGGCTGCCACCTGCGGTGTCTGGATATCAAGGACGAAACCACAGGCACTATCGCCGCGAGCCAGCTTGAGAAACACACGGCCGAATTGTGGTGACTCAAAAGACCGCAAATTTAATGGCCAAATATAATCAAAACTCTTTTCTCTGAAATATAAATAACAGATACTTAAATAGTATAATCCAATTTACTTCCGGCCTGTTATCCTTACACCATCTCCATCCGCGCCCTTACCGAAGCGAGATCAGCGGCAAAGTCCCGCTCCTGCGCCGCACGCGCATCACCGTCGAGGCGAAGCAGGTAAGATGGATGAACCGTAACCCACAGCTCGCTTCCATCTTCCAGCGCAATGGCCCTCCCGCGCACCTTGTTAATGCTCACCGTCTTGCCGAGGAGGCTGCGCGCCGCTGAGGCGCCCAGCGCCAGTACCAGCTTCGGGCGCACCAGCGCTCGCTCTCCCTCGAGCCACCAGCGGCAGGTGTCGATTTCTTTTGCCGTAGGCGACTGGTGCAGTCGCCTTTTGCCGCGCTGTACGAATTTGAAGTGCTTGACGGCGTTGGTGACATAAACTCCGGCCCTATCGATCCCCGCCACCTTTAATGCAGCGTCAAGCAGCTGCCCGGCAGGCCCGACGAACGGCCGCCCAGCCAGATCCTCCTGATCGCCAGGTTGCTCGCCTACGATCATTAGATCGGCATTGCGGGGCCCCTCGCCCATCACGGCATGATTCTCGAGATCGCCGATCGGGCATTTGCGGCATTGGCTAACGGCCTTCTCGATGGCCTCCAGTGTTTCGGGCTGAGGGTCGAATTCCAAAGCGCCAGTCGCGACCATCTCGCTCTCGCGCTTTTGTGCGCCTGCCACCAGCTCCGGAATGAGCGCGGTTTCAGGCATATTCTTCCAGTATTTCTTCGGCATCTCTTTCAACATCGCGCCGATCTTGAGCCGCGCCGGGTTAAAAATGGAGGCATAATAGCGCCGCCACAAATCCTCGGTCGGATCGCCATCGGGCGCATCGGACTTCTGCGCCGCAGGGCCTTCACACAGCACCTCGCCATTCCAGTGAAGCGAGCCGCGCGGTGTCAGGATCGACCAGCGCATATTGGCAAACCGGCGCACGAAAAAACCGGCATTGGCGCGCAGAATATGATGTTCGGGTTCGAACCAGGCGACGTAATGTTCGCGGTGCCCCGCCTCATCGCCTTCCTGTCCGCCCGCCTCGACCAAACGGAATCGTACGAAGGCGTGCATCTTGTGACTATCGCGCCGCACCGCCTTGCCCAGCGCGTCGAGCCGACGCACATCAAAGTCGGCCTTGTCTTCCATCAGCCGGGTGTCGTCCTGCAGACGCCAAAGCAAGCGGTAGAGCAGCGCAAAACGGTCGGGATCCGAATGCAGTGCCGCTTGGCGCGCCAGCGATAGGAAGGCCTTGCTCGCCCGCACGATAGCGGATGAACTATCTGGCACAGGCACATCAGCAAATTCCGAATCCGCAAACAGGCTTTTCGTCCCGCCCGGCTCTATCCAGGAAACACGGTCGGGCGGAATGTCACATTGCACCAGCGCCCGCGCCCTCTCGCGCCAGAAGGCGAAATCGTCAGGCGCCGGCATATGTATGGCGTAACTCGGATGGTGCCGCTCGCGCCAAAGAGCTTCCGCGCCGCTACTCATGCCGCAAACAGATCGAGCTGCTCGCCGCCCGGCGTCAGCTGCGCGCGAAGATCGGCTCGGTCTGTGAGCAGAGTGGGCGCCCAATCGGCGGCGCAGATGAATGGCCGCACCTTTGCGATTGAAACGGTGAACAGCGCCACATCGTTAAGGCGCAATGTCCGATGGCGACGGCTGGCGATGATGCGATCCACCGCGCGCGTTCCCAGACCCGGCACGCGCAGCAACATCTCGCGCGATGAACGATTAACATCCACCGGGAACTGCTCGCGAAACTTCAGCGCCCAGGCAAGCTTTGGATCGATATCGAGCGGCAAATTGCCTTCGTCGTCGGCGGCCTGCATCACCTCGCTTGGGGTGAAGCCGTAAAAGCGCATCAGCCAATCCGACTGATAGAGCCGGTGCTCGCGAATGAGCGGCGGGCGTTTCAACGGCAGCACAGCGCTGGCATCTGGAATGGGCGAAAACGCAGAGTAATAGATGCGCCGAAGGCGGAAATTGTCATAGAGGCGGCTCGCACGCCCGACGATGTCGACATCTTTCGCCCCGTCCGCGCCGACAATCATCTGAGTCGACTGACCTGCGGGGGCAAAGCGCGGCGCATGTTTGAACCGTTTTTTCTCATCGCGAGCCTGCGCAATCGCCATTTTCACCCCGCCCATCGCGCCTTCTATCTGCCGCGCATTCTTGTCAGGCGCGAGCCGGGTGAGACCCGCATCTGTAGGCAGTTCGACATTGATCGAGACACGGTCGGCCAGCAGACCTGCCTGATGGATCAGCTCGGGATCGGCCTCGGGGATGGTCTTGAGATGAATATAGCCGCGAAAATCGTGTTCTTCGCGCAGGATACGCGCGGTTTCCACCAGTTGCTCCATAGTGTGATCAGAGCTTTTGACGATGCCAGAGGAGAGGAACAGCCCCTCGATATAATTGCGCCGGTAGAAACTCAGCGTAAGATCGGCCACCTCCTGCGGGGTGAAGCGTGCACGCTCCACATTCGAGCTCTTGCGATTGACGCAGTAATGACAATCGAACACGCAGTGGTTTGTCAGCAAAATCTTGAGCAGTGAGATGCAGCGCCCGTCGGGGGCATAGGCATGGCAGATGCCCATGCCCTCGGTAGAGCCTATGCCCTTGCCTCCCTTGCTATTGCGCTTTGCCGTGCCCGAGGATGCGCAGGACGCATCGTATTTAGCTGCGTCCGCGAGAATCTGCAGTTTTTCGATGATGGGCATCGGTCTCATTTGTTCTTTATATGTTCCGATGAGCAATTTGCAATAGTCACAACAAGATATTCACCGCCGATCATTTCTCCTGCATCGGTAGCGCTGTGGTCAATCATGGCGAAGATGCGCAGCCTATAGTCGCAGCTGAAGGCATCGCACACGGACACGTAGCGAAGCGAAGCGAAGCGAAGCGAAGCGAAGCGAAGCGAAGCGAAGCGAAGCGAAGCGAAGAGAGGCGCGCATGGCTAACTCCAGGCTCAAGCACTGGTTTGCTACGCGGCCATCGCTGCGATCGTGGATGAGGCATCAGCTTCGAACACACTTGGCCCGGCGCCCCACGCGATCGCCCTGCGCGCGCACGTCGATGACACGGCAGAACTTTGCGCGGCGGAAAAGTCGCTGCTGCGCGAATGGCTGGAGCGCCCGACTGAGCTTTAACTGCGTAGTGCCGGACGTGGCTTTAGGCACCTCACGCCGATGTAAACGAGGCATTGCCCGAATTCTGCAGGAGACGGCCGAGCGCCATGCACAAAGCAAACTTGTAGCAGCTGCGGAAATTTACGCAAAAGTAAGTATCCTGCGTCAGACAGTTGCGGAACCAGCTTCGCAAAAAGCGGCGTCGCCCAACCGGACCATCATCGAGAGTATGCCCCAGGCCATCCTGCCTATCCTAACCAACCTGCTGGTCGCCGCGATGTTTGTGGGGGCCTTCTTGGTCACCGCACATACCTATCCGATGGTCAGACGCGCGCGCTGGTTCGCACTCGCCTATGTGTTCGGCGCGCTTGAGCCGCTGACCAATCTTGGCATCTGGTTGGGCGCGAACGTCGCGGCCATGCAAACTGTCGGTTTCGTCGGCTTCCTGACGGCGTTGGTCACGATGGCACTGGCCTTGTCGCATTATCATCGCCGCCGCCCGATGTGGGCTTGCGCCGCTGCGATTCTGGTCGGCGGCTGCATCTGGCGTATCGCTACGATCGACGTCGCGCGTGGCGGCATATGGTACCAGCTCTCATTTCAGAGCTGGTTCGCTCTCGGTTCAATCCTGTGTGCCGCCGCGCTGAGACGGCACACTACGCCATCGCTTCTCAATCGGTGTCTTGTAACCGTCTTTATCATTACGGCCCTGCACTTCTGGGCGAAGGCGGGCTTTGCCATCGCCCTGGGAACAGGGATGACCGAAAGGGAGTTTGCGGGCACGATCTATGCCGTCATCTCGCAGACCAGCAGTGGGCTGCTGATGATTGCTGCCGGCCTGCTCATTGTCGCCAGCTTCCTGCATTCGGTCGTAAGGGCTACCCAGACCGAGGCACTTTCAGATCCGCTCACCGGGCTGCCCAATCGCCGGGCGTTCGAACAGTGGCTGAAAGTGGCACAAGGCGACGGGATGCAGCTTCCACTTAGTGTGGCGATCATCGACGTCGATCATTTCAAGCACTTCAACGACCGGTTCGGCCACGCCGTCGGCGACGAGGTGCTGCGCGAAGTTGCCGCCTGTCTGGATCGCAACCGGCCCTCGGTGAGCCGGGCGGCACGCCTGGGCGGCGAGGAATTCGTACTGCTGCTGCCGATGGACCCGCAGGCGGCTTTCCTTGTGGTCGAAAAGATACGCTTGGCGATCGCCCAGCTCGCTTATAAGGACACCGATCCCATCACAGTAAGCATTGGCATGGCAACGATGGAGGGGGGCGAGACGACGAGCGATCTTCTGCGCCGCGCCGACCGCGCCTTGTACCGCGCCAAGGCCGCTGGACGTGACCGGTGCGAGATCGACTCGCTGGATCCAGAGGCCGCTTCCTCGGTCGCGCGCCCGGCCCTTAAACTGGTCGCCCGGCAATGACTTGCGGACGGCCCAGTTTTGGAAGTCAGCAATAGAGGATCAGTCCTTTGAACCGTCCCGGGATTGCCGGAGGCCATTTGTTTTAAGCTACGCAGCCACGGGGATATCGTCCAGCATGGCGTAGTATCGTTCCTCGGCTTCAGCGGGCGGGATATTGCCGATGGGCTCCAGCAGTCGCCTGTTGTTGAACCAGTCGACCCATTCCAGCGCGGCATATTCGACCGCTTCGAACGATTGCGATGGCCCTCGCCGGTGGATCACCTCGGCCTTGTAAAGGCCGTTGATCGTCTCGGCCAAAGCGTTGTCATAGCTGTCGCCGACACTGCCGACCGATGGTTCGATCCCGGCTTCGGCAAGGGGCTCGGAGTATCTGATCGAGACATATTGACTGCCGCGATCGCTGTGATGGACAAGGCCGCCACGATGAACCGGACGCCGCTCGTGGATGGCCTGCTTCAGGGCATCCAGCAAGAAGCTGGCATGCGCGGTTCTGCTGACGCGCCAGCCCACGATATAGCGGGCGTAGACGTCGATAACGAAGGCGACATAGACGAAGCCCGCCCAAGTTGCGACATAGGTGAAGTCCGAGACCCAGAGCATGTTGGGCTCTGGGCATGGAATTGCCGGTTGACGTGATCGAGCGGGCAAGGCGCAGCCTTGTTGCTGGTCGTGGTTCGCACAGGCTTGCCACGGATTACGCCCTGCAAGCCCAACTCCCGCATCAGCCACTCGATCGTGCATCGGGCGACAGCAAAGCCCTCGCGGTTCATCTGCCGCCAGACCTTGCGCACGCCATAGACGCCGAAGTTCTCGGCAAAGACCCGGATGACCTCGGGCTTCAGATCCCGATCCCGCTGGGCACGCGGCGACAGGCGCGACGGATCGCGCCGCTGTGCCACACGCTCATGGTAGGTAGATGGGGCGATCGGCAGAACTCGGCAGATCGGCTCGACCCCATACTCACCCCGATGCTCATCAATGAAGCTGGTCATCGCTTGAACGGGCGCCAAGGCCTTCGGCTCGCTCCGCCTGGGCAAAATACGCAGAAGCCTTGCGAAGGATCTCGTTGGCCTGTCGAAGCTCGCGGTTCTCACGCTCCAGCGCCTTGAGGCGGTCTGCCAGCTCGGTGGGAACACCAGCGCGCTTGCCGCTGTTCACCTCCGCCTTCTTCACCCACTCCAGCAACGTGAGCCCTGAACAGCCGATCTTCGCGGCAATGAATGTGATCGCCGCCCAGCGGGATGGATGGTCACCTTTGTGGTCCAGCACCATGCGGACGGCCCGCTCACGAACCTCCGGTGCAAACTTGTTCGTTGTCTTGCTCATCGTAGACCCTTCCTCTCAGGAGTTAGGGCCTCCAGCAATCCCGGGGCGGTTCAATGCGGCGACACTACCTCGTCGGAAGACCTAAACAAGCCATAAGTTCAGCCATAATTACAGCGGCGGCCTGCAGCGCATTGTGGCGAACTTGGCGAACTTGAGCGAACGATTGCTCGAAAAAATTTTGCTAATAGTGACGCCTTATCTGCAGCTTAGCTAGTTCTCGGTGGTTCGCCATGGTTCGCCGAAATCCGGCATCTGGCGGAGCGGGAGGGATTCGATCTTAGGAAGTATGTTGCTGTATTGATTATATAAAATTGTCAAGCCATACTCAGATTCCCCGAATTAATACCCCATTTTGTAGCCTAAAGCTGTTAGACAGCATCCATGCAAACTCTTCGTCTGGCACAGTTTTTCTGCAAGATCGTTTAGGTTGACTGAAACGCGCCCAAGATGCCGGTCGCCGAATAGCGCTGCGGCGCAACGTTCTTGCCCATCGAACCAATCTGAAGTCTTTCTGAAGTTTGTTTGCATTAACTGCTGCGCGGCTGGCTCTGATGGCTGCGTTACAGGCGCGGAGTGACGATTTGCAGGACATTGTCGCCATTCTTCAGCTTAGGAACGGTCGAAACAATAGTTCTAAAGCTGTTCGAATCGGAGCGATTTATATCAATCAGCCAGCGGGCAGTAGTCGGGCGAGAATCCAGACATTATGGGGAGTGTTTCGGTAGACTTGGCCATTAGTTGCATGCGGTCTGGCAAACTTCAGTAGCCTTGTCGATCGCCTCGCAAGTGTCGTCCGAAAGCGCCAGTTCGCGCAAGCGGCGCAGGTCGGCTGCGTCCTGCGGCACGCGCTGGTGCAATCCCACGATCTTCTCGTAATTGCCCAGCCCGCGCTCGAACGTATCGCCATAACCCTTGATGAGGCGCTGACAGCGCACGAGTTCCAGCGCCACGTCAGGCGCATTCACGGCGTGGTCGAGCACAAGTCCGAGCCAGCGCTCGATCCGCGCGTTCTCTTCCAGGTAGCGCAGCGAAGTGCGGCGAATGGCTCGCATCGATGCAACCACGCGCAGCATCACGTACCACCGCAGGCTGGTGGTGGTGACGTGGCGCCCCGAGGTGAAGAAGCGGCCCAGCAGGGCTGACAGACCCTTGCTTGCCAGCACGCGCCCTCCGATGCCAGCCGGCAGCGTCTCGCAGATCTCGCGCAGACGCGGATGCATGAATTCGGTCACGGCCAGCAACTGGTCGTCCTGCGCCTTCACTTCCTGGCGCACCTTGCCCATGCGGTCTTTACGGGTCTTGAGATCAGCCACGCGCACGGTGTCCTCGTAGCTCATCCACAAGGCGAGGTGGCGCGCCGTCTCGCTGGTGAGTTCGAACGGCGCCTTGTCGAGCGCGGCCACCCGTTCGAGACGATCGAGATAAAGCTGCGCATAGTCACCATCCTGATAGTCCATCAGGCGCGCGGCGCCGTGAAGAGCGTTATTGTGCGCTGCATCGGGCAGAGAAGTCGCGATACGGTCCGCCAGCGCGATCCCCTGCGCGGTCGTTGGAACCGGCACAAGCGCCTGCTCTTCGGCGGGCATTGCCAGCGGTTCCCGAGCCTGTTCGAACCCTTCGGCGAAGCCGCGCATGTTGCTGGCGACCGCGATACCGCTTTCCTCGATCGCGCGGTGGAAGGTCTCGGTCGGGAACGGCAATGCCCCGCTGCCCGCCAGCGCGCCAAACATGATCGCGCTGATAACGCTGCCGCTGCGATCGGTGGCCGCTTCCATGTCAAAACCGATGAAGCGCCTGGAGCGCTCGAATGCGGCTTCGATGATCTTGTCACCGTTGCCGCGCCCATCGCCCATGGCCTGCTTCTCGCCAATGGCGTAGATGCGGTGGGTCGACCCGATCAGGGTGGTGCGCGCAGCAGTGGAAAAGCCGCGCAGCAGCGCACGGCCGGTTTCCATCAGCTCGGACGCGATGACGATATCGACATCGCCGGGCATCGGCATCTGCGCGAGCACCGGGGTCCGGCCTGTACCGTCGTCCCTGGCCAGTTCGACATAATAGACCGTCGAGCCGGTACGCTGGGCGACACCGGGCACGGAGGTACCCTGGGCAAGCCAGCCTTCATGGCGAGCCACTTCCTGGATCCAGTCAGCGAGCACGCCGCCGCCCTGCCCGCCCAGGGCCAGGATGGCGATGCTAATGCGATCGGTGGCATCACTCATTGTGCGAAACTCCAGACAGGTATCAGAATGCACGCGCGGCGCGGCGGCGCTCGGCGCCTGCTTGCAGCCAGTTCACCACCGCGCCCGAAACGCGCGCCATGGTCCGCTCCAACCAGCCCGGATTGGCCACGATCGACGCGCGGTAGAAGCTCGGGCACAACACGGCGGCATGGCTGACCTCGCCGCACAGGCCGCAGCCAACGCAGGAATTTTCCACATGGGCGACCGGATCCTGACGCAGGGCATCGGGGTTGGGCTTGATCGTCAGCGAGGGGCAGCCCGAAAGGCGGATGCAGCTGTGATCGCCGGTGCAGGTTTCGGCATCGACGCCGAAACGCTCGCGCACCACACGCTGCCCCGCCTTGAGCGCGGCAGCCTTCGCCTTCTTCTCGCGGCGCTGCTTGTTGAGCATGCATTCCGACTGAGCGACGATGACCTTGGGGCCCTTTTCCTTGGTCGTCAGCGCCTCGCGCAGCATGTCCCGCATGGCCGGCACATCATAGGTGCGGGTGGTCTCGCGGATCCAGGTGCCGCCGACGCCCCTGATCGCCTTGGTGATCGGGTTGTTGGTGCTGCGGTTCTTGTTGCGCGCTCGCGAGGAGAGGATATCCTGCCCGCCGGTAGCCGCTGAATAGCCGTTGTCGACGATGATGGTAACGCCATCGTCCTTGTTGAACACCGCATTGCCGATGCCCGAGGTCAGGCCATTGTGCCAGAATCCGCCGTCGCCCATGATCGATATTGGGCGCCGTGCGTTCTCACCTTTGGCAGGCTTGAACGCCGAAGCTCCCGCGCTGCCCAGGCCATAGCCCATGGTGGTATTGCCGATATTGAACGGCGGCAGGATCGAGAACAGGTGGCAGCCGATGTCGGCCGACACGTGGCTCGGCCCCAGTTCACGCTCGACGAGCTTCATCGCGGTAAAGATCGGGCGTTCGGGGCAACCGGTACAAAAACCCGCCGGACGGCCGGGAATTTCCGTTGCCACTGCGGCCGGCAAGGGGTCTGCCACCTCATCGGCACGCGCCAGCGAAGGGGCATGTTCACGCAGGAATTGCGCGATGCCGTCGCGAATTACCTTCGCGCCATATTCACCGGAACGCGGCAAAGCGCCCTTGCCCACTATGCGCGTATCGAGGCCGGCACGGCGCACCAGAGTGTTGAGCTCGTGCTCGATGAATTCTGGCTGACCTTCCTCGATCACCAGCACCGCGCTCTTGCCCCGGCAGAACTCAGACACTTCGTCCGGGATCAGCGGATAGGCGACGTTGAGGCAGTAGATCGGCAGCTGCGCATTGCCGAAAGCATCGGCAAGGCCGAGCTGTTCCATTGCGCGGTTGAGGTTGTTGTAAAGGCCGCCCTGCACGATCAGGCCGATACCGTGGGCCCCGTGCTCGGTGCCAAACCACTCGTTGAGCTTGTTTTCGCGCACGAAATCGATGCCGGCGGGCCAGCGCTTCTCGATCTTCTCGACCTCGTGCAGGAAGTTGGCCGGTGGCAGCACGATGCGGTCGGTGTCGCGCACCGGCGCGGCTGCCGCATCGCCGACGGTCATGGCCGGACGCACGTTGTCCTTGGCGATGAACGAGCCGGTCATGTGGCACGAGCGTACGCGCAATTGCAGCATGACGGGAGTGTTGGAAGCCTCGGAAAGCTGGAAGGCCTGCTCTACCGAATTCACGATCGAGGTGAGGTTCGGGCGCGGATCGAGCAGCCACATCTGCGACTTCATCGCAAAGGCGTGGGTGCGCTCCTGCATGATCGAGGAGCCTTCGCCATAGTCCTCGCCCACGATTACCAGCGCGCCGCCGGTCACCCCGCCCGAAGAGACATTGGAAAGCGCATCGGAAGCGACGTTGGTGCCGACTACCGATTTCCACGCCACCGCGCCGCGTAACGGATAGTTGACCGACGCCGCCAGCATCGCCGCCGCCGTTGCTTCCGAAGCGCTGGCTTCAAAATGCACGTCGAGGCTTTCCAGCAAATCGCTGGCATCGGCGAACACGTCCATCAGGTGGCTGATGGGCGAGCCTTGATAGCCACCCACATAGGCCACGCCCGATTGCAGCAGCGCCTTGGTGACGGCGAGGATGCCCTCGCCGGTGAATACCTCGCCCACACCCGCAGTGAGCTTGACGACTTCGGACTTGAATGATCTTTCGGCCATCCAGCGTTTACTCGCTTACCAGCGCCAGCGCGCGCATCGGGCTACCCGAACCGTCGCGGATCTTGAGCGGCGCGGCGATCACGATGGCCCCCGTCGGCGGCAGCAGGTCGAGGTTTTCAAGGCACTGAAGGCCGTATTTGCCAGCGCCGTGAAGCAAGGCATGCGCCGGATACATCGGCTCAAGCAGGTGGGCCTGGCCCGCATCGGTGCCGATCGTCTCGACCCCGAAGCCGAGCACGTCGCGCTCGTCCACCAGATAGCTCACCGCGCTCGCATCGGGGCCAGGGGTGTGAGCACCATCCTCGCGGCGATTGGTGTAGGCATCGACCGGCAGTTTCGACCAGTCGGAGCGGAACAGCACCCACGAGCCAGCGGGAATAGCACCATGCTCGGCTTCCCAGGCCTCGATATGCGCGCGAGTGAGCAGGAAATCGGCATCGGCAGCACATTCGGCCGAGAAATCGAGTACGCAGGCCTGCGCCACCAGCTTTTGCGGCGGCACCTTGTCGAGCGTATTGTCAGCCAGATCTTTGCCAGTCACCCAGTGGATGGGGGCATCGAAATGGGTGCCGGTGTGCTCCCCGACGGTAAAGTTGTGCCAGTGCCACGCCAGACCGCGTTCGTCATAACGCGAGATTTCCTCGCGCGAGAATGCAGCTGTCTGGCCAAACGGCTCGGGCAGCACCAGTAGCGGCGTGTCTTCGCTCAACTCCTGGGTAAGATCGATTACGCGGATCTGGCCGGCCGTCAGATTTTGTGCGAGTGCGGCAAGGATATCGGTGCTGGACATGGAGTTCTTCCTTTTCCGTCTGGTGAGGGAAAGGTCACACGATTAACTTGCATATGCAACAAAAATATTTTCAGATGGTGACGAATTCGGAGAATTGGAAATTGAGCAAAGATTTGCGGCCTTACGGGAACCCCGGTTCGGACAACTTCCAACTCGAGGCCTACCCCTTCTACATGCTCAACAGGGCCGCAAGCCGTTACAATCTGGCCATCGAAGCGGTTCTGCGCGAGATTGGTATCGACATTCCAACCTGGCGCGTCTTGATGATCCTCGGAGAAAGCCAGCCACTCGCAATCGGGCAGGTGGCCAAGTCAGCCGTGATCAACCTGTCCACCATGATGCGCATTGTGGAACGCATGGAAAAGGCAGGACTGGTGGCGACCAGCCAGAGCGAGGCCGACGGCCGGGTCAAGCAAGTAACCATGACCGACGCCGGCGAGACCACATTGCATGAAGCGCGCAAAGTTACTGCGCCGCTTTACGACACTATAATAAGGGGCTTCAGCGCCCGCGACTTCAGCACTCTGCTGACCTTGCTCGACCGCCTCATCCATAATCTCGACTGACACGGCCGCCTCAGCGGCATGCGCAAAAATAAAGTTGCAATCGCAAGTTATTTGCTTTAGGCCTAAAGCAAATAAGGAGGCAAACCCATGCGTATTGCGTGTCTCGGCGGAGGCCCTGCCGGCATCTACTTTGCGATATCGATGAAGCTGCGCGACCCAGCCCACGAGATTCACGTTTTCGAACGCAACAGCCCAGGCGACACCTTCGGCTGGGGCGTGGTGTTTTCCGACCAGACGCTCGAGAACCTCAGGGCCAACGACCCCGACAGCGCCAACACCATCATCGACAGCTTTGCCCATTGGGACGACATTGACGTCACCGTAGGGGATACCACGATGACCTCTACCGGGCATGGCTTCATCGGCATCGGCCGCAAGCACCTGTTGCAGATCCTCCAGCAACGCGCCGCCGCACTCGGTGTGGTGATGCACTTCGAAACCGAATTTGAGGACAACGTGTCCGCTTATTCCGACTTCGATCTGATCGTTGCCGCAGACGGAATCAATTCAAAGATCCGCAACGCGTACGAGGATCGGTTCGATACTGAACTCCAGGTGCGCCGCAATCGCTTTTCCTGGCTCGGTACAACCAAGATGTTCGACGCCTTTGCATTCATCTTCGAGAAGACCGAGGCAGGCTGGATCTGGGCCCATGCCTATCGCTTCGATGACAAACACTCGACCTTCATCGTCGAATGTTCGCCTGAAACCTGGGACAGGCTCGGCTTCGAGCATATGGATCAGGACCAGTCGATCGCGCTGTGCGAGAAGATCTTTGCCCGCCATCTCGACGGGCATCCGCTGATCTCCAATTCGCGCCACCTGCGCGGCTCGTCGGCCTGGATCCAGTTCACCCGCGTATTGTGCCGCCAATGGTCGTTCGACAATGTCGTGCTGCTCGGCGATGCTGCGCACACCGCGCACTTCTCGATCGGCTCGGGCACAAAGCTGGCGCTGGAAGATGCAATCAAGCTGGCCGAGGTGCTCGACCGCCCCGGCATTACCGATCGCGCCGCGCTCACCCGCGCGCTGGCCGAATATCAGGAAGAGCGGCATGTCGAGGTGCTCAAGATCCAGAACAGCGCGCGTAATTCTACCGAATGGTTCGAAACGCTCGATCGCTATATCGGCTTCGACCTGCCGCAGTTCACCTATGCGCTGATGACCCGCTCCCAGCGGGTCAGCCATGAGAACTTGCGCCTGCGCGATGCGCAGTGGCTCGAAGGGCTTGAGCGATGGTTTGCGGGCGCCGACGAGGGGCGCAACCAGCCGGTGCAACCGATGTTCACCCCTTTCACGCTGCGCGGCCTCACGCTTGCCAACCGCATCGCCATCCCCCCGATGCTGACCTATGCCGCAAGCGAAGACGGCAAGGCCAATACCTTCCATTCTGTCCACTACGGCACGCGCGCCATGGGCGGTGCCGGTCTCGTGTTCACCGAAATGTTGGCTGTCGAGCCGGAGGGCCGCATGACCGAGGCCTGTCCCGGGATCTGGAGCGATGACCAGGTCGAAGGCTGGGCCGAGATCAACCGCTTCATCCATGACCATACACAGGCGCGCAGCTGCGCACAGATCGGTCACGCCGGCGCACGTGGCAGCTGCAAAAACCCCACCGCCGGCGCAACTTACGACGAGCCGATGGACGAGCCTTGGCCGCTTGTCTCGGCAAGCGCGCTGGCCTGGCGGGAAAAAGGTATCGTACCGCAGGCGCTGGCAAAGGATGCCATTCCGGCAATGGTCGAATCCTTTACGTCAGCAGCACGGCGTGCAGATGCGGCCGGGTTTGACATGCTGGAACTGCAAGCTGGTCACGGAACCCTTCTGGCAAGCTTCATTTCCCCGTTTCTCAACCAACGTGGTGACGCCTATGGCGGCTCGCTTGAAAACCGTATGCGCCTGCCTCTGCAGGTGGTTGCGGCAGTGCGCGAGGCATGGCCCGCGACCAAGCCGCTTGCCGTGCGGATTTCCGCAAATGACTGGATGGGGGATAAGGGGGTCACCCCTGCCGAAGCCGTCGAGATCGCCCGACTGCTCAAGCTGCAGGGCGTCGATATCATTGATGTTTCCGCTGGCGAAACCAACCCGGCGGCAAAGCCCGTCTATGGTCGTCTGTTCCAGACCCCGTTTGCAGACCAGATCCGCAACGAGGCCGAGATCGCTACCATTGCCGTTGGCAACATCACCGATGCAGATCAGGTCAACTCCATCGTGACGTCGGGGCGCGCGGATATTGTCGCCCTTGGCCGCCCGCATCTGACAAACCCCTTCTGGACCCTCGCAGCGGCGGCCAGCGCGGGTCACGCTGGTCAGTTTGTTCCCCCGGCCTACGCCCTCGGTCAGGATCAGGCTCTGCGATCGGCGAAGAAACAGGCCGAGCTCGCGCGGGCCTGATCGGACCCGCTCAGCCCGAAGCGGCCGGGAATGGACATCGAAGCCGCGCGCGCTATGAGCGATGCTGATTACGAAACTGCGATCGCTATGCCCAGAACCGACCCAGCCGCCGACGCCAGCACGCTAGACCTCAAGATCTGGGTCAGGCTGCTCGGCTGCGCCAAGCTGATCGAGAAAACCCTGCGCCGCAATTTCGAGGTCCATTTCGCAACCACGCTGCCGCGCTTCGATATCCTGGCCACACTGGCCCGCAATGTTGACGGTTTGCGCATGGGCGAGCTTTCGCGTGCGTTGCTGGTTTCCAATGGCAATGTCACTTCGATCGTTCGTCAATTGCAGGAACAGGGGCTGGTACACTCAGCAAAGGCGCCAGACGACGCCCGTTCGGCCGTTGTCCGCCTCACGCCAGCAGGCGAAGAAGTGTTCTCCGAACTGGCGCAAGCACATCGCCACTGGGTGCGTGAAGCCATGAAAGATTTTCCCGAAGACCAGCAGCGCCAGTTGCTGGAGCTGCTGGTTCAGCTCAGATCCTCCCTATCCTAGAAGGCCGATTACCAATGCCGTTTTCCACCACCGCACAGGTGCGCTTTGCCGATGTCGATCCGGCCGGGATCGTGTTCTATCCTCGCTATTTCGAGATGCTCAACGGAGCGGTGGAAGACTGGTTTGCACAAAGCCTCGGGGTGGACTTTGCCACCATGCACCTTACCCGCAAGATGGGCGTGCCGACAGTGAAGCTGGAAGCCGAATTCGCAGCGCCGAGCCGCCTTGGCGAAGTGCTCGCGATAACGGTGCAGCCTGGCACACCGGGGCGGACCAGCTGCCCGGTAACGATCGCCTTCTCCAATAACGGGGAACTGCGGCTGCGGGTCAACGTCGTGCTCGTTTGCATGGATCTGGAGAAGCATCGCTCCATGCCATGGCCCGATGACCTGCGAAATGCCCTGACAGCACAGGCCGAAGTCGCAGCGCCAGCCTGAAGGTCGGAACTGTCAGAAAGTCACGAAAAGGGGGCCGACCGGCCCCCTTTGCATGTTGGTCAGATGGATTGATCAGGCCTTCACGACCGGGTGGGTGAGCGTGCCCAGCTTTTCGACGGTGGCCACGATGGTATCGCCAGGCCACACCCATTCCTGCGGATCCATGCCTGCGCCGACGCCGGCCGGGGTGCCGGTGGCGATGATGTCGCCCGGCTCAAGCGTGATGCCCTGGGAAATATCCTCGATCAGTTCGTCGACCTTGAACAGCATGTAGGCCGTGTTGCTCGACTGCTTGGTGACGCCATTGACGCTGAGCGAGAGATCGAGCGTCTGCGGGTCGGGGATTTCGTCGGCGGTGACGATGCACGGTCCCATCGGCGCATAGGTATCCTGGCCCTTGGAATAGATCCACTGGCCCGCGCGGCGGCAATCGCGTGCGCTCATGTCGATGCACACGGTATAGCCGAACACATAGGACAGAGCCTCATCGCGTGCCACGGCCTTGGCTTTGCGACCGATGATGGCAGCCAGTTCGACTTCCCAGTCAAGCTGCTGGGTGATCTCGCCATTGTGACGGATCGGCTCGCCCGGCGCGATAACGCCGGTCGGAGGCTTGGAGAAGATCACCGGCTGGCGCGGCAGTTCGGCCGAAGTGTCGAGCGACTTGGCGCTTTCGGCCACGTGCTCGGTATAGTTCAGGCCAATGCCGAAGATGTTCTTGCGCGGGCGCGGGATCGGCGCGAGCAGCGTGACATTGGCAAACGGAATTGCGGTGCCGAGCGGGAACAGGCTTTTGGCTTCCTCGATCATCTTGCTGGCAATAGCTACCGCCTGCGGGCCAAGGTCGATGAATTCGAGCATGGTCGAGGGAAAGGGCACACCTGTGGCCTCGCCGAATAGGCCGAGATCGAGCACCAGATCATCGACGAGCGCGCCAAGGCGGGCCTCGGCTTCGACGGTGGCGCGGAAAGTGACTAGACGCATGGTTTAAAACTTCCTCAGGATAGGATTTGCTGGGAGGGCGAAATACAGGTCAGGGGAGGATCGGCTGATGTCCGTCGTTCTCGGCCAGGGCTTCCTCGCGGTAGAGCCCGAGCGCCCGCATGACCGGCAAATCGTTGAAGGTGAACAGGCAGGCATCCTCGCTATCGGAGGCGTTGGCGTGTTCGTGGTACATCCAGGCTGGGACGACGAAGATATCGCGTTCCTGCCAGTCGAACCGTTGGCCGTTGATGATCGAGTAGCCCTTGCCCTTGGCGCACTGGTAAACGAACGAGCCGGTCTGACGGTGGGCCTTGGTACGCTCGCCGGGGCGCAGCAGCTGCATCGAGGCACCGATCGTCTGCATCACCGGGCCGCCGGTATGCGGATTGACATATTCCATCATCACCCCGTCATAGGGCGATCCATCGGTAGCACGGGCATAGTTGCACAAGGCCTCGTAGGTAGGTGCCCATTCGTATTTCAGCAGCGGCGAATAGGGCTTGGACCAGGTTTGGCCTGCCGGGCGCAGGCCGGTACCGGCCCAGGTCGCGGTGGAGTCATCGACCGGGAACGAGACTGCTTGCTGAAGATCGGGATGGACCTCGTAGAAATTGGCTTCGAGCGCGTTCATCAGCGGGATGTCGAGGCCGTCCTGCCAGATGCAGGGGGTGCCGCCCTCGTCCACGCCGTGTTCATGCCAGGTGCCATTGGGCGTCAGCACGAAATCGTTGGCGCCCAGCGTCATCTTGTGCCCGTCAACATTGGTGAAGGCGCCCTCGCCTTCCATGATGAAGCGCAGCGCAGAGGCGGAGTGGCGATGGCTCGAGGCAAGCTCGCCCGGCCCCATCACCTGCAAACCCGAATAGAGCCAGCCGACCGCCGCCACTACGTCGACGCGGCCCGGATTTTCGAGGTAGACCACGCGGCGGCCGGCCTGTTCCGGCGTCACAAGGTCGAGTGCGCGCATCACGTCATCGCGCAGATCCTTGTAACGCCACAGCATCGGCACCGAGGTGCTGGCAGGCTCCCACGGCTCGATCTTGTTGGCCACGGTCCACAAGGCACCGGTGCCCAACTCCTCGAGCCGCTTGTAATAGGCAACCAGCTCGGGCGTGTCGCTCACATTGGCGCGCCCGATCATGTCCTCGCGATACTGGTCGTAGTTGGTGCTGGCCATCAAAGGTCTCCCTGTGAATATATTACAGGCCTAAAACAATTTGCAGAAACTGTCAAATGCAACTAATGTAGCTTAGGAAACCTTCAGAAAAGCGCCTGATTTCAACAAAGGATCGTTATGCAAACATCGTTCAAGGCCGCCGTCATCCAGGCATCTTCGATCCCATCTGATTCCGTGGCCGCGGCAACCAAGGCGGCAGCGCTGGTGCGCGAGGCGGCCGCGGCAGGGGCCAGCCTGCTGGTGTTCCCCGAGGCTTTTCTGGGCGGCTACCCCAAGGGCGCCTCGTTCGGCACACCGGTGGGTATGCGCAAGCCCGAAGGCCGCGAGGACTATCGCGCCTACCACGAAGCTGCGATCAGCCTCGATGGCGAGGAGGTCGCCCTGCTGGAGGAAGCCACGCGCGAAACGGGCGTGTTCCTGGTCATTGGCGTGATCGAGCGCGATGGCGGCACGGTCTATTGCACGGCGCTGTTCTTCGATGGCGATCGCGGGCTGATCGCCAAGCACCGCAAGCTCATGCCAACCGGTGCGGAACGCCTGATCTGGGGCTTTGGCGACGGCTCGACGATGCCTGTCATCGATACCCCGCTCGGCCGCATCGGGGCGGTGATCTGCTGGGAAAACTATATGCCGATGATGCGCATGGCGATGTACGATCAGGGCATCACGCTCTATTGCGCGCCCACTGCCGACGACCGCCACGGCTGGGCGGCCACGATGCAGCACGTCGCGCTCGAAGGGCGTTGTTTCGTGCTTTCGGCCTGCCAGCACATCACGCGTGGTGCCTACCCGGCCGACTACGATTGCGCACTCGGCGATGACCCGGACTTGGTCCTGATGCGCGGCGGCTCGATGATCGTCGATCCGCTCGGCACCGTGCTCGCCGGACCGGACTACAGCGGCGAAACCATCCTTTATGCCCAGATCGAACCGGCAGCCGTCGTCCGCGGCAAATACGATTTCGATGTGGTCGGCCACTATGCCCGTCCCGACGTCTTCAACCTCTCCGTCAACACCGCCAGGCAGCGCGCCGTCACCCGCACGGGCGACGCTTCGGGGCAGGAGTAAACCGCACCATGGAATTTGATTTCGCCACCACCCCTGGCCCCGATCGCTACAAGCTGATGAGCGCCAGCATCACCCCTCGCCCGATCGCCTGGGTAACCACGCAAGCCGAGGACGGCGCGGGCAATGCCGCGCCCTACAGTTTCTTCAACATGATGAGCGCCGAACCGCCGCTGGTGGTGCTCGGCATGATGCGCCGCCCCGACGAAACCCACAAGGACAGCGCGGCCAATATTCTCTCCACCGGCGAATTCGTGGTGAACCTTGTCAGCGAGGCCGATAGCCCGGCCATGAATTTCACCTGCATCGACGCGCCGCCCGAATTCGACGAAATCGCTGCGGCCGGACTTGCCACGGCGCCCAGCGTGACGATCAGCCCGCCCCGCATCGCAACAGCGCCCGTATCGATGGAATGCAAGGTCTACCAGACAATTGAGGCAGGCAAGACCACCATCGTCCTCGGCGAGGTCACGCGTTTCCATATCGACGATCGTTTCATCGATGCCGAGCGGCTCCATGTCGATGCCCCGGCTATGAATCTGGTGGCACGCATGCACGGCGCAGGCTGGTATGCCCGTCCGAGCGAGCTGTTTCAGATGGAACGCCCCTCTTACGCCAAGTGGGACGGCACCAGCATGGCATCGGCGGCGCGCAAAAGCGACGGCTGAACAGCGTCGGCGAAAGATGCCACCGCGATCACGCTCAACGTGCTGGCTAACGAGGTGATCGAGCGCAGCAACGATGTCAGCCCGGTTGATATTGCAACACTTGTCCCATTTGTGAGCCCCACCATGAACAATGCGGCGACGACCTCCCCGACCCACGACGTATTGAGCCGCGATACCGGCGAAATCGGCGATCCGTCATCCGCTGTGAGCATCGACAGCTTCGGGCTGGCCCAGTCGATGATCGCGTTCCGGTTTGGCGCCAACGAAATGGCGCTCCGGCAACGGGCTCAGGCAGAAGGACCGGAGATGGTGTCGCTGCGCGACGCCGAAGTGATCTCGACCAGCACCAGAAAACCTGAAGGCGCGCAGGCTGTGAACGCGCATGCCACCACCCGGTGCCAGCGGACCGGACCAGCGCTGGCTCTGGCCGCTATGGTAGGGCTCGCGGCCATGATCGGAGTGCCGGCAGCAAAGGCGCAGGATGCAGCAGCCTATCCCTCGGTTACCTCGGCGAGCGCAGGCAACAGCTACCGAGTGTTTTACTCCCTCGCCGACCGCCTGACAGCCGACACCCGCCAACGCGTCGCGCACCGGCTCGGCCTGCCATACGGCCCCGAACCGCGGCAGCGGCTCGACCTCTATCTGCCCGCCGCGCCCTGCATCGACCAGCGCGTGCTGATTTATGTCCACGGCGGCAATTTCGTCGAAGGCGACCGCGAACATTATGGCTATGTCGCGCGAGACTACATTGCCAACGGCGTCACCGTGGTGGTGCCCAGCTACCGCCTCACCCGTGACGGCCACAGCTATCCGGCACAGATCGAAGACCTTGCCCAAGTGCTGACATGGGTAAGGGGCTCGCTGTCCTGTGGTGAAGACAAGGTGCCCCAGATAGTGATCGCGGGACATTCGGTGGGGGCGCTCATGGCTGCCTCGCTCGGGCTTGATCGGCGGTGGATGGGAAACGATCCGTGGTTGCGGGAAGCCTTGCGCGGCGTGGTGCTCATCAGCGGACACTTCCGGCCCGATCCCGCCATTGCACAGGCCTACGCCCCCACTCCGGCAAGCATGGCCGCAGCCGCCATCGCCGATCACGTCAGCGACCCGGTGGCCCGTGTTGTGATCGCCTATGGCAGCAACGAGACCGCCAGAGCGCTCAGCGCCGACGAACTCGATAAGGTATTGCGAGCTGAGGGTATCGTGCCGCAGACCTATGCCCTGCCCGCCGGCAATCATTCCGACACCGCGCTCGATTTCTCCCTGCCCGACAGCCCGCTGTTCGCGCTTACGCTTGCCAGCTTCGACCACGGCGCAGACGCGCCGAAAACACCACCCAGTAACACGCCCTAAGCGTCCGCTGACGCATCATAGTGGAAAGCCCGGTCTCGTGTGCAAGGTTCTGATTTAACGCCAGCGACTGCCTGACTCCACCGACTGGCGATCCGTTCGTGGAAAATGCGGGATATTGTGCCAGCGAAATCTGCCGACCGAGCACGTAAAAGCTGCTTCGTTGCCTTGAAAGCAACACAAGGAAAATCCAATCGCCATTGAAAGGCGAGCCCCGTGCCCTTTGAATGCACCGGCTGCAGCATTGCTGGGCGCCGCATATGACAGGAGTAACCGCGTGAGCGCGAGAATCGGTATCGACGTCGGGGGCACATTCACGGACTTCGTGCTGGTGGATGACAATCGCCTCGTGTTCCACAAGGAGCCGAGCGCACCCGCCGATCCGGCGGCGGCGATCGAGCGCGGCCTGGCCGGGCTGATGCAACGCGCTGATATTGGACCGGAAGCGGTCGACCTTGTCATCCACGGCACCACCTTGTCGCTCAACGCCATCCTGCAACGTCGCGGCGCGCGCGTGGCCCTGGTGGTTTGCGAGGGCAATCGCGACCTGCTCGAACTGGCGCGGGTCCACATGGCCGACAGCTATGGCTTTTTCGCTCAGCCTGAAGAGCCGCTGGTGCCGCGAGACAGGGTGTTGACCATGGCGGCCCGCCTGTCCGCCGCCGGTGAAATTCTGGCGCCTCTTGCATTGCAGGAGGCCGATGAGCTGGCTGCCAGCCTGAAGTCGCTCGATGTCGATGCGGTGGCCGTGGTTATGCTCAACGCCCCCGCCAATCCAGGTTTCGAGCAGGACGTGGCCAACCAGTTGGCCTCACGCCTGTCGGTGCCGGTCGTTGCATCGAGCGAGATCTGGTCCGAGGTGCGCGAATACGAGCGCGGCATGGTCTGCGTGATGAATGCCTATATCGCGCCGATCCTGCGCAGCTATTATGACAAGCTCAAGGACAAGGTGGCCGGTCACGGTCTCGCCTGCCCGCTTTCGATCACCACGAGCAACGGGGGCAGCGTGGGGCTGGAAACGGCCTATGAACGCCCCATCGACAGCACCCTGTCGGGCCCCGCGTCGGGCGTGGTTGCTGCTATCCACACCGCGCGGCTGGCTGGAGCCGACAAGATCGTGACCTTCGACATGGGCGGCACGTCGGCCGACATCTCGGTGGCCGAAGGCGCGGCGGCTGAAATCACCACCCAGGCGCACCTCGGGGAGATTCCGCTGATCCTGCCCATTGTCGCAGTCAGCGCGATCGGCGCTGGCGGCGGCTCGATCATCCGCGTTGACGAAGGCGGCCTGCTCAAGGTCGGCCCGACAAGCGCCGGCGCCCGGCCCGGCCCGGCCTGCTACGGCCTTGGTTCGGATGCCCCGACCATGACCGATTGCTATCTGGCCTGCGGCTATCTCAACGCCGAACACTTTGCCGGCGGGACGCTGACGGTCTATCCCGACAAGGCCACGGCTGCGCTCGAGGCGGTGGGCGCACGAATTTTCGAGGCGGGTCCGGACCTCGCAGTGCGCACGGCCGATGCCGCCTTGCGGGTTGCCAGTTCGATGATGGCCACCGAAGTGCGCAAGACCCTCGCCCGTCGTGGCAGCGATCCGCGCGAATTCGTGCTGCTGCCGTTCGGCGGCGCCGGGCCGACCCACGCCGTACTGCTGGCGGAAGAAGCCGGTCTTGACCGCATTCTCGTTGCCCCCAGTCCCGGAGTATTCTGCGCATTGGGTGCGGCCATGGCCAACCTGCGCCGCGATTTCGTGGAAAGCTGCCGGATCGACACCACCAGCAAAGATGCCGAAGAGCAGATCGGCGCGTCGATCACGCGACTGCGCGAAGCGGCCAGCGAGTGGCAGCAGGCCATGGCCGGACGGGTGGACAACTGGCGCTACGAGCTTGTTGCTGATACCCGCTATCCTGAGCAAGCTTTCGAGCTGCCCGTGCGTTTGCCCGATCTCGACGGCAATATTGCCGAACGGATCGAACAGGCGTTCCACGCCGCGCACGACAAGCTCTACGGCTTTTCCGAAAGCGGAAGCGGCGTCGGCATCAGCCGCGTTGTGCTATCGGCCATCGGCGAATTGCCGCATCTGGGCGGCACTGCCGCCGTGCTGGCCAACCAGGCCGAGGCGACCCTGCGCACACGCCGGATTTATGTGCACGCCAGCTGGCATGAAGCGCGCGTTATCAATCGCGCAGAACTCGCTGCCCTTGAGAACGGACTCGCTGGACCGGCCATCGTCGAACAATGCGACACGACAACCATGATTCCGCCCGGCTGGCGCGCCTTGTCGCTGGAGTGCGGATCAATGATGCTTGAACGCTTTCAGACCGGAGCCGCCTGATGCAGATTGATCCGATCACGCTTGAACTGATGTACCACAAGTTCAAGGCTACCACCGAAGAAATGGGCATCGCGCTCGGCCGCACCGCCCGTTCCAGCTATGTGCGCGAAACGAACGATTTCGGCACTGCTCTGTGCGATCTTAACGGCCGCTTCTTCGCCTATCCCCAAGCCACTGGCATCTCGCTCGGGGTCGATCAGGATTGCAGCGCCTTCATTGCCGCCTTTGACAGCCTCGAGCCGGGCGACATCCTGGTTACCAACCATCCCTATGCCGCACCCGGCGTCGGCAGCCACCTGCCCGACATCAACCTGTTGCAGCCCTATTTTCACGAAGGCGAGATCGTCTGCTTCGGCTGGACCTTCGCGCACTGCGCCGACATCGGCGGCGGTGTCCCAAGTTCGATCAGCCCCTCGTTCCAGAACATCTTCCAGGAAGGCTTGCAGATCCCGCCGCTCAAGCTGGCGGAAAAGGGAATACGCAATCCGGCCTTTACCGCCATCCTGCGCGCCAACAGCCGCATTCCCGATATCGTCGAGGGCGACCTGCAAGCCCAGCTCAGCGCGCTGGCAGTGGGCGAGCGGCGGGTGGCCGAACTGGTCGCAGTACATGGGCTGGAAACTGTCCGCGCCGCGCAATCGGGCGTTGTCGAATATGCCCGTCGGCGCGCTTCCAGCGTGCTCGAACGACTGACCGACGGCACCTACGAATTTCACGACTATCTCGACGATGACTATCACACGAAGATCCCGGTGCGGCTGCGCTGCAGGATGACGATCGACAAGGGCACGATCCACCTCGATCTCACGGGCACCGATCCGCAGCTTCTGGCACCCTACAACGTGCCGACCGGAGGCGTGCGACACCCGTACCTCACCACCAAGCTAATGCACATGCTCTACACCTTCGATCCCGAGCTGCCGCTCAACTATGGCATCTTTGAGAACATCACGGTGCACGTGCCCAAAGGCACGGTGATGAACCCCGAAGCGCCGGCCGCAGTGGGCATCCGCCATGCCGGCGCAATCCGCTTCAACGATGCGGTGCAGGGGTGCCTGCTGGCCGCCAATCCGGCCATGGCGGCGGCAGCCAGCGGCGGGACCGTGATCCCCGCAGTGGTCGCCCATGTCGATCCGGCCAGCGGCGGGCAGCGCGTGGCCGTCGTGCAGGGAATTGCCGGCGGCGGCGGCGGCAGCATCCATGTCGATGGTGCCGACGGGCGCGATCGCAGCCTTGCCAACATTCACAACACCCCCAGCGAACGCAGCGAGGCCGACTTGCCCTTGCAGGTCGTCGACTATGCCCTGCGCCCTGACAGCGGCGGCGCCGGCAAGCGGCGCGGCGGGCACGGCGTGGTCTATTCGGTCAAGCTGCTGGAAGACGGGATGGAGTTCATGGGTCGCGGCCTTGAACGCTTCGTGTTTCAGCCCTGGGGCGCAGAAGGCGGGCTGCCGGGCGAACCTGCGCGCGTGGTGCTCAACATGGGCACCCCCGACGAGCGCGATCTCGGCAAGATCGACAAGGTGGTGGCACGCGCGGGCGATGTCATCACCATCATGACCCCCGGAGGCGGTGGCTACGGCGACCCCTTCGAACGCGAAGTGGCCCGCGTGGCCGATGACGTCGCCCGCGGGCTGGTATCGCGCGAGGCGGCCAAGCGCGATTATGGCGTGGTGCTGGACGAGGCTGTCGCTACGGTCGATGAAGCTGCGACCAAGGCGCTGCGCGCGAGCCCTCGCACCGCACACAGCGCCTTTTGCCCCGCCCGCCAATTGTGGGAGCAGGTGTTCGACGACGAGGTGATGACGCGCATGAGCACGGCCGTTCTCGCACTGCCCTCCGGGATGCGCCACCAGAGCCGCGCCGCCATTTTCGCGGCTGCCTCGCCCGCCATCGTCACCCAAGGGCCCCAGGCGCTGGCGACCGACGGCTTTGACATGCCCGCAGCACGCGCAAGGGTCATCGCTGCCATCGAGGAGATCGCCGCATGAGCGCTGCTGCCAACCCTGCCACGTCGAAGAAGTCGCTTGCGGTCGTCGCCTCCGCGATTGCCATCGAAGGTTACGACCTTTCGATCTATGCGCTGTTTGCGCTCTCGATCGCGTATACCTTCTTCGACCAGGCCGGTAGCGCCACCGGGCTGCTGCTGGCAGTCGCAACGCTGGGGGTAGGCTATGTCATGCGTCCGCTCGGCGGGGTGCTGCTGGGCCTTTATGCCGACCGGGTAGGCCGCAAGGCTGCGATTGCCCTGATCGTGTTGATGATGTCAGCCAGCACCGGGCTGATCGGGCTGATCCCGTCCTATCCTGCCATCGGCCTTGCCGCCCCGATCCTGGTAGTCCTGCTAAGGCTGGTGCAGGGCTTCTTTTCCGGCGGTGCGGCAGCGGGCAGCATCTCGTTCCTGGTCGAGAGCGCACCTCCGAACAAACGCGCCTTCTACGCCAGCTGGCAACAGGCAAGCCAGGTCGGCGCCTTTCTGCTCTCGGCCCTGATCGGCGCCGCCATTTCGAGCGCGCTCACGCCCGAGGAACTCAACAGCTGGGGCTGGCGCGTTCCCTTTGTGCTGGCCTTGCTGTTCGGCCCACTCGGGCTCTACATCAAGCGCTCCATGCCCGATCCTGAAAGCTTCAAGGAAGCGCGCGCCGAGGCGGCCGAGCCTGCCGCCAAGATGCTCACCGGCACCCGTCCGAGCGAGGTGCTGATCGGCGCTGGCCTGTCATGCCTGTGGAATGTCACCGCCTTCATCCTGCTCTATTTCATGCCGACCTATGCCCAGAGCAGCTTCGGCATCGACATGGCTGCGGCCTTTCGCGCGAGCTGCGCAGGCGCGGCCACCTTGTTCGTGTTGTGCCCGCTAATGGGCATGTTGTCGGACCGTTACGGCTGCAAGCCGGTGATGCTCGCCGCGGCAATCGGCCTGGCCGTGCTAATTTATCCCGCGCTCGCTTTCGTGGCCGAGGTGCCGACCGAGGCCCGCCTGATTATCGCGCAGATGGGGCTGGCGGTGCTGATCGCGGCCTATACCGCGCCGATCTCGGCGCTGCTGGCCGAGCTGTTCCCGATCCATCGCCGCTCCACCGGGCTGTCGATCGCCTACAACCTGTCCACGCTGATCGTTGGTGGCTTCGGCCCCTTCTTCGTAACCTGGCTGATGATTGAGACGGGCGACCAGATGGCACCGGCCTACTATGTCGCGGGTGCCGCGCTCATCAGCACCGTGGCGCTGCTTTTCGCGCGTGAGGCCGACCGATGAGCGAGGATACGCTGCGCCCCGCAGTCAATGCCCGCGCCGGAGAATACGAGCGCGAGGTGCTGGACCTGGCCGATGCCTGTGCGGCAGCGGGCAAAGCTGTTGTCACCGCCAGCTATGGCGATGCACCGCATCAGCGGCTCGACATTCTCGCGCCCGCCGAGCCGAGCGGATCGCTGCGCCCGGCGCTGGTTTTTTGCCATGGCGGCGGTTTTACCCATGGCAACCGGCGCTGGAATCACTTTATGGCCCCGCTGGTCCATGCCGCAGGCGGTGTGCTGGTTTCGATCGACTACCGCCTGCTCGAACCGGGCGATTCCGGCCCGCCGCCGCTCGAAGACATGATGGCGGCCATGCGATGGCTAGGCACGCACGGAGCCAGCAACGGAATCGATCCCGCGGCGCTGTTCATCGGCGGCCACAGCGCCGGGGCTGCACTTGCCGCGGCCTTTGCCCTGCGTCCGGATCTGATCGAGGCTGCTGCCCTTCCCCCCGGGTCACTGCGCGGTGTTCTTTCGATCAGCGGCAGCCTGCATCGCTGGGCTATCACCGGCACTCCCGGCGCGGGCTATGCCCTGCCAGACGGACCATTGCCGGTCGACGAAGGCACCCCGCTGGCGCTGCTGGACAATCTGGGCGTGCCCATGCTGGTCGCCTGGGGCGGGCGCGAACGCCAACGCGCACGGGTAGAACGTTCGAGCATGAAGCTGGTCAGTGCGCTGGCTGATGCAGGCGTCGATCACGAATGGGCCTGCATCGAGGAGGCCGATCACTTCGAGACCCACACCTTCACCGGCCTGCCCGAGCATCCGCTCGCCAGACAGGTGCGCGGCTGGCTGGAGCGCCTCGGCGCCCCTGCCCCTACGCCTGCCGCCTAGAAGTCAAATCTCGCATCGGCCCATAGCTGCTTTTCAGCCGCAGCCGGATCCTTTGCCAGCGAGGATTGCGCGTCGAACAGCATGGTGGCGCGGTTGCCGGTTTCGTAGCGCTGCCAGGTGGGGCCATTATCGTTTTCCGGCAGGCCCTCGCGAATAAAGCTGACCCACCGTGCGTACATATCATCTGCGAGGCGATCGGCCGCCGGCCCTTCGGGGCCAAGGAAAGCCGAGCGCGGATCGCGCGTTTGCTGCCACACCAGCGGCAGTTCGGAACCATGCACAGAGTAGCCGGCATTGGGCGCTTTTTCGCGCGGCATATCGAGCCGGTAGACATAAGTTGGCGCGTGACCTGACTGGGCATCGGCGCAGCGACATGTCGGGATGAAATATTCCTCCGCCGTGATTGCGGCATAGCGCCGGTCGGTGGCGCTCGCCTGCGGCATCAGCGCATCGTAGCGGGCATAGACCGGCGCGAAATCGGCCAAGGCCATATTGGCCAGGTCATCCTGCACCACCACCCCTGGGCCAAAGCGCGAGGGGCCGAAGAACGCGTTCTCGTCGCGCGTGGTGCCGATCAGCAGGGGTACGCCAGCGCCACTTCCCGCCGCAATCGCTTCAAGCGGCAATTGCGCAAGATGCATCCCGTCGATCACCGGGCGGAACGGATACTTGCGAGGCCAGCGGGCCGAAATTTCTTCCTGTGCTGCCAGCAGACGGTCGACCGGCAGGCTGGCGATGGCTGCGGAATCATGTGGCCCAAGGACATCGGTCAGAATAGCGGCCATGGCGTCGGAATCGCCCGCGGTGTTGATCGTCTCAGCCCCGCCGCTTTCGGCAATGGCAGCGCGAAAGAGCCCACGCGCGCGGGGCATGGCGAGCAGGGTGCACACGTTCTTGGCACCCGCGCTTTGCCCCCCGACGGTGACCATCGCCGGATCGCCGCCAAACCGGGCAATATTGTCGCGTACCCAGCCCAGTGCTGCAAGGATATCGAGCATCCCGTTATTGCCACTTCCACGATAGCTCTCACCCAGCAAGGAGCTGACATCGCAGAAGCCGAGCAGGCCTACCCGGTAGCTGATCGTCACGCACACGATCCCCGCTCGGGCAAGCGCAGCGCCATCAAACACTGGCATCCGGCTCGACCCGGCCACGTTGCCGCCGCCGTGAATCCACACATAGACCGGGTGCGGCCCCGGTGTCCGCGGACGCCAGATGTTGAGCGCGAGGCAATCCTCCGACGGCTCAGATCCCGGGCCGTAGATACGCTCGGAAAGCGGCTTCTGGATCGGTGGCGGGGCAAAATTGTCGGCAATCAGCACATCTTTGCGCATCGGCGCCGGCTGCGGGGCGCGGAAGCGCAGCGCGCCCACCGGTGCTGCGGCAAACGGCACGCCAAGAAAGCGCACGCAGTCATTGAGCAAAGTGCCAAGGACCGGCCCCTCACGCGTCTCGACTACACCCTGATCGCCCGGATCTGCCGCTCCGGGCGCCGAAGCAGACTGGCCCCAGCCGGCACATCCACCCGCTGCGAGAACCGAGCCCAGCGCAAGGAATTGCCGACGTTCGAGGGCGGAATGGATCATAGCTGTAGCCTTTTCTGGAAGTCTTTAATGCGAAAAGGGGCAGGCCATGCTGACCTGCCCCTCCTTCTGCTTCAAGTGCTGTTCGCGCTCAGAAACGGTATGCGGCATTGATGCCGAAGCGACGAACCGAAGGTTCGAGCTGAACGCCACCGTAAAATGCCTTCTCGTAGACGTTCGAATAGTAGTTCTTGTCAGTCAAATTCTCGACATAGGCGGTGACCGAGACCGTCCCGTTGTCGACGCCCGCACGCAGGTTGAAAGCGTGGTAGGCGGGCGAGATGAAAGGATACTCGAAATAACGCAGCGCCAGGATCGAGGACAGGGATTCGCTGCGATAAGTCCACTCGGGACGAATGAAGCCTTCGAAGCTGTCGCTGATGTCACTGCGGTATTCCAGGCTGCCTCCAGCGGTCCACTTGGGCGCGTTGATAAGCGGACGGTCCGATGCATCCACGGTCACGCCATCGACGATCGCGTTCTCGTATTCGCGGAACCTGGCATCGTTGAAACCGCCGTGCAGCGACAGTGTCAGTTCGGGCATCACCTTGAAGTCGAGGCTGCCGTCGATGCCGTAGCTGCGTGCGCTGGTGGCGTTGTCGATGCCGTTGACCGAGATCAGCGTCACTCCGTCGTCAGCCAGATAGATGAAGCGGCTGGCGAGCTGGATGTCATTCCAGTCCATGTAGAAGCCCGAAAGGTCAACGCGCAGGCGGTCGTCGAATGCGGTGAACTTGACGCCGCCTTCGTAGTTCCACAGCGTTTCGGGGTTGTAGAACTCCTGCTGGATCAACTGCGAGGTCTGCACGCCGCCCGACTTGAAGCCGCGCGAAACTGTCGCATACAGCATCAGGTCCGGGTTCGGTTCATAGGTGATGTTGAAGCGGGGCGAGAAATCGTTGAACGACTTTTCCCGATCGATGTTGTCGGTAATGGCGCCGTTCGAGCGACGCTGATAAACACGGCTCACCTTTTCGTGCGAGTAGCGACCGCCCACGGTGAAGGCCAGTGTCTCGGTCAGATTATAGGTCGCCTGGGCGAACACGGCTTGGTAAGTGTTTTCCGCTGAGCTCAGGATGCCCGAGATCTCGTCGTCGGGGGCTCGGCCCAGCAGCCCGGCCTCGCCGAAGTTGGTTGCCTGATCGGTATCGCCGGTGTCCTTGCCCGCATTGACGCCAAAGCTCCACTGGAACGGGCCATCGCCAGCCGACTGCACGCGCAGTTCGCCGCTGAGCGAATCACGAGACAGCAGGTTGTTCTCGTAGAAGTAGTCGAAGCTGCCACCGTCAACATCGCCGCGGTTGAAGATCTCAGCCTTGAGATAGCCGAACACACCGGTCACGGTCACTGCATCGCCTTCCCACACGGCGCGATCGCTCACATACCAGAAGTCGCTGCCCACGCTCTGCGGACGGTTGAAGTTCACCTCGCTGGTGTTGTCCGGGTAGAAGCCCACTCCGTCCTCGTCAGCCGGGCCGGGTGCACCGCCATAATAAACGTTGCGCCAGGTGCGTGTCAGGTAGCCGGTTGGCACGCCAGCACGCATTCCGTTGCGCTCCCTTGTATAGCTGAAGGTCACATCATTGGTGAAGTTGCCGCTCGGGGTGAAGCGCGCAATGACGCGGCCGGTCTTGTAGTTGGTGTTGTTGCCACCACCGATTTCGTTGATGTTGTGGATGTTGCCGTCCGAGCTTTCGATCTGGCCGGCAAAACGCACCGCCAGCACGCCCGGCGCGATCGGGAGGTTGAGCACGGCCGAAGCCCGCTTGGTATCGAAGCTGGAAAAGCCGAGCGAAACCGAACCTTCGATGTAATCGACCGGCTTGGCCGTGGACACGTTGATCGCGCCGCCGACAGAGTTACGGCCGAAATAGGTGCCTTGCGGGCCACGCAGCACTTCAATCCGCTCGAGGTCGACCACGTCGGGGTTCGAGGTGCCCGCAATGACGCTGAAATCGTCGATGTAGAAGGCATAGGCCGAAGGACGCACGTCAGCATAGGGATCGAGCTGGTTCGAGACACCGCGCAAGGACAACTCCTTGCGGTCGCGTGAGCCGTTGCTGGCAAAGCTGACGTTCGGGGTCATGGCGAAGTAATCTTCGATACCACGCACGTTGGACTTCGCCAGTTGCTCGCCGGTGATGGCGGTGATCGCAATCGGCACGTCCTGGACCGATTCATTGCGACGCTGGGCGGTCACGACAATGGCATCGAGCCCAAGGCTGGGGCGCTCTCTTTCCGCCTCGGCATCCTGCGCCAGTGCCGGCATGGCCATGAGGCCGATCGACCCCACGCCCAGCAGCAGTGCTGCCCGCTTGAACATTACCGTGCCCGTCTTCACTTGGCTCTTCATATTTCCGTACCCCTTGGTAATTGCCCGCAGCAACGCGGCCTTTTTGTTTGCCGATTTATTTGCAGTCGAAATATTTGAGTCCGTTCCAGCACCGGAACCGGATTTTACTTGCGCCAGCACAAATCAGCCACGGGCGAGCTGCCCGGCTCGATCTGGGTCCGCACCAGCGAAATCTCCGTTATCAGGCCGTCGCGCAGGTCAGCATGGCCGGCTGCCAGCAAACATCTGGGAACACCATCACGACGACTGCGGATCACATGCATTGTGTATTCGCGCTGCCCGGCCTCAGAGCATTCAACGAACGGCAATGCGATTTCTACCTGCGCCCCACTGTTCTGGATGCGCTGAAAATGCGTGAGCAGTGCGGGCAACCCTTCGGCCACGACGCCGCCGTCAATCCGCAGAACGGCATCATCGGTGAAGAAACGAGCAAAGCCGGCCTGCTCGAATGGAATGCCGTCCGCCATCTGAACATTCCACCAGGCGAACATTCTCGTCATGACACCCGAGCAGCTGTCGACTTCCGCTTGCGCTGTGGCAGTGACGAGTGGATCGCCAGCCATAGCGGGCTGAATCTCGGGGACCGGACCGCCAAGGGCTAGCAGTGCGCTGGCAATGATGACATTTGCGTCCATTGAAGATCCTCGTCTTCAGTGAGCAATCCGCGCTTCACTTCATTAAACTGTCTTGGTTGCAGACTATTGCCGGAACCTTCGCAATCAATGCGGGCCTGCGGTTGAGTTCGTTGTTTTTAGCGCAACGCTGATATTTGAATGAACGCCCCGGTCACCCGCACGAGGCCGGACCTTCAACAGCGGCGCTTCAACACCGTTTCAGCAACGCCTGGCTGCTGCTAGCCCGCGGGTCAGCCACTCGGCCACCGAAGCCGAAGCCATTCCTGTCCAAGTCAGTGAGGCAGGCACAAGCGCCATGCCCTGTCAGGCAATCTGTTGCAGTGACCAGCCGACAGGCATGATTGCACCACAATCCCCGGTGACTGATGCCCGCCAGCGAAGGCAATCTATGCTGGCAAGAGGCCGCGCACGAAGAGGAAAAAGAGCGAGGGCCCCAGAAGACAGCCCAGACCCGTGTAGAACGTGGCTGTCATGGCTCCATAAGGCACCAGACGCTTGTCAGTGGCCGCCAGCCCTCCTGACACTCCGCTTGTCGTTCCCATCAAGCCACCGTAGGCCATTGCAGCCTTCGGGTTATCGAGGCCGATCAATGGTGCAACGAAGGGCGTACCAATCATCACCAACACGGATTTCACAAGTCCTGCCGCCACCGAAAGAGCCATAACCTCGCTCGAAGCGCCCAGCGCAGTTCCGGTGACCGGCCCCACGATGTAGGTGGCCGCTCCCGCGCCCAGCGTCGTGATACTGACTGCATCGGAATATCCGAAGGCCAGCGCCACCAGTCCGCCAGCGACAAAAGACAGCACTAGGCCGAGTATCAAAGACAGAACGCCGACAAGGCCAGCCCGTCGCATCTCCGAAAACTCTACTCCGTAGGCTGTCGATACGATGGCGAAATCCCGCAACATCGCGCCACCCATGAGCGCCAGCCCGCCGAACAGCGGGATGTCCGAAAGCCCCTTCGTTCCGCCGCTCACGCGTCCACCGAAATAGGCGAGCGCCAATCCCAGTGCGATGGCCACCGCCGAACCGTGAATCCTGCCACCGCTAAGGCGCTGCGATATCCTGTTGCTGAACCACATCAGCAACCCGATCAGAGCAAAGGCAAACAACAGCCCGTTGTCGACAAGAACCTCTTCCATAAGCTCCATGACCTAGAGCCCCTCCGGTTCGTCGGCAGGCGGCAGCGGCGCGTCGCGACCGCCAAGCCGGGCGAGCAACGGAAGCGCCAGTAATCCGAGCAGGGTTGCTCCGACCCCTGCCAGCAGTGCGACCGGTCCGGCACCGACTGCCGCCACGACGTTCTGGGTCGATGCCATCGCCACCACAATCGGGATATACATCGCGCTCCAGAACAAAATGCCCGATTCAGATGCAGAAAATCCCCTGCCCCGACGCCGGAGACGATCGGTCGCCACGATCAGCAGAAGCATGGCCACGCCCACTCCGCCGACATTGGACTCCACACCCATCAGCACGCCAAGCACGTCGCCGACAATCAGACCGGCCAGCACACATGTGGCCAGCAGCGCAGTGCCGTAGATCATATCAGGTCCTCTCCTCCTCATGCCCGACGCTGCGCCTTTTTGCGCAGTCGCTCTGGCTACTGCCTAGCTGAACAAGTCAGCATAGGTCTTTCGCAATTCCGCCTTTTGCACCTTGCCCATCACATTGCGCGGCAATTCGCTGACAAAGAGGATTTTCTTCGGCTGCTTGTAGCGTGCAAGCTGCGGGCCGATGGCCGCAATGACCCCCGCTTCGTCGATCTCGGCACCCGCCTCGCGCACGACGACTGCCGTAACTCCTTCGCCAAGGTCGGGATGAGGCACGCCAATCACGGCACTTTCCACGATTCCGGACAACTCGTCGATCAGGCCCTCGATTTCCTTGGGATAGACATTGTAGCCACCAGAGATCACCAGATCCTTGTCACGCCCGACGATGCGCAGATAGCCATCCTCGCCGATCTGGCCGAGGTCGCCGGTAATGAAAAAGCCGTCCGCGCGGAATTCGGCGGCGGTCTTTTCGGGCATGTTCCAGTAGCATTGGAACACGTTTGGGCCGCGCACCTCGATGGCGCCGATCTCGCCTTGCGGAAGAGGGGAGCCGGTTTCGCGATCCGCCACGCGCACCTCGATACCCGGCAGCGGCATGCCCACTGCTCCCGGCTTGCGCGGGCCATCATAAGGGTTGGTGGTGATCATGCAGGTTTCGGTCATACCATACCGTTCCAGAATGGCATGACCGGTTCGAGCCTCGAAGCTTTTGTGATCGTCGGCCAGCAGCGGGGCAGAGCCGGAAACGAACAGCCGCATTCCGGCTGCCGCCTCGCGCGTCAGCCGCTCGCATTGCAACAGGCGGGTGTAAAAAGTGGGCACGCCCATCAGAACCGTTGCCGAACCCATCAGGTCGAGCACCGTTTCGGGGGCAAATCGACTTTGCCAAAGCAAGGTCGCTCCGGCCACCAGCGTCATGTTGACCGCCACGAAAAGGCCGTGGGTATGGAAGATCGGCAGTGCGTGGATCAGCCGATCTTCCCGCGTGAAACCCCAGCTTTCAAGCAAGGCGGCGGTGTTAGAAGCGAGATTGCCATGCGTCAGCACGGCCCCCTTCGAACGGCCGGTGGTACCCGATGTATACAGGATCGCGGCTGGATCATCCATCGCGCGCGCGACGTGATCGACTTTCGGCTCAGCCCCCGACGCGGCCTCCATGAGGCTGCCATCTCCGCTTGTGCCAAGACTGGAACAGGCGATCCTTTCGCCGTATCTCGCCGCATGCGCTGCAAGCTGGTCTGGCGCGCAGACGAACAGGCGCGGCGCGGCATCGCCAAGGAAATAATCGACCTCGGCGCTGGTGTAGTCGGTGTTAAGCGGCAGATAGACGCCGCCGACTTGCAATGTTGCCAGATAGAGACAGATCGCTTCCGGGCTCTTGCCCACCTGAGCAGCAACGCGATCTCCCGGCATCACCCCCTGAGTACTAAGCACACCGGCCAGCCGCTGGGTCAATTCCAGCGCTTCACCATAGCTGATCGCAGGCTGACCCGTACGCTCGAACAGCGACTTGTGCGGAACAAGGCCAGCCACATCGGCGAAGCTTTCGAAGATTGTTTTCATACGCGAATTTCCTGTCGTTTTTTGGAGGCCAGTACGGCTGAAAGCGGCTTTCCCACCGCGACCACCCCCTCGCGTACATAGGCTTCATGCCGCAGTTCGATCTGGTCTGCCTCGTACAGATAGTTGACCATTACCGCGTGCGCTCCTGAAATGCCGCCGGTTGAAAGATCTCCCGGCCAGTTCACGCGCCAGCAGGCCGCGCCATTTCCTAGGTGAAACCGGGCAACCGGATCAAGCGGAGCACCCGATTGGTGCTTGGCCTCGGTCAGGTAGGCTGCTGCCAGTTGCTCGACCCCGGGGGCAATCCTTGAGGCGATCCGGGCGTCATCGATCCAAAGGTCGCCTTGCAGTTCCTGGCGCAGCGAGACCGCCGCCGGAGACTGGTTGCTGGCCAGCCAGCGCGCAAATCCCGGCACCGGCGACAAGGTCACGAAAGTGCGCAGCGATGGCAATTCCGCAGCCAGTTCCTTCACCACCTGCTTGATCAGGAAATTGCCAAAGGAAACGCCCTTCAGGCCGCGCAGAGTGTTGTTGATCGAATAGAAGACAGCCGTATCTGGCTCGCTCCCACCCCTTGCTGGAGGAGCGGTGAGTATGGGGGCAATCTGACTGGGCGTTTCATTCATCAACGCCACTTCCACGAAAATGAGGGGTTCCTCACCGGTAGCCGGATGGAAGAAGGCATAAATTCGCCGATCATGCTGATCGAGCCGTCGGCGAAGATCTTCCCACCCCTGCATCGGGTGAACCGACTCGTAAGCCATGATCTTTTCCAGCACGACCGCCGGACTGGCCCAGGTGATTCGCTGCATCCGCAGGAACCCGCGATTGAACCAGGAGGCAAACAGATGCGCGAAATCCGCATCGAGGGGGCGTAGCGAAGGATCCTTCCGTAGCGCAGCCAGAAGGTCAGCGCGCATGTCCACCAGCAGGCGGGTGGCACCTGGCGCCGTGTTGAGTCGTCGCAACAGGGTTTGCCGCAACGGCTCGACACTCTGGAACAGAGGCACCAGCCGTTCCTCCGTCGGCTCCTTATCGTAAGCCGCAAAGGCCTTCCTTATATCCGCCGGGTCGGATGCGAAGTGGTCGCGCAGCAGCTCCCAGAACTGCATTTTTTCCGACTCGTCGAGTTCTGCGTAAGCCGCGAGAGCCTGCTCGGCCACCGCGATCATGGAAGCATCCCCGATCCGCCCCATCAGCACGTCGCAGGCCGCGGACAAACGCTCCAACGCCGGACGACCGAGCATCGAACGAACCGCCTCAGCGCTTGCAGCGACCGGGCCGCGCCCTCGCACATCTCCCGGCAAAATTGCCTGCAACATATCGCTCAGAAAAGCGAGGTTACGCCGCACTGGTTAGCCCTCCCGTTGCCCGGTGCCACACTTTGGCCTGCCGGATGCGCCCGTAATTACGGCCTGTGCGACTAGCGGGTCGTCGCCACAGCTTCGATCTCGATAAGGAACTCGGGCATAGCAAGAGCCTGCACACCGACGATGGTGTTAGAGGCCGGCATCACATCGCCGTAGAATGCGCCAAGTTCGGCGCCGATGGCTGGCAGCATCGACACATTGTAGTTCACGATGAATGTGCGCAACCTCAGAACCGCTTCCGGACCAAGCCCCTGGTCCTCGAGGACAAGCCGTAAGTTCGCCAGCGACTGACGGGCCTGCAAGCCGACATCGCCAGCCCCGACGACATTGTAATCCTTGCCCCACGACACCTGACCCGAAAGGTGCAGCGTGCCAGAACTCTCATCGAGCGTGGCATGCGAGAAGCCATACTGGACACTGGGGTAAAGGGTTTCGGGATTGATGCGCTTGCTGGTCATGACAAAACTCCGGGCAGTAGAAACAGGTCAGGTCAGTCGACGATCTCGAGCTGATGACCCCAGGGGTCGAGCACGTAGAGGTTCTTTTTGCCGGCGAGCGGCCCCTCGGTGATGTCGATGACTTCCATCGGCGTGCAGCCGTTTGCAGCGAGATAGCGGGAAGTCTTTTCGACATCGTCGACGCGCAAACCGAGATGGTGGCCGCCCACGTCGCAGTTGCGCGGCGGAGTAGTGCCGCGACCTTCCGGCTTGTCATACTGCACGAGCTGGAAATTGAGGTTATCGGCGATCTTGAGCATGATCAGCATGAGCTTGGCACCAGCCACGTTCACATGGCTTTCCATCCAGTCCCGGCCATCCTTGCCAACAGGCAATTCGGCGGCGTCGAGCGGCCCCATCCGGAACATCTCCTCGGCCCCGAAGATGTCCTTGTAAAAGGTCGCAACCGCTTCCGCGTCTGCGACGGTCCACGAAACGTGATCGGCGGCAAGAAAGGCAGGTTTGTCGGCAGCAGCGTCGGTCATCGGAAGACTCCATCCAGTCAAGCTCAGACTAGGAAGCGCGACAGGCTAAGCAATCGCAATCAAGCACACATGTCGTTGCCTTCAAGACAACACAAGCTCTACTGCTCGCCGTTATCAATCAGCTGCGAAATAGTGACCGGCCTCACAGGAAAGCGCGCTTTGAAGCCCGCCACGCTCGCCTCAGACACTTTCCGGGAAGCAGCAATGCGGCGTATGAGCGCGTGCTCGCAGCTTCTGCCCTGGCAGAGCCCCATGCCGGCGCGGCAACGCAGCTTGATTTCGCTTGCGCCGAACGCCCGTCCCATCGCCGTCGCCTCAATGATCGCCTCATCAACGGCCTGTGCCGGAATGTCTTCGCACCTGCACAGCAGCGTATCACCACTTGCCTCAGGTAGCCGACCGCGCGGATCGGCCACTGTGCGCAACAGATCGATGAAACCTTCAAGCCTTTGGCGACGCCGGCGATAGGGTGCAATCCTTGCGTCCAGCGTGCGCTGATCCAGCTTGCCCGCATCAGCGGTGATAGCAAGGCCAGCCATTGCCCCTTCGCTCATGGCCGCGTCGCTCCCGGTTACGCCTGTGGTTTCGCCCGCCACGTAAAGCCCAGCGAGGCTGGAGCGATAGAGGCCGTTGTGTACGGCTTCCCAGCCACCCGCAGGCATCGACCAGCGCACCTCGGCTCCGCACTGCCTGAGCAGATCGGACTGTGGCAGAAAGCCATAGCACATGGCCGCGACATCGGCGGAAAAGTGCAATGGCCCGGCCTTCCCCGCGAAATGCACCTGCACCCCCCGACCTTCCGGCCCGGCATCGCATCGCTCCACGGAAGCGCCGAAATGCACCGCCACCCCGGCCTTGCGCAGCGCCGCCATTCCCTGCGCCGCTGCCACCAGCGGGCCGGGACTCGCCAATGCAGCGGGAATTTTGCCCAGCGCAAGCTGCGCCATGCGCGAGAATGGCTGGGCAAAGCAAACCGCAGCCAGATCGCCGCCCGCAGCGATGACCTGCTGGGCCAGCACGATCATCAAGGGATGGGTTCCGAACAATACGACGCGTTCGCCCGGCAGAAATTGCTGCGCCTTCACAAGTGTCTGCAAGCCCCCCGCCGACATGACGCCAGGAGTGGTCCAGCCGGCAAAGGCCACCGGCATATCGTAACATCCTCCAGCAACCAGAACACGCCTTGCCTTGACCGGACCGGACCCAGGACCGGCGGTGCCCGCCAGCACGAGGTCCCAGCCGTCATTGTCGGCGGCCGGCTGGATCGCCAGCACCGATTGGCCGCCGAACCAGACCATGCGCTCGTCGGCCGCCACCCGATCCAGCAAGGCGCGCGCATTGCGGTAAGACGCGCCAGGCAGCCAGCCAGGCACGGCAAAGGTTTCGGGCGGCTGGCGCAGGATCTGCCCCCCCGGGCGCTGCTGTTCGTCGATAACGCAGAGGGAAAGGCCTGCTTCGAGCACCTGCCCGGCGGCGGCAAGGCCAGCCGGGCCGCCGCCCACGATCGCCACGTCGTAAGTCCTCATCGTTCATCCTCTGGCGGGCACCTGCACACCTCGAGGCCAGGGCGCACCGGCACCAGGCAAGCGCGCAGGCGCTCCCATGCGCCCTGCTCTGCTCCCACCCAGACGGTGCATTCGCCGCAAGTGCCCATATTGCAGAACATGCCCCGCGCCCGCCCAGAACGGTCATCGCGAAAGCGCAGTTGGTCGCGAGCCAGAATCGCCACCGCCACGGTCTCGCCGGAAAAGGCAGGCACCGTCTCGCCGTCGATGACTATGGTGATCGGCTCGGGCCGCGTGACCCCTCGTTCGATCCGGCTCACGGCAGCACCGCGAAAGCGTCGAGCTTGGCAAAGCGCGCGGGCGAAAAAAGCGCGATTTCTTCGGCCATTGTGCCCGTTGCAATGGTTTGCGCCAGCAACCGCGCGAGCACTGGCCCCAGCGTGAACAGCGATCCGCCTGCCGCTACGAACAGACCCGGCGCCGCGCTTATTTCCCCGACGATCGGCAACTGGTCCGCTGAAACGCAGGTCGTGCCGGTCCAGGTGCGCAACAGGCTGCGCTGGCGCAGTGCGGGCATCACCCTTGCCGCAACTTCGAGATTGGCGCGCAGGTTGGCACTGTCCACCAGCGCCGGGCGATCGAGATCGGGCAAACCGTCTTCGCCGCGCTCGAGCCGTGACGGCCAGCCTCCCCCGATCAGCAAGTTGCCGTCGTCCGTCTGCTTCATCGAAAGGCGCTGCCCGACATGCTGGACCAAAAAGGGGAGCATCGGATCGGCCCGGTCTGTCACGCTCATGGTCAAAGGTGCAGGATAAAGCGGAAGATTCAGCCCAAGCATGTTGGCAAGGCGCGTCGACCAGTGACCGGCCGCGAGCAGCACCTTGCGGGCGAGTACCGTGCGCTCCTTGCCCGCCTCGACAAGTTGCACCCGATAGGTGCCATCTTGCTCCATCGTCAGCCGGGTGACGCGCGTTCCGGTGTGCAGCACAGCCCCGCGCTGTTTCGCAGCCTGGGCATAGGCATCGGTGAGTATGCGCGGATTGGCGTGCCCTTCCTCGGCAAGCCATGCAGCACCGGCAAGCGCTGGCGACAAACAGCGTGAATGTGCCCGCAGCTCTGCCGCATCCAGCAGCACCGTGGAAAGGCCGAGTTCGTTCTCGCGCCCGACCTTGAACGCCAGCAGGTCCAGCTCGGCTTCGGTTTCCGCCACCATCAGCCCGCCATGCATGGCAATGTCGAGCGGGCGCCCCAGCCGGTCTTCAAGCGTTGCCCAGTCCCCGATCGCCAGCTTGCTGAGCAGCACGATCACCGCGCCCTCGCGCGCGGCCTGCTCGCCCTGCTCGAGAAAACGGCGCTCGATCTGGAAATGCAGCGAACCGGCATTCTGGCCCGACGCACCGGCATTGATGTGCCCGCGTTCGACCAGTTCGATCGCAAGCCCATGGTCGGCAAGATGCCACGCAGATGCGCAGCCGATCAGGCCGCCGCCAACTATCAGCACATCTGCGGTGGACACCTGACTTGCCATGCTCACATCATATCAAGCCTTTGTAGCGTCGCCGCAATATCCGCGCGCGCCGCATCGCTCACCGGGCGCAGCGGACGGCGCACCGGACCGCCGGGCAGCCCCATCGCATCAAGCGCCGCCTTGAGGATGGCCGGACCGGAGCCGAAGCGGCCGACCAGTTCGGGGGTGTACCAATCCTTCATCAGGACCCGATCACGCTGGCCGCAAATCCGCGCCCCATCGATATCGCCCGCCCACAACTTGTCGTAGAAGCCGCTCTGATTGCGTCCGAGCACACCACCAGCGCCCATTGTCCCATCGCCGCCATGGACACGCAGTACCGTCAGGCCAGCCTCGTTCATCGGGAAACCAAACACGCGGACCTGATCCTTCAAGGCGAAGAAGGTTTCGAGGAACCGTTCGAAATTGGGCGTCGATTGCTTGATCGCGACCACTGCGTCAATCTGGGCCAGCCGTTGCAGCAGTTCGAGCGGCATGTCGATGCCGGTGCCCGGAGGCCAGTTATAGACGCAGATCGGCAGGTCGATCGCCACACCGACCTCTTCGTAAAAGGCAACGATCTCATCGGCATTGGGGCGCAGGTAAGGCGGCGGAGTGAGCAGAATGCCCTCAAAGCCAGCAGCCGCAGCGTGCTGCGCCAACGCGATGGTGTCACGACCACGAAAGCTGCTGCAACCAGCCAGCAGTGGTAGGCGCCGCGCCATTTGTGAGCCGACCAGTGTAAACAGCTGGGCGCGCTCGGACATCGTCATACTCGTCCATTCGCCAGTCGTGCCAGCCACCACCAGTCCGTGCATTCCCTGCTCTGCGAGCCATTCGAGCAACTGCCCGAGACCGCTTTCATCGAGCCGGTCCTCGTCGAGGAACGGGGTGGTTATGGCCGGTATGTATCCCTGCCAACCAACCCGCTCTCGCTTGTTTGCCACCATTATTGTTTCCTTTTGAAATCCTGCGAAAACCGTGGGGCATTCTGTTTGCTGTTTTTCGCTTGCCCCGAATTTCCTGTGCCAGCCCTGTTCCGCAACGACAACGGCGCGGGAAAGACCAAAACGTTGTCTTGGCGACAACGCCCGGATGAGAGGTTCCTAGACAGTCTGCGCCCGGGGAAGGCGCAAGGGCGCAACCATGGACACGGCTACCATGACCAGACTATTGACCAGCAGGGCGACTAGCCCGATCTCCCAGTGAGGGAACAACGCCGAGCTGACTCTCCCCACAGCAGGGATCCACAACACGGCGTAGCCTGCAATGATTCCGCAGAATACGGCAAAGGCGCTGGCCTTGCGCATCAGAAACCCGGCATAGACGCCAGGCGCCAACATGCCGATCGCGGCATAGGCAGACAGTCCGATCTCGACCAGCGAGCCGCTTGCAGCCAGCGTCAGCCACAACGCCACCAGCGCAAAGCCGATCATCGACACCCGCGAAGCCATCAGTTCGTGCGATTCTGCGATGCTTGGCATTAGCGAACGCAGGATATTGCGCCCGAAGATCGAACCACAGGTAAGCAGGAGCACCGATCCGGGAACCAGCGCCAGCAGCGCGGCCGTACCCGCCAGCACGCCAAGCGCCCAGGCCGGATAGTTCTGGTCGACGAATGACAGCAATATCGCATTCGCATCGCCGCCCGGCACCGTGGTGCCCGCCAAAACGGCTGCAAAACCTAGCGCGATAATGAAGAAGTAGGACAGCGAATAGATCGGCTGCAAAACGGCGTTGCGCCGGATCGTGTTTTCTCCATCCGCTGAAAAGCACAGCTGGAACATGTGTGGAAAGATATAGGTGCCAAGAGCCACGTTGAGCGCAGAGGTAACCAGCCAGGTCACGTTAAGGCCGAGTTCGGGCTGGCTGCCGGGGAAACGGACAAGATCCGGGAAACGCTCGCCAACGGTGGCGAAAAGATCGAGCAGCGAAGCAGTCCCGACCTTGTCCGACACGGTCATCGCCAGGGCAATCACCATCGCCAGCATCAGCACGTCCTTGACCCCGGCAGCGAAGGCCGCCGAACGCAAACCGGCCAGGAACACGAACGCTACCATCATCGCCACCGCCACGAAGGCGGCCCCGGTGGGGGTCACTGCCGGGCCTGCCGCAAGACTGACCACCAGCGTCAACGCAGTCACCTGGATCTGCACATACACAATCAGCGCCACGATCCCCGCCGCAGCTACCCCTATGCCGAGCCAGCGCGAAGCGTAGCGATGAGCAAAGAAGTCAGCCTGCGTCACCAGGCCGTAGCGTTTGCCATAGACCTGGATCAACGGCGTCAGCCAGTAGGCAACGGTGGCCGCCAGCGAAACCGAACAAAATGCGAGGTAAGCAGGCGCCCCATAAGCCCACGCGTACCCGGAAATTCCCAGCACGGCGAAGGTCGTGTAAATCTCTCCGGCATTGAGAAACCAGAAGATAATCAAGCCCATCTTGCGCCCGCCCAGGGCCCAATCTTCCATGGACTGGGCCCGCTTCTGCTTGACCTTGCCATAGACGATGGAGCCGAGGACGGTGCCACCGACGATCAGAGCGATGAGAGAGAGGATCATGGACAGCTCCCCTCGTCGGGAGAAACTGCACCTGCACTCACCGACCCAGACCTATGCTTGCGCTCAAGCCAATAGCGAAGTGCAAGCACGAGGGTGGCAAACACGATGCCAGCCATCTGCCACGCCATGACGAACGGAATTCCGAAAGGGCTCCACTCGACGCCGTTGGCCCAATCCGCAAACCCAAGCTGCCAGACAAACGGCAGCAAGAGAAGCAGGTCCGCCCTGCGCAGCACAGGGGACGTTTCGATATGCTCTGTCACGCTGCTTCCTTGCCCTAAACCGTTTCTTAAAACGTACGTCTGGAGCGAGGGCAGAATGTCCGCAATGTCAAACTATCATCAAGGTCGTTGCCGTTGATGCAACATCATTGCTCGGCTGGCCTTAGCGATACGGGGCCGTTCCAACGTCGCAGTTGAGCCTCCAGTCGTTTCAGCATCTTTACCGGGGCGCCTTCCAACTGACGCCCGGATCGCAAAACCAGGCTTACAGTCGTTCCCTCGAGGCCATTGTCGTCTATCGGTATGCTGACCATCTCACCAGCCTCAAGCTCGGCCCAGGCTGAGACCTCTGGCAGGATCGTGCAGGCGATGCCTGCCTTTACGCTTTGCAACATGACCGCGATCGAATTGGTGCAGATGCTTGGCTCGATCTTGCGATTTCGCCCGCTCTCGGCGCTGCCAAGGATCTGCCTTATGCGAAAGTGAGCCGGGGGCAGGCAAAGCGGCTGGTCGCAAAGCTCCTCCAGCGTGACACTGCCGCGCTTCGCCAGCGCATGGTCTGCCCGCACGATCGCCATCAAGGGCTGGGCGATAGCCGCGCGCACCTGAAGCTTGAGATCGTGCGGCGTCTGGAACACAAGGCCCACATGGGCTTCATCGTCGGCGATCTGGCGCAGTATCTCTTGTGTCGCGCCGGTGCGGATATCGAGCGATATTTGCGGATTTTCTTCCGCGAAGTGGCTGATGAGAGACGTAAACGACTGCCCGAGGAATCCCTCGCCCACTGCAATGGTCACATTCCCGGTGCGCACCGATCGCAAGTCATCCAAGCGTGATTTGAGAGCCTCGCGGTCCGCAAGCTGGTTGCGATAATGATCGACCACGATCTCGCCAGCGTGAGTAAGCCTGATACCGCGCCGCCCCTTTTCGACGAGAGAGAGGCCGAAGTCCGCCTCAAGCTGGGCAATCTGACGGCTTATCGATGAAGGCGCGATGTTGAGCCGGTCGCCCGCCGCCCTCATTGAGCCCGCAGAATACGCTTCCAGCAGATATCGCATCCCGGCTTCGTTCATTGCGTTGGTCCTTGGCCTGTCAGGTAGTCAAAACTGGCAGCATTTTCGACGCACGCCAATCCCATGAACATGGCAGCCTGTCCAATCAGCACCCTCGTGCAGATCACCATTCTTGTCGTCAAGCGCCGCCAGAAACCGATTATAACTTGGCTGGAAGCTCCGGCACGGCCTCGAACAGGCCGGCTACCAAGCCGGGTGCTCTTGGCCTGACCCCAACTCATCTCCGATCCGCCTAGGCACCCATGAGGTCGCGACGCTTTTCCAGCGCGCGGCCTCTTCTGTATGCACGCTCGGTCGAAGATCCGATAAAAATCCAAGAGCGACCGGAAAGCAGCACGCGCAAATACAATCCACCGCCATCGGAATGAACTCCAACTTTGGTGATGCTGGGCACCTGTTTGATGTTGAGTTTGTTACGCGCGCGAGGCCATGTCGCGACATTATCTGGCCGGAACACCCGTGCAAGCAATAAACTCAGCCATAATTACGGCGGCGGTCTGCAGCGCATTCTGGCGAACTTGGTGAACTTGAGCGAACGCTTGCTCCAAGCATAATTGCTAAAAATGATGCTTTATCTAGGATTTAGCCATCTCTCGGTGGTTCGCCATGGTTCGCCGAAATCCGGCATCTGGCATTTGGCGGAGCGGGAGGGATTCGAACCCTCGATACGGGGTTACCGTATACACACTTTCCAGGCGTGCGCCTTCGACCACTCGGCCACCGCTCCGCATGTCGATCCGCTCCGCACGTAAACCGGAGTGATCGGACAAGGGCGTCGCCCTAGCGGCGTGCGGGGCGGATGACAAGCGCGCTTGCGCCGTATAGGCAAAACACCATGACTCGCTCTTTCGACAAGGCACCCGGTGCGCAGGAAATGGAGGCCATCGCCCGCCATACCCTTGCCCGCCTCCCCGCAGCCTTTGCCGGGCAGCTTGGCAACCTCAGCCTCGCTGTCGAGGACTTCGCCGAAGATGCCCTGCTCGATGAGCTTGGGATCGAAAGCGCTTACCAACTCACCGGCGTCTATGAGGGCATTCCGCTGACCGAACAGTCGATCGACCATTCCGGCACCATGCCCGAACGGGTGCGCTTGTTTCGCCTCCCCATCCTGCTCGAATGGTGCGAGCGCGGCGACGTCACGCTTGAGGACCTTGTGGCCCATGTCGTGATTCACGAGATAGGGCATCACTTCGGGCTGTCCGATGCGGATATGCACTCATTGGAAGACCAGGTTTTGTAGCTTGCCAAAGCGCGCCGTGGTGGCACTCTCGCCCCTATGATCAAACTTTATCTGATGGCCGCTAGCCTGCTCGTCCTCCCTTCGCCTGCCATGGCGCAGGACGAGCCACGCACCCCCGACAGCGTGGTCGCCGCATCCGCGCCGGAGGAATGGGTGCCGATCGCGCCCGAGGATATTCTCGTGATCGAGCTGGCGCCCGCCAACGACGGCTCGGCGCGCCGGGTGGTGATCCAGCTTCTACCGCCGCCGTTCAGCCAGCCGTGGGTCGAGAACATCCGGACGCTCGCCCGTGCGCACTGGTGGGATGGCAAGAGCGTCTATCGCGTCGTCGACAACTGGGTGGCGCAATGGGGAGGCGGCGATCCCGAGCTGGGGATGGACCCTGGGCCGTTGCCCGAGGGGGTGGCGGCGCCCACAGCAAGCTACGAATTGCCGAGCCCGTTCGACCTCGACACGACGCGGCATAGCGGGGTCGCATGGCAGGATGTTGCGGCAGCGGCAATGCTCACCGGTTTCTATGCAACCGGGCGCACCCTCGAAGATCTTGCTTCGCTTGATGTGTCAGCAGATCACCAAAACATAAGCGGCGACCGCTACGCCAACATCACGGCGTTTACCAACGGCTGGCCTTTCGCCGGAGGAGGAGAGAGCTTCTGGCCCGTCCACTGCTACGGCTCGGTCGGAGTCGCGCGCGATCTTGCGCCCGATACCGGCACCGGCTCAGAACTCTACGCAGTGATCGGCCATGCACCGCGCCAGCTTGATCGCAATATCGCCGTGGTCGGGCGGGTGATCGAAGGGATCGAACATCTCTCCACCCTCACCCGTGGCACCGCCGAAGCCGGAGTCTATGTCGAGCGCAGCGAAGACACCCCCATCGTCAGCGTCCGGCTCGCCAGCGAGTTGTCCGAGCCACCTGCCTATGAATACCTCGACACAGCCAGCGGAAGCTTCGCCCGCTATATCGCAGTGCGCGCCAACCGGCAGGATAGCTTCTACGAAGTACCCGCAGGCGGGGTCGACATCTGCAATGTGCAGGTGCCTATAAGGCCGGCCCCATGAACGAAACCGTCACCCACACGGGCAAGGTTTGGCTCTGGACCAGCGCCACCTCGCCCGGCAGCTGGCACTTCCTCACCATCGACGGTGCGGCGGGCGAGGCCATCGCCGCGCACGAGGCCATGCGGCGGCTCGAATTCGGCAGCGGACGCGGGTTCGGCTCGGTCAAGGTGCGCGCACGTATTGGGGAAAGCGTTTGGAACACCTCGGTCTTCCCCGCGAGCGAGGACGGCTACATCCTCCCGCTCAAGGCCGCGATCCGCAAAGCCGAGGGGATCGCGCAGGGCAGCGAAGTGACCGCCGAGCTGGACTTGCTCTGACGCCTCTCTATTCGGCTTGCCGTTGCATCAATTCGATCCGGTTGCCGAAGGGATCGTGAATATCCGCCCGGACATAGCCCGCTAGCGGGCCGCCATCGCTGCTAACCACACCTGCATCCGCCAGCCGAGCGCGAAACTCCGCCAGATCGTCGACCAGCAAGGCCGGATGCGCCTTCTTCGCCGGGGCAAAGCCCTGCTCCACCCCGAGATGGATTTGCGCGCCGCCACCGGTGAACCAGCACCCGCCCCGCTTGGCCATGTCGGCAGGTTTGGGCACCTCTTTCAGGCCGAGAATGTCAGCGTAGAAGCCGCGCGCACGGTCCTCCTCGCCCGGCGGCATGGCGATCTGCACATGGTCGATACCGATAATGCCGGCGCTCATATACGCTCCGCCTGAGCCACAGCGTCGGTCGCCCTCAAGGCCGACACGATGCGCGTCAGGTGCGCCAGATCCTGCACTTCCAGATCGACGATGTCGGTATGAAAGAGCTCGTCGCGTTCAGCCAGTTCGAGGTTGATCACATTGGCCCCGGCCTTTGCGAATACGCCCGCCATCTCGGCCAGCGTGCCAGGCCGATTGTAAAGCGTGACAGTCAACCGCCCTACCGCGCCCTGCGAGCGTTCGCCCCACGAAAGGTCGATCCAGTCGATATCCTCGCCATTGGCCAGTTCGAGGCAGTCGATGGCATGGACCGTCACGCTCTCGCCCGCATGGCGCAGGCCCACGATGCGGTCGCCCGGGACCGGGTGGCAACAATTCGCCAGCGTGAAGCCGACGCCCGGTGTCAGCCCCTTGATCGACAGCGCATGGCCCGGTTTCAACTCTTCCGGCAAATCCGCCGTGCTGCCCGGAACCAGCGCCTCCATCACCGCGCGGTCGGTCAGCTTGGCCGAGCCTATCGCCTCCATCAGCGCGTTCTCATTCGGCAGATCGAGCCGCTCCAAAGCCTGGGCAATCGCCTTCTTGCCGATCTTGGTTGGCATCTCCTTGGCAATATCTTCGAACAGCGCGCGGCCCACTTCGGCAATCTCGGCCCGCTCGCGCAGCCGCACCGAGCGCCGGATCGCCGCGCGCGCCTTGCCCGTTACCACGAAGCCCAGCCAGTGCAGCTGCGGCTGCGCACTCTTGCCCTTGATGATCTCCACCACGTCGCCGTTGCCTAGCGGGGTGCGCAGCGGCATGTGCCGCCCGTTAATCTTCGCGCCCACGGTCTGCGCGCCCAGATCGGTGTGGACGGCATAGGCGAAATCGACCGCCGTCGCGCCCTTGGGCAGCTGGTGCAGCGCGCCCTTGGGGGTGAAGGCGAAGATCCGGTCCTGATAGATTGCCAGCTTGGTGTGCTCGAGCAGCTCTTCGGGATCGTGGCTCTGCTCGACGATCTCGATCAGGTCGCGCAGCCAGCCGACCTGCCCATCGACCTGTCCGCCCTGTTTGTAAGCCCAGTGCGCAGCAAGGCCGAAGCCGTTGGTGCGGTGCATCTCGCGAGTGCGGATCTGCACCTCGCAACGCATCGACTTGTCGTAAAACACCGTGGTGTGCAGCGAGCGATAGCCGTTGGTCTTGGGGGTGGAGATATAATCCTTGAAGCGCCCCGGCACCATCTGGAAAGCCTGATGCAGCACGCCCAGAGCGCGATAGCAGTCGCTCACATTGTCAGTCAGCACGCGGAAGGCCATGATGTCGGAGATGTGTTCGAACGGCAGGTGACGCTCGGCCATCTTCTTCCAGATCGAATAGGGATGCTTCTCGCGCCCCCACACCTCGACCTCGAGCCCCGCCTCGCTTAGCGCCTGCTTGAAGTCGAGCGCGATCCGGTCGACCTGCCCGGTATCGGACGAGCGCAACTGCTCCAGCCGCGAGACGATGGTGGCATAGGCCTCCGGCTCGAGCTGCTCGAAAGCGAGCAGCTGCATCTCGCGCATGTATTCGTACATGCCCACGCGCTCGGCCAGCGGAGCGTAGATATCCATCGTCTCGCGCGCGATCCGGCGGCGCTTCTCCGGCTTGGCGATGTGGTGCAGCGTGCGCATGTTGTGCAGCCGGTCGGCCAGCTTCACCAGCAGCACGCGCAAATCCTCGCTCATGGCGAGCAGGAACTTGCGCAGGTTTTCCGCCGCGCGCTCGTCCTCGGTCAGCTGCTCGATCTTCGAAAGCTTGGTGACGCCGTCGACCAGCCGGGCGACCTCGGGACCGAAGTTCGCCTCGATATCGTCGATCGTGGCGAGCGTGTCCTCCACCGTGTCGTGAAGCAATGCGGTGATGATCGTCTGCTGGTCGAGCTTCAGGTCGGTCATCAACCCGGCCACTTCGACCGGATGACTGAAATAGGGATCGCCCGAGGCACGCTTCTGGCTGCCGTGCCTCTGCACGGTGTAGACGTAGGCGCGGTTAAGAAGCGCCTCGTCGGCATTGGGGTCGTATTCCTTGACCCTTTCGACAAGTTCGTATTGGCGGAGCATTTGCGCCCCAAGATAGTGGCGATTTCGTGGCTGCACAGCCGCTTTCTTTGCGCGGCACGCGATTTCTCGCCCTTCAGGCAGTATCCTTCATCAACCGCCCACGTTGATCGCGACGTCAGCCTCCGCCACTTCGAAAACGGGGCGAGGCGCCGGAGCGTTATCGGCATAGATGAAGCCGGCGACCGGATTGCGGCGCGAACCTAGCGCTCCGATGGGGTCATACCACACGCGCACTTCGCTCCAGTCACCCGCTTCCGAAACGTCGACAACCGGCACCCCGGTTTCGATCCCGCCGGGACGCGACCAGTTGGCGTGATCGATCAGGATGTGCCGCTCATCAATGATCTGAGACACCACGGCAACGTGACCCAGCGGCATGGCGCCGCTCGACCGGAAAGCCATCACCGCACCGACCTGCGGCTGCTGCCCGCGCTCGTAGCGCCCTTCGGCAGCGTTCCACCAAAGGTGCGCGTTGCCGTGAATTTCGATCCCGGAATGATCGCGAGCATATGGCACGCACTGGAGCCGGGCCTGAGCCGGTTGCGCTGACAGCGCCGCCATCAAAAGAACCAGCGGCCAAAGCCACTTACGCCAAGAAAAGACACCAACGCGATCCGATCCCCGCAGGAACCCCATGCTTGTTTTCATGACTTACGCGACCCTCGGCTCGTTCACCCTGGGCCGCATGATACACTGTATCACGCCGTCAAGAACCCCATCGGGGCTCCTGCCATCGCGTTCAATTAACGGCTCAACGCGCTGCCGCGGGAACCGCACCGAGACTCACTCGTCCGGTGGATCGGCGTGGCGATTTGAGTCCCCACGTCCATTGGCCCTTCAGCGAATCGTCATTCGGTCCGGCCGACGATCTTGTCGACATTGCCCCGCGTCATCGAGTGATAACCTCCGCGGGTCCTGGCGTAGAGGGCCTTGGCAATCGCCTGCCCCCATTTGTCCTGCGCCATCAATGTCGCGAACAGCGGCGAGACGAACTTGTTGCGGCCCACGCGGGTGAGGAACTCCTCGGCCTGCGGCACCACCGGCTGATAGCGGTTGCGCAGCGCGGCATCGAGCCACAGGAACTGCACCTCGGTGTTGCCCGTCTGCGACAAGCCAAGCGTCTGGTCGAGCGCGGCCAGTTCGTTTGCAGACAACTCCTCGGGCAGGCGCTCAAGGAAACGGCGCTGCTCGGCGGCGCTCCACTCGGGCCATTCGGCTTCGATCACGGTCAGATCGCGGCTTTCCGCATAGGCGTCCACCGCTGCATCCACCGCAGCGAAGGCCTCCGGATCGGGCTTCAGCGCGTTGGACGGCAGGCCCGTGCCATAGACCCATTCGTCAAGCATCAGCTTGTCTTCCAGCTCCTCGTCCCCCTCAAGCAGGTTCTCGCGCATATCGGCAAGGAACATCTCCGAGGTTGCTGGCTGGAAGGCGTGGCGGTCGAACCAGCTACGCAGCCAGGCATCGAACTTCTCGCGCCCGACGGTGCTCTCGACGGTACGCAGGAAAACGGTGCCCTTGTCGTAGATCGCCTCGCCCGCGGTATCGAACGGGCTGGTGCCAGGCGGGGTGCGCATCGCGGTAACCGGGTTGCCCTCACCCATCTCCTCGACCATCTTGGCGAGTGCCGCATAGCTCAGCGCATATTCCTGCTCGGCGCGCAGTTTGCCGAACACCTTCTCGCTGATGCGGCTTTCGATATAAGAGGTTACACCCTCGTTCAGCCAGCCATCGCGCCAGCTGGCGTAGGTGACGAGGTTGCCCGACCAGCTATGCGCCAGTTCGTGCGCCACGAGCCCAGTGTTTGAGCGGTCCCCCGCGATGAAGGTCGGGGTGAGGAAGGTCATCACCGGGTTTTCCATGCCGCCATAGGGGAAGCTCGCTGGCAGCACGATCATGTCGTAGCGGCCCCAGCGATAGTCGCCATAAAGCTCCTCGGCGGCGTCGATCATGGCCTCGGTATCGCCCAGCTCCTTCTTCGCCGCTTCGAGCACCGATGGCTCGGCCCAGACGCCGGTACGCGGCCCAAGCTGCGCGAAAGCGATGTCGCCGGCTGCAATGGCAATGAGATAGGGCGGGACCGAGTGTTCCATCTCGAAGGTGTAGACCTTGGTGCCGTCCGGCCCGTTGGCAGGGTCGCCCCGACGGATGCCGCTCATCACCACGCCCAGCGCGGTGGGCGCGGCGATGCGGGCGTCCCAGCTCTGACGGATACCGGGGCTGTCCTGCGTGGGGATCCAGCTGCGGTTGAGGATCGCCTGGCCCTGGCTGAACAGGAACGGATGCTCCTTGCCTGCGGTCTGCTCGGGATCGAGCCATTGCAGAGCCTCGGCTCCGGGCGCGCTCTTGTAGGTGATGACGATCTGCTCTGGCGCGGTCACCGTGCCGTTGTCCTCGGCGAAGCTGATCGTGAAAGGCTCGCCCTTTTCGCTGCCATCAGGGTTTTCGCCCAGCTCGAAGCTGAGCGGCTCGCCGTCGCCATTGGTGACCGCAGACACTTCCAGACCATTGGAATCAAGCACGATTTCGCGCGCATCATCGGCCGCTTCGATATCCAGCGTGGCGGTGCCGCCAACCTGCTCTGCCTCGAAATCGAGCCCCAGATCGAGCGAGACATGCGTCACGCGCGCCTCGGTGGGGCGCGCCCAGGTAAAGTCGTCGTGAGCCTCTGCGCTGGTCAAGATCGGCGCGACAAGGCGCTCTTCCGCTGGCTCATCGCCGGTCGAACAGGCAGCAAGAGCAAAGGCCAGCAAGGCAGCGGGACGGGACAGGCGCATGCAATTCTCCGAAGCGGCTGGCCGGGACTGGCGGCCAGTTTCACCGGCAACTACAACAAAATCGGAGGTCCTGTCATCCCTCTGTCCTCAGCGCCGTTGCAATCAGCTCCAGGTGACCTCGGGCGGAAGGCTCATCAAAATCGCGTCGATATTCCCGCCGGTCTTGAGGCCGAACAGCGTGCCACGGTCGTAAACGAGGTTGAACTCGACATAGCGCCCGCGCCATTCCTTCTGTGTGGCCTTGTCGACCTCGGTAAAGGGCGTGTCCATCCGTTCGCGGACGATCTTCGGGAACACATCGAGAAAGGCCTCGCCCACATCTCTGGTAAAGGCGAAGTTGCGCTCGAAACCGGCCATGTCATCGCATTCGAGATGGTCGTAGAAAATGCCGCCCACTCCTCGCGCCACATTGCGGTGGGGGATGAAGAAGTAGTCGTCGGCCCAGTTCTTGAAACGTTCGTAATAGGTCGGGTTGTGCGCCGAACAAGCCGCGCGCAGCCGCGCGTGAAAAGCTTCGGTGTCCTCCGGATACTCGATGGCAGGGTTGAGATCTGCCCCGCCCCCGAACCAGGCTGCCTGCGTAGTAAGGAAGCGGGTGTTCATGTGCACGGCAGGCACGTGCGGGTTAGCCATGTGCGCCACCAGGCTGATGCCGGTGGCAGTGAACTCGGGATGTTCCTCGCTGGCACCGTTGACCGTGGCGGCGAACTGGGGTGCGAATTTGCCCGAAACGGTCGACACATTGACGCCGACCTTCTCGAACACCTGCCCTTTCATCTTGCCCTGCACGCCCCCGCCGCCGTGCGAGCCATCGTCGGTATCGCGGTCCCACGGGACATAGTCGAAGGCGGCGTCGGACCCGGCCTCGCGTTCGATTGCCTCGAACTCGGCGCAGATGCGATCGCGCAAGCTCTCGAACCAGGTACGGGCGGCTTGGGTTTGGTCGGTCCAGGTCATGCAAGCGGCCTTGCCATCGCCGCGCGCCTGCGGCAAGGGAGAGCAATGGTTCCCCTTTCGTTCGCCTTCCCGTTTTGCGACGAGGAATTCGTGCTCCTGCCGGGCCGCGCGCTGTTCTGGCCGCGCGAGCAGGCGCTGCTGGTGGCCGACCTGCATCTTGAAAAGGCGAGCTTCTATGCAAGGCACGGCCAGTTCCTCCCCCCCTACGACAGCCGCGAAACGCTTGGCCGGCTGGCCGAGGCAGTGCGCGAGACAGGCGCAAGGCGAGTGTTCTGCCTAGGTGATAACTTTCACGATTCGGCAGGTTCCACCCGGCTGGAAGAGCACGCCGCCGGAATGCTTGCCGCGCTCACACGGGCTACCGACTGGGTCTGGATCACCGGCAATCACGATCCGGCGATGGAGGCCCGCCATGGTGGCGCCATGGCCGAAGAACTGGAAGTCGCAGGCATAGTGCTGCGGCACGAAGCGCGCAAAGGCGAGCTACGGCCCGAGCTTTCGGGCCATTTCCATCCGCGACTCCAGCTCAAGGTCCACCACCGTCATATCCGCAGGCCCTGCGCGGTGGTGAGCCGCGATGCCCAGGGCGCAGGGCGCATGATCCTGCCCGCTTTCGGCGCGCTAACCGGCGGGATGAATGCGGCCGACCCAGCGATTCTCAAGGCGCTCCAGCCTGCCTGCGCAATCGACGCGCTCGTACCGGCGGGGAACAAACTGGCGCGGTTTTCGCTTTGGAGAGACGCGGCCTACCCTCTGGTATTTCGGCCCGAACGCTCCTACATAGTCTCTGAATAAATCGACCCGACGCAATAGCAGGAGCAAAACCCATACCTCGTCCACCCCGCCGCATGATGGCACCGCCGGTCAAGTCCGGCCCCAAATACGACAATTTCATCCAGGCCAACAAGGTTCGCGTGATCGACGATCAGGGCGAGAATATTGGCGTGATGTACACCAACGAAGCGATCGAGCAGGCGCAAGGGCTCGGGCTGAACCTCGTCGAGGTATCCCCGAACGCCGATCCGCCGGTGTGCAAGTTCCTCGACGTCGGCAAGCATCGCTACGAAGCGCAGAAGAAGGCCAACGCCCAGCGCAAGACGCAGAAGACGCAGGACATCAAAGAAATCAAGATGCGTCCCAACATCGACGATCACGACTATGACGTGAAGATGAAGGCGATGCATAAGTTCATCGACAACGGCGATAAGGTGAAGGTCACACTTCGCTTCCGCGGCCGTGAGATGGCGCACCAGCACCTCGGCATGGATCTGCTGAAGCGGGTGCAGGAAGACATGGCGGAAGGCGCCAAGGTCGAAGCCTATCCGCGCCTCGAAGGCCGCCAGATGCTGATGGTTCTCGCCCCCAAGTAATACTTGGGAGGCGAAACCCTCGTCTCATTACCGCAGCTGAACAATGTGGTTCAGGCAACACAGCCGCTTGTCCGGGAACAATCGGGCACAAGCGTCTGTTGCTTTGTGTATGGCACCCACGCCTTCGCCTTGGCCCGCGAGCAGCCGGTTCTGGCTCGCTTTTGTCGCGGCGCTGACGCTGGGTCTTGGCGCTTGCGGCGAGGAAGGCCGCGTGCCGCGCAGCAGCGAGCCCGATTCTCCGACAACCACGCCCACTCCCACTTCACCGCTGCTGCCGAGCGCAGGCGGGCCGTCCCCTCCGCCGGGCTACACCGACGGATCTGGCATCAACGAACACTATCCCGATCTCACCCCCAAGCCGTTGGCCGAAGATCTCGAAGGAACCGAGGTTGGCGCGCGCAACGTGTTGCTATCGTTCATCCGCGCGATCGAACTGCGCGAGTATGACCAAGCTTGGGGTATGCTCGACGAAAGCGCGCAACAGGGCTGGAGCAAAGCCGCGTTCAACGCCTTTTTCGATGGCCTTAGCAACATCACCGTTTCCGCGCCCGGAGGCCAGATAGAAGGTGCGGCAGGCTCATCCTACTATACCAGCCAGACAGAGCTCACTGCCACCGATGCAAATGGGCGCCCGGTCCAGATGGACGGGGCGCTTGTGCTACGCCGTGTGAATGATGTGCCCGGCGCTAGCGAAAGGCAATTGCGCTGGCAGGTCAGCCGCGTCGATTTGAAGCGGCCGCAATAGCCCATCGCAAGGCTGCTTGCCGATATCCTGCGCTGCGCTACACTCTTCGTAAAGGGCACGGACCAAGGGGGAGCGAAACGTGGCGATAAGTGCGAGCCGCATTGGCTTCTGGATCGGCCTGATCGGCTTCGCGCTGACTCTTGTGATCGCGCCGCCGGAGGGAATGAGCGCTGCGGCCTGGCATACTGGCGGGCTGGTGGTGTGGATGGCAGCCTGGTGGATGACCGAGGCCGTCCCGCTCACCGCGACGGCTTTGCTGCCGTTCGTGGTCCTTCCGTTTTCCGGCGCCGGTAGTGCCGATGCGGTTGCCAGCGACTACTATTCTCCGATCCTGTTCCTGATCCTCGGCGGCGCTTTTCTCGCGCTGGCGATAGAGCGGACCGGCCTGCACAAACGGCTCGCCCTTTTCCTGCTTGCCAGTGTTGGCGGTGGCGGCGGGGCATGGCGCATCCTGCTTGCCTTCATGATCGCGGCGGCGGCGCTTTCAAACGTCATCTCCAACACTTCCACCACCTTGATCATGATGCCGATGGCGCTGGCAGTCATCGCCGGGGGCGGCTCGGGGGACAACGACCAGTCGGGCCTTGCCGGTGCGCTGCCCATGGGAATCGCCTTTGCCGCCAGCATCGGCGGTCTCGGTACGATCATCGGCTCGCCCACCAACGCCATTGCCGTCGCGCTGCTGCGCGAGACTGCCGGGATAGAGATCAGCTTTGCGCTCTGGGCGCTGTACGGGATACCGATTGTCTTGCTTGGCGTTCCCCTCGCGGCATGGCTGATTGCCCGGGTGCAGCGGATCGCAGAGCACCCCTTCGATACCGCCGCCGCCTGCGCCGCCATCGACCCGCACGGCCCCTGGTCCATTGCAGAGCGACGGTTGGTGCCCGTCATTGCGGTGACATTCGGTGCCTGGATGCTGCGCCCGCTGGTCGCGCCGTGGCTGCCCGCCGGATCGCTGACCGACGGAACCATCGCGGTGATTTCCGCGCTTACGCTGTTCGTCCTGCCCGACGGAACCGGGCGGCCCATGCTCCTGTGGCGCGAGGCCGACCGCGCGCCGTGGGGCGTCATCATGATGTTCGGCGGCGGGCTGGCGCTGGCCGGAGCGATGACCCGCACCGGATTGGCCGACTGGCTCGGCGAAGCGCTGCTGCCGCTGGAGAGCTTTCCGCTGGTGATGGTTGCGCTGGGCCTTGTTGCAATGGTGGTGCTGGTGACGGAATTTGCCAGCAACGTTGCCACCGCGAGCGGCATCGTGCCGGTGGTGGCAAGCCTTGCCACCGCGCTCGGCGGCGATCCGATGCTGCTGGCCATGTCGGCAGCGCTCGCATCGAGCTGGGGCTTCATGCTGCCAGCCGGAACCGGCCCCAATGCTATTGCCTGGGCCACCGGACGCATCGTGCTATCGCGTATGGTGCGCGCCGGGCTGTTGTTGGACCTTGCCGGAATTGGGCTGATTGTTGGAATAGTCTGGAGCCTAGGCCTTATCGTACGCTAAGGGAAAATACCTAATGCACGGAATGCCGCCCCTTTGCCAAGGTTGCGTATGGCCTCTCCCTCGATAGCGGATATGGGGAATTACGCATGGGGCATGAGTCTCGCGTTGGTGTGAGGGAAGAGCAGGCGAGCGGCGCTCGGCTGTGGCGACTTCTGGGCCTGGGTACGCGGCCGAGCGAGCGTCGACACGATCGCATGCCCAACCCGCGCAATGCGCACCGGTCGCAATTGCTCGAAGCGATCAGCGAGTTTCTGCTGCGCCACGATCTGGCCGTCTCGCCCGATAACCTGCTGCGCGCCCACGCGATCATGACCAAGACCAACATGCGCCTCGCCAACATCGTGCTCGACCGTGAGGAAGCGGGCGAGCCGATCACGCAGGCGTGGCTCGACGAGCAGATGAGCGAGTGCGACACCACCGACTCGACCTCGTCCAACCTCGATCGCCTTGCCCGCGAACTGGACCGTTCGATGGAGCGCTTTGGCGAAAGCACGCGCAGCGCCCACGAAGCCGCCAGCGATTATGGCGCAAAACTGGCGCAGCAGACCGAGATGGTGGCGAACTCCTCCTCCGAAGAGGAGGTCGTCACCAGCCTCGCGCAAGTGGCTCGGGCGATGCTCGATCGCACGCGCGAAATGGAAGCGCAGATGAAGAAGAGCGACGAAGAGTCGCGCCATCTGCGCCGCAATCTGGCCAAGGCCCGCCGCGATGCGAGCATCGATCACCTGACCAATCTGCCCAACCGACGCGCTTTCGAAGACGTGTATAAAAGTGAATGGGTCGCCGCCCAGGCCGAGATGGAACCGATGTGCCTGGCGCTGTGCGACATCGACTTTTTCAAGAACGTCAACGACACGCACGGCCATGACACCGGCGACCGGGTAATTCGCGCGGTGGCGCAGGCGCTGGACCGGATTTCCGACAGTTGCCATGTGGCCCGCCACGGCGGCGAGGAATTCGTGCTGCTGTTCCGCGGGCTCGACCTTGCCGGCGCAAACGTCGCGCTCGATGCGGCGCGCGAACGGTTTGCGGCGCGCCACTTTGTCGACAAGGTTTCGGGCAAGGCGATTGGCGGGGTTACGTTTTCCGGCGGACTGACCGACGTTTTCGCCCACCCCGACCTGTCGAGCGCGCTGCGCAGCGCCGATGCAGCGCTCTATCGCGCGAAGGAAGCGGGGCGGAACCGGATCGAGTTGGGTTGAGAGGGCGGTGAGGCTGCTCGGCCCGCAAGACTGCCGTCGGCAATAGCCGCTCCGATTGCCGTTCAGCGCATCCTATCTGGTGCGGGCGGTGGCGGCGGCGGCACCACTGCCGGAGGCGGTGGTGGGGGAGGCAGCGGCGGACGCGGTATCGTATCGCTACGAGTGTAGACGCCGGGTGACGCCGCTGGCGGTCCGGCCGCACGCGCCGCTTCGATCGCCCGTTCGTCGGCCTCGCGTTCTGCGCGCTCCATTTCCTCGGTCCAGCGCACAAACCGCCCGATTACGCCGAAAGCGCGCACTTCGAGCAGATCGTCTGACAGCAAGGCCATGGTAGAACTGCCACGGGCGAGCCTAGCGTAAGCTCGCCTTACCGGCGTCTCTTCGCAGAGCGCGAGCGTGCTCGTCATCATCCGCTCGCCAGTGCGCGGATCAGGGGCACCCTCATAGCTCCAGTAGTTGCACCCATCGCGGCCGCCGCGAACTTCGCCTTCGCGCACCACGATCCACATACGGTCGGCGCGCACATCGATCCCGCCGATTTCTTGTGCGCGCCAGGTGCCACGCTCGGGTCCGTCGAACCATGCCCGCCAGTCGATCACATATCCGGATACACCCGCGACAGCCACCAGAAGCGCCAGCGCGACCAATGGCAGTAACAGCCGCACCGTCCACTTTTCGAAGGCCCCTCCCCGATTCGGCGGCGGGTTCACCTCAGCCCTTCCAGGTCCGCCGCTCTTCAGCCGACTTCAGCACTTCGTAGGCAAGCTGCAACTTCTGGAATTCCTCGGCGGCTTCCTTGTCGCCGGGTTTCACGTCCGGGTGAACCTTCTTCGCTCGCGCGCGCCATTCGCGCTTGATCGCCTCAAAATCGGCATCGGTCTCCAGCCCCAGCACTTCGAGCGCGCGCATCTCGTCCTGGCTGCGCGTGCCATCGCCGCTGCCGCCCCAGCCATAGTGGGCACTTTCGGCATAACCGGCGTTGTCGCGCTGCTCTGCGCTCGCGCGGTTCGCCGCCTCTTCCTTGCTCAGGCCCTCGAAATAGTCCCATTTCGAATTGTACTCGGCCGCATGCTTCTCGCAGAAATACCAGCGGTCGGGACTGTTCGGGCTCTTGGGTGCGGGGCATTTGCCCGGCTCGGTGCAGCCGTGGCGGTCGCACAGGCGAACCTCGGCGGCTTCGCGCGTGCTTTCATACCCGCGCCAGCGAGGAAATCCCCAGTCGTTAGATCGGCGTGCGCGGCTCATTCCGCCCATATAGGCACAATGCACGCGGGCGGAAACCCGCGCTGTCGTAAATCTGCGCGGTCACCCGGCGATACAAAATGATGCATTATGCTGCGTTGCAATATGGAGGCGGTGTCTTATCTGCGAACGTAGACAATCGACCCAAGGCGTAAGACGTGAGCAAGCAACTGAGCATTTCGGCAAAGGCATCGGTTCTGGCGATGGCCCTGTTTGCCCTCAGCACGCAGCTCGGCGCGTGGGCTTCGCCCTCGCCCTCCCCCGATGCGTCCGCGCATATGGAAACGGGCGCGACGACCAGTGCCATCGCGCCCGCGGTCGGCCGACTCGTGCCGGCTCTCCCCTCCATTCGATAAACTAGTCGATCATCACCGTGACCGCGCGGCGGTTGCGCGCCCAGGCGGCCGGAGTCGATGCGGTATCGACCGGGCGTTCCTCACCATAGCTCACCACGCGCAGACGGTTCTCGGCAATGCCGAGGCTGACCAGATAGGCGCGCGCGGCATTGGCACGGCGTTCGCCCAGCGCCAGGTTGTAGTCGCGCGTACCGCGTTCGTCGGCATGGCCTTCGACGGTGGCGCGGGCCGAGGGATACTGGGTCAGATACTCGGCCTGACGGCGCAGCGCCGCCATATCGGTGGCATCGATGTCGTACTGATCGGTGTCGAAATAGATCGTGTCCGCCCCGGCCATGGCGGTAGAGAAGTGCGTTTGCGAGCCGGGCTGCGGACCGCGCGGAGTAGATGCAGGGGTCGGAGCCGGTGTGGAAACGTCACGCGGCGCGGGCGGGATTTCCTCGGGCGGCTCCTTTTTACAGGCCGCCAAGGCGAGCACGCTGGACATGGTAAGCGCGATGACAATGCGATTCATCCTATTGGCTCCTAAAATGGCGACAATCGCCGGAAGACTATCATGCCGTAATTACTTCGGCACGCTAATTTGGTCGTGGGGTTATGGCAAGACCGGACCCCAGGCCGGATCGGATGCGCCCACCGGGGTTTCCAAACGGCGCAAGTTATCGCCGGTCAGATCGACCTGCCAGATGCTCGAATCGCCCGAACCGCGCTCGGATCGGAAGAACTGGATGATGCGGCCATTGGGCGCCCAGGTCGGGGCCTCGTCCTGCCAGCCGTGCGTGAGCACGCGCACGTTGCCGCCCGAGGGCGTCATCACCGCGACGTTGAAGTCGCCAGCGATGCGGGTGAAAGCAATCTGGTCGCCGCGCGGGCTCCATTCGGGGGTGGCGCAGCGGCCCGAGGCGAACGAGATTCGGCGCTGGTTCGAACCATCGGCGTTCATGACATAGCACTGCTGCGCGCCCGAGCGATCGCTCTCGAATACGATCTGGCTGCCGTCGGGTGAATAGGAGCCGCCCACGTCGATGGCCGGGCTGTCGGTGAGGCGCAAGGGCGTACCGCCGCCGCTGGCCGACACACGATAGATGTCGGTGTTGCCGCCAATCGCCATGGAATAGAGGATCCACTTGCCATCCGGGCTCCACCGCGGGGCGAAGGTAGGGTTGCTGCTCTCGGTCACCAGAACCTGCTGGCGCGTCTCGATGTCGTAGACGTAAATACGCGGATTGCCGTCGGTGTAGCTGAGATAGGCGATCTTGCCGTAATCGGGCGAATAGCGCGGGGTCAGCGCGGTGGCGCGGCCATTGGTGATGAAGCGGTGGTTCGCGCCGTCGCTGTCCATGATCGCCAGCCGCTTGATGCGGTTATCCTTGGGGCCGGTTTCGGCGATATAGGCGATACGGCTGTCGAAAAACGGGCTTTCGCCGGAAAGGCGCGAATAGACGAGGTCAGCGCACTTGTGCGCGGCACGGCGCCATTCGTTCGGCAGCACCACCCAGCCCTCGCGCGCCAGCTCGCTCTGGAGGGCAACATCATAGAGATAGCAGCCGACGGTCAGCTTCCCGTCTGCCGCGGCGCGGACATAGCCCTGCACCAGCATTTCCGCGCTGCGGCCCTGCCAGGTGGCATAGGCAGGCGCGGTGATCTGATCGTAAGTGGGGCGCGGCAGCGCATCGGGGCCGACCGGGCGAAACAGACCATTGTTGCGAAGATCGTTGAACACGACGCGCGCCAGCTCCTGCCCCAGTGCGGTGGTGCCGGATGAGTTGGCGGGCGTGGGCTGTTCGCGGTTGGTGGCGAAGGCGGGAATGGCGATGCCGGTATCCTGCCAGGCGCTGTCGTCGGTGACGGTACCGCGCAGCGGGCCGTTTTCGCCGCCATCGTCCATTGTGGTTTCCACCGGCTGGGCACCGATGCCCGCCGGATCGAGATCGGGCAGCAAGTCACCGTTAGACTGTGCGACGGCAGGGGCCGAGAACAGCATGGCAACAGCAGTGAGCAGGGCGGCTTTTTTCATCACAATCTCCGGTCGAATTCCCATTCGAGGTCGTTCCAGCGGCTGTAGAACTGTTCTGGCAGGCTGGAGAAATCGGCCAGCTGCACCGCACGGATAGCCCGCTCGCAGTGCAGTTGCGCCTGCGGGCGGTTGCTGTCGGTAATGCCGCGCTGGCCGATGCAGCGCGGCTGGCCGTTCAAAGTTCCGTCCCGGTTGAGCTTCCAGCCGACCACGGTCACCAGCTGTTCTACATCGACGCCCGAGGGCGCGGTCCAGTTGGGGCGCAATGCACGCGTGATCGCCGAGGAAAGCGCCGCGCGTTCGGTCTGCCCGAAAGTGGCGGCGGGCGATCCGCGGGTGCCTGTCGAAGCGCTTGAGCCCTCCAGGAAATCGGCACCGATACGGCTGCCGCCCGAGGTCGGCCTGCTGCTGGGTGCCGGGGTGGGTGCGGGCGTGGTGCGTGACGTAGGCCGTGAGGTCGGCTGCGCCGTAGGCCGCGCGGTCGGGCGGGCGGTGGGCCGGGAAGTCGGGCGCGGCTGCGGGGTCTGTGTGGCGCGCGCGGTGGGGCGCGGTGCCGGCTCTTCGACCGGCGGCTGCACAGCGCGTTCCACCGGGCGCGCGACTTCGGGCTCAGCCGGTTCGGGCGCGGGTACGTCGGCAAGGGTCGGCGCATAGGCCGCAGCAGGCTCGGAGCTCGGGTCGGGCGCGGTCGATTCGAGGCTTACCTCGGTGGCAAGACTGACATCGATGCGTTCTGGCGGTGCGCGCATCGGTGACGCACTATCATGCAGGACCAGAAACGCGCCCAGCGCCACGTGCAGCACAACGGCTGCGCCGAGGCCGACATATTCTTCACGGGTCAGGGTGCCTGTCTGGGCCATAAGCGATCCGGGCTATGGAGCTTCGGATGAACTGTTGCTGACGAGCGAGATGGCGGTGAAGCCCGCCCGGTTCAGTTCGCCCATCACCGCAATCGCGCGGCCCCAGTCGATGCCGCGATCGGCCCGAAGGGTCACTTGCGGGCGCTCGGCGCCGGGGGCGCCAGCAATCGATTCGAGCGCCGTTGGCAGCGTGCCCGGCTCAATCAGCACATCGTCGATATAGACATAGCCCTCGCGGTCGATCGAGATCGTGATCTGATCGGGTGTCTGATCGAGCGCGGCGGCGCGGCTGTCGGGCAAGTCGATGGGTACACCGCTCGCCATCATCGGGGCGGTGACCATGAAGATGATAAGCAGCACCAGCATCACGTCGACAAACGGCGTGACGTTGATCTCCGCCATCGGCGCGCGGCGCGTGGAGCGCCCTCGCCCGCGGCTGTGCTTGAGGACGCCCATCGCCATCAGATCGATTCCATCTCGCGGCCGATTTCGCTGCTCACACGGTCGGCAAAGCGCTGCAACCGGGCCTCGAACAAACCGACCTTACCGCTAAAGCGGTTGTAGGCGATCACGGCCGGGATGGCTGCGAACAGCCCAATGGCGGTGGCGAACAGCGCCTCCGAAATGCCGGGCGCCACCACGGCGAGCGAGGAATTCTGCTGCTGGCCGATCGAAAAGAAGCTGTTCATGATGCCCCAAACGGTGCCGAACAGGCCCACAAATGGTGCAACCGCGCCCGTAGTTGCCAGAAAGCCGAGCCGTGCGGCGAGACTGTCTGCCTCTTCGGCAACCTGCCCCTGCATCGCCAGCGCAATCCGCTCGCGCGCGCCTTCACGGTCGCGCAGACCCGCCTTCTGCGTTCGGCGATATTCGGCCACGCCAGCATAGGCGACCCGCGCCGAGGGGCTTTCCTTGCGCCGCCGCGCGTCAAGCAGCGCATCGAGATTGTCGTTGCTCCAGAAGTCTTCCTCGAACTGGGTTGCCTTGCGGTTCAGCCCGGCGAGCCGCAGCGAGAAACCGATGATGATCGCCCAGACCCAGATCGAGGCCAGCAGCAGACCGATGATCACCGCCTGCACCACGATATCGGCATCGAGGAACAGCTGCATCGGATCGAGCCGGGTCGGCGCGGACAGGCTGGTGGCGGCAAGCAGCGAAAGCGTGGTCATTTACAGACTCTTCCTTAGGATTCTTCGGCCCCGGCGAACCGGGCAAATTTCGCGCGCCACGCATCAGGCTGGCGGCGCGGACGACCATCGGGGGAAACAAAGCCGATGCGAAGGTTCACCTCGGCCAGAACTTCGGCACTCTCCAGAGCGGTCGGCGCAATTGCCAACGGACGCACAATGCGCTGATACATGCGGACGCTGGCAGCGCGCAAGCTGGTTGCGCGCGTTTCCACCACAAGCCCGTCGCCCAGCTTGGCGGGGCGCTTCCAGGCGATCTCGGCATCGGCCACGGCGTAGGCACCCTCGCCCGCCTCCTGCGCCGTGCGCTGGTCGACATCGAGCAGGTCGAGCAGGTCCGAACGCGCGCGTTCGCAGTACTTCAGATAATTGGCGTGATAGACGATGCCCGAAAGGTCGGTATCCTCGAAGAACACGCGCAGCGCATAGTAGTGGCAGGAGCCGACAATGCGCCCGCTCGCTGGCAAAGGCAGTTCGACCATAGGCCGCTTAGCGTGCCAGCATCGGGCCGAGCGGCGCGCCGCCGAACAGGTGGACGTGAAGATGCGGCACCTCCTGCCCTCCATGCCCGCCGACATTGGCAAGTGCGCGATAGCCCGGCTCCACCAGCCCCTGCTCGCGCGCTACATGCCCCACCGCGCGGACAAACCCGGCAATCTCGGCCTCGCTCGCGCGGGCGGAGAAATCGTCCCAACTGACGTAGGCACCCTTGGGGATTACCAGGATATGGATTGGCGCCTTCGGATCGATATCGTGGAAGGCGAGCGCGTGTTCGTCTTCATAGACGGTCTTGTTCGGGATCTCTCCGCGCAGGATCTTGGCGAAGATGTTGTCCTCGTCGTAGGGCTGGGTTGCGTCGATTGCCATTACTCGCTCCTCGCTGCCTTTTCGGCGAGGCCGCTCATGCCCTCGCGCCGATCGAGTTCGGCCAGCACCTCTTCCAGCGCAACATCCTTTGCGCCCAGCAGCACCAGCAGGTGAAAGAGCAAATCCGCCGCCTCGCCGATCAGTTCCTGCCGCTCCCCCGAAAGCGCGGCGATGACGGTCTCAACCCCCTCTTCGCCCACCTTCTGCGCGATTTTTTCCAGCCCCTTGGCGTGGAGCCTGGCGACATAGCTTTCATCGGGCGACGCGGCGCGGCGGGAGGCGATGGTCTGTTCGAGGCGGGCAAGCGTTTCCATGGCCGGTGCCATGCGCGAGCCGTGGCCGCGCCGTCAAGCAGCGCGTGCGGCGAACTGATCCGTTCTGGCGGCGATCAGTCGTCTTGCTGTGGGCGATTGCGCATGGCGGCGTGGCGACCGATCAGCACACCCGTTGCGCCAATCGCGAACAGCAGCGTGGTGGAAGCTTCGTCCACCGGTACAGCGCCAGCCGCATGGGCCGCCGCCGGAATGGCCGCAAGAATCATGGCAGAGGCGATAAGGCGTGGCGTCATGGCCGCGCCAAAGCACCATTTTTAACCGATTTTCAACCTTTATGAACAGCGTGTCCCGATTCGGGATCGCTAACCGCGTGCAGGCAGCCCCGCCGCGCGCAAGGCCGCATGGGCCTCGGCAATCGAATGGGTGCCGAAATGGAAGATGGAGGCGGCCAGAACGGCGCTCGCCCCGCCCTCGGTCACGCCTTCGACAAGATGCTGGAGGTTGCCCACCCCGCCCGAAGCGACCACCGGCACCGAGACGGCATCGGCAATGGCGCGGGTCAGCTTGAGGTCGTAGCCTTTCTGGGTGCCGTCGCCATCCATGCTGGTGACGAGCAGCTCGCCCGCGCCAAGATTGGCGAGCTTCACCGCATGTTCGATGGCGTCGATACCCGTGGGGCGGCGGCCACCATGGGTGTAGATCTCGTAGTGGTCCTCGTTCCAGCGCGCGTCGACCGAGGCGACGATGCATTGGCTGCCCATCTTCTCGGCAATGTCGGCCACCACTTCAGGGCGCGAGACGGCGGCGGAATTGACCGCGACCTTGTCCGCCCCCGCCAGCAGCAGCGCGCGGGCATCTTCCACCGTGCGGACGCCGCCGCCCACGGTAAGCGGCATGAAGCAGACCTCGGCGGTGCGCTTGACGATGTCGAGCAGCGTGCCGCGCCCTTCGTGGCTGGCGGAAATGTCGAGGAAGCACAGCTCGTCGGCCCCGGCCTCCGAATAGGCCTGCGCCTGTTCGACCGGATCGCCGGCGTCCTTGAGGTCAACGAAGTTCACACCTTTGACCACACGGCCATCGGCGACGTCGAGACAGGGGATGACGCGGATACGGACGGTCATGGTTTCGAAGCCTCAATGATTATCGCGCAAGGATCGGCGCCCTCGCAGGCCTCACGCCCCATCTCCTCTACCACGACGAGCGAAGAGCCGAGCAGACAGGCACACCAGGCCGCTATACCGAGCTTGAACAGGCCCGGATGAGCGCTGCGGCCTGCGGCGAACTGGGCAAAAGCCGTTCTCCGATACCAAAGGTCATGCACCAGAACGCCCGTACAGGCGATTGCGAGAGCAGTAGCGATCAGACCCAGCGCACTCACGCCCGATCCGCCATCTGGATCGCCGCCGCCAGATCGAGCCGCCCCTCGTACAGCGCGCGGCCCGTGATAACGCCCTCGATCCCGTCTTCGGCATGAACCGCGAGCATCCGGATATCGTCGAGCCCCTTTACGCCGCCCGAAGCGATCACCGGAATATCGACGCTGCGCGCCAGCTCCACGGTGGCCTCGATATTGCAGCCCTTGAGCAGCCCATCGCGGCCAATGTCGGTGAACAGCAGCGAGGCCACGCCCGCATCCTCGAACCGGCGGGCAAGATCGCGCACCGGCACGTCGGACACTTCGGCCCAGCCCTCTGTCGCGACCATGCCATCGCGCGCATCGACCGCGACGACGATGCCGTTCTCCCATTCCTTCGCCATCTGCTTGACGAATTCGGGATCTTTTAGCGCCGCCGAGCCCATCACCACGCGCGAAACGCCAAGGTTGAACCAGCCCTCGACCGCCGCCGCATCGCGAATGCCGCCGCCCAGCTGGACATGGCCGGGAAACGCCGCGACAATCGCTTCGACCGCCTCGCGGTTCTCGGCCCGGCCCGCGAAGGAGCCATCGAGGTCAACCACGTGCAGGAACTCCGCCCCCGCCTCGGCGAAGATCATCGCCTGCGCGGCAGGGTTGTCGCCATAGATGGTGGCGCGGTCCATATCGCCTTCGGCAAGGCGCACGACCTGTCCGGCCTTGAGGTCGATGGCGGGAAAAACGATCACGGTTTCCACTCCAGAAAGCGGGCGAGCAGGTCGAGCCCATAGCGCTGGCTCTTTTCCGGGTGGAACTGCACGCCGATGATATTATCGCGCGCCACGGCCGCCACCAGCCCGCCGCCGTGGTCGGTCATGGCGGCGACATCGTGGCCGTTCTCAGGCGCGAAGTGATAGGAATGAAGGAAATAGGCCTCGCCCGGTTCGAGCAGGTCATCATCGCCGTGATGCGGGGTAAGCGCCACGTCGTTCCAGCCCATGTGCGGCACGCGGATGGCGGGATCGGTGCGCTCGATCTTCTCGACCTCGCCCGCAATCCAGCCCAACCCCGGCGTGACGCCGAATTCGAGCCCGCGATCGGCCAGCAGTTGCATCCCCACGCAGATGCCGAGGAAGGGCACGCCTTTGCCCAACACCTGCTCGGTCAGCGCCTCGACCATGCCGGGAATGCCGAACAGCCCGTCGCGGCAGGCCTTGAACGCGCCGACACCCGGCAGCACGATCCGCTGCGCGCCGCGCACGAACTCGGGATCGTCGGTCACGGTGATGAACTCGCTGCCGGCAGCGGTCAGCGCGTTGTGAACCGAGTGCAGGTTGCCCGCGCCGTAATCAATGAGCGCGACCCTGTTACCCATGGTTGTTTTCCGCCCGCCCATCCGGGCGTGCACTCCTCGCTAGATGGGCAGACAACCTGCCCCCGCTGCGGGCGGCCGGTCGGCCTTGCGGCTGCGTTGCAGCCGTTGTCATGTTTCTACCCACCAAGCTGCCCTTTCGTGCTCGGGATCGCGCCGTTCTTGCGCGCGTCCAGCTCGACCGCCTGCCGCATCGCACGGGCAAAACCCTTGTAGAGCGCCTCGCAGATGTGGTGGTTGTTGGTGCCGTAAAGCACCTGACAGTGCAGCGTCAGCCCCGCCGCCTGCGCCACCGACTGGAACCAGTGCTCGATCAGCTCGGTATCCCACTCGCCGAGCTTTTCCTGCGTGAAGCGAGCCTTGAACACGCACCACGGACGGCCCGAAATATCGACCACCACACGCGCCAGCGTCTCGTCCATCGGCGAGTGCGCCTCGCCATAGCGGCCGATCCCGGCCTTGTCGCCGAGCGCCTGTGCCAGTGCCTGGCCAAGCGCGATGGCGCTATCTTCTGTGGTGTGGTGCTGATCGACATGGAGGTCGCCCTCCACCTTCAGCGTGACGTCGATCAGCGAATGGCGCGAGAACTGCTCGACCATATGATCGAGAAAGCCGATCCCGGTCGAAATGTCATAGGCTCCCGTGCCATCGAGATCGACCTCGACGGCAATGGAGGTTTCCTTCGTGGTTCGCTCTGTCCGGCCTGTGCGCATGGGCCTCGCCTATAGGCCGCTGTGCCACAGGTGCAAGATATCCCACAATTGCGACCGCCTTGCGACTTGACCTTGGGCGCAGCGATAGTCACCTAGCCTCCCATGAGCGACGAAGCGCCCGATAGCCTGATCCCCTATGATGAAATCGTGCAGGAAGCCCTGCGCGCCGTGGTCGGCCGCGTGCTCGGCTCGGTAGAGAAATCCGGCGGCGAACTGCCCGGCGGCCATCATTTCTACATCACCTTCAAAACAGCCGCGAGCGGGGTCGACATCCCTTCCGCGCTACGCGAACGTTTCCCCGACGAGATGACGATCGTGCTCCAGAACAAGTTCTGGGATCTGTCGGTGGGCGAAGACGGGTTCTCGGTTGGCCTCAGCTTCAACCAGATTCCTTCGAAGCTGGTCATCCCGTTCTCCGCGATCACGGCCTTTGTCGATCCTGCGGTGGACTTCGGCTTGCAGTTCCAGGCCGCGATTGACGATTTCGAGCAAGGCGCGCCCGACGACGAAGAAGCGGACCTGACAAACGAGGACGGCGAGCCCATCGCGAAGAGCGAAGACGGCTCGAATGTCGTGACAGTGGATTTTGGCCGAAAGAAATAGGACCGATTGCGCTCGTTTTGCGTTAGACTGGGTATATGACCCGCAAATCCAAAGCCAAGCGCACCGCCCAAGCCGAAGATGGCAAGCCCCTTGCCCACCCGGTCATTGCCGAAATCCTGATCGTCATCATTGCCTCGCTCCTGCGCAATATGGTTGTGCAGATGCTCGAGAGGGGCAAGTTCGTGCAGACGGAAAGCGACCGCAAGCTGCTCAAAAGCAGCCCCGCGCGCCGGGTTGGTCTGGTGGGTGTTAAGCACCTCGCCCGAAGCTCGGTTCCCGGTGCGCTGCTGGTAGGCGCGGGGATCATCGCCAATACCGTGATTCGCGGCCGCAACGGGGAATAGCGCTCTTTTGCTAATGATCCGGGCTTGATCGCCCGGCCCGGCTTGCGCCAAGAGCGGCTATGGCCGAATCCAAGACCCTGCCGCGCCGCGGCTTGATGTTCATTCTCTCCTCGCCCTCGGGCGCAGGCAAGACCACGATCGCACGCAAGTTGCTCGCCGCCGAGCAGAGCCTGGCGATGTCGGTATCCGTCACCACCCGCCCGATGCGCCCCGGCGAAACCGAGGGGCAGGACTATTTCTTTACCCAGCGTTCTGAATTCGACCGCATGGTTGAAGCCGGCGAGTTCCTCGAATGGGCAGAGGTGTTCGGCAACTGCTACGGCACACCGCGCGCGCAAATCGCCGGAGGGCTCGCCGCCGGGCAGGATTACCTGTTCGATATCGACTGGCAGGGCGCGCAGCAATTGTCGCAGGCCGCTGGGCCCGATGTGGTCTCGGTATTTCTGCTGCCCCCGAGCATTGCCGAACTCGAACACCGCCTCCGCTCGCGCGGGACCGACAGCGACGAGGTGATCCGGGGCCGGATGGACCGCGCACGCGCCGAAATCAGCCATTGGGACGCTTACGACTACGTGCTCGTAAACAGCGATGTCGAAGCCTGTTTCGAGGAAGTGGGCGCCATCCTTCACGCCGAACGCTTGAAGCGCGAACGGCAGCGCGGCCTGATCGAGTTCGCGCGCGAATTGATGCGCTGACTTGTCTCGCGCAGGGTGAGCGGCTAGCCGCGCTGGCAAATAGACAACGAGGAACACGCAGCATGACCGCCGAACTCCAGTCCGCCATCGAAGCCGCTTTCGAAGACCGCGCCAATGTCACCCCCGCCAGCCGCGAGGTCGCCGAGGTCGTCAACCAGGCGCTCGAGCTGCTCGATAAAGGCGCGGCCCGCGTTGCAGAACCCGACGGGAACGGCGGCTGGCAGGTCAACCAGTGGCTGAAGAAAGCCGTGCTGCTCTCGTTCCGCCTGCGCGACAACGTGGTGATCGAGAACGGCGCGGGCGGCGCGCCGGCTTTCGACAAGGTGCCTAGCAAGTTCTCCGGCTGGGGCGATAACATGTTCTCCGAGGCGGGTTTCCGCGTGGTGCCAGGCGCGGTGGTGCGCCGGGGCAGCTTCATCGGCAAGAACGTGGTGCTAATGCCGAGCTTCGTGAACATCGGCGCTTTCGTCGATGAAGGCACGATGGTCGATACCTGGGCGACAGTCGGCTCCTGCGCGCAGATCGGCAAGAACGTGCACATCTCGGGCGGAGCGGGTATTGGCGGCGTGCTTGAGCCGTTGCAGGCCGGCCCGGTGATCATCGGTGACGGCGCCTTCATCGGCGCGCGTTCGGAAGTGGCCGAAGGCGTGCGCGTGGGCGAAGGTGCGGTGCTGTCGATGGGCGTCTATCTCGGCGCCTCGACCAAGATCGTCGACCGCACGACCGGCGAAGTTCACATCGGCGAAGTGCCGCCCTATGCGGTGGTGGTCCCCGGCACCATGCCCGGCAAGCCGCTGCCCGATGGCACCCCCGGCCCCAACCTCTACTGCGCAGTGATCGTGAAGACGGTCGATGCGCAGACCCGCTCGAAAACCGGGATCAACGAACTGCTGCGCGACTGAAACGCGTACGCGGAGGGTCGCTGACCGCAAGCCTGTGGATCGAGTTCGTCGTTTCGGCGAGGCTGGTGGTCGCCACCATCGTGATCCACGGCTTGGGGCTCTTCAGCCATAGCCGCGCGCTGCGCACCGAACGGTAGGTCGAGCGCATTCAGCACACCGATGCACTGTCGCTGCGCGGCGTGGCCTTCACCTTAATTTATCGTTCTGGCGGTGGGCGCTAACGGGAACCCTTGAAGCGGCGATCAACTATTCGTCGCTCTCCTACTCCACCGTCGGCTATTCGGATGTTCACGTAGCGCTCGATTGGCGGCTCGTGGGCGCTTTCGAGAGCATCATCGGGGTCATCATGTTGGGATGGTCGACCGCCTTCTTCCTTCGTATGCCGGGGCGCATCGATCCAGGCTGAAGTGGAACCAGCAGGGCCCTGAGTGCGTAGTTCTGGTAAGAACACAATCGAAAGGCAGCAAAATGCAACAGGATAAACAGCAGCTTCATGTCGAAACCGACGAGGCGCGCGGCGGGTCGTCACCCAACGTCGTTCGCTGGGTGCTGGGCGCCAGCCTCCTTCTCGCAGTGATTGCCATGTCGGCGATCTGGATCATTCCGGCGCTGGCCTAAATCGTGAGCAACGCCAACAGCTTCAGAAGCGGACAGTACGTCACCTGGTCGTGGGGCAACGGCACCGCCGAGGGCCAGATTGCCGAACGGTTCGAACGCGAGGTCACGCGCACTCTGAAGGGGAGCGAGATTACACGGAAGGGCGACGCGGACAATCCAGCCTATCTGATCAAACAGGATGATGGCAGCGAACTGCTGAAATTGGGCTCTGAAATCGAGGCAAAAGGCTGATGGATCAACAATCGCAAGCACGACAGGAAGCCGCCGGCGCAGCCCTTGCCGCCAAGCGCGGCAAGGCAGACGCATCGAAGTTGGATGGCGTGGCCCGGACCCTTTACGAGCGCATGAGCGAAAGCGAGCTTGAACAAGAGGCTGCAGCAACGCACGGTGTCTTGCCCGAGTCCGAGGCTGACACCAACTCCGGCGATCTTGCTCGAGGTTAGTTGGTCGCCGTCTCGATTGGCGGAACGTCCGCCATGCTGGCGGCATAGGCTTCGGCCTTCTTCAACACCCGCATCATGTTGCCGCTGGAAATCTTTTCGAGATCTTCCTGTGAATAGCCGCGCCGCGCCAGTTCGGTGAACAGCGCGGGGTAGCCGGTGACATCTTCCATCCCCACGGGCCCGCTGAACATCCCGTCATAATCCCCGCCGATGCCGATGTAGTCGACGCCGATCAGGTCGCGGATGTGGTCGATATGGTCGGCCATGTCGGCAATTGTGGCATCCGGCACGGGGTTGGCATCGTCCCACGCCACCAGCCCGGCTTCGACTGCTGCCGGATTGCCGAGATTGAGCGATTCCAGCCGCGCTTTTTCGGCGGCGCGGTTGGCGTTGCGCTGGCGCTGGCCCTCGCTGATATAGCCGGGCAGCGCCACCACCATCACGATACCGTCATTTTCGGGCAAACGCCGCAGCACCGTGTCGGGAACATTGCGGGCATGACCAGTGACCGCCCGCGCGCTCGAATGGCTGAACATCACCGGCGCGTCGGTCGCATCGAGCGCGTCCATCATCGTCGCCTCGCTGACGTGGCTGAGATCGATCATCATGCCCAGCCGCGCCATTTCCTGCACCAGCTGCACGCCCCAGTCGGTGAGCCCGTCATGCTCGGGATCGTCGGTGGCGCTGTCAGCCCAGCTGGTGTTCGACGAATGAGTAAGTGTCATGTAGCGCGCGCCGAGGTCGTACATCTGGCGCAGCACGGCGAGGCTGGTGCCGATCGAGTGGCCGCCTTCCATCCCGATCATCCCGGCAATCTTGCCCTCGGCCAGCGCCTTCTCGACATCGCCGGAGGTGAGCGCCAGCGTCATGTCATCAGGGTTTTCGGCGATCAGGCGCTTAAGGACATCGATCTGCTCCAGAGTGGTCTGCACCGCCACCGGCTCTTCAAGGCTGGCCGAAACGTAGACCGACCACCATTGCACCCCGACCTTGCCTTCGCGCAGGCGGGCGATATCGGTGTGCATCTCGCCCGGCGTCCAGCGCTCGCCTTCAAGCGTGTGCGTGAAGTCGAAATCGCCGATCACATTGCCGAACCGTCCGCGCAGCTGGCCGGGTACGTCGTTGTGCCCGTCCCACACGGGTGCTTCTTCAAGCGCGGCCATGGCCGTCTCTTCCGGGGTCTGCGCCGCAGCAGGCAGCGAAAGCGCTAACAACGAAGCGGCGAGCATCAGACGGGAAACGGACATGCGACCTCCTATGTGGTATCGCCGCATATCACCCCAGCTTGACCTATGTTGCAAGGCACAATGGAGCTTGTGACGCGGACGCTGGCAGGGCATGACCCCGATCATGGTGAGAACGATCCTGCGTTGGCTCTTGGTGCTGCTCTATCTCGCGGCGGGATACTTCCACGTCACCAGTCCGCTCACCTTCCTTGCGATCATGCCCGGCTGGGTGCCCTACCCGCTCCAGGTGATCTACTGGACGGGCCTTGCCGAAGTGGCGGGCGCGGTCGCGCTGGCGCAGCCGTTCGGGCCATGGTTGCGCAAGGCGGCCGGGGTGGGTCTGGCGCTCTATGCGCTGTGCGTGTGGCCCGCCAACGTCAACCACATGCTGATCGACCTTGCCCGGCCTGACGACGGCCTGGGCCTTGCCTACCACGTCCCGCGCATGATCGCGCAGCCGCTGCTGATCTGGCTCGCGCTGTGGACCGCCAAGGTGATCGACTGGCCCTTCACCCGCCAAGGCCGATAGCGCCACCTGCCAAGCTGATCGGGCAAGGTGTGACAGGTGTGACACCGTTCTGAGCAGAAACTTTCGGGCCACTCTGCGCCAGGGTAGTTCTGTTGCAGCGGCAAGGACATGCGTGGACATGGGGGCACCACAAGCACAGCGCGCCGGGCGTAGGAAAGGGCCAGCCTTGCCGCGCTCCCGCGGCCAGACCGCAAAGACAATCGCCCCCCGGTACAGGTGCCAAGTCGCGTGGCCGAGCACCGGCAGCGCCACCAGCAGCCCGAGGACCCACGGCAGCAGCACCAGCGTCAGCAACACCGCCACGATCACAGCCCAACCGAGCATCGCCGCGCGGTTACGCCCGAAAAGGCGCAGGCTGGTGCAGGTCGCGGTGAGGAAGTCGACCTCGCAGTCGACCAGCATCGGCAGACTGCCCACGGTAAAGGCCAAGAACACATAGGCGACCACTGCGCCCACCGCGCCGCCGAGCGACAAATCAAGGGCTCGAGCAGAGCGAAGAAGGAAGCCCTGATCGCAGGCGACTGGGAGCGCGTTTCGAAACTGGCGCGAAATCGGCAGGGCGATTGAGGCAAGGGCGGCGCGTGGCGTTGGGCCTGCGGCCCAGCTTCGCTTCCGACAGGCTCAGGCTGAGCGGAATTGGGGATGGCGGAAATTGGGTGGGTAGCGGAACAGCAGATAGATTGCAGGTCAGCAACAAAGCAGACAATCTGGGACGAGATTTGACAGCTTGCCTTACTCGCTGTACCGATCGTTCGGTCCACACTTAGAAAGGGTGTCTGATATGAAGCTTTATGATCTCGAACTATCGGGCAATTGCTACAAGGTGCGCCTTTTTTGTGCGTTGATCGGTCAGCCCATCACACTTCGTCCCGTGAATTTCCTTGAAGGTGAGCATAAAAGCGCGGAGTTCATCGAGCGCAACCCGTTCGGCGAAATTCCAGTATTGATTGATGGCGACGTTATCCTGCGCAACTCACAAGCCATGCTGGCCTATCTGGCGCGTAAGTTCGATCGCGAGGACTGGTACCCAACCGGCGCACGTGAAGAGGCGGAAGTCATGCAATGGTTGATGGTCGCAGAAAATGAGATCGCGCGCGGTCCAAACGATGCCCGGCTTCACGACAAGTTCGCATACAAATTGGATGTAGAAGCGGCACGTATCGCCTCGGCACGCCTAATCGAAATTTTGGATAAGCATCTTTCGCGCTGTAAATGGCTGGCTTTATCGAAACCCACAATCGCTGATGTTGCATGTTTTCCGTACGTAGCACTGGCTCACGAAGGCGGCATATCATTGGAGCCATATACATCCGTTCGAGCATGGCTGGACCGAGTGAAAGCCCTCCCCAATTTTCTCACCATGCCAGCGATCTGAAAGGACAGCTATGTCATTCCGCATCACGTCGTACGAACATGTTGGCATCCGCGTAACGGACCGCCAGCGAGCCACCAAATTCTACGAAGCATTTGGCTGGAGGGAAGAAATCGATCTCCCTGAGCATCATGCAAATGAGATGGTCAACGAGGAGGGGATTTACATCAACCTGATCTTTAACGGGACACCGCGCAAAGGCGCGCGAAACGTGCTTCAGGACGAAGAGGTGAAACATCCTGGCATGACTCACGCCGCTTTCATCGTGGACGATCTCGACGCTCTTATCGCCAAACTTTCGCGAGAGGATATTAAGATTACGGACGGGCCACACATTTACAGCGACCGACGCCGGCTGATCTTTGTGCGCGATCCCGACGGCAATGTTCTGGAGTTTAACGAACTTCTGGAACCTGTGCAAAGCCAACAGGATGGTTCTTCGTAGCTCTAGAAGGAACCAGTCATGACAATGGATGAACGCCAGCTCGATCTTGTCGACAAAGTTGCTCGCACTTTTCGTGAGAACGGGTTTCACGGTACGACGATGAGTATTATTTCGGACCGGACCGATCTCGGGCGCTCCAGCATCTATCATCACTTTGGTCGGGGAAAGCTGGAAATGGCCCATCGGTCGCTTGAATCGATTGAAGCCATTATTCACTCGATCAGACAAACGACATCTTCGCCAACCCTCTCACCAGCGACAAAGTGGGAAGTGGTTCGCGCGATGTTACATCGACATTACGAGGGCGGTTTACTCGGCTGTCTCCTTGCGGTGTTCGCGATGGAAGAAGTACCGAACGAATTGCGCGACCAAACAGGACGTTTATTCAGCGCATGGGCTGACGCGACGGCCGAACTCTATCGCATGGCCGGTTGTTTAGAAATGGATGCTTTGCGCTACGCCCAGCGCGACGTAATCCTTATTCAGGGAGCACTCGTCCTTTCACGCGCCCACGGCTCTTCCGCGCCCTTCGAGGAGGCGCTGGAGGATATTTCGGAGGCATTGGAACTCCGGACATCCCAAACTTAGCTTTAGCAGCTTTGCAAAGATCACGTTTGGAATGTTCGAATTTCAGCTTTGAGGGCCTTCCGCTTGAATGCCTAATGACCGCTCTCGGATCGTCAGCCGCCACTCGCCTCTCCACCCTCACCAATCGCCCGCGTCATCCAGCAAGCGGCCTCGCCATAGCCCCTGACCTTCTCCGCCAACGCGCGCGAAACCGGTTCCGCCACAAAGCCAAGCTTACTCCAATACCTCGCCGCGCCCTCGACCGCGATCAGCTCGGCCCTGCGCAGCCCATCCTGCGCCGCCAGCGCAAGCGCGCGCTCGGCCAGCTTGCGGCCAATCGCAAGGCCGCGCCCGGAAGCCGAGACCGACAAATCGTGCAGGAACAGCACCTCGCTCGGCTCGCCATCATGAAGGATTGCCCCCACCGCAGGCGGTGACTGCCGCCGCCAGCCATGCGCGAGGAGGTAGCCCAGCAGCTGCCCCTCCCGCCGCGCGGCAAGGCAATAGGAGGCGCTCAGCGCAATCCGGCTGGCAAAGGCGCTCTCACCTTCGCGCAGGAACGGCGGATAGGCCTCGGCCTGAATCGCCAGCGCGGCGGGCAGATCTGGCAGACGCAGCGCATCGATGGCAACGGTTCGGCTATCGCAGGACATCGGCCACCTATCGCCAGGCGTGCGACCAGCCGCAAGCCGCCAGACGCGCTCAGTCCTCTTTCCCCGCCACGCCGTAGTTGATCGTCGCGTTGCGGGTCTTCTGGAACTCGGGGACGGTCAGGCCCTTCATGCTGGCGTAAATGTCGATGTTGCCGATGCCGGTCACCGCGCCGAGCTTTTCGAGCATGAAGAAGATCACGCCATAGTGGATCATCCCGATCCAGTCGCGGCGACGGACGAGATCGCGCTCTTCCTCGGTCAGGCCGGCCTGCTCGTAGGCCGCTTCTTCGTCTTCGCGGAAAAGTTTGCGCACCTTGGGTTCGGTCAGCGAATGCAGGAAACGGTTGAGGCGAAAGCCCTTTACGCTGCGTGCGATGGTAAAGGGATAGGTGCCCTGCATCTCCTCGGCCCCGGCATAGTCGCGGTCGGCGCGTGCGCGGGTGACTTCGGGCGGCTCGACCGACGCGTCTACCGCTCGCTCTTCAAGGATCATCGTGGCGATCGGGCACATCGAGGGCAGGAAATAGGTCTTGTGCGTGCATTCGACATCGGCCGAGAGCGCCCCGCGCATCATCAGCCACATCACCACCTCGGCCCCTTCCCAGCCGCCGAGCTTCGCTAGCTCGGCAATGGTCATGTCGAGCAGGCCCTCCGGATCTTTCTCCAGCCGTTCCATGAATTCCATGTCCCAGTCGGGATTGTTGAAGCCGCAGGCCTCGCCGTGGACCTGATGCGACAGACCCCCGGTTCCCGCGATGGCGACCTTGATATCCTCGGGGTACGACAGGATCGCCTGCCGCAGCGACTTGCCGAACTTGTAGAACCGCCGCGCCGAGGGCAGCGGCACGGTCAGCACGCCGCAGACCACGGGCAGGATCTTCGTCGCCCAGCCGTGCTGCTTATCATGGTCCACCATCACCGACAGCGGCGAAAAGGCCCCGTGGTCGAGCCCCTTGCCCTGAAAATAGGAAAGGTCGAATTCGTTGGCGACCATCACCCGCGCCACGTGTTCGGCGAACTTCGGGTCGCCCTCGATCGCCGGAATATCGCGCGGGCCGCCGCCTTCGTCCGCCGCCTTGAATTCCTCGCCCACACCCAGAGCGAAGTGGCTGTAGTGCTCGAAGAACGAGGTCATGTGGTCATTGTAGATATAGACCAGCACGTCGGGCTGCTTCTCGCGGAACCAGTCCTGCACCGGCTCATAGCCTTCGAAGATCGGCTTCCAGACGGGATCGTCCTGCTTGCCGCCATCCTTGGCGAAAGCGATGGTGGGAGTGTGCGAAGTGGCGACGCCGCCGACGATAGTGGCCATGTAATCTCTCCGTTCGGGCAGGCTCAAACCTGCTCACATCGTCGGCAATCATGGCATAGGCAAAGCGCACGGGACAGACATTTGTCCCGCCCGCTGAATTTTTCAGATATGCGAAGCTGGGTTCCGGTCAGCCTTCCGGGTCGAGCAGCCGCGCCTTGGACGCGAAGTGGGCGACCAGTGCGTCGATGGTCGAGCGCATTCGCGGCATCTTGTGCAGGTCGGCATGGACGCCGAGCCAGATATCGCGGCGCAGGTCGGGCAGATCGGTGCGGATGCGTTGCAGGCGCTCGTCATGATCGGCGCGGAAGCGCGGCAGCATCGCCACCCCGCCGCCATGGCACGCGGCATCGTGCTGCACCTCGCGGCTGTTCGACTTGAGCCCCACCGGAAGGCTTGCGAAATGTTCGGCCATGGCGCGCGCCTCGGGCAGGTGGGCCTGATCGTCGAGCACGGTGATCACCCGCTCGGGCTCGGGCTGCGTGCGTGCGGTGTAGAACGACAGGGCGAGCGTGGCGACCTTGCGCGCCACGATCAGATCGCCTTCGAAGCGGGTCATGCGGATGGCGATGTCCGCCTCGCGCCGCGACAGGTTGAGCGATTGGGTGGCGGCGAGGAGTTCGACGACAATGCCGGGATGCTCGCGCTGCAAGTCAAGCATGGCAGGCGCGATGAAGGCCCCGGCCAGCGTGTCGACCGTGGTCAGCCGAACCGTGCCTTCGAGCCGTGCGTCGCTGCTGCAGGCGAGAAGCTGCGCGGCATAGGCTTCCTCCTCCATCCGCTCGGCCCGCGCCAGCATCTGCTCACCCAGCGCGGTGAGGACAAACCCCTCGGGCGTGCGCAGCAACAGCCGCGTGCCGAGGTTAGCCTCCAGCGCGGCCAGCCGGCGGCCCATCGTCGGCTGGGTCACCCCAAGCGAACGCGCCGCCGCCGAAAGGCTGCCGTGCCGCGCGATGGCGAGGAAATTCTGCAAATCGTCCCAGTTCACAATCTTATGCCCTGCCGCCACCTATACGAAAACGCATGAGCCTTAGAAGGTTTTCGGCAATTCCGAAACGCATTCGTTCAACTACATCGAAAGCAAGAAACCAGGAGGCCTATATGTCCACCACTTACAAAGTCGCCGTCATCGTCGGCAGCCTGCGCAAGGATTCGCACACCCGCAAGCTGGCCCATGCGCTGATGGCCGAAGCACCTGCAAACCTCGAAGCCAGCATCGTCGAGATCGGCGACCTGCCGCTGTACAACGAAGACCTCGAAACCGACACGCCGCCGGCCGCCTGGACGCGGATGCGCGAGCAAGTGGGCGCCGCCGATGCGGTGCTGTTCGTGACGCCGGAATACAACCGTTCGATGCCCGGAGCGCTGAAGAACGCGATCGACGTTGGCTCGCGCCCCTGGGGCGAGGCGGTGTTCACCAGCAAGCCCGCCGCCATCGTCGCCGCATCGCCTGGTGCGGTCGGCGCGTTCGGGGCTAACCATCATCTGCGCCAGTCGCTGGTGTTCTTCGATATGCCGGTGATGGGCCAGCCTGAAGCCTATATCGGCAACTTGTTTGGCCTGTTCGACGAGAGCGGCGCCGTGGCCAGCGAGGAAACCAAAGCCTTCCTGCAAACGATCATGGAAGCCTTCGCCAAGTGGATCGAGCGCACCGCACTGCCGACAAGCGCCAACTGACGGCCAGCCTCAAGTCACTCCGGCCAGCCCCCCGCGGCCGGAAAGCAAAACGGGCAGGAAGCGCCATGCTTCCTGCCCGTTTTTCGTTCATGCCCGAAGGCGATGACGCTTAGCTGAGGTGCTTCGACACGGCAGCGGTCATCTTGAACATCGAAATCTGTTCGTTGCCGATCACGGCGCCAAGCTTGGCGTCGGGGTTGATCTGGCGCTTGTCCTTGGCATCCTGCAGGTCGTTGGCCTTGATGTATTCCCACACCTTCGAAGTGACCTGCGCACGCGTCATCGGGCCTTTGCCGATCACGTCTTCCAGCGCCGGCGACAGGGTAACGGGCTTGCTCAGCGCGTTGTTCTTGGCTGCCATAATCTAACTTACGTCCTTTACCGTTCGAATCGGAACTATTCGCTTAGCCCGGCCAAAAGCCCGCCGTCGCTATGCTTCAATGCGTAATCCACCGGTTTTTCACAGGTTCCCCACTTGCGCGGTGGATCAATTGCCGTCGAAGTCGATCGAATCGATGTCGACATCGTCCCAATCGCCTTCCTCGCCATCGTTCTCGGCGCGGGCATAGTTGGCCGAGAGCATGGTAGCGGCGACCACATGCCCCTCCATCGCCGCGAACAGTTCGTCGCGGCCCGCGCCCGGCATCAGCGCCACAGGAAGGTCGAGGGCGAACAGCTGGAAGATATACTCGTGCGCCTCATCCCCTTGCGGCGGAGCGGGCAGCGCCCATTCGGAATTGCCGAAAGAGTTCTTGCCGACGCGCGGCGGAACCTCGCCTTCGAGCAGCTGGCCCTGCTGCGGGGCGAGACCCCAGACCAGCCAGTGGCAGAACGGCTCGTCACTCGGCGCATCGGGATCTTCCACGATCAGCACCAGTTCGGCCGCTTCGCTTGGCGGGGCGCTCCAGTCGAGCGGCGGGGCGACTGCGTCTTCCTCGTCGGCGGTGAAGCACGGATCCAGCTCGTCGCCCTGCTTGAAGGCGGCCGAGGTAAGACGGAAGCCGCCCTTGCCGAGAATTTCGGGTTTGGCGAGTTTCGCCAGTGCCAACTGTGCGCGCGTGTTTCCTGCCATGGACGGTCCTTTCTTTTCGGAGGGCTTGCCTGCTTGCGGCGGATCGAGAGCCCATCTGAAGACTTGGCCCCCAAAGCGCAAGGATCGCCCCCAGGTTCTCCTCGTTGCAGGCCACCAACGCGCAAGGTACCGGGCCGATCCGCCGAACCCCGCTTTTGTCCGCTTGCCATCGCGATGCCGCTGACTTAGCACTTTCCCTTAGGGGCAGGCTCGCCCCTCCCATTCGGGAGTGCAAAGTTACCGCCATGCGCGCCTCACCCTTCGTCGCCTCGCTCGCCAGCCTTGCCCTGCTCTCTTCATGCGGTGGGGGTGGATCAGGCTCAGGCAGTTCAGCAACGCCCGCTCCGGGCGCAAGCGCGCCTACCCCGTCTCCAACCACCAGCAGCGCGCCCTGCTCGCTCACCAGCCGGGCCGCAGCTTTCGACGAAGTAATCGACGAATGGTATGTGTTCCCCGACCTGCTCGCCAATCCGTCGATTGCCTCATATTCGAACCTTGAGGACTATATCGACGCCCGCGTCGCCCCGGCCCGGGCACAGAACAAGGATCGCTACTTCACCTATCTGACCTCGATCGCCGAGGAGAACGCCTACTACTCTTCGGGTTCGAGCGCGGGGTTCGGCTTTCGCCTGTCGTACGATACCTCGGCGCGGCGGGTGTGGGTGGCGGAAACCTTCGAGGACACGCCCGCGCTGGGTGCCAATCTTGATCGCGGCACCGAGATTCTGGCCATCGGCACATCTGCGTCCAACCTCCAGACCATCGACCAGATCATGGCGAGCAACGCGGTCTATCCCGACTATGCCGTCTATCTCGCGCTCGGCCCGAACGATGCGGGTGTGACACGGGTTTTGCGCGTGCGCGATCAGTCCGGTGTCACGCGCGAAGTCTCGCTTACAAAAACCGACTTCGCGCTCGATCCGGTGTCGGACCGTTATGGCGCTAAGGTGATCGACGATAACGGCAAGAAGGTTGGCTATTTCAACCTGCGCACCTTTATCGAACCGGCCATTGCCGACATGCGCGAAGCCTTCGCGGACTTCCGCGCCCAGGGCGTCACCGAGTTCATCGTCGATCTGCGCTACAACGGTGGCGGCGCACTTTCGGTGGCCGACGTGCTGGGCGATCTGCTGGCGCGCGACCACGTGGGCGATGTCTACTACAAGCTCGCGCTGCGTCCCTCCAAGTCGGCTCAGGATGAGATTTATCGGTTCGCGAACAGACCGCAATCGGTCGCGCCGACGCGGATCGCCTTCATCGGCACCGAGGCGACCGCTTCTGCCAGCGAACTGGTGGTCAACGGCCTGAAACCTTACCTCAAGAGCAACCTGGCGCTTGTCGGCTCCAACACCTTTGGCAAGCCGGTAGGCCAATTCGCATTCGACCTGGAGGAATGCGACGACCGGCTGCGGCTGCTTACTTTCAAGCTCGAAAACGCCGAGGGCAACGGCGAATATTTCAACGGCCTCGCGACCACCGTGCCCAACACCTGCCGCGCCGACGATGACCTGTCCTATCAGCTGGGCGACCCGCGCGAAAACATGGTCGCCCGCGCGCTCGATTTCCTTGCCGGACGCTCGTGCGCGCCGATTGCGAGGGGCACCGACGATGCCATCGCCTCTACGCAGCGCACAAGCCAGGGCAGGCGGGGCCTCCTCACGCCAGAGCAGCCGCGCAGCACCGCCGAGCGCGAGGTGCCGGGGCTGTTCTAGGCGGGCTGCCGGGCTGGCTCTTGGGCCGGATCGGCAGGCGGATGGGTGGCGCGCCAGGCGCAGCCTTCGCGCTGCTGCGCGCCAAGCTGCAAGGTCGCCACAAACGGATAGGTCTTGTCGCTCATGCCATCGGAGCAGCGGCCCGGCGTGACCATCAGGTCGAAGCTCTCGCCGTCAAGCGTGCCTGACCATGTCACCCCGCCCCGCCCGGCAAAGCGGCTGACCGCAATCGCGGTGCCGTCGATATTGTCGGGCGTGCTGTAGGTGAGGCTTTCGCCCACGACCGAGCCGCCCCAGAACGGCTCCGTTCCGGTGAAGCGCATTTCCTCGTCGGCACCGATCTCCGAGAATGGCCTCGGGTCTTCGGCATTGCCCGGGACGATGCTGTCCGCCTCCGAACAGGCAGCCAGCATCAGGAACGAGAGGGCAACGGGAGCGAGCTTGGCGGCGGCGCGATGCATGAAGATTTCCTCTGGACGATCGGAGATTGTCTCTTTCCAGCAAAGTCCGCTCCTGCCAAGGCCGCAGCCGCGCGAACGGGAGCATTTACGCATGAGTGGCCAGGACGAAGAATACGTATACGACGAGGAAAGCGGAGAATGGATGCCGGCTTCCGAACTCGCAGCCAAGCAGGCCGCAGCCAGCACGGTGGAAGTGCGCGATGCGGTGGGCAACATGCTGGCCGATGGCGATCAGGTTACGCTGATCAAGGATCTCGAGGTTAAGGGCGCAGGCCAGACGCTCAAGCAGGGCACACTGATCAAGTCGATCCGACTGACCGGCGATCCGCAGGAGATCGACTGCAAGTATCCCGGGATCAAGGGCCTGGTGCTGCGCGCCGAGTTCGTGCGCAAGCGGGCCTAGGCGCGCTACTTTCGCGCGCGTGACAGGCGGCGCTTGTTGGCGCGAACGGGCTTGCGATAGTGGGCCAGCGTCTTGTTGGCCACAGCTTCCGGCTGCGCGCCACCGATCATCAGCGGCCACAGCGCGAAAGGCAGGCTGGCCCCGGCGCTGACCTTTTCGCTCACCATCCGTTTCGCCTCGCGTTCTGCGAGGGCTCCGCCGCCCATCATCCGCATCGAACGCAACCAGATGACGTTCGCCGCCTCCAGCCCGAGCATCCAGCTATCAAAAGCAACTTGGGCAGGGTTGGCGGGTGTCTTGCGCGTCATGGCAGTCTCCGATTCAGGAAGGGGGCCATGAGGTAACGCGGGGTCACCCGTTTGGTTGCGTCCCCGACCGCGCAATTGCGACCGGGGCGACAGACATGGTCAGCCCCCGGCGAGCGCGCTGGCCGGAACGCCGCGCGCCGCAAGCTGCGACATTGCGCTCTCGCGCGCGCCATTGAAGCAAGCGCGCGCATCGGGCAGCCGGTCGATCTTGGAGCCGCCATTGATGTCGCACACCGCGCGCGCCGCATTGTCGATGCGGATTTGCAAAGTGTCGCGGTCATAAGCGGTGGTGAGATCGAGATCGGCGGTGTCTACCACCACGGCACTGTGATCGAGCGACTGGCTCACCAGCACTTCGCCATCGCTGGCGAAAGCAGGGGCCATGGCGGCCATACCGATCAAACTGGCGGCGAAAAGCGCGGCCCCGCGCGGGGTCTTGGCGAAGTTAGGCATCGTACTCTCCTGCAAGTCCGCCGAACGTCCATGCGAACGGCGTGACGAAAGGGCTGCGCAGCACGCGCAGCTCCTTGTGGCAAGATGATCTTCTCGCCCGAACGTTCCAATGGCTCGTCGTATTTCGAGAGGCAAAGCGCCTTTCACGCGCGACAAGCCGCAGCCCAAGCCAAAACACGCGGCTTCGCATGTTGCCTTGACGCCAAATTCGACTAGCCCCGCGCGGCAAGTGAGTCTGCCAAAGGAAACGCCGATGTCCGTCCCTTTCCGCTATGCGATGCTGGCGCTGCTAATGGCGGGCTGCGCGCCCGAAAGCGGATCGGCCCAGAACGGACCGCATCGCGGACCGGATCAGGGCACGCAGGCAGAGCCGCGCAATTTCCCGCGTCTGATCCCCGAACCGATCCAGCGCGACGGTGATCACACTATTCTGGTCGGCTGGCACGACGCGCCGACTGCCTATTCGGTCAATCGCATCCTGCCAGACGATCCGGCCTTTGCCGGTGCAGCGATTTTCACCGTGAAAGATGTGGCGGTGGATTTCGAGCAGGGCCTGCAAGAAGCGCTAGCGCACGAAGGCGTTAGCGATCCGACCGTGGTGGCACGCCGGGACCTGACCGGTTCGATACCCGACATGTTCAGCGAGGCGATCGACAACGCGGGCGGGCGCTATTCCACCTTCATCGCCGCCGCTACCGGCCCCGATGGCCCGGTGCGCGTGGCGGGATTCTGGCTACAGACGCCGACGGGACCAGAAATAGGATCGACCTTCGAGATGTTCGTCGCACCGCGCGACACTTTCGAAGCAATGGGCGGCTGGTTCGTACCCACCGCGCGCTATTTCGACGTATCCTTCACCAACCCCGCCTCGGTCGATCTGCGGCACCACGGCGCGCTGCCTGCCGATGAGGGCGCGCAGAACATCGCCAAGCATTTCGGCGAGTTCATGACCTTCATCCTGCAAAGCCAGTCACTGATGGCAGCGATGACCCAGCAGACGCTGAGCATCCAGCAAGGCCTCGATCAGGTCGAACCTCGCGGCTTGCAGGATCCGATGTACAAGCCGTGAGGTCCGGAAGCTGCCGCGAGCGTCAGTCGTGCTCGCGGTCGCCTGCGCCCATGTAAAGCTCGCGCCCGGTCTCTTCGTAGACCTTGCTCATCTCTTCCATGCCCTTCTCCGCCTCTGCGGCGGCAACGAAGCCGTCGCTCGGCTGGTTCTGGAGTTTCGCGAACTCGCGCACCTCCTGGCTGATCTTCATCGAGCAGAACTTCGGCCCGCACATCGAGCAGAAATGCGCCGACTTCGCCCCTTCCGCCGGAAGCGTCTGGTCGTGATATTGCTCGGCGGTATCGGGATCGAGCGAGAGGTTAAACTGATCGCGCCAGCGGAACTCGAAGCGCGCCTTGCTCAACGCGTCGTCGCGCACCTGCGCGGCCGGGTGGCCCTTGGCGAGGTCCGCCGCGTGGGCCGCCAGCTTGTAGGTCACCACACCCACCTTCACGTCGTCGCGATCCGGCAGGCCAAGGTGCTCCTTCGGCGTGACGTAGCAGAGCATCGCCGTGCCATACCAGCCGATCTGCGCCGCGCCGATGCCGCTGGTGATATGGTCATAGCCCGGCGCAATGTCGGTGACGAGCGGCCCGAGCGTGTAGAACGGAGCCTCGCCGCAGGCTTCGAGCTGCTTGTCCATGTTCTCCTTGATCTTGTGCATGGGCACGTGGCCCGGCCCTTCGATCATCACCTGCACATCCTGCTCCCAGGCGCGCTTGGTCAGTTCGCCCAGCGTGTAAAGCTCGGCGAACTGGGCCTCGTCGTTGGCGTCGTAAATCGAGCCGGGGCGCAGGCCGTCGCCCAGCGAATAGGCGATGTCGTAGGCCTTCATGATCTCGGTGATCTCGTCGAAGCGCTCGTAGAGGAAGCTCTCCTTGTGATGCGCGAGGCACCACTTGGCCATGATCGAGCCGCCCCGGCTGACGATCCCGGTCATGCGCTTGGCCGCGAGCGGCACATAGGGCAGGCGCACCCCGGCGTGGATCGTGAAGTAGTCGACGCCCTGTTCGGCCTGCTCGATCAGCGTATCGCGGAACACCTCCCAGGTCAGATCCTCGGCAATGCCGCCGACCTTTTCGAGCGCCTGATAGATCGGCACCGTGCCGATCGGCACCGGCGAGTTGCGGATGATCCATTCGCGGGTGTCGTGGATGTTGCGGCCTGTGCTCAGGTCCATCACGGTGTCCGCGCCCCAGCGGATCGACCAGACCATCTTGTCGACCTCGCTCGCCACATCGCTGGCAACGGCAGAGTTGCCGATATTGGCATTGATCTTGACGAGGAAGTTGCGCCCGATGGCCATCGGCTCGGCCTCGGGGTGGTTGACGTTGCTGGGAATGATGGCCCGCCCGCGCGCCACTTCGTCGCGCACGAATTCAGGCGTTACGTAGTCGGGGATCGAAGCACCCCAGTCCTGCCCCTCGCGGCGGTATTCCTTCAGCTTCGCGCGCCCGAGGTTTTCGCGCTCGGCGACATATTCCATCTCGGGGGTGATGATGCCCTGCCGGGCGTAGTACATCTGGCTGAGGTTCTTGCCCGGCTTGGCGCGCAAGGGGCGACGCAGCGCGGTGGGGAACGGGGGCACGCCGCCCGACCGGTCGGGCCCGAGCTGGCCGTTGTCCTCCGGCTTGACCTCGCGCGGCGCATATTCCTCGACATCGCCGCGTGCGAGCTGCCACTCGCGGCGCAGCGGCGGCAGGCCTGCCTGAATGTCGATGGTCGCGTCAGGGTCGGTATAGGGGCCGGAGGTATCGTAGACCCGCACCGGCGGCTCGCCGCTGCTCGGTTCGAGGTCGATCTCGCGCATGGCCACCTTGAGCGGCCCAACGTGGACCTTGCGGCTGCCACGGATGGGGCCGGTGGTGACACCGATCTCGAGCTTGCTGTTGATATCGGCCATGCACTTCTCTCCTAGTTGCCGGAGAAAAGGCCGCGTTTTTCTTGGTCGAGAAAACCGCTTCCCTCCCTCCGCCGGTCTTAACCGGATCAGGTTCAGCGGGTCGGCGGCTCGTGCCGCCCTCTCAAGCGCCGTGCCTGATCGGATCAGGCAGCGCTCCCCCGGGGCAAGGGCCTCTATAGAGGCTAATCGCCCACGAAGATAGGGACCTGTTCGCGGGGGTCAGATAATCCGGGCAAAGCTCGCGACGACCAGCACCGCGCCGCCAACGACCAGACCATAAGCCCAGCCCCGGCCCCGCACGCCGACCAGACGCCGCCCCAGCGCCATCATGCGCTCGCCAACCGCCACGAAGGCCAGCCCGGCGGCCACCACTGCGCCACCCAGCGCGGTCGCGAACATGGCCAGTGGATCACCCACCTGCCACGGATTGACGAGATAAATCGCCGCGCCGCCCAGCACGAAGACGACGCCGGTGAGGAAGCGCAGCCCCGGTGAGTGCTCCCATTCGGACAGCAATTCGAGATAGAACCCGCGCACCCGCAATTCGGCAAAGCCAAGAACGAGAGCTAACAGGCCGGCAAAGAACGCGAGGCCGGCGGCAAGATCGGTGAATTGAGCCATAGGCGCGGATACCAATGGCCCTGCTCTGGGTCTAGGCGGAGGGGATAAATTCCGGCGTCTGGTTTCGACCCATTGCGGGCATTAATCATTCCGCTAAATTGGCGACCTTCAAGGTCGCTCAGCCGCGAGAATGCATTGTTCAACTATTACATCCAGAAGTGGGTTATCGCTCGCCGGTTTGAGAAAACCGATCGCGGCTTTCTCTACAGGAGGAGGCCCGACCTTCCTGGAATAATGTTGACCGATGATGAGCGCCGAGAAACTATCCGCGTATTTCGTCGTCGCTATTGGAGATTTTGGCTTCGCATTTTTGCGATCATGATGGCGACCTTTTTTGCGCTCGCGATTGCGGCAGTTATCTTTAGACTTGACGAGACGTTCCTAATTCTTGCTCTCTTCGTCCTCGCAAGTGTTATGATTGCCTTTGTTCTCAAAGAACAGCGCGAGTGGTCGCTAATTCCAGAAGAGCAATTTGCGGATCGCCCGCGTATAGCGTCCGACCTACCGACCGGTGGTTGGCTAGTGCGTAACCAGAACTTGGCACGACGGCGATCTTGGCCAGTCAATATCGGCCTCATCGGGTTATACGGATTTGCGCTTTGGTTTTTGGCCCCACGGTCGCTAGAAGCTGGCCTCGTCCAGTGGTTCTTCTTTGCATGTTTCGCGTTTGGCTTCTTGGCACTGATCCATGGTGTGATAGGCAAAGCCCGGCAGCCAAGGTGACGGCGCGGGGGCGTCTTCTTGAGCGCAAAGCGCGACAGGTCCGACGCGCGCTTCCCCAAATTTAACTTGGCCCAATCTTCGAGTTCGTCCACGCGGCCTTAGTGAGTAAGGCCCGGAAAGCTCCCACCCGGCAAGCCACACCATGACTGTTCTCTTCCGCCTCGATGCCGATGCTCGCACCATCGCCCGCCATTTCGGCGCTTACAGCGGCAATGACCCATGGGCGGGCGGCCATGTCGCGCCCGGAGCCTTCGCGCCGGTCATCACCGAGGGACGCGAGTTCATCGCCGGGCCGGGCGCGGCGCGGCAAACGCGGCGTATGGTGCCGCGACTGTGGGGTGTCCCGCCTCCGCCTTCAGCGAGCTACAATGCGCGGCCCGTGCTCAGCGTCGCCAATCCCGATAGCCCGTTCTGGATCGGCAACCTGCGCAACCGCGAATTCCGCTGCCTCGTGCCTGCGACCAACTTCATGGTCTGGGGCGCGGGGACCGACTACGAAGGCCGCCGCCTGCGCCACTGGCTTGCGCCCGAGGGCGAGACGCTGTTCGCCTTTGCCGGAGTGTGGAAGGATAGCGAGGTGCCAAGCTTCGCGCTTATCACCCGCCCCGCCAGCCCCGAAGTCCGCGCGCTTGGCGCTGAACGGATGCCACTGGTGCTGCCGGGGCACGAGAAAGCCTATGCGCTGTGGCTGCGCGGCGGGTGGGACAGGGCCTCTTCGCTGCTAGAAACCGATCCCGAAGCTCCCTTGCGCGAGCTGAGCCCAAGCGACCGGGGCTAGTAGGACTGCGGCCATTGCCAGCAGCGCCCCTCGCGCTATGACCGTTGCTAACACCTGAAACCGGAAATCGAGGACGACCCCATGCTTCTCCGCCGTGCCGCCCTTCTGCTGTCGCTCCCGCTTGCTGCGGGCGTGGCCCTGCCCACCGCCCTCGCCGCCCGCCCGATGACGCCGCAGGACGTCGCCCGCATCGAGTACACGGCGGGGATCGCGATTTCGCGCGATGGCACCAACATCGCCTACACCACACTCTCGCGCCCCGACGTCACCAAGGGCGAGGAGAACGGCAGCGCGCGGCAGGAGCTGTTCCTCGCCAATGCGCCGATGCAGGGGCGCGCCTGGCTGCCCGAGGGGATGGAAGTCTCGCGGATCGGGTTCACCCCCGATGGCGCGATGGTCACCTTCCTGTGGAGCGCAGAGGACGAAAAGCGCGCGCTGTGGGGCGTACCGGTGAATGGTGGGCCTTATCGCAAGCTGGCCGAAATCGACGGTGCCAATGTCACGTCCTATTCCTTCGCGCCTTCGGGCAGCGAGGTTTACCTGATCGCCGCCCCCGCCAAGGACGAAGAGCGCGAAACCGAATCCGAGGCCGGGTTCAATTCTCGCGTCTACGAAGAAGAGCTGCACACTGCGCGGGTGTTCGTGGCGAGCCTCGGCCAGGAAATCGATGCCGAACCGCGCCAGCTTGAGCTTCCGGGCGAGGTCTATAGCTTCGAGGTCGCCCCCAATGGCGAGTTCGCGGTGTTTACCTCTGCCCCCACCCCGCTGGTGGATGATCAATATACCAACCTGCGCGCCAATATCCTCAACCTGTTCGACCAGAGCGTCGTGAGGGTGGAGACTCCCGGCAAGCTCGGCGACATCGAGATTTCGCCCGATTCGCGCCAGCTGTCGATGATCGCGGCGGTCGATGAGAACGACCCGGCGGCGACCACGCTGTACCTCGTCGATGCCACCACCGGCGAATTCACTGCCCTCAACGAGGGCGCGCCCGAGGCAGCGGTCGATGCCGAATGGATGGCCGACGGACGGCTCGCCAGCGTGATCCATGTCGGCGCGCAGTCAGTGCTGCGTTACTATTCGGACAGCGGCGAGGTGCTCGGCAATGTCGATCCGGGCGAGCTGATCCTGACCGGGCTCGATCAGGGCGGCAATATCCTGATCGCCACGGCCAATTCGCCCGCGCACCCGAGCGAGCTGTTCGTCGCCTCGCGCGGCGGGTTGGAGCGCTGGACACAGCACAACCCGTGGCTGTCGGAAATCGACTTCGGCAACCAGCGCACGCTTACCTATACAGCGCGCGACGGGCAGGAGATCGAGGGCATTCTGATCGAGCCGGTGGGCGAGCCTCCGCTGGGCGGATCGCCGCTGATCCTCGATGTCCACGGCGGCCCGGAATCGCACGAGAGCAACGGCTGGGTGAGCAGCTACTCCAGTCCCGGACAGGTCGCGGCAGGCCAGGGCTATGCGGTGTTCCTGCCCAACTATCGCGGCTCGACTGGCTATGGCACCGCCTTTTCCAAGCAGCATCAGGCCGATGCCGCGGGCAAGGAGTTCGACGATCTGGTCGACGCCAAGCGCGCGCTGGTCGAGCAGCTTGTGGCCGATGAAGACCGGGTTGGCGTGACCGGCGGCTCCTACGGCGGCTACGCCACCGCGTGGAGTTCAACGCGCTATTCGGAAGAATTTGCCGCTGGCGTCATGTTCGTTGGCATTTCCAACCTACTTTCCAAGCTTGGCACCACCGATATTCCGAACGAGGAATTCCTCGTTCACGCCCGCGCGCAGCCCTGGGACAATTACGAGTTCACCATCGAGCGCAGCCCGGTCACCTATGCCGGACAGGCCGAAACCCCGCTGCTGATCCTGCACGGCGAGGATGATCCGCGCGTCAGCCCGACGCAGAGCCTTGATCTTTATCGCAACATCAAGATCCGCAAGCCGGAAACCCCGCTGCGGCTGGTGTGGTATCCGGGCGAAGGCCACGGCAACGCAATGGCGGCCGCGCGATACGACTATAACCTGCGCATGATGGAATGGTTCGAAACTTTTCTCAAGACAGGTGACCGCACCGCGGAAGTGCCTTCGCCCCGTCCCGATCTGATGATCGAAAAGGACGAGGAATAATAAGGCGCTGGCGCCAGCCCGAAGCTGGCGCCAGCCGCCAAGGTCAGAAGGTGTAGCCGACCCCGAAAGCGCCGAAGAACTGGTCTTTCGAACCGCGCACGCTGGTAAATGGCGTATCCGCCGCATCGCCAAGCACGCGCGAATAGCCGCCCACCACGACCAGCGCGAAGCCGCCATTGGTAAGGTCGCCGTCGAGATCGATGCCGGTCAGCAGCGTTGCGCCGGCGCGGGTGAAACCACCGCCAGTAGGCTGGAACTCGGGCAGTTCGCCCCCGGTCGCGAGGCTCTGCTCGGGGCTGACAGCGAAGTAGTAGTCATGGAACTTCGCGTCGGCATATTCGGTGGACAGCGATAGGCTCGCCACCATTCCTCGGCTGAGCGGAGTGAAATAAGTAACCGAGGGGCTTACCACGAAGCCCTTGTGAGCGCCGTTGATATCCCATGCGGCATCGGTGCTGAAGCTCAGGCTGTCGTAGCCGTGAAGCACCTTGTTGATGGTCACGCCCGCCGTGGGGCCGACTTCGATCGCCTTGTCGAGCTTGCCAAGGCTAGCCACGACTTCGTCCTCGATCTGGGAGTTGCGATTGGCGCGCAGCCGCCCAACGACCCCGAGATCGAAACCGACCTTGCCGTCGCCATCGGGGACGAAATCGAGCGCGAGCCCGCCGCCGCGCGGAGATATCCCCACCCCGCCAAGCGAGCCCTGCACAATCGGCAGCGGCGTAAAAACGTAATCGTCCGAGCCAAGGTAGCTCGGGTTCACCACCACGCCCACGCCCACCGAGAGGTAGTCGCCGGAAAAGGCCGTATCGCTCAAATCGATTTGGTCGTCGCTGTCCTGCGCGCTGGCGCCGGCCGACAGCAGAGCGGCAGCGGCAAGAGCAAGGCTGGCCTTGAGCGAACCGGCCTTGAGTGAATAACTGGACATATTAGGGCTCCCCGAATTTAAGGTGAAATGTTCGGCAGACCGAGTTGGTTCCTCAACGGCAATCGGCTATCGTAGTTGGGATGACCGGGCAAACCTTCGATATCGCCATTGTCGGCGGAGGGCTGGCCGGAGGGCTGATCGCGCTCGCGGTGACGCAGGCACGTCCCGACTTGGCCTTGCGGCTGATCGAAGCAGGCGCGCAGCCGGGCGGCAACCATCGCTGGAGCTGGTTTGCCAGCGATCTGCCCGCAGGCGGTGAGGCCCTGCTCGCCCCCTTCAAGAAGACAGTGTGGAACGACGGCTACGATGTGCGCTTTCCCGACCACCGCCGCCATCTCGCCAGCCGCTATTGCTCTCTGGCGAGCGAGGATTTTGCCGCCACGCTGGCCCGCGAACTGCCCGCAGGGGCGATACTGGCCGGCGCCGAAGCCGCTGCGCTCGATGCTGGCGGCGTGACACTCGAAGACGGACAGCGCATCGATGCGCGCGCCGTCATCGACTGTCGCGGCTTTGCCCCCACTGCCAACCTGTCGGGGGGCTGGCAGGTCTTCATGGGCCGGCACCTGCGCGTTTCCCGGCCCCACGGTCTAACTGCGCCGGTGATCATGGACGCGACGGTCGCGCAGCTTGGCGGCTACCGCTTCGTCTATGTCCTGCCGCTGGGCGAGCGCGAGCTGTTCATCGAGGACACCTATTATGAGGACGAGCCCACGCTTGACCACGCCGCGCTCAGTTCCCGGCTCGATGATTACGAACGGATGCAAGGCTGGGAGGGCGAGATTCTCGGCAGCGAAACCGGCGTATTGCCCGTTATTACCGGAGGCGATTTCTCCGCCTTCCAGGCCGAGCAGCGCATCGCGGGCGTGAGTATGGCGGGCGCGCGGGGCGGCTTTGTCCATCCGCTCACCAGCTATACCCTGCCCTTTGCCGTCGGCACCGCATTGGCCGTGGCCGCCGAGGCCGATCTGCCCGGCGAACAGCTTGCCGCACGGATCGAAGAGCGGGCACGCGAACATTGGCAGGCGATGGGATTCTATCGCCTGCTCGGGCGGATGCTGTTCGGCGCCGCCCACCCGCAAGAGCGCTACCGCGTGTTCGAACGCTTTTATCGGCTGTCCGAAGGGTTGATCGAACGCTTCTATGCCGGGCGCTCGACGATCGCTGATCGTGCAAGAGTGCTTGCGGGCAAGCCCCCTGTTCCCATATCTCGGGCTGTCGCTGCCCTGACACGCCCTGCCCCGCCCCTGGCGGCGCCCCAACACGAGGACTATTCATGACCCCTGCCGAAGGCCGCACCGCCTGCGTGATTGGCGCCGGTTTCGGCGGGCTCGCCCTCGCCATCCGGCTACAGAGTGCCGGGATCGCCACCACCGTGATCGAATCGCGCGACAAGCCGGGCGGGCGCGCCTATTTCTGGGAGAGGGACGGTTTCACCTTCGATGCCGGGCCAACGGTTGTGACCGATCCCGATTGCCTGAAAGAGCTTTGGGCGCTTTCCGGGCACGACATGGCGGCCGATGTCGAGCTGATGCCGGTCATGCCGTTTTACCGGCTCAACTGGCCCGATGGCACCAACTTCGACTATTCGAACGACGAAGCCAGCCTGCGCAAGGAGATTACCAAACTCGATCCGGCTGACGTGCAGGGCTACGACCGCTTCCTCGAATATTCAGCCGGGGTGTTCGAGGAGGGCTACCTCAAGCTCGGTACCGTGCCGTTTCTCGACTTCGGCTCGATGGTGAAGGCCGCGCCGGCGCTGATGAAGTATCAGGCCTGGCGCAGCGTCTATTCCATGGTCAGCAAGTTCATCCGCAGCGAGAAGCTGCGCGAGGCGTTGAGCTTTCACACGCTGCTGGTGGGCGGCAACCCGATGAAAACCAGCGCGATCTATGCGCTGATCCACAAGCTTGAGAAAGACGGCGGGGTGTGGTGGACGCGCGGCGGCACCAACCGCCTGATCGCCGGGATGGTCCGCCATTTCGAGCGGATCGGCGGCACAGTGAGGCTCGGCGATCCGGTCAACCGGATCGAGACACTCGGCAAGCGGGCCAAGGGGGTTCACACCAAAAGCGGTTGGTATGGCGAATTCGACGCGGTCGCCTCGAACGCCGATATCGTCCACTCCTACCGTGACCTTCTGGGCGACAACCATCGCGGCAAGGTGCAGGGCAAAGCTTTGGCGAAGAAGAGTTTTTCGCCCAGCCTTTTCGTGGTTCACTTCGGGGTCGAGGGAAGCTGGCCGGGCATTCCGCACCACATGATCCTGTTCGGCCCGCGCTATAAGGGCCTGCTCGACGACATCTATACCCACGGCGTGTTGCCGGAGGATTTCTCGATCTATCTCCACCACCCCACCGTGACCGATCCGAGCATGGCCCCCGAAGGCAAGAGCACCTTCTATGCGCTGGTCCCGGTGGCGCATCAGGGCAAGCTGGCGATCGACTGGTCGGTGGTGGGGCCGCAGCTGGAAAAGCGCATTCTCGACGAAGTCGGACGGCGGCTGATCCCCGACATCCACGACCGGATCGTGACCAGTTTCCACTATGCGCCGACCGATTTCAGCCGCGATCTGAACGCCCACCTCGGCAGCGCGTTCAGCCTGGAGCCGGTGTTAACGCAAAGCGCATGGTTCCGCGGGCATAATCGCGACGACGTGATCGAGAACTTCTACCTCGTAGGCGCGGGCACCCATCCCGGCGCAGGCATCCCCGGCGTGGTCGGCAGCGCCAAGGCGACTGCGGGGCTGATGATCGAGGATCTCACCCGATGAAGCGGCTCGCGGTCTATTGCGGCTCTGCCACCCCAGCGGACCCGCGCTACATGGCGCTTGCCCGCGAGGTCGGCGCGAGCCTTGCACAGCGCGGGATCGGTGTCGTCTATGGCGGCGGCAAGGCTGGGCTGATGGGCGCTGTTGCGGACGGCGCGCTGAGTGCGGGCGGCGAGGTGATCGGCGTTATTCCCACAGCGCTGGTGAACCTCGAGGTGGCGCATAAGGGGCTCACCGAGTTGCAGGTGGTCGACACCATGCATCAACGCAAGCAGGCCTTCACCGACCTGTCTGACGGCTTCGTCACCCTCCCCGGCGGCGTTGGCACGCTGGACGAACTGTGGGAAGCGATCAGCTGGGCGCAGCTGGGCTATCACTCCAAGCCGGTGGGGCTGCTCAACGTCTTCGGCTACTATGACGGGCTGCTCGCCTTCAACGCCCATATGGCCGAGGTCGGCTTCGTCCGCAGCGCGCACCGCGAGATACTGATTTCCGCCGAGACGCTCGAAGGCTTGCTGGCGAAGATGGCCTCTTTCACCCCCGCCAAGACGGTGGTGGAGATGCGGGTGGACGACCTATGAAGCGCATCGCTCCTCGCCCGCTGGTTGCCAGCCTCGTGGTCAACCAGCCCTATCGCTCGGCCGGCGGCGGGCGCAGCCGCGCGGCGCTGGTCAAGCGTTCTGCTGAATCCATCGCGCTGGGCTCGAAGAGTTTTGCAAGCGCCTCGCTGCTGTTCGACAAGCCCACGCGCGAACGCGCGCACCTGCTCTACGCCTGGTGCCGCCGCTGCGACGACATCGCCGACGGGCAGGATCACGGCGGCCCGCTCAGCATCGACGAGAAGCAGGGCCACGACCGGGTCGAGGCGATCCGCATCCTCACCCACCGCGCGCTTGATGGTCAGCCGACCTCCGACCTTGCCTTCGACGCCTTGGGGCTGGTGGCTTCCGAATGCGGGCTGACGCAGGCGATGTGCGACGACGTGATCGACGGCTTCGCGCTCGATGCCGAGGGCTGGCGCCCGCGCACCGAAGCCGATCTGATGCGCTATTGCTATCACGTGGCAGGCGCTGTGGGCGTTATGATGGCCAAGGTTATGGGTGTGCCCGACAGCGAGGAGGACACGCTTGACCGCGCCTGCGACCTTGGCCTCGCGTTCCAGCTCAGCAATATCGCGCGCGACCTGTCCGAAGACGATGCCGTGGGCCGCTGCTACCTTCCCGTAGAGTGGCTGGTGGAGATGGATATTCCGCCCGGCCAGCACATGAAACCGATGTACCGCGACAAGCTCGTCACGCTGGCGCGGCGGCTGGTGCATCTGGCCGAACAGCACGAGGCAGCGGCGCGGTTGGGCGCGCGGCACCTGCTCTTTCGCCAGCGCTGGGCGGTACTGGCGGCGACGAACATCTATGGCGCAATCGGGCGCAAGGTGGTGGAGCAGGCGGAGCTTGCCTGGGATCACCGGGTTCGCACCAGCAAGCTGGAAAAGCTCGGCCATATCCTGTCGGCGCTCAAGGAAGCGCGCCTTGGTGCCTGGCCGCCGAGTGAAATGCCCCGCTGGACGCGCGGCGAACTGATGGTGCGCGCCCGCATGGCAGGCAAGCCAGCCGATGTGAAGTACACCCCGCTGCGCGACGAGGATGTGCGCAAGAAAGAGGATTGAGATCCCGCTCGCCCTGAGCGGCCCCATTCTCCCGGCTCCGCTCAGGACGATCGGGTGCGGGATCTAACCCGCAAGATATTCCGCCAACCCCGCCTGCTGCTCCGCGCTCATACGCAGCCCCAGCTTGGTGCGCCGCCAGAGAATATCCTCGGCCGTCTGCGCCCATTCCTCGCGGCGCAGATATTCCACCTCTGCCTCGCTCAGCCCGCAGCCGAAGTCGCGGCCCAGATCGGCGCGTGTCTTCGCCCCGCCCAGCCACAGCACTGCATCAAGCCCATAAGCGCGAGCAATCCGTAGCGCCTCGGCCTCACTCAAAAACGCATAGTCGGCCTGCAATTCGCGCACGAGGATCGGCTGTGCCAGCTTGGGAAAATCGCCGCCCGGCAGCGGCGCATCGGCGGTCCATGCGGGCTTGGCGAGACAATCTAGCCGCGTACCGAGCATGTCCACCGCCTCCTCGGCCACGTGCCGATAGGAGGTGATCTTGCCGCCGTAGATGCCGAGCACCGGCGCGCCCTCGCTCTTGGACGAGAGCGACAGGCGATAGCCGCGTGTCGCCGCCTCGGGCCGGTCCTCGCCTTCGTCGATCAGAGCGCGCACCCCGGCGTAGCTGTGCACCACATCGGCGCGGGCGATCGGATCGGCGAAGTTCGCGTTGAAGGCCTCGATCAGATAGGCGATTTCGGCCTCGCTTGCCTCCACCTCGTCAAGCGGCCCATCATGATCGGCATCGGTGGTGCCGATCAGTGTGAACTCGCCTTCGTAGGGGATGGCGAAGCAGATGCGCGTGTCGGGCAGTTGCAGGATATAGGCCCGGTCATGATCGAAGCGGCGGCGCACCACGATGTGCGAGCCGCGCACCCTTCGCAGACCGAAGGCCGGTTTGCGGCCCATCGCGCCGGCCACATCGTCCGCCCCCGGCCCGCCCGCGTTGACGACCGACCGCGCGCGATAAGTGCCCTGCGCGGTGACGACCCGCCATTGCCCATCGCCGTCGCGGCCTGCGCTGGTGACAGGCTCGCGGGTGCGGATTTCGGCCCCCTTGCGCGCGGCATCCAGCGCGTTGAGCACCACCAGCCGCGCATCGTCGACCCAGCAATCCGAATATTCGAAACCATGCGTCGGCCCCGGCAGCAGTTCCTTGCCTGCCGGATCGCGCTTCAACCGGATCGTGCGCGTGGCCGAAAGGTCTTCGCGCTTGCCGATATGGTCATACAGAAACAGGCCCGCGCGCAGCATCCAGCGCGGGCGCATCCCTTCACTCACCGGCAACACGAAGCGCATCGGCCATATGATGTGCGGGGCGATGGCCCACAGCCTCTCGCGTTCGCCCAGCGCCTCGCGCACCAGCGCAAACTCGGCATATTCGAGATAGCGCAGCCCGCCGTGGATCAGCTTGGTCGACTTGCTGGAAGTGCCGCTGGCAAGATCGCCCGCTTCGAGCAGAAGCACCTTCGCCCCGCGCCCCGCGGCATCGCGCGCCACGCCCGCGCCGTTGACCCCGCCGCCGATCACGATGAGGTCGTACAGCGCGCTCACCTGACAGGCACCGTTTCTTGCGGGGGATAGTGCAGGCGGCGGAACAGCACGCCCCGCTCGCTGAACAGCACCAGCAGCAGCGCCAGCACCGAGGTGCCGAGCAGCGACCAGGCGAAGGGCAATGCCGTGCCATCGTACGACTGCCCGATCAGAACACCGACCATGGCCGCGCCGAACATGCGGAAGAAGGTCTGCACGCTGGAGGCCGCGCCCGCGATGGACGAAAACGGCTGCATCGCGATTGAGCTGAAGTTCGCGCCGAGGAACCCGAGCAGGCCCAGGTTCACGCTCATCAGCGGCAGGAACCAGTAGATATTGCCTGGATGGGCATAGGATGACCAGACCTGCGTCGCGCTCACCCCGATGAACATCAATGTGCCCGCATGGCTCACCCGGCGGGCGCCGAAGCGCATCACGATGCGCGAATTCACGAGGCTGGAGATCGCCATCATCGCCGCCGTCCCGCCGAACAGCACCGGGAACCACGCGCCCACGCCGAAGAAATCCTGATAGAGCTGCTGCGCGGAGTTCACGTAGCCAAACACCCCGCCCATCAGCAGCGCCGCGCCGAACACGTAGCCGACCGCTTGCCGGTTGATCAGCGCCAGACGCATGTTGCGCACGATCACCGGCACCTCGATACGCTGGCGGTTACCCTCGGTCAGCGTCTCGGGCAGGCGGAACCACACCCACAACGCCGCAATCCCGCCCATCACGGCCAGCCCCACGAAGATGAAGCGCCACCCGGCGACCAGCGCAATCGCCGAGCCGAGGCTGGGCGCGACCACGGGCACGGTGATGAACACCGCCGAGACCAGCGACATCAGCCGCGCCATGGCATCGCCATCATAGATGTCGCGCACGATTGTCATCGGCATCACCATCAGCCCCGCGCACAGCAGCCCCATGATCCCGCGCATCCACAAAAGCACTTCGAAATCGGTGAGGAAGGCGCTGATCAGCGACAGCGTGCAATAGGCGGCCAGCGACGTGAGGATAACCGGGCGGCGACCGAAGCGATCGCCAAAGCTGCCCGGCAAGAGCGCGCCGATCCCCATCGCGATGGTATAGACCCCGACCACCAGCTGCCGACGATTTGCGTCAACCACGGCAAGGTCGCGCGCAATCTCGTCGAGCAGCGGCAGCATGGCGTCGATGGCGAGCGCGTTAAGGCTCATCATCAGGGCGAGCAGCACCACCAGTTCGCGGCGGCCAATCTGAATGTCGGAGGTTTTGCGCTTGGGCATCGCATAGCCCTTATCGGCTAGGTTGCATTGCCGCAAATGCGAAAACACACCATATGTATTGTGCCATGATGGACGACGATGCCGAGGCGCCCGACGACGTTCAGGGTCTGCGCAAGATCATCCATGTCGATATGGATGCCTTCTTCGCCAGCGTCGAACAGCGCGACGACCCTGCCCTGCGCGGGCGGCCGGTGGCGGTCGGCGGCTCCAGCGGGCGCGGCGTGGTGGCTGCGGCCAGCTATGAGGCGCGCAAGTTCGGGGTGCGCAGCGCCATGCCCTCCGTCACGGCGAAGCGGCGCTGCCCCGAGCTGATCTTCGTGAAAAGCCGGTTCGACGTCTATCGCGAGGTCTCCGCGCAGATCCGCATGATTTTCAATCACTATGCCGAGCATGTCGAGCCGCTGAGCCTGGACGAGGCCTATCTCGATGTCACCGACGACATCCGCGGCATCGGCTCAGCCACGCGTATTGCCGAGCTGATCCGGGCGCAGATCCGCAAGGAGACGCAGCTCACCGCCTCGGCGGGCGTGTCGTACAACAAGTTTCTCGCCAAGCTGGCGAGCGATCAGAACAAGCCCGATGGCCTGTGCGTGATCCGCCCCGGCGAAGGCGCGGCGTTCGTGGCATCGCTGCCGGTGCGCCGGTTTCACGGCATCGGCCCCAAGGGCGCGGAGAAAATGGCACGGCTGGGCATCGAGACGGGCGCGGACCTCGCGACCAAGGATCGCGCATATCTCACGACCCATTTCGGCAGCTTCGGTGACTACCTTTTTCGCGCCGCACGTGGGATCGATCTTCGGCCCGTGCGCTCTAACCGGGTGCGCAAGTCAATCGGCGGTGAGCGCACGTTTGCCGAGGACATCTCCGATCCCGGCGAACTGCGCGAAACACTGGCGCGGATCGTTGACATCGTGTGGGAGCGGATCGCCGAGAAACAGGCGCGCGGGCGCACGGTGACGCTGAAGTTGAAATACCGCGATTTCCAGTCCGCCACCCGCTCACGCTCGCTGCCGCACTGGGTGAGCGGGCGTGAGGAGTTCACCCAGATGGCCGGAGCTTTGCTGGAGGCGGAACTTCCGCTCGCGCAGCCGATCCGGCTGATGGGACTGACGCTAAGCAATCTGGAACGCACTCACAGCGATGAGCCAGCGCGCGACGAGGCACAACTGAGCCTGCTTTAGATACGCGCAGTCCGGATGCAGTCGCCAACGCTGGCCTTGCGGTCATCTGGCAGCGCCGCGCGCCCGAACCAGCCGGCCTCCACGATCTCGCCGCCATTGCTCTGCGGCTCGCCCTCGGCTTCGCCGAGCACGACATGGACCACGTTGGTCGCGCCGTGCAGATCGCGCCGCTGCGGCTCAAGCGCATGGGCCGCGTGCAGGGCGAGACCCGTTTCCTCGGCAAACTCGCGCCGTGCGGCATCGAGCGGATCTTCGCCTTTTCCCATGCCCCCGCCAGGAAATTGCCATTGCGATCCGCCGTAGCTGGGGCGAACCAGCAGCAGCTCACCCGCGCGGTTGCGCGCGATTACGGAGCAGCCATGCACAGTGGGCTTGCGCAAGCGCCAATAGGACAGGCGCAAGCGGTGAGCGATGCGGTAGGCAAGGCGCGCCAGCGCCTGCTGAATCAGGCGAAACATGTCACCGGCTGCCGCGCCGCACTAAGCAGCCGCGCCACCGGCAGATCGTGTGCGCCTGCCTGCGCGCCTTCGAACACCTCGCGCTTGTCGTCGCCGCGGATCACGAACATCAGCTGATCGGTGTCGAGCAGCGCCGGGATAGTCAGCGTCAGGCGATCGAACGGTGCTTCGGGCGGGAGCGGGTCGGGCGTCAGGCGGCGAACCGTGGCCGCATCGTCCACCTGCGGATCGGTATTGGGAAACAGCGAGGCAATGTGGCCATCGGCGCCCATGCCCAGCCATACCAGCGCGAAGTGCGGCAGCGTGGCCCCTTCTTCCAGCGCGACGACGTTGGCACCAAGCGGCTCGAGCAGCGTGCGCAACTTCCCGGTGTTGCTGGCCTCGTGATCTTCGGGAACGATCCGGTCGTCACCCGGCCAGACCTCGATCCCGCGCCAGTCGCTCATGGTCTCGGCCAGCCGTTGCAGGATCGGAAACGGGGTCGATCCGCCGGGAAGGCAGATCGCGATGGGCCGCTGCTCCTCGCGCAAACGGGCTTTCAAAATGCCTTCGAGGAAAGCGGCAATGGCGGCATCATCCGCCTGTTCGATGAGATCAACGCTAGTCATCCAAACAGCCTACACCGCAGCGCGCTTGATGGCGAGCCGCGGTGTAGGCGCTCAGGCTGATGCGAGGCTCAGCCGAGAAACGACTTGAGGAACCAGACGCGCTCTTCGGCCATGTCGGTCCAATCGTCGATCAGGCCATCGGTTGCGTTGTCGCCTGCCTTGTCGGCCGCTTCCTTCAGCGACTTCAGGCTGGCGACGAGCGCGGCGTTATCGTCGCGGAGCTGCTTGACCATGGTGTCGGCATCCACATCGGTGGCGTTTTCTTCAGCAACGTTAGTCGCCGCCATCACGGTCGAGAGCGAGGTCAATGTGGGCGCGTCGTTCTTGCGCACGCGCTCGGCGATGGCGTCGATCTGGCCCTGAATCTCGGCGGCCTGTTCGTCGAACAGCAAGTGAAGGTCGCGGAAGCGCGGTCCCTTTACGTGCCAGTGGAAGTTCTTGGTCTTGATATAGAGCGCGAAGTGATCGGCCAGCAGGCCGTTCAGCCCCTCGATCAGTGCCTGCTTCGAATTGTCGCCAGTGGTAGCCATTGCTGTACCCCTTTTTTCATTGTGATGTTCAGTGCACCTAACGCCGAACGGGGTAAGGCGTTTCCACCAATTGGACGATTGTGCTGATCGGATTATCCGATCACACACCTAGAATACTGCAATCCATCCAATCACTCCGCCTGCCATCAGCAGAGCCACGCCGAGGCCCCTTCGCACGATGCGCAGCGGCAGGCGCTCCCAGTCTTCGCCCGCAATCGCCGCGACGGGCAGAACCGCGAACGCCGCGAACAATCCGCCGGCGGCAGTAAAGGCGGCGGGCGCCGTTCCGCGCGCCGCCAGAGCCAGCAGCACAAAGCCCGGCGCGCCCGAAACCAGGCGCACGGCCAGCACCAGCACCGTAGCTATGGTGGAGTGCGTCGGCTCGGCAGGCGTCGGGGATGCGCGCAACACGAGCAGTTCCGCCCCTGCCACCAGCAAGGCCAGGGCCACGAACAGACGCCCTGCCGCGCCATCGAGATGGACCGCAAGCGATCCGGCGAGCCACACCGGCAGCGCCGCGAAAACCAACGCCGCCAGCATAATCGCCACATGCAGCCCCGGCGCGCGGTGAAGCGCCTGCGACAGCCGCGCGACGAACAGCGCATCGCGGCCAGCCGCGATCACCAGCGCGCATGTGAGAAAGGCGAGAAAAAAGGCCGACATTCCGCCCGCTCTATAGCTGCCGTGCAGACGGCGAGCCAGATTGCATGGTTGCCCGCGCCGCCTCGCCAATGGCCTCTGCGACCACCCGGAACATCTCGGCGGCAGGCGAACTGCGCCGCCAGATCAGACCGATCGAGCGATAGGCTGACCAGTCGACCACATCGAGCCGCACGATCGAGCGTTCACCACCCGCTTCGGAGCGCAGATACAGCTCGGGCAGCAGCGCCATGGCAATGCCCGAAGCCACCATCTGGCGCACCGAATCGAGGCTCGTGCCCTCGTAATCCTTGAGCACCACCGCACCCAGAGCATCGCATATGTCGCGCACCTGGCGGTGGTAGTGATGACGCGGATCGAGGCTGAGAAAGTGCTCCCCGGCAAGTTCGGCCTGCTTCACCGCCACCTTGGCCGCAAGCGGGTGATCGGGGGTGGCGACAACGCTCAGCGGCTCGCGGAACAGTGGCTCGATCTCGATGTCGTCGCCCACCACCGGCAAGGGCGCGAGCAAAAGGTCAAGCGCGCCATTGCGCAAATGCTGCACCTGTTCATCGGGGATCCCGTCACGGATGTGCAGCTTCATGTCGGGGTATTCGCGATGAAGGCGCGCAATCACTTCGGGCAGCAGATAGGGGCCGAGCGTGGGCGTAACCCCTAAGCGGAAGGTGCCCGCCATCCGCTCCGCACTGCGCGCGGCGATCCACTTCACGTCGTTGACCTCGGCCAGAATGGCGCGGGCCTTGCCCACCACATCGCGCCCGATCGGGGTCAACGCGACACGGTTCGATCCCCGATCGACCAGCCCCGCGCCAAGCCGCTCCTCCAGCTGCTTGAGCTGCTGGCTGAGCGTGGGCTGCGAGACATGCAGCGCAGCCGCCGCGCGGCCGAAGTGGCCATGATCGGCAAGGGCGACAAGGTATTCGAACTGGCGCAATGTTGGCATAGCCGTGATAGCCTAGCTCTATTGAAGTAGCCTTGCCAGTTCGATTGGCAATACTGCGCCGTCACCGCCAGCTTGTGCTCGGACAACGCAAGGAGAGACCCTATGGATGACACACATCTCGAAAAGCTGCGCAAGCGGCACCGCGCGCTCGATCGGCTGATCGACACCACCAAGGCGCTCTCCCGCCAAGGTGAACTGGCGCAGTTGAAGCGCCAGCGCCTCCGGCTGAAAGATCGCATCGCGCAGGCCGCGAGTTGAGCGCGAAAGCGCAGAACAATTCAGGGGCGCAGGACTTTTCTGCGCCCTTTTTCGTTGCCGGCGATGCCAAGCCTTGTTCCTACTGATGATAGATCACACTGGCGTTTCGTAATAGCCATTACCTATCACGCCACCCACCGCCACTTGGCCACCCCGGAACATTGCTTCATTTTCAAAGCGCTGCAGCCAGTAATCCCAAGAACCACCTCACGCGAGAGAAGCCGCACAACGGGCTCTCGATTGAAACCAATCCGAACCAGGGCCATTGTCGGAAAGCGGACCGGGCCCCTCTGGCAAGCGACTTCCTGGCGCTTGCGATGTCGGACCGCATCGGACGGCCGATGCACGGGACCTGGCCTGCCCCTCTATGCCCCCGCCTGTGCATGGCCGTCCGATCGACATTCCCTTGTTGGAGACATGACATGAAGGCCCGCATCTACAAATTGACCGAGTATCTGCAGCGTGTGGAAGAGCGCCTGTCGCTGGAACAGCAACGTGAGCGCCCCAACGGCTTTGCCCTGTTGCACCTGAAGCTGCTCCGCCTGCGCATCAGGAACACTCTGAGCCGCGCGATCCAGCGCCTTGCCAAGCCGCAAGTGCAGGCGACCTGAGCAATGCTGGCACGTGCAACCCTCGCACTGCGCGACTTTTTGAAACAGGAAAGCGCCGGCGGAATCGTTCTTATCGCCTCTGCGGTGCTCGCGCTGATCGCAGCCAACAGCGCGGCCGCGAGCGCCTATTTCAGCACGCTGGAGCTGCCCGTCGCCGTCACTGTCGGCAGCTTCGCCATCGACAAGCCCCTGCTCCTTTGGATCAACGACGGGCTGATGGCGGTGTTCTTCTCCCTCGTCGGCCTCGAAGTGAAGCGCGAGGTGATGCAGGGCCAACTATCGAGCTGGAACAAGGCTTCGCTTCCTCTGTTCGCAGCCATCGGCGGGATGGCCGTGCCCGCGCTGGTATTTCTCGCGCTCAATTCGGGTACGCCGGAAAATGTTGCTGGCTGGGCTATCCCAGCCGCGACCGACATTGCCTTCGCGCTTGGCGTATTGTCGCTGCTCGGACCGCGCGTGCCGGTTGCGCTCAAGGCGCTTTTGCTGGCGATAGCGGTGATCGACGACATCGGCGCCATCACCATCATCGCGCTGTTCTATTCAGGCACCATCGACACCTCCATGCTGGCAGGCGGTGCCTTGGCGCTGGTGGGCCTCATCGCGCTTAACCGGCTGCGGATCGCGTCTTCGATCCCCTATGTAATCCTGACCGTGGTACTGTGGGTGTTCGTTCTCAAATCGGGCGTCCATGCGACGCTTGCGGGCGTGGCTGCGGCCATGACCATCCCGCTCACCGCGCGCGGCGGTTCGGAGCCGCTCGCCCATATGGAACACGCGCTGCACCCCTGGGTGGCCTTCCTCGTGATCCCGATTTTCGGCTTTGCCAATGCGGGCGTGAGCCTTGTCGGCTTGTCCCCCGCCGACGTGCTAGCGCCGCTGCCGCTGGGCATCGCGCTGGGCCTACTGATCGGCAAGCAGGTGGGGATTTTCGGGCTTTCGTTCGTGGCGGTGAAGCTCAACCTGGCGAGCCTGCCGGAAAATGTCGGCTGGCGGCAGGTCCATGCGGTGTCGCTGCTGGCGGCGATCGGCTTCACGATGAGCCTGTTCATCGGCAACCTCGCCTTTGCCGATCCGGCGCAGGTCGATGCGGTGAAGCTGGGCGTGCTTTCGGGCTCGCTGGTCGCGGCGCTGGGCGGCTATGCGCTGCTGCGAATATCGCTGAAAGGCGGGTGAACTGGAGCGGGTGAAGGGAATCGAACCCTCGTCGTCAGCTTGGGAAGCTGCTGCTCTACCATTGAGCTACACCCGCAAGGCGCTGGACTGGATGGGTTTTCGGGCAACAAAAACAGGCACGCCCAGCCATTTCAGCGCGATTGGCGCGGCCTAGCCTGCTTTTCCCGCCGGATCAATCGCGGCTTTGTTTCGCACCGCGAGATTGTGCGCGAAAACTTTCCAGCGGATGCCTCGCGCCCGCTGTAAAGTTGCAATTGGCCAGTTGCGCCCTATGTACCATCGCTCTCGACCGAGACTGAAAAACGACGTTGCCTAGATGCACGAGGCTGTGCGCCTATTGCGCGTCCGCAAGACGGGTACAGATGCCGGAAAACAACGAAACGCCCATTTCTCCCCCCTTGGTGGAGCTGGATATCAACACCCACGACCGCGGCTTCTATGACGGATTCAGCCGCGAGGTGACGATCCCTTCGAAGATCATCGTTTCGTTGATCATCATGTGGGCAATCTTCTTTCCGGTTTCGGCAAACGAGACGCTCACCGTCGTCAATTCAACCATCGTCGCGAACTTCTCTGGCTGGTACGTCTATCTCGTTGCCGCGCTAATGGTCACTTGCCTTCTTCTCGCGCTGATCCCGAAGGTGGGTTCCCTGCGGATCGGTAATCCCGGCGAAAAGCCCGAGTTCGGTTTCTTCAGCTGGTTTGCCATGCTGTTCGGCGCGGGCATCGGCATCGGCATGTTGACCTATTCGACCGGCGAACCGCTGGCCCACTTTCAAAACAATCCGGACATCATCCGCGGCACGGTCGCTGCCGTTTCGCCCGAAGCGGTGCGGCCTGCCTATATCTACACCTTCCTCCACTGGGGTCTGGCGGCATGGGGCTGCTATGGACTTGTCGGCCTCTCCATCGGCTATGTGGCCTACCGGCGCAATCTGCCGCTTACGATCCGCTCCGCCCTGGCCCCGCTGTTCGGCAAGACGATGGAGGGCGGTATTGGCCACATCGTCGATATCGTGGCCGTGGTGGCAACGATCCTCGGCGTGGCCGTCACGATGGGGCTCGGCGTCGAACAGTTCGTCGCGGGGCTCAGCCGGATCGGTCTGGGGGACTGGCTGCTTGATACAGACGGCAGGTCGACGCCCATTGCCATTACCGTCTCGCTGGCGCTTCTGGTCGGGGCCTCCACGCTCAGCGCGCTGTCTGGCGTGGGCAAGGGCATTAAGTGGCTGTCCAACCTCAATCTAGGCCTCTCGCTGGCGCTGCTGGCCCTGTTTGCGGTGGTCGGCGTGGGGCTGGCGGGTCTCGAACTGCTCGGCGTGGCGATTTTCGACTATCTTCTCAATCTTCCGCGCGCGGCGCTGACGCTGTTCCCTTCCGACGGGACTGAGATCGGCGAGGCGCTGGTACGCTGGCAGCTCGACTGGAGCGTGTTCTACTGGGCCTGGTGGATCGCCTTTGCTCCCTTTGTCGGCATGTTCATCGCGCGCATCTCGCGCGGGCGAACGGTGCGCGAATACGTGCTGGGCGTAATGATCGTGCCTTCGCTGATGTGCTTTGTCTGGATGGTTCTTGTCGGCGGCACGGCCATTGAGCTGGAGCTTAGCGGACAGGCGCAGGGAGCCATCCTTGCCGCACCGATTTCCGATCAGCTCTATGCGACGCTGAACGTCCTGCTCGATCCCGCCATTGCCAAGATCGTCTCCGGCCTCGTGGTGATCCTGCTGATGACCTATCTCATCACCAGCACTGACAGCGCCATCCTGATCGTGAACACGATCAACGGGGCGGGCGAAACCGACGGCCAACGCCGGCGTCACATTGTGTTCTGGGGCTTCGCGCTGGCAGTGATGGTCGGCTCGATGTTGATCATCGGCGGCATTGGCGCGATCCGCACCACGATGATTATCGGCGCTCTGCCATTCTCACTGGTGGTCGCCCTTATGGGCATAGCGATCGTGAAAGCCATCGCCTTCGACATCGTGCGCAAGCGCCACGGCGTGCCGACAACTGCAGAGGCCTGCGAGAACTGGCCCGAAGAGCAATAGCGAAACAAGTCAAACACAAGTCCACGCGCGAGCATCGCCTGATGAAAATCCCATCAACTTGTGTTGATCTTGGGCATTTTTCCAAAATGTCTACGAGCCTAAAAATATTGGCGCCCGATGCGCTTAATACGCCGACATTGGGGAATTAGTATTTCCCGATTATTTTGCGACAACTTTGAGTGTTGCGATATTGCAACGCAAATATCCCAGTTCCAGAAACTCCCCTGGCTCCGGTGGCCACCTCTCCCCCTTCCCGCTAATTGGCAGGCATTCCGCGCGTCATGCTTTTGCGGGATGATGCCTTTACGGATCGCGCCGCCGATAGAGCGTTGAGCGCGGTCGCAGGAACTTATTCTCTTAGGGGTTTTACAAATGCTGAAATACTCAACCGGCGCGTCCATCGGCGCGCTAGCCATCGCCTTGGCCGCCCCCGCGGCCGCCCAGGACACCGCTGCCGAAGCACGGCCTGCGCGCACCGGCGGTCTCGACACCATCCTCGTTACCGCGACCAAGCGCACCGAAGATCTGCAAGACGTGCCGGTTTCGGTGCAAGCCCTCGGAGAAGAGGGGCTGCAGCAGCTCAACATCGCCACCTTCGACGACTACCTCGACCAGCTGCCGACCGTGACCGCAGGCGGCAGCGGGCCGGGCCAGTCGACGATCTATATTCGCGGCCTCGCCTCGACCACGCCGAACCTCACCACCGCAGGCGTTGCGGGCCTTGCTCCCAACGTGTCCCTGTATCTCGACGAGCAGCCGCTGGCGCAGCCGGGCCGCAACCTCGACGTCTATGCCGCCGACCTTGCCCGCATCGAAGTTCTGTCCGGCCCGCAGGGCACGCTTTTCGGCGCCAGTTCGCAGGCCGGTGTGGTGCGCCTGATCACCAACAAGCCGAGCCTTGCCGGATTCGACGCAAGCGCCAGCGCCGGGGTCTCCTTCACCAAGGATGGCGAAACGAGCTACAAGACCGAGGTGATGCTCAACGTGCCGGTCACCGACACGCTCGCCATTCGCGGGGTCGCCTATCTCGACGATCAGGGCGGCTATATCGACAACGTTCAGGGCACGCGCACCATGCGCGGCAGCGCCCGCTTCCGTCCGGAAGGCACTGTCCGTGCCAACGGCGTTCCGGTCAGCGAGCGGCGCGCCGGCTTCTATTCTGACCAGGCCACGCTCGATTACCTCGACAGCGAAGTCACCTTTCAGGAGGCCAATAACGCCGCGCTGGTGGAAGACAACTTCAACGACACGCAATATGCGGGCTTCCGCGCCAGCGCGCTGTGGGAAGTGACCCCCGACTGGACGGTCACGGTCTCCCACACGCGCCAGAGCATCGAATCCGATGGCGTGTTCTTCGCCGATCCGGAGCTGGGCCTCGACAATCTCGACATTCAGCGCTTCTCCGACGACCGGATCGAAGACAATTTCTCGAACACGAGCTGGACGATCGAAGGCCGCCTGGCGATGCTCGATATCGTCTACACCGGTGCCTACACCGATCGCGAGACGCAGCAGAATGTCGGCTATTCCGACTACCTCTTCGTCGGCCAGTACATTCCGTATTACATGTGCGACACGGCCGTCGCCTATCCGGACTACGCCCTCCCCGCCCCGGCCGATCCGACCTGCTATGCGCCGAACCTGTCGGTCACTTCGGACACCGACACCACCGTGTTCACGCAGGAATTCCGCGTAAACACCCCGCAGGATGCCCGCATCCGCGCAACCGCTGGCGCGTTCTATTCCAACCTCGTGTTGAAGGAACGCAACGACTACTACTATGCTTCGGAACTGTCGCGCGGCGCCGATGGCGTCACGCGCGGGTTCGCGCCGATCTATCCCTTCACCAACACCGAAGTGACGGGCACCACCGGAAATGCAGCGCCGGGCTACTTCAGCGATCCCGGCCCGCTGCCCGAGAACGTGGGCTTCCGCAACGACGTGAAGCGCACCGACGAGCAGTTCGGCCTGTTCGGCGAGGTCTCGCTCGACATCGTGCCCGACCTGCTGACCGTCACCGGCGGCCTGCGCTACTACGATGTGAAGGTCGATCTCGAAGGCGCGGCGACTTCTGCGTTCTGCAAGCGCAACTCACCGATTTTCGGGGCTAACGTGGGTGTACCCGTGGAAGACCAGGTGAACATTCCCGGCTGCGGCGGCACGAACATTTCGGCCAAGTATGCGCCCGACAACCCCGACGGGAACCCCGACAAGGCCGCGACCGACGGCGTGATCTTCAAGGGCACGCTGACCTTTACGCCGACCGAAGACCTGCTGTTCTACGCCACCTATTCCGAAGGCTTCCGACCCGGTTTGCTGAACCGCCCTGGCGGCGTCGTTGGCAACAATGGCTATCAGGTTCCCTACGTGCTCGATACGGACGAAGTGAAGAACTACGAATTCGGGTGGAAGACCCAGCTGTTCGACCGGCAGCTGCGCCTGAACGGCAGCGCCTTCTTTGTCGATATCAGCCGGCTGCAGACGACGATCTTCGATCCCGACATCACCAACCTGTTCTTCTCGGACAATGCCGCGAACGCGGAAATCAAGGGCGTTGAGGCGGACTTCACGTTCCAGCCCTATGCCGTGCCGGGGCTGACCTTGGCAGGCGCGATGTCGATCCTCGATACCGAGATCACCGAAGTGCTGACCGATACCGACGACGTTGTGCTCGGTTCCCCGCTTGCCTATGCTCCGGAATTCCAGGGCAACCTGCGCGCGCGCTACGAATGGGATGTGTCGAGCGAGCTGACAATGCACGTCCAGCCGCAGGTCACCTACTCGTCCTCGAAGTTCACTGACATCATCCAGATCAACCGTCTGCAGCTGGATAGCTACACGACCTTTGATCTTGCCGCCGGTGTGACCAACGATACCTGGGCCTTCGAAGTGTTCGGCGAGAACCTGTCAGACGAGCGGGCGCAGATTGCCGGAAACTTCAATTTCGATGTCGCCCGCGTGACGGTCAACCGTCCGCTGACGGTCGGCATCCGGGTCTCCTACGACTATTGATCCGGCCTGAGGGCTGAAGCGCAAGCGGCGGGAGCGGACTTGAAGGTTCGCTTCCGCCGTTTTGCTTTGTTAAGGCGCGTATATGAGCGAACGCGAAGAACACCTGACGCAAGCGCAGAAGGCTTTGCAGGCGGGCGATTTTGGCAAAGGCCTTGCGCTTGCCGAGCAGCTGCTGGCGAGCGAACCCGACAATGGCGAAGCCCTCTACATGGCCGCTGTCGCCCTGCGCTATCTGCAACGGTATGACGAGGCGGCGGAGATGCTGGCGCGACTTCATGCGGCGATGCCCGAATATGGCCGCGCCTGGCAGGAGGTCGGGCACCTCGCCCGCGCCCAAGGGCAAAATGCGCAGGCCGTCGCCGCCTTCCAGCGCGCCACGCGGTTCAACCCCGCGCTTGATGCGAGCTGGCGGGCACTGGCGGAATTGCAATCAGGCTCCCAAGCGCGCCACGCAGCCGAACAGGCGCAGCGCATCGCAAGCCTGCCGCGCGAGTTGGTCGCGGTTACTCACCATCTGCACGAAGGGCGCCTGTTGCGCGCGGAAGAAATCTGCCGCCACTATCTTCGCACGCATCCCAAGGACGTGGAAGGGATGCGGCTGCTGGCCCGCGTCGGCATGAAGCTCGGCATTCTCGACGATGCCGAGTTCCTGCTCGAAAGCGCCCGCGTGTTCGCGCCGGACAACGCGCAGGTTCGCCTCGACTACATAGAGGCACTGCGCCGCCGCCAGAAGGTTGACCGCGCACGCGAGGAGGCGGAGAGCCTCTACGATACCGATCCTGCCAACCCGCTGTTCCAGTCGCATCTGGCCATCGAATCTATGCAGGCCGGTGACTACGACCGTGCCTTCGCGCTGTTCGCACAAGTGCTGGACAAGGTGCCGGACGATCCCGCTACGCTCACCAGTCTCGGCCATGCATTGAAAACAACAGGCGAGACGGAGCGGGCCATCGCCAGCTACCGCGCCGCCTGCGCGGCCAAGCCCGATCACGGCGATGGCTGGTATTCGCTGGCCAACCTCAAGACCTATCGCTTCACCGATGAAGAGGTTGCGCAAATGGAAGAGCAGGCCAAGCGGCCCGATCTCGCCTTCATGGACAGGGTCCACCTCGCGTTCGCCCTCGGCAAGGCGCACGAAGACCGGGGCGACTACGCAGAGAGCTTCAAGCATTACGAACGCGGCAATGCCCTTAAACGCGCGCAGACCCGCTATGATGCCGACACAATGACCGCCGAACTGGCCAAGCAGCGCGAAGTCTGCACGCCCGCGCTGTTCGAAAAGCAGGCAGGCGCTGGCCATGCGGCTCCCGATCCGATCTTCATCGTGGGCCTGCCACGCGCCGGTTCAACGCTGCTGGAGCAGATCCTCGCCAGTCACAGCCAGGTAGATGGTACGCTCGAGCTCCCCGACATCCTTGCGCTCGCCCATCGCCTGCGCGGGCGAAAGGCGGGTCAGTCGCTCTATCCGCAGGTGCTGCACGATCTCACCGCCGATAAGCTGGCCGAACTCGGCCGCCACTATATCGAGAACACCAAGGTTCACCGACAGGGCGCGCCGTTCTTCATCGACAAGATGCCGAACAACTTTCGCCATATCGGGCTGATCCATCTGATCCTGCCCAATGCGAAGATCATCGATGCCCGCCGCGCGCCGATGGATTGCTGCTTTTCGGGCTTCAAGCAGCTCTTCGCCGAGGGGCAGGAGTTCACCTACGGCCTTAAGGAGATCGGTCGGTACTATGCCGATTACGTCGACCTGATGGCGCACTGGGACGAGGTGCTGCCGGGCAAGGTGCTGCGCGTGCAGCACGAAGATGTGCTCGACGATCCCGAAGGCCAGATCCGGCGGATGCTCGACTACTGCGGGCTGGAGTTCGAAGAAAGCTGCCTCGCCTTTCACCAGACCGACCGCGCCGTGCGCACAGCCAGCAGCGAGCAGGTGCGCCAGCCGATCAACCGCAAGGGCCAAGGCGCATGGGTGCCCTTCGATCGCTGGCTGGGCGACCTGCGCGACGCGCTCGCCCCGCCGCTCTAGCTCGGTGACCGGCATCAGGCCTCTTGGCGAGAGCGCGCCAGGCTGGCACAGGGGACGCACGTTTCAGACTTTTTCAATCTCGCACCTGCCTTCACTATGCAAACACGGCTAGTTAGGCAGGCGATGGGTCGCTATGGAACCGATTCGAAGGGGGCCGCAGCTCCCGCAGACAAATTCAACCAGGGAGCCCTCAGATGCCACTAGTCAACATGAAGCCGCTGCTCCGCCACGCGATGGACAACGGCTATGCCGTCGCGGCGTTCAACCTTGTCGACTACAACTCGACCAAGGCCATGGTGAAAGCCGCCGAGGGCCTCAACGCCCCGGTCATCTGCCAGACCAGCTCGAAGACGATCGACTATTACAGCCATGAGGAAATCGTCAGCTGGGTGCGCACCTGCGCGGAAAACTCGCCGGTCCCGGTCGTGCTGCACCTCGATCACTGCAAGAATCTCGACATGATCGAAAAGTGCGCTGCCAGCGGGTGGACCTCGATCATGATCGACGCGTCGGAATTCCCGTTCGATGAGAACCTCGCCATGTCGAAGCAAGTGCGCGACATCGCCGAGCGGTATAACGTCGGGATGGAAGCCGAGCTCGGCCAGATCATGGGCGTGGAAGACGACATGGTCGTCGACGAGGCTGACAGCGTGCTGACCGACCCGGCCGACGCCAAGACCTTCTGCGACGCGCTGGACCTTTCCGCATTCGCCTGCGCCGTCGGCACAGCGCACGGCTATTACAAGGGCGATCCGGTGGTCGATTTCGACCGCATCGAGGCGATCAACAAGGCCACCCGCACCCCGATGGCGCTGCACGGCGGCACCGGCCTTTCGGACGAGACCTTCGCCAAGGCCATCGCGCGCGGCGCGGCAAAGGTGAACATCTCGACCAACCTCAAGCATGTCTTCATCGAAAGTGTGGACGAGTATCGCAAGGCCAAACCCAACGATTACGAGCCGTTGCGCGTGATCGACGCCCAGTATCAGGCCTGCAAGGAGCTGTTCGCCACCTTCATCGAGAAGTTCGGCGGCAAGGACCAGGGCGCGGCCTTCCTCGCCACGCAGCGCGAGAACGCCTGATGATCAAGGCGCTGATTTTCGATTGCGACGGCGTTCTTGTCGATACCGAGCGCGATGCACACCGTGTCGGCTTCAACCGTGCGTTTACCGAGTTCGGCATCGATGCGGAATGGAGCGTCGAGCTTTACGAGCGCCTACTGCTGACCGCAGGCGGCAAGGAGCGGATGACCGTCTATTTCAACGAATTCGGCTGGCCTGACGATCAGGTCGCCAAATTCGGCGGGCAGCAGGAACTGATTCTCGCGCTGCACAAGGAAAAGACCCGCGTCACCTCCGAGATCGTGACCGAGCTGCCGGTCCGCCCCGGCGTGTTGCGGATCATCGACGAGGCGCGCGCGGCGGGTGTACGACTGGGCGTGTGCACTACGTCGAACGCCAAGTTCATCGATGCGGTGCTCGACCTGTTCGGGGCGGAGCGCAAAGCCGCCTTCGAATTCGTCCATGCGGGCGATGTGGTAGCCAAGAAGAAGCCCGATCCCGAGATCTACAATCTCGCGCTCGAAACGCTCGGCCTGCCCGCCAGCGACTGCGTGGTGGTGGAAGACAGCCGCAACGGCCTGCTCGCCGCGACCGGCGCGGGCATCCCGACGCTGATCACCACCAGCACCTACACCAAGGAGGAAGACTTCTCCGAGGCAGCGCGCGTGGTTCCCGAACTGGGCGACGATCCCGCAATCATCACTTTGGCAGACCTGAACGCGCTGAACGAAGCAGCCACGGCCTGACGCGCATCACCGGAGAGGATTGAATGACGACACTTACCATCGACCAGATCGCCGGCGCGATCGACGTAACCTGTGACACCGTAATCCGCAACGAGAAGTATTTCTCCGATCTCGACGGGCTTGCGGGCGACGGCGATTTCGGCACCTCGCTGGCCACCGGGTTCAAGGTCATTAAGGCCGAGCTGCCCACCATCGACCGCAGCGCCGTGGGCGCGATGATGCTCAAGATCGCGATGGTCTGTTCGAAGCATGTCGGCGGCTCATCCGGCCCCATCTGGGGCACGGGCTTTATGAAAGCCGGGATGGCCTCGAAGGGTGAGACCGAGGTGAGCTATGAAAAGCTGACCGAAATGGTCGGCGCGGCGCTCGAGGGCATCGTCGCGCGCGGCGGAGCCAAGCGCGGCGACAAGACACTGCTCGATGCGCTGATCCCGATCCACGAGAAGATGCAGGAAATGGATGGCTCCGACCTGGGCGCCGTGCTTGCCGCCGTCACCGCCGAGGCCGACAAGGCCATCGACGAAACCCGCACGCTGGTGGCTCACCGTGGCCGCGCCTCGCAGGTCGGCGAGCGCAGCGCCAACACACCCGATCCGGGCATCGTCGGCATCGCCACGATCCTTTACGACTGGTGCAAGCACTACGGCGTCGACTACGCGCCGCAAGCCGCCGAACTGAACCGCTGATTTTCCAAACGGGAGAGAGACCAATGAAGAAATTCGTCAACGATCCGGCCAACTTCGTGCCGGAATTCATGGCCGGTGTGATCGCCGCCAATGGGGACCTGCTTGAAGCCGTGCCCGAATTCCAGCTGATCAAGCGCAAGAATGTCGACGCCAGCAAGGTCGCCATCGTGCAAGGCTCGGGCTCGGGCCACGAACCGGCGCACGTCATGGCCGTTGGCCCAGGCATGCTGACCGCCGCCTGTCAGGGCCCGGTTTTCGCCGCGCCGCCGGTCGATGCCTGCTACGAAACGATCAAGTCGGTCGCCACCGATGCCGGTGTGCTGGTGCTGGTCAACAACTATCAGGGCGACCGCATGGCCTGGGACATGGCCAGCGAAATGGCCGAGGCCGAGGGTATCAAGGTCAAGCAATTCCACATCAACGATGACGTGGCCGTGCAGGACAGCCTCTACACCGTTGGCCGTCGCGGCGTGGCCGGCAACTTCTTCGTGATGAAGGCCTGCGGTGCGGCTGCTGAAGCCGGGGCCAGCCTCGATGAGGTGGTCGCGGTTGCCGAGAAGGTGAACAACAGTGTCCGCACCATGGGTGTGGCGCTTACCAGCTGCATTCCGCCTGCAAAGGGCGACGTGATCTTTGACATCGGCGACGACGAGATGGAAATCGGCGTCGGCATCCACGGCGAGCCCGGCCGCGAGCGTGCCAAGCTGCAGAGCGCCGACGAGATCGCCAAGATCCTGTTCGATGCCGTGGCCGACGATCTGCCGTTCAACTCGGGCGACCGTGTGGCGCTGATGATCAACGGCCTTGGCGGCACCCCGCCCGCCGAACTCTATGTGCTGTATAACAAGGCCGCCCAGCTTTGTGCCGATCGCGGTCTGACCATCGCGCGCAACTATGTCGGCGAATATTGCACCGCCATCGAGATGGCCGGCGCCTCGCTGACGCTGCTGAAGCTCGACGACGAGTTGGAAAAGCAGCTTGCCGCCCCGGCGGAAACCGCCTGCCGCATCTTCTAAGCGGCACCAACTACATCAGGCAAATGACAAAACGCCCGGCCCTCATTCGCGAGGGTCGGGCGTTTGTTTTCGCTTTCGGGGGATTCTACGTGGCGCAACCGGAACACCGGAAACCCTGATATTTGCCATATAGGTTAATTCGGAACAGAGGCCCGGGCAATCCTTTGATTAGGTATGACAAATCTTGCCCCAGCGCCGCCTGACCATCCCGATACCAAGTCGCTGCCCAGCCGCGGAGAACGGCTCCGAGCGCTGGTGCGGCTTCGTTCGCAGCGCCGTGGCTTGGTGGTAGCGCTTGTCATGGCAAGCGGGGCTGCCAGCCTGCTCGCGGCTTCCACACTTTACAATTCCGGACAGCCCGATGTCGTGGCGCTGGGACGCGGCAAAGCAAGCGTGGAGACCATGCCGGTCGCGCAATTTGCGTCAGCCGATTCCGTTCGAGGTGACCGGATCACTCCGCCGCCTTCGCCCAGCGCGAGCGGCATGGGCTCGGGCGAAGCAAGCTATTACGGCAGCAGCGATGGCTTTGCCGGGCGTCGCACCGCCAACGGCGAGGTGTTCAATCCGCAGCGGTTCACCGCGGCTCATCGAACCCTGCCGATGGGTAGCCGTGTGCGGGTTACCAATCCGAGCAATGGCGATAGCGTGGTGGTGCGCATCAACGATCGCGGTCCTTTTCACGGCGACCGTGTGATTGACCTTTCCTACGCCGCCGCGCGTGAAATCGGCCTCATCCGCGCCGGGCGCGGGAACGTGCGGCTGGCACTGTTGACCTGATTATCGCGGAGTTCACCGCCCCGCATCGCGCGCCTTATTGATGTCGACCGTCTTCGGCGATTTGGAAAACAGCTCGGTATAGGGATCGTCGCCCGTTTCCATTGTATGCGGCTCGGTTCCCTCGCGCACGGTGGTGCGGCGCATGTCGCGCTTCTCGTTGGCGGCATCAAAGTCGCCGCCCCGGTGCATGGTGCACAGGTTGTCCCAAATCACCATGTCACCCACGCTCCACTCAACGTTGAAGACGTATTGCGGCTGGGTGCAGTGCTCGATCAGCTTCCTGATAAGGGCGCGCCCCTCCTGCTTGTCCATGCCCTTAACGTCCATCGTATGCGCGGCGATAAACAGCGCCTTGCGGCCCGAGCCGCGGTGGACGTGGACCAGCGGATGCTCGGCCTTGAAACGCTCGTTTATCTCCTCCTCGGCAATATCGGCCCCCGCCTGCTTGCGGCTCCACCACAAGGAATTGATGCCGATCTTGCCTTCGAGCAGATCCTTGGTCTCTTGCGGCAAATCTTCATAGGCCTGACGTGTGTCGGCAAACCAGGTTTGCCCGCCCTCCTTAGGCACCTGATGCGCCAGCAGGAGCGAGTATGACGTGCGCTTGGTCAGGAAGGCGGTATCGGTGTGCCACAGCCGGTCGCCCTTGCGATATTCGATCGCTGCCGGATCCTGCGTAATTTCACCGTCGACATTGAGGTTCGAGGCATCGAACAGCTCTCGATAAGGCAAGCGCATCCGCTGCCCCTCCGCCCGCTTGGGGACGCGTTCGAGGTATCCGAAGTTGCGGCTGAACGCGACATGCTGCTCGTCGTTCATGCCGGTGTCACGCCAGACGGTGACGCCATACTTGTCCATCGCGTCAGTTATTTCCCGCAGGTCATCGGGCGACAGCGGCGCTGTCAGATCCAGCCCTGAGCACTCGGCCCCGAAGGCGGGAAGAATGGGTTTGACGGTTAGCGGCATGGTCTCTCTCCGGCCCGATCAGACAAGCCATATAGATAGCTTGCTAAGCATTATTCGCCCCTTACCCTTCCCCTCGGCCGATGGCAACACTTTGCCACGTGGCTGGCGCTGCCAGACTGGCTCTGTTATCTTTGCGATCTATGCAGCTACACCTTGTCCCCCTGATTGCCCTGCCCCTTGTGGCGGCCTGCACTTCAGTGCCCGAACAACCCGCAATGTGCGATGCAGCCCCGGCCCAGTCGCACCTTGGCGAGCCGTACACCGAGGCGCTCGGCCAGCAATTGCAGGAGCTGACCGGTGCCACGATCTTGCGCACCGTACACGAAGGCGATCCCGTCACCATGGACTTCCGGCCCGAGCGGCTAACCGTGGTCTGGAACGATGCTAGGAAGATCGTGAAAGCTACTTGTGGCTGATCCGCAAGACGGGCGCCCGCGCATCGCACCACTCTCGCCGTTCGAGGAAGAGGCCGGGTTCACCCGCGCCCTGCGGGTGGGCGAACGAATTATCGTTTCGGGCACCGTCGGGGTCGAGGAAGACGGCAGCGTCTCGCCCGATGCCGGGCGGCAGGCGGAGCGCTGCTTCGAGCTGATCCTGGCCTATGTCGCTGAACTGGGCGGGCAATCGGGCGATGTGGTGCGCGCACGGATGTTCGTGACCGACATCAAGGATGCGGATGCGGTGACCTCCGCCTTCAGCCGCGCGCTGGGCCACGCCCGGCCAACCGGCACGCTGGTGGCGATAAGCGCGCTCTATAATCCGGAATGGAAATGCGAGATCGAAGCAGAGGCCGTCATCGGGACGGGGCAATGATCCTGTCCCGAACTGGCACCGCCCGCAACAATCGCCCCTTGCGCGAGCGTTGCGCAGGCTACAATGCTCGCGGTTGCACCTGACCGGTGCCGTAACAGGGGCAGATTACCGACCATGACGACCATGTCCGACGCAGAACTGGCCGCGCATCTGGCGTTTTGCGCAGGCAAAATCCTGCTCGAAGTGCGCGATAGCGCCATGTTCGAGGGCAAGTCCCTCGGCAAGGCGGGCGACCAGACCGCCAACCAGTTCCTCGTCCATGCCCTGCGGCAGCAGCGGCCCGACGATGGCCTGCTGTCGGAGGAAAGCAAGGACACCGACGAGCGTCTTTCGAAGTCGCGTGTGTGGATTGTCGATCCGGTCGACGGCACGCGTGAATATGGCGAGGCGCGCTCCGACTGGGCTGTCCACGTAGCACTGGCGATTGACGGAGCCCCGGCCATCGGCGCGGTCGCCCTGCCTGGTCTCGATGGCGGAATGGTGCTGCGCTCGGATGCGCCGATCACCGTGCCCGCGGCCAACGAAGTTCCCCGTCTGGTGGTCAGCCGCACCCGCCCCGCCGCCGAAGCGGTCGCCGTGGCCGACGCACTTGGCGGAGAGCTGGTGCCGATGGGCAGCGCCGGGGCCAAGGCCATGGCCGTTGTGCGCGGCGAAGCCGAGATCTATCTACATTCGGGCGGCCAGTTCGAATGGGATAGCTGCGCGCCTGCCGCCGTGGCGGCCGCGCACGGCCTCCATATAAGCCGTATCGACGGCAGCCCGCTGGTCTACAACCAGCGCGACACTTACATGCCCGACCTCCTGATCTGCCGACCGGAATGGGCCGAGCCCGTTCTGGCGCAGGTAAAGGCCATGGCGAGCGCCTGACCTCGTGCTCACGCACATCGACCTTGCCTATACCGCTGCCGGAGCCTTCGTCAGCTTCCTCGTCGGCCTGACCGGCGTGGGCGGCGGCTCGCTGATGGCGCCGATCCTGATCGTGCTGCTCGGCGTGCCGCCTGCGATGGCGGTAGGCACCGACCTGTGGTTTGCAGCCATCACCAAGACCGTGGGCGGCGTCACCCATCACAAGCTCAAGTCAGTCGATTGGCAAGTTGTCCGCCGGCTCACCATGAGCAGCGTGCCAGCCGCGATTCTCACCTTACTATGGCTGTGGCTGTTCGAAGGCGGCAGCCTCGATGCCAAGCCGCTGATGCGCCTGCTCGGCGCAGCCTTGTTGCTGACCTCTATAATGATGATCCTGAAGCCGCGCATTCAGCCCGCGCTGGTGAACCTGCGCGAGCACATGGGCACTTCGATGCGGACACACCAGCGGCTGGTCATCGCCTGCGGAGCCGCAATCATCGGGGCGATGGTTGCACTAACGTCGGTGGGCGCTGGCGCGCTGGTGGCGGTGCTGCTGGCCACCGTCTATCCGCTGCGGCTTGGCACCAAGACCATTGTCGGCACCGATATCGTTCATGCCGTGCCGCTAACGTTGGTGGCGGGAATGGGCCACTCGTTCCTCGGCAATGTCGACGGCTGGATGCTGGCAAGCCTACTGCTGGGCTCCGTTCCGGGAATCGTGGTGGGCTCGCTGGTGAGCGGCAAGGTCAAGGAAGACTATGTGCGCTATGCGCTGGCAGCGATGCTGGTGGTCTCCTCGCTCAAGATGCTGACGAGCTAGAGCCTTTCTACCAGCGTCCGCGCCGCGAGGCTGACTTCGTCCCAGGTGCGGGCAAAGCCGCTGTCGTCGCCGAAGTAGGGATCGGCGACCGAACCTCCTTCATGGCCGGGTACCATATCGAGCAGCAGGCTCAGGTGCGCTGTCCCATCAGCAGGTGCCAGGGCGCGCAAATCAGCAAGGTTTTTGTCATCGAGCGCGAAGATGTGCGTGAAGCGGGTGAAATCTTTCGGCACGACCTGCCTTGCGCGCAGGCACGCAATGTCCACCCCGCGCCGCGCGGCCTCCTCGATGGCGCGGGGATCGGGCGGATTGCCAACATGCCAGTCACCAGTACCCGCAGAATCGACCTCCCAGCCGAGCCCGCGCGCCGTCAGTTCAGCGCGCAAGGCACCTTCGGCCAGAGGCGACCGACAGATATTGCCGAGGCAGACGAACAGGATCGCCGGTTGGCTGCTCACGCGGGCCAGGGGCCGGTGATCGCCAGCGTCATCGCGGGCGAGTAGGCGTTAACGAACAGCGTCTTGCCATCGGGCGAGAAGCAGGCGCCGGCCAGCTCGGTCTGCATGGTCAGCCGCCCGAAGTCATAAGCCCCGCCCTGCGGGGTGATCCCGCGCAGGTGGTTGTCGACGACCTCGGTGTATTGATCCTCGCAGACGATCAGGTGACCGTTGGGCGCCACGGTAAGATTGTCGCCGAAGCTGTATTCGGCGATGTCGGTGCTCTCGTAGAACAGGTCGAGCATGTCGGCGCCGTGCAGCGCGGGCTTGAGGCGGAAGATCTGGCCTTCCCTCGCCGCACCGCCGCTGGTGCAGCAGAAGTACATCTCGCCCTCGCCCATCCAGATGCCCTCGCCGCGCGCGAACAGGGTTGCGCCCATGGCCGCGCCGCGGTGGCGCAAATCGTCCTCGGGCGCCTCCACATCGTCCAGCGTGATCCAGCGCGCCGCAGCAGGAACACCCACTGCAATGTCCACGCCGGTCCAGTTGCGCGTTTCGGCCATGCCGTCGATTACCAGCGCTTGGAGCGTCCCGCCGCGCGCCAGTTCGCCCGGTCGCTCAGGCAGGAACCGATAGAGGAGCGAGTCGTCGCGGTCTTCGGTGAGGTAGACGATGCCCGTAGCCGGATCGACGCAGGCCGCCTCGTGGTTGAAGCGCCCCATCGCCTTCAAAGGCACCGGATCGACCAGCCCCGGCGCAGTGGCGGGCACTTCGAACACGTAGCCGTGTTCCTTGTTGATGCGGCCGTTGGGCGTGCGGGTATCTTCCTCGCACGAGAGCCAGCTGCCCCACGGAGTGATTCCGCCAGCACAATTGCGGATCGTGCCCGCGAGGCTGCGATACTCGCGCTTCACCTCAAGCGTTGCAGCATCGAGCACAATCGTGGTGGTGCCGCCCGGCAGCGGGACAAGACTGCGCGCCACGGTATCATAGGCCGGGCCCGCGACACCGGCCCCATCCTGCTCGGGCCTCAGCTCGTGGTTTCGCACCAGCGCGATCTCGCCATTGCCGAGGTCGAAACAGCCCATGCCGTCGGCATTGTCGGGCACAGTGAAGCCGTCCGACATGGCATCGCCCAGACGCGAGACGACACGGTAGGAAAAGCCCGGCGGCAGGTCGATCACCCCCGCCGGATCTTTCTGCAAGGGTCCGACCACACCAGCCCCTGCGGCCAATCCGGCCCCCGGCGTTACCCGCGCTGCAGGCACACAGGAAGCGGCGAACAGGCCGGCAAAGGCCGTGGCGGTGCTGCCGAGAAAACGGCGGCGATCTTGCGGAATCATCATGGCGAGCCTCTTAACATTGAAGCGCGCGCTCTCCACCAGTTTTGCGACCGGAGTGAGACAATCAGGGCAGGTTCAGTGCCTCCTTGATCGCCTGCCAGCTCACCAGCTTGAAGTTCTGCGCTTCGGGAGCGTTAACCCCATCCTGCGCGATGAACAGGCCTTGCGGAAACTGCGGGCCGAAGCTGCCGAGCGCCAGTTCGATGCCGTCGGTTTCCTCGGTCGCGCCGAACTCTCCGGCGGCGACACGGAAGCGGCCGACCGGAGTGCCATCGGGCAAAGCGAAGAGCGCATAGGTGTTGTCACCCTGGCTCGAGGCCAGCAGATAACCGCCGTCCTCGCCTTCCCGAGCAATCGCCAGGCCTTCAAGGTCGGCCACCAGATAGCGATTGTCGATCGGTGCGATCAGGTGCTTGGGCGTGCCAGCATTGCGGCCGTCCATCGCCCATAGACCGACATCTTCCTCGCCGATGTAGAGCGTGCCCGTGCGCTCGTCGTAAATACAGCCTTCGGGCTGGGTTTCGACGCTGTTGAGCACATCGGTGCTGGCGGCAATGTCGCCGCCTGAAAGGTTCAGGCTGGTGCGATAGATCGTCCCTTCCTTCGGGTCGCTATAGATGACGAAGGTGCCATCCGCAGCCACATCACCCTTGCAGATGCCATAGCCTTCGCCCGGCCCCACCGGCACCCGGCCCAGCTTAGCCAGCGTGCCGCGCGCGGTGTCGAGCTCGGCAAGATAGATATGCGCATTGGCCTCGTCGCTGCGGTCGCTTGCCGCCACGATCACCCGGCCATCTGGCAGGGTCAGCAGGTCGACGTTGTTGAGCCGGTCGGCGGGCAGGAAGCTCTTCTGCGCGCCGCTCAGATCATAGACGTAGAGCCCGCCCTTCTTGTCGGTCGCGACGATCAAGCTGGCGGCAGGGTCCGCCGCGTTGCGCCAGATCGCCGGATCGTCGGCAGCGTCCTCGTTGGCGGTGCCGACCGGCGCGGTTTCGGCAAGCGCCGTCACCGCGACCGCAGGCAGGCCCTCGATGGGGGCGGTGGCGCAGGCCGAAAGACCTGCCGCCACCAGTGCCATGGCAATCGTATGCCGCATCAGAAGTTCACCTTCGCGCCGAATTTCACGGTCGAGCCATACTCTTCGAACTGCAGCAGACGCTGGCGACTGTCGAAGTTCTGATAGGCGAAGAACTTGGCGTTGTTGACGTTGATCCACTCGGCGAACAGGCGGACGTTCTCGATCACCTCGACCTTGGCCGAGAGGTCGAGCTGGAAGTGGTGGTCGACATAGCGATCCTCGCTCGCATCGCCGCCCAGTTCGTCGAGGTACTTGCTGCGATAGGTGCCAGCCGCGCGCAGTTCGAGCGGGCCATTTTCGTAGCCGAGCACGAGGTTGCCGGTGTTGCGCGAGGCCTTGGGCAACGTGATGTCGCGCGGTTCACTAGCGTCGCCATCGGTGAAGACTGTGCCCTTGGCGTCGGTGAAGGTGTAGTTCGCCTGCACCAGGAAGCCATCGAGCGGCGCGGGCAGGAAATCGAGCGAGCGGCTGAACCCGACCTCGACACCGAACACCGTTGCGGTGTCGCCGTTGATGGCGCGGGTCAGCTCATCATATTCGATGCCCTGGAAGCTGCCGGATTCGGGCGTGGTCTGATCGACGATGAAGTTGTCGATCGACTTGTAGAACATGCCGAAGGTGAAGGCGCCATTGCCGGGCAGATAGAACTCGATCGCAGCATCGGCGTTCCACGCGCGATAAGGCTCCAGGTCCGGGTTGCCAAACTCGGCTTCAAGATCGTCGTTGACCGTGAAAACCGGAACCAATTTTGAGAGCTTGGGGCGGACGAGGCTGCGCGAACCAGCCAGACGCAGGACGATATCATTCTCCGTCTGATAGCGCACAGTGAAGCTCGGCAGCCAATCCGTATAGTCGCGATCGAAGGTGAGCGGGATCACATCTGTGACATCGTCGCCATCGTCCGCGACGAGCTGGCCCTGAAGCTGTACGTTGGTCCGCTCCGCACGGACACCGCCGATCACACGCAAGGTATCGCTGCTGTAGCGCCCCATCAGATAGCCGGCGAGCACATCTTCCTTCGCTGAAAAGTCTTCGGGCAGCGAGAGCAGATCGGTCTCGTACTGGTCGGCCTCGAAGGAGGATTCATTGGCCCGGAAGAAAGTCGCAGCGGCATATTTGTCGGCCACCGGCCCCATGTCGGTGAGGCGATAGGTCTGGGTCCCGAGCATGTCGGCCAGCGTCAGGTCGCCATCGAAATCGCCATAATAGGTGCCGTTGAAGTCGAAGCTTTTGTCCCGCCAGCGCGACTTTACGCCGCCCTGCACCGTGAACTCGCCATCACCGGTGACGAAGGTGCGGCCGAGGTCGCCCTTCAGCGCGTATTCCTCGTCGACGCTACGCGAAAGAGTGGTCAGTTCAAGCCGGTTGAAGCCATAGCTTGCCGGGTCGAGGAAATCCGCAACGTTGCCAGAGGCGGTGAAGAGCGGCACGCGGCGATCGGAATAATCCATGGCGATGTCTAGGCCATCCCCATCGAAACGGTTGCGGAAGCGGATCGGGTCGACCGAGAAATCTTCCTTTTCGCTTGCCCGCGCCCAGCTGCCCGAAAGGTTCGCCTTCCACTCCCCATCGTCATGCTCAAGGCCGAGCTGTGTGGTGGAGATCTGCTGGCGCTCGAACCGATCCTTGAGATCGCGGCGCACTTCGATGCGGCCATCGGCATCGGTGAAGAATGCGCTGTTGTCATCGCCCGATGCCGGATCTTCGTCGAAGATCAGCGTTGTGCGGCGGCGATACTCCTGATCGTCGAACTGGCTGAAGCTGCCGCGCGCGAAGACCATGGTGAACGGCGATACGCGGTAGTCGAGGTTCAGCGTGCCGCTGATGCGTTCACGCTCGACGTCGTAATCGCGATATTCCACCTCTTCGGCGAAGACGACGCCATCGGCCTCATTCCAGTCGGCGGCCTCAATGTTGTCGGTCTCGAACTCGCGGTGATAGTAGCTGATGCCGCCCGACACGCCGAAGTTGTCGGTCACGTGCGTGGCGAAGTCGATGCTGCCCTTGGGCGAGACGACACCCGAATAATCGTTGTAGCTGCCCTCGACCTTCACGGACAGAAGATCGCGGCGGCGGTTGAAGGCGCTGGTGGTGTTGATCTCGATCGAAGCGCCGATGGTGTCGGCGTCCATATCGGGGGTGAGCGACTTCTTAACTTCGATCGATTCGATGATGTCCGAAGAAATCACATCGAGCGCGACCGAGCGCACATCGCCTTCCGGGGCAGGCACACGCACGCCGTTAAGCGAGGTCGCGTTCAGCTCGGGGTCGAGGCCGCGCACCGAGACGAAGCGACCCTCGCCCTGGTCGTTGAGCACGTTGATGCCCGGCAGGCGGCGCAGGCTTTCAGCTACGTTCTGGTCGGGAAACTGACCGATGGCGTCGCGGGTCAGCACATCGGAGACACCGTCGCTGGCATACTTACGGCTGAGCGCGGAGGCCTGGTTGGCGGCCTGGCCGACGACGACGATCTGATTATCGCCGCCCAGCGTGAAGTTCGCGGTGACAAGGCCGCTTTCCGGTACGGTGATCGAGCGGGTAACGGTCGGTGCCCCGACATAGCGCACCACGACCTCGTAAGTACCGGCGGGCAGATCGGCGATGGAGAACGAACCGTCGCGCGCAGTCACGGCTTCGCGGCCCAGAGCCGGAACGCTCACCGTGGCCGATTGCAGGGCAACGGTGTTCGTCTCGTCAGAGACGGTACCGGCAACGTCGCCGGCCATGGCAGGTGTAGCAAAGGCTGCAAGGGCGGCGAAGCTTGCACCGGCAAGCAGGCGGGTCGAAATCATGAGTGGTGTCCTTCCGATGGATGTCGGAAGCGCGGCTAGGAGGGCCAAATGTCAGCTTGGCGAAGATTTTGTGACACATGCGTGACATGCAGTGTCTGTTGCAGTGCAGCAACACATGGCCTTGCTCAGGTGCGCACAGACCTGGTCCGTTACGCGGTCGGATCGTCCTTCACGGCCTGGGCAATCGCGGTAATGGCACGATCCACAATGGCGCGTTCCTCCGCAGGAACATCCTCCATGAGCTCCCGGAAACGTTGCCGCCGCGCCGCCACCACGCGCCCCCGCAGCTCGACCCCAAGCGGCGTGGCGGAGATGATGAGCCGCTTCCCGTGATTGGGATCGGCCTCTCGCACCAACAGCCCCTTGGGTTCGAGCTTGCGCATGGCCCGGCTGATCTCGGCCCGGTCGATGCCGCCTGCGCCGCCGATGTCGCTGGCGCTGCATGGCCCCATCGCGCAAGCAATGGCCAGCAGCCGCCACTCGGCCAGACTGAGACCGAACTGCTCCATCAAATGATGTTGCGTCTCGCGTTCGAGCATCCTGGCAAGCAGCAGGATTCGATACGGAAGATGATCCTCCCCGAAGAGGTACCAGACTTTTGGCAGTCCCATATCACCTGGTTGCCAAGGGAAGCGGCGCTTGGCAATCCCGATCTTCTTGGAGAAACAAACCGTTGATCGCGCCATGCTGGCGCGGTTCGGCTCAGCGCAGACCGGGGAATGGTTACCGAAAAATATGTTGACGCATCAACTTAAAGTCGGAACTAGGGGCGCCATGACCGAAAAGCACCCCTTTGCTCCGACGCTGGAACATGCGTTCACCATTTCGATCGAACTGTCGAAACCGTACTGGATCAAGCCCAGCGCCCGCGGCGACACACGCGCGGCAATCTATGCTGCCTCTGGCAAGGTCGAAGGACCGCGCCTTAACGGGACCGTGGTGCCGATGTCGGGCGGCGACTTTCCGCTCAGCCGCGAGAACGGGGTGATCGATTTCGATGCCCGCTACCTGCTCGAAGCCGACGACGGGGCGATCATCTACCTCCAGAACTACGGCTATCGCTGGGCCAAGAACGACGACATCGCGGCCAAGATGTCGGCCAACGAGGATGTCGGTTTCGACGATTATTATATGCGCGTAACCCCCCGCTTCGATGCGCCTGCGGGGCCGCATGAATGGATGTCGCGCCATGTGTTCGTGGGCGTTGCAGAGAAGGTGCCGGGCGCAAACCGCATCCACTATTTCGTGGTCCTGTAATGAGCGCGCGCGCGCCCTTCCCCTGGCTTACGCGCCCCGGCGTCGATCCGTTCAGCGCCAAGCACAAGCCGCCGCTGCCACCGGCAGACTATGACAGGCGGACGGAGCAAGGCCTGCTGATCGAGCGCAACTGCGAAATCCCGTTGCGCGATGGCACACGCATTTTCTGCGACCTCTATCGCCCCGAAGGCGCGTTGCGCGACGTGCCGATCCTGCTGGCCTGGGGGCCTTACGGGAAACACTCGCATTCCAATCAGGTGTTCTGGCCGCGCTCGGGCGTGAACCCTGAATGGCTCTCGCCCCTCACGCCATTCGAGGGGCCGGACCCGGTCTGGTGGGGCCAGCATGGCTATGGCGTCGCCGTGGTCGACCCGCGCGGGGCGTGGCTGTCGGAAGGCGACTTCCACCATAACGGCATTCAGGAGGCCGAGGACTGCGCCGATGCCATCGAATGGCTCGGCGGACTCGACTGGGGTAACGGTAAGGTCGGGATGACCGGCGTCTCCTACCTTGCAGCAATCCAGTATCTGGTCGCGCCCCTGAAGCCGGAGCCACTTGCGGCGCTCAATCCATGGGAAGGCTTTTCCGACTGGTATCGCGAATTCGCCTATCACGGCGGCATTCTGGAGACGGGCTTCCTGCCGCGCGCCTCGGACAACATCGTTTATTCGCTCGGGCGTACCGAGAACACTTGGGAGAACGCCAAGGCGCATCCGCTGATCGACGAATTCTGGGAATCGAAGGCGCTCGATCTGGAAGGCGTCACGCAGCCGGCCTACTGTGTGGCAAGCTGGTCCGATCAGGGCCTTCACCTGCGCGGCACTATCGAGGCCTGGCATCGGTTCTCGAGCGAACAGAAGTGGCTCGACATCCACGGCCAGAAGAAGTGGGCGCACTATTATCTGCCCGAAAGCCGCAAGCGTCAGCTCGCTTTCTTCGACCATTTTCTGCGCGAACGCGAAACGAGCATCGCTGCATGGCCGCCGGTGCGCATCGAGGTGCGCGATCGGCATGGCGCGCAAGTCGAGCGCGCCGAGCAGGAGTTTCCGCCTGCGCGCACCGCCTTCCGCACACTCCATCTCGATATGGCCAGCGGGTCGCTCGTAGGGGAAGCGCCAAACGAGAGTTGCCTGCGGCAGGATGCCGTCGAAGGCAGCGCCCACTTCGACTATCTCTTCGAGAAAGAGACGGAAATCACCGGCCATGCCGCACTGCGGCTGTGGGTACAGGCCGAGGGCAGCGACGACGTCGATCTGTTCGTCGCGTTGGAGAAGCTCGACCGCGCCGGCGAGAAAGTCGGCTTCACCTTTTATGCTTTCTACGAATATGGCCCGGTGGCGCTCGGCTGGCAGCGCGCCAGCCACCGCGAGCTGGACGCGGCGAAATCTTCGCCGGGTCGCCCGGTCCACACACACCGTAGCGAAGAGCGGCTCAAGCCCGGCGAAGTGGTGCCGGTCGAGATCGAGCTGTGGCCGTTCTCGACCCGCTTTGCAGCCGGGGAAAGCCTGCGCGTTATTGTAGCGGGCAAGGACATTTACCGGCGCGAAGAAGGCGTCATGCTGCCCTTCCCTATGCACGAAGAGACGCGCAACGCAGGCACTCACTTCTTCCACTCTGGCGGCGCGTACGACTCCGTATTGCGCCTGCCCGTCATCCCGCAAAGGAAAGAGGCATGAGCCCCGCAGATTGCCAGTTGGAGCATGTGTTCGACGTCGAAGTGCTGTTCGGTGCTGACCGCGCCATTTTCGGCCCGCTGCCCAGCGGATCGAGCCAAGGCTATACTCCGGCTATCGGCGGCACGATCAGCGGCCCACGCCTGAGCGGAACGGTCGTCCCCCACAGCGGCGCCGACTACGCCACGGTGCGGATAGACGGCGTGATCGAGCTGAAGGCGCACTATCTGCTCGAAGCCGACGACGGGACGCGAATCTATATCGAGAACAAGGGCTTTCTCGTCCGCCCCGCGCCCGGCGCACCGCAGCCCTCGTATTTTCGGCTGACGCCTTATTTCCGCGTGCCTCAGGGGCCGCACGACTGGCTTGAACGAACGGTGATCGTTGGTGGCGGGGAACGGCGCACCGATCCTGATCGCACCCTCTTCAGATACTACGCCCTCAGGTGACCGAAAGGAGAATGGGAGCGACACGCGTGCCTTTTTGACAGGTCGCCATTTTGACGCTGGCCCGACCCCGCCGGGTCGGCAAACCACCAGCCACTTGCGCGGGCCGCCAACAGGCGGGCGCGCTGTTTGTGCAAATTTCGAAGGGAGAGAATGACATGGCCAATCGGCTTGAAAACCGCACGTTGAGCAGGCGGATGCAGCACAGCGCCAGCGCGCTCGCGATCGGTATGGCTCTCGCCATGCCTTGTGCCGCACAGGCACAGGATAGCGCGGAACAGGCGGATGCGCCTGCGAGCACTATCGTCGTGACCGGTTCGCGCATCGCGCGCGACGGGCTCGATGCGCCCACCCCGATCACCGTCGTCGGCGCTGAGCAGATCGACCGCCAGGGCGCAACCAACCTTGCGCAGGTGCTCAACGAAGTCCCCGCTTTCCGCCCGCAGAGCACGCCTGCCACCACCGCCATCTTTCAGAACAACATCGGCGCCAATACCGCCGACCTTCGGGGTCTCGGCGCGAACCGCACGCTGGTGCTGATCGACGGGCGCCGCGTGGTTCCGGCAACGGTTCAGGGCAGCTCGTTCGCTCCGGCGGGCGCGGTGGACCTCAACATGGTGCCGACTTCGCTGGTGCAGCGCGCCGAAGTCGTAACCGGCGGCGCTTCGGCGGCCTATGGCTCGGATGCGGTCGCGGGGGTGGTCAACCTGATCCTCGACACCAGCCTGCAAGGCATCCGTGGCAGCGCCCAGCTTGGCGTTTCGGACCAGAGCGACAACACCGAGCTTTCCGTATCGCTGGCCGGTGGCACCAGCTTTGCCAATGGGCGGGGCCGCGTGGTGGCCGGGGTCGACTATGTCGATAACAAGGGCACCGGCGATTGCTATTCGCGCGACTGGTGCTCGCTGAGCTACAACACGGTCTCCAATCCGCTCGTCGATCCGACCGATCCCTCGCAGGGCCGCGTGCTGGCCAATGCGCCCGCCACCCTGATCCTTCCCAACGCCCGCACCGCAACGGCGACGATCAACGGCCAGATCATCGGCGGTCCGCTCGCCGGCACCGAAGTCCGGTCCGACGGCACGCTGTTCCAGCACGATCCCGGCATCTTCTATGGCGCGGGCATTTTCCAGAGCGGCGGGGGCGACCCTCAGCTGGCGTTCTACCAGAACTTCCCGATCTCCTCGCCCAGCGAGCGGCTGAACAGCTTTGCTCATCTCGAATATGACGTGAGCGACGCGATCACTTGGTTCCTCGAAGGCTCGTTCAGCAAGGTCAGCGCCAACACCATCGGTGCCCAGCGCCGCGATCTTGGCCCCCGCGTGATCACCCGCGACAACCCCTTCATTCCTGACAGCCTTGCCGCCCAGATGGACGCGGCCAGCCTGGACTCGGTTCGGGTGGCGCGCATCTGGAACGATCTCGGGCCACAGCAAGGCACGGTTGACCGGGAAATCTATCGCGGCGTGACTGGTGTCAAAGCCGATTTTGGCGGCAGTTTCACGCTCGATGCCTATTACCAGTACGGGCAGACCAACTACAGCCAGCGCGGCTACAATACCAACATCAACCAGAACATGATCTTCGCTCTGGATGTGGTGACGGACCCCGCAACCGGCAATCCGATCTGCCGCGCCGTGCTCGCGGGCAATCCTGCCGCAGCCGGATGCGAGCCGCTCAACATCTTCGGCAACGGCAGCCCGTCCGCGGCGGCGGCTGACTATGTCAGCGGCACTGTGGAGCAGGATACGACGCTCCGGCAGCATGTCGCGTCGGTTGCGGTCCAAGGCAGCCTGTTCGAATTGCCGGGCGGGTCCCTCGCCGTGGCGACGGGCATCGAGTATCGAGCCGACGAAGCGCAGGGAACCGCCGACCCGATCTCTACTTCGCTGGGCTTCTACACCGGTCCCGGGGCGCCGATCTCTGGCGACGTCAACGTCTGGGAAGGCTTTGTCGAAGTGGTCGCGCCAGTCACCGATATGATCGAACTCAACGGCGCCGTGCGCCTCACCGACTACAGCACCAGCGGTTCCGTCACCACCTGGAAGGTCGGCGCGGACTTCGCCCCCACCGACTGGCTGCGCTTCCGCGCCACGCGCTCGCGCGACATCCGCGCGCCTAACATCTTCGAACTGTTCGGGCCGCTGCAAAGCTCGTTCCAGTCGGTGAACGACCCCGAGAACGGGAGCGCGCAGGTGCTGACCTCGGTGCTTCTCGGCGGCAACCCCGATCTCGAGCCGGAGAAGGCAGACACCTGGACCGCTGGCGTAGTCCTGCAACCGCGGCTTGGCCCCGGCAACCTGCGCCTCTCGGTCGACTACTACGACATTCAACTGGAGGGCGCAGTGTCGACCTTGGGTGCGCAAGTGCTGGTTGACCGCTGCTCGGCCGGTTCTGCCGAGCTGTGCCAATTCATCGATCGCGATGGCGCGGGCATGATTACGGCTATTCGCAACTTCAACCTGAACCTCAACACGCTGATCACGCGCGGTTGGGATGTCGAAGCATCTTACCGGCTGCCTTTGGGCAACGGCGACCTTACGCTGCGCGGTCTTGCGACGATTGTCGATGATCTCACCACGGTGGACTCTACAGGCATTTCGCAGGATCGCGCCGGTATGAACGGCTCGCCCGTCTCGCAACCGTCGGGTGTGCCGCGCTATATCCTGAACGGCTATTTGACCTATGCCGCAGAACCGTTCACCGCGCAGCTTCAGGTCCGTCACATTGCGCCGGGTGCTTACAACACCAGCCTGGTCGGTCCTGGAGACGAAGGATACGATCCGTTGCTTCCCAACTCCATCAACGACAATCACATCGATGCCTGGACCTACGTTAACCTCAATGCGAGCTACGACGTGTGGCGCGATGGCGACCGGAACGTTCAGCTATTCGGCGTGATCAACAACCTGTTCGACAAGGATCCGCCGGTCGATGCGCCTTCTAGCTTCGGGCCGACCAACAATGTGCTCTATGACGTTGTCGGACGGTATTACAGGGTGGGCGTGCGCTTCCGCTACTAAGGGGTGATATTGCTGGCAGGCGGCCCGGTGCCGCTTGCCAGCCTTTCCCCCTTCCCAGAACTATCCCACGGAGCGGCTGAAGTTCGCGGTGCGAATGCGGACGAACAGCCCATCTTTTATGTCGTAAAACGCGAAGTTTACGCTTTGCCGCCTTTCTCCCTTCCGCATGCCGCCGCGGGGGAAATCGGGCCAGTCTCCTTTGGAAACGAGTGTCGTCACCAATTCTGCGGCTAGCAGTTCGGTGCTGCCAACCACACTGCGCACTTCCACCGTCTCGACGACCTGTTCATGAATTCGGCGGTAGAATTCCATGACCATGGCCCGTCCGGCTAACGTGGCTGCTTGGCCGCGAAAGTCGACCTCGGGATGATAGTAGGCACCGAACGCATCGTAATCGCGAGCATTGAACGCGTCGACATAGCGCCCGAACCAAGGGCGGCTGCCGATCGCGTCCACGCTGTCAGACCCGGCTCGCATCAGGAGCAAGCACGGCCTTTCCGTTTCTTATTACCCGGCCCAGCACGAACACCAGACAAGCGACCGCAAGTGGCACGCCTGCCGCAAGACCCAGTGTGAGTTGAAGCGAAAATTCCTGCGCCACAGCGTAACCGCCATAGAACGGAGCCAACACACCGCCGACCCGGCCCGCGCCCCCTGCCCAGCCGAGCGCCGTGCTGCGCATACGCGGAGGATAGACCTTGGTAATAAGCGTGTTGAGTCCGGCTTGCCCACCCGTTTGGAGAAAGTTGAACGCCACCAGAAGAACAACGAAGATGCCTGCCTCGAACGAAACCCAGCTGATCCCAAGGTACGCCAGGAACAGCCCGAAATAGAATAGCGGGATCATTCGCGTGGCCCGGAATCTGTCCATCAGATAGCCAATCAACAATGTGCCCGCGATGCTGCCGATATATCCGATCAGAGCCGAGACGGCGAATTCCTGAATAGGGATACCGGCCATTTCCTGGAAGAAGGTGGGGAGCCATTGGCTGGTCATGGCGATGCTGGTCATCGAAAGCAGGCAGGCGGCCCAGATAACGCAGGTCATCAAGGTGCGGCCTTCGGTGAAAATATCGGTCAACTTGGCCTTGCGGGCTTTGGCGTCCTTCTCCTCGCCTAGCACGAACACGGCATCTTCAGGGATATCGAGCGTAGGGTCCATCCTGCGCATGGTTTTGGCAAGAGTGCTGTCGTGCGGATTACGCTCCGCGCGGAACTTGAGCGATTCCGGAACGAAGAAATAAAGCAACGGAATGACCAGGATCGGAGCGATGCCGCCGATCCAGAATGCGCTCTGCCAACCATAGATATCAAGCAGCCATGCAGCCACCGCGCCGCTCGAGGCGTTTCCGCTCGAATAGCCCACCAGCGACAAGGCGATAAAGCTTGCCCGGCGATAGGCGGGTGTCACTTCTGAAATCATCGCCAGGGCCATGGGCAAGCCGGCGGCCATGAACACACCGGCAAGCGTACGGAGTATCGTTAGCTGTGTCAGCGTTTCAGCCCAGACACTTGCCAAGGTGATGAGGCCAAACAGCGCGCACGACACCATCAGCATGTTTCGCCGCCCGAACCTGTCTGCCAGCGGCGATACGCCAAAAGCGCCAACCGCAAGGCCAATCTGCTGCCAAACGAAGAGATTGGCCATCGCTTCGGGCGGCTGGCCGAAGCCATCGGCAATGGCCGGCGCAATCTTGCCGATCATGAACATGTCGAACCCATCGATAAAACAGACGAGTCCGCAGACCAGCAGCACCACGAGATGATGGGAGCCGACTTTCTGCTTGTCGATGAAGGCCTCGATATCGATGCGGGTCATGCCGTTTGAAAAGTCCTCTCTTGCCTTGCCTGTTTTGATTTCTGGCTCAGGCTGTAAGTTGATCGCTCAACCTGTTTCGACAACCGGGGCAGCTGTCAAGCAATGGTGCCACAGGTGCCAGGCGCGCCGAGCCAATATCATCGCTGCGCCAACCAACCAGGGCAGTCAGACCTCAGCCTCCGGATCCAAGCTGACATACAGCTTGTCGAGAATGTATCCGAGAAACAGCAAATCGGAGGGCGTCAGGATGCCGAGGATGTCGTCTTCCATTGCCGTAACGGAAATGAAAATTTCATCGAGCAATTCGCGTCCGGATTCAGTCAGTTCGATAGCGTAGCGCCGGCGATCATCCGACAGCCGCGACCTTGTGACTAAAGACCTGCGCCGCATATCGTTGAGGATTCCAACGGCAATAGAGGCATCGACGTCAATTTCGCGGGCGACTTCGCTTTGCGATATTCCGGGGTTTGCCTCGATGATGGCAAGGGCGCTGATCCCGCCACTTCGAAAGCTGAATTGCCTTGTCTGCTCCGAAAAGCGGCGAGAAAGTCTCTGATGCACACGCCGTAACCGGAAGCCCAAGTTCCTGTTTAACCGACCTAATTTTATTTCGCCCGAGGCCTTACCCTCTTCTGAGCCCCGATCTTCGTCACTCGCCATAATCAATCGCAATCCATCGTATCGGTTGGGTCTTTCAGGCGTTGGCCCGCCCTTCTTGCCTGGTGGCACCAGCAAAAAAGTCTGACAATTTGCCGTTCACTCTACCAATCATTTCCCGTGCTATTAATGCTGTGGAACCAGCACGTAGAGGAAGCCTAACATGAAAATCCGTAAAGCAGTCAGCGCCTTGACACTGGCCTTCTATCCAATCTTGTCAGTTACCGGTGCAGCACCGGCATCGGCGCAGGAACCGCAACCTCCGCAGATCGCTGAGGCCGATGGTTCAGGCGCTTACCCTGCAACCTTCGTCGGGCTGCCCAGCTTGCCCAATCACGTAGTCTATATGCCGCGTGACCTTTCGGTGGTGAAGAAAAATGCACTCCCGGTTTATGTTTACGGCAACGGAGGATGCAGCGCAGACGGATTGAGTTCTCGCAATCATTTGCTCGAGATCGCTTCGCATGGATATATCGCAATCGCGCCCGGAGTGATTCCCGGGCCCAACAGGGAGATTCCCGTTCCACGCCAACTGGAATCGGGATTGCTTAGCGCAGACACACCAAGCTCAGCCCTTGGCGAAGCAATCGATTGGATTCTTGAACAGAACTCGCGTGAGGACAGCCCGCTCGCAGGCCTTGTGGCGACCGACAAGATCGCGGTGTCAGGCTGGAGCTGTGGAGGCCTTCAGGCGCTGATCAATGCCGGCGATGCGCGCGTTACCACAACGATCATTATGTTCAGCGGCATTTTCAATAACGAGGTCAGTCCGATTGCCGGCATGGAGGCGAACAAGTCCTTGCTGGACGAACTGCACGGGCCAACCCTTTACGTTCTGGGTGGGCCGGAAGACGGGGCGCAACCGAACGGGCTTGACGACTTTGGCCGTATCGAAGGCCTGCCAGCAGCGCTGGTGGACATTCCGGTGGGCCACGGCGGCACGTTTCACGAGGTGGACGGCGGCGTCGGCTCCGAGGTGGTGGTCAAATGGCTCGACTGGGTTTTGAAGAACGATGCTGAAGCCGCAGCCTACTATCGTGGCGACGACTGCGGCTTTTGCGAAGACGATCGTTTCAAACTTCTTCGCAAGAATATCGATTGAGAAAAACGAGGCGGCGGAAGGGTTTCCGCCGCCTCCAGGGAGGATTGCGATGCCGCAGCCTCAAAATGACTTTCTTAGGCTGACAGCAAATCTCCGGCCAATCGGATCGGAAGCGGTCGCGTCATAGCCGCCACTTCCGTTCCCGTTCGGAGCAAGCTGAGCGTAGGGCGGATCGATGTCGAAGACGTTGAACACTTCCAGACCGATCGCGAGTGGGCCGCCCAGCACACCATCTTCTCCATTCACAAAATAGGTCAGAGCAAGGTCTATGGGGGTATAGCTGTCCACCTTCTGCTCCGGGGTGGCGATATCGTTTACGTAGCTCCCAACATGATGAGCCACGGCGCGAACACGAAAATCATCATGCGCCCAGGCGACCGTTGCCCGCGCCTTGAAGCGCAGCGGTTCGAAGATGAAGTTCAGGCGATCCAGCAATGGCGCCGAGGGCGTCACTGCAGTTTGGTAGTTGGTCAGATAGGTACCACTCAGATTGAACGAGAGTTGGTCCTCGTTCGCCAGGCGAGTCTCGTAAGTTGCCTGGAAATCGATGCCCTCGGTTTTCGAAGTTCCCAGATTGCTCGGTCTGCCGTCGACAAACAGATTGATATTATCAGGATCGCCGCCCGGGATTACCCCGAACAGGCCAGCGCCTGCATCGAGAAACTCCTGCACCAGATCACGCGCCTCGGTGCCGCGGATGATGATGCCCGTTCCTGCGAACTCATCTTCACGGGTTAGCAATTGCAGGTTCGAGAGGTAGCCTGCAATCTTGTTCGTATAGTCGACCGAAAAGTATGTGGCGCTGAACCGAAGCCCGGTTGCTGCCTCCCAGTCAACGCCTGCTGACCAGCTGGTCGCCTCTTCTGGATTAAGTCCGGTATTGGGGCCGGCCAGTGTGAAGCCGGTTACCGGGGCTCCGCCGTCGGGCGCAACGTAATTCTGCACGTAGAAGTTGTTGCTGCCGTTGACCTGACTGAGTTCGGGCGCACGAAACGACGTGCCATAGCTTCCGCGAAGCGTAACACCGTCCACCGGTTCCCATGTCAGGCCGAACTTGGGGTTGGTGGTCCCGCCAACATCGCTGTATTCGTCGTATCGCAACGCTGCGCTTAGCGTCAGCCGTTCGAACCCCGGCATTGCATTTCCTAGTCCGAATATCGGTATGATAACTTCGCCGTAAAGCGAATCCACGCGCCGGTCGTATCCGCTCAGCGTGAAAGGGGTTCCGACTTCTCCGAAGCCGCCCCCGCCCAGAACAGAAAATTCCTGCCCTTCATAGCCGGTGGCAAGTTGCGCGGCGCCGCCCGGAAGCTCGATAAGCGTACCGCTGAGATGCGCTTCGTAGCCGGTAAAGCGCGTGTAGGTAGGCGCGATAAATTGCTGGTTTTGAATGCCGGCAATCGTCGCCGCAGTCGTGCGGCCGAGATTGTAGGGATCAAGGGCAGTATCTGGATCGCTGCTGGCCAGCGCCTCGTTTAAGGCGGTGTTGCTCAGACCAGCATATTGATACGAATCGTCATTTGTTCGGCCGTAATTGTAAAGCGCGGCCACTTCCCAGTCCGAGAAAAGCTGAATCTCGATCTTGGGTGTGATCCCCCAGGTCTCTGCTGATCCGGTTTGCGTATTGCGGGGAAATACACCTCTGAAGTTCGTTGCGATCTCGTAGCTGTCCCCCGTAAAACCGGGCGGAGCGATAAAGAATGCATTCGTGCTGGGCACGGTGATGTTCGTTGATTCGAACGACGGCTGCCGAACGAATTTGCGCATTGAATAGAAACCATCGGCGGAAAAGGTCAGCCAATCGGTGATCTCTTGCGTGAAGGTGGCATTCGCCGAGTCATATTCCTGTTCCGGGAACAGATCCTGCCCGAGTTGCTCGTTGCAAAGATTGGCCGTCCCCGCCGTCAGCTGATCGGGGGAGCTCAGGCCGCCTTCTGGTATCGCGTAGGTTGTGCCGTTCGCGATGATTGTGCCAGGGTTACACTGTGTCGAGCGGAAATCGGGCCCGCCGAACGGGCGCTGGTCCGCAGCGAAGAAATCCCGATCATCTCCGCTGAGATTGGAACGAAACACATGATCATACGCGACCATGACCTGCCCGGTGCCCCAAGTTTGCCCCACGGCAAGGCCGGCCCGCCATTCTTCGAAAGCGCCATCATCTGACGTGCCATAGCGGGCGGAAAGCTCCACCCCGTCCAAGGATCGGCGCGGGATGATATTGATGACGCCGGCGACCGCGTCAGATCCGTAAATTGCCGATGCGCCATCAGCGATCACCTCCAGCCGCTCTACACCCAGCGAAGGGATGACCGAAGGGTTGGTTGCACGGCCGTTGTTGGCCACCCGGTGACCATCGAGCAGAACCAGAGTAGATGACGGCCCCAGCCCGCGCAAATTGACCGAATTGTTGTAAACGATGTTACCTGCCCCGCCCGATTGCGCGCGGGAGTTCTCGCTTACGCCAAGATCGAAAACCTGAGGCAATTCCTGAAGGATGCGATCAACGGTTACCGATGCGCTGTCTTCGATCTGCTGGCGCCCAAGCGTGCTTACGTTGGAGCCGACCGGCTGGACCCCGCGAATACGAGATCCGGTTACGACGATCACTTCACGATCGGCCGCAGCACCAACCGTAGCATCCGGGCTGCTTTGCGCTTGGGCACCGCTCGCTGCGGCGCCCACAATAGCCGTACAAATCATTAAACCAGTACGAAAACCGACCTTCCAAGTTACCTTCATCTTACTCCCCCTCTTCCCCCGGTCGCGCAAAACTTGCACGCTATAATCGTTGATTTACTCAACCATAATTTGCGTTCGATCAGGCGTCAATATGTATGACAAATGGTAGCTGGCGCCTTTTCGATAGCGGACGTGTGGGGACATCCGCACGGATGCGCCGCTCGCTATCGACTCTATTCTCTTAGTTAACCGGAAGTTGAAGGCAGGCAGATTGCCCAAGCTCTCATTCGGTTGGGCATAGCAACGAATTGGATGAATGCGCGCGCCTTCTGATTTCGCGCTGCCCGCAAAAGAGAAACCCGCCGGGCGTAGCGCTCCGCCGGTCCCTGCCGTTAGGCAGGACGATATGCTAGGCTCAAGGCGGACCGATCATTTAGTCAGCCGGCGAACAAACCCGTGGGCAGCCCTTTCGCGCCGCCGCAATCGACCTCAAACAATGCGCCATCATATCGGCTGTCGGGCAAATCCTGCGCCGCCGATGTAACGAACATACGGTCAAGGTCTGCACCGCCAAAGGTGATATTGGTGATCTGTTTTGCTGGCAGGGAAATGGATTTTTCCAGCCGCCCGTCCGGATTGAAGCGGCTTATGCGGGAGGCACCCCAATGCGCCACCCACAGCCCCCCTTGGCTATCTACGGTCATTCCGTCTGGAGCGCCGTCATCCGGGCCAAAGCTGATAAAGATCTCCCGGTCACGTGCGCCTTCGGGTGTTCTGGCGAACCGATAGATAATCTTGCGCACGGTGTCTGTATGATAAAGCCAGTTACCGCAGGGCGAAAAAGCCGGCCCGTTGGTTACTCCATAGCCGCTGTCTATCCGACTCCAGCTGTAATCAGGGGCGACCCTGTAAAGCGATCCGGCTTCCCCTTCACAATCGAAATCCATCGTGCCGCACCAAATGAACCCGCTACTATCTGCCTTGCCGTCATTCATGCGATTGTTGGGCAGGTGCGGCTCAAGGTCTGCAACTGGGTCGATGACAAGTGGATCGAGGGCGATGCGTGCGATGCCGCTTTGCAGCCCTGCTATCAGGCCGCCATTCTTGCGTTCAACCAGCCAGCCCACCGGCTCAGGCATGGCGCACCGCTCTACGCCCAGGCTTTGAAGATCTAGGCGATTGATCGCCGGGGCGAGAATATCTGTCCAGTAGAGAGCATTTTCCCTCCCGCTCCAGCACAACCCTTCGCCAAGCAGATCACGGTCGCGCCTTTCGATCAGTTGCCAATCACCCATCACCTATGACTCCAAACCTCATTCACGCCGCGTGCGGTTAAATATATAGTCCTACAATTTGGATCAAAAGCAACTGCCTTTGCGGAACAAGCCAGCCGAATCCCTTTCATGCACCAACCGATTTTGCGAACTTGCGGCAAGTAGGCCATTCGATTTAACGCTTACCGCTACGACACTAAAAATCGCCGGAAAGAGCCAAGTGGCGATAATCGTTGGATGCTTTCTTCGGTCCATCGAGCCGACGGTTCGTAATACGATGAGCCGCACGAAATGCGTGCTTTTGGCGCTTCGGGCACCCGTTTCATCGCGCAAACAAATGGACAGATCCAACCATTGACAATTGAATCGATCCGGGCGACGTATTTGTCATACAAATAAGGAGAGGTTGGTGGCTGGGGTAGAGATGGCTTGCGTTTCCAAGCGCTTCGGTGACGTGCTGGTCATCGATAAAGTTTCTCTTGAGGTTCAGGCCGGAGAGTTCATCGTCTTTCTCGGACCATCCGGTTGCGGCAAATCGACCCTGCTGCGCATGATCGCAGGCCTCGAAACGGTAGACGATGGCACTATTCATATAGGCGAACAACGCGTCGACACATTGCCGCCGGGCAAGCGCGATGTTGCGATGGTTTTTCAACACTATGCGCTATACCCGCATATGACGATAAAGGAGAACCTGGCGTTCGGTTTGAAGAACCGCCGGGTGCCTGCCAGCGAAATTTCAGCGCGGGTGGAAGCAGCGGCATCCAGCCTCGAGATCGGCGATTTTCTCGAACGACGTCCCGGCCAGCTATCGGGCGGGCAACGGCAGCGCGCCGCCATTGCCCGTGCAATCGTGAAACAGCCGAGCCTGTTCCTGTTCGATGAGCCTCTTTCGAACCTCGATGCCGCCTTGCGCGCGCGAACGCGCATAGAACTTGCTCAGCTTCACCAACAGTTGGGCACAACAATGATTTTCGTGACCCATGATCAGGTGGAGGCAATGACGCTCGCCGATCGCATCGTGGTTCTTCACGATCATCGCATTGAACAGATCGGCACGCCGATGGAAATCTACCGGCGACCAGCAACAAAATTCGTGGCCAGTTTCGTAGGTACGCCGAAAATCAATATAGTCGAACTCACGGCGGCCAAGAACGGCGCAATGACGACAGCTGCGCTGCCAGACGGCACGGCGCTGGAAACATGCATCCCCTGGAACGCAAGTTTCGCCGAAACCGGAACGACACTGGGTTTGCGGCCCGAGGCGATCAGGGTTGTTGCGCAAGGCGAAGGCACCGCGGCGGGCCGAGCCAAAGTGGTCGAACGACTGGGAGAACGCACGCTCATCTATGCCGAACTTTCCGACGGCACGATGCTCACCACTGAAGACCGGGGAGATTCTCAGGTGCGGCCTGACGATATGATCGGCCTGTCGATCGACAGTTCGAATGCAGTCATCTTCACAAACGAGGGGCGCGCGCATCACGGCACCCAAGTTTCCAACTGATGGCGTGTAATATTACCAGCACCAACGGGCGAGATGCGTGGGCCAGGTGGTCGGGCATGCTTTTTGTCATGCCCTATCTGTGCCTTTTCATACTTATGCTGATCGTGCCGCTCGCGATGGGCATACGCCTGTCCTTTACGCGGGGGGATCTGTTCGGGATTAAGGAATTTGTCGGGCTGGAAAACTATGCCCGCCTTCTGGCCGATCCGGTGTTTCTCAGAACTGTTTGGAACACCGTTTATTTTGTCATTCTCACCGTTCCGTCGCTCACGATTGCAGGGCTCCTCCTCGCCCTTGCGCTTAACCGAGAGACGCGCTGGGCAGCCATCATGCGCGGGATCTTCTTTGCTTCGTTCGTACTCTCAGTGACAGTCGTCACATTGATCTGGCGACTTGTTCTGATCCCCAACGGCGGGCTTGCAGGGGTGATCGCCAAGGCTTTCGGGGCTGAACCCATTTCCTTCCTCGGCGATCAAAATTGGGCGATGCTCTCTATCGCCATGACGACGATCTGGTGGGGAATCGGCCTGCCAATGGTGCTGTTCCTTGCCGCGCTGCAACAAGTGCCGCGCGATCTGTACGAGGCCGCCGCCCTCGATAATGCCTCACGCAGCCGAATGTTGTTTGCGATAACCCTGCCCGCCATCAGCCGCACGATTGCACTGGTGCTGGTGATCGAGATCATTCTGCAGTTTCAGCTTTTCGGCCAACCTCAATTGATGACCAGTGGTGGCCCCAACAACTCCACCCGTCCCATCGTCCTGTTCATCTACGAATCCGGCTGGAGCCAATGGCAATTGGGTTACGCCTCGGCCGCGGCGCAGATCCTGTTCGCCCTGATCGCGATGGTTGCCATGGTTCAATATCGCATTTCCTCCAGGAAGGAGAGCAGGTGATGCCAGCCATTTCTTCACGCCGCTTCTTTTACGTGCAGGTTGTCGTGGTCACACTGGCGGCAGGGTTGATGTTGGTACCCTTGCTCTGGGTGCTGATTCTTTCCCTTAAAGACAGCGCGGCATTGATGAGTGACACGGCATCCGCTTTCTCACCGCCCTACACCTTGGAAAACTACGCCAATATCATTGGCGGCCAGCAGGTTTCTACCTGGCTGCTCAATTCCACGATCGTGTCGTTGGCCATGACCGCGGGCGTTTTGCTGCTTAGCTCGCTGGCTGGCTACGGCTTTTCACGGTTGGAATTTCCCGGCCGCGATGCACTGTTCGTTATCGTATTGCTCGGGCTGGCAATTCCCGAGCAGGCGGTGATCATCGGCAGGCACCAGTTGTTCAGCGCAATTTCCATGCACAACAGCTACACCGCGTTGGTCGTGCCCGGACTGTCGATGCCCTTCGGGGTCTTTCTCATGACGCAATACTTCCGCGCGATACCTCTCGAAATCGATGAAGCGGCACGGCTCGATGGCGCTTCGCGTTTCCGCATCTTCTGGCGCATCCTCCTGCCGCTCACGATCCCCGCTCAGGCAACGCTAGGCATCTTCACATTCTTCCAGGCCTGGAACGATTACTGGTGGCCGCTCGTCTCGGCGACCAATCACGATATGCTGACGCTCACTGTCGGCATCGCCTCCACCCAGGTCAACTTTGCCCAAGCCGAAGGGCTTGGCTTCCTGATGGCGCAGGCCGTTTTTGCAGGTGCTCCGATGCTGCTGATCTACGTGATCTTTCAGAAATATATCGTGCGGGCCGTTGCCGGAGCCGCTGGAAAGTGATCCGGATCGCCAAACCCCTCTTCGCGTTTGCTCTGGCATTGCTGACAGGATCCTGCGCGGATCGGGACGATCGAACCGAGCTGGTGATTCAACGCTTCTTCGGCGCCTGCCAGGCAGAATTCGGCAATCTTACCGATCCTGCCCAAGCGAATGGCGAATGCGGAATTATCACGGCGATGATAAATCAGTTCCGTTCGGAAAATCCGGATATCAAGGTGGTCGAGAACACGGTTTTCTGGCCCGGCTATGATCAGCTCAATGCGCAGCTGGCAGCCAACGGCGCGCCCGATCTGGTGACGATGCACAGTTCGGTCATTCCCGATTACAAGTCACGCGATCTGCTCCAGCCGCTCGGCCCAATGCTGGCGACGGAGGGAATAGTACCAGCCGACTTTACCGCCGCGGCTCGCGCCGGCGTAACGGTCGAAGGTGAAGTCATGGGCCTGCCGATGGATGTCTGGGCGACGCTCTGGCATATCAATCAGAACCTTTTCGACCGAGCCGGCCTGGTTCGTGACGGGGAGCCGATCCTGCCGCGCAACGTAGACGAGTTCATGGCACAGGCCGCCCAGTTCGAGGAACGCACGGGCAAGCCCTACCTTGCCCAGATCACGGCGCGCGATTTTTCTGGCCCTATGCGCAGTTTCTACATCTACATGATGCAGCAGGGCGCCAACGTTTTTAACGACGAGCGCAACGCCAATTTCGACAGCCCCGAGGGTCGCCGGGCACTCCAGTTCATGCGTGACGTCTACGCCAGAGGCTATACGACGCCCGATCAGGATTACACCGGCTCGCTGGCCACGTTCCTGCAAGGCGATGCCGGAATCGTGGTGGTGGGAACTTGGATGGTTGGCGAACTCGACGCCCGCTCTAAGGAACCAGACTCCCCCTTTTACCACGGTTATGCCGTGCGGCCCGTGCCCCAGCTGTTCGATGGGCCCGAAATTTCGTTTGTCGATGGGCACAACTGGGTAATGCCCCGCGACGACAGCAGGAGCGAAGCGGAGCAGGAAGCGGCACTGCGGTTTCTTCGCTTTTTCGCTCAGAACGATTTCCAATGGTCTCGCACAGGTCACTTTCCGGCCTTTACGAAGATCATCGAAAGCCGTGAGTGGCAAAGCCTGCCTCACCGTGCGGCGATTTCCAGCATCACCCGCATAGGCAAGCCCTTACCCAGTTTCGTGCGTCGGCAAGCGCCGATTGAGAACGTGGTGGGCGAAGAAGCGGCTGCGGCAATGTCCGGTGCCAAACCGGTCGGAAAAGCGATCAGCGATATGCAGCGCCGCACTAACGAAATTCTGCGAAGTTTCTGATTTTCAAGGAGTGAACCATATGCTGAAGGGCAGCGTCGTCGCCGACCGCGATTTCGTTATCGGCGATCTGGATCGCCGGCTGTTTGGAAGTTTTGTCGAGCATCTGGGACGATGCGTTTATGGCGGAATTTACGAACCCGGACATCCGACTGCGGACGAGCAGGGATTTCGCCAGGACGTGCTTGATCTCACGCGCGAGCTGGGTGTGTCGATCATGCGCTACCCCGGCGGCAACTTCGTATCCGGCTACAATTGGCAGGATGGGGTCGGCCCGAAGGAAGATCGCCCGGTAAAGCTCGACCTTGCCTGGTTCACGACCGAAACCAACCAGTTCGGGACCAATGAATTCATCGATTGGTGCCGGAAGGCCGAAATCGAACCGATGATGGCAGTGAATCTGGGTACGGCAGGACCGGATGAAGCTCGCAACCTGGTCGAATATTGCAACCACCCCGGCGGCACATACTGGTCCGATCTTCGCCGCAGCCATGGCTACGAAGAGCCCCACGCGATCAATTTCTGGTGCCTGGGCAACGAAATGGATGGTCCATGGCAAATCTGCGAAAAGACCGCTGTCGAATATGGCCGTGTCGCGAAGGAAGCCGCCAAGGTCATGCGCTGGACGTCCGAAGGTCTCACGCTCACCGCCTGTGGGTCATCGAGCCGCGAAATGGCTACCTATGGCGATTGGGAATACCGCGTCCTCGACGAGGTGTTCGATCACGTCGATTTCATTTCGCTACACCAATATTTTCTCAACAACGAAAATGAGACCGACCGCTTCCTCACCCATATCGATAACCTCGACTGTTTCATTACCGAGGTTGTGGCAATCGCCGATGCCGTGGCCGCCAAGCGACGTAGCAACAAGAAGATCATGCTTTCGCTCGACGAATGGAACGTCTGGTACAAGGCCAGATCGGGGACAGACATGAAGCAGGAGAACTGGCCGCAAGCGCCCAGCCTGCTCGAAGAGGTTTACAATTTCGAAGACGCCCTCGTGGTGGGCGGCGCGCTTATCACGATGATAAACCACGCGGACCGGTTGAAGACCGGCTGCCTGGCCCAGTTGGCCAATGTCATCGGCCCTATCATGACCGAAACCGGTGGCCCTGCCTGGCGGCAGACGATCTTCCATCCGTTCGCGCAGGCAGCCAACCTCGCCAGAGGGCAGGTGTTGCGCCTGATAACAGATACACCGACGTTCTCCGCCGGCGAATTCGAGAAGGCTCCCTTGCTGCTGAGCGCGGCGGTGCACGATCCGGAAACTGGCCAGCTGACTATTCTCGCGCTCAACCGCAGCCCGACCGAGGAGATGAAGTTCGCGATGCAGATGCGCGGTTTCCCGCAGATGGTAATCTATGAGGCGACCGAGCTGCATCATTCCGATCTCAAGGCAAGCAACACGAAAGATCGACCCGAAGAGGTCGCCCCCACTCCGCATGAACGCTGCGACCTGGCAGAAGATCTGACGGCCACGCTCAAGCCACTGTCATGGAACGTGTTCGTCTTGCGAACTACCGACTGACACCACCAGCGAACCTCGCGAAGAATGAGGCCGCCAAAACGAGAGGAAAACCTATGCATAGCTCCATGAGCAGAGGCAATCGCCGGCACTTCCTTCGTACCGCGACCTTGTTCACCGCTGGCCTTGCGGCAAAGCCGCAGATCGTTCTCGCGCAGAGCGGAAACGAAATCGTCGAAACGACCCATGGGCGCATCCGGGGCATGAGCGTGGACGGTATCAAATGGTTTCTTGGCATACCCTATGGCGCGGACACCGGCGGACGGAACCGTTTTATGCCGCCTCGCGATGTGGCATCATGGGCGGGGTTGAAACACTGCACTGACTGGGGGCCGGTGGCACCCCAGCAGGTTAGTGCCAATCCCAGCGACTATACCAGATATGTAGGCTGGAATAACTATCGCGGCGGCATGAGCGAGGATTGCCTTCGCGTAAACGTCTGGACCCCGGCAAACGGCGATGGCAGCAAGCGCGCAGTCCTGTTCATCATTCACGGGGGCGGATACACCAGCGGATCTGGCAATCTTGAAGCGCTGGAAGGGCAGCATCTTGCCAAGCTTGCCGATATGGTGGTGGTTTCGGTTAACCATCGATTGGGCCCGCTCGGATTTCTGGACCTGTCCGCCTTCGGCGGCGAACAGTTGGCCAGCTCGCCCAACGTAGGTTTGCTTGATCTCGTCAAATCGCTTGAGTGGGTGCGCGACAACATCGCGGCATTTGGTGGGGATCCCGCGAACGTCACCATCACCGGGCAATCGGGCGGCGGCGGCAAGTGCTCGCACCTGATGGCGATGCCTGCGGCAAAAGGTCTTTTTCACAAGGTCGCAATCCAGTCCGGCTCCACCCTGATGACCGGCCGCCACGAAACAGCGCGCGAAAATGCCGAACAGCTCTTGTCGACGCTTGGAATAGCCAAGGGGGATCTGCCTGCCTTGCAGACAGTGCCCTTCGTCGACCTTGTTAACGTTCCGGCACGTCACGGCCCTGTGCTCGATGGTAATATTGTGCCGCGCGATCCCTTCGCACCCGACGCGCCCGCAATATCCGCAGGCATTCCCATGATAATTGGAACCTGCCTTGAGGACTGGGGCTTCGCTATTAACGAGGACGGCGAAAGCGAGACTTCGATAATATCATGGCTGCATAAACAGCTGCCGGAAGATGCCGACCCTGCGCTGGCCGATACAATGGTCCGGGTTTATCGCGAGCAGTATCCCGATAAGAACGGCTTTCTGCTCCGGGCGATTATTGCCACCGATAGCTGGGTACGCCGAAATGCCTTGCTACAGGCAGAACGGCAGGCGGTTAACGATGCGCCCGTCTACATGTATCGGTGGGATTGGCCAGCTTATGGAGCCGGAGCCCACTTGGGTGCGACCCATGGTGCGGATCTGAGCCCCGCCTTTGCGAACCCGACCACTTCGCTTACCGGTAATACGCGCGAAGGGCAGAAGCTCGCACGCGAACTTGGGCTGGCCTTCGCGTCCTTTGCCAAGACGGGCGATCCAAACCATACCGAACTCCCGGCGTGGGAACCTTACGATAAGGCAGATCGCCAGGTAATGATATTCGATGCCGAAACCCGGCTTCAAAGTGACCCGGACGGGGAGATGCGAAGATTGTGGGACACCGCGCTGCCAGCATAGAGAATGCCGGGTAATCACAACGAATTCGGTGATTTGATACCTAATGTAATTGCGCTGAGAAGACCGCGCAACATGACGCAGATGCGAACGCATTTAGGCAACCAAAGCGTTAAGCGCAGCCGCTCAATTTTTGCGAGAGAGTGTAAGTTAACATCGGGCTTGTTATCGTGGTGCCCCCATGCCGCCATCGAAAAACGCGACAAGCCTGCGCGCTTGTTCGCCCACTTCGTTCGCAGATAGTCCTGCTCTGTACAGACTGCCGCCGATCCCGAACCCGGCTGCTCCAGCCTCGGTCCAGTGCGAAATGGTCTGCTCGCCCACACCGCCCACCGCAAAGACCTTTACGCTTTTTGGCAATACGTCACGCAGTGCCTTAAGATGGCCCGGACCATAGGTTGCAGCCGGGAAAAGTTTCAAACTGATCGCGCCAGCATCGATCGCGGCAAAAGCTTCAGTCGCGGTGGCAACTCCGGGCAAAGGCACCATTCCCAGATCACGACTTGCGGCAATAACTTTAGGGTTGACGTTCGGGCTGACCACAAATTGCGCGCCGGCCTCGCGCGACGCGCGAACCTCTTGCTCTGAAAGGACTGTGCCGACGCCAATCGCGGCTCGTCCGCCAAGAGTTTGGCAAAGCGCCTTGACCGAGCCGAGCGGCTCGGGCGAATTGAGCGTGACCTCCATCGCCAAAATGCCTGCATCGACCAGCGCCGAGCCGATGGATGGTGCCTCATGAGGCTCTATGCCGCGCAGAATTGCGATAACAGGTACCTTAGCCAGCGCTTCATCCAAAGTCAGACTCATGCGTCGGCCACTCCTTTACCAATAGATTCCGATACCTTCAGGAAACCGGCCACGGCAGCATCCTGACTGGGGACGAGCCGAGCGTTGAAACCGAATTCTTCAAGTGCAACGACATAGCGTTTGCCGATTGCGGGCATAGCCACCACCGCCACTTCGGGGAGATTTCCCGGCGAAAGCGCGAAACTGCGCAACACGCCGGCGACATCGGCTCCGATAAGTAAGCCCGACAAGCGATCTGCCGCATGAGAGGCGTCCATCTTGCCAGACGTTACTCGCGACCTCGCCGAGAAGAGCAGATGCACAAGCGCGGCTGCATCGCGCGCAGCATCGCCAACCGCTGCAACAAACACATCACGAAAAAAGGTATCGCCGTGATCGGCGGCCAGCACACCTGACTTGGTCAGAGCGGCAAAAATTTCGCCTGCCACGCTGGACTGAAAGCTTTCGACAAGGCTATCTTTCAACATCACCCACTTGGTATGCGTGCCCGGAATGCAGACGAGAGACCGATCCGCCCCGCTTTGCGACAGCATCGCCTCAAGCCCGATCAGTTCAACCTCTTCCCCTCGCAAAACGTCTGGTTCACCCAGAGAGTTGATGCACGCCATCCCACTCAGAATTTGCGCGCGACGGTGGCCAAGAGAAACAGATGCTGTGCGATCCATCACTTTCAGCGCCGGTGCGGGGCACCGGACATATTCCGTTTCGCGCCATCCGATCGTGGACCCGACCATACCCGCCAGCAGAACTTCGGTATCGCAGTCACGCTCCAACCAGTCTTCCACCAGCCTGAGCAGCAAGGCTTCGAAATCCTGCCCGATGACCTGAGCGACACCCGGCCCTTTGCGGGTATCAGCCAGACGCCCATCGACAATTCTGAACAGCTGCAATTGCGTGGTGCCCCAGAGCCCCGCGATGAGCTGGCTTACCATAGGTTGTGACCTCCCGATGCCGCCGTTCTGGAAGAGCATCTGGCACCAGCCACACGATAATATTTGCCCAGTATCGCCATTTGGTCCTCTTCCTTTGCGCCGGGAAATCCGCGGCCGCAATGTGAAAGCCACGATCGGATCTAGCATATTATATGACTAATGCCTGATATAGATTGTGCTTCACACCTGTGCATTTTCGCACGGGAATAGACCGGAAGGCGCGCCTTGAACGCCCTGACCCACGCAAAAAACGCGATGCAGCAACTGACCGCTTGACAGTATTGTCAGACATTATCACCATCCGCGCAAAAGGATGGTGCCCATGATCAAATTGCCAGCTATTGTCACTCTTGCGGCAAGTCTTGCAGGCGCATTGCCGGCATATGCCCAGCCGCTTTCGCAAGCGGCCCATGTTGATGATCCGCAGCGAGTTGACGGCAATCCGATCATTCGCGACCGTTTTACCGCTGACCCTGCCCCGCTCACTGTAGACGGCACCCTCTATCTTTATGCTGGCCATGACGAAGGCGACGAGGGCTTTCGCATCGACGAATGGGTTGTCTATTCGACCAGGGACATGAAAACCTGGACCAATCATGGCGTGCTAATGCAGCCGACCGACTTCGCCTGGGCGGAGGGTGAGGCATGGGCATCCCAGATGGTGGAACATGAGGGTCGCTTCTATTTCTACACCACGGTCGAACATGACGACAGCCATCCGGGCAAGGCAATCGGGGTCGCGGCCTGCGATACACCTGTTGGCCCTTGCCGCGATGCACGTGGTTCGGCCCTGGTTCGCGACAATCCTGAAACCTGGCGCGGCTGGAGCGACATCGATCCCACCGTGCTGGTAGACGACGATGGCACGGCGTGGATGGCCTGGGGCAATTCGAACCTTTATCTCGCGCGGCTGGCACCAAACATGGTCGAACTGGAAGGCGAGGTGCAGGAATTGCACCTGACGAACTTCCTCGAAGGGCCGTGGCTGCATCGGCGCGGGAATCTCTACTATCTGACCTATGCCTCGTTTGCGGAGGGGGAACAGGACGCAGAGCATCTATCCTATGCCACCGCCCCCGCGATGACAGGGCCGTGGACCTATCGAGGCGAATTGACCGGCGCGGCGAAAAACAGTTTCACGATCCACGCCGGGATCGAGAAGTTCAACGGCCAATGGTATCTGTTCTATCACAACGGAGCGCTCTCGATCGATGACGTCGAAGGTTCCGAATACCGGCGTTCGGTTGCGGTCGAACATCTGCTTTATAACGAGGATGGCAGCTTGAAGCCTGTAGTTCAGACCATCGAAGGCGTTTCGCTTCCGCCCGGCGCACCTGGCACCCCGTTCGAGGAGTGAAGCGCGCCGGCGCAGGTGCGCTTAGGCCAGATCATCCTGCCTGAGCGGGCCGCTTCTCACCGGCTTGCCGAAGACCGGGAAGCCCTCGTGGTCATAGCCGAAGCGTTGCACCCGCGCGTGACGGTTGGGATCGTAGAGCGGATCGCCCTCGATGTCCTGGTAGTCTCTGGCGTGGTAGACCAGCACGTCGCGGCCGCATTCGTCGGTCGTAAAACTGTTATGGCCGGGGCCAAAGATGCAATGTTCGGGAGCGCTTTCAAACACCGGCGTCGCAGATTTGGTCCAGCTTTCCGGCGCCATCAAATCGGCATCGGCATCGGCCGACAACAAACCCATTGCATAACGATCGTCGGTCGCGCTGGCTGAATAGGTGAGGAATACCTTGTCGCCGTGCGCCAGAAAGGCCGCGCCTTCGTTGACCTTGAAACCCTGTATTTCCCAGTCGAGCGTCGGAACGGTCAGTCTTGCAGGCGGCGCAGCGAAGGTGGTCGGCGATGCAAGCGGGGCAAGGTAGAGATTGGAATTGGTTTCGATACCCGGTTCGCGCTGTGCCCAGCACAGGTAATCGACCCCGCGATGATGAAAGCTTGTGGCATCGAGGTTGAAGGTGTCCCACGGGGTTTCGAGCTGGCCGAGCACGGACCACTCATCTGCCATCGGGTCGTCCCCCGCACAGGCGAGCACATAGGTGCGTATGTGGAACACGTCGTCACTGTTGCCAGCCGCAAAATAGATAAGCCAACGCCCATCGATCCGGTGGATTTCGGGCGCCCAGATATGGCCTGCCATCTCCCCTTGCACCGGTCGCTGCCAGAGGGTCTTTTCCTCCGCCCTGCCCAGCGCGCCAATAGTGGGAGCGTGCCGCAGAATGATCCGGTCATACTCGGGAACCGACGCTGTAAAGTAATAGGGACTGGACCCATGCCGCAGGATATGCGGATCAGCGCGCTGGAAGATGATAGGATTAATCAAGGGTTCTCTTTCGCATGGTGAGGCCGCACGAAGCGCGCCGGGGGTTACAGACGTTGCCGCCGCCAGAATCGATGCACGCAGGATCCATCGGCGGTCGGTATGAGGGTAGGTCATCGGGTGAGCTCCAGCATGTTGAGTTCGGGCCAGCCTGCGTCCCAGTCCAGCTGCCCGATACGCAAGGTCGGCCGCCCTCCTGCGGCGCTGTCGTAAGCATGGAATACCAGCAGATCGCGGCCCTGATCATCGCGGAAATGGCCGGCATGACCGGGACCCCGGAACCGATCGCCGGCGCTGGCCGATGCGATCACTGTTCCACCGCCATCGAGCATGGAACGTCCGCCACGGTCGACATAAGGCCCGCGAATGTCACGCGATCGCCCTATCACGGTGTTGTAAGTGCTATCGGCGCCCCTGCAGCAGCGGTCGAACGACGCAAGCAGGTAGTACCAGCCGTCGCGCTCGAAGATGAAAGGGGCTTCGATCGCATTTTCGGCTTCATCTGGCCGACGGGCGATATTGATGACTTTTGCCCCATCCCGAGGCAAGCCGGTGGCCGGTTCAAGCTCGACCAGCATCAGCCCGCCCCAGAAACTGCCGAAGGCAAGCCAGGCGCCTCCTTCGCGATCGTTCACAAAGTTGGGGTCGATGGCGTTATAATCATCACCGACGGCTGAGGTTATGACGGGGCCCCTGTCCGTCCAGCCATAATTACTCGCCGATGGATCGAGCGTGGGTGAAGTGGCAAGGCCGATAGCTGAGACCTGCGAGCCGAAGGTCGACACCGAATAATAAAGCCGGAAACCGTCGTCGTAACGCGAAATGTCCGGTGCCCAGGCTCCTCGCGACCCCGGCACGGCTTGCTTCGTCCATTCGGGAAGCGCGAAGGGGGCCGCAAGATCGGTCCAGCTGGCAAGGTCGGTTGACCGATGCGCACGCAAAGGGCTGTGGTCAGGGCTTCCCGTGGAATAAAGATAGAAGATCCCGTTTTCTGAAATCAGGACCGGATCGTGAATCGTCGCCAGTGCGGGCGCTTTTTGCTCCCCTGCCGCCGGCGGAGGCTGCACACCGAACGAGCCCCCATCAGCACTGCACGAGGAGGCAAGCAGACCGATTGCGAGCAAATGCACTGGCTTGCCCATAAGCCCATCTCCCGTTGCGGACACAGGCATCAGCCCATCCCATACGTCTTTATTTGTCGGACAATATCAAGTAATTCGTAAAGCGCAAGTGTGCCAATCCATTGCCCCTCATGGCCAGACTGCTAGGATAAAGGCCAGACGGAGAAATTGATGGCCACCAAGGCAGATACCAGACGAAAAACGCGCAGTGAGTTTTCTCACTCCAAGATCGCGCGCGATCTCGGCACCGCGATTGTTACCGGGCGGAGCGAATCGGGCACTATCCTTCCTGGGGAAGTGGATCTGGCGGCGCAGTTCGGCGTATCGCGCAGCGTGGTGCGTGAAGCGATGCGCGCTCTGGCCACCCGCGGTCTTATCGAGAGCAAACCCAAGATCGGCACCCGCGTGAGGGAACGCGAGCACTGGCACCTGCTGGATCCGGTGGTGTTGCAATGGATGTTCGATGCTGCCCCTTCGCCAAAGTTTGTGAAAAGCCTGTTTGAACTGCGAATGATCGTCGAGCCGGCTGCCGCGGAGCTGGCTGCACGCAAGAAGACGGGACGCCATTTGGCCACCATGGGCCATGCGCTGGAAGAAATGGCGCGGCACACGTTGCACACGCCCGATGGCCAGATGGCCGACCAGGCCTTTCACGCTGCAATTCTTGAAGCTTCGGACAACGAACTGCTCGTCAATTTGTCAGCCAGCATCGGCGCCGCCGTCCGCTGGACGACCTATTTCAAGTTCCGCAGCGACAAGAAGCCTCGCGACCCGATCGAAGAGCATCGCGCGCTGTTCGATGCGATAGCCGAAGGCGACGGCGATGCTGCGCGAGAGGCAGCCATGTCACTCATCGGAATTGCCGAGCGCGAGACCGAAGCTGCCCTGCAGGATGCCCAATAAAAGCTTGGCCGTCGGTGCCTCGTGTCAATGGCTGTCGCGCGGGATGCCTTTGCTTGCGGCAATCCGCTGGTATTTCTCGGAGCCCTCCAGGATCGCGCCCGATGCCATGTCACCCACCAGTGCGCGCTGAATTTCCTGCCATGGTGTCTGGCTTGCCGGATAGGCATAGCCTCCTTCTGATTCCAGCTGCCGGCGGCGCTCGGCCAGTTCATCCTCCGGCACCAGCATATCCGCGCGGCGCTTGCGCAAATCGATGCGAACGCGATCACCTGTCCGCAGGAGAGCGAGCCCGCCGTTGGCCGCAGCTTCGGGGCTGGCGTTAAGGATCGAGGGGCTGGCGCTGGTGCCCGATTGGCGCCCATCGCCCACGCACGGGAGCGAATGCACGCCTTCTTCAAGCAGATAGGCTGGCGGGCGCATGTTCACGACTTCAGCCGATCCGGGATAACCGATTGGCCCCGCCCCCCGAATGAATAGGATCGTCTCATTGGTGATCTGCAAGGCAGGATCATCGATCCTCTCATGATATTCTTCCGGACCATCAAAGACGACGGCGCGCCCTTCAAAGGCTTCTGGATCGTCAGCGTCCGACAGGTATCGCTGCCGAAATTCGGCGGAAATCACACTGGTCTTCATGATGGCAGAATCAAACAGGTTGCCCGAAAGCACCACAAACCCTGCCCGCTCCATCAGCGGCCGGGTAAATGGCCGGATGACCTTTTCATCTTCGATGGCCACGTCCGCGCAATTTTCCGCGATGGTCTTGCCATTCACCGTCAGCGCTTCACCCGCGATCCGCCCATGCTCCAGCAATTGCGCCACCACCGCAGGCACTCCGCCAGCGCGATAGTAGTCCTCGCCAAGATATTCGCCTGCGGGCTGGAGGTTCACCAGCAGCGGGATATCGTGCCCGAGCGTTTCCCATTCGCCGATTTCAAGCGGCACGCCGATATGGCGGGCTATCGCAGCGAGATGGATGGGCGCATTCGTCGACCCCCCGATGGCGGTGTTGACACGGATCGCGTTTTCAAACGCCGCGCGGGTCAGCACATCGGAAGGCTTCAGATCCTCGGCCACCATTTCCACGATCCGCTTGCCAGTGAGATAAGCGTTTTCCTGCCGATCGCGATAAGGCGCTGGAATGGCAGCCGAACCGGGCAACGACATGCCCAGAGCCTCGGTCAGCGAATTCATCGTGGTGGCAGTGCCCATGGTGTTGCAATAGCCAGTGGAAGGCGCTGAACTCGCCACCAACTTGATGAAATCCTGATAGCCGATTTCGCCCGAAGCCAGCAATTCCCGAGCCTTCCAGACGATCGTTCCCGATCCCGTGCGCTCACCCTTGAAATAACCGTTCAACATCGGCCCAACCGACAGGGCGATGGCGGGAATGTCGACCGTCGCTGCCGCCATCAGCTGAGACGGGGTAGTTTTGTCGCAACCGATCGTCAGGATCACGCCATCTATCGGATACCCATAAATCGTTTCGACAAGCCCAAGATAAGCAAGGTTGCGATCAAGCCCCGCTGTTGGCCGCTTGCCGGTTTCCTGAATCGGATGGACCGGGAATTCGATCGCGATCCCGCCCGCCTCACGAATCCCTTCACGCAGGCGATCAGCCAGCACCAGATGATGCCGGTTGCAGGGGCTGAGATCGCTGCCCGACTGGGCGATGCCGATGATCGGCTTGCCGCTTTGCAACTCTTCCAGCGACAGACCGAAATTCATGTACCGCTCCAGATAAAGCGCAGTCATGTCCGGATTGTGCGGATTATCGAACCAGGCTCTGCTGCGCAGTTTGCCGTCACTCTTTTGCTTGGTCATGATTTTTAGTTCTTGCTTGAAACGCGATAGATCATCGTGTGGAGATAGGTTTCGCCCGGATCCAATCGTGCTGAACCGAACGTGGGCTGGTTCGGCGTGTCGGGAAACATTTGCGGCTCCAACGCGATGCCGTCGCCCATCCGATAGAGAACGCCATCCTTGCCCGTTAGCGTGCCATCGATGAAATTGCCGGAATAAAACTGGACGCCTGGCTCGGTCGTCAGGACTTCGAGAACCCGGCCCGATCCATCGTGCTCGACCCGGGCCGCAAGCTCCGGCTGCGCGGTGCGCCCCTTGTCGAGAACCCAATTGTGGTCCCAGCCACGCCCCAGCATTATCTGCTCGTCCTGTGCCTGCCGTATGCCATCGTGAAGCATTCGGCCCGCGCGAAAATCGAAGACCGTTCCCTCCACAGTGCGCAACTCACCTGTCGGGATCAGCCCGCCATCGACCGGCGTATAGCGGCTGGCGGGAATGGTAAGGCGCTGGTCATAGGTGCCATAGGGCCAGCCGTTGCCACCGAGATTGAACAGCGCATGATTAGTGAGATTGACGACCGTGGGCGCATCGGTCGTGGCGGAAAAGTCGATGGTCAGCGCCCCGTGTTCATCAAGCGAATAGACGACTCGCACATCAAGGTTGCCGGGATAGCCTTGATCCCCGTCCGGGCTGCGCAAAGTGAAAACGGCGCTCGCCCGCTCCCCATCGGCAACCGATTCGAGCGTCCAGTTGCGCTTGTCGAAGCCTTCCGCCCCGCCGTGCAACGAATTCTCGCCATCGTTTTGCGAAACCTGGTAGGTCTTTCCATCCAGCGAAAAGCGTGCCCCGGCAACGCGATTGGCATAACGGCCAATCGTCTGCCCCCAATAGTTTGGCCGCTCGAGATAGTCCTCGACCGTATCGTAACCGATGGTGATGTCAGCGATTGCCCCGTCGCGGCCCGGCGCATTGAAAGATTGGATCGTTGCGCCAAGCGTAATTACCCTCACGCTAACGCCATTTTCGCCAGAAAGAGTGACAGCTTCGACGACTTCGCCGTCCGGCATTTCGCCAAACACCGATCTTTCGGCAGTTGCAGCGGCAGCTCCGCCCGCCGGGACAAGTGCAGAAGCGCCCGCCATCAAACCGATCCACTGCCCTTTTGTCATATCTGCCTCCCCCGGGAATCCGTGCTTCGATGCTTGTTGACCACCGATCGCGAGGCATATAGTCAGACATAAGGAAAATTGGCAACGACCAATTTAGCCGCTGGGTGGAAGCGGCCATATGGGAGAGTTACATGGCAGGGCCGTCAATCGTCACCGATACGATACATCCGGGCGGGGAGCAGCATCCGCAAAAATACGGCAAGACGCTTGCTCTGCTGGCAACCCTGTTTTTCATGTGGGGTTTCATCACCGTCATCAACAACACGCTGCTGCCGCACCTTCGCAGCGTGTTCGAGCTAAGTTATTTCCAGACCACCCTGATCGAGTCGGTATGGTTCATCGCCTATGGCGTGATGGGTATGCCCTCCGCCTTCCTGATCGAACGGATCGGTTACAAGAACGCTCTGATTCTGGGGCTTGCGGCAATGTCACTCGGCGCGTTCGGCATGATCGGCGCGGCGGCGGCGATATCCTATCCCATCACTCTGATCTCTCTTTTCGTCATCGCCAGCGGCATCACGTTGCTGCAGGTTGCCGCCAACCCCTATGTCGCGGTGATTGGCCCTGCGGAAAGTTCGGAATCGCGGCTGACGCTGGTACAGGCCTTCAATTCGATGGGGACGTTTTTCGCCCCATATTTCGGCGGTTATCTGATTTTAAGCCGGACGGTCGGGGGAAATTCGCTGGAAGGCGCCCAACTTTCGCTTGAGCAACGCGTGGCGGATGCGCAGGCGACCGAACTGCCTTATCTAATCGTGGCCATTGTACTGATCGTGATCGCAGTGGTGATCTGGCGTTCGAACCTGCCGCAATTGGGGGAAAGCACCCGGAAGGCCAACCGCGAACAGCGCAAGCAACTATCCTTGTGGAATCACAAGAACCTGATCTTTGGCATTCCGGCCATCTTCATCTATCTCATCGCCGAAATCGGGGTGGCGAACCTCTTTATCAACTTCGCGATCCTTCCCGATATCGCTGGGATCACACCCGCCACCGCAGCCAATTATCTGGTGCTGCTGTGGGGCGGAATGATGGTGGGCCGGTTCGCGGGCAGTTTCCTGATGAAGCGGTATCGCGCCAATCGCGTGCTCGCAGGCTTTGCCGGCTTTGCGCTTGTTGTGATGGTTGGCGCCGCCACACTTGAAGGGCCGCTGGCCATGTGGTGCCTGATCCTCGTTGGCCTGGGACATTCCATAATGTTTCCCGCCATCTTCGCACTAGGCATCAAGGGACTCGGCCCGCTCACGGAAGAAGGTTCTGGCCTGCTTATTACAGCAATCGCCGGGGGCGCCCTGGTCGCTATTCAGGGTCTCCTGGCCGATATGTACGGGCTGCAGAACAGTTTCTGGCTGATCGTCGCCTGCGAGATCTACGTGCTGTGGTATGCGTTCTATGGCTCCAAGCCCACTGGAAACGTTGCAGAAACGAATCTGACCAGCCCTGCCTAGGGAATACAGCGGGTAGAGAAGGTTCAAGGCCGTGCAGATAGCGGCCTTGAACTCCATCGCAGACCTCTCTAGCTATATTTGTCTGACATATTTACCAAGGAGTGACACACATGCAGGTCAATTCTCACGCCTTCCGTGGGCACGACGCTTCGACCGGCGAGGAAATTGCTCCCGATTTCCCCGTTAGCACGGCGGCGGATGTCGAACAGGCATGCACGGCAGCGAAGCAAGCCTTTGCAGACTATCGTGCAACCTCATCCGAAGAGCGGGCCGCATTTCTCGAAGCCATTGGCGACGAGATCATGGCTCTGGGCGACGATCTGCTGGACCGCGCGAGCAAGGAAAGCGGCCTTCCGTTGGCGCGCATTACTGGCGAACGCGGGCGGACAGTGAACCAGCTTCGGCTGTTCGCGCAGGTCGTGCGGTCGGACCGCTGGCGCGGTGTGCGGATCGACCCGGCCATGCCCGATCGCACTCCCCTCCCCCGCGCTGATCTTCGCTTGCGCATGGTGCCGCTGGGGCCGGTCGCTGTTTTCGGAGCATCGAATTTTCCGCTCGCCTTCTCTACCGCCGGCGGGGACACGGCCTCGGCCTTGGCGGCGGGTTGCCCGGTGGTGGTCAAAGGCCATCCGGCGCATCCGGGCACCGATGCCATGGTGGCCGATGCCATCCGCAAGGCCGCCCAAGCCTGCGGCATGCCCAGTGGCGTATTCGGCCACCTTCAGGGTCCGGGCAACGAGCTTGGCTCGGCCCTGGTGCGCAACCCGAACATCGCTGCGGTCGGTTTCACCGGCTCGCGCAGCGGTGGGCTGGCCATGCTTAAGATTGCACAGGAGCGCACGGTGCCGATCCCCGTGTTTGCCGAGATGTCGAGCGTCAACCCGGTCATCCTCATGGAGCAGGCCCTTGCCTCGCGCGGCAAAGAACTGGGCGAGGCCTTTGTCGGCTCGCTGACCATGGGGGCCGGGCAATTCTGCACCAACCCCGGCCTCGTGCTGGCGGTTGAGGGCGAAGGGCTGTCTGCTTTCGAGAGTGCCGCCTGTGCGGCGATGGCCGATCAGCCCGCGCAGACGATGCTCACCTCCGGCATTCGCGAGGCCTATGCCCACGGCAAGGAAGCGCTTGCGGCGAAGCCCTCAGTGGAGAAGCTGGCGACCGGCAAGGCCGGTGACGGTTCAACTTGCGAAGCGCCCGAACTGTTCGCGGTTTCGGGAAGCGCGGTGCTGGCGGACAGCAGCCTGCTCCATGAAGTGTTCGGCGCCGCTTCGCTGATCGTGCGGTGCGCCGATATCGAAGAACTCAAGGCAATCTTGCGCGGGCTTGAAGGTCAGTTGACCGCCACCTTGCAGATGGACGACGGCGACCGTGAAACCGCTGGCGACTTGCTGGCCATCCTCGAACAGGTCTGCGGGCGGATCCTCGCCAATGGCTGGCCGACCGGCGTCGAAGTTTCGCACGCGATGGTTCATGGTGGCCCCTATCCCGCTACGTCGGACGGACGGACCACCTCGGTCGGCACGATGGCGATCGAACGTTTCCTGCGGCCGGTCTGTTATCAGGATATTCCTGCCGAGCTGCTCCCAGCCGAACTGCGGGATAATGCCAAGGTGCCGAAGCTTCTGGATGGCGAACCGGCCTGAGCGTTTCGGGCGGCGGATATAGAGCAAGGATGAGGGTGAATGGTGACGCAGGCAAGATTGCTGCAATATCGCGGGAAGGCTGGAGAACGCCGGGTAATCCTGGCGCAGGACGATGCCCCCCGGTTCGTGGAGGGAGCCAAGACCACTCGTGAGCTGGCGGGTATGGCAGCGACACAGGGCCAGACCCTGCTCGAGCTCGCCCGGTCAAGCCTTTCGGACGAAGTGGCCGACATCGAGCAGCTTTTTGCCGATGGCCAGCTGCTCGCCGCGATCGATCATCCTGATGACGCCCGCATTCTTCTCACCGGTACAGGGCTGACGCATCTCGGCTCGGCAGAAGGGCGCGACAAGATGCACCGCCAGCTTTCCGAGGCCGAACAACTGACCGATTCGATGCGGATGTTTCAGGAAGGTCTTGAAGGCGGCAAGCCCCCCGCGGGACAGTTCGGCCAACAGCCAGAATGGTTCTACAAAGGCGATGGCCAGTCGCTGGTCGGCCCGCGCGATCCTTTGATCTCTCCTCATTTTGCGCAGGATGGTAGCGAAGAACCGGAACTTGCCGGTATTTACCTGATCGGTGACAACGGCCAGCCCTTCCGGCTCGGCATTGCGCTGGCTAACGAATTTAGCGACCATGTGACCGAGCGGCACAACTATCTCTGGCTAGCTCATTCCAAATTGCGCCCCGCCGCGATCGGTGCCGAACTGCTGCTCGGCGATGCGCCAACCGATATTCGCGGAACCAGCCGGATTTTGCGCGCGGGCAAGTGCATTTGGGAAAAACCTTTCCTTACCGGCGAGGACAACATGTCGCACACCATAGCCAATCTGGAGGCGCATCATTTCAAATATGCCGCCTTCCGGCGACCGGGGGATATCCATGTCCACTTCTTCGGTACTGCCACGCTTTCCTTCTCGGACGATATCCGAACCCAGGAAGGCGATGTGTTCGAAATCGGCGCGTCTCCGTTCGCCCTGCCTCTGCGCAACGAACTGAAGCAGGATCGGGCAAGCTGGCAGGAGCTGCGCGTTCTGTGACTGCTCCAATAAGACTTGCCATCATCGGAATGGGCAAGATCGCGCACGATCAGCATCTGCCCGCCATCGAAGGCTCGAAATATTTCGAACTGGTGGCCATGGTAGACCGCCATGGCGAGGCGGAACAATCGATACCCTTCTTTGGATCGGCGGAAGAATTGGCCGCAAGCGATCTGAAGGTCGACGCGGTGGCGGTTTGCACGCCGCCCCAGGTTCGCCATGACATCGCCCAGTTCGCGCTGGAACAAGGCTGGCACGTGCTGCTCGAAAAGCCGCCCGGGGCGACACTGGCAGAAGTGGTGGCCTTGCGCGAGACGGCCAAGGAGCGCGAACGAACGCTCTTCACGGCCTGGCATTCGCGGTATGCCGCCGGGGTCGAACCGGCGCGCCGCTGGCTGGCCGATCGCAAGATATTGCGCGCAAAGATTACCTGGCGCGAAGACGTGCGCGTGTGGCACCCGGGTCAGGATTGGATCTGGCAGCCCGGCGGTTTCGGTGTTTTCGATCCGGGCATCAATGCCCTTTCGATCATCACCCATATTCTGCCGCATCCGTTGTTCGTGGTGAAATCGAGCCTGTCCATTCCCGCCAACCTCAGCGCGCCGATTGCCGCCACGGTATCCATGCGCAACAGGCTGGATGTAACTGTGGAGATGGATCTGGATTTCCGCCAGGAAGGCCCGCAATACTGGGATATCGAGGTCGAAACCGATGCAGGCGTCCTCAAACTGAGCGGCGGGGGTGCGGTTCTCTCCATCGACACCTCGGAAATCGCAGAAGACGCCAGCGAACTGCGCGGTGAGTATCCATCGATGTATCGCAAGTTCGGCGCTTTGATCAGGGCGGAGGTCTCGGAAGTTGACGTGGCGCCCCTTCGGCTGGTGGCTGACGCCTTTCTGTGCGCAAGCTTTGGCTTCGTGGAAGAGTATCACGAGTAAGCCTGCCGCCTCGCCGCGCGCAGCCAATCGATCGATCATGCAAAAAGGCCCGGCCGCTCATCAGCGACCGGGCCTTTGCTTTTCCTGATCCCGCCTATTGATCGACGGTGACGACCACCACGGATTTGGCAGGCAGGTCAAAAGTCAGGCGTCCCGCTTCCGCCTCCGCTGAATAGGCTGCCGGCACGATCGCTTCCGGGTTATCGAACGTGTTGTGCGTGTCGATTTCAGGGCCGGTTATGATGTGCCCTGTCGCGCTTCCCTCCAGATTGGTGGCAACGCGCGCCGCTGTGTCCGGGCTCAGATTGACCAGCGAGACGATTATCTTGCCATCCGCAGCACGGGCAACCGAAACATCGACAAGCGGAAGATCATAGTCGCCCTCGACATAGCGCGGGGTGGTCACACTTGCGTCGAGCGGCTCGGCGTTGCGGAAAGGCCGATACATGTCCAGCACGTGGTAGGTTGGCGTCAGCAGCATCTGCTCCCCATCGGTGAGGATCGAGGCTTGCAGCACGTTCACCAACTGCGCGATGTTGGCCATTTTCACCCGCCGCGTGTGACGATGAAAAATGTTCAGCGTAAGCGCGGCAACCTCTGCATCACGCAGCGAGTTCTGCTGGTAGAGGAAGCCGGGCGTCGACCCTGCTTCGGAATCGTACCAGGTGCCCCATTCATCCACATAGAGCGCGACCCGGCCTTCCGGATCATACCGGTCCATGATCGCGACATGGTTTGTGACCAGTTCGTCCATCCGCATCGCATGGGTCAGAGTACTGGCCCACTGATCACGCCCGAACCCGGTGGCCGGCCCCTTGTTTTCCCAGCTGCCCGGAAAAATGTAATAATGGATGCTGATCGCGTCCATGGTCTGGCGTGCATCACGCATCAGCGTTTCGGTGAAATCGTAATCATCGATATTCGCGCCGGTCGCCACCTTCACGATGGACTTGCCCGGCGGCGCTTTCAGAAATGTGGAGTAGCGGCGATGGAGGTCGGCCGAATATTGCGGGCGCATGTTGCCGCCACAGCCCCAGCTTTCGTTGCCGACGCCGAAATAGGGCACGTCCCAAGGCTCATCACGGCCATTGGCGCGCCGCATTTCAGCCATCTCGGTAGGCATGTCCCCGGTCATGTATTCCATCCAGCGCCCCATTTCGAGCGCAGGTAGCGATCCCATGTTCCCCGCCACATAGGGCTTGGCACCAAGCGCTTCCGAATAATCGAGGAATTCGTGCGTGCCGAATGCATTGTCCTCGATCACCCAGCCCCAATGCGTATTGATGCGGGCCGGGCGCTCTGAACGCGGGCCAATGCCGTCACGCCAATCGTATTCGTCAGCAAAACAACCACCTGGCCATCGCACGACGGGAATTTCCAGTCGTTGCAGCGCGGTCAGCACGTCGGTGCGGAAGCCATCGGTATTCGGAATGTCCGAATCCTCGCCCACCCAGATCCCCTCATAGATGCCCCGCCCCAGGTGCTCGGCGAAATGGCCCTGCAGCTCTGGCGCAATCGCTGGGCCGGAAGAATTGAAATCCACCTCTACCCTCACTTGTTGCGCCGCCTGTTGCGCCATCGCGCCTGACGCGCCGAGGCTGATCGCCCCCGCGATCATGACTGCCATGCCTTTCAGTTTACCACCCATTACGATCTCCTCCTGCCAAGACCTGAAACTGGCCAAGGCGCTTTCCAGCTTGACCGATGTTCATACATCGGGTGCGATCTCTGCCGCGACCGCTCACATTAATCAGACTTAATGCATCACTGCAAGCAATCCGCAAATACGATTCGCTTCCCATGCCGCAATTTGCAGCGGCCCAAAAATTACCGTTTTACGCCTTTTGATGACTGTTTGCCGCCGATTTTAGCCCTATTGCCTCTTTTCCGACAGGCGGTTATAACTTGTCTGATAAATATCATAGAGCTTAATCTGTGGGAGGATACTTGGGATGAAATGTAACGCGCGTAAACTTGCCGGCGTGTCTGTCTTTGCGCTCGCGCTGGGCGGTCTTGCGAGCCCTGCAACAGCGCAGATAAATCGCTCGCAGCCAGATTCACTGCCTGAAACAAGTGAGGCATCCGAGTCCGATACCTCCGGCACGATCATCGTTACGGGGATTCGCGCCGCCCTTTCGGAAGCGATCGAAACGCGCCGGGAATCGCCACAGGTTGTCGATTCGATCGTCGCAGAAGATATTGGCAAGCTGCCCGACAACAACGTGGTCGAAGCACTCCAGCGGCTAACCGGCGTTCAGGTCACCAACCGCGAGGGCGGGGAAACCAACACGCTGTCAATTCGGGGCCTGCCCGATGCGCTGACCACCTTTAACGGTCGCAAGATCTTCACCGCTTCAGGAACCGCTTTCGCGCTGGCCGATATTCCTGCCAACCTTGTCAGCAGGATCGACGTGTACAAGACGCGTTCGGCCACTCAGATCGAAACCGGCCTTGCCGGTCAGGTCAATGTCGTCACGCGCCGCCCGCTCGATTTCGATGGCTTTGCAATTTCCGTCAATGCCCGCGGCGTTTACAACGAAGCGGCTGATTCCTTCAATCCGAACGGCAGCTTGCTGGTGAGCAACCGTTGGGAAACGGGAGCGGGCGATATCGGCGTGCTCGTAGCAGCAAGCTATGCGAAGACCGAATATCGCGACATGAGCCTGTTTTCAGGCGCGCTAGTGCCCTTTGCGACCGAGAACCCTCCGCCCGGGTTCGCCCCTCTGGAACGCATTTTCCCCGAGACCGGGGCGTGGACGCCGGGCCTGGAAACCGGCCTGCCCACCGATGCTGGGGCGACCTTCACGCTGAACGGAGTGGAAACGCCATACTATCTTTCCCGCGATGCGAACTTTGCGCCTGACGTCTATGGCGAAAGGGAGCGTCCGGCAATCAACGCGGCTCTTCAGTGGGCGCCGAATTCGTCGAGCACCTATACGGTCGAGTTTCTTTATAACGGCTTTCGCTCGACCACATTCAACAACCTGCATTTCACTTTTGTCGATTTCTGGGGGGCACTCGGATCGGATCCGGGATCGACCTTTAATGTCTATGATGGAACCAATATCATCTCCGACCGCGTGGCCGGTGACGTGTTCGGATTCCAGAGTGGCGATTTCACGGACAATAAGACCGACAGCTATGTCGGCGCATTCAACGCGGACTGGGCGATCGGCGATAACCTCAACATCACTACCGACTTGTCCTATCAGTGGAGCAAGTTCGAAACGCAGTTCCTGGCTAGCCGCCTGACCAGGGTCGCGTCGCAGATCGCGGTGGATTTCAATGCAGATGATGGCGTTCCGAGCTGGAACTTCAGCGACAACGCTCTGCTTTACGATCCGTCTGTATGGACGGTGGGCGAACTTTACGACAACGCCAGCACCTCGCAAGGTGACGCGATCACCTGGCAGACCGATGGTGTGTACGAGTTTGACGGAAGCTTTCTGAAGGCGTTCCGGGCCGGGTTCCGCTACGACGAGCGCGGGGCAGCGGATACGATCCGCGAACAGGACGCACCGGCACTTGGTCAGCCGCTCACCAACCTTCCCAGCGAATCCTATTTCATCAGCGACGATTTCTTCAATGGCCGCGCCGACGTGCCGATGTCGTGGATCAACATCAGTGGCGAATACCTGCAGGCCAATGCCGACGAAATCCGCCGACTTTATCGTGACAGCGTCGATCCTGGCATTCTGCTTTCGGACGAATTGAGCCAGATAAAGACCTTCGACATCTCCGAACGAACGCTTTCTGCCTATGGCGAAGTGGATCTCGAGCAATATGTCGGTGACGTCCGCCTCTTCCTGCAAGCGGGCTTGCGCTATGTAAACGTCAACACCGATCTGACCTTTACCGACCGTCTGACGGGGACAACCCTCGATGACGGGGCGAAGGCTAGCGAATTCCTACCATCGTTGACCGCCGTGGCCGATCTCACCGACAATTTCCGGGTGAAGTTCAACTACGGCCGCACCCTACGCCGCCCTGCGTTTGCCGATCTCAATCCCTATTTCGCGCTTACCGGCGACCTTACCGACGTCGGCCGCGGGAGCGGGACCGGCGGCAACCCCGAACTCGAACCGACCCGGTCAACCAACTACGACCTGTCGCTCGAGTGGTACTTCCAGCCGGGTAGTGCGATCTTCCTGACCGCTTTCAAACGCGATGTGAAGGGCTTGGTCGTTCCGCTCACGACCTTGCTGACGATCCCTGGAACCGGCCTCAATACCGACCGATTTGCCGTAACCCGCCCCGAAAATGCCTCGCAGGGTGAACTCAAGGGCCTAGAACTGGGCTTTGTATACTTCCCCGATCTTCCCGGCATCCTCAATGGCCTGGGCGCGACCGGCAGCCTTACCGTGCTCGATAGCAGCCAGAACATCCCGATCTCTAACGAAGCCGGCCAGATCGTCGATGAAACCGAAAGCGATTTCTTCGGCGTATCAGACCTGTCTTATAACATTACCGCTGCCTATGATCGCGGAGCGCTTGGCCTGCGCCTGTCTTACGTTTGGCGGGAAAACTTCCTCAACAACAACGAGAGCCGTCTCTTCGCCAATCCGATCGGAATCTGGCGGCGGCCCGAACGCAGCCTGGATTTCCAGCTCAACTACAATATCAACGAGCGCATTGGCGTGAGCTTCGACGCGGTAAATCTGACGAAAGAACTTCAGCAGAGCTATTACCGCTTCGGCGATTTTGGCGGACCCGATCAGTTCAACCTTGGCAACACACTTTTGGCCCGAACCTTCGCGATAGGTGTGCGCTACAATTTCAATTAACGGTCTCTCCCAGGCGGGTCGGCATCGCTGCCGGCCCGCCACCCTTTTCCGGTCGCAAATGCGCCGCTGGGGCGCAATCTAGAGAAAACTTTTCTGCCGTTTCAGCACCAGCCCTTCTGCGCTGAAGGCTGTCAGGCGAACCTCAGTTTGCTCGCCAAACTTGGGCGACGCGCTGCGCATTTTTAAAACGAGTGTGATCCGCCGACACGGCATGCCCAAAGCGCACCGCTGTGCTGGCGCGAGCGGCGCGCTGCGCCAAAGCGCTCAATTCGGTTTTCGTTTATCTAAAGGATCGCGTTGGAGCAAATTTAGCAGACTTTCCCCTCCCAACCGTGAGCGATCCGATGCCGTACCTTGTGTATCAGGACCGCGCGCGCGGAGTGTGGGCTGGAGCGGTCTTGCTCGCCTGCTTTAAATGCGGCCAAGCCATAGATTGCCTGATCACGAAACCGCCTCCGCTCTCCACGATATCTGTGCGATGACTGCTTGCGGTTCAGTTCTCCGCAGAGCGACGGCAAGCGTGCATACCGCTTGCAGCTTCTAGCCTAGCTTGGAACCATGCGCGTTGGTCCAATGCGGTTTCTCCTGCTTGTCCGTTCGTATGAGCCTAGGGCAGATCGTTTCCGCCTGGCGCGAACTGGCGCGGAACGCAGAAAGCCCGCCGCGGTTGTCGACGGCTGTATGTATTATCGTGGGAAGGCTGGTTGCGGGGGTTGGATTTGAACCAACGACCTTCAGGTTATGAGCCTGACGAGCTACCGGACTGCTCCACCCCGCGTTACCGTGTTTTGCCTCAGGCGCCTGCGGGTCCATACGGCCC
>NZ_SKCG01000002.1:0-124851 GCF_005434915.1 Aurantiacibacter suaedae
AACTCAAAAGCGGACAGCGATCGGTTCCCCGATTTTCACCGGGGGAGCCGGCTATCCGTCAAATTTGGCGACCAACTCAGTGGCGGAAGTCCGCTGCACCGCGTCGGTGGAGCCCATCTAGGCGCGGACCAAGATTCGGTCAACAGCGTTTTTGCACTTTTGTTTCAAGATTTCACAAGGGACTGACAAGCAACGAAAATTCCTTGGTTCCGTGAATGCGGTCCGCCTCGCCCCCCGCCAAGCAACAAGCCGAAGCTGGCGAATCCGGCCGAATCCACCCGCATTTCCCGGCCTCGCCGCCTCTCCCATTAGCGGCAGGCCCTTCACTTGGACCGCTTTACGCCATCTAAAGGCAGCCTCGGCATAAGGCCGCGATGATTCTCACCACAGAAAGGTTGTCCGCACACGGAGCGCGACCGCGGCGCCCGGTCACGCTAGGGTCACGCGCATGAGCACGTTCCGCAAGTCGCTGGCGATCAACTTCGTGGCTTCCTCGGGAGCGACCATGGTGATGTTCGTCGTCTCACTGGTGGTGGCGCGCATCCTCACGCCGGCCGAGATCGGTATCTACTCCATCGCCATCGTGCTGGTGAACATCGCCCACGTGTTCCGCGAGTTCGGGGTCAGCTCCTATCTCCAGCGCGCCGACGGGCTGAGCAGGCCGCGGGTGCGCTCGGCGCTCGGCGTCGCCTACGCGATCACCTGGACGGTTGCGGTGATTGTCTGGCTCGCCAGCGACTGGGTCGCCCGCTGGTTCGGCTATGATGCAATCGGGCCGGTCATGCGCATTCTGGCGGTGAGCTTCCTGTTCATTCCGTTCAGTTCGGTGGCTCTGGCCCTGCTGCTGCGCGAATACGATGCGAAGAAGATCGCGGTCGGCACCGCCGTGGGCACCGCTGCCTATTCGGCCACCGCTATCGGGCTTGCATTGGCCGGCAATGGCGCAGCGAGCCTCGCCTGGGCTAACCTGGCCAACGTCGTTTCGACCGGGCTCGTCTATATCTGGCTGCGGCCGCTGCACATGGCCTACCTCCCGCGCTTTCGCGAGACCGGCGAAATCCTGCGCTTCGGCTCGGGTGCGCTGTTCACCAACCTCGTGCAGGCAGGCAACAACGCCTTGCCCGACCTGATTCTCGGCAAGATCGGATCGGCCCGGCAGGTCGGCCTGCTCAGCCGCGCCAACTCGACCGTCTCGATCTTCATGTATGTAGCGGGCTCGGCGATCACCTTCGGCTCGCAGACCTATCTGGCCAAGGCGCACCACGCGGGAGAATCACTTGAGCCTCTGCTGCATCGGGCCATCGCCCTGGTGACTGCGATTGGCTGGCCGCTGCTGGCGGTGACAATGATTGTGGCCGAAGACATGGTGGTCGGCCTCTATGGCGAAACCTGGCTTCCCGCTGCGCCTGCCATCGCCCCGCTGGCGCTGATGGCGGCGATCGACCTCACCTTCTACTATCATACGGCAGCCTTCAATGCGATCGGACGGCCCTACCTCGCCTCAATGCCATTGCTCGGCACGGCGCTGTTCCGGATCGGGCTGGGGCTCGCCTTGTGGAACGGCGATATCGTTTCGTTCGGCTGGGCGATGATGCTGGCGACGCTGGCCAGTTCCAGCGTGTGGCTGGTGCTCCAACGCCGCGATCTCGGCTGCGGGCTGGCCTCCTTCGCCCGAATGCTGATGCCTAGTGCAGTGGTGGCCGTGGTGTGTGCGGCGGTGGCCTATGTCAGCCAGCTGGCTATCGTGCAGATCGGCCTTAGCTGGCCGATCCTGCGGCTGTTGGTTCTGGGCATACCCGTCACGCTGTGCTGGCTGGCCATGCTGCGCATTCTGCGGCATCCCCTGTTCGACGAGGTGGCGATGCTGGCAGGAAAGCTCGGCTTGCCGCTCTCTCCTTAGTGAGATGAGGCCAAGGTATGAGCCGCAAAGGCATCGTGTTTTGTATCCGCTACCCAGACGATCAGGGCTTCGTCTGGCGCACGGTGGTGCGGGTGCGCGACCGGATCGCGGACCTGCTTACCGACTACGATTCCTACGTCGCCTTTCCCAAGCTCACCGGCCATTCGGTCCACCGGATCGAACATATGCAGCCGGTGGAACTGGACGGCTATCATCTTAGCGAGGCCAACAAGGCTAAGCTGGCGCAGTTCGTCGCCGCGCACGATATCGCGGCCATCGTTTACATGAGCGCCCTGCCCACCTCGCTCGACATGGCCTTCCTGAACTCGCTCGGGGTCAAGACGATCAACACCGAGGAAGACAGCTTCGACCACCGCGTGCGCGATTCGCTGCCTCGCCAGCTCGCCAAGTTCGTGGTGCGCCGCGTGTTTAAGCGGCAGTTGCACGATCTGCACATCGCCAACTCCGCTTCGCAAGGCGAATGGCTGAAGAGCTATGCAAAGATCCCGAGCGAGCGCCTGGTCATCATTCCCAATGGCATCGATACCGAGCACTTCGTGCCCGCAAGCCATCCCCGCGATGATGACGAGCTGCAGGTGATCTGTGCCGGGCAAGCGCGCAGGGAAAAGCGGATTGAACTAATTCTACGCTGCGCAGAGCGCGTTCTGGCGCAGCCCGAGTTCGCCAATGTCCGCTTCAGCTACGTCGGCGACGGCGAGATGCGCGCCAGGTGGCAGAAGCTCGCCGCCGAGATGGGGTTGGCGGATCGCTTCCGCTTTGTCGGTGCGCGCGCCGATATGCTGCCATTCTTCCAGTCGGCTGACCTGATGGTCCACGCCGCCGAGCGCGAGAGCTTCGGGCTGGTGCTGGCCGAGGCAATGGCCTGCGCGGTGCCGGTGGTGGCCTGCGCCGCCGCCGGGCCGGGCGAAATCGTCGCCGATGGCCGCACCGGCGCGCTGGTGGCCATCGAGGACGAAGACGCGTTTGCCGAGGCGATAGAAGCCTATTTGCGCGATCCGGCCTTGCGCAAGGCGCACGGCATGGCGGCACGCGCGCGGGTAGAGGAAAGGTTCTCGATGGAGCGGCAGGTGCGCGACATGGCCGCAGCCATCGCCGAAACGCTTGGCTAGCGCCGCAGCTCGGCGATCACCTTGCGGCAGGCAGCGGCATAGGCCCCGCGGTGGAAACGGCAGGTACCGATGAAATGGATGAAGCGAACGTCGGCCGGAATGCCCTCGTCCCAGAAATTCATGTAGCGGTCGTAAGGTAGCAGCAGCGCGTTCTCCGCGTTGGCCACCACGAAGTTGCTCGTCACCTGTTCGCTGCCCCATTCGGACCACTTCGCACGGCCAAGCAAGGCCTCGGCACCTTGCGAAAATTCCACCGCAAGCGCCCGTCCCGCCGCTTCCCGGGCAAAGCCGGCAAAGCCCGAGCATCCCCGCACATAATGCGGATCGGCAAGGCTTGCCAACGCGAGCTTGTCTATCCGCGCCTCAAGCGCGGCCTGGACATGCTCGGTCGGTTGGCCCCGATGCCGCCGGGCGATCTCGGCCACAGGCAGGATCTCAGCCTCTTCATCCCCGCGAATGGTAAAGGTGCGGTTCGCGGCAATGCTCTGCGCCACTTCGGGCACCTTACCGGTGGTGACCGTATCGCTGTCGAACTGGATCACATAATTGTCGCGCCGCAGGTCGAGTATCGTCAGCAGCCGCTCCCAGGTTCCACCGCGCGGGCACGGCGCGGTGTCGACCGAGGCAATCGGGATGATCCGCGGATTGTCGCAATGGTGCGCGAGCAGCTCCTTGTCGCGCCCGGTCAGCGTTCCATCGTCGAGAATCACGAACCGCCCGGCGTTCAGCTGTGCGTGCAGGCTCTTGGCGGCGACGAGATAGGGGAGCAGCACCCGCGTCCCGATCATCGAGAACAGCACCAGACCATCGTCGCGCGCGGTGATCGGCGGGGTCGCCAGAATGCCTGCGATCTGCCTTGGAAACCGCCGCTCGCGCAGGCGGCGCACAATCCTTGCGGGCAGACTACTCAAATCGGGGACCTTCTCGTCATCGTCTCTCGCCACTGCCGAGGCGGCGCACGGCGGCGTGGATATAGGCAACGCTTGTAGCGCCGGCTCATCAATAAAGCGTTGACCAAGTCGAAGTTCCGCCGGCTTTGGCCGGGGCGCAAACGGTGGTATGATCGCTGCCATGAAACGACAGGCGCAGACCTGCCGTTCGGGAGAAAGACCATGAGCCTGATCGCCATGGCAAGCGCGCTTGCCGCCACCATAGCCAACCCCACCCCGGAGGCTGCCGCCCCGCCAGCAGTCGACCGCGAGCCGACGCTGGCCGAGATCATCGCCTTCGAGACCGAACGCTATCGCCGCATGACGGTGCCGGTCACGATCCGCGGCGAAGGGCCATTCCGTTTCCTCGTCGATACCGGCGCCGAGGCGACCGTGGTCGCGCGCAATGTGGCCGACCAGCTCGAACTGTTCGACCGCAATACGGCGACGCTGGTCGCCATGGCCAGCCAGCGCCAGGTGGAGACCACAGCGCTGCCCACCATCGCGCTGGGCAGCCGCGAATTCGACCTGGCCACCGCCGCCATTCTCGAAGCCGAGCATATCGGCGATGCCGACGGTATTCTCGGGCTCGATTCCCTGCAGGATCAGCGCGTGCTGTTCGACTTCGAGAACAGCCATATCGCGGTTGCCCATGCCGATGAGCTGGGCGGCAACCGCGGGTTCGATATTGTGGTTCGTGCGCGCCGCAAGCATGGCCAGTTGATCGTGCAACGGGCCGAGATCGACGGGGTCGACGTCGACGTGGTGATCGACACCGGCGCGCAAAGCTCATTCGGCAACCTCGCGCTGCAAAACCGGCTGCGACGTGCCCGCGCGCTCGACAATTCGGAGATGACCGACGTCAACGGCGTGACCATCACGGGCAATACGCGGCTTGCACGCACACTCCAGCTCGAACGGGCGGCGATCAACAACATCGTGATCGCCTTCACCGATTCGCCCACCTTCGCCGCCCTCGGGCTCAACGAGCGTCCGGCCATGGTGCTGGGAATGCGCGAATTGCGCCTGTTCAAGCGCGTAGCGGTCGACTTCGAAAGCCGCCGCGTGCTGTTCGACCTGCCCGACAATACGCACATCGGAAACCGGGCGCTGTTCCCGTAAAACTTGCCACGACGCGCGCGAGGCCCCACTTGGCCCATAATGCGCGACATGCAGACCCCCGCCACCGGAGAAATCGCCGACTGGGCCACCATCCGGCGCTTCCTGCCCTATATGTGGCCCAAAGGCCGCCCCGATCTCAAACGCCGGATCGGGGGCGCGGCCTTTTTCGTGATCCTCGCCAAGGTCGTCGTGCTCACGCTCCCCCTCGCCTATGCGAAAGCGGTCGATACCATGGCGGCTACGGGCGATCCCGCCGTCTGGGTCGCGATGGGGCTGGTGATTGCCTATGCCGCCGGACGCTTTGCCACGGTGCTGTTCGACCAGAGCCGCAACATCATTTTCAACCGCGTGGGGCAGGATGCGGTGCGCGGGCTTTCGGAAGATGTGTTCGAGCGGCTGCATCAGCTTTCGCTGCGTTTTCACCTCTCGCGCCGGACGGGCGAAATCACCCGCGTGATCGAGCGCGGCACCCGCTCGATCAGCCAGATGCTCTATTTCCTCCTGTTCAACATCGCACCCACCGTGGTCGAGCTGCTGGTGGTGGGCGTGATCTTCTGGACGATCTTCGGCTGGGAACTGGTCGCGGCCACGGCGGTGACGGTGGTGGGCTTCATCTGGATTACCCAGCGGATCACCGAATGGCGCGTGGGTCTGCGCAAGCAGATGAACGACCTCGACGGCACTGCCATGGCGCGTGCGGTCGATTCGCTGCTGAACTACGAGACGGTGAAATACTTCGGGGCCGAGGCCCGCGAGAAGGAGCGGTTCGCCTCGGCCACCGGCGCCTATGCCGAGGCCGCGATCAAGACCGAGAACTCGCTCGCGCTGCTTAACATCGTGCAGGCGCTGATACTGCAGGGAATGATGGCCGCAGCCATGGCCTGGACCGTGTGGGGCTGGAGCAAGGGCGAACTGACGCCGGGCGATCTGGTGCTGGTGAACACCTATCTGATGCAGCTGTTCCGCCCGCTCGACATGCTGGGCTGGGTCTATCGCACGATCCGGCAGGGGCTGGTCGACATGGCCGATATGTTCAAGCTGCTTGATCGCGAGGTGGAGGTGGAAGACAAGCCCGGTGCGCCCGCGCTGGTGCTGCGCGAGCCGACCGTCGTGTTCGACAATGTCACCTTCGGCTATGATCGCGAACGCCCGATCCTCAAGGGGCTGAGCTTCGAAGCGAAAGCAGGCGCGCATATCGCGCTGGTCGGCCCCTCGGGCGCGGGCAAGAGCACGGTCGGGCGGCTGCTGTTCCGCTTCTACGATCCGTGGGAAGGCCGCATCACGATCGACGGCACCGATATTGCCGATGTCTCGCAGGAATCCTTGCGAGCAGTCATCGGGATCGTCCCGCAGGATACCGTGCTGTTCAACGATACGCTGCGCTACAACATCGCCTACGGCCGCGAAGGCGCGAGCGATGAAGAGATCGCGCAGGCCGCACGCGATGCCGCCATCGCTCCGTTCATCGAGAAACTGTCCACCGGCTACGACACGCAGGTAGGCGAACGCGGGCTGAAGCTTTCGGGCGGCGAGAAGCAGCGCGTGGCGATTGCCCGCACCCTGCTAAAAAGCCCGAGCATCCTGCTGCTCGACGAAGCGACCAGCGCGCTCGACACCCGCACCGAGCAGGATATTCTCGAAACGCTGCGGCGGGTGTCGAGGGGGCGCACCACCATCGCCATCGCGCACCGTCTTTCGACCATTGCCGATGCCGATTTGATCCATGTCATGGATGATGGCCGCGTGGTCGAGCAAGGCGATCATGCGGGGCTTCTGCGCCTTGGCGGGCTATACGCCGAGATGTGGAACCGGCAATTGAGCGAGGCGTCAGACCTTCAGGACGCTGCGGAATAGGGAGCACGGATAATGCAGGTATGGTCACGGCGGGCCACGGCGATCTCAGGTCTTGCGCTGGCTCTGGCTGCTTGCGCAACCGTGGATCAGGCATCGACGACCCCAGACACCTATTTCGTGCGCGAAGGAATGGTCAATCAGATCAACCCGCCGATCACCGCGATCTGGGACATGCAGGTCGAGGTGATGAACGACGAGGGCAACTTCGATCCCGCGCTGATGACCGCCGACACCTGGGCCGCGCTCAAGAGCCATGCCGCCAACCTCGATATTCAGGCGGCCAAGATGGCAGACGCGCAGCGCTTCATCGTTGCCGATCCCGAGGGCGAACTGACCGAAGCACCTGAGGGAACCGACCTTGCCGCGATCCAGCAGCGGCTCGACACCTCGCCGCAAGCCTTCCGCGCCATGGCCACCGCAATGCGCGCCCAGACGGCGCAGCTTTTGCTGGCCGCGCAGGCGCAGGATGCGGCCCGGGTCACGCAGCTCGTCAACGATCTCCAGCCCAGCTGCAAATCGTGTCACGATGTGTTCTGGTATCCCGAAGAGTCCTGATCCGGGCACCACCGCCTTGCATTGCGGCGCACAATGAGGCAGGCGCGCATCCGTAAATGACGCGGCGCGCCGGACGGGGCGTGCCCAACCAAACGGACATGCCCCATGCTCAACACTGCCACGCTCCGGCGTGACTGGCTCGGCCAGCCGCGCGCCGATATCCTCGCCGGGATCGTCGTTGCCCTCGCGCTGATCCCCGAGGCGATCGGTTTCTCGATCATCGCAGGCGTCGATCCGCGCGTGGGGCTCTATGCCTCGATCACGATTGCCATGGTCATCGCCTTTACCGGCGGCAGGCCGGGCATGATCTCAGCCGCCACCGCCGCGGTGGCCGTGGTGGTGGTGCCGCTGGTGCGCGATCATGGGGTGGAGTACCTGTTCGCCGCCACCATCCTGATGGGTGTGATTCAGGGCGTGGCCTCGGTCTTGCGGCTCGATCTCATGATGCAATTCGTCTCGCGCTCGGTCATCACGGGCTTCGTCAACGCGCTGGCGATCCTGATTTTCGTGGCGCAGCTGCCGCAGCTGATCGACGTGCCGATGATCACTTACCCGCTCGTCGCCGGCGCGCTGGCGATCATCTACCTGCTGCCGCGCCTCACCACCGTGGTGCCCAGCCCGCTGGTGGCAATCGTGGTGGTGGGCCTCATCACCATCGGGCTCGACCTTGAGGTGAACACCGTGGCCGACATGGGCGAGTTGCCCGAAGGCGTGCCGTTCTTCCACATTCCGCAGGTGCCCTTCACCTGGGAGACGCTGCAGATCATCGCCCCCTATGCGCTGACCATGGCCGCAGTGGGTTTGCTCGAATCGCTGCTCACAGCCCAGATCGTCGACGACATGACCCACACCGAAAGCGACAAGCGGCGCGAGACGGCGGGCCAGGGCATCGCCAGCTTCGTGACCGGGTTCTTCGGCGGCATGGGCGGTTGCGCGATGATCGGGCAATCGGTGATCAACGTGACCAGCGGCGGGCGCGGACGGCTCTCAACTTTTATCGCCGGCCTCACCCTGCTGATCCTTCTCGCACTGCTCGGCCCTGTTGTCGGCCAGATCCCGATGGCGGCGCTGGTCGCGGTGATGATCATGGTCTCGATCGGCACCTTCTCGTGGAATTCGATCCCCAATATCCGCCACCACCCCTGGCCTTCGAGCGTAGTGATGCTGACCACCGTGGCCATCGTCGTCTGGTCGCACAACCTTGCGCTTGGCGTGGTCGCTGGCGTGCTGCTGTCGGGGATTTTCTTCACCGGCAAGGTGCAGCGCATGTTCAAGGTCGAGCGGGTGCGCGAGGGCGACAAGGCCGTGTATCGCGTGACCGGGCAGATCTTTTTCGCCTCAGTCAGCCGCTTCTATGCCCAGCTCGGCCCCGAGGGCGATCATGCCGATGCCGCCGACCACGTGGTGATCGACGTGACCAAGGCGCACTTCTGGGACATTTCCGCCATCGGCTCACTCGACAAGGTGGTGGAGCGGATGCGCCGCCACGGGCGCAGCGTGCAGGTGGTCGGCCTCAATCAGGCCAGCGCCGACCTGGTCGACAAGTTCGCGCTGACCGACAAGACCGGTGTCGAGATCGGCCTCGCGCCGCACCCGTAGGCTTTAGCGCCTCGGTTCGTAGCCGGGCCAGACCACTGCCTGCGCGCATTTGGTCTGGCCGCGCCACCAGTCGTAGCTCAGCTTGGGCTCGCCATAGAGCTCCCAGCCCTCTTCGAGCGCTTTCGACACCTTCTCGCAAAAGGCGCGGTCGTCCTTGCCGGTGAGCAGGCGATAGGGCAGCGCGCCCTCGGGTGGTCTGCTGGCCATGGCTTGTCCTCTACAGGATATATTTGCTCAGATCGGCATCGCCTGCCAGCTCGCCGAGCCGTTCGCGCACGTAAGCTGCGTCGATGGTGACGCTTTCGCCCTTGCGATCCTCGGCTTCGAACGACAGCTCTTCGAACAGCTTTTCCATCACCGTCTGCAAGCGCCGCGCGCCAATGTTCTCGACGCTCTCGTTCACCTGCGCGGCAATCTTCGCAATCTCGGCGATCGCTTCCTCGCCCAGTTCGACTTGCAAGTCCTCGGTGCCAAGCAGTGCCTTGTACTGGGTGACGAGATTGGCCCGCGTCTCCGACAGGATGGCGATGAAATCCTCTTCGGTGAGGCTTCGTAGCTCGACGCGAATCGGCAGGCGGCCCTGCAATTCGGGCAGCATGTCGCTGGGCTTCGAGACGTGGAACGCGCCGCTGGCGATGAACAGCACGTGGTCGGTCTTCATCGGGCCATACTTGGTGGCGACCGTGGTCCCTTCGATCAGCGGCAGCAGATCGCGCTGCACGCCTTCGCGGCTGACCGATCCGCCGCCCCGCGTGTCGGACACGGCGATCTTGTCGATCTCATCGAGGAACACGATCCCGTTGGTCTCGGCATTGGCGAGCGCCACACGGGCGACATCGTCCGAATCGGTGCGCTTCTCCACTTCCTCGTCGACGAGCCGGTCCCATGCTTCGGGTACCTTCAGTTTGGCCCGCTTCTTGGGCGGCCCGCCGAAGGCCTTGCCCATCATCTCGGAAAGGTTGATCATAGTCGCGCCGCCGCCCATGCCGGGGATGTCCATCTGCATGTTGGGCTGGTCGACCACCTCGATCTCGACCTCGGTGTCGTTCATCGCGTTTTCGACGACGCGCGCGCGGAAGCTGGCGCGGGTCGCTTCGCTCGCGCCCTCGCCGACTAGCGCGTTAAGCAGCCGCTCCATCGCCGCATCACTGGCGGCCTCGCGCACTTTCTCGCGGCGCAGGTCTTTTTCGAGCCGGATCGCCTCTTCCACCAGATCGCGTGCGATCTGCTCGACGTCGCGGCCGACATAGCCGACCTCGGTGAACTTCGTCGCCTCGACCTTCACGAATGGAGCTTCGGCCAATTTCGCGAGGCGGCGGCTGATTTCGGTCTTGCCGCAGCCGGTGGGGCCGATCATCAGGATGTTCTTAGGCGTGACCTCCTCGCGCAGATCATCGGGCAAGCGCTGGCGGCGCCAGCGATTTCGCAGTGCCACGGCAACCGCGCGCTTGGCTTCCTTCTGGCCTATGATGTGCTCGTCGAGCGCGGCGACAATCGCCTTGGGGGTGAGGTTGTCCATCAGTGTTGCTTTTCCAGAGTTGTCGGCTCGCTCAAGCGCATGGCGAACGGGCCGAGAGGATCAGACGCGTTCCAGCGTCACGTTACCATTGGTGAAGACGCAAATGTCTGCCGCAACCGCCATCGCCTTGCGGGCAATCGCCTCGGCGTCCTCTTCGTAGTCTGCCACGGCGCGCGCAGCGGCGAGCGCATAGTTGCCGCCCGAACCGATGGCGGCGATCCCCGCTTCGGGTTCGAGCACGTCGCCATTGCCGGTCAGCACCAGCAGCGTGTCCTTGTCGGCCACGATCATCAGGGCTTCGAGATTGCGCAGATACTTGTCGGTGCGCCAGTCCTTGGCCAGCTCCACCGCCGCGCGCAGCAGTTGGCCTCGATATTGCTCTAGCTTTTTCTCAAGCCGCTCGAACAGGGTGAAGGCATCGGCGGTCGCGCCTGCGAATCCGGCTATGACCTTGCCGTCCTCGCCCAGGCGGCGGACCTTGCGCGCATTGGGCTTCATCACGGTGTTGCCCATCGAGACCTGACCATCGCCCGCGATCACGGTTTGCTCGCCGCGCTTCACGCCGATGATGGTGGTTCCGTGCCACTGGATCAGGCCGTGGCTCGCCCTATCGTCACTCATGCGGCGGATATGGGCAGCAAGCCCACCGCCTGCAAGGCGCTGCGATCAGCTACCCGCGCCGCCGCCGCCCAGGCCGCCTGCGCCGACCGTGCCGATATTGCCGAACAGGTCTTCGAGGAAGCCGCGATGGCGGCCCAACGTCGGCGTCTCGTCGCTTTCAGGGTCGAGGCGAACGACCTGCTCCATTCCGGTCCGCTCTGCCGCAGAGACGGTGCCATCGGGAGTGAAGTGGACCGCAAACACCGTATGATCCTCGATACGGGGGCGCGTGAAGGGTGCCTGCGTGGTGCGGCTGGAAACATAGTACCACACCGGATCGCCGAACTCGCTCACCATGGTCGGCTCGCCCAGCGTGCCGCGCACCGACTGCTTGTTGTCGAGCCCCGGCGCGACCGAAGCTACCAGCGTTTCATCGATGATATAGCCGCGATGATTGGTGATCGAGGAGCAAGCCGAGGCCAGCACTGCCAGCGTGGCGACCATGCCGATCCGTCCACCTGCTCGCAACAACCCTGCCATAAGTCTCACTTCCTTTATCACCGCGCGCGATTGCCAGCGCCCCGGCGGTTACTCTATTGGATGCATTTGCGCCTTAAGCAAGCCTGCCCGCTTGCGCAATGGCAGCCGGGGCCACCGGGTGCGGCTCGCGCATTGAACCATGGCTTAACGATAGGACTTGTCCACCGAAGATGTCGCTCATTTCCCGCTTTCTCAAACCCAGCGCGGACCCGCGCGAGGCACTGCGCCCGCTGTGGCACGATATCGTTATCGTGAGCCGCGAACGCGAGTGGTATGCCGATTGCGGCGTGGCCGACACGGTAGACGGGCGCTTCGACATGATCGCGCTGGTGCTGTCGCTGGTGCTGCTCAGGATGGAAAAGAGCCCTGAGCTCACCCCGCAAACCGCGCGGCTGACCGAGCTGTTCGTCGCCGACATGGACCGGCAACTGCGCGAAACGGGCGTGGGCGACCTGATGGTGGGCAAGCGCATGGGCAAAATCATGAGCGCGCTGGGCGGCCGCATGGGCGCACTGCGCGAGGCCATGACCGAAAGCGATGCGTCGCTGGCGGTCATCCTCGCGCGCAACGTGACGCTGGCGGACGAAGAGAAAAAGCCCTTCCAGCTCGCCGTGCGTACCCGCGCGCTTCATGCCGATCTTGCCGCGCAGACAGACGAGGCCTTGCTGGCCGGAAAGGTGAGGCCATGAGCGAAGGCGAAATCGCCAGCCCCGAATTCTCGCGCATCGTCGATCGCCGCTCGGTGGGCGAGGCTCCAGTGCGAATCGGCGCGAGTGAAGCCGAGTGCGCGGCGCTAGCCAAGCGATTCGGGCTGGTCTCGGTGGAGCGGCTGGAAGCCGATATCGTGCTAGATATCGCAGGTGACGATGTGCTCGCCAGCGGCACCCTGCGTGCCGACATAGTGCAAAGCTGCGCTGTTAGTGGTGACGATCTGCCCGCAACGATCGAAGATGCGTTCTCGCTGCGATTCGTACCCGAGGAAGACTGGGCCGACTACGAAGCTGAAGAGGTGGAACTGGGCTCCGAGGATTTGGACGCCCTGCCTTATGATGGCACCAGTTTCGACCTGGGCGAGGCGGTGGCGCAGAGCCTCGTGCTGGCCATCGATCCCTTTGCCACCGGCCCCGATGCGGACACGGTGCGCAGTGAACAGGGGCTCGACAATGCGGCCAAGGGCGGCGCGCTGGCCGAGGCGCTGGCTCAGCTCAAGAAGGACTGAGCCAGCGATTCGGCTTTGGCCGACTCAGAACGGAATATCGTCGTCGAGATCGTCGTAGTTCGAACCGCCACCGGACGGGGCATTTCCGCCCTGGCTGCCGGCACCGCCGCTGCGCTGACCGCCGCCATAGCCGCCACCGCCAGAGCTGCCGCCGTAGCCTCCTTGGCCGCCACCACCGCCGCCACCGGATGCGCCGTCAAGCATGGTCATGACAGAGTTCGGCCCGCGCAGCACGACCTCGGTCGAATAGCGGTCATTGCCGTTCTGGTCCTGCCACTTGCGCGTCTGCAACTGGCCTTCGAGATAGACCTTCGAGCCCTTCTTGAGGAACCGCTCGGCCACGCCTGCAAGGCCCTCGTTGAAGATCGCCACAGTGTGCCACTCGGTGCGTTCCTGCCGCTCGCCGGTGTTGCGGTCCTTCCACGTCTCCGAGGTCGCGACGCGCAGGTTGCAGACCTTGCCGCCGTTCTGGAACGTGCGCACCTCGGGATCGGCCCCCAGGTTCCCGATCAGCATAACCTTGTTGAGAGAACCTGCCATTTGCCAACTATCCTTCGCTACAATCCGAGGGCGAGAGCGCCCCAATAGGTGATTCCGGCGAAGACATAGGCCAATCCAAACAGGTAGGCCAACATGACAACCGGCCATTTCCACCCATTCGTCTCACGCCGGGCGACGGCGATGGTCGAAAGGCACTGCGGCGCGAACACGAACCAGGCGAGGAAGGCCAGCGCCGTGGGCAGGCTCCAGTCCGCTGCCAGCCGTTCGGTAAGCCCGGCGGCCTGCGCATCCTCGTCGCCGTCGATGGCATAGGTGGTAGCCAGTGCGGAGACGGCAACCTCGCGCGCTGCCATCGCCGGGATCAATGCAAGGCTGATCTCGTGGTTGAAGCCGATGGGCTCCATCACGACGTTGAGGCCATCGGCAATGTGCCCGGCGATACTCGCCTCGACCTGGCTTTCGCCCGGATCGGCCTTCGGAAAGCTCAGCAGCACCCACAGGATCACCGTCGCCATGAAAATGATCGTGCCGGCGCGGCGCAGGAAGATGAAGGCGCGCTGCCACAGGCCGATCAGCAAATCGCGCAGCGGCGGCACCTGATAGCGCGGCATTTCCATGATAAAGCCCGAGGCCGCGCCTTTGGTCACCGTGCGGCGCAGCACCAGCGCCACCAGCATCGCGCCGACAATGCCGAACAGATAAAGCCCGAACAGCACCAGACCTTGCAGCCCGATGCCCGGCCCAACGGTGCGCGCCGGGATGAAGGCGCCGATGATCACGGCATAGACCGGCAGCCGTGCCGAACAAGTCATCAGCGGGGCGATCAGGATCGTGGTCAATCGGTCTTTCGGATCGGCAATCGCGCGGGTGGCCATGATGCCCGGAATGGCGCAGGCAAAACTGGAGAGCAGCGGGATGAAGCTGCGCCCGGACAGCCCAACATAGGCCATCAGCCGGTCCATCAGGAAAGCCGCGCGGGCCATGTAGCCCGATTGCTCCATCGCCAGAATGAAGGCGAACAGGATGATGATCTGCGGCAGGAACACGATCACCGAGCCAACCCCGCTAAGCACGCCCTGCGTCAGGAAATCCTGCAGGATGCCAGCGGGCAAGGTAGCCTCGACGAAGCCGATCATGGTCTCGATCATGCCTTCGATCAGCGCGATGAACGGATCGGCCCAGGCAAACACCGCTTGAAACATCACGAACAGCAAGCCGAGCAAGATGACCGGCCCTGCCCACGGATTCAACAGCACCTTGTCCAGCCGCGAATGCCAGCGATGCGCGGCGGTTTCCGACAGGATCGCCCCGGTCGCCATGTTGTGCGCGTTGAGGCGCCGTTCTGGCAGGCTCAGCTCGGCAACCTCGTGGCGCAGCGCGCGATCCTGCTGCGGTGCCTTCTCGATCTCTTCCAGCAGCGCATCTAGCCCGCGCTTGCGCACGGCCACGGTCGGCACCACCGGCACGCCGAGCGCTGCGGACAAAGCTGCCGGATCGAGCACCAGCCCGTCGCGTTCTGCAAGGTCGACCATGTTAAGCGCAACCACCACCGGACGGCCCAGCGCGATCAGCTCCTGCGCGAAGACAAGGTGCTGTTCGAGGTTGGCCGCATCGACCACCACAACCAGCACCTCGGGCATGGCTTCACCGCGAAACCGGCCCATCACGACCTGGCTGGTCACCTCTTCATCCGGGCTCGCCGCGTCGAGTGAGTAGGAGCCGGGCAGGTCGACCAGCTCGATCGGCTGGCCCGAAGGCAGCGCCGCGCGGCCCGCCTTGCGCTCCACCGTTACGCCCGGATAGTTGGCGATCTTCTGCCGCGCCCCGGTCAGCGCGTTGAACAGGGCGGACTTGCCGGCATTGGGGTTGCCGACCAGGGCGATAACGGGAACCCGGCTCATGGGTGCTTCACCTGCATGGCGCGCGCATGGGCGCGGCGAATGGCGATTGTGGTACGGCCAAGGGTGATGGCCATGGGGTCGCTGCCGAAGAAAATCCCGCGATGGGCCACAGCCACCCGCGCCCCCTCGTCGAGCCCCAGCGCGCGCAAGCGCTTGGCTTCCTCGGGAGCAAGCGCGTCCCAGGCAACGGCAATAATCTCGGCGCGCGCGCCGGGAGCGATCTGGTCAAGAGTCAGTTGCGTATCCACACGAGCTCCCGTGCCAGAAGCGCCCTGCTGTTGCAACTGATTGTCATTAAGGCTGATCGAGATCAGCTTTGCGGATAGCGCAAGCGCCCGAGAAAGCGGACAATATCGAAATGCTCGCGTTTGCTGGTGAGCTGCGCCTTGACCTTCTCAAACTTCATCACCCCGTCGATCCGCCGATCGAGGAAGGCGTGAGTCTCGGCCTTGCCCTCGCTCTGGTCCTCGATGAACACGGCCAGCGTGGCGGCATAGATCGAAGCGAGGATCGCGCGCTTGGTGTAGTGATTGTAGTCGGTCGCGGTGTCACCGGCGAGGCGCCACATGGCATCGGCGCTGCTCCAGCCGAGCTTCAGGGCACGCGGCGCATTAGTCGGCATGGCCTGGATAGCCAGCGCACGCGAAAGCGCTTCCTCCAGCCCGGCGGCCTGATCGAGCCGGAACCGCACCAGCGCGGCGATCCGTTCACGAATCTTCATATTGCCGAGCCGACCATCGGCAAAATGCGCGCGCATCGCGGCATCGGTCGCGGCGACGAAAGCCTCGATCATCGCCATCGGACCATCCGCGAAAGCGAGCCGGGCGATTGCGGGGTCGACACCCTCGGCCTCGGCCGCAGCATCCACCGCCACTTCGGTCCAGCCGTCGAACACCGCCGCCTGCGCCAGCGCCGGAGCCAGCGCAACGCGCACATCGGCCAGCGAACCGGCCTCTTCGAGCCTGTCAGCAGCCGCGACCATCAGAAGCTCGGCCCATAAATGCGCCCGCCATCGGGATCGGCATCGGCGGCGTTGTCATGGCCCTCGATCAACATCAGCATCCGTTCGGCACCGCGCTCGCTGGCATAGTCGCGCGCGCTGCGCCCGGCATTGTCGGTCTTATCGGGGTTGGCATTGGCGTCGAGCAGCACCTCGACCAGCTCGCTATTGCGCGAAAGCACGGCAGCAATCAGCGGCGTCTGCCCGGTAAAATCGGTCTCATCGATGCGTGCGCCGCCGGCAATCAGCGTTTCCACCCCTTCGAGGAAATTCAGCCGGATCGCGAGGCCGAGCGGGGTCACGCCCTTCTTGTCGGCGATATTCGGGTTTGCGTTCTGTTGCAGCAGCCAACCGGTCCAGGTGTTGTCGCGGCGTTGCACCGTGTAATGCAAGGCGGTTTCGCCGGTGGAGAGATCGCGCGCATTGACCACGGTCGAGCCCGGCTCGTTGAGCATCGAGGTGGCGACATCGCCATCCTTGTCCTTCACCGCCTGGAGGAACTTGTAGCCATCCGAATACATCTGCGCCGAAGCGGGGACCGCGCCCAGCACCAGGGCTGCAAGCACGATAATGAATTTGCGAAAAGCGGGCTGCGCCACGCCGTCCTCCTGTTGCTGCACCAAGCTTCTGCGCAAAAGCCGCGCATTTCGTGGCATCCGGCTCTTGCCTGTGGCGCGTTAGCAGAGCATGAACCCCTCGTCATGCCCACAATACTTCCGGCACGCCTCGCCTCCAGACGCCTAGGCCCGCTCCTGCTCGCCCTCGCCGCCCTGTCGCCGCTCGCTGCCTGCGGTTCGGGCCAGCCGCCGCTTGAACAGGGCGCGCTGTGGGGCTCCTCGATCGGGGGCGACTTCACACTCGTCGACGAGACCGGCAAGGCGGTTCACGCGTCGGACTACGACGGCAAGTGGAAGGTGGTCTATTTCGGCTATGCCTACTGCCCCGACGTCTGCCCGTTTGACATGCAGCGGCTTGGCCAGGGCCTGAAGCTCTATGCCGCCGAGCATCCCGATCTCGCGAAACAGGTCCAGCCGCTCTTCATCACCATCGATCCCGCGCGCGACACGCCCGAGGTGCTGGCCGAGTTCACCGCGAATTTCTCGCCCGATCTTATCGGGCTCACCGGCACGCCCGAGCAGGTAAAGGCCGCCGCCGATGCCTATTCGGTCTACTATTCCAAGGGTGAAGTGAACGAGAACGGCGGCTACATGATGGATCACTCCAACGCAGCCTACCTGATGGACCCGGAGGGCAATCCGGTCGCCCTGATGCCTCTCGATGTGAAGGACCAAGGGCAGGCTGTCGCCGCGGAACTGGCGAAATGGGTGCGCTGAGAGACCGTTTCTGGGAACTGCCGCTGACCAGCCTCTCGCGCGAGGAGTGGGAGGCGCTGTGTGACGGCTGTGGCCGTTGCTGCCTGCACAAGCTGGAAGACGAGGATACCGGCCAGATCCTGGGAACCAACGTCGCGTGCAAGCTGCTCGACACCGGCACCGCGCGCTGCAGCGACTATGCCCACCGCAAGGCCTTCGTGCCCGATTGCCTGCGCCTGACGCCAAAGCTGGTGGCGCAGGTGCCCTGGCTGCCCGAAACCTGCGCCTACAAGCGCCGCGCCGATGATCGCCCGATTCCGCAATGGCACCCGCTGTTGACGGGCAGCAAAGATGCCATGATCGCCTCGGGCGCATGTGTCGCCGGGCGCTGCATCAGCGAGAACGATGCCGGGCCGATTGAGCACCATATCGTGGACTGGCCCGAGGAATGATCGACTGGCTGCGCAATCGTCAGGCTCACCCGCTCGACGATCCGCAGATCGAGATCGCCGGTCGCACCCTGCCGCTTGCCATCCGCCGCCTCAAGCAGGCGCGCCGCCTCACCATGCGGCTGGCACGCGACGGCAGCGAATTGCGCATTTCCATGCCGACCTGGGCGCGCACCGCCGATGCGCTCGCCTTTGCCCATGCCCGGCATGACTGGATTGCGGCGCAGCTCGCCAAGGCTGTCACTCCGGTGGCGGTGATCGATGGCAGCACCATCGCCTTTCGCGGCGATACGCTGCGGATCGCCTGGGACAAGACCTATCCGCGCAACCCCGTGCCCGACGATGGCGCGCTGTTGCTGGGCGGCCCGCAAGAGCGGATCGAGGCCCGAGTCCAGCGCTGGCTCGAGAGCGAAGCGCTGCGGCTGGCGGGCGACGACCTTGCCTTCTATTGCGCGCGTGCGGACGAGGTGCTGCCGCAGCTCGGCCTGTCGCGCGCGCGTCGGCGGTGGGGCTCGTGTTCGGGCGAAGGGCAGAATGGCCGCACGATCCGCATTAACTGGCGGCTCGCCATGGCACCCGACTTCGTGCGCCGCTCGGTCGTCGCCCACGAGGTGGCCCACCTCGCCTACTTCGACCACTCACCCGCTTTCCACGCGCATCTGGCCGGACTGTTCGAAGGCGACGTCCGCGCGGCCGACCGCTGGCTGAAAGCCGAAGGACCGAAGCTCTACGCTGCTTTCGTCTAAGCACGCTAGCAGAGTGCGGCGGGCACTGGCGGTCTTGCGGCAAAGTCCCTATCAAGGGCGGACATGAAACGCTTTTTCCGCCGGATTTCGCCCAAGCACGCGGCGCAGGATTTTGCCTCGCAATGGCGCGCCGAGACGCCCTACCGCTGGCATATCCTCGGCGTGGCCATGGCCATGACCTTTGCGATCTTCATGCTGTTCATCCCCAAGAGCGTGCGCGTGGCCCCGGCCCCGCCCGAGGTTGTCTACATCTCGACGCTGGATGAAAACCGCACCGACGCCGAGATCATTGCCTCCAACTGCGCCAACCAGAAGCTGAAGGACGACCTCGAAGCCCGACTCGCACAGCAGGAGGAAGCGCGCAAGGAAGCCTATGCCGCATTGGGCCGGGCGACCTTCATCGACGTCGACGAGATGCAGGCCGAGATCGAGGCCGAACAGGCTGCCGCCAAAGCCGCTGCCGAGGCGGCGGGTGAGGTCGGGCCGAGCGAAAAAGAGGTCGCGCAAAGCGTCGAGGAATATTGCGCGCGTGCCGCCGGCTGACGATGCGCGCTGGCTCGCCGCTGCCGCCGCGCTGGCCGAGCGTGCGCGCCCTTCCGCCTGCCCCAATCCGGGCGTCGGCGCGCTGATCCTGCGCGAGGGCCGCGTGGTCGGACGCGGGTGGACGCAGGTCGGCGGGCGCCCTCACGCAGAAGCCGTTGCGCTTGCCGAAGCGGGCCAAGACGCTCGCGGGGCCACGCTCTACGTCACGCTCGAACCTTGCGCCCATGTTTCGGAGCGCGGGCCAGCCTGCTCCGACCTGATCGTGGCTGCGGGTCTCGCGCGGGTGGTGATCGGCATGGCCGACCCCGATCCGCGCACCTGCGGCAAGGGCGTTGAACGGCTGCGCGAGGCGGGCATTGCCGTCAGTGAAACTGGAAGCAGTGCGGCGACCATGCGGCTCGAAGGTCATGCCTGTGCGCTGACTCAGGGGCGTCCGCATGTGACGCTCAAACTCGCGCTCTCGCTCGATGGCTGCATCGCCACCGCACAAGGCGAGAGCCAGTGGATCACCGGGGCAGCGGCCCGCGCCCATTGCCACCGCGAACGGGCCAGGTCCGACGCGATTCTTGTCGGCGGCGGAACCCTGCGCGCCGACAAGCCGCGGCTCGACGTGCGTCTGCCGGGGCTGGAGGACCGCTCGCCCTCCCGCTGGGCGCTTACTTCTGGCGAAGTCCCGGACGGATGGCAAAAGCTAGCCTCACCCGCCAACATTTCCGCCATGACCGGAGTGCGTTACCTGTTCGTCGAAGGCGGCGCGGCGACGGCGGCAAGCTTCCTGCGCGCCGACCTCGTCGACCGGCTGCTGATCTACCGCGCCCCGATCCTGATCGGTGGCGGGCTCCCCGGCATTCCTGACATCGGCCTTGGCGCGCTGGCCGATGCGCACGGGCGTTGGAATCTCACCGAAAGTCGCCAGCTTGGCAGCGACCGGCTCGAAGTCTATGCCCGCGCCCGCAACGAAGGGATCTAAGCCAGCATGTTCACCGGCATCGTCACCGCCATCGGCACCATCCAGAGCGTGGAGCAACGCGGTGACCTGCGCGCCGTCATCGCCTGCCCTTTCGACCCGGCGAAAGTCGACATCGGCGCGTCGATCGCCTGTTCGGGCGTGTGCCTCACCGTGGTCGCAAAGAGCGGTACAATTGGTTCAATGACCTTCGCGGTCGACATTTCGGGCGAAACCGTTTCGCGCACCGCGCCGGGCATGTGGAGCGAGGGCGGCAAGCTCAATCTCGAACCCTCGCTCAGGCTGGGTGACGAACTGGGCGGCCATATCGTGACCGGCCATGTCGATGCGGTAGGCACCCTCACCGAGCTGCGAGCCGAAGGCGATTCGACCCGCCTCACCATCACCGCGCCTGCCGAGCTGGCGCCGTTCATCGCCCCCAAGGGCTCGATCACGGTCAACGGCGTTTCGCTGACGGTCAACACGGTCAGCGACCAGCCCGATGGGTCAGTTCAGTTCGGACTGAATATCATCCCGCACACCGCCGAAGTCACCACTTTGGGCGAGCTGAAGCAGGGCGATCGCGTCAATCTCGAGATCGACACCATCGCCCGCTACCTCCAGCGGATGCAGGCCCTGCGCGCGGGGGCTTAACCCGAGACCGACTCCAGCGCCTTCACGAAGTCGCCGATGTTGCCGCTGGTCAGGCCCGCCACGTTGATGCGGCCCGAGCCTGCCATGTAGACGCCATGATCGGTGCGCAGCGCGCCGATCTGTTCCTTGCTGAGCGGGAGCATGGCGAACATGCCCTTCTGCTCGCCCAGCGGCGTAAGGTCGACCGAGCCAGCCTTGCCGGCGGCGGCCAGCTGGCTGCGCACTTCGCCAATCCGTGCGCGCATCGAGTCGAGTTCGTCCAGCCACTGCTTCGTGAGCGCTTCGTCGTTCAGGATCAGGCCCACGGCGGCTGCCCCGTGATCGGGCGGCATCGACCAGTTGGCCCGAGCCAGCGAACACCCGTTCGACATGATCCGCACGGTGTCGTCAGCCGTCTTGCCGAGCGCGTAGAACGCGCCGACACGATCACGATAAAGGCCGAAGTTCTTGTCGCAGCTGTAGGCGATCAGCGCTTCCGGCACGTTGGCCACTACTTTGCGCAGACCATAGGCGTCTTCCTCCATGCCATCGCCCAAGCCCTGATAGGCCAGGTCGACAATCGGCAGGATCTCACGCTCGACCAGCAGGTCGACGATCTCATCCCACTGCGCGGGGGTGTAGTCCACGCCGGTCGGGTTGTGGCAGCAGCCGTGCAGCAGCACCGCATCGCCCTTGCCCGCGTTCTTAAGCGCCGTGCGCAGCGCATCCATGTTCGCAGTGCCGTCGGCCGCGCGGTGGTCGAACCCTTCGATCTCCATCGCGAGATCGGCAAAGATCTGGGCGTGGTTGGGCCAGCTCGGCGTGCCCATCAGCACCTTGGCAACGCCCGCCTTCTTGGCCAGGCCTGCCGCAATACGCACGCCGCCGGTGCCGCCCGGCGTCTGCATACCGTCGATCCGGCCGCCCATGTCGCCCGCTTCGCCGAACACGTGCGGGATCAGCGCCTGAACGAAGCCCATGTCGCCTTCCGGGCCAAGATAGGCTTTGCTCGGCTGATCCGACACCAGCCGCTTTTCCGCCGCCTTGATCGCGCCGAAGACGGGGGTCGCCCCGTCGCTGGTGCGGTAGACACCCACGCCAAGGTCGATCTTGGTCGGCCGGGGGTCGGCATCATAGAGCTTGATCAGCGCAAGCAGCGCGTCGGGCGGTTGTTGGTCGAGTCTGTCCAGCATAGTGGCCGTCCTTTGCCGCTCACCGCAGCGAAGGGCAAGGCCGTTTTGCGATCAGAACGGCAACCAGCGCTGCTTGTGGCTAAAGCGCATGTAGCCCGCGTTGATACCAAGCCGCAGACCGGCGCCCACGCGGATCGGAATCAGCACAATGTCGCCGCGCCGCAGGTAGCTTACATTGAACCCGCCAACGAAGTAAGCCTGCCCCTCGCCCGCCGGGAAACGTTCGAACAGATCTTCGGAATCATAGAGGTTGTAAACCAGCACGAAAGTGTTGGCGGCATTGGCCCCTGCATCGAGCCCGATAGACGGGCCGGTCCAATAGACGGGCTTGTTGCCTTCGATCCTGTGATGCAGCGTGCCAGAGCCATAGCGCACGCCGACGATGAACGCCCCGCCGCCTTCGCGCCCGACGATATAGCCGTTGGGCTGCCCCTGCTTGGCAAGAATATCCTCGATCAGGCGTGCGAGGCCTTCGGCCCCTTTTCCGAACAGCCCTTCAGCGGCACCGATCAGGTCGTCCTCGGCATAGGTATCCTGATTTGCGCCAGTGGTGGCCGGGCCAGTGGTGGCCGGTGGCGCGGTCGTCGTGTCGTCCTGCGGCAGGCTGTCATAGCGGCTCGAGGGCAGCTCAAGCGAGGGGCTTGGCGTATCGGGCGATTCGGGGCTGGTGTCGTACTCGGGTGCGATCCAGCCATCGCCAGTGTCAGCAGGGACTTGCGGCGTGGTCGTTTCGCCTTCGAGATCACCGTCGATCACGAGGTTCGGGTCGACCGTCTCGATCTGCTGCGCGCTGACCGGCGCCGCTACAAGCGCCAGGCTCGCAGCGACAAGGCCCGCCCAGCGGGTGAGAATGGCGATGTTCATGGTGGCGCCCTCTTCAAATTGCGCGTGTATCTTCCGTCGCTCGCACAAGAATCCCCGGCGGCTGAAGCGGCAATGAACGCGCGGCAGGCCGAGTCTCTTTTGCGGTGAGCCGAATCGCGCGGTGCGCTGATGGGGCCATCCAGCGCGCCTTGTGAAAATTAGGTACTGGACGCCCTTGATGCGCTGGCGAGGCGCGGTTATAGGGCCGGGCTTGCCGCTGGGTCCGGAGACGTGGGTGAGTGGCTGAAACCAGTTCCCTGCTAAGGAACCATACCTCTATCGGGGTATCGAGGGTTCGAATCCCTCCGTCTCCGCCACCGGCGCTTTTCAGAAGCCCCTGCGTCGACTTGGTACGACAGCGCAAGTTGCGCACCAACAGCGTCCGGAAAACATCGGGCGGTTCAGCTCATCGCTGATTTTCGCCGCCGGGCTCGTCTATATCGCAGAAATCAGTATCTTGGTTCGCTCGCTTGCAGCAAAGGGGCTATTCGAACCCCTTTGCCCTGATCGTCCAGCCGTTGGCCGCGCACAGGGGGCAGGTATTTTGCAGAATAGCGCTTCGCGCCTCCTGGTCGCCGCGCAAGTGCCAATCCAGCCAGTTCACCGCGAAGCTCGCCCATGAGCCTCCGTTTTCCAGCGCAAAGGTTCCGCCGTGGCCGACCGGGAGACTTCCCAGCACCACCGGCACATGCGCGATGCGCGCAAAATCATCATTCCCGTTGGCCCAGGCAATATCCGCAGGGCCTCCCAGCACATAGGCCACCGGGCCATGAAGCTTGCGCAAGTCATCCTTGCCGATCTGCACCCCGCTCAGGCCCGAGCGGGGACGGTTATAGACCCCGCTGCCGAGCGCCATCACCGTGTCTATGCGCTGATCTGCGCCGGCCGCGAGTGCCTGCAAGCCGCCGCAGCTGTGGCCGAAGGCAGCGATGCGGCCAGTGTCGATCCTGCCATGAAGCGGATCTTCCGGATCGGCGTCCATTGCCAGCGCAAGATCGATTCCGGCCAGCATCCCCGCGACGCTGGTTTCGTCCGCAGGCCGGTCGGCAGGCGGTGGCGGAGGCGGCCCATTAACTGGCGGCGGCGGTGGCAGTTCGGCGAGGACCGGCCGTTCCTCGCCCGGTTTGCCGTTGGCGATCACTAGATAGCCGTGGCTCGCAACCTCGCGCAGGAAGTGACTGGCGCTCAGGCCGTTATCTCTGCACCCGCCATTGCCCCATAGGAGGATGGGCATAGGCGCATCGGGCAGTTCCGCCGGCCGATAGACAGTATAGTTCGGTGCGTCCGTAATCCGCTGGGCAATAGCCGGCCAGGCTCCGCTTCCGGCCACCCCGCCGATTTGCCCCGCCAGTCCGACAGAGCTCGGCAGCTCTGCCGGCGCCTGCAGCACACAAGCGCCTGTCATCGCGAAGCAGGCAGCGGCGAAAGCGAAGCGAAAGCCGTCATGCCGCGTCATTCGCCCGCATCCCCCATGGATGCCAGCGGCAGATCGATGCGCGATCCGGTTGCCCAGCCATAATGCACCGAAATGCGCGGCGCGGGGTCTTGCGCCAGGTCGGGAAGGTTGCGCTGGCGCGGATCGGCGCCCGTTACCAGAAAGCGTAGCCGGTGCCCCGGCATCACGCGGTGCGACAGCGGCATCATGGCGATGGAAAGCACCGCCGCCTCCCCCTCGGGCAAGGGTTCCACATCGGCCTCGCGGCCCGAATGCCAGGGCATACCGAGCGTATCCCACGGTGCTGGCGAAACGTTGCGGTGAGAGAGCTTCAACCTTCCGAACGAGAGCACCTCGACCTCGCCATCGGCAGCCACGTCCTCCAGATAGACGAACACGTCGGCATCGGGCCTGTCGGCACTTACCGCAATGTTCGCCACCGGATAGCCGAGCAGATCGAAGGCTTCGCTGGCAGGGGCGCTATCGAAGGTGACGCCATGCCCGTCGAGCGAAGGCGGCCAGAAAGCGAAGTAGGCATCGTCGGCCACCCCGTAATCGACGGCGAAGCCCGCGCTTCCGTTGCCGACCGGATGCGCGCCGAGCAGGTTGGTGCCGTCCGCGCCCAGATAGTAGGTCAGCGTCTCGCTCGATGCGCCGGGCAGCTCTTCGCTTGTTACATAGCTGCTCTTGCCGTCCCCCTCGTCGCGATAATAGGTGATGCGTGGGGCTTCGGCGAAACCACTGTCGATGCCCTTGAGATGATAGTCGAAATAGCGAGTGATCTCGCCCGTAAAGTCGAAGCTTGGCGGCGGCACGCAATGGCTGCCGGGGCCGACCAGAAGGCGGCTGTCCAGGTTCTGGGCGGCAACGATGATCTGGCTTGTCGGCTCGTCCTTCCAGTTGCTCCACATGTAGGTGGCGATCCCTGCTTCGCGGATCGTCTGCGCATATTTCCAGATCGCCACTTCGTCCCAGAAGGCGTTGCCCGTGAAGTCGCTCACGCTGTCGCGGTAGGGCATTCCATACCAGAGGCCTGCCATCGGGGTGTTATCGGCGTGCATAGCCACCGCCTCGCGCAGCAGCGCGCCATCGGGATCGGCATCGACCGGCACGCTGGCCAGATCGACTGACAGTTTCTCGTCTGGCCGGGTGTTGAACTGCGCGGTGATCCCGCCGCGCCGCACGAATTCGTACTTGTCCCAGTCGGTTGCGCCGGTGAAGATCGCCTTCAGCGCAGGCGGCGCGGTGCTGGCGACATGGGTGGTGGTGCCGCCAAGATAGGAACAGCCGACCATGCCTACATTTCCGCTCGACCAAGGCTGCTCGGCCAGCCACTGGACCAGATCGTGGCCGTCCTGCGCCTCGGTCCGGTCCTGAAAGCCGCGCCGCGCGCCGAAGCTGGCACCTTTCCCGCGAATATCGGCCACGGCGACGACATAGCCTGCCCGCAGCAAGCTACGCAGCGCCAGGTTGTCCTCCAGCGCCACTTCCTGCACTTCGCCATCCGTATCGACGAAGCGGGCACGGTAAGGCGTGAACACGAAGATCACAGGCAGCCGCTCGGTCTCCACACCCTCGTCATCGGCCGGACGATAGACGTTCATCGCCAGCCGCGTGCCGTCGCGCACCGGGACATAGAGCGACTGGCGCTCGTAGCCTGGATAGTCATGCGCCAGGGCGGGCAGCGCGAGAGCGCTACAGGCCAGGGCGGCGGTTGCGGTACGCAAGGGTATGAATGGCATTGTCTCTCTCCCGTTCGCCTGTTCGTCAGGCCTCTCCGGCGCTCTCTTCCTGTTCCAGCCAGGCAAGGATTTCGTCGCGATCCTGGTCTATCCGAGGCGGCGGCACATCGGTGCCAGGACCATCGGGGGTCATGCGGAACCCGGCGTTGGGCACCGAGACCTTGCCCGTCACAGGCAGGCCGGGGATGTCGATATCGAGCAAGGCGCCCGGACCGCCCAGAGCGGCAGCCTCATCAACCCGGCGGATCATGCCGCAGGGAATGCCGACCTCGCTCAGCGCGCGCTCCCATTCCTCTGCCTTGCGCTTGCGAAAAATCTCGGCCAGCTGGCCGTGCATGGCATCGAAGTTCGCACGGCGGGCATCGGGGGTGGCGAACCTTTCGTCAGTGAGCCAGTCCTCGCGGTCCATGAATCGGGCTAGCGCGGCGAACTGGTTGTCCTGCACCACGCCAAGCGAGATGTGCCGTCCATCACCCGTCGCGAACAGTCCTGCGGTCGGCAATTCGCTGTAACCGGTGTTGCCGAGCCGCTTGAGAGCTTCACCGGTGACGAGAAACGGCGTCAGCGCGCTCGTCATGAAAGCCATCGAGGCATCGAGCATCGACACGTCGATGAACGCGCCCTCCCCGCCCCGCTCGCGCCGCAGCAGCGCGCCGAGAATGGCGACGGCGGCGGTCTGGCCGGTCAGCGTATCGACCATGGGAAAGCCCACCCGCACCGGCGGATCGCCTTCCGCCCCGCTCAGCATCATCATGCCGCTGGTGGCCTGCACGATATTATCGATCGCGGGCCAGTCGCGCTGGGCACTGTCCTGCCCGTAGCCGCTGACCGAACAGAACACGATCCCAGGGTTATCCTTGCGCACTTCGTCATAGCCAAAACCAAGCCTACCGATGACGCCGGGACGGAAGTTTTCCAGCAGCACGTCGCTCTTTGCCACGATGCGGCGAGCGATCTCCTTGTCGGCCGGATCCTTGAGGTCGAGCGCGATGCTCTTCTTGCCGACATTGGCGGCGATGAAGGCCGGGCTCATCCCGTCGAACTCGCGGTTGGAGCCATAGTTGCGGAACTGGTCGCCCCGTTTCGATTCGATCTTGATCACCTCGGCGCCCATCAGCCGCAGCAGATGGCTGGCGAAGGGGCCAGCCATCACGTGGCTGAAATCGGCTACCCGGAAACCGGCCAGCGGCTGCGTCATCAAATATCCCCTTCACATCGTATCTGGCCGCGCCCGGCGATGCTGGCGCGCGCAACGCGATAGGCCTCGAGGCCATCGATCCCGAAGCGCGCGAGTCTGCGTGCATTGGCCTCGCCATCGCGCAGGTAAATTGCGTCGAAATGCGCCTGATCGGCTTCGCTCACCGGTGAGGCGGCAATGATGCCTGCCGCAGCATCGCGGCCGACCTGTTCGGACTTGCGGATTTCCTCGGCCAGAGCCGCTTCCCACACCGGCTTGCTGCGCTCCAGCAAGGCGCGCTCGGCAGCGCTCAGCGCCTCCCAGCGCTCTAGCCCCATAGCGCGCGAGGGATAGGCCCCGCGCGGAACTTTCAGCTCATAGTAGTATTTGGCCACCTCGGTCAGATGCAGCGCGCGGAACGTATCGGGCGGCGCGATCACGCCGTCGATCACGCCCTTGGCCATGGCCGAATAGACCTCGCCCATCGGCATGTTGACCGGGTCCGCGCCGAGATCGCCCAGCACGCCGAGCAATTCGGTGGGCGCGCGGATGCGCAGGCCCTTGAGGTCCTCGAGGCTCTCGACCTTGCGGGTGCGGGTCACGATACCGGGAAGCAGGCCGCCTTGCAGCGCCAGCACTTCCAGGCCCTCCAGTTCATCGGCGAACTGCGGAACACGCTCGGCCATGCAGCGATAAAGCGCGGTCTGGCTCTCGATCGAATCCGCGCCGGAATAAAAGCCGGTCTGGGTCCGCAACAGGTGCGTTCCGCCGCGGACATAAATCGGCGTGATAAGCCCGATGTCCGCGACCCCGTGGCGCAGTTCCTCCATCGACATATCGGCAGAAAGCAGCGCTCCCGACCAGATCGGCTTGATCAAAAGTTTGCCGCCGCTTTCGCGCTCGACATAGTCCATCCAGCGCTGGTCGGCCTGGCTGAACGGATGCGACGGCGGATAGGGCGTGGCATAGGTCAGTTCGGTCACGTCCTCGGGCAGCGCCCGTGCGCAGCCGGCCACCATCGCAAGCAGCGCAAGAAGGGCGGCAAACCGCCTCATGCCGGTGCTCGCTCGCCAAGAAACTGCGCGACCATGCCCACCATCCGGTCGTGATCCCAGCTCTTGGCATCGACCATATCGGCATCGATCATCAGCACCGGCACCCCGGCTTCTTCCAGCGCGCTGGCAGTGAGCTTGTTGCCCGATTGCGAAAGGCGGTTATCGGGCGGAAGCAGCATGATCGCCGCATCGATCCCGCAACGCTTAGCCTCCGACACCATCCAGCTGCTCATCCAGGGCGGCAGATGCAGAGTCTCGTTCATGCTGGCAACGCGGCTGGCCAGCGCCTCCATCGGCTTGTCCTTGAGATCGCGGATGTAAGCCGGCCCGGCAAAGGGCATGTACATCGACCAGACGAACACCGCGCCCGGATCTTCCTCCAGCGCCTGATAGAAGCCCGGATCGTGCCACACGCCCGCGCCGATCCACATCAGGCGCAGCTTCTCGTTACTCGATGCGCCAAGCCCCGCGTCGATCCGCTCCAGCACCTCGTCACGGAACTTCTTCGCATGGGCAACCGCCCAGTCCGATCCGCGGTGCCATTGCGGGATCATGGTGTTGGGCATCTGCTCGGCAATCGACACCGGACAAGGGCGCGCCTCGCCGATCGCCTGCGCGGCTTCCCAGATATAGCCTTCCTGCACGTTGATCTGCTCCATCAGGTGATGGAACTTCGCCTCGTCGAACTTGCGGCCGGTGCGGTTTTCGAGGACGGCAATCAGATCGGCCATCTCGCGCACCATCAAAGCGATGCGATCGGGTTGGTAGACGCGCTCCCAATCGCTTTTCGCATGGGCGAACCATTGCGGATCCTTGTCGGTCCATGCCGGCGCTTCCATCGGGAAGAACTCGCTGCCCATCGCCTCGGCCCACTGCCCGAACACATGCTGGATGCAGTCACAGGTGAGCCGCGCGACCATGATCGTGGGTGTCGGCAGGCCGCCCCAAGGCGCGGTCTCGGGATCGTTGGCAAGCGTGCAGGCGAGGCCAAGCGAACAGTATTTGCAGCTGTTCGCGGGATAGCCCTTCTCCACCATCGCATCGAAGTAACGGTTCGAAAGCTGCTTGGCCGAGATATAGGCCGACCACCACTGGTTGGTGATGATCGGGATGTCCATCGCGTGAAACAGCTCGTGCGGCGTATCGGCCTGCACGATGGCATAGGGCTCGCGATCCTCGACCACGCGGCGGCGCAGTTCCTGCCCGAATGCCTTCTGATAGGCGGTCGCCTGAGAGGTGCAGGCGAGCGTCTTGCGGCTGCGCTGGTTGGCCGACGTACTCACTGGAAAACTCCCTTTTCTTCGAGTTCGGCGATCCTATCCTCGCGCAAGCCCGAAATGGTGCGCGCAACCTCGTGCGCATGTTCGCCCATGCTCGGCGCGCGGAATGGCTGCATCGCGTCACGCGAAAAGGCGAGCGGCGTGGCGATGTGCCCGAATTCGCCCAAGACAGCATGATCGAGCGTGACCAGCGCCGCGCGGCCGGCAATCTGCGGATCGTGCTCCATCAGGTCTTCGCAATCCTGCAAGGCGCCTGCGGCAATCCCCGCCTGTTGCAATTCGGCGGCGATGGCGTGATCGGTTCGCTGCGAGGTCCAGGCGGCTAGGTCCGGCCCGGTAATATCGAGCAGGCGCGCCCTGTCTTCTTCGGTAAAAACGCTGATCGCCACCCAGCGATCGTCGCCAGCTGCCGGCAAGACATCCTGAAACAGCACCGAGGGATCGGCATTGCCCAGCCGCTGCGGCCGTTCGCCAGCCTTGGCGCGGGCAAGAAAATCGCGCATCTGCTGAACGCAGATTTCATACATGCTGGCATCGATATGGCAGCCCCGCCCCGTTTCGCGGCGGGCTTGCAGCGCGGCTGCGACATGGCCCGCCATCACGAACGGCACAATCACATCGCCATAGGGCACCGCGCCGGGGATGACGGGATGCCCATCGGGATAGCCGGTGAGGAAGGTCCGCCCCGAAAGCGCACCCCCAGTGCCATCGACGCCCCATTCCTGCGCCAGCGGGCCGGTCTGCCCGAACACACTGCCCGACACCATCACCACGCCCGGATTGTGCGCGGCAAGGCTATCGTACCCGAGGCCGAGCCGCGCCATGGTGCCGGGCGAGAAGTTCTCGACCACTACATCGGCCCAGTCGATCAGCGGATCGAGCACCTCGCGCGCGCCTTCTGCCTTGAGGTTCAGCGTCAGCGATTTCTTCGAGGAGTTGAGATGCGCAAACCACGGTTTGTCATCGAGACTGGCTGAGCTGGAGGCAGACACCTGCACGTCGAGGCGCGACAGGTCCGGGCGGCCCCGGCTCTCGATCTTCACCACCTCGGCACCCATGTCGCCCAGCGTTTTGGTGGTGATCGACCCGACCAGCGCCCAGGCAAAATCGAGCACCTTCACGCCCGACAAGGGGCCGGGCCGCTCGCTGGTGTGAATGGCTGGTGGCTCCATCCGCGTCGCGCCTTCGCGAATGGCGGCGAAGCGTTCGGGCAGGCCGCTTTCGGTGCCGAGAAAACCGCGCGCCTTGAGGTGTGCATCGGCCAGAACATCGGCCGGTTCGTTCACAACGCAGGCGTTGATGCCGCGCTCGCGGCCTTCGGTGGCGATCTCGTTTTTGGTCTTGCCCGCGAAGAACTCCGCCATGGCCGCTTCCCACAATGCGCGGGTTTCAGGCGGCAGGGTTGAGCGGTTGTAGGCCAGCCAATCGACATCGCGCATCGGGTTGTCGATGCCCGCCTCATCCATCCAGTCGGACAGCGCCTTGTTGGCAGGCGCGCCAAGCCGCCCGGTCATCAGCGCGTGGAAGCACCAGCCGTCGGCCAGCCGCCAGATCACCTGCACCTTGGCGCGGCCATAGGCGATGCAGCCGCCCGCGCGGTCGAGCTTCTTGCGGTCGAACTGCCACACCAGCACGCCGTTGACATTGCGGCTCATGGCGACCTGCTGGATCGACACGTCGACATGCTGGCCCATGCCATGCGTTCCGCGCGCATAGTGCGCGGCCATCGCTCCGGCAGCCGCGACCATATCGGCATGGAAGGTGCAGGCATCGCCCGCCTCCTTTACCGGCTTCTCGCCCGGCTCGCCGGTGAGGCGCAGCGCGCCGCCCATCGCCGAGGCGACCAGTTCGCCGCCCTTCCAGTGCGAGCGCGGCCCGCCAGAGCCGAACGGCGTGACGGAAACATGCACGGCGCTCTCGGGGATCGGCAGGTCGGCGGTGTTTTCCAGCCCGAGATCGTCGATCACAAAGCTCGCGCTTTCCACCGCGCCGTCAAGCGTGGCTCCCAGCGAGGCGAGATAGCGCGCCAGCGGGCGCTCGGCCATGCCGCCGAGTACGGCGACGCTGTGTCCGGAAAGCGGTTTCATGTCGTAACCTCCGCAAGAAAGCGGGAAATTTCCTCGCCCGCCCCATCCCGGGCGAACCAGTCGCGCCGGGTCAGCACCAGGTGCGGCACCCCGCTTTCTTCCAGCACCCGGCGTTCGGCAGGCAAGTGCCACACCTGCGCCTCGTCTTCCTCGATGCGCCACAGGATCGCGGCTTCGGCCCCGCTCCGGGCGAGGCGATCGGCCAGAAAATCCGCACGATCGGCAAAGCTGCGCGGGCCGCTGGCGCTGGCGTGCAAGGCGCGGGCAATGGCAGCGCAAGGCTCACCGGTGCCCTGCTCAACCGCGCCTGCTTCCTCGCCCCAATATTGGGCCAAGGTCTGCCCCGCTGCGGCGAAACCTGCCGCCTCGACCGCATCGTGAAGTCGGCGGTCCGGCATTGGCGATCCGGCAATGAGGCAAAGCGGCTGCTCACCAGAAGGGGCCGCGCCCGACGCTGGCATAATCGCCTCGTCGATTGCGGAGTCTCCCACGCCCAGCAGATCGGCCAGTTCGCGAACCTTCTGTTCGGTGCGCTCCAGGCTGCTTTGGCGCGGGATCATTGCCACGTCGAACAAGATCGCCTCAGGCCCGCCCACCAGCCCGCGCCGCTGCAATTCGCACACATAGTAATAGAAGCGCTGCGCCGTATCATCGGCGCGGCTGAAAACGACGCGGTCAAGGTGATCATAATCTCCATCCGCCCAGGCTTGCAGGGCGAGCGGTGCCCACGGCGCGAACTTGCTTTCCATCCAGTCGCTGGCGGTGGTGACGGGCTTGTCGAGATCGATCGGCAGCGGGCCGGCATAGGCACCGGTGGCGCGCAGCACCGCGAGCGGGAGGTTGGGACCTGCCGAAGCAATCATGCCAGCACCCCCGGAAGCCAGAGGACCATTGCCGGAAACAGGATAATCAGAAGCAAATGCACAAAATCGCTCGCCAGAAAGGGCAGCACGCCGCGAAAGATGTTCGTGATCGAGACATCCTTCGCCACGCCCTGGATGATGTAGAGATTGAGCCCGAGCGGCGGATGGACAAAGCCGATCTCCATCGCGCGGGTGATGAAAATGCCGAACCAGATCGCGCTAAGGCCCTGCGCCTCCACAATCGGCAGCAGGATCGGTGTGGTCAGCAGCATCAGCGCCAGCCCATCGAGCACCGAGCCGAGCAGCAACAGCACCAAAGCGAGCACGATCAGAGTACCGACAGGGCCAAGGCCCATGTACTCGACCAGCGCTCCGGCCCCGTCGGCAAGGCCGGTGACCCCGACAAAGACCGAGAATACCAGCGCACCGACGATGATCAGGTAGATCAGGCCGCTTGTGCGCAAGGTTTCGTGGAAAGCTTCGAACAGCGTGGCGCGGGTCAGCCGGCGGCGCAGAGCAGCGATGAGAAGCGCGCCCGCAGAACCAATGGCCGCAGCCTCCGGCGGGCTGATAATCCCGGCTGCGATCCCCCCGATCACGAAAGCGATCAGCAGCACGATTTCCCATATCCGGCTTAGCGAACGCAGCCGTTCTGGCCATGGAGTGCGCTCGGTCGCAGGAGCGATGCCCGGCTTCCAGCGCACCAGCAGGAAGATCACCGCCGCATAGAACAGCGCCTGCGTGATGCCCGGAATGATCGCGGCGGTGAACAGGCTGCCGATGCTGGTCTCGGCAATAATGCCGAACACGATGAGCGCGCCCGAAGGCGGGATCATCTGGCCGAGCGTGCCGCCCGCGGCGATGCTGCCGGTGGCGATGGTATCGTCATAGCCGCGCCGCTTCATTTCCGGATAGGCGACCAGACCCACGGTCGCCGTCGTCGCCAGACTCGATCCGTTGATCGCGCCGAACCCCGCGCAGCCCGCCACGCCCGCATAGGCAAGCCCGCCGCGCCGGTGGCCGACCATCTTGGCCGCCGCATCGAACAGGTCGCGGCTGGCGTCGATCGAGAAGAAGATATGCGCCATGAACAGGAACAGCGGCAGCGTGCCAAGTTCGTATTTGGTGAGCGTTTCGATCACCACCACGCCGCTCTTGATGAGCGCTGCCTCGGGGCCGAGGATCAGGGCCAGCCCTCCCAGCCCGACCAGCCCCAGCGCTGCACCGATCCGTCCCCCGAGCAGAAGGATGGACAGCAAGACAAGAATGCCGACCAGACCGGTCGCCGCCGTTGCGTACATCATTCGCCGTGCACCGCAGCAGGGTCACCTGCCTCCCGATCAAGCGGCGTGGGCAGAATCACCCGCCACGCGAGAACACCGCAACAGGCCACCAGCACGACCCCCGCGATGATGCGCAGCGCCATCCAAGGTATGCCAAGCAGTTCGCTTTGTTCATGGGCATGGCGCAAGTCCCAGGCGATCCAGCTCGAACCAGCCAGAAGCGCCGCTACAAATGCAAGGGTCAAAAGGTCGGAAAGCCGATCGGCCAGCAAACGGCGGCTTGGCGCAAGGCGGCTCACCACCAGCTTGACCCGCGCGTGGCTGCTCTCGATGGTGGCGACCAGAATGGCGACAATTCCCGAGACAAGCACGATGGCCTGCATCATTTCGATCGAGCCCGGTATGGGAAAGCCGACATGCCGGCCGATCACGGCCGCCGTATCCACCGCAGTGGCGCCCAGCAGGGCCAGCCCCCCGATCCAGATTATGATCCTCAACGCCGCGCTCATGATGCCGCCCTCACGGTATAATCCTCTTCGACTGTGATCGCGGGCAGGCCAGCCTGCCTCGTGATCCGTTCGACATAGGCAGCAATCTCGCGCCCGCGCGATGCATCGGCAAGCACCGGACGCCCCGGGGCTTCCACGTGCACGGGAATCAGGCCTGCGGTGACAGAACCGTCTTGCGCAAGGGTCAGACGGCCGATGAACGCGTTGACGGCTTCCGGATGAAACGGTGCAAGCCGGTATTCCGGATCCGGTTCGAAGCCGAACAGAGCCTTGCGCCGCTGCGCCCATTGTGCGCGCGCCGGATGGTCCTGATCGGGCGACAGCGCCGAGGTGACCACGCAGCCGTTGCCAAGTCCGTGAAAGATCGGCCTGTCGCGATAAAACTCGATGCCCTTCACGATATGCGCATGATGCCCGATCACGGCGTCCGCGCCATGGTCTATCGCCGCTTGGGCAAGGGGGCGCTCGTAGGGGGCGAGCTGCGCGGGTCTGTGAACGAGGCCCTTGTGCATGGCGATGATTACCACATCGGCCTGTGTGCGCGCGGCAGCGATATCATCCCGAAGGATTTCGAATGCCGTTGGCAGGATGCTGGCGATGTCCTTCTGGGGCGTCACCGGCGACCCATCGCCAGTGCCCATCGGAAGATAACCGCAACCGGCCCCGCTCGCGCTCGCCCAGCCATTTTCCGGGCCAACGCAGTTATAGCTCAGCAAGGCGATGCGCCGCTGTTTGACATAGGCGATGGCGGGCCGGCGGGCGGCAGCGAGGTCAGGCCCCGCCCCGGTGTAGAGCACGCCCGCAGCATCGAGGCCAGCGATGGTATCGGCAATGCCCTGCGCCCCGCAGTCCGAAATATGGTTCCCGGCAAGCGAGACCATGCCGACCCCGGCCTGAGCCAGTGCGGCCAGGTTTTCCGGAGGCGCGCCCGGAGCAGGCACGTCGCCCGCCAGTTCGTCGCCGCTGGCGGTATGGGGCACCTCCAGATGGGCGATGGCAAGATCGGCGGAATGCAAGGCGGGGGCGATACCCGATAACCAGTAACCGGCATCGGGTTCGTCGAGAACCATATCGCCGGTCACGGCCACGTCTATCGACCCCGATACCATGCCTGTCTGCTCCGCCTGATCCAGCCGACTACAAGCGAATACGCGCGCCGATCGCGAACTGCCGTCCGATCGGGTTGCCCACCGTCGCGTCGTATCCGCCGCTGCCATTACCGCCCGGTGCGAGGTTCACATAGGGCGGATCGCTATCGAACAGGTTGCGCACCTCGGCGGTCAGTTCGAAGTTTTCGACCCCGCCGGAGAAGGTTTCGCCCACTCGCCAGGTCAGAGCGAAGTCCACCGGTGTGAAGGACGACACCTTCTCGTTCGGGGTTATCAGGTTGTTGGTATAGCCCCCCACGTGGATCGCCGAGAGCCGCGCGCTAAGCGGGCCATGATCCCAGTTCGCAGCCACCCGCGCCTTGAACTTGAGCGGCTGGAAAATCAGGTTCAGCTGATCGATCTCGGGCGCGGCAGGAGCGACTGCCACGTTATAATGCGTGATATAAGTGGCCGATGCGCTGAGCGTCAGCACGTCATCGGAACCGATATCGGCAATATAGTTGGCCGCCAGGTCGAACCCGCGCGTGGTCGAAATGCCTAGGTTGCGCGAACGCCCGTCGACGAACACGGTCAGGTTGTCGACACTGCCGCCGGGCAGCGCGCCGATCACGCCCACGCCCGAAGCGATCAGCGCATCGACCCGATCCCGCGCTTCCTGATCGCGCAGCACCACACCCGTGCCCGCAAACTGGCTTTCCTGACCAAGGATCGTGAGGTTGGAGAGGTTCGCGCTTACCTGATTGTCGTACTGAACGTCGAAGTAGGTGATCGACAAGCGCAGCCGGTCGACCGGCTCGATATCTGCACCGACCGACCACGTGGTCGCGGTTTCCGGCCCGAGGTCGAGGTTCGGGCCAGACAGCGCCACACCGGTGATCGTAGGCCCGCCAGCCGGGTTCTGGTAGTTCTGCACGAACAGGTTGTTCGAATTGCCGTAAATCTCGGGAATTGTCGGCGCGCGGAAGGCCGTGCCGTAGCTGCCGCGCAGCTTGACCCCGTAGAACGGCACCCAATTGATGCCGAACTGCGGATTGGTGGTGTTGCCGACGTCGGAGTACTTGTCGTGGCGGACAGCCGCCGTCAGCTCCAGTTCCTCGAACCCGCTGGTGGCATTGCCCACACCGAACACCGGCACCAGCAGTTCCGCATAGGCCGAATCCACCTTGCGATCGAAGTCGCGGAAACGGATCGGCGTGGTCGGCGCGCCGCGGGCAGACCCCAGCGACACGTCGAATTCCTGCCGTTCGTAGCCGACCGCCATGCGCACCTCGCCGCCGGGAAGCTCGAACAAGGGGCCGCTGGCGCCGACCTCGTAGAAGGTCAGCTCGCCGTTGGTCGGTGCGAGGAATATCTGATTGAAGATTCCGCCCAGCACCGCATCGCTGGTGCGGCCGAGGCCGTAAGGGTCGAACGCGGTATCCGGATCGCTGCTGGCAAGGGCCGCGCTGAGGGCTGCGTTGTTGGTGCCATCATAAGAGCCGGAGAAATCGCGCGTCTTGCCGTAGGCTGCCAACGCTTCAAGTTCCCATTCGAAGGGGAGCTTGAAACGAACGCCGGGGGAAACCTGCCAGCTTTCAGCATAGCCTTCGGTCTTCACCAGCGGGATGTCTTCCACGAAGCTGTAGTCGATCGAATAGCTGGTTCCCGCAAAGCCGGTGGGACGCACGAAAAAGGCATTGGTTTCGGGCACGGTGAGTCGGGTGGCCGGCACCGCGCCCTGGCGCACGAACTCGCGCCGCGAATAGAAACCGTCGAAGAACAGCTCCGCCCAGTCGGTCACCTCGAAGGTGGCCGTGCCGTTCACCGAATCGTACGATTGCTGCGGAAACAGATCCTGTCCGATGAGGTTGTCGCACAGGTTCGCCGTGCCCGCGGTGATCGCGTCGGCGTTCGCCTGGGTATACTGATCGGGCAGAGCATAGGTGGTGCCATCGATCACCAGCGTGCCGGGCGCACAGCGGCTGGTGCGATAGTCCGCGCCGCCGAACGGGCGCTGGTCCGAGGTAAAGAAGTCGCGGTCGTCGCCAGAGAGATTGTTGCGGAACACGTGCTCATAAGCGACCATCACCTGACCGCGATCGAACACCTTGCCGACTGCCGCACCGGCCGCCCATTCGTCGAAAGCGCCATCCCCGGCAGCGTTGTAGCGCGCGAAGCCTTCGATCCCGTCGAGGCTGCGGCGCGGGATCAGGTTGACCACACCGGCCACAGCGTCAGACCCGTAAATGGCAGAGGCACCGTTGGCGACAACCTCGACCCGTTCCACGCCGAGCGTAGGCAGAACCGAGGGATCGGTCGAACGGCTGTTGTTCACCACCCGGTGCCCATCGACCAGCACCAAGGTCGCATAAGGGCCGATACCGCGCAGATTGACCGAGTTGCCGTATGTGATGTTGCCAGAGCCACCGGCCTGGCCGCGCGAGTTCTCCGATACGCCAAGGTCGAAGTTCTGCGGAAGTTCCTTGATCACGCGGTCGATCGTGGCGGCGCCCGATTCAACGATGGCGTCTCGCCCCAGCACCGTGGCGGCGGCACCGACCGGCGCTTCGCCCGTGCTCACACGGCTGCCGGTGACGACAATCCGGTCCGTAGGGGCGTCATCCTGTGCGAACGCCGGAGCAGCCAGACATGCGGCCAGCATCGCCAGTGAAACCGACGAATAGTGACCGATAGCGATAGATTTCGACTGTAGACTTGCCATCTCCGAACATCCCTTCCCTTCACCCGGCCCCTTTCAAAGGAGACCGTTGTTGGCGGCGGGGTGAAAAATTTGACGGCTTGGCGCAATCGAAATATCACTGATGATATTGTTGACAATTTTACAGGCGATTGTGTCATGCCCTCTCCTGAAGATCTCGCGCGCTCCATAGCCAAGCAAGCGCCGAGCAGCGCGCAGATAGCCGATTGGATTCGCGCGCAAATTCGTGGCAGCAGGCTCGTTCCGGGCCAGCGCTTGGTGGAGGTGGACATAATCCGCCAGACCGGGGGCAGCCGCTTCAAGGTGCGCGAGGCATTCCAGCGCCTTGCGGCTGAAGGGCTGGTGGAGATCGAGGAATTTCGCGGCGCATCGGTACGCAGCGCCACATCGGATGAAGTCCGCCAGCTTTATCAGGCGCGCGCCTTGCTCGAGGGCCTTTGCGCGCGCGACTTCTGCAGGCGTGCCAGCGCCAACGACCGGGCCAGACTGGCCCAGCTCGCCAGCGAGATGGAGGCCTGCGTGGATAGCAACGCGCCTGAAAAGTTTAGCGGGCTGAACGCGGAATGGCATACCTTGCTGATGCGCGGAGCGGGCAACCAGGTGATCGAGGATCTGGTCAAGCGCCTGAACACACCTGTTCATCATTTGCTGTTCGGCACGTTCTATCGCGGCGATCGCTTGAAGGAGGCGGTCGAGGACCACCGGATCATCATGCAAGCGATCGAGGCCAACGATGCCGACGCGGCCGAGCTGGCTATGAGGCGACACGTCGAGAACGGCCATCGCTTCCTGAGCGAGCTCGATCGCGCCATGCATATCGACTGATCACACGAAATTACCTATCGGGCGCCTCTGCGGGTTAGGCACCCTGCCCAGCGTTCCTCAAACCACAGCGTTTCTCTGCGTGTTTATCAGCATGGCGGAACGTTGTGCCTCCCGCCTTCATTGCAACAGCGAGTGGGCGAAAAGGAGATCATCATGTCGCACATAGCCGTGGCGCAATCTGCCGCCCTTCCGCAATGCGGCGAGGCGCTTGGAGCTCGCCTTGCCGAACTGGCTTCTGCGGTTCGAAAGGAAGAGCATCCGCAAACCGATCACACGAGGGCTTTTAATGCCGCGATGGAAAAACTGATGGAAGACGATGACGTGGAACGCCAACTCGGCCTGCCCAAAGGCGCATGGATGCAGTACGCATGAGCACGCCGGTTGACCGCCTTTCCGGGACCCGCGTCGTTCTCGTAATTCTTGCACTCGCGATGGGCGGGTTTGCGATTGGCACCACCGAGTTCGCGGCGATGAGCCTGCTGCCATTCTACGCGGCAGACTTCGCCATTACCGAACCCGTGGCCGCGCACGCGGTGAGTGCCTACGCTTTGGGTGTGGTGATTGGCGCGCCGATCCTCGCCTTGTTTGGGGCAAGCTGGCCGCGCCGTCGCCTGCTGGTGTGGCTGATGGCGGCCATCGCGATCGGCAATGCGGCGACGGTGCTGGCACCCACTTACCCCACGCTGCTCCTGTTCCGGTTCCTCAGCGGAGTGCCGCATGGTGCCTATTTCGGGGTTGCCGCGTTGCTTGCCGCTTCGCTTATGCCGGAACGCCGCGCAGCAGCGGCGTCCTACGTGATGGCGGGCCTTGCTGTCGCCACCGTAATCGGCGCGCCGTTCGCCAATTGGCTCGGCCTGCATGTCGGCTGGCGCGTGGTCTTCGGCGGCGTAGCGCTAATCGCGGCGGCGACAGCGCTTGCCCTGCGCATCCTGGCGCCGCTGCAACCGGTGGAGGGCGCGCGCAGCCTGCGAGGTGAAATGCGCGCGCTGTCGCAGCCGCAGGTGCTGCTCACGCTGGGCGCCGGGGCGGTGGGCTTCGGCGGGTTGTTCGCTGTTTACAGCTTCCTCGCGCCAGTGTTGAGCGAATATACCGGCGCGGCACCGGGCATGATTCCGTGGGTTTTCGCGATCTTCGGCGTCGGCATTCTAGCCGGGAACCTTGTTGGCGGCTGGATGGCGGATCGCGCGCTCAGGCGGGCGGCCATCGGCCTGTTGTCATGGAGCGCGGTGTTCCTTGCCCTCTTCGCCTTCGCAGCCGGGAATATCTGGTTGCTGATGCCTGTCTGTTTCGCCATCGGAATGGGCGGAGGCCTCGGGCCTATCCTCCAGGTCCGCCTGATGGACGTTGCGGGCGAAGCGCAGACAATGGCAGCCGCTCTTCACCACGCGGCATTCAATATCGCCAATGCACTGGGGCCATGGCTGGCCGGCCTCGCCATCACCGCCGGAATGGGCTGGACCGCGCCGGGCTGGGTCGGTCTCGCACTTGCCTTGGGAGGCATCGCCATTCTCCTCACCGCATTCGCGCTGGAGCGACGCACGCAGGGCCGCATTGCCTTTGCAACGGCGCCTTAGCTGTTCGGCCCGAGCCGATGGCGCTCCGGGTTTCAGGCCTAGTCTTGCGAGAAATCGAACGGCACCCCGTTGTCGCGAAAGCGGCTGGGTATGAGTTCGCGGCCAATCGGCGGGGCCGAGCGGGCGATGCAACGCGGGCGATGGCACAAGCGGCAGGCGACGCCAATGGGCGTGGGGTCAGTCCCCTGAAGAGACCGCGCATAGACGAGCTGATCGAGATGCTGGGCATCGCAGGTCAGCGCCACCGAACGCGTCACGCTGCGCTCGCCGAACCCGCCTCCGCCAGCGCGAACAGTCCGCGCGATGGAGACATAGCGCTGGCCATCGGGCAGTTCGATCAGTTGCGCATCCACTTTTCCCGGCAAAGCGAAGACCTCGTGAATGTTCCACAAGGGACAAGCGCCGCCATGCCGGGCCAGCGGAAAACCCGCGCCATCGAGCCGCTTCGACACATTGCCCGCACGATCAACCCGCAGGAAGAAGAACGGCACCCCTTCCTGCCCGGGGCGCTGTAGCGTCGTCAGGCGATGGGCGGCCTGTTCAAAGCTCACGGAAAACCGCGCAGCCAGCGCCTCGACATCGTAGCGTAGTTCCTGCGCGGCCTTATGGAACGCGCGGTAGGGCATGAGCAGGGCGGCCGCCCAGTAAGACATGAGCGCGCGCCGGGCCAGCCGGGCACTGTTCTCGCCAGCAAAGCGACCTTCGGCCACCAGCTTGTCGACCTCAGCGCTCTGGCTCATGATTGCCGTTTGCAAGGCCGCCTGAAAGCGCCTTCCGGCCGGATCGAGACGCTCCGAGATGAGCACGCGCTGGCGGTGATAATCGTGCCAGCGCATACTTCCGCGCAGCAGCCCGTCGTCCGCCAGCCGCAGCTCCAGCCCGTAGACTGCGGCCAGATGGTCCTTCATGGCGTCAAAAGTCGGCAGGTTCCGGGCCGCTTCGCTGGCGCTGTCGTCTAGGCTGGGAAAGCAATTGCGCCGCGCAGCCAGAAACGCCCGCGCCTCCGCCACCGGATCGGGGGTGGCGCTGTCTACCTGCACCGATCCCTGCTCTCGCCGCGCAGCCAGCACCAGCTGTTCCTCGCCATAGGCCGTGTGCAGCCGCAACAGCGCTTCGGCCATGCCGGGATAGCTGGTGGCAATATCCTCGATATCGAGCGGTTCGATAGCAATGTCGGAAAACAGCGGATCGCGCAGGGCCGATTGCAGGCGGGCGACGGTTTCGTCGGCATCCTTGTCCGCAAGGTCGGCCACGTCGATCCTGTAGGTGGTCGCCAGGTTGAGCAGCATCTCCGCGGTGACCGGGCGCTGGTTGCGCTCCATCAGCGCGATATAGCTGGGTGAAATGTCGAGGTCGCTGGCCATATTGGCCTGGGTAAGCCCCAGCTCGCGGCGCAACTTCTTGAGGCGCGGGCCGAGATACAGCGTTTTGGCAGCCATCATGCTCTCCGCAGCGTAACGAACTTTACAACCTTACATCGAAATCTTGTAAAGTTCGACAACATTACATCGCACGGCGCGACACCGCGATCCTGCACTGCAACACAGGCGTCCAGAGAGATCACCTCAAGGACTGTTTGCAATGACCTATTTCGAAGAAATTCATCGGCAATCGAACATCAAGCATCGCCTCGGCGATGACTGGCAGGGCATCGACCCGGAGTTCGCCGCACGCCTGCGGATGCAGAACCGCTTCCAGTCCGGTCTCGACATCGCTCGCCACACCGCCCGCATCATGCGCGCCGACATGGCGGCCTACGATCTCGATCCGGCGAACTACACGCAGTCGCTGGGCTGCTGGCACGGCTTCATCGGCCAGCAGAAGATGATTTCCATCAAAAAGCACTTCGGCACCACCAAGGGCCGCTACCTCTACCTGTCAGGCTGGATGATCGCCGCGCTGCGCAGCGAGTTCGGCCCCCTGCCCGACCAGTCGATGCACGAGAAGACCAGCGTCCCGGCGCTGATCGAGGAGCTGTACACCTTCCTGCGCCAGGCCGATGCGCGCGAACTTGGCGGGCTGTTCCGCGATCTCGACAAGGCCCGCAAGGCTGGCGACGAGGCTGCCGCCGCCCGCGCGCAGCAGGCCATCGACAGCCATGAAACACACATCGTGCCGATAATCGCCGATATCGATGCCGGGTTCGGCAATGCCGAGGCGACCTATCTCCTGGCAAAGATGATGATTGAGGCCGGTGCCTGCGCCATCCAGATTGAAAATCAGGTGTCCGACGAAAAGCAATGCGGGCATCAGGATGGCAAGGTGACCGTGCCGCACGAGGACTTCCTGCAGAAGATCCGCGCGGTCCGCTATGCCTTCCTCGAACTGGGCATTCCTGAAGGCGTGATCGTCGCCCGCACCGACTCGCTCGGCGCAGGGCTCACCAAGCAGATCGCCTTCAGCCGCGAGCCGGGCGACCTTGGCGATCAGTACAACAGCTTTCTCGATTGCGAGACCGTGGAAGGCGCCGGAAACACGGGCGACGTGCTCATCAACCGCGATGGCAAGCTGATGCGTCCGAAGCGGCTGCCATCAAACCTTTACCAGTTCCGCCCCGGAACCGGCGAGGACCGCTGCGTGCTCGACTGCATCACATCGCTGCAAAACGGTGCCGACCTGCTGTGGATCGAGACGGAAAAGCCGCACATCGATCAGATCGCCGGCATGGTCGACCGCATCCGCGAGGTCTGCCCCAAGGCCAAGCTGGTCTACAACAACTCGCCCAGCTTCAACTGGACGCTGAACTTCCGCCAGCAAGTGTTCGATGCATGGGAAGCGGAAGGCAAGGACCTGTCGCAATACGACCGGGAGCGGTTGATGATCGTGGACTACGACGACAGCGCGCTTGCGATCGAAGCGGACGAGAAAATCCGCACCTTCCAGCGCGATGCCGCTGCGCGGGCGGGGATCTTCCACCACCTGATCACCCTGCCGACCTACCACACGGCAGCGCTGAGCACCGATAATCTCGCCAGGCGCTACTTCGGCGAGGAAGGAATGCTCGGCTACGTCAAGCAGGTGCAGCGCGAGGAAATCCGCCAGGGCATTGCCTGCGTGAAGCATCAGAACATGGCCGGCTCCGACATCGGCGACGACCACAAGGAAGCCTTTGCCGGAGAAGCCGCGCTGAAAGCCGGCGGCGAACACAACACCATGAACCAGTTCGCGGCCTGACGCCGCACACCAGAAGGAAAAGGAGAAATACCATGCAAGAACCCACTTCAATCCGCCCGGTTTTCTCGACCGAGGACTTCGGCCTGATCCGCAACGCGCTGGCCATCGCCATCCGCACCAGCGAAGACACCGCCGAAAATCGCAAGCTGGCGAACCTCCACCACCGGCTGGGACGCTTCGGCCGATGACACCCGCAGCCGCCCCCGCCTGCGAGCAAGGGGTCGGTGCCAAACCGCGCGACAGCTTCGTCTGTCGCGCGGGACTGGCCATCGACCCACTGCTGGCGCAATTCATCGAGAGCGAAGCCCTGCCCGGAACCGGCATCGACGCCGACAGCTTCTGGTCCGGCCTCGCCCGCCTCGCCGCCCAGTTCACGCCCCGGAACCGCGCTCTGCTGGAGCGGCGCGAGGAGCTGCAAACCGCGATTGACAGCTGGCACCGGAAGAATCCCCAGGCCGGCACCGGCGCACCTGCGCACTTGCTGCGCGAAATGGGCTACCTGGTGCCGGAGCCTGCGCCGTTTACCATCGGCACACGGGGGCTCGATCACGAGATTGCCACGCTGGCCGGGCCGCAGCTGGTCGTGCCTGCGCTGAACGCCCGCTTCGTGCTCAACGCCGTGAATGCGCGCTGGGGCAGCCTTTATGATGCGCTTTACGGCACCGACGCTGTCGATGGCACACTGCCGCAGACACCTGATTATGATCCCGCTCGCGGCGCTGATGTCATCGCCTGGGGCAAGGCTTTTCTCGATGACTGTGTTCCGCTGGCAAGCGGCAGCTGGTCAGGCTGGACTGGCGGCTCGTTGCAATTGGCGGACGGCACGCAGTTCGCTGGCACGGAGGGCGAAAACATCCTGCTCCGCCATAACGGGCTGCTGATCGAATTGGTGATCGACGCTGCGAACCCGATCGGCGCGAGCGACCCCGGCGGCATCGCCGATATTCGCCTCGAATCCGCGCTGTCCACCATCATCGACCTCGAAGACTCGGTCGCGGCGGTGGACGGTGAGGACAAGGTTGCCGGATATCGCAACTGGCTCGGCGCCCTGCGCGGAGATCTGACGGCTAGCTTCACCAAGGGTAAGCGCACAGTGGACCGCAAGGCCGAGCCCGACCGCACCTATCGCGACGCTGAGGGTAACGAGCGCGCGCTGCGCACCCGCAGCCTGCTGCTCGTCCGCAATGTCGGCCACCTGATGACCACGCCCGCCGTGCGGCTGGCCGATGGCTCGGAGATGTTCGAAGGCTTGCTCGATGCCGCCGTCACCGCGCTCGCCGGGCTGCACGACCTCAAGGCTCTCGGCCCCCTGCGCAACAGCGAGAGCGGCGCGATCTACATCGTGAAGCCGAAAATGCACGGCCCCGAAGAATGCGCTTTCGCCAACGATCTGTTCGATGCGGTGGAAGACATGCTCAGGCTTGATCGCCACACGCTGAAGATCGGCGTGATGGACGAGGAACGCCGCACCAGCGCCAACCTTGCCGCCTGCATCCAAGCCGTGAAGGACAGGGTGTTCTTCATCAACACCGGCTTTCTCGATCGCACGGGTGACGAGATCCACACCGCGATGCTGGCTGGCCCGGTGCTGCGCAAGGCGGATATCAAGAAAGCCGGATGGATCGCCGCCTACGAGGATCGCAATGTCCAGATCGGCCTTGCTTGCGGCTTTGCCGGGCGGGCGCAGATCGGCAAGGGGATGTGGGCCGCGCCCGATGCCATGCACGCGATGCTGGCCGACAAGATCGCGCACCCCATCAGCGGGGCGAGCACGGCCTGGGTTCCGTCTCCGACTGCCGCAACGCTGCACGCCACCCACTACCATCGCTGCAACGTTGCCGAACGCCAACAGGAGCGCCGCGCCGAACCGGTGGCGCCGCTCGAAAAACTGCTCACCGCACCGCTGGCTGAAGACGCCAGGTGGTCGGCGCAGGACGTGCAGGCCGAACTCGACAACAACGTGCAGGGCATCCTCGGCTATATGGTGCGCTGGATCGACGCCGGCATCGGTTGCTCCAAGGTGCCCGACATCAACGATATCGGCTTGATGGAAGACCGTGCCACGCTGCGTATTTCCAGCCAGCATATCGCCAACTGGCTGCTTCATGGCGTGGTTGACCGCGCGATGGTCGAACAAACGCTGCAGCGCATGGCCGCAAAGGTGGATGCCCAGAATGCCGGCAACGCGGACTATATCCCGATGGTAGCGAACGGGCCGCAATCCATTGCGCTTTCCGCCGCAAGCGACCTGATCTTCACAGGCACCTGCCAGCCCTCGGGCTATACCGAGCCGATCCTCCACCAGGCGCGGGCTCGGGCCAAGAGCCCGAAGCAGCACCGCGAGGTCGACGCCGCTGGCTCACCCGGGAAAGCGTCCTTCTTCGAGGAGCTTCTGCCTCATGGTTAGACGGCAAGCGCCGCGCGTTCGGCCGTGAGCCCCTTCGCAAGGGCGGCCCTTATGCCGCTTGCCGTCGATCCTTCAGGCTGGCTGCAAAGGCCAGCACCTCATCGGCATCGAGCGGCTTGCTGAACAGGTAGCCTTGCAGATGCGTGCAACCCAGCTTCGTAAGGGTTGCACGCTGACGCTCCAGCTCGATACCTTCGGCGACAATGCCCATTTCCAGTTCGCGCGCCAAACCGACAACCGCGCGGACAATCGCCCGCGACGAGCGCGAGGTTTCGACCTCGCGGACGAAAGATTTGTCGATCTTCACCTTGTCGAACGGAAAGCGCTGAAAATAGCTCAGCGAGGAATAGCCGACCCCGAAATCGTCGATGAGGATCTGAATTCCCAAGGCACGCAAGGCTTCCAGCTGAACAAAGGTCCGCTCGGCATCCTGAATGACCATCCGCTCGGTCACTTCCAGTTGCAGCCGGGCCGGCTCCAGCCCCGTTTTCTCCAAGGCTGCGGAGATAATTTCAGTCAGATCGCCGGATTGAAACTGCATCGGCGAGAGATTGACCGCGACCTTTATATCGGATGGCCATTTGCTCGCATCCGCGCAGGCTTGTGCCAGAAGCTGGGCGCCCATCACGTTGATCAGGCCGCATTCCTCAGCCAGGGCGATGAAATCATCGGGTCGCACTGGGCCGCGCGAACCATGCCTCCATCGGGCAAGCGCCTCCACGCTCGTCATCCGGCCGGTCGCAGAGGAAACCACCGGTTGGTATTGCAGCTGCACCTCGCGCGCCTCGATAGCTGTGCGCAGGTCCACCTCGAGCTTGAAGCGATCCTTTATGGCAGCGTCCATCTCGGCATCGAAGAAGCAGATGCTGCCCCGTTTGTCATTCTTGGCACGGTACAGCGCCAGATCGCCATGCTCGCGCAGTTCTTCTACCGAGGTGCCATGATCGGGAAAAATGACGATGCCCACTGTCGCGCCGATATGCGCTGTGTGACAGGTCGTCATGATCGGCATGGCCAAACTCTCGATCAGCCGGTTGGCCACGCGCGCAGCGCGCTCGCGCAATCGTGACCCGGTGAGAACGACGGTAAATTCGTCTCCGGCCATGCGCGCAACCAGGTCCGTCTGTTCGGTAACTTCCGCCAGGCGACGGCCGACTTCTTTCAAAACCTCATCGCCAGCCAGATGCCCGAACTGATCGTTCACCGCCTTGAACCGGTCGAGGTCGATACTCAAAGTGGCAAAAGGCGTCTGTTCGCCGACCATCTCGTGGAGCGCCTCGACCAGTCTCGCGCGATTGAGCAAGCCTGTAAGCGGATCGGAGCGAGCCAGGCGATCATTTTCCGCCTCGGTGTCGCGCATCCTGGTCAGGTCTTCGGCCATGCCGAGAATATACTGGGCCGGGCGGTCCGGCCCATCCGCCAGCACGCGCGTTGTCCTGATATTGACGCGCGTACCATTGTCCTTCGTAAATACGCTTTCGTGAACGAAGGGTTCGGATGACGCCGCGGCCAATCGATCACGGCGCTCGAAATTTTCTCCCACGCCCGGAAAGAGTTCACTGTCACTGTGGCCGATTAGCTGGTCGGCGCTACGACCGATAAGCTCCTCGGCCTTTTTGTTGAGAAACAGATATTTGCGCGTGCACGCATCTTTCACGAACAGCATCACCGGCAAGTTGGTGACGATCGTGTTCAGAAACTGGCGAGCATGATGGCGGTCACTTTCCAGCTGCTTGCGCTCGCTTATGTCGCGAACGATTGCCGCAAATCCGCCCTCAGCCTGCGCCTCCCCCCATGGAGCGAACGACAGTTCGACGGGAAACTGGTGACCGTCCGCATGGCGGGCCTCAAGTTCCACGGACGCACCAAAGAGGTGCGCCTGATCATCGGGTGCGGCGTTCTCAGCCACACTTTGCTGCCATGTCTGAAACCGCTCCGGGATAAGTAAATCAACGTGGTGACCCAGTGCGTCCTGGCTCAAATGGCCAAACATCCTTTCCCCTGCCGCGTTGAGAAACACGATGGTGCCGGATCGGTCTACAGCGATCACCGCATCGGATGTTGTATCGATAACCTTCGCCGCGATCTCGTCTGCCCGCCGTTTGGCGCGGGCTCTGATCAGCTCTCCTGCAAGCCGCGCGAAATCTTCCAGAACCTTTCGCTCGGCATCTTCGAAGGTGGCGCGGGGCTTGTCATCGATGATGCACAGAGTGCCCACACATGCACCCGAGGCAGCGAAGATCGGCGCGCCGGCATAGAAGCGAATTCCGGTTTCGCCGGTGACGAGGGGATTGTTGCAAAAACGGATGTCTTCGCGCGCATCTTTTACAACGAGCGTTCGGCCGATGCGAACTGCATGATCGCAAAAGGCGATGTCGCGCGGCGTCTCTTGGAACGGAATCGCGTGGTGCGCTTTGAACCACTGCCGGTCGGCATCGATCAGACTGATTGCTGCACTGCGCGTTTTCAGCGCGTTCGCGGCCAATCGCGTCAAGCTGTCAAACTCGTGTTCCGCCGGCGTGTCGAGAATTGCGAGATCCGCCAGCGCGGCCAGGCGCTCATCCTCGCATCCCTGTGTGTGCGGATGGTTCGACATGTCCATTCACGCACATTAAAAGCGTGACGGTTATTAAACCGTTGAGGCCTATGCAGTTTCACTTGTCACGTTGACAAAGCCCGAGATCGGCGGGCCGCCATGGAGCCAGCTTCCGGCGGCAAAGGACGGGAAGCGAAGCGCATGGCAATGGCCGCCAGCGGCATCATTCTTTAGGGTTTCCGAAGCCGCCGCCGCCGGGCGTCAGGATCACGAAGGCATCGCCCGGCTGCATCTGTGCGCTCTGCGTGGCGGACAGATCCTCGCGCGAGCCATCGGCCCGCTCCACCCAGTTGCGCCCCGGTTGCGCATCGCCCCCGCCGCAGATGCCGCGCGGTGCGACCTTGCGCCGATTGGCGAGCATGTTTGCGCGCATCTGCTCAAGAAACGTGATCCGCCGCTCCACGCCTTCGCCGCCCTTGTGCGCGCCCTTGCCGCCGGAGCCTTGCCGGATGGCAAAGCGGTCAAGCCGCACCGGCATACGCGTTTCGAGCACTTCCGGGTCGGTCAGGCGGCTGTTCGTCATGTGGGTCTGCACCGCGCTCGTCCCGTCATGGTCCGGCCCCGCACCCGAGCCCCCGGCGATGGTCTCGTAATACTGGTGGCTATCGTTGCCGAAGGTGAAATTGTTCATCGTGCCCTGCGAGGGCGCAAGCCGCCCGGTGGCGGCGAACAGCGCATCGGTCACCACCTGGCTCGTCTCGACATTGCCCGCGACCACGGCCGCACCGGGTGCGGGATTAAGCATCGAGCCTTCGGGAACGACCAGCTCGACCGGGTGCAGGCAGCCGTCGTTCATCGGGATCGTATCGTCGATCAGGGTGCGCAGAACATAGAGCGCAGCGGCGCGCGTGATCGAGTGGGGGGCGTTGAAATTGCCCGGCTGCTGCGCGCTCGTGCCGGTGAAATCAAACACTGCCGAGCGATTGTCGCGGTCGATCCGGATCGCGACTTTGACCACCGCGCCGCTGTCCATTTCGTAGGCGAAACTGCCGTCGTCCAGCTTGCCCAGCAAGCGGCGAACGCTCTCCTCGGCATTGGCGAGGACGTGGCCCATATAGGCGCTGACGACCTCGCCGCCCTGATCGCGCGCGGCAGTTTGCAGAAGTTCGACCCCGCGCGTACAGGCGGCAAGCTGGGCACGCAGGTCCGACAGGTTGCGGTCGGGGTTGCGAGCGGGGTATTTCGCGGAGGCGAGCGCTTTGCGCACGGCAGCCTCGCGGAAGGCGCCTTCGCCGACCATCAGAAGGTTGTCGATCATTACGCCTTCTTCCTCGATGGTCCGGCTTTCGGGCGGCATCGAGCCCGGAGCGATCCCGCCTATATCGGCATGGTGGCCGCGCGCAGCGACAAACGCATCGGGTTCCTTGGCCGTATCATCGTAGAAGACAGGCACGATCACGGTGATGTCGGGCAGATGGGTGCCGCCGTGGAACGGATCGTTGAGCACATTGGCATCACCGCGCCGGAAGCCGCGACCGTCCCGCGCCTCGCCGCGCTCCTCAATCACGCGGGCGATGGAGTTGCCCATGCTGCCCAGATGCACGGGGATATGCGGCGCATTGGCGATCAGCGCGCCTTCGCGGTCGAACAGCGCGCAGGAGAAGTCGAGCCGTTCCTTGATGTTGACCGAGGTTGCGGTGGATTGCAGCACCACGCCCATTTCCTCGGCAATCGCCATGAACAGGTTGTTGAAGATTTCCAGCCGCACCGGATCGACCTGCGTGCCTGCCGCGCGGTCACGCTCCAGCGGCACCTGGCGGCTGAGGACCAGGCTGCCCTCTTCGGCCAGCTTCGCCTGCCAGCCCGGTTCGATCACAGTGGTCGAGCCGGGATCGATAATCAGCGCTGGTCCGTCGACCGTCTCGCCAACGCCGAGCGCGGCACGCTCGATCGTGCGCCAGTGGCCCGTGGCCTCCCCCTCGGCGGCAATAGGTTGCGCGACGGCTTCGCCAAGCCCGCCCGAAATGCCGCTCGCTTCGACACTCAGCGCTTCGACGATGATCGGTGCCTTGTCGTCGGAATAGCCGAAGCGCTGGCGATGGCTGATGCGGAACGCGGCATCCATCGCCTCCGCTGCGGTACAATCAATTGTGAGCGTGGAATCGCTGCCTTCGAAGCGCAAACGGGCACGGCTGTGCAGCGTCACGGCCTCCGCGGCGATCCCCTGTTCGACCAGCGCTGTGCGCGCTTCATCTTGGAGCGTGGACAAGTCCACTGCAAAGTCTTCGCCAAGCTGGCGCACAAGGCTGACCTCGCGGATCGCCTTCACCGGGGCGAGGCCGATCCCGTATGCGGAGAGGATGCCCGCCAGCGGGTGGACCAGCACGGTTTCGATGCCCAGTTCGTCGGCGACCTTGCAGGCATGTTGCCCGCCCGCCCCGCCGAAGCAGGCGAGCGCATAGGCCGTCACGTCGTGGCCGCGCGCGACCGAAATCTTGCGGATGGCGTTGGCCATGCTGTCGACCGCGATGGCGAGAAAGCCCTCGGCAATTTCCTCAAGCGCCTTCGGCTCCCCAAGCGATGCGGCGACCTCCTCCAGCCGTGACTTGGCGGCAGCCGGATCGAGCGGCTGGTCGCCATCGGAGCCGAAAACCGAGGGGAAGAACGCCGGATCTATCCGACCGAGAAAGAGGTTGCAGTCGGTGACGGTTAGTGGGCCGCCCTTGCGGTAGCAGGCTGGCCCCGGATGCGCACCCGCGCTCTCCGGCCCGACGCGAAAGCGTGACCCGTCGAAGGAGCAGATGGAGCCGCCACCCGCCGCGACAGTGTGGATCTGCATCATTGGTGCTGCCACCCGCACGCCCGCGACGACGCTGTCACCGGTCAGCTCGTATTCGCCCGCATAGTGCGCGACATCGGTGCTGGTTCCGCCCATGTCGAAGCCGATCAGCTTGTCGTGCCCGAGCGCCTCTCCGGTCGCGACCATGCCCACCACGCCGCCCGCCGGGCCGGAGAGGATCGCATCCTTGCCGCGAAACGCGCCGACCTCGGCCAGCCCGCCGTGCGACTGCATGAAACGCAAGGCCCCGGTCTCGGGAAGCCCTGCCTGCAGCCCGTCGGTATAACGTCGCAGCACGGGCGAAAGGTAGGCATCGACCGCGGTGGTATCGCCGCGCGGGACCAGCTTGATTAGCGGCGAAACCTCGTGGCTGACGCTGACCTGCGCAAAGCCCAGTTCGCGCGCGAGCTGCGCCAGCTGTTCTTCATGATCGCGATGGTTCCACCCGTGCATCAGCACGATGGCAAGCGCGTCGAAACCCTCGTCGCGCAGCGCCATAAAGTCACGCCGGGCAGCATCGAGATCGAGCGCGCGCAGAACCGTACCATCGACCGAGACCCGCTCGTCCACTTCCACCACGCGGGACGGCAATTGTTCGGGCAGAACGATATGGCGGGCGAAGATATCGGGCCGCGCCTGCGTGCCGATCCTGAGCACATCGCCAAAGCCGCGCGTGATCGCGAGGGCAAGCCGCTCGCCCTTGCGCTCCAGCAGGGCGTTCGTCGCCACGGTGGTGCCGATCCGCATTTCGGCAATAGGCCCTGCGCCATGGCGCTCCATCAGCCGCCGGACCGATTCACTCGCCGCATCATCGTAGCGCCCCGGGTCTTCCGAGAGCAGTTTGTCGGTAACCAGCTGCCCGTCGGGAGCGGTGGCAACGACATCGGTGAAGGTGCCGCCACGATCGATTGCGAAGCGCCAGGTTCCGGGCTGTTCTGGATGGGGCATGGAAGCTTGGGGTTCTCCTTAAAGAAACTTCGTTCAGATTACTTAGGCCCCATCGTCCACATCGCAAGATTTGCCGCAAGCCGCAGGCAAAGGGGAACATTTTGCACAAATCGCGCCGCTCGCGCCCGAACGGATAACATGCGCTATATGGCGCCTCGCACAGGGCACGGGGCGCTAAACTACACGCAATGCCCGTGCCGAAAAGCGGAACTTACCCTCTCACGATCCGCACGGGCACGCCCTTGCTCGCAGGCGTCTGTGAAAGCTTGTCGTGATACCACAGCGGCACCAAAGCGTTGAGTTCGGGGAAATAGCCCGCCAGCGTGCCCTTGGGCAGGTCATAAGGGGTGACGGTCAGGCCCGAAACGGCGCGCTCCTGCGCATCATGGCCATCGCTGTCGGTCTGCAACGTGACCTCCTCGCCTTCAGACAGGCCCTCACTCACGATGTCTTCCGGCCGCATCAAAACGATCATCCTGCTGCCCTTGAGGCCGCGCAGCCGATCGTCGTGGCCGTATATCGTGGTGTTGAACTGGTCGTTCGAGCGCAACGTTACGAGGTGATAGCGCCCTTGCGCATCGCCGATGCCGCAAGAGGTAAGGCTGTCGGGATCGGTGAATTCCGCCTTTCCGCTTTCTGTTTTCCAGATGCGGTCGCGTGCAGCATTGCCTCGGTAGAAGCCGCCGGGCTGGTTCATGCGCGCATTCATGTCGTGGAATTCGTCGGGGAATGTCTGCGCGATCAGGTCGCGGATACGGGAATAATCGGCCTGCCAGGCATCCCAGGTCAACTTCGGGTTGCGGCCGTCCAAGGTGGCCTTGGCAAGGCCGCAGACGATGGCGGTCTCGCTCTTGAGATGCTCGCTCGCCGGTTCGCGCTTGCCGATCGAACCGTAGATATGGCTGAAGCTGTCCTCCATGCTCACCTGCTGATTCCCGCTTTCCTGAATGTCCTCCTCCGCTCGCACAAGGCAGGGCAGGATCCAGCTTGCCTTGCCGGGCATACAATGGGTGGAGTTCAGCTTGGTAGCGATGTGAACGGTCAGTTCCATATCGCGCCAGGCCGGATGAACACGCAGGTGATCTGGCACCGCCTTGGCGAGATTGCCGCCAAGCCCGATGAACCCCTTGTTCTCACCCCTCAGCATCGCTTCGAGAAATTCGACCGTGTTGCGGCCATCCTCTTCAGGCGTTTCGAGATCGAGCAGTTCACGATATTTTTCGACCGGCGCCAGCTTGGTCTTTTCGGTGATTCCCACAGTGCGCTGGCCCTGCACGTTGGAATGGCCGCGGATGGGGGAAATGCCGGCACCCTGCCGCCCGATGTTCCCCGATAGCAGCAGCAGATTCACCAGCATTCCGATGGCCTGCGAACCATGCACGTGCTGGGTCAGCCCCATGCCATAGATCCCGATCACGTTCTTCGCCTCTGCGTAGACGTCACCCGCGGCTTCAAGCTGCGGGCGCGATATGCCGGAGGCGGTTTCGAGCTGCTGCCAATCGGTGGATTTAAGCGTCTCGATGAAGGCATCGAAGCCGTGCGTGTGCTGCTGAACGAACTGCTCGTCGAGCACCCGCGCTGCGCCTGCGGCTTTTGCCTGTTCGTCGCGCTCTATAACCCGCTTGCAAATGCCCATCAGCGCAGCGATATCGCCGCCCGCCCGCACCTGAAGATACATGTGGCTCATTTCGGTCGGGCTGCCGAGCGTCATCTGCTTTGGGTTCTGCGGATTGGTAAATTCCAGCAGGCCCTTTTCCCGCAAGGGATTGAGCACGATGATCTTACAGCCCCGCTTCACCGCCTCTTGCAAGGGGTGCAGAATGCGCGGCGAATTGGTGCCGGGGTTCTGCCCGCAGTAGAAGATCGCGTCGCAATGCTCGAGATCGTCGAGCTGGCACGTGCCCACCGATGACCCGGTGACCTTCTTGAGCCCGACAGACGTCGTCTCATGGCACATGTTCGAACTGTCGGGCAGGTTATTGTGGCCATAGGCGCGCGCAAAAATGGCGTAGAGATAACTCGCCTCTAACCCGGCCTTGCCGCTGGCGTAAAAGGTCACCGATTTCGGATCGAGCTGGTTCAGTTTCGCGGCGATGCCTTCGAACGCCTCTTCCCAGCTTGCCTCGACATATCTGTCGCTTGCCGCGTCATAGCGCATCGGGTGGGTCAGGCGGCCCTGCATTTCGAGATCGTAATCCGACCATCCGGCCAGTTCACTCACGCTGTGTTCGGCGAAGAAATCGGGAGTGCAGCGCTTGCTAGTCAGATCCCACAAGGTTGCCTTCGCGCCGTTCTCGCAAAACTCGAAGACGTGGGGATTGGGCGGTTTAGCCCAGGCGCAGGAGGAGCACATGTAGCCGCCGGGCTTGTTCTGCACCTTCAGGGTCGCAGCGGCGCCGGGGCCAGCCTGGCCGGAAAGCTCTATCCGGGTCATGCCCTTGAGCGAGCCCCACCCTCCTGCAGACCCCTCATATTCTATCGGATCGGGAAGAGTGTCGGCCATGATAAATTCCTCGTGCCAAAATGCGGCTTTCGCTTTTTCGAATGACAGATCGCCACCCCGGGTTCCCGACAAACCGGCGTTGCCGGGAAATAATCCACGCCCGTTCGGTCAGGCCCAGAGGCAAGCGACCTTGCGCCATGAGATGGCGCTGCACGGCTTGCGCCCATCTGTCATAGCACGGTCATTTCCGGCTTGCAGAGGTTCCCCCGTCCAATTGGGGAATGAGTGGATGGAACACGTCACCATCTTCGCCACCAGCGAGGAAGCGGCCGGGTATGACCGGTTCGATCATGGCGATGCGCAATTTGTATTCGAGCAATTGACTTCGGTCGGGCCGAACAAATTGGTGGAAGGCAGCGTCTGGGCCTTTGTCGACTGGGTGCTCGACGACTTGTCGGGCCTCGAAATGTGCCGCCGCCTGCGCGCCGATCCCCGCACGCGCGATGCCCATATCACCATGGTGCTCGACGAGGACGACCCCGAGGACCGCCGCCGCGCGATCAAGGCCGGGGCCGACGACTATGTGATCGGCCCGCTCGACCGCAAGGCGATGCTAGACCGGGTGCTGGCGCTTTACGCCACCCACCAGCGCCCGAGCTTGCCGCAAGTGCTCGATCTGGGTGAGTTGCAGATCAACGTGGCGGGCGAGCAGGCGCGCTGGAAGGGCCAGCAGATCACGCTGCGCCCGAACGAGTTTCGCGTGCTGCGGTTTCTGGCCGAGAACCCCAACCGTGTGCTGAGCCGGCAGGAACTGGTCGACGCGCTCGGCAAGGCGGGCGATCCGGGCTATCTGCGCACGGTTGATGTGTGGATCAAGCGGCTGCGCTTTGGTCTGCGCAGCGCGGGAGCGGGGCACTTGCTGCGCACGGTTCACTCGAAAGGCTACGTGCTCGACCTGCCCTGAGTCGGGGCTCCTCGTCGGTTCGGGCGCATTCGCCTCTTATCTCTTGCTACAAAAAGGCCCCCCGCTCACGCGGGAGGCCTTTCCTCGTAACGTCTTTTGCGGTGCGCAGTTAGAAGGTCACCGACAGACCGGCCGAGAACGACTGGCCTACGTCGTAGGTGTTCTGCTCAACCCGCAGGCCGGTGGAGTTCACGTAGTATTCCTGGTTGCGCGTACCCAGGAGATTGCGCGCTTCCAGCTTGAACTCCGCCTCGGCGCCAAACAGGTTCACACCTTGGCGCGCGACGATATCCAGCTGCACGCCAGGCTTTTCGACCGTGTCGGGAAGCGGCGCCAGGTTGCGGAAGGTGGGCCGCTCCGAGGCATAGGACATCAGCACGGTCACCTGCTGCAAACGGTCAACGTCCTCGATACCGACCTGGAAGTTGACCAGGTGATCGGACTGGCCAACCAGCGGCGAGCCATCGACAAAGATGGTGTTGGCCGCACGCTCGATCGGGTTGCCACCCTGGTCGATGATGACGGTCTCGTCGCCAACGCTGAGATCCGACTGCGTGTAGGTGTAGTTTACAAGGAACAGGAGCTGCTTGGTCTCGAACCAGCCGCCCATGTCGTAAAGGTCGAGGAAATACTGCGCGTCCACCTCGGCACCGTAAAGGGTGGCCTCGGGTGCGTTGGCATAGGTGATGTCACCTGCGCCGGTGCGGAACGCTTCGATCGGATTATCGATCTTCTTGTAGAAGCCCGCGATCGAGAACTTGTTCTGGCGCGAAAGGTAATATTCTGCACGCGCTTCGACGTTCAGCAGCTCGCTGTCGTCAAGGAAGGTGTTGCCGACATAGGTGCGGTTCGTCTCGGGATCGAAATAGATCTGCGAGACGAGTTCGCGGAACTGCGGGCGGGCGAGCGTGCGCGAACCACTGGCACGAACCTGCAGATCGTCCATCGGCTCCCAGGTCAGGGTCAACCCCGGCAAGAAATAATCGTTCTCGTTCGTCCGCGCCTGCGCCGTGTTGTTGGCGCCGACCGGGATCGACGATTGCGTGGCCGATTCGTAGCGGACACCGGCCTGCACCGTTAAGGTCTCGATCGGCACCCACTGAAGCTGGCCGTAACCGGCGTGGATTTCCAAAGCGGCATCGAATGCCGGCGTGGTGCTGCCGAATTCGAGCAACGTCACGTCGAATGTGTCGAAGGTTGCACCGTTGAACAGCAACGCAGGGCTGCGTGTGCCGACCGCAGGCAGGACCACGTTCTGAATCTGCTCCACCACCGCCGGATCGAGCGGCTCGCCACCCGGATTGTGGAAGTCGGGGTCCACCGTCGCACGCAGCTGGAAGGCACGGCGCGTGGTCGTGCGCTGGGTGTCGGTGTAGGCATAGCCGATAGTGGCAGAGAGGTTGTCGAGAACCTGATAGCTGAGGTCGAGACCGCCGAACCATACCTCTTCCTGCAGATCGGAGAAGGACGAGGTAACGCCGGTTTCCTGCAAAGCCTGCTGGCCCGCGCCGCTGAGATCCACACGGTAGACGCTGCCGAACCGGTCCTGCTCTTCGGGCAGGTTGGTGCGGGCATAGACGTAGTTCAGGTTGAACGGCGCGCGCCGGTCGGTGCGGGCATAGCCGCCGCGCACGTCGATGCTCAGTGGATCGAAATCGAACTCGCCGACGAGCTGGGTATCGATCAGCTGGCGTTCGTACCAGGCCGTGTTCTGTTCGAGAAAATCGACGTTATCGAGGTCGCCGTCGAAGATCTTGAAGTCGGTCAGGCTGGCCTGCTTCACGGTGTCGCGGATGAACAGGTTGGTCCACCGAATGGTGTGATCGCCCACTTCCAGACCGGCGGCGAACAGCGCGTTGGCAAGGATTCGGTTGTCGGTAACGAACGACTGCTCATCACGCGATAGCGTGGTGACGCTATCGCCTGCCTGCTGGCGCGAGATATTGCGATTGCGCAGCGAATTGCTCAGGCTGCCGGTCAACACCAGGCCGAGGCGGGCATCGCTGCCGACATCGAACGAGGTGCCCGCGGTCACGCCGGCCGACCAGTTGGGTCGCTGATCGCCAATCACCTGAAGGGTGGAAAGCTGCGGCGGGGCAAGTAGACGCCCCAGGGTTTCGGGGTCGAACTCGGGCGACGACCCGACCGAAGCGCCAGTGGCGATCGATTGGTCGAAGTAATTTTGCAGCGCGCTGGGAATGTCGCGCGCGCCGCTGTCGAACCCGGTCCAGTCGGTATCGCTGCCGTAGTAGGAATAGCCGTTCTGGAAGGTCGTTTCGGTATCGCCGCTCAGGCTGCCGCTGATCGTAAGGAACGATTCGTCAGGCACGGCGCGGGTTGTGAGGTTGATCACGCCGCCGCCGAATTCGCCGGGGAAGTTGGCCGAATAGGTCTTCTGCACGAGCGAGGAGGCGACCACGTTGGTCGGGAAGATGTCGAGCGGGACCACACGGCTGAGCGGTTCCGGGCTCGGCAGCGGCAGGCCGTTCAGCAGGGCGAGCGAATAGCGGTCGCCCAGGCCGCGCACATAGACGCGGCCATTGCCGACCACCGACAGGCCGGTGACGCGGCCAAGCGCGCCGGCGATGTCGCCCTCGCCGGTACGCGCGATTTCTTCCGCGGAAAGAACGCTGATAACCTGCGAGGAATTGCGCGTCGGATCGCGATTGACGCGGCCCGTAACGATAATCGTATTGCCGCCTGCTACCGAGATATCGGGCTCATCGTAGGCCTCTTCCTCACCGTTCTCCGCGCCGTCGTCCAGCATGGAAGCGCCGGGGTTCGAAGCGGGAGCGGTATCCTGCGCAAAGGCTGCGCCAGGAAAAGTGAAAGCGGTGGTGAGCATAAGCAGCGCCGCAAACTGCTTGCCAGTGATCATGACGAAGACCCCCTCAGTATCAGGCCTGAAACCGTATGTGCCGGCTGGTGCCGTGCGTGAAAAAGAGGGAGGTGCTCGCTCAACGAGCCCCTCCCTCCAATCGCTTTCCTGCTTAGTTGTAAACCGGCAGGGCCTGGCACGAGAGGCCAGATCCGAACGAAACGGTGGTGCTGTCGCAGGTCCAGCCACGCGTCCACGGCGCAGCGCCTGCAGCCGGGGTCGGAACAGCACCGATATAGGTCAGGCCCGTGTCGAAGAAGCTCGACAGGGAGGAGACGTCGTACACCGGAGTGTAGTTCTGCTCGCTGGCCCCGTTGATGTACTTGCCGGTCAGCGTGTTGGTGCCCTTGGTATTGCCGCTGCCAGCAGCGATCGCTTCGTCCGTGTCGCTGTTGCTCGTGCAGTCGAGCAGGACCGAGTAAAGGATCTGCTCGGAACCGCGGCCGCCACCAACGTTGTCGTTGTCGTCGAGGCAAACACCGCTGGCCGAAGCCGGCTTGTAAATCACGCCGTTGGCGAGCGTAATGTCGCTGGCGCCGCGCGATTCGGCCGCGTCGTTGGTGCCGGTGGCCCAGAACGAGAAGTTGCTGATGGTGGTCTTGCTGCGCGGCAGGGCGTCGGGGATCGTGGTGCCCGTGCCCTTGTCGTCCGGCGGCGAGTCGCTTTCCAGCACACGGTCACCAACGTTGTCGCGCTGTACTACGACGACGTATTGCAGGTTGGCCTGAACGCCCGAGTCAGTATCGATCGAGTCATCTTCGGCGCCGACGACGACCAGGTGCTTCATGTTGACGCGGCCGCCAAAGAACTCTGTGCCGTCGTCGGAGCTGTTGTACGACTGGATATAGTCAAGCTTGGTGCCCGAACCAATGCCACCCAGCGTGAGCGACTGCAGTTCGCCGCCGAGATCGAGCGTGAAGCCCGAGTAGCGGATCTGGTTGTAGGTTACGCTGCCCGAACTGTCGGTCGGGGTGTTGCCACCGAAGAACGGAATATTATTGGCAATACCTTCGACGCGCATCTCGCAATCGGTCTGATCGGTCTGATTGATGCTGCCGACAGAGCAGTCAGCAACGGGAGCGCGGCCGAGCAGAACCAGGCCGCCCCACAGGCCGCTGGTGGTGTCGTTGGTATTGCCGGTGATGTCGTCTTCGCCAGTCCAGATAATCGGACGGGCAGCCGTGCCATCGGCAAAAATCTTGCTGCCACGATTGACGATCATGTACGAGGCACCGGGGAAATCGTCCTCGCCGAACAGGATCACGCCGGGCTCGATGGTCAGGTTGACATTGGTGCCGGTCACGCCATCGCTGGCATCGGCAGTCGGTCCATCGTCACGACCGACGTCGACACGGCCGCTCATGCGGTAAAGCGTGCCGGCCTGATAGGGCAGCGTGGTCGAAGCGGTGAAGATCGACGGCAGCGTGCAAACGCGCCACTCGCCTTCGGGGCCGCTGATCGTGCCGCTGTCGAGCAACGCGTCGCCGGTGCCCTGAAGCGTCGGGCAGTCTGCCGCAGCGACGGAACCGGTCGGCGTCGGAGTTGGGGTCGGCGCAGGCGTGGGATTGGTGATGATGTCACCGATGTTGATGTCGCCGTTGGAGCCGGGCGAGCCAATGCTTTCAGGACCACAAGCGGCCAAAGCCAGCACGCTGGAGCCTATGATGAGCGAGCGAGAAAGGTTAGTCACAGCGAACGGTCCCCTCAAAAAACCGAGAATCAGGAATGCGAATGAATGTCGCGAAACGCTCGCTAGGGGCCTCGCGTGACAGTTTGTTTGCAAAGCGCTCGATAAAATTATGATCGTCTGAAGACAGCGAGGTGACAGCCGTGTCAAAATATCGCCGCGCCGCAGCAAAGCGCCAAAATTTCCGCCGCCAGCGCCAACGTTTCAGATTTGTGACAATATGACAGTTTGATTGCGTTTTCAGGGAGGAAGCAGCATCCTGCGATCATTCACAGTTTGGGAGAATAAAAATGATCGTGCTCCAAGCCGCAGTCGCCCTGATGATGGCGCAAGCCGCTCCGCCTGCTCTCATGGCCGGAATTAACGACACGCAACAGCGTGACGCCGCTTATGAGGAACTCTCTCAGGGCGAAACCGATGCCGCCATCGCCCGCCTTGAGGCCAATCTTGCCGAGAACCCCGAAGATCCGGCTCTGCTGATCAACCTCGGTTCGGCTTGGGCCGCGCGCGGCGACAAGGAAAAGGCTGCCGACTATTATCGCGCCGCCGCCGGTTCCGATGTGCGCTACCGGCTCGAACTCGCCGATGGCGAATGGGTCGATTCGCGTGCCGCAGCGCGGCTTGCCCTGCGCGCGCTGGAGCAAACCGCCGTGGCGATGAACTAAGTCCTTTATTTATATGGCCGCGATGGCTGCTGCCCAAGCGCAGCTATCGATAGCCTTCGAGAAAGCCCCGCCGCGCCAAAGTGCCCGGCGGGGCTTTTCTGTACATTCACCGCAGGCCTCTTGGGGCTGTCACACGCTTGTCACCTGTTGTAAGCATTGGGGGCGCTTCGGAGGGTACGGATGATTCTGCGCGCGCTGACGTTGTCGGCAACTGCCTTGGTGATCGCGGTCGGCGCACTGCCGGCCAGCGCCGACGTGCTTGAGGTAGGCGCGTCGGGCGATGCGCGCTGGGTGGCCGGGCCAGCCATGGCTGTGGCCACTACGCAGGATCTATCCGCGAGCTACCCGATGGTTCCCGCCCCCGTGCAGGTTCCAACAGGTATTTCCGCGCTCGTGCCTGAAAGTGCGGTCGCCAACACGGCGCTGCACGACGATGACGTGCCCCAGCAATATGCCGCCAAGGTGGCCGAGCTGGCCACCCGGTTCGACCTCTCGCCAGCGCTGATCGAGGCGCTGGTGTGGCAGGAGAGCCGCTGGCGCTCCAATGCCCGAAGCCCCGTCGGCGCGCAGGGCCTTGCCCAGCTTATGCCCGGCACCGCGCGCTATCTCGGTGTCGATGCGCAAGACCCATTTGCCAACCTCGAAGGCGGCGCACGCTATTTGCGCGAACAGCTCGATCGCTTCGATGGTGACCTCGAAAAGGCGCTCGCCGCCTACAATGCCGGGCCGGGGCGCGTGATGCGCGCGGGCGGCATTCCGCGCATTCGCGAAACGCAGCAATATGTGGCCGCCATCATGGGCCGCCTCGCCAACCATTCCCGGAGTTCTGAATAACAATGTCGTTCCTTGTTCGTATCGCCGCGCTCGTGGCCCTGGTTGTTCCCTCGGCCGCCTTCGCGCAGGACCCGGCCGGTTCTTCGCCGATCAACAACGCGTTTTCGTGGATGCAGCAGACCATGCTCGGCACGGTGGCTACCACAGTCGCGGTGATGGCCGTGGCGGCGGTAGGCTTCATGATGCTGACGGGCCGGATGAACTGGCGCTTCGGCGCGACCGTGATCATCGGTGTGTTCATCATCTTCGGCGCGGGCTCGATCGTGGCCGGCATTCAGGGCGCGGCAGGCTGATGCAGCTCGCCCGCTCCCGCGTTCACCGCGCGCTGACCAGGCCGCAGATGTTTGCGGGCGTGACGCTGAACTTCTTCGTGATCAACGCGCTGGTCACAACCGAGGCGTTCCTGATCCTCAAGAGCTTCTGGATCCTGCCAATTCCGCTGATCATGCACGCCATCGGCTATTTCGCGTGCCTGCGCGAGCCGCGCATTTTCGACCTCTGGCTGACCAAGGTTTCGAAGTGTCCGCGGGTCAAGAATTACAAGCGCTGGGGCTGCAATTCCTACGCCGCCTGAGTGCCCGAGAGTCCGCCTGATTGAGGCGGCATGGAGCGACGACGAATGACCAAATGGCTGGGAGCCGCGGCATGGAGCGCGAAGGAAGCGCAGGCGGGTGACCGTCTGCCCTATGCGCGCCTTGTCGACGCGGGCACGCTGCTGCTGCGCGATGGCTCGCTGATGAGCGCGCTGCAGGTGCCCGGCCTGCTGTTCGAGACCGAGGATACCGACGCGCTGAACGCCCACGCCGCCACGCGCGAGGTGATGTTGCGCTCCAACCTCGATGCGCGCTTCGTGCTCTATCACCACGTCATCCGCCGCCGGGTGAGCGTGGAATTGGAGGCGCGCTTCCCTGATCCGCTCTCGGCCCATATCGACAAGGCCTGGCGCGAGAAGCTTTCCTCCGGCAGCCTGTTCGTGAACGACCAGTTCATCACCCTCGTGCGTCGTCCCGCGCGCGGCAAGGCAGGCTTTGCCGAAAAGGCGAGCAAGTTTTTCAAGGGCCGCAAGGGCGAAGGCGAAGAAGTAGACCCGAAGGACCTGCGCAGCTTGCGGGCGGCGGTGCAGGCGCTGGCTGCCTCGTTGGGCGATTATGGCGCGCAGCCGCTCGGCGACTACGTGGGCAACAGCGGGGCAACCAACAACGAACTGCTCGAACTGCTGAGCGCGCTGTACAACGGCGAAATGCGCCCGGTCCGCCGCCCCGACGAGGCGACCGATATCGGCAATATGCTGCCCTATCGCCGCGTGTCGTTCGGGCTCGATGCGATGGAGCTGCGCGGCGCGCAGGGGTTCGACTTCTCCTCGATCCTCAGCCTGAAGGACTATCCCGAGGCGACCAGCCCCGGCCTGCTCGACGCCATGCTGCGTCTGCCGTTCGAGATGGTGGTGACCGAAAGCTTCGCCCCGCAGGAACGCCAGACCGCGCGCGAAAAGATCGACCTCGCGATCCGCCGCCTGCGCTCAGCCGATGAAGAGGCGCAGGCCGAACGGCTCGACATGATGGCCGCGCGTGACGAACTGGGCGCAGGCTCGGTCGGCTTCGGCGATCATCACCTCACCGTGCTGGTGCGCGAGCGCGACCTTGCCCGGCTTGACGACGCCACCGCATCGGTCGCCGCCGCGCTGGCCGACACCGGCGCGATTGCCGTGCGCGAGGATACCAACCTTGAGCCCGCCTTCTGGGGCCAGTTCCCGGGCAACGAAGGCTACCTCGTGCGCCGCGCGCTGATCTCCACCGCCAACATGGCGGGCTTCGGCAGCTTCCACGGCTTTGCGCTGGGGCAGGCCGAGGGCAACCACTGGGGCGAGGCAGTCACGCTGCTGCAGACCACCAGCGCCACGCCGTTCTTCTTCAACTTCCACCACGGCGACCTCGGCAATTTCTCGGTCATCGGCCCCTCGGGCTCGGGTAAGACGGTGGTGATGAACTTCCTGGCCGCACAAGCGCAGAAGTTTTCCCCTCGCACCATCCTGTTCGACAAGGATCGCGGCGCCGAGCTGTTCATTCGCGGCATCGGCGGCAGCTACGAGCGTATCCATTCGGGCGAGCCGACCGGGTTCAACCCGCTCGCCATGCCCGACACCGCCGCCAACCGCGCCTTCCTGCGAGACTGGCTTGCGGTGCTGCTCAAGGCCGATGGACCGGAAGAGAACGGCCTCATCGCCGCCGCAGTCGATGCTGCCTATGCCAACGATCCGAGCTTGCGCCGTCTGCGCTATTTCCGCGAGCTGCTGAGCGGCAGCCGCCGCCCGCAACCGGGCGATCTGGCGGACCGGCTCTCAGCGTGGATCGAGGACGGCGAATTCGCGTGGCTGTTCGACAATGCCGCCGACAAGCTCGACCTCACCACGCGGGTGATGGGCTTCGACATGACCGCGCTGCTCGACAACCCGCGCCTGCGCACGCCCACCATGATGTACCTGTTCCAGCGCATCGACGAGCGCTTGGACGGCAAGCCAACGATGATCCTGATCGACGAAGGCTGGAAGGCACTCGACGACGAGATCTTCGCCGCGCGTATCCGCGACTGGCTGAAAACGCTGCGCAAACGCAACGCGCTGGTCGGTTTCGCCACGCAGTCTGCGCGAGATGCGCTCGACAGCAAGATCAGCACCGCGCTGGTCGAGCAGACTGCGACCATGGTGTTCATGCCCAACAGCCGCGCCCGGCCCGAGGACTATTGCGAAGGCTTCGGCCTCACCGAGCACGAGCTGGCGCTGATCCGCACCCTGCCCGCGCATTCGCGCTGCTTCCTCGTGCGCCAGCCCGATGCGAGCGTGGTGGTTCGGCTCGATCTGTCGGGCGCGCCCGAAGTCATCGCCATGCTTTCGGGCCGCGAAAGCACCGTGCGCAGGCTCGATCTGCTGCGCGAGGCGGTCGGCAACGATCCGGCGCAGTGGTATCCGGCGCTCACCAACCGTCCATGGCCGGGGTCTGCGGACTATCGTGCCGAAGCGAACGAAGCGGACAGCCTGAGCTGGGAAGCCGCGGAATGAGCGCTATCCTCGACATCACTGCTGCCGCCAGCGTCAGCACCGAGTGTATGCGCGCCATGGACGGCGTAGGCGCAGGCATCGGCGCGAGCCTGCGCGGCGTCGACTGCGCGGCATCGAGCATGGCGCAGGCCGCCTTCAACCGCCTGTTCAGCGCCGAGGGCACGCTTGGCCCGGTGCTAACGGCGATGCTGACGATCTGGATCGCCTTCCTCGGGTTCGCGCTGATCACCGGGCGCACGCGTCTGGGCCTGTCCTCGCTCACCCCGCGCATGGTGACGCTGGTGATGGTGATCACCTTCGCCACCAGCTGGGTCGCGTTTCAGAGCGTGTTCTGGAACCTCGCGGTCGGCGCGCCCGACGAGATCGCTACGCTCCTGATGGGCACCGACGGTTCGGCCAGTACGATTTTTGCCGACAAGCTAGACTCCGTCATGATTGCGCTGATGGACATTTCGGGCGGCGATGCGATGGAGAACGACACCTCGATCTTCTCGCCACCGGGCCTCCTGTGGAGCGGCGGCACGATGCTGCTGCTCGGCACGGTGGGCGTGCTTGCCACCTGCAAGATTGCCCTCGCAATCCTGATGGGGCTGGGGCCGATCTTCATCGTGATGGCGCTGTTCAACGGCACGCGCGGGCTGTTCGTGGGCTGGCTTAAGGGCGTGGTGCTGATGGCGCTCGCCCCGCTGTTCGCCGTGCTCGGCGGCTCGCTGATGCTGGAGATGACGGTGCCGGTGCTCGCCAGCCTGATGGAAACGCCGGGCAAGATCGACATACGTCCGGCCATGGCCTTCTTCATGATCGGCGCCGTGCATCTGGCGCTGATGGCGATGATCCTCAAGGTCACCTCGACCATGGTTGCAGGTTGGACCGTGTTCGGCTTTGCCACCAGCGACAAGGCCGACGACAGCGGACGCGGCACCGCCGCGCACGCGCAAAGCCCCCTTAACCCCGCGCTCGCCACGAGCGCCGCCGACCGTGCTGCCGCCACCGCCGCCAGCGCCTCGCAGGCGCGCGATATCAGGGTCAGCACGGCAGCCGCCATGCCGCTCGCCGCCAACGACACCGGCGGCGCCACCAACACCCGCGAAACGCGCGTGGTGACGCAAGGGGCGCAGGTCTCGCCGCTCACCGGAGGCCAGTCAGGCACGGGCAATCGCGCCCGCGGTATCGGCAGCCGCTTCAAGTCTGCCCCCATTCGCTCAACGGAGACGAAACGATGATGTCCCGCGCGCTTCTGGCCATGGCGCTTGCCGCCAGCAGCCTTGCCGCCCTGCCCGCACATGCCGATCCGCGCCTTGTCGAACATTTCTACGACGAGAGCGAAGTGGTCACCATCAATGGCCGCGTGAACGTGCAGTCGACCATCCAGTTCGGCGACGACGAGGCGATCGAGAATGTCGCCATCGGCAACTCGCAGACCTGGCAGGTCACCCCCAACCGGCGCGCGAACCTGCTGTTCGTGAAACCGCTCGAACCGCGCGCGACAACCAACATGACGGTGGTCACCAACAAGCGCACCTACCTGTTCGATCTGGTGGCCAGCCCCGCCACGCGCACCCCGGTCTATGTGCTGCGCTTCACCTATCCGGTGGAAGAGGTGGAAGAGGAGACGCAGCTGGCCGACGGCGCGCCGCGCGACCCCTCGCAGGTGCCCAATGCGCTCGAAGTCGCCGCCGCGAACGATCAGCTCGCTGTGGTGGACCCGGCTTCGCTCAACTTCGACTGGGCCAGCGACGGGGCCGAACGGCTGCTGCCCGAACAGGTTTACGATGACGGCACGGCGACCTTCCTCGCCTGGTCTTCGGGCGCCGCGATGCCCGCGATCCTCGTCAAAGACCGCGATGGCATGGAAGGCCCTGTAAATTTCGCCGTGCGCGGCGATACCGTGGTGCTCGAAGGGGTGCCGCGCGAGATCATCCTGCGCTCGGGCGACGATGTGGCCACCTTGATCAACACGGGCAGCACTGCCCCGGCGCCCGGCGCCTGAACCGGATAGAAACGGAGCGACGCCAATGAAACTTGCCATGCGCCTTCCCGAAAAGACCAAGGGTGTCGCCAACGATGCGGACCCGCGCGAGCAGGCTCCGGCCGAGGTGATCGACCTCGCCAGCCGCACCGCCTATCCCGCCGTGGCGGCCCGCAAGGGCGGTTCCGATGCGCTCGGCCTGATCGCCGGGATCGGCTTTGTCGCGCTGATCGGCGGGGCCACCTTGTGGGGCCTCAACGCCAGCCGCATGGGCGATAATGCGCAGGCCCCGCAGGATGTCGCGCCCGCGCCGCAACCCGCGCAGGCCCCGGTCGTGCTTCAGCCCGAGCCCGCCGAGGCAGCCATGGTTGCCCCCGCGCCGCAGCCCGATCCGGCCCCCGCACCGGTGATGTCGCAGCAGCCGCAACAGGCCCCTGCCGCCAACCGTTACAGCTCGCCTGCCATGGTGGTCGACAACAGCTCGGCAGCGGGTGTGGCCAATGCGGCTGCTGGCGCGGGTGCGCTTACCACCGCCTCGCCGGAAGGCTCGGTCGTGCCCGGCGCAGGTGGCGGCTCGGCTAACGATTTTGCCGCGCGCATCGGCGGCGTGGGCGGCGGCCCGGCTCAGGCCCGGCAGGACATTAACCCCGCCACCACCGTGGCGCAGGGCACGATGATCCCGGCGATCCTCGAAACCGCCATCAACACCGACGTTCCCGGCTATGTCCGCGCCGTGGTGAGCCAGGACGTGAAGAGCTACGACGGCAGCCGCGTGCTGGTGCCGCGTTCAAGCCGTCTGGTCGGGCAATACCAGTCGGGCCTGCAGGCGGGGCAGACCCGCGCATACGTGGTGTGGACGCGGCTGATCCGCCCCGATGGCGTGTCGGTGGCGCTGCAATCGCCGAGCACCACCTTCGACGGCACCACGGGGCTGGAAGGCAAGGTCGATTCTCACTTCTTCAGCCGGTTCGGTTCGGCCATGCTGCTCTCGGTCATCGGCGGGCTGACCACCATCGCCAGCGGCGGCAGTTCGGTCATCCTCGGCGGCGGTCAGAGCGCGGCCTCCACCGCGCTCCAGCAGGACGGCCAGCGTCCGCCCACCGTGCGCGTGCGCATGGGCGAGCCGGTGCGCGTCTACACCGCGCGCGACCTCGACTTCGGTCAGGTGAACTAAGACGCGATGAGCGCGGAAATCCATCAGCTTGGCGGCGATACGGCCTCTGCACCCGCCATTGCAGGGCCGCTGCCGGAGGCCCCAGTGATCCCCGGCGGCTCGGTCTATCTCGACGCCTATCTCGCCCCGCTGCGGCAGTGGCTTGACCGCGATACCGTAACGGAAATCCTCGTCAACAAACCGGGCGAGGTCTGGATCGAGGACGCGGCCCATCCCGGGATGCAGCGTATCGAAATTCCCGAGGTTACGGATAAGCTGGTGCAACGCCTGGCCGAACAGGTCGCGCGGATCAGCCATCAGGGCATCAACCGCGAGCATCCGCTGCTTGGCGCGACACTGCCTGCCGAGGGTTATGGCGGCGCGCGCGTGCAGTTCTGCGGCCCGCCCGCCACGCGCAAGCACTGGGCGTTGTCGATCCGCCGCCACCGTCAGCTCGATCTGCCGCTCGACGCCTACGACCATGGGCCTCTGCGCGCGCCTGCCGAAGAAGACATGCCCGATCCGGCACAGGAGCCGGTCGCGTTCCTGCGCGCCGCGATCAAGGCGCGCAAAACCATCCTCGTTTCGGGCGGCACCTCGACCGGCAAGACGACCTTCCTCAACGCGATGCTCGGAGAAATCCCGCGCGAGGAGCGTGTGGTGCTGGTGGAAGACACGCCCGAGCTGAAGTTCCCCGGTGCCAACGCTGTGGGGCTGGTCGCGGTGAAGGGAGAATTGGGCGAAGCGAAGGTCACCGCCAACGAGCTGCTGCAATCGGCCCTGCGCCTTCGGCCCGACCGAATCGTGCTCGGCGAATTGCGCGGCGCGGAGAGCGTCTCATTCCTGCGCGCCATCAACACCGGACATCCCGGTTCGTTCTCGACCATTCATGCGAACAGCTTGCGCGGCGCGCTCGAACAGCTTTCGCTGATGGTGATGCAGACCGGCATCGGCCTGACCCGTTCGGACACCCTCGCCTATGCAGCAGGCGTGATCGACGTGATCGTCCAGCTTGGCCGATCGGAGGGCAAACGCGGCATCACGGCCATTGCGAGGGCCGCCGATATCGCGTGATTTCCCCCGATTCATGACATGGGCCTGCGCAGTATTTTCAGGCATGGTAGCTTTGCCTAAGACCCCGCCGAACCGCCTACCCCGCAAGGCCATGACCCTGCACGAGAGCGAGAACAGATGAGCACCGCGCCGACAAGTCCCGACGACGCCCCCGATCCTTCGCTGCTGAGCGCCGAGGAGCGCTATTTCAACCGCGAGCTGTCGTGGCTCGAATTCAATGAGCGAGTGCTGGCCGAGGCGACCAACACCGCCTACCCCCTACTCGAACGTCTGCGCTTTCTCTCGATCTGCGGCAGCAACCTCGACGAGTTCACGATGATCCGGCTTGCCGGGCTTGTCGGGCAGGTGCGCACGGGCATTTCGGAAACCTCGATCGACGGGCGTACCGCCAGCCAGCAGATGGCCGCGATTACCGAGAAGATGCGCGCCATCGAAGGCCGTCAGCAAGTCGCGCTGACCGAGCTGCGCCCGCTGCTGGCCGCACAGGGCATTCACATCAAGGGCGGGGATCGCGCCGGCCCCAAGGCCGAACAATGGCTGGAACGCTATTTCATCGAGCACATCATCCCCGTGCTCACCCCGCAGGCGATTGATCCGGCGCACCCCTTCCCCTTCGTCTCCAACCTCGGCATCGGCGCGCTGTTCAATCTTGAGCGTTCGGTTGACGGCAGCCAGCTGATCGAGATGGTGCTGATCCCCTCGGCGCTCCCGCGCTTCGTGCGGGTGGACGACGAGGCGACCGATGGCGAGGCGGTCTATGTCGCTATCGAACGACTGGTGCTGCGCTTTGCCCACCTGCTGTTTCCCGGCTTCACCATCACAGGCCAGGGCGCCTTCCGCCTCCTGCGCGACAGCGATATCGAGATCGAGGAAGAGGCCGAAGACCTCGTGCGCTACTACCGCAGCGCGATCCAGCGGCGGCGGCGCGGGCAGGTCATCGCCATCGAGCTGGACGAAAATTTCGACCGCGCGGCCGAGGAGATGCTGCGCGACAAGCTTGGCCTCAAGCAGGCCTTCGTCACCAAGACGCTGGGTATGCTGGGCATTTCGGGCCTGTCCGACGTGGTGAGCGAGGACCGGCCCGACCTCAAGTTCACCCCCTATTCGCCGCGCTATCCCGAGCGGGTGATGGAACACGACGGCGACGTCTTCACCGCGATCAGCGAGAAAGACATCGTGATTCACCACCCTTACGAAAGCTTCGAGGTGGTGGTCGATTTCCTGCGCCAGGCCGCGCGCGATCCCAAGGTCATCTCGATCAAACAGGCGCTCTATCGCGCGGGCCAGCAATCGCCCGTCATCAACGCGCTGATCGAGGCAGCGGAGAACGGCAAGTCGGTCACCGCCGTTGTCGAGCTGAAGGCGCGTTTCGACGAGGAGCAGAACCTCAAATGGGCGACCGAGCTGGAGCGCGCGGGCGTGCAGGTGATCTACGGCTTCGTCGACTGGAAGACCCACGCCAAGATCAGCATGGTCGTGCGCGAGGAAGACAACGGCTACCGCACGTACTGCCACTTCGGCACCGGCAACTATCACCCGATCACCACCAAGATCTACACCGACCTTTCCTACTTCACCGCCGACCCGGCGCTGGGGCGCGATGCGGCCAAGCTGTTCAACTTCATCACCGGCTATGTCGAACCGCAGGCGATGGAGGCGCTGGCGATCTCGCCGCTGAACCTGCGCGAGCGGCTCAACCAGTGCATCGACCGCGAGATCGAATTTGCCCAGGCCGGCAAACCGGCCATGATCTGGGCGAAGATGAACTCGATCACCGAACAGGGCATCATCGACCGGCTTTACGAGGCGAGCCAGGCGGGCGTGCAGATCGTGCTGGTGGTGCGCGGCATCTGCTGCCTGCGCCCCGGCGTGCCCGGCCTGTCGGACAATATCACGGTCAAGTCGATCATCGGCCGCTTCCTCGAACACAGCCGGATCTGGGCCTTCGGAAACGGCGAGGCGCTGCCCTCGAACAAGGCGCTGATCTTCATCTCCAGCGCCGATGCGATGGACCGCAACCTCAACCGGCGGGTGGAAACACTGGTGCCGATTGCGAACCCAACGGTTCACGATCAGGTGCTTGACCAGGTGCTGCTGGCAAACCTGCTCGACACCGAACAAAGCTGGCTGCTCGATGGCGAAACCGGGGAATACGAGCGCGTGCAGATTGACGCAGACGAAGAGGATACCGACGGAAACGGCGTGCCCGGCTTCAACTGCCACGATTATTTCATGACCAATCCCTCGCTGTCGGGCCGCGGGGGCGCATTGAAGGAAAGTCTCGTGCCCAAGCTGACTCTGCGCAAGGGAGCAATATGATTTCGGCTTCGAAGCGTAGCTCCGGCATCACCGCGCCGGGGCCGGAACGCGCGGTGATCGATATCGGATCGAACACGGTGCGACTGGTGATCTACGGCGGACCGCGCCGTGCACCGATAATCTGGCTCAACGAGAAGGTGACCGCACGGCTCGGCCGCGATCTCGCCGAAACCGGCCGGATGCCCGACAAGGCGACTGACCTTGCCTTGGGCGGGCTGGCCCGGTTTGCCGCCATCCTGGAGGACATCGGCGTCACCCAGGTGGACGTGGTGGCCACAGCCGCCGTGCGCGATGCCGAGAACGGGCCGGAATTCGTCGAACAGGTCCGCAAGTTGGGCCTCGATGTCCGGGTCATCTCGGGCGAGGAAGAGGCCCGCACTGCCGCCATGGGTGTGATCGGTGCCTTTCCGCAGGCCGAAGGCGTGGTCGCCGATCTGGGCGGGGGCAGCCTCGAACTGATCGCCATTGCCAATGGCGAATGTTCGCACGAGGTCTCGCTGCCGCTGGGAACCCTGCGCCTGCCAGCTCTGCGCGAACAAGGCTCGGCAGCCTTCCGCAAGGTCATCGAAGACGAGCTGGCGAAGGCGCAGTGGGCCGGGGAGCAGAAAGGCCCGCTCTATCTTGTGGGCGGCACCTGGCGCGCGCTCGCCAAGTTCGCGATGAACGCTCAGGACTATCCGCTGTCCGATCCGCATGCCTACACGCTCTCCCCCAAGGAGGCAGACCACTTCGCCAAACAGGCCGCGCAGATGAGCGTCGAAGAGCTGGCCGCCATTCCCGGCGTCTCCTCCTCGCGCGCCACTGGGCTGGCCGATGCCTGCGCCATGCTGCGCCCGCTGATCGCCACGCTGAAGCCGCAGGCGCTGGTGTTCTCCTCGTGGGGCCTGCGCGAAGGGCTGCTGCACAGCCAGCTTGACGAACTCGAACGCGCGAAAGACCCGCTGCTTTCAGGCGTCGAGCATTTCACCCGTCCGCGCGGGGTCACCCCCACCCAGGCCACGCTGATCGCGGGATGGACCGCGGCAACAGCGCGCGGCGGCGTCAACGACGACGAACGGCTGCGCGTGGCGGCAACCATGCTGGCGCTGGCGGCTGCTCAGATCGAGCCGAACATGCGGCTTGCCCACTGCACCGACTGGGCGCTGCACAAGCGCTGGCTGGGTCTCGATCATCGCGGGCGCGCGCTGATCGCTGCCGCGCTGCGCGGGGCCTGCGGCAAGCCCGAACCGACCGCCCTGCTCAAGGAACTGGCCAGCAGCGAAGATCTGCGCCGTGCCTCGGGTTGGGGCCTCGCTATCCGGCTGTGCCGACGCCTGGGGGCCGGATCGCGCCTTTCGCTGCTCACCAGCAAACTCACCCGCGAGGACGATTTGTTGACGCTCTGGATCGACCCTGCGCGCGAGCAACTGCGTTCGGGAAGCGTCGAGAGCGACCTTAAGTCGCTGGCGCGCTGGCTCGACCTAGAATGGCGCATGGAGTAGCCATTCTTGACAGTTTAGTGACAATCTAACGGCCAGACTTGCCCTTCTTACCCAACCCAGCGCACACAGCGGGAAAGAGATTGGAGGCGAGCCCAGCCATGGTCGCAAAGCAGGCACCCACCGCCCAGGAGGCGGCGAACGAAAACGGTAATCCCGATCAGGATGCCCTAGGGCTGACGGCGCTGGCCGAAGGCGTACTCGCGCGCGACTTCCGCCCCCGCGTGGCGAGCGTAAGGCGCCTGGCCGAGGCGGTTCTGGCGATGCAGCGGGAGAAAACGGAGCTGAAAAAAGCGCCCAGGAAAGCTGCCAAGTCAACCACCAAGGCCGCCAGCGGCAAGTCCGCCAAAAAAAGTGGCAAAAAGAAGCGGAAGCTGGCGAAGATCCCCGGTCAGAACAAGAAGTAGCCGCTCCCTAGAACGGATCCTTCGTCTGCTCGTCGAAAGTGCGCGTGTCAGCCGGAGGGCTACGATAGGGCGGGCGCTGGCGCATGGAGAGGTCGCCCTTCCAGGGCACCTGATCGACCTCGGTCCAGGCATTGACGTGCAGGCGATAGAACTTCCACCGTCCGTTTCGCTTCACCAGCCGATCATCGCGCGTGCCGATGCCAAATACGAAGTTGGTGCGATAGTCGGCGTTCCACTGGATGATCTGGAAGAAGCAGCGCACCCGTGCGCCTTCGGGCCTGGGGTCCATGATGAAGTGGTTCATCAGGTGCTGGCGTCCGAACCACCAGTGCTGGCGGTCGTTCCACAGGCTGCGCAGATTGGCGCGGATCCCCTCATGGCCCTGCACCTTGCCCTGCCACAGATGGTCGAATTCGGCATCCTCGGCGAAGGTGGCAATCGCCTGTTCCTCGTCGGCCAGATCGATGCCCCAGGCATAACGGGCGAACAGCTCCTCGATCTCGGCGCGGTCGGCCACCGGCATGATTTCCGGCACGCCGTCAGGCCAGCAGGTCTCGGTCATTTCGCTTTTCTCCCCTTATTCCGGACTTGAAAACTGCTTATATAGAGTAAGTGTAGCGAGAAGGGCGAAAAGCCCAAGTGGGAGACGATGCGGTGCCGGAAATTTTCCATCTCTACGACAGCTTCGGCCTTCAGAAGCGTCCGACCATGCGGTTCGAAGCCGACGTGTTCGAATGCGAGGTCGAGGGCGAAATCCCGGCCGAGCTGGAGGGCAGCTATGTCCGCACCGGAGGCGATCGGCAGTATCCCAGCCTTGAGGATGACATCATCCTCAACGGCGATGGGCTCGTGTCGAGCTTCCGGTTCGAGAACGGCCACGTCAGCTTCCGCAGCCGCTACGTCCAGACCGAGCGGCTCAAGGCCGAGCGAGAGGCGCGGCGGCGGCTCTATGGCCACTACCGCAACCGTCATACCGACGATCCAAGTGTCTCGAATTTGCCCCAGCGCGACAACACCGGCAACACCTATGCCTTCGCTCACCATGGCGAGCTGTTCATGCTGCGCGAGGATTCGCGGCCTTACCGGGTCGATCCCGAAACGCTGGAAACACTTGGCGAGGGCCAGTGGGGAGATCTTCGCAGCACCGCGCTCACTGCCCATCCCAAGATCGACCCTGAGACGGGCGAATGGTGGAGTTACGGCGTCTTCGCGGGCGGAGAGCCCACCACCGATGCCTCACTCCACGTGTTCGATAAGCAGGGCAAGCTCGTGCGCGAGCAGTGGTTCCACACCCCATTCCCCGGCCTCAGCCACGACTGGGGTGTGACCCGCGAGCACCTCGTATTCCCGATCATGCCGCTCACCGCCAGCGAGGCGCGGCTGCGCGAGGGCGGCCAATATTATCAGTACGATCCCGATCTCCCGTCGGCCTGGGGCATCATGCCGCGCGATGGCGATCCGGCGACCGACATGCGCTGGTTCGACGTGCCCGGCCTCGTGCTCGGTCACATCATGAATGCCTATACCGATGGCGATAAGGTGGTGGTGGACACGCCCTGTTCGCCGGGTAACTGCTTCAGCTTCTTCCGCGACAAGGACGGCAATCAGCCGACCATGCCCGAGACGATAACCCAGCTCACCCGCATCACCTTCGACCTTTCGAAGCCCAAGGCGGAGGCTGTCACGCTGGAGCCGGTTGACAGTGCGCTGGGCGACATGCCCCGGATCGACGACCGCTTTGCCATGAGCAAGTACCGGACTGGCTACTTCTCGCTGCGCGCCTTCCCCGAGATGGGCGTGGGGCAGGTCGATTGGGACACCGGCGAACTCACAGTTCATTCGCTAACCGGTGCCGCCGCGCAGGAGCCGCTGTTCGTGCCGCGCAGCGCCGACAGCGAGGAGGGCGACGGCTTCGTCCTTGTCGTGGTCGATCGGCTCGAGGAACGCCGCGCCGAGCTGCTGATCCTCGACGGGCGCGATGTCAGCCGCCCGCCTCTCGCCACGGTGAAGCTGCCGTTCGGGCTGCCGATGGCCTTCCACGGGAGCTGGATTCCTGCATGACACTCGCGCTCATACGACAACTCCCGCTCATTTCCTGCCAACAGGCAGGAGCTGAGCGGGAGCTTTCGTCAGGCCGCGCTGGGCAACCTTCAATCAGAAAGAAGCTTAGTTTTCGCCGGGGGCCCCCGCGTCAGCTTCCTCGACTTCGATCTGGGGTACTTCGATCGTCTCTTCTTCCGAGGTGACGTTTACATCAGGCGTGTCGACGTCATATTCGGGCAGGTTTCCGCCCTCAACTTCGACGTCGGGCATATCGCCTTCTTCCGTCTGCTCGACATCGCAGGCGGCGAGGCCCATCGCGGCGGTGCTCACAAGGGCAAGGCTCATCAGTTTACGCATCGGTCACTCCTTTGTTTCGTGGATTAACCCGCTTGAGGCCCGATTGGTTCCCGGCCTCGTATCACCCCGCAACCCGCGCCACGAACGCGGCTAGCATCCGCTCGACCTCGATCTGGTCGCTGCCGACCGAAAGTGCCGGGCTGAGGTGGTTGTGACCCGCCAAGTAGTGCATCTCGGGATAGCGTCCGCGCACGGCATACCATTGCTCGACCAGCTGGGCGGCCTGCTGCTGGAAGTCGTCGGGGTCGAACTCGGCGACCGAGAACTGGACGGGCACTTCGGTCTTCAGCAGACCGGGCATGCACGAAGCCATGCCCCACTGGCGCCGGTCGGTGCCGTAGTAGGCCTCGGCCGAGGCGTTGGGCGCGCAGGTGTGCGTATCGTAGATGCCGCTCATCAGGACCGCCCCGCCGATGCCTTCCGCATGGTCGGCCCGGTGCGCGAGATAGCCCGCCACATGGACCGCCCCCGCCGACTGACCCGACAGCACGATCCTGCCCGGATCGCCGCCATGCTCCGCCACGTTCTGCCTCAGCCAATCGACCGCCATGGCCATGTCGTCAGGGCCCGAGGGGAAGCGGTGCTCGGGCGCAAGGCGGTAGGTCAGCGTGACGCCGACCATGCCGTGCCGTGCCGCAAAGTCGCCCATGTTCGAGCAGAACGGCGACCCTTCGGTGTGCTTGTCGCCCATCAGGAAGCCGCCACCATGGACGAACACGAAGACCGGCGCGCCCTTGGGATCGCCTTGCCGGAACAGGTCGAGCCGGTGGCGCGGGTCCTGCCCGTAGGAGATGTCTCTCAAAACCTGCGTGTCGGACGATAGCCCCCGGTTCATGCCGGCCAACAAGCCAATCGAACCCTGCACCATCTCAGGGCTGAGGTCATTGCCTAGCGCGGCCAGCTTAGCGCGGATTGCGGGGGTCATGTATCATTCTCCATCAGCAGGACCGGCTTGATCACCCTGCCCGCTTGGGCATCGGCAAAGGCGCGGTCGATTTCGGCGAAGGGGTAGTACGCGATCATCCGGTCGAACGGGAGGCGGCCCTGCCGCCAGTAGTCGGCCAGCAGGGGGAGGAAGGTCTGCGGGTTGGCATCGCCGCCGAGAATGCCGCGCAGCTGCTTGCCGCCTGCGAGCATCCCGAACATCTTGGGATCGAAACCCCCGAGCGGCGCAGCCACGAAGCCCGCCGTGCCGTTCATCGCCAGCGCATCCAGCGCGAGCTGGTGAACTGCGACCACGTTGGTGGTGTTGAAGGTGAAGTCCATGCCGCGCCCGGTGATCGCGCGCAGCTTCTCCCCAAGGCCATCCTCGTCGCCGCGGAGGGTGTCGGTCGCGCCGAACTCGCGCGCCAGTTCGAGCCGCTCGTCGGAGAGGTCGACTGCAACGATCCGCCGCGCGCCCACCAGCTTGGCTGCCATCACGGCGGAGAGGCCCACCGCCCCGGTGCCGAGCACGGCGATGCTGTCACCAAAGCCCACCTTCAGCGCTTCGACCACCCCGCCCGCGCCGGTCACCACGCCGCAACCGAGCGGGCCGAGCTTCTCCAGCGGCAAGTCTTTCGGCATCTTGACCGCTGTTCGTTGCGGCACGATTGCGTGGGTGGCGAAGCTCGATTGACCGAAGAAGTGCGAGTGGATCGCCCCATCGCTGCCGCACAGCGCCGTGCTGCCATCGAGCCGTTTACCGCCGAAGCACAGCGGCATCGCGAGATCGCAATAGGTCGGCCTGCCAGCAAGGCAGCTGGGGCATGTGCCGCAAGAGCTGCCCGACAGCACCACATGATCGCCTACCGCGAAGCCGCTGACACCCTCACCCAGTTCCTCGACCACGCCCGCTCCCTCGTGGCCGAGCACGATCGGTTGCGGGGCGTGGCGGCCGGGGTGTTCGTGCAGGTCGGTGTGACAGATGCCGGTCGCGACCAGCCGCACGCGCATCTCGCCAGCGCGCGGGGCTTCCTGTTCGAGGTCGACCAGGTGCGGCGCTTCGCCTCCCTGGCCGGACAGGGCTGCGGTGATCTTCATGAGGCTACCTTCGGGTTAGCGGGCAAGGTGTGACAGGTGTGACAGTGTCCTGAGGGGGAAATCCTGTGGGATGATCGGGGCGAGGCCATGCGTGCAGCATGGGACAGCGCCGCGGCTGTAGGAAAGACATTTGCCCCTTCGTCGCCCCGGCCTCCGAGCCGGGGCCGGGCTTGTTTCGTGCCAGCAGGGAGGGAGCCCGGCCCCGGATCAAGTCCGGGGCGACGTGGGGACTGCACCATCACTTATCATCGCCCAGATGATGATCGTTGCGGATATCGGCCACCTCGCCGGTCTGCGTCAGCAGGCTTTTGCGGCGCAGGAAACGGCGCAGGCTTTCCGGCCCGATCCTTGGCGCGCCATAGCCCGACCAGCCGAAACTGTCGGTGCCGAAGGTGCGCAACTTGGCGAAGGTGAGGAAGGTATCCTGCAGGAAGATCCCGCCCGCGTTCAACCGCCGCCCGATCGCCTCGGCCTCATCGGCGGTCCCGGCGATCACACTCGCGGTGAGGCCGAACTGCGTATCGTTGGCAAGGCGCACCGCTTCGTCCTCATCGTCATAGGCCATCACCGGCAAACAGGGGCCGAAGGTCTCGTCCTGCATGATCAGCATCGTGTGATCGACATTGGTGAGGATGGTCGGGCGCAGATAAAGCCCGCCGTCGATATCCTCCAAGGTGCCGCCGCTGCGCAGCACCGCCCCCTTGCGCACGGCATCGCTGATATGGCGCGCAACGATGGCGCCCTGCGGCGGATGGGTGAACGGCCCGATATGTCCGGCGCGGGGATTGTCGGCATTGAGCCGCACCTCGGCCGCCCTCTCCACCAGCAGCGCGACGAAATCGTCGTGGATCGAGCGATGAACATAGACACGCTCGACCGAATAGCAGACCTGCCCGGTGGCATAGACCGCTCCGCGCAGGACTGCCGTGGCCGCGCGTTCGAGATCGGCGCTGGCGGTGACGATGCAGGGGTCTTTCCCGCCCAGTTCGAGGTTGCACGGGATCAACCGCTCGGCACAGGCGACCGCGACCTTGCGGCCGGTCGGCACCGAGCCGGTGAAACAGATCGTATCGGCCTCCTCGATCACCGCCTGCCCCACTTCGCCGGGCCCGGTCACGTAGTCGAACACGCCTGCCAGCTCGGGCACCTGCCGCACGGTTTCGAACAGCGCCTCGATCACGCGCGGGGTCACTTCGCTTGGCTTCAGGAGCACGGCGGACCCGGCGAACAGCGCGGGCACCGCATCGAGCAAGGCCAGCATCAGCGGCGCGTTCCACGGCGAGATCACGCCGGTAAGCGGATAGGCGACGAGTTGCGATTGCACCCGCACGCTTGGCATCGAGCTGCTCATCGCGTCATAGTCGAGCGCGGCGAAGGCCTTGGGCGCATCCTCCAGCCAGCCCCCAATGTTCCCCATCGTAATGAAGCCTTGCAGGTAACTGGTGTGGCAGCCGCCGGTGTCGTGCGCGTCGGCCTCGCCGATGGCCACGGCCTGCGCTTTCACCGCGCCAAGCCAGCGCGCCATCACGCCGCAGCGCCCCTCGACGCCCAGCGCCTCCCACGCAGGCTGGTTGGCGCGCAGGCTGCCGGCTTTTTCCGCCACCTCCGCGCGCGAAGACACCGCGATCTTGTGATCGACCTTCCCGCTGCGCGGATTGCGCACGGCGAGCATCTGTGGCGCTGTTGCCATTCGTCTCTCCCTTTGGCGGCGCCAAGCTAGCGCCGCCGCAGCGGATCACAACAGCAATCGTTCCTCTTTGGAACTACATCCGCATCAGAATCCGTAGCGCAGGCCGATCCAGAACGTCTGCGGCGCTCCGAGGTCGATGGTGCCGCCGCGATTGAAGGTGACGACCTCCTCGTCGAACAGGTTTTCCACCCGGCCCACCACGGAAAGATCGCCGATCAGGGGCATCTGCCCGAACAGATCGAGGGTGGTCGCGGCCGGCAGCACGTCGATCTCCTGATCGTCTTCGAACTGGTCCGCCGTATGGCGCAGCGTGGCGGCGAGGATGGCCCCCCCGACCGGACGCCAGCTCAACGTGGCGCTGGCGGCCCATTCTGGCGTCTGCGCCGGACGCAGCCCGTCGAGCATTGCGGCATCGCCGGAGGCGCGCGCTTCGGCGTCGGTATAGGTCAGCGTCCCATCGAAGCTGACCTGGCCCAGCTTCAGCTGCGAGGCGAACTCCAGCCCGCGCGTTTCGATCGCGTCGAGATTCTGCCGCTGGTTGAGGTTGGTGTCGATGGTGACGTTGGTGATCGCGTTCTCGACCTCGTTGTCGAAAGCCGTGAGCGACAGGCGTGCGCCGGGCATCGGCACCAAGTCGATCCCCACCTCGTATCCTTCGAGCCGCTCGACATCGAGGTTTTCGTTGGCAAGGTAGCTTGCGGGAAAGATCTGATAGGGACGATAAAGCTCGTTGAGGGTCGGCTGGCGCAGACCTGTGTAGGTCGCCGCGCGCAGGCGCAGCGCCTCGCTCGCCGCGAACAGCGCGCCGACACGATAGGAGGCATACCATTCGCCGCGATCGGCGAAGTTGGTGCGGCCATCGGCCTCGGTCTCGAAATAGCCGTTGCGGATCGAGGAGCGGTCGGCGCGCAGGCCGCCGGTCAGCGTGAGCCGTTCGGTAAGACGCCAGTCATCCTCGACAAAGACGCCGAAATCGCTGTTGACACCGCCCGCGCGGCGCACGCCGGAAAAGGCATTCACTTCCAGCAGGTCGCCCTCAGCGCTGCGATAGTCCACGCCAAGGCGCAGCGTGTGGTCCGCCCCCACGGGCGGGCGCACTTCGAGCTTGCCGCCAATGCCGGTGGAAGGCGTATCGCGCTGGTCGAGCACAGGATTGAAGCTGCTCGACGAGATTACGATATTCGTGAAGTTGCGCCACTGGGCGTAGGCGATGGCATCGACCTGCCACGGCCCCCGGCTTACCACGCGCGCGCTCAGGTCTTGCCCCTCGTTGGTGTTGTCCGCCCCGGCCAGGCGGAACGTGCGCTTGTCGTCATAAGCAAGGCTGCGCAGCTGCACTTCGAGATTGTCGCCAAGCGGCTGCACCAGCCGCCCGCTGATCGACCAGCTTTCGAACTTGGCGCGCACCGAGGCATCGACGCGCTGATCCTCGGGCGTGGTGTAGAAACCCTTGCCGCGATCCCAACGCCCGCTAACCACGGCGAAGCCCTTGCCAACCTCAGGCGCGGCAGTGGCGGAAACCTGCGTCTCGCCGCGGTCGTTCACCAGCGCTTGCCCGTTGAACAGACCGAGTGTTTGCGGGTTGCCGCTTTCCATTTCGATCGTGCCTGCGAGCGCGCCCGCGCCGAACGGACCGGACCCGCCGCCGCGCGTCACGTGGATGCTCTCGAGCCGCTCGGGCGCGACAGCGTTAAGCGGAATGTACCCGAAGAACGGATCGGTCAGCGGCACGCCATCGAGCAGCACCAGCGCGCGGCTGGTCGCGTTGCCGCCCAGTGCACGCAGGCTCGCACCCTGCGTGGTCGGGTTGGCGGCCCGGCTGTCTGACCGGCGATAGAGCTGGAACCCGGCAATGTTGGCCAGAACGTCCTCAATCCGGCCCGAGCTGCTGGAGACGACCTGATCGCGTTCGATCGTAAGCGTCGAATAGGCCGGTTCGGCAGGCGTATCGGGCAAGCCTTCGCCCAGCACGATGATCACATCGGTGTCAGCGTCGACATCGGCCTGCGCCAGGGCGGGGACCGAGATACAGGCGGCAGCGCTGGCGAACAGCAAGGTTTTCATGGGGCAACAACTCGTCAAATTGATTTTGTCCGGAAAGCGCCTTAGCGGCTCGGGCTTGTGGCGTCACCCCGTCAATGGCAGGATGACGGGCAAGGGAGAGAATAATGCAAAAAGTGTTTATCGCCAGTGCCCTTGCGCTGGCGGTCATTTGCGCCACAGCGCATGCCCAAGAGCCCGCCCAAACTCCGGAGACCCGAATGACCGCCACCGCGCCGGCCGTTGCCGAAGACCACGAAGCCCTGCTCGCCAGCGACGATCCCCAGCTCGCGGCAAACAAGCGGCTGGTTTACGACATGTACCGGATCGTGCTGCAGGGCGGCTATGCCGACCGCGCGGGCGATTTCATCCGCGAGGATTATGTCCAGCACAACCCCAATGCCGCACAGGGGCTGGCGGGGATCGAGGACTATATTCGCTCCACCCGGCCCGAGCGCCCCCTCGAAGACAAGATCGAGCTGCCGCTAATCAACCTCGTGGCCGAGGGTGACTATGTGATCACCTCCTTCGTGCGCCGCGAAGTCGATGCCGAGGGCCAGACCTATTACACCACCTGGTTCGACATGTTCCGCATCGAGGATGGCAAGATCGCCGAGCACTGGGACCCGATGACCCGCAACGATGCGAAGATCGATCCCAACTCGCAACGGCTGGACGACTGATGCGGCTGGCCGGTCGGGCCGCGCTGGCGGGGGCCGTGATCGCCCTCGCCATGACGCAGGCCGCCGGGCAAACCGTGACGGGCTATACCCCCGTCACCGATGCCCAGATTCAGCAACCCGACCCGGCCGAATGGCTGAGCTGGCGGCGCACGCTCGACAGCTGGGGCTATTCCCCGCTGGGCGAGATCGACCGCAACAGCGTGAGCGGCTTGCGCCTGGTTTGGGCACGCCCGCTGCCGCCCGGTCATCAGGAGGGCACGGCCCTCATGCACGATGGCACGATCTTCTTCTCCGGCCCCGCCGACACCATCGAGGCAATCGACGCGCGCTCGGGCCAGATGATCTGGCAGTACAAACGCCAGCTGCCCGAGGACATTGGCGACTATCTGCCCGTCTACGACACCACCCGCAATGTGGCGCTTTATGGCAACCTCGTGATAGGCAATTCGGCTGACGACTATGTCTATGCCCTCGATGCCCGCACCGGCGAACTGGTGTGGGAAACCAAGGTGCTCGACTACCGCACAGGGGCGAAGCAATCGAGCGGCCCGATCATCGCCGAAGGTTTGGCGATAACGGGGAGAAGCTGCGAGCCGGAAGGCGGCCCGGCGGCCTGTGTTATCACCGCGCACGATGCCGAAACGGGCAAGCTCGTCTGGTCGACCCCGATCATCGCGCAAGGCGACGATCCGAACGATGCAACATGGGGCGGCGTGCCCCTGGAAGACCGGCAGCAGGTCGGCGCGTGGATGCTGGCGAGCTACGATCCCGAGCTTGGCCTTATCTACATGGGCACCTCGGTCAGCGCACCCGCGCCCAAGATCTCGCTGGCGGGCAACGATTACAGCTACCTCTACCACAACTCGACGCTCGCGCTGGATGTGACAACCGGCGAAATCCGCTGGCATTATCAGCACCTCGTCGACCAGTGGGACATGGACCACACCTTCCCCCGGATGCTGGTCGATCAGCGGGCCATGCCCGACCCTGCCGAGGTGGCATGGATGGCACCCGATCTCGAACCGGGCCGCACCTACAAGACGCTGACAGGCGTTCCGGGCAAGACCGGCGTCGTCTACACTCTGGATCGGGAGAGCGGCAAATTCCTCTGGGCGAGACCGACCGTACGCCAGAACTTCGTCGAGAGCATCGACGGCGCTTCGGGCCGGGTCACGGTGAACCCGGCCTCGGTGCCGACGGAATATGGCCGCAGCTACGATATCTGCCCCGGCCCCACCGGCGGCGCAAACTATCCGGCAGGCTCCTATTCGCCGCTCACCACGAGCCTGTTCATGCCGATGCAGGCTACCTGCGCGCAAATGATCGCGCTCGATCCGTCGCAGGGTGACGTGGGCACCTATGGCGTGAGCAACCGGATTGCGATCGCCCCCGAGGCCGAAGGGATGCTTGGCGTTCTCTATGCGCTAGACACGGTGACGGGACGCACCCGCTGGGTGCACCGCCAGCGCGCCGGGATGCAAAGCGTGATCGCCACCGGGGGCGGCCTGGTGTTCGCGGGCGATGCGGGCGGATGGCTCAAAGCCTTCGATCAGGCGACGGGCGAAGTGCTGTGGCAGATGAATCTCGGCTCCAGCATCACCGGCTACCCCAGTACCTTCATGGTGGGCGGGCATCAGTATCTCGCCGTCTCAACCGGGCTGTGGCTATCCGATTCCTTTACCCCAGAACTGACGCACGGCAGCCAGAACACATTGTTCGTATTTGCCCTGCCCGAGGCGGGGATTGGCGCGGAGGGGCCGGAGCGGGCCTTCGTAGCGGCGCGCGGGGCGGCCGGGTTCGAAAGCCCCGATCTTGCCAATGCGAACTTCGCCCGCAACACAAGCGAAGGGGTGTTCTCCGCCGCACAGGCTGAGGCTGGAAGGCAAGTCTATCAGCAGAGCTGTGCGGCTTGCCATGGCAGCAACCTTGCGGGCTCGGGCGGAGTGCCGCCAGTGGCGGGTGCCGCGTTCAAGGCCAAGTGGCAAGGGCGCAGCGTGGGTGACCTCTACACCTATACCAGCGAGATGATGCCGGTTGGCGCAGGCCATACCTTAGGCGCGGCGAACTATCTGGCGGTGACAGCCTATCTGCTGGAGGCCAATGGCTATCCGGCGGGTGCTCCGCTCGACACGGATGAGGGGCTGCTCAGGGCTATCGGGATCGACTAACCGTCGCCCCGGACTTGATCCTGGGATGGGCTACTCTTGTGCAACGTCTGATGGATGCGATGGGGTTACGGCTCCCGCCGCCGTCCCCTGACCACATCGCGCCAGGTAGGCGGGCGGGGAAAAGCCCCGCCCCGGATCAAGTCCGGGCGACGAAACGATTATTTCTCAAGGGATTAAGCGACCGAGGCAGTTCGCCTAGTCGATCATCTCCGCCACCAGTCGGCGCAAGTCGCGTGTGGTCAGCTTGGCGGAGCGGGTAAAAGGAATAACGGCCTGCGACAGATCGGCAGACAGGAAATCAAGGCGCGACCACTGGGCTGCGCGGGTATTCGTAATATGCATTAAAATCCTTGTGCGGGGCGGCGCCACTGCGGCGCCGGCCCGATTGCCGCCTACCTGCGGAATTGCCTGCCGCGCGGTCCGCCCGGGCCTTGCCCCGGCGTGCGTTCGCGGAAGGTGATGCGACCCTTGGTGAGGTCGTAGGGGGTCATTTCGACATGAACCCGGTCACCCGCCACCGTACGGATACGATAGCGGCGCATCTTGCCTGCAGTGTAAGCAATCAAGCGATGATCATTGTCGAGGAGAACGCGGAACCTTCCATCGGGCAAAACCTCTTCGATTTCCCCTTCAACGGTGAGCAGTTCTTCCTTCGCCAAATCGAGCCTCGCTTTCAAATTAATATGGGCCTGCAACGCGCCGTAAGAGCGCAAAAACAGGCGGTGATGTGCAAAATGGAAATGATGGCGCGATAAAGGTTCGCAAGCCATTTCCGGCCACCCAATGTGAGACGGGCGACGTTTGTACATGGCCTATATAGAACAAGCGCCCGCATTTATCAATGCGAGCGCTTGAAATTATATTGTTCGGTCTAACGCGCCTTCCTGTGGGAAGGGCTTTTGGAGCGCTTAGATCGTGACGCTGGCGTCGGTGAGGATCGTCTTGGTTTCGAGGTAGCCCCACAGGCCCTCCTCGCCGCCCTCACGGCCGATGCCCGAGGATTTGAACCCGCCGAACGGCGCGGTCCACTCCATGCGCATGCCGTTCTGGCCCACCACGCCGGTGCGGACCTGCCGCGCGATGTCGTAAGCCGCCTGCGCGTCGTTGGTGAAGACCGAGCCGTTGAGGCCATATTCGCTGTCGTTGGCGATGCGGATCATGTCTTCCTCATCCTCTGCCGGGATCAGGCAGAGCACGGGGCCGAAGATTTCCTCCTGCGCGATGCGCGAGGAATTATCGACATTGGCGAACAGCGTCGGCTCGATGAAATAGCCCTTGTTCATATGCGAGGGGCGGTTGCCGCCGGTCACGAGGTCGGCGCTCTTCCTGCCTTCCTCGATATACATCTCGATCCGGTCGAGCTGACGCTTCATCGCCACCGGGCCGAGCTGGGTTTCCGGATCGTTCGGATCGCCGATTTTCACGCCCTTCATCACGCCCGCAATCGCTTCGGCCAGCTCGTCATGCCGCGCCTTGGGGACGATCGCGCGCGAAAGCATCGCGCAGACCTGCCCGCTCATCACGGTGATGGTGTTGCCGAGGATCTGCGCGGCGGCTTCTGTGGGGAAATCGTCGCGGATGATCGCTGCCGACTTGCCGCCCAGCTCGAAGGTGGCGCGGGTCATGTTGGAACCCGCCACGCTGGCGATGTGCTTGCCCGCCGCGCTGGAGCCAGTGAAGGTGATCTTGTCGAGCTTGGTCGAGTGGACGAGGTGGTCCGCCGCCTCACGGTCGGACGGCACGAGGTTCACGGTACCGGCGGGCATCCCGCAGGCCTCGGCGCATTCGGCGATGATATAGGCCTCCAGCGGGGTTTCGGGCGAAGGCTTCATGATCACGGTGCAGCCCGCGATCAGCGAGTAAAACACCTTGTTGGCCATGATCGCAAACGGCCCGTTCCACGGTGCGATGGCGGCGACCACGCCCACCGGCTCGCGCACCATCACCACGGTATCGACCGCCTGCCCCTTGCGCTGGCTGGTCCATTCGAAGCTTTCGCCCAGCGCCGCAATCCCGCGCAGGCCAGCCACAGCACCGCCGTGCATCGGGCCTGCCGCCGTCGCGAGGCCTCCGATCTGCGCGGTCCAGGCCGTGGCCAGTTCGGGCACGCGCTTCTCAAGCTCGTCGCAGAACTGCATCAGTTTGGCCATGCGCTCCTTGGGCGAGAGGCGCGGCCACGGGCCGTTGTCGAAGGCCTCGCGGGCGGCATCGACCGCCTTGTCCATATCGGCGTTGCTGGCATGGGCGACGCGGCCCACGACCTCTTCGCTGAACGGATTGACCAGTTCGATCTCGGCGCCGCTGGTCGCAGCGACCCATTCGCCGCCGATAAAGAGCTTATCGGGATGTTTGATGGTTACGCCTTCGGGGGTCATGAAAGTCTCCTCAGTAACTGGAAAGAATGGTCAGCGAGCGGCTGTCGAGCGGCTTGCCCTCAGCCTGCAATTGCAGTTCGCGCTTCCGCAGCTTGCCTTGCGTGTCGATAAGCCACGCGTGGATGGCCTTCACTTGGGAAGCGTCGAGGCGATCTGCAAACGAGGGCATGCCGTTCATCTTGAACAGGCCACCCAGCACCACCTGCTCGAACCCGGCGTGGACGTTGGGCGCAATGCGGCGAAGGTCGGGCAAAGGCGCGCGTGGCTGGTTCGAATGGCACATCGCGCAATTGGCACCGAACAGCCCCGCGCCCTCGGCGATCATCGCCGGGGTGGCATCGGGATACTGCGCAGGCGGCTCGGGGGCAGGTTCAAGCGGCGGCAGGTCCGCCGGTTGCGGGGTCGGCCCGCCGCCGATTTTGTAAACCAGCAGGCGGTTGGCATTGCCCTTGTGATAGGCTGCGGCATAGCCGGGCACAAAACCCCAGCCACCGCCGCCCCAGCCGGTCTGCACCGCGACATACTGCACCCCATCGACACGGTAGGTCATCGGCGCGGCCATGATCGAGGAACCGGTATCGACGCTCCACAGCTCCTCGCCCGTCTCGCTATCCCGTGCGGTCAGCTTGCCGGTGACGCTGCCGTGGAACACCAGCCCGCTGGCCGTGGCAAGCACGCCCTGCCGGTCCTGCCAGCCCTCGCTCGACACCGCCCATTTGGTTGTGCCGGTGAGCGGGTCCATCGCGCGTAGCTCACTGCGATAGGGCTCCTCCTTCACCCATTGCCAGGCCTCGCTCGCCTCCACAGCCTCGCGGACAGGTGCGGGCAGCGTGGGCGAAGCGGCTTCGAGATCGGGGGTGAAGATGATCGCCGCGTCGGCGTTCATGAAGTTCTTCTCGCGCTTCACCTTGGTCGGATCGCCGGTGAGGAACATCAGGTTGCCCATGTCGAGCACGTGGGCGAAATAGGTGTTCCGCGTGGGGTCGAAAGCCGCCGGATACCAGTTGCGCGCGCCCGGCGAGCCGGGGAACACCACCTTGGCTTCCTCAGTATAGTCGGCCAGGTCCATCCGGATATTGGGCTTGCCGGTCTCGAGGTTCCAGCCGTCGGCCCAATTGGTGCGCACGATGGCATTGGCGGCGAGCGGCTTGCCACTCTCGCGGTCGACCACGAAGAAGAAGCCGTTCTTAGGCGTGTGCAGGATCACCGGACGGCTTGCGCCGTTCACGTCCATCTGCGCCAGCACCATCGGCTGCGTGGCGGTAAGATCCCAGTTATCCTGCGGGGTTTCCTGAAAGTGCCACTTCATCGCGCCGGTCTTGCGGTCGACGGCGACAAGCGAGTTCAGGTAGAGGTTGTCGCCCCCGCCGGGCGAGCGGATCGCCTGCGGATAGGGGCCGCCGTTGCCGGTGCCAACGATGACCTGATCGAACTCGGGATCGTAGGTGATGGCATCCCATGCGGTGCCGCCGCCGCCGATGTCCCAGCGGGTGTCCTTGCTCCAGGTCTCGACCGCTGCTTCCAGCTCGGGGCTTTCTTGCGGGCCTTCGGCGGGGTCGTGCGGGATGGTCCAGAAGCGCCATGCCTCTGCGCCATCGGAAATCTTGTAGGCGGTGACATAGCCGCGCGTGTCGTATTCGGCACCCGCATTGCCGATCACCACGATATCGCCCGCCACTTCGGGCGCGCCGGTGATGGTGTAACCGCGATCCTTGTCGACGAAGGTATCGACGCTCCAGGCGACCGCGCCGGTCTCGGCGTCTAGCGCGTAAAGCATCCCGTCGAGCGCGGCGGTGATCACCTTGCCGTCGGCCACGGCAAGGCCGCGATTGGCCCAGTCGCAACAGGCGGAGCGGGCGATCTGCATGTCCATTTCGGGGGTGAAGGTCCACTTCTCGGCCCCCGTCACCGCATCGAGCGCATAGACCCGGCCGAGGTTCCCCGAGGCATACATGACCCCGTCGATCACGATGGGGGTCGATTCCTGCACCCGTTCGGTGCCGAGATCGTATTCCCACGCGAGGCCCAGTTCGCCGACGTTCTCCTGCGAGATGTCGCCGAGGCGCGAGAAGTGGCTCTCGGCCCAGTCGCCGCCGGGATTGTCCCAGTTGTCGCCTGCGCCATAGGTCGAGGTATCGACTTGCGGCGCGCTATCCGAACAAGCGGCAAGCGCGAAGGCTGCGGCAAACAGCGCAATAACACTCCCCTCCCGTGTGCGGGGAGTCGCAGACGTGGCGCAGCCACAGCGGTTGGGGGTGGGCTTCGGACGCTGGATAAGCCGCTGGAGGCCCACCCCGCTGCGACTAGGCTTACTTGCGGTTCGCCAAGTCTCGCTGCCCCTCCCGCCAGCGGGAGGGGCGAATAGTGCCCTGAACCGATGGAGGATCACTGCGGCCAAGCGCCCTTGTTCGCCTCCAGCACCGACTTGAGGCTTTGCGGTTTCCTGCCAGTGATCGTTTCGACCGCATCGGACACCACATCCATAAAGCCCTCCCGTATCGACTGGCCGAAGGTCACCATGCCCTCGCTCGCCCACGGAATCGGTCCATCAGGTTTGATGTCGGAGGCCTTGCGCGCCACGCCGAGCGAATCGAAATACTGGTACATGCCCTCGTCATCGACATCCTCGACCACGATGGGCTTGCCCGCCATGTCCGAAATCATCGCGACCGCCCGATGGATCGTCATCGCTTCGGGGCCGGTCACGTCATAGGCCTTGTTCTCATGGCCATCCTGCGTGAGCACGCCCACGGCCACGTTCACGCAGTCATCACGCGCGACCATCGCCACCTTGCCGTCGCCGCCGTTTTCGGGCTTGTGGCCCGAGGCCAGCGCCGGAATCGCCATGGCGGTGGCCACGGCATCGGCATAGAGGCTGTTGCGCAGGTGGGTGTAGGCAAGGCCCGATTCCTCGATCAGGCGCTCGGTCTCATAATGGTCGGTCTGCTCGACGCCAGGGTGATCCTTGAGGCCGCCGCCGACAATCGAGGTGTAGACGACATGCTTCACGCCGTTGGCCTTGGCCGCGTCCACCGCATTGCGATGCTGTTCGACCCTTTCGCCAACGCGCAGGGTGGAAATCAGCAGCAGCTTTTCGCCGCCCTCCATCGCCTTGGTCAGGCCTTCCAGGTCGTCGAAATCGGCCGCGCGCACCTCGGCGCCGCGTTCAGCGAGGTCGGCCACTTTATCGGGTGAACGGGTGAGCGCGATAACCTCGCAGCCCATGTCCAGAAGTTTGCTGGCTGCCGCATGGCCGAACCCACCCGACGCGCCCGAGACGATGATCTTGCCCAATTGTCCTCTCCTTTGTTGGACACGATCATAACGGATGTTAGTGTTGGAGCAACAAGAGAACGCAGCCCGCGCAGTTTCGCCTTGGCTGATACAAATGACGACTTTTCCGGCGCAGCGCTTGCGCTAGGGTAGCCGACAAAACGGGAGGGAGTGATGATGCACACCAAGACCATGCTGGCGCTTGCCAGCGCGACCTTTGCCTTTGCCGCGCCTGCTCAGGCGGCCTGCGGCGATCTTGTCGGGCTCGATCTGGGCGCGGGCGAAGTGACCGCAGCGACCGAAGTTGCAAAGGGTGCCTTCACTCCGCCCAACAACGGCATGGGCCCGCCGCCGGGTGTCGCCGCGAGCCCCTTCGCCGATGTCCCCGCCTTCTGCCGTGTGGAGATGACGCTCACGCCGAGCAGCGATTCCGACATCAAGAGCGAGGTCTGGCTGCCGCTGTCGGGGTGGAACGGCAAATATGTCGGCATTGGCAACGGCATCTGGGCGGGCTCGATCTCCTATGCCGAGATGGGCCGCGCGCTGGCTCGCGGCTACGCCACCGCCGCCACCGACACCGGCCATGTCGGCAGCGGGATGGACGCGCGCTGGGCCATCGGCCATCCGGAAAAACTCGTCGATTTCGGCTATCGCGCGGTCCATGTAACGACCGAGGCGGCCAAGCGGATCGTCGCCGCCAACTATGGTGATCGGCCAAGCAAGTCGTACTGGAACTCGTGCTCGACCGGCGGGCGCCAGGGCCTGATGGCGGCCTATCGCTACCCGCAGGATTTCGACGCGATCAGCGCCATGGCCCCGGCCAATCCGATGACCGACCTGATGACACAGACCATGTGGCAGGGCTTCCAGCCGGTGCGGTTCGGGGTGAAGCTGACGCCCGATGTGCTTGGGTTAGTGCACTCGGAAATCCTGCGCGCCTGCGACGGCATCGATGGCGTGACCGATGGGATCGTATCCTCGCCGCTGCAATGCCGGCCCGACCTTGCGAAGCTGCAATGCCGCGCGGGGCAGGAAGGTGCCTGTCTGTCCACGGGCCAGTATCACGCGGTCAGCAACATGTTTGGCGGCACCCGCGCAAATGACGGCAGCCTGCTGCTGCCCGGCTGGCCCTATGGCTCCGAAATGCAGATGGCGCTGCTGGTGATGGGCGAAGAACCCTTTCCCGTAGCGATGAGCTATTTCCGCGATCTCGTTTATGCCGGGAAATCGGATTGGGATTGGAAATCAACCGATTACCGCACCTATACGGCGGATGGCTTCGCCTACGGCAATGACCTTCTCAACGTGCCGACCGATGGCCTTGGCGCGTATTTCCAGCGCGGCGGCAAGCTGCTGCTTTCGCATGGCTGGTCGGACGGACTGATCCCGGCGACAAATACCCTCGCCTTCCACTACGGCCTGTTCAATGCCCTGCCCGCCGCGCAGCGCGACAGCCAGCTCAGGCTGTTCATGGCCCCGGGGATGGACCATTGTTCGGGCGGCGCAGGGCCGAGCGAGATCGACACGCTGGGCATTATCGACGAGTGGGCGACAACCGGCGCGGCCCCCAACCGCATTCTCGCCGACCGCCCGACAGTAGCGCCGACCTTCCCCGGCCAGCCTCCGCAGCCGCCGCGCGAGCCGATGCAGCGCCCGCTCTGCGCCTGGCCATGGGTTGCGAAGTATGATGGCACGGGTGATCCGAATGTCGCCGCGAGCTTCTCCTGCGCTCTGCCGTAGACAGAGGGCGGCATGAGGCCCGTCCTTCGAGACGGGCGCTCAGTCTGTGGCTTGGTATTCTCCTCAGGACGAACGGAGGAAAGTGGGCAGGTAGCTCAGCGCCGCAGCTGCGGCATCAGCACCCACTTCATCGCCTTGCCCTCGCGCTCGAGCGAGACGCGTTCGTAGCCCGCCTCTCGCGCGACCTCTTCGAGCAGCAGCGCATCGGCCGAACGGCTCACACCCTGCACGATGGCGGGGCGGCGCGCGAACAGTTCGCGCCCGAAGCGGATGCGGTCGCCTTCGATGGCGATCACGGCGCGGTTCCAGGCCGAACCGGCATCGGCAAAGGCGCGCCCCTCGGCCAGCGCGGGATCGAACAGCAGCACGGTCTCGTGCCCGTCTTTCCAGCCCTTTTCAGCAGCCGAGGCGGCGGCGGGCAGCGCAGCAGCGGCGGCGACGAACGAGCGGCGGGTCAGCTTCACTGGTCACCCCCATGCGGGCCTGCCGCAAGATAGTCGGCAATCGCCTGCAATTGCTCGTCCGAAACCTCGCCGCGCGGGATCGCGGGCATGTTGCCGATGCCGTTGCGCGCAGCCAGCACTACGAAGGCAGCCGCCAGATCACCGCGCTTTTCCAGCTCGGCATGCGAGCGGCCCCGGCGTTCGAGCAGGCCTGTGCCCATGCCGACCGGGCCGTGGCACATCATACACTTCTCGATATAGAGCGCCTCTCCGCCGGTCGCATCGGAGCGGTCCGCCAGCGTGGTGGGCTTGGGCATACCTGGCGGCGGGGCAGGCTGCGCAGGCGCGGTGTCGGTGGCGGGCACATCCGGTGTTGCGCCGCCCTCCTGCGCCGCGGCCATGCCCACGCATCCGGCCACTGCCAGTGCGCCTGCCAGAGTGAAGGCGAGCGTTGTCTTTCCGGGCTGCCTGATCATTGTCCGCGCTCCTGTGCAAAGCCTTTGGGCCAGATGCCGCTCTTGCCCGGCGCGATGATCCCGTTGGGATCGAGAGCGTTCTTCACCGTCTCGTTCATGCGCAGCAAAGCGTTGTTATTGTAGTCATAAGTGTCAGCCACCAGGTCCATGTAGTCGAGGTGGGTCCGGTATTCGCCGTAGCCCTGCTCCTTCGCGTCAGCCACCAGCGAGCGGAAGAATGGATCGATCTTGGCCATGAATTCCGGATCGTCCTTGTTGAACACCATCGCGTTCACGTTGGTAAGGTGCCGTTCGCCAAAGGCGAAGCTGCCCTGATAGTCGACGCCATATTCCTGATAGCGGGCATAGGTGCGGCGGAACTGCGCCAGCGCCTTGTCGCCATCCTGCTCGATAATCGGCGAGAAGCCGATGTGCCCGCCGCGCCCGCCATACCAGTTGGCGTTCTGCATCGGGAAGGTGAGCGGCGTGCCGGTCCAGCCGGAATATTCCATCGGCTGCCCCTTCACCCAGCTGGTCGGCTTGATGGACAGCGGGCCCGCACTGCCCATCGCGTCTTCCAGCACCTTGTAGGCCGCCTTGTTCACGTCCTCGCGGCCATAAAGACGCAAGCTGACGCCCCACCAGCCGATGTTGAAGCGTTGGCGGATCGCGTCGATCACGCTGTCGTCGAGTGCGCCGGGTTTGTCGGTCCACTCATCGCGCGTGGTCAGGATGGCGGCGGCGCGCATCCAGTTGCCGATCGAGGGGCTTTGGGTCAGGAGCCGCTCGCGGCGCAGCGGGGCGATGGTGTCGACCATCACCTTCAAGTCTTCCTTCTTGTCGAACTCGACGTCCATGCCCATCAGGCTTTCGGGCTCGGGCATCAACCACATGCCCATCTTGGTGACGATCCCGAAGTTCGACTGCACGAACATCTGATCCCAGCCGGGGCCGAAACCAAACGGATAGGCCTGCCAGGTCGGCGCGTTTGAGAACGCGCCCATTCCGGTGCGCACCACTTCGCCGTTGGCCAGCACCACCTCGAGGCCGCAGATGTTCTTCGTGTGCTCGCCATAGGGCGTGTAGCCAACGCCGCGATCGAGCGCGTTGCCCATCACCGAGCCCCACGAGTTGCCGGGGGTGGAGAGCCAGTAGGGCAGGTTGTTTTTCTGGATATAGTCGTAAAGGTCGTAAAACCCCACGCCCGGTTCGAGCAGCACGGTGCCGAGCTCGGCATCGAACTCGATCTTTTTCATGCGCGACAGGTCCATCACCACGCTGCCCGCCAGCACGGGGGCGGTGCCGCCGTAGCCGAGGTTCTTGCCGCGCGCGATCGGGAACACCGGCAGGCGATACTGGTTCGCCACCCGCAGCACGGCCTGAATTTCCTCCACGCTCTCGGGCGCCACCGCGCCGGAGGGGTGATGGACCGCATCGTTGACCGCGAACTTGTCCTGATAGGTTCTCCGGTCGAGATCCTCGAAGAAGACCTTCGAGGCACCGAGCAGCGTTTCAAGCTCGGCGCGGGCCTGATCCATCTTCATGGCGCTGAAGCCGGGTGGAAGTGGGATATCTGCCATGATCTAGCGTCCTTACTGGCCTGAGGCCCATTGAGTGCGGGCTGGCGGCCGGGCACCGCCATCGAGCCGCAGCACCTCGCCATTGACCAGCGGGGTGCGGATGAGAAATTCGACGGCGGCGGCGAAGTCTTCGCCGGTTCCCGCGCGCTTGGGGAACTCGACGTCGCTCAGCAATTCGTCGACCAGATCGGGCGGCAGCATTGCCACCAACGGGGTCGCCATGAAGCCCGGCGCGACGGCGTTCACCCGGATCGCATGACGCGAAAGATCGCGCGCCCAGACCAGTGTCAGCTCTTTCAGCGCCGCCTTGGCGGCGGTGTAGGCGCCCATGCCCTCCTGCCCTTCGAAGCTGGCGATGGAACAGGTGTTGACGATTATTCCGCGCTCGCCATCGGGGCCGCTCGGTTCGTTCGCAATCATGGCATGGCCAACGTGCGCGGCCACATGCGCCGCGCCCATCAGATTGATCCCGATCACGCGGGCGAAATCGGCAATATCGCCCGGCCCATCCGGCGTGGCGATAGGGCCGAGGCCGCCCACGCCCGCATTGTTGCAGCAGATGTCGATCCGGCCATGGCGCGCGATCACCTCGGCTACGGTCGCCTTTACGCTTGCCTCATCGGATACGTCGCAGGAGATGAAGTCAACCCCAGTGGGCGCTTCGCCCGCCACATCGCAGCTCACCACGCTAGCGCCCAGCGCCGCGAGATGGGTTGCCGCGCCTGCGCCAAGGCCAGAGTTGCCGCCGGTGACGAGCGCCACCTTACCTGCCGGATCCATAGTTCTCTCCCGGTCGCTCAGTTCGCGACTTTAACGAGCGTTACTTTTCCTCTAGAGAGGCATTGAGTCAAGAGAGGGAGAGGAACTTGGCCAGCAGAACCGAACTTTACGCCGTGCTCGACGCCTACCTTGCCGCGCTCGCAGCGCACGAACCGGCACGCGCGCCTTTTGCCGATGGCGTTTTCAACACCGAGAACAATGTCGCCCTCGCGGTGGGAGACGGGCTGTGGAACACGATCTCTGCGCGCCACCCCTATCAGCTGCGCATGGCCGAACCTGCTGGCGGGCAGGTTGCAGTGTTCACCGCGGTTGAAGAAACCGATGCGCTGAACCCCTGCTGCATCCGGCTTGAAGTAAAAGACGGAAAGATTACCGGGGTCGAAACGGCGGTTGCGCGCAACAAGGACGAGGGCTTTCCCTTCGGTCCGCAACATTTCGAGGACAAACCCGAGATGGCCCTGCCCGCTGCGCCCGCCCCGCGCGATGAGCTGGTGCGCATTGCCGATGGCTATTTCGAAACTATCGAGCGCAACGACGGCACGATCCGCACACGCTTCCACCCGGAATGCAACCGGGTCGAGAACGGCGTGCAGACCACCAACAATGCCGATTTCCCGCTCCCCATCGCGCGGCTCGGCTGCGAGGAGCAGTTCGCGCTCGGCTGGTATCGCTATGACGACGACCTGCGCGCGCGCCGCTTTCCGCTGGTCGATGTCGAGCAGGGGCTGGTGCTGACCTATGGCTTTATCGATCATTCGGGCCGCATCGGCGACTACACCCTCACCGACGGCACCCCCGCCAGCAGCCCGGTGCGCCGCCCGCATTCGTATTATCTGGCCGAGGCCTTCAAGATCGTCGACGGGGAAATTCGCCAGGTCGAGGCAAATTTTCTGACCGTGCCCTATCGGATGCCGAGCCCATGGGATGGGCGAACCTGTTAAGACAAGAAGAAAAACGATCCTTCGAAGAGCTCAGGATGAGCGGGCGAGACGTTTAGGGAGAGAGAAATGACCAGCCGCCGCATCATCGCCCTCGCCTTGCTGGCCGGCGTGTTCATAATGGAAGGCTTCGACATCGCCGCGATGAGCCTCGCGGTGCCGCGGCTCGAAGTCTCGCTCGGGCTCGATCCTGCCGGCTTCGGCTGGGTCTTCACCGCGCTGCTGGTGGGGCTTGGGCTTGGCGGCGCGCTGATCGCGCCGCTGGGCGACCGGTTCGGCAGGCGCACGCTGATCGTGCTTGGCTGCCTCGGCACCGGGTTGGCAACGCTCGGCACGGCCAGTTCGAGCGATATCGAACACTTCCTGTTCTGGCGCACCATCACCGGGTTGGCGCTCGGGGCCTGCCTGCCCAATGTCAGCGCGCTTTCTTCGGAGCTTGCTCCGCAAAAGATGCGCGCCACGCTGATGGCGGTGGTCTCGGCGGGCATCCCGGTGGGGCTGGCACTGGCCGGACTGATCGCGCCCGAGCTGATCGGGGCCTGGGGTTGGGAGGGCCTCTTCCTCGTGCCCGGTGCCTTTGCCGTGGTGCTGGCCGCCGCTCTGTTCGTCGCGCTCGAAGGTGGCGCGCCCGCGCGCGAACCGGCCGACGCTGCTGCGCCCAAGGCCAGGCTGCCGCAGCTGGTGCTGTTCAGCGCGCCGTGGCTGTTCCCCTTCGCAGTGTTCGCCGCGATGCTCGCGTTCAACGCGCTCAACCTTTACCTGCTCAATTCGTGGCTGCCGACCGTGCTGCCCGGCGCTGGCCTCAGCCTCGACGATGCTGCGCGGGTGGCGGGCGTTGCCAATCTGGCCGGGCTCGGCATCGGCATCGGCGCGAGCCTGCTGCTGGACCGCTGGCACAAGGGGCTGACACTGGCGCTGCTGTTCGGATCGATGGCCGCCAGCTTCGCTGCCATCGCTCTCACCGCACCTGACCAGACGCGCTGGACCCTGCTGCTGATGGTCGGCGTGGGCGGAGCCAATGCTGGCGGCATGGTGCTGCCGGGCCTGTGCGCCTACCTGTTCCCCGCCCGCCTGCTGTCGAGCGCGGTCGGCATGGGTGTGCTGGTGGCGCGGCTGGGCGCTTTCGCCGGGCCGCCGCTGGGCGGCGCGATGATCGCCGCCAAGGTGCCCGCGCAGACCTTCCTTGGCGTGGCGGCGATCCCGGCGCTGGTCTGTGTGCTGCTCGCCCTGCTGGTAAGCCCCGCGCTGCTAGTGCGGCAGCGGGTGGAGCCAGCGGCGGTTACGGCCTGAAGTCGAGCCCGCCGACCCGCTCGGCAAAGCGCCAGCCGTCGGGCGTCAGCACGCAAAGGTCGGTGAAGGTGCCGATCAGCGGGCTCTTGGCATCCTGCACCGGCAGGCCGCCGTCGTCCGCTGCATCGCCCATGTAGAGCACGATCACGCTTTTCGCCCGCGCCGTGGCGGGGCCTTCGACTTCGACCAGCACATTGGCGATGGCATGGCGCTGCGCGCGCGGCTTGCGGGCCAGGAAGCTTTCGAGAATCGCCGCACGGCCAATCACCGGGTCGCCCCCGCTGGGGCGGCGGAACACCGCATCCTCGGTGTAAAGCCGGGCGCAGGCTTCCCAATCCTGAGCATCGTTGGCCCAGGTATAGTCGTGAATCAGCCGGGTGACGTCGGCCTCGACAGCGCGGCGGCTGTCTTCGTCCATGCCGTAAGGTGTCTGTGTCATGCCAAGCGACTTATCCGCCCGAGGCTTCCGGGTCTAGCTTTCCACCGGCGGCTTCGTGCTTTCCAGGAACACCGAATTGCCGTTCTCGTCGGTCGCATCGAGCCGCTCGATCAGCTTTTCGACGATATCGCCGAATGCCGACAGTTCGGCCGGGCTGATCGCATCGAACAGATAGTTCGCCACCTGCTGGCTCTGCGGCTTCATCAACTTGTAGAGCCGCTCGCCCTCTTCGGTCAGACTGAGCCACTTGCGCCGCCTGTTCGCTTCGTCGACCGTGACGGTGATCCGGCCGTGACGCTCAAGCGTTGCCACCGCGCGCGAGATGCTCATCGCATTCACCCCGGTCATTTCGGCGACCTCGTGGCTGGCCGTGCGGCCCAGCGCGCCGATGCTCATCAGCAGGCGAAACTCGTTAAGGCTGATGCGATAGCGGTGTGAAAGATGGGTACTGAACGGAGCCATCAGCCGGTTGGTGAGTTTCAACAGCCGGTGCAGCATCGCGACTTCCTCGCTATCGGCGGGGCTCGCGCGCGGCCCTTTTTCCGCCGCTGCGGTCAAGCCCGTGGCCACTACCCCTTGCCTATCTATTTCCAACGCATTTTCCTTCTGCGGCTCACAGTTATTTTCCCTGCCAGCACCTGACAGAGGGCCCTTTCCCTCGACCGTAACAGTCGTTAGCGTTGCCGCCAAGAATCAGCACGACAGTTTTGGGAGTAACGACGTGGCGAGCTATCCGCAAACTATCCATTTCATGGGCACCAACACCCCGCGCCGGGTGGAAATGTCGCTCCGCGATCTCGTGGTGGAGGGTGAAATCCCCGCCGAGATCGAAGGCGCCTTCTTCCGCGCCGTGCCCGACAACGCCCATGTCCCGATGTTCGACGACGACATTGCACTTAATCACGATGGCATGATCGCGCGGTTCAACTTCGAGGGCGGAGCGGTCGACTTCGATATCCGCTATGTCGAGACCGAGCGTTACAAGCTGGAGAAGAAGGCGCGCCGCGCGCTGTTCGGGCGCTACCGCAACCCGTTCACCGACGACCCCAGCGTCGAGGGCGCCGACCGCACAGTGGCCAACACCACCCCCGTGTGGCACGGCGGCCGCCTGTTCATGACCAAGGAGGACGGGCGCGGCTACGAGGTCAACCCGCACACTTTGGAGACCGTGGGCCGGTGGGACTACGAGGGCAAGCTGCGCAGCCAGACCTTCACAGCGCACCCGCGGATCGACCCGGAAACGGGCGAGATGTTCTTCTTCGGTTATGAAGCGGGCGGGTTGTGCGACCCGAACGTGGCCTATTGCATCGCCGACAAGGACGGCAACCTGGTGAAAGAGCAGTGGTTCGAGCAGCCCTATCTCTCGACCATCCACGACTTCGTAATCACCGAGAAATACGCCATTTTCCCGGTCTTCCCCACACTGACCGATCTCGACCGGCTCAAGGAGGGCGGCGCGCACTGGGCGCACGATCAGTCGAAGCCGAGCTACATCGGCATCATGCCGCGCTACGGCGACGTATCCGAAATGGTCTGGATCGAAGGCCCGGTCGGCGTCTCGTGCTTTCACGAGGTCAATGCCTACGACGATGGCGATCTGGTCCACATCGACCTGTGCCTGAGCGACACCAATGCATTCAGCTTCATGCGCGAAGCGGGCGGCATCCAGCGCGACCAGCAGGACGTGCAGGGGGCGCTCACCCGCTGGACGCTCGACATGAGCAAGGACACGCCCGAACTCAGCGAGCGCCCGCTCGGCCCTCCGGGCGACCTGTGCCGCCTGGCCGACAAGGATCAGGGCCGCCCCTATAACCACGCTTGGTACCTGAGCATGAACCCCGAGGCGAAAGGCCCGCCCATGCTCGGCGGCCCCGTGGGCGCGAACTTCAACGCGCTGCTGCGGATCGAGGTCGGCAATGGCCGCGTGTCGATGATGGAAGTGCCTCCGGGCTGCGCCGTCAGCGAGCCGGCGCACGTGCCGTCGAGCGAGGAAGGCCACGGCGGCTGGCTGCTCGCTGTGATCGACCTTCCCAACGGCCCTCCGGGCGGCAACCCTGCCGACTATTCCAGCGAAGTCTGGGTGATCGAGGCCGATGCGGTCGAGAAAGGCCCGGTGGCCAAGGTGAAAACCGGGCTCGCGCTGCGCAGCCAAGTCCACGGCACCTGGGTCAGCCGCGACAAGCTCGACGCGGCGAAGGTGGGCTAAGCCGCTCTTCCCGTAGCGGCGCAATGCAGCCTATGTGATGTTCCGACAGGGCTCGCACCATCACGGCGAGCCCGCCGAAACTGGAACGCCGATACGATGACGACCGATCCCGCCACCCTGCCCGACGAATTGCCCGGTCCGACGATGAAATGGATTTACCACCTCAGCCGCATCATCTTCGGCGGCTGGTGGGTCTATTTCGGCGTGATGCCGTTCATCAATCCCGCTTGGCAGCCGCTAGGGCAGGAGCAGGCGGCGATCGACTTCACGCTGGCGCTGATCGCCTCGGGGCTGATGGCCTGGATCAAGGTGGCCGAGATCGTGTTCGGCCTCTTGATTCTCATCAACCGCGTGATGCCGCTCGCCGCAGCGGCCATCGTGCCTATCAACTTCGTCATTCTCTACTGGAACTTCGTGCTCGAGGTGGGGATGGTGGAATATACCTTCGGCGCGCTGACGCTGCTGTTCAACGCGATCCTGCTGTGGCCGTGGCGACGCTATTACTGGCCGCTGTTTGTGTGGAACGGCAGGCCCGACTTTTCCAGCCGGGCCGGGATTCAGGACTGATTGGAGCCGAAAACCCAAGTAGTCTCAGGTCAGCGCATAGTAGCGCAGGCAGTTGCCGTCCGCTTTGCGCTCCCCCACGCCGATGAAGACGTGCTTGGTCAGCCAGTCGTGCTTGCCCACCGGGCATTCGAACGTGGGGTTGCCGCGCAGGTAATATTCGGGGTGCGACACCGGCTCGCCGTCGTTGAAGGCCCAGTCACGCAGGCGCTGCATCGTGTCGGGCTGGCGGCCCCACAGGAAGCCCTTATTGTTAAGCAGGATGATCGTGCCGTCGTCCTCCTCCAGCAGATAACGTGCATCGAACACGGCGACGTCATCGGGGCGGAAATAGGCATAGTCGCCGCCCGATCCGGGAATCGCGCGGCCCTTGATGTTGGGCCCTTCGAAGGTGCCGCCTTTGACCAGCACCGCGCTGCGCGTCCCGCCATTGGGGTGCGGGGCCATGGTGTAGACTTCGGGGAAGGTGAGCCGCACCTCCATCACGAATTCGAGCCGGGGGTTGTCCAGCTCGCTGAAAGGTGCGGTGAAGGGGGTGGTGTCGGAGAAGGTGGTCATGGCTTATCCCAGTTCGATGAGGCCGCCGTCGACCAAGAGGTCGGCGCCGGTGATAAAACTTGCGTCGTCGCTGGCGAGGAACAGCACGGCCTTGGCCACTTCCTCGCTGGTGCCCATCCGGTGCATCGGGATGTTGGCGATCATCATGTCGCGCAGGCGCTCCACATCTTCCGGCCCCATACCGGGGTTGCGGTGCAGCAGCGGCGTATCGATCGGGCCGGGCGAAACCATGTTGAGGCGGATCTTGCGCGGCAGAAGTTCCTTCGCGAACACCTTCATCGCCATGGCCAGGCCCGCCTTGGCTGCCGCATAGGTGCCGTTGCTTTCCACCGCACCATGCGCGCCGATCGAGCCGGTGACGACCACCGCTCCGCCCTCGCCCATGATCCGCACCGCCTTCTGCAAGGCAAACGCGCAGCCGCGCAGGTTGATCGAATGGACGAAATCCCAGGCGTCTTCGGTGATACTCTCGAGCGGCGCGAAACCGCCGACGCCTGCATTGATATAGAGCACGTCGATGCGGCCGTCGGCCTTTTCGATCTGCTGCACCACTTGCTCGGTGGCGGCAGGGTCGGCGATGTCGGCGGCATAGCCACTGCTGCCGGGGATCGAAGCGACGGTCTCGTCGATGGTCTGCTGGTTGCGGCCGGTCAGGTGGATCTTGGCACCTTCCGCCGCAAAGGCCTGCGCCGAGGCGAGGCCCATGCCCGAGTTGCCGCCGAGAACCAGAACGACCTTATCTTTGAACCTCATCACTCTCTCCCCGCTCATTATTCTGTCAGAACGGCCCGTTCGGATTGGGGCCGCCTTCGGTCACGTCCTGCAACACGTCCCAGTGTTCGGCGATCTTGCCGTCTTCCACGCGGAAGATGTCGATCACCGCCCAGCCGAGATCACCCGGCCAGCGCCGCACGTGATAGTGCACGGTCACATGGTCGCCATCGACGAAGGCACGCTTTACATCGTGGACCGCCTCGGGCGTTTGTTCACGGATCATATCGAGAAAGGCCTTCAGCGCATCGCGCCCCGGCGGGGCAAGCTGGCTGTGCTGGACGTATTCCGCCGCGACGAACTCATCGACGCGGGCAGAATCCATCGGCCCCAGCACATGCTCGAACATGCCCATCACCAGCGCGAGGTTGGCTTCCTCTTGCGGCGTGCGGCTCATGCCGCTTCGGCCCGAGCGGGCACATCGGCCGCAGCCAGCACGCTGCCCTTGATGTGATCGGCGGCCTTTTCGGCCAGCATCATCACCGGGATGTTGGTGTTGCCGCCGGGCACCGTGGGCATGACCGAGCAATCCACCACCCGCAGCCCCTCCACGCCCAGTACGCGGCAATCGGCATCGACCACGCTGCGTTCGCCCATGCCCATCGCGCAGGTGCTGGTCGGGTGCATCGCGACATAGCAGGTGGCGCGGATCAGCGCGTTCAGCTCATCATCGGTTTCGGCCCCCGCCGAGGGCGCACGTTCTGCCCCCACCAGCTGCGCCATCGGCTCCGAGTTATAAATCCGGCGCGTGGCGCGGATCGCGCGGCGCATCTGTGCAAGGTCCGCCTCTTCGGTCATGATGTTGAGCGTGACGGCGGCGCTTTCCATCGGGTCAGCACTTTTCAGTTCCACCCAGCCACGGCTTTCTGGATGAAGCTGGACCACCCCTGCCCAGAACACGTGCTCCTGCTCGGGCTTCAGAAGTGGGAACCAGGCTTGCGCATCGAAGCGGATCGGGTTGACCATGATCTGCATGTCGGGCCGTTCGAGGCGGTCGTCGGTGCGCACCACCACGTTGCAGCTATTAAGCTGGCTCGCCATGGTGCCCGTGCCTGTCAGCGCCCACTTCACCGCATTGAGGGCAAGCCGGTCCCAGCGCAGTTGGCGCAGGAAAGTGACTTTCTGCTTGGCCGCCCATTCGAGGCTGGTGGTCGGATGCTCCTGCAGATTGCGGCCCACTCCGGAACTGTCGTGCAGCACGGTGATGCCATGTTCGCGCAGGTGTTCGGCGGGGCCGATCCCTGAAAGCATCAACAGATGCGGCGAATTGTAGGTGCCGCCGCACAAGATCACCTCGCGCCGCGCGCGCAGCACCTTGGTACCCTCACCCACCTGGACCTCCACGCCCACCGCGCGCTTGCCCTCGAACACCACGCGGCGCACCTGCACGCCGGTGCGCACGTCAAGGTTCTGCCGTCCGAGCGCAGGTTTGATATAGGCGCTCGCCCCTGACACGCGCCGTCCGCGCGCATCGACTGACTGCTCGCCGCGGGCAAAGCCCTCGGGGGTTGCACCGCTGAGATCCTCGGTGGTTGCAAAGCCCGCGTTCTCCGCGGTCTCCATCATCACCTCGTGCAGCACGTGCGGCGAATCGATCGGGCGGATCGTCACCGGGCCATCGACGCCGTGATAATCGCCCTCGCCGCGCCAGGAGTTCTCCATCTTGCGGAAGTAGGGCAGGCAATCGGCATAGGACCATCCGCGCGCGCCCATTTGCGCCCACTGGTCATAGTCCGCCGGATGGCCGCGCATCGCGAACATGCCGTTGATCGAACCCGATCCGCCCATCACCCGCCCGCGCGGCAAGGGCATCTGCCGCGCGTCGAGGCCCGGCTCGGGCTCGGTCATATAGGTCCAGTTGAGGCTGGGCATGATCATCGCGCGCAGGAAGCCCAGCGGCATCTGGATGAACGGGTGGCCGTCATCGCCGCCCGCCTCCAGCAGCATGACATTGGTCTTCGGGTCTTCGCTCAGCCGCGCTGCAATCACGCAGCCCGCGCTGCCGCCGCCGACGACGATATAGTCGGTATCCGCTTCCTGCATCACTCTCTCCTTGCCTTCACTTGCTAACGCTCGTTACGATTGGGCGCAAGAAGGGGAGAGCGAATGACACGCGAAGATTACCAACGATACGTCGAAGCCTTCAACACCCGCGACTACGATTCGGTGTTCGATTTCTACACCGATACGCCGAAGATGGCCTTCTTCGGGATCGAGATCACCACCCGCGAGCAGCTGCGCCAATTCTACAGCTTCCTGCATTCCTATGTGCGCGAAACGGTCGAAATCGAGAAGTTCGCCAGCAGCGACGAGCTGGCCGCAGTGGAAGGCCTGATCCGCATCGAATGCTTCCGCGACCTCACGCGCGAAGACCTCGACGCCAACGGGATGGAGCAATTCTTCCCGGTCAAGGCGGGCGAGGTGCAGGAGATGCGGCAGTACATCCATTACCACCTCGAAGGCGGCAAGATCGCCAGCGTGGGCTGTGCGCTAGTGTGATTCTCGGGCTGAGGGGGCGGATTGGCTATTGCCCACCAGCCGCCCCCGAGCCATTGGCCAAAAAGCTGTCTGAGATAACGACCTAGGCGCTCTTTCATACTTGCGGGTTTTTCGCATATATGAAATAGATCGCGCATGATCAAAACCTCTCATGTCGGCAGCCTTCCGCGCGGCCCAGAACTCGTCCCCCTGCTGCTCGCCCGCGACAAGGGCGAACCTTACGATGCCGAGGAATTCGACCGGCTGGTGCTCGCCGCCGTGACCGAGGCGGTGCGCCAGCAGGTTGCCGCCGGGGTCTCGGTGGTGTCCGATGGCGAAATCGGCAAGGTCGGCTATTCGACCTATATTATCGAACGGCTTTCCGGCTTCGGCGGCCACACGCCGCGCAAGCCTGCGATGGATCTGGCCGAAGTGCCCGAGCTGACCAAGAAATTGAGCGCCATCATGGGCGCGCAGGAATTCACCCGTGCCAGCGCCGTCGACAAGGTCGAACTGGTAAACCTCCAGCCGCTGCACGACGACATCCGCCGCTTCCGCGCGGCGCTCGATGCTGCCGGTGACGGCGCGGAGGCCTTCATGAACTCGGCCTCGCCGGGGCTCATCACCGCCTTCCAGCCCAACCAGTTCTATCCCAGCCACGAGGCCTATCTGGCCGACCTCGCCACTGCGATGCAGCCCGAATACGAGGCGATCGTCGATGCGGGCTTCCAGCTCCAGCTCGACTGCCCCGACCTCGCGATGAGCCGCCACACCGGCTATCAGGACATGAGCGAGGCCGAATTCCTGAAGGCGATCACCGCCAACGTAGAGGCGCTTAACACCGCCACCGCCAATATCGCGCCCGAGAAGATGCGCATGCACGTGTGCTGGGGCAACTACGAAGGCCCGCACACGCACGATATCCCGCTCGAAAAGATCATGGACATAGTGCTTTCGGCCCGCCCCGCCACGATCCTGTTCGAGGCCGCCAACCCGCGCCACGAGCACGAATGGGAAGTCTGGGCAAAGGCTGATCTTCCGGAGGAGAAGGTGCTTGCGCCCGGCCTGGTCGACACCTGTTCGAACTATGTCGAGACGCCCGAGCTGATAGCGCAGCGGATCATGCGGTTTGCCGATATCGTCGGCAAGGACCGGGTGATCGCCAGCACCGACTGCGGCTTCGGCACCTTCGCCGGATACGGGAAGATCGACCCGAAGGTCGCCTGGGCCAAGCTTGCGGCCCTGCGCGCCGGGGCTGACCTTGCCGAGAAGCGGATAGGCTGATCGTGAACGAGCCGTCGCCCCCTAGCTCGACCAACCCGGCGCAGAACAGCCAGGTAAAGTCGGCCACGCGCACGCTCGACATCATCGAATATGTCGTCGCGCACAACCGGCCGCTGGTGGCGCAGGAGATCGCGACGGCTCTGGGCATTCCGGTATCGAGCCTGTCGTACCTGCTCGCAACGCTGGTTGAGCGGAACTACCTGATCCGCGAGGGGCGGCGCTATCTGGCGGGACCGGGGCTGGCGCGGCTGCAATCGTCGGGCGGCGGGTTCTCGCTGGCCGACCGGGCCGCGCCGCTGGTGCGCTCGCTGAGGGTGCAGCTGAACGAGACCACCAGCTTCTTCGTGCGCTACGACTGGGAAATCGAGGCCATCGTCACCGAAAGTTCGGAGCAGGCGCTGCGCTATTCGGTGCCGCAGGGGCGCCGTCTGCCGATGCATGCGCTGGCGGCGGGCAAGGTGATGCTGGCGGCGCTCTCGCCCGAGGAACTCGATCGCTATTTCGCCGAGGCCGAGCGCGAAAAGTTCACTCCCAGAACCGTGATCGACGAGGCCGAACTGCGCGGGCAACTCGAAGACGCGCGCAAGACCGGCTTCGCCACCACCGATCAGGAATACTCGCAAGGGATCGAGGGCATCGCCCGGCTGATCACGATCGACGGGGAGCCAGTGGGTTCCTTGTCGGTGGCTGTGCCGAAGGTACGTTTCGACAAGGACATGGCCGAACGCGTGTGCGACCAGCTTGAACGCACGGCGAGCCTGCTCGAAGCGAGCTAGAATCCTTCGAGGAAATCCGCGCCGAGACGGCTGTCGGGTTTGGCGGATTCCGTGTCCGGCCCTTCAGATGGTTCGGCTGATCCATTCAGCGCAGCCGCGCGCTCCGCGATTGCGGCTCTGACCGTAGGATCGGGCTGCCATGCACCTGTCTGCGGTGCGCTCGGCGCAGGCGGCGGTGTAGCAGGGGCGGCGGCGGGACGTTCCGACTCCGTTCGTGGCTCTGCGACTGCTGGTGCTGCTGAGCGGTCCAGCGCCGCGGCACGCGCTGCAATCGCCGCGCTGACGGAGGGGTCAGGCTGCCAACCGCCGGATCCCGGCTCGCTGGACGCAGGTGTCGGAGCAACGCTTGCTGGTTGAGCCGCCACCCGGCGCGTTGGCATTGCAGGCGTAGGAAGCTGCTGACGAGGCCCGGGCCGCTCGGACGTTGCAACCGGCGGCAGTTGCTCCTGCACTGCTTGCGGAATGCGGGGCGCTGGCGTGGCACTTGCAGGCAATTCTTGCACCGGTTGCGAACGAGCTGCTGCTGCAGGCGTAGCAAGCGCTGGCAACTCCTGTGGCGACTGCGCCGTCGACGCTGGCGCGGGAGCAGCTACTCCGCGCTCGGGCACTGCCAACCGCGTCGGCATGGTCTGGGCATTGTCGCGGTCGTAAAGTCGGCTCTTGTCGAACGGGCCGACTTCGGTGGTCGGCGCCACGCGCACAAGCGGAAGCGGTGCGAAGCCGGTATCGACATAGGTCAGTTCCGCCCTCCTCTCGCCGGTGATGCGGAAACGCAATACTTCGGGCAAGGAGCGCGGGCGCGGGTCGTTGAACGTCAGCCGCAAGGCATCGCCCTGAATGCTTGCGCTGCGCGACGTCACCTCGGCCTGCCCTTCGAGATTCGAGAAGATCACACCGTTGTTGCGATAGCTGCGCGGGCGAGCCCAGACGCCGCTCCATTCACCCTCGCCCGTCTGTTGCAGGTCGAAGCGGAAGATCGTCGTGTCGTTGATCCTCAACGCCCAGCTGCCGTCCAGTGTCTCGGCAGAGGCCGCAGCGGGCAGCAGCAACAGGGCGGCAAAGGCGAGCGCTAGACGATTCAGCATGGGGCTTCTCCTGCCAAGCAACGCCCCCCATTGGCAAATGAAAAGGGCGCCCCGCTCACACGGGACGCCCTTTCAATTTGGCTAGTGCCGTAAGGCCTTAGCTGTTGGCGCCAACGCCTGCGGCGCGCCAGCTGTCGGCATAGGCCGTGCGGGCGACGTTCGAGTAAGGCACCGGCGAGATGACGGCCTTGATCTCGGTCTGCACGTGCGGCTCGACGGTCGGCTTGGTGGTGCCGCCGTTCGGCTCGCCCCACACCAGCTTCACTTCCTTGCCCATCTCGACCTCATCGGGGTCGATCATGGCGAGGGTGAGCATCTTGCCTTCGTTCGACGAGTAGCCGACCCAGGTCGAAACACCGATGACCTTGCCGTCGGCGTTCTTCACTTCGTCGAACGGGTGCATGGCATAGACCGCGCTCGGGAATTCGAAGTACTTGGCCCGGTCGCCCTCGGCATAAAGCGAGGAGAGCACGCGCAGCATGTCTTCGTCGTCGAGCGCCAGCGTGACCTTCTGCTTGTGCTTCTCGCCAGCCATCTTTTCGAGTGCCTCGCGGCCCACGAAGTCGTGGTCGAACTTGACGATGTGGCCATAGCCGATGTCCCACGGCGTGAGGTAGTAGCCCTCGATGCTGTCAGGAACGTAGCTGCCGCCGATCGAGCACTTGCCGGCATAGCTATCGGCCCCCGCCCAAGCACGGAAGTCCTTCATCATCTGGCTGTCGCCGGTGAAGAACGCGGGCAGCGGCGAAGGCAGCCAGCCCGATTCAAGCGTGTTCGACGAATAGGCACGGCCGCCGACCAGCGTCAGGCCGTCGTTCTTGCCAGCTTCGACCAGCGCCGAGTGCACGGCTTCGTAGTCAGCCCAAGGGCCGAACAGTTCGTAGCCCGGCTGGCCGGCCATGCCGTGACGCAGCGCGATCACGTCTTTGCCGCCAATATCGATGTGGGCCATGTTGAAGAACTTGAGGTCAGGCGCGTCCTTGCCCATGGCCTGCGACAGGATCTTCATCGCGTTCGGGCCCTGGAGCTGGAAGCGATAGTTCTTGCGAACGCCATCGCTGCGCATCGCGGTGCGCTCGTCACGCTCCACGGTCACGTCCCACTTGCTGCCGTCGGGCTTGGGATACTGGGCGTGGAACTCGACCCATTCGATGGCAGGCGCGCGGCCGACCAGCGAGAATTCTTCCTCGTCGAGGTAGAACAGGATCACGTCGCCGATCACATAGCCTTCAGGCGTGACGGGCACGTACTGCTTGGCCTTGTTAACGGCGAAGTTCTTGAACGAGTTGATCGCGGTGTACTCGAGCAGCGCCTTGGCTTCCGGGCCGCGCACGTACAGTTCGACCATGTGGTAGCTCTGGTTGAACAGCACGGCGGTCTTGGCCCATGCGCGCTGCTCGTTGCGCCAGTTCGAATATTCGGCGGGAACGCCCGGATAGGGGTTAGGGCCAAGCTGCTGGTTGCGCAGGAATTCGACGACATCGCCCTTCGAATCCAGCTTCTGCTGAAGGTTCTCACTCATACTACTGTCCTCTCCTCGAGGGTTGCGGGTTGATCAGGTTGCCGGCGTTGCAAGCCAGCGGGTTATGGCTTCGTTGACCGCTTCCGGGGCTTCGAGCTGGATCATGTGTCCAGCCCCCGGCACGACAACGAGTTGCGAATTGGCGATAGATGCGGCGATCTGCTCGTGCTGCGCGGGCGGCGCCCAGGCGTCGAGCTCGCCGGTCATCACCAGCGTCGGGCAGGTGATCGAGGCAAGCACGCTGTCGACCTCGGGCCGGGTAACGAGCGCATTGATCTGCGCATCGAAAATGTCCTGCCCCATAGCGAGCGACATGGCGCGCATCGGATCGTAAAGCTCGGGCTTGGCGCGGTTGGCTTCAGCCACCATCGGTGGGAGCCACTGGTCGACCAATGCTTCGAAACCGTGATCGTAGCCGACCTGCTTCAAAGCGTCGCGCTTGGCCGGTTCGCCTTCCTTCAAGGGATGGATGCCCGTGCTGACCAGCGCGAGGCGGCGCACGCGTTCAGGCGCCATCCGGTAAAGCTCAAGCGCGACGCGGCCGCCCATCGAATGGCCGAACAGGTCAAACTGCTTGGCCCCCAGCCGGTCGGCATCGGCCAAAGCGACTCGGGCCATCTCTTTAAGGCTGTCGGCCATGCCGTAAGAATCGACCGCGTGCGAATCAGCAAAAGCAGCAGTTTGCGGCGCATAGATGCTCGCATCACAGATCAGGCCTGGCAGGAAAATCAGCATGGTAGGAAGACCGAAATTGCCTCTCTCTTCGCGTTCTTGAAAATTTCATCTATACGAATAACCACCACGCCGCTAGGGGCTTTCTATCGAGAGATCAATTGGCCTACAGCGTGGCGCGAGCGCACGATTCTGTGGCCCGAGAGGAGAGACAAGCGATGTCCTACGCCGCCATTCACCCCAACTGGGAAAAACCCGCCTCGAACATGGTCGATGGCTATTCGCTGGAGATGACCGCGAAGGAAATCGAAGGCCTGAAGGAAGCGGCCCCGCTGATCCGCCCCAACACGCAGGTCGCCGTCACCTTCTTGCCCGGTGAAGAGCTGTCGCAGCGCGTCGAGGCCGCCGTGCTGGTGCGCGAGCTCGGGTTCGAGCCGATCGTCCACCTCTCGGCCCGCCGCATCGAAAGCGAGGAGCAGCTTGACTGGTATCTTGGCGAGATCACCCAGAAGGCAGGCGTGAAGCGCGTCTTCATCATTGCGGGCGATCCGCCCGAGGCTGAAGGCCCTTACGAGAACTCGCTGCAGATCATCGAATCGGGCCTGCTCGAAAAGCACGGCATCACCATCGTTGGCGTGGGCGGCCACCCCGAAGGACACCCCAACAACTCCGCCGAAGAGCTGTGGGTGTGGATGCAGAAGAAGCTCGACGCCGTTCGCGCCCATGGCATGACCCCGCTGGTCGTCACCCAGTTCGCCTTCGATGACGATGCAATTGTCGAGTGGATCGGTGAAATGCGCGACCGCGGCATCGACGTTCCGGTGCGCCTCGGCGTGCCCGGCCCGGCCGGGATCAAGCGCCTGCTCGGCTTTGCCAAGCGCTGCGGCGTGGGTGCCTCGGCTTCGGTCATGAAGAAGTATGGCATCAGCATCACCAACCTGATCGGCAGCGCCGGGCCGGATAAGCTGGTCGGCAATCTCGAAGAGAAGCTGACCGAGCGCCACGGCCGGGTGCGCCTGCATTTCTATCCGTTCGGCGCGCTCAAGGCATCGGCCGAGTGGATCAACGACTACGACGCCAAGCACAGCTAAGCTGCGCACAAGCGAAGGAACCAACATGGCCGATATCATCGATGGCCGCGCGGTGGCGCGCGACCTGGACGAAAAGACCAAGGCGCGCGTCGATGCGCTGGTGGCAGCCGGGCACCCGCGCCCAGGCCTGACCGTGATCCTGGTGGGCGAGGACGGCGCGAGCCAGGTCTATGTCCGCAGAAAGATCAAGGCGTGCGAAAAGGTGGGCATCACCTCGAGTGAGCACCGCCTGCCCGCCGACACCAGCCAGGAAGATCTGCTCAAGCTGATCGACCAGCTGAACCACGACGACACCGTGCACGGCATCCTGTGCCAGGTGCCCCTGCCCGAGCATATCGACACGCGCCTCGTTCTCCGCTCGATCAACCCGGACAAGGATGTCGACGGGTTCCACCCGGTCAATGTCGGGCGCCTCAGCACCGGCACCGGCGGCATCGTACCCTGCACACCGCTGGGCGTTATGATCCTGCTTGAGAGCGTAATCGACGATCTCAAAGGCAAGGACGCGGTGGTGATCGGCAAGTCGAACATCGTCGGCAAGCCGGTGGCGAACCTGCTGCTCGATGCCGAGTGCACCGTCACCGTCACCCACATCTACACCCACAACCTGCCCGCCATCGCCAAGAAGGCCGACATCATCGTCGCCGCTGCCGGTGCGCCGGAGCTGGTCAAGGGGAGCTGGGTGAAGGACGGCGCGGTTATCATCGACGTCGGCATCACCCGCATCATGGACGAGACCACCGGCAAGGAGAAGCTGGTGGGCGACGTGGCCTTCGACGAATGCCAGCACGCCAAGGCGATCACGCCCGTGCCCGGCGGCGTCGGCCCGATGACGATTGCCTGCCTGCTCGCGAACACCGTGCAGGCGGCCGAGCGCGTGGCTGAAGGAAGCGACAACGGCGAGAGCGACTATGCCGATGCGCCCGATCGCTCTATGCACTCTTCCAAGAGCTAACTGCCCCGCGAAAGGTGCTGAATGACCGAACCCGATTTCGACGTCCTGATTGTCGGAGCCGGGATTTCGGGCATTTCGATGGCCGCGCATCTGGGCATGATCTGCCCCGAAGCAAGCTATGCCGTGTTCGAGCGGCGGCAGGCCATCGGCGGCACCTGGGATCTGTTTCGCTATCCGGGCGTGCGCTCGGATAGCGACATGCACACGCTCGGCTTCTCATTCGCGCCGTGGCGTGACGAGAACGCCATCGCCGACGGCCCCGCCATCCTTGCCTACCTCGAACAGGTGGCTGAAGAGCGCGGGATCGTCGAGAACATCTATTTCGACCGCGAAGTGATCGCCGCCGACTGGGATGCGGCCAAGGCGCTGTGGCGCGTCACCGCTCTGTTGAGCGATGGCAGGACGCAGGTCGTCACCTGCCGCTGGCTCTACTTCGCGAGCGGTTACTACGACTACGACAACCCCCACGATGCCGAGCTGCCGGGCCGTGCACAGTTCGGCGGCACGGTGGTTCACCCGCAGTTCTGGCCCGACGATCTCGACTATGCAGGCAAACGGGTGGTGGTGATCGGCTCAGGCGCGACGGCAGTGACGCTGGTGCCCGCCATGGCCGAGACCGCCGACCATGTAATCATGCTCCAGCGCACCCCGACGTGGATGGCGGCAGGCCCGCGCCGCGACCGGATCGGCAAGCTGTTCGAGCGATTTCTGCCCGAGCGCTGGGCCTACTGGCTCACCCGGCAGAAGAACATCGCGCTGCGGACTTACTTCTTCCGCCTGTCGCGGCGCGATCCCAGCAAGCTGGCGAATATGCTGCGCACGATGCTTAAGCAGCAGCTTGGCCCGGCCTACGATCCAAGGCACTTCGAGCCGCCCTATGATCCATGGCAGCAACGGCTCTGCCTCGTCCCCGATGGCGACCTGTTCGCGGCGGTGAAAAGCGGCAAGGCCGAACTTGTCACCGACACCGTCTCCGGGTTCGACGCGGGCGGTGTGATGCTCACGTCCGGAGCCTACGTTCCGGCGGATATCGTGGTGACGGCGACGGGCCTCAGACTTGTGCTGGCGGGCAAGGTGGCGGTGTCGATGGGCGGCAAGCCGGTCGACTTTACGCAGACCTATTTCTATCGCGGCACGATGTTTTCGAACGTGCCCAACCTCTCGGTGGTGTTCGGCTATCTCAACGCCAGCTGGACCCTGCGCGCCGACAACAATGCGCGCTTTGCCGCCGAGGCCGTCGCCCATATGCACCGGACCGGGACCAGCGTCGCCACGCCAGAATTGCTGCCAGAAGACGAGCCCGCGGCGGTCGCGCCGTTCGACTACACCTCGGGCTATCTCCAGCGCGCCAGATCGCAAATGCCCAAAAACGCCGCCGAATTGCCTTGGCGGCTGAACCACGACTACTATGAAGATGCGCGCGACTTCCGCAGCCGCCCGGTATCGGACGGCATTCTGCGCTTCACCAACCCTGCCCAATCCAAGGAGCCTCACCTGTGAGCAGCCAAGACCGTATCTGGACCGCCGGCCTGCTGGTGATCGGCGACGAGATCCTCTCCGGCCGCACCCACGACAAGAACATCGCCCAGATTGCCAGCTGGTTGCAGGTGCAGGGCATTCGCCTGACCGAAGCGCGGGTGGTGTCGGACAATATGGACGCAATCGTGGCCGCAGTGAATGCGCTGCGCGCAAGCTACGACTATCTGTTCACCACCGGCGGGATCGGCCCCACCCATGACGACATCACGGTCGACGCGGTGGCGCAGGCGCTGGGCGTGCCGGTGGTCGTCCATCCCGAAGCGCGCGCAATCCTCGAAGACTATTACGCCGATAAGCCCGGCGGTCTCACCGAGGCGCGGCTGCGCATGGCGCGCGTGCCCGAGGGGGCTAGCCTCATTCCCAACCGGATGTCGGCCGCGCCGGGTATCAAGTGGGGCAATGTCCATATCATGGCCGGCGTGCCCACGATCACCGCGCAGATGCTCGATGCGCTCACCGGTACGCTCGAAGGCGGAAAGGTGCTCTTGAGCGAGACGCTGGGCAGCTGGGTCGCCGAGAGTGAGGTGGCCGAGATCCTGCGCCGCATCGAAAAGGCGCACGAGGCGATCCAGATCGGCAGCTATCCATTCTTCCGCGAGGGGCGAACGGGCGCGAATTTCGTGATCCGCTCGACCGACGCAGAGGTTCTGCGCGCGGCGTCGCAGGAGCTGACCCAGGCGCTCGAAGCGGCGGGTTACCCTTGCTCCATTGGCGGCATCTAAACTGCGCATAACAAAAGGGCCGGCGGTACGCACCGCCGGCCCTTTGCTGTCACCTCGCTCAATAGCGAGACGATAATAGCCAGGCTTAGGCGCCCTCGATCTCGGCGAGGTCGACCTTCAGGCCCGGGCCCATGGTGCTGGTCAGCGAGACCTTGCGCACATACTTGCCCTTCGCGCCCGACGGTTTGGCCTTCACGACCGCCTGAGTCAGCGCCTCGAAGTTGGCTTTCAGCGCATCGTCATCAAACGAGAGCTTGCCGATGCCCGAATGGATGATGCCCTGCTTTTCAACGCGGAACTCGACCTGGCCGCCCTTGGCGTCCTTCACGGCCTGCTCCACGTTCGGAGTCACGGTGCCGAGCTTCGGGTTCGGCATCAGGCCCTTGGGGCCCAGCACCTTACCGAGACGGCCGACAACGCCCATCATGTCCGGCGTGGCGATCACGCGGTCATAGTCGAGGTTGCCGTTCTGCATGTCTTCCATCAGGTCTTCGGCGCCAACCTTGTCGGCACCGGCGGCCAGCGCCTTCTCGGCATTGTCACCGCGCGCGAACACGGCGACCTTGGCGGTCTTGCCGGTGCCCGAGGGCAGCGAAATCATGCCGCGGACCATCTGGTCGGCGTGGCGCGGATCGACGCCAAGGTTCATGGCGACTTCGACGGTTTCGTCGAACTTGCCCTTGTGTTCACGCAGCACGGAAAGCGCTTCGGAAACGGTGTAGAGCTTCTCAGCGTCGAGCGTGGCGACGGTCTGCTGCTTCTTGGTCTGCTTGGCCATGTGCTTAGCCCTCCACCACTTCGAGGCCCATCGAACGGGCCGAGCCCGCGATGATCTTCATGGCCTGATCGATGTCGTTCGCGTTGAGATCCTTCATCTTGGTCTCGGCGATTTCCTTGACCTGCGAGACGGTCACCTTGCCGGCGACAGCCTTGCCCGGCTCCTTCGAACCCGACTTCAGGTTCGCGGCCTTCTTCAGCAGGAAGCTGGCGGGCGGGGTCTTGGTGATGAAGGTGAAGGAACGGTCGGCATAGACGGTGATCTTCGTCGGGATCGGCATGCCCTTTTCAAGGCTGTCGGTCGCGGCGTTGAACGCCTTGCAGAATTCCATGATGTTGACACCGCGCTGACCCAGCGCCGGGCCGATCGGCGGCGAGGGGTTGGCAGCGCCGGCGGGCACCTGAAGGTTGATGTAACCTTCGATCTTCTTGGCCATGGTGGCCTCCTTTTTCTCACTGTCGTCCTTCGACAAGCTCAGGATGAGCGGATCCAAGGACTCATGGTAAGCGGTCAAACGGTGGCTGGGCCACCTCCCGCGCGAAGCACCCTTTCGGGATCGCGCGCACATACCGAAATTGTCGGGGAATGCAAGCGCCATGGTCTTTAACGCAGGCCTAACCTCGCGCGGCCTAAGGCTCTGGCCATGACCACCCGCCCCTCACCCCTGCGCCTTCTGCTCCACATCGTGCTGGTGGCGCTCGCCTATGTCGCGGCTTCCACTGTTCCGGTGCTGGCGCTCGGGCAGACTTCCGCCGGACTGGCGCTCTCAAGCCCAGCGGGAATGCTCGGCGGCGTCGGTGCGGCATGGCTGATTCTCCGCCGCCCGGGTACCTTCGCAACGGCGCTCGGTCTCATACAAGTAGCGAGCTGGCCACGCACGCTGGCGCTGGCGGCGCTTGCGGCAGGCGGGACCTTTGCGATCTTTTCGGTCGACGGCGCGGCCCTCCGGCTGGTCGGCCTGCCCTCCCCCGCCGTGGGCGAGACCATCGCGCTCGCCACCCAAAGCCCCGCACACCTCGCCATGTGGATCGTTCTCGTCGCATGGCTCGGCGCGGGGTTCGGCGAAGAGGTGCTGTGGCGCGGCTTCCTGATCGACCGCCTTGCCCGCCTGCCCGCCTTGGCCCGCTCGCCGATGGCGGTGCTGGTGGTGCAGGCGGCGGTGTTCGGGCTCGCCCACGCCTATCAGGGCGCAGCGGGCGTGGTGATTACCGGCCTCATCGGGCTGTGGTTCGGCCTGATCCGGCACGTGGCAGGCGGCGCGATCTGGGCGGGCGCGATCGGCCATGCCGCCGTCGACACCGTGATGCTCAGCCTAGGCTATGCGCAGGAGACGGGCTTGATCGGGCCTTAGTCGCCAGCCGTATAATCGACGCCGAGCTGATCGAGATACGAATCGAACCGCGAGGGATCGTAATAGTAAGGCTTCATCTCAGGGCGCAGCTCGTCCATCAGCTTCTTGTTCATTTCGATGGTCGGCATGTCTTCCGCCGCCAGCAACGGATCATAGGTATCTTCGGCGGCCTGCACCTCGTTGAAATAGGTCCAGGCATCGGTGACCAGCTCCGGGGTGGTGGCGATATCGAGCACAGTCATCGCGGCAGCCTTCGCCCCGACCTCCACGCCTTTGTGCGCAATCGGGGTCGCCATGGCCATGGCGGCGGTCTGATGGTGGTAGATCACGTTGGGAATGTTCGCGGGGTAGCCAATGGTGATCGTCGGCACGGTCCACATTACGTCACCGATATCGTCAGACGCGCCGAAGTTCGCGCCGCCGCGCAGTTCAGGCGAAGAGAGCGGGCCGACTTCGGCAGCAAGCGGCGCGACTCGCAGTTCGTTCGCTTCCTGCACGCGGCGGGCAAACGTCTGGTCGCCCTCGGTCCATGCAGGCATGCCCACCGCCTCCATGTTGGCATAGGCAGCCTCGGCCAGCGGCTTGTTGCCGAAGTTGGGCGCAGCGTACCCGCGCACCCGGCGCGTAACCGTGGTGCCCGTGCCCAGCGCCGCGGCATCGGCAATGGTGTTGCCGGTCTCATAAAGCGTGCGCACATTGGCGAAGGTGTTGTCGCGGAAGAAGTACCAGGCCGAGGCCGTCTCGGGGACGATGTTCGGCTGGTTGCCGCCGTTGGTGACGATCGAGTGCGAGCGCTGCGTCGTCTGCAGATGCTCGCGGCGCATGTTCCACAAGACATCCATCGCCGTCACCGCATCGAGTGCGCTGCGGCCGTCCCATGGCATTCCGGCGGCGTGCGCGGGCTTGCCATGAAAAGTATATTCGACCGAGATCATGCCATTAAGGCCAAGGTTGCCATAACCGGTGGTCAGCGCATTGGAGACGTGCGCGAAGATCGAGGCGTCGACCCCGTCGAACATGCCTGCCCGCACATAGTAGGCCTTGGTCGCCAGCAGCTCTTCGGCGACACCCGGCCACAACATCAGTGTGCCGTCGATATCGTGTGCTTCCATCACCTTTTTGGCAGCGAGCGCGGCGGCGATCATCAGCGGCATGCCGCTGTTGTGCCCCTCGCCATGGCCCGGCGCGCCCTCGATGATCGGTGTGATCTCGGGCACGCCCGGCATCTGCGACAGCCCCAGCAGGCCGTCGATATCGCTGCCGAGCGCGATCTTGGGGCCGCCGCTGCCGTGGCTCCAGCTAGCGGTGAAGGCGGTGGGAATGCCCGCCACACCGCGCTCGATGGTAAAGCCGTTTTGTTCCAGAATGCCGCTCAGATACTCGCTGGTGCGGACCTCCTGGAAGCCGGGCTCCGCAAAGGCGAAGACCGTGTCGACCATCACCTGAATATCTTTGCGCTGCGCCTCTACGGCAGCGATCACCTCGGCCTTGAGTTCGGGGCTGGCCTCGGCCTGCGCCGGGAACGGCACAGCCAGAGCGCCTACCGCGAGAGCAGCGACAAGAAGAGGGTTCGTGGCAGACATGGGCGCGCACCTTTGCTGGCTGATCGGAATGATACCGGCAGCATAGGGTAAGCGCGAAGCAATTGTCGGAGAATCTTATGCTCTCTCAGCCGGCGTAGCGCAGCAATGTTACGCTGCGCGGCGCCTTGAGGCAAAAAACCGCCGCTGGCTTACTTGACCAGTTCGACCTCGTCGAAGCCCAGTTCCACCGGGGTCGCGCGGCCGAAGATCGAGACCGAAACCTTGACCTTGGCCTTCTCGAAATCGAGCTCTTCCACAATGCCGTTGAAGCTGGCGAAGGGGCCGGCGTTGACCTTGACCTGATCGCCGATCTCGTAATCGATGTTGACTTCCTGCTTGGGCGCGGCCTTGGCCTCTTCCACCCCGCCGAAGTAACGCGCGGCCTCCTTCTCGGAGATCGCCTGCGGCTTGTTGTTGTTGCCGAGGAAGCCGGTCACCTTCGGAGTGTTCTTCACGAGGTGATAGACGTCGTCGGTCATGTTGAGCTTGGCCAGCACGTAGCCGGGCATGAACTTGCGCTCGGTCTGAACCTTCTTGCCGCGCTTGATCTCGGTCACGGTCTCGGTCGGCACTTCGACTTCTTCCACGCCTTCGGAAAGGCCCAGCCGTTCGGCCTCGGAGAGGATCGAATCGCGCACCTTGTTCTCGAAACCGGAATAAGCGTGGATGATGTACCAGCGGGCAGCCATGTCAGTCTCTTTCGTCTCGGTGAGGCAGGTCAGATCAGCGTGAGCAGCCAGCGCACCGCGGCGCCGAACAGCGAATCAACGCCGAGGAAGAACAGCGACAGGATCGCCATCATGATGAACACGAAGATCGCGGTCCGCACCGTTTCCTCGCGGCTCGGCCAGACCACCTTGTTGGTCTCCGCCTTCACCTGATTGAAGAACTGTCCGGGAGAGGTCTTCTTCTTCGTATCGTCAGCCATTGCTCGCCTGCTCATCGCCTGCAAAAAATATCGTCGCTTCCGGGTAGGGATCATCGCCGCCCCGGACAAGTCCGGGAGGGGCAACAAAAAATTCCGATGTCGGAAAGCGGGTGAGCATGTAAGACGGATAGGTTACAAACGCAAGCTTTGGCCGCACAATCACGCGCCGTACGCAGGATTCCGGCGAAGTCCGGCGCGATGGCAGATTAGGTCTGGCCAGCATGGCAGCCAGTTGTTAGCGTTCGGGTTCAAAAATTAATACATGGGGCCAAATATATGATGATTTCGCCACAGGAACCGACGTTCCTTGATCATGTTACCAACGTATCCGATTTCATCTGGGCCGGTTTGTGGAATGGCGAGGAGGTGCTGCCCTTCCCGCCGATGGTCATCGTTCTGTTCGGCGTCGGCCTGTGGATCATGGTTGGCCTGCGCTTCTATCCCGTGGTCAAGCTGGGCAGCGCCTTTGCCGGCCTGTTCAAGAGCCGCAAGGGCCAGGGCGCGGGCGAGATCAGCCCCTTCGCCGCGCTTTCCACCGCGCTTTCCGGCCAGGTCGGCACCGGCAACCTGGCAGGCGTGGCCACCGCCATTGCCCTTGGCGGACCGGGAGCGATCTTCTGGATGTGGATCACCGCATTGATCGGCATGGCCCTCGCCTTTGCGGAAGGTGCGCTGGCGATTCGCTTTCGCGAGCGCACCAGCGACGGGGTCTATCGTGGCGGCCCGATGAGCTACATCATGATCGGCCTCGGCCCCAAATTCACCTGGCTGGCAATTATCTTCTGTATCGGCACGCTGTTCTCCGCCATGGTGACGGGCAACGCGGTGCAATCGAACGCCGTGGCCGACGGGCTTAACGAGCTGTTCGGGATCGGCGAAGCCATCGGCGGCGCCATCGTGGCCGTAGCGGTGTTCCTCGTCATCATCGGCGGCATCAAGTCTATCGGCAACGTGGCGGAAAAGGTCGTGCCCTTCATGGCCGCAGCCTATGTGGTGATGGCCTTCGTCGCGATCATGCTCGATATTCAGGACATCCCCGAAACCTTCGGCCGCATCTTCCACGGCGCCTTCAATCCGCAGGCGGCGACCGGCGGCTTCGTCGGTGCGGCGATCATCATCGCGCTGCGCGCCGGTGTCGCGCGCGGGCTGTTCTCGAACGAGGCGGGCCAGGGCTCAACCCCGATCGCCCACGCCGTGGCGCAAACCGACGATCCCGAGACGCAGGGCCGCATGGCCATGCTCGGCACCTTCATCGATACGGTGATCATCTGCACCATGACGGCGCTGGTCATCCTTACCGTAGAGGGCAATTTCACCCATGCGGGGCAAGCGGTGCAACATGCCTGGCAATCGGACCTGTCGGGCTTTGCCGTGACCAGCTCGGCCTTCGCCGCGGCCTTCCCTTTCGCCATCGGTAGCGTTCCGATCGGCACGCTGATCGCTTCGGTGGCGCTGATCCTGTTCGTTTTCACCACCCTCCTCACCTGGTCGTACTATGGTGAGCGGGCGATCACCTTCCTTTATGACCGGGTGCCCGGCTCCAACCGCAAGGGCGAGAAGGCGCTGCACATTGGCTGGCGGGTGATCTGGTGCATCGGCATCTTCTTCGGCGCGAGTCGCCCCTCGGAAGAGGTCTGGCGCATGGGCGATATCTCCAACGCCGCCATGGCGCTGCCCAACCTGCTGGCGCTGGCGCTGCTTTCCGGTGTGGTGTTCCAGCTCGCGCGGGGCAACCGCAAGGCGGGCAAGGATCATACCGCCGTCACCGCGGAAGAACCCGACGAATACTGAGTGCAATCATCCGGCCTCGCCAGCGCACGCGGGGCCGGATCGATTGATCAGAAGCGCAGGTGACGCAGCAGACGTTCGAACAGGGTCGGCTCATACATCGAGCGGATCGGGCCATGCGCAGCATAGCGCAGGCTGGCGTCGCGATGAGGACGCGGGCTCGTCCAGACGTCGGGACGGCTGCTGGTGTAGATACGGTTAGCCATAAAACTCGCTCCTTCAGCATCGACAATGCGGCAACGAGCATTTCGATCCGCCGCTTGTGAAGAACGGTTTACCGCAGGCTATCTGAATTGTTGCTGGAGGTGGCGGTTGCCCGCCGTTCATCTGCCCTGCGTGGCAATACGCAGGTTATCTCCGGGAAAAGAGCCGCTCGAACAGGCCGGGCTGCTGCATGGGCAGAATCGGGCCATGCGAGATATGGCGATATATCGGCTGGCTCATAGAGGCATCATCAAGCGGTTGGATGCGGCTGTGGCGGCGCAGAAAACTAAACATGATACCCCCTTCACCTGATGGTCCGTCGCACGTAACGACTGGCTACCCAAACGTTTGTGCGGCGCGACTCGTTCCCGTGGGAATGCCGGGTGTCCTCGCAGTTTTGCCTAGGTGATTTTCCTTAGGCGCGTCCAAACCAGCAGCACAAGCGCCAGAGACGCTGCTGGCATGAGGTTAACGCCGAGCGGAAGGGCTGTCGCACGGGTGGCACAGGGCGCGAAGTAGAGCAGAACGAGGGTGCCTTTCTCCCAATCGCGGAAGCGCCGGTGCAGACCTTCGCGCACCCGCGGCGATCGGCCCAATGAAGAGGAAAACCGAGGAAGCGCTCAGGCCTGTCTTCCTCGCCCAAGCCGCAAACGGCAGAGCCGTACCGGGGGCTATCCCGATACGGCTCTGCTTGTGACGCCATGAGAGGCGTCGAACTAGGGCGATGCGATCAGCAGCTGCCGTCTTCGCAGAAGCTTTCGATCGATTCGAACCCGGACTGGCCACCGAACTGCGTGTTCTCGCCGAAGCTGCCCGAGCCGAGGAGCGAGCCTTCGCCCGTCTCCAGATTGCCATAAAGCGTGCCTGCGGTAATTTCGGGCGTGGGGCCGGAAATAATCGGGGCAGGGGTCGGTTCGGGCTCGGGTTCGGGCTCCGGAGTAGGCTCAGGGTTCGGGCCGGGCTCCGGAGTGGGCTCGGGGTTCGGGCCGGGCTCCGGAGTGGGCTCGGGGTTCGGCCCCGGCTCAGGCGTCGGGTTCCCCGCGTTGACCACGGTCAGGGCCGTGGCGTTGCCCTGTGCCTGCTGCTCGGTCACCGTGTAGTTGTCGCTTGCGCCCACACCCGATCCGGTGATCGCATAGCTGCCCACCTCGCTGTTGCTGTCCGCCGGAGTGGCCCAGCTGGCCGTGCCGCTGAGCGTATCGCCATTGACGAGACCCTCGCCCGACACCGTGCCATCAAGCGCCGGCACAGCGCCGCCCACCGTCATCCGGGTGCCATTGGCAGTGTAGATCACAGTCAGCGCGCGCGGGGTGATCGTCAGCGCCTTGGCGTTGCTCTCAGCCTGCACGAAGGTGATATCGTAGTTGGCGTTGGCGCCAATAATACTACCGTTGATGGCATATGTGCCGACATCGCTTTTAGCATTGGCGGTGGTGGTCCAGCTGCCCGTGCCGCCAAGTTCATCGCCGTTGACCAGACCTGTGACCGATACGCCGCCAGAAAGGCCCGCAATCGCATCGCCATAGATGCTGGTGCGAGAAGTGGCTTTCATGGTCACGGTCAGCGCGCGCGGGGTGATGCTCAGCGCCTTGGCGTTGGCATCGGCCTGCACGAAGGTGAAGGTGTAATTGCCGCTATGCGCCGAAAGGCCCGAGCCATTGATCGCGTAGCTGCCCACATTGTCGGTCTGGCCTGCCTTGGTGACAAAAGCGGCCGTCCCGGTGGTGACGCCAGCCAGCGTATCGCTGCCTTGCAAACCGCTTGCCGTGGCGGTGCCGGTCACGCCCGAAATCGCATCGCCATAGATGCTGCTGGCCGCATTGGCGGTGTAGGTCACGGTCACAGCGGCAGGCTTTATGACAAGCGCACCCGATCCGGTAAGCACCAGATCATAGCCGCGCTGGGTCGAATAGAGTGAATAGGTGCCGACATTGGTGCCTTTCACGCCACCCGAAAGGCCCAGGATCAGGCTTTCATCATAGCTATCCGTCGAAGCGAAGGTGGGCGTGAAGCTCTGCTCGGCTCCGTTATAGGTGACGGTCTTTTCCGAGACGGTGCCCTCCAGCCTCGTCATGAAGGCTTTCAACAGCGGCGTGGTATGGCCTTCGTAGATCCGCCAGACCTTGTCCTGTCCGCCGACTGTATCGATGTCGCTCACCCCGCCGGTGGCGAAGTTGCTCCAGGCGCTGGCATTGAAAGCGTAGTTGCTCGCCGCCGACTGCGCAGGATCGCTGGTGACGGCCGAGACATTGTCGATGGCAGTAGCACCGAAGGTATAGCCGATACCCTCGCTCTGCCCCGTGCCATAGCTATCCCAATAGCTGTTGCTGACCGTTCCAAATTCAGTAACGCCGATCAGCCCGCCGACATAGGCATCTCGACTAGAGACCGCGCCGGTCGCATAGGCATTGCTGATCGTTCCACCGCTGGCATACCCGATCAGCCCGCCGACAACGCCTTGTCCAGAGACCGCGCCGGTGGCATAGGCATTGCTGATCGTTGCGAATTGGACAAACCCGACCAGCCCGCCGACAACGTCTCGTGCAGAGACCGCGCCGGTCGCATAGGCATTGCTGATCGTTGTGTTGTCGTCATACCCGATCAGCCCGCCGACAGAGCGTTCTCCAGAGACCGCGCCGGTCGCATAGACGTTGCTGAGCGTTCCAAGGAAGGCATACCCGACCAGCCCGCCGACACCGCTTTGTCCAGAGATTTCACCGCCTTCCATGCCGACACTGGAGATGGTCGCGCCTTGCGCATAGCCGAATAGGCCGATGTAACTCTTACTCGGACGAACGATGGTAAGGCCGGAGATAACATGGCCCTGCCCATCGAATGTGCCGGTGAACCTGACTGAAGAGTCACCAACCGGCGACCAGCCCGCGCTGCCCCACATCCCGGCATAGCTTGCGGCATTGCCTTCGGTAACTGCGCCGGTTTCCGTCAGGTCGATATCCGTGCCGAGCGTGTAGCTGGCGGCAAGGTCCATCGCCATCAGCTGCAACTGGTGCGAATTGGTGATTTCGGTGGCATATTCCCAGCGCCCGAAGGGCCGGGTGGAACCATCGATCATGAACCAGTCAGTGGTGAAATCGAAATTGGCATAGGCGCTTTGCGTAAACGCGTAATTTGCGGCACCCGATTGCGAGGGGTCGCTGGTGACGGCCAAGACATTGGTAACAGTGGCGCCGACGTTAGTCCCTATAGCATTGGCCTGCCCTGCCGAATAGCTGTCCCAGTAGCTGTTGCTGAGCGTTCCGTTGAAGGCAGACCCGACCAGCCCGCCGACATCGCTTTGTCCGGAGACCGCGCCGGTCGCATAGGCATTGCTGATCATTGCGGCTTCGGCAGCCCCGACCAGCCCGCCGACATAGAACTTTCCAGAGACCGCGCCGGTGGCATAGGCGTTGCTGATCGTTGTTCCTCTGCTGGCAAACCCGACCAGCCCGCCGCCAGTGGTTTCACCAGAGACCGCGCCGGTCGCATAGGCATTGCTGATCATTGCGTCTTCGGCAGACCCGACCAGCCCGCCGACATCGTATTCTCCAGAGACCACGCCGGTCGCGTAGACATTGCTGATCGTTGTTCCACCGAAGGCATACCCGACCAGCCCGCCGACAACGCTTTGTCCAGAGACCGCGCCGGTCGCATAGACATTGCTGAGCGTTCCTTCGTAGGCACGCCCGACCAGCCCGCCGACATAGAACTTTCCAGAGACCGCGCCGGTCGCATAGGCATTGCTGAGCGTTGAACGAGAGGCAATGCCGATCAACCCGCCGACATATTCCGATCCAGATATCGAACCGCCTTCCATGCCGACATGGGAGATGGTCGCGCCGTCGGTATAGCCGAACAGGCCGATGTAATTCTGAGAGGGACGATCAATCATCAGGCTGGAGATGACATGGCCCTGACCATCGAACTTGCCGGTGAAGTACCCAACATCGTCACCAATCGGCACGAAGCCCGCGCCGCTGTTCCAGTTCGCCGTATCGCTGGCGTCGATGTCCTTCGAGAGGGCATAGGTGCCGGCACGGTTGGTGTTCATGTCCTGCAGGTCCTGCAGGGTGTTCACCAGCATCCACGAGGTGAGCGTTCCGTTCGTGACATTGCCGCTAAAGTCGGTCGGGTTCGCATAGTCGGTCGGATTGTAATAG
>NZ_SKCG01000002.1:124947-945114 GCF_005434915.1 Aurantiacibacter suaedae
GGCACGGTTGGTGTTCATGTCCTGCAGGTCCTGCAGGGTGTTCACCAGCATCCACGAGGTGAGCGTTCCGTTCGTGACATTGCCGCTAAAGTCGGTCGGGTTCGCATAGTCGGTCGGATTGTAATAGATATCGACCGTGCTGCCAGCGCCGCTCAGGCTGGCGCTCGCGCCGCTGAACGTAACGGTGCCGCTGCCGGTGCCCATGTTGTCGGCGCGCAGGATAAGGCCTGCACCGTCGGCCAGGCCGCTGATACCGGCATTGACGGCAATGCTGCCCGCTGCGGAAAGCTCGAGCGTCGTGGGTCTATTCCATTCCAGGTAAGCTGCAACGGTGATGTTGCCTGCCTGGTTGCCCCCCGATCCGGTGGATACGGTGACATTAGCCTTTTCCAGGGCCATTCTCAGGTCAAAGGCATTGATTACGCTGTCGTTGCCGGTCGCGGTAAAGCCCGCGCTGTTGGTGTTGTCTCCGTCCGATATCGTCACATTATACGGATCGAGCAGCAGGTTGCCCGCCTTGCCCTTGGGCGCGAGCAGGTTGGTGGTGCCTTCGTAGGCGAGCAGCGCCTTGCCCGATACTTCGGCATCGCCGCCGTTGCCGCCATTGGCGCCGCCGCGTGCGGTGATCGTGCCGGCGAAGGCGGTCTTGTGGTCGGACCACAGCACCACATCGCCGCCATCGCCCCGCACCGTGGCATCGGCGCGGATGACGCTGGCCGCATCGACAGTGAGGTCGGTCGCATGGGCGAGCGGGCCGGTGCCCTGATAGCCGCCGCCGATCTCGATCGAGCCGCCGCCCAGCGTGCCCGAAGCATCGATCGTCGCGCCGGTGAGATTGATCTGATCGCCCGTCAGGCGGACCACGCCGCCCTTGCTTTCAACGCCCGTGGCGTTGATCACGCCCGAGAGGTTCACCACCCCGCGCGCCGCATCGCGCGCCGTGCCCGCGGTCAGCACCACGGTGTTCGCGTTGATCGTGCCTGCCACGTCGATATTGCCGGTGGGCAGGCCAAGCCGCAGGAACCCGTCGCCGGTAAGATCGAGCGCGCTCTGATCGCTGCCCTCCATCTTCGCGACGCCCGCCACCAGCAAGGTGCCATCGGCAAGATCGGGGCTCATCAGGTCGGAAAGCCCCGCGCGCAGCCGCATCACCTGCGCATTGGCAGGCGCGGTAACGGTGATCGCATCGCCGCCCGCCATGAAGTCGCGGTCGGAGATGTCGAGCGTCGAGGCGGTGAAGGCAGCGGCGTTGACCGTGCCGCTCTTGGTGATGGCAATGCCGTTGGGGTTCACGAGGAACACCTGCCCGTTGGCATTGATCTGCCCGGCAATCACGCTGGTGGCATCGCCGGTGACGCGGTTCAGCAGCGCCGACTGGGCACCCGGCTGCGCGATGTTCACCGCATTGCCTTCACCCACCGAGAAGCTGGTCCAGTTCACCACCGCGCGGTCGGAATGCTGGGTGATGTTCATATTGCCCGCCGACGGCGCGCCGATGGTGGCAGAGCCTGCCGCAACCTCGCCGCCGGTGGGCAGGTCGTTGGCCATGGCGGCGCTGGAGATGGCAGCTGTGGAGATAGCGGTGCTCGCAAGCAGGGCTGCGCAGCGGAGCGACTTGGCGATAAGGGTCGATTTGGTCATGATAGGTGCTCCGAAGACTTAGAAGCTGAGCTGGATGGAAAGCGAGAAGCGGCCCGGTGCGCCGGCAATGCCGTCAACCTCGGCCGCGCCATATTCGGCATTGAGGCCCCATCGGGCCCCGTCATTGCCCGCCAGGCGCACACCCGCGCCATAGGCCCAGGCCATGGTGTCGCGCCGTTCGAGCGCGCTCGGCTGCTTGAGCAGCACGCGGCCATTGGCCCCAAACACATAGGGCGCGAAGTAGATGTTCTGCGTGGTCACCGAGAACGGGAACTGCAGCTCAGCCCGCACCGCATAGCCGGTGTCGCCCTGCAACGTTCCCTGCGACAGGGTGGAGATGGCATCGCCGTGGGCAATGCCGAAGCTCTCCGAGTTGACCAGCGCATAGCCGAAGCTCGTCTGCGCCGAACCGCGCAGGCGGCCGGCAATATGCTGGGCGAAGGGCAGGTCGATCCCGGCGCTCACATTAAGCACGGTGAAGTCGGCATCGGCCCCCGCGCGCGATAGCGGCAGGGTCGGCGTGGCATCGGCTGCGCTGCGCGCGCCGGGGATGTTGAGCCCCTGCGACAGCTCCATCGCCGCGTTCATCTGCCCGCCGCCGGCAAAGGCCGTGGCAAAGTCGCCGCCCAGACGCGCCACCCGCAAGCGGTCGCGCGAGACGCCGAACTGTGTGGGCTCGATCAGGGTGATGTCTTCATTGGCGACATCGAAGGCCACGGTGCCGGTAAGCCGCGTGCTGCGGGTGAGCACGAAGGGATAGCTCAGCCGCGTGGAAAGCCGCTGGAAGTGGCTGGCAAAGCGCGGGCGGTTGATCGGCACATTGCCCGCCGTGCGCGCATCGACGCCTTCGACATTGAGCGACAGCCCGTCATTGCCGAGCGGCGCGACCACGCCCGCCGCCAGCACGCGGTTGCGCGGGCGCTTGTCGAAATAGCCATCGGACGGATCGCCCGAAGCGCGCAGGTAGATCGTCTCACCAAGACCCAGGTTGCCGTTGAAGTTGAACCCGAGCGACAGAGCCTCGCGGCCCAGCCCGTCGCTCTGCAGGTTGTTGAAGCCGAGCGTCACGCCGAGCGGGCGATAGTCGCCCTCCACGGCAAGAATGCTCATGCCCGGCTCGCTGCCGGGAACGAGGGTCGAGCGCATGGTAAGGCCCGGCATATCGGAAGCGAGCAGCAGCTTGCGCTCGATCTGGCTGATCTTCACGCCCGGCTTGCCGACCAGCGGCTGCAAATAGGATGCGACCTTGCCCTGCATCGCAGGAGGCAGGGCTTCGGTGTTCACGGCCTCGATCTGGCCCTGCACGACGACAAGGCGCAAGGTAGCGCCATCGGCCAGATCCTGCGCGGGCACGATCACACGGGTCAGCGCCTCGCCATTGGCGGCAAAGTATCGCTCCAGCTGATGCGCGGCTTCGAAGATGGCGGCCACCTTCACCGGCTTGCCAAGCAGCTGCGCTTCCAGCGCGGCGACGGCAGCCGGATCGGCAACCGCGCCCTCGATGCGCACACCGCTCAGCGTAACGACAAGATCCTGCGCGCCATCGGGCACCTGCGTGGGCATGTCCTGCGGAATGACGACCGGCCCGCCGGGCTGCTGCGCCACCGGCGCATAGCTATCGGGCACGACCTGGCTGGCCGACTGGGCGAAAGCCGGAGACGCGACGAGCGCAGCCCCAAGCAGGAGAGCTTTACGAAATACCATAGTGAGCAACCCGTGATCTTGTGTGTTTACCATAGCGTCCAAATCAATCGTGTTTACGATAAGATGGACCCCGTATTCTTGGCGGTTACTAAAGCTTGTCGAACCCATTACCGCCTTGGGAACGTACTTATTCGTTGACGGGCAAGGCGTTAGGGATGAGTTCTGGGGAAGACGATTACCGCCCCCTCCGTGAGGGCCCCTAGTTTTGCTTAAGGATGCGTTACCCAGCGCGCCGCTCCCCTCGCACCGCGGCAGCGGGCGGCCTGCGGATTATTTTGGGTGCGGCCACATTTGCGTTCCGCCAGCCAACGCGAGGCGGCGCGGATCATCTCTAAACCTTGAGCAGATCGAACGCGTAGAGCGCGGCGCGCCGCCCGGCGGCAGGCTCTATCGTGCGTAGTTCGCGCAGCTTCGCTCACCGCTGCTGGCTGCGCGACTTCAGATGAGGAGAAAATCCGCTGCGCTCAGATCGGTTGGCCGGGTGGCGAGATTGGCGAAGACCACGCCGGTGCTGCCGGTGCCGCTCGCGTCGTAATGCAGGTCGCCGCTGGCCTGATCGTATAGGATCGTGCCGCCTTGCGGGTCATCGGCACCCAGATAGGCAAATTCTTCCGCCAGATCGCTCAGGCCCGCCAGCGCGGCGAAGGCCTCGGTGCTTAGCGCGATCTTGTCGCCCTCCCCGGTGGAGAAATCGAGGATGCTGTCGATCGCATCCCAGTCTGGCGCATGCAGGAAGCAGAAGCGATCGGCACCTTGGCCGCCGATCAATTCGTTGCTTGCGGCATTGCCGACGATAATGTCGTTTCCCGCCCCGCCGATGGCATTTTCGATCACCGCGCCTTGCGCAATCGTATAGCCGCCGGAAATTCCCACATTCCCCGAAACGTAAAGTGTCGAGGCAATGCCGCCGCTCAGCGGATAGGCATTGAGGTTGATCACGCAAGCGCCAGTGCCGCCGATGTTCGAAATGGTATCGGTGCCGCCCGCATCCCAGATGCAGGTCCAGCCAGTGCCTGCCCCCTCTTGCCGGGCCAGTTCATAGACATCGTCGCCGGTGCGATGGGAGGTATTCGCGCCGTATAGCCGCTGGATCGCGGCCACATCGAACACCATCGGCGTTGTGGTGAGGCCCCAGTTCTTGTCCGCCGCCGGCGGCTCCAGATTCCATCCGAAATTGTAGGCCATCACGCTCCACACGCCCTGGCTGAGGTCGAAGTCGCCCAGCGCGCGCGCATCGCCTGCCGATACGCCAGGAAAGGTCGTCTGCGCCACGCCGTTCACCGTGGTGGAGAAGCTGTGCCCCAGCCCGAGCCCGTGGCCGATCTCGTGCACCAGTGTGGTGAAGCCCAGACCGCCGGGGGCGAGGTTCTGCCACGAGGCGGCCTGATAGTTGAACTGGCCGATCTGGCTGAAGTTGACGTCGGTGCCGGTGCCATCGAGATCGCCGAAGGGGATGGAAAATTCCGCCAGCGTGCTGACCGTTGGCAAGGCCGAGGCGGGCACCTTTTTCAGCACGATATTCGCCTCTTGCGCGGCGTCGCCGTAATAGCGGCCCTCGGCGAAGGTGAGGTTTGCGACGTTGCTATAGGTTTGCAGTGCATCGCTTGCCGCCTGTTTTTCGGCCTCGGTCCAGGTGGCCGCCGTGCTGCCGGTGGCAAAGGCATAGGTGATGGTTCCGGCAGTCCACCCGGCTTCGCCCACCACCAGCGCATCGACATAGGCGCTGCCATAACCATCGGGCGCGATGGCCGATGTGGTGAGCGCCTGCGCGTTGATGGTCAGCACGCTTTCGGCCTGCGCGCTGTTGCCCGCACCGTCGCGCACCGTGGCTTGGGCCGTGATCTCGCCTAACCCGAGTGTTGCCAGCTCGGCATGTGTCAGCGCAAGCGACCACTTGCCTTGCGCGTCGGCGGTCACATCGCGGGTGAGCGCGCTGCCCAGTGTCAGCGAAACCGTTGCGCCCGGCGCGCTGCTGCCATGGATGCTCGCCCCGCCCGGCTGCACGATCGGCGCACCGGCTACGAAGGTATAGGCCGGGGTCACCACATTGCCCTGCGCATCGACGGTGCTGGCGAAAGGATCGAGGAAACCGGCGATGGTCGGTCCGATATCGGTGAAGATGCCGGGATCGTAAGTGGGAATGGCGCTGATGGCGACCTCGGGATCTGCCCGCAAGGCGGCAGCGGCATCGCTGGAGCGCACCGCGCCATCGGCGAAGACCAGCAGATCATTGCGCGAACCGCCGCTGCCCGCGACCACGACCTGCTCTGTCATGCCGCCGATCTCACGGGTCAGCGCTATTGTCCCGGTGACAGCGGACTTTGCATAGTCGGCCCAGGCGCCGCGAAAATAGACGATGTCCACCCCGCCGCCGAGCGCGCTGGCATCAACCTGCGTGCCTTCAGCGATGTAGACCACATCGGTTCCGGAATTGCCCAGCACCTGAAACGCCACCCCCGGCTTCGTCAGCGCCACGGTCTCGCCATCGGGATCGAACAGCGCCACCTTGACCAGCGCCGACAGCTCCGCACCCGGTGCCGCGACTTTTGTCGGGGCAAGCGAGGTGTCGCCCGAGGGGACCGGGCTAGAGGCCCCCTGCGCGACGTGATTGAATGTATTGTACGCCGTTACTGAGCCGTCTGAGAACACCAGTTCGTCGGGCGCGCGCGGGGAATTGGCACCTGCGAGCATGACGGTTTCGGTCTTGCCGCCGGCCTCGCGCGTCAACACCAGCGTCGATGCGCTGGTGCTCACGGTGTAGTCTGCGAAGGCGCCCCCGAAATAGATCCGGTCCGCGCCCGATCCGGTGTTTAGCCAATAGGCGGAGCCGGGCCGAACGAACAGCGTATCGACATAGGCGGAGCCGAGATACTGGATCTCCTGCCCATCGAGCGACAGCCCGCCATAGGGCATGGCGAAATCGATGAAGGTCTCATCGTCCCCGGCCACGCCGAGGACGATGTATTTCGACGAAATTGCCATGGCTTGTTACGCTGGCGCGAAGGCCCCTTAGGCCCGGCTCTGGACGTGATCGAGCCACATGCGGCGCAACGCGTCTTCCAGATCGCGCGTGTATTGCTTCACGTCGCTGCCGGGGGCACCGGCCATCAACTCGCGCAGGCCCTTCTTCTCTTGCAGCAAAGCCTTGCGATCGCTGGCCAATTCCTTGGCGATGCTCACGAAGTCACCCTCGTCCTTCGCGACCCATTCTGGGCGACCGATCGAGGTGAGCAGGCCCGCGCCCATGCGCTGCACGAAGCTGTCGCCAGCCAGCGTGATGAGCGGAGCGCCCATCCACAGCGCCTGACAGCTGGTGGTGCCGCCATTGTAAGGGAAGCAATCGAGCGCGATGTCGACATCGCCATATTCGGCCATCATATCGTCAAGCCCGGAAGGCCCGCGGAACTCCAAGCGATCCGCTTCGATGCCAGCCTCGGCGAACATCCCGGCAAAACGCTGCTTGCCCCCATCGTCCTGAAAACTCGGACCCTTAAGCATCAGCCGAGAATCGGGCACGGCCTGCATAGCCTTCGCCCACAGCGAAACCGTGAACGGCGTCAGCTTCGAGACATTGTTGAACGACCCGAAGGTGAGCGGCCGCGAGAGGTGCTTGTTGCCAAATTGCGGGCTCGGATAGTCCTGCTCCGGCGCATAGCAGAACACGAAGTTCGGCAGATGCATCACCCGCTCGTTGTAAAGCTCGTGCTTTCCGGGCGGCGAGGTGACCGGATCGCTGATCAGCCAGTCCATGTTCGGCACGCCCGTGGTGGAGGGATAGCCGAGGAACGTCGCCTGCACCGGCGCTGCACGCCGCGCGAAAACGCTCGCCCGGTGGCGCCCGGTCAACCCGTTGAGATCGACCAGAACGTCGATCCCGTCCGCCTCGATCAGTTCGGCCAGACGGCGGTTGCTGATCGTCGCCACATCGCGCCAGCGGTCTACTCGCGAGCGCGCGCGCCGCGTCATCTCGTCGGTCAGCGGGCTGGTCGAATAGACGGTGATCTCGAAGGCATCGTGATCGTGCTGCGCGAACACCGGGCGCATGAACAGGCTCACCGGATGCTCGCCGTGCAGATCCGCCGTGACATAGCCGATCCGCAGCTTGCGCGTCCGCGCCGAAGGCTCCGCCGCGCCCGCACCTGGCGAAAGCTCGTTACGGAACGTCTCCACCGGGCGCACGTCTTCCGCAAGCGGGGCGAACAGCTCCTTGTGCAGCTCGCACACCTCGCCCGCGCTCAGCGTTTCGCTGTAAAGCGCCGCCATCGCCGCCGAGCCGCGGAAGGTCGATTCCGGCCCTTCCTCCTCGCCCAGCTGGCGATAGAGATCGAGCGCCAGATCGACATCGCCGCGCTTGCCCGCAATGGCGGCCTTGAACACGCGGAGTTCTTTCTCCTTGTCGGGGGTCAGCTCGGCCACGCGGGCAAAGCACTGCTCCGCCTCATCAAGCCATGATCCCTCGATCAGCAGCTTGCCGAGATTGAAATGCGCCTGCCAGCTATCGGGATTGGCCTCCACCTTGCGGCGCAGCAGCACATCGGCCTGCGCATGGCGCTTATGCTTCATCAGCACGCCGACAAGGGCGATTTCCTCCTCCTCGCTCAGCGTTTTCTCGCACAGCGCGCTGAGCAAATGGTCGCCATCTTCATAGACGCCCATCTGCATCAGCGCGTCGCCGAGTTCGATGGCCGCCTTGTGAAACTCCGGCTCCGCCGTCAGCGCGTGGCGGAAGGCTTCGGCTGCTGCCGCCCATTCGCCGCGTTCCGCCCGGCCGAGGCCGATGCGATAGTGCACATCGCTGCCCGTGCCCGCATCGGGGCATTCGAGCGCGCGCAGCCAGGCGACGGTCGCCTCCTCGCGCTGGCCGATCTGTTCGAGCGCGCGGGCGAGGCTCAGGTGTGCGCCATAGCGTTCGGTGGCCACTGTTGCGGCCTTGCGATAGCAGGCCAGCGCCTCTTCCAAGGTGCCGTGGTGGCGGCAGACATTGCCTGCCTCCAGCCAGGCGGTGAAGTTTTCGGGATCGGCCCGCAGCACATCGCTGAACCGCGTGCGCGCCTCCTTCCACTCGCCCTGTTTGACGGCGCAGCGCGCGAGCTGGGTCAGCGCGGGGACGATAACCTGCCCCTGCCCCTCCCCCTGATCGTGTTCGATGGCGCTGGTGAAGGCCTGCGCGGCCTCCACCCATTTTTCCTTGTCGAACAGCGCATTGCCAAAGTTGAACCAGATCGCCCCCGGTGCCTCGCCGCCATCGACGGCGCGCCGGTATTGGCGCAGCGCATCGTCGTCGCGGCCAAGCTGCCTGAGCACCTGGCCATAGTTGCCGCGCAGCACCGGATCTTCCGGTTCCTGCTTCAGCAGGTTTTCATAGAGGCCCGCCGCCGCGGTCCAGTCGCCGCGCAACTGCGCCTGGACCGCGTCGTTCATCTCCACTTTCTGTCCTTCGTTCATGATCATGCCGCAATCGTCTGGATGGTGAGATCGGTGTTGACGAGCAGCTGCACGGTCGAGTTCGTCGAGTGGTTGTAGGTCTGATAGGTGTCGTCTCCGCTATCGAAGGTGCCACCTGTGGAGACCCAATCGACCCCCAGGTTCACGATATCCCCGGCATCGCCATCGATCAGCGTCTGCTGCTTGCCGGTAATCCCGGTGATATCGGCGAACGCGTTGAAGGCGCTCTCGGTCGTTTCGGAATGCAGGGCCACCACATCGTTCAGTTCCAGCGTCAGGGTGTTGGCCCCGCTGCCGGTGAGATCGATCCGCTCGATCCCCTTGATGTGGTTGTTGCCGATCGCCCTCAGGTCAAGCGTCATGCCCGCCCCGTCCAGCGCCAGCGTATCGATGCCGTTCCCGCCGTCGATCCGCGAACCGCTGAGGTCCAGATTGGCGAGGTTATCGGCGTTGAGCACGATCCGGTCATCCCCGGCGCCACCATAGAGCACATCCTTGCCCCCGCCGCCGATCAGCACATCGTTGCCAGCCCCGCCGACGAGGGTGTCATCGCCGGTGGTGCCCGTCAGCGTATCGGCGCCGCTGGTGCCGAGCTGATCGACCTGGCTGGAGCTGAAGGCCCCATCGGTCGAACCGAAGATGACATAGGCCTTGCCCACATTGTTGTTACCCTGGCCATCGGCAAAGGGCGCGCCGACGATGAGATCGGCCAGGCCGTCGCCGTTGATGTCGCCTGCTGCCGATACCGAATGACCAACATTGTCTAAGGCACTGGAGCCCTGAATCTCGAAGCCGAGCGTATTGCCCGAGGCACTCAGCGCCGAGAGATCGACCGGGGCACCGCCAGTGCGGCCATAGACCACATAGGACTTGCCCGCGTTCGGGCCGGTCTCGCTATCGGCATAGTGAGAGCCGATGATCATATCGGCCAGGCCATCGCCGTTGATATCTCCCGCTGACGAGACCGAATAGCCCGCCTCGTTGCCCTGGCAGGCACCGACGATTTCGAAGCCTAGCGTATTGCCCGAGGCACTCATCGCGGAAAGATCGATCGGTGCGCCGCCGGTGCGGCCATAGACCACATAGGCCTTGCCCACGTTTTCGCCACCCGCGCCGTCGGCGTTGTACGCGCCGATGATGAGATCGGCCAGGCCATCGCCGTTGACATCGCCTGCTGCCGAAACCGAAGCGCCCGTCAGGTCATTGGCGCTGGACCCCACGATCTGGAAGCCCAGCGTGTTGCCGGCCACGCTCAGCGCGGAAAGGTTGACCGGCGTGCCGCCGGTGCGGCCATAAACCACATAGGCCTTGCCCGAGTTGGTGCCTGGGCCATCGGCACCCTTGGCGCCGACGATGAGATCGGCCAGGCCATCGCCGTTGACATCGCCCGCTGACGAGACCGAAAAGCCCGATTCGTCATTAGCGCTGGAGCCGACGATCTGGAAGCCCAGCGTGTTCCCCGCCGCGCTCAGCGCGGAAAGGTTGATCGGCGCACCACCGGTGCGGCCATAGATCACATAGGACTTGCCCACGTTGCCCCCGGGCGCACCATCCGCGCCATTGGCACCGACGATGAGATCGGCCAGGCCATCGCCGTTCACATCACCTGCAGACGATACTGAATAGCCAGCATAGTCAACGTTACTGGACCCAACGATTTCGAAGCCCAGCGTGTTTCCGGCCACACTTAGCGCGGAAAGATTGATCGAGGCACCGCCGGTGCGGCCATAGACCACGTAGGCCTTGCCCATGTTGTTCCCGCTCGGACCATTGATGCTATCGGCCAACATCGCGCCGACGATAAGATCGGCCAGGCCATCGCCATTGAGATCGCCTGCGGACGATACCGAATAACCGGCATAGTCATTGATGCTGGACCCCACGATTTCGAAGCCCAGCGTGTTGCCAGCCACGCTCAATGCGGAAAGGTTGATCGGCGCATCGCCGGTGCGGCCATAGACCACATAGGCCTTGCCCGCGTTGAAACCGGTCGCGGCGTCCGCAAAGTTGGCGCCGACGATCACGTCGTCGAGACCATCGCCGTTGACATCCCCGGCAGACGATACCGAATAACCGGCTTGGTCACTGGCACTGGACCCCACGATCTGGAAGCCCAGCCCGTTGCCGCCCACGCTCAGGTTCGAAACATCGATGATTGCATCGGGCGTGACGTCCACCGTGATTTCGGTGTTCACCAGCAGCTGCATGTCCGAATTGCGCGCGTTGTACACCGCGTAATACTTGGTGCCGCTGCGGATCGTGCTGTTCGAGTAGGTCCAGCCCGGCCCGGTCAGGTCGAGCGAGTCCCCTGCGTTGCCTTCGATCAGCAACTGCTGCTTGCCCACCACGCCGGTCAGGCTCTGGAACGCGTTGAACGCGCTTTCGCCGGTGCCTTCGTGCAGCTCGCGGAAGTTGCCGAGGCTCAGGATCAGCCTGTTATCGCCGCTGCCGGTGATGTCGATCTTCTCGACCCCGGTCATATGGCCCTTGCCCGCGCCCGCAAAGTCGAGCGTGATGCCCGCCCCGTCGAGTGTAAGCGTATCGAGCCCGGTGCCGCCTTCGATCCGTGCGCCGCTGGCGCCGAAGTTGGCCACGTTGTCGGCATTCAGCACGAACCGGTCGTTCCCGGCGCCGCCATAGAGCACATCCTTGCCCCCGCCGCCGATCAGCAGATCGTTGCCGCGCCCGCCGACCAGGGTTTCCCCGGAGGTGGTGCCCGTCAGCGTATCGGCACCGCTGGTGCCGAGCTGATCGACCTGGCTGGCGCTGAACACGCCGCTGGTCGAACCGTAGATGACATAGGCCTTGCCCGCGCGTGGCCCGTTCACGCTACCGGCATAGGGCGCACCCACGATCAGATCGGCCAGGCCATCGCCGTTGATGTCGCCTGCGGACGAGACCGACCAGGCAGCAGAGTCACCGGAGCTGGAGCCGACGATTTCGAAGCCCAGCGTGTTCCCGGCCACGCCCAGCGCGGAAAGGTTGATCTCGGCGCCTCCGGTGCGGCCATAGACGACATAGGTCTTGCCCGTGTTCTCACTGCCGCCGTTATCGGCATCACGCGCGCCGATGATCATATCAGCGAGGCCATCGCCGTTGATATCCCCGGCCGAGGATACCGAATAACCGGCATCGTCAAACGCAGTGGAGCCCACGATCTGGAAGCCCTGCGTGTTATCCGAAGCACTCAGCGCGGAAAGATTGACCGGCGCGCTGCCCGTGCGGCCATAGACCACATAGGCCTTGCCCACGTCCTCGCCCCCTGCACCACCGGCACTGTATCCGCCGATGACGAGATCAGCCAGACCATCGCCGTTAACATCGCCTGCCGACGATACCGAAGCGCCGACAAGGTCGGAGCCGCTGGAGCCGATGATTTCGAAGCCCAGCGTGTTGCCTTCCACGGTCAGCGCGGAAAGATCGACCGGCGCACCGCCAGTGCGGCCATAGACCACATAGGCCTTGCCAATGCTATCGCCGCCCACGCCATCGGCATTAGGCGCGCCGACAATAAGATCGGCCAGGCCATCGCCGTTCACATCCCCGGCAGACGATACTGAATAACCGGCTTGGTCATCGGCGCTGGAGCCGATGATTTCGAAGCCCTGCGTGTTGCCTGAGGCAGTCAGCGCGGAAAGATCGACAGGCGCACCGCCCGTGCGGCCATAGACCACATAGGCCTTGCCCACGTCGTCGCCGCCCGCGCCATCGACATTAGGCGCGCCGACAATAAGATCGGCCAGGCCATCACCGTTGACGTCGCCTGCTGCTGATACTGCATTGCCAGCATAATCACTGATGGCGGATCCCACGATCTGGAAACCCAGCGTGTTGCCGGAGGCGCTTAGCGCGGAAAGATCGACCGACGCACCATCGCTGCGGCCATAGACCACATAGGCCTTGCCCGTGTTATTAACGCCGGACGCCGTGTTGACGAAACCCGAACCGACGATGAGATCGGCCAGGCCATCGCCGTTCACATCACCTGCAGACGATACTGAATAGCCAGCAAAGTCACCGGCACCAGACCCAACGATCTGGAAGCCCAGTGTGTTACCAGCCACGCTCAGCGCAGACAGATCGATTGGTGCACCGCCGGTGCGACCATAGACAACATAGGCCTTGCCCGGGTTGATGCCTGGGCCATCGGCAGAGGGCGCGCTGACGATCATGTCGATCAGCCCATCGCCGTTCACGTCGCCTGCGGAAGATACCGAATAGCCCGCATTGTCACCCGTGTTGGAACCCACGATCTGGAAGCCGAGCGTGTTTTGCGCATTGCTCAGCGCGCGAACGTCGAACACCGGATCGGGCGTGTAGGCCACCGCCACATCGCTATCGACCAGCACCTGCGCGGCAGAGCGGATCGAATTGTACATCACATAGTCGTTGGTGCCGATGCGAACGCTTCCGCTTGCCAGCACCCAGCCAGCGCCGCCCAGGTTCAGCGTGTCTCCGGCGTTGCCGTCGACCATCAGCTGCTGGCGGCCCTGCTTGCCCACCTGCGCCTCGAACTTGTCGAAGCCGCTTTCGCCGGTGCCCGCGTGCAGCGCCAGGATGTTGCCCAGGTCCAGCGTCAGGCTGTTGTTGCCGCTGCCGGTCAGGTCGATCCGTTCGATGCCCTTGATCACGGTGTTGCCGAAGGTGCGGAAATCGAGCGAGAGGCCCGCGCCATCGATGGCCAGCGTATCCACGCCGCTGCCGCCGTCGATCTTGCTGCCGCTGGCGCCGAGATTGGCGAAGTTATCGGCGTTCAGCACGATCCGGTCATTGCCCGCACCGCCATAGAGAACGTCGTTACCGCCGCCGCCGATCAGCACATCGTTGCCAGCCCCGCCCACCAGCGTGTCGCCACTGGCCGTGCCGGTGAGCGTATCGGCCCCGCTGGTGCCGAGCTGATCCACCTGGCTGGCGCTGAACGCGCCATTGGTGCTGCCGAACAGGACATAGGCCTTGCCCGAGTCGGTTCCGCCTGAGCCATCGGCTTGGTTGGCCCCGACGATCAGATCGGCCAAACCATCGCCGTTGACATCGCCCGCTGCCGAGACCGACCAGCCCGCATAGTCACTGGCGTTCGATCCCAGGATCTTAAAGCCATCCGAATTGCCGGGCGCGGTCAGCGCGCTTAGCTCCACCGGAGCGCCGCCCTTGCGGCCATAGACGACGTAGGCGCTTCCGGCATTCGCTGCCGCGCCAATGTTTTCGCGGGACATAGCGACCAGCAGATCGGCGAGGCCATCGCCGTTGATATCCCCGGCGAAGGAAACCGCATTGCCTGCGTTAGCGCCTAGTTGGAAGCCGTTGATGGCAAAACCCAGCGTATTGCCCGCGGCGTTCAGTTCCTCGATATTCACATCGGTGGCATTGGTGCGGCCATAGATCACATAGGCCTTGCCCAAATTGTTGGCCGCGCCATCAGCGTATTGGGCGCCAATGACCAGATCCCCCAGACCATCGCCGTTTACGTCCCCGGCATAAGATACCGAATTGCCGAATTCCTCGTCTGAGGCGGACCCGATGATCTGGAAGCCCAGCGCGCTATCCTGCGCACCAACCGCCGAAAGCTCGATCGGCTGCCCGCCGGTGCGGCCATAGATCACGTAAGCCTTGCCGGTTCTGCTGCTATCCAGTAGAGCGCCGACAACCATATCGGCCAGCCCATCGCCGTTCAGATCGCCCGCGTAGGATACGGAATAGCCGTTGTACTGGACGGAGCCAAAGCTGCTGGCCAGAAGCTTGAAGCCCAGCGCGTTGCCCGAAGAATCCAGATCGGTGACACTCACCGTCGACCCGCTGGTGCGCCCGTAAACCACATAGGCCTGGCCCTTGTTGGTCCCGCCAGTATCGTCGTCCGGTGCTCCGACGATAAGGTCGGCCAGGCCATCGCCGTTGACATCGCCGGCCGACGATACCGAGAAGCCCGTGTAGTCGCCGTTGCTACAACCGATGATCTCGAAGCCCAGCGTGTTGCCCGCCTGAGACAGCTCGCTCGCACGGATGGTGCCGCCTTCGGTGCGCCCATAGACGACGAAGGCCTTGCCCGGCTTTCCATTGCCGCCTGTTGCACCGACGATAAGATCCATAAGGCCATCGCCGTTGACGTCACCTGCAGAGGATACCGAAACCCCCACATAATCGCTAACTGCCGTTCCAACGAGCTGGAAGCCCAGTGTGTTGCCCGCTGCCGAGAGGGCAGAGAGGTTGACCGGCGCCCCGCTGCCAGTCCGCCCGAACACGACATAGGCCGCGCCCGCTAGCCCATTTGCACCAGTCGCGCCGACAATAAGATCATCGAGCCCATCGCCGTTGACGTCGCCTGCCGAGGAAACCGACCGGCCTGTGGAGTCGTTCGCTGCCACTCCGTTGATCTGGAAGCCCACGGTGTTCGCCGTGTTCGACAAGGCGGCAAGATCGACGGTGTTGGTCACCGCGTAGGTGCCGTTGCTGGCCGCCGAAAGGTTGCCCGCCTGGTCCACGGTATAGAGCCGGTAATTCCCGCTCATCAGCCCCGCCAGCGACAGCGCGGTGTTGGTATTCGCCCCCACGGCGACACTGTTCCAGTATTGCGTATCGAGCGCGGTGATGTCCGAAAGCTGCGTGATGGTTCCCGCCTCGGCCACGTTCACGAGATAGGCCGTGCCCTCCTCGCTGCTGCGCACCGTGGCCGACCTGGTGTTCGCCCCCTCGCCCGCCGTCAGCGTTGCGACCGGAGCCGCAGCGTCAAGCACGAAGGTCTCCGTACCGGCCAGTGAGCTGTTGCCCGCCGCGTCCGTAGCGGTGGCGCTGGCGGTTACCGTGCCGTTGCCCAGCGTGGCCAGTTCAGCCTCGGTAAGGGTAATGGCCAGCGGGGTGCCATCGCTCGTGAAGGTCTTGGTGAGCGAACCGTTCGCACCAGCAAAGACCACCGATAGCACGGCGCCATCTTCCGCCGTCACCTGCACGACGCCGGCTGGATCGCTTGCTTCCGCGCGCGATACCGCGCCTTCCACGTTCGCACCCATGACGACCGAAGGCACATCGGGCGGTGTCGCATCGAGCGTGAAGGTCAGCTGGCCGCTTGCTGCGGTGTTGCCTGCCGCATCTTCCGCTTCGGCGGCGACGATAACCTCGCCCTCGCCCAGCGTTGCAAGATCCGCGCTGGTCAGCTGCACGCCCACGGCGGAGCCGGTGCCCGTCACCTCCTTGGTCACCGTGCCTAGCCTGCCGATGAAGACGACCTCCACCGTGGAGCCGTTCTCCGCCGTGACCAGCACCGCGCCATCCGCCGATGTCGCATCGTCTGCCGACAAGACACCGTCGGTGCCTGCCGGAAGGCTCAGCGGCTGCACGGTCGGCGGTGTGCGATCGAGCGTGAAGGTGGCAGCATCGCCCACCAGCGAGACATTGCCCGCCGGGTCTTTCGCCACGGCCGTGATCGAGATCGTCCCGTCACCCAGATTGGCCAGATTGGCCGCCGAAAGCGTGACCGCCTGCGGGCTGCCCGTGGCGATCAGCGTCTTGGTGATGGCCTGCGCGCCCTGCTGGATCGTGACCGTGATCGTGCTGCCGGCTTCCGCCGTGACAGTGGCGACACCGCCTGCATCCGTGGCGCTTTCCGCCGATTTGATAGTGGCGCCGGTGATCGCAATCGTCGGCTCGTCCGGCGCAACCAGATCGAGCACGAACGAGGTCGTGGTCGGATCAGACTCGTTGCCCGCGCTGTCGGTCACATAGGAGGACACCGAAATGGTGCCGCTGCCCAGCGTGCTGGCCTCCACCGCGGTGAGCGCAACATTCTGCCGGCTGCCGGTGCCGGTAAGCACCTTTTCAACGGTTTGCGACCCGTTCGTGAACACAACCGTAACTTGCGCGCCTGCCTCTGCCGTCACGCCCACCACGCCGGTGGCCGAGGTGGCCTCTGCCGTGGTCGCGCCATTGGCGATGCCGGTGCTGAGCACCACGTTGGGCGAACCGGGAGCCGTAACGTCGAGCGTGAAGCCCGCGCTGGTTTCAGCCGAGGTGTTGCCAGCCTCGTCGCTGGCGGTTGCCACCACGCTGATGTTGCCATCGCCCAGGATCTGAAGGTCGGCTTCGGTCAGCGTCACGGCTTGCGCGCCACCATCGGCAGCAAGCTGCTTGAGCACGCTGTTCGACCCGTTGATGAAGACCACCGAAATGGTGGACCCCGCTTCGGCCTGAACCGTGACCGCACCCGAGGCATCCGTGGCTTCGGCCGCCGATGCGACATCGGCCACATCCGAGGACACCGAGAGGAGCGGCGCATCGGGCGCTTCGCGATCGAGCGTGAAATCGACCGCTTCGGCCACGGCGGAAGCATTGCCCGCAACGTCGGTGGCGCGGGCGGTGATCACCACCCTGCCATCGCCCAGCGTGGCGATTTCACTGGCGCTCAGAGAGATCGTCTGCGCCGATCCCGTGGCCACCAGTGTTTTCACGATCTGCGTGGCGCCCTGCGTGATGGTCACCGTGATGGTGGAACCAGCCTCGCCCGTTACCGAGGCGACACCCGCCGCATCGGTCGCGGCTTCCTGCGCCTTCACCTCGTCGCCGATCAGACTGAGAGCCGGAACGGTCGGCGGCGTCATGTCGAGCGTGAAGCTGGTGGTCGCGGCAGGCGAGACGTTGCCGACCGGATCGCGCGTGACTGCCGAAACAGAGATCGTGCCATTGCCAAGCCCGGCCAGATCGCTGGCATTCAGCGTCACGGCCTGCGCGTTGCCGGTCGCGGTAACGCTCTTGGTGACGCTGCTGGCGCCGTTGGTGAAGGTCACCAGAATGGTGCCACCAGCTTCGCCTTTCACACTTACCGCACCGGTTGCCGCGGCGGCTTCCGCCAGCGTGGCGCCATTGGCGATTCCTGCGCCAAGCGTCACCAGCGGGGCAGGCGGCGGCGAATTGTCGAGCTGGAAGCTCGTGGTGGCAGGGGCCGAGGTGTTGCCCGCGGCATCCTTGGCCTGCGCGCTGACCGAGATCGTGCCATCGCCAAGCGTGACGAGATCCGCCGCCGAAAGCTTGATGGCTTGGCTGCCGCCAGTGGCGGTGACCGTCTTGGAGACGCTCTTCGTGCCATTGGTGAAGGTAACAGTCGCGGTCGAGCCCACCTCGGCGGTCAACAGAACGACACCGGTCGCGGCCGTCGCTTCGGGGCCGGAGGCGATGTCGTCCACACCGCTGCCCAGTTGCAACGTGGGTGCAGCGGGCGGGGTATCGTCGATTGTGAAGGTGCTGGTCGTGGTGGAAGAAATGTTCCCGACATCGTCCTGCACCACCACGGAGACCGTGACATCGCCCTCACCCAGTGCCGCGACATCGGTCGCAGTAAGGGCAACCGACTGGGAAACCCCGGTGCCGGTGATTTCCTTGGTCACGCTTCCCGCATTGGTTTCGAACTTGATCGTGGCGGTCGCGCCAACTTCGGCCACGACCTTCACCACGCCGCTGGCGCTTTCGGCCTGATCCGATGTCTTGGCGGCCGAGCCGACCACGCTCACCGTAGGGGCAACGGGCGCCTCGATGTCCAGTTCGAAGCTGTTGCTGACCTCGGCGCTTTCGTTGCCCACGCTATCGGTGGCAACGGCGGAAACCAGCACGGTGCCATTGCCCAGCAAGGCGATTTCGGATTCGGTCAGGACCACGGCCTGCTCGCTGCCATTGGCCTCCAGCACCTTGGCGATGCTGTTCGATCCGTTCACGAAGGTGACCGTAACCGTGCTGCCCGCGTCGGCGGTGACGGTGGCGAGGCCGGATTCGCTGCTCGCTTCGTCGAGCGAGGCCCCGTCGAGGACATTGCCCGCGATGGCGAGAACCGGCGCGTCGGGCGCGGTGCGATCCAGCGCGAACTGCACGGTGCTGGTCGATACGGCGACATTGCCCGCAGTATCGCGCGAAGAGGCCTGCACAAGCACGCCGCCATCGCCGAGGGTTCCGAGATCGCTCAGCGACAGCGAAACCGCCTGCGCGTTGCCATTGCCCACCAGCGCCTTGGTAACGGAGCCCTCGCTGCCGGTGAAGGTCACGGTCACGGCTGTGCCAGCCTCGGCCGTTACCTGCACCGCCCCGGCAGCGCTTGCCGCCGTGGTGGCCGATTTCTCGTCGTCGCCGATCAGGGCAAGCGCCGGGCTCGGCGGAGGAGTGAGGTCAAGCTCGAAGGCTGTCGTCGTGGGGCCCGAGGAATTGCCCACCCCGTCGCGCGCAACGGCGGAAACGGTGACGGTTCCATCGCCCAAAGCGGCGAGATTGGAAGCGGACAGGACAACGGCCTGCGCCGACCCCGTTCCGACCAGCGTTTTCACGACCGTGTTGGTGCCGTTGGTGAAGGTGACGGTGACTTGCGCCCCGTTTTCCGCAACCATCGACACGACACCGGTCGCGGCCTTGGCTTCGGCCAGCGTGGCCCCATCGGATACGCCCGCAGCCAGCGTGAGAGCCGGTGCCGAAGGCGGCGAACTGTCGAGCGTGAAGTCGATCGAAGAAGATGCACCCGACTGGTTGCCAGCGGCATCGCGGGCGACCGCCGTCACCGAGATGTTGCCATCGCCCAGCGTGGCCAGATCGCCAGCAGTCAGCACGACCGCCTGCGGCGTGCCCTGGCCCACAACCGTCTTGGTGATCTGGTCAGAGCCGTTCGAGAAGGTCACGGTAACAACCGCACCGATCTCGGCGCCCACCGTGGCCACACCCGTGGCCGCCGTCGCCTCGGCAATCGAGACGACCCCGTCGACGCCGGTGCCGAGCTGCAAGGTCGGCGCAGTCGGCGCGACATCGTCGATGGTGAGGTTCAGGTTCTTCGACTGCGAGGCGTTGCCCACAGTGTCGACCGCGGTCGCGCTGACCGCGATCACCCCATTGCCCAGCTGCGACACCTCCGCCGATGTGAGGGTGATCGTCTGGGCGGAGCCGGTCGCCGTCACCGAGCGGGTGACGGTTTCCACGCCGTTGCTGAAGGTCAGCGTGACGGCGGCGCCAGCCTCGGCGGTGAATTCGAGGATGCCGCCTGCATCGGCAGCTTGGGCCGAGGTCTTCGCCTGCGATCCCAGCAGCGTCAGCAGCGGGGCCGAAGGAGGCAGCATGTCGAGCGCGAAGCTCTCGGTCACTGCGCTCGACGTGTTGCCCGCGCTATCGCGGGTTGCGGCGGCAACGGTAATGGTGCCGCTGCCCAGCGTCGCCAGATCGGACTGCGAGAGGACGACCGCCTGCTGGCCGCCATTGGCGGTGAGCTGCTTGGTCACGGTCCGCGCGCCATTGGTGAAGGTCACCTCGATGGCCGTGCCGACCGGCGAGGTCACATAGGCGACCCCGCCCTGCGACGAGGCTTCGGCAGCGGACGCGCCATCGGCAATGCCCGTGCCAAGCGACAGCGAGGGCGCTGCCGGCGGGGTGCGATCGAGCACGAATTCGATCGGATTGGTGGAAGCAGAGACGTTCCCGGCCGTGTCCTTGGCGCTGGCACGGACAACGATCGCCCCATCGCCAAGCACATCGAGATCGGCTGCGGTCAGCGCCACGGCCTGCGTTGCACCCGTGGCGACCAGTTCCTTGGTGACCGAGCCGCCGATGCCCGTCAGCGTCACGGTGACGTTGGAGCCACCTTCCGCCTTGACCTTCACCACCCCGGTTTCGGCAATAGCCTCTGCCGCCGTGGCGCCGCCGCTGATGCCATTGGCCAGCGAGATAGTGGGCGCGGCGGGAGCCTGTCGGTCGAGATCGAAGCTCGCCGTGACGGCGTCCGAGGCGTTGCCGCTCTCGTCGCTTGCCACCACGCTGACAGCCACACTGCCATCGCCCAGCGCCGCCTGCTCGGCAGCCGTCAGCGATACGATGGTCGGGGTGCCGTCGCTCACATAGTTCTTGGTGAGCGTGCCCAGCGAGCCGGTGAAAGTGACGGACAAGGTCGCGCCGCTTTCGCCATCAAGCGTCATCAATCCGCCAGCGGCGGAAGCCTCCAGCGCCGTCACACCGTTGGCAGCGCCTTCGGCCAGCGTCACTTCGGGGATGGCGGGCGCCGTTGCATCGAGATCGAAGCTCAGTGTTTTCAGGCCGGACGGATTGCCCGCTGCATCCTTCACCGATGCCGAAACGGTGACGGGGCCATCGCCAAGCTGCGCCACTTGCGCTTCGGTCAGCGCCACGGTCTGCGCCGCGCCGGTGCCGGTGAGGGTCAGCTTGATAACAGCGCCCGAATATCCGTTCAGCGTAACGGTAACCACTGCGCCATTTTCGGCGCTGACCGAAACGACGCCGTCTTCCGAAGTCGATTCGGCGAGATTCTTGGAATTGGAGCCGATCAGGGTCAAGCCAACGACAGGCGCTGTCGTATCCAGCGTGAAGGTCACATCCGAGGTCGCCGACTCGTTGCCCGCTGCGTCCTCTGCCGAAGCGGTGACGGAAATCGTGCCGTCGCCAAGCCGGGCGAGATCGCCCGCATTCAGCCTCACCGCCTGCGACGCACCATTGGCTTCAATCGCCTTGACCACTTCGTTCTCACCGTTGGAGAAGGTGACCGTCACGATCGAGCCGGTATCGGCCTTGATATAGACCGCGCCCGCGCCCGCTTCTGCGGCAGTCGCGCCGCCGCCGGCTGCATCGACACCCTGGCCCAGCGTCAGCAGGGGAGCATCAGGCGCGACCGCGTCGAGCACGAATTGTGTGGTGACCGCGGGCGAGGCGTTGCCCGCCCCGTCCGTCGTCACAGCGGTTATTTCGATGGGGCCGTCGCCCAGCGTCGCGAGGTCGGCGGCAGTCAACGTGATCGCATCCGCGTCTCCGCTGGCAGATGCCACCACCTTGGTGACGGAGCCGCCGACGCCGCTGAAGACCACCCGCACGCCGAGGCCCGCAGTCGCGGTAACGGTCAGCACGCCATCGCCTGACAGCGCATCGTCTTCCGACTTGTTCTGGCCGCCGAGCAGCTGCACCACCGGCGCTTCGGGCGGTTCAACCTGCAGGGTGAAGCTCGCGGTTCCGGCGTCCGAGACGTTGCCCGCCGCATCGGTTGCGACGGCGCTGACCGACACCGGCCCATCGCCAAGCTGCGCCAACTCCGCACTGGTCAGGATGACGGGCTTGTCGTTCCCGATCCCGGTGATGGTTTTCTCGACCGCCGATGCCTCGCCGCTGGTGCCGACGAAGGTCACCACCACGGTTGCGCCCGCCTCGGCGCTGACGCGCACGACACCGCCCGAGGAGGTGCCTTCGCTCAGCGTCACGCCGTCGCTGACGCCAGCGCCCAGCAGGATTGTCGGCGCTTCGGGCGGCGTCTCGTCAAGCGTGAGGCTCATCATCGAAGCGGCGGAATAGGTGCCGGTTCCGGCATTGTACTGACGCACGGCGATCAGGTTGATGCCTTCGACCGCTGCCGGATCGCTGGTCCAGGTCTCGCCGCCATCTGAGCTGTATTGCAGCTCGTTGCCCGCCGACAGGCCGCCGACATCGAGGCGGCTGTCCGAAGTCAGGTGATCGGTGGCCGAGACGCCGGTGTCGTTTTCAAGCGCGAGCGCCAGCGAAGGCTGGTCGATCGATTCGTCGAGCGTGAAGACTTCGACGACTACAGCGGAGGCGTTGCCCGCCTTGTCGATCTGACGCACGGAGACGGTGTTCTCGCCCGAGGTGGCGGTGAAGGTGTTGCTCCAGGTCTCGCCGCCATCGACGCTGAACTCGAGCGTGGTGCCCGCTTCCTGCCCGGTGATGCTGAGCAGGCCGGTATAGGGGTTGCCTTCGACCTCAAGCGTGGTGGGGGCAACGGTGTCGATCGTGAACTCGAGCGCGGCCTTTGCCGAGGAATTGCCCGCCGCGTCGCGGGACACGGCCTCGACCGAGACGGCCCCGTTGCCCAGCGTTGCCAGCTCGGCTTCGGTCAGCGTCACGGCGACAGGATTGCCCGTGCCGGTGACGGTCTTGGTGACGACGCCATCGGAACCCTGGAACAGCACCCGCGCCGTAGCACCCAGCTCGGCGGTGACGAGGATCACGCCTTCGGCCGCGGTCACTTCCGCCGCGGTCTTGTCGAAATCTCCGACAATGTCGATCACCGGATCGCCCGGCGCATCGCCATCAATGGCGAAGGTGGTGGTGGCAGGGTCAGAGCTGTTGCCGGCCAGATCGGTGGCGGTCGCCGACACGGTGATCTCGCCATCGCCCAGCAGCGCAAGGTCATCGGCCGAAAGCACCACCGCCTGCGCCGCGCCGATGCCCTGCACCGTCTTGGTGACCGAACCAATGGCGCTGGAGAAGGTGACCTTCACCTCGCTGCCGCTTTGCGCGGTGACTTGCACCGCGCCGCCCGACTGGATCGCCTCGGCATAGGTTGCCCCGCCGGCAACGCCGGTGCCCAGCGCGATGGTGGGCTGCGCGGGCGCTTCGCTGTCGAGCGTGAAGGTCAGCGCGGTGACCGGCGAGCGTTCGCTGCCTTCGACCTGCCGCACCAGCACCTGGTTCAGCCCCTGAGCTGCGGTAAAGGTCTGCGTCCAGGTCGCGCCGTTATCGGTGCTGTATTCGACCGTGGCCCCGGCATTCTGGCCCACGACATTGATCTGGCCGTTGCTGGTGATGCCGTCGCCCGCGCTCTTGCCGGTGTCTTCGACCAGCGAGACTTCGAGGCTCGGCAGAGTGGCGGTGAGATCGAACTCCAGCGTCTGCGGGTCCGAGGCATTGCCCGCCGCATCGACCTCGCGCACGAGGATGGTGTTGGCACCGTCTTGCGGAGAATAGCTGGTGCTCCAGCTGTCGCCGCCATCCATGCTGTATTCGATGGTCGAACCGGCCTCTTCGCCAGTGGTGGAGATAATGCCCGACGCATCGACGCTGGCCACCATGCCGGTGGGCGCGATGGTATCGACAGTGAAGGAGGTGGTGGCCGTCCCGGACTCGTTGCCCGCAGCGTCCGTGGCCGTCACCGCAACGGTGACCTCGCCCTCGCCCAGCGTGGCGAGCTGGGCCTCGCTCAGCACCAGCGGCTGCGCGCTTCCGTCAGCACTCAGCGTCAGCTCGACGCTGCCATTCGCACTGGTGAACACGGCGACGACGCTGGAACCGGCCTCTGCCGTTACGGTCATCACGCCATCGGCCGAGGTCGCCTCGGCCATGGTTGCGCCGCCGCTCACAGCCGTGGCCAGCGCAACAACGGGCGCACCCGGCGCCAGCGTATCGATGGTGAAGCTGGCTTCGGCAGCGGGCGACTGGTTGCCCGCGGCATCGGTCACAAGAGTGGTCACGTTTACCGTGCCTTCGCCCAGCTCGCCCAATTCGGCGGCGGTAAGAACGATGGCCTGCGCGGCCCCCGTTCCCTCGACGAAGCGGATCACGGTTCCGGCGCTGCCTTCGAAGCGCACTTCGGCCGTGGCCCCTTCTTCGGCGACCAGCGACAGCACGCCGTCCTGCGACAGCGCGGCATCTTCATTCTTGATGGCATCGCCCACCAGCGTAAGCTCGGCAGCCTCGGGCACATCGGAATCGACACGGATTCCGGGCGCAGTTAGCCCGCCATGTTCAAGAACGACCTCGAGGCCGTTCTCGCCCTTGAAATCGTCGGCAGTGGCGGTGCCCAGCGCCAGGCTGTCGGGCTTGAGCGAAATGCCATCGGCGTCAAGCAGGTCGGCAGGGATCTGCCCGCCGGTGAACGCCAGCCCCTTCACGCCCTGCGCCGTCTGCGCGGTGCCGGTGGCGGTGAGCGTGAACTCCTGGCCGCCGACCAGCGCCGTGATGGTGAGCGTCTTGCCTTCGGCCAGCACCACGTTCTGGTTGAAATCGAGCGTGAACGACAGCGTATCGCCTTCGCGCAGCCACATGGCTTCGGCGGGGCTGCGAATGCCCTGCACGTTTACCGAAAGGCCGGGGGTGATGGTGCCCGGATCGTAGGTGTTGATAGCGTCGAGCGCCGTCCCGGCATCGTCCTTTATCGCCCTGCCAGCATAGAGCGACTCAACCGCGCCATCTGCGAACACGAGCAGATCGTTGCGCGACGCGCCACTCGCGGCAACGACCACACTCTCCATGACATCGCCAACCATGCGCGTCAGCGTCATGCTGGAACCCGAAATGGTCTTCGTATAGTCCGACCATTTGCCGCGGAAATAGACGATATCCTGGCCGCCGCCCAGACCGCTCGCGTCGATCTGGGCACCATCGGCCACATAAACGACATCGACGCCTGCATTGCCGAGCACCTGAAAGCTCATGCCCTGGGGCGCCAGAGAAACCGTGTCACCGGCAGGATCGAAGATCGCCACCTTCACGCTGGCCGCCAGGTCTGCATCGGGCGCCGCAGCGCCTACCGGTGCACGCGAAGTCTCCCCTGTCGGAACTGGCGCGTCGGCGCCCTGGGCCACGGCACTGTGCGCCTGATTGGCCGCAACCGAGCCATCGGAGAACACCAGCACGTCGGGTGTGCGCGGCGAGGCGGCGCCCGCAATATTCACCGTTTCCGTCTTCTCACCGACAGTGCGCGTAAGGGTCAGCGTCGAACCCGTGGTGGTGACGGTGTAGTCTGAATAGGATCCCTCGAAATAGATCTTGTCCGCGCCTGAGCCGGTGCTCAGCGAGTATGTCGCACCCGGACGCACGAACAGCGCATCGACAGAGCTTGAACCGAGATACTGTATCTCCTGACCATCAAGCGACAAGGTGCCGTAATTCAGATCGAAATCGATGAAATTCGTCTCGGTGCCATCAGTGCTCACGATGATATATTTTGAAGTAATGGCCATGATCGTATCCCTGCTAATCTCTTGTGCCCGAACCTTTTGGTCCTGCCGCTTTATGTCTGGTGGCGGAGTAGCGCCGTCTGCGCTGTGATCTTTGGGCGGAGCGCGCGTGATCGCAGCGCCCCGCCAAGTCAAAACCTAGCCTCCCGCAAATACAGGTTCTGTAGTTCCGAAACTATTCTGGATGTCGCTCGGCTGCATATAGTAGGTTCCATCAACGTAGACGTCGAACCAAGCCTGACTACTTGAGGGATTTATCCCGGTTCCACCGTCAGACGTATCGAATTCGATGCGCGTGTAGTAATTTCCGCTGTATTCTCCGTCGGCGAAATAGGTGTCTTCCAGATTCCAGTCGCCAGCACGATCCAGCACCTGGTTGTCAATGTAGATCAGATCGTCGGCACCGAAGCCTTCGGCTTTCACCCAGAAGTCCCAAGTGCCGATACCCAACGAGGTTCCTGGATCGGCCGGATCGGGGTTGCGATCGGTCGCAACGAAGGCATAACCATCGGCCGCAAGCGAGCCGAGATCCATCGGTGTCGAGCCCGCCGTGTTGCCCACATTATCGAGCCCGATCCAGTACTTGCCCGCAACCAGGCTGCCATCGGCGTCGTTCATCATTTGCGATGCAGTGCCGTTGGAAACGAGCGAAGCCCCGGAGCCGTTCGTATTCGGGGTCACCGTTGCAAAGGTGGCACCGGTGGAAAGAGCGACGTTGCCCTGACCGGACGTGGTCCCCTCGAACAGGCCCGCGCTGATTTCGACGTGGTAGTTGTTGGCGAAATCGAGGTCGTAGTAAGGGTTGATCACCAGCTTGTTGCCGTCGGTGGTCAACACGTCGGACAGGGTCACAGCCGTTCCGTTCACGGTCGCAGAGGCAACGCCGCTGCTTACAGTGACCTCGATCGTTTGCGTGTGATCGTCAGTTTCGCCGGTGTCGCCGTAATAGCCTTCCTTCCCGGTGCTGTTGGCATCGTTGCTGATGACGATCTGATAAGTGCCATCCTCGGTCGTCAGCCCGATATTCTCGCTGGCTGTGAAAACCAGGTTCGAGCGCACATCGAGGTTGGTCACACCGTTCAGATTCGTCGAGAACGCAGGTGCGCTGACCGTATCCAGCGTGAACTCGTCCGATGCGGTGAGCGAGCCGTCCGATGCGGTGACCCGCACCGTGATCGCCGCGTCGAGCGACGGCGGATTGGCCGAGCTGAACGTGCCGGTGCTCGCGTTGAAGCTGAGCCATGCGGGCAGCGCCGAGCCATCCGAAAGCGTGGCCGTGTAGGTCAGCGTGGTGTCCGCATCGGGGTCGGTGAAGCTGCCGGTGGGGATCGTATAGCTATACGCCTGACCCACGACCGCCGCCTGATCGACCAGCGGGTTTGCCACCACCGGCGTTTCGTTCACGTCGGTGAGGTTAACCGTGACGGTCTGATTGGTCGTGTTGCCGGCGCTGTCAGTGGCAGTAACCGCCACGCTGTAGCTCTTGGCATCTGTTTCGTAGTCCTTCGCCGCATTGAAGGTCAGAACGCCCGCAGAACTCAAAGTGAACTGCGCATTGTCGCCCGAAGTGCCGTTGAGCGCCCAGGTCACGTCCTCGTTCGCAGTCAGCGTAGCGACCGCCGTGTCATTCTCCGCCGCAGTCACGCTCGTCGAAGTCACCGTAGGCACTGTATTGTCGATCACGAAGTCGCTGACCGTCTGGCCGACCGCATCGGTGAGCAGACCCTCGCCGCTGCTATCGCCCACAATGGTCGTGCCGCTGTTCAGGGTGATGCCGGTGAGTGTGACCGTATTGAAATCGCCTATCGGCATCGACGCTGTGAACGCAAACGTATTCCCTGAGACTTGATTGCTAGCAACCGCGCTGAATTGGTCATCGTTAAAGGAGAAGATTACATCGCTTAGTTTGCCTGTGAGGGTCACAGCCTCGCTCAAGGTGACGGTAAAGGTAACCGTATCGCCATTCTTTGCGGCATCGGTGTTGGCGGTGATAGCCGTAACCTGCGGCGCAGTGATCGTATTCAGCGTGAACTCGTCATACACACTGAGGCTGCCGTCAGAGGCGGTGACTCGCACCGTGATCGGGCTGGCAAGGTTTGCCGCTGCGCTGGCGCTGAACGTGCGGCTAGCCGCGTCGAAGGTGAGCCATGCGGGCAGCGCCGAACCATCCGCCAGTGTCGCCGTATAGGTCAGGTCGGTGCCAGCGTCGGGATCATCGAAGCTGTCGGAGGCGAACGCATAGCTGAACGCCTGACCGACAACCGCCGTCTGATCAACCAGCTCCCTAGAAACCTGCGGCGCTTCGTTCACGTTGGTTAGCTCGACCGTTACGAGCTGAAAGGTCACGTTGCCAGCGCGATCCTCCACTATGACAGCTAAATCAAAGCTTGTGTCACCCCCTTCGAAATCCTGCGCTTCCTTGAAGGTGAGAACGCCCGCAGGGCTCAGGTCGAACAGCGGATTGTCGGCAAGGGTCCCGTCGAGCGACCATTCCACCTCTTCATCGGCAGTCAGCGTAGCCACCTCGGTGCCGTTCTCAGCTGCTTCAAGGCTTGTGGAAGTAATCGTCGGGCGAGTATTGTCGATTACGAAATTAGGAACCGTCTGGCCCAGCTTTTCGGTCAGCAGCGGCTGACCCGTCGTCTCGCCGGTGATGGTCACGCCGTTCAACGTTATGTCGGTTAGCGCGATCTGCGAAAAGTCACCTTCCGGGATCGTGCCCATGAACAGAAGCACGTTTCCGAGCGACTGTGAAACGCCCGTGGCGGTGAACGCTCCATCGCCAAAGGTGATCGTCACATTTGCCAGGTCGCCATCGACAATCACATTCTCGCTGAACTCCAGCGCGAAGCCGATGTCTTGGCCACTCCTGGCGGCAGGGACCTCGGCCCGGACCGCCGTGACCGCCGGCGCGCTGATCGTCCCCAGTGTGAACTGGTTCGACGCGGTGAGGCTGCCGTCCGATGCCGTGACCGTCACGGTGACCGGGCTGGCAAGCTCCTGCGGGCTGGTGGCGCTGAAGGTGCCCGTGGCGGCATCGAAGCTGAGCCATGTGGGCAAAGGCGAGCCATTCGCCAGCGTGGCCGAATAGGTCAGCGTGGTGCCCGCATCGGGATCGCTGAAGCTTTCGGCGGCGATCTTGTAGGTGAACGGCTGACCGACAATCGCCGTCTGATCGACGAGCGGGTCCGCCGCCACCGGCGCTTCGTTCACATCGGTGACGGCAAGGTCCACCGTCTGCGACGAGGTGTTGCCCCAGAAATCGGTGGCCGTGATCGTGAACGAATAGAGCCCCAGCGTCTCGTAATCGAGCGCGCCGAGCAGGGTCACCTCGCCGGTCTGGGCGTCGATGGCAAAGTCGCTGCTGCCGGTGAGCGCATAGGTCACGCCGGCGGTGGGATCGCTGGCCTTGGCGGTGAACACCACCTGCCCGGCGGCCGCATCCTCGGCCACAGCCGGGTTGATGCTCGCGCCGCCTTCGAAAGCGGGGCCGGTATCGTCATTCACGAAGCCGAGTTCCTTGATCCGGGCCGCCGGAAGCATTGCCGTGGCCAGATCGGGGTTCTGCTCGATCACGGTCTCGAAGCCTTGTTCGAGAATGTCGGCCAGCTTCTGCGCATCGGAAAGCCCGAGGTCGGGCCGCGTCGCTGCGCCGCCGAGCGACTGGCTGCCCTGCAACAGGGCAACGATCTCCGCGATCGTCTCCTCCAGCGTCTGATCCTGCATCAGCGACCAGCCCTGAATTGCGGCGAGATAGACGCCATAGATACTGGCCGTATCCGATGTGTCGGCACCCGCTGCATCGATCACCAGCTTCAGTTCCTGGCTGGTCAGCAAGGTGTCGGGCTGATCGGTGAACAGCTTCGCTACCAGGGCATTGGCATTGAGAACCGCGGCGGTATCGACGCCGGTAAGATCGGTTACCCCGGCAGAGTTCAGCGATGCCGCCATTAGACGGGTGGCCACTTCGGTGAGCGGGGTGATGTTGATCACCAGATCCTCGCCCGCTTCGGCCATTTTCACCGCGCGCAGCATCACCGTAAGGTCGGTCTGCTCGCCGGTAGCCTCGTCGATGAAGCCTTCCGAGTTGGCATCGGGGTCAACCACGGAAACCAGCACGAGGCCGCTGTAATCGGTGTAGCCGATCCGGAACGAGCCGGAGGCGTCGGTGACGCCGGAGGCAAGCAGGGTGCCGTCCTCGGTATAGGCCTTCACTTCGAGGCCGGCCACGACCGGGCCTGCCGATACCGTGCCGGTGATATAGTTCTGCCGATCCACGACTACGTCGTGTGTGGCGGTTTCGGAGGTGTTGCCGGCGGCATCCACTGCCGAGGCGGTGATCGCGTAGCTGCCGTTCGCGGGCACTTCGCTGGCGGCGAATTCGGCCGTCCAGGTGCCGTCCGCGCCCACGGTCACCGTCTTGCTGACATCGCCCCAGTTAACGGTCAGCGTGCTGCCCGCCTCACCGGTGCCCGAAACCGACACTGGCCCCTCGGCTTCAGTGCGATCGACTACGTCGTCGCCCGTCACCGCATCGATGGCCGGTGCTTCGGGCGCTGTTGCGTCAACCGTGATGGCTCCTGCGATCTTGCCCACTTCGCCGGTCTGGCCGCCGGCATCCTTCTGCCGGACCTGAACCGAACCTGCGGCATAGGTGCCTTCGGCCAGTGTGAAGCTGGTGCCGCTGCCGGCTTGCCAGGTCGCACCGCCATCGGTCGAATATTCCCAGGTGTTGCCGGTCACGATTCCGGACACGTCGATGGTGCCATCCTTGGTGATGAAGTCGGTGGCGGAAGCGCCGGTGTCGTTCGCCAGCTTCGCGTCGGGTGCGGCAATTGTGTCGCCGCCGCCATCGCGGAAGATTGCGATGCCGCCGCCCACGATGCCTGCCGCACCGAGTGCATAGACGATCGGCGGAATGCCGGACAGGAAGCCACCCGTGGTGCCCTCGCCGCGCATCTGTGTGCGCTCCTCGCCCTGCTCGGTCGCCTCGGGCGCATCGGCTGCTGCGGCGCCGGTGTCGACCGAATCGGCGGGCGCTTCGTCAGACGCGGCGTCTTCTTCCGTTTCGGCCTCGTCGGCGGTCAGCTCTTCCTCTTCGTCCTCGTCCTCGTCGCTAAGGCGCTGCTGGGCGGCCTTGGCGGAAATCTTGTCGAGCAACGATTGCGGCGTGCGGGGCCTGCCAGCGGGCTGTTCGCCCTCGGCATTGGGATGGCGCGGAGCGGTGCCGGGCACCGGCGCCATATCGGCCTTGGCCAATTCGGGCGGAGTGCCGTTCGCAGGAGCGGCCTGGTTGTCCTTGGCGATGTCCTTGGCGTTGTCCGTGTTTTTCATTGCTCTGCTCCTTGAAGACTTTTTTGCGATCCAGGCGTCAGCGTTCGCCGAAAGCGTCGTCGATCGTCTTGGTGATAGGTTTGGTGAGGAAGGTGAGAACCGAACGCTGCTTGGTCCGGACCTCGACAGTCGCCGTCATGCCGGCGTCCACGTTGATGGCTTTGCGTCCGGGCGGCGGAGCAGGCTGCTCCGGCAGTCGGATCTGCACGCGGTAGAAAACTTCTTCCTGGCCCTGCGGGCCACGTTCGGTCAGCGTGTCGGGGCTGATGTAGGCGACTTCGCCCTCAAGGCTGCCGTAAATGCTGGGATCATAAGCATCGAGCTTGATCAGCGCCGTCTGGCCCACGCGCACATCGGAAAGGTCACTCGGCTTGAACTTCGCCTCGACGATCAGATCGCTCGCCGTCGGCAGGATTTCGAGCACCGGCTCACCCGCCCGCAGCGAGGCCCCTATCGTCGTGGTGACGATCTTCTTGATCTGGCCATCGTGCGGCGCGCGCAGTTCGGTGAAATCGTAGACGACCGAGCGTTCGCGCAGCATCTCTTCCTGGGTGGCGAGTTCTTCCTCGGCCTTGGTCATCTCCTGCTGCGCATCCTGGAAATACTTGTTGCGCAGGTTCACGATCTGCCCGTCGAGATCGGCGATCGAGCGGCGCAGGCGGATCACGTCGACCTGGCCGACATCGCCCGCCGCCAGCAGCGGCTCGGTGATGTTCAGCTCGTCCTGAACCAGCGCGCGGCTCTGCCGCAGGGCGGAAATCCCCTCGTTCAGCGCTTGCCGCCGACGGTAATAGAGCTGCGTCTGGTTTTCGCGGAAACTGGGCCAGCCGTCGAGCTCGGGCGGGAACGACAGGCTTCCGCCATAGACTTCCGCCCGCAGCCGGGCGAGCGTCGCCTTCAGCGCCGCGACCTTGTTCTGGCTGTCATCAAGCGCGGCCGAAACGCGGTTCTGGTCCATCAGCGCAAGCAGATCGCCCTGGCGAACCTGCTGCCCTTCGGTGACGCGCATTTCGGCAAGCACGCCGTTGTCGGCCGCCTGGATCACCTGCGTCCGCGCCTCGGCAATCACCTGCCCGCGCGCGCGCACCATCTGATCGATCTGCGAGTTGGCCGCCCAGATCAGCAGACCGGTGAGGCCAAGGCCGATCACCACGATCAGCCAGCCACTCGGGCCAATAGCCGGCAGCCCGAAGCGACGCCGCTCGCGCGCGATGCTGGCGTTCACATCGATTGGATATTCCATCTTCATGATACCGTCTCCACGGGACGTGCATTGCCGGTGGGGGCCGCCGGGCGGTTCTGGCCGGTCGGGTTGCCTTGGGCGGATTGCTGCGCAGCGGACGCACCCTGCCGCAGCCGCTCCAGCACCGCGTCACGCGGGCCATCGAGGGCAATGCCCTGCGGCGTCAGCACGATCACCCGATCGACCAGCGACAGCAGCCGAATCTTGTGCGTCACCAGCACGAGCGTGTCCGTTGGGGCCACCGCATCGCGAACCGCGCGCAGGCACTGTTCTTCGGTGGCATCGTCCATCGCCGAGGTCGGCTCGTCGAGCAGCCAGACGCGCGGCTTGGCCAGCAGCATCCGTGTGAGGCCCACGATCTGGCGCTGCCCGCCAGACAGGCCCTCCCCGCCTTCGGAGATCGGCATCTGCACACCTTCGGAACGCCCGGCCAGCAAGCTTGCAAGGCCGCTCGCGCGGATGGCATCGGCCAGCGCCTCGTCATCGACATAGGGCAGGCCCATCGTCAGGTTTTCCCTCAGGGTGCCGCTGACGAGCCGGATCTGCTGCGGCAGATAGCCGATCAGTTCGGAACGCCGTTCGGCAGAAATGTGCTGCACGTCGAGGCCATCGAGCAGGACATGCCCACGCTCGGGCTTGATCAGCCCGGCCATCAGCTTGAGCAGCGTGCTCTTGCCGCAGCCGACCGCACCGAGAATGGCAACGCGCTCTCCCTCGCCGATCTCGAGCGATTTCACTTCGAGCGGGGTGGGCTGGGTCACCCATGAAAACTCGAGGTTGGCCACTTCGAACCGGCTACGGATCACTTCGGGAACCAGCGGCGAATCCACGCCGTCGTTCTCTTCGGCCAGCTCGTAAAGCCGGTCCAAGTTACGCAGCGCCACCTTGGCGTGGGCCCACTGCACCAGCAGGCCGGGAATGGCGTTGACCGGCATCAGCACGCGGCCCGAAACGATCGAACAGGCGATGATCGAGCCGACCGTCAGGCTATTGCTGGTGACGGCAAGGTAAGCGCCGGTCGCGACCAGCCCGATATAGCTGATCTGCTGGATCACGCCCGAGGCATAGGAAGCCGTTTCGTTGAGATGCTTGATCTGCGTCATCTCTTCCGCCGTGCAGCGCGACAGGTAATCCCACCGCTGCCGGGCCTGCCACGAGCCGCCGGTGGCCTTGAGGAATTCGGCCCCCTGGATCGCCTCGACCAGCAGGCCATGCCGCTGATTGCCGACCATATCCTCGCGGCTGCTGTGCGCTTCGATCGCGCGGCGGAACCCGAGGCCGACTGACAGGGCAATGATGAAGGCGACCAGCGGCACCGCAGCCACAGCGGGGCCGCCGATCAGAAAAATCACGCCGAGGAAGAACAGCGCAAAGGGCGCATCGGTGAACAGGTAAAGCTTGCGGGCAATGATGAAGGCACGCACCGCCTCATATCCGCGCACCTGCGCAGCGAAGGTGCCAAGGCTGCGCGGGTACTGATCGAGCCGCGTCGCCAGCATCCGCTGGAAGATGTTGCGCGCCGCGTCGATATCGATGCGCCGCAAGGCCCGGTCTACGATGGCGGAGCGGGCCAGCTTCAGGCAGAGCTCGATCAGCACCGCGATCATGGCCCCGATCGTGAGCACGATCAGCGTGGCAACGCCGCCTTGCCCGATCACCCGGTCATAAACCTGCATCGAATAGAGCGAGGTCGCCAGCACGAGAACGCTCGCGATGGTGGAGGCGAGACTGGCGAAGACAATCCACGACTTGTCGACCGCCATGATATCTTCGAACACGCCGCGCGCCGTCTTTTCGCGGGGCAGTTGCTGGCGGCGCTCAAGCGCGCTGAACACGGTGCCCTGCGGCCAGGCTTCGATCCGCTCGCGCCCCTCGGCGCCCTCGGTAAGCCACAGGCCTTCGCCGCTCAGATCGTAGACGAAGCGGTAGCCCTCGCCCGGGATCAGGGCCACAAAAGGAAGGTCGCACTTGCGCGGTGCCTGCCGCCAGCGCGAGGCCTTCAGGTTCAGCATCTGGCACAACAGCTGGATGGATTTGGCCGCCGCACGGTTGGCGTCGGCCCCTTCCTTGTCAGCGAACTGGGCGCGCAGTTTGCGGGCATCGCGGTAGGTCAGCCCGCCCGACGCCTCGAACACGGTCGCCAGCCGCTTGCCCAGCCAGACGATGCTGTCGGCGAAGTCCGGCGCCGGAGCCTTGGTGAAGACGTCCATCACTCCCACGGGAATTCTCCCGACAGCAATTTCAGGCGATAAGCGGCGATCATGAACTGCACCTCCGCATCGGCCAGGCTGCGTTCAATTTCGGTCTGCTCACGCGTGACGTTCAGCAGGTCGAGCCAGCTGCGTTTCCCGGCCAGAAACATGCGCTGATAGGATTCGAAGGTTTGCCGCTGCACCACGCTGCTCTCGCGCAGCTGGCCGACCAGCGTGCGCAGCGCGCGGTAGTTTTCGAGGTCCGCCGTGATCTGGCTGGCAAGATCGGCAAGATAGGCATCGCGCTGGCTGGAGGCCGCGCCCACCAGCGCCTGCGCCGACTTAGCCCGGTCAAAGGTCGAAAGGCCGGCCCCGAAGGCATAGTTCACGCCCAGGAAAACGCGGGTGTCAGGTGTGGCCGAAGGGTAATATTCATCATCTGCCACACGCTGTTCGAAGCGCGCGAAGATAGTCGGCATCGCGGCGCGCTCGGCAGAGCGGGCCTCGGCCTGGGCCAGGTCAATCTGCTCTTCCGCGCGCTGCAGGCCGGGGTTCGCGGCCACCGCGCGCGCCAGCAGATCGTCGGTCGTGGTGGCGACAAACTGCCCTGCAACGCCCTGCGGCTCTTCCACCTGCGCGGCCATGATCGGCACGCCCACAAGCTGCGAAAGTGCCTCCACCGCGCTGACCTCGATCGCGCGATAGTTGGTCAGATTGTTCTGCGACAGCGTGAGACGGGTGAAGACGAGATTGTAATCTACCGAAGCCGACAGGCCCGTTTCCACGCGCCGGCGCATCATGCCTTCGAGCGCTTCAAGCCGCGCGATGTCTTCGCGATAAACCTCGCGGAACGAGCGCGCGGCGACCAGCCTGCCATAGGCATCGACCACGCGCAGCGCGATTTCGTAACGCGCTTCCTCGATCCCGGCTTCGGCAACCGAGGCGCGCGACTTGGCGGTTCTGAGATCGGCACCGATGCGGCCAAAGCTGTAAAGCGGCTGCGTCAGCGCGCCCGTCACCAGGTAGCCGTGGCGCCCGCCCTCCACATTCACCGAAGGGGTAGGGAAATATTCCCAGCGCGCGGCAGACACCGCATATTGCGAAGAAAGCGCGTTGCTACGCTGGGATTCGACATAAGGATTGCGCTCGGCCGCGCGACCGATGAGCTCGTCAAGCGTCCACGAACGAAGCATGTCAGGGTCTGCCGGGGCCAGCGCTGCCGTGCTGGTTGCAGCGCTGCTGGCCGGAGCGGCGAGGAACAGCGCCGCACACAACAGCGGCCAGTAGCCAGTGGCAGCACGCGGTTTGGCAATCTCGCCACGAGCGCCCTCCTTGCTTCCATTCCGGCGACAGATAAAATTCACAAAAACCCCCAATCAAAATCGCATATGACATATGTTGACAAAGCAACTGAGCGATCCTGTGTGGGAATATTTCTAGTTCTGGACCATTTTACCACTCTAAAATTGACGTATACGGCTTCGTACTAAGTATGGATTCAGTTAGAGCCGCTTTTCTAAGATAAAGTACGTAGTTTTGACTCTTTTTCCGCGACACATAAGGTATTTTCCTTAGGTTCGTACTTCATAGGCCATAATTGCACGAACAATTCGGCAGCACGAAATCATCGCCGTCGCTGCCGCGTCCAAATGTCGCCCAGCAATTTTGACTTCGGATTTGAGTGTTTTGCGCCACTACACCCCGGATGCAGGTTCAAGGGCGCACCTCATGCCGGGCAAGCAGACAACCGAATCCGCATGCCCGAGGATGACGGGCACCTGCCGCCAGTCCGTTCCCGAGCAATTCAACCTGTTCCTGCCCTATCTGGCGGACCTGCCCCTGCGCGATCAGCGCGAGATGATGGAGCGGCCCTTCTTCAGCCTCGCCAAGACCAAGCGCGGAAAGCCAATCGACTACACCAGCCCCGACGGCAAGCTGTGGGCCCATGTCAGCGCCAATTTCGACTATGGCATGACGACGATCTGGGATACCGACATCCTGATCTTCCGCGCAAGCTGCACCTCAAGCCCTACGACCTGCTGCGCGCCGTCGGTCGCTCGCCCACAGACCGCACTTACCAGCTGCTTTGCCAAGCGCTCGACCGGCTCGTTTCGACCACGATCAAGATCGAGATCCGCGCCGAAAACCGCCGCAAGGGGACCGTCATCTGCCTCGATGGCTGAATCCAGCTGGTCGCCGAAAAGACCGCGCACAACCGCAGCATGACCCTCGAGCTGTCCAACTGGTTCCGGGAAAGGGTAATGACGAAGGGCGAAATGCTCAGCATCGACCGCGCCTATTTCGACATCACCGGCGGGCGCGAACACTGGCTCTATCGCGTGGCGCGCGCGCACGCGGGCGGGGCACGGGAGGGGAAGACGCGTTCCCGAAGTATTGTTCTCGCGGTCGCTCTCCGCTTCTCCGCCGTGGCTCGCGCAAACAATTGAACGTGTTTTGCCACAAGGGCCGAGGAACTGATTCAATTCGCGCAGCAAACCGACGGCCTGTTACGTAGTAGCGATCCTTCGAGAACAGCCATTACTCTATCGGCGACGCTGCAGCGACATTTCAGGAAAGCTGACAACGACCCACCGGGAAAACATGATCGACACTTGAGGAACATTCTTTTCGTGCGACTTGCGGAAACACGCGGACCACGAGGCACAGGGCGCACGCGTAACCTGGCTAACAGACACTGTAACCCGTCTGACATCGCCGGGAAGTTTTTGGGTTTGCATAGAAAAGGAGACATCACACGGACCTCGCCGCACGGATGCAGACAATGGCGCTAACCCTTAACCACCCCGCTACGACAAGTTTCGCACCATCATCGCGATCTTCTGAATCCCCGCTGATCAACTCTTATGAAACCGCCTAGGAACAATTGCGGTACGTAGCCTATCGCATTGGCACTCACCCGCTTTAGCGCGACTGCCATAAAGTATGATGACAATCGCACGGAGAGGTATAATTCTCGCTGGAGGGTCGGGAACACGGCTCTATCCGCTCACGCGCGGCATATCGAAGCAACTTATGCCGGTCTTCGACAAGCCGATGATTTACTATCCGCTGTCTACATTGATGATGGCGGGCATTGGCGATATTCTGATCATCACCACGCCCGAGGATCAGGATCAGTTCCGCCGCGTACTCGGCGATGGTTCGGATTTCGGCGTGGCGCTTAGCTACGCGGTGCAACCCAGCCCGGATGGCCTTGCGCAGGCCTTCCATATCGGCGCGGATTTTGTCGGCAATCACCCCAGCGCGCTCGTGCTGGGCGACAACATTTTCTACGGCCACGGCCTCCCCGAATTGCTCGGAAATGCCGCCGCGCGGACCAGCGGGGCGAGCGTATTTGCGTACCGGGTGAACGACCCCAAGGCCTATGGTGTGGTCGACTTCGATGCTGACGGCGTCGCCCTGTCACTCGAGGAAAAGCCCGCGCAACCCAAGTCGAACTACGCGGTCACAGGCCTCTATTTCTACGACAACACCGTGGTCGACCGCGCCCGCGACCTGAAGCCTTCGCCGCGCGGCGAGCTTGAGATAACCGACCTCAACCGCCTCTATCTCGATGACGGCGCGCTGTCGGTCGAGATTATGGGCCGCGGCTTTGCCTGGCTCGACACCGGCACCCATAGCTCGCTGCTCGATGCGGCCAGCTACGTGCGCATCACCGAGGAGCGGCAGGGCCTCAAGATCTGCTGCCCGGAAGAAATCGCCTGGAGGCAGGGCTTTATTGACGATGCCAAGCTGGAAGCGATTGCCGCGCCCCTGAAGAAGTCGGGCTACGGCGAATATCTGATGGCGCTGCTGCACGAAGGGCGCATCTGATGATCATCACCGAATGCGACATCGCCGGGCCGCTGATTATCGAACCCAAAGTGTTTGGCGATGAACGCGGCTTCTTCATGGAAAGCTGGAACGCTGCAAAATTCGCCGAGGCGGGGCTCGCTATCGCCTTCGTGCAGGACAACCACTCGCGCTCGCAGAAGGGCGTGCTGCGTGGGATGCATTTCCAGAACCCCGGCCCGCAGGGCAAGCTTGTGCGGGTGGTGAGCGGCGCGGTGTTCGATGTGGCGGTGGACCTCAGGCGCTCCTCCCCCACCTTCGGCAAGTGGACCGGCGTGGAACTTTCGGCCGAGAACAAGCGCATGTTCTGGGTCCCGCAGAGCTTTGCCCACGGATTCCTCACGCTGGAGGACGACACCGACTTCCTCTACAAGTGCGATGCCCCCTATGCTCCGCAGCAAGAACACTCGCTGGCCTGGGACGACCCGGATGTCGGGATCGCATGGCCGCTCGATGGCATTGAGGTGCAGCTTTCGGCCAAGGATGCCAAGGGCACGCCCCTGAGCGATGTGGAGGCCTTTGCGTGAAAGTCCTGATTACTGGCGCCAATGGCCAGCTGGGGCGCGGCCTGATCGCGACAGCTCCTGCCGGGGTCGAGCTGCACCCGGTTACGCGCGACGCCTGCAACCTTGCCGAAGCCTGTGCCATCGCCGCACTGGTGGAGCAGGTCGCCCCCGATCTGGTGATCAACGCCGCCGCCTACACCGCCGTCGACAAGGCCGAGAGCGACGAGGACACCGCACGCGCCATCAATGCCCGGGCGGTCGCTGCGCTGGTTAGCGCGCATGAGGGCAGGCTCGTCCACGTATCGACCGACTTCGTGTTTGATGGCGCAGCGAGCCGCGCTTACCGCCCCGACGACAGCCGCAACCCGATCTCCGCCTATGGCCGAAGCAAGGCCGCAGGCGAGGACAGCCTGCGCGACAGCGACCTGCTCGTGCGCACGGCCTGGGTCTACACCGCAGGCGGCGCCAACTTCGTGCGCACCATGCTGCGCCTGATGGCGCAAAAGCCCGCGCTGAACGTGGTGGCCGACCAGATCGGCGCGCCAACCTGGGCGCCGGGCCTCGCCCACACCATCTGGGGGCTCATCGCCAAGGACGCCAGCGGCACTTTCCACCACAGCGATGCCGGTGTGGCGAGCTGGTACGACTTCGCCGTCGCCATTCAGGAAGAGGCGCTAGCGCTCGGCCTGCTGGAGGCGGCAATTCCGATCACCCCGATCCCCACCAGCGCCTATCCCACACCCGCCGCACGCCCCGCCTTCTCACTGCTCGATTGCAGCAAAACGCGGGCTCTGCTCGAAGACGGCCATACCCACTGGCGCACCCATCTGCGCGCCATGCTGAAGGAGGAAGCGTCGCATGTCTGAGATTCTCGTCACCGGCGGCGCGGGCTTTATCGGCGCGAACTTCGTGCACCACTGGCGCAAGGCGCACCCTGACGACGCCGTCTGCGTGCTTGACCTGCTGACCTACGCTGGCAACCCCGCTAACCTTGATGGGCTAGAAGGTGTCGATCTGGTAGTGGGCGATATCCGCGACACCGCGCTGGTTGAGAGTCTGCTGCGCGATCGAAAAATCGACCGGCTCGTCCATTTCGCCGCCGAAACCCATGTCGACCGCTCGATCAGCGGCCCTGACGCCTTCATCAGCACCAATATCGATGGCACCCATTCGCTGCTCAAAGCCGCACGGACGGTGTGGCTCGACGAGGGTTCGGGCCGCCCGCACCGGTTCCACCATGTCTCTACCGACGAGGTCTATGGCTCGCTCGGCCCCAATGACCCGGCCTTCAGCGAAACCACGCCCTATGCTCCCAACTCGCCCTATTCGGCGAGCAAGGCGGCGAGCGACCACCTCGTACGCGCCTATCACCACACCTTCGGGCTTGAGACCACGACGAGCAATTGCTCGAACAACTACGGCCCCTATCAATTTCCCGAAAAACTGATCCCGCTGTTCCTGATCAACTGCCTAGAAGGGCGCAGCCTGCCGATCTACGGCGACGGCATGAACGTGCGCGACTGGTTGCACGTGGAGGATCATTGCCGCGGGATCGAACTGGTGCTCGAAAAGGGCAAGCCGGGCGAGGTCTATAACATCGGCGGCGGCGAGGAGTTGCCCAACATGACGGTAATCGACGCGATCTGCGCGGCGGTGGATCGTGCCTTTGAAGATGTCGAAGTGCTGGCCGAACGCTATCCCGATGCGCCCGCCGCCAACGGCAAGATAACGAGCGATCTCAAAACCTTTGTCACCGACCGCGCCGGGCATGACCGGCGCTACGCCATCGATTGCAGCAAGATCGAGCGCGAGCTGGGCTACCGGCCGCGCAACAGCTTTGCGGAAGGGTTGGCAGCCACACTCGCGTGGTATCTCGTCAACGAGGAGTGGTGGCGCGCGCTGTTGCAGCGCTGATTTGCTGGCGACAGGGCGAGTGGGCTGACCGAGCCCTTCTTTCATTCACCCAAGCCACAAACGGCAGAGCCGTACCGGGGCCTATCCCGATACGGCTCTGCTTGTGACGCCATGAGAGGCGTCTGCCTAGGGCGATGCGATCAGCAGCTGCCGTCTTCGCAGAAGCTTTCGATGGATTCGAACCCGGCCTGGCCACCGAACTGCCTATTCTCGCCGAAGCTGCCCGAGCCGAGGAGCGAGCCTTCGCCCGAGGTGCCCAGGTCGCCATAAAGCGCGCCCGCGGTGATGTCCGGCGTGGGGCCGGAGACAATCGGGGCAGGGGTCGGTTCGGGCTCGGGTTCGGGCTCCGGAGTAGGCTCAGGGTTCGGGCCGGGCTCCGGAGTGGGCTCGGGGTTCGGAGTGGGCTCCGGAGTAGGCTCGGGGTTCGGGCCGGGCTCAGGCGTCGGGTTTGCAGCGCTGACCACGGTCAGGGCCGTGGCGTTGCCCTGTGCCTGCTGCTCGGTCACCGTGTAGTTGTCGCTTGCACCCACACCCGATCCGGTGATCGCATAGCTGCCCGCCTCGCTGTTGCTGTCCGCCGGAGTGGCCCAGCTGACCGTGCCGCTCAGTTCATCGCCGTTGACGAGGCCTTCGCTCGATACCGTGCCATCAAGCGCCGGCACAGCGCCGCCCACCGTCATCCGGGTGCCATTGGCAGTGTAGATCACAGTCAGCGCGCGCGGGGTGATGCTCAGCGCGTTGGCATTGGCATCGGCCTGCACGGTGGTGACCTTGTAGTTGGCGTTCGCGTTCAGGCCCGAACCAGTGATGGCATAGGAACCGACATTGCTTTTGCCATTGGCGGTGGTGATCCAGCTTGCCGTACCGCCCAGCTCATCGCCATTGACCAGGCCTTCGCTCGACACCTCACCAGAGAGGCCCGCAATCGCATCGCCATAGATGCTGTTGGCCGCATTGGCAGTGTAGATCACGGTCAGCGCACGCGGGGTGATGCTCAGCGCCTTGGCGTTGCTCTCAGCCTGCACGAAGGTGATATCGTAATTGGCGTTTGCGCCAGTGACACTACCGGTGACGGCATAGGAGCCGACATCGCTTTTGCCATTGGCGGTGGTGGTCCAGCTGGCCGTGCCGCCAAGTTCGTCGCCGTTGACAAGACCTATGATCGACGCGCCGCCAGAAAGGCCCGAAATCGCATCGCCATAGATGCTGGTGCGAGAAGTGGCTTTCAAGGTCACGGTCAGCGCACGCGGGGTAATCGTCAGCGCCTTGGCGTTGCTCTCAGCCTGCACGAAGGTGAAGGTGTAGTTGCCGCTATGTGCCGAAAGGCCCGAGCCATTGATCGCGTAGCTGCCCACATTGCTGGTCTGGCCTGCCTCGGTGGCGAAGGCCGCCGTCCCGGTGGTGACGCCAGCCAGCGTATCGCTGCCCTGCAAACCGCTTGCCGTGGCAGTGCCGGTCACGCCCAAAATCGCATCGCCATAGATGCTGCTCGCAGTATCGGCAGTGTAGGTCACGGTCAGCGCAGCTGGATCGATGGTCAGTTTCGCCACCCCATCGAACACAAGGTCATAGCCTTGCTGACCCGAATAGAGGCCAGTGATGTCGGAATAGGTGCCCGCGTTGGTTCCGCGGATTGTCGCCGAGCCCATCACCAGGCCTGGGTCAGCATCGTCCGGCAAGGTGACGGTCGGGGTGAGGCTCCGCTCCAGGCCATTGTAGGTGAACGTGCTGGCACCTGATGTCGCAACCGACAATTGCGTCATGAAGGCCTTCAGCAGCGGAAGCGTATCGCCATCATACATCCGCCAGACCTTGTCCTGTCCGCCGACTGTATCGATGTCGCTCACGCCGCCGGTGGCGAAGTTGCTCCAGGCGCTGGCCTTGAAGGCGTAGTTGGCCTCGCCAGATTTGGTTGGATCGCTGGTGACGGCAGAGATGTTGGTGATCGTGCCCTCTGAACGTCCGATAGCCTCGATTTGACCTGTCGAATAGCTGTCCCAATAGGCGTTGCTAACGGTGCCATCCGACCATTGCCGGCCCACCAGTCCGCCGACATAGGTCCCTGATCCAGAGACCGCACCGGTCGCATAGACATTGCTGATCGTCATGTTTTGAGCGGCAAACCCGATTAGCCCGCCAACATTGTTCCCTGTTCCATAGACCGCGCCGGTCGCATAGACATTGGTGATCGTTGAACCATTGGCATACCCGACCAGCCCGCCGACATAGTTCCCTGTGCCAGAGACCGCACCGGTCGCATAGACATTGCTGATCGTTGAGTTATCGGCCCTCCCCGCCAGACCGCCGGCAGACAAAGTTCCATCAATAGAACCGCCTGCCAGTCCGATGTTCTGGATCACAGCTTCAGACGCCCGCCCGAAGAAGCCACCGAATTCTTGGCCTGGCCGCTTGATGACAAGGTTGGAGATAACATGGCCCTGCCCATCGAATGTGCCGGTGAAGGCGCCGCTGCTGTCTCCAATCGGCGACCAGCCCGCGCTGCTCCACATTCCGGCATAGCTTGCGGCATCGCCTTCGGTAACTGCGCCGGTTTGCGAAAGGTCGATATCCGCGCCGAGCGTGTAGCTGGCGGCAAGGTCCATTGCCATCAGCTGCAACTGGTGCGAATTGGTGATTTCGGTGGCATATTCCCAGCGCCCGAAGGGCCGGGTGGAGCCCTCGATCATGAACCAGTCGTTGGTGAAATTGAAATTGGCATAGGCGCTTTGCTTGAACGCGTAATTTGCGGCGCCCGATTGCGAGGGGTCGCTGGTGACGGCCGAGACATTGGTAACGTCGGAGTAATACTCACTCCCGATCGCCTTGGCCTGCCCTGCCGAATAGCTGTCCCAATAGCTGTCGCTGATCTCCCCATTGTCGTCAGACCCGACCAGCCCGCCGACAAAACTAGTTCCAGAGACCGCGCCGGTCGCATAGGCATTGCTGATCGTTCCGGAGGTGGCATACCCGACCAGTCCACCGACACCGTTTTGTCCAGAGACCGCGCCGGTCGCATAGGCATTGCGGATCGTTCCCTCTTCGACATACCCGACCAGTCCGCCGACACCTCTTTCTCCAGAGACCGCGCCGGTCGCATAGGCATTGCGGATCTTTCCAAATAAGGCATACCCGACCAGCCCGCCGACATATCTCGCTCCAGATATCGAACCGCCTTCCATACCGACATGGGAGATGGTCGCGAGTTGGGTATAGCCGAACAGGCCGATGTAATGCTGAGAGGGACGATCAATCATCAGGCTGGAGATGACATGGCCCTGGCCGTTGAACTTGCCGGTGAAGGACAAAAGACCGTCACCAATAGGCGCAAAGCCCGCGCCGCTGTTCCAGTTTACCGTATCGCTGGCGTCGATATTCTTTGACAGGGCATAGCTTCCGTCACGGTTGGTGTTCATGTCCTGCAGGTCCTGCAGGGTGTTCACCAGCATCCACGAGGTGAGCGTTCCGTTCGTGACATTGCCGCTAAAGTCGGTCGGGTTCGCATAGTCGGTCGGATTGTAATAGATATCGACGGTGCTGCCAGCGCCGCTCAGGCTGGCGCTCGCGCCGCTGAACGTAACGGTGCCGCTGCCGGTGCCCATGTTGTCGGCGCGCAGGATAAGGCCTGCACCGTCGGCCAGGCCGCTGATACCGGCATTGACGGCAATGCTGCCCGCTGCGGAAAGCTCGAGCGTCGTGGGTCTATTCCATTCCAGGTAAGCTGCAACGGTGATGTTGCCTGCCTGGTTGCCCCCCGATCCGGTGGATACGGTGACATTAGCCTTTTCCAGGGCCATTCTCAGGTCAAAGGCATTGATTACGCTGTCGTTGCCGGTCGCGGTAAAGCCCGCGCTGTTGGTGTTGTCTCCGTCCGATATCGTCACATTATACGGATCGAGCAGCAGGTTGCCCGCCTTGCCCTTGGGCGCGAGCAGGTTGGTGGTGCCTTCGTAGGCGAGCAGCGCCTTGCCCGATACTTCGGCATCGCCGCCGTTGCCGCCATTGGCGCCGCCGCGTGCGGTGATCGTGCCGGCGAAGGCGGTCTTGTGGTCGGACCACAGCACCACATCGCCGCCATCGCCCCGCACCGTGGCATCGGCGCGGATGACGCTGGCCGCATCGACAGTGAGGTCGGTCGCATGGGCGAGCGGGCCGGTGCCCTGATAGCCGCCGCCGATCTCGATCGAGCCGCCGCCCAGCGTGCCCGAAGCATCGATCGTCGCGCCGGTGAGATTGATCTGATCGCCCGTCAGGCGGACCACGCCGCCCTTGCTTTCAACGCCCGTGGCGTTGATCACGCCCGAGAGGTTCACCACCCCGCGCGCCGCATCGCGCGCCGTGCCCGCGGTCAGCACCACGGTGTTCGCGTTGATCGTGCCTGCCACGTCGATATTGCCGGTGGGCAGGCCAAGCCGCAGGAACCCGTCGCCGGTAAGATCGAGCGCGCTCTGATCGCTGCCCTCCATCTTCGCGACGCCCGCCACCAGCAAGGTGCCATCGGCAAGATCGGGGCTCATCAGGTCGGAAAGCCCCGCGCGCAGCCGCATCACCTGCGCATTGGCAGGCGCGGTAACGGTGATCGCATCGCCGCCCGCCATGAAGTCGCGGTCGGAGATGTCGAGCGTCGAGGCGGTGAAGGCAGCGGCGTTGACCGTGCCGCTCTTGGTGATGGCAATGCCGTTGGGGTTCACGAGGAACACCTGCCCGTTGGCATTGATCTGCCCGGCAATCACGCTGGTGGCATCGCCGGTGACGCGGTTCAGCAGCGCCGACTGGGCACCCGGCTGCGCGATGTTCACCGCATTGCCTTCACCCACCGAGAAGCTGGTCCAGTTCACCACCGCGCGGTCGGAATGCTGGGTGATGTTCATATTGCCCGCCGACGGCGCGCCGATGGTGGCAGAGCCTGCCGCAACCTCGCCGCCGGTGGGCAGGTCGTTGGCCATGGCGGCGCTGGAGATGGCAGCTGTGGAGATAGCGGTGCTCGCAAGCAGGGCTGCGCAGCGGAGCGACTTGGCGATAAGGGTCGATTTGGTCATGATAGGTGCTCCGAAGACTTAGAAGCTGAGCTGGATGGAAAGCGAGAAGCGGCCCGGTGCGCCGGCAATGCCGTCAACCTCGGCCGCGCCATATTCGGCATTGAGGCCCCATCGGGCCCCGTCATTGCCCGCCAGGCGCACACCCGCGCCATAGGCCCAGGCCATGGTGTCGCGCCGTTCGAGCGCGCTCGGCTGCTTGAGCAGCACGCGGCCATTGGCCCCAAACACATAGGGCGCGAAGTAGATGTTCTGCGTGGTCACCGAGAACGGGAACTGCAGCTCAGCCCGCACCGCATAGCCGGTGTCGCCCTGCAACGTTCCCTGCGACAGGGTGGAGATGGCATCGCCGTGGGCAATGCCGAAGCTCTCCGAGTTGACCAGCGCATAGCCGAAGCTCGTCTGCGCCGAACCGCGCAGGCGGCCGGCAATATGCTGGGCGAAGGGCAGGTCGATCCCGGCGCTCACATTAAGCACGGTGAAGTCGGCATCGGCCCCCGCGCGCGATAGCGGCAGGGTCGGCGTGGCATCGGCTGCGCTGCGCGCGCCGGGGATGTTGAGCCCCTGCGACAGCTCCATCGCCGCGTTCATCTGCCCGCCGCCGGCAAAGGCCGTGGCAAAGTCGCCGCCCAGACGCGCCACCCGCAAGCGGTCGCGCGAGACGCCGAACTGTGTGGGCTCGATCAGGGTGATGTCTTCATTGGCGACATCGAAGGCCACGGTGCCGGTAAGCCGCGTGCTGCGGGTGAGCACGAAGGGATAGCTCAGCCGCGTGGAAAGCCGCTGGAAGTGGCTGGCAAAGCGCGGGCGGTTGATCGGCACATTGCCCGCCGTGCGCGCATCGACGCCTTCGACATTGAGCGACAGCCCGTCATTGCCGAGCGGCGCGACCACGCCCGCCGCCAGCACGCGGTTGCGCGGGCGCTTGTCGAAATAGCCATCGGACGGATCGCCCGAAGCGCGCAGGTAGATCGTCTCACCAAGACCCAGGTTGCCGTTGAAGTTGAACCCGAGCGACAGAGCCTCGCGGCCCAGCCCGTCGCTCTGCAGGTTGTTGAAGCCGAGCGTCACGCCGAGCGGGCGATAGTCGCCCTCCACGGCAAGAATGCTCATGCCCGGCTCGCTGCCGGGAACGAGGGTCGAGCGCATGGTAAGGCCCGGCATATCGGAAGCGAGCAGCAGCTTGCGCTCGATCTGGCTGATCTTCACGCCCGGCTTGCCGACCAGCGGCTGCAAATAGGATGCGACCTTGCCCTGCATCGCAGGAGGCAGGGCTTCGGTGTTCACGGCCTCGATCTGGCCCTGCACGACGACAAGGCGCAAGGTAGCGCCATCGGCCAGATCCTGCGCGGGCACGATCACACGGGTCAGCGCCTCGCCATTGGCGGCAAAGTATCGCTCCAGCTCGTGCGCGGCTTCGAAGATCGCGGCCACCTTCACCGGCTTGCCAAGCAGCTGCGCTTCCAGCGCGGCGACGGCAGCCGGATCGGCAACCGCGCCCTCGATGCGCACACCGCTCAGCGTAACGACAAGATCCTGCGCGCCATCGGGCACCTGGGTGGGCATATCCTGCGGAATGACGACCGGCCCGCCGGGCTGCTGCGCCACCGGCGCATAGCTGTCAGGCACGACCTGGCTGGCCGACTGGGCGAAAGCCGGAGACGCGACGAGCGCAGCCCCAAGCAGGAGAGCTTTACGAAATACCATAGTGAGCAACCCGTGATCTTGTGTGTTTACCATAGCGTCCAAATCAATCGTGTTTACGATAAGATGGACCCCGTATTCTTGGCGGTTACTAAAGCTTGTCGAACCCATTACCGCCTTGGGAACGTACTTATTCGTTGACGGGCAAGGCGTTAGGGATGAGTTCTGGGGAAGACGATTACCGCCCCCTCCGTGAGGGCCCCTAGTTTTGCTTAAGGATGCGTTACCCAGCGCGCCGCTCCCCTCGCACCGCGGCAGCGGGCGGCCTGCGGATTATTTTGGGTGCGGCCACATTTGCGTTCCGCCAGCCAACGCGAGGCGGCGCGGAGAGAACCAAGCTCGAACCACGCTCTACTGACAGATTTGTTAACTGTATCCGACTTGGCGCATTATTGCGCGCACGGCGATAACCCACCGCCTGAATAAATCACTTGTCGGGAGAATGCGTGCCATCCGGGCGAGCCAGAAGACGATGGCCCGAAAAAGAAATGGCAGGGGTGACAGGATTCGAACCCGTGGCCCTCGGTTTTGGAGACCGATGCTCTACCAGCTGAGCTACACCCCTGCATGGGCAAGGCACGCCTCTATAACGGCTTTCGTGCAATGGCAAGCGACGAGCGCGTTCTGTCTTGCTAAAGCCGACACAATGTCTGGTTCGCACGTTCCTATCATCGCGCCCGAGATGCTGTTGCTCGCCTATCGCAGCGGCGTGTTCCCGATGGCCGATTCGCGCGAGGATACGGAGATCTTCTGGGTCGAGCCGCGCAAACGGGCGATCCTCCCGCTCGATGGTTTCCACTGCTCGCGCTCGCTTGCCAAGGTACTCAAGTCAGGCCGCTTCACCGTCACGGTCGACACCGACTTTGCCGGTGTGGTCGAAGCCTGTGCCGCGCCTCGCCCCGACCATCCAGAGACCTGGATCAATCCAACCATTGCCGACAGCTATGGCAACCTCCATGCACTCGGCCATGCCCACTCGGTCGAATGCCGGATCGATGGCGAACTGGTCGGCGGGCTCTATGGCGTGGCAATCGAGCGCGCGTTTTGCGGCGAATCGATGTTCAGCACCGCGCGCGACGCCTCGAAAGTGGCGCTGGCATGGCTGGTGGCGCTGATGCGCCGCGCGGGATACCGCGTGCTCGACTGCCAGTTCATCACCGACCATCTGGCCTCGCTCGGCGCTGTCGAGATCGCGCGAACAGAGTACCTGGCCCGGCTGGCGCAAGCCTGCGCGCAGCAGCCCAGGCTCAGCCTGCCTGAAGCTTACCGCGAATTGCTGGAGGAGGACACGGCTTCTTCCTCGCCCGGGAAGCGCATCGCGCAATCCTTAACCCAGACATCATAGATCGGATGCTCGACCACGTTCAGGCCAGGCGAGTTCTTGAACAGCCAGCCAGAGAACACCCGCGTCCATACCGCCTCGCTATCGGCATCGGGCCGCTCGTTCACGTTGACCTGGACAAAGGCGCCAGTTTCGGGCGGATCTTCCCACGGCGCGGTTTTCTCGCAGGCCGAGAGGCGAATCACCACATCGTCGATCCGGCGCGCCTCGCCCGGTTTCATCTCGATATCGCGGGTTAGCGAATTGCGCTTGTTGACGATGCCGAGCGTGGCGACACGTTCGGCCATCGGCGTGCCCTGTCCGTCGGCTGCCTGCGCGCCTTCGCCCAGAGCGGGCGCGGGTTGCCGCAGTTCTTCGGGAACCTCTGTCTGCTCGGCCTCTGGCGCGGGCGGCTCCCCTCCGCAGGCGGCCAGCGCCAGCGTCAGCGTGGCCACGCCGACCGCGAGGGCTTTCACGCCTCGGGCGTCCAGGCTTCGTAGTCGCCGGTTGCGCGCGCGCGCTGGCCGCCGCGCTGAAGCGCACCTGCGGGAAGGTAGGCAGCGCCGGTGCCGGTGGCGTTGGGGCTGTAGTCAGCCTCCCAGATGCGCGGCGGGGTGAGGTGGCTTTCGGGTAGCTCGTCGTAGGAATGGTGCAGCCAGCCATGCCATTCACTCGGCACGCGGCTGGCATCGTTGGTGCCTTCGTAGATCACCCAGCGCCTTTCGCGCTGCCCCTCTTTCGGCTTGGAGCGATAATACTTGTTGCCCTGCGCGTCGGTGCCGACGTGCTCGCCATTGCGCGAGGACCACAGGAGGGTGCCGATGGTGGCGCCGTCCCACCAGGTGAAGATCTTGCCGAGGAAGCTCATGTTCGCGCGGTTAGCCGATTCTGTCGGCTCCGCCAAGCGTCAAGCAAACGACCCGAAGGGTCGCAAGGGCGACTGCCCGCCCGCAGCGGGCGCAGCTTGCTGCCCATCTAGCGAGGATCTCGCGCCCGCATGGGCGTGCGACGCACAAATATTACCAATCGACCTTGTCACCGGCCTTGATGCCCAGTTCCGCCGCACGCCCGCCATTAAGTTCGAGCACCGCGCCCGCTGGCCCAGCCGAAGGAACCGACGCTTCCGAATAGGGCACGGCATTGGCGGCCACGTTGAGGATACGCCGATCCGGCCCGATGAAGATGATGTCGAGCGGGATCACGGTGTTGCGCATCCAGAAGCTCGATTCGCGCGGATTATCCTCGCGCGGGAAGATCATGCCTTCGTCCGCGCCCATTTCGGTGCGGAACATCAGGCCGCGCGCCTGCTCGGCAGCACTCGCCGCAACCTCGACGTGGAACTCGTGGCGGGTGCCGTCCGCGGTGGTGACAGTGAGCGGGATGACCGCAAGACCCGATTCCGCATGGACCTGCGGCGCGGCGGCGCTGGCCGGCGCGCTCTCGGTGGCACCCGATGGAGAACAGGCCGCCAGCGCCAGAACGCCAAGACCTGCCGCAAGAGCCTTCGCCAGAGTTCGTTCACGCAGTGTCATCGTCATCATCTTCCAGTTCTTCGGCCCATTCGCGCGCGCTCTCGGGGCTGGTCAGCTCGACCAGCAGGCGCGCGTGAGCGAAGGAATGTCCTGCGCGCAGCATGGCTGCAAGCTGTTTCTCGCGTCGTGCCTGATCGGGCGCCTCGAGGGCGAACGGGCCGAACCGCCGCTTCTCGGCCAGCCGCAGGGCCGCGCGCCGCGCCGCCGCCTCTCCCGGAGAAGCCGCTTCGCGCAAGGTCTCGCCAATGCCCGCCTGCCGCAAGGCCTCGCCCACCCGCCGCGCGCCATATCCGCGCGCCAGCAAGCCCTCGCTGCGGGCGCGCGCATAGGCCTCGTCGTCAACGTAGCCACGGCTGACAAAGTCGGCCACCAGAGCGGGAATATCTGGCGCGGCTTCGCCCTCGTCCCACCCGCGCTCGCGCAGTTTGCGTGCCAGATAGGCCTCCAGCTTGCCGCTCGATGTGGCGAAACGGGCGACGTAATTCATCGCCAATTCACGCAATTGCGCCGAGTCTAACGGCTTTCGTCGCCTGACTTGCCTAACATTTGGTTGTTCACTATCCCGCATTTCGCCATATTAGTGCCACACTTGCCCTGAAATGAAAAAATTTGCTGCGGGGTCGGTTAGTCCGGCGCCGCGTTTTTGGATATGGGAAGCGCCGCAAGAGCGCAGGCAGAGACAAACAAAAGGGTAGCCCTTAGAAAATATGACCGAGCTTGTTCCCACGCCCAACGACTGCGCTCAGCCGCGTCGGCGTTCCGACTTTGCGACCTTCTGCGAAGCCGTCGACTACGCGGCGCAGAGCGAAAAGGGCCTCAATTTCCACGATGCGCGGGGCACGCTGGAGCGCGTCTATCCCTACCGCGAAATGCGGGAGGATGCGCTGGGCCACGCCCGGCGGCTGATCGGCATGGGCATCGGCAAGGGCGACCGGGTGGCGCTGATCGCCGAGACCGGGCCTGAATTCGCCTCGCTGTTCTGCGGTTGCATCTATGCCGGTGCCTGGCCGGTGCCGCTGCCGTTGCCCACCACCTTCGGCGGCAAGGGCAGCTATATCGACCAGCTCGGCGTGCAGCTTGAAAGCGCCGATCCGGCAATATTGCTCTATCCGCCCGAAATCGCCGAGATGACGGCAGCGGCGGCGGAAAAGCAGGGCTGTACGGGCATGGACTGGGATACTTTCACCCAGCGCGATGCGCCGGACGCGGAACTGCCCGAGGCCGATCCGGAAGATATCTGCTACCTGCAGTATTCCTCTGGCTCGACCCGTTTCCCGCAGGGCGTTGCCGTTACCCACCGCGCCTTGCTGCATAACCTTTATGGCCATGCCACAGCGATGGACATCGGCCAGAACGACCGCGTGGCGAGCTGGCTGCCGTGGTATCACGACATGGGTCTCGTCGGTTGCTTCCTGTCGCTGGTCGCCAATCAGGTCAGCGTTGACTATCTCAAGACCGAGCACTTCGCGCGCCGTCCGCTGGCCTGGCTCGATCTGATCAGCCGCAATCCGGGCACCACGCTCAGCTATTCGCCCACCTTCGGCTACGACATCTGCGCCCGCCGCATTTCGAGCCAGAGCAATGTGGCCGAACGCTTCGACCTCTCGCGCTGGCGGCTCGCTGGCAACGGGGCCGACATGATCCGGCCCGACGTGATGCAGAACTTCGTCAACGCCTTTGCCGATGCCGGGTTCAAGGCCAGCGCCTTCACCCCGTCCTATGGCCTTGCCGAGGCGACGCTCGCGGTCACCGTGATGCCGCCGGGTGAAGGCATCCGCGTCGAGCTGGTCGAGGAAGAGCGACTGTCGGGCACCAAGCGCGACCTGTCGCGTCCGGCCCGCTATCGCGCGATCGTGAACTGCGGCAAGGCCCTGCCCGACATGGACGTCGAAATCCGCGGCGAGAATGGCAAGTCGAAGAAGGATCGTCAGATCGGCAAGGTCTGGTGCCGTGGCCCCAGCGTCATGCATTCCTACTTCCGCAATCAGGAAGCGACCGACGAGTGTCTGGTCGATGGCTGGCTCGACACAGGTGACATGGGCTACATGGCCGATGGCTACCTGTTCATCGTCGGCCGCGCCAAGGACATGATCATCATCAACGGCAAGAACCACTGGCCGCAGGATATCGAGTGGGCGGTGGAGCAGCTTCCCGGCTTCAACCACGGCGACATCGCCGCCTTCTCGGTCGAAACCGAGAACGGCGAGGAAGCGCCTGCGGTGCTGGTGCATTGCCGCGTGTCCGACCCGGAGGAGCGCGTCCGCCTGCGCGACGAGATCGCCGACAAGGTGCGCGCGATCACCGGCATGAACTGCGTGGTGGAACTGGTGCCGCCGCGCACGTTGCCGCGCACGTCTTCGGGCAAGCTCAGCCGTGCGAAGGCGCGCAAGATGTATCTGTCGGGCGAAATCTCCCCGCTCGATCTGGCGGCTTAGCCCTTTCGGCCCACCCCCTCCCGATGCTAGGCGCTTCGCGATCTTAGTGACCAGAGGGATATGAGGCAGATGGACAAAACATACCGTCTTTCGCGGCGCGCATTCGGCGCTGGACTGCTTGGCGCGGGTATCGCGGGAGCATCTCCGGCGCAGGCGCAGTTCGGCGGCTTGGGCAATCTCGTGCGGTCGGTGACGAAAGAGATCGGGCTCGATCGCGTGTTCGGCGGTGACGAGCCGATCACCACCAACCTCGCCGACGCGGTGTGGGGCAATCCCGCGCTTGACGGGGTGGACCCGCCGCTAGCCCCTGCGCAGATGACCTCGCTCGAACGCACAGCCGAAGGCGGTTTTGTGCTGCAACCGGGATACTGGCAGTTCACCGCGCAAAGCTATTGCCTTCACGCGGGCACGCATGGCCCGGGCGGCGGCGATGGCTATCTCTATGCACCGCTTGAAGGTTCGCGCGAAGAGGCGATCCGCGACATCCTGCGCAACTCGGTGCAGAATCCCCAGATCGAGCAGCACGATATCCAGACGCTGATCTGGGCGATTCTCGCCCGCGCCAAGTTCGAGGACCTCAGCAACGAGCACAAGCTGGTGGCAGCGCAACTGCTGAGCCAGCGGCAGCTCGCTACGCTTAACCGCTCGGCGCTCGATCTGGTGCCATCGGGCGCGATGAGCAGCCTCATGGGCGAAGTCCCCGCCCCTCTGCGCACGGTGTTCCGGGCCGAGGCGGAGCTTCGCAACGGACTGGCTGGCGGAGCAAGCTACTCCGAGCTTGAGAGCATCGCCGTGCTGACCGGCGCAGTGCCGCTGGGCGAAGGCAGCATTGCCGTGCCTGCAGGCCGCTGGAGCGACCACCCCGACGGCTACCGCATTCGCTTCTACCCCTCAGGATACAGCCGAACCGAAGTGCATATCTGGTGCGAGGACGGCAGCGCGGGCGTGGGCAAAGCCTTCGATCCGAGCGTGCAGGTCGCCGTACCCGGCAACACCGCCCGTCAACGCCTCGCCCAGTCGGGCCGCGAGCGGGTCTAGATCAGCAGCAGCGCCACGATAATGGCGAGCAAGGCCAGTATCCCCACGGCCCAGACCAGCGTACGCACCTTGGGGATGCCCGCCCAATAGAGCGGTAGGTAAATCGCCCGCGCCGCCAGCCACACCCATGCGGCCACGCCGATAAGGCTGGAGCCCTGGCCATAGATGTTGCCCACCAGCAGCGCGATGATCGCAATCGGATAGGTTTCAAGGAAGTTGTCGCGCGCCCGTTCGAGCCGGGCGGCAATATCATTCAGCGGCGGCAGATCCTCGTCGCGCGCGCCCATGTTCCAGTCTGTGCCGTACTGCTTCGTCTTGAAGCGGATCGCCAGCATAATGTGCGCGAGCAGCAGCAGCGTGGACAGCAGGAGGACGGTAATCTCGCTCGACAAGTTCATTAGTCCATATCCCACACCACGCTCACCGTGCCATAGCCGGTGCCGCTCGTCTCGCTGCTTGCGGCAACGCCATCCTCGGCCAGAGCCTTGCGCACGTCCTCGACCGCATCGGCGGGGCCGGTTAGCCGAATTGGCAGGCCCTTGCGCCGCTGCGCCCACTCGACCAGCGCCAAGGCCTTGCGCCCGTCGCTGGTGAGGGTGTGCGATACGCCGACATCGGTCTCCACTTCCTGAAAGCCGATGCTTGGCAAGGCCAGCGGTGGCGGTTCGAAGCGGATATCCCAGGCCGGTTCGGTGGCGTCGATCCGGCGCTCCAGCTCGGCATAGGCGGCAAGGTTCGCACCGTCGAGCGGGCGCGCCCGGACCATCGCGCGGCGGTTATCGCGGTCCACCGTCACCTGATCGGTGGGCACGCCTGCGAGCAAGGCCAGTCGCTCGGCGATCACGCCTGCCGTTTCCAGGCTTTCTGCCTCACGCTCGCGGCCTTCGCCAAGCTGCGCCAGCTCAGCCTCGCGCGCGTCGGAGCTCTGGATTTGCAGAATGGTGACCGAGACCGGCCGCCCCAGCCGCGATTCGAGCTGGCGCGCCGCATTGCTCTCGACCTCGGCCCGGTCGAACAGCTCGTTGGTGTAGACCGTGGCCGATACCTGCACAGCGCCGGTCGCAAACTCGACCTTGGGATCGACGTCCTCGGCCTTGCCTTCGAACACGGTGCCGATCTCGTCGCGGATCACGCGCTGGGCCTGCGTTTCCCAGGCGATGGTCTGCAACGACAGGCCGAGCGGAACGGCCAGCACCACAAGAGCCACGATCATGCCCACGCTCTGCAACTGCGAGCCGCGCTCCGACAGGCTGGAGGAAAAACCATAGGCGCGCGCCATCGCCGTAGCGGTGAGCGCGATGGCCGTGAGGTTGGTGACGAACAGCAGCAGCGCGCCCGAGAACACCGTCCAGTTGAAGGTCGCAAGGCCGAAGCCGACCACCGCCAGCGGCGGCATCAAGGCGGTGGCGATGGCCACGCCCACGATGGTGCCCTCGCGCCCGCGTATCATCGCATAGGCACCGGCAATGGCGGAGAAGATCGCCACCAGCAGATCGAACAGGTTCGGCCGGGTGCGCGCCGCGATCTCGCTGGTCACGTTCTGCAAAGGGGACATGAACACCACCACGGCGCAGAACATGATGGCAAAGCCGGTGCCGATAGCGAGGCTCCTGACCGACTGGCGCAGCCATTTGTAGTCGCCGATGGCAAGCGAGAAGCCCACGCCCATGATCGGGTCCATCAGCGGCGAAAGCAGCATGGCGCCGATCACGACCGCAGGCGAACTTAGCAGCAGGCCGAGAATCGCGATGCCTGCCGACATGCTGACCATCAGCAGATACCGCCCGGTGAGCGCGCATTCGGCGCGCCGCTTGGCGATCACCCCCGCCTGATCGACCGTGCCGCTGGCCTGGGTGCGCCACCAGGTCTTGAAGGTGTCCCACACATGTATGAGACTGGGGGCGTGGCTCGATGGGGAACCGGGGCTGGCGGAGGGCGCCTTCTCTGAAGCAGGGCTTGTGCTCTCGGGTTGCATTCGCAACCGTTAGCGCGGAAAATCAGGCAGGTCCAAGAGTTGCAATACCGGGAATTCTTGAAAGCCCTGTCTTATACTCCTAATACAGTAATGATCGAACCCAAGGGAAGGTGTGAGAGCCGATGGCTACGAGCGACGAAACGATGACCGCCAGCAAGCTGGAGCTTACTCCGCCCGACCCCGTGCCCAGCGTCGCGCCTACCAAGGCCGCCGGGCTGGTGCCGGTGGATGAGGAGAAGAAGACCGCGCTGCAGGAGAAGGTCGAAGGTTTCGTGAGCGAGCTGATCGCGCTGGATGCCAATTCGCCCGATTTCGGCAAGAAGGTCGATCAGATCACCAACATGGGCCGCAAGGAAATCATGGCCGCGAGCCAGATGTCCAACCGCTTCCTCGATCGGCCGGTGCGCGCGATGGATCAGGATACGGGCGTGGGCGCCGACCTTACCGAGCTGCGCCGCACGGTGGAGGATCTCGATCCGGGCCGCCGCGGCAAGATGACCGGGCGCAAGTTCCTTGGCATCATCCCGTTCGGCAACAAGCTGAAGAACTATTTCGACAGCTACACCTCCGCGCAAAGCCACATCCAGTCGATCCTCGCCCGCCTTTCCAGCGGCAAGGACGAGCTGTTGATGGACAATGCCGCCATCGACGTGGAGCGGCAGAAGCTGTGGGAGGCGATGGGCAACCTGGAGCAAATGATCCACATCGCCAAGTCGCTCGACACCCGGCTGGAAGAAGAGGCCGCCAATCAGGACAGCGTCGATCCGGCCAAGGCCAAGGCGATCCGCGAGACCGCGCTGTTCTATGTCCGCCAGCGCACGCAGGACCTGCTCACGCAGATGGCGGTGAGCGTGCAGGGCTATCTCGCGCTCGATCTGGTGAAGAAGAACAATGTCGAGCTGGTGAAGGGCGTCGACCGCGCGAGCACCACCACCGTGGGCGCGCTGCGCACCGCCGTCACCGTCAGCCAGGCGATGACGAACCAGAAGCTGGTGCTCGATCAGATTACGGCTTTGAACACCACCACGGCTGGCATCATCGATTCGACCGGGCAGATGCTGCGCGACAACACCGGCCGCATTCACGAACAGGCCGCTTCGAGCACGATCCCGATGGAGACGCTGCAACGCGCGTTCCAGAACATCTATGATACGATGGACGAGGTCGACAACTTCAAGCTGCGCGCACTCGATTCGATGAAGCAGACGGTCGATACGCTTTCGGGCGAAGTCGAGAAGTCGAAGGGCTATATCGCCCGCGCCGAGGGGCAGGCCCAAGCGGCGCAGCAGGTGCAGGACAGCGGCATCCTGAGCCTAGAGAGCTGAGCGCGCCGAGCCGATGAGCGACCTCACCCATCAGTCAGACCATATCGTGCGCTCCGCAGGCAATGCGCTTGCGCATCAGCGCGCGGGCGGACGGCGACGGAGGAACTCGGTCGGCCTAGCCTCGGCGCGGCTGAAGAAGCAGCATGTGGTGAAGAAGGTCGTGCGGCTGTTTGTCGCCATCGTCGCTATTCTGGTGGCGGCGGGTGTGGCGGGGGCGATCCTCAACGGGATTGGGTTCTACGGGGTGATGCTAACGGTGCTGGCCATGGTCGTGGCGGCCTTCGTACTCGCCCGCTATCCACGCCTGAAAACACCGCGCCGCGCCGACCTCAAGACGCCCGACGTGAAGCAACTGGTTGCCCGCACCGAGCTGTGGCTCGAACATCAGCGCGACGCCCTGCCAGGGCCTGCCGCCAGCCTCGTCAACGATATCGGTGTCCAGCTTGACGAGCTGCAGGTCCAGCTTGGCGCAGTCGATCAGAACCATCCCACCGCCGCGCAGATCCGCAAGCTGGTTGGCGAAGACCTGCCCGAGATGATCGACGGTTTCCGCCGCATTCCGCAGCGGCTGCGCGATGAACAAAGCAACGGCACCACGCCCGCGCGCCAGCTTGAGGAAGGCCTGCGCGTGATCGGCGGCGAACTCGATTCGATCAATCGCCAGCTCGCTCAAGGCTCGCTTGACGACCTCGCAATTCGGGGGCGTTATCTTGAATACAAGTATGGTGCCGGAATCGATGGCGACAGCGGAGTGCCGCTTGGCGATCAGGGCTCTGGCGTGCCTTTGCCCGAGTTCAGCAAGCAGGAGAGCAAGAGCTGATGCGGCTGGCCCTACCCCACCATCTCACCCGCGACGAAGTGCGCCGCCGCCTGCGCGAAAACTCGCACCGGATTGGCGACAACATCCCGCTCGCCATGGTCGAAGTGACCACCAGCTGGCCGAGCGAAGATCGCATGGCGCTCGCCATCGGCGCGATGGGTCAGATAATTAACGGCCATGTCGATATCGAGGATGCCGAAGTGGTGTTCACGGTCGAACTGCCCGGTGCGCTCGCCTTCGTCGAGCCGATGGTGGAAATGGCGATCCGCGCTCAGGGCCCGAGTTTGCTCAAACCGCCGAACGGCTGAGCCCTCAGAGATTGCGGTGCAGTTCGAGGTAGCTTTCGGGGATCCGCAACGCCTCGGTTGCCTCCCGGGTTTCGCGCAGGAACAGCAGCAACGCCAGCATCAGCAGCCCGATCGCGAACATGAAGGTGATCGCCGCCGCCGCGTTAAGCCCGGCATGAGCGAAGCCCTCGATGAACAGCAGCGCCACCGTAAGGCCGATTGAAAGGCCAGAGGACACCAACAGGCGCATGGCCCGGCCGATGATGAGGATACGGTTGTTGGTCATGCGAATCTCGCGCACGACCAGATCATGCTCGTCGCCCTCGGTTTCGGTGAACAAGCCCTGCAAGGTGCGCGAGCGATCAACCACGCGCCCCAAGCGGCTGGAAAGGATGTTCAGGATATTGCCGATGGCCACCAGCACGAACACCGGCGCCAGCGCCAGCTGGATCGTCTGGACGATCATCGCATCGCTTTCCACCGTCGGCATCGTTCATCCTTTCCGATCCGGGCGCCTTACTGGTTGGCAGCCCCATCGAGCTTGCCGACCTTTTGCGTTCCAGCCATGGTGGTAACGAGCACCTCGTCGCCGTCAACGACAATGGCCACGTCCTCCAACCCGATGGCGCTCACACGCGGCCCGTCGGTCTCGACCAGAACCCTTTTGCAATCGACCAGCTCCGCCCTGCCGCGCACGCGGTTGCCTTGCGCGTCGCCCGCACGTGCCTCGCGCAGAGCCTGCCAGTTGCCGATATCGGACCAGCCCATCGAGACGGGCACAACGGCGGCGCGCTGGGTGTTCTCCATCACCGCATAGTCGATCGAGTCGCCTTCGATTGCGGCGAAAGGCTCGGCGGCGGGATAGAGCTCGGCGCCGCGTGTTTCGCCCTGGTCGACCGACACGCGGACCGCCTCGGCCATGGCTGGGCGGTGCGCGGCCAGCTCGGCCAGGAAGGCGTCGGCGCGGAAAGCGAAAATGCCGCCGTTCCAGCTGTAGTTGCCGTCGGCGAGGAACGCGATCGCGGTTTCCAGATCGGGTTTCTCCACGAACCGCTCGACCTCGTAGCCACCTTCGAGGGCTGCGCCCTTGCGGATATAGCCGAAGCCGGTCTCAGGAGCGGTCGCCGCGATGCCGAAGGCAACCATATGCCCCTGCTCGGCAAGCGCGGCAGCGCGCTTGGCCGCATCTTGGAAGGCGGAGACATCGGCGATGTAATGATCGCTGGGGCAGACCAGCATCAGTGCATCGGGGCGCGGCATGGACTGCGCAGCCAGCGCGATGGCCGGGGCCGTGTTCTTCGCGGAGGGCTCGACAATCGTCGTTCCTGCGCAGATGGGCGCGAGCTGATCGCGCACGTGTGCCAGGTGCGCAGCGCCGGTTACGACCGTGGGGCTGGCGAAAAACTCCGGGTCAATTGTGCGGCGAACGGTCGCCTCGAACAGCGTTCGTTCGCCGACGAGAGGCAGAAATGGCTTTGGCAGGGCCTTACGGCTGCGCGGCCAAAGGCGAGTGCCACTACCGCCACACAGGATTACGGGGTAAATCAACCTCAACTCCATGGGTATTTCATTTGCAACAGGCGCCGCCTTTACAGCAATTGGCTAGCGACGAAAGAACTCCTGTCGCCAGCCGTAGCGGGCAGGCACCGCATTTCCATTCGCGTCGGTGGCCGGATTGAAGCGGATCCGCTCGATCACCAGCGAGCAGACCAGCGCGTTGGTGGCAGGATCGGGGCCAGGCGCGACAACCGAGCAGTTGCTGGCCCGCCCGTCCACGCCGACGGTGAAGGCGACCGTCACCGAGGTGCCATCGCGCACGTTGCGGCCGCCCTGCGGAATTGGAAAATCGCGCGCCGCGTTGATCGCGCCCGACTTGTAACTCGGCCCGGTGACCACACCGCCGCCCTGCCCGCGGCCCAAACCACCCGCGCCGGTGCCCTCACCCTCACCGCCGGCGCCGGTTCCGCTGCCCTGATCGCGTGCGCCAGAGCTGTCGGCATTCCCGGTGGAGGCGGCGCGCGGCGCGGGATCGGGGCGCGGCAGTGGCGCGCTCGGGGCGACGACTTCCCGCGGTGTCGCTCTCTCGCCCTCTTCGCCAGCGGATCCCGCGTCTGGTTCGGGGGTCGCGACCTGAGGCGGAGGCGTCGCTTCGGGCTCCTCGTAAGTCGAGACGGTGACCGTTACCAAAGACGTAGCCCGCTCCACCACGGCGGCAGTGAGATTGGGCGCGAACAGCTGCGCAAGGCCAATCAGCGCCAGCAGATGGGCCAAAGTCAGCACCGCAATCAGCTTCCAGTTCAGCCGTTTTCCCCGTGCCAGCGTTTTGCCGCTCATTATCAACCTCTGCGCCCTTCTCTGCCGAGCTTCGCGCAACCGTGCTTCACACGCGACAAACCGAGGAACGATGGCCCCTTAGCCCCGTTGAATTCACATAAGCGAATGAAATTGAAAGGATTATCCATGTTCGAGAAGCTGCGCATCAAGGAGCATATGGAAGTTGCCGACGCCAATGGCCAGCACATTGGAACGGTCGACGAAGTCGAGGACGAGCGCATCAAGATGACGCGTACCGACAGCGAAGACAACATGCATCATTATCTCCCGCTCGAGGCAGTCGAAAAAATCGACGACAACCGTGTCTATCTCAAGCAGGGCACAAAGATTCCGGTCGGCCTCGACGCCTGACGGAGTTCGCGCAAGCCATTGCTTGCCGCATCAAACGGCCCGACAGATCACAGGTCTGCCGGGCCGTTTTGTATTAAGGCACGTTGTCAGTCGTTCCAGTTATAGCGGTCGGGCACGTGCTCGGCGTCCATCCCGTAGCTGCGGGCCTTGGGATCGAACAGCATCTCGCTATTCCAAGATTGATGCATCGCCTTCAGTTCGGCGAAGACATCGGGCAGACGGTCCTTGAGATTGCCCCGCTCGCGTGGGTCTTCGATCACGTCGAACAGGAATTCGTTGGGGCCGATCTTCAGATACTTGTAGCCGCCCAGCCGCACGGCCTTCTGGTCCTTGCTCCAATAGCGCCAGTAAAGCGGGCGCTCCGGCGGCGTCGCGCCCATCAGCGCTGGCATCAGGTCCATCCCGTCGGTTGGACGATCGGGTGCAGGCGCACCGCCCGCGGCGGCGAGGAAGGTGGGCAGGATGTCCATCGAAATCACCGGTACATCCGAGGTCGAACCGGGCGCCGTAAGCCCCGGCCAGCGCACGATGAACGGCACCCGGATGCCGCCTTCGAGCAGCTCGGTCTTCATGCCCGAGAACGGCCAGGTGTCGCTAAAGCGCTCGCCCCCGTTGTCGCTGGTGAAGACCACAACGGTGTTGTCATCCATGCCCAGTTCGTAAAGCCGCGCCATGATGCGGCCGATATTGGCATCCATGCTGGTGACCATGTCGGCATAGGTCTCCATCGTGCCGCCATCGTAGTGCATGATGTTGAGGCTGTCGCCGCCATCGGGGCCCTTGGCATCTAGGCGCGCGCTTTCGGCACGGCCTGCTGCGTTGTTGCCCTCCCACGGCCAGTGCGGCGCGGTGAAGTGCAGGCTGAGCAGCCACGGCTTGTCTTCCTGCGCGCGCGCTTCGAGGTATTCGATCGAACGGTCGGCCAGCAAATCGGTGTAATAGCCGTGTTCCTCGATGCGGATATCGCCATCCCACAGGTCTTCCTGCCCTGCGACCTTGTGCGTGAAATAGTCGACACCGCCGCCGCGGTTGCCCCAGAATTCGTCATAACCGCTCTTGAGCGGGCCATATTTCGGCAGCAGCCCCATATGCCACTTGCCCACCAGCGCGGTGTGATAGCCCTGCTGTTTGAGCAGCGAGGGCAAGGTCGGCTCACTCGGTTCGAGGCCGAGCTCGGGGTTCTGCAGCGGTTCCTCCAGCCCCACCGGCAGGCGATACTGATAGCGCCCGGTAATCAGGCCGACGCGGGTGGAAGAGCAAACCGCCGAATTGGCATAGCCGTGCATGAACTGCATGCCCTGCGCGGCAAGGCTGTCAATCGCGGTGGTCTCGTATTCGCGCCGTCCGTAGCAAGAGAGATCGGCCCAGCCCAAATCGTCGGCCATGATGAACAGGAAGTTCGGCTTGCGCCCGGTGCCCGCTCCGAGCGCGGGAGCGGCAGCCGCCAGCATTCCGGCGCCTGCGGCCCCGGCAAGTGCCTGCCGTCTCGTGAGTTGTCCGGTTATCTTGCTGCCAGTCATCGCATATCCCTTTTCTTGCCGTCCTGTCGTGTGGCCGGACCCCGCGCAGGGGTAGAATGCGCGGAGCCCGGCCTGTATATGCCTGACTTTGCAGGCAGCTGATTACATCCGCAACTTCACGCCCACCGTATAGCGCCGCCCGAGCAGATCGTAGACGGCGGCGTTATGCTGGGTGGCATAGCCGGTGAAGGCACTGAACGAGGGCGTGATCGGCGGGCGGGCATCGCCGAGGTTGGTGATGTTTCCGAACACCTCTATCTCGGCGCCGCCGAGATCGAACTCATACCCCAGCCTGAGGTCGAGATAGGTCACCGGGCTTACCCGGTTGTCCTCGATGGTGACGCCCTCGGTCTGCGTCACGTCTTGAATGCCGCTGCCGATGTGGCGCGCCTGAAACAGCGCCGAGAGCCCGCCGTTGCGGTAGGTGAGCGAAGCGGTGGCGCGGAAGTCGGCATAGGGGAAGTAGACCTGATCGCCCTGCCGCGCGCCGGTCTGCCCGGCGCGGTCGATATAGTTGCCGTTGGCGTCGGTTTCCGACCGTTCGAGCAGCCAGGAACTGAACAGGCGCACACCGATGTCCTCGTCACCACCGAACAGGGTCAGCGGGGCACGGTAATTGCCCTCGAAGTCGACCCCGCGCACCGCAGCCTCGGCCACGTTCACGAACACGTCGCCCACCAGTGCGATCGTGTTGTCGGTCGGGTCGAGCGTGATGAGATCGCAGAACTGCTGCACGTTGTTGACGAAGCAGTTGTCGACCACCTGCTGGTTGCCGACCTGCGCGATCGCGCCCGAAATCGACACGTCGTAGTAGTCGACCGAGAGCGCCAGCCCCGGCACGAAGTCGGGCGTGAACACGGCGCCCACGGTGATGGTGTCGGCCTCTTCGGGACGCACGGCCGGATTGCCGCCGGAGAACCGCGTGACGGTGCAGATCTCCGGCCCGTCGGTTGTGGGTACGTCGGCCCCGGCCTGATCGCAGTTCTGGGTGAAACCGGCGCGCGGATCGGTGATCGTGGCCGTGCCGCCGGTCTTGTCGAAACGCTCCGAAAGGTTGCCTGCGCGCACGTCACGCGAATAGGTGCCGCGCAGGCGCAGCGCGTCGAAGAAGCCCAGTTCGATGCCGCCCTTGTAGGCCCAGACGCTTCCCGACCCCGAATAGTTGGCCCAGCGGCCCGCGACATTGGCATTGGCGGTAAAGCCATCGCTATCCACCAGTGGCATCAGCAGTTCGCCAAAGGCCTCCCACACCCGCGAAGAGCCCTTGATGTTGGAGACCTTCGAATACTGCACGCCCACGGTGTTGCCGCAGTCCGGCGCGCTGACCCCGCGCAGGCCCGGAGCCTCTCCATTGCACAGCACGGGATGGCCGCTCTCGTGGTTGGACGAGGGATTGGTCACGTCCTGCACCAGTTGCAGCACCGACTCCTCGCGGAACGAACCGCCGAAGGCCCCCGCGAGCGGCCCGGCCCACATGTCGATAATGTCGCCCGAGGCCGAAATCTCGGCATAGTGCTGCTCGAAGGTGGTCGTGTTCACCTTCGCATCGTCGGTGGTGTAGCTGTAGGTCCGCCCGCTGGCGAAGCCGTCGTCGGCGAAGAACAGATCGGTGGTGATCTGCTGGCCCGGCTCGAAGCTGGTGACATAGTCGACCGCCTCAGGGCTGGCATTGCCGCGCCCGAACAGGTTGATCGGCTCGCAACCGGGGAAGGCATCGCCGAACAGCGAGGTGCGGCACACGATGTTGCCGCTGCCATCGTCCACCGCATCGACTGCCGCGAAAATCCGGTCGACCCGTAGCCCGCGCTGCTTCCAGCGCCGCTCGGAATGGCCATACTGGTAGAAGGTGCCGACATCCCAGCCGTCGAACAGGCCGCCGGTCGCCAGCTCCATGTCGAGGCCAATGGTGGCGATGTGCTGGGTGATGCGGTCGTTCAGCGACGAATTGCCGATATCCTCAAGGCTGCCCATGCGTCGCAGGGTGAAGCTTTGGATATTGTTGCTGGCCATCGTCTGGCGCAGGTCGTCGGGCAGGAACGCGTTATCCTGAAAGATCGTCAGCGTGGTGGGGGTGCCGCCGAAGCTGCCGCGCGGGGCGTTGTACTGCTGCACCTCGGTGCGCCCGTGAATGTACTGGGCAAACACCTTCACACGGTCGCTCAGCTCGTAGTCGCCATAGGCGAAGACCGAATAGCGTTCGAGATCGGGATAGAGGCTGATGACTTCGCCGGCGAGATCGTCGAGCGCCGGGTTGCCCGCGGTGCGCGCAGGGGGAATGCCGTAGCCTGCCTGGCTGACGGTGCCGGGCTCGAAGGGGGCGACATTGCCGTTGCGATCAAAGGCCAGCCCGTTGATCGCTGTGCCCGGCGCAAAGATGCGCCCGTCGAAACTGGCGTTGGCCGAGACAGTGCCCGGCACGAAGCGATAGGGCGCCGCCTCCGATCCGGCTCCGAAGGTGCCATAGCCCTGATACCAGTCGCGCCCTTCGTAGCTGAACACGCCCTCCTGATTGAAATATTCGCCACTGACCTGAAAGTGGCCGCGTCCGCCTGCGAAATCGGTGCCGTATGCGCCTGAAAGTTCGTAGTTCTTGCCGTCGCTGCGGTCGGTCATGCCACCCGTAATTTCCATCTTGATGCCGGTGAAATCGGTATCGAGGATGAAGTTGACCACGCCCGCCACCGCGTCCGAGCCATAAGCCGCCGACGCGCCACCAGTGACGGTTTCGACTGACTGGATCATGGCCTCCGGGAACAGGTTGATGTCGACCCCGCCAAAGGCGCTGGCCGCGGGCATCCTGCGGCCATCGAGCAGCGTGAGCGTGCGGTTCACGCCCAGCCCGCGCAGATTGAGCGAACCATAGCCCGAGCGAGTGAAGAAGTTGCCCGAATTGGGCGTTTCGCTCCCGGCGAACTGGGGCAACTGGGTCACGCCCGTTACCAGCGGACCGGGCGAAAGCGCTTCGATGGCATCGGACTCGACCACTGTAATCGGCACTGGTGCCTGCATCCCGTCGCTGGCAATGCGCGAGCCTGTCACCACGATGCGGTCGTCCGGCGCATCGCCGCTTTCTGCGTCCTGTGCCAGTGCCCCGCCCTGCGGCATCAGCAAGGCCAGCGCGCTGACTCCAGTGGCCCATAAGGCGCTGCGATGCACCGGCGGCTGCTTGCGCAAATATCTCATGTCATCTCTCCCAGTGTGCTTTTTTTGAGGAGGTAAGGCGCAGCCCAGCGGTCGGGCAATGCATCGCAAAGTGATCATGGCATATTGCTTCGAGGTTATGTTTGGAGCACCATCCGATAATGCCTGCCCTGCCTTTCACGCTGCGCCAGCTCGAGGTGTTCGCGCATCTCGCCGCCAGCGGCAGCTTCCGCGCAACCGCTGATGAGCTGGGCATTTCGCAGGCCTCGGTCAGCAACCAGATCAAGACGCTGGAGGAGCAGCTTGGCCGCCGATTGCTAAATCGCAAACCCGGCCAGCGCCCCATCCTTACGGCCGTTGGGCAGGCGTTTTACGATGATATGGGCGACTTCGAGAGGGCCGCTCACAAGCTCGCCGGGTATCGCCGCGTGGCGTCTTTGGAGGCCGGTCCGGTGCGCTACCGGTTGCTGGTCGGGCAAGGCAACTTCGACAACTACGTACGGCCTCAGCTCGACCGGTTCCTGGCCGAACATCCGATGCTAGACCTGTCGTTCAACACCCAACCCCCTTCGCACGAACTGATGGGAACGATCTCCACCGGGCAATACGATTTCGCGCTTATCAATCGCCCTGTCGACCTGCCGCCAGAACCGCAGCACGAGAAGCTGGCGCGCGTGCAAGGTGGCATTTACGCGCACCGGCGTCTGGTCGAAGGAGAGGTGCTGCCGCTCGATCCGGCGCAGGTCAGCGCAATGCCCTTCGTGCTTCCGCCCGCCGGCAGCAAGCAGGAGCGCGAAAAGCTGATCACCTTGGCCAATCATGACGTGCGTCCGGTGAAGGTGGTCTGCCACACGCAATATTACGATGTCATGGCCGCGATGCTCGAACGGGGCGTGGCTGTGGCTTCGCTGACCGATGCGATCTTTCCGCCCTCGATGCGCGAGAACGTGATCCTGATCCTGCCGATGGTTGATTGGGATCTGGAATTCTATCGCAAGCCGGGCCTCACCCATCCCTCGGCCGACATGATCGATGACTTTCTCAAATCGTGTATGCTCGATAACCCGGACTATCCCGCACTACGCATCTATTAGTCACGATACAGACCAACATAGATCATGAGCGATTGAGGATCGGTACATTCGGTGATACCGGCGCAACTATGAGCTACTGTGAAACATGTCTGGTGCGAAACAGCGCCATCTGTTCGGCACTTGATGAGAACGAGATCCAGGCGCTCAACGCGATCGGCCGGAGGCGGCAGCTCGAACCCGGCGAATCGTTGGTCTGGGAAGGCGACCAGTCGGTGCTGGTGGCCAACATCATCGAAGGTATTCTCAAGCTGACCACCGGCACGGAAGACGGGCGCGAGCAGATCGTCGGCGTGGTCTATCCGGCGGACTTCATCGGGCGGCCCTTCGGTGCCACCACCAGCCATTCGATCACAGCGCTGACCCCGGCCAATGTCTGCGTGTTCGGCCGCGCCGATTTCGACCGGTTCGCCGCAGAGCATCCTGCGCTTGAACACAAGCTGCTGACCCGCACGCTCGAGGAGCTGGACCGTACCCGCAAGTGGATGCTGCTGCTTTCACGCAAGACGGCGGAAGAGAAGGTGGCCACCTTCCTGCTCGAAATGGCGGACCGTCTGGCCAACACCGCCTGCGAGCATGGCGATGCCAAGAACTCGTCGGACCATTTCGAGCTGCCGTTCACGCGCCAGCAGATCGGGGACATACTGGGCCTCACCATCGAGACGGTGAGCCGCCAGATGACCCAGCTGCGCCGCGACGGGATCATCGATCTGCCGACCCGGCGCGAGGTGACGATCCGCGATCACGCCGCGCTGGAGGCAGTCGCGGGCTGAGAGCGCCGGCCCGGCCCTCCCAACCCGCCATTGCCTTCGCTTAGAAGCGGAAGCCGACACCGGCGCTAAGCACCCAGGGATCGAGCTTGTGCTGGGTCTCCAGCAGCTCGGTACCGTCCGCATCGTAGAAGTGCGCGTTCGGCTTCACGAAATACCGCTTCGCATCGAGCGACAGCAGGAAGCTCTCGTTCAGCGGCACGTCGATGCCCGCCTGCAGCGCAAGGCCGAAGGTATCGTCGATGTTGGCATCGGTTGCGCCCAGAGCCGAGATCGCGCCGGCGCCCACTTCGTCCTTGATGAACAGGAAGTAGGTCGCGCCCGCGCCGACATAGGGGCGAATGCCGCCAGCCGCGCCGAGGTGATACTTCAGGGTGAAGGTGGCCGGGATGATGTGAATCTTGTCGACCAGGTTGCCGCCCTCAAGTGCAGCAGGCGCGGTGGCATCGACGTGGTGCGCGGTCACGCAGCAGATGGTCTCGACCGAAATGTTGGGCGAGAAGAAATACTCGACGGCGACGGTGGGAACGACGTTGTCGCTCGCTTCGGTCTGAACCCCGAGATCGCCGACCGTCGTCGCCAGCGTGCCGCCTTCGATCGAGTCGACCTCGCCATTGGGGAGAACCGCCGAACCGAGGACCTTGACCTCGATCGTACCGGCATCCTGAGCGGCGGCCGGAGTGGCGAGGCTTGCGGCGACTGCGGCAATCGCGGCCGCGCCGAGATAGGCAGTTTTTTTCATCGGTCTTTCTTTCCATTGCTGCGCCGCGGCGATCACCCTGTGTGATCGGGAACGAACCGCGGTACGGCGGCCAGATGCCCGGCAATCGAAAGGGCATCCTTGCCCGCGGTCAAATTTGCGCTGGATCAACGCGGCACCGGGAAAGTCCGCGCAATTCGAGGCTCCCACACACCCTCTTATGCAGAAGGTTTGAGCGCGCAGCGGTGACTTTGGACGAAGCTTTCGAACGGTTTTTGGCGGGCCAGTTGCCTGCTGGCATCCCTGCGCCACTGACCCGGCAACTGCGCGCCCTCGCCCGAATCCATAATTTGCCGCGGCGGCAAATGAGCACGCTCGATGTCACGCGCGATCATCTTGTGTTCGTCGCCAGCGGCCCGACCAAGCTGGTCGTGCTGGATGCCGCAGGGAGCGAACAGATCGTGGCTTTCCAGTTCGGCGGCGATTGCCTCACCCTCCCGCGCGAGGGGCTGCACGCCTACCGGCTGGTCGCCATTCGTTCGGCCAGCCTGCTGGTATTCGAGGCCGGCCCCTTTCGCGCGCTGGAGCGGCAGGCACCGATCCTGAACGAGCTGATGGCTCGCTGCACGCTCGCCGCGCTCCAGCGGACCCGCGCCAACCTCGTGGCCATGGGCCGCCGCAGCGCGACCGAGCGCGTGGCGAGTTTTCTCCTGTCGATGCGCGAGATCGAGCAGGTGACGCAGAGCGACGGACGCCTCCTCACGCTGGAGATGACCCGCCAAGAAATCGCCGACTGCCTGGGCCTGACTGTCGAGACCGTAAGTCGGCAATTTTCCAAGCTGCGCGCAATGGGCCTGATCGCGACCCCTTCGCGCACACAGGTCCGGCTGAGTGATCCGGCTCAGCTCGCGGCGCAAGCAGGAGCCTTCGCGCCCGCCGCCTGATCTATTTTCGTTTCTTGCGCTCGATCAAAGTAACGCCTCGTCGTCATCCCTAAGGGCGCAGACGAGTTCCAACACGGAGAAGACTATGCACGCGGAAGCAGCACTGGGCCGGTCGCTAGCCGGTTTCGGCCTGATCGTCCTCGCCCTCGTCGTCGCCGCCTTTGCCAAGGATGCGGGTTTTGCCGCGCACGCGGTAATCGTCGGCATCGTAGGCCTGGCCATCGCCATCAGCGGGGCGACCAGCTTCGACCCCGTCGGGGCGGCGCGCAAGGCGCTCAGGATGCCCGAGCTTTCGTCGCGCTATGACGACGACCCGATCCGCTGGGGCGTCATCGCGACGATGTTCTGGGGCATCGCCGGGCTGGCCGCAGGCCTGTTCATCGCGCTGCAGCTCGCCTTCCCCGTGCTTAATCTGGAGCCCTATTTCAACTTCGGCCGGTTGCGCCCGCTGCACACCAGCGCGGTGATCTTCGCCTTTGGCGGCAACGCGCTGATCGCGACGAGCTTCTATGTCGTGCAGCGCACCTGCCGTGCGCGCCTGGCGCTGCCCGGTGTCGCCCGCTTCGTGTTCTGGGGCTATCAGCTGTTCATCGTGCTGGCCGCCACCGGCTACCTGCTCGGCGTTACGCAGAGCCGCGAATATGCCGAACCCGAATGGTACGTCGACCTGTGGCTGACCATCGTGTGGGTCGCCTATGCGGCGGTGTTCGTGGGCACGATCCTGAAGCGCAACGAACCGCATATCTACGTCGCCAACTGGTTCTATCTCGCCTTCATCATCACCATCGCGATGCTACACATCGTCAACAATCTGGCGGTGCCGGTGAGCCTGCTCGGCGCCAAGAGCTACAGCGCCTTTGCCGGTGTGCAGGATGCGCTGACGCAGTGGTGGTATGGCCACAACGCCGTGGGCTTCTTCCTCACCGCGGGTTTCCTCGCGATGATGTACTACTTCGTGCCCAAGCAGGCCGAGCGCCCGGTCTACAGCTATCGGCTGTCGATCATCCACTTCTGGTCGCTGATCTTCCTTTATATCTGGGCAGGGCCCCACCACCTGCACTACACCGCACTGCCCGACTGGGCGCAGACGCTGGGCATGGTGTTCTCGATCATGCTGTGGATGCCCAGCTGGGGCGGCATGATCAACGGCCTGATGTCGCTGAACGGCGCGTGGGACAAGATCCGCACCGATCCGATCATCCGCATGATGGTGATGGCGCTGGCCTTCTACGGCATGAGCACCTTCGAAGGTCCGATGCTGTCGATCAAGGCGGTCAACTCGCTGAGCCACTATACCGACTGGACCATCGGCCACGTGCACTCCGGCGCGCTGGGCTGGAACGGCCTGATCACCTTTGCCTGCGTTTATTATCTCGTCCCGCGTCTGTGGAAGCGCGAGCGGATGTATTCGCTGCGCCTGATCAACACCCACTTCTGGCTCGCCACCATCGGCATCGTTTTCTACGCGGCCTCGATGTGGGTGGCCGGCGTGATGCAGGGCCTGATGTGGCGCGAATACGGCCCCGATGGCTTCCTCGTCTGGTCCTTTGCCGACACGGTGGACGCGATGTTCCCGATGTACGTGGCGCGCGCGGTTGGCGGCCTGCTCTACATGTCGGGCGCCGTCGTGATGACTTACAACGTCTGGATGACCCTCGCCGGCAAGCTGCGCGACGAAAAGCCGATGAGCGATGCGGCCTACGATCCCGAGGCCGACCGTCCGATCACCACCACCCCCTCCACCGTTCCGGCTGAATAGGAGCGAGCCCAATGTCTCTCGCAGAGCGTCACAAGAAACTCGAGCGCAACGTCACCCTGCTGGGCGTGGGTGTGCTCGTCACCGTCGCCATCGGCGGCCTGGTCGAGATCGCCCCGCTGTTCTGGATCGATAACACGATCGAGGAAGTGGAGGGGATGCGGCCTTACAGCCCGCTCGAACAGGCCGGGCGCGACATCTACATCCGCGAAGGGTGCTATGTCTGCCACAGCCAGATGATCCGCCCGTTCCGAGACGAGGTGGAGCGCTACGGCCACTACAGCTTAGCGGCGGAATCGATGTACGATCATCCGTTCCAGTGGGGGTCGAAGCGCACCGGGCCGGACCTGGCCCGCGTGGGCGGCCGCTATTCGGATGAATGGCACGTGCAGCACCTTACCAACCCGCAGGCGGTGGTGCCCGAAAGCGTGATGCCGCAATATGGCTTCCTCGCCAACACCGACCTCGCCATCGGCGATCCCGAGGCGACGCTTAAGGCGCTTACCCGCGTCGGCGTGCCTTACTCGGACGACGACATCGCCAAGGCGACCCAGGATATCCTCGCGCAGGCCAATCCGAACCTCGATCCAGGCGACCTCGCCGAGCGCTATCCCAAGGCGCAGATCCGCGACTTCGACGGCAATCCCGACCGGCTGACCGAGATGGACGCGCTGATCGCCTATCTCCAGATGCTCGGCACGCTGGTCGACGTGAACAGCGCCGCCGCGCAGGAAGATCTGGCCAAGGAGAAAGGCCGATGACCTTCTACGAACAGCTGCGACACTTCGCCGACAGCTACTTCCTCGTCTTCATGTTCCTCGTCTTCCTGACCTTCTGCCTGTGGCCGTTCCGGCCCGGCGGCAAAAAGCATGTCGAAGACGCCCGCAACTCCATTTTCAAGGAAGATCACGATGGCTGAAAAGCGTATCGACGAGCCCACGGGCACCGAAACCGTCGGCCATGAATGGGATGGCATCGAAGAACTCGACACCCCCATGCCGCGTTGGTGGATCTACACCTTCTATGCCACCATCGTCTGGTCGATCGGCTTTGTCATCGCCTACCCGGCGATCCCCGGCCTCAAGCAGGCGAGCGAAGGCCTGCTGGGCTGGTCAAGCCGCGGCCAGTTGGCCGAGGAAATGAGCGCCGCCGATCAGGCCCGCCTGTCGGTGCGCGAAGCGCTGGCGGTGATGCCGATCGAGCGGCTGCCCGCCGATCCTGAGCTGATGGCGCAGGCCGTCTCCGGCGGCTCGGCGGCCTTTAAGGTCAACTGCGTGCAGTGCCACGGTTCGGGCGCGGCAGGCAGCCAGACGCTCGGCTATCCCAACCTCAACGATGACGACTGGCTGTGGGGCGGCGACCTCAAGGCGATCGAATTCACGATCACCAACGGCATCCGCCAGCCCGATCACCCCGGCAGCCGCGTCGGCGCCATGCCCGCTTTCGCCGGAGCCTTCAGCAGCGAGCAGCTCGACGATCTGGCGGGCCATGTCCTGTCGCTGAGCGGCAAGGCCGAGCCCAATGCCGAAGGAGCGCAGATCTTCTCCGAGAACTGCGCGCTGTGCCACGGCCCGACCGGCGAAGGCAGCCGCACGCTCGGTGCGCCGCGCCTGAACGATGCGATCTGGCTGCGCGGCGGCACCCGTGAGGATATCATCGCGCAGGTCACCAATCCCAAGCTCGGCGCCATGCCCGCCTGGGGCGAGCGGCTCGATCCGGTGACGATCAAGATGCTGGCGGCTTACGTCCACTCGCTGGGCGGCGGCGAGGATACCCCCTCGCCCATCGCGCCCGACGACGCGGAAACCGCACCCCCTGAACAGGACGCACAAACCCCGGCCCAGTAAAGGGCCGGACAAAGGCAAGGTCGATGAATAGCCCCGCCCCCGTCAAGAACCGCCCGCCGCAACCGGCAAAGCAGCTCTACGAACAGAGCAAGACGGTCCACAACAAGCGGATCGACGGACCCTTCCGCCGGTTCAAGTGGGCCATCATGGTCCTGACGCTGGGGATCTATTACATCACCCCCTGGATCCGCTGGGACCGCGGCCCCTATGCGCCCGACCAGGCGGTGCTGATCGACCTTGCCCACCGCCGCTTCTACATGTTCGGCATCGAGATCTGGCCGCACGAGTTCTACTTCGTGGCCGGGCTGCTCATCATGGCGGGGATCGGGTTGTTCCTCGTCACCAGCGCGGTGGGCCGTGCCTGGTGCGGCTATTCCTGCCCGCAAACGGTGTGGACCGACCTGTTCCAGCATATCGACCGCTTCATCGACGGCGACCGCAATGCGCGGATGCGGCTCGACAAGGCGCCGTGGGGGCCGAAGAAAATCGCCCGCCGCCTGCTGAAGTGGGCAATCTATCTGGTGATCGCGTTCTGGACCGGCGGCGCCTGGATCATGTACTTCGCCGATGCGCCCACTCTGGTGCGCGAATTCTGGGCCGGCGAGGCAGCGCCTGCCGCCTATATCACCGTTGCCGTGCTCACCCTCACCACCTTTGTGTTGGGAGGCTTCATGCGCGAGCAGGTGTGCATCTACATGTGCCCCTGGCCGCGCATCCAGACCGCGCTGATGGACGAGAAGAGCCTGCTGGTCACCTACAAGGACTGGCGCGGCGAAAAGCGCGGCAGTCTGAAGAAGGCCGAAAAGAATCCCGAGCTTTACGGCGATTGCATCGATTGTAACCTGTGTGTGGCGGTCTGTCCGACCGGATGGGACATCCGCAAGGGGCCGGATATCTCGTGCATCACCTGCGGATTGTGCATCGATGCCTGCGACAAGGTGATGAAGGATGTGAACCGTCCGCGCGGCCTGATCGACTATGCCACGCTGGAAGACTGCGAGGCCGAGCGGGCTGGCGAACCGGCACGCTCGCCGATGAAGGCAATCATGCGTCCTCGCACGCTGATCTATTTCGGCATCTGGGCTGCGATCGGGTTTGCCCTGCTGTTCGCGCTGGGCACGCGCAGCCACACCGACCTGTCCGTCTCGCCCGACCGCAATCCGCCTTTCATGCTGCTGAGCGATGGTTCGATCCGCAATGCCTACACCTTGCGGCTGCGCAACATGGAAAGCCGCCCGCGCGACATGCGCGTCGCCATCGTCGACCTGCCCGGCGCGGTCATGTGGAGCGACACCATCGCCGCAGAAAACGCCGCCCCGGCGCAGACCTTCACCGTGCCTGCCGACCAGACGCTGACCGTGCGCGCCTATGTCTCGGCCCCGGCGGACACGCTGCCGGGCGACTTCGCCTTCACCCTCACCTCGCTTGACGAACAAGGCGAAAGCGACCGTACCGAAACCAGCTTCAACGCCCCAGGAGCCGAATGATGACCCCAAACACGCCGCGGCCCGCACCCCGCAAGTTCACCGGCTGGCACATGACCGGCATCCTCGTGGCCTTCTTCGGCACGGTGATGGCGGTCAACTTCACCATGGCGGGCTTTGCGCTCTCCACCTTCGGCGGCATCCAGGTTGAAAACTCCTATGTCGCGAGCCAGAACTTCAATCAGTGGCTCGACGCAGCGGCCGAGCAGGAGAAGCTCGGCTGGGACGTGACGCTCGAACAGGCTGCAGGCGGCAAGCTTCGCGTGATCGCCCAGGGCCCCGGCGAAAATCTGAGCGTCCTCGCCCATGCCCGCCACCCGGTCGGCCGCAAACCTGATGCCACCCTCACCTTCACGCGTCAGCCCGATGGCAGCTTCCTGTCCGATCAATCGCTCGAAAGCGCACGCTGGATCGTCCGGCTCGAACTGGCCGAGGGCGACAAGGTCTGGAAACGCGAGGATCGTTTGTGAGCACATTGCGCCAGCAGGCCCCCACGCTTGAGGAGCGCGACACCGTGCTGGCGGTGCCGGGGATGCATTGTGCCGGCTGCATGAGCAAGGTCGAGCGCAGGCTCGGCACCATGCCCGGCGTCGAGGCGGCCCGGGTGAACCTCTCAGCGCGCATGGTAACGGTGCGCCACGAACCGGGCCTGCCCGTGCGCTCGCTGGTCGAGGCGCTGGAAGACATCGGCTTCGAGGCGCAGGACCGCACCGACAAGGCGTTCGAACGCGTCTCCGCCGTGCGCCCGCTGCTCGCCCCGCTGGCGGTGGCGGGCTTTGCGGCAATGAACGTGATGCTGCTTTCGGTCAGCGTCTGGTCGGGGGCCGAGGGCACCACGCGTGAGATGTTCCACTGGCTCTCGGCACTGATCGCGGTGCCCGCGATCGCCTTTGCCGGACGGCCCTTCTTCGCCTCGGCGTGGAAGGCGCTGCGCAAATGGCAGACCAACATGGATGTGCCGATCAGCCTTGGGGTGCTGATTGCCACCGGCCTCAGCCTGTACGAGACCGCCACCCACGGCAAACACGCCTGGTTCGACGGCGCGCTGATGCTGCTGACCTTCCTGCTCGCCGGGCGCGTGCTCGATGCGATGATGCGCGACCGCGCGCGGGCCGGGGTCGATGCGCTGCTCAGCCAGGCGGCACAAGGCGCGCTGGTGGTGGCCGCTGATGGAACTACACAGTGGCACGCTGCGGGCGACCTTACCCTGGGCATGACGATGCGCGTGGCGACCGGAGAACGTCTCGCCGCCGATGGCACGATCATAAAGGGTGATAGCCGGTTCGACCAATCGCTGCTGACCGGCGAAAGCGATCCGATCGCGCTCGGCGAGGGCGAGAAGGTGCTGGCGGGAACGCTCAACCTCGGCTCCCCGGTGGACGTACGGGTGGCGCAGGTCGGGCACGATACCACGCTTGCCGAAATCGCGCGGCTGATGGAAGCGAGCACGCAGAACCGCAGCCGCTATGTCCGCGTGGCCGACCGCGCTGCACGGCTCTATGCCCCGGCAGTCCATTCGCTGGCGGCGCTGACCGTGATCGGCTGGCTGATCGCGGGAGCGAGCGTCTATCAGGCGCTGGTGATCGGCGTGGCCGTGCTGATCATTACCTGCCCCTGCGCGCTCGGCCTGGCCGTGCCGGTGGCGCAGGTGGTCGCCTCGGGGGCGCTGATGCGCGCCGGGATCATGGTCAAGGATGGCTCTGCGCTCGAACGGCTGGCCGGAATCGACCGCGCGCTGCTCGACAAGACGGGCACGCTCACCTTGGGCCGCCCGGTGCCCGATCCCGTCGCGTTGGACGCGCTGGAGAAGGACGACGCCGCCGTGGCCCTCGCGCTCGCCTCGCACAGCCGTCACCCGATGTCGCGCGGCTTGCAGGCGGCGCTGAGCCGGCGCGGCATCGTCCCCGCCCCGCTCGAAACGGTGACCGAGCGCGCTGGCGAAGGTGTGTTCGCCATGTGTCGCGGGGTCGAGGTGGCGCTGCGGCGGCCCGAGAGCGCGGGCACCAGCGCGGTGACTCTGGTGATCGGCGATGCGCCCGTGCGGCTGTTGCCTTTCTCGGACCAGCTTCGCCCCGATGCCAATGAAGCGCTCGGCCGGCTCGCGGCGAGTGGCGTTACCGCCTCGATCCTGTCGGGCGACCGCGTCGAAGCCGTGGGTGAAGTGGCCCGCAGCACCGGCCTCACCGGCATCGGCGGCGCCCTGCCCGCCGACAAACAGGCAATGGTCGGCCGCCTGCGCAATGCCGGGCATAAGGTGCTGATGGTGGGCGATGGCCTCAACGACGGACCTGCTCTGGCTGCCGCCGATGCCTCTATGGCGCCCGGCTCGGCCAGTGATGTTGGCTTGCAGGCGGCGGACTTCGTGTTCGTGCAGGATTCGCTGCTCGCGCTGCCCCGCGCTGTGGCCACCGCACGCAAGACGATGGCTGTGGTGCGGCAGAACTTCACGCTGTCGATCGTTTATAATGTCATCGCAGTACCGCTCGCGATTGCCGGGCTGGTCACACCGCTGATCGCCGCGCTGGCGATGTCGGGCAGTTCGCTGCTGGTGGTCGCCAACTCGCTGCGGCTGGCCCGAGCTACAAATTTGGGAGCAGGGCGATGACCGGACTGCTGTTCCTCATTCCGGTCGCCCTGCTGCTGGGCCTGTCGGGACTGGTGGCTTTTTTCTGGGCCTTGAGAAACGGCCAATTCTCCGACCCCGAAGGCGATGCCGCGCGCATTCTGGCCGACGATGACGACGAACCGCTGGAGGATCGCAAGTGAGCCATTTAGCCGAAGCTTTCGCGATGATCGCCATGCTCCCGGCGCTGGCCAACGCGCCCGTGCCGCGCGCTGGCGAGGCGGGCCAGATCGTGCTGTCGCTGTGCCAGGGCGGACGGCTGGCCATTGAGACCGGCAAGGGCGCGCCTTTGCCGCAGGGGGTGTCGCCGTGCTGCGCCAAGGGCTGCCGATCCGAAAAGCGCCGCGGGAAACTTGATCGGACGCAATGAAATGGGGCCACAGCACCGGCATTACGCTCCGCATGTGGCCCTATCATCCCCAACTGCTCGCTACGCCGGTGCCCCGTTACACCAGCTTCCCCACCGCTGCCGAATTCACCGAAAAGGTCGGCCAGCAAGACTTTGTCGAGGCGCTTCGCGGCGCGACCGGCGACGTGTCGCTCTACGTGCATATCCCGTTTTGCGAGAAGATCTGCTGGTACTGCGGCTGCAACACCGCCGCCGCTAACCGCGCCTCGCGGCTCGATAGCTATCTCGATGCGCTGCACCGCGAGATCGAGCTGGTCGCAGCCCAATTGCCCGCCTCTGCGCGCATCCGCCGGATTGCCTTTGGCGGCGGCAGCCCCAACGCGCTGGCCCCGGTAGATTTCCTGCGTCTGTTCGACCAGCTGACGCTCAATTTCCCGCTGCACGATCCGCTGGTCTCAATCGAACTGGACCCGCGCACTTTCGATGCCACCTGGGCGCAGGTGCTCAGCGGCGTGGGTGCGCGCCATGCCAGCCTCGGCGTGCAAACCTTCTCCGACCACCTGCAAGAAGCCATCGGCCGCATCCAGCCGCGCGAGATGATCGAAAACGCGGTGACACTGCTGCGCGATGCGGGTGTTACCTCGCTCAACATGGATCTGATGTATGGCCTGCCCGGCCAAACCGACGACGATCTGACCAGGTCGCTCGACCTTGCAATAGAGTATGGCGCGGACCGGATCGCGCTGTTCGGCTATGCCCATGTGCCGCATCTGATCTCGCGGCAGAAGCGGATCGACGGCTCGAAGCTGCCCGATCAGGAGGCGCGCTTCCGCATGGCGGCGCTGGGATATGAACGGCTGACCGAAGCGGGCTATCAGCAGATCGGTTTCGATCACTTCGCGCTGCCCGGCGATCCGTTGGCACAGGCGGCAACGCGCCTGCAGCTACACCGCAACTTTCAGGGCTACACCGAGGACAATGCGCCGATCCTGATCGGCTTGGGCGCCTCGGCGATCAGCAGCTTTCCGAGCCTGCTGGTGCAGAACGAGAAGAACTCGGGCCGCTACCGGATGGCGCTGTCGCAAGGGCGCCTGACTGCCGATCGCGGCATCGTACGCAGCGTGGAAGACCGGCGGAGCGGAGCGATCATCTCCGAACTGCTCTGCCATGGCCGCGCCCGGTGTGACCGGGCCGCACTTGATGCTGCCTATCCGCGTCTGAAGCCGTTCCTCGAGGCGGGCCTTGCCACGATCGAGAATTCGATGCTGGTGATCGGCAGCCACGCCCTGCCCTATTCGCGGAGCATCGCGGCGGCCTTCGATCCCTACCGGCAAGAGAGCGCGCGGCGGTTCAGTTCGGCAGTTTAGCGGGTCCCTGCCCCTCCCCTCCAACGTCGCCCCGGACTTGATCCGGGGCTGGGCTTCTTGCGTCTGGGCATTGGGCAAGAGAAACCCCGGCCCCGGATCAAGTCCGGGGCGACGATAATGCTATGCTTCGAGCACAAAAAATGGGGCGGCGAGCCCGAAGCACGCCGCCCCAGTTTGGGAGAGTTCGTTAGTCCCCCCCGATCAGGCGGCAAGCTTGCCCGCATCGGCCCAGTTGCCGTGCAGACCCTGCCGCAACCGCAACGGCAGCTTCGCGCGCGCAATCGGGCCCTTGGCGACGTCGCAGGCGTCGAATACGCACAGGTCCGAATAGTTACGCAGATGGTCGTCGACCAAGGCGAGCAGCCAGCCGTCACCCTCGGGCGCATCGGCCGAGCGCGGCACAAAGCACGGCTCCTGCAGCGAGCCGTCCGGCCCACACCACCAGCTTTCCTCCTTGCCGGTCTTGGTGTTGAAGTGGGTGAGCGTGTTGATCACCCCGGCGAAGGGTCCGGGAGGGCCATTGTAGGGCTTTTCGAGATCGTAGGTGATCATCCAGCCGTGGGTGTAGTCCTCGCCCGCCATGCGGTCGTCGATGCGCGGAAATTCACCCGGTGCCTTGCCCAGCGCGGTGACGCTTTCGACCACCTCCTCGTTGCTGGCGAGGTCGACGGTGATGCGCACAAGTTCGGTCATCGCCAGCTCGGGATCGAACGGGGCGCCGTCCTTGTCGGGGAAGAACGGCAGGCTGCCGATCTTCGAGGCCGGCGTATCGAGGTGGACCTTGGTGCCTTCGGCAAAGGCGTTCATCACGTGGCACGAGCACAGCCCCGCCTCGTGCTTGAACCAGCGCATGTCCGAACCATCACTGTCGCGCCGCATCACGCCGAGCCAGGTCGGCAGGCTGCGGTCATAATAGAAGTGCGGGCGATCCTGTTCGAGCACGCTCGGGTCCGAGCTGTAAGGCGAGACCGGGATCACGATGTAATCGCCCGCAATCGCGAAGTCGTGCAGCATCGTGTAGTACGGTACCTCGAACTCGGCACGGGTGACGACGTTGCCCTGCTCGTCGATCTCGTAATAGTGCGCGTCGCGCTGGAGATCGCCGTTCGACGCATAGGAAATGTTGCAGAGATTGCCCGTCTCGGGGTCGATCTTGGGATGAGCGCCGAAGGTTCGCAGCTTTAGCTGGCCGTCCCAGTCGGTGTAGCCATCGGTTTCAAGGCTCGCTTTGTCCATCACCAGACAGGGGCTGTCTTCCTTCATCGCCAGCAGCTCCTTGCCGTGGATGAGGACATTGGTGTTGGCCGTGCCGCGGTGCTGGCCGATCACGCTCGGATCGTCGGTGCGCGGGTTGCGGTAGGAACCGAACAGCGCCTTGCCCGCCGCGTTCTCAAGCTTCCACTTGTCGGTCTTGGCATAGCGTTGCTTCATCGAGACGCGGCCATCGTGGAAGCGGAACATGGTGACCATGCCATCGCCGTTAAAGAACTGGTCGCCGCCGCCGGCCTTGGGCGCGAACTGCGGATCGGGATGAACGCGGTAGAACGCGCCTTCCATCTCGGCGGGAATCTCGCCCTCGATCTCGATGTCGGCAATATCGCCTTCCATGCGCACGAGGCGCAGCACGTCCTGATACAAGCCTTCTTGGGGGAAATGAACCATTGCGCCTCTCCTTGGTCGCTCTCTTTAGTAACGAGCGTTACAATAGGAGGCCTTGCTTCAACCGCTTTGACCTTGATCAAACGGCAAAAACTTGCGGCTCCGGGAACGCAAGAGGCCGGACAAGACCCATGTCCTGTTCGGCCTCCTTGTGCGGTTCAGCCCTTCTGGGGGGAGAGGGTCAGGCGTGAACCTTGTCGCTGTTCTCCAGTAGCACGGTCGCCGCCGCCGTGTTGCTGATCGGAATATGGTAGTTGCTGGCCAGCTCGCGCACCGAACCGCTCATGGCGCCGCGCGCGGCAATCCAGTTGAGGATTTCCACGCCCTGGCTGCCCGCAAGCTCCACGATGTCGAGCGTGTCGTGCTGCAACAGCGCTTCGGGATCGGGCGCGAGATTGCGCAGGCAGAACTTGTCGTAATCGACATTGATGTGCCCGGCGCGGCCACCTTCAAGCTGGTGCGACAGCCCCCCGGTGCCGGACACCACGATCTTCTCGTCGCCGCCCCAGCTTTCGATCGCGCGGCCCACGGCCTGGCCGAGGTTGTAGCAGCGCTTGGGGCTCGGCAACGGGTGCTGCACGGTGTTGATCGCGATCGGGATCACCTTGAGCGGGAAGGCCTCCTTGCCCGGCCAACACAGCTCGAACGGTACGGCAACGGCGTGATCGAGCAGCATCGACTGGCAGGTCACGGGATCGAACTCGCTCGCCACGACCTGCTCGATAATGTGCCAGGAAAGATCCTGATGGCCCGCGAACGGGCGCTGGAAGGCGATGCCCCAGCCTTCGTCGTCATGACGATATTCCGCCGCTGCGCCGATGGCGAAGGTTGGCATCTTGTCGAGGAAGAAGTTCAGGCCGTGATCGTTGTAGAACACCACCGCGACATCGGGCTTTTCCTCGGCCAGCCACTGGTGGACCGGGTCGAAGCCATCGAAGAAGGGCTTCCAGTAAGGGTCTTGCTGAAGGCCCTTGGCGATCGCGCCGCCAATGCCGGGGACGTGGCTGGTGAAGATGCCGCCTGCGATCTTGGTCATGCTGCCTTCTCCGTCAGGATATTGCGGGTTTCGGTGAGTCCGTGGGCGAGGAGGGCGGCCTTGAAGTCCTCCAGCTCCATGCCGGTCTGCAACGCGCCGAGCTGCTGCACGTTAAAGCCGAGGATGCCGGCCAGCTTGGCGAGGTAGTAAACATTGCCGCCAGCTTCGAGCATGGCGAGAATGTCGCGCTTGCGCACAGCGTCGCGCTGCTGCTCGGTAAGGTGGAAGCGCTCCATCACGGCCTCTTCGTCCTTCACGAATTCGTCGCGCAGCTCAGCGCTGTTGAAGGCATAGCACATGGCATTGAGCGCATAGCCCGAGCGCGCCTGTTCGCCGTCGAACACGGGCGTGCCGGGAATGGTGCGCTTGCCCTGACTGGTATCGCTGGTGGGAAGCATAACTGATCTCTTCGCAGTGGGTCGTGGCAGCATGACTGCCCCCACCGCGGGGGATCTTCCTTGTTCTGCATCAAACATGTGAATTAATCACATATGTGAAGTTTTCAGGTTGTTGAGCAGGGTGGCTTCCCAGCCACGTGCGGGCCGCGCCGCCAGAGGCATTCCCCTGCGGCCATCACACCGTGTAATTTCGAAAAAGATGGTGAGCCCTGCTGGGTTCGAACCAGCGACCTACTGATTAAAAGTCAGTTGCTCTACCGACTGAGCTAAGGGCCCGATATGGGGCATGGCGCGAATGGCCTGCGGCGCGTCACCTAGATAGCGGGCGGCGGCGGGTCAAGCGTCCATGCAACTGTCGTAACGTCAAACCGGTGACAGGGTCGCGCCAATCGCCCGCAACCTCGACTGCCGGGCCGAGCACGAAATCCCGCTCGCGGAACAGCGGATGCGGGATTGCCAGATCGGACGAGGCAAAAATCCCGCCCGACCACAGCACAATATCCAGATCGAGCGGCCGCGCCCGCCAGCGCTGCCCGCGTCGCACCCGGCCGAACTTGCGCTCGATCTTTTGCAACTTGCGCAAGAGCTTGGCCGGTTTCATCGCGCAGGCCAGCACCAGCGCCCCATTTACATAGCGCCGCTGCGACGGGCCGACCGGCGCGGTTTCGATCAGGCGCGAGCGCGCCACGACCTTGCCAATCTTGTCGTCGATCCGCGCAATCGCGCGCTCCACCACCTGCCGCGGGGGGCCAAAGCGGTGGTGGCGCTGATTCGAACCAAGCGCGACGAGGTAGAGGTGCTTGCTCAAATGTCCTGCGCCATCCGCCCGTAAAGCTCGGGGCGACGATCACGGAAAAAGCCCCAGCTCGCGCGGTGTTCGCGCCCCTGCTCCAGGTCGAACGTGGCGACCAGAACGCCGGTTTCCTCACGGCCGAATTCGCTCACATAGTCGCCCCATTCGTCGCAGATGAAGCTGTGGCCGTAAAAAGCGTTGCCGCTCTCTTGCGAGCCTTCGTGGCCGATGCGGTTGGCGGCGATCACCGGCATACAGTTGCTCACCGCATGGCCGATCATCGCGCGGCGCCACATGCGGCTGGTATCCATTTCGGCGTCCTTGGGTTCGGAGCCAATCGCGGTGGGATAGAACAGCGCCTCTGCCCCCAGCAGCGCGAGGCAGCGCGCCGTTTCGGGATACCACTGGTCCCAGCAGACCCCGATCCCGATCCGCGCCGTTCCGCCGGCGCAGGGCACGTCCCAGACCTTGAAGCCATCGTTGCCGGGGCGGAAATAAAACTTTTCCTCATAGCCCGGCCCATCGGGGATGTGGCTCTTGCGGTAGGTGCCCATGATCTCCCCATCGGGGCCGATCATCGCCAGCGTATTGTAATAGTGGTGTCCGTCGCGCTCGAAAAAGCTGGTGGGGATCGCCACGCCCAGTTGCCTTGCGAGCTTGCGCATCGCCACCACGCTGGGGTGCTCCAACGTCGGCCGGGCGAGCGCGAAAAACGCGTCTTTCTCCTCGCGGCAGAAATAGGGGCCGGAGAAAAGTTCGGGCGGCAGGATCACCTGCGCGCCCTTGTCTGCGGCCTCCGCGACCAGATCCGAAACGGCGGCGATGTTGGCGGCCTCATCAGCCAGCCCGAGTTCGAGCTGGAGCGCCGCTACGGTGAGCTTTCTCATGCCTCGCGCGATTACTTGGCCTCGAGCGCGAAGTCCACGAAAACGGTGACCGAACTGGTGGTCTGGCCGGGCATGATCGTGGCCCCGCCGCCAGCATCCATCGCCGCCTGTTCGACCGCCACACCGCGCCCCATCGCAATCGGCGACGGCGGCGGTGCGACCGGAACCGGGGCGCCCGGCAGATAGCGGTTGCCCTGCGATCCGCCCGCATCGCGGATCGTCAGCACCCGCGCCACCTTCATGCCTGCCGCATTTGCATAGGCCTCGGCGCGGGCCAGCGCGGCGCGGTAGGCATTGCCATAAGCCGAGTTGAACGCCTTTTCCGGGTCGGACAGGCGCAGGTCCGGCCCGTTCACGATATTCGCGCCCACCCCGGTGACGGCGGTGACGGCAGCATCGGCCTTGGCGATATCGCGCACGCGCACGGTGACGGTGTTCGAAGCCTGGAACTGGCCCTTGCGGTCGCCCCAGTCGATCCGCTGCACGTTCACGGTGCGGGTCTGGATGTCCTTGTCCTCAATCCCCAACTCGCGCAGCGCGGCGACGATCTGGGCGATCTCGTCCTGCGTTTCCTTGCTCGCATCTTCCGAGGAACGCGCCCAGTTCTCCACGCCTGCAGTGAAGCGCGCCTCGTCGGGGCGGGTGTCGGCCTCGCCGCTGGCGCTTACCGACAGGAGCGTTTCGTTATGCTCGACACCGCGCGGGTCATAGGCGGCGTCGCCGCAGGCACTTACCAGCGGAACAAGCGCCAGAGCGGCGCAGGCAGACAGCAACGGCTTCATCGATCATCTCCCGCGAAAGGGTGTCTAATTTCAGACACCTGAAGCTTGCGCGGTGAACGACAGATGAGCCGACGCGGTTCCCTCAGGGGCGCTTGCGGAACAGCAGCGTCATGCGGTCGCTCTCGCCGATTTCGGCGCGGCGGGCGCGCTCTTCGCTGCCCTCGGGCGCGCCGCCGAAGCTGGGCGGAAGGCTCCACACGCCCCCTTCCCAGTCTGCCGGATCGGCCGGGTTGGCGTTGACCTCGCTCTTGCCGACCAGCTCGAAGCCATAGGCGGAGAACAGCGCGATCACATCTTCCTCGCGCTGATAGCCCTTGTCGCCGAGCACGTAGCTTGCCGGAGCATCGGGCTTGGCGCGGTGCTGGACGACGCCGAGCAGGCCACCGTCCTTGAGCAGAGTGCGCGCGGTGGTCGCCACATCATGGAACCAGCCGAGGCGGCGGATATTGTGCATCTCGCGGAAGATCAGGAAGCGGTCGACCGTGCCAGCCATGGCGTCGATGGCCTCGTCGCCGATATTCGCGCCGGTCACGGCTGCACCGCTGTCGCCCACCCAGCCCTGCGCCTGCGCGGGGAAGCGGCTGGCGGTCTCGCGCATCCCGGCGAAAAAGCCTGGCCCGCCATCGGTCCCGACATCGGGGTTGAGGCCGATGTAGGTGCCCTCCTCGCCCAGATAAGGGATCAGCACGCGCGAATACCAGCCGCCCGAGGGCATGAAATCGACCACGCTCATCCCGGGCTCGACCTCGAAGAAGGCAAGGGTCTCGGCCGGGTGGCGATACTGGTCGCGTGCGCGGTCGTCGCCCCGGATATCGGCGGCGAGGATCGCGTCCATATCGGGCGCGGTAGTCGTCTCGGCAAGAACGGGAGCGGCGCAAGTCAGAGCAACGGCAGTGGCAATGAGGGCAGGAAGGCGCATCGTGGAGTCTCCTGTGAAAGGGGCCGCACGAGTCTAGAGCCGAGCCGGAGGATGACAAGTGCGCCCGCGCTTCCCATCTCCTGGAGAAAGGAGATTTGTACCCATGACCATGCAGGCGATTATTGCAGGCGGCTGTTTCTGGTGCACCGAGGCGGTGTTCAAAGACGTGATCGGCGTTACCCACGTCGAGAGCGGCTATATCGGCGGGGATGTCGAAGCGCCGACCTACAAGCAGGTTTGCTCAGGCAGCACCGGCCATGCCGAGGCCATCCGCGTGACCTTCGATCCCGAGGTGGTGAGCCCCGCCGAGATCTACGACATGTTCCTCGGGACGCACGACCCGACCCAGCTTAACCGCCAAGGCAACGATGTCGGCACGCAGTATCGCAGCGCGATCTTCCCGCTCGACGACGAACAGCGCGCCGAGGCCGAGGCCGCGATCGGGCGCTGGAATGCCGCGAACGGCGCGATGGCGGTGACGACTATCGAAGGCCCGGCCACCTGGTATCCGGCGGAGGACTATCATCAGGAGTACTGGGAGGGTGAAGGCCAGCGCAATCCCTATTGCCTCGCGGTGATCCCGCCCAAGCTGATGAAACTGCGCAAAAGCTTTGCGAAGTATGTGAAGGACTAGGCGCTTCCGCCCGATCATCCGTCGGCGAAGGGCGGTCGAAGCGCTACTCAGGCGGTAAAGCGGGCGATGAAGAAACCGTCGAGCCCGCCCTCGTCGGCGAGCATCCCCGGATCGGTTCGCACCCAGCCCTCGGGCATGGGGGTGAGACCGCCGGGCAGCTCCTCAGCGCGCACCGGATCAACCGTCAGCTCGCATTGGCCGGCGATCTCCTCGCCCTCGGCGCGTTCAAGCGAGCAGGTTGCGTAAACCAGCCGACCGCCCGGCACGAGCCAGTTGCCTGCCCGATCCAGCAGCTGCCGCTGCAACTCGGCCATGGCTTCTATCTGGCGCTCGCCAATACGGTGCAGCACGTCGGGATTGCGGCGGCAGGTGCCGGTGGCAGTGCAAGGCGCGTCGAGCAGGATCGCATCGTACTGCTTCTCGGGGTGCCAGCCCATCGCGTCGGCCTCGATCACCTCGGCAGTAAAGCCGGTGCGCTCACAGTTCTGGCGCAGACGTTCGAGCCGGCGCGACGAGTTGTCGAGCGCGGTGACCTGCCAGCCCATGCTCGCCAATTGCAGCGTCTTCCCACCGGGCGCAGCGCAGAGATCGAGTACGCGGCGGCCCTCTCCCATGCCGAGCAGGCGCGCCGGGAGCGAAGCCGCAAAGTCCTGCACCCACCACGCGCCCTCGGCAAAGCCCGGCAGTTGCTCAACCGAAGCTCCCCGCGGCAAGCGCAGATGGCGCGGCGCGAGGCTTTCGCCCTCAAGCCCCTCACCCGCATCGTCGGCGCGCAGGCTCAGGTCGAGCGGGGGCGGCGCAGCGAGACCGGCGGCTATGGCCTCGGCCCGCTCACCCCAGCGCGCGGCCACGGCAGCGGGCAGGCTGGGCACGGGCGGCAAGGTTGCCCCGGCGCGGGTCATCGTGGCGAAAACGCCGTGCGCCAGCCGCTTCGGACCGCCATCGAGGAGCGGCAGGCAGGTCGCCACCACAGCGTGTGGCGGGGTATCGAGCCGCAGCCACTGCGCAAGCATCATCCGAAGCACCGCGCGCGCCTTGGCATCCTCTGGCAGTGGCTTTTTGGTGGCGCTGTCGATCAGCGCGTCGAGATCCACCAGCCAGCGCAGGCTCTCCGCAGCGATGGCTCGGGCGAGAGCGCGGTCGGCGAATTCGGGCAGGCCGTTGGCCGCGCCGCCCGCCTGCTCCATGGTCTCGCCGCGCCGCAGCACCGCGTCGAGCATCTTCAGAGCGGCCTTGCGCGCGCCATGTCCGGGAATTGTCGCCATCGCTCACGCCCTAGCGACGGTTGCGTCGCAGCGCCAGTGGGCCCATATCGACAGTGCTATGGAACGAGCAACCAAACGCCCCGAAACCTTCACCAAGCCCGCGCACTGGACCAACGAGCCGCTGCCCGAGCCGCAGAAGAGTGCCGACAACGAAGAGCTGAGCCCCACCCGCTATGGCGACTGGGTCAAAGACGGGATCGCGATAGATTTTTGAACGCTGCTGAGGTTCTGAGCAGCCTCGTGCCGCGGCTCAGAACCAGCCCGCCAGTTCGCGCCGCATCAGCGCTTCGAGCATGGCCATGCCCGCCTCGCCAGCATTGAGGCAGCTGAGCGCGGCAAACTGCTCGCCGCCGGCCTCGGTGAATTGCTCGCGCCCGCGGATTGCCAGCTCTTCCAGCGTTTCGAGGCAGTCGGCGGAAAAGCCCGGCGCAGCGATGGCGAGCCGTTTGGTGCCCTTCTTCGCCTCGGCTTCGAGCACCGTGTCGGTCGCCGGCTCGAGCCACTTGGCGCGGCCAAACCGGCTCTGGAAGGTCGTGACCATACGCAGCGAGGGCCGCGCCAGCGCTGCTTCGAGCAGGCGCGCGGTCTTCATGCAGTGGCAGTGATAGGGATCGCCCAGCTCCAGCGTGCGCGCGGGCATTCCGTGGAAACTCAGCAGCAGCACCTCGGGCTGGAAGGCCAGCGCGTCCAGTTGCGCACCCAGATCCTGCGCCAAGGCGGCGATATAAGTGGGGTCGTCGTGGTAAGGCGGGAGCGTACGAAGCGAAGGTTGCCAACGCTTTTCCCGCAGCCAATCCCCAGCCTTGTCCACAACCGTGGCCGTGGTGGCGGCGCAATACTGCGGATAGAGCGGCGCGAGCAGAATGCGCTCGCACCCGGCCTGCATCAGCTTGTCGAGCTGGTCGGGAATCGACGGCGCGCCGTAGCGCATCGCCCAGTCGACCATCACGCCCGCGCCCAGCCGCTCCTGAAGCCCGCGCGCCTGCTGCGCGGTGATCGCGGCCAGCGGCGAGCCTTCGTCGGTCCACACCTGTTGGTAGGCATGGGCGCTCTTCTTGGGGCGGGTGTTGAGGATGATCCCGCGAAGGATCGGCTGCCACACCAGCGACGGAATCTCGATCACCCGCCGGTCGGACAGGAACTCGGCCAGATAGCGCTTCACCGAGGGGGCGTCGGGCGCCGTCGGCGTGCCGAGGTTGACCACAAGCACTCCCACCTTGCCGCTGGCGACAGGTGGGTGATCGGCCGGAAGGTTCTGCGGTGTCCAGGTCATGCGAGCGCGGATATAAGCGGAAGTCTGCGCAAACGCAGCCCGGTCGCGGCAAAAAAGGCGTTGGCAACGGCGGGCGCGACAGCAACCACTCCGATTTCACCCGGATCGAACGGCGGCAGGTCGCTGGCGATGAACTCCACTATTATCTCGGGGCAATCGGCAAGCGTCGGCAAGCCGAGCGCGGCCAAGCGCCCGTGGCTGGGCAGGCCATCGGCATAGTCTGTGGCCGAGCCGAGCGCGAGGCTGAGGCCGAAGATCAGCCCGCCCTCGATCTGCTGCAAGGCAAGGTCGCGGTTGACCACCCGGCCAAGGTCGACACAGGCGGTGATGCGGCTCACCCGCACTCCGCCCGCGCCTGCGCTGGCCGTGGCGATCACGGCTATCCGCCCGCTGGCTGGGGCCGCCTCGCCAAGCCCCGTCACCCCGTCCCTCATGATATGGCAGGCGAGCCCTTGCCCGGTGCCCGGCGCACCGCCGTCCCACTCCGCCATCCGCGCCGCCTGTTGCAGGCACGCGGCCAACCGCGGGTCTCCACCCAGCATGGATATGCGATAGGATAGCGGCTCGCGCTCGTACTGTTGCGCGATTTCGTCGACGAAGCTTTCGCGCATGAAGCAGGTAATCGCATCGGCCCGCCCGCGCATCGGCGCAGAGGGCAAGGCTATGGAAACTGGCACATGTTCCACCGCCACGTTGGGGATCGCGTAGGGCGGGTCCATGCCCTCCACCGCGAATGGATCGGCTTCGTCTGCCACCTCGTCGACTGCGGCCCAGCTGGTCTTGTTATCGAACAGACGGCGGCCGAATTCGCGCATGGTAGGCGGCGAAGCGAGCCGTGCGCGCAGGGTGGTTATGGCACCGTCGGCACTCACCTGCGCGCCAAGAATACCGGTTGCAGGCATCCGCGGATAGCTCGCGACATGCTCCTGCCAGCGCGACCATGTCAGCTGCACGGGCCGCCCCGCCTCGCGCGCCAGCAGCGCCACCTCGATGGCCACGGCATTGTCGAGCCGCCGGTCGAAGCTGCCCCCTGCCGCCACCGGATAGAGCACGACATTGCTGGTGGAGATACCCAGCGCCCGCGCCGCAGCCACACGGGCTGCCTCGGGTGCCTGCGTCGGCAACCACAATTCGAGTGTGCCGTCCAGAAACCGCGCAGTCGCGCAACTCGTCTCGATGGTGGCATGAACCGCCGGAGCCACTTCGTAGCGGCGCGCCTCGTTCGATTGGAGGCCTTCTGCACCATTACCGCGTTTGGCAAACACCGTGGCCGCGCCGCGCAGCACCGCCTCATCGAGCTGATCGGCAATCGTCTCGCTGCGCACCGTGCGGACATATGAGAACTGCGGCGCGACCTTTTTCAGCGCCTCTTCCGCCGCCCACCATGTTTCGCCGAGCGCCGCCAACCAGTCTTTGCCGCGCACCAGCCGGATCAGGCCGCGCTGCCCGCTTGCCAGTGCCGGATCGAAATCGGCCAGCGTGGCCTTGTCGAGCGGGGCATGGCGGATCGCGGCATAGACCATATCGGGCAGGCGCACGTCGGCGGCGAACACGAGGCTGCCATCGACCTTGCTTGGCAAGTCAAGCCGTGGGAACGCCGTGCGCTCTTCGTCGGCAAGGCCCATTTGCCCTGCGGCTTCGGCAGGCGGCTGCGCGCGCAACTGAGGCACTTCGGGGGCCGCGTACCGTGCCGCGTCGAGCGCCAGTTCCGCGAAACTCGCCGTGTTCTCGCCGTGGCGGATAAAGCCGCCCTCAGCCTCGCATTCTTCCCATGCAACGTCCCATTTGTCGGCGGCTGCCATTGCCAGCAGCGCACGCGCCGAAGCGCCCGCCTCGCGGCAGGCCAGCTCATAGGCAGTCAGCGTCGTGCCTTGTGCGGTAACAGTGAAGTTGTTGCCTTGCGCGAACTGTTCGACGAGAAAGTCGCGAGGCTCGCTGACCAGATCCGGCAACACGGGCATCCACAATGAGGCCCAGCGCGCCGCGAGTGGCAGGTTGGCGTAGACCCCGCTGACCGGCGCGGGCTCCACCGCCACCTGCCGCCAGTCCGCCCCCAGCTCCATCGCCACGATCTGCGGCAACAGCGTGGTGACGCCCTGCCCCATTTCGAGTTGCGGCACCGCCACGGTGACCACGCCGTCAGCCGCGATCTTGAGCCATGCGTCGAAGGCGACCTCGTTGTCGGATGGCGAAAGGGGGCTGTCGAACTCGCGCGGCAGCAGCGTCCAAGCGACAAGCAGGCCGCCACCGAGTGCAGCGCCTGCCAGTATTCCTCGCCGTGTCAGCTGCACCGTAAACGGTCTCCTAGGCCGATGTCACGCCACTGTGCCCGGCTCAGGCGGTGCGGTCCAGCCATGCGGAAAGCTGCTCGGCAATCGCCGCGAAGGGCTCGCCCTGCGGCAGGTCATTCGCCGCGGGCGGCTGGCCGGTGTCGCTCGCCACCCTGATCGCCATATCGAGCGGCACGCGCCCGAGGAAAGGCACGCCGAGCCCCTGCGCGGCGCTTTCGGTGCCGCCATGGCCAAATGGGTTGCTCGCCTCGCCGCAATGCGGACAGATATAGCCCGACATGTTCTCGACCAGCCCGATGATCGGCACCTCGCCCTGCCGGAACAGATCCATTGCGCGGGTGGCGTCGATTAGCGCCAGATCCTGCGGGGTGGAGACGATCAACGCGCCCGCCGGCTTGAACTTCTGCAACATGGTGAGCTGCACATCACCAGTGCCCGGCGGCAGGTCGACCAGCAGCGTATCGACATCGCCCCAGTCAGCCTCGATCAGCTGGCCGAGCGCCTGCCCCACCATCGGCCCGCGCCAGGCAATCGCCCGGCCCGGTTCGATCAGCTGGCCCATCGACAGCAGTTTCACGCCGAACTCGGTCTCGGTGGGGATCAGCGTCTGGCCCTCGGCGCGATGCTTCTCGTTCTGCGTGCCGAGTAACAGCGGCTGCGAGGGACCATAAACATCGGCATCGACCACGCCGACCTTGCGGCCCGATCTAGCGAGCGCAACGGCCAAGTTGGTGGTCAGCGTCGATTTGCCGACCCCGCCCTTGCCCGAACCGACCGCGACGATGCGCCGCTCGACCTTGTCGGCCATCAGCGCCACACGCACCTCGTTGACTTCGGGTACCTTGCCCACGGCCTGTTCCAGCTCGCTCTGGAGCTGTGCGGCGGCGCTGCGGCCCAGCCCCGAGGCGTCGGCGATAATGGTGGCGATTCCGTCGGCGAATTTGGCGCTGCGAACCATGTCCGAAAGCTCTGCGGGAATGGCGGCGCGAACTGTGTCATCCATACTCATGGCCCTGCCCCTAGCCGGTTTGGCATGGCTCGCGCACCGAAAACTTGCCTCTCGCCCCTGTTTTTCGTGGCAACCCGTCCTATACAGTATGGCTATGGAACGACTGGGCGGGATGATCGAAAGGATCGCACTGGCAATGGCCGGCAAAGGTAGCCCCTGGGGCAAGCCCTCGGGCAACAATGGCGATAACTCTGGTGGCAACGGGGATGGCACGCCAACTCCCACGCCTTCGGGCGAGGACGGCCCGCGCAACCCCTGGCTGCCTGGCGGCAAGGATGGCGCGCGCGGTTCGGCCAGCATCGAGGACCTGTTCAAGAACCGCGGCCCCGAAGGCCCCCGCCGCACCGGCGGTGGTCCGCGCGGCCCGAACTTCCGCTTGCCCGAACGTCCCGGCGGCAAGAGCTGGTGGCCGATCGCCATTGGCGCCATCGCGCTGGTGTGGATCGGGACCACCTCGGTCCACTTCGTGCAGCCGCGCGAAGCTGGCATCAAAACATGGTTCGGCGGCCAGTATGCCGGCCCCATGCAGCCGGGCACCAACTGGTCATGGCCCTGGCCGATCCAGATGGTCGAGGTAGAGAACGTCAGCCAGATCCGCCTCGAAACCATCGGCGGCGGCGATGAGAATCTGATCCTCACCGGCGATCAGAACCTGGTCGACTTGTCCTATATCATCCGCTGGAACATCAAGGATCTGTCCCAGTTCAAGTTCCAGCTTGCCGAGCCGGGCGAAACGGTGAGCGAAGTGGCCGAAGCCGCGATGCGCGCGTCGGTAGCCGAAACTGATCTCGACACCGTGCTGTCCGGCTCGGGCCGCGAGCAGGTCGAGTTTCGCGTGCGCACCCGCATGCAGACGATCCTTGACGGCTACGGCGCGGGCGTTGCGATCCAGGGCATCGAAATTGACAAGACCGAGGCTCCGCAACAGGTGATCGAGGCCTTCAACGACGTGCTCGCTGCAAGGCAGGACGCCGAGCGCAATCTCAACGAAGCGCGCCGCTACGAGCAGCAGCTTCTCGCGCAGGCGCAGGGCGGCGCAGCCGAGTTCAACGAGATCTACGCGCAGTATCGTCTTGCCCCGCAGGTGACCCGCCAGCGCCTCTATTATGAGACCATGGAAAGCGTGCTGGCCGAGACCGACAAGACCATCATCGAAGATGGCGCAGGCGTGACGCCCTACCTGCCGCTGCCCGAAGTGCGCCGCCGTTCGCAGGAGGCGCAGGGCAACAACGTAACAATCACACCCTCGCAATCTCAGCAGGAGGGCCAGTAAGATGGAAACGATCTGGCAAAAGTATAAGATCGCCATCGTAGCGCTGATCGCAGTGCTGGTTGTCGCAGCCAGCTCTTTGGTGATTGTGCCCGAAACCGAGCAGGCGGTGGTGATTCGCACCGGTGAGCCGGTGCGGAAGATCAACGCATTCAATCCGAACCAGCCCTATGGCAAGACCGGGGCCGGTATCGTTCCGCGCATTCCGATCATCGAACGGGTGCAGATGGTCGACCGCCGCGTGCTCGATCTCGATATGGAGCGCGAAACCGTGCTGTCGCAAGATCAGCAGCGGCTCGAGGTCGATGCCTATGCCCGCTTCCGCATCATCGACCCGGTGCTGATGGTGCAGAGCGCGGGGACCGAAGAAAACCTGCGCAACCAGCTTTCGCCGATCCTGATCTCGGTGCTGCGGCAGGAGCTGGGCCGCCGGACCTTCGCCAGCCTTCTCACTGCCGAGCGCGGTAATGCCATGACCCGCATCCGCGAAGTGCTCGATGCCCAGGCACGGCGTTATGGCGCGCAGATTCTCGATGTGCGCATTAAGCGGGCCGATCTGCCGCAGGGCACACCGCTCCAAGCTGCCTTCACCCGGATGCAGTCCGACCGGCAGGAAGAGGCCGAGACGATTCGCGCCGGTGGCCGCCGCGATGCCCAGATCATCCGCGCCGAGTCTGAAGCCGAAGCCGCCAAGATCTATGCCGACGCCTTCAACAAGGATCCGGATTTCTATGACTTCTGGCGCGCCATGCAGTCTTACCGTCGCACGTTTGAAACGGGTAACGGCGAAAGCTCGATCATCATGGACGGCAACAACGAATATCTGCGCCAATTCCGCGGCCGCTAATCCGGCCGGCAGGCTGGGTGCGGGATATTATCGACTACACTTGTCGTTAAAGCCATATTCAGCCGCGATGCGCTGGAAAAGGTGCGGAACGAAACCAATCTACCGGCAGGACCAAGTTCCTGCATGTTGCAGTTAGAGAGGAAGATAAGGACGTGAAGCCCGTGCGCTATTCCTATGGCATTACCGCCGCCCTGCTTGCCAGCGGTGCAGTCGTCTCGCTCATCACCGGCCAGCCAGCCGGAGCCCAGGTCGCCCAGAACGACCGCGTGCAAATGGAGAACGTGGCTCCGCGTGCCGGTGCCCCGTCGAGCTTTGCCGACCTCACCGCTGCGCTTCAGCCTGCGGTGGTAAACATTTCCACCAGGCAGCGAATCACTGTCGAAAACCAGAACCCTTTTGCCGGAACGCCCTTTGCCGATTTGTTCGGCAACCGCCGCGGTGGCGGCCCGACTACGCAGGAGGCCCAGTCGCTCGGCTCGGGCTTCATCGTGTCGGCCGACGGCTATGTGGTGACCAACAATCACGTGGTCAGCCCGCCCGATGCCCGTGCCCAGCTCGAAGAAGTCACCGTGACTCTGGCCGATGGCACCGAATATCCGGCTGAACTCGTCGGCACCGACCCACAGAGTGACCTTGCCGTGCTCAAGATCGAAGGTTCAAAGCCCTTTCCCTTCGTCCACTTCGGCGGATCGACCGAAGCGCGCGTGGGTGACTGGGTGATCGCCATCGGCAACCCGTTCGGCCTCGGCGGTACGGTGACGAGCGGCATCGTCTCCTCGGTGCTGCGCACCGCCGGCGGCGGCGCTTACGACCGTTACATCCAGACCGATGCCGCCATCAACCGCGGCAACTCGGGCGGCCCGCTGTTCGACATGCAGGGTAACGTGATCGGCATCAACAATGCCATCTATTCGCCCACCGGCGGCAGTGTCGGCATCGGCTTTGCCATTCCCGCCGATATCGCGCAGCCGATCGTCGACAAGCTCATCAACGGCGAGGAAATCCTGCGCGGCTATCTCGGGGTGCGGATTCAGCCGGTTGATGATGACATGGCCGAAGCGCTCGGCATCGAGCGCAATCGCGGCGAGTTCATCCAGATGGTCAGCCCCGGCGAACCGGCGGAGCAAGCTGGCCTGAGGGCTGGCGACGTGGTGCTGAAGGTTAACGGCGAAGACGTGACCCGCGAGAACTCGCTGTCCTATATCGTCGCCAATATCGCCCCGGGCAACACGGTGCCGATCAGCATTCTGCGCGAAGGCCGCGAGCAGACGGTGCGCGCCACCATTGGCCGCCGCCCCAGCGAAGAGGAACTGCGCCAGCAGCAGATGTTCAGCGGCAGCGACGATGAGGACGCCTCGCCCATGGCGCCCAATCAGGGCGGTGGGCCGCTTGCCGAACTGCTCGGCATTCAGGCCGTGCCTGTAAATCCTTCGATCGCGCGCCAGCTTAGCGTTCCGACCGATACCACGGGCCTTGCCATCACGGTCGTCGCGCCCAATTCGGACGCCGCGCGCAAGGGCCTCTCGCGCGGTGTAATCATCCTGTCGGCCAACGGCACCCCCGTGGCTCAGGTGGCTGACTTGGAAGCTATCCTGCAAGAAGCGAACGACAGCGGTCGCGGTGCCGTCCTGCTGCGTGCTCAGGCGCGTGGCGGCCAGCCGCAATCGGTCGCGGTGCGGCTGATGGAACAGTAAGCCTTTCCGTCAACAGCTGACAAACGCACAACAAAAAGCCCCGCCCGGCACGCACCGAGCGGGGCTTTTTCGTGCCCAAGGGCTCAGTTGGCAGGCTGCTGGTAACGCCGGTCGGCAGGCGACGGCGCTGATGGCGCGGCTGGCTGGTCGGGCGCTTCGGGCCGCTCGCGGCCGGGATTCAGGCCGTTGATCGCGCGATCGAGGAAGCTGTCGTTAGCGGCAGGTGGCGGGTCGCGGTCCATTCCCGCCGGGTCAAGCTCATCGAACGACGGGGCCTGCTCGCGTCCGCCGGGGCGGTCCGGCTCGATGAGATTGCCGTTCTCGTCGATATAATAATAGTAGTCGGCATCCTCGCCGTAGTAATATTCATCGTCGGGTTCGAGTTGCCACTCGGGCAGTTGCAGATCGGTGTCGAACTGCTCCACGGGGCGATCCTTCACCGCATAGCGCATGTAAGAGGCAAAGGCCGAGGCTGGTGCCCGCCCGCCGGACAGGCCCGCCACCCGCTTGGCATCGTCGCGGCCCATCCATACACCGGTGGTGATGCCCGAAGAAAAGCCAACGAACCAGCCGTCCTTGTTGCTTGAGGTGGTCCCCGTCTTACCCGCAACCGGCCGTCCGATCTGCGCCGCGCGGCCGGTGCCTGTGGCGACCGCCGTCTGCAACAGGTCGGTGATCCCGGCGGCAACATAGTCGGGCACGAGCTGGTAGCTGCGCGGCTCCTCGTGGCGATAGAGTTCGCGCCCGTCAGCTCCCGTGACACGGATAATGCCATAGGGCTCAATCGACTGCCCCTTGGCCGCGACCGCGGCAAAGGCGCGGGTGAGGTCGATCACGCGCACCTCGCTTGCCCCCAGCACCATGGCGGGAAGCGTGGAGATTGGCGTGGTAATGCCGAACCGGCGCGCCATCGAAGCAACGTTCGAAAAGCCAAATTCGTAGCCCAGAGAGGCGGCGACGGTGTTCTTCGAATAGGCAAAGGCGCTGCGCACGTCGATAGCGCCGGCATAGGTGCCGCCCGAGTTGCGCGGGCTCCACCCGTCGATGGTAACCGGCTGATCGTGGACCGTATCGTCAGGGCGATAGCCGCCTTCCAGCGCGGTGAGATAGACGAACAGCTTCCAAGCCGATCCTGGCTGGCGCCGAGCCTCGGTGGCGCGGTTGTAATTACTGGTGACATAATCCGTGCCGCCAACCATGGCGAGGATAGCTCCATCACGGTCGAGGCTGACAAGCGCCCCTTGCGCGCCATTGGGCACGTTCGATTTCACCGCGGCAGTAGCGGCCTGCTGCATCCCGATATCGATGGTGGTCCACACGTCGATCGGCTCGTTCGATCCGTTCGGCAGCAGCATGTCGAGCTGCGGCAGCGCCCAGTCGGTGAAATAGCGGATCGAGTTCTGCCCGGCCTCCTCACGCACGTGAACAATCGAGGTGTCGAACTGCGGCACGCGGGCCGGATCGAGATCGCCATAGGCCACCATCTGCCCGATCACCACGCGCGCGCGGTCAACCGCGGCCTGCGCATCGGCGGTGGGCGAATAGCGGCTGGGTGCCTTGACGAGGCCAGCGATGATCGCGGCCTCTTCCAGGTTCAGTTCGCGCGCCGAATGGCTGAAGAACTTGCGGCTGGCGCTGTCGATCCCGTAGGCCCCGCCGCCGAAATAGACCTTGTTCAGATATAACTCGAGAATCTGCTCCTTGGAGAAATTCCATTCCAGCGCGAGCGCCAGAACCGCCTCGCGCGCTTTGCGGTCAAGCGTGCGATTGGAATTGAGGAACACGTTGCGCGCCAGCTGCTGCGTGATGGTGGAGGTGGCGGAAACCCCGCGCTCCTGTTTTACCGCGTTGTAGACTGCGCGCGCGAGGCCCATCGGGTCGATTCCGATGTGCGAATAGAAACGATGGTCTTCCACCGAGACCATCGCGTGCTTCATCACTTCTGGGATTTCGTTGGCATCAAGCCACTCGCCATAGGAGGGCCCAAGTTCGACGATCTCGGTCCCGTCGCGTGCGCGCACTACGATGGTCTGGCCGTTCTGGCTCGACTTGAGCTGATCAAAGCCGGGCATTTCCTGCGCCGCGAAATAGACGGCCGTGAACAGCGCCACAGCGCCGAGCCCAGCCGCAACGAAGCCGAGCACGAGCAGCCGCTTGGTCCAGCGCCAAAGCGCTCCGGACCGTTTGGCACCCTTGCCTTTACTCACTTTCCTGGAGCGTGAACCCCGCCCGGTGGCCATTTGCCGTTCTATCCTGCGTCACCTGTTCCCCATGCATAGGGCAAAGCTAATGCAGGGTGAACGCCCTAGGTGCCGCGCGCGCTCAGTTTTCCTCGGGCTTGAAGTCGAGCGAGGCAGAATTGATGCAATAGCGCAGGCCATCGGGGCCGGGGCCATCGGGAAAAACATGGCCGAGATGGCCAGAGCAGCGCGCGCAGGTAACTTCGGTGCGAATCATGCCATGCGACACATCGCGGTGTTCTTCCACCGCTTCGGTGCTGGCGGGCGCGGTGAAGCTCGGCCAGCCCGAGCCGCTGTCGTACTTGTCCTCGCTTTCGAACAGCGGCAGGCCGCAAGCAGCGCAGACATATTCGCCCGCCATCTTGTTCTTATCGTACTGGCCGGTGAAGGCCCGCTCGGTGCCGCCTTCGCGCAGCACGTGATACTGCTCCGGCGACAGACGTTCGCGCCATTCGGCTTCGGTCAGGTTCAGCTTATCGGGCATGGGTGGCCTCCTTTGTCAACGATATGGGAGGGCTGTCAGACCTACGCAATACTGTCTTGATTCACGCGAAGGGGCGGAAACGAACCCGGTCTATGCATTCACATCCGCATAGTGGCTCGCGGGAGGAATGCCCTCCATCTTATCGGTGAGCAGGCTGCGGAAGCTCGGGCGGCTCTTGATCACGCGATACCAGCTATGCGCCGTATCGTGCCCGGTCCAGTCGATCCCGCCGAGGTAGTCGGCCACCGAAATCTGCGCGGCGGCGGCAAAATCGGCGAGGCTCATCTGCGCGCCTGCCAGCCAGCGGTGGTTGTCGATCAGCCAGTCGATATAGTCGAGATGCTCGTGCGCCAGCCGCATCGCCGAGCGCAGCGCCCCGCTATCCGGCGCGGCGCGCAGCACGATCCGCTTCTTCATCTTCTCGTGCATCAGCGGGCCGGTGACATCGTGAAAGAAGCTCTCGTCGAACAGCGCTACCAGCCGACGGATCTCCGCCCGTGCCAGCGCCGTGCCGAGGATCAGCGGCGTCTTGTCGACCGTCTCTTCGAGATATTCGCAGATCGCCTGGCTGTCGACCAGCGTCCGGTTGCGTTCCGGATCGTTCAGAACCGGAGTGCGCCCGGCCGGGTTGAGCGTATAGAAGCTGTCGCTCGCGTCCCACGGATTTTCGCGCTTCAACTCGTAAGCCACGCCCTTCTCGCTGAGCGCGAGGCGCACCTTGCGGCTGAAGGGACAGAGCGGGAAGTGATAGAGTTGCCACATGGTAATAGGTCACAATGCCCGAGGCGCGCACTTGGGTCCAGCAAGGGCGCACCGCCGATAGGAAAAATTCAGCGCGGTGGCAGCCCGCCCGGCAGACCGAGCTGCGGCAGGCAGACCTGCATGATCGGCGCGATACTGCCCTGATCGACGAGATCGCGCGCTTCGGCGGCCAGCGCTGCGCGGATGCCTTCCTCGTCCAGCCCGGCCTCATCCATCACCTGAGCGGCGGCGCGCACGAAATATTCGCGCGCTTCGCCGCCCAGCTGCGGATAGGCGAGCGCCTGCGCATCGCCCGTTTCCTGCCCGTGCGCGACCAGCGCGAAGGCAGCCGAGCAGCGCAGGCTCATGCGATGCTCAAGGCTGAGCGGAGCGGGCTGCTGGGCCTGCAATGCGGTGGCAGCGCCGAGCAGGGCGAGGACGGGCACGATGCGGATCATGCCTGCCACTTTGCCCTGCCAGCCTTAATGCAGCGTGTCTCGCCAGCTAGGCGAGAGCATCCATTGCCAGCACCGGATTCACCTGCCCCGAATCCCGCCCGGCGAGAAACTCGTTCTTGATATTGCGGTACTGGAACTTCCACTCGCCATCGACGCGCACCAGTTCGTCTTCATAGATGCCGAAGGTGCCGAGCGTCGGGGTGAGACGGTCGCTGTCAGGCAGGCGCGGGCCATCGTTGGCGGTTTCGAACCAGAAGCCCGTGTGCCAGGCCTTGTCGCCCTCGACCCGGATAACCGACTGGCACAGTACGTGGCGCAAAATCGCGGGCTTGCCGTCCACATCCTGATAAAGTGACCCGACGGCCTCCTTGAACGCCTTGGCCGAGGCGCGAATGTTCTCGCGACCGGTCACCGACCCGCGGGCATATTCGAGCGTACCATCCTCGGTGAAGGTTTCGGCGTAAGTGTCGAAGTCGTTGTAATCCATGGCGAACAGATAGCGCGCCATCAGATCCTCGATCTCGGCTCGGTCCTGCGCATAGGTGGCGGAATACTTCGTCATCAGCTGTTTCTCTCCCGTTTTGGTCTGCGACAAATTGCGACACGGCCTTGACCTGCATCATGTCGCCGAAACTGCTTGATGGTCACTTTGGAAAAGGTCAACAAGACCGCGAGAGAGGAACATCGATGGCCTTAAGTCCCGGCGCGCCGGTCAATTCTGAAGCTCCGACTGGCGAGGAGGCCGGTGGCGCTGCGCAGATGCCGTGGCCGAGCGAGGGCAAGGGCTGGTTCGCACTGTTCGTGATCGTGCTCACGATGTTCATCACCTTTTTCGATTCCACCGTGTTCGCGATGTTGGCCGAGAAGATGAAGGGCAGCTTCGGTCTGTCCGACACGGCGCTGGGCTTCCTGCTCGGCCCGGCCAGTGTGGTAGCCTTCGTGTTCGTCGGGATTCCGCTGTCGCGCCTGGTCGACATCTATCCGCGCAAGCTGGTGCTCGCGGGCGGGATCGCCGTGGTCGGCCTGATCACCGCGTTGGGCGGGCTGGCGCAAAGCTTCTCGCAGCTCGTCGGCACGCGGCTGTTTGTCGGCGCGGGGGGCGCGGCGCACGGGCCGGGCTCCTACTCCCTGCTGTCCGATGCCTTCCGCCCGATCCGCCTGCCGCTGGTTTTCGCACTGGTGCAGGTGGGCTTTGTGTTCGGTTCGTCGCTGGGCACCTGGGGCGGCGGACAGCTGATCGCCTGGACCGACACGATGCCCGAGCAGATCGCCTTTCTCGGCGTCGAAATCTTCTCCTGGCAGCTGATACTGCTGATCATCGGCGCGCCAGGCCTGGTCGCCGCGCTCCTGTTCCTAATGGTTCGCGAGCCGCCTCGCCGCCTGCCGCCCGACACCAATCGGCTGGTGCCGCCCGATGCGCCGCTCGGCCGCAAGCTGCTGGCCTTCACCGGGCTTGATGCACTGAAGGCGATCAACGCGCGCGGCGCGGTCTACTGGCCACTGTTCTTTGCGCTGGCGATGTCGGCGATCGAGAGCCAAGGCCTGCCTGCCTGGCGTGTACCCTTCATCACCCGCACCTATGGCTGGACTGCCGACGAAATCGGCAACCTGCTTGGCCCGCTGATCTTCGTCGCCTCGATCTGCGGCATTCTCGCGGGCGGCATTTTCGTCAGCTGGATGAACCGCAAATATATCGACGGCAACATCCGCGCCTGCGCGATCATTTTCACATTCACGACCGTCTTCGCCATTGCCGCCCCGCTGATGCCGACCGGAGAACTGGCACTCACCTGCATGGCGCTGACCTCGTTTTGCGGGCTGGCGGGAGCTCCGGCGCAGAATGCCGCCATCCAGCGCATTGCGCCGAACGAGATGCGCGGACAGGTGACGGCGTTCTACCTGTTCATGTTTACCTTTTTCGGCGCCATGGGCAGCTTCGTTATCGGCACCGTCAGCGATGTGATTGTGGGTGATCCGGCCAAGCTGTGGGAGGCGCTGCTGATCGTGGCAGGTGTATTCATGCCGCTGGCGACAATTTTCATGTGGCGCGCGATCAAGCCCTATGGCGAGGAAGTTGCACGCCTGCAGGAGCGCGGACTCTGAGCTGAAGCGGGGCATGCACGGGGGTGCAGCGCGGTTCGTATCGCAGCCGGTGCGCTATTCCCGTTGACTTGATCAATCGCCTCCCACAATCGTATGTGCAGCATACGAATTGGGAGACTCGTGATGTCCGAAGATCGCATCGCCGCACTGGAGGCGAAACTGGCCGATATGGAGCGGCGCCTCGCCCGCCGCGAGGACGAGCTGGACGTGCGTTCGCTTCAGTATCTCTATGGCTATCTGATCGACAAATGCATGTACGATCAGGTGGTCGATCTGTTCTCCGACGATGGCGAGGTGCGGTTTTTCGGCGGCGTGTGGAAGGGCAAGGAAGGCGTGCGCCGCCTCTATGTCGACCGCTTCCGCAAGCGCTTCACCCATGACACCAATGGCCCGGTCAACGGTTTCCTGCTCGATCATCCGCAAATCCAGACCATCATCACGGTCTCTGACGATGGCCAGTTTGCCTGGCTGCGCGGGCGCTCCACCATGCAGGCGGGCCGCCACCGCGACTTCACCCATCCCGAGCTGGGCATGAATGAGCGCCAGTGGTGGGAAGGCGGACTCTACGAGAACACTTACAAGAAGGGTGCTGACGGCAAGTGGCGCATCCATGTGCTCGACTACTTCCCGCACTGGCACGCCGATTTCGACAAGGGCTGGAGCAAGACCGAAGCCGAATATGTGCCGTTTCCCAAGGTCCTGTATCCCGAAGATCCCTCCGGCCCCGATGCGCTGATCGACGATCACTGGCTCTGGCCGACGCACAAGCTGCTGCCCTTCCACATGAAGCACCCGATTACCGGCGAAGATATGCTCGCCGAACGTTGGGAGGGTGATCGTGAGCACGATGCCGCACTGGCGGCAAAAGATTGAACCAGACACAACAGCCCGCGCGTCACGAGCTTCTCGGGCTGGTTACAAAGGAATTGCGATGACTGACTATCCCTCCCTCCATATGATTATCAACGGCGAAAAGGTTTCGGGCGGTGGCCGCCGCACCTTCGACGTGGTTAATCCCGTAACCGGCGAGACGCTGGCCGAGCTGCCGCTGGCCGACAAGGCCGACCTCGACCGCGCGCTCGAAGTGGCTGAGGAGGGCTTCAAGCTCTGGCGCAAGTCCACCCCGCAAGAGCGCGCGAACGTGCTCGATGGCGCGGCTCGCCTGATGGTCGAGCGCGCCGACGACCTCGCCCGGATCGCGACGATGGAAGAAGGCAAGCCCGTCGCCGAGGCCAAGATCGAAGTCATGATGAACGTCGGCCTGTTCAAATTCTACGCTGGCGAATGCTCGCGTCTCTATGGCCGCGAACTGGTGCGCCCGGTGGGCCAGCGCTCGGTCGTTAGGCACGAGCCGATCGGGCCGGTCGCCGCATTTGCGCCGTGGAACTTCCCGCTCGGCAATCCGGGCCGCAAGTTGGGCGCGCCTATTGCGGCAGGCTGCTCGGTGATCCTCAAGAGCGCAGAAGAAACGCCTGCTTCTGCGCTTGGTGTGTTGCAGTGCCTGCTGGACGCCGGTCTGCCCAAGCAGGTGGCGCAGGCGGTGTTCGGTGTGCCTGAGGAGGTATCGGGACACCTGCTCGCCTCGCCGATCATCCGCAAGCTCTCGTTCACCGGCTCGACCGTGGTCGGCAAGCACCTCGTCAAGCTCGCCGCCGACAACATGATCCGCACCACCATGGAGCTGGGCGGCCACGGCCCGGTGCTGATCTTCGACGATGCCGATGTCGAAGCCGCACTTTCCACCGCCGCGCCGGGCAAGACGCGCAATGCAGGGCAGGTCTGCGTTTCCCCCACCCGCTTCATCGTGCAGGAAAACGTGTTCGAGAAATTTCGCGACGGCATGGCTGAGCGCCTCGCTGCCACCAAGATCGGCAACGGGCTTGAGGACGGCGTGCAGATGGGGCCGATGGCGAACTCTCGCCGCCCCGAAGCGATGGAGAAGTTTATCGCCAATGCCGTCGACAAGGGCGCGCGGCTCAACACCGGCGGCGAGCGGATCGGCAATCAGGGCTACTTCTTCCAGCCGACCGTGCTTTCTGAAATCCCGCTCGACGCTGACGTGATGAACGAAGAGCCGTTCGGCCCACTCGCGCTGATCAACCCCTATCGCACCGAGGAAGACATGATCGCCGAGGCGAACCGCCTGCCCTATGGCCTCGCTGCCTACAACTGGACCACCGATGCCGCGCGCCAGCGCCGCCTCGGCGATGCGATCGAGGCCGGGATGGTCGGCATCAACACCCACATGATCGGCGGTGCCGATGCGCCGTTCGGCGGGGTGCAATGGTCGGGCCACGGGAGTGAGGATGGCCCCGAGGGCGTGCTCGCCTGCATGGTCACCAAGACCGTCCACGAAGCTTGAGAGGAACCGAAATGACAGATCCACTGCTGACCGGCGGCCAGAAGGGCTACCTGCGCATCGCCACCGAAGAAGCCTTCGCCACGCAGGAGCAAATGGACGCGATCCTGCGCCTGGTGAAGGAAGGCCGCGCCGACAAAGGCACGATGAACCTCTGGGGCTTTTACGGCACTTCGCCTTCGGAGCGCACCACCTACATCCGCGAGCGGCTGCTCGACCTTGGTGAATTGCGCATTCAGGCGATGGACGATGCCGGCATCGACAAGGCCGTGCTGGCGCTGACGAGCCCCGGCGTGCAGTCGCTGTTCGACCTCGATGAGGCGCGCGGCATTGCGAGCCGCGCCAACGATCATCTCAAGGCCGCCTGCGAGCGCTATCCCGACCGTTTCATCGGCATGGCGGCGGTCTGTCCGCAGGATGCCGAATGGTCGGCACAGGAATTGAAGCGTGCCAAGGAGGAACTGGGCTTCGTCGGCGTGCAGATCAACTCGCACACCCATGGTCACTATCTTGACGAGCCGCAGTTTGACCCGATCCTGCGTGCCTGCACCGAGCTGGACATGCCGCTCTATATCCACCCGCAGGGCCCGCCCGACGACATGATCGGCACCATGGCCGAAGTCGGCCTCGAAGGCGCGGTGTTTGGCTTCGCCGTGGAGACAAGTTTTCACGCGCTGCGTCTGCTTACCTCCGGCGCGTTCGACCGCTATCCCAATCTGCAGCTCGCGCTCGGCCACGGGTGCGAGGGTCTGCCGTTCTGGATCGACCGCCTCAACTACATGCACCAGGCGGGCATCCGATCGGGCCGGTATGAGCGGATGAAGCCGCAGAACCACGAGTTGCACTATTACCTGCGCAACAATGTGTGGGGCACCAATTCCGGCCTGCCCAGCCCAGCCTCGATCAAGCTGATGATGGAAGTCATGGGCGAGGATCGGGTGATGTATGCGATGGACTATCCCTATCAGTACGTACCCGATGAGGTTCGCAAGCTCGATGCGATGGATCTGCCGCGCGAGACGATGAAGAAGTTCTACCAGACCAATGCGGAAACGCTGTTCGGCATCTGAGCCGACGCCGCGCCAGGAGCGGGCTGTTGCGGCCCGCTCCGGCAAAGCCACCGGGAAAATGCCCTGAGCCACCGCGTGTAGGGACGAGGAAGAGGAATTTTGACGACCATGACCAATGTACGCGAAGCAGCCTATCGGGTGTTCGAACACTTCGGTGTGGACCGGCTGTTCGGCAATCCCGGCAGCACCGAGTTGCCGATGCTCAAGGGCATGCCCTTTCCCTATGTCATGGGCCTCAACGAAGCGGTGGTGATGGGCATGGCCGATGGTTTTGCGCGCGCCAGTGGCAAGCCCGCACTGGTCAATCTGCACTCCTCGGCCGGAACCGGCCATTCGCTTGGCAACCTGTTCACCGCCTGGAAGAACAACGCGCCGATCGTGGTGACGGCGGGACAGCAGGCGCGCTCGATCCTGCCGTTCGACCCGTTCCTCGGTGCCGAGCGGCCGACCGAATTCCCGCGCCCCTATGTGAAATTCGCCATCGAACCCGCGCGGGCGGAAGACGTGCCGCTGGCGCTGGCCCGCGCCTTTGCCGTGGCGCTGACCCCGCCGATGGGGCCAGTGTTCGTTTCCATTCCGGTCGACGATTGGGAGCGGGAATGCGAAATGCCCGCCCTGCCCGATCTTACCTTGCGCACCTTCCCCGATCCCGCAGGCATCGCGAAGATCGCCGCAATGCTCGACGGCGCGAAAAACCCCGCGCTGGTGCTTGGCACCGGGGTTGCCAATGCGGGCGGCTGGGATGCGGCGATTGCGCTGGCCGAAAAGACCGGCGTCAGCGTCTGGGCCGCGCCCTATGCCGCGCGTGAAGTGTTCCCCGAAACGCACCCGCAGTTTGCAGGCTTCCTGAATGCCTGGCGCGACCAGATCCGCGATGCGCTCGGCGCCCACGATGCGATCCTCGTGGTCGGCGCGCCCGTGTTTACTTATCACGTCGAAGGCTCCGGCCCTCACTGGCCCGAAGGCGCAGAGCTGATGGCATTGAGCGACGATCCGAACCACCTTTCGAACCTGCCCGGCGGCGGCGGCGTGCTGGGCGATCCCAAGGCAGCGCTCACCATGCTGGCCGACGAAGCGAAAGCTCGCAGTTTTTCCGGCACCAGCCATCAGCTGATCGACCCCGAACCCGGCATGACCGCGCCCTATGTGCTTAAGCGGATCGCCGAGCTGCGCGCGGAAAACGCCGTGATCGTGGAAGAAGCCCCCACCGCGCGCGGCCCCGAGCATGTCACCCTGCCGATCACCCGCGAGGGTGGCTTCTACACCTGCGCCAGCGGCGGCCTCGGCCACTCGCTGCCTGCCGCCATCGGGGTGGCGCTTGGACAGCAAGACAAGGTCGTGGCCGTGCTCGGCGACGGTTCGGCCATGTATACAATCCAGGGCCTGTTCACCGCCTTTCAGGAAAAGGCGAATGTGAGTTTCGTGGTGCTCAACAATTCTGCCTATGCCGCGCTGACGGGCTTTTCGAGCGAATTCGGGATGAACCACGTGCCCGGCTGCGACCTGGGCGGGCTCGATTTTGCCAAACTCGCCGAAGGGCTTGGCGTGCCCGCGCGGCGGGTGGAAAGCGTCGATGCGCTCGACGAAGCGCTGGGCTGGTCGATGGCGGAAAGCGGGCCGAGCCTGCTCGACGTGCGGATCAAATAAACGGGATTGCGAATTTCGTACTGAGACAAACGGCAAATTGCGTGTAGGGCGCGCGGCCTGAGCGGCTGCGCGCCTGCGATGATTCGCGCGCCTCGATGCCGCAACCTGCCACGATCCGTTGGCCTCTTCGAACGAAAGTCTCCTTTTTTGTCATTCCCCCAATTGCCGTCCGTCATTTCCGCTGCCCTCGAAGAAAAAGGGTACAGCGACCTCACCCCCGTCCAGTCCGAAGTCATCGTGCCGGAGGCCGAAGGACGCGACCTGCTCGTCTCCGCTCAGACCGGATCGGGCAAAACCGTTGCCTTCGGTCTGGCACTGGCGAACGATCTGCTGGGGCCTGACGGGAATGTGGCGCGCGAAACCCGCCCACTTGCGCTGGTAATCGCTCCGACGCGTGAACTGGCCTTGCAGGTCAGCCGCGAGCTGGGCTGGCTCTATCGCAACGCGGGGGCGCATATCGCCACCTGCGTGGGCGGGATGGACCCGAGCAAGGAACGCCGCAACCTCGCCAATGGAGCGCAGATCGTGGTTGGCACGCCGGGCCGCCTGCGCGATCATCTCGAACGCGGAGCGCTCGACCTTTCCGCCTTGCGCGCCGTGGTGCTCGACGAGGCCGACGAGATGCTCGATATGGGCTTTCGCGAGGAACTGGAAGAAATCCTCGACGCCACGCCCGAAGGCCGCCGTTCGTTGCTGTTCTCGGCCACCTTGCCGCGCACGATCGTCAACCTCGCGACCCGGTACCAGCGCAATGCGCTGCGCATCTCGACCGTGGGGGAAACACGCGGGCACGGCGATATCGCTTATCAGGCGATCACCGTGGCCCCGCCCGAGGTGGAGAATGCGGTGGTCAACCTGCTGCGCTTCCACGAGGCCGAGACCGCGATCCTGTTCTGCGCCACCCGCGAAAAGGTGCGCCACCTCACCGCTATCCTGCAGGAGCGCGGCTTTGCCGTTGTCGCCCTCTCAGGCGAACACACCCAGTCCGAGCGCAACCAGGCGATGCAGGCGCTGCGCGACCGCCGCGCCCGCGTCTGCGTGGCGACCGACGTAGCCGCGCGCGGGATCGACCTGCCCGGCGTCTCGCTGGTGGTCCACGTTGAAATTCCGCGCGATGCCGAGGCTCTGCAGCACCGTTCGGGCCGCACCGGACGCGCGGGCAAGAAGGGCATCGCCGCACTGCTCGTGCCATGGCCGCGCCGTCGCCGTGTGGAGAGCATGTTGCGCGGTGCAAAGATCGAAGCCGAATGGATCGATCCGCCGAGCGCGCAGATGATCCGCCAGCAGGATCACACAAGGCTATTGGAGAAGCTGCTCGCCCCCGTGGAGATAGAGGAGGACGACCGCGCCCTCGCCCGTGAACTACTTGACCGCCGCAGTCCCGACGAGCTGGCCGCCATGCTGGTGCAGGCACACCGCGCGCGCCAGCCGCAGCCAGAAGAGCTGACCGCAAACACTCCGGAGGCGCGCGAAAATGCCCGCGCGCAGCGTCACCGTCCGGGCTTCGAGGATACCGTGTGGTTCAAGCTCGATGTCGGTCGCAGCAACGGGGCTGACCCGAAGTGGATCCTGCCCGTTGTGTGTCGCCGCGGGCACATTTCGAAGAACGAGATCGGGGCGATCCGCATCGGTCCGCAGGAAACCTTCGTCGAAATTCCGCGCGCGGTAGCTGATAAGTTCGCCGACGCCGCTCGCCGGACCGGCGAAACCGAGCGCGAGGCAGGCGAGGAATCGATCGGGATCGAACGCTCCGATCATGCTCCGCGTGACATGGCGCGCCAGAACCGGCGCATGGGCCGCGGCGATCGCGATGGCGGCTCTGCCCCGGTCAAGCCGAGGCCCTTCCGCTCTGGCGGGTTCAAACCCGGCAAGGGTGGCGGCCCCGGCAAGGCGCAGGGCGCCAAGCCAGGGAAGCGTTTCGGCAAGCCCGGCGGGAAGCCGGGCAAGCCGTTCAACAAGAAACCGCGCGACTAAGCCGCGCGGCCCAGATCAGCCTGCGGTGAACACGCCGCAGGCGATGCGGTCGCCGCTGTCACCCGACGGGTCGGTGACCTGGTCGTCTTCACCTGCGTGGACGATGAAGGCAGAGCCATCTTCATCCATCAGGCCGTCGAAGGTGGCCGACATGGCGAGCATGTAGGTAAGCGAACCGGTGCCATCGGCGCCGATTTCGAGGTTGGGCATGTCGCCTGCGTGCTGGCCGTCATCGCCTTCGAGGCCGTGCATCGATTCGTCGGGATTCCAGTGCCCGCCCGCTGCAGCAAACCCATCCTCGCACGAGCCGACGGTGTGGACATGCACGCCGTGCATACCCTCGGGCATGTTCATCGCTGAGACGTCCATCGTGATCCCGCCGGCGGAGCCAGTGGCAGTGACGGTGCCGACTTCCTCGCCATCCGCCGTCATCAGCGTGGCCGTGGCGGCTTGTCCAGCCCCGGCAGCGGCTCCGTCTGTCATCGCCATATCGTCGCCAGCTGGTTCTTCAGCGGTATCATTGCCGCCGCAGGCAGCGAGCGAAGCAGCGCCGAGGGCGAGCAGGGGCAGAGCGAATTTACGCATGAGGGACTCCTTTTTTGCGATTACATCTTAATAAGGCAGCGTGAACCGTAAGGTTCCAAAACAGAGGCGTAAACCGTACCGCGCCATAAACTGAACGGCAGATGCCGGAGAAATCGGCCGCTCACCCTTCTTTCGCGAAGCGAGCGAGCACTTCGCCGCCCCAGGCCATGATCTGTTTGGAGGCAAGGAAATACTGGTCGCCCTGCTTCACCACCACGTCGCGCACATGGCCGCTCCAGTGCATGATCGTGCCCTCGCCGGGGCGGGTGAACGTGCTCATCGCATAGCTGAGCACCACCCAGCAATCGGCGCGGCCCTCGGGATGGGCCTCGTAGATGAGGTTGCTGAAATGATGCTGGTGGCCGGGAAAATCGGGCCGTTCATGGAAGCGCAGCACCAGCTTGCGGATTTCCTCTCTGCCTTCGCGAATCTCGATGCCATTCGCCCCTTCCTCGTAAGCGCGGGCATCGGCGGTGTAGCAATCGAGATAGCCATCGGTGTCGCCCACATCGAGCGCGCGATAATAGCGCGCGAACAGCTGGCGGATGGCAAGGTCGTCTTCGGGTGTGGGCAAGGTCATACAGGTCTCCGATCAGGCGGGGAATAGTGCGGGACGGCGGGCAAGTACGCGGGGCGCGGTTTCGCGCAGGGCCAGCGCGACCAGCGTGCCGCCAAGCGCCAGCGCCACCAGCAACCAGCACACCGCTTGCAGGCCGTAAGCGTCGGACAGCGAGCCTGCGATGGTCGGCGCGAGCACGCCGCCGAGCACCTCGCCCACGCCCATCACGATGCCCATGGCGGTGGCGGCCCGCGCCGGATCGACGCTTTCGGCGGGCACGGTCGCCATGAACATCGGGAAGATGCCGTTGAAGGCCCAGCCGGCAAAGAAGATCGCCGCCATGGCCGCAAAGGCCCCGTCGAACAGCAGCGCGCCAAGCGGCAGGACCACGCCCGACAGCGTGAAACCGACCATCACCGGTCGCCGCCCCAACCGGTCGGATAGGGCAGGCACCAAAAAGCCGCAGACCGCGCTGGCGATGCCGAGCACCGCCATCAGCCAGGCCGCATCGCTCTCAGAATATCCGCGCAGCTGGACCAGCACCAGTGGCATGAAGGCCCAGGTGACGACCAGATAGGCCACCAGCAGGATCGCCAGCAGCGCGCAGACGATCACGTTGCGCTCACTCGCCACGTCGAGCAGCGGCGGCTTTGATCCGGGCGCGGCCACCGGGCGTGGCGGCAGCTTGCGCTCGATCACGAAGAGCCAGATCAGCAGCGCCGAGATCAGCCCAGGCACCGCAGCGATGAAGAACGCGTTGCGCCAGCCGTAGGCGAGCGCAATCGGCACCAGCACCAGCGGCGCAACCGAGGAGCCGAGAATGCTCGATCCGAGGTTCTGGGTGACGCCCATGGCCAGCCCGCGATGCTTCGGCTCAACCTCGTGAGCAACCATCGCATGGCTGATCGGCATCACCCCGCCCTCGCTCAGCCCCATCAGCAGCCGCGCGCCGAGCAGCATCAGGAACCCCGTCGCCAATCCCGAAACGACCGAGCAGACCGAGAAGATCAACGTCGAGACGAGGATCAGGATCTTGCGCTTGCCGGTCTTGTCGGACAGCCAGCCGACAAAGATCGCTGCCAGTGCCCAGGTCAGCGACAACGCCGAACCGAGCAGGCCAACCTCGGTGTAGCTCAGCCCCAGCTCGGGCTGGATAAAGGGCATCAGGAAATTGAGCGCGTTACGGTCGAAGAAGAGGATGCCGAAGTTCAGGCACAACAGGCTCACCAGCAGAATCTGATACCTGCGGCTGGCTGAACCGGCGGCGTCTTTTGCGCCCATGTCCTCTCCCAAAAGGTGGCGGTCAGGTCACGCGCCAGACCCACAGCTTGATCGACGAAGCAAAACGCGCGCCCGAGCAAATGAAGATCGAGCGGTTCATCCACTCGTAGGGGCCAGCCGGCGCGATGAATTCGGGAATAGTGCGAAAATAGTATTCGCTGGGGTCGACCTCTTCGCCGCGGCGCAGGCGGTCCATCACCTCGGGCGGGCCGTGGCGCAGGCCTTTGTTGCGGATCTGGATGATCACCCCGTCATCGGTCTCGATGGCGTAGATCGCGTCGGCCACGGTTACGCCATCGGGGCGGGTAAGCTGCCAGTCAGCCGAATTGCCCATCAGCTTGCCGCTGATCTTAGGGCCTTTGACATAGCCGCCATCGCAGATCGGAATGATCCGGCGCGTACCATCGACCACCGGACCAATCTCGCGCGGAGCCTCCAGCTCGCCGCCCGCCTCGTAAACAAATTCCAATCCGGGTTCGATCATATGCAGCCTTCTCCTTTTGCCATCAGTTCTAGGCGCTGAAGGCGGCACGGCAAGAGAAAGTCTGCAAAAGCCGAAGATGACAAAGGTGACACCGCGCCATCTTCGGCTTTGCGGACAACGCCAGCTTTTGCGCGGCTTTGGGCTATCGGCGCGATGTTGACACTTTGTCGGATGAAAGCACGCGGCAGGAAATTGGGGTGAGCAGCTTGCATGGCCCCACCGACAGCGCAGAAGCCGAGCCGTAGGAAAGCAAAAGCCATGCCCGACCGTAGTCAAAGGTCGCGCATGGCCGTGCGTGGTGGGGCGAACCCGCCCCCGCTCCTCACGCGGCAGCAGCGGGGGCGCTGGAGACCGGGTCAGGCCGGTTCGGGCGTCTTCGCCTTAAGGCCGATGTCTTCGCTCAGCGCGAAGTTGCCGTGCAGTCCGAAGCGCAGCCGGATCGGCACATGGACCGTCGCCACCGGACCCTTCCCGATATCGAGCGCATCGAAAATCAGCAGATCCGAATTGTGATCGGCCAGCCGGTTGCAGACCTGCACGATCCAGCCATCGCCTTCGGGCGCATCCTTCGAACGGGGAATAAAACACGGCTCCTGCAACGAAGAGATCGGGCCGCACCACCAATGCTGCTCGGCGCCGGTTTCGAGGTCCTTCAGGAACAGGCAGTTCATCAGGAGCCCGCCAGCACTGCCGCCCTTCAGCTCGTTGGGGCGGCTCATGTCCATCTCCAGCCCCCAGGTGTAGCGGTTCTTCTTACCCGTGAAACGATCATCGATCCGGGGGAACTCGCTGGCAGTTTCGGTGAGCTGCTCGATCTCGGCAAACTCCTCGCCGTTCGAGGCCATGTCGACGGTCCAGCGGGTCAGCTTGCTCATTGCCTCGACGCCGTTGAACGGCGCGCCGTGAATGTCGGGGAAGAACGGGAACATGTTGTTCTTCGCCTCGGGGATCACGAAGTGGACCTTCGATCCTTCCTGCCAGGCATTGACGACGTGGCTGGCGAAGCAGTTGTCGCGCTTGAACCAGCGGATGTCTTCGTCCTTCAGATCGTCGCGGCGCGGGATGATCCCGAGGTAGACCTCCTTGGTGGTGTCGAAGGCGAAATGTTCGCGCTTCTGTTCCAGATATTCCCAGCTGCTGGTCGACGGCACGATATGCAGCACGAGATAATCCTCGGTGACGCCGAAGTCGTGCATCATGCAGTAGTAAGGCACCTTGAACCACTTTTCGCGCACAAGGCTGCCATCCGGCGCCACCTCCATGTAGGAAACGTCCTCGCTGCACAGGCCCGATGCGGCATAGCCGATCGCGACCATGTTGCCCGTGGCCGGATCGATCTTGGGATGTGCGGTGAAGGTCTGCGATTTCATCGCCCCTTCCCAGGTTTCGAAGCCGTCGGTTTCCATCGTCGCCGGGTCCATCACGAGCGCCGGGCTGTCTTCCTTCATCGCCCACAGCTTGCCGGCATAGATCCAGGCGTTGGTGTTGGCGGTCGAGCGGATGACACCCTCGGCCTCGGGATCGTCCGTAAGGGGATTGCGATATTTGCCGAACAGCCCGCGGCCCGCCTTGCGTTCGGCGTGCCACTTGTCGGTCTTGGCCCAGCGCTGTTTGAAATCGACCTGGCCATCGTGGATGTGGAAACGGGTGATCATCCCGTCGCCGTTAAAGGCGATATCGTCGCCCAGCAGCGGGGGGAACTGCGGATCGGGCTGCACGCGGAAAAACGCGCCGTCGATCTCGGGCGGGATCGTGCCTTCGAACGAAAGATCCTCGATATCGGCCTCGATCCGGCTGGGGGTGTTGAAGCCGGTGAAATTGGGGGTGTCAGGGAACTGCGCCATTTGTCTTTCGACTCCTCTTCCTTGCGCTTGATTGTATGCTTCACTAACAAATAGGCAAGGTCGTCGGGATAGGAACATTGACACAGTCTGCATTGATCGAGAGCAAGAACGCAGCGGGGCATGGCCCGGCTTCGCTCGACTCTGTGCTGGGCTTTCATATCCGCCTCGCGCACGGGGCGGTCTATCGTCATTTCACCGAAACCTTTGCCGCGCTCGGGCTGACGCAGAAGCAGGTCAGCACCTTGTGGCTGGTGGCCGAAATGCCCGGCATCGCGCAGAGCGAATTGGGCAACCGGTTGCGTATGGACCGGGCAACCGCGATGTCGATCGTCAGCCGGATGCAGGAGCGCGACTTTCTGTGGCGCGAGCGCTGCCCTTCCGATGGCCGCAAGCAGTTGCTCCACCTGACCGATGCGGGCAAGAAGGCACTGGAAGAGGCAAAAGCCTGCATCGAGGAGCACGAACGCTGGCTGAAGAGCCGGTTCACTCCGGACGAAGTCAAGAAATTGGTGGAAATGCTCGCGCGAATCCACGAATAGTCCGCGCGAAATTAGGAGAGGTAAGCGAACCATGGCTGCACCGGGCGGGGGCACGAACCCGATCACTGTTATCAACGATACGCCGATGGGGGTGCGCCAGTGGATCGTCGTCGTCCTGATGGTGATGCTGAACGCGCTGGACGGGTTCGACGTGCTGTCGAGCGCCTTTGCCGCGCCGGGCATTTCAGCCGAATGGGGCATCGAGCGCGCGGCGTTGGGTGTGGTACTCTCGGCAGAGCTGGTCGGCATGGGCTTCGGCTCGGTGCTGCTGGGCGGTGCGGCTGATAAGTATGGCCGTAAGAATACGATGCTGGTCTGTCTGCTGTTCATGGCCGCAGGCATGTGGGCCGCAGGGCACGCCAATGCGGTGACGCCGCTGGTGATCTTCCGCTTCATCACGGGCATCGGCATCGGCGGCATGCTAGCCGCGACCAATGCGGTGACCGCCGAAAGCACTAACAGCAAGTGGCGCAAGGCCGCCATTGCAGTCTACGTGGCAGGCTATCCGCTGGGTGCCATCGTTGGCGGTATTGCCGCGTCGGAATGGCTGCTCGATGCCTATGGCTGGCGCGGTGTGTTCGACTTCGGTGCCATCGTCACCGCTGCTCTTATTCCCATCCTGTATATTCTGGTCCCGGAAACGGCAGCGTACAACGCGGGCAAAGGTAACGTTGCGGGCGTCAACAAGACGCTCACCGCCTACGGCAAACCGCCAATCGACGCCCTGCCCGCGATCGACCTTTCGGCGAACCGGCCCAAGGTCACCGATATCCTGTCGAACCCGCAGCTGCGCCCCGTCACGCTGCTGCTGGCCTTCGGCTACATGTTCCACACCATCACCTTCTATTACATCCTGAAGTTCGCGGTGCAGATCGTGGCCGACTACCCGCCGGGCTATCCGCCTTCGGAAGCTGCCACCGTTCTTACCTATGCCAATGTCGGCGGGTTCTTCGGTTCGGCGCTGTTCGGCTTCGTGATGGCGCGCCTCGGCATCCGCTGGCCGACTGCGCTCATGCTGCTGCTCGGCTCGGTCGCCGTGGCCAGCTTCGGCCTTGGCCGCGATTCGCTCGATGCCTGGCAGTGGGCGACGATCATCACCGGTTTCTTCACCAATGCCGCGATCTCGGGCTACTATGCCGCCTTCGCGCGCGGCTTCCCGGCCTATGCCCGGGCCACCGGCACCGGCTTCGTGCTTGGGATCGGCCGCCTTGGTGCGGCGGGCAGTCCGCTGCTGGCGGGCACCCTGTTCACGCTGCTGGGCAATTCGGAACTGCTCACCGTCTCGATCATCATGGCCATGGGCTCGGTGATCTCTCTGGTGCTGTTCCTGATGCTGCCCGAACGGGACGGCGACGAAATGGTCGGTGCTGCCGATCTTCCCTCCGACACCCCGCTCGACTGACAATTTAGGAGACTATCCCCATGAAAACCCGCGCAGCCGTCGCCTTCGAGGCGAAGAAGCCGCTCGAAATCGTCGAGCTTGACCTCGAAGGCCCGAAGGAGGGCGAGGTGCTGATCGAGATCATGGCGACCGGCATCTGCCATACCGACGCCTATACGCTCGACGGGCACGACAGCGAGGGGATCTTCCCCTCGGTGCTCGGCCACGAAGGCGCGGGCGTGGTGCGCGAAGTGGGTGCGGGCGTCACCTCGGTAAAGCCGGGCGATCACGTGATCCCGCTTTACACGCCCGAATGCCGCCAGTGTAAGTCGTGCCTCAGCGGCAAGACCAACCTGTGCACCGCGATCCGCGCCACGCAGGGCAAGGGCCTGATGCCCGACGGGACCACCCGCTTTTCGTACAAGGGCCAGCCGATTTACCACTACATGGGCTGTTCGACTTTCTCGAACTTCACCGTGCTGCCCGAGATCGCCGTCGCCAAGATCCGCGAAGACGCGCCCTTCCAGAGCGCCTGCTACATCGGTTGCGGCGTGACCACTGGCGTGGGCGCGGTCACCAACACGGCCAAGGTGCAGGTTGGCGACAATGTCGTCGTGTTCGGCCTCGGCGGGATCGGCCTCAACGTGATCCAGGGTGCCCGGCTGGCCGGCGCGAACATGATCGTTGGCGTCGACATCAATCCCGAGCGCGAGGAATGGGGCCGCAAGTTCGGTATGACCCACTTCCTCAACACCAAGGGCATGAGCCGCGAGGACACCGTCGCCAAGATCGTCGAGATGACCGATGGCGGCGCGGACTACACCTTCGATGCCACCGGCAACACCGATGTAATGCGCACCGCATTGGAAGCCTGCCATCGCGGTTGGGGCACCTCGGTCATCATCGGCGTGGCCGAAGCAGGCAAGGAAATCGCCACCCGCCCGTTCCAGCTGGTGACGGGCCGCAACTGGCGCGGCACCGCGTTCGGCGGGGCCAAGGGCCGCACCGACGTTCCGAAAATCGTCGACATGTACATGCAGGGCAAGATCGAGATCGACCCGATGATTACCCACGTGATGGGCCTCGAAGAGATCAACACCGCCTTCGACCTGATGCACGAAGGCAAGTCGATCCGCTCGGTGGTGGTTTTCTGAGCCAGATCGCCCGATGACCGGTTTTTTCCGCCATATGGTTCTGGGGGCAGACGATCCCGAGGCGGCGCGCGTCTTCTACGATGCGACCTTCGCCGCCATCGGGGTCGGCCCTGGCACGGCTGACCCGAAAGGCCGGTTTGTCTACCGGCACAAAGGTCAGCTGTTCATTATCGGGCGGCCGATCGATGGCGAGAAGGCGACCCATGCCAACGGCGGCACGCTCGGTTTCTTTGCGCCCAGCGCCGATGCAGTCCATGCCTGGCATGCCGCCGGGCTCGCCAATGGCGGCTCGGCTTGCGAAGGCGATCCGGCAGAGCGCGTGTCACCGGCCACTGGCCAACCGGTCACCGTCGCCTATCTACGCGATCCGACCGGCAACAAGCTCTGCGTGGTTTACGAGCAGGAACAGGCCTAGAAGCGCGGCAGGCTTCGCCCTGCTGCGCCAGCCCAATCTGCCAGTTCACGCATTCATTCTTTCACAAGGCCGAAAACTTCGGCTATGCGATAAACCGAGTCACGCGCGCCGTTAACGGGCAGCCTGAGAGGAGAACCCAAGCCATGTTCAACCACGTCTTCGTCGGCACCAACGATGTCGATGCTGCCCGCAAGTTCTACAACGCCACCATGAGCGTGTTGGGCCATGTCGGGCACGACATGCCGATCGGCACCGCATACCCCAGCGAGAACGGCACCTTCATCGTCGCCACGCCCGCCAACGGCGAGGAAGCGACCTGCATGAACGGCTTCACCTTCGGCTTCCGCGCCGCCGATTACGATCAGGTTGACGCATGGCACGCTGCCGGCCTCGCCAATGGCGGCACCGATGCGGGCGCGCCAGGTTTCCGTGAGAATTCGCCCGGCAACATGTATGGTGCCTATCTGCGCGACCCCGAAGGCCACAAGCTATGCGCCTTTGCTGTAAACACCGGTCCGCGCTGAGCGAAGGAGTAATCCAAGAATGTATAGCCACATGATGGTCGGATCGAACGACCTCGAAAAATCCAAGGTCTTTTACGATGCCGTGTTCACCGCCATCGGCGGCGAGCCGGGCAGCTACGACCCCAAGGGGCGGCTGATGTACGTCCACAATGGCAGCGCCTTCCTCGTGACCAAGCCGATCAACGGCGAACCGGCCACCCCCTCGAACGGCAGCACCATCGGCTTTGCCATGGATAATCCCGAGCAGGCCGACGCCTGGCACGCCGCCGGCGCCGCTGCTGGCGGCACCGCAATCGAAGATGCACCGGGCGTGCGCGATATGGCCGGGACCAAGCTCTATCTCGCCTATCTGCGCGATCCCGATGGCCACAAGCTGTGCGCCCTTCACCGGATGGACTGAGGAGCATTTCGTGAGCCTGGAAACAGTCAGCACCAACCGCGCCTATGGCGGCACGCAGGGCGTATACAAGCACGCCAGCAGCGCCACCGGCACCGAAATGACCTTCGCGGTCTATGTGCCGGAGCATGCCGAGGGCGCGAAGCTGCCGGTGCTGTTTTATCTTTCCGGGCTCACCTGCACCCATGCCAATGTCATGGAAAAGGGCGAATACCGTGCCGCCTGTGCCGAGCATGGTATCGTCTTCGTCTGCCCCGACACTTCCCCGCGCGGTGACGACGTGCCCGACGACGAAGGCTACGACTTCGGCAAAGGCGCGGGTTTCTATGTGAACGCCACGCAGGAGCCGTGGGCAACACACTTCCACATGCGCGACTATGTCGAGAACGAACTGCCTGCGCTGGTTGCCGAGAACTTCCCCGTCGATATGGATCGGCAGGGCATCACCGGCCACTCGATGGGCGGGCACGGCGCGCTCACCATCAGCTTGCGCAATCCGGGGCGTTACAAATCGACCTCCGCTTTTGCGCCGATCGTCTCGCCGCTCAATTGCCCTTGGGGCGAGAAGGCGCTGACCGGCTACATCGGAGCCGACAAGGCTGCATGGCGCGAATACGATGCCTGCGCGCTGATCGCAGACGGCGCACGCCTGCCCGATATTCTGGTCGACCAAGGCACCGGCGACAATTTTCTTGAAGAGCAGCTGAAGACGCACCTGCTCGAAGAGGCGGTGGCGGCGGCAGGAATGTCCGCCACGATCCGGATGCAGGAGGGGTACGACCACTCCTATTATTTCATCTCCACCTTCATGGCCGATCATGTTGCGTGGCATGCAGAAAGACTGAAAGCATGAGCGACAAGAGCCAGCGCATTGGCGAGATCATCGCCGCGCACGCGCATGAGGAGGGGCCGCTGCTGCCGATCCTCCACGATATCCAGCATGAGTTTGGCTGCGTCGATGCCGAAACCGAGGAAATGCTGGCCAAGGGCCTCAACCTCACGCGTGCCGATATCCATGGCGTGGTGAGCTTCTATCACGACTACACCCCCGAAGCCGACCCGCGCCCCGTGGTGCAGATCTGCCGCGCGGAGGCCTGCAAGGCCAACGGTGTCGAGCAGCTGATGGGCGCTGCCGAAGCTGCGGCGGGTGGCCGCGTGAAACTGTCGACGGTCTATTGCCTTGGCCTGTGCAGCGCCGGCCCCGCCGCGCGCACCGGCGATGACCTCCATATCCGGCTCGACGAGAAGGCGATCACCAAGCTGATCGAAAACGTATGACGCTAGTTAAGATTTCCGATGACGCGCTGGCCCTGGCCGGCGGTGCCGACAAGCTCGCCAAGGCCTTCGAGGACAAGGGCTGCGAGGTCCACCGCACGTCGAGCTGGGGAATGCAGTGGCTCGAACCGATGGTCGAGATCGATGGCAAGGGCTTTGGCCCGGCCACGCTCGACGATGTCGATGCGATCCTCGACGGATCGAGCGACAAGGGTATCGGCGTTATCGAAGAACACCCGTTCATCGCCCGCCAGCAGCGTCTGACCTTCGCCCGTGCCGGCAAGACCCGTCCGACCAGCATCGACGACTATGAGGACACCGGCGGCTGGCAGGCGTGGAAGCGCGTACGCACGATGGAACCGGCGGCGGTGATCGAGGAAGTACTCGCCTCCGGCCTGCGCGGTCGCGGCGGCGCGGGCTTCCCCACCGGCATCAAGTGGAAGACCGTGGCCGAGGCCAAGTCCGACCGCAAATATATCGTCGTCAACGCCGACGAGGGTGACAGCGGCACCTTTGCCGATCGGATGCTGATGGAGGGCGATCCCTATCAGCTGATCGAGGGCATGGCGATTGCCGCCTATGCCGTGGGCGCGCAGACCGCCTATATCTACACCCGCAGCGAATATCCCCACGCCATTGCCAAGATGGAAGAGGCGATCCGCCGGGCCGAGCCGATCATTGCGCCGCTGCACATGGAAGTGCGCATGGGCGCAGGTGCCTATGTCTGCGGCGAGGAAACCAGCCTGCTCAACAGCCTCGAAGGCAAGCGCGGCGAAGTGCGCGCCAAGCCGCCGCTGCCCGCGCTCGAAGGCTTCATGGGCAAGCCGACCGTGGTCAACAACGTGCTGACCATCGCCGCCATCCCGCACATCCTCGCCGAAGGCGGCGCGGAGGAATATGCGCGGCTCGGGGTTGATCGCTCTAAGGGCACGATGCCGATCCAACTGGCGGGCAATATCAAGCACGGCGGACTGTTCGAAGTCGCCTTCGGCCTGCCGCTGGGCGAGCTGGTCAATGAGATCGGCGGCGGCACCTTCACGGGCAAGCCGGTGAAGGCGGTGCAGGTGGGCGGGCCGCTTGGCGCCTATATCCACCCCGACCAGTTCGATCTCGTGTTCGGCTACGAAGAATTCGCCGCCGCCGATGCGCTGATCGGCCATGCCGGGATCACCGTGTTCGACGAGAGCGTCGACATGGGCGAGATGGCCCGTTTCGCGATGGAGTTCTGCGCGGCGGAAAGCTGCGGCAAGTGCACGCCGTGCCGGATCGGCGCGGTGCGCGGGGTCGAGGTGATCGACCGCATCCGCACCGGCGGCCGCCAGCGCGACATACTCGAACTGCGCCCGCAGATGCACAACACCACCAAGGACAAGGGCCGCGAGGCTGCCGAGGAAGTCGGCCTGCTGACCGACCTGTGCGAAACGATGAAGTTTGGCTCGCTGTGCGCGCTGGGCGGCTTCACGCCCTACCCGGTGATGAGCGCCTTGAAGCACTGGCCGCAGGACTTCTTCGGCGAAAGCGAAGTTCCGGCGGAAATGGCTGACTAATGATCCTCGGTGCGGTCCTTGCAGGCGGCATGTCCACCCGGTTCGGCAGCGACAAGGCGCTCGCCGTGCTGGATGGCCGCAGCCTGCTCGAACGCGCCGTCGAAGCGCTGGCGCAGCTGTGCGACAAGGTGGTGATCGTGGGCCGCACTGAAGGCCCAGAAACGCTTGGGGTTGAGTGTGTGCCCGACACCCCGCGTCCCGGCATGGGGCCGCTCGGCGGAGTGGCCGGCGCGCTCAATCATGCGCGAGATCAACAATTCGCCTCGGTGCTCACAACATCGGTCGACAGCGTCGGCCTGCCGCAGAACCTTCTTGAACTTCTGTCGCCAGCCAGCGCCTATCTTGAAAAACAGCCCGTTATAGGGCATTGGAATATAGACGCCGCATCGATTGCTGAGCGCATCCTCCAGAGTGAAGGACGCCACTCGATGATAGCCTTTGCCAAAGCCGCCAATGCGCGCGGTGTGCAAAGTGCCTCGACGCCTGCGAACATCAATACGCCCGCGGACCTCGCGGCATTGGAGCATTAGCATGGGTTACGAACCGCAACAGGATTTCGGCACACCGGAAGTGCAGTCCGACAAGCAGGTCACGCTGACCATCGATGGCCGCGACGTTACCGTTCCGGCAGGCACCAGCGTGATGCGCGCCGCCTCGATGGCGGGCGGCCACATCCCCAAGCTATGCGCGACCGACAACGTGAAGGCCTTCGGCTCGTGCCGCCTGTGCCTGGTCGAGATCGAGGGCGCGCGCGGCACGCCTGCCTCCTGCACCACGCCCGCCGCCGATGGCATGAAGGTCGAGACCCAGACCCCGCGCCTTGAAAAGCTGCGCAAGGGCGTGATGGAGCTGTACATCTCCGATCACCCGCTCGACTGCCTTACCTGCTCCGCCAACAACGACTGCGAACTGCAGGACGAAGCCGCCGCCGTGGGCCTGCGCGATGTGCGCTATGGCTATGAGGGCAAGAACCACCTCGGCACCGTCGACGACAAGTCGAACCCCTATTTCTCGTTTCAGCCTGACAAGTGCATCGTCTGCTCGCGCTGCGTGCGCGCCTGCGGCGAGGTGCAGGGCACCTTCGCGCTGACCGTTGATGGCCGCGGCTTTGCCTCCGTCATCTCGGCGGGCCAGAAGGAAGACAACTTCCTCTCCTCCGAGTGCGTCTCCTGCGGTGCCTGCGTGCAGGCCTGCCCGACCTCGGCGCTGATGGAAAAGAGCGTGACCGCGATCGGCAAGCCCGAGCGCTCGGTCGTCACCACCTGCGCCTATTGCGGCGTGGGCTGTGCGTTCCGCGCCGAGATGAAGGGCGAGCAGCTCGTCCGCATGGTGCCGTGGAAGGATGGCAAGGCCAACCACGGCCACTCCTGCGTGAAGGGCCGCTTCGCCTGGGGCTATGCCAACCATAAGGACCGCATCACCAAGCCGATGGTGCGCGAGAAGATCACCGATCCTTGGCGCGAAGTGAGCTGGGACGAAGCAATCGGTTTCGCCGCAACCAAGATCAAGAAAATCAAGGCCGAGCATGGCGCGCGCGCATTGGGCGGCATCACCTCCAGCCGATGCACCAACGAGGAGACGTTCCTCGTCCAGAAGCTGATCCGCGCCGGGTTCGGTTCGAACAACACCGACACCTGCGCCCGCGTCTGCCACTCGCCGACCGGCTTCGGCCTTTCGACCACCTTCGGCACCAGCGCCGGCACGCAGAACTTCGATTCGGCGGAAAAGACCGACGTGTTCCTGCTGATCGGTGCCAACCCCACCGACGCGCACCCCGTGTTCGGCAGCCGCATGAAGAAGCGTCTGCGCGAAGGCGGCAAGATCATCGTGGTCGATCCGCGCCGGATCGACCTCGTGAAGTCGCCGCACATCGAGGCAGCGCATCACCTGCCCTTGCAGCCCGGCACCAATGTCGCCGTGCTGACCTCCATCGCCCACGTGATCGTGACCGAAGGCCTCGCCGCCGAGGACTTCATCCGCGAGCGTTGCGACTGGGATGAGTATCAGGACTGGGCGCGGTTCGTTTCGCAGGAAAAGAACAGCCCCGAATTCCTCGAAGCCGTCACCCGCGTTCCGGCGGAAACCGTGCGCGAAGCCGCGCGCCTGTTCGCCACCGGCGGCAACGGTGCGATCTACTACGGCCTCGGCGTGACCGAGCACTCGCAGGGTTCGTCAACCGTGATGGCGATTGCCAACCTCGCCATGGCGACCGGCAACATCGGCCGCGAAGGCGTGGGCGTGAACCCGCTGCGCGGCCAGAACAACGTGCAGGGCGCCTGCGATATGGGCAGCTTCCCGCACGAGCTGCCCGGCTATCGCCACATCTCGCAGCCCGACGTGCGCGAGCTGTTCGAGAACGACTGGGGCGTGAAGCTTGACCCGGAACCGGGCCTGCGCATCCCCAACATGCTCGATGCCGCAGTCGATGGCAGCTTCAAGGCGATCTACATCCAGGGCGAGGACATCCTCCAGTCCGACCCCGATACCAAGCACGTCTCCGCTGGCCTGGCCGCGATGGACTGCGTGATCGTCCACGACCTGTTCCTCAACGAGACCGCGCACTATGCCCACGTGTTCCTGCCGGGAAGCACGTTCCTCGAGAAGAACGGCACCTTCACCAATGCCGAACGCCGCGTGCAGGCCGTGCGCAAGGTGATGGAACCGGCCAACGGCTATGAAGACTGGGAAGTCACCCAGCTGCTGGCCAACGCCATCGGCTGCAACTGGAGCTACACGCATCCGGGCCAGATTCTCGACGAGATCGCGCGCCTCACGCCGGGCTTTGCCGGACTGAACTGGGACCGTGTCGACGCCAACGAGCAGCTGCAATGGCCGGTCAACGACAAGGCCCCGCAGGGCTCGCCGATCATGCACGTCGAAGGTTTCGTGCGCGGCAAAGGCAAGTTCGTCGTCACCGAATATGTGCCGACCGACGAGAAGACCGGCCCACGCTTCCCGCTGTTGCTGACCACGGGCCGTATTCTCAGCCAGTACAACGTCGGCGCGCAGACCCGGCGCACCGGCAACAACATCTGGCACGAGGAGGACATCCTCGAAATGCACCCGACCGATGCCGAAAACCGCATGGTGAGCACCGGCGACTTCGTGAAGCTGGCCAGTCGTTCGGGCGAGACGACGCTGCGTGTGCTTGTCACTGATCGGGTGGCGCCGGGCGTGGTCTACACCACCTTCCACCACCCCAACACGCAAGCCAACGTCGTCACCACCGACAACTCGGACTGGGCCACCAACTGCCCCGAATACAAGGTGACGGCGGTGCAGGTCACGCCCAGCAATGGGCCGACCGATTGGCAGGAAGACTATGCCGATCTCGCCGCCATGGCGCGCCGGATCGAAACCGTGGAGCCTGCCGAATAATGAGCACCGACAAGCTGCGCCGGATGGCCGACCAGATCGCCCGCAACTTCGAGGCGATCGGGCACGACAACGCCGTGCTGGCCACCGCCGACCACATCAACAAGTTCTGGGATCCTCGCATGAAGGCGGGGATCTTTGGCGACGATTGGGGGCAGCTGTCGCCGATTGCGGCGGCGGCGGTGGAGAAGCTGGCCAAAGGGGCGAATCCGCCCCCGCAGACCGGCGCGACCGAGTTCAATAAGGTCGACGAAGTCGGGCACAACGACGCGGGTTGAGCGGCCCCACACGCAACGTTCGTTCTCAGCTTGTCGGATGATTGCCTTTCCTCCAGCGCCTGTCTGGAACTCAAGGCAGCCCTTCGACAAGCTCAGGACGAGCGGGTATTCGGTCTGATATGGCAACAAGACAGGTCACCCAGTTCGGGCTCTCGGGCGGCACCATCCTGCTGAGCCGCGATTTCGTGCCCGAAGTGCCGGTGGCGCTCGAATTCAACGGTCTCGCCTATGCGGTAATGATGGCAACCCCATCCGACCTTGAAGACTTCGCGCGCGGCTTCGCGCTCACCGAAGGACTGGCGCAGTCGGTTGACGACATCGCCGATCTGGCCGTGGTGGAGGTCGAGAAAGGCTGGATCGCGCGCGCGCAGCTCTCCGGCCTCGGGATCGAAAAGCTGACCGAGCGGGTGCGCACACGGGTAGCGGAAAGCTCCTGCGGGTTGTGCGGTATCGAGAACCTTGAGGCAGTCGCCAAGCCCCTGCCGCAAGTGGCAAAACATACTCCGCTCGAAAGTGCGGCGATCTTCCGCGCGCTGGCGAAGCTGCGCGACCACCAGCCGCTCACGAAAGCGACCGGCGCTGCCCATGCCGCCGCCTTCTGCGCGAGTGACGGCGCTATCCTGCACGCGCGCGAGGACGTGGGCCGCCACAATGCGATGGACAAGCTGGTCGGCGCGCTCGCCGTTGCGGGGCAGAACCCGGCCGAAGGGTTCATTCTTTCGAGCGCGCGTTGCTCTTACGAGATTGTCGAGAAGGCGGTGCGCGCGGGGGCTACCACGCTGGTCACCATTTCCCTGCCGACCTCGATGGCCGTCGCCCGCGCCGAGGCTGCGGGGCTTAGCCTGTGGTGCCTCGCCCGCGACGATTCGGTGCTGAAGGTCGCCTGAGCCTCAGCTCGGCGGCGCGAACATCGCGAAGACCTCGGCCCCGGTCAGGTTGGTGGTGGTCTGCGCGAAGTCGTAGCTATCCGGCTTCTCGTCGATGAAGATCTGCGTGGTGAGCGCAAACTCCGGCGCGCGGTCGAGCGTCGGGACCGCGAGAGCCGTGTGGCTGCCATCCTTGCCCCGCCACATCAGCGTGGTCCCGCAGGCATTGCAGAAGCACCGCTCGCCCCAGTCCGACGACGAATAGACGCCCAGCTGAGTTTCGTCCTCAAAGGCGATCTGCTCGGCCTCGGCGGCAAAGAACATTCCGCCCGACCACTTGCGGCACATCGAACAGTGGCAAACCGCCATCTCGCGCTGCGCAATCTGGGCGGTGAACTTGACCGCGCCGCACAGGCAGGACCCGGAAAAACTTTCGGCGTCGGGCATGACTAGCCTCCCTTGTTACCGGCTTAGCTGGAACACCGCGTGTTCGGCGCGCCAGTTGGCATTCGCGCCACCGATTTCGCGCCCGGCAGCGAAGAACCAGCTCCCCTCCACGCGGATGCCGCGTTCGCCGACCAGTTCCAGAAAATCGAAAATCGTGGTGTGGTGGATGTTCGCAGTCTCGTACCAATTGGCCGGCAAATGCCGCGAATTGGGCATCCTGCCGGTCCACAATAGACTCAACCGCATCCGCCAGTAGGCAAAGTTGGGAAAGCTGACGAAGGCCACCTTGCCCACCCGCAGCAACTGGTCGAGCAACCAGTCGGGCCGCTCGGCGGTTTGCAAAGTCTGGCTGAGGATGGCGACATCGAAAGCCTGGTCAGGATAGTCGGCAAGGTCGCGATTGGCATCGCCCTGCATCACGCTGAGCCCGCGCGCCACCGCTCGCTCGACCTCGGCAGCGTCGATCTCCATGCCGCGCGCATCGATACCCTTGGCATCGCGCATTTCGGCCATCAGTTCGCCATCGCCGCAGCCCACGTCGAGCACACGCACGCCGGCCGGCACCAGTTCGGCAATCTTGGCGAGGTCGGCGCGCAAGGTCATGCCTGCACCACCGCGGGAGCATGAGCGCCGGGTGCCATCCTCTCCATCAGGCGCTCGGGATAGGCGGGCGTATCCCAGCCGAAGCCGCGATACAGCTCGTGCGCGTCAAGCGTGCTCAAAGCCCAGCGGCGCAGGCCCTGCAACTCGGGGTGCGCCAGCAAGGCCGCGACCATCGCCTTCGAAAGGCCCTTCCCGCGATGGTCTTCCAGCACATAGACATCGGCCAGCCAGGCGAAGGTCGCCTTGTCGCTGATGGCGCGCGCTAGGGCGATCTGCTCGCCGCGATGGAACACGGCCACGCACAGGCTATTGGCAAGCGCGCGCTCAACCTTTTCCAGCGCGATACCCGGCGACCAGTACGAGCGCGCCAGATAGGCATGGGCCGCCTGCGCATCGATCCGGCTCTGATCGGCGGTCAGCTCATAGCCTTCGGGCAGCGCGGTCATTCGAGGAACCCCTTCATCACCCGGTCAAGCGCGGGCACATCCAGCAGGAAGCTGTCGTGCCCGAACGGCGCGGACAGCTCCACAAAGCTCACCGGCGCGGCCACGGCGTTCAGCGCATGGACCACCTCGCGCATGTCGGCGGTGGTATAGAGCCAGTCGGTATCGAAGCTGATCAGGCAGAAGCGCGCGTCGCTCTTGCGGAAGGCATCCGCGAGCATTCCGCCGTGCTCTTCGGCGAGATCGAAATAGTCCATCGCGCGGGTGATGTAGAGGTAGGAGTTGGCGTCGAACCGGTTGGTGAAGCTCAGCCCCTGATAGCGCAGATAGCTCTCGATCTGGAAATCGGCATCGAAGCCGAAGGTCTTGGAGGCCCGATCCTGCAACCGGCGGCCGAATTTCTCGGTCAGCCCCGCTTCGGAGAGATAGGTGATATGCGCGGCCATCCGCGCCACCGACAGGCCTTTCTCCGGCCCCTTGCCGCCATCGTAATAAGCCCCGCCCTGCCATTCGGGGTCGGCCATGATGGCCTGCCGCCCAACCTCGTGGAAGGCGATGTTCTGCGCCGAGTGCCGCGCGGTGGTAGCAATCGCCAGCACCCGCCCGGTGCGATCAGGATAATTCGCCGCGAAGCTCAGCGCCTGCATCCCGCCCATCGATCCGCCGACCACCGCGTGCAGCCGCCCGATGCCGAGCTGGTCAAGCATGGCCACCTGGGCGCGGACCATGTCGCGGATGGTGATGACGGGGAAATCCATGCCCCAGGGCTTGCCTTCGGGGCCCGGGCTCGAAGGCCCGGTCGAGCCCATACAGCCGCCGATCACATTGGCGCAGATCACGAAAAACCGGTCGGTGTCGATCACCTTGCCCGGCCCGACCGAAGCGTGCCACCAGCCCGGCTTGCCCGTCAGCGGGTTTTCGCTCGCCACGAACTGATCCATCGTCAGTGCGTGGAAAAGGAGGATCGCGTTGCTCTTGTCCGCCGCCAGCTCGCCATAGGTTTCGTAGGCGAGTTCCACACCCGGCAGCTCGCGCCCGCTGTCGAGCGGAAGCGGCGCAGGCAGCGCCAGCCGGTTGAGCGAGAGGTCAGACAATGTGGCCATCGTGCGCCGATCCCTGTCGAAGCACCCCGCCGCTGTCAATCGGGTGCGGCCAATCACTGGCTGTCATTCGCGGCGCGCTGACGCTATGCGCCGTAGCGTGACTCAGCAAGACGCCTCCGACCGGCCTCAGATGAAGCCGAACATTGCCGCCATTCACGCCTACATCCCCGGCAAGTCCGGCGGGGCGGATGGCAAGCCGCTCATCAAGCTCTCGGCCAACGAGAACCCGCTCGGCACCAGCCCGGCGGCGCTCGCCGCGCGCGCCGAGGCGCAGGTTCCTTCGCTTTACCCCGACCCCGACAGCACCGCGCTGCGCACCAAGCTGGGCGAACTGCACGGAATTGACCCGGCTCGGATCGTCTGCGGCACCGGCTCGGGCGAGCTGCTCACCATTGCCGCCAGCGCCTTTGCCGGGCCGGGCGACGAAGTGCTTTACGTGCGCTACGGCTTCTCGCTTTATGAAATCGCGGCAAGGCGCTGCGGAGCCGAACCGGTCGAAGCGCCCGACGCCGACTATGGCACCGATATCGAAGCGCTGCTAGGCGCGGTCACGCCGCGCACCAAGGTGGTGTTCCTCGCCAACCCCAACAATCCGACCGGCACCTACCTCAGCCGCGACGAACTGGCGCGCCTCCACGCAGGGCTGCCGCCGCACGTGCTGCTGGTGCTCGATCAGGCCTATGCCGAATATGTCGCGCCAGAGGACGAGGACGGCGGGATCGAACTCGCCACCCGCGCAGCCAACGTGCTGGTCACGCGCACCTTTGCCAAGGCCTATGGCCTCGCGGGCGAGCGGGTCGGCTGGGGCTATGGCGCACCTGAGATCATCGGCGCGCTCAACCGCATTCGCGGACCGTTCAACGTCAATTCCGGCGCGCAGGCGGTGGCCCTGGCCGCGCTGGGCGATCAGGCCTTCATCACTGCCGCGCGCGAGCACAATGCCGCCGTGCGCGCTGCTTTCTGCGATGAGCTGGCCGCGCTCGGCAACGCTGGCCTGCGCGTGGTGCCGAGCGAGGCGAACTTCGTGCTGGTGCTGTTCGAAGGCGCGCTGAGCGCTGCCCAGGCCATGGCCGCCATCGGCGAGGCGGGCTTTGCCGTGCGCCATCTGCCGGGCCAAGGCCTGCCGCAGGCACTGCGCATCACCATCGGCACCGCCGATCAGATGCAGACCATCGCCATCGCGCTGCGGCAGGCCGCGGAGGGCGCGACATGATTATCGAACGCGTTGCCATCATCGGCCTCGGCCTTCTCGGCGGCTCGATCGGGCTGGCGGTGCAGGAGCACCTGCCCAACATCGCCACCAGCGGCTACGACGCCGACCCCGAGGTGCGGGCAAGGGCCCGCGAGCGGGGCCTTGTCGCCGTGGTTGCCAACGATCCGCAAGAGGCTGTCGCCGGGGCCGATCTGGTAATCCTGTGCGTGCCCGTGGGCGCGATGGGCGAGGCCGCGCGCGCCATTGCCCCGGCCTTGGGCGAAGGAACCATCGTCAGCGACGTCGGCTCATCGAAACAGTCGATCCTCGGGGCGCTGAGCGAAGCCTTGCCACACCACACCGTGATCCCCGCGCACCCGGTGGCTGGCACCGAGGAATCCGGGCCGGACGCGGGCTTTGCCTCGCTGTTTCACCGCCGGTGGTGCATCGTCACCCCGCCCGAGGATGCCGACCCGGCCAAGGTCGCGGCGCTCGTCACGTTCTGGGAGGAGCTCGGCGCGCTCGTCGAAACCATGGACCCGGACCACCACGACCGCGTGCTGGCCGTCACCAGCCACATCCCGCACCTGATCGCCTATACCATCGTCGGCACCGCGAGCGACCTTGAGCAGGTCACGCGCAGCGAGGTGATCAAGTTCTCGGCAGGCGGTTTCCGCGATTTCACCCGCATCGCCGCCTCCGACCCGACCATGTGGCGCGACGTGTTCCTCAACAACCGCGAGGCGGTGCTGGAAATGCTCGACCGTTTCCTGACCGATCTGGCGCTGATGCGCGAGGCGATCCGCGCGGAAGACGGCGAGACCATGTTCGACTGGTTCACCCGCACCCGCGCGATCCGGCGCGGGATCGTCGCCATCGGGCAGGACGATGCGCGGCCCGACTTCGGGCGCAAGGATCACGATTAGAGCGGGATGATACAGCGCTGACTCGCAAAGCCCTTCCCCTTGGGGAAGGGCTTTGCGGAGGGTAAAACAGACTTTCGCCTATTCGGCGGCCTCGGCTTCCTTGGCTGCATATTCGAGCGTGGCGAGGAACCGCTCGGCATCGAGCGCGGCCATGCAGCCGGTGCCTGCCGCCGTCACTGCCTGACGATAGGTGTGATCCATCACGTCGCCTGCCGCGAACACGCCGGGGATCGCGGTCTTGGGCGTGCCCGGTTCCGTGACGAGATAGCCCCCATCGTCCATCTCCAGCTTGCCCTTGAACAGCTCGGTCGAGGGCGCATGGCCGATGGCGACGAAGGCCCCGTCGACCTCCAGCGTGGATTTCTCGCCGGTCACGGTGTCGACGAGGTTGAGGTGATGCAGCTTGCCATCCTCGCCCGCCTCGAAGCTCTCGACCGCCTTGTTCCACAGCGGCGTGATCTTGTCGGAGGCGTGCAGGCGGTCCTGCAAAATCTTCTCGCTGCGCAGTTCGTCGCGACGGTGGATCAGCGTCACATCGTCAGAGTGATTGGTAAGATACAGCGCCTCTTCCACCGCGGTGTTGCCGCCGCCGATCACGGCCACCTTCTTGCCGCGATAGAAGAACCCGTCGCAGGTGGCGCAAGCCGAAACACCCTTGCCGCCCAGCTCCTGCTCGCCCGGAACGCCCAGCCACTTGGCCTGCGCACCGGTGGCGATCACCAGCACGTCGCCGACATATTCATCACCGCTATCGCCCACGGCGCGGAACGGCGAGCCGTTTTCAAGGTCGACCTCGACGATGGTGTCCCACATCATGCGGGTGCCGACATGCTCGGCCTGTTTCTGCATCTGCTCCATCAGCCAGGGGCCCTGGATCACGTCGGCAAAGCCGGGATAGTTCTCGACATCGGTGGTGATGGTGAGCTGCCCGCCGGGCTGAAGCCCCTGCACCACGATCGGCTGCATCCCCGCGCGCGCGCCATAGACCGCGGCGGAATAGCCGGCCGGGCCGGAACCGATGATGAGCATACGGGTGGTGTGGGTGGCCATGTTTTCGAATCCCTTTTCCTTGCGCCCGACCTAGGTCCAGCCCGCAGGCAATTCAAGCAAGCCGCACCGGGCCTTCCCCCAAGCAATTCTGCTGGCGGGGCTAGCCGTGCTTGCGCCCGGCGACACGGACGCGCCACTGTCCGGGCGAGACCCCGCACAGGCGGCGGAAGAAGCGCGAGAAATAGGCCGGGTCGGCAAGGCCGATGCTGGCCCCGATCTCGGCCACGCTCACCGCCGAGAAAGCGAGCAACCGCTGTGCTTCGAGCACGGCGCGCTCGTCGCGGATATGCGTGGGGGAGAGCCCTTGCGCCGCGCAGGCATCGCGCAGCGCTGTCTCGCTGACGCCGAGCGCGCGGGCATAGGCCGCCACCGGCTCGCGCTGGCGATAGCGCTCCTCGACCAGTTGCCGGAACCGTGCCACTAGCCGCACTTGCTTGCCCGATCCGGCGCCGTTCGCGCCAATGCGCTGCGCGCTGCGTGCGGCGCGGACCAGCAGCAGTTGCAGCAGAGCCTGCAGCGCGGCATTTTGTCCAAGTGCCCGCCAGGCGCTTTCCCGTTCGATCTGGGCAATGGCGCTGGCAAGGTCGGCGCATTCGGCAGGCTCCAGCGCCACGGCCCGGGGTGCGGCGAACAGCGGCGCGCCCTCTCGCCACTGATTTAGCACCTGTTCGAGCTGCACCGTGGCGATGGTGACCACCCGCCCCTGCGTGCCCCGCTCCCACGAAAAGCCATGCACGGTTCCGGCCGGAACCACCAGCAAGCTGGGTGCCACGAAGGCCTCTTCCTGCCCTTCGTAGAGCGTCGCGCCGCCGCCTTCGGTGATCAGGATCAGGTGGTTGAGATCGGCGTGGCGGTGGGTGGCAATGCGCCAGCCGTTCGGGCGTGAGCGCACCGCCAGATCCTCGACATGGAGAAAATCCGGGTCCGCCGCGCGCGGCGGCTCTCCATAAAGGAAGAAAGGGGGCGGCAGCTGGGCGTTCACAATGGCCATGTTGCGCCAGTTTCGGCGAAAAGTCCAAGTTGTTTGGCGGATCGTTTCTTGGCTCCCCGGCGCGCCTGTCTAGTCATGCGAGAAAGAACGCGAAAGGATGCCCTCAATCATGAAAACGCCCTTGGTCAGCAAAACTCAGGTCTGCATTATCGGCGCCGGTCCCGCCGGCATGCTGCTCGGCCACCTGCTGCGCGCAGAGGGCGTCGATTGCGTGGTGCTTGAACGCCAGACGCCGGACTATGTGCTCGGACGCATCCGCGCGGGCGTGCTGGAGACGATTACGGTCGCGCTGATGGAGCGGCTCGGGCTCGATGCGCGGATGAAGGCCGAGGGTCTGTGGCACGACGGCTTCAATCTTGCCGATGGCGAGCGGCTGATCCGCATCGACATGGCCGAACTGGTCGGCAAGCGGGTGATGGTCTACGGCCAGACAGAACTCACCCGCGACCTGATGGACGCTGCCCCCGAACGCGGGCTGGAGGTGATCTACGAAGCCAGCAATGCCGCGCTGCACGAGGTCGAGAGCGACGCACCCTACGTCACCTATAGCAAGGACGGCACCGAGCATCGCATCGACGCGCGCTTCATCGTCGGGTGCGACGGCTTCCACGGACCCAGCCGCCAGGCCATCCCGGCCAGCGTGGGCAAGGAATTCGAGCGCGTCTATCCGTTCGGCTGGCTCGGCATTCTGGCCGATGTGCCGCCGTGCAATCACGAGCTGATCTACGCCAACCACGAACGCGGCTTCGCGCTTGCCTCGATGCGCTCGAACACACGCAGTCGCTACTATGTCGACGTGCCGCTGACCGACAAGGTCGAGGAATGGAGCGACGAGCGGCTGTGGGACGAGCTGGCGATCCGCCTGGGCCCCGATGCGGCGGCCCATATCACCCGCGGCCCGGCGCTGGAGAAGAGCATCGCGCCGCTGCGCTCTTACGTCTTTGCGCCGATGCGTCACGGTTCGCTGCTGCTGTGCGGCGACAGCGCGCATATCGTGCCGCCGACCGGAGCCAAGGGCCTGAACCTCGCTGCCAGCGACGTGCACTATGCCGCCGCCGCGCTGACGGAATTCTTCACCAGGTCCAGCAACGAAGGCGTGATCGCCTATTCCGATACGGCACTGGCGCGGGTGTGGAAGTCCGAACGGTTCAGCTGGACGCTGACCAAGCTGATGCACCGCTTCCCCGAGGATGGCCCGTTCGAGCGCGCGATGCAGGTGGCCGAGCTGGACTACATCGCCTCCAGCCGCGCGGCGCAGACCAGCATCGCCGAAAACTACGTGGGCCTGCCGGTCTAGGTTTACGCTCTAGCCGTCGCCGCGCTCGGCCTCGAGCGCGGCCAGCCGTTTTTCCTCGCCCAGCATTGCCTCGGCGCGGAGGATCATCTCCTCGACCAGCCCGCGCAGGACTTCGAGCGAATCGGGTGCGAGCCCCTCGGTCAGCTCGCGGTCGCGATCGATGGCGAGTTCGATCATATCGCGGTGAATACGCTGGCCTTCGGGCGCGAGAGAAATCTCGATTTCCGGGCCGCCGGGCTTGCGGCCGCGCTTGAGCAGGCCGCGCTGAACCAGGCTCTTCACCGCGCGGCTGAGCTGGCCACGATCCTGCCCCAACCGCTCGGCCAGGCCATTGAGCGAGAGCGGCGCATATTCGCCCACCTGCGCCACGATCCACCAGTCGGTCTCGTTCATGCCGAACTGTCGCCGCCGGGCGAGCGTGCCCGAACGGCGCAGCAGGCTGTAGAGCTTGATCATGCGCATCGAGGCAAGCTCGCGCATGAACGCGGAGCGACCGCCGCCGCCGCTATCGTCCTCGTTCGAAGATAGGCCCGCCTGCTCGTCGTCGCTGGCCGATTCTGCTGCTAATTCCGTCATCGGCCCAAAACTAGATGAGCCGATGGTGCGACGCAATGTATAGCGCTGTCAGGCGGGGTGGTGTAGCTTACAGATATAGCGTGTTGCCGTTTTCATCGACCGGATTGCGGTCGTTCTCAGAGCACTGGAACTCGATCAGCGTGCCGTTGCGATCACGGCGGTAGGTCATCGTGACCTCGAACGGCTCGGCAAAGGCCTCCGGGTCTTCCATCCGCATCTCGTTGATCAGGGTGTCGGGATCTTCGGGCGAGAGATATATCCGCTCGGTAAGATGGAACTGGTCCGAATGGCGGCCACCGTCGCCCACTTCGAGCTGGTCGGAAATGCCGATGGTGTCGACCACCAGCCCGCCGTCCTCCCAATGGCCAATCGAATGGCCGTGGTAAGTGGGATCGGGGTCTTCGGGATGCTCGCGACCGTCGGTCCAGATCGTGCGCGTCTGCATCCAGGCTTCCTGGTTGATGGTGACGCGGCCCGGTGTGAACAGGAACTCATAAGGATACTGCGCGAGCTGCATGATGCGCGGCAGGCCGGGTGGCGAGCAGTTCGACCGGTCGAGCCGCTCCACCCCGTTGTTGGCAGCCACTTCGGCGCGCCATGCCTCGCGCGCTTCGTCATACTCGCCCTTGAGCACCGGCTGCGGAGGCGGCCCGCTGCCGGGCGCGCGGCGCTGGAGGAACCAGATCCCGCCCCAGTCGGGCAGCTCATCAAGCGCGGCGTAGTTACCCTTGGGCCAGGGCGCCCCCTCCCCTTCGGTCAGCCCTTCGGGAACGGGCGAGCTGGCCATCTGCGCCGATGCGGGCGGGACAAGGATCAGGGCGATGCAGGCTGCCAGCGCAGCGCGGCGAATACTCATGGGTATGTCTCTCCCCCAGGCCGTGGCCTTATGCCCATCAGCCGACTTCTCCCAGCGTGCTGCCATCGGGCAGGCGCACGCCGACATAGCTCGCCCCGCGCGCGCCCGAGCGCAGCGGGTGGACCCACAGACGGATCTTGTCGCCGGTGCGAAGCGAGGTGCGCCGCCAGCCGCTCTGCACCAGATTGTTGGGGCTGGTCATTTCGATAGACCAACGCTGCGGCGTGCCGTTCTCCTCCACCTCGATGGCGATGAAGGCATGGGGGTTCTGCCAGCGGAACTGCGTGACCGTGGCATCCAGCACCAAGGTCTTCTGCATGTCGAACATCGAATAGGAGTGGTGCGCGCTGGCCGGGATCGCAGCCGGGGAGAGCGCGCCAAGCGTCAGCAGCGGGGCGGCAAGTGGCAGGAGCATTGCAAACTTTTTCATGACCGTGGTTCCCTTGGATCAGAGCTGCGGCACGTTCACGGCCGAGCCGTTTTTCGGCAGGCCGGAATCGAGCACCGTGCCGTCAGCCTTGGTGAGATCGAGAAACAGCCCGCCGGGGCTGCCATTGCGCAGCGGTGCCATGCGCAGGCTGATCGTTTCGCCGGGGCGCAGCGAATTGCGCCGCCAGCCTTGCCGGGTGAGGTTGTTGGGGCTGTTCAGCTCGATCGAATAGCGTTTGGTGCGGCCCTGCGCGTTGCGGGTGTCCAGCTCGATGAAGGCGTGGGGGTTGGTCCACTGGAATTCATGCACGGTGCCCTCCAGCGTCATCACCTTGCGTTGGTCGAACATGGCGAAGCTGTGGTGGGCCAGCGCAGCATGGGGGGCGAGCGCGCCAAGCGCCGTCACCGCCAGAGCTGCACCGGCGCAAGCGGCCAGCGTGAGCTTGTCAGTCATTTGCTGTTCCTTCGATTTCGCTTTGCCCCCGCTCCTCCGCCATCTCGCTGCCGAGTTCTGTGCCGGGCAGGTTTTCGTTGTAGGCGAGGATGCAGTTGCTCTCGTTGATGTCGGTGTAGTCCTGCCGGGTGAAGCGCTTGGTGCTTTTCCACTCGCCTTCCCACATCAGCGGATCGATCAGCTCGTATTCCACCTCCATCACCGTGCCATCCTCGATCAGGCGGATGCGTTCGATGATTTCGAACTGATCGGAAATCGGAATGCCGTGGTCGATGTAATGGTTCGACGGTTCGAGGTACTTGGTGTGGACCACCAGCGTATCGCTCTCGAAATGGCCGATGCTTTCGCCGTTGTAGCCGGGCACGACGAAATCGGGATCGGAGAACTCGCGCCCGTCCAGGAAGATCGTGCGGACCGAATTGTTGAAGCCGGAAATCATGTAGATCGCGGTGGGCAGCTGGATGAAGGCATGGGGCCACACCCGCGTCATGATCATCGGCATCCCCGGCGGGTAACACTGGCCGATCGCGTCGCGATAGGTCTCGTTGCGCGCCTGCGCCTTGGGCGCCTCGATCAGCGCCTCGATCCCCTCGGGGCCGAACTGCGGATAGGGCGGGCCGAACAGATAGTGGGCAAAGCCTTGCGACAGATCGACGAACCATGTGCCGGTCAGATCGAACGGCGGCGCGGGGCGATCCTTGGCAAGGTTTTCCGGGGCGAGCGCACCGAGATAGCCGGGGTGCCTGGGCACCATGCCCTCCAGCCGCTCGGGCGACAGCGGAACGTATTCGCGCGTCACCTCAGGCTGAACGGGAGCGGCTTCATCCTGCGCCACCGCAGGCGAGGCCACCCCAAGGGCCAGCGCAGCGGTAAGCAGGCAGACGGCGAAAGGCTGATTGCGGTTCAAAAGTCTCTCCCGTGATATTGTTGGCACCCTTAAATCACCTTTTTGATAAACTCAATAAGTGGGTCTTGCCGGACGCGAAGGAAATACACACACCCGGCAGGCCCCTCGCTCAACGGCGCTCGGTCAGAAATCGTATTGCAGTGTCAGTCCCACCTCGCGCGGCTTCCCGCGCACCACGAACAGCGCCGAGCGTTCGGGCCGCGAGCCATCGATCTGGATGCGGGTCGGCCCACCACGATCCCAGTAGCCGCCGCCGAAGCGAGTGGCGTAGGTCGCATAGGTGTTGTCGAGCAGGTTGTTGGCAAACACACTGATCGAGACCGGAACATCGTGCGGCTGGAAGCGGATGCGCGCATTGACCAGTTCGATCGCCGGCAGCCGATAGGCAGAATCGCCGGTTTCGCTCGGATGGGTGGCCTGATGGGAGGTGTAGGCATAGCTGGCGTTGAGCGTCAGCTGGCCCGGCCCGATATCGGCTGAATAGTTCGCGCCGACATTATAGGCGAATTCCGGGGGCTCGGGGTAGAGGTTCGGGCCACCGTTCGCGCTCTCATCCTTCAGGTCGTAGCCGGTATAGCCGAACGAGCCATCCAGCCAGAAGTCCTCGGTCAGATAGGCCTGAGCATCGAGCTCGGCCCCAAAGATGTCGATATCGCCCGTGTTGGACACCTCAACCCGGAACCCCGGCGGAAAAGGGCAGTCCGGCTCGCCCGCGCATTGCACTTGGCGCGCTGCCTGGCGGTTCGTCCACTGCATGAAGAAAGCTGTCGGATTGAAGCGCAGGCGGCCGCCGAATGCCTCGATACGCATCCCGGTTTCGTAGCTCACCACCCGTTCGGGATCGATCGGCTGGAGATAATCTCCGCTCTGCTCATCTCCGGGAACTTCGGACAGGATTCCTACACCGCTGTAGGAGCCTGCCTTGTAAGCCTTTGAAACGGTAGCGTACCACATCCAGCGGTCGGTAAGATGGTAGTCGAGCGATCCGCGCCAGTCGATCTCGTCCCAGCTATGGTCGCTCCACACGGTGGTGGAATCCGTCCCCGGTACCGGCGTAAAATCGGCAGATGGAAACTCGGTTTCTTCGTAGTTCTTATAGTCATGCGCATAGCGCAGCCCGCCGGTGAAGTTCAGCCGCTCGGTGATGTGCCAGGTGGCGCTGACGAAGATGCCGATCGAGTCCGATTTCTGCGTGGTCTCGATATCGTCGCGGTGGAACAGACCCGCGTCTGCGTTGCCGTTCGGACGCGGCTGATCCTTGAACGGTCCGCCGCGCGGCGTATCGCTGGTGCCGCGCCGGGTGTTGACCTCGGCATCGCTGAACGACTTCTCGTGGAAGTAGCTGCCGCCGAACACAAGATCGACCGCGCCAGAGAACAGCTCCGCATTCAGTTGCAGCTCCTGATAGATTACCGAGGATTCGATTCCCACATCGCGCTGCTCGGTGCCGAGGAACTGCCAGTCCACCCGGCTTTCGTTCTCCAGCCGTGACACACCCGTGGTGCTGGTGATCGAGGCTGTGGTCGACAGATCGTAAACGAGGTTGGCGCTGCCCTGATAATAGGTGGTGTTGGTGAACTGTTCGCAGGCCTCGTCCCAGTCGGGATCGAAGTCGTCGAGCAGGCAGATGCTCGGCGCGGTAAAGTCATCGATCACGAGGCGCGGATCGTTGTAGGCCGCCAGCCGCTCCTGCCCGTCGGCAATCAGCGCATCGCCCACCCAGTCGGCATAGTTGCCTTGCCAGAAGCCTTCGCCGATGCCGGGCCGCATGTCGAATTCCTCGAACACCTGCGGCGAACTGGTCCCTTCCGAATCCGAATAAACGAAGCCAAGGTCGATCATCAGATCGGAGTTCGCCTCCACGCGCAGGTCTACGCGCCCGATATAGTCCTTGGTCCGCCCCAGATCCTGCGTCCCGCGCTGGACCCAGCCGCCCTGCACCAGCCGCGCCCCCTGCACCCGCATCGCCGCCATCTCGCCCAGCGGGAGGTTAAGCGCGGCCACCACCTCGGAGCGGTCCATGTTGGCGACGGTCGCGCGGACATAGCCTTCGGTCATCCCGAATTCGGGCCGCTTGGTGAAATAGCGGATCGCGCCGCCGGTCGAGTTGCGGCCGAACAGCGTGCCTTGCGGGCCGCGCAGCACCTCCACCCGGTCGATATCGAGCACGCGCAGCACCGAACCGTTGGTGCGCGGGATGTAGATGCCATCGAGATAGAGCCCGACCCCGCGCTCACCCGCCGCGCCTCCGCCGCCGGAGATACCTCGGATCGAGAACTGCGGGTTCGCATTGCCCGAACCGCGCCCGCCGGTGATGTTGAGATTGGGGGTGAAGGTGGCGAGATCTTCGAGATCCTCGATCCCCTTCGCTTCGATCGATTCCTCGGTCACCGCCACGATCGACAGCGGCGTGTCCTGCAGGTTGGTCGCGCGCCGTTCGGCGGTCACCACGATCTCTGTTCCGAAGGCTGGCTGCTGGGCTGCCGCCGCGCCCGATGGCCGCTCTTGGCCGAGTGCCGGGACCGAGAGGCCTGCGACTGCACAAGTGCCGAGCAGGCACGCGCGGGCCCACGCAGAATTGCGATACGCCATGGATACTCCCCCAATGTTTTTCCGGCCCTGATATGATTATTATCGGGATGCCCCACGCTGCCGGGCCTTGGTCAGCGCGACTCGCAGCATACATTTGACAAAATCAAAATAAAGCCTTTTTGACTCTATCAATAAAACTGCGGATTTCTGCCGCTTCGATAGCATCTGGAGAGGGGATGGACGCCCACTTGCGGCACGCCCCGCAATTTTCTCGCGAGCGCAACACAGACGCGTCCACTGCGGACGGCACCAGGTCCACGCTGCACCTTATCGGCCTGCGCAGCCCGTTGGCGCACGCGAACAAGGCCCGGCTTCGCCTGCCGGCAAAGCGATTCTGATTGTTTGGCTGACTGATTGGTGCGGTCGAGAAGACTCGAACTTCCACGGCCTTTCGGCCACAACGACCTCAACGTTGCGCGTCTACCAGTTCCGCCACGACCGCACATCAGGAAGAAAGGGCCGCAGCCCCATCGGGTAGGAGCGCGCCCCTAGCAAAGCCAGATATGCGCTGCAAGCACCTATTCGCAAAGTGCCGTTTATTCCGGCTTCCACCCGATTTCCGCGACACGTGCCGAACGTGGCACATCGGTCACCGCTTCGTTCACGGTCACGCTCTCGCCCGGGGCCAATTGGCGCTTGGGCGGGGGGACTTCCCACGAATAAACGATCCGGTCACGCGCATCGCGCAGCACGATCAATAGCGTAGGCACGGCCTGCTGCTCGGTGCCGATATTGGTAATCGTGCCCGATGCGCCGAAGAACTCGGTGCCGTTAGGCAATTCGCGCCGTTCCTGCTGGTCGGCCGGAAAGTCGATCTGCAGGTCCGGCGGCGACATGGCGAATGTCGGTCGGTTGACCGGCACCCATTCGGGCAAGCCATAGAAGCTCACCGCCACGATCAGTCCGGCTGCCACCAGCGCGAAGATGCCGGCGGCCCAGCTCCACATCCGCAAGGGATTGCGGCGGCGGCGAAAGGGTGGCTGGCGATCGTATTGCGAGGTCTCGCTCTCGCCGTATGCAGCCGCAACAACCGGCGGCACCGCAACGCGCGCGGCGGGCTTTTCAGCAAAGCCCGGCTCATCCTCGTAGACAGCAGCGGCGGCGGGGGCTGGCGCGGGCGCAGGTTCAGGCTGCGATTCGGGCTCGGTGGTCGTTTCCGCTGGCGGTGCTGCTTCGCTCGCAGGCTCCGCGTCCTGTGGAGCGAGCGGCGCGGGCGATGATGGGGCGGGCGATGCTGGTGACAGCGCATCGTCCACGAACTGCTCCGGCCCGTCCTGGAACCAGCTCTGCCGGCACTTCGCGCAGCGCACGGTTCGCCCGTCGATGCCGATGGCATCGTCCGGCACCGCATAGCGCGTGGAGCAGGCAGGGCACTGGATAATCATCGAACTGTTTTAACTCACATCCAATTCGTCCTCATACACCGCATTGGCTTGATGTGGCCAGCGTGCAAGGGCAGGCCGCCCCGTGGCTGCGTTTTTCCACAAGCGCCGGTCGAAAATCTCTTCCCCTGCGCGCCAATCACCCTTCCCGTTTACGCGCCCTTCCCCTAGCTAGCGGGCATGGGCACGGGCGCGGGATCGATCGTCGAATTCGACAATGTCGGGCTACGCTATGGCACCGACCGCGAAGTGCTGTCCGATGTCTCGTTCACGCTCTATCCCGGCAGCTTCTATTTCCTCACCGGCGCCAGCGGCGCGGGGAAGACCTCGATGCTCAAGCTGCTCTATTGCGCCCAGCGCCCCTCGCGCGGGGTTGTGCGCATGTTCGGCAACGACATGATCACGCTGCCGCGCCACCGCCTGCCCGATGTGCGCCGCCGGATCGGCGTGGTGTTTCAGGACTTCCGCCTCGTCCCCCATCTGAGCGCGTTCGACAATATCGCCCTGCCGCTTCGCATCGCCGGGATGAGCGAGCGCGAGATTACCAAGCCCGTGGCCGACATGCTCGAATGGGTCGGGCTCGACCACCGCGCCGATGCGCATCCCGCCACGCTTTCGGGCGGAGAACAACAGCGCGTTGCCATCGCCCGCGCGGTGATCGCCCGGCCCGAAATTCTGGTGGCCGACGAGCCGACCGGCAACGTCGACCCGGAAATGGCCGTGAAACTGCTGCGGCTGTTCGAGGCGCTGAACCGGCTCGGCACCACGGTGGTGGTGGCCACCCACGATGTTCACCTGCTGCGCAAGGTGCCCGATTCGCTGATCATGCGGCTCGACAAGGGGCGGCTGTCCGATCCCACCGGCGCGCTGCGTTATCCGCCGCGCCGCGAACGGGAGGCGAACTGATGCTGGCGCGGCTGTTCGACGGTGCGGCCCGGCTGGTGCCCGGCGAGGCGGCGCGGCTGTTGCCGCAGGCGCGGATCGGCGGGCCGATGCCATGGGTAATCGCGATCATGGTCGCGCTCACCGTGATCTCCGCCGCCGCCGCGCTGGCGCTCGACAATGTGGCCGAGAATGCGCGCGCCGAGATCGCGGGCGGGATCACCGTGCAAGTGGTGGAAGGTGCGCCGGGCGAACGCGCCCGCCAGACGCAGGCCGCGCTCGCCGTGCTCGAGGCCGACCCGCGCGTGACCGAGGTGCGCCAGGTGCCGCAGGAGGAGCTGTCGCAATTGCTCGAACCGTGGCTGGGCGCGGGCACTCTTGAAGACGAGGCGCTGGCCACGCCGAGCCTGATCGACGCCCAGCTCGATAACGAGGTCACCGCGCCGGTGCTGCGCGACTTGCGGGCCAAGCTGGAACCGATCGCCCCGGCGGCGCAGGTCGATGCCCAGGCGAACTGGCTGGGCCCGGTGTTCGATGCGATGCGCAGCCTCAAGCTGCTGGCACTGGGGCTGGTGGCGCTGCTCGCGCTGACGGCGGCGGCGGCCGTGTGGCTGGCCGCGCGCACGGCGCTGGGCAGCAACGGCGACACCATTGAGGTGATCCACCATCTCGGCGGCACCGATGGCCAGATCGCCGCCATCTTCCAGCGCTCGGTCGGGATCGATGCGTTCATCGGCGGGATCGCCGGGTTGCTGCTTGGGCTGGCGGCGGTGATGCTGCTCGGCGCGCAGTTCGCCGCGCTCGGCTCCGGGCTGGTGGCGGGCGGCGGGCTGTCGCTCGGCGACTGGGGGCTGTTGCTGGCCGTGCCGCTTATTGCGCTGGTGCTGGCCATGATTACCGCGCGCGCCACGGTGCTGGCGGCCTTGCGGCGCAAGCTATGAGGCAGGCCCGATGATCCGGCGGTTGATCGCTTTTGTGCTGCTTGCCTGGCTCGGCGGCTTCGTATGGTTTGCAGGCGTGTTGCCGCAGCCCGACAGCGCCGCGCGCGGCGATGCGGTGGTGGTGCCCACCGGCAGCGGCGGACGTATTGCGCGCGGGCTTGAGCTGCTGCGGGCAGGGACGGTCGATCAGATGCTTGTCACCGGGGTCGATGCGGCGGTGAAGGAAAAAGAGTTCGAGGCCGAGTACGGGGTCGATCACGCTTTGATGGAATGCTGCATTACACTGGGATATATCGCGGTCGACACGCGCGGCAATGCGCTCGAAACAGCGGACTGGGTGGCGGCGCACGATCAGGACTCGCTGGTGCTGGTGACCGCCGACTGGCACATGCGGCGCGCGGCGCTGGAACTGGCCGCGCAACTGCCGAGTGGCATCGTGATCGCGCGCGACGCGGTCCGCTCCGAGGCGAGCCTGTGGACCTTCTTCCTCGAATACAACAAGTTCCTGGTTGCCTTCGTAGTGGCCCCGTTCCGATGATCTATCTGCGCAACATCGCCTTTTATGCCGCCTTTTACGGGGGATCGGTGTTGTTCGTGATGGCGGCCGTACTGGTGAGCTATCTCGACCGGCCCAAGGCTTTGCGCGTAATCTGCGATAGCTGGGGGCGCTGGCACCGGCGCTGTCTGCCCCTTATCGGCGTCCGTGTGGTGGAAACCGGCCAGCGGCCCGAGGGGCTGGCCTTCTACGCCGTAAAGCACGAGGCCTTTGCCGAAGCCATCGAAATGCCGGTGATCTTCGAATATCCCGCAGGCCTCGCCAAGGCCGAGCTGTATTCGATCCCCGGCTGGGGCCGGGCGGCGCGGCTTTATGGCATTATCGAGGTGCGCCGCGATGCCGGGGCCAGCGCCTTGCGCAGCATGATGAAGGAAACGAAGGCGGCGCTGGCACAGGGCCGGCCAATCGTCATCTTTCCCGAGGGCACCCGCGTTCCTCACGGCGTGCGCGGGCCGCTGCAATCGGGCTTTGCCGCGCTTTACAAGATGCTGAAGCTGCCGGTGGTGCCGGTGGCGGTCGATTCCGGGCCGATCTACCAGCGCACGTGGAAGCAGCCGGGCACGATCACGCTGCACTTCGGCGAGCCGATTCCCCCGGGCCTGCCGCGCGAGGAGATCGAGGCGCGCGTGCTCGACGCAATAAACTGCCTCAACAGCGATTAGGCGTCCATCTCGGCCACAAGGGTTTCCACCCAGCGCCGGGCATCGTCCCGCTCGCCCACATCGGCGACAAATTCCTGCCCGCGCGCGACGCTTTTGAGCTGTCCCGGCATGGTCCAGCGCTCCGGCTTATGATGATAGGACAGGCCCACTTCGCCCAGCCATTCGGGCACCCGCCAATTGGTGGGCGAAGCACCCTCCTCAGTCAGTCGCAGGGCATCGCTGGCGCGCGACGCCTGCCCACCGCGCCCAAGGTAGAGCGTGTCGTTGCCATTGCTGGCGTGCAGAGCCAGCGCGTGCGGGAAGCCCAGTGCGGCAAGCTCGGCTTTCCGGGCGGAATCCATCGTCGCGAGCGGCAGCACCTCCTCCACCCGCAGAAAGCCGAACAGCCGGTGATGCGGCTTGCCCGCCTCCTCGCGGAACAAGCCGAAGAACAGGAACACATCGCCTGCCCCCACGCCACGGTTGGCAAGATGCGTCTGCGCCGCGCCGCACTGGCCCAGCAGCACCTGACCATCGTCGCGAAACATCGGATCGTGATGGCACAGGCTCTCGGCCCCGAGGCGGCCCCGGCTCGCCTTCGCCGCATGGTCCCCCAGCCCCAGCGCGCCATAGGTCGTGTGCGAAAGGCCCGCGCCCGCCGGGATCGGCAGGGTTACCGGCCTCCCCGCGACAATCGGCGATGGCCCGCCGCCCGAGGCGCTGTCAAAACCCTTGCGGCTGAACACGATACGCATGGCAATGCCCCTAGCCTGCCCTGCCCCCGCGCGATAGCATCGCGGGCAAAACGGGAGAGAGACCGATGAAGCCGATCGAGCTTGGCCGGATGCGCGTGCACAAGGTCCACGAGATGGACAGCCCCACGCCGCTGCTGATGAACCTGCCCGGCGTCACTGCCGAGGACATTGCCCGGATGCGCCGCTGGTACGATGCACCAGGCGAAATCCATCCCGATCCCGAACAGTGCCTGATGACCTTCGGCGTTCACTCCTGGATGATCGAGCTCGATGGCAAACGCATCCTCGTCGACGCCTGTGACGGCAACCACAAGAACCGCTCGATCGAAGCCGTGCACCAGCTCAACACCGATTACCTCGGCAATCTCGCGCGGGCGGGGTTCCAGCCGGAGGACATCGACATGGTCATGTGCACGCACCTGCACTTCGATCACATCGGCTGGAACACGCGGCTCGAAAACGGGCGCTGGGTGCCGACTTTCCGCAACGCGCGCTATGTCTTCGGCCAGCGCGACTACGACTATTTCAAGGCCAATCCCGAAGGCGAGGCGGTACACTTCGAGGCGTTTCAGGATTCGATCCTGCCGGTGATGGAAGCCGGGCAAGGCGAGCTGGTCGAGGCCGACTTCTGCGCCCATCGTGAGATCGGCAACGGGGTCTGGCTCGAACCTGCCTTCGGCCATTCGCCGGGCAATGTGATCGTCAACGCGCAGGCGGGCGGGGCTCCGGCGATATTCTGGGGCGACGTGATCCACCACCCGATCCAGATGATCCGCTTCGACCTGCCCTTCGCCTTCGACGCCGACCCGGTCACTGCCAGCCGCGTGCGGCAGGAGGTGATGGCGCGCGCTGCCGACGAACAGATCATGTGCTTTCCCGCTCACTTTCGCGGCACCAGCGCCGGGCGTGTGAAGCGCGATGGCGAGCATTTTCGGTATGAGTGGGTGCGCGAATAGGGGGTAAAAATCACACTGCCCTTGCCTGCCCGGGCGCAAACGGGAATCCCTCACGCATGGCAATTCTTTCGGACAAATGGATTCGCGACAAGGCGCTGAACGAGGGCATGATCGAGCCCTTCGTCGAAGCGCAGCGGCGCGATGGCTGCATCTCCTACGGGCTTAGCTCGTTCGGTTACGACGCGCGCGTCGCGCCCGAGTTCAAGATTTTCACCAACGTCAATTCGGCGGTGGTCGATCCCAAGGACTTCGACGGCGACAGCCTCGTCGACCGCGAGACCGAGGTCTGCATCATCCCGCCCAACTCCTTCGCGCTGGCGCGCACGGTAGAATATTTCCGCATCCCGGAAGACGTGCTGGTGATCTGCCTCGGCAAGAGCACCTATGCCCGCTGCGGGATCATCGTGAACGTAACCCCGCTCGAACCGGGTTGGGAGGGCCACGTCACACTTGAATTCTCGAACACCACCCCGCTGCCGGCGAAGATCTATGCCAACGAAGGCGCGTGTCAGTTCCTGTTCCTGCAGGGCAACGAACGTCCCGAGGTCACCTATGCCGACCGGGCGGGCAAATATATGGGCCAGCGCGGAGTAACGCTACCGCGGCTCTGATCGGCAGACACAACTGGGAGGAGAAAAGCACATGGCCAGCCAACCGACGATGGGCGAGCTTCTCGACCGGATCGAGAAACTGGAAGCGCGCGCGCTCGCAGCCGAGGATTACCGCGAGGTCATGAACCTGCAGGCCGCCTATGGCTACTATGTCGACAAGGGGATGTGGGACAAGGCGGCAGACCTTTTCGCGCAAGACGGCACGCTCGAGATTGCCGGGCGCGGCGTCTATGTGGGGCAGGACCGTGTGCGCGAATATCTGCACCACCTGCCGCCCTATCAGGACGGCACGATCTACAACCACATGCAATTGCAGCCGGTGCTGCATATCGACAGCGAAGCAGGCACGGCCAAAGGCCGCTGGCGTACGCTGATGATGGTCGGCTTTCGCGGCGGTGAAGGGCGCTGGGGCGAAGCGACTTACGAGAACGCCTATGTCCGCGAGGATGGGCGCTGGCGCATTGCCAGCTTGCACGGGATCATCAATTTCTACTGCGAATACGATGAGGGGTGGCATCGCGGAGGTGTCGCGCTGCTCCGCTCGACCGATGGCCTCCAGCCCGACCTGCCGCCCAGCTTCGAATACGAAGCCCATCCCAAGGCCGTAATCGCGCCCTTCCATTACGACGAGGTATAGCGGCCCGCTTCCCGGAAACCGAAGCTGCCGTTCGGCGTTCATCCCTCCAATCAAGGAGTTGTCCGATGAGCGAAGAACGTACCACCATCACCACCGACGAGGCTGGCAATACGCACAGCCATACGACCACCTATGTCCGCGACGATGCGCCGCGTTCCTCAAGCAGTGGCGTATGGGTAATCGCGGTGCTTGTCTTGGCGGCCCTGTTGATTGGCGGCTTGTTTCTCACGCAAATGAGCAACGCCGAAGTAGCCAAGGACAATGCCGTTGCCGAGGCCGCCAACTCTGTAAGCGGTGCCGCCGATCAGGTCGGCGACACCGTCAAACAGGTGGGCGATTCGGTCACTAACGAGTAGGCGTTTAGAAGCTCACCCGGGCGCTAAGCTTGACATTGCGCCCGGCGAGCGGAGTATATTCCTTCGTGAAGCTGGTGTGGCGGCGACCTTCGACATCAAAGATGTTGTCCACCTGCGCCAGCACGGTGAGGTTCTCGTTGCCCTCGAAAGGATGCCAGGCGACCGAGGCGTTGACGAAGGTAAAGCCGTCTGTCGGGCGCTCGTGTTCGGAAACGCGATCCTGCTTGGCATAGGCTTCAACCTCGCCGCGGATGTCGAAGTGGCCAACCTGAGCTTCGAGCGCGGCGAGACCGCTAAGCGGCGGAATGCGCGGCACGGGGCTGCCGTCGTCGAGCGTCGCGCGGACATAGTCGCCGCGTAGATCGGCGAGCAGCTGGAAGCCGTCGTTGTCGATCAGCGGCACCCTGACCTGCCCCTCGACACCGAATTGCTTGGCATCCTGCTGCAAGAAATTGAACACTTCCAGCCCGTCGATAGGCTCGACGTCGGCCTCGTCCAGATAGATGAAGCCATCGAACCAGGTGTGATAGACCGAGGCGCTGACCAACGCGCGCCCGATTGACCCGCGGATATAGCCTTCAAGCCCCCAGGCCCTTTCGGTGGTCAGCGACGCATCGCCGATTTCGTAGGCCTGCGTTGCCACATGCGGGCCATCGGCCACCAGTTCCTGCGCAACCGGCGCGCGTTCGGCACGCGATCCGTTGATACCGATGCGCAGATCATCCTCAAGCCCTTCGAGCAGGGCATAGGAGACACCTGCCGAAGCAGAGAACGCATCGAAATCGCGCGTGAGGTTGGTGCCATCGGCAAAGTCAACGTCGACACCCGAATGTTCATAACGAGCGCCGGCCTGCAGGCCCAAGGCGCCGATGTCGTACTGCTGCACCGCAAACAGCGCCCAGTTCTCGGTGGTGTTGGGGGCAACGAAGGCTTCCTCGCCATCGGCCGCGAAATCGACGTTTGAATATTGCATCCCGATCGAACCACCCCAGCCGTTGCGGTTGGACTGGACGAACTCGACCCGGCCTTCGACGCCTTCGACATCGAACTTCGTACCCGTCTCGGTGCCTTCGAATTCGGTGTGGGTATAGTCGGAATAGCCGAACTTGGCCTGGACCAGATCGAAGAAGCCTTCGCCAAGGTCGATGGCACCGCGCGCATCGACGCGGGTCCGCTTCATGCCGATGGAAACGGGGCCTTCCTCTTCGTGGCCCTCTTCCTCGCCTTCCTCGCCCTCTTCATGCTCTTCAGCATGAACGTGGCCCACACCGGGCAAGCCGGGAATGCCATAGGTCGTGTCGTAATAGTCGGCGGAGACACCGAACATGTTCTGGCCCGAGTGCCAGGCAAGCCCAGCGCCCGCGGTGGAGGTTCTGGTGAAGCTGTTGGGCAACACGCCCTGAGCATTGGCCCCTTCGCGGAACTCTTCCGCCTCGTCGAGATGGCCCTCTTCTTCCTCTTCGTCAGCAGCGTCGAGCAACTGGGCACGCAAGGCGGGCGTGGCGACATAGCCGGGAATATCGAGATCGTCGGTGTAGCGATGCGAGCCATCGATATGGAAGGCGAGTTCGCTGCTCAGCCGCCAATCGATAGAAGCGCCTGCTTCCACACGGTCGCTCGCGCTGTCGAAGCCGACAAGACCATCGAAATGCACCGGCTCATCGGGAATTGATGGCGGGATGCGCTTGGTAATTACGTTAACCGCGCCGCCGATCGCCTGGCTGCCATACAGCAGCGCGGCAGGGCCGCGCAGCACTTCGATCGAACTGGCGATCAGCGGATCGACCGTTCCCGAGTGATCGTCGGACACTGCCGATGCGTCGATCGAGCCGACGCCATCGGTCAACACGCGAATACGCTCGCCCGAAAGGCCGCGCAGGATCGGGCGCGAGGCCCCTGGCGCAAAGCCCGAGGTCGAAACGCCGGGCAGCTTGTCAATGGTATCGCCGATCTGGCTTTCGAGATCGCGCTGCAGCGCATTGCCTTCCAGCACCGAGGTGCCCGCCAGCACATCCAGCCGCTCAAGCCCCGCCGCGCTGACCACGATGGTGTCACGGCCAACATCGCGATTGTGGAAGTCGTCGCGTGCTGTTTCGTCAGCAGTGTCGGTATTTTGTGCCAGCACGGGGGCGGCAAGGCTGGCGGCGGTGAGAAAGAGGGCTAGCCGGAAGGACTTCATGAGATCTCGCTTGGGTTAATGTGATGCTATAACATCGCGACATACCCAAAACAGACGCTGTTGCAAGTCTCCTTGGTTTGCGTTTGCGAACTAGCGTTGCACTTTTGCTGCACTTGCGAGGCGAGCGCGGGTGGCCTCTTCCCCGATCAGCGGCAACAGCGCTGCCATCTCCGGCCCTTGCGCAAGGCCGGTAAGTGCTTGCCGCAGGGGAAGAAACAGCGCCTTGCCCTTGCGCCCCGTCTCGGCCTTGAGCGCTGTGGTGAGATCCGCCCACGGCGTTTCGCTCCAAACCAGAAGCTCGGCAGCACGGGCGAGAAAGTCGCGGTCCTCATCGTTCAAAGGACCGGGCTCGACCGGGCCGGTCACCACATTCCACCAATCGGCCGCCTCGGCCACGGTGGCGATATTGGGGCGAATCGCCAGCCATCCCGCTTCACCCATGCCCTCGGGCAGTCGCTCGCGCACCTCGGCAAAGGGCAGCTGGTGGACGATACCGTGGTTGATCCGGGCCAGCTCCACCTCTTCGAACCGGGCCGGGGCGCGCCCGAAAGTGGAAAGATCGAAAGTGGCGAGCAGCTGCGTCCGGTCCGCCAGCGGTTCGACCGGCAGGCTGGTGCCGAGCCGCGCCAGCAGGGCGACCAGTGCGGCGGGTTCGATCCCCTGCTCGCGGAACGCATCGCAGCCGAGAGAGCCGAGCCGCTTGGACAGCTTTCCCTCGCTGCCCACCAGCAGCGCCTCATGCGCGAAGGCAGGCGGCGTGACGCCGAGCGCGGTGAACATCTGGATTTGCGTGGCGGTGTTCGAGACATGGTCCTCGCCGCGCAGCACCTGCGTCACCCCCATGGCGATATCGTCGATGCAGCTCGGCAGCATGTAAAGCCACGAGCCATCGGCGCGGCGGATAACCGGGTCGGACAGCAGCGCTGCATCGAATTTCTGCGCTCCGCGCACGCCGTCATCCCAGGCAATCGGCTCTTCATGATCGAGCTTGAAGCGCCAGTGCGGGGCGATCCCTTCAGCTTCCTTCGCGGCGCGTCCGGCTTCGCTCAGCGCGAGCGCAGCGCGGTCGTAAATCGGGGGCAATCCGCGGCCGAGCTGGATTTTGCGGCGAACTTCCAGCTCCTGCGCGGTCTCGTAACAGGGATAGACGCGGCCCGCCGCGCGCAGCCGCTCAAAGGCCTCCTCGTAAATTGGCAGCCGCGCGCTCTGACGCTCTTCACCATCGGGCACCAGCCCCAGCCAGGCGAGATCGGCCCGGATCGCCTCGACATGTCCCTCCTTCGAGCGGGCCTGATCCGTGTCGTCGATCCGCAGCAGGAATTTGCCGCCGTCACGTTTGGCGAGCATCCAGTTGTGGAGCGCAGTGCGGATATTGCCGACATGAAGGCGGCCAGTGGGCGAAGGGGCAAAGCGGGTAGTGGTCATCGCTCCGCGCTATAGCGCCTCGCGCGGTCGAGGCCACGGCCTCATTGCAAATGTGCGACCATCACCGTGGTTCGATCGTACAGTTCCTCGTGGCGATCGGTGCGGACGAACCCATCGAGCACGGCGCTGAACTCTTCTCTACGACCGGTCGCGGCGCAGTCGGCCATCAGCGCCAGCGTCATCTCGTCGGGGCTGAGCACGCAGCAACAAGGCCGCATCACCTGGACGTCCTCCGGCCAATAAGCGCCGACCAGATTTGCAAAGTGAACGAAAACGCGGGCCGTCGTCACATCGCCCAGCCGCCGGGTCAATTCCACCAGCGGATCGCGTCCGGCCCGCGCGCAGACCGCGATCAGGCGCGTGGCGGAGATGGTGCGCAACGCCGTCCACGACAGGCTCGCAAGCGGAACCGGCTGGCCAAGGCGGGCGACGCGTTCGACAGTGGCGGCGTTGGCGGAGGATGGGGTGTTCGGCATAGCGGTCTCCTGCGAATGATTCGCAGCGATACTATCGAACCTCACCTTCGATGCAATGCGAATGATTTGCATTAGTTGTTGAAGGCCGAATATTTTCTAGCCCTGGCGCAAAGAAAAAGCCCCGCCGGATCGCTCCGGCGGGGCTTTTCGATGGTTCAGCGATGCCCGCGGCTTATTTGTCGTCAGCCGCTTCAGGGTTCAGGTACTCGCCCGCGTCGGCATCGGTTCCGTGGGTCTCGCCCTCGACCGAGGCCAGCACGTCGTCACCCAGATCGTCAGCCGGATCGCGCGCGAGTTCTGCCGCGTGCTCTTCGGCTGCAGTATCGGCGGCGACCAGCGCTTCCTGCATCTTCTTGTACTGCGCACGGATCGCAGCGTCGCGGCTGGAGGCCGCCACGCGGACGCGGTTCATGCCCGCACCCGTGCCCGCCGGGATCAGGCGGCCCACGATCACGTTCTCCTTGAGGCCGATCAGCGAGTCCTTCTTGCCCTCGACCGAGGCCTGGGTGAGCACACGCGTCGTCTCCTGGAACGAAGCCGCCGAGATGAACGAGCGGGTCTGCAGCGAGGCCTTGGTGATGCCGAGCAGGATCGGAACACCCTGCGCCGGATCCTTGCTCTTGCCGAGCTTGGAGTTGACCTCGAGCATTTCCTCGTAGTCGACCTGTTCGCCCGGCAGCAGCGTGGTGTCGCCGCCGTGGGTGATCTCGACCTTCTGCAGCATCTGGCGAACGATCACCTCGATGTGCTTGTCGTTGATCTTCACACCCTGCAGTCGATACACTTCCTGGATCTCGTTCACGAGATACTCGGCCAGTGCCTCCACGCCCATTACGTCGAGAATGTCGTGCGGGTTGGGCGAGCCCGAGATCAGGGTGTCGCCCTTCTTCACGAAGTCGCCTTCCTGAACGTCGATCACCTTCGTCTTCGGCACCAGGTACTCGACCGGATCGCCCTCTTCCGGAACGATCGCGATCTTGCGCTTGGCCTTGTAGTCGCGGATGAACTCCATCCGGCCCGAGATCTTGGCAATCACCGCCGCGTCCTTCGGGATGCGGGCTTCAAACAGCTCGGCAACACGCGGCAGACCGCCGGTGATGTCACGCGTCTTCGAAGCTTCGCGCGAGGCACGCGCCAGAATGTCACCGGCGATCACTTCCTGACCATCTTCGACCGAGAGCGTCGTGCCCGGAGCCAGCATGTACCGTGCTGCCTCAGACTCGTCGCCCGCCTCGTTGAACAGGGTCAGACGCGGACGCAGGTCTTCCTTCTTGGAGCGACCGGCGGCGCGATACTCGATGACCACGCGCTGGGCGATGCCAGTGGCGTCATCCATGCGCTCTTCGAGCGTCTTGCCTTCGAGCAGGTCCTGATAGCGAACCACACCCGCCGTTTCGGTGATGATCGGCAGTGAGAACGGATCCCACTCAGCCAGACGATCGCCTTCCTTGACCTCGGCCCCATCCTCGAACTTGAGTTCGGTACCGTAAGGCACGCGGTGGATGGCGCGCTCGCGACCTTCCGGATCGACCACGACCATCTCGCCGTTGCGGGCCAGCGACAGACGACGACCGCGCTTGTCGGTGATGGTCGGCATGTCGCGATAGACGACCTTACCGTCCGAGATCGATTCGAGGTGCGAGGTCTCGTTGACCTGCGCCGCGCCGCCGATGTGGAACGTACGCATGGTCAGCTGAGTGCCCGGCTCACCGATCGACTGCGCAGCGATCACGCCAACAGCCTCGCCGATGTTCACCGGCGTACCGCGAGCAAGGTCACGTCCGTAGCAGGTAGCGCAAACGCCCTGTTCGGCCTCGCAGATCAGCGGGCTGCGAATCTTCGCAACCTGCACTTCGGCTGCTTCAATCTCGGCCACCATCGGCTCGTCGAGCAGGGTGCCGGCCTTGACGATCACTTCGCCGGTCGCCGCGTTCACCAGATCCTCGGCCAGGGTACGGCCCAGGATACGCTCGCCCAGCGAGGCAATTACGCTGCCGCCCTGAACGATGGCACGCATGTCGAGCGCGTTATCGGTCTTGCAGTCCTCGACGACGATCGTGCAGTCCTGCGACACGTCGACCAGACGGCGGGTCAGATAACCCGAGTTCGCCGTCTTCAGTGCGGTGTCGGCCAGGCCCTTACGGGCGCCGTGGGTCGAGTTGAAGTATTCAAGAACGGTCAGACCTTCCTTGAAGTTCGAGATGATCGGCGTCTCGATGATCTCGCCCGACGGCTTGGCCATCAGGCCGCGCATACCGGCCAGCTGCTTCATCTGCGCGGGCGAACCACGCGCACCGGAGTGGCTCATCATGTAGATCGAGTTGATCTGCGCCTCGCGGCCGTGCTCGTCCTTCGGCGTCGCCCGGATCTCGTCCATCATGGCAGCCGCCACCTGATCACCGCAACGGCTCCAGGCGTCGATTACCTTGTTGTACTTTTCCTGCTGAGTGATGAAGCCATCCTGATACTGCTGCTCGTAATCGGCCACCAGCGTCTTAGTTTCCTCGATCATCCCTTCCTTGCTGTCGGGAATGATCATGTCATCCTTGCCGAACGAGATGCCGGCCTTGAACGCGTGGCGGAAGCCCAGCGTCATGATGGCGTCGGCGAACAGCACCGTGTCCTTCTGCCCGGTGTGGCGATAGACCTGGTCGATCACCTCGCCGATGTCCTTCTTCGTCAGCAGCTTGTTGACGAAGTCGAACGGCACCTTGTGGCTCTTGGGCAGGCACTCGGCGATCAGCATACGGCCCGGCGTGGTTTCCACGCGCGCCATGTACTGCTTGCCCTTCTCGTCGGTCTGCGGAACGCGGGTGGTGATCTTCGAGTGATAGGTCACCGCACCCACGTGCAGCGCCTGATGCACCTCGTCGATATCGGCCAGCACCTTGCCCTCGCCCGGCTCGCCTTCGCGGTCCATCGAGAGATAGTACAGGCCCAGCACCATGTCCTGCGAAGGCACGATGATCGGCTTGCCGTTGGCGGGCGAGAGGATGTTGTTGGTCGACATCATCAGCACGCGCGCTTCGAGCTGGGCTTCCAGCGAAAGCGGCACGTGGACGGCCATCTGGTCACCGTCGAAGTCGGCGTTGAAGGCCGAGCAGACGAGCGGGTGCAGCTGGATCGCCTTGCCTTCGATCAGCACAGGCTCGAAGGCCTGAATGCCAAGACGGTGAAGCGTCGGTGCGCGGTTGAGCATCACCGGATGTTCGCGGATCACTTCATCCAGGATGTCCCAGACTTCCTTGCGCTCCTTCTCGACCCACTTCTTGGCCTGCTTCAGGGTCATCGAAAGACCCTTGGCATCGAGGCGGGCGTAGATGAACGGCTTGAACAGCTCGAGCGCCATCTTCTTGGGCAGGCCGCACTGGTGCAGCTTCAGTTCCGGCCCGGTCACGATGACCGAACGGCCCGAATAGTCGACGCGCTTGCCGAGCAGGTTCTGACGGAAGCGGCCCTGCTTGCCCTTGAGCATGTCGCTGAGCGACTTGAGCGGACGCTTGTTGGCGCCGGTGATCACACGGCCACGGCGGCCGTTGTCGAACAGCGCATCGACCGATTCCTGCAGCATCCGCTTTTCGTTGCGCACGATGATGTCGGGCGCGCGCAGCTCCATCAGGCGCTTCAGGCGGTTGTTACGGTTGATCACACGGCGATAAAGATCGTTCAGATCCGAGGTCGCGAAGCGGCCACCGTCGAGCGGCACCAGCGGGCGCAGTTCCGGCGGAATGACCGGCACGACTTCGAGGATCATCCACTCGGGGCGGTTGCCCGAATCGATGAAGCTCTCGACAACCTTGAGGCGCTTGATGATCTTCTTGGGCTTGAGCGTCGACTTGGTGGTCTCCAGCTCTTCCATCAACGCATCGCGTTCGGCCTCGAGGTCGAGGTCCATCAGCATGGTGCGCACGGCTTCCGCGCCGATGCCGGCGGAGAAGGCGTCTTCGCCATACTCATCCTGCGCATCGAGCAGCTCGTCTTCCGTGAGGAGCTGGAACTTCTCGAGCGGGGTCAGGCCCGGCTCAATCACGATGTAGCTTTCGAAGTAGAGCACGCGCTCAAGCTGCTTGAGCTGCATGTCGAGCAGCAGGCCGATGCGCGAAGGCAGCGACTTGAGGAACCAGATGTGCGCAACCGGCGCGGCCAGTTCGATGTGTCCCATGCGCTCACGGCGGACCTTGGTCACGGTGACTTCGACGCCGCACTTCTCGCAGACGACGCCCTTGTACTTCATGCGCTTGTACTTGCCGCACAGGCACTCGTAGTCCTTTACGGGTCCGAAGATGCGGGCGCAGAACAGGCCGTCACGCTCGGGCTTGAACGTGCGGTAGTTGATCGTCTCGGGCTTCTTGATCTCGCCGAACGACCACGAGCGAATGCGCTCGGGGCTCGCGATGCCGATCTGAATCTGGTCGAAGGTTTCAGGCTTGGCCAGCTGGTTGGTGAATTTGGTCAGTTCGTTCATTTCTCAGTTCCCTTGAGAGGGGAAAAACAGGGGGCGATGGGGGTGGGCGGCAACCGGTGCCGCCCGCTCCCTGTTATTCAGCCGCGATCGCCGTGGTGCCGTCTTCATCTTCCTCGCCATCGTTCAGCGAGGAGAGTTCGATGTTCAGGCCCAGCGAGCGCATTTCCTTGACGAGCACGTTGAAGCTCTCGGGAATGCCGGCCTCGAATGTGTCGTCGCCCTTGACGATCGCTTCGTAGACCTTGGTGCGACCGACCACGTCGTCGGACTTCACCGTCAGCATTTCCTGCAAGGTGTAGGCAGCGCCATAAGCCTGAAGCGCCCAGACCTCCATTTCGCCGAAGCGCTGACCGCCGAACTGCGCCTTGCCGCCCAGCGGCTGCTGGGTGACGAGCGAGTAGGGGCCGATCGAACGGGCGTGGATCTTGTCGTCGACGAGGTGGTGCAGCTTGAGCATGTAGATGATGCCCACGGTCACCTTGCGGTCGAACGCCTCGCCGGTGCGGCCGTCATACAGCGTCGACTGGCCCGACGAATCGTAGCCTGCCTTCAGCAGCGTGTCGGTCACGTCCTGCTCGCGCGCGCCGTCGAACACCGGAGTGCCCATCGGAACACCGCGACGCACGTTCTCGGCGAGTTCGTAGATCTCGTCCGACGTCCGGCTCTCGATATCCTCGACGTAGTTCTCGCCGTAAGCGTCCTTAAGCTTGTCGACGAGGGCAGCAGGCGGCGGGCCAGCCTTCGGATCGGGATTGTTGAGACGCCAGTCGTCCAGCATCTCGCCGATCTGCATACCGAGGCCACGTGCGGCAAAGCCGAGGTGGGTCTCGAAGATCTGCCCGACGTTCATGCGCGACGGCACACCGAGCGGGTTGAGCACGAGATCGACCGGAGTGCCGTCCTCAAGGAAGGGCATGTCTTCGGCGGGCAGGATGCGCGAGATGACACCCTTGTTACCGTGACGGCCGGCCATCTTGTCGCCCGGTTGCAGCTTGCGCTTCACCGCCACGAAGACCTTGACCATCTTGAGCACGCCCGGCGCCAGTTCGTCGCCGCGTTCGAGCTTCTCCTTGCGGTCCTCGAACTTGTCCTTGATGGCCTTGATCGCCTCGTCATACTGGCTCTTCACCGCTTCGAGCTGAGCCTGCATGTTGTCGTCGGCGACGGCGAACTTGAACCATTCGATCCGGTCCAGTTCGTCGAGCGTGGCCTCGTCGATCACCGCGCCCTTCTTCGCACCCTTCGGAGCAGCCGATGCCGTCTGGCCGATCAGCATGTCCTTGAGGCGGTTGTAGGTCGCACGGTTGAGGATGTTGCGCTCGTCCTCGCTGTCCTTCTTGAGGCGTTCGATTTCCTCGTGCTGGATCGCGCGGGTACGGTCGTCGATCTCGATGCCGTGACGGTTGAACACGCGAACTTCCACCACGGTGCCGCTGGTGCCCGGGGGCAGGCGCAGCGAGGTATCACGCACGTCGGAGGCCTTCTCGCCGAAGATGGCGCGCAGGAGCTTTTCTTCCGGCGTCATCGGGCTTTCGCCCTTCGGCGTGATCTTGCCTGCAAGGATATCGCCCGGGTGCACTTCGGCACCGATATAGACGATGCCCGCCTCGTCGAGGTTGCGCAGCGCTTCCTCGCCGACGTTCGGGATGTCGCGGGTGATGTCTTCCGGCCCGAGCTTGGTGTCGCGCGCCATGACTTCGAATTCCTCGATGTGGATCGAGGTGAAGACGTCGTCCTTCACGATACGCTCGGAGATGAGGATACTATCCTCATAGTTGTAGCCGTTCCACGGCATGAATGCGACGAGGCTGTTCTTGCCGAGCGCCAGTTCGCCAAGATCGGTCGAGGGGCCGTCGGCAATGATGTCGCCGGCTTCGACAACTTCGCCCACCTTTACCAGCGGACGCTGGTTGATGCAGGTCGACTGGTTCGAACGCTGGAACTTCTGCAGCGTATAGATGTCCACGCCGGGGTTGCCGGCATCTACTTCGCCCGAGGCGCGGATCACGATACGGGTGGCGTCAACCTGGTCGATCACGCCGCCGCGCACGGCAGCGATCGCAGCGCCCGAATCGCGCGCCACGGTCTCTTCCATGCCGGTGCCGACCCAAGGCGCTTCCGCCTTTACGAGCGGCACGGCCTGACGCTGCATGTTCGAGCCCATCAGTGCGCGGTTGGCGTCATCGTTTTCCAGGAACGGAATGAGCGAGGCGGCGACCGAAACGAGCTGCTTGGGCGAAACGTCCATCAGCGTGACCTGCTCGGACGGGCTCATCACGAACTCGCCGTTCTGCCGGGCCGAGATCAGATCCTCGACGAACTTGCCTTCGCCATCGGTCTCGGCCGAAGCCTGCGCGACGGTGTTCTTCTGCTCTTCCATGGCCGAGAGGTACTGGACCTCGCCGGTCACCTTGCCTTCGATCACCTTGCGATACGGCGTCTCGATGAAGCCGTACTTGTTGACGCGGGCGAAGGTCGAGAGCGAGTTGATCAGACCGATGTTCGGGCCTTCCGGCGTCTCAATCGGGCAGATGCGGCCATAGTGCGTCGGGTGAACGTCGCGGACTTCGAAGCCCGCGCGCTCACGCGTCAGGCCACCCGGCCCAAGCGCCGAGACGCGGCGCTTGTGGGTGACTTCCGACAGCGGGTTTGTCTGGTCCATGAACTGCGACAGCTGCGAGGAACCGAAGAACTCACGCACTGCGGCCACAGCGGGCTTGGCGTTGATGAGGTCGTTCGGCATCACGGTCGAAACGTCGACCGAGCTCATGCGCTCCTTGACGGCGCGCTCCATGCGCAGCAGGCCGACGCGGTACTGGTTTTCCAGCAGCTCGCCCACCGAACGCACACGGCGGTTGCCGAGGTTGTCGATGTCGTCGACGTCGCCCTTGCCGTCCTTCAGGTCGACCAGCTCCTTCACCACGGCAAGGATGTCTTCCTTACGCAGAGTGGTCACGGTGTCTTCGGCGTCGAGGCCAAGGCGCATGTTGAGCTTCACGCGGCCCACCGCCGAAAGGTCATAGCGATCACCGTCGAAGAACAGGCCTTCGAACAGCGCCTCGGCGGTTTCCTTGGTCGGCGGTTCGCCCGGGCGCATCACCTTGTAGATGGCCTCAAGACCCTCTTCACGGTTCTCGGCCTTGTCGGCGTCAAGCGTGTTGCGGATCCACGGGCCGGTGGTGACGTGGTCGATGTCGAGCAGGACAAGCTGGTCGATCCCGGCAGCGTCGATCTTCTCGAGGTTGTCGGGCGTCACTTCCTCGCCCGCCTCGATGTAGATGCGGCCGGTGCTGTCTTCGACGAGGTCCTGGCTGGCATAGCGGCCGAAGATTTCCTCGGTCGGAATCAGCAGCGTCTCGAGGCCATCCTTGGCGGCCTTGTTGGCCGCGCGCGGGCTGACCTTCTGGCCGGCCGGGAACACTTCCTCGCCGGTCTTCGCGTCAACCAGGGCAAAGCCTGGCTTGGCGCCGCGCCACTGCTCAGGCACGAACGGGATTTCCCAGCCGCCCTCGCCGCGCTTCCAGGTCACGGTGTTGTAGAAATGCGCAAGGATTTCCTCGTGGTCGAGGCCCAGCGCATAGAGCAGCGCGGTGACCGGCAGCTTGCGCTTGCGGTCGATGCGAACGTTCACGATATCCTTGGCGTCGAACTCGAAATCGAGCCACGAACCGCGATAGGGAATGACGCGAGCGGCGAACAGGAACTTGCCCGAGGAGTGGGTCTTGCCGCGGTCATGGTCGAACAGGACACCCGGCGAACGGTGCATCTGCGACACGATCACGCGCTCGGTGCCGTTGATGATGAAGGTGCCGTTGCCCGTCATCAAGGGCATATCGCCCATGTAGACGTCCTGCTCCTTGATATCGAGGACCGAGCGGGTCTCGGTTTCCTGGTCCACCTCGAACACGATCAGGCGCAGCGTGACCTTCATCGGCGCAGCATAGGTGATGCCGCGCTGACGACATTCGACGATGTCGTACTTCGGGTCTTCCAGTTCGTAGTGAACGAAGTCCAGCTCGGCGGTGCCGGCAAAGTCGCGAATCGGGAACACCGAACGCAGCGTCTTCTCAAGGCCGGAAACATAGCCGATCGAGGGATCGGACCGCAGGAAGAACTCATAGCTCTCGCGCTGCACCTCGATCAGGTTCGGCATCTGCACCACTTCGTGGATGTCGCCGAAAATCTTGCGGATGCGCTTTGCCTTGCTGCCAGCCTTCGCCGGTGCGTTCGCCTTGGTCGCCATAGGGGACTTGTGCCTCTTGCCTTGAAATTTCGAGTCGGGCGGGAGGGCCATGAGACGACGAAATGCCACAAGGCCAGCCACCGATAGCGGTGGCCGCATTGCAGCGTTCCCTCAGGTCTCACGGATTGCCGAAAGCTTCCTTCCGATGCGCACCCCCGCGTTAGGCGCGCCTTGCTCGAAGCTTTTAGTGTGGCTGCGATATAAGGCGCAGGCCCGCCCCCGTCAACCAGGCCGATCACCGCACTTTATTGCACTGCAACAGCCAAGGCCGTTGCCTCTTGCGCCGGGCGCGGCCATGCTGGGCATCCCTATTGCCCTCGCGCGGAGTGTGCGCTTGCCTATCAGTATTGCCGGGATCGTCAGCCTTTTCGCGCTTGCCCTGCTGATTTCCACCAACCGCCGCAAGATTCGCCCGCGCATCGTGCTGGCAGCTTTCGCCATGCAGGCGGCCATGTCGCTGCTGATTCTGCGCACGCCCTGGGGCGCGGACTTCATGGCGGCGCTCACGCGCGGAGCCTCCAACCTGCTCGCCTATTCGCGCGTGGGGACCGAATTTATCTTCGGCAACCTCGCCAGCCCGGAACTGGGCGGCGCGTCCTTCGCGTTGCAAGCGCTGACCGTGATCATCTTCTTCGCCTCGCTGGTGGCGGTGCTCGACCATATCGGACTTATCGGCCTCATCGTTCGCTGGGTGGGCGGCGCAATCGCCCTGATCACCGGGGTCAGCCGGGTCGAATCGCTGGGGGCAGCCGCCAACATCTTCATCGGCCAGGGCGAAGCCCCACTGGCGGTGAAGGCCTATCTCGCCAACATGACGCGCTCGCAGCTGTTCGTGCTGATGACCGTGGGCATGACCAGCGTCGCCGGATCGGTGATGGCGGCCTACATCGCAATGCTCGGCTCGCAGCTGGCTCCCTATCTGCTTGCCGCCGCGCTGATGAGCGCGCCCGCGGGCATCCTTATGGCCAAGCTGGTAGTGCCCGACGAGGAAGACGAACCCACCGAACCCGAGCGCGTGGTTGTGGGCTCCGAAGACGAGGACGCCCCGGCCAATGTCATCATGGCCGCCGCCAACGGGGCGATCACCGGCCTGCAACTGGCCGCGGGCGTAGGCGCGATGCTGCTCGCTTTCGTCTCGCTGGTGGCGCTCGCCAATGGGTTGCTCGGCTGGGTGGGGGCATTGGCCGGGATCGACGGCCTCACCTTCGAGCGTCTGCTTGGCTACGCCTTCTCGCCCGTAATGTACCTGGTCGGCGTACCCTGGGGCGATGCGCAGGCGGCAGGCGGTCTGTTCGGGCAGAAGATTGTCCTCAACGAATTCGTCGCCTTTCTCAGCCTTGAGGCGATGAACGGAGCGCTTGGCCCGCGCAGCACGGCTATCGTGACCTTTGCCCTGTGCGGCTTTGCCAATATCAGCTCGATTGCGATCCAGATGGCGGCGTTCGGCGTGCTGGCGCCCTCGCAGCGAGCCAATGTGGCAGCACTGGGGCTGCGCTCGCTTGCCGCCGCTTCGCTTGCCAACCTGATGAGCGCGGCGTTGGCGGGGCTGTTCCTGACCGGCGCCTGATCGAAGACGGAAACGCCCGGCCAAAAAAAAGTTGCATCCTGACAGGAACTATCGGTCTTGCTGGCAGTTACACCCCAATCCAACCACCCCAGGGGGAATTGAAAATGAAGAAGATCTTGCTTGCCGCACCCGCCGTTCTGCTCGTCGCTGCCTGTGGCGGTTCGCCGGCTGAAGAAGCCGAAGATGTGCAGGAAGAAGCGATCGAAGCTCAGGGCGAAGTGATGGACGAGCAGGCCGAGGCTCTCGAAGCCCAGGCCGACGAACTGGAAGACGCAGGCATGGAAGCCGAAGCCGAGGCCACCGAGAACAAGGCCGAAGAGCTGGAAGACACTGCCGACCAGATGTAATCCGGCTTTGCCATCCGCGCCAATCGGTTGCGGCTGGCTTGTTTCAGGAGAGGAAGGCCCGCCCACGAAGGCGGGCCTTTTCTTTTGCTTCACTTCAACAGCAGCTTTGCCGCCAACTCCGACGTCTCCAGCAGCTCGCTCGTCGCGCGGTATGGGCAATGGTCACATCAGCACCTTGATGCCGTAGCTACAATTGTTCCGCGAAAGTCAGCGCATCAGTGAGGCGGCAGGATAAAAGTCTGTTGGAATCATCCGAGCATATTGCAAATAGGCTTGGCGCAAAGACTTGTCGCGTTCCAGCAGGTCGCGCGGCTTCGGCAGAATAGAGCGGGTGTAGAACATGTCGAATGCGTCATCCTGAAGCTCATCGATCAGGCTTCGGCGGAGCTGTTCATCGCCAAGCGCCGCTAGCAGCACGTCCACCGCTTCTTTTTCTTGATCGAGACAAAGCAAGCCCTCTGCGAGCAGCCCCGCATGCTGTTCGGCCTCAAGGCGCAAATCGTCGACCAGCAAGAGCGCCTCTTCGGTGCGGTCGAGCGAGTTGAGCGCACAGATCCGGTCCCGCAGGATGAGCGCGCGAGCATAGGGCGACCCATGCTCTCTCGCTACTTCGGCAGCCTGCTCAGCAGCAACGAGACCTTCCTCCCACCGCCCCTGCCCCACCAGTCGCGATGCCCGATTGATGGCAAAGTTCACGCGCCAGTAGTCATCTTCACCATCAGCGTCCCCGATCAGGTCAAACACCGCATCTGCTTGGGTCTGTCGCCCGAGCGCATCAAGGGCGTAGGCCTTCAGATTGAGCGCCCAGCCTTCATCTTCGTCCAGCGTATCGGCAAGATCAGGTCGCCCGGTCGCGGCATCGGCCATTTCGATAACTTGCGCAAATTCGCCAGCATAATACAGCGCATGGAGCGCCTGGGAAAGCGCTTCGGTATCGTCTGACTCCGCCTCCAATTCGCCAAGGCTGCGCTCCTTGTAATGACGTGTTATCCGCTGAAAGCCCGGCCCCACGCGCTCCTCTAGCAATGGCCAAAGCTGCGTGAATTGCCGATCGGCCAGAAGACGGGCATAGGTGGGCGGTTGGTGGATCTCGTGGATCAATCGCCGAGCGAGCTCAATATCCCCGTCCCGCGCCACCGCGCCCAGAGCATTGATCGCGAAAATCGGCCTGACGTCGGGATCGACAGTGTACAGAAGCCCAGCGCGCATCTCGGAGGCGAGCATCTCTTCCAGTTCGCGACCGCTACCGTTCTGCCGTGCAGCACGAATCGCAAAGCCCACAAGGTCCGGACCAAGCGCGTCGCGGACCTTGGGGTCTCCAGACTGCAACACGGCCCGGAAACGAGCGTTCGTTTCTGCTCCGTCATCGGTCGCGACTGCAAGATAGAGAGCTTGCGGCGGAAAAACCTCTCCCCCTGCAGCTTCGAGGCGCTGCAACTCACCGTATGCTTCCGCATAGGCTTTGCGTTTCCCTGCGCAGTTGATGCGGGCATGCGCCAGAGACTCGTTTAGCTGCATTAATTCAGGCTGGCGCGCCTGCAACTCCGCCAGGATCGGGACCGCCCGTGCGCAAGGCTCGGCCCATGTGTCGGCCGACCGTAGCTGTGCCCCCAATTTCTCGCCCGACATCGCTTTGTAATTCTCAGCCGGAGGAGGCATAGGCTCTTCGGCCATAACGGGAGCCGCCAGCATCGACATGCCCACGGTGAGCGCGCAGCGTAACAGGCTAGGTTTGATGATCAGGACTCCATCTGGCTGAGAGACGTACGCGCTCTCGCGCCAAGCTTATGCATATATTTGGAGACCGGACAAAGACCTCCCGCTGACAAACCGAGCCGGTCGCCGCTCAGACCCAGCCACAACCATTGGCGAATCGCTTGACCTTTCGCGCCAGATGACTATCAGCCCGCTCCGACCGCTCTTTGCAGCGGTCATCCGTCCGAGACAGTTGGTGACCGGGATCTGCCGGTCTTAATTCCCAGCCTAGACGGGGACAGAGATTTTCGGGCCAGCCCTAGGGCTGCTCCCGTTCGCGCCATTCGCGCTCCTCCTTCCCTTGTCAAACGGACCAATGCCCACGGTGCATCAGCATCGTGGTTACGTGAGCCGGTCGCGGCTCCGCTTTGGCGGGATCGCGGCCATAGTGAAGGAGTAAGGCATGGATCGTTCGCAGAAAGCCGACGCGGTCGCCCAGCTCAACACGGTCTTCAACGAGGTCGGCGTGGTGGTTGTCACCCGCAACCTTGGCTTGTCGGTGGAACAGACCACCGACCTGCGCAACAAGATGCGTGATGCTGGTGCGTCCTACAAGGTTGCGAAGAACCGCCTCGCCAAGCTCGCCCTGAAGGACACCGACTACGAAGGCATTGGTGAGTATCTCACCGGCCCGACGGGTCTGGCCTGGTCGACCGACCCGGTTGCAGCTGCCAAGGCTGCGGTGGAATTCGCCAAGACCAACGACAAGCTTGAAATTGTCGGCGGTTCGCTGGGCGCAGTGAAGCTCGATGAAGCAGGGGTCAAGGCGCTCGCCGCGATGCCCAGCCTCGACGAGCTGCGGGGCAAGATCGTGGGTCTCGTCAACGCACCGGCAACCAAGGTTGCTCAGGTCGTCAACGCGCCTGCGGCCAAGCTTGCCCGCGTCTTCGGTGCATATGCCGCCAAGGACGCCGCGTAAGCGGTTTCTCGCATTTCGAAACGAAACATCTTGGGGCGCATCTTTTTCGCCCCGCCCAATTTGGAGTGAAGCACAATGGCCGATATTGCCAAGCTTGTTGAAGACCTGTCCGCGCTGACCGTCATGGAAGCCGCTGAACTTGCTACTGCCCTGGAAGAAGCATGGGGCGTCAGCGCCGCTGCTGCCGTGGCCGTGGCTGCCCCCGGCGGTGCCGGTGGCGATGCCCCCGCCGCTGAAGAGAAGGACGAATTCGACGTCATCCTCACCGGCGACGGCGGCAAGAAGATCCAGGTGATCAAGGAAGTCCGCGGCATCACGGGCCTCGGCCTGACCGAAGCCAAGGCTCTCGTCGAAGGCGCGCCGAAGGCCGTCAAGGAAGGCGTGAACAAGGCGGAAGCCGAAGAGATCAAGAGCAAGATCGAAGCTGCCGGCGGTACCGTCGAGCTCAAGTAATCATCTGCCCCTCTTGGGGCGATTACGCTTCGATCCAAGCGGATCAAACAGAAAGGGCGGCACCGCGATGGTGCCGCCCTTTTTGTATCCAGCCTCTCCAGAACAAAGGAAATGCGGCGACCCGAGGCCGCCGCACCCCCCATATCTAGAGCGTCTTCAGATAGGTGACGATTTCCCCGGCCTGCTGCGCATTCACCCCCGGAGCCGGCATCGAGCCACCGGGAACGACCGCATGCGGATCGACCAGATAGCGGCGCAGGTTCGCCTCGTTCCAGGTAAGGTTGCTGCTCTTCATGCTCGCACTATAGGCGAAGCCCGATACGCCACCCGCCTTGCGCCCGACCACACCGGCAAGCGAAGGGCCAACCATGTTCTGGCCCGGCGTAACCGAGTGACACACGGTGCAGATCGCGAAGCTATCGGGCGGGCCAGCCGATGCAGCAGCAGCCTGCGTCGGCGTGGCAGACGGGCGGGCGCTGGCCGAAGCGCTCGGCTTGGGCGAAGGGCTCGCGCTCGCGGTAGCGGCGGGCTCCTCGACTTCGACATCGACCTCGGTGACCTCGTCATCGCTCGCCGCTTCGGCTGCGTCGGCGGCTTGCGCCAGTTCGACCTCGTCGACCGCGCCGTTGTCGGCGGCGACTTCTTCAACTTCCGCCTCGTTCGCATTTTCGGGCGGACCGCCACATGCGGCAAGCGCAAGCGCCGCAAGCGAAACGGTGGCGAGCGAAATCGAAATACGCATCTACGGGAATCCTCCGACTGTTTTCTCGCACTTAGAGGGCAAGGGGCGCCTTGGGCAAGAGGCGCTGCGTTGACTGTGTCCGACAAGCCTCTCCTGTGGTCAAATTTCGCCTGGCGGCGCGCTTTTGCGATTTCGCTTGCAACAATCTTCGCCTACCCGGGCCGGCTGTTTTGCCATGAAGCCCACTGCGCTCCCTCCCACGCCCGGCTGGAAAGCCGAAAGCGTCGAAACCTTCCGCCTCGCGGTGCCGCTGGTGCTGGCCAACCTGCTGCAGATGCTGACCTATGCGGTCGACGTGATCTTCATCGCCCGCCTCGGGGCCGAGGAGCTGGCGGCGTCCTCGCTGGCGGTAGCGATCATCGGCTTCTTGCTGTGGAGCCTTTCCGGCCTGACCGGAGCCGTGGCGCCGATGGCGGCGGCCGAGCTTGGCGCACGCGGCCCGGCGCTGCGGCCGATTCGGCGGGCGGTGCGCATGGCGCTGTGGCTCGCCATCGCCTCGGGCGCGATGGCCAGCGTGCTGTGCGCCTTTGCCGAGCCGTTCATGCTGCTGACGGGGCAAGAGCCGCAGATCGCTGCGCTGGCGGGCAGCTACATGAACCTGCTGTTGCTCTCGCTGATCCCGGCGGTGGCGGGCAGCGTACTGCGCAGCTTCGTGTCGACGCTCGGCCGCCCGTTCTTTGCCACCGCCATCACCGGGCTCGGCATCTTCATCAATGCAGCCGCGAACTACGCCTTCATCTTCGGCAACTGGGGTGCGCCAGAGATGGGCCTTCAGGGCGCGGCCATTGCCACGCTGCTTACCACCAGCCTCACCTTCCTTGTCTATGTGATCGCCATCGCGCGCGATCCGCGCCTCGCGCGGTATCATGTGTTCGGGTTCTTCTGGCGGGCCGATTGGAAGCGGCTGGGCGAACTGGTGCGGATCGGCACGCCGATCATGCTGACCATCATGGCCGAGAGCGGCATCTTCGGTGCAGCAGCATTTCTGGTCGGCCTGTTCGGTGCAGCGCAGCTCGCAGCCCATGCTCTCGCGTTGCAAATCGCCGCGCTCGCTTTCCAGGTGCCGTTCGGGATCGGGCAGGCGGCGACCATCCGGGTCGGCTATTTCCATGGCGCGCGCGATGCGCTGGGCGTGACCCGTGCGGGCTGGACCGCGATAGGCATGTGCCTCGCCTTTGCGGTGCCCTCGGCGCTGGTGCTGATCGGCGCGCCCGAGCTGCTGCTGCGCATCTATATCGACCCTGATCTGCCCGAAAATGCCGCGCTGGTGACACAAGCGAGCATCTTCCTCGTCGTCGCCTCGGCGTTCCAGCTGTCCGATGGGTTGCAGGCGGTCGCCGCCGGAGCGCTGCGCGGCTTGAAGGATACGCGCGTGCCGATGTGGATCGCGATCTTCTCCTACTGGGTGCCGGGCTTCGGTCTGGCCATGGTGCTGGCCTTCACACTCGGGCTGGAAGGCGAGGGCGTGTGGTACGGCCTCGCCCTCGGGCTGAGCGTGGCTGCGGTGCTGCTTTTGTGGCGCTGGCATCGGCGCGCTGCGCTCGGGCTGGTCACCTACGCGCCGCCCGCTGTGTGACTGCCAGCGTACCCAAGCAAAATTTTTCCTGACCCAAGGTGTTGACGGCCCGCCAGCCGCCAACCATATCCGCGCCGCTGGCACTCTCGCGAGGAGAGTGCCAATCGACACATCCAACCTTTTTGGGAAAGGTCACACACATGGCATTTCGCCCCCTGCACGACCGCGTTCTGGTCCGTCGCCTCGAAGCTGAGGAAAAGACGGCCGGCGGCATCATCATCCCCGACAGCGCCAAGGAAAAGCCGAGCGAAGGCGAGATCGTCGCCGTGGGCAACGGCGCGAAGGCCGAAGACGGCAAGGTCACCCCGCTCGACGTGAAAGCTGGCGACCGCGTTCTGTTCGGCAAGTGGTCGGGCACCGAGGTCAAGGTCGACGGTGAAGACCTGCTGATCATGAAGGAAAGCGACATCATGGGCGTGATCGGCTGAGCCGAACCGTCATTGCTTTCCACCTAACAAAGATATTCCAGGAGAAACGATAATGGCTGCCAAGGACGTCAAGTTCGGTCGCGACGCGCGCGAACGCATCCTCAAGGGCGTGGACACGCTCGCCAATGCCGTGAAGGTCACGCTCGGCCCCAAGGGCCGCAACGTCGTGATCGACAAGAGCTTCGGTGCCCCGCGCATCACCAAGGACGGCGTGAGCGTCGCCAAGGAAATCGAGCTTAAGGACAAGTACGAGAACATGGGCGCGCAGATGCTGCGCGAAGTGGCCTCGAAGGCGAACGACAAGGCCGGCGACGGCACCACCACCGCCACCGTTCTGGCCCAGGCTATCGTGCGCGAAGGCATGACTGCCGTTGCCGCCGGCATGAACCCGATGGACCTGAAGCGCGGCATCGATCTGGCCGTTTCGAAGGTCGTCGCTGACCTCCAGGCCCGCTCGAAGGACGTTTCCGGCTCTTCGGAAATCTCGCAGGTCGGCATCATCTCGGCCAATGGCGACAAGGAAGTCGGCGAGAAGATCGCCGAAGCCATGGAAAAGGTCGGCAAGGAAGGCGTGATCACCGTGGAAGAGGCCAAGGGCCTCGAATTCGAGCTCGATGTCGTCGAAGGCATGCAGTTCGACCGCGGCTACCTCTCGCCCTACTTCGTCACCAACCCCGAGAAGATGACGGTCGAACTCGAAAACCCGTACATCCTCATCCACGAGAAGAAGCTCTCGAACCTGCAGGCGATGCTGCCGGTGCTCGAAGCGACCGTTCAGTCCAGCCGCCCGCTGCTGATCATCGCCGAGGACATCGAAGGCGAAGCGCTGGCGACCCTCGTGGTCAACAAGCTGCGCGGCGGCCTCAAGGTTGCTGCCGTGAAGGCTCCGGGCTTCGGCGATCGCCGCAAGGCCATGCTGCAGGACATCGCGATCCTCACCCAGGGCGAGATGATCTCCGAAGATCTCGGCATCAAGCTCGAGAACGTCGGCCTCTCGATGCTCGGTCAGGCCAAGTCGGTCACCATCGACAAGGACAACACCACCATCGTCGACGGTGCCGGTGAAGCCGATGCGATCAAGGCCCGCGTCGAGCAGATCCGCGCCCAGATCGAGACCACGACCTCGGACTACGACCGCGAGAAGCTGCAGGAACGCCTGGCAAAGCTGGCTGGCGGCGTTGCCGTGATCAAGGTTGGCGGCGCTTCGGAAGTCGAAGTGAAGGAGCGCAAGGACCGTGTGGACGATGCGCTGCACGCCACCCGCGCTGCTGTCGAAGAGGGCATCGTGCCCGGCGGCGGTACCGCGCTGCTCTATGCCACCAAGGCGCTCGAAGGCCTTACGGGCGACAACAACGACCAGACCCGCGGTGTGGAAATCGTCCGTCAGGCGATCCTCGCGCCGGTGCGTCAGATCGCTGCCAACGCCGGTCATGACGGCGCCGTGGTTTCGGGCAACCTCCTGCGCGAGGGCGACGAGAGCCAGGGCTTCAACGCTGCTACCGACACCTACGAGAACCTCGTGGCTGCCGGTGTGGTCGACCCGACCAAGGTCGTGCGCACCGCGCTGCAGGATGCAGCTTCGGTTGCCGGCCTGCTGATCACCACCGAAGCGGCGATCTCGGAAGTGCCCGAGGAAAAGCCCGCCGGTGGCGGCATGCCCGACATGGGCGGCATGGGTGGAATGGGCGGCATGGGCGGCATGGGCTTCTAAGCCTCCCCCATCTGACCAACACACACGAAGGGGCCCGGCGGAGCGATCCGCCGGGCCCTTTTGCTTGGCCCCCCGCCCGCCTTGCGATAGCTTCGCGCGATGACAGGGGGCTCCACGCTAAACCAACCGCACCGCGCCATCGGCCTCTCGGGCGCGGTGCTGATCAACCTCAACGGCGTGGTTGGCTCGGGCATCTTCGCCCTGCCCGCGCTGCTCTATGCCGGGGCGGGCGGCTATGCGCCGTTGGTGGTGCTGGCCTATGCGCTGCTCGTGGCCGGGCCCTCGCTGGTCTACGCCCGGCTAAGCACGATGCACGAGGAATCGGGCGGGCCCCAGCTTTATGTCGAGCACGCTTTCGGGCCATTCGCGGGGTTTCAGGCGGGCTGGTTCCTGCTTGGCCAGAACCTGGCCGCCCGTGCCGCCAACTTTCACGTGCTGGTAAGCTATCTCGCCGCGCTGTTCCCGCTGTTCGACAACCCCGCCATCCGGCTTGCCACCATCGCGGCTCTGATCGCTCTGTTTACCGGCCTTGCCGCCGTGGGCACGCGCAGCTCGATCCGCGCGCTGGGGCTCGGCACGCTGCTCAAGCTCGGGCCGATTGTGCTTATCTGTGGGGCCGGGCTGCTCACCAACGGCGTGCCCAGCACCTTCGCCCTGCCCGAATTCGGCGAAGTTGAATCGATCGCGCTGCTGCTCGCCTATGCCTATTCCGGCGGCGCGCTTTCCGCCATGGTGGCGGGCGAGGTGCGCGATGCGCGGCGCACCGTCTATCGCTCGATCTTCGTCAATCTGGCAGCGATCGCGCTGCTCTATGCCTTCGTTCAGTGGGCCTATATCGCCATAGACCCACAGCAGGTGAATGCCGACCGACCGCTCGCCTCGGCGGGAGAGGCAGTGTTCGGCCCGCTCGGCGTGGCGCTGATCAGCGTGGCGGCGATCTTCTCCACCGGCACCAACCAGCTTAGCTACTTCGTCTCGATGCCGCGCCTGATCTACGGCATGGCCTCGCGCGGCCTGCTGCCAGCGCTGCTGGCGCGCATTTCGCCGCGCTTCGACACGCCGGCCCCAGCCATCATCGCCTATGGCGTGATCGTCCTCGCACTGGCGCTGAGCGGAACCTTTGCCACGCTTGCCACCTATATGGTCGCGCTGGAAACGCTGGTGATCCTCCTCACCGTGCTGGCGCTGCCGATGCTGTGGCACATGGGCGAGGGTCGGCCCCAAGGTGCGATGCTTATCGTTTGGGCCGCACTGGTGGTGTTTGCGCTGGTGTTCAACCTGTGGCTGCTCGCGCAGGTGCCGCTGTCCTCCGCTCTGCCCACACTCGGGGTGCTGGCGGCCGGCACCGCGTTATACGCCCTTGCCAGCCGTCGCCGCTGAGCTTGCGCTTTGTCTGTTTCGTACTAGCCTTCGCGCCAACGACAACGAGAGGGGAAACGAAATGCGCAAACTCATGTTCGCGGCGCTTGCCGCCACGGCTCTGGCCTCCTGCGGCAGCGAGGAGCCAACACCCGAGCCTACGCAAGACCCGGCGCGCCAGTATATGCAGGCCGTCACCGACATCTCGCGCAGCGACGATCAGCAGTACGACGCCAAGCGCAAACCTGCCGAGCTGCTTGCCTTCGCGCAGATCGGCAAGGGCGAGGTCGTGGGCGATTACATCATGGGCGGCGGCTATGTGACGCGCTTGCTTTCCACCGCCGTTGGCGCAGACGGCAAGGTCTATGCGTTCCAGCCGGCCGAGTTCATCGAATTCCGTCCCGAATATGCCGAGGAACAGGACGCCGCGATTGCGCCCTATACCAACGATCAGGGCGAACCGGTGCGTGTCTTCCCCCTGCGCGGCCCCATTGCCGAGCCGGGCTGGCCCGAACCGCTCGACACGATCATCACGGTGATGAACCTGCATGACCTGTTCATTCCCGAAATGCCCGACGGCACGGCGCAAAAGGCGATTGCCAACCTTTACGATTCGCTCAAGCCCGGCGGCACGCTGGTAGTGGTCGATCATGTGGCAAAAGATGGTGGCGGCACAGATGCGGCGGAAAATCTACACCGGATGGACCCTGAACTCGCGCTCAAGGCGCTGACCGATGCTGGCTTCGTGCTGGAAGAGGAAAGCGATCTCTACGCCCAACCCGGCGATCCGCACGAGGCCAACGTCTTCGACGACGCGATCCGCGGCAACACCGACCAGTTTGCCTGGCGGATGCGCAAGCCCGAATAGAGCCCTGGCCGCAGCCAATAAGCGGAAAATCTCGGACCCCTTCGGCCTGCCGACCGTTGATAACGGCAAAGCAGTCCGAAGGAGAGACCGAGATTATGAAGTGTCCGCACAAAGCCCATGTCGCCCTCGTCGATGGCGAGCGGTTCGTGCTCGCGCGCAACGATGGACAGCCGTTCGAGCCGAAGCTGAGCGTAGTCGCTACCCCGAGCCTCGAAACCACGAACTACAGTGCCGGCGTCCGCGACCAGGACGATGCCGGTCGGCGCAGCGGCAGCAGCGATCTTGAGGAACTAGCCCATGCTGCGGCAGTGACAGAATATCTTAATGGGCAAGCGATCGACGGCAAACTCGGCGAGCTAATCGTAATTGCCGATCCCAAATCGCTCGGCGAAATGCGCAAGCACTATCATAAGGAACTGCAAGCCTGCCTCATCGGCGAGATCGACAAGGCTATTGCGAACGAAAACCTTGAAGCCGTGGGCCAGGCTATTGCCCGTGCTTGATTCATAATGATTTGCACGGGGCCGATAGACAGCAGTTTGTCGGCTCCGGTTGCGCCAGTTCCGTCACTCCAACGAAATTTAGGCTCGATTCGTCGTACCGTGGGATTTGCGGCCCACCTTGTTAAGGTAACAACAAGGCGTTCCGTGGAAACTGCTTATATGACCAAAAACCTGATTACACGCCTCGCAGCCATTGCCTCGCTTGCCGTGGCGCCGCTTTCGGCGGTGCAGGCCAACGATTTCGAGAATGCGTTCGATAGTGCTTTTGGCACCGAAATCCGCGAACCGCGCGAGTTCAACCCCGACTATTCCGATCCGCTCGCCCGCCAGATCGCCCAGCTTGCCGATGGCAGCCAGGGCCGGATCGGCGTTGCCGCGTTGGACCTTTCGACGGGGCGCGAGATTTCCATCCTTGGCGACCAGCGTTTTCCCATGGCCAGCACCAGCAAGATCGCCATCGCCGCGGCCTATATGGAAGGTGTCGAGCAGGGCAAATGGAGCCTGACCAGCGAGTTTCCGCTGCTGTGGTCGGTGCGTTCGACGCCGTTCTCCACCGCCGCCGCACCGGTGCGCAAAGGCGAATATCTTTCGGCCCACCAACTGATCGATCTGATGCTCACGCGCAGCTCCAACCCGGCAACCGATGCGCTGCTTGCGGCTGTCGGCGGGCCGGATGCGGTGAACGACTGGGTTCACCGCGCCGGATTGCAAGATTTCGAGCTGACCCGCGATATCGCCACCCTAGTGCGCGACGATGGCGAGTTCGACCCGGCCCGGCATATCGACACACGCGACAGCGCCACGCCTGAAACCATGGTGCAGTTGCTCACCGGGCTTTATCAGGGCCGGTGGCTATCGGCGGAAAGCCGCGAAGTAATCCTCGATGCCATGGCCCGCTGCCGCACGGGCGTGCGCCGTATTCGCGGCCAGATGCCGAATGATGTGAGCGTGGCCCACAAGACCGGATCGCTTCACAACACCTCAAGCGATATCGGCATCATCACCGCGCCAGATGGCCGCTCCTACGTGGTGGCGATCTATGTCACCGGGCAAGGCTCGCGCGGCAACCGCGAACAGCGCATCGCGTCAATCGCGCGGGCGATCTACGATGGCTATTCGGCCACCGGCGGTCGCCATTTCGCCAACGCCACCTACGGCAGCGCCGCGAACACCAACTGATCCGCATTCCGGGCGGTTGCCCGGCCATATATAAAGCGCACAAACGAAAAGAGGCGCGACCCGCAGGTCGCGCCTCTTCGCGTAACACGCTGAGTAAGGAATTACTCGGCAGCGCTGTCCACGGTTTCAGCGGTCGAATCGACCATTTCCATGGCGCTATCAGCAGCCGAATCAACCATTTCCATGCCCGAGTCGGCAGCCGAATCGATCATTTCCATGCCGGCGTCGGCATTGGCTTCGGCGTCAGCCATCGAGCTGTCGACGGGTTCTTCGGCGCCTTCCGAGCAAGCCGAAAGGGTCAGGGCAGCGCCAGCAGCGGCGGCGGCGAGGATGATCTTGCGCATAATAATAAATCCCCAAAAACAGAGAAATCATGGCCAGGCAGATGCCGGGCCAGAGCGGCAAAGCGCTCGCTCTGGTTGCCCAAATAAGGCCACAATCTGGTCCACGCAAGAAGAATAAGGCAAGAATGCGGCGAACCGAGCCCCAATCATGGCCGGAATGTGGCAAAAATGGCGGATTTCGGCCAATCGCCGGATGACGATTCTTTGCGGCTGACCGGCCACAAACCGCGTGCTAGCTACCGCGCCATGGCCGACAAACAACATCTCTATCTGGTCGACGGTTCGGCCTATATCTTCCGCGCCTATCACCGGTTGCCGCCGCTCACCAACCCCGAGGGAACGCCAGTGGGCGCGGTCTATGGCTATACCACCATGCTGTGGAAGCTGGCCGACGATCTCGACAAGGCAGTGGGTCCGACGCACATGGCGGTGATCCTCGACAAGTCGAGCCACTCGTTCCGCAACGAGCTTTACGACCAGTACAAGGCCAACCGCCCGCCCCCGCCCGAAGATCTCAAGCCGCAGTTCCCGCTGATCCGCGATGCCACCCGCGCCTTCTCGTTGCCCTGCATCGAGGAGGAAGGGTATGAGGCCGACGATCTCATCGCCTCTTATGCCCGCGCCGCGCAACGCGAAGGCTGGGATGTGACCATTGTTTCGTCGGACAAGGATCTGATGCAGCTGGTGGGCGAGGAGAACGGCGCGCGCATCGACATGCTCGATACCATGAAGGACGCGCGGATCTATATTCCCGAGGTGGAAGAAAAATTCGGTGTCGCGCCTCAGCTGGTCGGCGATGTGCTCGCGCTGATGGGCGACAGCGTGGATAACGTACCCGGCATCTACGGCATCGGCCCCAAGACCGCGAGCAAGCTGATCGCCGAAAACGGCTCGCTCGCCGCTGCGCTCGATGCGGCACCCGAGATGAAGAAGTCGAAGCTCAAGGAGCGGCTGCTCGAAGGGCGCGAGATGGCCATGCTCAGCCGCGAGCTGGTGGAACTGAAGAGCGACTGCGCGCTGCCGGTGCCGCTCGAGGATATGAAGCTGGGCGGCATTCCGGCCGATCCGCTGGCCGAATTCCTCTCGCTGCATGGCTTCAACTCGCTGCTCAAGCGGCTCGGCGCGGGCACGGGGAGCCCCGGCAGGCCCACCAACCTCAACCCCGCCAAGGCCGATCACAACGGCGAGGCCGCTTCGACCCGTGGCGATGCGCAGGACTTGCCCGAATGGCCCGCGGTCGATCGCTCGGCCTACGAATGCGTGCAGACGATGGAGCGGCTCGAACACTGGATCGCCCGCGCCTTCGCCGCGCGCGAAGTGGCCTTGGACACTGAGACCTCGGCGCTGGATTCGGTGCAGGCCGAGTTGGTCGGCATCAGCCTCGCGCTCGGGGCGAACGATGCGTGCTATATCCCGTTCACCCATGGCGGCAGCGACATGTTCGATGAAAAGCCCGAGCAGGTTGCGATTCACGAGGCGCTGGCCGCGCTGAAACCGCTGCTTGAAAGCGATGCCGTCCTCAAGGTCGGGCAGAACATCAAGTACGACCTCACCGTGCTCGCGCGCCACGGCATCACGGTCGCCCCGATCGACGACACCATGGTGATGAGCTTCGCAATGGATGCAGGCCGCTCTGAAGACGGGATCGGCGGCGGCCACGGAATGGATGAGCTGGCCGAACGCCACCTCGGCCACACAACGATGAAGTTCAAGGACGTCTGCGGCACGGGCAAGAAGGCAATCCCCTTCGGCGAGGTGCCGCTCGACAAGGCGACCGAATATGCCGCCGAGGATGCCGATGTAACCTGGCGGCTCCACCAGATCATGCGCCACCGCCTGCCCGGCGAAGGCGCGACCCGGATTTATCAGCGGGTGGACCGTCCGCTGATCGCTGTGATCGCCGGGATGGAGCGCGAAGGCATCAAGGTCGACCGTGCGGCGCTGGCCAAGCTGTCCGAACGCTTTGCCACCGAAATCGCGCGGATCGAGGGCGAGGTTCACGAACTCGCAGGCCAGGAATTCACCATCGGCAGCCCCAAGCAGCTGGGCGATATCCTGTTCGACAAGCTGGGCTACAAGGGCGGGCGCAAGGGCAAGAGCGGGCAATATTCGACCGACCAGGCCATTCTCGAAAAGCTCTCGGGCGAAGGCGCGGAGATCGCTGACAAGGTGCTTGAGTGGCGGCAGCTCTCGAAGCTCAAGTCCACTTACACCGACGCCTTGCAGGCCGCGATCAAGCCGAACACCGGCCGCGTCCACACCAGCTACAGCCTTGTCGGAGCGCAGACCGGGCGGCTTTCCAGCACCGATCCTAACCTGCAAAACATCCCGATCCGAACGGAGATAGGGCGCGAGATCCGCAAGGCATTCGTCCCCGAAGAAGGCAACGTTCTGCTGGCGGCGGACTATTCGCAGATCGAGCTGCGCCTCGCCGCGCACATGGCCGACGTGCCCGCGTTGAAAGAGGCCTTCGCCGAGGGCGAGGACATCCACGCCCGCACCGCGCAGGAGATGTACGGCGAGGTAACCCGCGATACCCGCGCCGCCGCCAAGACAATCAACTTCGCGATCCTCTACGGCATCTCGCGCTGGGGGCTGGCGGGCCGCCTCAAGGTCGAGCCCGACGAAGCGCAGGATATGATCGACCGCTATTTCCAGCGCTTCCCCGGCATCCAGCGCTATATCGCCGAGACGCTCGAAAGGGTGCGCGAGAAGGGTTATTCGGAAACGCTGTTCGGCCGCAAGACGTGGTTCCCGCGCATCAATTCGAAGAACCAGGCCGAACGGCAAGGGTCCGAACGCGCCGCGATCAACGCGCCGATTCAGGGCACGTGCGCCGATATCATCAAGCGCGCCATGGCGCGGATGCTGCCTGCTTTGGCCGATGCAGGCCTTCCGCAAGTGCGAATGCTGTTGCAGGTGCATGACGAACTGGTGTTCGAACTGCCCGAAGGCGACGTGGAAGCGGCAAGCAAGGTCATCCGCGCAGTGATGGAGGGCGCCGCTTCGCCTTCGGTAAGCATCAGTGTGCCTCTAGGGGTCGAGATCGGCCACGGGGCAAGCTGGGACGCGGCGCACTAGCCACCGGGTTGATGTTGCAGCGCAACATGCTTAGCTTGGCGTGATGCAACCGCTAGCCGACAGGTTCTCCGCAAGCTGGCCACAGATTGGCGAGGCCCTGATTTACGGGGCCGTCGGCATTGCCGTCGCGCTGATCGTACACTGGCTGATCTTCGGCCTGCTCACCCGCATCACGCGTTCGAGCAAGAGCCTGTCTGACGGGGCAATCGTAAGCTCGCTGCGCAGCCCGTCGCGCTGGTCGATGGCCGCGCTCGGCCTTGTGCTGGCTGCGCGCGAGACGCCTTTGCTGGAGTCTGCGTGGGAGAAAATCGCTGGCTTTGTGATGCCCGCGCTGATCGGCTGGATGGCGCTGGCGATCTTGCGCGCACTGGTGAAGTCGGCCGAGATGCACCTCGATCTGGATGCCGAGGACAATCTGCGCGCGCGCCAGAAGCAGACGCGGCTGCGCATCCTTTCGCGCATTGGCACCTTCGTGGTGATCTTCATCACCGTGGGCCTGATGCTGCTCTCGATACCCGGCGTGCGCGATATCGGGGTGACGCTGATGGCCTCGGCGGGCCTCGCCGCGCTGGCGGTGGGCGCGGCGGCGCAACCGGCGCTGAAGTCGCTGATCGCGGGGGTGCAGATGGCGCTGACCGAGCCGATCCGGCTGGGCGATGCGGTAATCGTCGGCGACGAATGGGGCTGGATCGAGGATATCCGCACCACCTACGTGGTGGTGAAAGTGTGGGACGAGCGGCGGCTGGTGGTGCCCACAAGCAAGTTCCTCGACGAGATTTTCCAGAACTGGACCAAGACCACCGCGCAGCTGCTGGGGACGGTCTATCTCTATGTGGATCCGGCGACCAAACTCGACCCAATCCGCACCAAGTTTCTCGAACTGGTGGAGAGCAACACACGCTGGGACGGGCGCGTGAGGCATATGCAGATCACCGACCTGACGCGCGACGCCATCGAGGTCCGCCTGCTGATGACGGCTAAGGATTCGCCCACACTATATGATCTGCGCTGCGACATTCGCGAGGCGCTGATCCAGTGGCTCGCAGCGCAAATGCCCGAGGCGCTGGTGCGCTCGCGGGTTATTTCGGTGGGCGCGGATGGCGAGCCGCTAGGCGCGCCTTCGGCTGAGGCGCTGGCGCAAATGGATGGTGGACCGACCGCCTAGCAGTCGGCCCGAACATCCCGAGTTTAGTGCTTCGAATCGCGCGTGCTTTCCACCATGCCATCGGTGATGAAGCCGATCGGACGCACTTCCAGCGCTTTTCTTTTCAGCTCGCCCTTCATCTTCGCATATTCGGCGTCCATCTGCGGGGTCACCGTGGGGCGCGAGGCCTTGAGGGCTTCGGCGAAGTCCGCCGCGCTCACCGTGTCGGGCGCGGGGCTCGACCGGCGAATGGCGGCAAGGCCCGCGCGGCGCACCACGTCCTCAAGATCGGCACCGGTGTAGCGCTCCGTCTCCCCCGCCAGCGCGGCGAGATCGACATCATCCGCAAGCGGCATGTTGGCGGTGTGGATCTTGAGGATATGCTCGCGGCCAGCCTCGTCGGGCGCGCCGACATAGACCAGCTCGTCGAAGCGGCCCGGACGCAGCAGCGCCGGATCGACCAGCGTCGGCCGGTTGGTCGCACCGATCACCACGATGGACGACAATTCCTCCATCCCGTCCATCTCGGCGAGGATCGTGTTGACCACCCGCGCCGTCACCTGCGGCTCACCCGCACCTGAGCCGCGCGCCGGAACCAGCGAATCGATCTCGTCGATGAAGATGACGCACGGCGCCACCGCCCGCGCGCGGGCGAACATCTTGGCGATCTGCTGCTCGCTCTCGCCATACCACTTAGAGAGCAGGTCGCTCGACTTCATCGAGATGAAGTTTGCCTCGGCCTCCTTGGCCACGGCCTTGGCGAGCAGCGTCTTGCCGGTGCCGGGCGGGCCATAAAGCAGAAAGCCCTTGGCGGGGCGAATACCCAGCCGCTCGAACGCCTGCGGGTTGCGCAAAGGCAGCTCGACGCCTTCCTTGAGCGATTCGATGGCTTCATCAAGCCCGCCTAGATCGGACCAGCCGACCTTGGGCGCCTGCACCATCACCTCGCGCATGGCGCTAGGCTGGACGCGCTTCAAAGCCTCGCGGAAGTCGCCCTTTTCGACGCACAGTTCCTCCAGCACCGATGGCGGAATTTCGCGCGCGTCGAGATCTAGCTTCGGCATCAGCCTCCGCACCGCCTCGATTGCCGCCTCGCGGGTGAGCGCGGCAAGATCGGCCCCCACGAAACCGTGCGTCGAACGCGCCAATTCCTTGAGATCGACGCCCTCACCCAGCGGCATCCCGCGGGTGTGAATGCCGAGGATCTCGCGCCGACCGCCCTCGTCGGGCACGCCGATCACGATCTCGCGGTCGAACCGGCCGGGGCGGCGCAGCGCCTCGTCCACCGCATCGGGGCGGTTGGTGGCGGCGATCACCACCAGGTTGGTGCGGCTCTGCAAGCCATCCATCAAGGTGAGCAACTGGGCCACGAGCCGCTTTTCGGTCTCGCCCTGCACGTTCTGGCGCTTGGGCGCGATCGAATCGATCTCGTCGATGAAGACGATGGCGGGCTGGCTGCGCTCGGCCTCCTCGAACACTTCGCGCAGGCGCGCCTCGCTCTCGCCATAGGCCGAACCCATGATTTCGGGGCCGTTGATGGCGAAGAACTCGGCATCGCTTTCGTTCGCGACAGCCTGCGCGAGCCGGGTCTTGCCGGTGCCGGGCGGGCCATGCAGCAGCACGCCGCGCGGCGGATCGACGCCCAGCCGGGTGAACAGCTCGGGATAGCGCAGCGGCAGTTCGACCATCTCGCGCAGCTGCTTGATGGTATCTTCCATGCCGCCGACGTCGTCATAGTTGACCGTGCCACGCCCGCGCTTGGGCTCCTCGAACTCGGCGCGCAGCTCGATCTCGGTCTGGTCATCGATGGCGACGATGCCCTTGGGGCTGGTGGAGACCACCTGCAGGCGGATCTCCGTCAGCGCATAGGCGGGCGTGTTGAACAGGCGCCGCACTTCGGGCGGTACGTTCTCGACCGGCTGCTGACCATGGGTCGCCACAAGGTCTCCCGCCGTCAGCGGCTTGCCTGCAAACACGCGCTTCAATGCCTCGGTCGGTCCTTGCAGGCGCATCTGCTTCTGCGCAGGCGCGAAGACTACACGGGTGGCCGCGCGCGGTTGCGCACGGCGCACCTCGACATGTTCGCCCGAGGCGGTCTCGGCATTGCCGCGCTGGAGGCCATCGAGCCGGATCACCTGCAGGCTTTCGTCTTCGGGATAGGCGGCCATGGCGATGGCGGCGGTGGTGCGTTTGCCTTCGATCTCGACCGGATCGCCCTCGGTTATGCCGAGCGCCTGGAAGGCCGCGCGCGGCATCCGCGCAACCCCACGGCCCGACTCGTCCTGCCGCGCAGCTGCGACCTGCAAACGTGCCGTCCCCGCTGCGGTGTCGAGCGTGTCACCATCTGCCATGCTGTGAAAAACCTTCCCGTTCGCTACTGATGTCAGAAAGCTAGGAAGCCCTGCGGCCCATTGCAAACACGTGGGCACGCGTCTGCCGCGAGACAGGCAGAAAAAAAGCCCGGCTGTTGCCAGCCGGGCTTGGAAAGTCTTGGGAGAGGATGCCTGAAAGGCAGTTCGTATTTGCAACCGATCACTCCATTTCGCAAGTGCGAAAAGCGCAAGGATAGTTGCGCGACACGCAACATAGGTCAACACAAGCAATTCTCGGCTCAAGATTTGGCCTCTTCGGCAAGGCGCGCCGGGCCGATTGGAGGCAATCGGGCGTCGCGGACCGATTTTATGCTGCAGCACGGCATCGAAATGCCTATGACGCATACCCAATCGCCCAAGATGGAAACCTACCCTTCGGGAGCCACCTGTGAACAAACTCTACCCCTCCGCCGAGGCCGCGCTTTCCGGCCTGCTGCAAGACGACATGCTGATCGCCTCGGGCGGGTTCGGCCTCTGCGGCATTCCAGAGCGTCTGCTCAAGGCGATCCAGGCCTCGGGCGTGAAGGGTCTCACCTTCGCCTCGAACAATGCCGGGATCGACAACGAGGGCATCGGCATGTTGCTGCGCACGCAGCAGGTGAAGAAAATGATCTCGTCCTATGTGGGCGAGAACAAGGAGTTCGAGCGCCAGTACCTCTCGGGCGAGCTGGAGGTAGAATTCTGCCCGCAAGGCACACTGGCAGAGCGGATGCGCGCCGCCGGTGCGGGCATTCCCGGCTTCTACACCAAGACCGGCGTCGGGACCCTGGTGGCCGAGGGCAAGGAGGTGAAGCAGTTCGCCAATCGCGAGGGCGAGTTGGAGGACTATATCCTCGAACTGGGCATCTTCGCCGACCTTGCGATCGTGAAGGCGTGGAAGGCCGACGAAACGGGCAACGTGGTGTTCCGCAAGACCGCGCGCAACTTCAATGTGCCCGCCGCCACCTGCGGCAAGGTCTGCGTGGTCGAGGTGGAAGAAGTGGTGCCGGCAGGCGAGCTTGATCCCGACCAGATTCACCTGCCGGGCGTCTACGTCCAGCGCATGATCGTGGGCGCGCCCTACGACAAGAAGATCGAATTTGTGACCACCCGCGAAACGGAGATGGGATGAATGACCATGAATGATGGACTGACCAAGGGCTGGACCCGCGACCAGATCGCCGCCCGCGCTGCTAAAGAGTTGGAAGATGGCTTCTACGTCAATCTTGGCATCGGCATCCCCACCCTCGTGGCGAACCACATCCCCGACGACATCCACGTCACGCTGCAAAGCGAGAACGGGATGCTCGGCATCGGCCCCTTCCCCACCCCTGACAAGGTCGACGCCGACCTGATCAACGCAGGCAAGCAGACGATCTCGCAATTGCCCCACTCGGCCTATTTCGATTCGGCGCAGAGCTTCGCGATGATCCGGGGCGGCCATATCGATCTCACCGTGCTGGGCGCGATGGAAGTCTCCGAAGGCGGAGACATCGCCAATTGGATGATCCCCGGCAAGCTCATCAAAGGCATGGGCGGGGCGATGGACCTGGTGGCAGGTGTGAAGAAGATCATCTGCGTGATGGAGCATGTCTCCAAGCATGGAGAGCCCAAGTTCACCCCCGAATGCTCGCTGCCGCTGACGGGCCAGAACGTGATCGACATGATCATCACCGACCTCGCCGTGTTCCAGCGGCCCGACCATTCCTCGCCGTTCAAGCTGATCGAGCTGGCGCCGGGTGTGACGGCTGACGAGGTGGCGGCGAAGACGACCGCGCATTACGTGGTCTGAGCCGCGCATGGCCTACACGCTGATCACGGCCAACCGGAACTATTCGAGCTGGTCGCTGCGGCCGTGGGTATTGATGAAGGCGCTGGGCATTGCTTTCGCGGATCGGGTCGAACCGTTCACCCGGCCGGTGAACTACGAGGCCTTCCGCGGCTTCTCGCCCACCGGGCAGGTGCCAGTCCTGCTCGATGGCGAACGGACCGTCTGGGATTCGCTCGGCATTGTCCTCTATCTTGCCGAGCGTCATCCCGGCATCTGGCCGCAAAAAGAGGAGGCGCGCGCCTTCGCTATGTGCGGCGTGGCCGAGATGCACGGCGGCTTCTCTGCTTTGCGTAACGAGTGTACGATGAATGTCGGGGTGCGGGTCGAGAAAGGTCCGCTCTCGCCCGCGCTGGCGAATGACCTGGCACGGCTGCGCGAGCTCTTCGAAAAGGGGCTCGATCGCTTCGGCGGGCCATGGCTGGCCGGGCCTGAGTTCAGCGCGCTCGATGCATTCTTCGCGCCGGTCGCCTATCGCATCCGCACATACGGCCTCGATGTCGGCAAGGGCGCGGCATGGGTCGAGCACGTGCTTGCCCATCCGGCGATGCTGGAGTGGGAGCAGGTCGCTCTCACCGAAGGCTGGCGCGAGGCAAGTCATGAGGAGGAGCTGGCCGCCTCCGGCACGCTGACGGCGGACTATCGCCAAGCGGGATAATCCATTTCGCTTCATAATAGTTATAAAGAATTGCACTTTTGCGCAGAGCCATGCGACAAGGCGGAAAAAGGGAGAGAGGACCCGCCGCCGGATGTTTACGCGCAGCAAATCGCCGTGGCTGGCGCTTGTCGTCATGGCCGGCATAACCACCATTGGCTTTATCGACCGGATCGTGGTCAACGTGCTGGTCGAGCCGGTCAAGGCCGAGTTCGGCCTGAGCGACAGCCAGGTATCGTTGATGGCCGCCGCATTCACCGCGCTCAACATCTTCGCCGGTATCCTGATCGCCCGCAAGGCCGAGAGCGCCACGCGCACTCACCTGATTGCTCTTGGCACAGTGATCTGGTCAGCCGCCACGGCGCTGTGCGCAGGCGTGTCCAGCTGGTTCCAGCTGCTCGCCGCGCGCATGGGTGTGGGGTTGGGAGAGGCGATCGGGCTGCCTTCGGTGCAGTCGGTGGTGGCCGACTATTTCCCCCCGCGTCGGCGCGGGTTTGCGATGTCGGTGCTGATGATCGCGCCGCCACTGGGCGCGCTGATCGGGTATGTCGGCGGCGGCGCAATCGCGCACCACTTCAGCTGGCGCTACACCTTCCTGATCGCCGCCATTCCCGGCTTCGTGCTGGCGCTGCTCGTATGGCTGTTCGTCTCCGAGCCACGGCGCGGCGTCCACGATGCTGGCGGCGCCGAGGCTCTGGGAGAGGACGTACCCAGCTTTCGCGAAGTGCTCGCCCGGCTGCTGGCGTTGCCCAGCGCGCGCAACATGATCTTCGGATCGACCTTTGCCGCGATGCTCGGCTTCGGGATGAACTACTTTTTCACCTCCCTGATGATCCGGCGCTTCGGGCTGGGGCTGGCCGAGGCGGGGATGTATTCGGGCCTGATCGCCAGCGCGCCCGCCATGCTTTCGGTGCTGGTATCGGGCTGGCTGGGCGACAAGTTCGGCGAGAAGACACCGGCGGCCTATGCGCTGGTGCCAGCGGTGTGCCTGCTGTTCGCGGCTCCCGCCTACTATTTCGGGCTCAGGCTGGAGGAGCTTGGCCTGTTGCTGGCGGTGATCAGCGTCGCGACTTTCCTCGGCTTCGGCTATCTGGGCATCACGTATGCCGCGCTGCAAAACCTGATGCATCCGCGGATGCGGGTGACGGGCTATGCCGTGCTTCAGGTGTTTTATGGAGTGGCAAGCGCGGTCGGGCCGATCATCGTCGGCACGCTCAGCGACACGCTAAGCGCAGAGCTGGGTCCGCAGAGAGGGCTAACGATGGCCATGGCGTTGACCGGCGCGTTCTATGTGATCGCATCCGCGCTCTATTTCCTCGCCGCGCGCACCTCTGCCCGCGATCTGGCGCGGGTTAACGCGGCAGCCTGATCGGCAGCGGTTTTAGCGCTGCGAGCGAACGCCACAGCCACTCTGCAGGGCCTTGCCGGAAGCGGTTCAGCCACAGCGGCGAGACCACCAGCATCAGCGCCACCGGGATCAGCCCGAGCGCCAGCGTCTGCGCGCGCGTGACCATGCCGAACAGCCCCAGCCCCCAGGCCGCGAACAGGCCGGCGAAGACGAAGCTGGTGCCGAGGTAGTTGGTCAGCGCCATCCGGCCCACCGCCGCCCAGCGCCGGGTCGAGGCTCGCGCCGCCAGCGGCCCACCGAACAGCGCCATGGCCAGCGCGGCATAGGCGATGCCCAGCATCATGTCGAAGGGGGCGGAGAGGACCAACGCGTTAAAGGCGGTGACAATGGCGTCGAACCCGGTAAAAATCGACCATGCGGCCATGGCAGCCAAAGCGACAAGGCTCGGCAAACCCAGCCATGCGGCCAGCCGCAACAGCCGCCGCTGCGGCCACTGCCCTGCCAGCAGTCCGCTGCGCCAGGCCGTCACGCCCACCAGCATGGCCGCGAGCGTGGACGGAATCTGCGCGGCGATGGCGGTGAATTGCAGCGGCCAGTCGTTCATCCGCCGCACGATGCGTTCGGGCAAGCTCTCCTGCCACTGCGCGATGCTGGCGGCGATCACTTGCGGATCGGCTCCGAAGCGCCGCTCGACCTCGGCCATGCCCGACATGTCGGAGGTAAGCCCGCTTGCCAGCGCGTGCCAATATCGCAGCCAGGCCCAGGCGACATAACCCGACACGGCCAGTTGCCCCAGCATCAGCGCCGCGGCCCCGATCAGCAACCAGCGTAGCGGCAGGCGGATCAGGAACGGCAGCAGGCAGCCGATTACAGCATAGGCACGCAGCACGTCGTTATTGGCGAGCAGCACCGCATGGGCCAGCGCGATTACGAAAAGAGCCGCCATCCGGGCATAGTGTGCGCGCCACGGGTGCGCCCCACCCCGCTCGATCAGGATCGTTACCCCGACGCCGAACATCATCGCGAACAGGGTGCGAAACTTGTCCTCCACCAGCAGGAAGCTGAGCGCCCATAGTCCGGTAGCAAATGGCCCGTCGCCGCCATAAGCACGCGGGTTGATATAGGCGGCGGCGGGCATCGCATAGGCGATGACGTTCATCGGCACGATGCCCGCCACGGCCACGCCGCGCAGGGCATCGAGTGCCGCGATACGGTGGCGGATCATAGCGCCCGCCACCGCGCGTAGTTAGGCGATTGCAGCCTTGAGATCATCGACGAGGTCGGTCCGCTCCCACGGGAACAGGTCGCCCTCGGCCTTACGCCCGAAATGGCCATAGGCCGCGGTCTGGCGATAGATCGGCTTGTTGAGACCGAGCCCGGTGCGAATACCGCGCGGGGTCAGCCCACCGAGCCGCGCCTTGGCGACTTCCCACACGGCTTTTTCGATCTGCTCGTCGGCCACGGTGCCGGTGCCGCTGGTGTCGATGTAAAGCGAGAGTGGCTCGCTCACGCCGATCGCGTAGGACACCTGGATCGTGCACATCTTGGCAAGGCCAGCGGCAACCACATTCTTGGCGAGATAGCGCGTCACGTAGGCGGCCGAGCGGTCGACCTTGGTCGGGTCCTTGCCCGAGAAAGCACCGCCGCCGTGCGGCGAAGCGCCACCATAGGTGTCGACGATGATCTTGCGCCCGGTCAGGCCAGCGTCGCCATCGGGGCCGCCGATCTCGAACTTACCGGTCGGGTTGATGTGATAGACGGTTTCATCGGTGAGCAGCTCAGCCGGAATCACCGCGGCAATCGCGCCCTTCACATAGTCGCGCAGCTCGGCATATTTGGCTGCATCGCCGCCGCTCTTGCCGTCCTTTTCCCAGGGCTCGCAATAGTCCTTGGCGTGCTGGGTCGAGACCACGATCGCGGTGGCGCAGACGGGCTTGCCCGCTTCATAGCGCAGCGTAACCTGGCTCTTGGCATCGGGCTCAAGGAAAGGCGCCGCACCCGAGTGGCGGTCTTCGGCCATCTTGTGCAGGATCTTGTGACTGTAATCGAGCGTGGCCGGCATCAGATCGTCGGTCTCGTCGTTGGCGTAGCCGAACATGATGCCCTGATCGCCCGCGCCTTCGTCCTTGTTGCCAGCGGCATCGACGCCCTGCGCAATGTCGGCACTCTGCGGGTGGAGGTGATTTTCGAAGGTCAGGTTCTGCCAGTGGAAGCCGTCCTGCGCGTAGCCGATCTGCTTCACCGTATCTCGCACCACGCGCTGGATTTCCTCCTGCGCGCCCGGCTCCCAGTTGCCGTCGGTGTCGATCATGCCCTTGCCGCGCACCTCGCCCGCCAGCACCACAAGCTGGGTGGTGGTGAGCGTCTCGCAGGCAACGCGCGCCTCGGGGTCTTTCGACAGGAATAGATCGACGATAGCATCGGAAATCTGGTCGGAGACTTTATCCGGATGGCCTTCGGAAACGCTTTCGGAGGTGAAGAGATATGTGTCACGCATTGTCGATAGAGCTCCCGTAAGACTGTGTTTCGCTTGGGCGGCGAGCGGCTCTAACCGGCCTGTCGCCGCATGGCAATCAGCCCTGCAAGTAAGGCCACTGCGGCCCATGCCAACCCCAAGACATTGCCAAAGCGGGAAAACAGCGTGGGCGCAGCAGCGGCGGGCACTTTGCCGTCGATCCGCCCTTCGATTCGCATCCCCAGATGCTGGCGCACCACGCCATGCGCGTCGATCACGCCGCTGATGCCGGTGGTGGTGGAGCGCAGCACCGGAAGCCCCTCCTCGATTGCCCGCATTCGCGCCTGGGCGAAGTGCTGCGGCGGACCGAAGGCGCCGAACCAGCCGTCGGTCGAATCGTTGAAGATATAGTCGGGCCGGGTGCCTTTCTCGACCACCTCTCCCGAGAACACGATCTCATAACAAATCTGGATCGCCGCCTTGCCATAGGTGCCAAGATCGAGCGTGCGCGGCCCCGGCCCCGGCCAGAAATCGATCGCCCCGGGCACCAGCCGCGACAGACCGAGCGGCTCAAGCAGCCAACGCATCGGCAGATACTCGCCATAAGGCACCAGATGGGCCTTGTAATAGCTGCCCACGATTGCGCCCTCGTCGTCAAGCACGGTCACCGCGTTGCGCGCACCAAGCGCACGGATCAGGCCATCCTTTTCTCCGATCTCGAGATCGACTGCGCCGGTCATCAGCAGCGCGTTCTCGCCTATCACACCGGCCAGTCGCCGCCGCGCCAGCATCGGACTGCCGAAGGCCGTGGTGCTGTCATAGTAGCGCTGCGGATAGCCTTCGCGCAGGTAGTCGACCATGCCGCTTTCGGGCCAGAGCACGATACGCTGCTCGCCTGGTGTCTTCGGCAGCGAATTGGTGGCGAGACGCCAGAAATGATCCTCGTAAAGCGTGGGCTCGTGAACATCGCTCTGAGCGATATCAGGCTGAGCGATGGTGAGTGAAAGGTCTCTATCATGCGGCGCCGGTTGCGGCAGGTACATGCCCGCGGCGAGTACCGCCGCCCCGCCTGCAAGCAAACCCCAACGCCGCGAACGCGCAGCCGTGACCAGCGCCCAGCCAAGCAGCATGGCAAGGCCCGACAGCGCATAGGTGCCCATGAATGGGGAGAGCAGCGCCAGCCCCGGTCGCTCGAACGGGCCGAGCAGCACCATGGCAAACGGGTTCCAGGCATAGCCGGTAAAAACCCAGCTGCGCAGCCATTCGGCTACGATCCAGCACCCGGCGAAGATCAGCGCAAAGCCCCAGCCCGGCCCCATGCGGACAAGCGCGCGTCCGGCAGCTGCGGCAATGGCAGGATAGACAGCGAGGTAGACCGACAGCAGCGGCACCGCGATCCAGCCGAGCACCGCAGGCATTTCGGCCTGATAGGTGAAGGCCGTGGCGATCCAGCTGTTGCCGAGCGTAAAGTGGCCCATGCCGAACAGCCAGCCGAGCAGCGCCGCCTCGCGCCAGCCCGAGCTGCGGGCCACGATCAGCGCGAACAGCCCGGTGGCCAACAGCGCCAACGGCCATAGTCCGAGCGGCTGAAATCCGGTCGCCGCAAGAACGCCCAGAGCAAGCGACCACAAACCGGCCCGGCGCGGCTGGTTGGCGAGCAGGAACAGTCCGCGGTCAGTCTGTGCGGAGGCGACCATCGCCCAAATCAGCCGACGGCTTCGAGCGCCTCTTCACCGCCTTCATCGCGCCCTTCGTCGCGCGGCGTGCGCGGACGGCGAGTGCGGGTGGCACGCGGCTTGGCCTTGGGCTTTTTGGCCTTGGCATCGTCGGTTGCCTCGGCGTCGTCCGACTCGCTGTCGTCATCGTCGGAGTTGCGGGCGATGGCGGGCGGCAACATGCCGGGATCGAGGCCGTTATCCTCGTCCTCATCGCTCTTGCCGTCGTCGCTGTCGTCGCTCTCGGCGGCACGGGTGCGGCGGCGCGGTGCGGCAGCCTTCTTCGGCTTGCGTTCGGCGCGAGCGGGGGTGAACGGGTTGTCACCGTCGTCCTCTTCGCCCTCAAGCCCCTCGTTGCCTTCCTCGGAACTCTTGTCCGATCCGTTCTCGGACCGCTCACGGCGCGGACGACGGGCGTTATCGCGACCCCCATCACGAGCATTATCACGGCCGCTATCGCGCTTGCTCTGCTCTTCTTCGCCGCGTTCGTCCTCGTTCTCGTCATCCGAGTCGCGATCGTTGCTGTTGCGGGCGCGGTGTTCATCCTTCTGCGCCTTGGTATCGGCGATGACGCGGAAATAGTGATCCGCGAACTGAAGGTAGTATTCGGTCTGCACGCGGTCGTCGTTCAAGGAGGCGTCGTGCGCCAGCTTCTTGTACTTCTCGAGCATCTGCGGCGCATTGCCGCGAGCCCGCGAATCGATCCGGTTGTTTGCGTTTCCGCCGCTTCCGCCGCCACGATTGTTGTTACCGCGACCGCGCCGACGATTGTTGTTTCGATTTTGATTCAAGAGAAATCCGCTTCCTCATTTCGGCCAAGTCTGAAAAGCTGTTCCATGCTGAAAGCTAGTCTGCCCTGCGGCCACATGACCCTTCGTGCTGGCACCAACCGTGGTGCGCATTCCCGCTGTTATTCTTCTGCCAGTGCTGCAATCCGGCAGCATTTGCATAAGAATGTCTGGGTAGGCCTGTCAGGTGCAGGAATTATCCTCTGCACCCAAGGCTTGAAGAAATGGTTAGAGGTTCGCGAAGACTTTGCCAAGCCCCTATTGCAGGATCATCGCCTGAGAACGAGCGCTCTGGGCCTTTCGGCCAGATCGCGCCGCAGTTCGGTGGCAAATCCTTCAGCTCTCGCCAAGGCACTCACAGCCTCGGCCTGTTGCCATCCGATCTCGACCACGACCACACCGTTTTCAGCCAGCAGGCCGCGCAGTTGCGGAATTAGCACGCGATAATCGTCAAGCCCATCGGCGCCGGCGAACAGCGCTTCGGCAGGTTCCCAGTCTCGCACCTGCGGGTCAAGCGCAGCATCGGCTTCGACATAGGGCGGGTTGGCGAGGACGAGATCGAACTTGCCGAGGCCGTCAGCCCAACCGGGACGGGTCCAGTCGGCCGCGATAATCTCTGCGCGCTCTGCCAGACCAAGCGCCTCGGCATTCGCCTGAGCACAATGACGCGCGACTTGTGAAGCGTCGATCCCAATACCCTGCGCGGCCGGGCGCTCGGACAGAAATGTCAGCAGCAATGCGCCCGATCCTGTGCCGCAATCGAGCACACGTGCATCGGGGCGGGCATAGTCGAGCGCGGCCTGAACTGTAGGCTCGCTGTCGGCGCGGGGGATCAGCACGCCGGGGGTGACCGCAAAGGGGCGGCCGTAAAATTCCTGTTCGCCAATGATGTAAGCAACGGGCTCGTGCGCCGCGCGCCGTTCGATCAGCGCCGCGAACGCGCCTGGTTCTCGCGCCTGCATATGGCGCAGGAACAGGTCCGAGCGGTTGACGCCCAGAACATGCGCCATCAGCAATTCGGCATCGAGACGGGCGGTGTCGGTGACCTCGGCCAGCCGGTCGGCCGCCTCGCGCAATGCCTGGGCGACGGTGCTCACTTCCCCATCGCGGCGAGCCGCTTGGCCTCGTCTTCCGCCGTCAGCGCATCGACCACTTCGCCCAAGGCGGTGCCCGCCAGCACCTCGTCGAGCTTGTGCAGCGTGAGGCCGATGCGGTGATCGGTCACGCGGCCTTGCGGGAAATTGTAGGTGCGGATGCGCTCCGAGCGGTCACCGCTGCCGACCATCGCCCGGCGCGCGGCGGCTTCCTCACCCTGCGCTTCCTCGCGCATCTTTTCGTAGAGCCGCGCGCGCAGCACCTGCATCGCCTTGGCCCGGTTCTTGTGCTGGCTGCGCTCGTCCTGCTGGATCACCACGAGCCCGCTCGGCAGGTGGGTGATGCGCACCGCCGAATCGGTGGTGTTGACGTGCTGGCCCCCCGCACCCGAGGCGCGATAGATGTCGATTTTGAGGTCGCCATCGTTGATCTGAACATCGACTTCGGTCGGCTCGGGCAGCACGGCCACGGTCGCCGCCGAAGTGTGGATACGCCCGCCGCTTTCGGTGACCGGCACACGCTGGACCCGGTGGACGCCGCTTTCCCACTTGAGCTTGGCGAACACGCCCTGTCCGGTGACGTTGGCAACGATTTCCTTGAAGCCGCCCGCGTCCGACGCATTCATCGAGACCGGCTCAACCTTCCACCCGTTCTCGCTGGCGAAGCGTTCGTACATGCGGAACAGGTCGCCAGCGAACAGCGCGGCCTCGTCGCCGCCGGTGCCGGCGCGGATTTCGAGCATGGCGGGGCGCTGGTCGGCCTCGTCCTTCGGCAACATGGCAATGGCGAGCGCATGTTCGGCCTCGGGCAGGGCCTTTTTCAGCGCGGCGAGTTCGTCCTCGGCCATGGCCTTCATCTCGGGATCGGCGAGCATCTCGGTGAGCCCGGCGATCTCCTCGCGCATGGCCTGCACCTCGCTCGCGGCCTTGGCGACAGGTTCGAGTTCGGCATAGTCGCGGCTGGCCTGCACGAAGGCCTCGCCCTCAAGCTGGCCCGAAGCCATGCGCGCCTCAAGCTCGGCAAAGCGTTCGGTGATCTGGCGGAGGCGTTCTTCGGGTATCTGCACGGGGTTCTCTAATTCGTCGTCCCGGACTTGATCCGAGACCGCGCTTGTTTAGGCGGGCCTTGCCAATGTGAACAGCCCAGCCCCGGATCAAGTCCGGGGCGACGGTGGGGGTTAAATGTTGTGCCTCATAGCGTTCCACGCTGCCTCAACCTCAGACGCCTTCGGATTGGAACCACGAAAGTTGGAGGTCACACCTTCAACAGACGTTCGTAACGAAACGATTGCACTCGCAGGGGTCTTAACCGCTTTGTCGAAACGCTTCCTCGGTGAACCACTCGCGATGAGATCAGCCGAAAAACCTAGCTCGCGGAATTTTGCCAAAGCGCCAATAGCTTTCGGTATCATGTCATCGGATTCAGCGACGACTATCACGTCCGTAGCGGTAGGCTCTTTCTCACCCACAAGCATCGCCAGCCGCTCGATCCCCGCTGCCCAGCCGACCGCCGGGGTATGAGGTCCCCCAAGGGAGTACAGCAAGCCGTCGTAGCGCCCGCCACCGAGTATCGTGCTCTGGCTGCCGAGCGCCGCCGCTGCCGCCGAACCTTCGTCTGGGATGAACTCAAAGGCGGTGTGGCGATAGTAATCCAGTCCACGCACGAGCCCCTCCGCGCGCGTCCAATTGACCCCCGCCGCATCGAGGCCGCTGGTGACAGCATCGAAGAACATGCGGGCCTCGTCAGAGAGGAAGACATCGATCTTCGGCGCATCGGCCACGAACTGACGATCACGCGGGTCTTTCGAATCGAGGATTCGCAGCGGGTTCTTCTCCAGCCGCTCCTGCGAATCCTCGCTCAGTTCGCCACGCACCGCCGCAAAGTACTCGATCAATGCGCGGCGCCATACTTCACGGCTGTGAGCATCGCCCAGTGTGTTGAGGTGCAAGGTCACGCCCTCGATCCCCAGCTCGCGCAAAAGCTGGTCGGCCATGGCGAGCAATTCGACATCGGCCTGCGGCTCGCCCGCGCCGAGGATTTCGGCGTCGATCTGGTGGAACTGGCGATAGCGGCCCTTCTGCGGCCGCTCGTAGCGGAACAAAGGCCCGTGCGTCGCGACCTTCAGCGGCGCGTGCTGCTGCCAGCCGTTGGTGAGGAACGCGCGCGCAATCCCCGCCGTGAACTCGGGCCGCAAGGTGAGCGATTCCCCGCCCCGATCCTCGAACGAATACATTTCCTTGGAGACCACGTCCGTCGTCTCGCCGATGGCGCGGCTGAAAACCTCGGTCTTCTCGAAAACCGGCATCTCCACCCGGCGAAACCGATACAGTTTGCGCACGCGCTCGAACGTTTCGACCACGAAGGCGAAGGCCTCGGCGTCGGGGCCAAAAATGTCCTGCGTGCCGCGAATGGCCTGCGGCGTTTTGATCTTGCTCATGGGGTGGGGCGTTTAGGAGGTGGGGCAAATTTGCGCAATCTCCTCCTCCGCCGAGCGCCTGAACTGCCCGCCATTTTCATCCCGTCGCGCAGACCAGACGCATTGTGGCACACTGCACAATTGCCTCTCGCAATCGCACAATCGTTGGGCTAGTCGGCACTCCGAGTTCGCCCACGAACACAAAGTCTTGCCTGTTTTCTTCACCAGAGGAACCACAACTCCATGCGCATCGAACACATCCCCACCGGCGACAATCCGCCCGAAAGCCTGAATGTTCTGATCGAGGTGCCGGTCGGCGGAGAACCGGTGAAGTATGAATTCGACAAGCAATCGGGCGCGCTGTTCGTCGACCGCATTCTGCACACACCGATGCGCTATCCGGCGAACTATGGCTTCGTGCCGCACACGCTATCGCCCGATGGCGATCCGCTCGATGCGCTGGTCGTGGCGCGCAGCCCGTTCATTCCCGGCTGCGTGGTCCGCGCCCGCCCGATCGCGGTGCTAAACCTCGAAGACGAGCATGGCGGCGACGAGAAGCTGCTGTGCGTGCCGGTCGATTCGACCTTCCCCTATTACCGCGACGTCACCGAAAAGGGCGACCTGCCCGAAATCGTGCTGATGCAGATCGAACACTTCTTCACCCACTACAAAGACCTTGAGAAGGAAAAGTGGGTGCGCGTGGGCACTTGGGGCGGCGCCGATGAGGCCCGCCAGGTGGTCCTCGAAGCAATCGAACGCTACAACGACGCCAAGTAAGCGCCAAAACAACCTATCACGAAAAAGGGGCCGGAGCGGGAAACTCCGGCCCCTTTTTCATTCCACCGGACGTGAAGTGTCGAGCAGGTCGTTATCCGCCGGAGTGGTGGCGCGCTCTTCCTCCACCATGCGCGCGATCTCGTCCTGCGGGCCGAGGTCTTCGGCATGACTGGCCGCAGGCACGGGGACGGGCGCAGGGGCAGACGGCGCGGGCGCTTGGCCCTCCGGCTCGGCGCGGCGGGTGCTTTGCAACGGCAGCGGCTCGGTGCGCTGGTCGAAACGGAGGCGATAGATCGGCTCGGGCAAGCCGAAGCCCGCCCCTTCCAGAGCCGACTTGACCTCGACGATCGCGCGGCTGCGGGCGCGGTGCCAGTCGCTCTCTCGCTGATCCACCCAGCCGAGAAAGCGAACCTGCACGTTGGAATCGCCCACATCGACCAGCCGCGCTTCCGGCGCGGGCTTGTCGATCACGAAAGCGAGACCCGCCAGCACCTGCCGCCCAAGCACGCGCGCGGCTTCGACATCGTCGTCCGCATCGACCCCGAGCACGAAATCGAACCGCCGCTGCGGGTTCGTGGTGTAGTTGAGGATCACTGCCTTGAAGACGGTGGAATTGGGAATGCGCAGGTGGTTGCCGTCAAGCGTCATCAGGATCGTGGCGCGGCTGGTCAGGCGCACCACGCGACCCTCGCGGTCGTCGATCACCACCCAGTCATTGGGGCGGAATGGCTGTCGCAGGCTCAGCATCAGCGAGGCGACGTAGTTCTCCACCGTGTCGCGCATGGCAAAGCCCAGCGCCACGCCGATCACGCCGGCACCGCCGAGCACCGCGCCCATCAGCGCGCCGGCCCCGATCATGTCGAGCGCCACGACCACGCCGCCGAGCACGAAGACGAACCGCAGCGCACTAGCGATCAGCTCAGCGAGGAAAGCGTTGGGCGTAAGGCGCCGCCAAAGGCTGTCGAACGAAGCGAGCATATAGCCGAAAGCTCCGATGGCCAGTCCGGCGAGCACGGCAATGCCCACCAGCGGCAGGCTGCGCAGCAGGCCGGTCAGGCGATCCTGCAAGCCCTGCGCCTCGGCGCCGACATCAATCGAGACATCGCGCTCGATAAGGTTTTCGACCGTCACCACGCCATCGACGCCCGTGGCAATCGCCTCGGCCCGCGCACTGGCGGCGGTGTCGGGCACAAGGCCGCCGAGCGTCACCACCCCCTCGCTGGCGCTGACCGTCACATCGGCAAGGCTGGGGACATTGGCGAAAATATCGGACAGGCGGGTCACGATGCGCTCGTCCTGATCGTCCTCGCGTTCCAGTGCAATCGGGGCGCTGGGGGGCGTGGGTTCGGCCTCTTCGGGCGCGGCACTTTCCTCGCCAGTGAAGACCTGCGCGCCGCTGACGGGCGCAGCCATGCCCGGTGCAGACAGAGCGGACAGAGCCAGAATGGCGAAAAGCCTGGCGAGGAGCGTCTGAACGGAAGTCATCGCCAAGGGTCTAGCAGACAATCGCGCGATGCCCAGCAGCAGCGGTGCGTGGTCAGAACAGCGCCAGCATCGCCTTGGCGAAAAGGGTGAGGATTACCGGCAGGGATAACGCCCCGGCCCATATCATCGCCACGTCGCGGCGAAAGACACCGGACAAGGCCGGATCGCCCGCCTCAGCGTCGCTCAGACCTTCCCAGCGTTTCTCGAACCAGCGGCAGGCAGGAATGATCGCCGCGACCAGCACGATGAGCGCGAAATAGGGCAGGATATTGCCGTTGCCCGTTTTCAGCGCGCCCATGGTCACGAAGATATGCAGGCCGGTGTAAACCAGCAGTGCGAAAGCGACGTGGTCGCTGATCCGCTTGCGATAATCGATTGCGCCTTGCGCAAGGCCATCTGATGCGACCGGTTTGCGAACAAGGCTTTTTGCCAGAGCGTCAACCATGACAGGCTCCTATCCCAGTTAGATGAACAAGTTGTCAGATTCGCGGCATTCTTGCAAGTCTATCAACTATATGTTCAATCGAAGCCGCTATCGCTGGCCCCAATGGCCATGCACGAACCCTGCCAATTGCCCTTCAATGGCGCACAATTCATGCTAGAGGGCAGACATGAGCGCGATTGACGACAGCACCATCGACCCCCGGGATCTGGCCGAAAGCATGGCCGATGGTCCCTCCAACGCCGCCCCTGATCTGCCCCCGCAGGGCGGTCTCGAAGTGGTCTCGATCGCCAAGAGCTACGACAAGCGCAGCGTCCTGTCGGACATTTCGCTGACCGTGGCCAAGGGCGAGGTGCTCGGCCTGCTCGGCCCCAACGGCGCGGGCAAGACGACCTGTTTCTATTCGATCATGGGGCTGGTGAAGCCGGATTCGGGCCGCATCATGATGGACGGGGTCGATGTCACCAAGCTGCCGATGTACCGCCGCTCGATCCTTGGCCTCGGCTATCTGCCGCAGGAAACCAGCATCTTTCGCGGGATGACGGTTGAACAGAACATCCTGTGCGTGCTCGAAATGGTCGAGCCGGACAAGGAAATCCGCAAGGCCGAGCTGGAGCGATTGCTCGAAGAGTTCCACATCACCCGCCTGCGCGACAGCCCGGCGATGGCACTCTCGGGCGGCGAGCGGCGGCGCTGCGAAATCGCCCGCGCGCTGGCAGCCAAGCCCTCGATCATGCTGCTCGACGAGCCCTTCGCGGGGATCGACCCGCTTTCGATCAGTGATATTCGTGGGCTGGTGAAGGATCTCAAGAGTCGCGGGATCGGCGTGCTGATCACCGACCATAACGTGCGCGAGACGCTCGACATCGTCGATCGCGCCTGCATCATCTACGGTGGCCAGGTGTTGTTCGCCGGCTCACCGCAGGAGTTGGTCGCGGACGAGAATGTGCGCCGCCTCTACCTCGGCGAGGACTTCTCGCTTTGATGATGAATGCCCGCCCAAACACCGCTCGTCCTGAGTCCGAGGCTCAGGACGAGCGGGCTTAGGAGGATATCATGGCGCTGGGGCCGCGCCTGGACTTACGGCAGTCGCAATCGCTGGTGATGACGCCGCAGCTGCAGCAGGCGATCAAGCTGCTGGCGCTGTCGAACCTAGAAATCGAGACCTTCATCGGCGAGGCGCTGGAGGCCAACCCGCTGCTCGAAGCAGGGCAGGTCAGCCGCGAGGACGGCGGCGACGCACCCGCCAGCGAAACTCCGCCCGACCCCGCCACTGCCGACGACCTCATCCGCGAAGGCGCGGGCGAGGCCGATGCCCCGCTCGACCTCGACCCCACCGCGCTCGACAGCGACCGCGACACCGGCGACGGAGATCGCGGCGACTGGTCCGCCAACGACTTCGCCGCAGGTGCTGGCGAAGCGCCCGACCTCGAAAACCGCAGCGACAATGCCACCTCGCTCGCCATGCATCTGGAGGCGCAGGTCGGCTCGGTCACCGGCGACCCGCAGGCGGGCTTCGTCATGCGCCACATCATCGGTATGCTAGACGAGGCGGGCTACCTCACCGCCTCGCTGCGCGATCTCGCCAGCGATCTCGGCCTGCCGGTCGCTGAAGTCGAACAGGCGCTCACCCTCGTGCAGATGCTCGACCCGACCGGCGTGGGCGCGCGCAGCCTATCCGAATGCCTCGCTCTGCAGGCGAAGGAGGCCGACCGCTACGATCCATGCATGGAAGTGCTGATCGAGAACCTCGAGCTGGTCGCCAAGGGAGCCTTCGCGCACCTCAGACGCATCTGCGGGGTCGACGAGGAAGATCTGGTCGACATGCTGGGCGAACTGCGCAGCTACGATCCGCGGCCCGGCCTGCAATTCGGTGGCTCAACAAGCGCCGCAGTGGTGCCCGATATCCTGCTGACGCCGAGCCGCAGCGGCGGCTGGGACATCCAGCTGAACGAGGACACCCTGCCCCGCCTCGTGGTGAACCGTGGCTACTATGTAGAAGTGCGCGGAGGCTGCACGAGCAAGGAGGCGCGCGGCTGGCTTTCCGAAAAGCTGGCCGACGCCAACTGGCTGATCAAGGCGCTCGACCAGCGCCAGAAAACGATCCTCAAGGTTGCCGCCGAAATCGTGAAGCAGCAGGACGGGTTCTTCCGCAAGGGCGTCTCCGAACTGCGCCCGCTGACGCTGGCCAAGGTGGCCGAGGCGATCGAGATGCACGAAAGCACGGTCAGCCGGGTGACGAGCAACAAATACCTCCACTGCGAGCGCGGAACCTTCGAGCTGAAGTATTTCTTCACCAGCGGTGTGGGCGGAGGCGCGGACGGCGAAGGCGCGAGCGCGGAAGCGGTGAAAGCCCGCATCAAGGCACTGACCGACGCGGAAGATCCGGCCAAAATCCTGTCCGACGATACGCTGGTGGACATGCTCAAGGCCGAAGGGTTTGACCTCGCGCGGCGCACGGTGGCGAAATACCGCGAAGCTATCGGGATCGGATCGAGCGTGCAGCGCCGGCGCGCGAAAAAGCTGGCGGCCATGGGCTGAAAAGGCGTTGCGCAAGCCCGCGCCCGCACAGCAATAGGGCGGCGGGAATACCCACCGCCCTATTTCAAACCGGGGTTTAAACTATTGCCCGGAGAGCATTGTCATTACAAAGGCGCGCTATCCGAGATGGGCTCGCCGGTGATATCATCCACGCCATCGCCATCTTCATCGACCGGGGCGGGAGCAGGATCGGCCGGGGGCGGAGGCGGCGGCGCTGCCTCGGTCGGCATCGGCTCAGGTGCCGGTTCGGAGGGAACCGTGGTATCCGGGCCATCGGTGTCTTGCGCGCTAACGGCAGTGCCACCCATTGCAAGTGCGAGGGCGAGCGTAGCGCCGGCGAAAGTTGCAGACATCTTTTTCATTGGTCTCTCCTTAGTATTCGCAGCCAGTGACTGGCCTGACACCTGATTGACTTACGACAGGACTTTTGGCTCCCCCAATTGAGGCGAGATGATGGCAATAATCGACCATCCGTTTACGTTAATATAGGGTTCAGCACAGAATTGCGGTGAACCGAAAAATGGGGCGGTGAGAGCGACAGCTTGGGGGCGCCGACGCGGCGAATTCGGTCAGACGAGGCCTTGGCCACGCTCATGATCGCCTCAATTGTATGTCACCAGTGAGCCCTGAGCACAGTTCGCAAGACTGTCACTTTGAGCGACATAAGCGGGCCCCCTGATCAAGACCGGCGGCGACGACATGGGTTAAGGCCAATCCCGGCAAGCCTCGGCTGCTAGCCAAAAGCGCGAGCGAAGCGACGGCAAGGACGACCGCCCACCCGCAGCAGCTCCGCAGCCGGCAGGGCGAAAGGAACACCCGCGAGGACGCCCGGCCCGGATGGTCGGGCATGAAGCAAGCAGTGTCACTCAAAAGACTCAGAAAAAAGTCTTAACGAAGGTAACGCGTTATTAACCTTTTTTAGTGACAAGTTGCGTGGTTAATTTACGGAAAGACCCTTTATAAGGGGGGTAATCCGCAGCAATTGGGGTGTGACGAACATGCGCGTTCTGTTGATCGAAGACGAGCCGACGACCGCCAAGGCCATCGAGCTGATGCTCACGACCGAAGGCTTCAATGTCTATTCGACCGACCTGGGCGAAGAAGGTCTCGATCTGGGCAAGCTGTATGATTACGATATCATCCTGCTCGATCTGAACTTGCCTGACATGCATGGTTACGACGTTCTCAAGAAGCTGCGCGTGGCCAAGGTGCAGACCCCGGTTCTCATTCTCTCCGGCATTTCGGAGATGGATTCGAAGATCCGCTCGTTCGGGTTTGGCGCAGATGATTATGTCACCAAGCCGTTCCACCGCGACGAGCTGATCGCCCGCATCTATGCCGTGGTGCGCCGTTCGAAGGGCCACAGCCAGTCGATCATCCGCACCGGCAAGCTGGCGGTGAACCTCGATGCCAAGACCGTGGAAGTCGATGGCGCGCGGGTGCATCTCACCGGCAAGGAATATGCGATGCTCGAGCTACTCAGCTTGCGCAAGGGCACCACGCTGACCAAGGAAATGTTCCTCAACCACCTCTATGGCGGGATGGACGAGCCGGAACTGAAGATCATCGACGTGTTCATCTGCAAGCTGCGCAAGAAGCTGTCGAGCGCGTGCGGCGGCGATAACTATATCGAGACCGTCTGGGGCCGCGGCTATGTGCTGCGTGATCCCGATGAAGAGGCTTCGGACGAATCCGAAGCGGCCTGAGTTTAATAAGGGTATCCGGTACCCCCCAAGAGGCGCCCCGTCGGTTCAGGCTGACGGGGCGTCTGCCTTGTCCGGTCGGGCAACAAGCGCACCAAGATCGAGGCCGCTGGGTTGCTGGAACAGGCGCAGGCCGAATTCGGGCAGGATCGCGATCAGGTGGTCGAACAGGTCTGACTGGATCGCTTCGTATTCGGCCCAGTCGGTGGTGCCGGTGAAACAATAGATTTCGAGCGGCAGCCCCTGCGCGGTCGGCTCCAGTTGGCGCACCATCAGCGTGAAGCCCTTACTCGCCACCCGCGGATGGGCGCGCAGCCAGGCTATGACATAGGCGCGGAAGGTGCCGATGTTGGTAAGCCGCCGCGCGTTGACGGGGTTGATGTCGCCCGAGACTTCACGGGTGTTCCATTCCTCGATCTCGGACCGCTTGGCCGAGAGATAGGGTTGCAGCACGCGGAAGCGGTTCAGATCGGCCACCTGTTCCTCGGTGAGGAAGCGGATGGAGTTCTGATCGAGCGAAAGTGAACGCTTGATCCGCCGTCCGCCCGCATCCTGCATCCCGCGCCAATTGCGGAAGCTGTCGGAGATCAGCATGTGCGTGGGAATGGTGGTGATGGTCTTGTCGAAGTTCTGCACCTTCACCGTGTGCAGCGCGATGTCGATCACGTCGCCATCGGCGTTCATGCCGGGCATCTCGATCCAGTCGCCCACGCGCAGCATGTCGTTGCTGGAAAGCTGGACCGAGGCCACCAGTGACAGGATCGTATCCTTGAACACCAGCATCAGCACCGCGGCCATCGCGCCGAGACCGGACAGGAGCAGCAGGGGCGACTCGCCGATGAGCACCGCAATGCCAAGGATTGCCGCCGCGCAGTAAACAACGATCTTGAGCACCTGGAGATAGCCCTTGATCGGGCGGGCTCTGGCTTCGGGACGGCGGCGGTACAGCTCTTCGAGATAGTCGAGCGACTTACTGATCGCCATCGCCACGGCCAGCACGATGCAACAGCGCGCCACGGCGATGATTACCGAGTCGAGATCCGCCGGCACGTAGGGCACCAGCTCGATCCCGCGCGACACCACCAACAGCGGGATAACCTTCGCAAGGCGAGCGACCCCGCGGTCGGCAGTCTTGCTGCGGGCATCGAGGAAGGGCGCCGCCAGCCGGAGAAGCACGTGTTTGATCAGCCAGTCCACCGCAAAGGCGACAAGCGCGAGCACGGCAAGTCCGATCACCGTCTGCAGGACGGGCGCAAGCTGGGCGAACTGGGCGAGGAGTGTCTGCATGGCGCAACGAGAGCTAGGGACTGGCGCGCAGCAAACCAACCCCTCGCTTCGCCACGGCACTGGACAACACCGCGCAAACCGGCCTAGCGGGCGCGCCATGAGTGCACACAAGGAAGGCGATCCCACCACGCTGAAGCGGCTTTATGGTCGCAGCCAGGGCAAGAAGCTGCGCGCCGGGCAGCAGGAACTGGTCGACACGCTCCTGCCGCGCATTGCCGTGCCCGAAGACGGCCCGATCACTGCCGAGCGCCTGTTCGGGCACGATTGCCCGCTGCATTTCGAGATCGGCTTTGGCGGCGGCGAACACATGGCTTACCGCGCCGACCTCCTGCCCGACCATGGCTTTATCGGCGCCGAACCCTTCATCAATGGGGTAGCCCAGGCCCTCACCCACATTGAAGAAGGCAACCTCGGCAATGTCCGTGTCTACAACGGCGATGCGCTACAAGTGCTGGAGCGTATTCCCGATGGTTCGCTGACCATGCTCTATCTGCTGCACCCCGATCCCTGGCCCAAGGCCAAGCACGCCAAGCGCCGGATGATGAACGACGGCCCCGTGCAGATGATCGCCAGGAAGCTGAAGCCGGGCGGCGAGTTCCGCTTCGGCACCGATCACCCTGTCTATGTTCGCCATGCGCTGATGGTGATGCAGCGCTTCACCGACCAGTTCGAGTGGCAGGTGACAGGCCCGGAGAGCTTCCAGAACCGCCCCTCGGGCTGGCCCGAAACGCGCTACGAACACAAGGCGCGCACGACCTACGGTCACGAAGTCTGGTATTTTCGCTATAGGCGCACCGACGCCTAGTCGGCTGGCGGCCTGGGATCAGCCGACACGCAGATAGCCTGTGCCTGCCGCGCGACTTCCGCGACATTCACGCTGAGCGCGACATTGGCATCGGCAAGACCATCAACACAGAACCATTCCGCTTCGAGCGCGTCGTCGCCCGCGAGCGGTTCGCCTGCGAGCCATCGGCACAGCACGGCGATCAACACGAAGTGGCGGCGCAGGGTTCCGTCCTCGGCGTGGTCGAATACGTCCACAGCCGTGAACGTTTGCAAGGCTTCGCCTCGGATCGCGGTTTCCTCGTAAAGCTCGCGAATGGCGGCCTGCTCGATGGTTTCGCCCGCTTCGATCTTCCCGCCAGGAAAGCCCCACCGCCCGGCATCGGGCCGATTGGCGCGGCGAACCAGCAGGACCTGCCCTGCGCGAACAACGACGGCGATAGTCGCCGCAACCGGCCGTTCTGATCGTTGCGTCATGAGACGAGCCCTTTCCGAAGATCGATTGTCTGCCGTCGCAGCGTTTCGCAGCCGTCCGGTGCAGAAGATAGCGCGATATTACGAGTACGAATCGCTGCTCGGCGACCGCGAGCCGCCGCTCGACTATCGCAAGTAACGGCAGGCGGTCCGCTCCGCCAATCGTTCACACGGGCAGGGAGCCATAACCGGCTCCCTGCCCGAATGCGGTTTAGCCCAGCACCCCGGCGCTCGCCAGCACGGCCAGCGTGAGGATATCGGGCGCAATCGAGGTCATCGGCGCGATCTGGACCGGTTTTTCCGAACCGATCAGCATCGGCCCGATGGTCGCATCGCCGCCCAGTTCGCGCAGCAACTTGGCAGATAGGTTCGCGCTTTGCAGACCCGGCATGATCAGCACGTTCGCCGGACCCGACAGGCGGCTGAACGGATAGAGCTTCATCACCTTCGGGTTGAGCGCGGCATCGGGCGCCATTTCGCCCTCGTATTCGAAGCCCGGCTCTTCCTCATCAAGGATGGCGACGGCCTCGCGGATGTTCTCCAGCCATTGGCCCGAGGGGTTGCCGAAGGTCGAGTACGACAGGAAAGCCACACGCGGTTCGTGCCCCATGCGGCGCGCAACGGCAGCGGTTTCCTTCGCGATATGCGCGAGTTCCTTGGCAGTGGGACGTTCGTTCATGGTGGTGTCGGCAAGGAACGTGGTGTGGTTCTTGCCAATCATCATGTGGACCCCGAAGGGGATCGCGCCCGGCTTCGGATCGAGCACGCGGGCAACTTCGCGCGCCGTCTGGCTGAAAGTGCGGGTAAGGCCCGAAATCATCCCATCGCCATGGCCCAGCGCCACCAGCAGCGCGGCGAATACGTTACGCTCCTGATTGACCATGCGGCGCACGTCGCGCTCGGTGTAGCCCCGGCGTTGCAGCCGCTTGTAGAGATACTCCACCATCGGCTCGATATGCTCGGAGGTGTAGGAGTTCTCGATGATGTAGCTGTCAGGATCGTCGACCGCGAGTTCGACCAGCTTCTCGCGCACCTTCTCGGTGCGTCCCACCAGGATCGGCGTGCCGTAACCGAAATCGCGGAACTGGATCGCGGCGCGCAGGGCCACCTCTTCCTCGGCCTCGGCGAAGACCATCCGCCCCGGATTGGCCTTGGCCAGCGAGTAGATGTTGGTGAGCGCCGCCGTGGTCGGGTTAAGCCTCGCCTTGAGGCTGTGGGCGTAGATGTCGAAGTCCTCGATCGGGGCCAGCGCCACGCCCGAATCCATCGCCGCCTTCGCCACCGCCGAAGACACCACCTCGATCAGGCGCGGGTCGAACGGCGCGGGGATGATGTAGTCGGTGCCGAACTGGTGGTTGATGCCATAGGCCGCCGCTACTTCCTCCGGCACCGGCCGACGCGCGAGTTCCGCAATCGCATGGGCCGCCGCGATCTTCATTTCCTCGTTGATCGTGGTTGCCTGCACGTCAAGCGCGCCGCGGAAGATGAACGGGAAGCCGAGCACGTTGTTGACCTGATTCGGATAGTCCGACCGGCCCGTCGCCACGATGGCATCGGGGCGCACGGCCTTGGCCGCATCGGGGGTGATCTCGGGGTCGGGGTTGGCCATGGCGAAGATGATCGGCTGGTCGGCCATGCCCTTCACCCATTCGGGCTTGAGCGCGTCCTTCGCCGAGAGGCCGAGGAAGATATCCGCGCCTTGGAGCGCGTCTTCCAGCGTGCGGCGGTCGGTCTCGACCGCGTGCGCGCTTTTCCACTGGTCGACATTGTCGCGGCCCGGGAAGATCACGCCCGAACGGTCGCACATCAGCACATTTTCGTGGCGCACGCCCATCGACTTGATCAGTGCGGTGCAGGCAATCGCCGCCGCACCTGCACCGTTGACCACCACCTTCACATCCTCAAGCTTGCGCCCGGTGAGATGGCAGGCATTGACGAGACCCGCCGCCGTGATGATCGCGGTGCCGTGCTGGTCGTCGTGCATGATCGGCACGTTCATCCGCTCGCGCAGTTCCTGCTCGATGATGAAGCATTCCGGGGCCTTGATGTCCTCAAGGTTGATCCCGCCGAAGCTAGGCCCCATCAACGCGACGGCATTGATGAAGGCTTCGGGATCCTCGGTGTCGAGTTCGAGATCGATCGCATCGACATCGGCAAAGCGCTTGAACAGCACGGCCTTGCCTTCCATCACCGGCTTGGAAGCCAGCGCGCCCAGATTGCCGAGGCCAAGGATGGCGGTGCCGTTGGAGATGACCGCGACGAGGTTTGAACGCGCCGTGTACTTCGCCGCCAGCGAAGGATCTTCGGCAATCGCCTTCACCGGCGCGGCCACACCGGGCGAATAGGCCAGCGACAGATCGCGCTGGGTCGCCATCGGCTTCGACGCCACGATCTCAATCTTACCGGGGCGGATCGTCTCGTGATAGAACAGCGCTTCGCGGGTGGTGAAATCCTGGTTGGTCTCGTCGTCTTTCACGTCAATCTCCATGTGCTGGCCACCGCCATAAAGAGGTGAGCCGCGCGGGGATAGGGGAAAGGCGCCCGGCGAGCCTTTCCGAATCGCCTCGGGCAAGGCTAGGCCTCACCGCGATCATGTCTTCCGCCCCTACCCCGATGATGGCGCAATATCTCGCGCTCAAGAAAGAAGCGGGCGAATGCCTGCTGTTCTACCGCATGGGCGATTTCTTCGAACTGTTCTTCGAAGACGCGCGCAAGGCTTCCGCCGTACTCGATATCGCGCTGACCACACGCGGCGAGCATGGGGGCGAGCCGGTGCCGATGTGCGGGGTGCCGGTCCATTCGGCGGAAGGCTATCTCGCGCGGCTGATCCGCGCCGGATGCCGGGTGGCGATTGCCGAACAGGTCGAGACGCCTGACGAAGCCAAGGCGCGTGCGAAACGCGAGGGATCGCCGGTTTCCAAGGCGCTGGTGAAGCGCGACATCGTCCGCTTCGTCACCGCCGGGACACTGACCGAAGAGGCGCTGCTCGAACCGCGCCGGGCCAACATGCTGGCCGCCGTCTGCGAAGTGCGCGGGGTGTGCGGGATCGCCGCATGCGACATCTCGACCGGGCGCATGGAGCTGGAAGAATGCGAGGCGCTGGCGCTGGGCGCGGCGCTGGCACGGATCGGGGCGAGCGAGGTGGTCGCGCCAGAGGACTGGGACAGCGGCCCCTCAGAGGACGTAGCGCGACCCGCAAGCGACTTTGCCAGCGACAAGGGCGAGGCGCGGCTGAAGGCACTGCATCAGGTGGCGACGCTCGATGGCTTCGGCCAGTTCAGCCGCGCGATGCTGGCCGCTGCTGGCGGGCTGGTGGCCTACCTCGACCATGCCGGACGCGGGCAACTGCCGCTGCTGCTGCCGCCCGTCGCCCGCCCGCACGGCGGCTACATGGCGATGGACGAGGCCACCCGCACCAGCCTCGAAATCCTCGCCAGCCAATCGGGCGGGCGCGAAGGCAGCCTGATCGCGGCGATAGACCGCTGCTCGACCGGCGCAGGCGCGCGGTTGCTCGCCGAGGACCTCGCCGCCCCGCTGGCCGAGGCGGCTGCGATCAACGCACGGCTGGCGCTGGTGGCCTGGCTTCACCGCGACCCGCTGCTGCGCGGCGACCTGCGTGAGGCCCTGCGCGCCCTGCCAGACATCGGCCGCGCCTTGGGCCGGGTGGTGGCAGGCCGAGGCTCGCCGCGCGACCTTGGCCAAATTCGCGACGGGCTCGACCGGGCACGTCAGATCGGCGAGCTGCTCGCCGAGGCGCCCGACAGCCCGCCGCTGCTCGCTCAGTTGCTGCCTGCGCTTGGCGGCCATGCCGAGCTTGTCGACCTGCTGGCGCGCGCGCTGATCGCATCACCGCCAACCGAGCGGCAGTCGGGCGGCTATATCGCATCGGGCTACGACACCTCGCTTGACGAATTGCGCGACATCTCGGGCAATGCCCGCCGCGCCATTGCCGCGCTGGAAACGCGCTATCGCGAAGAGACAGGCATTTCGGCGCTCAAGATCAAGCACAACGGCGTGCTCGGCTACTTCATCGAAGTGCCCACGCGCCACGGCGATGCGCTGATGGCGCAGGGCAGCGGCTTCACCCACCGCCAGACCATGGCCGGCGCGGTGCGGTTCAACTCGGTGAGCCTGCACGAGGAAGCCACCCGCATCGCCGAGGCTGGCGGACGCGCGCTCGCCGCCGAGGAAGCGCATTTCGAAGAACTGATCGCAGCGGTGGCAAACAGCGCCGAGCCGATCGCCGCCACCGCCGCCGCGCTGGCGCGGATCGATGTCGCCGCCAGCCACGCAACCCGCGCGGTGGAGGGCGAATGGTGCCTGCCGCAGATCACCGAGGGCACAGACCTCGCTATCGAAGCAGGGCGGCATCCGGTGGTGGAGCAGGCGCTTGAACGCGCTGGCGAGCGGTTCGTCGCCAACGACTGCACGCTCTCGGCGGCAGACCGGCTGTGGCTGGTCGGCGGGCCAAACATGGGCGGCAAGTCGACCTTCCTGCGGCAGAACGCGCTGATCGTGCTGCTGGCGCAGGCAGGCAGCTTCGTGCCCGCCAAGGCCGCGCGGATCGGGCTGGTCGATCGGCTGTTCAGCCGGGTGGGCGCTGCCGACAACCTTGCGCGTGGGCGCTCCACCTTCATGGTGGAGATGGTCGAAACCGCCGCGATTCTCAGCCAGGCTGGCGAAAAGAGCTTCGTCATTCTCGACGAGGTAGGGCGCGGCACCTCAACCTACGACGGACTGGCACTGGCCTGGGCCGTGGCCGAAGCGATCCACGAGACCAACCGCAGCCGCTGCCTGTTCGCCACGCACTATCACGAGATGGCACGGCTGGCCGAAAGCTGCCCGGCGCTCTCGCTGCACCATGTGCGGGCGCGCGAGTGGAAGGGCGATCTGGTGCTGCTGCACGAACTGTCCGAAGGTGCGGCGGATCGCTCTTATGGCCTTGCCGTGGCAAAGCTGGCAGGTGTCCCCGCGCCGGTGGTCAAGCGCGCGCGCGACGTGCTGGCGCGGCTTGAAAAAGGCCGCGACGAGACGGGCGGCCTTGCCGCAGGGCTCGGCGAACTGCCGCTTTTTGCTGCCTCAATGGCTAAGGAAGAACAAGCACCCGATCCCCTGCGTGCGCTGCTTGATGAGGTTGATGTCGACGCGCTCTCGCCGCGCGAGGCGCTCGATCTGATCTATCGGCTGAAACAGGAGTCTGGAACGAGCTAACCATTTGGCGCGTTGCAAAAACTATGGCGGAAAGCGATTCAAGCGATCAATCGGACGGCAAGAACGAACTTGCCGAATTCCGCACCAATCTTGCCGAAGATCGCAGTATCATGGCGATGGAGCGCACCTTTGCAGGTTGGATTCGCACCGCTTTTGCCGCAATCGGGATCGGCATAGCCTTTCGGGCGCTGTTCGGAGAGTTCGATCCGCCATGGCTGGCGCGCGCGATTGCGACGGCATTCATTCTCACCGGTGCATGGCTGGCGCTGATAGCGCAACACCGCGCCTGCAAAACTCTGGAACGGCTGGATCCGCATCAACTCGAGCACATCTCACCGCCCAACTTCCGCTGGCTTGCCTGGTGCGTGGCCGCGGGAGCGGGTCTGCTCGTCGCCGGGCTCTGGATCCTCAATGACGGATCGCTGGGGCCCGGCGATTAGAGCGGTTTAGCTGTCGTCTTCAGGGCGGCGGGAGGGCTTGTAAAGGCTCTCGTCATCGTCATGTGCGGGCTCGCCGCGAAACGCGTTCATGTCGATTCTGCCCGAGCTTTCCATGTCGCGCATGTGATCGACGAGATCCTGCTTGGAACCGCCCAACACGTTGGTTTCGTTCGGGCCCTTGGTGCTTTCGGTAGGGCTGCGCATCTGCTGACGGATTTCGCCCGCACGATCAGCCACGCTTTGCGCCTGTGTCGGAGCATCGTCCTGCTCGGAATTGTGCACTTCGGGTGCGAGTTCGTTCTTGTCGGTCATAGAATTGCTCCTTTGCCGACAAAACGGACGAACGGCGCGCACCGTTCCCGAAAAGGCTTGCGCGAAAACCACAGGTTAACCCGCTGCTGCTAAGCCATCCCAGCTATGCAAGGCGGGTTTCTCAAGCTTGTAGCCGGGGCGCTGGTAATCGGCGCGCTGATGATGTTCGCGGTGCTGCAACTGATCGGCACCGAAGCGAACAAGGGCCGCCTCGCGCAAATGGCCGATCAGCCTGCTGCGCCCGAACCCGTGATCGCACCCACTTCCGCCCCCAATCCGCCGCCGACACCCCAAGCCGCCCCGCAAGCCATGCCGGAGACGGTTTACGAAGACGATGAATGGTATGGCGAAGACAGCGTGGGCCAGGGCTTCACGCCCGAACCGTTCGACCCGAGCCCCAAGCTTGACGACCTTCCCCCGGAAGACCTGCGGTTCGATCCACAACCCGAGCCGGGCGTCGGCCAGCCGCAGATAGTGGTGCCCGACGGCGCCGTGGCTGTGCAGGCACCGGAGCAATAACTCAGCGGCTCGCGCCCGGCACCCACAAGACATCGCCAGCACCGCCCTGATTGGCGAGGCGTGCCATCACGAACAGATAGTCCGACAAGCGGTTGATATAGGCCAGCGCCTGCGGGTTGACGGGCGCCTCCGCCGCCAGCGCCGCCACTGCACGCTCCGCCCGGCGCGCCGCCGTGCGGGCGAGGTGAAGCCGCGCCGCAGCCTCGCTGCCGCCGGGCAGGACGAAGCTGGTGAGCGGCGCAAGCTCGGCATTTTCGGCGTCGATGCGCTGCTCCAGCCACTCGGTCTGGGCGGCGACTATGCGCAAGGTCATTTCAGAGGGCGCAAAGTCTTCGCCCGGCGTAGCGAGGTCCGCGCCGAGATCGAACAGATCGTTCTGAATGTGCCGCAAGTGCTCGGCCAGGCTGCCATCGAGCGCGCAGATCGCAAGGCCGATGGCGCAATTGGCCTCGTCCACCGCGCCCACGGCTTCCAGCCGCGCGTGATGCTTGGCCAGGCGCGAGCCATCGACCAGCCCGGTCGTGCCATTATCGCCGGTGCGGGTGTAAATACGGTTCAGGCGGACCATGCGCCGCTGTGCAACCGGATCAGCCGTTGATCGCGAGCAGGATCAGAACCGCCACGATGGCGAGCGCCTGATACTTGATGCGCGACATCATGGCCTTGTTCTGCCGCATCTGCAGCTCGGCCGAATTGGTGCCGCCGTTTTCCAGGTCCACTTTGGTCGTCTGCAGGAACGCGACAACGCCGCGCACCAGACTGACCACAACCATGAGCGACAGCCCGACGATCAGGATAACGAGAAGGACATTCATGACTCGCTATGTAGGCTCTCTGACAGCGAAATGCCAGCGGGCAGCTTTCCGGCGCGCAGATGCTCGGCCAGAGCGCGCCCGTCTTCACCCGCTTGCCTGAGGTCAGCCAAGGCAGGCGAACCGCGGCGCTTGGCCAGCTTGCGCCCGTCTGCATCGAGCAACAGCGGATGGTGGTGCCAGGTCGGCACCGGCAGGCCGAGCAGAGCCTGCAACAACCGATGCACGTGAGTCGAGGCGAACAGGTCCATCCCGCGCGTCACCAGCGTCACCCCGTCGGCGTGGTCGTCCATCGTGGCAGCGAGGTGATAGCTGGCGGGCGCATCCTTGCGCAGGATAACCACGTCGCCGAACAGTTCGGGCCGCGCCTGCTGTTTGCCCGCCAGATCGTCGGTCCAGACCAGCGGCCCGGCGATTTCGCAGGCCTTCGCCATGTCGAGCCGCCAGGCACAATGGCTGGTGTCGCCGGTGACGGGCTGCTCGCGGCAGGTGCCGGGATAGACCGGCGAGCCATCGGGCGCCGTTTCGCGCGATGCCGCAGCGATCTGCGCCCGTGTGCAGCGGCACGGATAAAGCACACCCAGCGCGCGGCAGAGCAGCATGTGCGCCGCCGCGTCGTAGCTTGCCACACGGGTCGACTGCGCAGGCACCTCATCCCACTCGAGGCCGAGCCATGCCAGATCGCGGCGAAATTCGTCGGCCAGTTCCGGCCGTGAACGCGCGCCGTCGATGTCCTCGATCCTGAGCAGGAACCGGCCGCCGCTCCGCATCGCCAGATCATGCGCGGTCAGCGCGGAAAAGGCGTGACCAAGGTGCAAGGGGCCGTTCGGGCTGGGGGCGAAACGCGTCACGATCATGGCATCATTCAGCCCCTGTCTGGACACGCTTGTCGCCTCCTTACCACGCGACTCGCGAAAATTCCTGTGGATTCGGTTTTTGTAACAGGCTTGACGCTTTCCTGCGCAAATGCTCCTCTCGACCGCATCAGGGAGGACACAAGCCGTGTTCAATGCCGAACTGATCGAACGGGCCGCGCGCTTTCGCAGCGCCGATGAAGACCCTACGCGCAGGTTAGAATCCTGCCCCGCCCTCGTGCTCAACGCGGACTACACCCCGCTGTCCTATTATCCGCTCAGCCTGTGGCCGTGGCAGACCGCTATCAAGGCGGTGTTCCTCGAACGGGTGGACATCGTCGCGAGCTACGAGCGCGCCGTGCATTCGCCCTCGCTCGACATGAAGATTCCCTCGGTGATCGCGCTAAGGCAGTTTGTGAAGCCCAGCGAATTCCCCGCCTTCACGCGCTTCAACCTGTTCCTGCGCGATCGTTTCGCCTGCCAGTATTGCGGCAGCGAAAAGCATCTGACCTTCGATCATGTCGTGCCGCGCCGCCTCGGCGGGAAGACGACTTGGGAAAACATCACCACCGCCTGTGCGCCGTGCAACATGAAGAAGGGCGGGCGCACACCCCGGCAAGCCGGGATGCGGCTGCAATATGAACCGATCCGGCCCACCAGCTGGCAGCTGCAACAGCACGGCAAAGCCTTTCCGCCTAACTACCTGCACGAAACCTGGCGCGACTGGCTTTATTGGGACATCGAGCTGGAGGCCTGAGCCTCGCGGCGCCCTACTGCTCGATCACCTGCGTCTGCGGATGGTGCTTGTCGAGGTGCTTCTTCACGATTCTGAGATTGCGCGTGTTCGAGCGGAACATGAAATCGAACAGGTCGCCCGCCACCGGCACTGCGCCCACCACGCTATCGAAGGCGACATTGCCCGCCATGCGCGCAAGCTTCCATTTCGGCATCCCCAGATTGCGCGCCTCCCACACGATATAGGCGCCCATCGCCATGCCGATAATATCGCCCGCGACGGGAATGAGCCCGACCACGGCGTCGAGCCCGACCGGGCGATTGATGCCCGGGATAGTGAAGCTGCGTTCGAGCAGAATCTCCATCGCTTCGATCCGCCGGCGCACCGAATGCGGATCGTTGCCGAGCGGCAGGTCGGCGGTCAGGCGGCGGGGTTTGGTCTGCATCGGCGTTGGCATGGATATGCTCCTCGCCCTGTTATCTGGGGACCTCGGCCATCGGCGGCAAGGGATGGAAGGCATAGCGGTTGGGCGAGAACCCCTGCATGCCGCTGCGCACCAGCGACCAGCGGATCGGCGCACCGATGGGGATATAGACGTTGTCGCGCGCGAACTGCAGTTCCGCTTGCGCGATCAGGCTGGCGCGCACGATCGGATCGAGCGCGTTCATCGATTGGGAAACGAAGCTGTCGGCCTGCTCGCTGCACAGGCCCTGCCCCAGCGAACAGGCGAACTGGTTGAGGAACCAGCGTGGATCGGAAAAGCGGGCTACCCGGTCCATCAGCACCAGATCGGCCTTGTCAGGATCTTCCGCCCGTTCGAGCCGGATGTTGATCGTGGCGAGCTGCTCGGCGAGGCCTTGCAGCAGCAGATCGAGTCCCGGGCCTTCGTCTATCGCCAAGGTCAGGCGTGCAGCTGCGGGCGTTTCGCTGGCCTGCCGGGCAAGGTACTGTTGCACGCGGGCGCGCGCTGTTTCGCGGCGCTGTTCGAGCGACTGATCGGCCCAGCGCTCGCCCACCAGCCCCGAATCGCCGGGCAAGCCGGGCGCGACCAGTCGCGTGCTCGCCGCCCAGCCGCCAACGCTGAAGGGCGCCATCACCGCAGGCCGGTCGATCGCCATGGCGACGGCCTCACGCAGCACCGGTTCCTCAAGCAGCCCGTTGGCCTCTCGCACGCGCAGGCCGAACAGCCCGATTGCCGGATCGATCTGCAAGGTCCCGCGCGAGAGCGGGCCGATGTCGACCAGCGGCAGATTATCGATCCGCCCGCCCAGCACGATGCTGGCATCGCCGTCGTCGAACATCGTCAGCGCGCGCGAGGCGGACGCGGGAACGACCAGCAGATCGCGCACATCCTTCTGCCACTCGGGCATATCGGGCAGGCCGCGCTCGGCCGGTGGCTTGAACCGGAACAGCATTTCGGCGACCGGCGTTTCGTCGCCCTCGCCGGGCCGTGTCTCTGCCCGCTCCATCGTCATCGGCCCCGCGCCCTCTTCGCGCAGCGCGAGTTCGGGTTGCGCGAGCAGCGTGAGCAGCTCAGGCACCGGCGTGGTCAGGCGGATTTCGACCACCCGCCCGGTCATCGCGCGAATCTCGTCGATAGGCGAGAGGTCGAGCCCCAGCGAGGTGCCTCTCAGCGCCCTGAGATTGCGCCGCAGCGCGTCGCGCACCGATTCCGCGCTCATCTCGCTGCCGTCGGCCCATTCGTCCTCGCGCAGGCGGAAAATGAAGCTGAGGCCATCATCGGTGACGATCCAGCGTTCGGCCAGCGCCGGGACGACTTCGCCGCGCGCATCGAGCGTGACAAGGCCCGATTCGGTCGCCGCACGCACCAGCTGCGCGCCGCTCGAAAGGCGCAGCCCCTCGGCCAGCAGATCGTCATCGTCACCGATCCAGGCCACCGTGAACTCGCCATCGGAGCTCTGCCCGCAGCCAGCCAGCGACAAGGCGAGGGCGCAGGCCAATGAACGAACCATCGGGCGGACGGCGCGATGATGAAACGGGGCGAGAGAGGCCAGCATGGCAGCTGGATTACGCAGCCTGCGCGAAGGCTTCAATGGTAAGGTGAAATGAAGCCGCTCGGTTAGCCGGTCAGATCTTGCGGAACTGTTGCCCGCGTGCGGCTCGCCCAGTTTCGGCCGGAGCAGTGCTGCCGAGCGGTTCGCGCACTTGCTTGGGGTCGATCTCGTCGACAAAAGCGATGCCGAAGCGATTGTCCTGGCGCCAGGCAACGGTGCCCTTTACCCAGCCGATATTGCGCAGATCGACCTCGATCAAAGCGCCGCGACCGACTTCGACCTCACCCTCGGCCATCATGCCACCTGTCGAAAGGTTGCGGACCTTGACCTTGTTGGGATGATCCGCGCCATTGACCCGCACCTGCGAAAGCAGGAACAGGCTGTCGCGATCGACCTGGCGGGTTTCGACGTTGCTCATCGGGCGGATACGTCCCTGTTATTCTCTTGCCGCCGGGCGTGATTGCCGCTCGACGGAGCTCCTTGCTGCGAACGCCTGCGAGCTTGGATTGCCACCCCTAACAAGAGGTTAATCGCACCCCACGCGCTAAAAACCTGTGCCAAAACGGGTCAGTCGTCGCGGGAAATCTTTTCGCGCCGTTCGTGTGCTTCCTGCGCTTCCACCGTCATGGTGGCGATGGGCCGCGCGATCAGGCGATTGATCCCGATGGGGTCGCCCGTGACCTCGCAATAGCCGTATTCGCCCTCATCGATCCGGCGCAGGGCGGCATCGATCTTGGAGATGAGCTTGCGCTGCCGGTCGCGCGTGCGCAGTTCGATTCCCCAGTCGGTTTCGCTGGAAGCGCGATCGTTGAGATCGGGCTCGCGGATCGGGCCATCCTGCAGATTTTGCAAAGTGCCCACCGAAGCTTCGAGGATCGAACGCTTCCATTCGAGCAACAGTACCCGGAAATAATTCAGCTGCTTGTCCGACATGTATTCTTCGTTCTCGTCCGGCGAATAGTCGCGCGGCAAGGCCCGCTTGGCCTTGTTGAGAACATCGATGTCGTCGCCCGTGACAGACGCCATGATTACGTTGCTCCGCACCCAGTATTTAAGGACCGCCCATCCTGCGGATCAATCGGGCCGGACCTGCTCGTACAGGTCTCTGTAACGCCAAACTCCTTGGGCTGTCGCTGGGGCGCGCCTATAGTGATCGCACCCGAAGCAGACAAGCGGCAAGTTGATGCTGTCCCGATCTGTTCAGCGACCGGACGCAAAAACATCTCTGGAAATTAACCAAATATTGAGCACGAGAGTATGACCATCGGGCCATGGGTGCCGGGATTCTCATTTCCGGCTGCATGGGGACAAACAATGAAACTTGCCAGAAGACAGATATTTGCCAAGGTCACGCCCGCCGACATAAGCGGCGTCGACATGATGGTGGCGCAATGCCTGGCCGCAGCGGCGCAGGGCGATGTCGAGGCCTATTTTAACCTTGGCGTAGCCTTCTCGACCGGCAGCCATGGGCTGAATTGCGACCTGATCGAGGCGCACAAATGGTTCAATCTCGCCGCAGCGGGCGGACATGAGGAAGCCTGCCACTGCCGCGCCGATGTTGCCGACGAAATGACCGCGCGTGAAGTGGCCGAAGCGCAGCGCCGGGCGCGCGAATGGCTGCGTGCCGATTTTCGCAAGGTCGCCTGATCAGCCCTTTTTGAACGGGGTCATTTCCCCCAGCCTCAGTTGATCGAATTCGATGCCGCGCCGTTCGGCCTCGACGAATTCGGCCACGGCCCGGCGAAAGTCCGGATGGGCGATATAGTGAAACGAGGTTGTCGCCACCGGCTCATAGCCCCGCGCTAGCTTGTGCCCGCCTTGGGCGCCGGCTTCGACCCGCTCCAGCCCCAGCTCGATCGCCAAATCGATGGCGCGATAATAACACAGCTCGAAATGCAGGAACGGCTTGTCGACCAGACAGCCCCAATAGCGCCCGTACAGCGCCCGCTCTCCGATGAAATTGAGCGCCCCCGCCACAGGATCGCCCGCCTCATCGTGTGCCAATAGCAGCAGAATTTTCTCCCCCATCCGCTCGCCCATCAGGTCGAAGGCATCGCGGGTGAGATAGGGCGTGCCCCATTTGCGCGCGCCGGTGTCCTGATAGAACAGCCAGAACAGATCCCAATGCTCGGGCTTGATATCATCGCCGCGCAGCGCGCTGACACTGATCCCCTCGTTGGCGGAGGCGCGCTCCTTGCGCAGATTCTTGCGCTTGCGAGACGACAGTTCCGCCAGAAAATCCTCGAAGCTGGCATAGCCGCGGTTGGTCCAGTGAAACTGGATGTCCTCGCGCCGCAGCCAGCCTGCATCTTCGAACAGCGCCACCTGCGCCGGTTCCACGAAGGTGGCATGGGCCGACGACCAGCCGTTGATATCGACCAGCTGCGCCGCAGAGCGCAACAGCGGGCCAGCCAGCGCCGGATCGCGTAACAGCAGGCGCGGGCCGGTCGCGGGGGTGAACGGCACGCTGATCTGGAGCTTGGGATAATAGTTGCCGCCTGCCCGCATCCAGGCATCGGCCCAGCCATGGTCGAACACATATTCGCCCTGGCTATGGTCCTTGAGGTAGGACGGCATCGCGCCCAGCAGCGCTCCGCTCTCATCTTCCAGAACGATTGGCGCGCTTTGCCAGCCGGTGCCGGGGCCGACGCTGCCCGAATCCTCCAGGGCGGTGAGAAACTCGTGACTGACGAAGGGATTGTCGCTGCCCGCCAGCGCGTTCCATTCGGCTGCCGGTATCGCACCGACCGAAGGCCGGATTGCTGCGCTGATCTTGCCGCTCGTCATCCCCGCGATCTAGGTACGCGACTGGAAGGCTACCACCCCCGCGCCTTCAAGGATGGGCATGGCCCCCGCTTCGAGCGCCGCATCGAGCTTGGCCGGGCTGTCGACGGTCCAGCTGACCAACGGAGCCTTGCGCGCGATCTGGCGGCGCGACAGGCCGCTCGGCAAGTCGCGCACGTCGAGGGCGAGGAAATCGGGTTTCGCCAGCTCTACCGCCAGCCGCCGCTTGATCTGGGCCATCAGCGTGGGGCGACCTTCTTCGCTCACCACCAGCCCCAGCGGAAACGACGAGCCGTGCCTGGCAAACCAGCGCGCCACGCGCGGGTCGAAGCTCATCACGGCGACCGCGCCGCCATACCCCTCGCAATCGCGCCGCACCGCCCGGCACAGCGGGCCAACCGGGCGCTCCCGCTCGGTCTTCAGTTCGAGCAGCAGCGGCACTTTTCCGCCGACCAGCGCGAGAATGTCGCGCAGCGTGGGGATGGTCTCGCGGCTGCCGCGTAAGGGAATCGCAGTCAGCTCGCCCACGCTGCGGTCGGCGAGGAGGCCGCTCTCCTCGGTCAGGCGCGCAAGGTCGGCATCGTGGAACACCATGGCGCGCCCGTCGGCGGCCTTGCGCAGATCGCACTCGATTCCCAGCCCCGCCGCGATCGCGGCCCTGAAAGCCGCCAGCGAATTTTCCGGGCAGCCATCACCGTGAAGCCCGCGATGGGCATAGGCATGTCGGCCGATCCAGCCGCAGTCCTTCGCCTGTTGCTCCATCGCCGCCCCGGTCAGCCAGCCGCCAGTTCGATCACCGCATCGACCTCGACCGCCGCGCCGAGCGGCAGGGCCGGCACGCCCACGGCCGCGCGCGCATGTTTGCCAAGTTCGCCGAACACATCGGCCATCAGTTCGGAGGCGCCGTTGGCGACCTTGGGCTGGTCGGTGAAATCGGCGGCCGAATTGATGAAGGCGCCCAGCTTGACCACGCGGCTGACCCGGTCGAGCGAAATGCCCGCGCTCTCCAGCTGTGCGAGGATCATCAGCGCGCAGGCCCGCGCCGCCGCCGCGCCATCTTCCAGCGAGACATCATCGCCCAACCGCCCGGTAACCAGCTTGCCATCGATAAAGGGCAGCTGGCCCGAGACATGGGCCAGATTGCCGCTCACCACCACCGGCACATAGGCGGCAACGGGCGCAGCCGCGACCGGCAGAGTGATCCCCAGTTCCGCAAGACGGGCAGCGATGGTCATGATGGTGCTTTTTCCAGTTGATCGTTGATCCACGGCAGGGCTTCGGCCCAGGTATCTATGCGCGCGTGGGCGGCCCCGGCCTGGTGCGCGCAGGGCACGTGGGACGCGATTGCCGGTTCGCCGCAAAAGTGCAAGCGGCGCACCTGCGGCACATGTTCCGCCGCCGACTGGTGATGGCTGGCGATATCGTCGATGAAGACCGCCACGCTTGGGCTGTATTCCTCGACAATCGCGCTCAGCGCGCCGCCTTTCGGCCCTTGGTTCGTGAACACGCGCGCCTCGATCCCCAGCCGCCGCAGCTGGCGTACACGCGCCTCGTTGCGCGTATCGATCAGGTTGGTAAGCACGACCACATCGGAGTGCTCCTGCAAGGTGTTGATCGCCTCGACCGCGCCGGCAATCGGTTGCTGGCTATCCATCTGGGTGTCGAAGAACAGGCCGAGCAGACGCCACATTTCCTTTTCGCCGAGCGGTTCGGTTTCGCCGTGGCGGCGCATTGCCTCGGCAAAGGCGTGCTTCTCAAGCTCCAGCGAAACCTGGTGTTCGACATCGAGCCACTCGCGAAAATGGCGGACCATGTGCAGCAGCACTTCGTCGCAATCGGTGACGATAAGCGGGCGGGTCATTCGGGAACACTCCTGTGATCGACCAGCGCCTGCGGAGCAACGCCGAGCGCATCGGCTGCGGCAACCAGATCGGGTTCGTGCGCGGCAAGAAAATCGAACACCGCCTGATGGGTGGCGCTTTCGCCGATCGCCTCGCGCAAACCGTCGGGCGTGAGCCCGGTCAGCGCGAGGAAGCGGTCGGCCCGCGCGCTATCGGCCAGTATCCAGCCCAGCGCTGCCAGCGCGAGCGTTGCCCGGTCGGCTTCCATGGTTGATGAGTCCTTAGGAATTGTCACTTTTCCACAAGCGCGGTAGAGAGAGAGCAGATCGGTCTGGCGAACGACAGGCCGCCATGGGGACAGCAATGTCAAAACGGATCCTTGTTGTCGAGGATAACGACCTTAACCGCAAGCTGTTCTGCGACGTTTTGCGCGCAGGCGGCTTTTCGGTGGAGCCGGTTGCCGATGGCAAGGAGGCCATTGCCCGCGCGCGCGCTTTCGCGCCCAATCTGGTGGTTATGGACATCCAGCTGCAGGACGTTTCGGGCCTCGATCTGATCGCGCATCTGAAGGGCGACAGCGCGCTTTCCGATGTTCCCGTGCTGGCCGTCACCGCCTATGCCGGCAAGGGCGACGAGGAACGCATCCGGCTTTCCGGCGCGGAGGGATATCTGTCCAAACCGGTCAGCATCGGGCCGTTCATGGCCGCGGTTAAGGACCTGGTAGGCACGAACTAGCCGGGGCCCGCAGGCCGCGCCGCCTTGACAAGCACCCGCGCTCGGGCTTTGCCCGCCATTATTCGGGCCGTGCGCCCGCGCTAATTTGCAGATAGGACCTTTCTCATGGACCGTGCCGAAGTCGACAGCCGGATTCGCACCATCATCGAGCCGTTCAACAAGAAGTCGATGAAGATCACCGATGCCACCAGCTTTGCCGGCGATCTGGAATTCGACAGCCTTACGGTGATGGATTTCGTCGCCGCGATCGAGGACGAGTTCGACATCATCATCTCGATGAACCAGCAGGCCGAGATCGAGACCTACGGCCAGCTGGTCGACGCGGTCACCGGTATGCAGGGCAAGTGAACGAACCGATGAGCGAAACCATGACCGCCACCGCGCCGGACCTGTTCGCCAAGTTCGACGAAATCATCCAGATCCGCGAGAACCTGCTGGCGAGCGGGGTGGAAGACCCGTTCTCGCTGGTGATGGAAAAGGTGCTCTCGCCCACGCGTGCCATCTGCAACGGACGCGACACGATCCTGCTCGGCACCTACAACTACATGGGCATGACCTTCGATCCCGACGTGATCGCGGCGGGCAAGGAAGCGCTTGACCAGTTCGGCTCGGGCACCACCGGCAGCCGTGTGCTCAACGGCACCTATCAGGGGCACCGCGAGGTCGAGGATGCGCTGCGCGAGTTCTACGCCATGGATCACGCCATGGTGTTCTCGACCGGCTATCAGGCCAACCTCGGCATCATCTCCACCATCGCCGGCAAGGGCGATTACATCGTGCTCGACATCGACAGCCACGCCTCGATCTGGGACGGCTGCGCGATGGGCAAGGCGGAAGTGGTTCCGTTCAAGCACAACGATATCGAGGCGATGGAAAAGCGCCTCAGGCGCATCCCCGAGGGCGCGGGTATCCTGGTGGTGCTCGAAGGCGTCTATTCGATGCTGGGCGACGTGGCGCCGCTGAAGGAAATGGTCGCGGTGGCCAAGAAATACGGCGCGATGGTGCTGGTCGACGAGGCGCACTCGATGGGCTTCATCGGTGAGCATGGCCGCGGCGTGGCCGAGGATCAGGGTGTGCTCGATCAGGTCGACTTCGTGATCGGCACCTTCTCGAAGTCGGTCGGCACGGTGGGCGGCTTCTGCGTTTCCAACCACCCCAAGTTCGAGATCATGCGGCTGGTGTGCCGCCCCTATGTGTTCACCGCCAGCCTGCCGCCTTCGGTGGTGGCGACAGCGGCGACTTCGGTCCGCAAGCTGATGCAGGCGGGCGAGAAGCGCGCGCATCTGTGGGAGAACTCCCGCCGGCTGCACGCGGGCCTCACCGAGATGGGCTTCACCCTCGGCACCAGCGAGCCGCAGAGCGCGATCGTGGCGGTGATCATGCCTGATCTGCAGAAGGGCGCGTCGATGTGGGAGGCGCTGCTGCACGAGGGGCTTTACGTAAATCTCGCGCGCCCCCCGGCAACGCCTGCGAACATGACGCTGCTGCGCTGCTCGCTGTGCGCCGAGCATTCGAGCGAAGAGGTCGAGACGATCCTCGGCATGTTCGAACGTGCCGGCAAGGCGGTGGGGATTATCTGAGGCACGGTCACGCCGAGGACTTAATTTTGTAAAATACTCTCGTCAGAAGGGCGCTCCCCCTTAATGACGAGAGTATCCTCATGCGCCCGCCCCTCGCGGCCCTTGCCGCCACCCTCAGTCTTTCCGCAGCAGCGCCGGCCCTCGCGCAGGGCGATAGCGGCGAACAGCGCGAATACGATGTAGCCTTCGTCGCCATTGGCGATACCGGCTATATTCCAGCCTACGATCAGCTCGACGAGGACGACGAGCGCTTCCGCACACTTGGCGCCTACCTCGGCAACGAGGCCTCCGATTGGCTTGAGCACAACCGCGACCTGTCGCAGTTCCGCCCCACGCCATGGCAATTCGAACCGGCGATCGGCGGCTTCGTGCCCGCCAGCGGGATGTACCCGGTGGCGATGGCCGCGGCCGAGGTCTGCGCGCACGAGGGCTGCGATTTCGGCGCGATCCTAGGCGACAACATCTACCCCGATGGTGCCACCCTCGGTGCCGACGGCATTTCCGACGAGCGCCGCTTCCGCGAGATGCTCGACCAGCCTTATGGCAAGTTCGGCGCGGGCACGCCCGGCTTCACGCTCTATGCGATGATGGGCAACCACGACTGGCATATCTCCCGCGAAGCGACAGATGCCCAGCTCGCCTATCTCCAGGCCCACCCCAACTTCACCATGCCCGATCTGTTCTATTCGGCGGTGCCCGCCGGAATGGAAGGCGAGCTCGAGATCTTCGTGATCGACACCGAGATGCTGCTTGCCGGGACCGAGGTGCGCAAGGATGCGCTCGATGCCGATGGCAACGAACTGCAGGACGGCGGCTTGGACGAATGGCCCGATTACGTACGCGCATCCAATGCCGAGGAGGCGAACATGGTTGGCTGGCTGACCGAGGCGCTGGCCGCTTCGCAGGCAAAGTGGAAGATCGTGATGGGCCACCATGCGCTGTGGTCGAGCGGGGGCAGCAAGTACGAGAAGGCGCGCAGCCTGCGCCGCCTCCTGCTGGATCCGATCTGCCGCTATGCCGATGCCTATATCGCTGGCGACGATCACCTGATTGAAGCCTACTCAGACGACTGCTCGCTCGTGGCAGGCGCGCCTTCAGAGCCGGTGCCGATGTTCGTTTCGGGTGCGGGTTCGAAATATCGCCAGCAGCATGTGCCCTTTGCCGAGCAGCAGATCGCCAACAACCCGCAGATGCGCAACCTGTTCTCGCGTGGATCGACCTGGGGCTTCCTGCATGTCGGCATTGCCGGCGATGAGCTGGTCAGCACGCTATATTCGACCCCGGCCGATCAGTCGGGCCGTCCCGTTGAAGAGGCGCGGTTCACCTTTCCCCATCGCAGCCGCTGAGGAACATCAAGGCCATGTCGTGCGTCTCCTGAGCAAAGGAGATACACGACATGACCACCAATACCGGCAGCGCGCGCTACGAGGGCCTTGGCAAAAGCGGCAAGGGCCACGTTTCGACCGGCTCGGGCGCGCTGAGCGAGCAGCCCTATGGCTTTTCCACCCGCTTCGAGGATGAGCCCGGCACCAACCCGGAAGAGCTGATCGCGGCGGCCCATGCCAGCTGCTTCACCATGGCGCTGAGCTTTGCTCTGGCCAAGGAAGGCTTCGAGGATGGCACCGTCGAAACGCAGGCGAAGGTGAAGCTGGAGAAAGACGGCGACGGCTTTGCGGTCACCCGCTCCGACCTCGTTACCAACGCAAAGGTGCCCGGCATCGACGACGCCGTGTTTCACCGCATCGCCAACGAGGCCAAGAGCGGCTGCCCGATTTCCAAGCTGCTCAACGCCGAAATCACGCTCGACGCCACCCTGACGAGCTGACCTAGCTCAGAGCTGGTCGAGGCTCGTCACATTCGCGCAGACGTCGGCCGGATCGGCCTCGCCGTCATCATGGCCGACCTGCGCGATCAGCACGAAGCCGCCGATCAGCAGTACCACGAACAGGCCCGTCAGCCAGGCAAGGTACTTGTCGATAAAGGCCTTGATCGGCGCGCCGAACACCCGGAACAGCACGCCGACCGCCATAAACACCAAGCCCCGCCCGGCAATCGAGGCGAGCACGAAAGTGCCGAAGTTCATGGAAATGAACCCGGCGGTGATGGTCAGCAGCTTGAACGGCACCGGTGTGGTGCCCGCTATCACGATCGCCTGCCAATCGTTCTCACGCAGGTAGCAGGCGGCCTTGGGAAAGGCCTCTGACAGACCCAGCACGCCGATCAGCCACTCGCCCACCGCCTCATACAAGAAGTGCCCGATGGCATAGCCCGCGATGCCGCCAAGCACCGAAAAGGCCGTGCAGATCGCGGCGAAGCGGATCGCCTTCTTCGGCTCGGCCAGACACATCAGGCCCAGCAACGGATGCGGCGGGATCGGGAAGAAACTCGATTCAACGAAGGCGAAGAACGCCAGCCAGCCTTGCGCGTGGCGGTGCTTGGCCTTGTCCATGGTCCAGTCGTAAAGCGACTGCAGCAGCTTGGTAATCATGCGGTTTCCGGTCCCGAGCCCCGTTGCAGCTATCGCGATTAGGCGAGCGATGCAGCCAGAGCAAGCGGCACTAAATAACCTATATGGCACTTTTCTATTGACATCGTAACGCTCTTGGGTTAGCAAAGGACAACATCGCGATAGAGCGAGTCGGCAAGAGGCGGTCCCCACCACGGGGTGCCGCCTTTTTTGATGCTCGCCGCCAGCGCCAACGACGGGACATTGCATTCATGGCCAAACGTAACTGGGAGACCACTTTCATCAACGAACTGGCAGAGACCTCCAATGTGAAGGCTGCCACCAAGGAAGCCGGGGTGAGCCAGTCATTGGTTTACAAGCGCCGCCGCGAAAGCGCCGAGTTCGCCGCCCGCTGGTATGCGGCGCTCGCGGAAGGATACGACAGCCTCGAAATGGACCTGCTCGCCCGCCTGCGCGAAGGGCGGCTGGAGGACGTCGACGAGGACGGCAACAAGCGCAAATACGACATCGGCACCGCCTTTCGCTGCCTGCTCGCCCACCGCGAGAGCGTGGCGCGTGAGAAAGGCCGCCAGACATTGCAGGACGAGGTGATCACGATGCGCGAGATCAACGCCAAGATCGACGCCCAGCGCGCCCGCGAAGAGCGCGCCGCCGAGCTGGAGGCCAAGCGCCAGAGCGGGCCGAACGATGGCGAGTAAGCAGCCGCGCGACAGCCGGGGCCGCTGGTTCCGCGCCGGCGGCGATGGCGGAAAACACCGCCGTCTGGCGCTCGACAAGACGCTGCTCGCGCACGAGCGGCAGGCATTGGGCTCCTGGCACTGGGAGGTCTGGGGGCGCGACGAACAACTGCCGCCACCGGGCGCCTGGCGGATCTGGCTGATCTGTGCCGGGCGCGGCTTCGGCAAGACCCGCGCGGGCGCGGAATGGGTGCGCAATGTCGCGCGCAACGATGGCACCGCGCGCATCGCGCTGGTGGGCGCGAGCCTCTCGGAGGTGCGCAGCGTGATGGTCGAGGGCGAAAGCGGCATTCTGGCGGCCTCGCCGCGCGCGCTGGTGCCCGATTTCGAGCCGTCGCTGAAGCGGCTGACCTGGCCCAACGGCGCGCAGGCCTTCCTCTATTCGGCAGGCGAGCCCGAAAGCCTGCGCGGCCCGCAGCACACCCACGCCTGGTGCGACGAGATCGCCAAGTGGGACAATGCCGGCGGCCGGGCGATGGATTGCTGGGACAACCTGCAACTGGGGATGCGGCTGGGCGAGCACCCGCGCATTCTCGCCACCAGCACCCCGCGCGCGGTGCCGCTGATGCAGCGCCTGCTGGCCGAGGCCGAGCGCGGCGACGGCAGTGTGGTGCTGGCGCGCGGCCGCACGGCAGACAACGCCGGGGTACTGCCGACCGCCTACTACGAGGCGATGCTGAGCCAGTTCGGCGGCTCGTCGCTGGGGCGGCAGGAGCTGGACGGCGAAATGCTGCGCGAGGTCGAGGGGGCTTTGTGGAGCCGCGCCCTGTTAGAGAAATGCCGCCAGCCCCCCCCTCCCCTCGAGGGGAGGGGGCCGGGGGGTGGGGGCTCCACGCTGGCGGGCGACGGGACAGGAGCCGCCCTCCCCAACCTCTCCCCCGCGTGGGATGGGCCAAAGGGCGAGTGCGTGCGGATCGTGGTCGGCGTCGACCCGCCCGCCTCGGCGCGCGGCGACGAGTGCGGGATTATCGTCTGCGGCGTGACGGCTGAGGGCCTGGGCCAGGTGCTGGCCGACCACTCTGTCGGCGGCGCAACGCCCGAGCGCTGGGCGTCAGCGGTGGCCGAGGCCGTACGCATCTGGCGCGCCGACCGCGTGATAGCCGAGGCCAATCAGGGCGGCGACATGGTGCAGAGCGTTCTGCGCGCAGCGGACTGCGCGATGCCGGTAAAGCTCGTCCACGCCAGCCGAGGCAAGGCCGCGCGGGCCGAGCCGATTGCGGCTTTATATGAAGCGGACCGGGTGCAGCATGTCGGCCATTTCGCGGCGCTGGAGGACCAGTTGTGCGGGCTCCTGGCGGGCGGGACTTATGAAGGGCCCGGGCGGTCGCCGGATCGGGCCGATGCGCTGGTTTGGGCGCTTAGTGAGCTGATGTTGGGGCGGAGGAGCGTGCCGCACGTCCGCCAGATATAGGCGCTTCGGTCGCCGCAATCTCAGCGACTAAGAAAGCAAGGATAATCGTGAGATGCTTGTCTGCCGAGCGATTAAATACAAGATGAACGAGTAGTGGCACCAGCGCAAACAGGCCAACGAAAGGAACGATCAACAGATCGTTACCCGCACTAGGCCTTCCGCCAAATAAAGCTGTTGCCAAGCTGATCGCTATTACCAGCACCAGCCCATACCAAATCGTAAAAAACACTCTCACATATAACGAGGCTCCCCAGCGAGCAGAAATTCGGGTCTGGCGCCTGTCACTGGTCAGCCGGCCCGCAAAAACCGGCGCAAATCCGTTGTCAAAAAATGGGATCCGCCAAAACAATCTGAGCCTGCCAAACCGGCATGAGCCGGCGACTCCCCTGGCCAACGGACTCAACATCGACGGCGTGGCGGTACTAATCCGCCGCGCAATCTCTTCTCGCGGCAATGCTGAAACCAACTCAAACCGCCGGCCAAGCAAGTAGTCTTTCAAAGTCATCGCCGGATCATCGGTTCGGGCGAGCAAGATAGCAACGCAAAAGGAAATAGCATGTCCTTCATCGACACGCTCCGCTCCGCCTTCAAGGGCGGAGACGGGGCTCGCGTGCCTTTGGCGCGCAGCTTCACTTCGCCCTGGGCGCTCGCTTACGAGGCCCACGCGGGGCGGACCGGCTTCGACTACACCGCCTCAATCCGGCGCGGCTATATCGAAAACCCCGTCGCCCAGCGCGCGGTGCGGATCGTTGCCGAGGGCGTCGGCAGCGCGCCGATTGCCGAGGCCGATCCCAAAGCGCTCGCCCTCGTGCGGGCCACCAGCGCGGGGCAGTCGCTGCTCGAAACGCTCGCCGCGCACCTGCTGCTCAACGGCAACGGCTATGTGCAGATCGCCCGCGATGCCTCGGGCAAGCCCGCAGAGCTGTTCGCCCTGCGCCCCGAGCGCATCAGCGTGGTCCCCGGCGCCGACGGCTGGCCCGCCGCCTATCGCTACACCGTGGGCGACACCAAAGTCGACCTGCCGCTGGAGGACGAGGACGGCTGGCCCTGCCTGATCCACCTCAAAACCTTCCACCCGACCGACGACCACTACGGCGCAGGCTGCCTCATCGCCGCCGAACAGTCGGTGGCGATCCACAATGCCGCCGCCAGCTGGAACCGCGCCTTGCTCGAAAACGCCGCGCGGCCCTCGGGCGCGTTGGTTTACGATACCGGCGAGGCTTCCACACTCACCGGCGAGCAGTTCGACCGGCTCAAGGAGGAACTGGCCGCAGCCTATCAGGGCGGCGGCAATGCGGGCCGTCCGATGCTGCTGGAGGGCGGGCTCAAGTGGCAGAGCCTGTCGCTCTCGCCCGCCGACATGGACTTTGCCGAACTGAAAGCCGCCGCCGCGCGCGACATTGCGCTCGCCTTCGGGGTGCCGCCGATGCTGCTCGGGCTGCCGGGCGACAACACCTATGCCAACTACAAGGAGGCCAACCGTGCGCTGTGGCGGCTCACGCTGCTGCCGCTGGCGGCGAAGATCCTCGGCGGGATTTCCGAGGGGCTGCAACCGTGGTTCCCCGGTGTCGCCCTCGCGGTCGATCTCGACCGGGTGCCTGCATTGTCGGAGGATCGCGAGAAGTTGTGGGCGCAGGTCACCGGCGCCGACTTCCTGAGCGAGGCCGAGAAGCGCGCCATGCTCAGCCTGCCTCCCGGACCCGAACAAAACACGAACGGAGATAACCAATGACCCGCGAAGACATGCTCGCCGCGCTCATCGCGCAGGCGCAGACCGGCGGTGCCGACCTCGTGACCCTGCGCGCCATCGTCGAGGAGGCGAGCGAATTGGGCGCGGACCGCGTGCTCACCCGCATCGGGCTCGAGGACGACCACGCGCAGAGCGATATCGACGAACTGCGCGAGCTGCTCGAAGCCTGGCGCAGCGCAAAGGCGAGCGCGTGGAAGGCGACCGTCGAATGGGTCGTGCGCGGGGTGCTGGCGCTGCTTCTGGTCGGCATCGCCGTGCGGCTCGGCGTGTTCGGGCTGCTGCGGTGATGGTGCGGCTGGCGGGCTATGCCGCCCTGTTCGACGTGGCCGACGCTGCGGGCGACACCATCCGCAAGGGCGCTTTCGCCCGCACGCTGGCGGACCGGCGCGAGCCGCTGCCGCTGTTCTGGCAACACCGGCCGGAGCAGCAGATCGGCACGGTCGATCTGGCGCAGGAGGACGAAAAAGGCCTGCGCGTGATCGCCCGGCTCGACAATCCCCGCAGCCGCGCGGTGAGCGACCTGCTCGGCAAACGGGTGAACGGCCTCAGCTTCGGCTACCGCGCGCGTGGCTATCGCCAAACGCTCGATGGCCGTGTGCTCGAAGATATCGACCTGTTCGAGGTGAGCCTCGTGACCCAGCCGCTCCAGCCCGGAGCGAGAGTGCATTTCGTCGCCTAGGGTCTGCCTGATCTTCCTTACTCCCCTCCCCTTGGGGAGGCCCGGGGGTGGGGGCTCGACGCTGGCTGGCTGGCGCGGACCCCCCATCCCAACCCTTCCCCAAGGGGAAGGGCTTTATGCGATGCCGTGCCATCCCGCTCCGGCTTCCCTCAACCCCCACAAAAATCCCCCTGACCGGCCCCACTCGGGGGGCGGTCTCATTTCTCGTGCCCCCAACCGAAAAGGTAACTAGCTGATATGGATATGGAAATCGAAACCGAAGTGATCGCGCAGAGCTTCGATCTGGTCTCGCGCCAGGACCAAGCCGAGAAGGCGATCAAGGTGCTGCGCTCGGACGTCGACGAGGTGAAGGCCCGGCTCGACCGTGTCAGCCGCGCCGCTTCGCGCCCCGCGCTCGATGGCGTGGTGAAGACCGAAAGCCCCGAAGTGAAGAGCTTCGTCACCGGCTACCTACGGCAGGGCCGCGAGACCGAGCTCAAGTCGCTCTCGGGCCTCACGCCGGGTGACGGCGGCTATGCCGTGCCGCGCGAGATCGACGCGATGATCGCCAGCGAGCTGAAGACCATCTCGCCGATCCGCCAGATCGCGCAGGTGGTGCAGGTGGGCAACGCGGGCTACCGCAAGCTGGTCGCCACCGGCGGGGTCGCCTCGGGCTGGGTCGGCGAGGGCGATGCTCGCCCCGAAACCGCCAGCCCGACCTTCGCCGAGGTCGCCCCGCCGTCGGGCGACCTTTACGCCAACCCCGCGGCCAGCCAAGCCATGCTCGACGATGCCGGGTTCGACCTCGAAGGCTGGCTCTCCGCCGAGATCGCAGTCGAATTCGCCGCTGCCGAGGGCTCTGCCTTCGTGAACGGCACCGGCGTCAACCAGCCGCTCGGCTTCCTTGCCTCGGCCACGTCGATGGCGGGTGACGCGGTGCGACCCTTCGGCAGCCTGCAATATATCGGCTCGGGCGATGCCGCGGGCTTCGATGCCAACCCGGAAAGCCGCCTGATCGACCTCGTGCACACGCTCAAGGCCGGCCACCGCCAGGGCGCGAGCTGGGTGATGAACTCGGCCACGCTGGCCGAGGTGCGCAAGATGAAGACTAGCGACGGGGCCTTCCTGTGGCAGCCGGGTCTGGTCGAGGGCCAGCCCGACCGTCTGCTCGGCTATCCGGTGGTCGAGGCCGAGGACATGCCCGATATCGCGGCGGACCAGTACCCGATCGCCTTCGGCAACTTCCGCAACGGCTACCTCATCGCCGAACGCACCGCGACGTCGATCCTGCGCGATCCGTTCACCAACAAGCCGTTCGTCCACTTCTACGCCACCAAGCGCGTGGGCGGGCAGGTGCTGGATAGCGCGGCGATCAAGCTGCTGAAGATCGAGGCCTAAGCGCCTTCAATCCGCCGGGCGGTGCCAGCCTCAGGCACGCCCGGCGTCCGTGCGCGCCCGCTAACCGCGAGCCACTCCCCCCTCCTCGCCGGAGCGGGCGCGCCTTTGTTCTTGCCGAGACACAGGAGACCGCCATGCAGCGGCAACTCGTCACGCCACCTGACCTTGCCGGAGCCGCGCTCGCCGAGCTGAAGGCCTGGCTGGCCATCACCACCGCGCGCGACGACGCGGAGCTGACCCGCCTGCTCGCCGCCAGCCTCGCCACCTGCGAGGCCTTCACCGGCAGAATCGCGCTGGAGGCGACCTACGAAGAAATGCGCGAGGCCAGCACCGGCTGGCAGACGCTCGACCTCACGCCCGTGCGCGCGATCCTCGCGGTGGAGGCTTTGGCAAGCGACGCCTCGCGCACCACCCTGCCGCCGACCAGCTATCTGGTCGACATCACGGCGCGGGCGGAGGGCCGTTTTCGCCTCGTGGTGCCGGTCAGCGAGAAGCGGCTGGTGGTTCGCTACACAGCCGGTCTTGCCGCCGACTGGGACCTGCTGCCCGCCGACCTGTGCCACGGGGTGCTGCGCCTTGCCGCGCACCACTTCCGCGCCCGCGAGGACGACAGCGCCAAGAGCGCCCCGCCCGCCGCCGTCGCGGCGCTGTGGCAGCCCTGGCGGCGGATGCGGTTGGCATGATCACCGCGCAGATCCCCGGGCTCGCCGGGCTTGCGCGGGCGCTCGAACGGCAGGCGCGCAAGCGAGCGCTGGCACGGGCGGCCGAGCGCCGCCTCGCTGCCGAGCCGGGCGAACAGTCCTGGCGCCGCGCCGAATGGCTGTGGCCCGCCTTCACATCGGAGCCGTAATCCCATGGAAAGTGCCCTGCGCATTGCGCTGATCGACTGGCTGGCGAGCGACCCGCTGCTGGCCCCGCTGCTCAATTCCATCACCGAGGAGGTGCCCACCCGCACCAGCGCGCCCTGGCTTGCCGTGGCCACCAGCGCCAGCATCGACTGGAGCACCAAGGACCGGCGCGGGCGCGAGGTGCGCGTGGCGCTCGAACTGCACCTGCGCGGCGAGGAGGCGGGCGAAAGCGCCGACCTCGCCGCGCTGGTCGCCGACCGGATCGAGACCATGCCCGCCGCGCATCCCAGCTTCCGCCTCGTCTCGGCCCAGTTCCTGCGCGGGCGCGCCGAGCAGCGCGCGAACCTCAGGCGTGCGGTGCTGCTCGAATACCGTTTCCGCCTTTTCGAAGCCTGATTTTCTACACGGAGTACCTGCCCATGACTGCCCAAAAAGGCTCTGCCTTCCTGCTCAAGATCGGCGACGGCACCGCCTCGCCCGCCTATGCCACCGTCGCCGGGCTGCGCACCACGCAGCTCTCCATCAATGGCGACGCGGTGGTCGTCACCCACAAGGAATCGGGCGGCTGGCGCGATCTGCTCTCAGGGGCGGGGACGCGCTCGGTGTCGGTCAGCGCAGCGGGGATCTTTCTCGGTTCAAGCGCCGAAGCAGCCGTTCGCGCCCACGCACTGGCGGGCACCATCGAAGACTATGAACTGAGCTTCGAGGACGGCGAGAAGCTGCGCGGGCGCTTCCTCGTCCAGCGGCTCGACTATGCGGGCGATTTCAATGGCGAGCGCAACTACACGTTGCAGCTCGAAAGCTCCGGCCCGGTCGTTCCGGCATGAGTCAGGCTCGCCACAATCCCGCACGCGGCGAGGCAATGCTGGTGGTGGCGGGCAAACCCCGCCTGCTGCGTCCCAGCTTTCACGCGCTGGTCCTGGCCGAGGAAGAGCTTGGCCCGCTGTTCGCGCTGGTCGAGCGGGCGGGCGAGGGCCAGCTGCGCCTGTCCGAGATCGCCGCTCTGTTCTGGCACTGCCTTGCCGAGCAAGGCGATGTCACCCGCGAACAGGTGGGCGAAGCGGTGATGGCCATGGGCCTTGCCGCCGCCGCTGCGCCTTTACGCACGATCCTGCGCCAGATCCTGCAAGGCCGCCCATGAGCGAGGACCTCTCCGACAGCGCCCTGCGGCTGTGCGGGGAGCTGTGCCGCTCGCTGGGCTGGAACCCGCAGGATTTCTGGCGGGCAACCCCAGCGGAACTTTTCTGCATTTTCGCAAACCAAAATGGCGAGCAGGCCGAGGGCCTAACGCGCTGCGAGCTGGCCGCATTGCTGGAGCAAGACAGGCATGACTGACGATCTCGAACCGCTGCTGGTGGAAGTGCGCGCCAGCACCAGCGATTTCCGCGCCGACATCGAAACCATGCGCGCGAGCGTCGACAGCTCGCTGATCGGCGGGTTCGAAAAGGCCGGATCGGTACTCGAACGCGGGCTGCTCGGCGCGATCCGGCGCGGCAGTCTGGGCTTCGACGACCTCAAGCAGGTTGCCCTGCGCGCGATGAGCGAGATCGCCGCCAGCGCCGTGCAAAACGGCCTCGGCGCGCTGTTCGGCGGCGGCCCGGCAAAAGGCGCAAGCGGTGGGCTGGGCGGCCTGTTCGGCAATACGCTCGGCGCACTGCTGGGCCTTCCGGGGCGCGCCACCGGCGGACCGGTCGCGCCCGGAATGCCGTTCCTCGTCGGCGAGCGTGGCCCCGAGCTGTTCGTGCCGACCTCGGCGGGCCGGGTCGAAACGCTCGCCCCGCAGGGCGGCGGCAAGGACGTGCGCGTGTCGATCAACCTCGCCGCTGAGCGCGGCACCGATAGCCCGGCGATGCTGCGCCGCTCGTCGCGCCAGGTCGCCAGCGCTGTCGCCCGCGCGCTGCGCGGCGCCTGAGGGAGGAAAACACATGGCATACTGGCTGGCGCGCAAGCGCAACGGACAGGACTTCGACTATCTCCAGCGGTTCGACCCGCGCTTCTGGACCGTCGACTTCCCCCGCCCCGAAATGGCGAGCCTCACCACCATCGCGCACGACGGCCTGCGCATCGACTGCGAGTTCCACCACCGCGATGCGCTCGCCGGGCTGATCTGGGAAAGCGAGGACCGCTACGACCACCCCCTGCTCGCCTATGCCACCGACCGCGACTATGCGCACACCAGCCTGCGCTTCCGCTGGCGCTCGGCAGGCGTGGTGGCGCTCGATCAGGTGCACGGGCCCACGCTCACCATCGAGGGGCGCGATGCCTCTGGCGCGGCGCGCACCTGGTATGTGCGGCTGTGGAACTACGCCGAGGGCGCGCCCGACGATGCCGCCGTTGTGCTGCCCTTTTCCGAGCTGCGCGAAGGCTGGCTGGCCGATGGCGACGCGCTCCATCCCTCCGATATCGACCGAATGTTCATCTCGCTGGTCCCGCCGGGCCACGATCCCGCGGATCACACGCTGCTGCCCGCGCGCGCCAATGGCTGGGTCGAGCTGACCGGCATCGCCTGCGAGGGCCACCGCGCGATGGTCAAGCTGGGCGACGTAGTGGTGCCCCCGCACGATGTCGGCATGGCGACAGCCTACGACGACAGCTATAACCTCACCCCAGCGCGGGTGCTGCGCAATGTGCTCGGCCTCGGCTATCGCGGGGCCATCGTCCACTATGTCGGAATGAGCCACTTCTACCGGCTCGCCCGCCAGCCCAGCGGCGCGCTGCTGGTGGAAGAGCCGGCACAGCTTTGCACCCCGTGCGAGGCGTGGCACCGCGCCTTCCTCGCCGAATGCGCGCGGCTCGATTACCAGCCGATTGTCTCGCTCTCTTACGAGCTGTTCGCCGAGCACTGCCCACCGGAATGGAGCCAGCGCGCTTACGACGGTTCGCGCGCGCTGACCGGATGGGAGCCGCCTTCCACTCTGCTCTCGCCAGCGAACGACACGGCCATGGCTTACCTGCGCACGGTCGCCGGGGCCTTCACCGCGCTGGTGGTGGCCGAGGGCTTGCCGGTCCACTTCCAGATCGGCGAACCGTGGTGGTGGCTCACCTTCGATGGCCACATCTGCCTCTATGACGACGCCGTGATCGCCGCGCGCGGATCGGCCCCCGAAATCCCCGACCTCACCGCCTCGCTCGATGCCGCCCAGCTCGACCTGCTCGACTGGGCCGGGGCCACGCTGGCCGCCTCCACCGCCGCGCTACGCGACCATGTCCGCACTGCGGCGGGCGGCGCGGCGACGGTCTATCTGCTCGTGTTCACCCCCACGCTGCTTGACCCGGCCCGCCCCGAACTGCGCCGCGCCAGCCTGCCCGAGGGCTGGGCCTGGCCCGCCTACGACCGGCTCCAGGTCGAGGACTACGACTGGCTCACCGCCGGGGCCGAGGGCGCCCGCCGCGCCGCCTACGCCGCCGTGCAGGGCCGCCTGCACTACCCGCTCGACGTGCAGGACTATCTGGCCGGTTTCGTGCTCAGCCCCGCCGATGCCGAAAGCTACTGGCAGCGCATCGACCGGGGCCTCGACGAGGCTCGCGCGCGGGGCGTCGAGCGCCTGTTCGTCTGGGCGCTGCCGCAGGTCACGCGCGACGGATACACCCGCCTTCCCTCCAGCGAGGACACCTCCATGCAAGCCTTCGACGACCTACTCTATCCACTCGCGCCGGGCCGCGATCTCGCAGTGAGCCCGGAATTCTCGACCTCAGTGGCGCTCACCGCCTCGGGCTTCGAGCGGCGCAACAGTCACTGGAGCGACGCGCGCCTGCGCTACGATGTCGGCCCCGGCATCCGCTCGGAAGCAGAGCTTGGCGTGCTGCTCGAATTCTTCCGCGCCCGGCGCGGGGCGGCGCGCGGTTTTCGCCTCGCCGACCCGTTCGACTTCAGCTCCCACGGCCAGACCGGCACCCCCACGGCCAGCGACCAGCTGCTCGGCCTGGGCGATGGCGAGACGGTCCGCTTCCAGCTTGCCAAGCGCTATGGCGCGGGGGCAGACCCGCAGGTCCGCCCGATCACCCGTCCGCGCCTTGCCTCGATCGTGGTCAGCCTCGATCATGTCCCGACCAGCGCCTGGACCTATGACGAGGGCGGCTGGATCACGCTGTCCGCCGCTGCGCCCGAGGGCGTCGAGGTCCGCGCGGGCTTCCTGTTCGACGTGCCGGTCCGCTTCGCCGAGGACCGGCTCGATATTTCCGCCAGCAACTTCGCCGCCGGGGAAGCGCCCTCGGTGCCGCTGATCGAGATCCGGGAGGCGTCATGAGCCGGACCTTCTTCGCCCAGCCGCTCGAAACCGTAGCCACCTACTGGCGGATCATGCGCCGCGACGGGGTGACGCTCGGCTTCACCAGCCACAACCGCGACCTCATGTTTGCGGGCATCGCGCATCTGGCCGCGCCGGGGATGGTCCCCTCGTCGATCCGCCGCTCGGCCGACCTGTCGAGCGAGCTGGTCGAGATGGAGGGCATCCTCTCGCATTCAGCGATCACGCCCGCCGACCTCAGGATGGGCCGCTATGACGGTGCCGTGATCGAGGTGGGTGTGGTCGACTGGGAAAGCCTTGAGCACACGGCCCTATTTGCGGGCGAGGTCGCCAGCGTCACCGAAAACGGCGAGAGCTTCGAGGCGAGCCTGCAATCGGCCAAGACGCTGTTCGAACGCGACCTCGTGCCGCGCACCAGCCCCACCTGCCGCGCCCGCTTCTGCGACCGGGACTGCGGGCTGAGCCCCGCACGCTTCACCCATCTGGTTCGCGTGACGGCGATCAATAGCGAAACCGGCTCGATCAGCTTTTCGGGCCTGCCCGCAGCCGACATGATTGTCGGCGGGCGACTGCGCTGGATCGACGGGCCGCAGGCGGGCGTCGCGATGCGGATCATGGCCGCCTCGGGCTCCGAACTCACGCTTGACCGCGATCTCGTTGCCGGACTGGCGGCAGGAGACCGCGCGGAGGTGACCGAATCGTGCGACCACACCATTGCCACCTGCGCCGCCCGCTTCGGCAATGCTGCGAACTTTCGCGGCGAGCCGTTCATGCCCGGTAACGACCTGCTCACCCGCTACGGCACAGGGGGCGCATAATGGCCGGCGGGCAACAACTCCTCGAAGCTGCACGGGCGCTGGTCGGCGTGCCTTTCCATCTCGGCGGCATGTCCCGCGAAGGCGGCGTAGACTGCGTGGGGCTGGTGGTGCTGGCCCTGCGCACCGTGGGCCGCGATGCCGGGCCGCTGCCGCCCTATCGCCTGCATCAGACCTCGCTCACCGGCTTTGCTCCGGCGCTCGCCCGCTCGGGCCTGCGCGACGTGGCAGAGGCTCTCCAGCCCGGCGACGTGCTCGCGCTGCGTCCATCGCCCTCGCAGCTGCACCTCGCCATCGCGGGCGAGGGCGGCACCCTCGTCCATGCCCATGCCGGTCTGCGCCGGGTCGTCCACGGCCCGCGCCCGGTCGAATGGCCGCTGCTGCGTAGCTGGCGGCTGGCCCCAAGCGGAGACTGACCATGGCCACCCTTATCCTCACCACGGTCGGCACCGCGCTCGGCGGGCCGATTGGCGGCGCGCTCGGTTCGCTGCTCGGCAACCAGATCGACCGCGCGGTGTTCAAGCCCGGCGGCCGCGTAGGCCCGCGCCTCAAGGAGCTGGCCGTCACCAGTTCGAGCTACGGCACGCCGATCCCGCGCTATTTCGGCACCATGCGCGCAGCAGGCAGCGTGATCTGGGCGACCGACCTCGTCGAAACCAGCGAGACCACCGGCGGCGGCAAGAGCAGCCCCTCGGTCAAGACCTACAGCTATTCGTGCAGCTTCGCGGTGGCGCTGGCGAGCCGCCCGATTGCTCGCCTGGGCCGGATCTGGGCCGATGGCCGCCTGCTGCGCGGCGCGGCGGGCGATCTCAAGGTCGGCGGCATGCTGCGCGTGCATCAGGGCTATGGCGACCAGCAGCCCGATCCGCTGCTCGCCAGCGCCGAGGGTGCGCTTTGCCCTGCTTTCCGGGGCCTCGCCTACTGCGTGTTCGAAAGCCTGCAACTGGCCGAGTTCGGCAACCGCATCCCCACACTCGCCTTCGAGATCACCAGCGACGACGGCGAGGTAAGCCTCGTCGAACTGCTGGAGCCGCTGGAGGCCGATGCGGCAATCACGCGCGGGCTTGAGGGGCTGGGCGGTTTTTCGGATGAAGGCGGGCCGGTGCTGGCATCGCTCGAACTGCTCGACCGGGTCTATCCGCTGGCCTGCGATGTCGGCGCGGGGCCGCTGGCGATCCACCCGCGCGATCCTGCCGCCGCGCCCGCCGCGACCCTGCCCGAGGCCGTGGTCGACCCCGCCAACGAGAGTTTTGGCGGGGCCTACGGCCAGATGTCCACCCGCCGCACCGATCACAGCAAGCTGCCCTCGGCCATGCGCTACTACGATGTCGCGCGCGACTATCAGCCCGGTCTGCAACGCGCTGGCGGGCAGGCCCCTGCGGGCCAAAGCACCGTCATCGACTTTCCCGGTGCCTTGCAGGCGGGCACCGCGCTGCGCCTGATCGAGGCCATGGCCACACGCGAAGGCGTGGCGGGCGACCGCCTGCAATGGCGCATGGCCGAGCTGGACGCGCGGATTGCCCCCGGCGCTCTGGTCGCCGTGCCCGGTCGCCCCGGCAAGTGGCGGGTGGAAAGCTGGGAATGGCGCGACACCGGCGTCGAGCTCGAACTGACCCGCGAACCGGGCGCAGCGCTCCCCCCGGCGATCGGAGATCCGGGCCGCAATCTCGAAACTCCCGACGAAGTGGCCACGCCCACCGTGCTGATGGCAAGCGAGCTGCCGTGGGACGGGCTCGGCACGCGCGACGAACGGCAGGTGATCGCCGCCGCCAGTTCGAGCACCAGCGGCTGGACCGGAGCCATGCTCTATGCCGACCACGGCGGCAGCCTGTCACCGCTCCGGGGCACCAGGCGGCAACGCGCGGTTGTCGGCACGCTCTCAAGCCTGCTCCCACCCGCCGACCCGGCCATTATCGACCGGACGGCTGCTGTCGACGTCACCCTCGCCTCCCCCGATTTCGAACTGGCCTCGCGCCCGCTCGAAAGCCTGGCGGCGGGGGCCAACCGGTTGCTGGTCGGGGCGGAGCTGCTGCAATTTGCCCATGCCGAAAGCATCGGCGGATCTGTCTGGCGGCTGTCCGGGCTGCTGCGCGGGCGCGGCGGCACCGAAGCGGCGGCGCTCACAGGCACGGCGGCGGGGGCGAATGTGGTCCTGCTCGATGAACGGCCGATCCGGCTTGACGCCGCCGACCTTGGCACGGCTGAGGCGATCGCCGCCATCGGGCTCGCCGACGACGTGCCCGCCGAGGCGACGATCGCCAATGCCGGGCTGACCCTGAGGCCGCTGGTCCCGGTCCACCCACGCCTGACCCTGGCCGCCGACGGCAGCGCCACACTGAGCTGGACCCGCCGCGCGCGCGGGGCCTGGAGCTGGAGCGGCACGGTCGAACCACCGCTCGCCGAGGAGTTCGAACGCTATGCGGTCGGCCTTGGCGATACCGAGCTGCCCGAGGCCCAGTGGGAAGTGACCGCGCCCACGTTGCAATTCTCCGCCCCCGATTGGGCCGCCCTGCGCGCCGAGCATCCCGGCAAAGCGCTGTGGGTGCGCCAGATCGGCAACAGCGCCCGCTCCGATCCGCTCTATCTCACAACCCTTGCTTGAGGTGACCTATGCCCGATCCCATCACGTTCACCAGCGCGAGCGCGCGCCTTGGCCTCCCGTTCCTGTTCACCGCGCAGGCGCAGAAGGAGTTTACCGTCAACGAAGCGCTCGCGCGGCTCGATGCGCTGCTGCACCTCGCGGTCGAGGGCACGGCCGATGCGCCGCCCGCCGCGCCGGTCGATGGCGAGGCCTGGCTTGTCGGGGACACGCCCACCGATGAATGGACGGGCCATGCGGGCGAGATCGCCTGTCGGCAGGCCGGCAACTGGCTGTTCCAGCCGCCGCTGGCCGGAATGCGCGTTTACGACAAGTCGGCGGGGCAGCAGGCCCTGTTCGACGATGGCTGGAGCCGCGCCTCGGACATCGCCCTGCCCAGCGGCGGCGCCACGCAGGACAGCGAAGCGCGCACCGCGATTGCGGGGCTCGTCGCGGCGCTCGTCGCGACGGGGATACTGGCCTAGCGGCTGATCCGCGCAAGGGCAGCGGGATAGAGCCGCAGACCGGCGAGCAGACACAGGCCCGCCGGGATCGCCGCCAGCAGGCTCATCATCACCCCGAGGCCGAGATCACCGGTCCGCTCAGACACAAGGCCGACCGCGAAGGGGCCGAAGCACAGGCCGACCAGCGTCGGCCCCAGCAGGAACAGCGCCGAGGCCCGTCCGCGCATGTGCTGATCAACCAGCGCCTGACTGGCCGAAGCGCAGGCCCCCAGCGCCGAGGCCGTGACCAACTGGGTGAGGACATTGCAGAAGAGGAACAGCGTCTGACTGTCGGTGGTGTAGCCGATCAGGACCAGCGGCACGGGCAGCACAACTGCTGCGCTGGCGACCAGCACCCGCCCATTCACCGTATAGCGCAGCAGGGCGTCGGCAGCCCATCCGCCTGCCAGAATGCCGAGAAACCCGCCCAGCGCGTTGGGCGCACCGATCAACAGGCCAAGCTCGGCCTTGCCCAGCGCGAAGGTCCGCTCGGCATAGGGCGCGGCCCAGTAAGTCACCGAATAGCCGACGTAGGACGTGCAGGCATAGACGCCGACGATGGCGCGAAATGCGCCGCTGCCCCAGGTCTGCGCGTGACATTCCGGGTCGGCGCGGCGGGTGTGGCTCACCCAGCTGAACACGGCATAGTAGGCAATACCGATCAGCACGAACTGCTCCACATTGCCGAGCAGCAGCGCCAGCGCCGCGCTGATGAGCGCGATGAGGGCCGCGCCCGCCAGATTGACCGCCAGTGCCCTGCCGCCTTCGCGTGCCGCGCCAATCGCGGCGAAAGGCGGGATAATCAGCGCACATTGGGCAAGAAACGTCCTGAAGGGTCTGGCGCATTCAGCCGTCTTGCCCCGCTCCGGCTCGCGCAGGGTGAGGAGCCACACGGCCAGCACCAGTCCCGGCGTGCCAACGAGGATAAAGGCCGCTTGCCAGCCTCTCAGGCCCAGCGGCGGATCGGCTGGAAAGGCCGCATTCCAGCCCTCGACGATATAGCCGCCTAGCCACAGCGACAAACCGCTGCCGACAAACAGCCCCGCCGAGTAGATCGCGATGGCCCGCGCGCGCATATGGGCGGGAAACCAGTCGGCGATCAGAGAATAGGCGCAAGGGTTGGCCGAAGCCTCACCCACACCGACCCCGACCCGCGCCAGGGCCAGCTGCGCATAGTTTTTCGCAAGGCCCGAGAGCATGGTCATCGCCGACCACAAGGCCAGCCCGAAGCTCAGGAAACGCAGGCGGTGCGTGCTATCGGCCAGCCGCCCGAGCGGAATACCCAGCAGCGCGTAAAACACCGCAAAGGCCGTGCCATAGAGAAAGCCCAGCTGGGCATCGTCGATCGCCAGATCCGCCTTGATGTCGTTGGCGAGGATCGACAGGATCTGCCGGTCGATGAAATTGGTGCAATAGACCAGGGCCAGCACACCAAGCGCATACCAGTTATAGACCGGTACCCGCTCCCGCTGCTCCGGCTGGGCGGCTGTCATCCCGCGTCAAGGCCAGCAACCGGATCGAGAGCGCCTGCCTCGGCAAAACCCTTGGCCCTCAGCCGACAACTGTCGCACAAACCGCAAGGCGTGCCATCAGGCTGCGGGTCATAACACGACCAAGTCAGCGACAGATCGAGCCCGACGCGCAAGGCTTCGCTGACGATCCGCGCCTTGTCCCAATGCTGGAGCGGGGCCTGGATGCGGAAGCCTTCGCCCTCCTGCCCCTCTCGCGTGGCCAGCCTTGCCGTCTCTTCGAAGCTGGCGATGAATTCGGGGCGGCAATCGGGGTACCCCGAATAGTCGAGCGCGTTCACCCCGATGAAGATGTCGTTCGCCCCCACCACCTCGGCCCAGGCCAAAGTCAGCGACAGGAAAACCAGATTACGCGCGGGGACATAGGTGATCGGAATCCCCTCTTCCGCCACGCCGCCCTTGGGCACATCGATATCGGCGGTGAGCGCAGAGCCGCCGAATTGCGACAGGTCGAGCGGGAGGATGATATGCCGCTGCGCCCCCAGCGACTGCGCCACGGCCCGCGCGGCATCAAGTTCGCGGCGATGGCGCTGGTTATAGTCGATGGTTAGGGCGTTGATCGCGAAGCCCTGTTCCTTGGCCAGCGCTGCAGACAGGCTCGAATCGAGCCCGCCCGAAAGCAGCACAATGGCGTGCTTCTGGCCTGTGTTTACCGTCGTGGAGGTCATGCCGCCGAGCTAGGCCCGTGCCCGCGCCGGAGCAAGCCCCCTTCGTTCAACAGGCTCCGGCGTAACGGGCCTCGGCGTCGACCGAGAACGGCTTGCCATCTTCCGTCCCCTGACTGCGCAGCTGCACGAGCCGGTTGCCCTCGCGCCTGACGCTGGTGCGGCCATAGCCGTGCCCCCGGCAGGTATACTGGACAGTGGTCTCACCGGGCTGATCGTCGACCACGAAACGATCGCAATTGAGCTGGCGATGGCGCAGCTGGATGAACTCCTGCCCCGTGCGCACACAGATCCGCGTGGTCGGCCCATCGGGCCTTACCCGCACGGTCCACGCACCCTTGTCGAGCGTGCCGAGCACGGCCAGCTCGGGCCCCTGTGCTGCGGCAGGCAAGCCCACCGCCGCCCCTGCGGACATCATCGCAAAAAGTTTCAAGACCTTACGCATGCCGTACCTATACCCTGCCCAAGCTGAACAAAAACGCTATACCGCAATATGTCATGATACGTCATCCAGCGATGCGGGAATGGCGAATTGACGCGAACAAAAGGCGCAGTCGACCACGATATCGCCCTCCTCGTTCACCATTTCCGCCCGCTCTGCCTCGCCGAAGCGGCCAAGGATCGTTGCGTAATGCTCGATCGAGCAACGGCACCCCTTGCGCAAATGGGCCACGCCGTCGGTTCGCAGTTCGCGCTCCTCGTTGAATAGTCGCCAGACCAGCGCCTCCATCGACAACGCCTGATCCACCAGCTCGCCATACGAAATGGTGTCGGCGAGGATCGAGACATGCTCCCACTCGGGATGATCGAAGCGCACGTGCAGACGTTCGCGCCCTTCCTCGCCATCGGCCAGATGCTGCACCAGCATCCCACCAGCGATCCCGCCATCCTGCCCGAAAGCCATCGCCGTGCTCACCCGGGTGGGCAGCTGTTCGCTCTGCGCGAAATAGGTTTCGATCGCTTGGCTCAGGTTCTCACCTTCAAGCGGCACGATCCCCTGATAGCGTTGCCCGGTGCTGGCCAGGTCGAACGTCACGGCGAGGTGGCCCCTGCCGAACAGCGTTTCGAGCCGTGGGTTCGCACCCACCTGCGTGGGCACATCGGGCGCTACCTCGGCATAGCCGCGCAGCGCGCCATCGCGATAATCGCACACCAGCAGGCGGATCAGGCCCTCTTCCGAGCGCGCCTGGATCGTCATCTGGTCCTGCTCGTCCTTGAGCATCGAGCCCATCAAAGCAGTCAGCACCAAGGCTTCGGCGAGGCAGTGCTTCACCGGCGGCGGATAGTCGTGCGCCGAGAGGATCTCGTCCAGCACCGGTCCGAGCCGTACCAGCCGGCCGCGGCAATCGCGGTCGGGCAGGATGAAGCGCAGCACGGTGTCGAAACCGGTCTCTGTTTCAGCGGCAGTCGTGTCAGTCATCGGCTATAGATGGGAATAGCCGGGCGCGATGTTAAGCGCCTGCGCCCAACTGGCCGAAACACCACAGCAAAACAGACTTTTGCGCGTGAATTCGGTTTTCCGCCTCGTCGAAAACGACCGATTGCGCGCTTTCGAACACACTCTCGGTCACTTCCTCGCCGACATGCGCAGGCAGGCAGTGAAGGAAGATCGCATCGGGCTTGGCATTGGCCATCAGCGCATCGTCGACCTGATAGGGCGCGAGCTGGGCCAGCTTTTCTTCGGCGTGATCCTGCCCCATCGAGATCCACGTGTCGGTGACGATCACGTCCGCTCCGCGCGCGGCCTCGCCGGCATCGCTGGTGACATCTACGCGCGCGCCGCCGGCACGGGCCTTGGCGACATAGCTCGCATCGGGCTCTATTTCGGCTGGTGTACCGATGCGCAGGTTGAACTTCATCAACCCCGCCGCTTCCAGCACCGAGTTCAGCACATTGTTGCAATCGCCCAGCCAGGCGACCTCCAACCCCGGAAGCGCCTTGCCATGCTCGACCATTGTCACAAGGTCAGCCACGATCTGGCACGGGTGCGACTGGTCGGTCAGTCCGTTGATCACCGGAACGGTGGCGTAGCGGGCCATTTCCTCGACCTTGGCGTGATCGTCGGTGCGGACCATGATCGCATCGGCCATCCGGCTCAGCACACGCGCGGTATCAGCCACGCTTTCGCCGCGGCCGAGTTGCGAGGTGCCCGAATCGAGGATCAGCGCCGAGCCGCCAAGCTGGCGCATCGCCATGTCGAAGCTGACGCGTGTACGGGTCGAGTTCTTCTCGAACACCATCGCCAGCACGCGGCCAGCCAGCGGCGCATCGGCATCGGGCTTGCCCTTGGGCCAATCCTTGCGCGCGGCCTTGCGGCTTTGCGCGTCGTTGATCATCGCGGCGATCGCATCGCCACCGGCATCGGCTAGGTCGAGGAAATGGTGCGTCGTCATCCCGCAGTCTCCGGTTCGTAATCCGCCGCGCCCGCCGAAAGCTTCTCGAAGAACTCGTCGATCTCGGCATCGCCGATCACCAGCGGCGGCAGCAGCCGCAGCGTCGAATCGCCCGCCGCTACGGTGAGCAGCTGATGCTTGTCACGCAGGTGCTGCATGAAGGGACGCGGTTCGACCTTCATCTTGATCCCGAGCATCAGACCGAGCCCGCGCACCTCTTCGAACAGCTCGGGATAGTTGCCGATGAACTGTTCGAGCCGGCCGCGCAGCCGTTCGCCGGTAGCGCGCACCTGCGCGAGGAACTCCTCGTTGCCCACGGCATCGAGCACCGCTTCAGAGGCGGCCATCGCCAGCGGATTGCCGCCATAGGTGGAACCGTGGGTGCCGAAGGTCATTCCGCGCGCGGCCTTCTCGGTCGCCATGCAGGCACCGAGCGGAAAGCCACCGCCGAGGCCCTTGGCCGTGGCGAGAATGTCCGGCTCCAGGCCATACTGTTCGTAGGCATAGAAAGTGCCCGTGCGCGCTACGCCGGTCTGCACCTCGTCGAACACCAGCATCAAATCGTGCTTGTCCGCCAGCGCGCGCAGGCCCTTGATGAACTCCTGACTGCCGACGCGGATGCCGCCCTCGCCCTGCACCGGCTCGACCAGGAAGCCGGCCGTGTGCGGACCGATCGCGGCCTCGACCCCGGCCAGATCGCCAAAGTCGACATATTTGAAGCCCGGCAGCAGCGGGGCGAAGCCCTTATGCATCTTCTCCTGATTGGAGGCGCTGATCGTGGCCATCGTCCGCCCGTGGAAGGCGTTGTTGAAGGTGATCAGCTCGAAGCGTTCTTCGTTGCCGGCATGTTGATGATAGGCGCGCGCCGTCTTGATTGCGCATTCGACCGCCTCAGCGCCCGAATTGGTGAAGAACACCGTGTCGGCGAATGTCAGATCGACCAGCCGCTGCGCCAGATGCTCGCCCTGCGGGCTGCCATAGAGGTTGGACACATGCATCAGCTCGGCGGCCTGACGCTGGATCGCGCCGATCAGGCCTTCGTGCGAGTGGCCGAGCAGATTGACCGCGATGCCCGCGGCGAAATCGAGGTAGCGGGTGCCATCCTCGTCAATCAGGTGGCAATGATCGCCACGGACCGGACGCACGCCGCACCGTGGGTAAACAGGCATAAGCGCTGAAATGGCCATTGGGATTCCTTCACATCAAAACACAAAAGGGCGGCCCGATCACTTGGGATCGGATAGCCGCCTGCTGCTCGTGTAGTATGATGCTGCGGGCGGCCGGTCAAACGCTCGGCCGCCCCGCAATCCGGCTGGACTTAGCCTGCCGGAACGAGATTTACGGCCGAGTACTTGCCTCGTCGATCGACCTCGAGGTCGAACTCGAAACGGTCGCCTTCGGCGATGCCCTGCAGGCCCGAACGCTCCACCGCGCTGATGTGTACGAAAGCGTCTTCCTTGCCATCGTCGCGGGTGATGAAGCCGAAGCCCTTCATAGCGTTGAAGAACTTCACCGTGCCCACGGCCTTTTCGCCCGTCAGCTCCCGCTGCGGGGCCTTGGCCTCGACCTGAATCACATCGCCCACGACCTGCAAATCGGCCGCCGACACCTTGCCGCCGCGATCCACGAGGTTGAAGGCAAGCTCCTGCCCTTCGGCCAGACCTTCGAGCCCGGCGCGTTCGACCTGGCTGATGTGCACGAACACATCCTCGCCGCCTTCATCGCGCTGAATGAAGCCGAAGCCCTTCTGCGAATTGAAGAATTTGACCTTGCCGGTGCCGCTGCCGACGACCTGCGGAGGCATGCCGCCACCGCCGCCGCCGCGCGGACCACCGCCGCCGCCGCCGCCGAAACCGCCGCCGCGCGGGCCGCGATCGTTGTCGAACCGGTTGCCGCCGCCGAAGCGATCACCACCGCCGCCGCCAAAACCACCACGGCCGCCGCTGTCGCCACCGCGCCAGCCGCCGTCCGAAGGCGGTCCACCCTCAAAGAAGGGATCGAAGCCTTCCTCGCCAATGTTGTCGCGCTTGTCGCGTCCCCGTCCGCGACGTCCTCTGTCGTAACCCATCTAAACCAAAAACCCTAAGTTTCCGTCCTTCAACCATGCCGTGGAATTCGGACGAAGACCCCCGGCCGGAAGCGACGGCGATGCCCCGCCACTTCCATTTGCTGTGTATAACCTAGAAAAGCCCGTGACGCGAATGTTTTAAGATTACGGACAGGTTACGAGGTTTTTTATCGCTGCGCACCCCTGTCTGTGCGATTCGATGCGCGGCAAAGAATAGGCCCTGAGGCAGCCACGGCATGATTTCGCGAGCTTCAGGAGCAGCGAGCTTCGAATCAGGCCGCGGCACCTATGGCGCGCGCCTAGAGCGCGTGTTCGCCAGTCTCGCCGGTGCGAATACGGACCGCCTCGCCCAGATCGAGCACGAATATCTTGCCGTCGCCAATCGTCTCGGTGTTGGCGGCAGCGCGAATCGTCTCCACCACCCGCGGCGCAAGATCGTCGGGCACGGCAATTTCCAGCCGCACCTTGGGCAGCATGTTCACCGAATATTCGGCCCCGCGATAAATCTCGGTCTGCCCTTTTTGGCGACCGAAACCCTTAACCTCGTTGGCGGTGAGACCGGCGACGCCAATTTCGCCCAGCGCCTCGCGCACCGGTTCGAGTTTGTGCGGCTTGATCACCGCAATCACCATTTTCATCGCCTCGTTCCTCCGCTTGTCTGCGGGGGCCAGCACAGTGCCGCCCCGCAGGCCACCCCCTGTCGCACGGACGCGAGACAAAAAAAAGGGGCCGGAGCGCTTGGCTCCGGCCCTTGTAAAGGTGTTCGTTCGCAGGAGGAACGTCGGTAGGCGGGATCAGGGGGAGAGGAGGAAGAGCCTGACCCCGCCAAACTTGTGATGGATCAGGCCTGGTTGGCGAGACCCGGGTAGGCTTCCACGCCGACCTCGGCGAGATCGAGGCCCGCAAGCTCGATCTCTTCCGAAGGACGCAGGCCCACGGTAGCTTTCAACACGAACCACAGGATACCGGAGGCAACCGACACCCAGACCATGGTCAGCAGCACGCCGACGAGCTGGCCAACGAAGGTGGCGTCACCGGCCCAGGCAACCGCGAGCGTGCCGAAGATACCGGCGCACAGGTGAACCGGGATCGCGCCGACCACGTCGTCGATCTTGAGCTTGTCGAGGATCGGAACCACGACCACCGGCAGGATGCCGCCAATGCCGCCGATCACGATCGACTGGCCAACGGTGGGAGCCAGCGGCTCGGCCGTAATGGCGACCAGACCGGCAAGCGCGCCGTTCAGGGCCATGGTCACGTCAGCCTTACCGTAGCGCAGCTGCGTGGCGATGATCGCGACCACCACACCGGCACAAGCGGCCATGTTGGTGTTCACAAAGATCTTCGACACGTCCGACACGTCGCCAACAGTGCCCATCGCAAGCTGCGAAGCGCCGTTGAAGCCGAACCAGCCGAGCCACAGGATGAAGGTGCCCAGCGTGGCGAGCGGAATGTTCGAACCGGGGAACACGTTGACCCTGCCGTCGGCGGTGTAGCGACCCAGACGCGGGCCGAGGATCAGCGCGCCGACCAGAGCGGCCCAGCCGCCCGTCGAGTGGACGAGGGTCGAACCGGCGAAGTCGGAGAAGCCCCAGACGCTGTCGAGGTAGCCGCCACCCCATTCCCAGCTCACCACGACCGGATAGATCACGGCGGTCAGCACGGTCACGAAGATGAAGAACGGCACGATCTTGATACGCTCGGCCAGGGTGCCCGAAACGATCGAGGCGGTGGTGGCGCAGAAGACCATTTGGAAGAACCAGTCCGAAGCGACCGAGTAGCCGGTGTCGAGGTCAGCCTCGCCGACGCCCTGCATCGCATAGGCGGTGCCATTAATGCCGAACAGGCCAAGCGATCCCTCGGCAAAGCCCGGATAGGCGATGTTGTAACCGATCACCCAGAACATCAGACCAGCAATCGAATAGAGGCCGATGTTCTTCAGGCACTGTGTCGAAACGTTCTTGGTGCGGACCAGGCCAGCCTCGAGCATGGCGAAGCCAGCGGCCATCCACATCACGAGGAAGCCGCCGATCAGAAACAGCAGGGTGTTGAGAATATAGGCGGTGCCGCCGCCGACTGCGTCAGACGCAGCCTCCTGGGCGAACGCCGGGGTGGCGAAGGCGAAGCTTGCCGCAGCAACCGCGCCCAGTTTGAAAAGAGTGTTCTTCATGGAATGCGTCCCCCTCAAAGCGCGGTTTCGTCGGTTTCGCCGGTGCGGATCCGCGTTGCCGATGCCAGATCGAGCACGAAGATCTTGCCGTCGCCGATGCTTTCGGTGCTGGCGGTTTGCTGGATGGTCTCGACCACCTTCGGCATAAGCTCGGTAGTGACCGCGATTTCCAGCTTCACCTTCGGAAGCATGTTCACCGAGTACTCGGCTCCGCGGTAGATTTCGGTCTGCCCCTTCTGACGACCGAACCCCTTCACTTCCGAGACCGTCATCCCGGCCACGCCCAGCCCCGCGAGTGCTTCGCGCACTTCATCGAGCTTGAACGGTTTGATTATGGCGATGATGAACTTCATCTCAAACCCCTGTTGCCTTGCCGGGCACGCCCCCGGCCACGGCAACAGCCTCGCAAGCAGCGTGCCAGTTTCAATTTCGGGCGGATTAGGGGATCGTTTGCCGGCTCTGCCACAGCCAGAGGCACGCCATCTGCCTAAAGCGTGGGCGCTGTGCCTAAATTTTGTGCATCAAGCGTGAGCCTTGCCCTGATCGGCAAATGGTCCGATGCCTGCCGCGCGAGCGGCGAGCGATGCACCTCCAGCTCGTCACAGCGCCAGTGCGGGCTGACGATCATCCGGTCGAGCGACAACAGCGGCCCGCGCGCCGGAAAGCTGCGTCCCGGCGTCAGCACCGACCAATAGTTGTGCAGGCCGCGCAGCCGGTCGGGGCGCGAGAGCCAGGCGTTGAGATCGCCCAGCATCAGCGCGGGTTTTCCGCTGGCCCTGCCCGCCGCGCACAGCTGCGCCAGCTGTGCCTTGCGCCGCAGCCCCGAAAGATCGAGGTGCATACTGGTCACGTCGATCGGCTGGCCGTCGACCCGCAAGCTGGCGGTGAGCGCGCCGCGCGGTTCGAGCCTCGGCAGATGCACGCCGTCGACCGCGTCGATCGTCAGCCCCTCGCGCACCAGCAGCATGTTGCCGTGCCATCCCAGGCTCGCGGGCTTCATCGGCACCGAGGCCAGTTGCCAGCCAAGATGTTCGAGCCGCGCACGCTCGAACACGCTGGCGCGCGGGCCGAGCCTGAGATCGACTTCCTGCAATCCTACTACATCGGCGCCGAGTTCGTCGATCACGGCAAGGATCCGCTCGGGATCGCGCCGCCGGTCGGAGCCGACTGCCTTGTGGACGTTGTAGCTGGCGAAGGTGAGTTCGGTCATGCGCCGGCGATAAATCGGTCAGTGGTGCGGGTAGGCAAGCCGTCGATGCTGGTCCGCGCGCGCCGGGCCTTGCCTGCCCATTCGGCCGGATCGGCCTGTGCGTGATGTTTCACCAGCGTCTGCCGCTCGTGCTTCAGCTCCATCAGCGGCACGCCGTAGCCGCAGCTGGTCTGCACACTTTCGACCGTTATGTCGAAAATCTGGCGCGTGCCGGGCAGCAGGGTGAAGTGGTCGGCCAACTCATTCCAGCCGCTTTCCCACGGCAACACCGGGTTGCCCCGGCCATAGATGCGCAGGATTTGCGCGGGCTGCTGGAAATTGCAGAACATGATCGTGATGCGGCCACCCTTGCCGTTATCGTCGGCGAGCAGGTGGGCGTTGGTCTCGTTGCCCGAGCCGCCGAGATCGAGATAGGCGACCCGATTCGGGCCAAGCACGCGAAAGGCGTCATAGCCCTTGGGCGAAAGGTTGATCCGAGCATCCGCCGCCGCCGTGGCCACGAAGAACACCGGCTGCTGCGCGATCATCGCGATATGTTTCTCGTCGAGCGCGTCGAAGAACATGGCCATGGCCAGGGTTATAGGCGCAGGCCGGGCACTTTCCTACAGGCAGAGATATATGGCACGTCCGGCGGGCTCTTTGACACGTCTGCATCATCCCGCTGCGCGCGCCAATCCGCCCAAGTGTAAACTTCGGCGGATTGGCACAGCCTTTTGATTGCACACCAAAATCCCTCGATCAGGCGGATGTCACCGTATCAACTTCGTCAGCTTCTCAGCGTTCCTTGGTGGCGGAGAAGGTCAGCTCAGGATTCTTCTCCTGCTGATAGCCCACGTCCCAGCTCGATTTGGCGAGGAACACCAGATCGCCATCACGGTCGTGCCCGATGTTGCCCTGGTTGAACTTCTCGAAGGTGTCCTTGGCCGCGTCGCTGCCCTTGATCCAGCGCGCCGTGGCAAAGGGCGAGGCTTCGAGCCCGGCGTCGACCTTGTATTCCGCCGAAAGCCGCGAGATCAGCACGTCGAGCTGCAGCTGTCCGACCACGCCGACAATGCTCGATCCGCCGATCACCGGGTAAAACACCTGGATCACGCCCTCTTCCGAAAGATCGTCGAGCGCTTTTCTCAGCTGCTTGGTCTTGGTCGGATCTTTCAGCTGCACACGGCGCAGGATTTCCGGCGCGAAGTTGGGTAGCCCGGTGAAGCGGATCTTGTTGGTCTCGCTCAGCGTATCGCCCACGCGCAGGGTGCCGTGGTTGGGAATGCCGATGATGTCGCCCGGCTCGGCGGTATCGGCGATCTCGCGGTCCTGCGCGAAGAACAGGATCGGTGAATGCACCGCAATCGGCTTGCCGAGCCCGCTCGGAGTCAGCTTCATGCCGCGTTTGAAGGTGCCCGAGACCTGCCGCATGAACGCGATCCGGTCGCGGTGGTTGGGGTCCATATTGGCCTGGACCTTGAAGATGAAGCCCGTGACCTCGCCGTGATCGGTGCCGATCAGCTCCTCACCCGCAGGCTGCGGGCGCGGCGGCGGCGCGAAGTCCGCAATGGCAGTAATCAGCTCCTCGACCCCGAAGTTCTTCAGCGCCGAGCCGAAGTAGACCGGGGTGAGGTCGCCGTTACGATAGGCCTCCAGATCGAACTCGGGATAGCCCACCTTGGCCAGTTCGATTTCCTCGGCATATTGCTCAGGGATCGCGGCATCGGCCTCGCGCTTGCCGAGAAATTCCTTCGAGCCGCCCTCGGGACGCGCCACCAGGCCGGTACGGAAATCGAGCAGGCCCTCGAACAGGCCGCCCATCCCGATCGGCCACATCTGCGGGCTGACATCGAGCGCCAGCTTGTCGGCCACTTCATCGAGCGTCTCGAAGGCATCGCGGCCCTCACGGTCGACCTTGTTGACGAAGGTAATGATCGGCACCGACCGCAGGCGACAGACCTCGAACAGCTTCAACGTTTGCGGCTCGATGCCCTTGGCCGCATCAATCACCATGATCGCCGAATCGACCGCGGTCAGCGTGCGGTAGGTATCTTCCGAGAAATCCTCGTGCCCGGGCGTATCGAGCAGGTTGAAGGTGATGGTCTCGCTATCGAAATCCTTCTCGAAGGTCATCACCGACGAGGTGACCGAGATGCCGCGCTGCTGCTCGATCTTCATCCAGTCGGAGCGGGCACGCCGAGCATCGCCGCGCGCTTTGACCTGTCCGGCAAGGTGAATCGCGCCGCCCTGCAACAGCAGCTTTTCGGTGAGCGTGGTCTTACCGGCGTCGGGGTGAGAGATGATCGCGAAGGTGCGGCGATTGGAAGTCATGGCGCGCGGCATTAGGCCGGGTGCACGGTTACGTCCATGCGAAAGCTGCACTCCTCGCCCGCAGCAAGCTGCATCACGCCGGGCTTCTCGCGGAAATCGCCGCCAAATCCGGCCGGGTCGGCGATGCCCGCCCACGGCTCGATGCAGACAAAGTTCGCGCCGGGCTTCTGCCAGATGCCGAGCATCGGAAGATCGGGATAGGCAATGTCGAGCGCCGCCCCGTTCTCGCCCCTGTAGGCCAGGCGGCGGCTGGCGGGGGCATCCCAGATCATCGCGTCGGCGGCGAACAGATCGGGAGCGAGCGCAAGTTGCTTGCCCTCGACCGGAGAGGGCTCGGTGACCGCGAGCAGGCCATCGGCGTCGAGACGGCGGATCGGCGCGCGCTCCGCCTGCTCGAACACGATCCGGTGCGCCAGCTTGTCGCCGCCGCCGGGAAGCGGCCAGGCGAAAGCGGGGTGAAACCCGAAGCTGAACGGCAGCGGCTCATCACCCGGATTGCTGACTGTGATGGTCGTCAGAAGCGTCGATCCGGTCAGTTCGTAGGTGGCGACAATGGCGAAGGCGAAGGGATAGACCGCGCGCGTTTGCTCGTCGTCGGCAAGGCGGAACCTGGCGCTGGCACTAGTCTGCTCGACCAGCTCCCACGCCATGCGCCGGGCGAACCCGTGCTGCTTCATTGCGTACTCGCGCCCGTCGATACGCAACGCATCGCCATTGAGCCGCCCTACGATCGGGAACAGCAGCGGTGCATGGCCGGTCCACCAGCGCGGATCGGCATCGGTCATATATTCGCGCCCGGCGCTGTCGGTGAGCGACTGCAGCTCGGCCCCCAAGGGGGCGATGGTGGCGGCCAGATCGCCCGATGCGATCCTGACCGGCCCGCTCATCCGCGCAGCTCAGCGCCCTGCTTGGCTGCCGCTGCCACGATGGCATCGGCAATCGCCTTGAGGTCCGCTTCCTTGTAGCTCTTCTCTCCCGGCTGGAGCGTTACCTCGACCGCGACGCTCTTCTTGCCCTCGGGCACGCCTTGGCCTGCGAACACGTCGAACACCCGGGCATCGACGATGTTCGCTTTGTCCGCGCCCTTGACCGCGCGCAGCAGGTCGCCCGCTGGCAGATCGGCGGGAACGAGGAAGGCGAAGTCGCGCAGCACCGGCTGGAGCGCAGGCGGCGCGAAGTGCGGCTTGGCGAAGCTCAGGGCGCCCTTCTTGGCCGGAATGGCATCGAGGAACAGCTCGACCGCGACCACCGGGCCATCGACATCGAACTCCGCCAGAGTGCGCGGATGCAGCGTGCCGAAGCGCGCCAGCACGTTCTTGGGGCCAAGCCGCAAGGTCGCCGACTGGCCGGGGTGGAACTGCTCCCCCGCCTCGCCCATTACCTGCAACTTGTCGACCGGCGCGCCCGCCTCGGCAAGCAGCGCCATCGCTTCGGCCTTGGCATCGAAAGCATCGAAGGCCTGCGCTTTGCCCGTCGCCCAGCCGCGCGAAGTCTTGTCACCCGCCAGCACCACGCCGAGCGTCAGTCGCTCATCGCTCGCGCCGTCTTTGCCGCGCAAGTAGCGCCGCCCGATCTCGAACAACCGCAGCGAGGTCGCGCCCCGATCGAGGTTGCGCTTGGCAGCCGAAATCAGCCCCGGCAGCAGCGAGGGACGCATAGCCTTGAGGTCTTCGCTGATCGGGTTGTCGAGCACCCACAGCGGGCCCTCGGCGAACAGTTCGGCCTCGGCTTCGGGGAGGAACGACCAGGTCACCGCCTCGTTGAGCCCGCGCCCAGCCGCCGCACGGCGCACCCGCCGCTCCAGCGCCTGCGCCGGAGTGGCAGTGGGCCGGGCGACCCCGTCAGCGCGCGGCAGGGCGACCGAGGCCACCTTGTCGAGCCCGTGGATACGCACGACTTCCTCGACCAGATCGGCAGCGCCCTCGATATCGTGACGACGCAAAGGCACAGTCACGTTCCAGCTTCCGTCGACCGCGAAGTCGAGCGCTTCTAGGATGCGCTTTTGCTCGGCCTCGGCCACCTCGACGCCGCCCAGCCTTGCGGTGAGGCCCGGATCAAAGGCGATCACCTTGGCCTCGTTCGGCGGCGAACCGGCGCGCGCCGCCGTGCTCGCCTCACCGCCGCACAGGCGCTGGACCAGCGAGGTCAGGCCTTGCAGCCCCTCGTCAAGCCAGGCCGGATCGACCCCGCGCTCGAACCGGGTGCGGGCATCGCTGGCAAGGCCGAGCTTACGGCCCGTCACGCCGATGGTCTCGGGGTTGAAATAGGCGATTTCGAGCAGGACGTCGGTGGTGCTCTCGCTCACCGAGCTGTCGAGCCCGCCCATGATCCCGGCGATATCGTGCACGCTGTTGTCGTCGGCGATCACGGTCATCGTGGAATCGAGCGTGTAGGTCTTGTCGTTGAGCGCCACGACCTGCTCGCCGTCCTTGGCACGGCGGGCAACGACCGGGCCGGTCAGCTTGGCCAGATCATAGACGTGCGCCGGACGCCCGAAGGCGAGCGACATATAGTTGGTGATGTCGACCAGCGCCGAAATCGGCCGCTGGCCCGCCGCCTTGAGCCGCGCCTGCATCCAGTCGGGCGACGCGCCGTTGGTCACGCCGCGCACCACGCGGGCGTAGAAAGCGGGGCAGCCCTCGGGATCGTCGGTGCGGATCTCGACCGGGCAGTCGAACGCCTCTTCGATTTCAAAGCTCTTGCGCGGCTTCAGCGTGCCAAGGCCGGCCGCCGCCAGATCGTGGGCAATGCCATAAACACCCATGCAATCGGGCCGATTGGGCGTGATCGCCACGTCGAGCACCGGCGATGCGCCGTGGTACTCGGCAAAGTCAGTGCCGATGGGGGCGTCTTCGGGCAATTCGATGATGCCGTCGTGATCCTCGCCCAGCTCCAGCTCGCGGGTCGAGCACATCATGCCCGACGATTCGACCCCGCGGATCGCCGCTTTGCGCAGCACCATCCCATTGGCCGGAACCGTGGCACCGGGCGAACCGAGCACACCAACAAGGCCTGCCCGCGCATTGGGCGCGCCGCAGACGATCTGCTTCTCCTCGCCGGTGCCGTTATCGACCGTGAGCACCTGCAACTTGTCGGCATCGGGATGCGGCTTGGCGGTGAGCACCTTGGCCACGCGGAAGCCCGCCAGCGCCTCGGCCGGGTCTTCGATCCCCTCGACCTCAATGCCGATTTCGTTGAGCTTGGCGGCGATGTCGGCAAGGCTTGCCTCGGTGTCGAGGAAGTATTTGAGCCATTCGAGCGAGAACTTCATGCGCGTTCTCCTACACCGGCGGAAAGCGTCGGCTGAGCCAGCGCCGAGAAACCATAGTGTTGCAACCAGCGGGCATCGCCGTCGAAGAAGGCGCGCAGGTCGTCCATCCCGTATTTGAGCATGGCGAGCCGGTCGACGCCGATACCGAAGGCAAAGCCCTGCCATTCATCAGGGTCGAGCCCGCCCATTTCGATCACCCGGCGGTTGACCATGCCGCTGCCGAGCAGCTCCATCCAGCCATGCCCTGGCGCATCGCCGCTGCCGCCCAGGACGCGCTTGCCGTCGACCAGTTCGAAGCCGACATCGGCCTCGACCGAAGGCTCGGTGAAGGGGAAGTAGCTCGGGCGCAGGCGGATTACGATGTCTTCGTTCTCGAAGAAGGCCTTGAGGAAGGTCTCGAGCGTCCACTTGAGGTGGCCGAGGTGGATGCCCTTGTCGATCACCAGACCTTCGATCTGGTGGAACATAGGGGTGTGGGTAGCGTCGCTGTCGCTGCGATAGACGCGGCCCGGCGCGATGATACGCAAGGGAGCGCCCTCGGCCAGCATGGTGCGTATCTGCACCGGTGAAGTGTGCGTCCTGAGCAGCATCTTGCCGCCCTTGGGCGCGGTGTCGGGGAAATAGAACGTATCGTGCATCGCCCGTGCCGGGTGGCTTTCGGGCATATTGAGCGCGGTGAAGTTATACCAGTCGTCCTCGATCTCGGGGCCGGTGGCGACGGCGAAACCGAGGTCAGCGAAGATTTCGGCTAGCTCGTCCATCACCTGGCTGACCGGGTGGACCGACCCGCGCGTGGCTGCGGGCGCGGGCAATGTAAGGTCAAGCGTCTCGGCGGCGAGCTTCGCTTCCAGCGCCTCGGCTTCGAGCACATCCTTGCGCGCGGCCAGTGCATCGGTGACCGCCTGCCGCAGGGCCTGGATTTCGGGCCCCTTGGTCTGGCGCTCTTCCGGGCTCATCTTGCCCAGCGTCTTCATCAGCGCCGAGACCGAGCCCTGCTTGCCCAGAAATTCGACGCGCAGCGCCTCAAGGGCAGCAAGATCTGCCGCCGCGGCAATGCGCGCTTTCGCGTCGTGTTCGATCGTTTGTGTTTCCGACATGCTCACTAGCAATCTATTGGCCGATAAGCCGGGCCTGTTAGCGAGCCTGCGCCCGCCCCCCAAGCCCTATTTCGCCTTCTCGACGCTGCGCGGGGCCTTTCCGCCGCCATATCGCAGGATCGTCGGCAGGTCGGTCTGCGCAACGGCGCCCTGATCGACCATGCGCTGGGCGATGATCCGGTCGAGTACGGGATGCGGCATTTCCGCATATTCGGACGGGGTCATGCCCATGATGCTGCGGAAGTCGCGCACGAAATGCGGCTGATCGTAATAATGCCTGTCGAGCGCCTCGCTCCAGCTCCCGCGCGGTTCCAGCATGAACCGGGCAAGGCTGCGCAAGAAACGCTGACGGCGGAGCAAAGTCTTGGGCGGGAAACCGAAATACTCGCTGCACAAGCGTTCGAGCGAGCGGCGGCTGGTTCCGACCCGCTCTGCCAGATCGTCTACGTCGCTGAGGTCGGCGTCCTTCAGCGCTTCCTGACAAGCCAGCACGCGTGAAGGTACGGACGGCGTGCGAGCATCGAGATCGAGCAGGAAGCCATTGATGGCCTCGGCAGCGGCATCTTCCTGGCCTCCCGCTGCTTCGATCAGCTGCAACAGCGGGGCGAACACGCCAAACCCGCACTCGCCGCCGTCAGCGATAACGTTCTTTAGTGAGGCAGCCGGCTGATCGACGAAGCGTGCCCACCCGGCCGGCTGGAGACCGAGGCCGAAAATTCGCGAGGTGCTCAGCCGAAAGTCGATCGCTCGGCTTGTCGGCCCGCTGACCACGAACGGCGGGCATTGTTGCATTTCAGCAGGAATAATGCGGGCCGCAGGCGGCGTTCCGGCATAGGTGAACCGCATGGCGGCCCATTCAGGGTGAAGCGAATCGGCGACAAGTCCGCCGTCCTCGCAGGTCAGCGCGAAGCTGTAGAGCGCAGTGAAGTAGGGCGCGAGCGCATCGGACAGGCGGAAAAACCGCACATCGAGAGTGAACGACACCATCGCAGGATGATCCAACGCACAGGCCCTATTCGCTCGCGGTAAGCCGGGCCCGCCGGTGCCCAGTCATTTTCCCCGCTACAACAGTCGCTGCCGTTTGCAGCCCTCATGATTTGGCCAATAATCTCCGCATTTGAACGGCTTGGCAACCAAAACTTTGTCAAATTGGGTGCTCGCAGCACGTCTCAAAAGGCAAGGGGCGCGCCCGGCCAAAGCCGAACGCGCCCCTTTGCTTGGATCAAGAATGCAACCAGCCAATCAGGCGGGCAGCGCTTCCTTGGCCTGCTTGATGATGAGGCCGAAAGCGGCGCTCTCGTTCATCGCGAGGTCGGCCATCACCTTACGGTCAAGCTCGATTCCGGCCAGCTTGGTGCCGTGGATGAACTGCGAATAGGTCAGACCTTCGGCGCGCACTGCAGCGTTGATACGCTGGATCCATAGGGCGCGGAAGTTGCGCTTGTTCACCTTGCGGTCGCGATAGGCGTACTGGCCGGCCTTCTCGACGGCCTGACGGGCGACGCGAATCGTGTTCTTGCGACGGCCGCGATAGCCCTTCGCCTGATCCAAAATCCGCTTGTGCTTGGCGCGGGTGGTTACACCGCGTTTAATGCGAGGCATAGTATATCTCCTTTAGCGCGCAGGCTTAGTTGAGGCCGTAAGGGGCCCACTTCTTGATGTGCTTCACGTCCGCTTCGGACAGCACATCAGTGCCGCGGTGCTGGCGAATATACTTCGCATTGTGGTTGATCAGGCGGTGACGCTTGCCAACGGCACCATGCTTGACCTTGCCGGTGGCGGTGAGCTTGAAGCGCTTTTTCACGCCGCTCTTGGTCTTCAGCTTGGGCATTTTCATCTCCTTTAAACAGAGACACGTCCAACCGGCCCTGGCAGCCCTTTTCGCCAGGCAGGCAGATGAATCACGTGTCGGTGAAGCGGGCGCTCTTAGACAATTGCCGATAAAAGGCAAGCGCCACGATCGGCCGTGCAAGCCTTAGTGGCTGTGCCCCTCGTGCCCGCCCATGGCCTCGAGCACGTCTTCGAGACGCGCCGGATCGCCCAGTGCCAGCACCTGGCCATCGGACCCGGCGTGCAGCGGCTCGCCCGCCCAGTCGCACATCATGCCGCCAGCGCCCTCGACGACCGGCACAAGCGCTGCGAAGTCGTGCAGTTTCAGGCCCGCCTCGCACACGATGTCGAGCTGGCCCGAGGCAAGACAGCCGTAATTATAGCAGTCACCGCCCATCACCATGCGCTTGTGATTGGTCTTGGCGGCAAGCGCCATAAACACATCGCCTTCGGCCTGGCTGAAATAGTGCGGTCCGGTCGTGGCGATGGCCGCCTGAGACAGTTCGCGGCAGGCGCGCGTGGCGACCACCTCGCCGTTGAAGGTGGTCGGCTTACCCGTCACGCCGAGCCACCGCTCGCCAGTGATTGGCTGATCGATCATGCCGAGTACGGGAAAGCCATCGACCAGGAGCGCGATCAGGGTCGCAAAAATCGGGCGGCCGGCGAGGAAGGCGGTCGTGCCATCAATCGGGTCGAGCACCCAGACCCGGCCCGACTTGCCCTCCTTCACGCCATATTCCTCGCCGTGAATGCCATCGGCGGAATATTCGGCTTCGATAAGCTTGCGCATCGCAGCTTCGGCATTGCGGTCGGCAATAGTCACCGGCGAGGCATCGGCCTTGGCCTCCGAATCGAGCGCGGTGCGGAACAGCGGGCGGATTTCCGCCCGAGCGGCCTCGGCCAAGCGGTGCGCGAGGGCAATTTCGGCTTCGAGTCGCATCAGGGCAGGGTCACCGGATCGTCAGCCCGATGCACGCGGACCACGATGGCGCGCACACCACCAGGCCCTGCCTTCGGAGTGTGAACCACACGCGGCGGGATGGTGAAGGTCTCACCCGGCGAAACCACCTGCGGCTCGGCACCGGGCAGGCCGACCAGTGCCTCGCCCGCGATGACATAGAGGAACTCTTCCCATGGGTGCGAATGAGGATCGCCCACCGCATCTGGGCCGAGATTGAGGTCGGTGACGATCAACCGATGCCCCGGCGCGGCGGCAAGGGCAGTGTCGAACACGGAATTGGGCCCGATAGGCGGGGTCCAGCCCGCCTGCGGGGCAGGCTCCTGCGCGAAACCGGCACTACACGCACCAAGGGCGATGGCCAGCAGCGGCAGGCTCAGACGGGTCCGTATCCCTGCGGGCATCGTCTTGCTCCTAGTCGAACAGGCTGGAAACGCTGCTTTCGTCGGCAATGCGGCGGATCGCTTCACCCACCAATGGTGCGACGCTCAGCACGCGGATGCGTTCCGACGCCATGCTCGCCTCGGTCGGCAGAATCGAATCGGTGATCACCAGTTCCTTCAGCGCCGACCCGTTAACCCGCGCCACCGCGCCGCCCGAGAGCACGCCGTGGGTAATATAGGCCGCGACGCTCTTCGCGCCCTGGTCCATCAGCGCGGATGCTGCGTTGCACAGCGTGCCGCCAGAATCGATGATGTCGTCGATCAGGATGCAGTGGCGGCCTTGGACATTGCCGATGATGTTCATCACTTCGGATTCGCCGGGCCGCTCACGCCGCTTGTCGACGATGGCCAGCGGCGCATTGTCGAGCCGCTTGGCCAGCGCACGCGCACGCACCACGCCGCCCACGTCGGGCGAGACCACCATCAGATCCTCGTTGCCGTAACGCGCCTGAATATCGGCGGCCATCACCGGCGCGGCATAGAGGTTGTCGGTCGGGATATCGAAGAAGCCCTGAATCTGGCCGGCATGCAGATCGACCGAGAGCACGCGGTTGGCGCCTGCCTCGGTGATCAGGTTGGCCACCAGCTTGGCCGAGATCGGGGTACGCGGACCGGGCTTACGGTCCTGCCGGGCATAGCCGAAATAGGGCAGCACTGCGGTGATCCGGCGCGCCGAGGCACGGCGCAGCGCATCGATCCCGATCAGCAGTTCCATCAGGTTGTCGTTGGCCGGGAAGCTCGTCGACTGGATGATAAACACGTCCTCGCCGCGGACGTTTTCGTGGATTTCGATGAAGATTTCTTCATCGGCGAACCGGCGCACGCTGGCGTCGGTCAGCGGCACTTCCAGATAACCGGCAATGGCGCGTGCCAGCGGCAGATTGGCGTTGCCGGACATGATTTTCATGGTGCAGAACCCTCGAGATTGCGCAGGCGATTCCCTATGCGAGACGCTCTAGCGGTGCGTCACATGATTGCAACCTGCGAGCGCCTGCGCGCCGGGGGAAAGCACAGACCGGCCATAGCCGATCAGATGCTCGCCCTTCAAACAGCGCAATCGCTTGCTCGAATGCGCGCGCGCCGCCGTGCTGTGGGGAAAGCGCGATCCTGACCGACCTCAGTCGATCCGGTGCTCGCCCTTCACCCAGCGCACCGTGCCCGAGGAGGCCCGCATAACCACGCTCTCGGTGGTCATCACGCTGCCGCCAGCCGGGCGGCGCAGCGTCTTCACGCCCGCCAGGAGCGAACCTTCGGTCACGCCCGTCGCGGCAAAGATGCAGTCACCGCTGGCCAGGTCTTCCAGCTTGTAGATGCGGTCGAGGTCCTCAATGCCCCACTTGCGCGCACGGCCGCGTTCGTCGTCGTTGCGGAACAGCAGCTTGCCGTTGAACTGCCCGCCCACGCAGCGCAGCGCGGCTGCCGCCAGCACACCTTCGGGCGCCCCGCCCGAGCCCATGTACATGTCGATAGTGGTTTCCTGGTCGGTGGTGGCGATTACGCCGGCCACGTCACCATCGCCGATCAGCACCACACCGCAGCCGATCTCGCGCAGCTCGCCAATCAGCTCGGCATGGCGCGGGCGATCAAGCACGCAGACGATAATCTCATGCGGCTGCACGCCCTTGGCGGCAGCCACCGCTTCGACATTCTCGCGCACGCTCTTTTCAAGGCTGATCACACCTTCGGGATAGCCAGGCCCCACCGCCAGCTTCTGCATATAGACGTCGGGCGCGTTGAGCAGGCCGCCCTCTTCCGCCGCCGCCAAGACCGCCAGCGAGTTCGGCCCGGCCTTGGCACAGATCGTGGTGCCCTCCAGCGGATCGAGCGCGATATCGATCTTCGGGCCCTTGCCCGGCGCGCCACCAACCTTCTCGCCAATATAGAGCATCGGCGCTTCGTCGCGCTCGCCCTCGCCAATCACCACCGTGCCGTCGATATACAAGGTGTCGAAAGCCTCGCGCATAGCTTCGACGGCGGCAGCATCGGCAGCCTTTTCGTCGCCGCGGCCAATCAGCTTGGAGGCGGCGATGGCGGCCGCCTCGGTCACGCGGACCATTTCGAGTACGAGTACCCGGTCGAGAACACTTTCGCTGGTGACGGTCTTGTCTGTCATATTGGGTTCATCCCTCATGGCCTTGTTACTTATCGCTTAGGTTGGGATCGAATCTATGTCGAGCCGATGCGTGGCACTATCTGCGATCTGTTTCGCAATTGCGGCAAATGCGCCGTTGCGCGCACAGGATCGCCGCTCGACAAGTGCAGCAGAGCTGGCAACCCGACAGCGCGAACAATTGCGCCAGGATCTGGCCAGACCGGAAGAATGCCAATCCGATGCGATGCAACCCGATACCATTGTGGTGTGTGGCCCAATCGAAAGGCGGCGAGAGGAAACGCAAAAGGTAATGTCGGTCCTGCCGGCTCCCGTCGATCCGCAGATCGATCGGCTCTACGGGCTGCGCGAACCGCCATGCTGGGTCACCGGTAACGCGACGGCCTGTATCCGGGGAGGCTGGGCGCCGCCGCCGATCCACGTGATCGACCTCGACGCCATTCCCGAAGCGCTTACCCCCGAGGAAGCCGAGCACGTCTATCGCGCACAAGACATGCCCGCGCCCCAACAGATGCCCGGGTCGGCGCCCTAGAAATCGAGATCGAGCCGCACGGCAAAGGTCCGCGGATCGCCCAGCCGCGCAGTTTCATCGCCCGACACGGCAGAGTTGATGAAGGCATAGTACTCTTCATCGAGCGCGTTGCGCAGATAGGCGCTGACGCTGACATTTTCCCATGCATAGCCGATTCGGGCATTCGCCAGCACGCGCTCGCAACACTCGTTGACCGCGAAGTTTTCCGCCGAATTGAAAACCGCTGACTGATAGCTCGCATCGATGCCGCCGAAGAACCCGCTGGCCGCGCGATAAGCGACGCCCAAATTGCCCGACCAGCGCGGGGCAATAGCAAACCGGTTGCCAGCGAAGTTGGGCTGGTTGCGTTCGCCTTCCGGCAGGCTCGGATCGTAATTGCCGTTGGGAAAGTCATCGAACTCGGTGAACGAATAGCCGAGGCCGCCGTAAACCTGCAGGCTGCGGGTAACATCGAAGGACAGATCGGTTTCCACGCCATACAGCGTCGATTTGCCGGCGTTGACCGTGGTGAAGAAGGTGGAGAAGCCGGGCACTGGCTCGCTCACCTGCTGGTCTTTCCAGTCGGAGTAGAAGATGTTCGTGTTCCAGCGCAGACGCCCGTCCATCATCGTGGTTCGCGCCGCCACTTCGTAATTCCACATGTATTCGGGATCGAAGGTGTTCGCCGAGCCGTCGAGTACGCTGATCTCGGCCCCGCCCGCACGATAGGCGCGCTGGACAACGAAAGAGAGATTTGTGTCCTCGCTCGCGTTCCAGCGCAGACCCAGCTTGGGCAGCCAGGCCTCGTACTGCGCTTCAACCGTGCTGGTCTCGGTGCCGAGCAACGGCGCGAGAAATTCAAAGCCGGGCGGCAACGGATCGACGGCATCTGTGATTGCCGTGGCGATGTTGCGGACCTCTTCGTTGTCGTAGCGCAGGCCAAACAGCAGATCGAAGCGCTCAGACAAACGATATTCGCCGTCACCGAACAAGGCAAAGTTGGTGGTTTCGTTGGTAGCTTGCGAAGTACGGGAAAACAGGATGCTCGGCGGCAGGCCCGGATTCACGATGGTGGCGGGCACGACAAAGCTATCGCTGACCCCATCCTCGTTGGTGAAGAAATAAAACCCGGCCACCGCCGACAGGCGATCGCCGAGATATTTGACGCGAAACTCCTCCGACCATGCCTCGTCCGACCCGGTCCGGTCCAGCGCTGCGACGGGCGCAGGCGTGACATCGAAGTCTTCCTGGCGGACATAATCGGTGCTCTGATAGGTGGTGATCGACTGGACTTGGACGAGCGAGGACAGGTCCCAGGTCGCCTTGACCGACTGGATGAAGCTCTCGGTGCCTTCACGGCCAGGGGTGTCGTAGGCCACCTCGCGACTTACATCTTCGGCCGCCAGCGGCACGCCGGGGTTGCCGTTGGTCGGGTCGAGGCTGTCTTCGCCGGCGAAATTCTCGGTATACGACGAGGTCGAAATGATCGAGAGGCTGTCGGTGGGTTCGAGCAGCAGCTTGAACCGGCCGGTTTTCAATTCGGTCGCATCGGCATTTTCGTCGAGGAAGGTATTGTAGATGAACCCGTCGCTTTCGCGGTAATTTGCCGAAGCGCGAAAGGCGATGGCATCGTCGACGAGCGGCCCGCCGACGGCGGCGGCAACCTGGCGCTGGCCGTTGTCTCCCACTTCACCGCGCAGGCGGACATCCCATTCGTAGCTGGGGTCGCGGGTGCGCAAATAGATCGCACCGGCAAGCGCATTGCGGCCGAAGTTTGTCGACTGCGGCCCGCGATAAACCTCGACCTGGCCAAGGTCCCAGCTATCGGTCGGGCCGAAGAAGGTCGTCTGATTGCCGAGCGGGGAATCGTCGACATAGACGGTCAGCGTAGCGCCATTGCCGCCGATGCCGCGCTGGTCGATCCCGCGGATCGCGAAGCCCTGCTCGCCGAAGGCGGCGGTGACATTGGGGACGCGGGTGATGATGTCGTAAAGATCGGTCACCGGCTCGCGCTCGATTTCCTCCGCCGTCGTCACGTCGACGCTGGCCGTCACCTGCTGCAGCGACTGATCGATCTTCTGCCCCTCGACGATAATCATGTCGCCTTTATCGCTACCATCGGCAGTTTGCGCTGCGGCGCTGCTGGCTGTGAGTGCGGCAATGACGAGCGCCGATGCACCCCCGAGTTCGATTCGCATGAAGACTCCTTGTAGCGTGGTACCGATTCGCGGGCCTGCTATTGCGACTACGTATCATTTACAAGCTTCGAGTTCGCCTCTAGAGCATTCGCTATCGACTTTCGGGGAATGAAATGATGCTCGCGATCGCAGGCTTTGGGGCGCAGGTGCTCGGGATTGGAGCCTGGTCACAGGCGCAAAAATCCGGACACAGCCGCCTGCTGTTCTGGCTTGGCTTCGTGCTGCTGGTGGGTTCAGCGGGCTTGATGACGGGCCAGTTCGGCACCGCGCAGGGGCTGGCCTGGGCTTTCATCACCGCGTCGCTCGTCGCCTATGGCTTCTTCCTGCGACGGCTGGCGCAAGCCTCCCATATTGGAACGGATGGTTTTCGCCGCCAGCGCAGCACGGCGAAGGCACACAGGGGCGGTAAGCTCGGGTTGGCGCTGCGCCTCGTGTCCGCCGGGCCGCTCTATCTTCTGGCGGCGTTGGCCGTGGGGGCTGTGGCGGCAACCAAGCTGCCATGGGACGAGGTCAACCGGCTGATGTTCGGCGGCCTGATCATTCCCGTGATCTGGGCGGTGGGCGCCCTCCATGCGACGGCCGACCTCGCCATTGCACGCGTTATCGGCGTGCCGCTGCTCATGATCGCCCTATTCGCCGGGATCTTCATCGCACTATGAACCAGCAGAACAAAGTTGTGGCGGCGAAAAAGTCCGCAAATGGCCGCTTCGTATCGCGGATGATCGAATCGCATTCGATCCTTGGCCTCGTCTTCGCGGCGCTGATCTATGTCGTCTCGCTGACCGGGGCGTTCACCGTGTTCGCCGACGAGATCGCAGTGTGGGAAAACAGCTCCGCACCCACAGCCGAGGCCGCCACCCCGCAGGCCTATCAGACCGCTCTCGAAGCTGCCTTTGCCAAACGCGTGCCTAATGGCCAGGTGCAGAACGTGGTTGCCTACGGTCCGAGCGAATTTGCTCCCGCCGTGATGGTCAGGCTCAATCAACGCGACGCGGACAATCGGTTCATTACGACAGACTGGATGGCCGATCCCGCCAGCGGAGAGTTGTTGGGCGAGGCGGCATCGCCGCTTTCGCACCTGATCGAAGAACTTCACGTCGCGCTGCATTTGCCTGGCCCCTGGGGCCGCTACCTCGTCGGGCTGCTGGGGGTCTGTATGTTCAGCCTCGTGCTGTCGGGCATCCTCGCGCATCCCTCGATCGTGCGCGACGCGTTCAAGCTGCGGATCGACCGCAATCGCCGCATCGCCTGGACCGACATGCACAATCGGCTCTCGGTCTGGGGTTTGCCGTTCCATCTGGTGCTGACCTTCACCGGCGGCTTTCTCGGCCTGGCAGGCCTGATCGTCGGGGCAGTGGCGATGGTCGCCTACGATGGCGATCAGGAGCGGGCACTGGCCAGCATTCAGGGCCTGCAGCCGGTGGAAGGGCGAACCCTGGACGGCTTCCCGCCGATCGCAAAAATGGTCACCGAGGCACGTGAACGCGGCAAACCCATCGACTTTGTGCTCGTGAACCAGCCCGCCAATGCCGGCGGCGTGACCCAGATCAGGCTCTCCGACGATGCAACGCTCGACGGACGGCGCGCCCTCATGTTCCGCAACGCGGGCGAATTCGTTGAAAGCTACGGCGGCGAAGGTGCGCCCGGCGGCATCCGCGCACTGGCCATGGTCAGCCCGCTGCATTTCGGCACCTTCGGCGGCTATCCGGTCAAGGCGTTCTATCTCGTCATGGCGCTGGCGCTGACCTGGGTGACGAGTTCGGGCATGAAAATCTGGTTCGCCCGCCGCGAGCAGCAGGGCCGCCCGGTTCCGCGCCTGCGCGCTGCCTGGTGCGGGATGACTGCCGGGCTCACCGCCGGTCTGGCACTGGCGACGCTGACTGCCACGCTCGACTTCGGGGCCGCTGTCGTGCCCGTCTGCCTCGCGGTCTGGCTGCTGGCTTTGGGCGCATTTGTCGCCCGCCCGAAGACGGTGAAAGCGGATTACCGGATCGTGCTCGCGCAATCTGCCATCGCGCTGATTCTGGCCTTCGCGGCCTCCGTGGCCGGGCATGGCATGGGCACCGGCATCGCGCTGGCGGTGAACCTCTCCCTCCTGCTACTGGGCGGAGCGCTGGGCGCATTTGCCGCCCGCGATGCAACGGGCGCACGCCGCGCACACGAACGGCAGCTACCGGCATAAAGAAAGGGGCGGCCCGACGTGGCCCGCCCCTTTCCCATATCGCCTATATAATAAGGTATCGGTGCGCCAGCCTCAGTCGATCAGGCGCATCACCAGCGGCGCCTCGGTCAGCGCCGGGCTGCCCGCCAGCAGATCGAGCGCCTTTGCGACCGAACCTTCCGGCCCCTCGTGCGTAACCATGGCCACCAGTACCGGCTCGCCATCCTCGCCCGGCTTGCCGTGCTGGATCAGGCTCTCGATCGAGACTTCGGCATCGCGCAGCGCCGCAGTGATCTCGGCCAGCACGCCGGGGCGGTCGGCCACGGTGAAGCGGATATAGGCACGGTTGTGGCGGCCAGCGGGATCGGCCGGAGTGCTCGGCTGCAACATCGTGGCGGGCAGGCCGAGCGGCGGCGGGTTGAAGCCACGCGCGATATCGATGAGGTCGGCCACCACCGCGCTGGCGGTCGGGCCCATGCCGGCACCCGCGCCCTGAAGCAGCAGCTGGCCCACGTGATCGCCCTCGATCACCACCGCATTTGTCGGCCCCTTCGGCCCGGCCAGCGCATGATCCTTCGCGACAAGACAAGGGGCGACGCGCTGGAACAGGTGGCACCCCATCTCGTCGTAGGTGCAATCGGCAAGGCCAATCAGCCGAATCACGAAGCCGAGCTGGTCGGCTTGCGCGATATCGGCGGCGCGGATCGCGCTGATGCCCGAGCAGTCGACCGCATCGAAATCGAGCCGCGTGCCGAAAGCAAGCGAGGCAAGGATCGACAGCTTATGCGCCGCGTCCACGCCCTCGACATCAAAGGTCGGGTCAGCCTCGGCGTAACCCAGCTCCTGCGCATCCTTCAGCACGTCGCCGAAGTCGGCGCCGCTGCCCTCCATCTGCGAGAGGATATAATTGCAGGTGCCATTGAGGATGCCGTAGATGCGCTCGATCCGGTTGGCCGCCGCGCCCTCGCCCAAGCCCTTCACCGCCGGGATGCCGCCAGCCACGGCCGCCTCATAGCGCAGCGGCACGCCTGCCTGCTCCGCCGCTTCGGCCAGCTCCATCCCGTGATGCGCGATCATCGCCTTGTTGGCCGTCACCAGCCCCTTGCCGCCAGCCAGCGTCTTGCGCGCCAGCGCCAGCGCCGGACCATCCGACCCACCGACCAGCTCGACCACCACGTCAACATCGTCGCGAGTCGCAAATGCGCTCATGTCGTCTTCCCAGTCGTAGCCCGACAGGTCGACGCCGCGATCCTTGCTGCGGTCGCGCGCATTAACGGCGACGATCTCGATCGGACGCCCCGCCCGCCTAGCAATAAGATCGCCGTTCTCGGTGAGGACGCGGATAACTCCCGCGCCAACCGTACCCAGCCCTGCCAATGCGATCCGCAAGCTGTCCGCCATGTAGTGCCCTCTTTCGAAAACCATCGGCCCGGGCACCGATGCCGGGCCTTCGTCTTGATGCAGGCGCGTTAAAGCCCGGCGCGGGCCATGGCTAGGCCCGGATCACCGCAAGTGGACCGTTTTTCAGCCAAGCCGCCGTTCGCACGGCCCAAGCTCACGCTTGATGAAGGCATAGTCTTCCTGCGCCTGCCGGCGCGAGGCGCGATCGGTCTGAAGATAACCCTCGGCAGGAAGCTGCTCGGGCAGTTCGCAGGCAAAGCGATACCAGGCAATCGTTTCGGGTGCGGGCGGGAGCGCGTCCTGATCGACGATCTCGCCCAACGACACGCCCCATTGCGGCGCCATCTCGGGACGGCGCACGACGCTGACCGAAACGGGCGCCCCGGTGCTGGTCTCGATGAACATCTGCGTCTCCGATTCGCCGGCGAGATTGCCCGCAACCGAAATCACATCCTTAATGCCGGTAATCGCAGGCAACGTATCGCCTGCCGCAAGCTGGCTCAGAACCTTTTCAAGCCGCGCCTCGATCATCGGGCCTGCCGGAATCAGCGAATCGGAAGACAACAATTGCACCGAACTTGGCTGTCCGGGCACCGGGTCGGCGAAGAAAACGAACGCCTGACGGGTGATTCGCGGCAATTCTCCGTCCATGTTTGGCATCTTATCGACAAGAAAGTTCAACGATTCGCCCAAAGGTGCGGGGGATTTCAATAATCTCTGAATTGTCGATTCGACATACAATCTCACCTGCCCAGGCGCGAGATTGGGGGCCCGCTCGGCCGGCACAACCACTTGATCGTCAACGAAAACTACCCCGACAATCTCGGCTTCCAGCGCATGATCGACGAGGTCGGCATAGGTTGGCGCGCGTTCTGGCGGAAGTTCGGCCGAAATGGCCTCGCCAGAGCTGCCTCGCGTGCCCGAACTCACGCACCCGGAGACCGCGAGAGCAGCCGTTAAGATCGCGCTAACCATACGAATTTTCGAGATAATCAATGGGTGGGCGGGCATTGACGCGTTCCTTTCCAGGCGATGATTCAGCGGCATAGCAACACGCCAGTTTCGCACAATGAAATGACGCGCGAGTGAATCGCAGGTGAACGGATAAAGCGTTTGCCCATGCCGAACATCGCCGTTACACCCTCGCCAAACGGCCCGGCTAACAAAATAAGATTACTGGTGCCTTAGCATTGCACATTCCATGAAGGTTTGCTGCAAAGGGGAAAGTGGTGTCGGTTTTGGCCGGACATTTTTGAAACGAGCGTGGCCAGCATACCACACCTTGGTTGCTGGCCCTGAGGGCCAGGCCCCTATGTGGGCATGGCGTGTTTGAGATGGAGTGATGGGACTGGATGGCTTACGCTGACCAACAAATGAGCGGTAGTCGCATATTCGCGATTATCATCGTTGGCCTCATTCATGTCGTCATTGGCTATACGCTGGTCACCGGACTTGCCTATTCGGCGGTCAAATCGGTGGTCGAGCGTGTGACCACGGTCGATATTGAAGAGCCCGAACCCGAGCCGTCGGAGGAGCCCCCGCCTCCGCCGGAACCTGATACGGCGCCGCCGCCGCCGGTTGCGCCGCCGCCGCCGATCAATATCGCGCCGGCGCCCCCGCCGATCGTGACTCAGCCGCGGATTCCGCCGCCGGCTCCGCCTGCGCGCATTATTCCGCCGCCGGCTCCGGCTGCACCGCCGCCGGCTCCGCCGCCCCCGCCTTCGCAGGCGCGTGCTGCTCAGCGTGACGGTTTCAACCGTTGGGCCGCCCGTATTCAGGAAGCCTATCCTTCACGCGCCATCCGTCGCGAGATCGAAGGCAACGTGGGTGTCGCGGTTACGATCAATGGCGAAGGCCGTGTGACCTCCTGCCGCGTGACTGCCTCGAGCGGTGAATCCGTTCTCGACGAGGCGGCATGTGAGGGCATGGAGCGGTATGCCCGCTACGACCCCGCCCTCGATGCGGCTGGCAACCCCACCTCCGGTAGCGATTCGCTGACGATCGTCTACCGACTGAGCTAACTCAACAGATTCAACTTATCTCTTACGAAGAGGACTGATCCGCATGCTTATGAACATTCTTGCCGCCGGTGAAGCAGCGCCCGCCACCGAATTCGGCTTCGTGCAGGCCCTGGAAGAAGGTGGCCCCGTCGCCTGGGCGATCCTTGCCATCATGATCATCATGTCGGTGGGCTCGTTCTACATCCTGATCACCAAGTACATGGAACAGAAGAAGATCCTGAACCAGTACAAGGCGGTCCGTCAGGGCTTCTGGCGTGCCAACACGCTGAGCGAAGGTGCCGGCAAGCTCGAGAAGAACAGCGCCTGGCGCCAGCTGGTCGACGACAGCCTGAAGGCCCAGGCCGAGCACGACAAGATGCCCAACAGCCTCGAAGCACATGACTGGCTCCACGGCTCGCTGATGCGCTCGGAAGATTCGATCACTTCGAAGCTGAACGGCGGCCTGTCGTTCCTCGCCACCGTCGGCGCGACCGCTCCGTTCGTCGGTCTGCTCGGTACGGTTATCGGTATCTACCGCGCTCTGATCAACATCGGCATGAGCGGCTCGGCCTCGATCGACAAGGTCGCCGGTCCCGTTGGTGAGGCCCTGATCATGACCGCGATCGGTCTGCTCGTCGCCGTGCCGGCCGTGTTCGCCTACAACTGGCTGCAGGCCCGCAACAAGAAGATCGGCGAACTTATGAGCGCCTTCTCGACCGACCTGCAGGCCTACATCACGTCGAACGGCGCCGTGAAGCCGGCTGTGACCGTGGCCGCTGCCAAGCCGGCTGCTGCCACCAAGCCCGCCACCACCGCCGGTGGCGTGCCCCCGAAGAAGGCCTGATAGCTAAAGCGGAAAATCGGCGGCGGGCCCTGCGCGCCTTGCACAGGACCGCCGCCTCCGTCCCAATTTTGAGATAGGACAAGTCATATGGCTATTTCGACAGGCGGTGGCGGCGACAAGCCGATGGCCGACATCAACACCACTCCGCTGGTGGACGTGATGCTCGTGTTGCTGATCATCTTCCTGATTGCCGTTCCCGTGGCCATCCAGACGGTCGAGAAGCTCGAGGTTCCGATTTTCGTTTCGCAGGAATCGAAGGACAAGGTGGAGAATCTGTTGATCACGGTGACCACCACCGACGCTGAGGGCCGGACCCCCGGCACCCTGCGCACAAGCTATGCCGGTGCCGATCGCAACGGCGATTGCCGTGTGTTCTTCAACAACACCACGCTGGTCGATTCGAGCGAACTCTACGATCGTGCATTCTCGCGTCTCGATAACATCGTGCAGAAAGCTGGCGGCGTCGATGCGATCATGTCCAACCCGGAACTGATCCCGCAGGTTCATATCCGCGGTGACGTCAACGCTCCGTGGCGCTGCGTGGCCGGCACCATCTTCAACGTCCAGGCGGCCGGCTATCCGACCGTGGGCTTCATCTCCAACCCGGTCGACCCCAACGGTTGATCGGAACTGGGCAGGAATCAGGAGTAACAACCTATGGCAATGTCAGGTGGCAAGGATGATGGCGCCCCGATGATGGAAATGAACATGACGCCGTTGATCGACGTCTTGCTCGTGCTCCTCATCATGTTCATCATCACCATCCCCGTGGCAACGCACGCGGTCAATATCGACCTTCCGGTCGCCAGCAACGAACCGCCGCCGCCGAACCAGGTCGATCCGATCAAGAACAAGATCGTGCTGACCCCGAACGGCGAGATCCTCTGGAACGGCACCGCGATCAACCAGGGCGAGCTCGTTCGCAACCTGGAACAGTCGATGCGTTTTGCGGTTGAGCCGGAATTGCAGTTCGAACCGGAAGCCAATGCCAGCTATGATCTGTCGGCCAAGGTGCTGAACATCATCAAGGCCAGCGGCGTGACCAAGTTCGGCTTCGTCGGCAACGAGAAGTATCGCCAGTTCGGCAAGGGCTGAAGTAAGGGCTGATCGCTCGTCCTCAGCGCGAAAGCGACAATGGAAAAGGGGCTGCTTCGGCGGCCCCTTTTTTGCATGTAGCAATGCCTTGCCCAAAACTTGGAATCGAAATTGACGCCCGAACGTCTGCGTCGATTGGCGGTGGAAAGAAGAGGGAGGCAGTCGAGCGTAGTGGCGCAATCTGTCGAGGTCGAGCGATCTCCCGACTTGGCCGCGCAATCGCAGGTTGCTAGGCCAGCGGCTCGACCCGCATTGCCGCGCCCTCCAGGCTCTCTGCTGCAAGCAGCAGTTCATCGTCCTGCGCACCTTGCGGTACGGCTTCGCGCCCGATCATCACCATCACCGGCACCGCCAGCGGGCTGACCCGCTCGAGCACCACATGATCAAGCCGCTCTGCCGCCGTATCCAGCACCTCGGCCAGCCGCGCCACATCGGTCATCTTCGCGCGCGCATCGGCCCAGGCCGCCTCGATCAGCACGTGGTCGGGCTCGTGCTTGCGTAGCACGTCGTAGATGAGGTCGGTCGAGAAAGTGACCTGCCGCCCGCTCTTGCGCTTGCCGGGCTGCTGGCGCTCTACCAGCCCGCCGATCACCGCCACCTCGCGGAAGGCGCGGCGTAGCAGGTGCGATTGCGTGACCCAGTCGCTGAACTCCTCGGCGAGAATGTCGGGCGAGAGCAGCGGCGCCGGATCGTCGACCCGCTTCAGGCCCCAGACCGCCAGCGAGTAGTCGTTCGCGACGAAGCCACCGGGCATCAGCCCGCGTGCCTCCATCCGCGCGGTAATCAGCATCCCCAGCGACTGGTTCGCGTTCCATCCGGCGAAGGTGTAGTACACCGCATAGTGCTGCCCAGCATGAGGGAAGGTTTCTACCAGAAGCGTATCCGGCCCCGGCAGCTGGCTGCGCCAGTCCTGCACCTCCAGCCATTCGCGCACGTCGTCGGGGAAGCGGCCCCAGCCCGCGCGGTCGGTCAGCAGTTCGCGCACACGGCCGGCCAGATGGGTCGTAAGCGGCAGACGCAGGCCGCCATAGCTTGGGATCATCGCCGCCTTGCTGCTCGCGCGCACCACCAGTTCCATGTCGCGCAAGGACTCAACCTCGACATTCACCCCCGCGAACTGAAACGTGTCGCCGGGCCGCAGCGAAGCGGCGAAGCGTTCCTCCACCTTGCCGAGCGAGCGCCCGTTGCGGAAGCGCACATCGAGCATCTCGCTATCGACGATGATCCCGGCGTTGAGCCGGTGCCGCTGCGCCTGCTCGGGGTGGGTGAGCCGCCATGTCCCATCGCGATCACGCACGATCCGGCGGAAGCGGTCATAGGCCTTGAGCGCGTAACCGCCGGTGGCGACGAACTCGAGCACGCGGCGCAATGCTTCGGCGTCGATCCCGGCATAGGGGAGGCACGAGCGGACCTCGGCCAGCAGCGCCGCCTCGTCGAACGGTGCGGCGCAGGCGCAGGCCATCACGTGCTGCGCCAGCACGTCGAGCCCGCCGGGGCGGAAGTCCTCGCCGTCGCGCTGGCCTTCGTGAACGGCATCGAGCGCCGCCGTCGCTTCGAGAAACTCGAACCGGTTGCCCGGCACCAGCAGCGCGCGGCTCGGTTGGTCGAGCCGGTGGTTCGCCCGGCCGATCCGCTGCAACAGCCGCGACGAGCCCTTGGGCGCGCCCATCTGCACCACCAGATCGACATCGCCCCAGTCGACCCCAAGGTCGAGGCTCGCAGTGCAGACCAGCGCGCGCAGCTCGCCGCGCGCCATTGCGCCTTCGACTTTGCGCCGCGCCTCCTTCGACAGCGAGCCGTGGTGGATGCCGATCGGCAGATTGTCCTCGTTCGCATCCCACAGGTTCTGGAACACGTACTCGGCGAGGAAGCGGGTGTTGGTGAAGACCAGCGTGGTGCGGTTCTCCGCAATCCGGCGGTAGAGCTGGGGGATTGCCCAGGTTGCGGCATGGCCGCCCCAGGGGACCCGCTCGCCATCGGGCAGCAGGATCTCCAGCTCGGGATCGGCGCCCTCCTCGCCCTCCACCAGTGCGACGCTATCGAGGTCGCCCCAGGGCGCGAGCCAACCGCGATAGCCCTCGGGGTCCGCCACCGTGGCGGAGAGCCCTACCCGCTGCATCTCGGGCGCAATCGCCTGCAAGCGCGAAAGCGCCAGCGCCAGCAGGTCGCCGCGCTTCTGGGTGGCGAAGGCGTGGATCTCGTCGATCACCACGCGCTTTAGCCCCTCAAACAGCATGAAGCTGTCGGGGTAGCTGAGCAGCAGGCTGAGGCTTTCGGGCGTGGTCAGCAGCACATGCGGCGGGCGGGCACGCTGGCGCTTCTTGCGGTCGGATGGAGTGTCGCCGCTGCGGGTCTCGATGCGCAGTTCTAGCCCCATCTCCTCGACAGGGGTGATGAGGTTGCGCTGCACGTCATGCGCCAGCGCCTTCAGCGGCGAGACGTAGAGCGTATGCAGCCCCTCGGGCGGCTTTGCGCCAGCGAGCCGTGAGGGGCAGAAGGCCGCCAGCGTGGGCAGGAACCCGGCGAGCGTCTTGCCCGCGCCGGTGTCGGCCACCAGCATCGCGTGCCTGCCGCTATCGGCGGCGGCGAGCATCTCGGCCTGATGTCGCCGTACGCGCCAATCGCGGCCAGCGAACCAGTCGGCGATCTCGGGTGGGATGGCCGGGTCGCTCAAGCGCGCTCCCCCGATCCTACAAGGTGTGACAGGTGTGACACCGTCCTGAGAGGAAAATCCTGCGCGCCCAATTTCGCCCCGTGCCGCGAACGATGAAAGCAGCGGGTGAGGAAGAGATGGGAGGCCATGGCCGCAGCACAGCACAGCGCCCCCGGCGTAGGAAAGCCCGGATGCGCAGAGCCTCGACCGGTAATCCGATCAAGGCCTTCAAAGGCAAAGGTGGCGCAGATCATGCCGCCAAGATGGGGCCTTGCCCGATAAGCTAAAAGGCCTCGCAGCCCCTTGCTCGCATCAATAGTCGTATGCGCCCTCCGCCTCGTAGCTGCTCATGCTCGCTTCGAGCCCTTCGCGGGTCATGCCGAGCATATCGGCCAGCTTGGCCTGCTCGGCAGGATCCAGCTCGTACCAGCTGCGCGGGGTGGCAAGATCAGCCGTGGCCTCTTCCAGCTCGGCTCTCATATCCGCAATGCCAGCCAACATTTCCGGCATCTCCTCCATCATGAGCCCGGCAAAGCGCGGGTCCGCCGTCATGATGAAGCTCTTGCGGGCATAGGCCGCGCCGCTTTCAGTGGAGAAGAACACGTCGATGTCACGCAGTTCGGTGGCATCGAAATGGAGCGCATACATCTCGGCCATAGCGGATTTGATGGTCGGCTCCATCGCGCTCATCATCGCGTTCATGGCGCGCGGCAGAGCTTCGGCCTCGCGCTCCTTGCGCAGCTGCCAGTCAGGGTCGAGCATCGTGGCGGCACGGGCAGCGGCCTCGCTGTTCACGCCCACCAGCTGGCCGCGCGAAATGCCCAGCAGCTTGGCCAGCGGCGGCTTGCCCGCTTTCCCTTCCATCGCTTGAACCGGGCTGAAGAATCCCTCGAACATCCCGATCATCATTTCGCCCATGGTGCCGGGGGGAATGATCTTTTCGACCAGCGCGGTCGCGGCAGGCAAGCGCGCTTCCTGTTCGGCAGTGAGCGGCTCGACGGGGAACATCTCGCCCAGCTCCTCTGCCCGCTCCGCCATAAGATCGGGGTCGGCAGGTTGCGCCAGGGCTGGCGCAGGCATGGCCAGTGCAGCAAGCAGCGCAACGAGCAGGGCGAGACGTTTCATCGACTTCGCCCTCAGTGCCCCGCCTGCGGGCCGCGTTCGAGGCCCGAGGCCGCAAGCTGCTCGTCGATCTGCGCCATCAGACGGTCGAGGCCCTCGGGCGTATCGCTTTCGGCGCGGGCGACCAGCACGTCCTGCGTGTTGGAGGCGCGCAGCAGCCACCAGCCGTCCGGCGTGTTCACGCGCACACCGTCGGTGGCGTTGACCTCGACCCCGGAAGCAGAGGCGAGACGCTCCTTCACCTCGTCAATCGCGGCGAACTTGCGGCTTTCATCGACCTGGAAGCGCATTTCGGGGGTGTTGAGCATGTCAGGCATCGAGCCGCGCAGCTCGGTGACCGATTTGCCCAGCCGCGCCGCAGCGGCGATCAGACGGATACCGGCGTAAAGCGCATCGTCGAACCCGTAATAGGTATCGGCGAAAAACACGTGGCCGCTCATTTCGCCTGCCAGCGGAGAGCCTGTTTCCTTCATTTTGGATTTGATCAGCGAGTGCCCGGTCTTCCACATCAGCGGCTTGCCGCCATTGGCCGAAACGCTGTCGAACAGCGCGCGGCTGGCCTTCACATCGGCGATAATCGTGGCCCCGGCACGCTCTTTGAGCAGATCCTCGGCGTAGATCATCAGCAGCTGATCGCCCCAGATCACCCGGCCCTCGCCGTCGATGGCGCCGATGCGGTCGCCGTCGCCATCGAAAGCAATTCCGAAATCGAGGTTCTTCTCCGCGACAAGCTGGCGCAGATCCTCGAGGTTGGCCTCAACAGTGGGGTCAGGATGATGGTTCGGAAAATTCCCGTCGACTTCGGTATAGAGCAGGTGGTGTTCGCCCGGCAGACGCGCGGCGAGCTTTTCGAGCGCGGGGCCAGCGGCGCCGTTGCCCGCGTCCCAGCCGACGCGCAGCTTCGACAGGGCGCCCTCGTCGATCCCGGCGAGCGCGGTCAGCATCCGCTCGATGTAGTCATCGAGGACATCAAGCGTCTCGACCTCGCCGATGCCCACGTCCCAGTCGCCCGCTTCAGCCATCTCGCCCAGCTTCAGGATGTCCGCCCCGAAAAACGGGCGACCCATAAATACCATCTTGAAGCCGTTGTAGTTGGCGGGATTGTGGCTGCCGGTTATCTGGATGCCGCCATGCACATCTTCGGCTGAGGCCTCGGCGTAATAGAGCATAGGGGTGGGCCCCATGCCCACCTTGCGCACATTAACCCCTGTGCTGGTGAGCCCTTCCACCAGCGCATGTTCGAGCATCGGCGAGCTGACACGGCCATCGTAGCCCACCGCCACCATCGAGCCACCCGCACGCTTGATCAGCGTGCCGAAGCCCTTGCCAATCGCCCGCGCGTCGTCCGCACCTAAGGTCTCTCCGATGATCCCGCGGATGTCGTATTCTCGAAGAACGGTGGAATCGAACGTGTACGTCATCAAGGGTTTCCTTCAGCTTCGGTCGCTATCGTCTGGCAATTCTTCGAACAGCAGGTCGCGCGCGTCATTGGCCTCGTGAACCTGGCTGCTCGAGCCGCCACGATCCGGGTGAACCATGGCGACCAGCCGCTTATGCGCGGCAATTATGTCCGATTTACTGGCGTTTGCATTCACGCCAAGCATTTTTCTGGCATTGAACACAGCCTGCGCGCGGGCCGAAATCCGTTTTTGCCACGGCCAGCGCCCGGTGATCCAGCGATAGGCGATGATGCCTATCGCAGCGATGATCAGCAGGCGCGTCACGCGATCAGGCGGCTTCGGTCACGGGGGGCGCGATCGTTTTGTCGCCCTCGGCATGGGGAATCGGCAGGTTGAGGTTGGCAAGCAGGCTGCGCAGCTCCTGCCGCGCGACCAGATGGCTTGTGCCCAGATCGCCCAGGTGCCCTTTGTCGAGCAAGGTCAGCCCCGAGGGGAACAGTTCGCGATAGACCACGCGTTCGGACAGCCCCTGCACCGCGCGAAAACCCACCCGCTTGGAAAGCTCGGTCAGCGCCTGTTCGATGCGACGCTGGTTGCGCGCGTCGGTATAGCCGGTGCGGTTGCGCACCAGCACCCAGTCCATCTCGCGGCGCTGCTGTTCGATAGTGGCGCGGCTGCGCTTGATCCGCGCTTCCCAGATCGCCTCTGCGTAGAAGCTGAGGCGGCTGACCTTGAAGCTTTCGGCATCGACCTGGCCGATAAGGTCGAAATCCACGAAGCTGTCGTTCATCGGGGTGACCAGCGTATCGGCCTGGGTGGCGGCGTGGCGGGCGAAGGGATCGTCGCGGCCCGGCGTATCGAAGATCAGGAAGTCCATCCCCTCGCCAATGGCCTGCGCTTCGGCCTCCAGCTCCTCCACCGTGCTGGCGTGGCAGGTGTCGAACTTCGGCCCCGGCAGCGCAACACCGCGGCGCGCCTGCGTGGCGGCGCGGTTCTCGCAATAGCGATAGAAGGTGCGCTGGCGCACATCGAGATCGAGCGCGGCAACCTTGGCCCCGCGATAGGCGAGCGCCACGGCCACGTGGACCGCGGTGGTCGATTTTCCGGTGCCGCCCTTTTCGTTGGCGAAGACGATACGGTGGGGTGCGCTCACGGTGAGCCTTTCTCAAATCGCTGCGGGCGGCTAGGCCCAGCCTCCTTGTTGTATCTTAGGCCATGGATCATGCAAACCGTCAGCACACTGTTAGACCTTCGTTTGGCTGTGGATGACCTGCGCAAAAGTGGCACGATTGCCCTCGTGCCCACCATGGGCGCGCTGCACGAAGGGCATCTGACCCTGATGCGCGAGGCCCGCCAACGCGCAGATCATGTGGTCGCCTCGATCTTCGTCAACCCGACCCAGTTCGGCCCGAACGAGGATCTGGATGCCTATCCGCGCCGTCTGGCCGAGGATGCCGCCTTGCTGGAGGCAGAGGGCGTCGCGCTGCTGTGGGCACCCACGGTAGAGGCGATGTATCCGCAAGGCTTTGCCACTCGCGTTTCGGTGACTGGCGTGAGCGAGGGGCTGTGCGGGGCCAGCCGGCCCGGCCACTTCGACGGCGTGGCGACGGTGGTGTGCAAGCTGTTCAACCAGGTTCGCCCCGATCACGCGCTGTTCGGCGAGAAGGACTGGCAGCAGCTCGCCGTCATCCGCACCATGGCGCGCGACCTGGATCTCGCCATGCCCGAGGCGCGCAACATCCACGGCGTGCCCACCGTGCGCGAGGCCGACGGGCTCGCGATGAGCAGCCGCAACGCCTATCTCTCCCCTGCCGAGCGTGAGGCCGCCGTCACCCTGCCGCGCGCGATGCGTGCCGCCATCGAGGATATCGAAGCGGGCGACAACGTGGCGGGCGCGTTGATGCGGCTGCGCGCGGCGCTGGCCGAGGCGGGCTTCGGCCCTATCGACTATGTGACACTGGCCGACGCCGCAAGCCTTGTGCCCCTGGCAGAAACCCCGCAGGGTCCGGCCCGGCTGCTGGTAGCCGCACGGATCGGCGGCACGCGCCTCATCGACAATATGCCGGTGGAGCCAGCCGAAGGAGAGAGACAGCGATGACCGAGGCCGATTTCCTGCGCTACGTTGGCGCGTTCAACGGCAACGACTTCGACGGCTTCGGCCAGTTCTACGCCGAAAACGTGGTGTTCGAACTCGGTTCTATGAAGCGCATCGTCGGCCGCGAGGCGATCCTCGATTTCTACCGCGAGGTGGCCGCGCATATCGATGAGGAGGTGGTGCCGCTCGGCGTGATGGTGGGGCCGAAGAATGTCGCGATGTATTGCCGCACCACCTTCAACACCCGCGTCGACTGGCCCGACTTCGAAATCTGGCCCACGAAAGCTGGCGACACCCGCGTGGTCGAAACCATTGCCTGGTACGAGCATGACGGCGCGCGCTTCACCCATATTCGCGGCGGGCGGTTCAAACCGTGACGGATTGCAAATGGCTACCTATATGGTCGCGACCATGCGCTCGTTGCATCAATCCATGCGGCTGACGGGAACCCCCGGTGAAGGCTGAGCGCAAGCTATTGCTCGCCTCGATCCATGATGTCGGCCCGGGTTCGGAACGGCAGGTGGACCAGCTTGCCACGCTGATCGAGAAGCAGCTCGGCAGTGCGCGGTTCGCCATGCTGGTGGTGCCCGAGCACCACGGCGCACATCGTCTCACACAGGGCAGCGCCTTTGCCACCCGCCTGCGCGACTGGGCGGATAGCGGCGTCGAGATGTTCGTCCACGGCTGGTATCACCGCGACCAGTCGCAACACGAGGGCCTCGCAAGCTTCAAGGCCAAGCACATGACCGCGGGCGAAGGCGAGTTTCTCGGGCTGAGTCAGGCCGAAGCCGCACGCCGCATGCGCGACGGGCGCGCGCTGATCGAAGACATTATCGGACGAGGCGTGGCCGGGTTCATCGCCCCGGCATGGCTCTATGGCGAGGGTGCGCAGGCAGCTCTGGCCGAGTGCGGCTTTGCCATGGCCGAAGACCATATGCGCGTATGGCAGCCCGGATCGAATCGCCAACTGGCGCGCGGCCCAGTGATCACCTGGGCCAGCCGCTCGACCATGCGGACCGCCTCGTCATTGGCCTTTGCCGCGCTGGCCCGCGCCGCGCTTCATCCGCTGGACGTGGTGCGCGTGGCCGTCCACCCTGGTGACACCACCAAGAGCTCAATTCTCTCCAGCATCGAAGCCACGCTGGCCACCTTCGCCGCGCGCCGCCGCGCTGGCCGCTATGCTGAGTTGCTAGGCCGAGCGGCTGGCCCAGGCCGACTATGACAAATCGCATAGGCCAGTCACCCGGCGTTCATCTGCGCGCCCGCAAGGGCGCTGCTACTGAGGGGCCTCTTGCTTGCGGAAAAGCGCTCGCTGAGCTACAGGCCCGCGCCAGCTGGAGGGCCGCTGCATGACCGATCTGCGCAGCCCGTCCGAGGATCGGCCCGAACGGCAACGGCCCGAGAACGACCAACCGAACGAAGGCCAAGCAATGCCACAGCCGATCCTAGCTCCGGTGGGCGGAGACATGATTGCCCTGCAACCGCAGGATCAGAAGAAGTCGTTCAGCTGGACCAAGGCGATCAGCCTGCTGCTGTCGCTGCTGGTTATCGCCGCCTCGATCTATTCGCTGCGCGAGATCGATCCGCGCGCAATTCTCGGCATGCTGCCGGTCTCGCCTGCGTTCTGGCTACTGTTTGCCTTCGGCTTCATGGCGGGGCCGCTGTCAGAATATTTTATCTTCAAGCGGCTGTGGGGCGTGGGGCTTCCCGCGCTCGGCGCGCTCACGCGCAAGCTGATCTATAACGAGCTGCTGCTGGGCTACCTCGGCGAGGCCTGGTTCTATGCCTGGGCGCGCAAGAACAGCCAGATCACCACCGCCCCCTTCGGCGCGGTGAAGGACGTGGCCGTGCTATCAGCGATGTCGGGCAACCTGATGACGCTGGTGCTGATGGCCGTGGCCGCGCCGTTCCTCGGCATGCTCGACCTTGGCGCGCACACCGATGCGGTTGCCTGGTCGCTTGCCTTTGTGGTCGGCACTTCGCTGATTATCATGCTTTGGCGCAAGTCGCTGTTCTCGCTCACCCGCAGCGAGCTGAACATGGTGTTCTGGGTCCACATGGGCCGCATCGTGGTGACCACCTCGATTTCGGGCCTGCTGTGGGCCTTCGTGCTGCCCAATACGCCGATCGGCTACTGGCTGCTGCTGGCCGCGATCCGGCTGCTGATCAGCCGCCTGCCCTTCGTGCCCAACAAGGATATCGTTTTCGCCGGTGTCGCCGCGCTGACGGTCGGCCCGGAATTGCAGATCGACGAGCTGCTGGCGATGATGGCTGGACTCATCCTTGCAACGAACCTCATCGTCGGTTCAGGACTCGCGCTGTACGACTTGCTGAAAGGAGTGACACGCAATGACGCTATTGACTAGCCTCGCCATCCTGCCGTTGCTCGCGCAGGGCGCGCTGCAAACCGGCCCGGATCTGGGCAAGGCCGAGGGCCGCTGCCGCGCGAACGAGCAAGGCCCCGCGCTCATCGTTTCGGCGGTTGGGCTGAAGGACCGGACGGGCAATCTGAAGCTCGAAGTCTATCCCGCCAACGAGCAGGACTATCTGGCCGACGACAATGTTCTGCTTAATGCAGGCAAGACCTTCCGCCGGGTGGAGGTTCCCGTTCCCGCCGGAGCAACGCCGGAGCTGTGCATCCGCGTGCCCAGGCCGGGGCGCTATTCGGTGGTGCTGCTGCACGACCGCGATACCAACCACCGCTTCAACTGGCAGCGCGATGGCGTGGGCTTTGCCAGCAATCCGAGCCTCGGCATGAGCCAGCCGGAATGGCACCAGACCGTTGCCACAGCGGGCAGCGGGCGCACGCGCATTTCGATCACGCTCAACTATCTGCGCGGTCTGCGCGGTATGCAGCCGCTGGACTAGGCCCCATGCGGATCGTCGACGTTTGCGGCTTCTACACTCCGCATGGGGGCGGCATTCGCACCTATGTCGATCAGAAGCTGCAAATGGCAGAGCGGCTGGGCCACGACATCACCGTGCTGGCGCCGGGCGCCGAAGCGGGCACCCGTGAGATTTCCTCGCAGGCGCGCATCGTCACGCTCGAACAGCCGCCCTTCCCGCTCGACAAGAAGTACTTTTCCTTCGTCGACAAGGAGGTGGTGCATGAGGCTCTGGACGAGCTGAGCCCCGATTTCATCGAGGCCAGCTCGCCTTGGAAAAGCGCCGATTTCGTGGGCGAATACGCCCCGGCTATTCCGCGCGCGCTGGTCATGCATTCCGATCCGCTGGCCGCCCACGCCTATCGCTGGTTCGAAGGGATCGCCCAGCCTTCCTCGGTCGACAAGGCGTTCGACTGGTTCTGGCAGCGTCTGCGCCGCCACGGCCGCCGGTTCGATCTGGTGGTCTCGGCCAATTCGAGCCTCACCGAGCGGCTGGCCAAGGGCGATGTTGTCAACGGCCCCGGCCTTGCCACGGGCGCGACCGTGCCGATGGGGATAGAGCCGGACCGCTTTTCGCCCGAATTACGCTCCGAAGCGCTGCGCGCCGCGCTGCTCGCCACCTGCGATCTGGGCGAGGACGCCACGCTGCTCGTAAGTGCGGGCAGATTGGCAACCGAAAAACGTTATCCGATGCTGGTCGAGGCGGCTACCATTGCAGGGCACAGCCGCCCGATTGGGCTGGTGATCTTCGGCGAAGGGCGCAGCCACAAGAAGATCATGAAAGCGATCGACGGCAACCCGCACATCCGCCTGCTGCGGCCGATCAACGACCGCAAACATTTTGCCACCATCCTCGCCAGCGCCGACGCGTTGCTGCACGGCTGCGAGGCCGAAACCTTCGGCATGGCCGCGGCCGAGGCCTATGCCAGCGGCATCCCGGTGGTCGCGCCAGAAGGCGGCGGCGCGAGCGACTTCGTGCGCCATCACCCGCAATACGGCTTCCGACCGACCGACACCGCCGATGCGGTGCGCGCGATCCTGGCCCTGCCAGAAGGCAGCCGGCCCGAACTGCCGACGCCCGTGCCGCGCAGCATGGAAGTGCATTTCCGCGAACTGTTTGCGCTGTACGAGCAGCAGTCGCGGCGCGCATCCGTGGCAGCCTGAGCCCGGCTGCCGTGCGGCTGGGCCGACTTGATCGCTATCTGCTCGAACTGAGCATCGGCACGCTTGGCGGAGTGATCGCGGTGCTGATGTCGCTGATGGTGCTGGAGAACATCCCCCGCTTGGTCGAGGTTACGCGGCTATCGGGCGAAAGGGGCTATATCCTCGGCCAGACTGTCCTCGGCCTGCTGCCCGAATATGCCGGGATCGGCATGGTGGTGGGCCTCTATCTTGCGGTCGCCATGGCGATCCGCAAGCTTTCCACCCGCGGCGAGCTGGCGGTGATCGAGGCGACCGGCACCTCGCCCGCGCGCTGGATGCGGATGCCGCTGCTGTTGAGCGCGCTCGGGGCGCTGTTCGTCTTCGCCAATCAGGGCTGGCTGCTGCCTTCGGGCGAAAAACGGTTCGACGAGATTTATCAGAAGATGGAGCGCGGCGAGTTCGGCTATCGCCTCGCGAGCGGTGAGTTCACCGATCTCGGCTCGGGCTTTTCGCTCTATTTCGATAGCGTCGACAAGCACGAGGGGCTGCTGGCGGGCCTGATCTTCGTGGATGGCGAGAATGTCTACAACGCCGCCAGCGGCACGCTATCGCTGTCGCGCGAGGGCGAAGGCAAGGTCACGCTGATCGATGGCCAGACCATCGTCGGCGCCGATGGCGGAGTGCTGAACTTCAGCCAGTTGTCCTTCTATCTCAGCGGCGACGGCGTCAGCACCACTGCCCCGGTCGAAACGACAAACTACAAGAAGGTGCCGCTAGAGGAGCTGATGTTTGCCGAGGATGCCGGCGCGCGCGCGGTGGCCTATGGGCGGCTGCTGTGGGTGGCGCTGGCGCTGGCCAGCCCGGCGCTGGCCTATGCGCTGGCGCGCCCGCCGATGCGCTCGTCGAGCCCGATCGGGCTGATCGCGGGGCTGGCGTTGCTGGTCTCGTTCCTCAAGTCGATCAGCCTGGTGGAAACCGCCAGCGGCGGTAATCCGGCGCCGATGGCTCTGCTGGTTCTGGCCGGCTGGGCGCTGGTGGTGGCGCTGCTGCTGTGGTGGCAGCACCATGCGGGAACGGGCGCGCTCGATCAGGCGGTGCTGAAGATCGGCAAACGGGCCGCCAAACTGGTTCGGCGGTTTATTCCCAAGCACGAGCACCCCGCCCTGCCGACGAATCCCACCCCCGCCTGAGAGGCTTTCAGGTTCTGCGCGCCATGGAGACCGTATACGCGACCGCAACTGCCTGTAGCCATTCTGCCGCGTGGGAAAAGCTAGCTGGCCGCTCTTCTGGGCTGCACGACCCTTACCGATGGCGAGCTGACCTTGCCTCGCCAGAAGCTCCAGGTGGCAAGTGATCCGAGCACGGCGAGGGCAAAGCCCGCAAAGGTCATGACGAGCCGCCAGAGCAGTCCGCCAACCTTGGCCGCATGGATCGGGTAGTATTTCTCGGTAATGGCAGAGGCCATGTCGCGCCCTGACGGATCGTCCTTGGCGGCCACGGCCGCAGTGTCAGGCACAACCCAGACGTAGCTGCGCCCGTTCGGCGTCCATTCGAAGCCTTGACGGAAGCGGATCGCAATTGGTTCTCCGGGCGCGGCGGGCATCATCAACCGCCGCGCCGCCGCCTCTGGATAGGCCGCCTGGGCATTGGCCATCACGCGCGCCCAATCGGTCGTCTCGGCCACGGGAGCAAGATCGCTCGGCAAGTCAGGCTTCGCGCGCTCCCCCGAAACAGGGGCCAAGAGAAACGAGGAGATCTCCGGAAAGACGATCAGTGTCCCAGTAGCAGCCGCGACGAGAAGCAGCGGCGAAGCGACCACGCCAAGGTCGCGATGGTGGCGGATAATCGCGCTCGCCGTGTAGCGCGCGGGCCAGAGGCGAAAGCGGAAGGTCTTCCTGGTGCGCCACCACAGGATCAGGCCGGTAATGGTGAAGACCAGCATTACGATGCCCAGAATGCCCGTGATGGTCTTCCCATTGTCGCCCAGCAGCAGATAGTGATGGAGGTCGAACAGCCACAGTTCGGGCCGCTCCCACATGCCCGACCAGCGCTCCACCACGGTCCCGTCCTGCGTGATATAGGCCCCGCTGCCATCGGAATAGACAGCCTGATGCAGCCCTATATCCTCGCCCGCGAAGGTGATGCGCGACAGGCCGGGCGCCGCCTGCATCGCCACTTCGACTGCCGCGCCCAGATCGGCCGGGCTGCTGATCGGAGCATCATCCGCGCCCTCGAGCAGGATCCAGCTATCCTCCCACAACAACGCGGTGCCGGACAGGCCGATCACAGCCAGCAACAGGCCGACGATGCCGCCTGTCCAGCGGTGCAGGAGCGAGAGCGCCTTCATCAGAATTCGCTGCGCAAGCTCACGGTGAAGGTACGGCCGCGTCCCGAGAAGAAGCGGTTGTTGTCGGTCACCCGCACCGTGTCGCTATCATAGCTGATGTAGAACTTGTCGGTCAGATTCTGGGCCGCGAGCGAAATCTCGCCGAAATCGGCGCGATAGGAAAGAAACGCGTCAAGCAGGGTATAGCCTTCGAAATCGGTATCTGTTGCCGCATCGTTGAATTCCCGCTCCAGATACATGCGCGCCTGCGCCCGCGCGCTGAACCGGCCCGAGCTGTAGTCCGCCGCGAGGTTGACGCGGTCGGGCGAGATGTTCGCACCGTCGAGGTCGTCGTCGATCTGTCCGTCTTCGTCGGCATCGGTCTTGCCCTCAAGCGCGGCATATCCGCCGCTGAGCGACAGGCCGGGAACGGGCGTCTGCCAGGCGAGGCTCGCTTCGAAGCCTTCGATCTCGATCGGCTGGCGCATCACTTCGAACACGTCATTGCGCAACACCAGCAGCGATCCCAAGTCGCTCGACGACCAGAAATAGCTGGCCGAGGCCGTTACCCCGCCGCGATTCCATTCGAGGCCGAGTTCGCGGTTGTTGGAGATCACAGGTTCCAGCGACAGGTAATCGTCAACATCGACGCCTGGCTGCGTGATCCCGCGCAGGATGCGGCCCACATCGGCGATGGTGAAACCCTCGGCATAGCTGCCATAGGCCCGCAGCCCGTCGATCGGCTCGACGACAACGCCGCCGTTCAGCAGCAAGTTTTCGAACGAGGGAGAGCCGCCCGCGACATTCACCGCGCCATAGCTGGCCAGCGTCGTGAAATCGTCCACCTTGAGCTGGACGTTCTCATAGCGCAGACCGCCGGCCAGACGCACCAGCCCGCCAGCCAGCGCAAGGTTGCCCTGCACGAAGGGGGCGAGGCTGCGGAAGTCGCTCTCGGGCACCCACACCCGGCCGGTTTGCGCCAGCGTCTGTGCGGTGCGGTCGAACAGCGCGTCGAAGCCGGCGGTCAGCACCAGGTCTTCGAGGCCCGGCATCTCGCGCTCGTAGCTGACCTTGCCGCCCAGCTTGCGTGAGCGGTTGGCCGATTGGTCGAACAGGGTGCCAGTGGGATCGATGGCCGGATCCTGGAAGGTGCCGTAGACACCGCCGCCGTACACATCGCTGGTCCGGCTGTAGAAGCCCTGAAGGGCGAAGGTGCCGGCGCCAAAATCCGGATCGGTCAGCGAGAAAGACAGCAGCTCGGCGGTGTTCGAGGGCGGATCGCCCGGGGTTGTGCCGCGCTCGCTGGTGGAAGGAGCGCCGGTCGCGCGGTCGCCCGCGACCTGTACGTAGTTGGCATTTCCCTTCAGCTCGAAACGGTTTGCCACGACTTCGAGGCGCGCCCCGCTAGCCAGATCGTAGCCGAAGCGGCCGAATGCCGACCAGCTGTCGCTGTCCTGAATTTCGCCCTGCGTGCCATCTACGCCGACCCGGTTGCCTTTGCCGTCGAAGAAGGCGCCGCGCTTTTCGAACGTCCCGCCGACTGTCGCATCGAAGGCTCCATCGCGATAGCCCGCCATCGCGCCCGCCTTGGCGCCGATGCCTTCGCCTTCGAAACCATCCGGAAAGCTAAGCTGGAACAGGGTGCGCATGGAAAGGCCGTCCCGCTGCGGAGCGCCCACCGTCACCTGATTGAGCACGCCGCCCGTGGCCCCGATCCCCTGCAATGCGTTGGAGCCGTAAATCACCTCCACGCGGTCGATGAAGAACGGGTCGATGGTGTAGCCGTCACGCGAGCCATCGCGCACTGGTGTCGTCTGCGGAATGCCGTTGATCGCATAGAGCGGCGCGCGGCCGCGCAGACTTTCGCCCGCGCCAGAAAGCTTCTCGCGGGTGGGCGAGAACGAGGGCAACAAGGCCGAAACAGCATCGACCGTGGACCCCGAGATAAGAACCTGCCGGTCGAGCGCGGCACTATCGATCACGTCTACCGTGAGCGGCAGTGCGCTGGCGGGCAACTGCGTGCGCGCGGCGGTTACGACGATAGCGGTATCGCTGGTCTCTTCAGGAGATGCACTTGCCGAAGCGTCCACGCTCTGCGCGAAGGCCGGCGAAAGCGGTGCCAGCGCAAGCGCGCCGACGAGATAGCGGTACATGAGGCAACTCCCTGAAGATTTGCCGCCGCTTAACTTTTATAAGATTAATTCGCAATAGCATTGGCCGCAAAGAGTGCGGGCATTATCGGTGAATCTGCCAACCGGTTGGACCGGCAAAAACGAAGCCACGCGAAGAGGGGTCCAAATATGAGGGAAGGGGCTGGAGCGGGTAGCGGGAATCGAACCCGCATAGCCAGCTTGGAAGGCTGGAGCTTTACCACTAAGCTATACCCGCTCAGGCCAGAAATGCGCTTGCCACCAGCACGTGGCCCTCGTCAAGGTTCCTTAGTAGTATCACCCTCGTTCGCGGTCGTCTGCGACTTATCGACAGGCGCTGCAACCGTGAGCTCCACACGGCGGTTGCGGCGGCGGGCAACTTCGTCGGGCGTACCGTCCGGCTTGGCATTGGGAACCAGGGGGTTCTGCTCGCCAAATGCGATGACCTTGATTCGCTCGTTCGCGATCCCGCGCTCGATTAACCAGGCCGCGACGTTTTCGGCGCGCGAACGCGATGCACGTAGATTGGCCTGATCGTTGCCGACGCTGTCGGTATGCCCGGCAAGAACGATCGGCCAGCCCGCGCGAACGGCATCGCTTTGCAGCACAAGTTCGAGCAGCTCCTCGGCATCCGGTGAGATGTCGGTGCCGTCGGGGAAAGGCAGCACCACATCGAGCGGCTCGGGCGGCTCGGGCGTGGGCGTGGCCGTTTCGACGATCTCCTCGCGAATGATCGAAGCCCCGCCCGCGCTCGGCACTTCTGATGGCGTGTCGATCGGGTTCGTGGTGTCTGTCGGCGTCGGCTCTGCTTCTTCGGGCGCGTCACGGCGAACCTCGCAGGCACCCAGCGCCGAGGCCAGAAGCGCGGCTGTGACAACGCGGGCGGCGGGGGCGGGCTTGATCGGTCGGGTCATGGCTGCATCCTTGGCTGGGCCTCAGGCAGGGGTCGGCTTGCGCGAGGACTTGCGACGCGCCTCAGCGTCGGCAACCTGGTCGCGCGGAGGCGAGAACGAGACGACGATATCACCCGGGGCAGGCTCGGGCGTGCGGGCGTGGGTGAAAAACAGCAGTTCGCCATCGGGACGTAACAACATCAGAATATTCGCGGAATCGGGAAGATTGTCGCGCGCATCATCGATGTCGTACTGTTCGGATAGCTTGGTGCGGCGGAACACCCAGCCCTCCAGCTGGCGCTGATGCACGTCCTCGACCGAATAGCCCGAGGCGAACAGCGAGCGGCCCCGCAAAGAAGAGGGCAAGGTGTACTTCTCGTCATCCGCGCCGTCGCCGAGCTGGTAGACCTTGTCAGTGCCGATTTCGGGCGCGAATTCGGAACACACGAGAGCGTTGTATGCCTCGTTGTCGGTCGCCGCGACGAGCACCTGGAACGGGGTGAGATCGAGATTGTGCTCGGTCGCCTCATTCAGAATTTCGCCGTTGTAGGTGTCGAGCCCCGCAGCACGCGCGGGCTTGAGGCGGGTCCAGCTCGAATCGACCACGAGCACCGGCGTTTTCAGCTCGTGCATCATCTTGCCCAGCGCAATCGTCCACTGCGTCGCACCGACAATCAGCAGCCCCGGCCTTTCCGCACCCTTCACCTTGAGCAGGCGAGCAACGAGGTTCAGGGTGAAGCCCGAGGTGACGATAGTGGCCACCACCACACCGAAACTCAGCCCGATGAGGATCGACCCATCCTCGAAGCCGAGCTCGCCGAGACGCAGCGCAAACAGACCCGAGATTGCCACCAGCACGATACCGCGCGGCGCAATCCAGGCCAGAAACAGGCGTTCGTTCCAAGGCACGTCGCTGAACAGCAGGCTGATGAGAACGGTTGCCGGGCGCACCAGCAGTAGCAGCGCGAGCAGGAACAGCCCGGAGCGCCAGTCGAAGAACCTCAGGTCGGAAAACTCGAGACCTGCCGAAAGCAGGATGAAGATACCCGACACCAGCAGCACCGCAACGTTCTGCTTGAACGGATGTATCGAGCGCAGGCTGGAAACCTGCATATTGGCAAGTGCCACGCCCATCACCGTCACCGCAACGAGGCCGGCTTCGTGTTCGATCAAATTGCTGATGACGAAGGTGCCGATCACGACCACGAGCAGCACGGGCACCTTGAGGAATTCGGGCACATATCCGCGCGGGAAGCTCCAGGCGATCAGCCAGGCAGCGGCATAGCCAAGCGCGCCGGCCAGCAGGCCTGCGAAGACGATCTGAGGGATCACCTCGACCGCAAGGCCGCCGTCGGCCTGCGAGATGCGCAAGTATTCGTAAGCGAGGACGGCGCATAACGCGCCGATGGGATCGTTGACGATGGCTTCCCACTTGAGAAGCGTTGCGGGCCGCTGCTTGATGGCGGATTGGCGCAGCAGCGGCATGACCACGGTAGGCCCTGTCACCACGAGGATGCCTGCGAACAGGATCGCCACCGGCCAGACAAGGCCAGCCACATAGTAGCAGGCCAGCGCCCCGAACAACCACCCTAGCGGTACGCCAAGAAAGATCATCCGCCCGATCCCGCTGCCGCTCTGGCGCAGCTCGCGGAAATCGAGGCTCAGGCCGCCTTCGAAAAGGATCAGCGCGACGCCGATCGAGATCATCGGATCAAGCAGCTCGCCGAAGGCATGTTCGGGATCGATGATGCCCAGTGCCGGGCCGACCAGGAAACCAGCCACCAGCATCAGCACGATCGCAGGCCAGCCCGTTCGCCAGGCGACCCACTGCGCTCCGATTCCGAGCACGCCAATCAGCGCGATTACAATTGCCTGCTCTTCCATGGGCCCCCTTGTTGGTGCCGCCGCGACCCTGCGCAACTGGCCTTTAGCCAATCCCATAGCACGCGGAAGGTTCCGGTGCGCCCCCAAGCAAGCGTGTGGCTAATGCCCCTCGAAAGCCATGACCGCCCGTCCCTCGATACCCTCTGCGCGCAAGGCTGCCATGCCGCCAAGATCGGGCAAATCGACCACGAACACGGCATGGTTGCAATGCGCGCCCGCACGGCGCAGGAGCCTCGCTCCGGCCAGAGCGGTGCCGCCGGTTGCAAGCAAATCGTCAATCAGCAAGACCGACTGGCCCTCGCGAATGATCGTGGGATCCAGCTCGATCCGCGCCTCGCCATATTCGAGCGCGTAATCTTCGCCAATGGTGGGCACGGGTAGCTTGCCGGCCTTGCGCAACGGCACGAAACCGGTGCCGAGCCGATGGGCAAGAGCCGCGCCGAAGATGAAGCCGCGTGCCTCGATCCCGGCCACCGCATCAACGGCAAGACCGGAGGCGAGATCGGCCAACGCGTCGATGGCGCCGGCCAGGCCAGCGCCATCGGACATCAGCGTGGTGACATCCCGAAACAGGATTCCGCTCGCCGGGAAATCCGGCACTGCGCGGACGAGCGCTTTCAGATCACTCGCCTGTGGCAGGGCGGGAGCCATTCCCGCCCGCTCAGTCCTCGCGGCGGGGCTTGGCGTTTGCCCAGACCGACTTCTTGGCGAACCAGGCCAGGATCGTCGCGAACAGCAGGAAGCCGAGCACCGGCCAGCCGGTCTGCTTGCGCTTCACCAGCTTGGGCTCTGCCGTCCAGGTAAGGAAGGCGGCCACATCCTGCGACATCTGGTCGACCGTGGCGGCGGTGCCATCGTCGAACGTGACCTGGCCGTCGGTGGTCAGCGGCGGAGCCATCGCAAGGTTGAGGTTCGCGAAGTACGGGTTGTGGTGCAGGCCCGGGCCCGGCAGCGCTTCGGGGAAGCGTTCGGCCAGCTCGGTCGAAGGCTCCTGATAGCCGGTCAGCAGCGAGTAAACGTAGTGCGAACCTTCGTGGCGCGCCTTCGTCATCAGCGAGAGATCCGGCGGGATCGCATTGTTGTTCGCAGCAGCCGCAGCCACCGAGTTCGGATAAGGCGACGGGAACGAATCGGTCGGCAGGCCCGGGCGCGTGGTCGCCTCACCGGTGTTCGGATCGATCCCCGGAACACGCCAGGCGGCAGCCTCAGCCTTCACCTGAGCTTCGCTGTAGCCGAGATCGGCCAGGTTGCGGAACGCCACCTGCTTCAGCGAGTGACAGGCCGAGCACACTTCCTTGTAGACCTTGTAGCCGCGCTGAAGCTGGGCAATGTCCCAGTGGCCAACGGGGCCTTCGAACGAGAAGTGAACGTCTTCCTTCGGTGAGAGATGGAAGGCGTGTTCGGCGGTTTCGGCCGCAGGTTCTGTCGCGGCGGTATAGGCGCCGACGAGGAAGGTGAGCAGCACCACGAAGGTGAAGCCCAAGCCGACCAGAATTCCAACAAGGCGGATCATCGTTTCGTCTTTCCTCTGTGGCCTGCGATCAAACCGCGGGCTCGGCGTTTTCGCCCAGCACTGCCTTCTTGTCCGAGCCGAGAACGGCCTCGGTGATCGAGAACGGCAGCGGCTCGGGCCGTTCGATCGAGGAGATGATCGGCAGGATCACCAGGAAGTGCAGGAAGTAGTACGCGGTCGCGATCTGCGAGATCATCACGAAGGGCTCTTCGGCCGGGGCGCCGCCGCAGTAGAACAGCACGGCCATGCAGGGGATCAGGCCGAACCAGAAGAACTTGCGGAACATCGGGCGATAGTGGCCCGAGCGAACCGGGCTCTTGTCGAGCCAGGGCAGGAAGAACCACACCAGGATCGCCGAGAACATGGCGAGCACGCCCCACAGCTTGGCCGGGATGATGAAGTCGAAGGTGAAGGCGCGCAGGATCGCGTAGAACGGGTAGAAATACCATTCGGGAACGATGTGCGCCGGGGTCGAGAGCGGGTTCGCTTCGATGTAGTTGTCCGGGTGGCCCAGCATGTTCGGGAAGAAGAACACGAAGGCGAAGTAGATCAGCAGGAATACGCCCAGCCCGAAGCCATCCTTCGCGGTGTAATACGGGTGGAACGGCAGGGTGTCGCTTTCCTGCTTCACTTCCACGCCGGTCGGGTTCGACGAACCGGGGATGTGCAGCGCCCAGATGTGCAGGATCACAACACCCAGGATCACGAAGGGCAGCATGAAGTGCAGCGAGAAGAAGCGGTTCAGCGCGGCGTTATCGGGCGCAAATCCGCCCAGCAGCCAGATCTGGATCGGCTCACCTACCAGCGGAATGGCGGAGAACAGACCGGTGATCACTTTGGCACCCCAGAAGCTCATCTGCCCCCAGGGAAGCACGTAGCCCATGAAGGCGGTCGCCATGGTGAGTAGGAAGATCACCACGCCGAGCAACCAGATCATCTCGCGCGGGGCTTTGTACGAGCTGTAAAAGAAGCCGCGGAAGATGTGGATGTAGATCACGAGGAAGAAGAAGCTTGCCCCGTTGGCGTGCATGTAGCGCAGCATCCAGCCCCAGTTCACGTCGCGCATGATGTGCTCGACCGAATTGAAGGCGATGCCCGAGTTGGCAGCATAATGCATCGCCAGCACCACGCCGGTGACGATTTGCAGCACAAGGCAGAAGCCGGCAAGGATGCCGAAATTCCAGAAATAGGAGAGGTTGCGCGGCACGGGATAGCCAGCGCCGACCGCATTGTAGACGAGCCGCGGCAAGGGCAGCTTTTCGTCCATGAACTTCATCACCGGATTTACCGGCTCGTAATTCTTGGCCCAGGGGAAACTCATGGTCAGTCTCTCTTGCCTCAGCCGATCACGATGGTCGTGTCGGTGGTGAACTCATAGGTCGGCACCTGAAGGTTCTTCGGTGCAGGGCCTTTGCGAATGCGCGCGGCGGTGTCGTAGTGCGAGCCGTGGCAGGGGCAGAAATAGCCGCCGAACTCGCCCTTGTTCTCGCCTTCGGCAGCGCCCAGCGGCACACAGCCGAGGTGGGTGCAAACGCCCATGACAACGAGAATGTTATGATGGCCGTCCTCGGTGCGCTCCTGCAGGGTCTGCGGATCGCGCAGGCTGCCCACGTCGACAGCATCAGCCGCTTCGATCTCGGCAGGCGTCAGGTGGCGGACAAAAACTGGCTGCTTGCGGAAAACGGCCTTGATCGACTGGCCTTCCTCAAGCGAGGAGATGTCCAGCTCGGTCGAGCTTTCGGCCAGAACGTCGGCGCTGGGCGCCATTTGCGAGATCAGCGGAACAAGGCAGACGAGACCGCCTACGCCGGCCGCCGAAACTGCGGCAATCTCGATGAAATCGCGGCGACGAACGCCGTCTTCGCTTGCGACCCCAATTGCTTCTGAGTGCGCGTCTGCGGTGCCAGTGCTAGCCATTACCCTGCCTTGCCTGCCGGTCCGCCCCACCAGCCTTGTGCCGAGCTTGCGAACCGAAACATAACCCTGAAGCCGCACGCGACCAGATGTGCCCCGGATGCGACTTGGCGCGGCTGATAGACCAGCAAGGCGCGCCTGCCAAGCCGCGATTTGGACCAAATTTGGCCTCCAAAGCCGCAGAATTGCGAGGCTTTCGCAATAAGCCGCTTTTGCCGGGGCTCAGGCCGGGCAGGCGATCAGCGAGAACTGCCGTCCATAGGTCGGTTCGTCGCGATGGGTAGCGCGGCGGAACGAGTGAAAAAGCGAGTCCTCGACATAAGTATCGCGTGCGAGATCCTCGATCCGCCCCACGCCAGCCGACTCCAGTCGTCTGCGCACATAGGCGGGCAGATCGAACTGGTAGTGAGCGGGCGCGCCCGGCGTAAACAGCGCCGCATTGGCCGCATCATCCTCCACCAGACGATCGCGAAAGGCCTGATCGACTTCGTAGCTTGGTTGCGCAATGGTCGGCCCGATCGCGGCAACGATACCGTCGCGAGTCGCGCCAGCATCGATCATAGCCACGATAACGGCCTCGATCACGCCGCCGAAAGCACCGCGCCAGCCGGCATGGGCAGCGCCCACCACACCGGCGGACATATCTGCGAGCAGCACCGGGGCGCAATCGGCGGTCACCACCGCCAGCACCAGGCCGGGCCGGTCGGTCACCAGCGCATCCGCCTCGGGCAGAGCATCTTCGGCAAATGGAGCCTCAACGAAGATCGCGCGCTGCGAATGGACCTGCTTCACGCGCACCAGCTTTGCGCCCGCCGCGATCCGGGCCGTGTCGGGCTCGCCATCGTGGCCAATCCCGGTAAGGAATCCGTGCGGCACGCCCGCCAGCGCATTGGCGCGCAAGATTGCGCGCGGATCAGCCAAGGCTGCGCGCTACCTGCTCCTGCGTATCGCGCGAGAGCTTGTCGGCCGCCGCGATACGCTCCAGCTGAGCACGCATCAGCTCGGCGCGGCCCGGCTCGATCCGGCGCCAGCGACCCAGCGGCGGCACGAAGCGCGCCGCGGTTTGCGGATTGATCGGGTCCAGCGCCAGAATCAGGTCGGCAATTATGGCATAGCCCGAACCATCAGCGGCATGGAACGCCTGCGGGTTCACCGCCATGGCCATATAGAGCGAGCGTGCCCGATTGGGGTTCGACAGGGTGAAATCCGGATGCTCGGCCAAGGCCCGCACATGTTCGAGCACCTTGGGATGAAGTGAACCGGCCTGCAGCGCGAACCACTTGTCTATCACCAGCGCATTGCCCTGATAGCGATTGTAGAAATCGAGCAGCTTGTGCGTGCGTTCGGGGCTGTCGAGACCGGCCAGCACCATCAGCGCGCCTTGCCGGTCGGTCATGTTGTCGGCTGCGTCATATTGCTGCGCGGCAAGCTTGGCCGCCTTGGCCGGATCGCTCGCAGCCATATAGGCGAGCGCCTGTGTCTTGACTTTGCGAGCGCCGCTGGCCTCGGCATCGAGCGTGAAGGGCACCTTGGCGGCGCGCTCGTAAAGCGCGGCAAGGTCGTCTGCCAGCTCTGCGCCGAGATAGGCGCGCAGGGCCTGCCGTTCGGCATGAATCGCGCCCGGATCGGCCACGGTCATCTGCTCGGCCAGATAGCCTTCGCCCGGCAAGACCAGCAGCTCGCCCCGCATCAGGTCGTCAAGTGCATCATCGCGCAGCACCGCGCGCAGAGCCCCGGCGATATCGGCACGGCCCTCCGCGCGCTGGGCCTCGTCAAGCTTGCCACCAAGCGCGTCGACCAAATGGCCGACGATAAGATCCTGCATCGCCTCATAGCGGGCGAAGGGATCGTCGTCGTGAGCGGCAAGGAACACCAATTCATCGCGCGCGACTTCGCGTTCGATCGAGACCGGCGCGGAAAAGCCGCGATTGATCGACAGCGCCGGGCGCGCAGCGAAGCCATCGAAAGTGAAGCGCGCCTCTTCCTTGTCGAGCACCAGCAGCTGCTCTTCGCCGCGCTCGCCCGTCGCGCGGTCGAACAACGCCACCTTGAGCGGGATCGGCATCGGCTGTTTGTCGGGCTGGCCCGGCGTGGGCGGAACGATCTGCGACAGCTCGAGCGTTGCCGTATCGCCCTCGAAAGTGAACTGCGCCCGCACTTTTGGGGTGCCTGCCTGCGAATACCAGAGGCGGAATTGCTTGAGGTCGAGCTCCGCGCCATCCTCCATCGCCCGGACAAAGTCCTCGCAAGTGGCCGCTTCGCCATCGTGGCGATCGAAATAGAGGTCGCTGCCTTTCCGGAATGCTTCTTCGCCCGCCATGGTCCGCATCATGCGGATCACTTCGGCACCCTTGTTATAGACGGTCGCGGTGTAGAAGTTGGAGATCTCGCGATAGGAATCGGGCCGGATCGGGTGCGCCAGCGGTCCGGAATCCTCCGGGAACTGCGCCGCGCGCAGCACCCGCACATCCTCGATCCGCTTCACTGCTTCGGAGCCCATATGCTGGCTGAATAGCTGATCGCGAAGGACGGTGAAGCCTTCCTTCAGCGAAAGCTGGAACCAATCACGGCAGGTCACGCGGTTGCCCGACCAATTGTGGAAGTATTCGTGCGCGATCACGCCCGCCACCGCGTCGAAATCGGCGTCGGTCGCGGTTTCGGTGTCGGCCAGAACGTACTTCGTGTTGAAGACGTTGAGCCCCTTGTTCTCCATCGCCCCCATGTTGAAATCGCTGACCGCGACGATATTGAACACGTCGAGATCGTATTCGCGGCCGAACGTTTCCTCGTCCCAGGTCATCGAGGCCTTGAGCGAATCCATCGCGTGGCCCGTGCGCGGCAGGTCGCCCTCGCGCACGTAGATATTAAGCGCGACCTCACGCCCGCTCATCGTTGTAAAGCTGCTCGAATTGGCGACCAGATCACCCGCCACCAGCGCAAACAGGTAGCTCGGCTTGGGCCAAGGGTCGTGCCATTCGGCCCAGTGGGTGCCGTTCTCCCCCTCGCCGCTCGCCTCCGGGTTGCCGTTCGAAAGCAGCACCGGGAAGGTCTTCTTGTCGCCGCTCATCCGCACGCGATAGGTCGAGAGCACGTCGGGCCGGTCGGGGAAGAAGGTGATGCGGCGAAAACCCTCGGCTTCGCATTGGGTGCAGAGCATTCCCGAGGAGGCATAGAGCCCCATCAGCTTGGTGTTCTTCGCCGGCTCCACTTGGGTAACCACTTCCAGCTCGTGCGCGTCACCGCTGAGCGGAACGATCAGGTCGTCGCCGTCGCGGTGCCAGCCGTTGATCGCCTCGCCATCCAGCTTCACGCTGATCGGCTCCAGCTCGTCGCCGTTGAGGCGAATCGCATCGGCTCGCGGCGCCTTCGCGTTGCGCGTCAGCGTAAGGCGCGCGGTCACCCGCGTCGATTCGAGACCCAGATCGAAGTCCAGCGCCACTTGCGGAACTTGCCAGCCGAAGGGCTGATAGTCCTCCCGGCGGATCGCTACGGGATCATGGGGTTCGGGAGCGGCGTCAGCCATGTCGGGGGTGCGGGCTATATCCATGGGGATGATCTAGGCACTTTCGCTGCGAGGTCGAGGGGGTATGAGGGCCATATGACCCAATTGCTTGTGTTCGGACTAGGTTACACTGCGAAACGCATTGCCGACCTTGCGGTTTCCGCCGGTTGGCACCTTCGCGCCACCGGGAGCGATGGCGACCTCGATTTCAGCGATGGCGAGGCAGTGCGGGCAGCCCTTGCCGAGGCCGACCTCGTGCTGTCATCGGTCCCACCGGGTGACGAGGGCGAGCCGGTGCTGACCCGCTATGCCGATGCGCTGGACGGCAAACGCCTCGCCTATCTCTCCGCCACCGGAGTCTACGGCGACACCGGCGGGGCCTGGGTGGATGAGAGCACAACAACCGGCACGGGCCGCCGCACGAAGCGCGCCGAGGCCGATTCGCGCTGGCTTGCGCTGGGTGCGCGGGTGTTTCGCCTGCCGGGCATCTACGGTCCGGGCCGCAGCGCGTTCGAGCGGATTGCCAGCGGGAAGGCGCATCGGATCGACCTGCCGGAGCAGGTGTTCAGCCGCGTCCATGTCGCCGATATCGCCCAAGGCGTGATGGCCGGATGGCAGGCGCCGCCGGGGGCGTACAACCTCGCCGACGATCTGCCCGCCAGCCAGAACGCCGTGATCGAGGAAGCCTGCCGTCTGATGGGCCGCGAACCGCCCCCGCTGGTCTCGCTTGACGAAGCGGGCCTGTCGCCGATGGCGCGCGGCTTCTATGCCGAGAACCGCCGGGTCGCGAACGGTAAGGCGAAGCGGGTGCTGGGCTTCCAGCCGCGCTACCGCACCTATCGCGAGGGGCTCAGGAGCCTGCTTTGACCTGCCGTCCGCGCAGTGCCACCAGCAGCCCCACAATCGCCAGTGCTCCGCCGCCGATAGCCAGCGCCGACCAATGGTAGCCTTCGAGCAGGGTTGAGATGGCCATCGCGACCACAATCACCAACACCCCGTTGTAAGCCGCGCGACCGGCGCCGAGCTTGCGCACCAGCCCATAATAGAGCGGGAAGGTGACGACCGAGCCGACCAGAGCAAGCCATGCCGTGCCCAGCCAATACATGGGATCTCTAGGCACTGTCGGCGCGCCGAACAGCGCCAATGCAATCGCAGCGTCGAACAGCACACCATAGAGCATCGACCACGCGAGCAGGCTCATCAGCGGCACGTCCTTGCCCGCCGGGCCTGCCTGAATCACATTGGCGATCGAAGCCGAGAGCATCGCGGTCAGCGCCAGCACCGCGCCCAGCGCGACATTGCCGCCGAGCGGCGCGGTGCGCGCCTCGTTCAGCAGCAGCAGCGCGATCCCCGCCAGCGCGATCACGCTGCCGACCATGAACCGCGCGGTAATCGCCTGCCCCAGCAAGATGCGCCCGAGTATCGCATTGGGCACCAGCATCATCCCGATCAGCAGCGCCACGATGCCCGAGGTTAGGTGCAGCTCCGACCAGTACACGAACATGTAATTGCCGCAGAACTGGAACAATCCCATCAGGACCGCCAGCCGATGCGCTCGGCCTGGCATGGCGAGGGGCTTCCTCATCGCCAGCGCCAGCGCGAACATGGCAGGGGCCGCCAGTACGAAGCGCCATGTCACCGACCATGCCGCCGGCACTTCGGCGATCTGCGTGGTGATCACGAACCAGGTCGAGCCCCAAATCAGCGCCACCAGCACAAAGGGCAGCGCAATCGCCGGGCGCAGCAGCGTATGCGGCGGGGTCTCGCTCACAACCGGGCAATCGCGCGGCCAAGCGCCTCTGCATGGTCAGGCTGGGTGTCCCAGGCAGCAACGATGCGCACGTGGGCATCGTCCCAGTCGTAGAAAGCAAAGCCGTCGGCGCGCAGCGCGGCCCGCTCTTGGGCGGTGAGGCGCACGAACAGCTCGTTCGACTGGTGCGGATAGAGCAGCCGCTCGCCCGCGTCCTCGGCCACCATCCCCGCAGCCGCATTGGCCTTGCGGGCGAGGTCCAGCCACAGGTCGCCCTCCAGCATGGCCAGAACCTGCGCGGCCATGAAGCGGCCCTTCGAGCGCAGATGCCCAGCCCGCTTGCGCCGCCAGCGCACAAGGTCGGCCTGCGCCGGATCGAACAGCACGATCGCATCGGTATCCATCGCGCCGTTCTTGGTGAAGCCGAAGCTGAGCGCCTTGGCCGGTCCTGCCGCCTCTGCCGGGGTGCAGTCGAGAAAGGCCACCGCGTTGCCGAATCGCGCGCCGTCCATATGCAGGGCAAGGCCCAGCTGCGAAGTCGCCGCGCCGATGTCCTCCAGCTCTGCCGGGGTATAGGCCAGCCCGAATTCGCTCACCTGCGTGATCGACACCGCCTGCGCCGGCACCTGATGCACCCCGCGCGTGATGCCTGCCGCGACTGCCTCGATAGTTTCCGGGGTCAGCTTCGCCCCCTCGCCTTTTGCCAGCAGCAGCTTGGCCCCGTGCAGATAAAAACCCGGCGCGCCACATTCGTCGCGCTCGATATGGGCGTTTTCCTCGCAGATCACCCCGCCGTGCGGCTCGACCATGGTGGCAAGCGACAGGCAGTTGGCCGCCGTGCCCGTGCCCACCCACAGCGCCGCACAGTCGCGCCCGAACAGCTCGGAAAAAGCCTCATCGAGGCGCTGGCTGAGCGCATCGTTGTCATAGGGAGCATCGGGCGCGTCGGCAGCCTGCATTGCCGCCCAGACCTGCGGATGAACGCGCGCGGCATTGTCGGAAAGAAACTGCATCGGAACGCCCATAGGCCCCCGCCCGTTGGACGCAAGAAGGAGCATTCACTCATGAGCGACAGCATCGAAATCACCCACGACGATCAGACCACCCACGGAACCTATTCCGCCCCGGTAGAAGGTGCCGATCGTCCCGCAGAGCTGACCTGGACAGCGCGCGGCGAGGCGCGAATCGCGGAGCACACTTTCACTCCGCCCGAAGCGCGAGGCAAAGGGATCGCGCTGGCGCTGGTGAAGGAAATGGTAGCCGACGCCCGCGAGCAGGGCTTCACCATCGAGCCGCAGTGTTCTTATGTCGAAGCGCAGTTTCGCAAGCACGCAGACTGGGCCGATGTGCGCGCCGAAGTGCCCAGCTGACAGGATATTTCGCTGAGTCGTGGCCAAGCTGCGGCAGGCCCCGGATAGATCGGAAGGTTTGTTCGTTGATTAGGTGAAGCCGCTGAAAGGAAACACCTTTCAAGGCTAACCAAATCGAGGAGAGAGCCATGAGCCAGACCACGAACACCATGCAGTTTTCAGACAGCGAACTTTCGCAACGCCGTGAATTCGATCGCTCGCGTCCGCGCGAACGCGATGCGAGCAAGGACCTGATCGGCTCGGATCGTGTCGAAGACACCAATGTCTATTCCGCCGATGGCGAGAAGATCGGACATATCAGTAAGCTCATGATCGGGAAGCGCTCAGGCCGGGTCGAATATGCCGTTATGAGTTTCGGTGGCTTTCTCGGCATTGGCGAGGATCAGCACCCGCTTCCTTGGGAAGCGCTGGACTACGACGAATCGATGGGCGGCTATGTCGTGAATATCGATAAGGATCGTCTGCGCGAGGCGCCGCGTTATTCGGCAAGCGAAGAACCGACTTACGATCAACAGTTTGGCGAGAGGGTCTATGCCTATTACGGCGTCCTTTATTGATCGTTTGGATCCGACCAACACAAAGGCCCCGGTTTTCCGGGGCCTTTTTGCATTCGCAATGTGAGAAGAGATCGTTCGACAGATGATGGTGCTGCTGGGGAGGATTGAACTCCCGGCCTCACCCTTACCAAGGGTGCGCTCTACCACTGAGCTACAGCAGCGTCGCCATCATGCGAAGCAGGCGGGCCCTATTGTCGCGGGCGCGACGAAAGTCAAGGCAAGCTTGAGCCTGCGCTGCAATCAGGCCATGAGATAGGCCATGAGTGGTAAACAAACTCGCGAGGAAAGGCTCGCCGAAAAACTGCGCGAAAATTTGCGGCGCCGCAAGACGCAGAGCAAGGCCCAGAGCAATGCCGCGTCACGCGCCAGTGCGATTCGCGAGGGGACAGAGACCGAGAGCCCCCTTCCAAACGACGACGCGGGCCGCTAACGCCCTGCCTTCGCTAATTTTGGTCCCCCGCAGGAGAACAGCGCCCGTGCCCACTCTGATCCTCGTCCGCCACGGCCAGAGCCAATGGAACCTGGAAAACCGCTTCACCGGATGGTGGGACGTCGACGTGACCGAAAAGGGCGTCGCCGAGGCGCGCGCGGCCGGCCAGTTGCTGAAGGATAAGGGCGTGTTGCCCACGCGCGCTTTCACCTCGGTGCAGAAGCGCGCGATCAAGACGCTGCATCTGGCGCTGGAAGAATGTGGCCGCCTGTGGATTCCCGAAACCAAGGACTGGCGCCTGAACGAGCGCCACTATGGCGGGCTGACCGGTCTCAACAAGGCCGAGACTGCTGAGAAGCACGGCGACGAACAGGTGAAAGTGTGGCGCCGCAGCTTCGACGTACCGCCGCCGCCGCTCGAAGCGGGTAGCGAGTTCGATCTTGCTGGCGACCCGCGCTATGCCGGGATTGACGTTCCCAACACCGAAAGCCTGAAGCTTACGATCGAGCGGGTGCTGCCTTATTGGCAGGCCGAGATCCTGCCCGAGCTGGCCAAGGGTGAAACGGTGATTATTTCCGCGCATGGCAACAGCTTGCGCGCGCTGGTGAAGCATCTCTCCAGCATTCCAGACGACGAAATCACCGGGCTGGAAATCCCCACCGGTCAGCCGCTCGTCTACGAATTCGACGCCGAGCTGAATCCCGGCGACTACTACTACCTGAAGGACGCTTGAGGTCGATGGCCGCACCCAAAGTCGCTATCGTTATGGGCAGCCAGTCCGACTGGCCGACCATGCAGCTCGCCGCCAATGTGCTCGACCAGCTTGGCGTGGCCTATGAGGCGCGGATTGTCTCGGCACACCGCACGCCCGACCGCCTGCACGCCTTCGGCAAGGGCGCGGCGGATGAAGGCTTCGAGGTCGTGATCGCCGGGGCCGGTGGCGCTGCGCACCTGCCGGGAATGGTCGCCGCGCTCACGCACCTGCCGGTGCTGGGTGTGCCCGTAAAATCGCGTGCCTTGTCGGGGCAGGACAGCCTGCTTTCAATTGTGCAGATGCCCGCCGGCGTTCCGGTCGGCACACTAGCCATTGGTGAGGCGGGCGCGACCAATGCCGGGCTGATGGCCGCCTCGATCCTCGCCCTGACCGATGACGGCCTGCGCCAGCGCCTGATCGACTGGCGCGCCGCGCAGACCGACGCGGTCGCAGAAAAGCCGGTCGACTGACGCGGATGCTCGCACCCGGTAGCACCATTGGCATCCTGGGCGGCGGCCAGCTTGGCCGGATGATGGCCATGTCCGCCGCACAGCTTGGCTACCAGGTCCACGTCTTCGCGCCCGATGACCACGCGGTCGCCGCCGACGTTTCGGTTGCGCATAGCCAGGCCGACTGGGACGACAGCGCCGCCATGTCTGCCTTCGCCGACGCCTGCGATGTGATCACCTACGAGTTCGAGAACGTACCGGTCGCGCCGCTTCTGGCGCTCGATCAGGCGAAGCTCGCACCGGGGCCGCGCGCGCTGGAAGTGGCGCAGGACCGGCTGAGCGAAAAGACCTTCGTCAGCGAGCTGGGCGGCACACCCGCGCCTTTCGCGGCGGTCGATTCGATGGCCGATCTGGAGGCGGCGATTGCCGGGCTCGGCACCCCCGCCATCGTGAAGACCCGCCGCGACGGCTACGACGGCAAGGGCCAGTGGCGCATTTCCAGCGCCGCCGATATCGACCCGGGCGAAGTCGCAGCAACGCCGATGGTCTACGAAGGTTTCGTGACCTTCGAAGCCGAGTTTTCCGTGATCCTCGTACGCGGACGCGGCGGCGAGGTAAGATTCTGGGATTCGACTCACAACACGCACGAAGAGGGCATACTCGCCCATTCGGTGCTGCCTGCTCCCGCCATTGTCGGCGAACAGGTAGACGAGGCGCGCGCTCTGGCCCAGCGCATCGCAGAAGCGCTCGATTACATCGGCGTGATGACCTGCGAGTTCTTCGCCACCGCTCAAGGGCCGGTATTCAACGAGATGGCCCCGCGGGTCCACAATTCGGGCCACTGGACCATCGAGGGGGCCGTCACCAGCCAGTTCGAAAACCATATCCGCGCCATCGCCGGGCTGCCACTGGGCGATACGGCGAGCGTGAGCGATAAAGTGGTGATGGACAACCTGATCGGCCCCGAGGCCTTCGATATCGCCCGCCACCTTTCGGACCCGCGCGCGCATCTGCACCTTTATGGCAAGCAGGAGGCGCGCGAAGGCCGTAAGATGGGCCACATCACGCGCGTGGGCTGAAAGGAATCGGATCATGTCACGGCAAGTTCTCTTCGTCGTTGCGCGCGCGACCAACGGATGCATCGCCCGCGATGGGCAAGTGCCCTGGGCCATCAGTGAAGACCTCAAGCGCTTCAAGCGGCACACCATGGGCATGCCGATGATCATGGGCCGCAAGACCTTCGAAAGCCTGCCGGGCGTGCTCCCCGGTCGCCGCCATATCGTGCTGACACGCCAGAGTGACTGGCAAGCCGAGGGTGCCGAGGTGGCGCACACCCCCGAAGAAGCGCTGGCATTGGCCGGCGATGGGGACGTGTCCGTGATCGGCGGCGCGGAAATCTGGCAGGCCATGCGAGACTACGGCACCCATTTCGAGCTGACCGAGGTTTTCGAGGATACCGAGGGAGACGTCTTCATGGATGCTCCGTCCGCAGCCGATGGCTGGCGCGAAGTGGCACGAGAAAGCCGCCCGGCGGCAGATGGCTTCCCGGCCTATGATTTCGTCAGCCTAGAGCGATTCGCGCCAGCGTGATCCGGCTCGGCCATCGCGACCCTCTGCCCGAGGACTTGCGCGGTGCGATTCTCGCGCTGGGCAATTTCGACGGGTTTCATCTCGGCCATCAGAAGGTTGCCGAAGAGGCGGTCGGCTGGGCGCGCGCCGAGGGCCGCCCCGCCATCATCGCCACCTTCGATCCGCACCCGGTGCGCCATTTCGCGCCGCACGTCCCGCCGTTCCGCCTGACCACGCTCGACCAGCGCGCCGAGCTGTTCGCCGCCGCCGGGGCGGATGCGATGCTGGTGTTCGACTTCGGCGAGGAACTGGCGACCATGCCCGCCGAAGAGTTCGTGCGCGATCTGCTGGCGGGCCGAATCGGTGCAGGCGGCGTGGTGACGGGCGAAGATTTCACCTTCGGCAAGGGGCGCGGCGGCAATGTGGCGGTGCTGCGCGATGTCGGCGCGACCTGCGGACTGGGCGCGCGGGCGATTGCGCCAGTGCTGCTCGATAATCAGATCGTCTCGTCCAGCCGCATCCGCGACGCCTTGAAGGCGGGCGAATGCGACGTCGCCGCGCGTCTGCTCACCCGACCTTACGTGATTCGCGAAAGGGTGGTTCACGGCGATAAGCGCGGCCGTACGATCGGCTTTCCCACCGCCAACATGGACATGGGGCACTATCTGCGCCCACGCTACGGCATCTATGCCGTCACCGGGCGAATCGTGGCGACCGGGCAGGAGCTCAAAGGCGCGGCGAACCTCGGCGTGCGCCCCAGCTTCGATCCGCCACGCGAAGTGCTCGAACCCTATTTCTTCGACTTTTCGGGCGATCTTTATGGGCAGGAGATCGAGGTGGCGCTGCGCCATTTCCTTCGGCCCGAGTCAAAGTTCGACAGCCTCGATGCGCTGGTGGCGCAGATGAGTGCCGATTGCGACCGGGCGCGGATGCTGCTGGGCTAGGTCGCCAGCGCCGCCGGCAATCCAATAGCTACCTGCGGCAAAGCGAATCAAAATTGCCCAAAGCGTCCGCCCCCGCTAAGGCCCCGGGCCAATGACCGAGAAGCGCGACTACAGAGACACCGTCTTCCTGCCGAAGACCGACTTTCCCATGAAGGCCGGGCTCCCCGCAAAGGAGCCCCGCATTGCCGCGCGCTGGGAAGAGGAAGGGCTCTACCAGCAGATCCGCGCCGCGCGTGAAGGCCGCGAGAAGTTCATCCTTCACGACGGACCGCCCTATGCCAATGGCGACATGCACATCGGCCATGCGCTGAACCACATCCTCAAGGACATGGTCTGCCGCAGCCAGTCGCTGCTCGGCAAGGACGCGCCCTATGTTCCCGGCTGGGACTGCCACGGCCTGCCGATCGAGTGGAAGGTCGAGGAGAAGTACCGCAAGAAGAAGCTGAACAAGGACGAGGTGCCGCCGCGCGAGTTCCGCCAGGAATGCCGCGACTATGCGCAGCACTGGGTCGATACGCAGCGCAGCCAGCTCAAGCGGCTCGGTATCAGCGGCGACTGGGATAATCCCTACCTCACGATGCAGTTCGACAGCGAGGCGGGGATCGTCACCGAGCTGCTGAAGTTTGCCGAGAGCGGCCAGCTCTATCGCGGTGCGAAGCCGGTGATGTGGTCGCCGGTCGAGAAGACCGCACTGGCCGAGGCTGAGGTCGAATACGAGGACATCACCTCGACGCAGATCGACGTGGCGTTTGAGATCGTCGAATCGCCGATCGAGGAACTGGTCGGCGCGCACGCGGTGATCTGGACGACCACACCGTGGACGATCCCGGTGAACCAGGCTTTGGCCTATGGGCCAGATGTTGAGTATGTCCATGTCCGGCTCTTGGATGACCAGCGTATCTCTGATGACCAGAAAGAACTTGAAGCGAAGGGCCTCGGCTGGCTGAACAGCACTGTTCTGGTCGCAAAAGCCTTATTCCCTGAGCTTTACAAACGCGCAGCAGCGACCGCTTCAGCACATGGTATTCCTATCGTCGATTGGCCGGTCGCTGAAGAAGGCTTTGGTGACTATCGGGTTATGAAGGGCTCCGACCTAGCCGGAACCATCGCCCGTCACCCGATGCACCACCTCGGCGGGTTCTATGCCGAGCCCCGCCCACTGCTCCCCGGCGACTTCGTCACCACCGACAGCGGCACCGGCCTCGTCCACATGGCGCCCGACCACGGCGAGGACGACTTCGACCTGTGCAAGGCCCACGGCATAGGCCCCAAATTCGTTGTCGATGCGGGCGGTGTCTACAAGGACGACTGGCTCTGGCTGGGCGCTGACGACCTCGGCGACGAGGGCAAGCCGCGCCGCCGCAGCGTGATCAACCCCGGCTTCAACGCGCCCGATGGCCCGATCTGCTCGGACCTGCGCGCGGCAGGCGCTCTCCTCAGCGCATCCGCAGATTATCAACACTCTTATCCACACTCGTGGCGCTCGAAGGCCAAGGTGATCTATCGCTGCACCCCGCAGTGGTTCGTGCCGATGGACAAGCCGGTCAAGCCGTTCGACTTCCCCACCGCTGTGCCCGACGCTCTCGGCGCGGCTGTGGCGCTGGGCGTGCAGGCCGACCACACCGCCACCCTGCGCGAAACGGCGCTGGGCGAGATCGACAAGACCCGCTTCGTGCCCGCCAAGGGCAAGAACCGCATCCGCTCGATGGTCGAGGGGCGCCCCGATTGGGTGCTCTCGCGCCAGCGCGCCTGGGGCGTGCCGATCACGCTGTTCGTCGACCGCACAAGCGGCGAATATCTGGTCGATCCGCAGGTCAACCGCCGCATCATTGAGGCGATCCGCACCGAGGGCGTCGATGGCTGGGACCGCGACAATGCCGCGCATTTGCTCGGCCCGGATTACAATCCCGAAGACTACGAGATGGTTTCTGACATTCTCGACGTGTGGTTCGATTCGGGCAGCACCCATGCCTTCGTGCTCGAATCGGGTCGCTGGCCCGACCTGGTGCGCCCCGCCGACGAAACCCCCGCCGACCTCTATCTCGAAGGCAGCGACCAGCATCGCGGCTGGTTCCAAAGCTCGCTGCTCGAAAGCTGCGCCACCCGTGGCCGCGCGCCCTACAAGGCGGTGCTGACCCACGGCTTCACCATGGCCGCGGACGGGCGCAAAATGTCGAAGAGCCTCGGCAACACCATCGACCCGATCAAGGTGATGGAGGAATATGGCGCCGACATCATCCGCCTGTGGGCGCTCTCGGTCGACTTCACCGAGGACCACCGGATCGGGCCCGAAATCCTCAAGGGCGTGGGCGACGGCTATCGCAAGCTGCGCAACACCTTCCGCTACCTGCTCGGCGCCTTGGATGGCTTCTCGGACGACGAAAAGGTCGATGTGGCCGACATGCCCGAGCTGGAGCGCTATGTGCTGGCGCTGCTGGGCGAGCTGGACGGCAAGCTGCACGAGGCCATCGCTGACTTCGACTTCAACGCCTACACCCGCGCGCTGACCGACTTTGCCAACGAAGACCTGTCGGCTTTCTTCTTCGATATCCGCAAGGACCGGCTCTATTGCGATGCCCCCGATGGGCTGGAGCGCCGGGCGTACCGCACAACGCTCGATGTGCTGTTCCACGCGCTGGTGCGCTACGCCGCGCCGGTGCTGGTGTTCACCGCGGAAGAGGTCTGGGGCACGCGCTATCCCGAGGGTGGCTCGGTGCATCTGCTGGAGTGGCCGGACGTGCCAACGGCTGAGGCCGACATGGCGCGCTGGGAGAGCATTCGCGAAACCCGTGCCGAGGCCCTCGAGCGGATCGAACCACTGCGCCGCGAAAAAGTGATCGGGTCGAGCCTGCAAGCCGAAGTCACCGTGCCGAATCAGGGCGAAAACGTCGACTGGGCCGCGCTGTTCATCTCCTCAACCGTGCATCAGGGGGATTGGGCGGTAACGAAGACCGAAAACCACAAGTGCGGCCGCTGCTGGCGACATCTGCCCGAAGTCAGCGAGGACGGCGACCTGTGCGGCCGCTGCGAGACCGTTGTGGCCGAACTGGACGCCAAGGCATGAGCACCGCCAACAAATTCCGCGCCCTCGGGCTCGCCATCGCGGCGGTGATCTTCGTCGCCGACCAGTGGCTCAAGCGTTTCGTGGTCGAGGACCTTGGTCTCACCGCCATCGGCGATCACTACCCGCTGCTGCCGTTCTTCGACTTCACCCGCACCAACAACTACGGCGTCTCACTCGGCATGTTCGAGGCGACGAGCATGGAGATGCGCTGGGTGCTGGTCGGCGTCACCGGGCTGATCGCTTGCGTGGTGCTCTATCTGATGCTGCGCGAGCGGCGGCTTGGCGATATCGCCGCCTATGCGCTGATCCTCGGCGGCGCGCTCGGCAATATCCGCGACCGCTTCAGCTTCGGCTATGTGATCGACTTTGCCGATTTCCATATCGGCGAATTCCGCCCGTTCCTCATTTTCAACGTCGCCGACGCCGCGATCAGCATCGGTGTGGTGATTATCCTTGCCCGCGCCCTGTTCATGCGCGAGAAACCCGACGACGAGCAGAGCCCCGCCTGATAGGCGCCAACGGCCAAGAGAGATTTTATGCGCAATTCCTTCCGAACCGCGATCATCGTTGCCGCCGCCTTGGGCGTGAACGCCTGTGGCGGCCTCAAGATTGACCGTGACCGGCCCGACGAATTCGCCGTGCAGCGGCAGGCGCCGCTGGTGGTTCCGCCCGATTTCGACCTCACCCCGCCCGATCCGGGCGCGCCGCGCCCCACCGAGGGCACGGCTGCCCAGCAGGCGCTCGAAACGCTGTTCGGCGGCGAAGCGGCCCGCAGCGCGATCGAGACCAGCGCCCTGCGCAACGCGGGCAACGCCGATGTCGGCATTCGCACCATGGTAGGCGACGCAGAGACCTATACGGTCGACAAGGGCGATGCCACGCGCACGATCATCATGGCGCCCGAAGGCGACGGACAGGCCGCGCGGGTCGCCATTCCGTCCTGATAGGGTTGATCCGGGTCAGCCGGCCCGGCTCACCAGCAGCTTGTCGATCCGGCGGCCGTCCATATCGACGACCTCGAAGCGCCAGCCCTGCTCGGTGAAATATTCGCCTTCGGTTGGCAGCTTCTTCAGCACGTCAAGCGCATAGCCCGCAGCGGTCGCGAAATCGCGCTGCTCGGGCAGTTCGAGTTCGAGCTTCTCGGCCAGCGCATCGGCTGACAATGCGCCCGAAATCAGCAGCGAGCCGTCCTCGCGCTGGGCGACCATCGGACTGTCGCCTTCGTCCTGATGGCTGGCGAAATCGCCGGCGATGGCCGCCAGCAGGTCGGCCGAGGTCACGATTCCGTCGAGGTGGCCATATTCGTCATGAACCATGGCCATGGCAGTGCCCGATTGCTGCAATGCGCGCATGGCGTCGATCGCGTCGAGCTGGTCGGGCACGACCTCGCTCTTGCGCACCAGCTCGGTCAGCACCACCGGGTTGCCCGCCACCAGTTGAGCGAGCACCTCGCGTACCTTTACCACGCCCAGCACCTTGTCGTCGGGCGCACCCTCGGCCACCGGCAGCAGCGAGTGGCTGGTATCCGCAATGCGGGCGCGAATCTCGTCTTCGCTGGCGTTCACGTCGAGCCATTCGAGTTCGGTGCGCGGGGTCATCAGTTCGCGCACGGGCCGGCTCGCGAGACGCACCACGCCCGAGAGGATGGCGCGTTCACCTTCCTCGATCACGCCGCTGCGGGTGGCCTCGGCGAAGATCATTTGCAGTTCCTGCGCGGTGATCGTCTCTTCGCCCCGATGGCGCACGCGCATCAGGCGCAGCAGCAGGCTCGACGAGTTATCGAGCAGCCAGACGAACGGCGCGGCCAGGCGCGCCAGGAGGTCCATCGGAGGAGCCATCACGATGGCGATCCGTTCGGCCGACCGCAGCGCAATCTGCTTTGGCACCAGTTCGCCGATAACCAGGCTGAGGTAGGTCGTCACCACGATGACGAGGGCAAAGCCGACCTCGGGTGCGCTTTCGGGATCGAGGCCGAGCAACACCAGCCGTTCGCCCACCGGCCCGCCCAGAGCCGCGCCCGACACCGCGCCGTTGATAATACCGACCAGCGTTATGCCGATCTGCACCGTGCTGAGGAATTTGCCGGGCTCGGCCGCCAGCCGCATCGCGATCTTCGCGCTTTTGCTACCGCGCTCAGCCGATTGGTGCAGCTTCGCGGTGCGCGCCGACACGATCGCCAGCTCGGACATGGCAAAAACGCCGTTGAGCACGATCAGTGCGGCAAGATAGGCGAGCGAATCCCAGGGGAATGGTGACATCAGACTTCGCCCGCTAGCAGATTGCGCGCCAAAGACGAATGCCCAAGCGCACGGTTTAGACGGCGGCGGTTCAGGAACGGACTGGCACACGCGGCGTTGTGGGCGCATAGGCTTACTTGTCGACCGGCTTGGCAGGCGGTCGCCATCAGAGAGGGACTTTCATGAACACCAGGAAAATTCTCGTCGCTTCGGGTGCAGCGCTTTCGCTCCTTACGGTTAGCGCGTGTGTGACCGATCCGAACACGGGCGAACGCAAGGTTTCGCGCACCGCCATCGGCGGCGTGGGCGGCGCCGGGTTGGGCTACCTTCTCGGCGGGCTTATCGGCGGCAAGACGGCCCGTATCGTTGGCGCTGGCATCGGCGCGGCTGCTGGCGGGTATGTCGGCTATCGCATGGATGAGCAGATCAAGGAGCTGGAAGAAGCCACCGCCGGCACCGGCGTCGACGTGTCGCAGACGCCCAATGGCGATGGCATCCTGGTCAATCTGCCTGACGTGACCTTCGCGGTGAACTCGGCCGATATCTCGCCCTCGATGCGCCAGACGCTCGACGGCGTGGCGCAGAGCATGGTGAACTATCCCAATTCGCTGATCGACGTAATGGGGCACACCGATTCGACCGGGTCGGACCAGTACAACCTGGATCTGTCGCGCCGCCGCGCCAACTCGGTAACCAACTACCTCGCCTCGCGCGGCGTTTCGCGCGCCCGTATCGAATTGATCGGCTATGGTGAGCAGTATCCGGTGGCCGACAACACCACCGAATCGGGCCGCGCGCAGAACCGCCGCGTGGAAATCCGCATCACCCCGATCACCGAGTCTGACGTTAATCAGGCGTACTAATTAATTGGTGCGCCGGCCCATCCGGGTCGGCGTCCTCGCTACTGCCCCCTCCGCCCTTCCAGGGCTGGGGGAGCGGTCGCAGGCGGGCAGTCGCCCTTGCGGCCTCCTTCGGGAGGCCGTTTTCTTGTGTGCTACTGCGGACCGGCGATCGCCTCTGCCCGGTCGGCCAGTCTGGCCACGGCATCCTTGTGAATGGCCGGAGCGCTCACCAGCAGACCGAACGCACGCGGATCGCGCCTGTTGAACACAAGCGGCTGACCGAAGGCATCGCTTACCTGTGCCCCTGCTTCGCGCGCGATCAGCGTAGCCGCCGCGATGTCCCACTCATAACCCCAGCGCAGCGTCGCCACGAGATCGGCTTCGCTTGCGCCGACCATGGCAATGCGCAAAGCGATCGAGTTGGGCTTGTCGACCATGGTCAGGTCGCGGTCCTCGCGCTCCAGCGAGTCGGCGGGTACCCGCGCGCCGGCAAAGCGGGTGCAGCGACTCGCCACCAGCTTCTCGCCATTGCGCCACGCCCCCTTCCCGGCCGCGGCGGTCCAGACTTCCCCCCGCGCAGGCGCGGCCAGCATTCCGATCAAAGGCCGCCCAGCACTGATCAGCGCCACCGAGACCGCCCAGCCCGTGCGCCCGCGAATAAAGTCGCGCGTGCCATCGATGGGATCGACCAGCCAGATCAGGTCACGGTCCAGGCGCTGTTCCGAATCGACCGTTTCTTCCGACAGCCAACCAGCAGCCGGCAGCAATTTGCCCAGTTCGCGCTTCAGGAAGGCATCGACGGCAAGGTCGGCCTCGCTCACCGGGTTTCCCGGCAACTTGTCCCAGCTCGACAGATCATGCCCCTGCCCCGGCCACAGCAGCAGCGCCATCCGGGCCGCCTCGCGGCAGATCAGCTCTAGTCGGTCGATATCGATCATGGGTGCGCCGCAGATGATGCTCGTGCGAAGGCTTTGCAAGCGCCGCGATAGTGCCTAAGGCACCTGCAAACCCTTTCCTCTCCCATTTGCAAGAGAACAGGCACCGCCCATGAACATCCACGAATACCAGGCCAAGGAACTGCTCGCAAAGTTCGGCATCGGCATCCCCACCGGCTATCCGGCCACCTCCGTCGCCGAGGCGGTGGAAGGCGCGAAGAAGCTTCCCGGGCCGCTTTATGTCGTGAAGGCACAGATCCACGCTGGTGGCCGCGGCAAGGGCAAGTTCAAGGAGTTGGGCGCCGAGGCCAAGGGCGGCGTGCGCCTCGCCAAGTCGATCGAGGACGTCGAGACCGACGCGGGCGAAATGCTCGGCAACACCCTCGTCACCGTGCAGACGGGCGATGCGGGCAAGCAGGTCAACCGCCTTTACGTCACCGACGGTGTCGACATCGCCGAGGAATACTATCTCTCGATGCTGGTCGACCGCGCTTCGGGCCGGATCGCCATGATCGTCTCGACCGAGGGCGGCATGGACATCGAAGAGGTGGCGCATTCGACTCCCGAGAAGATCACCACCATCACCATCGACCCGGCCACCGGCTTCATGCCGCACCATGGCCGCGAAGTGGCATTCGCGCTGAAGCTTTCGGGCGACCTCAACAAGCAGGCGCAGAAGCTGGCCAAGCAGCTGTATGAGGCATTCACCACGCTCGATTGCGACATGCTCGAAATCAACCCGCTGGTTGAGACCAAGCCAGATTCCTCGGGGACGGCCAACCTGCTCGTCCTCGACACCAAGATGAGCTTCGATTCGAATGCGCTCTATCGTCACCCCGATGTCGAAGCCATGCGCGACGAGACCGAGGAAGATCCGATGGAGGTCGAAGCTTCTAAGTACGACCTCGCCTATATCAAGCTCGATGGCGACATCGGCTGCATGGTCAACGGTGCAGGCCTTGCCATGGCGACGATGGATATCATCAAGCTCAACGGCTCGTTCCCGGCGAACTTCCTCGACGTGGGCGGCGGCGCCACTACCGAGAAGGTGACGGCGGCGTTCAAGATCATCCTCAGCGACCCTTCGGTGAAGGGCATCCTCGTCAACATCTTCGGCGGGATCATGCGTTGCGACACCATTGCCGAAGGCATTGTGGCCGCCGCCAAGGAAGTCGATCTGTCGGTTCCGCTGGTGGTGCGCCTTGAAGGCACCAACGTGCAGCAGGGCAAGGACATCCTCGCGAACTCCGGCTTGCCGATCGTCCCCGCCGACAACCTCGGCGATGCCGCGCAGAAGATCGTGGGCGAGGTCAAGAAGGCGGCCTGATCCGCCGACGGAATGCTTATCGGTCGCCGGGGCACCACCTCGGCGACCGCGGATCTCCGGACCCACTTGACGTATAGGTTAAGGGGTTTACATATTCGGCATCTAGCTTTGAGAGAGGACAGCTATGAAAATCCTCGTGCCCGTTAAGCGGGTGATCGACTACAACGTGAAGCCGCGTGTGAAGGCCGATGGCTCCGGGGTGGATCTTGCCAACGTCAAGATGAGCATGAACCCATTTGACGAGATCGCCGTGGAAGAGGCGATCCGGCTCAAGGAAGCGGGCGCTGCCGAAGAAGTGATCGCCGTCTCCATCGGCCCGGCCAAGGCGCAGGAAACGCTGCGCACCGCGCTCGCAATGGGTGCCGACCGTGCGATCCTCGTCGAAACCGATGCCGAGGTCGAGCCGCTGGCGGTCGCCAAGATCCTCAAGGCCATTGCCGAGGCCGAAGAACCGGGCATCGTAATGCTCGGCAAGCAGGCGATTGACGACGATTCGAACCAGACCGGCCAGATGCTTGCAGCCTTGATGGGCCGTCCGCAGGGCACCTTTGCCAGCAAGGTTGAAATCGATGGCGACCATGTGAGTGTCACTCGCGAGGTCGATGGCGGTCTGGAGACGGTGAAGCTGGCCCTGCCCGCGATCGTCACCACCGACCTGCGCCTGAACGAGCCGCGCTATGCTTCGCTGCCGAACATCATGAAGGCGAAGAAGAAGCCGCTCGACACCAAGACGCCCGACGATTTCGGCGTCGATGTCACACCGCGCCTCAAGACCACGCACGTTGGCGAGCCGCCGGTGCGTCAGGCCGGTGAGATCGTGCCCGATGTCGATACGCTGGTTGCCAAGCTCAAAGCTATGGGAGTTGCCTGATGACTGCCCTCGTACTCGCTGAACTTTCGGATGGCGCAGTGGCGCCCGCCACGCTTTCCGCCGTGACCGCTGCAACCCAGCTTGGCGGGCCGGTGCATGTGCTCGTTGCCGGCGCGCAAGGCGCGGCTGATGAAGCCGCCAAGATCGCCGGTGTCGAGAAGGTGCTCCACGCTGGCGACGCCGCCTATGCGGATATGCTGGCCGAGAACGTCGCGCCTCTCGTGGCCGGGCTGATGGACGGCTATGACGCCTTCCTCGCACCTGCCACCACCACCGGCAAGAACGTCGCCCCGCGTGTGGCGGCGCTGCTTGACGTGATGCAGGTGTCGGACATTCTCTCGGTCGAAGGGCCAAAGAGCTTCACCCGCCCGATTTATGCCGGCAACGCCATCGCCACGGTCGAATCGAGCGATGCCAAACTGGTGATCACCGTGCGCACGACCGCCTTCGACAAGGCGGGCGCAGAGGGCGGCATGGCCAGCGTCGAGGCGGTAAGCGGCCCCGGCGATGCGGGGATTTCCACCTTCGTCGGTCTCGAAGCCGTAAAGAGTGACCGCCCCGAGCTGACCAGCGCCGGAACCATCGTTTCGGGCGGCCGCGCACTGAAGGACGGCGAGACCTTTCAGCAGCTCATCACCCCGCTGGCCGACAAGCTCGGCGCGGCCATCGGCGCCAGCCGCGCCGCAGTCGATGCTGGCTATGTGCCGAACGATTATCAGGTCGGGCAGACGGGCAAGATCGTGGCGCCGGAGCTTTATGTCGCCATCGGCATTTCGGGCGCGATCCAGCACCTTGCGGGGATGAAGGATTCCAAGGTGATCGTGGCGATCAATAAAGACCCCGATGCGCCGATCTTCCAGGTCGCTGACCTTGGGCTGGTGGCCGATCTGTTCGAAGCCGTGCCGGAGCTTACGAGCAAGCTTTGACGGGTTCAGGGGTGGCGTTCGAGCAGCGTCACCCTGTCTCCCGCGGGAAGCTCTGCCTCGCGCATTGGCGGGATGTCCGCAGCGGTCGGCGCGTTGAAGACCAGCCTTTCGGCTTCCAAAATCGAGTAGTGACTCACAACACCTGCTCCACCGCATGGATGGTCACGCCGACCAGCCCGCCTACCAGCGTGCCGTTGATGCGGATAAACTGCAGATCACGCCCCACTGCACCTTCCACCCGCGCAGTGATCGTTCGCGCGTCCCACCGTTTCACCGTTTCCGACACCAGCCGCACGATCTCGTCGCCATAGCGATTGGCCATGCCGGTCAGTGTGCGTCGAGCAAAGCGGTTGACCTGCTTTTGCAAGCGCGGCTGGCTGCGCAATGCCTCGCCCAGTTCGGCCAGCGTCTCGCCGAACTGCGCTGACAGCGACCCGTTGGGGCTGCGCAGCTGCTCGATCAGCGCGTGACGCAGACGCTCCCACATGCCCATCCACCAGTCGCCCAGCGCCGGGTTGGCCAACAGGTCGAGCTTCGCCTGCTCGACCTTTGCGCGCGTGGCAGGATCGTGCTGGAGATCGCGGGCGAGCGTTGTCAGCCCCTCCTCGACCTTGGTGCGGATCGGGTGATCGGGGCGCACCAGAATCTCCGCCAGCAGCTTGTAGAGCCCATCGAGCACCGAGTTCGCCAGCCGGTCGTCGAGCCCGGTCCACCGCAGCACGGCGTTGGCGCGGCTCTGCACCATGTCGCGCACCAGTTCCTCGTTACCCTCAAGCGCGAGGCCAGCCCAGCGCACCAGCCCGTCGATCACCGGGCGGTGGCGCCCGTCGGCAATCGCCGCTTCGAGCATCCGCCCCAGTACTGGCGAAACTTCGACCCGGCCCAGCGCCCGCGCCAAGCCCGCCTTGGCCTGCAAACCGAGCCGTTCGGGATCGAGCGTTTCGAGCAGTTCGATCAGCAGTTCGCTCGCCCCCGCTCGCAAGCGCCCCGTGCCGCTGAGGCCGCGTGCAACGAGGAAATCGCCAGCCGATTGCGCCACGTTGAGGCTGTGCAACCGGCGTGCAACCACCGCCGGGGTGAGAAAGTTGCTGCGCAGAAAGCTCGCCATCGTATCGGCGATGCGATCCTTGTTCTGCGGAATGATCGCGGTGTGCGGGATCGGAATGCCGAGCGGGTGGCGGAACAGCGCGGTGACCGCAAACCAGTCAGCCAGCCCACCGACCATCGCCGCCTCGGCAAAGGCGAGGACATAGGGCCAGGCAGGATGGCTGTCGGCCTGATTATGCGCCACTAGGAACAGCGCCGCCATCGCCACCAGCAGCAGCCCCGCCGCGCGGCGCATGGCCTTGGCCTTGTCGGCGGGAATGGTCGGCATGGTGCTCATTCGGCCAGCACTAGCAAATGCTTGCGCCCCGCGCTTCCCAAGATTGCGCGGGGCCGCCTTATTCGGCTGGCCTCGGCTGCGGCGAGGAGCCGTGATCGTCGCCCGGCTTGTAGGTCAGGAACTTGTCGCGCGCCCAAGGGCCGAGGCGCTTCTCGAGCCCATCAGCAAGGCTGAAACCAGCGGGAACGATCAGCAGCGTCAGGACCGTGGATAGCAGCAGACCGCCGATCACCACCGTACCCATCGGCGCGCGCCAGGCGGCATCGCCGGCGAGCGAGAGCGCGGTCGGCACCATGCCTGCCGTCATCGCGACGGTCGTCATCACAATCGGCTGAGCACGCTTGTGCCCAGCCTCGATAATGGCAGCCGACTTGTCCTTGCCGGTTGCCATTTCCTCGATCGCAAAGTCGATCAGCAGGATCGAGTTCTTGGCCACGATCCCCAGCAGCATCAACATACCGATGAACACCGGCAGCGAGATCGGCTGATCCACCAGCCACAGCGCGACGAACCCGCCCAATGGCGCGAGAAACAGCGATCCCATGTTGACGAGCGGCGAGACAATCCGGCGATAAAGCAATACCAGCACGGCGAAGACGAGGAACAGCCCGGTTACGATGGCAATGCCGAAGCTGTCTTGCAGTTCGCCCTGCCATTCGTCCGATCCCACCGGCTGGTTGGACACGCCCGAGGGCAGGTTCTGCATGATCGGCAAACGGCTGATCGCATTCATCACGTCGCCGCGCGCAACGCCGGAGGCGACATCGACGCCGACGAAAATACGACGGCTCTGGTTATACCTCTCAATCGAGGTCGGCCCCATGCCGAAGCGGATTTCCGCCACCCGGCCCAGCGGCACCGAGCCGCCCGCCGATGTCGGCACAGGCAGGTTTTCGACGTTGGCAATATCCCGCCGGTCACCTTCGGCAAGGCGGACGCGGATCGGAACTTGCCGGTCGGACAGGCTGAACTTGGCCGCGTTCTGGTCAATGTCGCCGAGCGTGGCAATGCGAATCGCCTGACTTAGCGCCGAGGTGGTGACGCCCAGGCTGGCGGCCAGATCGAGGCGCGGTTCGATCAGCAGTTCAGGCCGCTGCAGATCGTAGTCGATCCGCGGCGCAACCGCGCCCGGCACCGAGGCCATCTGCTCGACCAGCGTGTTGGCTGTTTCGTTCAGCAATTCGGGATCGGACCCGGCCAGCATGATCGAGATCGCGCGCCCGGTGCCGCCACCGCCGCCCTGCTGATCCTGGAAGCTGACCCGCGCATCGGGCACGCTTTGCAAATAAGGCGTCAGATCCTGCTCGAAGGTCTTGGTGTCGCGCTCCCGATCCTTCCTCATGACGAGACGGATCACGCCCGACCCCTCGAACGAGATGCCCAGCGCCAGCTCGACCTCCTGCTCTTCGCTAAGACGATCGGCCAGCGCGTCGACCACCCTTTCGGTTTGCTCAAGCGTGGTGCCGGGCACCATCGAGATGCGCACGCGCGAAAAGTCGCTGTCGTTGTTGGGGAAGAACTGCTGCGGCAGGCTGCTGGCGATGATCCCGGTGAGGCCAAGCGCGGCAACGCCAAGCAGCATCATCCAGACCCGGTGATCGAGAAAGCGCGCGGCCAGATAGCGGGCGCGGGCCAGGAAGTGCGTCGATTCGTAGCCGACAATCCGCCCGATCAGCAACGCGATAAGGAAATTGACCAGCCCGCCGAGGAGATAAAGGCCGAGCAGCGCGAAAGGAATCGCCAGCACCGACAGATCGAAGATCGAGCGGCCAAGAGAGATGAAAGCCCCCAGCCCCTCGCCCCGGCCGTTCTCGCCTGGCATGGCAAGGCCCATGACCAGCGCGACGATGACATAGCCCATCGCCAAGGCGAACAGGTGAAACGCAGGCTTGGTGGGGACGACGCCAATACGCTTACGCATACGCAGGAAGGCGCTCTTGTCGAGCGACCAGCGCAGCACCTTCATGTAGCGGTCCATCATCGGGCCTTCGCCGTGCTCGGCATGGCCGTGTGCCTTCAGGAAATAGGCTGCCGCCATCGGCGTGATCATGCGCGCCACCAGCAGGCTCATCAGCACCGAGGCGACCACGGTAAGGCCGAAGTTCTTGAAGAATTGACCTGACACGCCCGGCATCATCCCAACGGGGAAGAACACCGCCACAATGCACAAGGTGGTCGCGACCACGGCAAGGCCGATCTCGTCCGCCGCGTCGATCGAGGCCTGATAGGCGCTCTTGCCCATGCGCATGTGTCTGACGATGTTCTCGATCTCGACGATTGCGTCGTCGACCAGCACACCCGCCACGAGGCCTAGCGCCAGCAGCGAGAGCGTGTTGAGCGTGAAGCCCATCAGATCCATGAAGAAGAAGGTCGGCAGCGCGGAAAGCGGGATCGCCAGCGCGGCAATGATGGTCGCGCGCCAGTCACGCAGGAACAGGAACACCACGATCACCGCCAGCACTGCGCCCTCGACCATTGCGGCCATCGAGCTTTCGTACTGCGCCTTGGTGTAGTCGACCTCGGTGAAGAGCCGAGTAAAGCGGATGCCGGGGTTCTCCTGCTCAAGCTGCTGGAGGACCTTCACCGCCTCGTCATAGACGGTGACGTCGGATTCGCCGCGCGCGCGGCTGATGCCGAAGGTAATCACCGGCTTGCCATTGATCTTCGCAATCGAGGTCACTTCGCCATAGGCGTCCTTGACCGAAGCGATCTCCGCCAGCTTGATCGTGCGCCCGCCGCCGAGCGAAATCTGTGTCTGGCTCAGGTCGTAAGCTGTTTCCGCATTGCCGAGCACGCGCACCGACTGGCGCGAACCGGCGATTTCGGCCCGCCCGCCTGCGGCATTGACGTTGACCTGCCGCAGCGCCGCGTTGACCTGGCTCGCCGTAACGCCGAACGACTGCATCTTGGCCGGATCGAGGATCACGAGGATCTCGCGGTCCACCCCGCCGTTGCGATCCACTTCAGCCAGCCCCTCCACCGAGAGAAGCCGCTTGGTGATGGTATCGTCGATAAACCACGAGAGCTGCTCGATGGTCATATCGTCAGCTTCGACCCCGAAGAACACGATCGGCTGCGAACTGGTCTGCTGCTTGGCAATGCGCGGTTCGAGGATGCCGTCGGGCAGTTCGCCGCGGATCTGCGAGATCGCCGACTCGACCTCATTGACCGCTGCGTTGATATCGGTGCCCAGTTCGAATTCGACGCTGGTCCGGCTTGAGCCTTCCGACGCGGTCGAATTGATGTTCTTCACCCCGTCGAGCGTCTGCACCGCCGCTTCGACACGCTGGGTGATCTGGTTTTCGATCTCGCTCGGCGCGGCGCCAGGTTGCGATATGTCGACGTTGACCAACGGAAACTCGATATCGGGCTGGTCCTGAACGTCCATCGACTGGAAGCTCATCAGTCCGGCCACCACCAGCCCGATGAAGGCCAGGATGGGGACGATCGGATTGCGGATCGACCATGCCGAGATGTTGCGGAAGTTCACGAGGCGCGCCTCACTGAGCCTGTTGCGCGGCTGGGGCCTTGGCCGTGACCGGGCGCACCTGCTCGCCCGGGTTCAGGAAGCCGCCGGCGCGCAGAACCACGCGTTCGCTGCCGTCGAGGCCGCTGGCGACCGCGATGCCATCACCCGAGATCATGCCGATCTCCACATCGCGCCGCTGCACGGTGTCGTCGCCATCGACGATGTAGACATAGCTGCCCTTGTCGTCTGACAGGATCGCGCTTTCGGGCAGGCGCGGCGCGTCCGTCGTGCCGCTGGCCAGTTCGACCGTGGCAAAGCCGCCGGGCCGCAGCGCCTCGTCATAGCTCATCGCACAGCGCACGGTGCCCTGGCGCGATTCGCGATCGATGATCGGCGCCTTCTGCCATACCTGGCAGGTGAGCGTCTTGTCGCTACCCACCGGCGTCACCCTGCCGGTCGCCCCGATCGGGATCTGCGCCAGCTCCCCCTCGCCGACCTGCGTCAGAACTTCCATCTCGCCGCCGCGCGCGAGGCGGAACAGCATGCCCGAGCCCGGGCTAACGACCTGCCCCGGCTCGACATTGCGTTCCAGCACCAGCCCGGCTGCCGGAGCGACGATGTTAAGCTGAGCATTGCGCGCCTGACGCTCGCCAAGTTGCGCGCGTGCCACGCGCACACGGGCGCTGGCGGCATCGCGGGTGGCGGTTAAGCGGTCGATATCGGCCTGGCTGATGAAGCCGCGTTCCACCAGCTTGAGCGCGCGATCGAGGTTCGCCTGCGCGAGATCGGCATCGGCCTGCGCAACGGCAATCTGGGCCGACTGGCCCGCCGCCTGCTGCGTCTGAACCGAACGGTCGATCACGGCGAGCACCTGCCCGGCGCCCACCCAATCACCCGGCTCCACCAGTACCGACTGGACCCGGCCGCCTTCGCCCGTAACGCCCACGGGCATTTCGCGCCGGGCCGCCACAGTACCGGTGGCGTTGATCTCACCCTCGATCGTGCTGCTTCCCGGAGCCATCACCGTCACCGTGGCCAGTTCGCCGGTGCGGTCCTCGGTGAAAGGCTGTGTCTCGTCGCCGCCGGTCAGCAGCACGGCTGCCAGCACGAGCGCGGCGACAATCGCCAGGATCACCCACAAACGCTTGCGCGACGACGAGCCCTCGGTGCTTTCGCCCCGATCATGGTCCAGCGCGCCATCCTCGGCGGCAGACAGGTCCATCTTGCTCTCGTAATTCATGAGTTAAACCAGCCCTCGTAGGAACGGCGAAGGCCGCGACCTCCCCGGGGCGCGGCATGTCCGGGCGGACAGGGCCATTCTTGCTCTCCTGCTCATATACCCGAGCCCGGAAAAGGCGCAATCCATCGCTCTGCCAAGAGGCTACAGCGCTCGTTTAACGGAAGCGGCGCCATATAAGAAAAGGGGCGCAAACCCGGTGGTTTGCGCCCCTTTCTTTGCGTTTGTAACAAATTGTCAGCGAACGCGACCGCGCTGAATGAGGTTTACGATCGCGAGCAGCACCACAGCGCCGGCGATGGCAATTAGCAGACCGGTGAGCGAGAAGGCCTGAACCGTTCCCTGTACACCGAGCAGCGGCCCGGCCAGCGCATTACCGATAAGCGAGCCGACACAGCCCACGATCACATTCCAGATGATGCCCATGGAAGCATCGCGGTTCATGACCATCGAGGCCAGCCAGCCGGCAATACCGCCGACGATAATAGCAATAATCCAACCCATAACGCTTCCTCCTGTTTGGCTATACAGGAGATACTGGCGATGATCGCGTCCGTTCCGCCGCTACCTACGCTTGCGGCAGAGCGTGCCTTGGTTGCGACGAAGCGAGTGAATGTCAATTAGCGCGTCTGGGAAGGGGGCGCTTGCTCACACCAGGCTATCAGTACTTTAGCTGACGCTCGTAAAGGTCGCGGTAGTGCTGAATGCGGGTGACGCGCAGGCCCTGCATACCCGAACGATCGACCGCGCGCTGCCAGCCAGCGAACTCCTCCAGCGTCAGACCATAGCGTTCGAGTACATCGTCGATGGTCAGCAAACCGCCGTTTACCGCGGCGACCACCTCGGCCTTGCGCCTTACCACCCACCGTTTGGTGTTGGGGGAAGGCAGGTCATCCAGCGTCAGCGGCTCGCCGAGGGGGCCGATTACCTGCGCCGGACGGATTTTCTGGTTCTCGATCATTCTCTACCTCGGGTGGCCGGTCGCCAGTCTTCTTGTCTCGCCCCGCTCTTGCCATCTCCGCGTTTTCCATTGGTTGAATGATCGGGGTTAACGCGATTTTTACCATGTTGCCCAGGCGGCTCATGCAGATGTGCGACATGGCGTGCCACCTCCGCGTCGAAGCTGGCGGCGTCGCCCGCATCATCCTCTCGCCCGCCCAATGCGATGCGCAGCTCACGCGCAGCGGCCAGCCGCGCATTCAGCTCGCTCCACGAGACGCGGCGCAGGCCCGCCTGCGATTCGTCTTCGCTCGCAGGCGCCGCATTCTCCGGCACAAAGGGGGTGTTGGGCTCGAACATCGGAGCCTTATAAACCGACAAGCGTCAAGAAGGGGTAAAACAGAGTTTAACCACTCTTACACGGTCTGCCTGCGCAAACATGGGCAAGGATTGGCGAGCGCCTCCACATTCTGTATGGGCGCACGATGCCCGACAGCCCTGTTCTTGCCGCGCCGCTTGATGCGGCCAGCCTGTTCGACCTGCCCCGCCCGGCCAGCGAATGCCGCATCGTGGTCGCGATGTCTGGCGGGGTGGATAGCTCGGTGGTGGCCGCCCTCGCCGCCCAGAGCGGAGCCGAGGTGATCGGCATCACGCTGCAACTCTATGATTATGGCGCGGCGACCGGGCGCAAAGGCGCCTGCTGCGCGGGCGACGACATCCGCGATGCGCAAAGGGTCGCCGACCGGCTCGGCATTGCGCACTATGTGTTCGACCACGAAAGCGCCTTTCGCGAGGAAGTGGTCGAGCAGTTCGCCGACGACTATCTCGCCGGGCGCACGCCGATCCCGTGCATCCGCTGCAACATGGGGCCGAAGTTCACCGACCTTTTGACCATGGCGCGCGAGCTGGGCGGCGATTGTCTCGCCACCGGCCACTATGTCCGCCGCGAAGAGAGCGCCGAGGGGCCGCTGATGTTGCGCGCAACCGATCCGGCGCGCGACCAGTCGTACTTCCTTTATGGCACCACCAGCGCGCAGCTCGACTATCTGCGTTTTCCCCTTGGCGGGCTGCCCAAGCCGGAGGTGCGCAAACTGGCCGAAAGCGCAGGGCTAGCCGTGGCAAGCAAGCCCGACAGTCAGGATATCTGCTTCGTACCCGATGGCGACTATGCCAAGATCGTGAAGTCGGTCCGCCCCGAAGGCGGGCGGGCGGGGGCGATCGTGCACGCCGAAAGCGCCGAGGTGCTGGGCCAACATGCAGGGATCATCCACTATACGGTCGGCCAGCGGCGGGGGCTGGAGATCGGCGGCCAGCCTGAGCCGCTTTATGTGGTGGAGCTCGATGCCGAAAGCGCCGAGGTCCGTGTCGGCCCCAAGCGTTTGCTCGCAGTGGGCGCGGCGCGGATTATCGAGACCAATCGCATCGGCCCGCTTCCTGAAGGTCCGCTGACCGCCAAGGTCCGCTCGTTGGCCAAGCCCGTGCCCATCACGCTGGAAGGCGACCTGGGCAACGGCAATGCCTGCACGATCCGTTTCGCTACGCCCGAATATGGCGTCGCACCGGGGCAGGCCGCGGTGATCTATGCGGGCGAGCGGGTGCTCGGCGGGGGCTGGATCGCAGCGACCGAGAGCGCGGTCAGCTAGTTAACTGCCGACGCGTTCGAGCACGCAGCCGAAGCCCTCGCGATACTGCGCGGTGTGGCTGGCGATCAGCGGCACGCTAGCGGTGACCGAGCGCGTGGACTCGTCCTCGCTGACCATCACCGGCTCCATCCCGGGCACGAAATCTTGCTTGCAGCTGGCAAGGTCGCGCCCGCCGATATAGCGGCACGAGCAGGTGACGCGCGCGCCGTAAGCGGTGCCCGCTGCGGCATAGCCTGCCGCCTGCTCGCCCCAGGCCCACCAGCCCGCCGCACCCGCCACCAGCACGATCAGGGCAACGGTTGCAAAGGGCGGCGCACGACGCTTCCCGCGGCGGGCCGACGATCTGCGTTTTGCGGTTGCCATTTGTCCTGTCCTGTTCGATTGCCCGCGCCGATCATGCCGCGTTTCGCCACCCCTTGCCCCAAGCTCGTCCGCAGGCCAAGTCCAAGCCATTTGGGCCTTGCGGCGCTGACCCTACCGCTGGCCCTGTTGGCAGGCTGTTCGCAGGATGGCCCGCCCCCTTTGCCACCGCTTCCTGAAGGGGCGCTGGAAGCCGTGGTGACCGACCCCGGCGTGCCGCGCGAACCGTTGGCGCGCGCCGTCGACGATCTGTTTACCGCCGAAGGTATCGGCACCACCTATGCGCTGGTGGTGCTGCACGAAGGCGAGATCGTGGCCGAACGCTATGGCGAGGGCATGAGCGCCGACACCCGCTTTATCGGCTGGTCGATGAGCAAGACCGTTACCGCCGCGCTGATCGGGATGTTGGTTGCCGACGGCAGGCTCCAGCTCGACGATCCCGCCCCCGTGCCAAGCTGGCAACGCGCGGGCGATCCGCGCGGCGAGATCACACTGCGGCATTTGCTCCAGATGCGCTCGGGCCTGCGCCACCGCGAGGGCTATGATCCGACTTACGAATCGAGCGAAGTGCAGATGCTCCTGCTCTCCGGGCGCGACGACATGGCTGCGTTTGCGGAAGCGCAGGCGCTGGAATCGATGCCGGGCGAGGAGTTTCGCTACTCCACCGCTACCAGCGTCATCCTCGCCGATATCGCGACCGATCTGATCGCACCCGATGGCTCCCCCGTGCAGCGCCAGCAGGCCATGGCGAGCTTCCTCGACGCGCGCCTTGCCGCGCCGCTCGGCATGGAAAGCATGGTCGGCGAATATGACGCGGCGGGCACCTTGGTAGGCGGCAGCTCAATCTGGGCGACCGCGCGCGACTGGGGCAAGTTCGGCGAATTCCTGCGCCATGGCGGCTCCGTTAAAGGCGCGCAGATCGTGCCGCGCCGGTGGATCGAGTTCATGCGCACCACCAGCCCCGCCTCGCCCGACTATGGCGCGCAGACCTGGCTTAACCTACCCTCGGGCGGCGAGCGCAACGAGCTGTTTGCCGCGCGCGGGCCGGACACTGCCTTCGCCGCTGTAGGCCACCTGGGGCAATATGTGATCGTCTCGCCCGAGCAGAAGCTGACCGTGGTGCGCCTCGGCAAGACCGACGGCCCGCAGCGGTACGCGCTGGTCGAACAACTGGCCGACATCGTCCAGCTCTATCCGGGCAGGTAGTAGAGGCCCTCGGCCACGGTCACGCACTGGCCCGTCAGCATGGCCTTGTCGCCCGCCAGCCGAACTCCGAGGTCGCCGCCCCGCTCGGAGGCCTGATGGGCGGAGAACCCCTCCTTGCCGAGCCGAGGCGCCCAGAACCGCGCCAGCGCGGCATGGGCCGAGCCGGTCACGCTATCTTCGGGAATGCCCGCGCCGGGAACGAACACGCGGCTTACCACGTCGGCCTTTTGCCCGCGCGCGGTGGCGATGAAGGCCGCGTCGCCGTGGCTGGCGAGCTGCGCCATGTCGGGCGCAAGGGCACGCACTTCTGCCTCGCTGTCATAGCGCGCGATGAGATAGCCCTTGGCCGACCACGCCAGTTCGGCGGGCGCCTTGCCAAGCCCTTCGGCAATTCCCGCAGGCGGTTCATCGTCGGTCGCAATCGCGGGCAAAGCCATCTCATAGCCCTCGTCCGCACGGCTCACCGCCAGCACGCCCGCCTTGCGCGTGGCGAAGCGGATCACCTCGCGCTCGGCATCCTGCCGCAGCACGACATGGCCCGCCGCCAGCGTCGCATGGCCGCACAGCGCCACTTCGCACTCGGGCGCGAACCAGCGCAGCTCGAACTCCGCCGCCCCGCCCGGCGTGGCGACGAGGAAGGCGGTCTCGGCAAACATGTTCTCCGCCGCGATCTGCTGCAGCAGCGCGTCTGGCAGCCACTCGCCCAGCACCATGACCGCCGCCTGATTGCCGCCGAAAGCGCGGCTGGCGAAGGCATCGACATGGACATAGGGCACGCGGTTAGTCGGGCTGGCGGTCATTGCGGTGGCTCCTGTTCCAGCCGGGTAAACTCGTTTTCCTCGACCAGCATGTTGTCCGGCTCGTCGAGATGGCCGGCGGGATCGATATGGATCAGCAGTTCGAGCCCCGGAAACTGCGCGCTCAGATCGGCCTCGACCCGGTCGATGATCGCGTGGGCCTTCGCCACGGTGTAGTTGCCGGGCAGATCGAAATGGAACTGCGCGAAGTCGGTATTGCCGCTGGTGCGGGTGCGCAGATCGTGCAGGCGCGAGAGCTCGGGGTGCTTCGCCGCCGCCGCCACGAAAGCAGTCCGTTTGTCTTCAGGCCACTCGCGATCCATCAGCGCATCGATGGCGTCGATCGAGGCGCGCCAGGCGTTGAACAGCAGCCAGGCCGCGATGGCGAGGCCGAACAGCGGATCGGCCTTGCTGAGACCAAGGTACTGATCGAGCACCAGGGCCACGATGACCGCGCAGTTAAGCAGCAGGTCGGACTGATAATGCACCGAGTCGGTGTGGATCGCGAGCGAGCCGGTCTTGCGCACGACGTGGCGCTGCCAGGCAACCAGCGCGAGGGTCCCCACAATGGCGATCAGCGAGACGACAATCCCCTGCTCGGCCCCGCGCGTTTCGTTGCCATTGGCGAGGTGCAGCACCGCGCGAAAGGCGATGGCCGAGGCCGACAGCGTGATCAACAGGATCTGGAACATCGCCGCCAACGCCTCGGCCTTGCCGTGGCCGAAGCGATGTTCGCGGTCCGCCGGTTGCGCCGCGACCCACACGCCCGCAAGCGTGGCCATGCTGGCGACCAGATCCAGCGCGGTATCGGCGAGGCTGCCCAGCATCGCGGTCGAACCGGTCTGCGCCACGGCCCATAGCTTCAGCGCGCCGAGCACCAGCGCCATCGTGATCGAGGCGAAGGCGGCCGAGCGGGTCAGGCGGGCGCGGTCGTCGCTCACGGATACAGCAGCGTGCTCGACCAGCCATCCCCGCTGCGGGTGAACTGGCGCCGCTCGTGCAGGCGGTTGCGTTCGGCAAGCCAGAACTCCATCCGTGCGGGCGCAAGGCGGAAGCCGGTCCAGTGCGGCGGGCGCGGCACTTCGGCGCCATCAAGCTCGGCCTCGAGCGCCTTCACCCGCGCCAGATAGGTGTCGCGCGAATCGAGCGGTCGCGACTGGTCGGACGCTGCCGAACCGAGCTGCGAAACGAGCGGGCGCGAATGGAAGTAGGCATCGGCCTCCTCGCTCGTCACCTCGGTGAGCGGGCCTTCGATGCGGATCTGGCGGCGCAGGCTCTTCCAGTGGAACAGCAAAGCCGCGTGGGGATTGGCAAGAATCTCGCCGCCCTTGCGACTCTCCGCATTGGTGTAGAACACGAAACCGTCCGGCCCATGACCCTTCAGCAGCACCATACGCACCGAGGGCACCCCCGCGGCATTCGCGGTGGCCAGCGCCATCGCATTGGGATCGTTAGGCTCGCTTTGCTGCGCTTCGGCGAACCACTGGTCGAACAGGGCGAAGGGTTCACTATCGGGGATGGTTTCGGTCAGGTCGGTCATTGCTCAGGCCCAAGGTGTGACAGGTGTGACAGTGTCCTGAAGCAGAAAAACCGGTGCGCCAGGCTGCTGCGGAACAATCATGCCCGACGCCTACCGCGAGAGCCGCAAGTAGGAAAGACCCGTTGGCTGGCTCTCACGCATCGCGCGGGGAGATCACCTCTTGCCCGGCGCACAATCCAGCGCAGGCTTGTTCTTGCCTTCACCCCGCGCATTACCTAGCTAACACACCATGGCCGATCCCTATACGACCCTTGGCGTGAGCCGCAGTGCAAGCGAGCAGGACATTAAGTCCGCCTACCGCAAGCTGGCCAAGGAACTGCACCCTGATCGCAACAAGGACAATCCGCAGGCGGCGGAACGGTTCAGCCGCGTGACGCAGGCCTACGACCTGCTGTCCGACAAGGAAAAGCGGGGCCAGTTCGACCGCGGCGAGATCGACGCCGACGGCAACCCCGCCATGCCGTTCGGCTATGGCGGCGGCGGTGGCGGCGGACCGTTTCGCGGCGGCGCGCGCGGTGGCGGAAACGGCGGGGGCTTCGGCGGCGAGGAGGTAGACCTCGGCGACCTGTTCGAAGGTCTGTTCGGTCGCGGCGGCTCCTCGCGCGCGGGTTCAGGCTTCGGGCGCGGCGGGCCGCAACCCCGGCCCAAGGGCGCGAACATCAACTATCGCCTGTCGGTCAGCTTCGTCGATGCCGCCGCGCGCACCAGGCAGCGCATTACCTTGGCCGATGGCAAGACCATCGACCTGTCGCTGCCCGAAGGGGTCGAGAACGGCACGCAGATGCGGCTCAAGGGCAAGGGCCAGGAAGGTCCCGGCGGGCCGGGTGACGGGATCGTCACCATCGATATCCAGTCTCACCCTTTCTTCACGCGCTCGGGCGATGACGTACGGCTCGATCTGCCGATCACGCTCGACGAGGCAGTGAACGGGGCCAAGGTCAAGCTTCCCACGGTCGATGGCCCGGTCATGATGACGGTGGCACCGGGCACCAGTTCGGGCAAGGTGCTGCGGCTAAAGGGTAAGGGTTTCTCGCGTAAGGGCAGCGGGCGCGGCGATCAGCTGGTACGGCTCGAAATCGTCCTGCCGGAAGATTACGCGGACCTTTCCCAGCGGCTCGAGGGTTGGAGTGATGACAACCCCGTCCGCGCCAACCTGGGAGTCTAAGGTCGCGGATGGTCCGAATCATCAGGAGCAGCCATGACCGATGAGCAAGACGACCCTGCGTTGGATTTGCCCGGTGCGGAAGAGGAACCCGTACCCGACCTGACCCCCGAAGCGCGTCGGCGTGAGGCGCACAGGCGAATCAAGCTAGGGCTGCCGGCCAGCGTCAAGCGCGAGGTCGGCCCCGGCACGCAGGCTTTCGAGGTTGGCAAGCGCGTGCTTGCGGGCACATTCGCCGATGGCTTCATCCATGCCGGAAACCTTGCCTACTTGGCGATGCTGGCGATCTTCCCGTTCTTCATTTCAGGCGCCGCGCTGTTCACCCTGATCGGCGAAGAAAGCGAGCAGACAGCCACGGTGGTTGCCGTGCTTTCGGCCTTCCCGCCGGTGGTCAGCGAGGTGATCGGCCCGGTCGCGCGCAACGTGATCGAACAGCGCAGTGGCTGGCTGTTGTGGCTGGGCGGACTGTTCGGCCTGTGGACCGTGGGCGGCCTGATCGAAACGCTGCGCGATATGCTGCGCCGCGCGTTCGGCACCAAGGCGGAAAAAGCGATGTGGAAACGCCGCCTGGCCTCGACCGGAATCATCATCGGCGCGGTTGTGCTGCTGATGCTCAGCTTGCTGGCCAATGTCCTGATCGGGACGGCGATGCAGGTGATCGAAGCCTTTTTCCCGCAATTGCGGGAACTGCTCGGCAGCCTCGCCTGGTCGCGCATCGTGCCCGCATTCGGCCTGTTCGGTTCGCTCTATGCGCTGTTCTATTCGCTGACACCGGCGCGCTATCGCAAACGCAAGTACAAGAAGTGGCCGGGTGTGCTACTTGTCACCGTATGGTGGATCATGGTCACGCTTGCACTGCCCCCGTTGCTCGGCATGGTGTTTTCCTACGACGCAACCTATGGCTCGCTCGCCGGCGTGATGATCGTGCTTTTCTTTTTCTGGCTCGTCGGCCTAGGACTGGTGATGGGCGCGGAATTGAACGCAGCCCTGGTGGAAAGCCCGGAAGAGCAGGACTGGATCGGGCAGCAAGACAATCGCGCCAGGGCGGCGCAGGCTAAACTTACGGAGAATCCCGAGGGATGAACGGTTTGATGGAAGGCAAAAAAGGCCTCATCATGGGGCTGGCGAACGATAAATCGCTGGCCTGGGGTATCGCAAAGAAGCTGGCCGAACACGGCGCGGAGCTGGCCTTCTCCTATCAGGGCGAAGTGCTCAAGAAGCGGGTCGAACCGCTGGCCGCGCAGATCGGCAGCGATTTCCTCGTCGAATGCGACGTATCCGACATGGACGCGATGGACGCGACCTTTGCCGCGATTGAAGAGCGCTGGGGCAAGCTCGACTTCCTCGTTCACGCGATCGGCTTTTCCGACAAGAACGAGCTGCGCGGAAAATATGTCGATACCAGCCTCGACAACTTCCTGATGACGATGAACATCTCGGTCTATTCGCTGGTGGCTGCGGCCAAACGCGCGCGGCCGCTGATGAAGGACGGCGGCTCGATCGTCACGCTGACTTACTATGGCGCGGAAAAGGTCGTCCCCCATTACAATGTGATGGGTGTGGCCAAGGCCGCGCTGGAAACCAGCGTGCAGTATCTCGCCAACGACATGGGGCCGGAAAACATCCGCGTGAACGCGATCAGCGCTGGCCCGATCAAGACGCTGGCGGCAAGCGGGATCGGCGATTTCCGCTATATCCTCAGGTGGAACGAGCTGAACTCGCCGCTGCGCCGCAATGTCACCATCGAGGACGTGGGCGGCGCTGGGCTCTATTTCCTGTCCGATCTGTCCTCGGGCGTTACCGGCGAGACGCACCATGTGGATGCTGGCTACCACGTCGTTGGCATGAAGCAGGAAGACGCGCCCGACATTTCGCTGGCCTGAGGCGTTTGTTCTCTATACGTTCCAATCTGACGAGAATCAGGAGGAACGATCATGCTAACAGGTGGATGCCGCTGCGGCGCGGTGCGTTACGAAGCTGAAGGCGAAGCGGCGCACCACGCGCTATGCCATTGTCGCGACTGCCAGATGGCGCATGGTGCACCGGTGGTCGGCTGGATCGCGTTCCCGTCACAAGAGGTCCGCTTTTCGGGGGCGGAGCCGATACGCTACACCGCGCCAAGTGGATCGATGCGCAGCTTCTGCGGCACCTGCGGCACGCCCTTGGCCTTTGTAAACGAAGAGGCACTGCCGGGGATCGTCGATCTGCCGTCAGTGACGCTTGACGATCCCGATGCCGTCACCCCGCAAGCGCAGATACAAGTGGCCGAACGGCGAGCTTGGATGGCAGACCTTGCCGCCCTGCCAGAGTTCGCGCGCTATCCCGGTGGCTAAGACTGCTTACTCGCCCGGCGGCGGCGGAACGGCGCCGGGGTCGACCACCTGCGGTGAGGCCTCCGCATCGCTTTCGTCTGGCAACGGCTCATCGCGCTCGGCCTCAAGCCGCTCCATATAGGCGCGCTCGAGCTGTTCGACCCGCTCCTGCGTGGCGGCGGCTTCGCTGTCGATTTCGGACAGGCGCTCCTGCCGGGCCTCGTTGATGAGCTGGCTGAAGCGCACGTCGCTGCCCGATTCGCGCTCGCGGTAGGCGGCTTCGATCATTTCGACCGTGCAGCCCAGATCGCCGCCAGCGCCAGCGGGCGAGCACGACATCGGGCCGAACTTGCCGACCGTTTCGAGACTCTGCGCACGCTGGGTCCACGATTCGTTATCGGGAGAATTGCTTTCACGCAGGTTGCGCGGAATGCGATAACGCTCGCTTTCGGGAAAGCGTGCGCAGACAGTGATCGTGTCACCATCCGACTGCGGGCAGGCATCTTCGCCATAAACGTTGACCATGTTGACCCGGTCCCCGCCCTCATCCTGCGCCGAGGCGGCGGCAGGGACGAGGCCGAGCGTGGCGGAAATGGCGGCAAGGGCAAACAGTCGGGTCATGGCGTTCCTCTGGGTCGGCCCTTTGGATCGGTGGGGCAAGGGCCGCAGCTCTCTCTATTCGTCTGGTCTATTGAACGCGCGATGAAGCGCGTTTGATCCAGGGCAACGATCAGACGCGCTCGGCAAGCTTGATCGCGACCCGGCAGCCGAGGCGGATCGCACCCGACAGCAGCGGATAGGCCGGTGCCTGCTCCGCGCCAGACGCCAGCGCGGTATCGCGATGCTCCCGCTCTTCCTCGCGGAACTGCTCGACCAGCGCGGCAAGTTCGGGATCGTCGCCATCGGCCTCCAGCTCGTTGAGCTGGGCTGAGTAATGGCGGTCGATCTCTTCCTCGACCGCGGCGGTGCAGGCCATGGCAGCTTCCGGCCCGATCAGCGCCGTGCCCGCCCCCAGCGCGAAACCCGCGATCGACCAGAACGGCTGCAGCGCAGTGGGGCGGACACCCCGCTCGGCCATCAAGGCATCGAACTTGGCGCGGTGGACCTTCTCCTGCTCGGCCATGTGACGGATCTGCGCGGCATGAGGCCCGCGTTCGCCGACCACGGCCAGCTGGCCCGCGTAAATCCGCGTGGCGCCGAATTCGCCCGCCTGATCGACCCTGATCATTGCGCTACGGTCTTTCATCAGATGCGCTCCTTCGCCAGCAACAGTGTCCAGATAGCAGCCGCACTACCAAGCGAGAACAGCGCATTCCAGCCCGCCAGCGAAATGCCCAGCAGCTCCCACTGCGCCACATCGCAGCGGATGATTGGCGCGTTGAGCACGGCATCGAGCGCATTTTCCGTGCCGGTCACGGTGGTGGCGCAGCCGGTGATGCCTTCCCACCAGCCATATTCCACCCCGGCATGGAAGAGCCCAATAGCGCCCGAGACGGCAATCGCCAGCGCCGCCAGCGCGGTCCATATCCGCTTGGGCGGCACGAAGAAGGCGAGCACCGCCAGCATCGCGGCGACAAAATGCGGATAGCGCTGCCACCAGCACATCTCGCAAGGATAAAGGCCGAAGCCATATTCCGACAGGTAAGCCCCGCCCAGCAAGGCCAGCGGCACGATCAGGGCCAGCAGGCGCGCGTTGCGGTCGGACAGCGAGAGGTCGGACATGTCGCTCAAGCCCTAGCGATCACGCGCCGCAATCGCGGTGCCGCCGGTGCGGCGCAAGGTGCGCAGGGCATAGTCGAGCTGGAAGTCCTCGATCCCCTGCTCCTCAAGCTGCTCGGCGGTCAACTGGAAGCGCGGATCGTCAAGCCGGTCGCGTTCGAGTGCCTCGTCCTCGGCAGCGACTTCGCCGATGAGGTGTCCGCGCAAATCGCTTTCGCGCAGGGCAAGGCGCTGGCGGCGTTCGGCATCGGGATCGCTCAGCTGCGGCACGCGGATATCGGGTTCGATCCCGCCTTCCTGCACCGAACGGCCCGAAGGCGTGTAATAGCGCGCGGTGGTGAGCTTCAGGGCGCTGTCGCGGGTGAGCGGGAGCAGCGTCTGCACGCTGCCCTTGCCGAACGAACGCTCGCCCATGACCAGCGCGCGGTGATGGTCCTGCAGCGCACCGGCCACGATTTCGGAGGCCGAGGCCGAGCCTTCGTCGATCAGCACGATCATCGGCAGGCCCGCCGCCGCATCGCCGGGGAAAGCGCTTTCGGCGTCGTAATAGATCGTGTCGCGCCGGCTGCGGCCGCGCTGCGAGACGATCTGGCCCTTGGTGAGGAACAGATCCGACAGCGTCACCGCTTCATCGAGCGAACCGCCTGGATTGCGGCGCAGGTCAAGCACCAGCCCGGTCAGCCGTCCGGTCGCCTCGTTTTGCAGCGACATGAGCGCCTGGGCGACATCCTTGCCGACATCGGCGGAGAACTCGTTGACCGAGATATAGCCGATATTGCCGCTCTTGAGTTCAGAGGTGACCGGCTCCAGCTCGATCAGGCCACGCGTCACCGACACCTCGAAGCTGGTGTCGCGGCCGGGGCGCACCACGGTCAGCTCGATCGGGCTGCCCGCCGGGCCGCGCATCTGGGCCACCGCGTCATTGATATCGAGCCCGTAGATCAGCTTACCATCGATGTGCGTGATATAGTCGCCCGCCTTGATCCCGGCGGCTTCGGCGGGGCTGCCCTTGAACGGGGAGACGACCTTCACCACGCCCTCTTCCATCTGCACCGAGATGCCGAGGCCCTGATAATTACCGTCGATCATGGTTTCGAGCCGGTTGAGCGCGGTGCCATCGAGATAGGCCGAATGCGGATCGAGCGCGGCCAGCATCCCGTCGATCGCGCCGCGGATCAGCACATCGTCTTCCACCGGATCGACATAGCTCGCCTTGATCCGCTGATATGTCGCAAAGAGCTTGGCGAACTCGGGCGAGGCGCGGCTCTCGACCTGTGCGAAGCCGGCAGTCGTCGCCGGTACGAGCGCGACGGCTGTACACAGGGCGGCGGCGCGGAAGGCACGGGCGACGGGGAAGCGAAATGTCATGCGGCGATTGTCCTGCTCTTGTCTCAGCGTGCTTCTATCGCAGGTGCCGGGTTAACACCAGATGAGGCGCGTTGTGCGGCAGACAAGGCCGCCAGGCCTCACTCGGTCAGGCGCAGCGGATTGACCGGCTCACCCGCCTTGCGCAGTTCGAGCGTTATCGTGGGGCGTCCCGGCCCCGCCACGCCCAGCGGCGCGCCGGCCGCGACCTGATCGCCCACCTTGGCATCGGCGCGCGCCAATCCGGTGACGAGGCTGGTCCAGCCGCCTGCGTGCTCGACAATGACGATCCGGCCATAGCCGCGATAGGCTCCGGCAAAAGCTATCCGCCCGGCGCCGGGGGCCACCACCTGCGCCCCGGCGATGGGCGCAAGGGTGAGCCCGGTGCTGGTTCTGGCACCGTCGCTCGCGCCGAAACCGGTCACCAGCCTGCCGGTGACGGGCAGGATATAGGGCGAGGGACCATCGGGCTGCGCCGGTCCGGCCGCAGCATCCGCATTGGCCGCGCCGAACAGCTCGACCCCTGCCGCACCCGGTTCGCGCGGACGGGGCGGGCGCAGGACGGGGCCGGGCAAGGCCGCCAGCTCGCTGCGCAACGTTGCCGCACGGTCCAGCTCATCGACCAGCCCATCGAGATCGCGCGCCTGTTCGGCCAGCGCCAGCGCGCGGTCAGCCTCGCGATTCGCCGTGCTACCCGCAGCGCGGGCGGCCAGCCGTTGGCTGGTTTCCAGCTCGGCCAGCTCCTTGCGCCTTGCGGCCAGGTCGGTTTCTTCGGTCGCGAGCACGTTCGCGGCGGCAAGCTGTTCGCGCCGCAATTCGCGCCCGCGCGCGATCCGGTCGCGCAGGCCTTGCGTGCGTTCGCGCACCTGCGGCACGGCGTCGTGCATCAGCGCGCGCAGGTAGACCACATCCTTCACCGAGCCGGGCCGCAGCACCGCCAGCGCAACGGGGCGGCGCGTGAACTTCTGCAAGGCGGCGGTGAGGCGGACCACGGGCCTCTGCTGCGTGCCGATCTCCTCGCGCAGATCATGCCGTTCGCGGTCGATCATGGCGATGCGAGCATTGGCGGCAGCGATCCCGGCCTCGGCTTGCTGGATTTGTGCGGCGGTCGCGGCAGCTTCGGCGGCATAGCGTTCGGCGGCGTCCTCCGCCTCGCTCGCCTGCTTCTCGAACTGCGCGCTGCGCGCCTCGGCGGCGCGGCGTTCGGCAAGCGCTTTTGCGAGCGCGGCGCGGGTGTCCTCTGCATTGTCGAACATGACCGGCGCCTGCGCCCAGGCGGTGGCCGCAAACAGGCCAGCAGCGATAAGCAACAGGATAAGCCGGTTCATCGCGCTATCCTGCCCGATGATAGGGGTGCCCGGCAAGAATCGCGGTGGCGCGAAACAGCTGCTCCATCACCATGGCGCGCACCAGCAGGTGCGGCCAGGTCGCCTTGCCGAACGAGATCAGCAGGTCGGCGGCCTCGCGCTCCTCGGGCGCATGGCCATCGGCAGCCCCGATCACGAGGCGGCACTCACGCATCCCGCCATCGCGCCATTGTTCGAGCTGGCGGGCCAGCTCTTCGGAAGAGAGATTCTTGCCCTTTTCGTCAAGCAGTACGGTGCGCATGGGGGTGAGCGGCTCGGGAATGCGGCCGCCGGTTTCGGGCAGTTCGGTGAGTTTCAGCGGCCAGGTAATGCGCTTCTCATAGCGCGCGACCAGCTCGGCCTCAGGCGACCGGGCGATCTTTCCGCGCGCGATGACATGGAGAAGCATGGGAAGGAGGCCTAAATCGGTCGCACTGCGACCGCAAGGCCGACTGGCCGCCCGCAGGTGCCCCGTAGCGGAGCGAAGGGATCAGCACCGAGGACGCGCCCCCGGATGGGGGCGCGCAAAACAAACTACGCGTTGCCGACCGCGCTCTTCTTCTCGCCCTCGTCACCGAAGCCCCACATCCTCTCGAGGTTGTAGAAGCTGCGCACTTCGGGGCGGAAAAGGTGGACGACCACGTCGCCCGCATCGATCAGCACCCAGTCGGCGGCGGGCAGGCCCTCGATTCGCGGGCTCGGCTCGCCGGACTTCTTGAGCTCTTCGGCTAGCTTCTGCGCCATCGACGCGACCTGCCGGGTCGAGCGGCCCGAGGCGATCACCATGTGATCGGCCACCGAGCTTTTGCCCTGGAGCGGGATCGACACGATTTCCTGCGCCTGATCGTCATCAAGCTGCTTGAGGATCATTTCGTGGAGCGATCCGGGGATCGTTTCGATTTCTGAAAGTTGGTCAGTCATTGCAAATATGGTTGCTGCTCTGGTGCTGGTGCCGATGTGGCCGCGACGCAGATGCGCCGGGATGCTCACTTCGGTCATCACGAAAGGTCAGGCTCCTCATAGAGAGATGCTCATGGGCAATAGCGAAACCGGGTGGCTCACGCACCCGGCTCCCTATGGGACACATGAATGAGAGAATGCGTCACTTCATCGCGAGGCGGTGCGCCGGAAAATCCGTCCGCCCAGTGCGGATCCTGTTCGCGCAGCTGTGTCGCCGAGCGCGGATCGGGATCGAAACGCAATTCTATCAGAGCGGGTGCGCTCCATTCGCCCCGGTTGCGAAAGCGGGCTGCAGATAACCGGTAACGCCGCAGCCAGGCCATTGCAGGACTTGCAAGGGCATCAGTATCATAGCCGGGGCGGGCAATCACGGCAATGGGCATTTCCCGCGCAATGGCGCGCCAGCTTTTCCAGCGGTGAAACTGGGCGAGATTGTCCGACCCCATCAGCCACATGAACCGGCGGCGGGGGAACCTTCGCTTGAGCGCACGCAGCGTATCGACGGTGTAGCGGGTGCCGAGTTCACGCTCGATCGCGGTGACCTTGATCGGCGCCCGGCGACTCTGCTGCCGGGCCGAGCGAACGCGGGCACCAAGCGGGGCCATACCTTTTGCCGATTTCAATGGGTTGCCTGGTGAAACCAGCCACCAGACCTCGTCCAGATCGATCGCATCCAACGTGAACAGCGAGATTCGCCGATGGCCGGCATGGGCCGGGTTGAAGCTCCCGCCGAGCAGCCCGGTCAGCGGGCCATCGCGGTGGCGGCGTCCGCCATGTTTCAGCAAGGCGTGGCCCGACGCGGGGTGACGCGAAACCCGTGGCGGTGGCTCTGCGCTTTGATCGCCCATTGCGGATAGTCGTCTTCTGGGGCGCCGATGGCCCCAAGCTGTTCCAACTCGCCAGCGGTCAGCTCTATATCGGTCGCGGCAAGGTTCTGCGCCAGCTGATCGGTCTTGCGCGCGCCCATGATCACGCTCGACACCACCTCCTGATGGAGCAGCCATGCCAGCGCCACCGCTGCCACCGACACATCGCGCTCAGCCGCCATCGGCCGCATTGCCTCCACTGCCTGTGCGGCAAGGCCGATGTCGGCACGCGGGAAGTCGAGCGTCATACGCCGACCTTCCCCCTTCACCGCGCCATCCTCGCCGAAGTCATACTTGCCCGAAAGAAGGCCGCCAATCAGCGGGCTCCAGACCAGCAGCCCCAGCCCCTCCGAGCGCATCATCGGCACGATCTCGCGCTCCAGCTCTCGCCCGGTGACGGCGTAATGGGCCTGATTCGAAACGAATTTGTCCCACCCGCGCCGCTCGGCAATGCCCAGCGCCTTGGCGATCTGCCACGCCGCCCAGTTGGAGACGCCGACATAGCGCGCCCGGCCCGAACGCACGATGTCCTCCAGCGCGCGCAGTCCCTCTTCCATCCCGGCGTTCGGGTCCCAGCCGTGGATCTGATAAAGGTCCACATGGTCGAGCCCGAGCCGCTCAAGGCTGGCGTCGATCTGCCCGAGCAGGTGATAGCGGCTGTAGCCGCCGTCGTTCGGCCCCTCGCCCATCGGCCCCATGCCCTTGGTCGCGATCACGATCTGATCGCGCGCAATGCCGAGGTCGCGCAGGGCCTGCCCGGTGAACTGCTCGCTCTGCCCAAACGAATAGACGTTGGCCGTGTCGATGAAGTTCACGCCCGCGTCGAGCGCCTGCTTCACCAACGCGGTCGAGCCCGCCTGATCGAGGTCGTGCTGGAAGAAGCCGCCCGGCTTGTTGCCGAAGGTCATCGCGCCGAGACATAGTTCGGAGACGACCATTCCGGTCGCCCCCAATCGATTGTAACGCATCCGGCCTCTCCCCTATGCGGCGCGGCTTAGGGGCGTGCTTGCCCCGTGCCGTGAACCTGCCACTTGTATGTGGTCAGCCCTTCGAGCGCCACCGGCCCGCGTGCGTGCAGACGGCCCGTCGCAATGCCGATCTCGGCCCCGAGGCCGAATTCGCCACCGTCGGCAAACTGGCTGGAGGCGTTGTGCATCACGATGGCGCTGTCGGCTTCGGCCAGGAAACGCGCGGCTGCAGCTTCGTCGGCGGTCACGATCACTTCGGTGTGGCCCGAGGAATGGCGCGCAATGTGTTCGAGCGCGGCATCGAGCCCATCGACCACGGCGACCGACAATACGGCGTCGAGATATTCGGTGTCCCAGTCCTCATCGGAGGCAGTGCCGATCCGCGAATCGAGCGCTTGCGCACGCGGATCGCCGCGCAGTTCGCACCCCGCATCGAGCAGTTCGGCCACCACCTCTTGCGAGGCCGGGAAGTTCGCGTCGAGCAGCAGTGTCTCCATCGCGCCGCAGATGCCCGTGCGGCGCATCTTCGCGTTCAGCGCCAGCTTCTTCGCCATTTCGGGATCGGCAGCAGAATGAATATACGTGTGGCAAATGCCGTCGAGGTGCGCGAGCACCGGCACGCGGGCATCTTTCTGCACCCGCTCGACCAGGCTCTTGCCACCACGCGGCACGATCATGTCGACCAGCCCCGCAGCCTTGAGCATCGCACCAACCGCGGCACGGTCCTGCGTCGGCATCAGCTGAATCGCCTCGGCGGGCGCGCCCTTGCTCGCAACGCCTTCGGTAAAGGCGGCGTGCAGCGCACGGTTCGACTTGACCGCCTCGCTCCCGCCGCGCAGCAGCGCCGCATTGCCCGAGCGCAGGCAAAGCGCGGCAGCATCGGCAGTGACGTTCGGACGGCTCTCGTAAATGATGCCAATCAAGCCGATCGGAATGCGGCGGCGCACCAGCTCAATCCCGGAAGGCGCGGTGCTCCGGTCAATTTCCTGGCCGACCGGATCGGGTAGACTCGCCACGTTCTCGATTGCAGAAGCAATGCCGTCGAGCCGTTGCTCATCTAGCATCAGCCGGTCGAGCATGGCGGGTTCGAGCCCGTTCGCCTTGCCGGATTCGAGGTCCTTCTGATTAGCGGCGAGAATTTCCGGCGCCGCCTTGCGGATGGCAGCCGCCGCGGCGCGCAGGGCGTCCGCTTTGTCAGCGTCGCTCATCAGCGCGAGCACGCGCTGCGCCTTGCGTCCGGCACGCGCGAGCGAATGCACGATCTGCTCGCAATCGGCGGGGGTTTCCTGGCCGGAATCGGCCGTGCGGGTCTTGAGTTCTGTATTCATGAAAATCAGGCCTATCACTCGCTTGATGTTTTGTCAGGTGGCGAATCGGGCACACCTCAATTGAGGGAAAGTTCCAGCACTTCGCCAAAAGTTCCGGGAAAATGGCACGCTTCGTCCCGTGCTCCTTTCGGTTCACCCCGTGTTATCGGAGACAAGGTCGACCTCCGGGGCGCATAGGCTATCGCACCCGCCGACAGGGGTAACACTGCAGACGGGGTCGCCATTGCTTTTTTCTAAGATTGAAAAGCGTTTGGAGCGCATTCGTTCCTGGTTTCCGGAGCGCGAGTTCATCATGCGCTCGCAGGGACGGGTTCGTTTCATCAAGATCAGCCCGCGCCTGCAGATGGGAACTGCTGCCTTTGCCCTGACGATTGGCCTGTTCTGGTTCGGCTCGCTGGGTGCCATGGCCGTGACGCAGTACCAGTCGAGCGCCGAGATGGCCTCGCTGCTTGACCGGGAGGCGACCGTGGCCAAGTCGGAAGACCGGCTCGAGGCCTATCGCGACGATCTCGACGAGACCATGGCAGACCTTGCCAAGCGGCAGGACGTGCTGGACCAGCTGGCCGCTGAACTGCCCGAGGATTTGCTCACCAAGAGCGCCGACGACACCGTCACCGATTCGCACGAAGAGGCCACCCGCCTCATCAGCATGGTGGGCGAGAGCTTCCCCGAAGCCGTGGGCCTGGCGCAGCTCGAAGCGCGTCAGCTCGCCTTTGTCGAACGCATGACCCTTTTTGCCGACCGGCGCGCGCGCCGCGCAGAGGACGCGCTGCGGACGCTCGGCCTCGATCCGTCCGCGATCCTGGCACAGGATCGCGTGGCGGTTGGTGGTCCGCTCGAATTGCTCTCGACCGAGAGCGATGGCTCGATCGATCCGCGCTTCGAACGCCTTGGCCTCAGCCTTGCCCGGATGAGCGCGCTCGAACGCGGGCTCGACGGTGTGCCACAGGTGATGCCCGCCGATGCCGGTTCAATCAGCTCGGGCTTCGGTGTGCGCCGCGACCCGTTCAGAGGCCACGCCGCGATGCATTCGGGGCTCGATTTCCGTGGCCCCTACGGATCGCCGATTCGCGCCGCCGCCGCGGGCAAGGTGACTTTCGTCGGCTTCAAGGGTGGTTATGGCCGCACGGTCGAGGTGAGCCATGGTTCGGGTATGATCACGCGCTATGCCCACATGTCGCGCTCCGCAGCGCAGGTCGGCCAGAAGGTCGATGCAGGCGCGGTGATCGGCGCCATCGGCAGCTCGGGCCGTTCGACCGGGCCGCACCTGCATTTCGAAGTACGCATCAACGGCCGCGCGGTGAACCCGCGCCCGTTCCTGGAGACCGCCCCGCATGTTCTTGAAGAAGCAAGATCCCGCCCTGCCCGCATCGCCGGGGAGCCCGACGGAGCGACGGCGGGTGGCTAATTCCAGCACCTTTTCGGTGTTCGGGCCGGACGTCACCGTTCACGGCAATGTCGAGGCGTCGGTCGATCTGCATGTCGATGGCAATGTCATCGGCGATATCGCCTGCGCCTCGCTGGTGCAGGGCGAAGGCAGCCGCATCGAAGGCGAGGTCAAGGCGCAAAGCGCGCGGCTGGCGGGAACAGTGGAAGGCCGGATCGACGCGGTCGAGCTGGTCATCCTCAAGACTGCGCGCATTCTCGGCGATGTCAGCTACGAAACGCTGACCATCGAACAGGGTGCGCAGGTCAACGGCCGGTTCGCGCCGCAGGGAGCCGGCCTTGCCGCAGCAAATGGGCGGGCCGAGGCGGCCCCGCTGCCCGGCGCGGACGGCGAACAGATGCGGCTGGCCAACTAGCTTTCGCAAATACCGGGCTGGAGAGGAGAAAGGGGCGGACCGCAAGGCCGCCCCTTTCCGTGTGTTCGTCTATGGAGTGCGGCGATCAGCCCTGGCTGGAGGCGCTCTCGTCGGCTTCGGCGGCGCGCTTGGCTTCGAGCCATGCCTCGGCCTCGGCTTCCTGCGCGGCTTCGGAGGCGGCCTTGGCAGCTTCCGCACGCTCGCGGCGCAGTTCCTCGATCAGCTTTTCCTTGTCGTCGCGCTGATCAACCACGGGTGCTTCGACTTCCTCGCCCTCGGTCACCGGGATGTTCTTGGCCGCCTTGGCCACGGCCGCATCCAGCTCGCGCTGCGAGCACAGGCCCAGCGTCACCGGGTCTTTCGGCTGGATGTTGGCAATGTTCCAGTGGCTGCGATCGCGAATCGCGTTGATCGTGTTGCGCGTGGTTCCGATCAGCTTGCCGATCTGCGCATCCGAGATTTCGGGGTGGCTGCGGATGATCCAGGCGATGCCATCGGGCTTGTCCTGCCGCTTGGACACCGGCGTATAGCGCGGGCCCTTGGTGCGGCTGACATCGACCGGAGCCTTCTGCATCTTCAACGAATAGTCGGAGTCGGCCTGCCCGCGTTCGATCTCTTCGTGCGTCAGCTCGCCCGAATGGACCGGATCGCGCCCGGTATATTTCGAGCTGGCGAGGTCGTCGGCCATGGCCTGAACCTCGAGAATGTGCAGTCCGCAAAACTCTGCGATCTGGCTGAAGCTCAGCGAAGTGTTGTCGACCAGCCAGCTGGCGGTCGCATGCGGCATCAGGGGAGTCGGCTGGGCCACGGTGGTTCTCCAAGTGCAGATCGGGCGGAAAATTCAGCCCGAAATAAAAGGGCCGCCCCTCGCGGGACGGCCGACCTTGACCCTCTATGTAGGCCAATTGCCGAAAGACAGCAAGGATTTCGCACAAGTACGCCGCGCGCGGCCGCCCGCACTCAGGCCGCCGCCGCCTGAAAGACCGCCACCTGCGGTTCGCGTGTAATCAGCGCCAGGCCCGCACAGAACTGGTCGGCACTGGCATCCCAGCTGTAAGCACGGCCTGCGGCAAGACAATCCTCGCGGCTAAAGGCAAGCGCTTCGGCGATAGCATCTTCCAGCCGCTCGGCCATGGCCCCGCTGCCGGGCGTCAGCACGTCCAGCGGGCCGGGTGCGGGAAAGGCCGCCACGGGCGTGCCGCAGGCAAGCGCCTCGATCATGACGAGGCCGAAAGTGTCGGTGCGGCTGGGGAACACGAACACGTCGGCCCCGGCATAGCAGGCTGCCAGTTCTTCACCCGAGCGGCGGCCGAGGAAATGCGCCTCGGGATAGGCTTGCCGCAGCCGATCGAGCGCCGGGCCGTCGCCCACCACAACCTTGGAGCCGGGATGACTGTTATCGAGAAACTCCTCGATATTCTTCTCCACCGCCACGCGCCCGACATAAAGCTGGATCGGCCGTTGCAGCTCGAAGAACAGATCTGGCGGCGGATGGTCGGGCACGAAGGTGGCCAGGTCGACACCCCGGCTCCAGTGATGCAGCTGCGTCAGGCCATGATCGCGCAACTGCTCGCGAATGGTCTCGGTGGCCACAAGAATGCGCTCGGCCGGACCGTGAAACCGGCGGATCAGCGGCCAGATCGCGCTGGCGGGAAGACCTATGCGGCTGGAGACGTAGTCAGGAAACTGCGTGTGGTAGGCGGTGGTGAACGGATAGCCGCTCCTGCGACAATAGCGCCGCGCCGCCCAGCCCAACGGTCCCTCGGTCGCAATGTGAATCGCATCGGGGCAGAAATGGTCGAGTAGAGCGCCCACCTCGCGCGGGCCGGTCAGCGCCAGCCGAATCTCCGAATAGGACGGACACGGCACCGAGCGGAACAGGTCGGGCGAGATGACCTTCACCTCGTGCCCACGGCGGCGAAGTTCGTCGGTCACCGTGGTCAACGTGCGAACCACGCCGTTCATCTGCGGGAGCCAGGCGTCGGTAACGAGGGCGATTTTCATCAAGAGCCTCGCGCGAATCAGGCCGCGGCGGCGACCGCGGCGCCTTCGCGCTCGGCCGCCTCGGCCTCGCGAGCGGCGATCTCGTCGGGCCAGTGGAGGATTTCCATCTTGCCGTCGGCGTGCTCGACCAGCGCGTTGCAGCCTTCGACCCAGTCGCCGTCGTTCCAGTATTCGATGTCTTTGCCGGAATGGGCGAACATACGGTGTTCGGCGGTGTGGATATGCCCGCAGACCACGCCATCGACCCCGCGCTCGGCGGCGGCCCGGGCGACCACTTCCTCATAACGGCCAATGAATTCGACTGCGTTCTTGACCTTGTGCTTGGCCATTTTCGAGAGCGACCAATAGGGCAGGCCAAGCTTACGGCGCACCAGGTTTACCCAGCGGCTGATGCCCATCATGAAGGTGTAAAGCGCGTCTCCCACGAAGGCGAGCCAGCGGTGCGACAGCATGACGGCGTCGAACTCATCGCCGTGCAGCACCATCAGGCGGCGGCCATCGGCGGTATCGTGGAAGGCGGCGCGGCGAATTTCGATGCCGCCGAAGTTCAATCCCGTGAACTGGCGGAACATCTCATCGTGGTTGCCGGGGATATAGACCACGCGCGTACCGCGCTTGGCGCGCTTCATGATCCGCCACACGATATCGTTGTGCGCGGCGGGCCAGTAGAACTTCTTCTTCAGGCGCCAGCCGTCGATGATGTCGCCGACGAGATACATCGTCTCGCAATCGACATTGTCGAGAAAGTCGATGAGCAGCTCGGCGTTGCAGCCCTTGGTGCCGAGGTGGATGTCGGAAATCCACACGGTGCGATATTTGCGGCGGCCCTTGCCCTCAGGCTCTGGCACAGTGGGCTTGGCCCGCGAAAAGTCGCTGATCGTAGCCATCGGCGTGCTGGTGCCGAAGACATCTTCCAGATGGTTGCCAAACATGCTGCCAAAGCCCCGCTTTGTTTTGCCTTGGGCTCAGGCTTATGGCGCATGAATGTGACAGCAGACTCACAGTTCAGCGTCACTTGTCTGACAGTGTGACGCCGGGGTGGCACCGCCCGGAACAGCCGGGCGGGTGCCGAATGGGCGCTTAACGCACCACGTAGGGCTGCTTGTCGACCCATGGCGAAGTCATGTTGTAAGGCACGGTGACGAAGACCGCCTCGACCTCGGCGATCTTGCCGTCGACGATCTTGAACAGTTCGAGCAGCGCAAAACTGTGCGGGAAGGTGAAGATCGACTTGTGGCGGCTGCCATCGGTCCAGGTGATGTCGGTGAGCCGGCCAGAATGGTCGATGAAGCCGGCAGCGACAACGATGCCCTTCTCCTCGTCGACCAGCGGGAAGCGGCGGTCGCGCACGCGATCGTCGTAGATATACTGGCCGAGGCGGAACTGATCGGCGCAGCCCATCTTGGAGATCGGATAGCCCTCGATATCGACATTGGTGGTCTGCAAACCGTTCTCGATACGGTCGCATTCATCCGTGAAATCGGTGAACAGCGTGCCGTCGTTGTTCTGCAGCGTGTCGAAATAGCCGTCGGCAATCGCGATCAGGCGCTCGCGCGGGCGGCGCTGATCTTCGGGCACATCCTCCGCCAGAACGGCACGCGGTCGGCGCGCATCATCGATCTGCGGGAACGGACCGAGTTCGCTCGGTCGGCAAACAAGAGTCTCGACCTCGGTGATCTTGCCGCCCTTCATAGCGATCCGCATCGACATCACCGCCGCATCGCCCGATTCTTCGACAATACCGAACCAGCTCCCCTGCCCCGTCTGCGGATCGGCCGCTTTCACATCATAGGTGTCACGCACCTTGGTGATGGTGTTCCACAGACCGTCACCGAGCATCAGCTGAACGTTGTTTTCGGTAAACACCACGTCGTCCGCCCAGTCGACCCGCGACACATCCTTCGCCGCGAGCGCGGCAAGGTAGGTGTCGATGGCGGAATAGAGGTCCTCACGCGTGGCGATCGGGGCGGGGTTCGAAGTCATGGCATTGTCTCTCCTGTTACAATGACACTTCTGAACAATTGGCCGCTGTCAGTCCACCGCCAAGACGATCTTGCCGACATGATCGCCCGCCTCCATCCGGCGATGGGCCTCGGCCGCCTCCGCCAGCGGAAAGATCTCGTCCATCTGCGGGCGCAACAGCCCTTGCGCGACCAGCGGCCAGACCTCGCGCTCGATCTCGGCAGCGAGCAGCTGTTTGAAGGTGTCTGATCGGGCGCGCAGGGTCGAGCCGGTGATGGTCTGACGGCGCATCATCAGCTTGGCCATATTGATCTCGGCCTTGGCCCCGCCCAGCACGGCAATCGTGACCAGCCGGCCTTCCGCGGCAAGGCAATCGAGATTGCGCTGGGTATAGTCGCCCGCCACCATGTCGAGCACGATCTGGCATCCCGCCTTGTTGGTGATCGAACGGACCTCCTCCACGAAGTCCGACTCCTTGTAGTTGATCGCATAGTCGGCGCCCATTGACCGCGCGGCAGCGCATTTCTCGTCGCTGCCGCAGGTCACGATCACGGTCAGACCGAACAGTTTGGCGAGCTTGATCGCCATCGAGCCGATGCCCGAAGTGCCGCCATGCACCAGCAGCGTCTCGTCATCGCGCGCCAGCCCGCGCTGGAACACATTGTGCCACACGGTGAACAGCGTTTCCGGCATGGCGGCAGCCTGTTCCATGGGCAGCCCCTCGGGCACCGGCAGAAAAGAACCCGGCCTTGCGAGGCAATACTGCGCATACCCGCCGCCGTTCACCAGCGCGCAGACGCGGCGCCCGATCCAGTCGGCCCCGATGCTGTCGCCCGCGCCCACGACCGTTCCCGAAATTTCCAGCCCCGGCAGCTCGCTCGCACCCGGCGGCGGCGGATAGAGCCCCGCACGCTGCAAACAGTCGGGCCGGTTGACCCCTGCATAGGCGACCTTGACCAGCACCTCGCCCGGGCCTGGGCTTGGTACCGGCTGCTCAACCAGCTTGAGCACCTCCGGTCCACCTGATTCACTGATCTTTACGGCCCTCATTCGGTCCGATGCCTGCAAATTCACTCTGCCCCCCTTGGCTTGCGCGTCCCCGTTTCGTGTTTGCTGTAATTCCACTTAGCCGGAGCCATTGACAGCAAGCAATCCGATAGTGATGTTGCAGCTTAATGGATGGCGACGATCTTCCGCGAGTCCGTACCGATGCGGCAAGCCTCTTGGCCAAAGAGGATCTCGACCGCTATTCTCAGGACGAGCTGATGGAGCGGATCGCGCTGCTCGAAGCCGAGATCGCGCGCGTCAAGGCGCAGCACGCCAAGGCAGCGGCACATCGCAGTCTTGCCGATCAGCTGTTCAGGCCGAGGCCCAGCGACGGAGGGGGCGAGTGAGAGGCCGACCGGCCCTGCTCCACCCTCGCAATTGCGCCAAGGCGCACCATATCGGTCATGAACAGACCGGCCCCGTGCAGGGCCGGTTTTCCCTCACGCACCTCTTAGCCTCCCGTTCACCTTGCCAGCCGCACACTGGTTCTCCTGCCGGCCCTCTTGCTGGCTAAGCCAACCGAAAGACTGCAATGCCCAGTTTCGCGCAGAACCTCGAAAAGACCCTCCACACCGCGATCCAGCACGCGATCGACCGGACGCATGAATATGCGACGCTCGAACACCTGCTGCTGGCGCTGGTCAACGATCACGACGCGGCGGAAGTGATGACCGCCTGCGGCGTCGATCTTGAGGAGCTGGCCGGTGTGGTGCGGCAGTATCTCGATCAGGAATACCAGTCGCTGAAATCGTCCGATCAGGCCGATCCGCAGCCGACCGCAGGGTTCCAGCGGGTGATCCAGCGCGCGATCCTGCACGTGCAGACCTCGGGCAAGGACACCGTAACCGGCGCCAATGTGCTGGTCGCGCTGTTCTCCGAACGGGATAGCTATGCGGTCTATTTCCTCCAGCAGCAGGATATGAGCCGGCTCGACGCGGTGAGCTTCATCAGCCACGGCATCGGCAAGAACGGTCGCCAGATCGAAAACCGCAATCCGCAAGGCAGCGAAGAACCCGAAACCGCCAAGGCTGAGGAAAAGGTCGATCCGAAGAACAAGAAGGATTCGGCGCTCGACCAGTTCTGCGTGAATCTCAACCAGAAGGCGCTGGATGGGAAGGTCGATCCGCTGATCGGGCGCGGCCCCGAGGTTGACCGCACGGTGCAGATCCTGTGCCGCCGCTCGAAGAACAACCCGCTCTATGTGGGCGACCCTGGCGTCGGCAAGACGGCCATCGCCGAAGGCCTCGCGCGCAAGATTGTCGAGGGCGACGTGCCCGAGGTGCTCGAAGAGGCGGTGATCTATTCGCTCGACATGGGCTCGCTGCTGGCGGGCACCCGCTATCGCGGCGATTTCGAGGAGCGCTTGAAGCAGGTCGTCTCCGAGCTGGAGAAGATGCCGCACGCGGTCCTGTTCATCGACGAGATTCACACCGTGATCGGCGCCGGTGCCACCAGCGGCGGGGCGATGGATGCCTCGAACCTGCTCAAGCCTGCGCTGTCGTCGGGTTCGATCCGCTGCATCGGCTCGACCACCTACAAGGAATTCCGCAACCACTTCGAGAAGGACCGCGCGCTGCTGCGCCGGTTCCAGAAGATCGATGTGAACGAGCCTTCGGTCGAGGATACGATCAAGATTCTCAAGGGCCTGCGCACGGCCTTCGAGGAGCATCACAAGGTCAAGTACACGCCCGATGCCATCAAGACCGCGGTCGAGATGAGCGCGCGCTACATCAACGACCGCAAGCTGCCGGATAAAGCCATCGACGTAATCGACGAGGTCGGCGCGATGCAGATGCTGGTGCCGCCGAGCCGTCGCCGCAAGACGATCACCGCCAAGGAGATCGAGAAGGTCATCGCGACCATGGCGCGCATTCCTCCGAAGTCGGTCAGCAAGGACGACAAGGCCGCGCTCGCCAACCTCGAGAAAGACCTGAAGCGCGTGGTGTTCGGGCAGGACCAGGCGATCGATCGCCTCTCCACCGCCATGAAGCTTTCGCGCGCCGGTCTGCGTGACCCTGACAAGCCGATCGGCTCGTTCCTGTTTTCCGGCCCCACAGGCGTCGGCAAGACCGAGGTCGCGCGTCAGCTCGCCTCGATCATGGGAATCGAGCTGAAGCGCTTCGACATGTCCGAATATATGGAGCGCCACAGCGTCTCGCGCCTGATCGGTGCGCCTCCGGGCTATGTCGGCTATGATCAGGGCGGCCTGCTCACCGATGCCATCGACCAGCACCCGCATTGCGTGCTGCTGCTCGACGAGATCGAGAAGGCCCACCCCGACCTGTTCAACATCCTGCTGCAGGTGATGGATAACGGCCGCCTGACCGACCACCATGGCAAGACGGTCGATTTCCGCAACGTGGTGCTGATCATGACCACCAATGCGGGTGCGTCGGATGCGGCCAAGCAAGGCATCGGCTTCGGCAGCGGCACCAAGGTGGAGGCGGCGGAAGAGGCGGTGAAGAAGATGTTCACCCCCGAATTCCGCAACCGCTTGGATGCGATCGTGCCGTTCGGCTATCTCGGCAAGGACACGATCAGCCGCGTGGTCGACAAGTTCATCCTTCAGCTCGAACTGCAGCTGGCCGACCAGAACGTGCACATCCAGTTCGACAGCGATGCGCGCGACTGGCTGGGCGAACGCGGCTACGACAAGCTGATGGGTGCGCGCCCGATGGGCCGCCTGATCCAGGAAAAGGTCAAACAGCCGCTCGCCGAAGAGCTGCTGTTCGGCAAGCTCGCCCACGGCGGCGAGGTGCATGTCAGCGTGAAGGAGAACAAACTCGCCTTTGAGCTGACCGCCGCCCCGCCGAAGGCCAAACCGAAGAAGACGCGCAAGAAGCCAGCGGCGAAGAAAGAGCAGGGCGATGCCTCGGCCGAGGGCAGCACCTCGGAAGACTGATCGTCCCGCAAATTACTGACTTACCGCAGGGCGGCGCTGGAACCCCAGCGCCGCCCTGTCGGTTTATGCAGCGATGAGCGCCCCCCACTGGATCCAGCCGCACCCGCAGGGCATTTATGTCGCCCCGGCCGATTGCTGGGTCGATCCTTCGGTGGCGGTAGAGCGGGCGCTGGTCACCCATGGCCATGCCGATCACGCACGCGGCGGCCACGGCGAAACGCTCGCCACCCCCGAAACACTCGCGATCATGGACCTGCGCTACAACACGCGCGAGGGCGCGGTGCCCGTGGCCTATGGCGAGACCTTGCGGCTCGCAGGCGGGGTCGATGCGACATATCTGCCCGCGGGGCACGTCCTCGGTTCGGCGCAGATCCTGCTAGAACATGCGGGCGAGCGGGTGGTGATCACGGGCGACTACAAGCGCCGCGCCGATCCAACCTGCGCCCCGTTCGAGCTTACGCCGTGCGACATTTTCATTACCGAGGCGACCTTCGGTCTGCCGATCTTTACCCATCCGCCGATTACCGAGGAGATCGGCAAGCTGCTTGGCGCGCTGGAGGCCAACCCCGAGGCCTGTGTGCTGGTAGGTGCCTATGCGCTGGGCAAGGCGCAGCGGGTGATCGCCGAACTGCGCGCGGCGGGCCATCACGATCCGATCTACCTGCACGGCGCGATGGAGCGGATGTGCCGCCTCTACGAAGACCTCGGCGTGCCGCTGGGCGAGCTGCGGCTCGTGGCCGACCATACGAAAGAGGAGATGCGCGGCGGGGTGGTCGTTTGCCCGCCCTCGGCGCTGAACGACCGCTGGAGCCGCCGTCTGCCCGATCCGATCACCGCCATGGCGAGCGGCTGGATGCGCGTGCGCCAGCGCGCCCGCCAGCGTAATGTCGAGCTGCCGCTGGTGATCTCCGATCATGCCGACTGGCATGAGCTGACGCAGACCGTGTTGGAGGTGAACCCGCGCGAGACCTGGATCACCCACGGCCGCGAGGAGGCACTTCTGCGCTGGCACGAGCTGCACCAGCGCAAGGCCCGCGCGCTGGCGCTAGTGGGCTATGAGGACGAGGACGACTAGGTGGAAGAGTTCGCCGCGCTCGTCGACGCGCTGATCTACACGCGCAGCCGTAACGGCAAGCTCGCGCTGATCGCGGACTATCTGCGCGCCACACCCGATCCAGACCGCGGGTGGGCGCTCGCCGCGCTGACCGACGGGCTCGACTTTTCGGCGGTCAAAAGCTCCACCATCCGCAACCTGCTCAAAGAGCGGGTCGATCCGGTGCTGTGGAGCCTAAGCCGCGATTTCGTGGGCGACACCGCCGAAACTGCCAGCTTCCTCTGGCCCGAGCCCCTGCGCGCCGCTGACGCCCCTCCCCCTACTGTGTCTGAAACGGTCGCCAGCCTTTCGGCCATGACCCGCGCCAGCGTAATGCAGGACTTGCCGAAACTGCTCGACAGGCTCGATGCGAAGGGTCGCTATGCCTTGTTCAAGCTTGCCACCGGCGGGATGCGTGTGGGCGTCTCGGCGCGACTGGCGAAGGTCGCCTTTGGGCAGGCGTTCGAAGTGGAAGTCGATAGCGTCGAGGAATACTGGCACGCGCTCGCCCCGCCCTACACAGAGCTGTTCGCCTGGGCCGCCGAAGGCGCCGATCCGCCCGACACCGCGAACATGCCGCTGTTCCGCCCCTTCATGCTCGCCCACCCGCTCGAAGACACCGTCGTCGATCTCGCCGACTATGTGGCAGAATGGAAGTGGGACGGCATCCGGGTTCAATTGGTGCATGTGGGTGGCGAAACGCGGGTCTATTCGCGCTCGGGCGACGACATTTCCGCCACCTTTCCCGAGCTGATCGACGCGCTCACCATTCCGGCGGTGCTCGATGGCGAGCTGCTTGTGCGCGGCAGCCATCAGGGCGGCGAAGCAGGCGGCGCGGCGAGTTTCAACGCTTTGCAACAGCGGCTTGGTCGCAAGACGGTGAGCAAGAAGATGCTTACCGAGGCGCCGGCTTTCGTGCGGCTTTACGATGCGCTCGCCATCGGCGGCGATGACCTGCGCGCTCTGCCATGGAGCGAGCGGCGCGCGCAGCTTGAATCGCTGATGCCGCGCCTGCCGGATAGCCATTTCGACCTCTCGCAAATCGTCGAAGCGGATGACTTCGCCCGCCTCGCGCAAATCCGCGAGGGCGCGCGCGACGATGCGATCGAGGGGCTCATGCTCAAGCGCCGCGACAGCCCCTATGTCGCGGGCCGCAAGACGGGCCTGTGGTACAAGTGGAAGCGCGATCCGCTGCTGGTCGACTGCGTGCTGATGTATGCCCAGCGCGGCAGCGGCAAGCGCAGCAGCTTCTATTCCGACTACACCTTCGGCTGCTGGACCGCCGATCCCGACGAGGGCGGCGAATTGCTTCCCGTGGGCAAGGCCTATTCGGGCTTCACCGATGAGGAACTGAAGAAGCTCGACCGGCATGTGCGGCAGAACACCGTCAATCGCTTCGGGCCGGTGCGCGAGACGGACAAGAGCCTGGTGTTCGAAGTCGCCTTCGATTCGGTTCATGCCAGCAAGCGCCACAAGTCCGGCCTCGCCATGCGCTTCCCGCGCATCCACCGCATTCGCTGGGACAAACCCGCACACGAGGCCGACCGGATCGACGCCCTGCTTGCGCTGGTGCGCGACTAGCTTTGCGGCATATCAAGGCGGCCTGACTGCGCAGCCGGCACATGGCACGCTGAACCCATCTGCCCGAGAGAGCCTGCCGTGAACGACCAGTCCAAACTCACGCCTTACGAACAGATCGGCAGCCAGCCCGTTATCGCAGCCGTGGTGGAGCGCTTTTACGACCTGATGGACAGCGAGCCGGCCTATGCCGAATTGCGCGCCATCCACGCGGCCGATCTCACCCCGATGCGCATATCTCTGGCCGGGTTCCTCGCCGGATGGGCAGGCGGACCGCGCGACTGGTTCGAGGCCAATCCGGGCAAATGCATGATGAGTATGCACTCAGGCTTTCCGATCACCGCGCAGACTGCAGGGCAATGGGTTGAGGCGATGGCGCACGCCTTTGCCGATTGCGGCCTCGCCGATCACCCCGTCGGCAAGCTGATGAACGAACGCTTCGAGATGATGGCTGGCGGCATGGTGCGCACCGCAGCGATGGCAGGCTGACCGCCACCAAAATCCAATTGCGCGCTGCGCTGTCGTAAAGCATTTGTGGGGCATGTATCGCATGTCCCGCGCAGATCGCTCGCTCGCCTACAGCATCGCTGGCGCGGCCGGATTCGTCGATGCCAGCGGGTTCCTCGCGGCGGACCGCTATTTCGTTTCGTTCATGTCGGGCAACACCACCCGGCTCGGCGTGGAGCTGGCACGCGGGTCGAGCGCGGCGGCGATGGCGGGCATGTTGCTGGCCGGGTTCGTGGTCGGCGTGGCCCTGGGCGCCTTGGTGGCCGACCGGCTCGAGCCCTGGCGCAAGACCTCGGTTCTCATCGCGGCTACAATGCTGCTGCTTGCCGCTGCCACTGCACAGGCCTTTGGGCTGACGCTCGGCCTACTGCTCGGCGCGGTGCTGGCGATGGGCGCGATCAACAACGTGTTCCGCAAGAGCGGCGAGGTCGCGCTCGGCGTCACTTACATGACCGGGGCGCTGGTGCGCGTGGGCGAAGGGCTGGCGGGTCTTATCAAGCCAAGCGCGCAGCGGCGGCGCGGGGCGTTCGAAAGCCTGCTTTTGTGGGCAAGCCTTTCGGGCGGCGGCTGCGTCGGCGCGCTGGTTTATCTCAATTTCCAACCCGCGGCAGGATGGCTTGGCGCGCTGTGGGTGCTGGCGTTGGCGCTGTTCGCCTGCCGGATCGAAGCGCGCGAGTCAGCCCAGCCGAACTAGCTTGTCGCGCGAAGTTGCGCCGCGCAACAAGGTGAGCCGCGAGGGTGCGCTGCCGAGCGCCTTGGCGAGCAGGCCAATCACCGCATCGTTGGCCGCGCCATCCTGCGGCTTGGCGCGCACCTTCACCTGCACCGCGCCATCGACAATCGCGATACCCTCGCTGCGCGCGCCCGGCGTGACGCGCAGTGCCAGCCGCCCCTCGTCGTCGGCGAGCGCCCGGATTGCGTCGGCAGGCGGGAGATCAGGTTTCGGTCTTGCCATGCAAGGCTGCCATATGTCGCTCGGCCAAGGCGCAGTAGCGTTCGGCCTGAAAGCGGATCTTCTCCACCTGCGCCGCATCCATAGTGCGGAAGCGCTTGGCCGCCCGCCCGATCCATATCTCACGCGGGGGAATGCTCTTGCCGGGGCTGAGCAACGCGCCAGCACCAAGCATCGCGCCTTCGCCCACATGGCACCCGTCCATCGCGATGGCCCCCATGCCGACGAAGGCTTTGTTGGCCAGAGTCGCTCCATGAACCACCGCCATATGGCCGATCACGCAGTCCTCGCCGATGATCGTGGGGCAGCCATCGGTATCGGGCCGCGGGCCTTCAACGTGAAACACCGATCCATCCTGCACGTTGCTTCGCGCGCCGACTTCGATCCGGTGAATGTCGCCGCGCAATACGCAGTTGTACCAGATGCTCGCCTGCGGCCCGATCGTCACATCCCCAATGATTCGCGCACCCGGCGCGACAAAGGCGGTTTCGTGGATCTGCGGCACTTTGCCATCGAACGGCAGAATGGTGGCACCGGGAAAACGTTCGGCGAAATTCATGCGAGCAACTCCCAGTCTTCACGCGCAAGCGAATAGGCGATAATCGTATTTCCGCCGAAGTCCTTGCTTGCAAAATCGAGATCGGCGCGCCGTTGCATCCCGATCCTTCGCATGAGGCCCCAACTCGTCTTGTTTCCGTCCATTGTCAGCGCAATGATATGCGGCGCGCCCAGTTCGCCAAACGCCTGGTCGCGCACTGCGAGCGCTGCTTCTTTCGCATAGCCATGGCCCCAGCTATCCTCGCGAAAGCGCCAGCCGATTTCGTGATCGCCTTGCGGCCCTCCCTCCTGATTGGCGCGTTTGAGGCCGACCATGCCGAGCACTTCGCCCGCCAGATGGCCGCCATCATCCTTCCGGCGGCAACACCAGAAAGTGTGACCGAACCGGTCGCGATAGCCATCAAGCCGGGCGCGAAAGGTTGCGATACCGTCGCCATCAAGCACCCCGCCGAGCCAGCGCATCACTCCAGGCGTATTGGTTAGGCGGATGAAATCATCCCACGATCCGTCGTCCCACTCGTGTAGGCGCAGCCGTTCGGTTTCGAGAATCGTCTCGGGCAACTGACTCACTGCTTGCTCCATTGCTCACGGGTCAGACGGTATACGCGTGTGGGATTCTCCTCAGGCGCATATTCGGGATCATTGTAATCGAGACCCGCCGCACGCAAGAGACCGAGCCGCCCCATCAGCCGTGTGGAGCCCACATTGGCATCGCTAGCCTGCGCGTAGACCGCCGCTAAACCCAATATCTCGAACCCATAGGCAAGCAGCGCCCGCGCGGCCTCCGTGGCATAGCCCTGGCCCTCATACGCGCTGGCCAGGCTCCAGCCGATTTCGGGCTGTCCACGCAGGCCATCGGGAGCGGCAGGGCTGCGCACCGTGAGGAGCCCAGTGCGACCGACCCGGCATTGGCTGTCGCGCAGCCAGATCGTGAAGCGGATGCCGCTGCCCTCGGCCATGGCCGCGAGATCGATTGCAACGCTTTCGGCAATCGCTTCATCGCTGCGTGGGCCGCCAAGGTGGCGCATCACCTCGGCCGTGTTCATCTCGGCCAGAAGCCAGGGCAGATCGGCCTCGGTCACCGGGCGCAGGTCCAGCCGCTCGGTGACAAGAGAACGCTCAGCCATTGAGCAACCGCGCGGCGAACGGCGCGTGATAGGTCAGCACGCCCGAACATCCCGCCCGCTTGAACGCGATCAGCTTCTCCATCAGCAGCGCCTCGCGGTCGGCAATGCCCGCCGCCGCGCCTGCCTCGATCAGCGCATATTCGCCCGAGACCTGATAGGCGAACACGGGCACTTCGAAGCGCTGCTTGGCGCGCCAGATCAGGTCGAGATAGGCAAGGCCCGGCTTCACCATTACGCTGTCCGCACCCTCGGCAATGTCGAGCGCGATCTCGGCCATGGCTTCATCGGCGTTGCCCGGGTCCATCTGGTAGGTGCGTTTGTCGCCCTTCAGCAAGCCATCGGTGCCGACAGCATCGCGGAACGGGCCATAGAAGGCCGAGGCATATTTGGCGGCGTAGGCCATGATTTGCACATTGTGGTGGCCGCCCATTTCGAGCGCCATGCGGATCGCTTTCACGCGCCCATCCATCATGTCGGACGGGGCGATGATATCGGCACCGGCCTCGGCCTGGGCGAGCGCCTGGTCGACCAGCACTGCCACCGTATCGTCGTTCATGACATAGCCGCCCTCGTCGACCAGCCCGTCATGCCCATGGCTTGTATAGGGGTCGAGCGCGACATCGGTGAGAATGCCGATGTCGTTGCCGCAGGCATCGCGGATCGCGCGGATCGCCTGGCACATCAGGTTGTCGGGGTTGAAGGCCTCGGCCCCGTCGTCGCTGCGTTTTTCGCGCGGAGTGTTGGGAAACAGCGCGATGCACGGAATGCCCAGCGCCACTGCCTCTTTCGCACGGCCAGCAATCAGATCGACCGACCAGCGCGACACGCCGGGCAGTGCGCCGACCGGGTCTTCCACGCCCTTGCCCGAGGTCACGAACAGCGGCCAGATCAGGTCGGCCGGCGTAAGCACGGTTTCGCGGACCATCGCACGGCTCCAGCCGTGGGTGCGGGTGCGGCGGAGGCGGGTGGCGGGATAGGCTCTGGTCATGCCTGCGCTCCTGCCGAAAATCGGCCGCGCAGGCAATGGCGACGCGCTCAGTTGACGCGCTGGCGGTTCTCCAGCCGATCAATCTCGCGCACCGGCTCTTCATTCGCACCCGAAGCTGGCACCAGCGTAGCAAGCGCCGCGCCCGGCTCGACCGTTTGCCAGCGCGCAAGGCTGGCGCGGAAATTTGCCAGCTCGCGCCCTTCGAGCTGCGCCCGGTTGACGAATTTGACGCTCGCCGGATTGATCGCCCGGCCGCCGCGGTACATTTCATAGTGCAGGTGCGGCCCGGTCGAGAGGCCGGTGGAGCCGACATAGCCGATCACCTGCCCGCGCTTGACCGACTGGCCCGAGCGAACCGCCATCCGGCTCATATGGCAATAGCGTGTTTCCAACCCGCCGCCATGCGACAGCTTGACCGCGTTGCCGCAGCCCCCGGCGCGACCGGCGGAAACCACCCGGGCATCGCTCACCGCGACAATCGGCGTTCCGCTGCGGGCGCGGAAATCCATGCCCGAATGCATCCGGCGGTAGCCGAGGATCGGGTGACGCCGCATCCCGAAGTTCGACGAAATCGGGCCGGGCACGGGTGCCACCATGCCCTGACGCTGCTCGCCAACTCCGCCAGCATCGTAAAACAGGCCCTCGCGGCCCCAGCGCATCATCTGCTTGCGCGGCTGCCCGTCGCGCACAATCGCCGCATATTGCAGCTTGCCGACCTCGATCTCGCCGGTGGCGGCGCGCTTGTAGTCGATAATGAAGTCGAACTCGTCGGTCGCCGAGATATCGCGGTCGAGGTTGAGCTCCTCGCCGATGGTGCGCAGAAATTGCTGCACTGCGCTGGGCGGCGCGCCGGCGGCGCGGGCGGAACGGTAAATCCCCTCACCCACCGTGCCGCGAATGCGCAAGGGCGTGGCGTCGACGGCAATCGGCCGCGGCACCAGCGCCAATGCGCCATTTTCGCGCCGCTCGACCGCCAGTTGCAGATCGAACCGCGCGCGAAACGACAAGCCATCGACCGGGCGCGGCGCATCAAGCGACGAGCGGCGGCCAAGCGTGATATCGACCTGCGTGCCGGGCGCGATCTCGCTCAAGGGCATGGCACCTGCCACCATTCCCGCAATCTGCTCCGCCTCGCCGGAGCCAACCCCGGCGCGGCGCAGCATCCGTTCGAACCCGTCGCCTTGCGTTAGCGTTGCGACAAGATCGATACGCGGGCGTTCGGGTGCGCTGGCCAGTTCTTCAACCCTGAAGGTCGCGCCCATGCGGCGGCCACTATCGGCGCCAAGGCCAAGCGGCATGATCATCTGGCTGCGGAATTCGTCGCGCACACGGTCGTCGATCCGCATGGCGGGCGCGGCTTCGACCGGCGAAAAACCGGGCCAGGCGGCAATGGCGATGGCGGACAAGCCCAGCATCGTGGCAGTGCCGCGCAGCCAGCGCGCCGAGCCGATATCCTGCGCCAGATCGGTGGCCAGTTCATTGCGCTGGAACATCAGGCCGATGCGGCGACGCATCTGACCGAGCCGTTCGCGCTTGCCGGAAAAGCGCGCGATGGTGCGTTTGCCTTCGCTGGTTTGCGCGGCATCGGCCTGGCATTCCATCCGGTCGGTCGACTGTTCGGCAGGCGGTCGCGGCGCGTCCTTGTCGCTCCATACGATTGCCCGGCGCTTGCTGGCCAAAATTCTGCTCCTTGCGGCCCGGCTTGCTTCTGCCCCTAAGGGCGCGTCGAGCCAATCTACGATATCGCGCGATTTTCTAGCTAAAGCCCTGCCGCAATAAAGTTAATTCGCATCTAATGTCGATGAGAGGACTCGCACGAGCGTCCAAATGCTCCACGCCCTTATCGCCCCGATAAGCTTGCGCGAAACCGAACGGCCCGGCATGATTGCATCGTTGTGCCCCGTTCTGACGCTACTGCGACCATTCGCGCCGTGCTCGGCCCCACCAACACGGGCAAGACGCATCTCGCTATCGAGCGCATGTGCGCCCATTCGAGCGGCGCGATGGGCTTTCCGCTCCGCCTGCTGGCGCGCGAGGTCTATGACCGGGTGCGCGCAATCAAGGGCGACAAACAGGTCGCGCTGATCACCGGCGAGGAGCGGATCGAGCCGCCACAGGCCCGCTATTACCTGTGTACCGCCGAAGCCATGCCCCGAGACGGAGGCGGAAAGGCCTTCGTCGCGCTGGACGAGGCGCAGCTGGGCGCGGACCGGGATCGCGGCCACATCTTCACCGACCGTCTGCTTCACGCGCGCGGACGCGAGGAAACGATGATCCTCGGCGCGGGCACGCTCGAACCGCTGGTACGCGCGCTGGTGCCCGAGGCGCGGATCGAGGAGCGGCCGCGTTTTTCCACGCTGCACCATGCGGGGCCGGTGAAACTTTCACGGCTGCCCAAGCGCTCGGCCGTGGTCGCCTTCTCGATCGAGCAAGTCTATCAAACCGCCGAGCTGCTGCGCCGGTTTCGCGGCGGCGCGGCGGTGGTGATGGGCGCATTGAGCCCGCAGACGCGCAACCGCCAGGTCGAGCTGTTCCAGTCGGGCGAGGTCGACTACATCGTCGCCACCGATGCCATCGGCATGGGGCTTAACCTCGATGTCCATCATGTTGCCTTTGCGGGCCTCGAAAAGTTCGACGGGGTGCGCCAGCGCCGCCTCACCCCCGCCGAAATGGCTCAGATCGCCGGGCGCGCTGGTCGCCACCAGACCGATGGCAGCTTCGGCACCCTGTCAGGCAATCGCGGCCACGCCGCGCTCGAACTGAGCGACGACGAGGTCTACGCTATCGAGCAGCACCGCTTCGCACCGCTGACCCGGCTGTTCTGGCGCAACCCCGAACCGCGCTTCGATTCGATAGACCGGCTGATCGCCGATCTCGAAATGCGCCCCGATCATCCGGCCATGGCCGCCGCGCCCGAGGCGATCGACCTCGCCGTGCTGCGCCGCCTTGCCGAAGACAGCGAGATTCGCGCCGCCACACGCGGCCATGCGCAGGTGCGGCGGTTCTGGGAGGTGTGCCAGCTGCCCGATTTCCGCCAGCAGGGCAGCGATGCCCATGCACGTTTCGTCGCCCGCCTCTGGCGCGACCTGAAGGGCGGCCATATCGGCGCCGACTTCGTCGCCAATCGGATCGGCGAGCTTGACCGGCCCGAAGGGGATATCGACACGCTGCAAGGGCGGCTATCGGCAATCCGCTCTTGGGCCTATATCTGCCAGCGGCCCGACTGGGTGCTGGCGCGTGACGAGATGGCCGCCCGCGCCCGGGCAGTGGAGGCGCGGCTGTCCGATGCTCTTCACCAAAGGCTAACCGAACGTTTCGTAAATCGCCGAACCTCGGTATTGATGCGGGGAATGGGAAAGGATGCAGGACTTTTGCGGGTAAAACTTGAAGACGACGGGCGAGTCATGGTCGAGGACCATGCCATCGGCCACCTTGAGGGCTTCCGCTTCGTGGTCGACCAGACCGCGGGCCAGGAAGACCGCAAGCTGATGCTCGCCGCCGCCGAAAAGCATATGCCCGCGTTGCTGGCGCAAAAGGCGCAGAAGCTGATCACCAGCGAACTGGGCGACGTCGCGATTGCGAACGGCGGCCTGTGGCGCGGCGATCAGCAGGTGGCGACGCTCGAGCGCGGCAAGAGCGCGAGCCGCCCCCGGCTCGTGATGGCCAAGGAACTCGGCAACCTCGATCCGGCGCACCGCGCGCAGCTTTCCGAAGCGCTTGACGTGTGGCTTGAGGGCGCCCTTGCCCCGCTCACCCCGCTGCGCGCCATCGAGGATGCGACCAGCGATCCCGAAGCGGGCAGCGAAGTGCGCGCCCTGCTGCTGACGCTTGCCGAACGCGGCGGCAGTGTTCCGCGCGAAGAGGCAGGGCTTGCCAACCTGCCCAAGGAGCGCCGCCCGCTGCTGCGCAAGCTTGGCGTCTCCATCGGCGCGCTTGACGTGTTCGTGCCCGCCCTGCTGCGCCCGGCAGCGCGCAAGCTGCTGCACGAACTGGGGCTGGATCGTCGCCCGGTTTCCGAAACGATGGCTCCGGTGATCGCAGCCGACAGGCAGCTTCCCGCAGGCTATCGCCGCGCGGGCGAGCAGGCGGTGCGGCTCGACATGGCGGAAAAACTGTTCCGCGCCGCGCACGAGCAGCGGCTCAAGATCGCCGACACCAAGGATACGCGCGGCTTTGCGATAGACACCGCGCTTGCCACCAGCATGGGCCTGTCGCCAGAAAGCTTTCGCGGCCTGATGAAAGATGCGGGCTTCCGTCAGGGCGAGCCGGTGGCCATGGCCGAGGGGGCCTATGGCCCGCCGCGCCCGGTGCCCTGGACCTGGCGCCCCCCGCGCAAGGATTTCCGCCCGGCGCGGCAACCGCAACATGGCAACGACCGGAACAAGGATCGGGATCGGGGCAAAGGCCGGGGTAAACCCGGCGCGAAAGGGAAAGGTCGGCCGCAGCGCGACAATCGTCCCGCCGGGGACCACCGCCCTGCCACCGGCAACGCCTTCGCCGGGCTCGCCGACCTTTTGGGGAGCAAAAGCTAGCAGATGGCGTCAGGAGGCGGCCTTCGGCTTGATCTCCTGCTCGTCAGGCTTCGCTTCGTGCGTACCCGCTCCGCGGCCCGCCAATGGGTGGAACGGGGGCATATCCGTCGCAATCGCCAGCGGATCACCAAGCCGGGGGCGCTGATCTTGCCCGGCGACGTACTCACGCTGCCCATGCCGCATCATGTCCGCCTGATAGAAATCCTTGCTTTGCCGGACCGGCGCGGACCGGCTAGCGAAGCGCAGCAACACTATCGCGCGCTTGACGAAGGCGGCGCAATCGCCATAGCAAGCCGCGTTTCCCGGCCCGCTTCAGATGGGGTCGGCCAACTGATCGAAGGACACAGTGCACCATGACCTACGTCGTCACCGACGCCTGCATCAAATGCAAGTACACCGATTGCGTCGAAGTCTGTCCGGTTGACTGTTTCTACGAGGGCGAGAACATGCTCGTCATCAATCCTTCGGAATGCATCGACTGCGGCGTGTGCGAGCCCGAGTGCCCAGCCGAAGCGATCCTGCCCGATACCGAGGGCGGGCTTGAGGCCTGGCTTGAGCTGAACACAAAATATTCGGCAGAGTGGCCCAACATCACCGAAAAGAAAGATCCGCCCGCCGATGCCGACGAGCACAAGGGCGAAGAGGGCAAACTCGACAAGTACTTCTCGCCCGAACCCGGCGAAGGCGACTGATTCGCTGCCTTTTTTCGGCGGCGCTGTCCGGCTTGGCCGCCTCCTAGCTTAGGCAAATCCCCTGAGAGCGGGGCCGCTTATCCCTTTCTGAGCGGAGGGGGTGGCAATTATGTTACGAATCTGTTATATACTTGTGCAACTGCTGCGGTTTCCGCGCGGCAGGCGGATTAGGAAGGCAGGCTCCCCGCTCTCACTCAGAACAAGCACCCAATAAGGTCGCCGATGGGTCGCGCGGCCTCGTAAGTGTTTGACGCTGGGTCTGCTGGTCCTGTCGATGAAAGGAAAATCCATGGCAACCAGTGCGCCCGCCTTCGAAGTCGGCGATTATGTTGTTTACCCCAAGCACGGTGTGGGCCGTGTGACCGAGCTCCAGAGCGAAGAAATCGCCGGTATGAAGCTCGATCTCTATGTTCTCCGCTTCGAAAAGGAACGCATGACTCTGCGCGTTCCTGTGAACAAGGTCGAAGCGATCGGCATGCGCAAGCTGTCTTCCGACAAGACGCTGAAAGAAGCGATGGAAACGCTCAAGGGCAAGCCCAAGGTCAAGCGCACCATGTGGAGCCGCCGCGCGCAGGAATACGAAGCGAAGATCAACTCGGGCGACCTAGTGTCGATTGCCGAGGTAACGCGCGACCTGTTCCGCCCCGACGACCAGCCCGAGCAGTCCTATTCCGAACGCCAGATTTTCGAGGCTGCCTCCAGCCGCCTCGCCCGCGAACTGGCGGCGATGGAAAAGACCGACGAGCCGGCTGCGCTCACCAAGATCCTGCAGGTGCTGAACGAGCACGCTCCGCAGTATTACGAGAACACCGAAGACGCCTGATCTTCGGCTTCTTGCATGACGAAAAGGGCCGCCCGCCTCGCCGCGCGCGGCCCTTTTTCGTGTTCACCGCGCTTTCACGTGTTCACCCTAGAGTACCGAAAACCAAGGAGATGCGGGACATGCAAAGACATCTGGCGATAGCCGTACTCGGGCTTGCCCCGCTGACCGGGGGATGCCTGGCAAAGACGGCGTTCGACGTGGCGACCGCGCCTGTGCGGGTGGTGTCGCAGGGGGCGGACTGGGCCACCACCAGCCAGGACGAAGCCGACCGCAACCGGGGCCGCGAAATGCGCCGCCGCGAAGCGCGCCTGGGCGATCTTCAGAGCGACTATGAACGAGAGGCCGATCGCTGCGAGCGCGGACGCGAGGAATCTTGCCGCGAGGCCATCGCAATCCGCCGCGAAATCGACTCGGAGCTGAACGAACCGCTGCGCTAGGCCGCAGCGCGGCGCAGGCGGTCGGCGATTGCTTCGCCCATTCCTTCGTGTGGAATCGGGGCGACGGCGATCCTCTTTTGCGGCGCAGCAGCCGCTTCGTGGAGGCATTGATAAAGCCGCGCTGCTGCCTCGGCGAGATCGCCATCGGGTGAGAGATTCGTGCTGCCGGCGATGGCGCCGAACCCGATCAGAAACTCGCCCGCAGCTGCCTCGCGCGCATCGAGCCGCACCGGTTTACCCGGCGAATAGTGCTTGCGCATCTGCCCCGGAGCCTCGATTTTCGCGCCCGACGAGGCGCTTTGCGGCCCCACAATTGATTCAATCGCCCGCCGTTCGACCGGGCCGGGTCGCAGCAGGCTCCACCCGCCATCATCGCGCAGCGCAACGATGGTCGATTCGAGACCCATCGCGCAGGCACCGCCATCGAGAATCGGCGGACACCCATCACCGAGCGACTCGCGAACGTGGTCAGGCCGGGTCGGGCTGACACCAAGGCTGCGGTTGGCCGAGGGGGCGGCCAGCGGCAACCCTACAGCCTCAAGCAACTGCACCATCACCGGATGACCCGGACAGCGAACGGCAATCGTCGGCAGACCCGCGCTGACGGCAGGCGCGATGGAGCTCTCGGCGCGCGCAGGGAGCACCATGGTCAGCGGGCCGGGCCAGAACGCCTCGGCCAGCCGGAGTCCCCGCTCATCGAACAGCGCGAGTTGCTCGGCCTGTGCAAGCGTGGCGACATGCACGATCAGCGGGTTGAAATCAGGCCGCCCCTTCGTGCGATAGATTTTCGCCACCGCCTCGGCGCTGTCCGCACGGGCGGCGAGGCCATAGACAGTTTCGGTCGGCACCGCGACCAGCTCGCCAGCGCTCAGCAGCTCGGCCGCTCTCGCGATGCCCTGCGCATCGGGCGCAATCAGCCTGTCTGCCTTACCAACCATGCTCCGCCGCTAGCCCGCGCGGGGGCTTTGGCCAAGGCCCAAGCTTGACGCGCGCGCTGCAAACGGCTGTTTCGCTAGGTATGACCACAGAGAACGACCTGTTGCGCCGCCTCGCCGAGGCCCTCGCCCAAGCAGACACCGCCACGGCGACCGACTGGGCCGCCAGCCCCGCCTATGTCTGGGACAGCCACGGAGGCCGCCCAGTCGCGCGAATCGTGGCGCAGAAGCTCGATTTGTTGCGCGGGATCGACCGGCAGAAAGAGGCCGTCGTCGCCAACGTCGAGCGGCTCGCCGCAGGCCACGCCGCGCACGACATGCTGCTGTGGGGCGCACGCGGCACGGGCAAGTCGGCACTGGTGAAGGCTGCGGTCGCCGCAGCTCAGGCGGATGGTGGCAATATTGCGCTGGTGCAGGTCGCCACCGATGCCGTCTCCACCCTCCCCGCCCTCTTCGCGCAGCTTGCCAAGGTGGGGCGCAACTTCCTCGTCTTCATCGACGACCTGGGCTTTGCCGAGGGCGACAGCGTCACCCCGCGCCACCTGCGCAGCTGGCTCGATGGCGGGGTGGAGGCACGGCCCGCCAACGTGCGGCTCGCCGTCACCTCGAACCGGCGCGCGATCCTCGCCCGCGATATGAGCGAGCAGGACGACCCGATCAATCCGCGCGACGTGGTCGACGACCAACTTGCCCTGGCTGATCGCTTCGGGCTGTCGCTCGGCTTCCATGCGATGACTCAGGACGACTATCTGGCCGTCCTGCGCGGCTATGCGGAAGAATTCGGCCTCACGCTATATGAGGACGAGGCGCTGGGCTGGGCGAAGCGGCGCGGTGCGCGCTCAGGGCGAATCGCCTGGCATTTCATCACCGAACTTGCGGGCCGCGCGGGCAAGACGCTCGACTAGATTCCCGGAACCAAGCCCTGCCCCGGGTCAAGCCCGGGGCGACGAATTCGCTTGCGTTACAATGCCCCTGCCCGTTCGTCCTGAGGAGGCACGAAGCCGCAGGCTGAGCGCCGTCTCGAAGGACAGCGCCCGAGCTTACATGCCGGGCATGGTGATCCCGGGCGGCGGATTCTCGAACGCCCGCGCCGGATCGCCGTTAAGCTGAATCTGCGGCGGCAGGCGGTCACCCTTGATCCGCTCGATCGCGGGAGTGCCCTCGGCGCCGGGAGCCATCACACGCCAGATGATCCCTGCGGTATCGTCGCTCACCAGCAGCGCGCCGGTCTGATCCCAGGCAAGCCAGGTCGGGCGACCATGAGTCTCGCCATTGCCCGTGAGGAAACTGTTCAGCACCTTCTTGGGCTTGCCAATCGGATTGCCCCGCTCGTCGAATTCGACAAAGATCACGTCATACCCGGCGGCGGGCTTGCGGTTCCACGAGCCATGGCGGGCGATAAAGGCCCCGTTCGCAAATCCCTCGCCCATGCGCGAACCCTCCTGGCTGAACACCAGCCCCAGCGCCGCAACGTGCGCGCCCAAGGCATAGCGCGGCGTGCGCACATAGCTGGGGTTGATCCCATAGGCGCCCTTCACTCGGTCGTCGGTGGTGTCGCCATAGTAGAACCACGGCCAGCCGTAGTGCGCGCCAATCGGCACGTCGGTGAGATAGTCCGGAACAAGGTCGGAACCGAGCATGTCGCGCTCATTCACGGTGGTCCACAGCTCGCCCGACCACGGATTAAGGGCAAGACCGTTGGGATTGCGCAACCCCGCGCCGAAAATGCGTGCGAAGCCCGATTCGAGGTTCAACTCGTGGATCGCAGCGCGACCGTCCTCGGCCTCCATCCCGCCCTCGGCGATGTTCGAGGCCGAGCCGACCGCGATATAAAGCGCCGTGCCATCCTCGCTCAGCAGCACGTTGCGCATCCAGTGGTTGCCGCCCCCCGGAAGGTCGGCCAGCTTTTCCGGCTCGCCGGGCAGCGTCGTCGCGCCCGCGTCATAGTCGAAGCTCAGCAAGGCATCGTGGTTGGCAACGTAAAGCTTGCCATCGGCCCAGGCGAGGCCCGAGGGCGAAGCGAGATCGTCACGCAGCACATGGCGTTCCTCGGCCACACCGTCGCCATCGCCATCGCGCAGCAAGACCAGCTGATCGGGCGAAGGCTCGCCCGCGCCGGCTTCGGCGAACAGGAAGCCCGCAACGAGGTTGGTGAGCCAGCCGCCTGCAACCACCCTCTCGGGCGCGTTGGTCAGCGTCACCAGCACATCGCCATTGGGCATGGTGTAGATCACGCGCGGATGATCGAGACCATCGGCAAAGCGGCTGACCTCCAGCCCCTCCGCCGCAACCGGCGCGCCATCGTCGCCCCAGCCGATTGGCTTGGCCACCACGACGGTGGGAATCGTCTGCTCCTCAGGCGCGGCCAGCACCGGGTCGGTGCCGGTGGTTTCATCCAGCGTGAGCTCTGCCGGATCGCCGCGCAGCAGCCACCAGCCGAGCGCGGCCAGCAGCACCAGAATGACGACGAGGGCGATAAGGATCTTGATGAGGCGAGACATGCCTCACCGATACGCTGGCCGCGCGATGGCGGCAAACACTTTGCCACACGCCCCCGCGCGGCTAGAGCGGGGCAATGTTCGATTTCGCCCCCGCTCCCAACGCCGCCAAACCTGCCATCTATGCCCAGTTATGCGAGGCCGCCGAGGCCATCACCGCGGGGGAGCCCGATGCGGTCGCCAATATGGCCAATGTCGCCGCCCTGCTTGGCGAGTTCGTGGCCGACTGCAACTGGGCCGGGTTTTATCGCATGGTGGAGGGCGAACTGGTGCTCGGGCCATTTTGCGGTCGCCCTGCCTGCATCCGTATCCCGGTTGGGCGCGGGGTTTGCGGCGCGGCGGCGGCCGAGGGGCGCAGCCAATTGGTGAAAGACGTTCACGCCTTCCCCGGCCATATCGCCTGCGATGCGCGCAGCCGCTCCGAACTGGTGGTGCCGGTGCTGCGCGATGGCGTGGTGGTTGCGGTGATCGACCTCGACAGCCCAACCCCGGCGCGATTCGATGCGGAGGACCGTGCGGGAATCGAAACGCTGGCAGCGCTGCTTTCCGACCGGATCTGAAGCGTCTGACCGCGTCTCCTTTCGGGACTGCCGGCGCAGATTGCTTTGTTTTGCGCGGCTAATCATCCTAAACATCGGGTTAACGGCCTTCCGGCGCGCAGCGGTGCATGTCTGCGGCGGGCGGGCCGCTCCATCAAGGATGACCCGAATGTCCACCAAGTCCGCTTTCCTGACAGCTTCGCTTGCCGCGCTGGCCCTCGCATTTCCCGCTCAGGCGCAGGATAGCCGCTATGACGCGCCGTCTGAGCCGATCGCTTACGAAAGTTACGAGGTGGTGCAAGATAAGGGCGCGGCACCTGGATATAATGAACAATCGGATGGGGCTTACCGTTACGATTCTTATGCCCGGCCAGTCGACTATCCGGCTCTGGTGCCCGAAGCGGTCGTCACAACCGGCCCCAGTGGCCCGCCGCGCGGCTATAGCCCGCAGCAACGCAGCGACTGGCTGACCGATTGCCGCGCGATCTATCTGCCAGCCTATTCTGACCGTCGATATGACGATTACGCGCGACACGCTGAGCGCACCGATCAGGCCGACGCGTACTGCAGCGACTACCTCGCCCGCTATGAAGGCGGCGGTTTTGGGGGCTATCCGATGGGGGCCTATCCGGTGATGATGGTGCCGGTGCAGACCACCCGCCGCATCGCCGCGCGCGAAGTGGTTTACGAAGAGTGGGTCGATGTCGATGCCCCGCCCCGCCCGGCTCGTCGCAGCATTCCGCGTCGCCTGGCACCGCAGCCCGACAAGCGTACGTCGATTCGCTAAGGTCGCGCCGCGCAACTTTTCTGCGCGGCGCTCACGGACAGGCTAGATCCCGCCGCCGGTGAGCCGCTGGCAGATCATGTCGAGCTGATCGAGGCTGCGGAAGCGCACGGTGAGCGAGCCAGTGCTTGGGTCCGCCTCCGTGGCAATATGCACGGGCAGGCCGAGCATTTCCTCAAGGTGGTTCTGCACCGCGACGATATCGGCATCCTGCGCCGTATCGCGCGGGGGGCGTGCCTGCCGACGCTGGCTGCGCCCGTCGCCATCGCGGCCCTTGCGCGCCAGCTTCTCCACCTCGCGCACGCTGAGCCCCTTGCGCACCGCCTGGTCGGCCACCTCGGCCGCGTTATCCAGTCCGATCAGCGCACGACCATGGCCCATATCGAGGCGGCCTTGCTCCAGGTGATCGAGCACCTCCTCGGGCAGAGCCAGCAGCCGCTGGAGGTTGGCGACATGGCTGCGCGACTTGTCGACCAGCGTGGCGATCTCGCTCTGGGTCATATCTTCGAATTCGGCGAGCCGCTGATAAGCGCGCGCTTCTTCGACCGGATTGAGGTCTTCGCGCTGAATGTTCTCGATCAGCGCCAGCGCCATCACGTCGCGATCATCAAGATCGCGAATTAGTGCAGGAATTTCATGCACTTGCGCCTTTTGCGCAGCGCGCCAGCGACGCTCACCCGCCACCAGCTGATAGCGGCCTGGATCCAGACGGCGCACGATAACGGGCTGGATCACCCCGCGCGTGGCGATGGAGGCCGCCAGCTCTGCGAGCGCCTCCTCGTCGAAGTGGCGGCGCGGCTGCTCGGGGTGCGGCTCGATAGCCGAAACAGCGAGCATGGCGAGGCCTTCCTCGGCCGGTGCCTGCCCCTCGCCATCGGCAGAGTCACCCTCTGGCAGATTGCGCGGCGCGACCAGCGGTTCTTCGCGGCGAGTCTCACCCAGCAGCGCGCCCAGACCCTTGCCGAGCTTGCGGCGCGGAACGGAGTCACCCTTACCCCTGGTCTCGCTTGTCTCTTCGCTCATGCGGCTTTCCTCCGTTCGGGCAAGCGACCGATCAACTCGCGCGCCAGCGCCATGTAAGCGCGGCTGCCAGCGCAGGCGTGGTCGTAGATTAGCGCGGGTAAGCCGTGGCTTGGCGCTTCGGACAGGCGCACGTTGCGTGGAATCACCGATTCGAACACCAGATCACCCAGGCACTCGCGCACATCGTCGGAAACCTGATCGGTAAGCCGATTGCGCCGGTCGAACATGGTGAGCACCACCCCGACGATGTTCAGATCGGGATTGAAGCGCTGCTGCACTTGCTCAACCGTTTGCAACAACTGACTCAAACCTTCGAGCGCGAAGAACTCGCACTGCAACGGTACCATCAGCGTATCGGCGGCGCACAGCGCATTGAGCGTCAGCAAGCCGAGCGACGGCGGACAATCGATAAAGCAAATGTCATGCGCGCTATCCTGCGCCAAAGCATCGCGAAGACGCTGGGCGCGATCCGCGACATCGACCAGCTCAACCTCGGCCCCGCTCAGATCGACTGTAGCCGGCACCAGATTCAGGCCCGGTATCGCCGAATTGACCGTGCATTCGGCCAGCGTGCATTCGCCGATCAACAAGTCGTAACTCGACAGCTTGCGCTCGGACGCGCGAAGCCCCACACCGGTCGAGGCATTGCCTTGGGGATCGAGATCGATCAGCAGCGTCCGCCAACCGGTCGCGGCCATGGCTGTGGCGATGTTGATGGCTGTGGTGGTCTTGCCCACGCCGCCTTTCTGATTAGCTATCGCGATGCAGATCATGTCTCTGGCGGCCTTCCATGTCCGATAATGATCGCCGCGTCGGGATCGGTCGCCGATTGTTCCACGTGGAACATCGCTTGAATCGCCTGCGACTGCTCATTCAGTTCTTGCGCCGCCGACCGCCCTTTGGGCAACAGCCAAGTGGTCGTTGGTGTGGAAAAGCGCGCGGATAATCGCAACAACTTCTCCAGCGGCGCAAATGCGCGCGCACTGATCACGCCTGCGGGGATGGTTTCGATCGTTTCGAGCCTTGCGCCGACCACCCGGCACTTTGCCAACCCAAAGCGCTCGCACACATGCTCAAGCCATTCAACGCGCCGCTTTCGCGATTCGACCAGAACCACATCAAGGTCTGGCCTCGCAAGCGCGACGACCAGACCCGGGAAGCCCGCCCCAGTGCCCATGTCGAGCCATGGCGATGTTTCACGTGGAACATGATCTAGCAGCTGCAGACTGTCGGCAATGTGCCGGGTCCAGGCATCGGCAAGGCTGGCCGTGGATACGAGGTTCTGCCGCTCGTTCTCGCTCTCAAGCATAGTTAGAAAAATGGCGAAGCGCTCCATCGCGGCGGAGTCGCATCGCAGCGCACAAAAGGCCTTCCCCTCATCGCCGCTCATGCTGATAGCTCCGCCTGAGCGCGGCGCGCATGAACCAGCAGCGCGGCCAAGGCCGCAGGCGTTATCCCGCGAACCCGCCCCGCGTCAGCGAGCGTTGCGGGAGACGCTGCGCTTAGCCGTTCTACCATCTCGTTCGAAAGTCCGGGCACCGCGCCCCAGTCGAAGTCTCGTCCCAAAACCAACTCCTGCGAAGCGCGCAAGTCGCGCAGTTCCGATTCCTGACGCTGCAAATAAGGGGCATAGGCCGCGTCCTCGGCCACCTCCTGTGCAAGCGGGGTTGCCGGGTCGAACCCAGCGGGCAGATAATCAGCCAGATCGGCCAGCGAAATATCGGCATGGGTCAGCCATTCGGCCAGCAACTTTCGTCCCCCATCATTGCGCACATTCAGCCCCTTCTCTGCCAAGGCACTTGCAGGCACCTCGCATTGTAACGCTTCTTCCCAAGCGCTGCGCCCATCACAATGGAGGACAAACCATTCTGCGCGCGGCTTATCGAGACACCCAAGTTCCGCCGCAATCGGGGTCAGTCGCGTGCTCGCGTTGTTTGCGCGCAGCCTCAGGCGATACTCTGCGCGCGCCGTAAGCATACGGTATGGCTCGCTCACACCATGCAGCGTCAGATCATCAACCATCACCGCGAGATAGGAATTGCCCCGGTCAAGCGCAGGCGCTTCCCTCCCCTGCAATGCGCAGGACGCGTTCAGTCCGGCGATCAAACCCTGCGCAGCTGCCTCTTCATATCCGGTCGTGCCGTTGATCTGGCCCGCGCAATAGACGCCGGGGAGCGCTGCAAGCTGCAGGTCGCGGCCCAAGGCGCGCGGGTCGATATGATCATATTCGACCGCGTAGCCGGGCACAACCATCTCCACCTGTTCCAAACCTGCCATCGTCCGCAACATAGCCAGCTGCACATCCTCGGGCAGCGACGTGCTAATGCCGTTGGGGTAGACAAGCTGCGTGTCGAGACCCTCGGGTTCGAGGAAGACCTGATGCCCGTCACGATCAGCGAAGCGATGAATCTTGTCTTCAATGCTGGGACAATATCGCGGGCCTGCCGCGTCGATCGCACCGGTAAACAACGGCGAGCGATCGAGATTGTCGGCAATGATAGCGTGGCTGCGCGGATTGGTGCGCGTGATCGCGCAAAAGATCTGCGGATTGGCGCGACGCTCCGTGAGCGGGGACATGGTCCAAAAATCGCTGTCGGAGGGCTGCTCCTCCAGCACGGACCAATCGATAGTGCGCCCGTCTAATCGCGGGGGGGTTCCGGTCTTTAGGCGAGCCATCGGCAGGTCTGCGCCGCGCAACTGCTCCGCCAATACGGAAGCCGCATTCTCACCGATACGGCCGCCGGTGCTTCGCTTCTCACCGCAAAAAAGCACTCCGCCAAGGAAGGTGCCGGTGCATAGGATCGTCGCCGGGGCATAGAGCTTATCGCCGCTCGCCAATGTCACGCCGGCGGCACGCCCACCCTCGATCAGCAGCGACGCAACTTCGCCGCCAATCACTGTCAGGTTTTCCTGAGCCGCCAGCATGGCCTGGACCGCGGCTTTGAACAGCTTGCGATCAGCCTGAATGCGCGGGCCCTGCACCGCGCTGCCTTTGGAACGATTGAGCATCCGATAGTGGATTGCCGCAGCATCGGCGGCGCGACCGATCAGCCCATCGAAGGCGTCGACCTCGCGCACGAGGTGGCCTTTGCCCAGCCCGCCAATCGCCGGGTTGCAGCTCATTGCGCCGAGGGTCGCGGGGTCGAAGGTGACCAGCGCGGTCGCCATGCCCATGCGGGCCGCAGCAGCCGCGGCTTCAACACCGGCGTGTCCACCGCCGACAACGATGATGTCAAATGTGCTCATGATCGGGACTGACTTAGGCGCAGTGCCCGCGCCCCACAACGGGCATTTCGCAGCGCTAATGTTCCACGTGGAACACGCGCGTCATTTGCCGAGGCAGAAGCGCCCGAACACCGCATCGAGCACGTCTTCAGTCGAGGTTTTTCCGAGCAACGCATCGAAGGAGAGACGCGCGCGTCGAAGCCCCTCGCCCACCAGAAGCGGGTCACGATGAGTCGCCGCATCGCTGAGCGCATCGAGCGCCGACGCAATCAGTCCGCGTTGCCGGCGGTTGAGCGCAGCCTCTCCCGGCGCTGGCATGGCCGAGCGCGCACGCTCGACCAAGGCGCTTCGCAGCTGATGCAATCCGTCTCCTGTGCGCGCAGATAGGGTAAAGTCTGGCGCCGGCTTTTTGTCCCGTTCGTCCCGGTCGCACTGAGCATCGATGTCCCAGCAGTCGTCTGGCCCAGCCCCTTCCGGCCCTAGCCACAGGACCACGTCTGCCTTGGCAATTTCCGTTTCGGCGCGCTCGATTCCGATGGCTTCGATCCTGTCTTCCGTATTCGACCGGAGCCCCGCCATATCGACGAAGCTGAAAGCGATCCCGTCGATGGCGACCGACTGGACCAGGACGTCGCGTGTAGTGCCCGCAATCTCGGCAGTGATCGCGGCTTCGCTTTCGACCAGTGCGTTGAACAGCGTGGACTTGCCTGCGTTCGGCGGCCCCGCCAGCGCCACGCGAAAACCTTCCTTCAGCATCTCGGCATGGGGCGCGGCAAGGGCATTGCGCAGACTGTCCGCCAGACTGGCGAGTTTGCGCGCAAAGCTATCGCCAAGCGTCTCAACGTCATCCTCCTCGGCAAAGTCGAGCGAGGCTTCCACTTCCGCCGACAAGGCCAGCAGCTGCTCGCGCCACCCATTCACCTCGCCAGAGAACGCCCCGCCTGTCATGGCAAGCGCGGCGCGGCGCTGGATTTCGGTTTCGGCCGCAAGCAGGTCGCCCAGCCCTTCAGCCTCGGCGAGATCAATGCGGCCATTGGCAAAAGCGCGACGAGTGAACTCGCCCGGCTCGGCACGGCGACATCCAGGAACATCGGCCAGGGTAGCCTCAAGCGCCGCGACCACAGCGCGGCCACCGTGGCAATGCAGCTCGCCAACATCCTCGCCGGTTACCGAATGCGGTGCGGGGAAAAAGAGTACCAGACCGTCGTCGATCTGTGCGCCTGCGCTATCGCGAAAGGCCGCCCACGCGGCCCGGCGCGGCTCTGGAACCTTACCGCAAACCGCTGAAAGAGCGGCTCGCACCTGCGGTCCTGTCAGCCGAACGATTCCGATTCCGGCGGGCGGAGCGCCAGAGGAAAGCGCAAAAATTGTGTCCATCGCAGGTGCGCAGTCAGCCCTTGTCGGAGCTCTTCGACGAAGTACCACCCGCAGACTTCTGCGCGCCCTCGACGAAGCTCTGGAACATCTTCAGCCCCATCTGCCCCATTGGCGCCAGGTGCTTGGCATATTGCTCAAGCTGCTCGACACTGCCCGCGCCCTTCATCGCTGCGGCGAGATTGTCGATATAGATTGCGTTTGCCTGCTCGACATCGGGTAGCCCCATGAACTGGCGCGCCTCTTCGGGGCTGCAATCGACTTCGATGGTGACTTTCATGGGCGGGCCTTTCAAATGGCTGGGCCCGGCCTTCTCGCGAAAGCCGGGCCCACCAATATGCGCCAATCGCCGGAAATTTCCAGCGCTGCGAACGAACTCTACTGGTTCATCGTCGCGAAGAAGTCTTCGTTGGTCTTCGAATCCTTCATCTTGTCGAGCAGGAACTCCATCGAATCGATGGTGCCCATCTGCATGAGAATGCGGCGCAGCACCCACATCTTCGAGAGCTGCTCCTTCTCGACCAGCAGCTCTTCCTTGCGCGTGCCGCTCTTGCCGACATCGAGCGCTGGGAAGATGCGTTTGTCCGCCACCTTGCGGTCAAGCACGATTTCGGAGTTGCCGGTGCCCTTGAACTCTTCGAAGATCACCTCGTCCATGCGGCTTCCGGTGTCGATCAGCGCGGTAGCGATGATCGAGAGTGAACCGCCCTCCTCGATGTTGCGCGCGGCACCGAAGAAGCGCTTCGGCCGCTGCAGCGCATTCGCATCCACACCGCCGGTCAACACCTTGCCCGAGCTTGGCACCACGGTGTTGTAGGCACGGCCCAGACGCGTGATCGAATCCAGCAGGATCACTACGTCGCGCTTGTGCTCGACCAGACGCTTGGCCTTCTCGATCACCATTTCGGCGACCTGCACGTGGCGCGAAGCGGGTTCATCGAAGGTCGAGGAGATCACCTCGCCGTTGACCGAACGCTGCATGTCGGTGACTTCCTCAGGCCGCTCGTCGACCAGCAGCACCAGCAGAATCACCTCGGGGTGATTGTCGGTGATGGCCTTGGCCATGTTCTGCAGCAGCACCGTCTTACCGGTGCGCGGCGGGGCGACGATCAGCGCGCGCTGGCCCTTGCCCTGCGGCGAGATCAGGTCGATCACGCGGGCCGACTTGTCCTTGACGGTCGGGTCCTTGGTGTCGAGGTTCAGCCGCTCATCCGGGTAAAGCGGCGTGAGGTTGTCGAAGTTGGTGCGGTGGCGCACCGCATCGGGGTCGTCGTAGTTGACCTTGATCAGCTTGGTGATCGCGAAATAGCGCTCGCCATCGCGGGGTGCGCGGATCTCGCCTTCGACGGTGTCGCCGGTGCGCAGGCCCCACTTGCGGACCTGGTTCGGCGAGACATAGATGTCGTCCGGCCCGGCGAGATAGTTCGCCTCGGGGCTGCGCAGGAAGCCGAAGCCATCCTGCAGCACCTCGATCGTGCCGATGCCGAGAATTTCCTCGCCGTCTTCGGCCACTTCCTTGAGGATCGCGAACATGAGATCCTGCCGGCGCATAGTGCTGGCACCCTCGACGCCCATTTCCTCGGCCATCGAAACCAGCTCGGCCGGCGTCCTGCGTTTGAGTTCTTTAAGATGCATTTCGTCTTCAATTCCAAGTAGTTATATAGGGATGCCGGCAGGCCATGGGGCTTGGGGAAAGCAGGCCTTGATCGCTTCGGACGAGCGATCTGGTGCCGATTGGTTTGCGCTAAATATGGCCTAGCGCGCCCCCGGTCAATCGGAGACGCATCAAGGTCGGCCAGTTCAGGGCAAAATCAGAACGGTTTGACGACCGCCAGGATCACGATCAGCACCGCCGCCACGCCGGGCACCTCGTTCACGAGCCGCAGCGTCTTCTCGCTCAGCGGGCGTTCGCCGCGCGCCATCTTCTTGGCATTGGCAACCATCCAGCCGTGATAGCCGCTCAGCACGATCACCAGCAGCAGCTTGGCGTGAAACCAGCCCTGCATGAACGCGCCGCCGCTATAGGCGAGCAGCAGCCCGAAAGCCCAGACCGCGATCAGGCTCGGCGTCAGGATCACCTTGCGCAGCAGCCCGCTGCGCTTGGCCCAGAGCGCTTCCTCGGCCGAACCGGGCGCGCTGTCGTGCATGTAAACCAGCTGGCGCGGGAGCATGAACAGGCCCGCCATCCAGAAGATCACGAAGATCAGGTGCCCGGCCTTGAGCCAATAGTAGATCGTCAGAAGGAAGTCCTGCATGGCCGCCTAGATAGGCGCGCCGAGGCGATCCGTCATCCCTCTTATCGCGCCAATTATCTGCGGAGCGCCAACAACACCTGCTCGACATGGGCGATGGGGGTTTCCTTATCGATCCCGTGGCCGAGGTTGAACACGTGCGGACGATTTTCGAACGCGGAACAAATCCGAGCTATAGCCCGATCCAGCTCCGCGCCGCCTGCCAGCAACAGCATCGGATCGAGATTGCCCTGCACCGGCATTTCGGAAGGCAATTCGCGGGCGATCCATACCGGGTCGACCGTCTCGTCGACACCCACGGCATCGACACCCGTTTCGCGGGCATAAGCGGGCAGCTTGCCGCCCGCACCCTTCGGAAAGCCGATCACCGGCACACCGGGCCGTGCTTCGTGGAGCCGCGCCGCAAGCCGGGCATTCGGCGCGATCACCCATTGCTCGAACTGCGCGGGGCTGAGGCTGCCTGCCCAGCTATCGAACAGTTGCACCGCCTCGGCGCCCGCGTCGATCTGGCCTACGAGATAAGTGAAGCTCGCCTCCTCGATTGCGCCGATCAGCGAACCGAAGGCTTGCGGATCGCGATAGGCCAGCTGGCGCGCCGCGTGGTGATCCTTGGAGCCCTGTCCTGCGACCATATAGGTCGCCACGGTCCAGGGAGAGCCCGCAAAGCCCAACATGGTCACGTCGGGGCCCAGCATACCCCGGCACAGCCGAACGGTCTCGTAGATGGCCTCAAATCGCTCTGGCGCAGCATCCAGACTTTGCCAGGCTGCATCGACCAGCGGCGGCGCCAGCCGCGGCCCCTCGCCCGCCTCGAACCACAGGTCCTGCCCCAGGGCATAGGGAACGATCAGGATGTCGGAAAACAGGATTGCCCCATCGAACCCGAACCGCCGCACCGGCTGCAGCGTTACTTCGGCGGCAGCTTCGCTGTCGTAAACCAGCTCCAGAAAGCCGCCCTTCTCAGCCCGCAAAGCGCGGTATTCTGCGAGATAGCGACCTGCTTGCCGCATGAACCAGACCGGTAGCCGGTCCTGGCGCTGACCGTTCAAGGTATCGAGCAAAGGTCCGGGCATCGCGAGAGTCCAATCAATATAATAATATTTATAATAAGGATTATGGTGTTTGTAGGCCCTGTGGAAAGCGGGGAAAGCGCAGTTGTCGCGGATTTGTCCCGCCGCTTGAGGCCTGCCGGGCTGATCGACTCATGCCTTGGCGCTGTCAATCATTGCTTGTCCCCGAAATCCCCAGCCTGTCGACAAGGCGTTGCATCGGGGGATCACTGGCGGGAGGAAATGGCCGCTAGCGGGGATGAGATTCCATCCCATGCTTGTCCGCAACTGCGTCCCGTGGTTTATGCCGGGACTTATCCACATGACCCGTTTGCACCTTCATCTGCTGTCGGATTCCACCGGCGAAACGCTCGAAATGCTGGCGAAAGCCTCGCTGGCGCAGTTCGACGATACCGATGTCGTGCGCCATTTCTGGCCGATGGTGCGCTCGCTTCAGCACTTGGAGCGGATCGTTGATGACCTGAAGGCCAATCCGGGCCTCGTGCTTTATACACTGGTGAACTCGGAAATCCGCTCCAGCCTCGAAATGCGCTGCCGCCAGCTCGGCCTGCCGCATGTGGCCGTGCTCGATGCGGTGACGGCGGCGCTGGAGGAGCGGCTCGGCCAGCAGGCGCGCGGGCGGCCCGGCAAGCAGCACCAGATGGACGAGGCCTATTTCAAGCGCGTAGATGCGATTCAGTACACCATCGCACAGGACGACGGGGTCGGCTTCGACAACTGGGAAGAGGCCGATATCGTGCTGGCGGGCGTGTCGCGCACCTCGAAGACGCCGACCTCGATCTATCTCGCCAACCGCGGCTTCAAGGTCGCCAACATCCCGCTGGTGGTGGAAAGCCCGCCCCCGCCTGCGCTGTTCAAGCTGCGCCGGCCGATGGTGGTCGGCCTCACCACCGCGCCCAAGCGGCTGATCGAGATCCGCCGCAACCGCCTGCTCTCGCTTAACGAGAGCACCACCACCGCCTATGTCGACGAGGAGCGGGTGGAGAAAGAAGTCGCCTTCGCGCGGCGCATGTTTGCCGACAACGGCTGGCCGGTGATCGACGTCACCCGCCGTTCGATCGAGGAAACCGCCGCTGCGATCATCAAATTGCACAACGAGCGCTCGCTGCGCGAACGCCAACCCCAGGTCGGACCCAAACCGATATGATTATTCTTGCCTCCAAAAGCGCCTCGCGCCGCGCCATGCTTGCCGATGCCGGGGTCGAATTCGATGTCATGCCCGCCGCCATCGACGAGCGCGCGCTTGAAGCTTCGCTCGGCGATGTGCCCCCGGCGCAGGTGGCGCTTGAGCTGGCCAAGGCAAAGGCCGTTTCCATCGATGGCGGCGAAGTGCCGGTGCTGGGCAGCGATTCGGTGCTGTCGGTGGCAGGTGAGCGGTTCGACAAGCCGACCAGCCGTGTGCAGGCGCAAGAGCATCTGCGCTATTTCTCCGGCAAAGAGATGGTCCTGGATTCGGCCGCGGCGGTTTCCTTGGGCGGTTACGTCCGGTGGGAGCATGGCGCACAGGCGCGGCTCACGGTGCGCAATTTGTCCGAGGACTTTATCGAGCGCTATCTGCGCGCAGAGTGGCCCGAGGTCGCGCAATGCGTCGGCGTGTTCCGGATCGAGGCGATGGGCGTGCAGCTGTTCGAGAAGATCGAGGGCGACTATTTCACCGTGCTCGGAATGCCGCTGCTGCCCGTGCTCGGCGCGCTGCGCGAGCTGGAGGAGCTGCCCGCGTGAGTCGACTTTATGCCGAGGTTATCGGCGACCCGATTGCCCAGTCGAAATCGCCGCTGATTCATGGCCACTGGCTCGAGAAAGCCGGGATCGATGCCGAATATCGCCATTGCCGCGTCGCTGTGGACGAGGTGGCGACCTATCTCACCGAACGTCGCGAGGATCCCGCATGGCGCGGCTGCAACGTCACCATGCCGCACAAGCTGGCGGTGATGGAGCATCTCGATCTGATCGAAGAACCGGCCCGCTCGATTGGCGCGGTCAACACGATCTATCGCGGCAAGGATGGCACCTTGCGCGGCACCAACACCGATGCGCCCGGTTTTCTCGAACCGCTGCGCCCGTTGCTGGATGAGCAACACCTGTTCCGAATGGCGCGTATTCTCGGCACCGGCGGCGCGGCGCGGGCTATCGTCAAGGCGCTGGCGGGCGAAGGCTTTACGCTGGTGCTGGCCGGGCGCGATCCTGAGAAGGCCCGCCGCCTGCTCGATGAACTCGCCCCCGAGGGTGAGCACCACGCGGTGGACATTGCGCATTTCGCCGATCCGACCGACTTCGCCTTCGACGACCGCGAGGGCCTGCTCGATCTGGTGATCAACGCCAGCCCGCTCGGCATGACGGGCCAGCCGCCGCTACATTTCGATTTCACCCACGCCCCGCCGGGCGCGCTGGCCTACGATATCGTGACCAGCCCGCTCGACACGCCGTTCCTGCAAGAGGCGCGCGCGGGAGGTTTGCCGACTGTCGATGGGCTGTCCATGCTGATCGGCCAGGCCGCCGTGGCCTTCGCATATTTCTTCGGCCAGAAGCCCCCGCGCGACGACGGCGATGCCCAGCTGCGCGCAATGCTCACCGCATGAGCGATGGCCCGATCCTGCTCGGCCTCACCGGCTCGATCGGCATGGGCAAGAGCACGGTGGCGCAGATGTTCGCCGATCTCGGCGTGCCGGTGTTCGATGCCGATGCCGAAGTGCGCGCGATTCAGGGCCCCGGCGGCAGCCTGCTCGGCGCGATAGAGGCGGAGTTTCCCGGCTCCACAGACGAGAACGGCGTGCGCCGCGAAGCGCTCGGCGCGCAGGTGTTCGGCGATGCGGAGGCGCTCGCCCGGCTGGAGGCCATCGTTCACCCGGCCGTCGCAGCGAAGCGGCGTGAGTTTCTCCTGCGCAATATGGACGCCCCGGTGCTGCTGTTCGATATCCCGCTGCTGTTTGAAAAGGGCGCGGACTATGTCGAGCGGACCGTGGTCGTCTCCGCCCCGCCCGAGGTGCAGCGCGCGCGGGTGCTGGCCCGCTTTGGCATGACCGAAGAGAAATTCGCCGCGATTCTCGCCGCGCAGATGCCCGATGCGAAGAAGCGCGAGCGTGCCGACTATGTGATCGACACTGGCCTTCCGCTCGAAGAAACGCGCGCGCAGGTCCGCGAATTGCTCGCCAGCCTCATTGCCTAGTTGCAACAGCCGCTGCGAAGGCAGATAACAAGCCCCATGCGCGAAATCGTGTTCGACACCGAAACCACCGGCCTTGACCCGCAAACCGGGGACCGGCTGGTCGAAATCGGCTGCATCGAGATCGTCAACCGCATCCCTACGGGCGAAACCTTTCACGGCTATTTCAACCCGCAGCGCGACATGCCGATGGAGGCCGAGCGGGTCCACGGCCTCTCCGCCACCTTCCTGTCCGACAAGCCGCTGTTTTCCGAACGCGCGCAGGAACTGCTCGATTTCCTCGGCGATGCTCCGCTGGTGGCGCACAATGCGCAGTTCGACTTCGGCTTCCTCAATTTCGAGCTTGCCGCCTGCGACCTTGCCGCGGTCAGTCACGAGCGGATGATCGACACGCTGGCCATCGCGCGCAAACGTCACCCCGGCGCGAAGCACACGCTCGATGCGCTATGCTCGCGCTACGGGGTCGACCGCAGCCACCGTGTGCTGCACGGCGCATTGCTCGACGCCGAGCTGTTGGCGCAGGTCTATGTCGAGCTGCTGGGTGGCCGCCAGATCGGGCTTGGCCTCGCGGTCGATCAAGGCACCGAGGTGGAACGCACCGGCAGTGTCTTTGCGCCCAAGCTTGGCGAACATCGGCCAGCCCGCCCCCATTTTGCGACGGATGACGAAATTACGCGTCATAAGGAGTTTCTGAAAACAATAAGTTCACCTCTCTGGACGCAATGAGGTGTCGTACCCATATCGGGTAGATACAAGTAAGAAGCAGGAGAAGACTTATGGATATTCGTGTGTCGGGCCACCAGGTGGATACCGGTTCAGCGCTGCAGGAGCATGCCTCCGACCGGCTCACCACGATTGTCGATAAGCACTTCAGTCGCGCGCTTTCCTCCACCGTTACGTTCGGCAAGGCACCGGCGAACGCCTTTGCTGCCGACATTATCCTGCACGTCAATCATGGGCTGATCCTGAAAAGCCGTGGCCAGGCGCAGGATGCGCACCAGGCCTTTGATCAGGCGGCGGAGAAGATCGAGAAGCAGCTGCGCCGTTACAAGCGCCGCCTGAAGGATCACCACGAACAGGCCACCCACGCCGCGCGCGAGGAGGAGGCCGCCTATACCGTGTTCGCGCCGTTCGAGGATAACGACAACACCGATGAAGACGTGGGCGAGGATGCGCCCGCCATCATCGCCGAGACCAGCATCGACGTGCCCGAAGTGAGCGTGGCCGATGCCGTCATGTTGCTCGATCTGCGGCACACCAATGCCTTGTTTTTCAAAAACGCTGGCACCGGGCGTCATAATATGGTCTATCGCCGCGAAGATGGAGCCGTCGGCTGGGTCGAACCCGCCTGATGGCCCGACCGGACCTTTCGTCGCTGGTGTAAGGGTCCCGTCATAGCTTTTCGACTATAGGGGCTGCATCCGCTGGATGTGGCCCCGTAGCCGGGGCTGTAACAGCTGCCTCGCGGAAGAACGAAACCACAAGATCATGCATGCCACCTTTGCCATGAACCCGCAGTCGGTCGACATTGTCGATGCGGCGACCAAGGATGACATCCTTCAGCAGTTGAGCGAGCTGTTCGCGCGCGCCTATGCGCTCGATGCGACGCAGGTGCTCGAGGCGCTGCTCGAGCGCGAGAGCCTCGGGAGCACCGGCTTCGGACGCGGCGTGGCGATTCCCCATGCGCGCATTGCTGGTATCAAGCGGCCGATTGGAGCGCTGCTGCGGCTTGAGCGGCCAGCGGACTTTGCCGCTGCCGATGGGATGCCGGTCGATCTCGTGTTCGGCCTGCTTTCGCCCGAGGGTAGCGGGGCCATGCATCTTTATGCCCTGGCCGAGATTTCGCGCCTGATGCGCGATGAGGACGTCCACGAGGCGCTGAGCGACGCCCCCGACGGTGAGGCGCTGTATGGCCTGCTCACCAATGCGTCGGACCGTGACGCCGCCTGATCGCGGGCCTCCCGCTTCGGCGAGCGGAGCGCAGGCGCACTATCGCGCGCTCGAGCATCTCTATGCCTCGGCCCCGATCAACAACCTGTTCGAATCGCGCCTGGAAATCACCGCGCCGGGCGTGGCGCGCATTGCCTTCGACGTCGACGAGCGGGTCTATCACGCCGCTGGCGCCGCGCATGGCACGATCTATTTCAAGATGCTCGACGATGCGGCCTTCTATGCCGCCAATTCGCTGGTTTCGGACCGGTTTTTGCTGACCACGGGCTTCAACCTCCATTTCACCAAGCCGGTGCGTGCGGGAAAGGTTGTGGCCGAGGGGCGCTGGATCAGCGGCAAGCGCCGCGTGTTTATCGCCGAGGCGCATCTGACCGACGAAGAGGGCGACGAGATCGGGCGCGGCACCGGCACCTTCATGCGCTCGCGCATCGCGCTGTCGGGCCTCGACGGCTACCGCTTGCCGGGCTGATAAGGCGCGCGGTTTGGATATGGCGCGAATCCCCGCCCACCTCGAAGTGACCGGGCTGCTGCGCGCAGTGGAGGCACAAGGAGGCTTTGGCGCCGTTCTGGCTAAGGGAGAACGCGAGGCCGGGACATTGCTGGTTATCTGTTGCCATAGAGGCACAAACGGTTGCCTGTTCGAACGAATGCCGCAGCTGGACGGCACCCGAAAATGGACGCCAATCAAGCAGGAAGCGTCTGAAAACCCTATCGAAATCATGGAATACTGGCAGCGACGCAAACGCCAGGACCATGATCTGTGGGTGGTCGAGCTGGATCATCCCGAGGCGGCACAGTTTCTGACCAAGTGACCGCACCTCGGTTGACATTCGACAGTCGATGGCTATTTGGCCCGCGCCTTTCCTGAAGAAGCGTAAACCATGACAATCGGCATTTCGGCCGGTCATTGTGGTGCGCAGACGGGGAGAAGACGCCGGGCCACCGCAATCGGATGTGGCCTTGCCAAGCGCTAATTGGATCGCGCTGGCAAGCCTTTGGCCCGGACTGGCTTCTCACCGCCATGGTGACGGGATACATGACTGCAGGTTTCCTTCGCGTCGGGGCGATTGTCTCGGCCGTGACACTGTTTGGTGCGACTGTCGGCACGATTGCCGAAGGCGCAAGAGCCCAGGATCAGGGCGTGGGCGATCAGCCCCAGATGATCGAAGAGACCCCGTCCGAGGACGCCGCTGCTGACGAAGTGCGCTTCGTGGCCAGCCCGGTGGTCCAGGACATTGGCGACGATGCCGCGCCAGCTATCGCGCTGCCGCCGGTCGATGTCAGCAACCTGCGCGAACTGGTTGCGCAAACCGAAATCGACGACACACTGAGCGGCGACATCAAGTGTCTCGCGCAGGCCATCTATTTCGAATCGCGCGGCGAACCGCTGGCAGGCCAGCTTGCCGTGGCACGGGTGGTGATTAACCGCGCCGAGAGCGCGGCTTTCCCCGACAGCTATTGCAGCGTCGTGAAGCAGCGGGCGCAATTCTCGTTCGTGCGCGGCGGTCGTATCCCGGAGCCCAATCGCAGCTCTGCCGCATGGCAGCGCGCCAAGGCGATCGCCCATATCGCCGAAAGCGAAATGTGGGCCAGCGACGCCGACGATGCGCTCTATTTCCACGCCACCCGCGTGAATCCGCGCTGGGCCCGCACCAAGGTGGCACGCGCCACCATCGACAGCCACATTTTCTATCGTTGAGGTAGCGAGCGGGGCCTGAGCGCCCTGCCCGCGCGCCTTTACAGGCTCAGTCCAGCTCGACCCAGACCGGGGCGTGATCGCTGGCCTTCTCGCGCCCGCGATATCCCTTGTCGACACCGGCGGCGCTCATGCGGTCGGCGCATTCGGGCGACAGCAGCAGGTGATCGATGCGGAAACCGTGGTCGCGCTGCCAAGCGCCGGCCTGATAGTCCCAGAAGGTCCAGACGCCGCCGCGCGGGTTGAGCACGTTCAGCGCATCGGTCCAGCCCTGGCCCAGCAGGCGGGCATAGGCGTCGCGCGATTCGGGCTGCATCAGCGCGTCGGTCGCCATCGCCCTCACCGAGAACACGTCCTTGTCCTCGGGAATCACATTGAAGTCGCCCAGCACCACGCAGGGCTTCTCGCTCGCCAGCAGGCCGTCGAGGTGAAGGCGCAGCCGCTCCATCCACGCCAGCTTGTAATCAAACTTGGGGCCGGGCTGCGGGTTGCCGTTGGGCAGGTAGAGGTTGGCGACGTGGACGCCCTGAAAATCCGCTTCGATGAAGCGGGCCTGTTCATCGTCGTCATCGCCCGGAAGCCCGCGCGAGACGTTTTCGGCCGGGCCGCCGTCGGTGAGGATAGCGACGCCGTTGAAGCCCTTCTGGCCGTGGGTCTCGACGTGATAGCCGATCGCCTCGAACTCTTTCCTCGGAAAGCCCTCGTCCTGGCTCTTGATCTCCTGCAGGCAGGCGATGGCGGGGCGTGTCTCCTCCAGCCATTCGATCAGGCGCGGCAGGCGCGCTTTCACGCCATTGATGTTGAAACTGGCGATTCTCACGTCAGATGCCGAAGCTCGAACCGCAGCCGCAACCGGCGGCGGCATTGGGGTTCTCGACCCGGAAGGCCGCCCCGCCCAGCGATTCGACATAATCGACCGTTGCGCCGTTCACGAGATCGAGGCTGACCGGATCGACCACCAGCCGCACGCCCGCCGTCTCGCTCACCGCGTCGTCGTCCTCGGCGGCTTGGGCGAGGTCGAACTTGTACTGGAAGCCCGAACAGCCCCCGCCCTCCACCGAAAGGCGCAGGATGGCGGGCTTTTGCTGCCGTTCGGCAATCGCATTGATACGTGCGGCAGCGGCTTCGGTGAGGGTCAGGGGGCTGGTCATGCCCCTGATCTAAGCCTTGCCAGGCGCAGGCTCAAGCCGAGGCGATATATTCGCGCATTTGATCGGCCTCGGATTCGATCTGATCCATGCGGAATTTGATCAGATCGCCGATGGAAACGAAGCCGACCATGCGCTGGCCGTCCATCACCGGCAGGTGGCGGATGCGCCGCCGCGTCATGAGCGACAAAGCCCTGAGCACGCTGGTGCCCAGTTCGATGGTGATCGGCGGGCTGGTCATCACCTCGCCCACCGTGCGCTGGAGCGCGCCTTCGCCCTCGCGCGCGACCGAGTAGAGCAGGTCGCGCTCGGAGAATATCCCCGCGATCTCGTCCCCCGCGAGCACTGGCAAGGCACCGATGCGCCTTTCCGCAAGCAGCCCGGCTGCGGTCTGGACGCTGTCGGTGGCGGTGCAGGAAATGACCTGCGAGTCGCGGCTTTCGAGAATGCTGGCAATCGTCATGCGGTGACCTCCCCTGCCCTGCCTTGATGCGGGCTTGTCCGTATAATGCCACGCTTTGCCCGGTCTGCGCAAATCGGGAGCAAGGCTGGCCTTGCAGGCGCGCGCGCGAACGGGCATTGGAGGCTGCATGCCCGGCCCCTCCCCGCTCGACGATCCGAAGAAGGCCGCTTACGCCTGGGCGCGCTATCGCCGCCTGATGCGGTTCATGTTCGCCTTCACCGTGGTTACGGTGATCGTGGCGCTGACCGTGATTTACACCCAGGTCGAAAACGTTTCGCCGCACTTCTTCATCGCCACCGCGCTGGGAATCGGTTTCTCGATGCTGCTGATGAGCGCGCTGATGGGGCTGGTGTTCCTCTCCAGCGGCACGGGCCATGACGAGTCGGTCGAAAACTCGCTCGATAAGCTCGATCCGCAGGCACCGCCGCCGCTTGATCGCCGCAAGGCGCGCTGGAAAGACTAGCTGGCAGGGCGGAGGCGGTATTCCTCAACTGGTTCGCCGCCAATCAGATGCCGCTGGATGATCTGTTCGAGTACGTCTTCGTTGCACGAATGATACCAGACGCCATCGGGCCAGACGACCGCGATCGGCCCGGCGTCACAGATCTGCAGGCAATCGGCTTTGGTGCGCTGAACCGGGCCGACCAAACGCAGTTCTTTCAGCCGCTTCTTGAGGTATTTCCACGCGCGTTCGCCTTCCTCGCGGCGGCAGCACTTCTGCTTTTCCGATATGCCGCAGAGGAAGATCTGGCGATGAATCGCGCTGCCGCCGATTTTGGTCAGCGCGCGCTGCGCCTTTGCCAGCTCGCTCAGCGTGCTTTCCCCGCGATACGGTCGATCTCTTCGCGCACCAGCCGTTCGACCACTGCGGGAAGGTTCGTGTCGAGCCATTCGGCCAGCATCGGGCGCACCATGTCGCGCACCATGCCTTCCAGCGGGCTTTCGCTGGGCGCGTCGGAACCCTCCGCATCGCCTTGTGCAAGCATCGCCAGGGCGGCGAAGCTGTCGTTCACGCTCTTGCGGGCGGCGGTGCTGGTGAGAGTTTCAGGCTCGGCTTGCGGCCCCGCCTTGTCGCTGCCTGCCGGGCTGTCGTCGCGGTCAGCCAGCTCTGCCGCGTGATCGCTGTCTACGACCAGTTCGGCCTCGCCCAAATCGAGCACTTCATCGGCATCGGAGCCGGTGATCAGAGCTTCGCCATTCTCCACCCGGCCGGATGGGCGCAGCGCGGTGGCAAAGCGCACAGATTCGCGCTTGCGCTTCTCATCGGCAGCGACTTCGCGGTTTTCGCGTTCGATCACTCGCTTGATGATGCCGAGGATTTCCTCGGTCGAAGCTTCAGAGTGCTGCATGGCTATTGCTCCGGCCCAGTGGTCTCGGGAATTTCCGCGTCTTGCGCCGGGATGTCAACCGTACGGATGCTCTGGGTCACCGGGTCTTCCTCGCGGCTCCAGTCCCACACATTGCCGCGCACACGGTTATAATTGACGACCGGATCGTACAGCGGGCCATAGTCGGCAAGGCCGAGGTCGCGCGCTTCGGCGCGGCCCATGGCGGCAAGCAGGGTGAAGCCCGCTACATAGGCATTGCGCCGCGCCGTCACCAATTCGACCTGCGCATTCAGCAGTTCCTGCTGGGCGTTGAGGATATCGAGGATGGTGCGGTTGCCCACCGTATTCTCCGCCCGCACGCCTTCGAGGCTGAGAGCGGCGGCATCCACGGCGTTTTGCGAGGAGCGAACGATGGCACTGGCCGCGCGCCAGCTCGAATAGGCGCCGCGGACCTGCGCGATGATCGCGCGCTCTGTCGCTACCACCTGTTCGAGCGCGGCCTGTGAATTGGCCTGGGCCTGACGCTCGCGCGCCGAAACGCGGCCACCCTGGAACAGCGGCAAGCGCAGACGTAGGCCAGCCTGCGCGGTGGTCGAAGCCTCGGACGTGTTCGGGTCGCTGAGCGTGCCGAGATAGTTCTGATAGCCGCCCGTGCCGAAGGCTTCGAGCGTCGGCAGGCGCCCTGCCCCGGCCACGTCGATATCATAACGCGATGCCTGCGCGCGTTCGAGCGCGGCGATCAGGTCGGGATTGTTTTCAAGCGCGATCTGAACGGCGGTGTCGACATCGCTGGGCAGTCCCGGCAGCGGTGGCGGCGGGGCCAGCTCGCCCGGCGCATTGCCGACCAGTTCGACATAGCGTTCGCGCGCGGTGATGAGGTTCGCTTCGGCCGATTGCAGGTTGCTGCGTGCCAGCGCAAGCCGCGCATCGGACTGGGCCACGTCGGTGCGGGTGAGATCGCCGATCTCGAACCGGTCGCTGGTAGCCTGGTAATTGACTTCGAGCACCTCGACGTTGTTTGCTGACAGACCGACGATCGCTTCATTGCGGATCACATCCATGTAAGCGGCGACAACCTGGCTGAACACGGCGCTCTCGGTGCCGCGCAGGTCGGCGCGGCCTGCTTCCACCCGCGTTTCTGCCGCGAGCACGCCGTTGCGCACGGCGCCGCCCTGATAGAGCGGCACGGCCAGATCGACGCCTGCGTTGACCGCCCGGTCGGGCGAGATGAAGTTCGTCGAATTCTGCTTGAGGTACTCGGTGTAAGTGCCCGAGGCGCTGGCACTGGGCAGCCCGCTGGCACGCTGGATTACCACATTCTCGTCGGTCGCGCGCAGCTGGGCGCGGGCGGCTTCGAGTGTGGGGTTTTCGGCATAGGCCGATGCGAGCGCGTCCTTCAGTGTATCCGCTTGGGCGGGGCTGGCAATCAGGCAGGCAGAAGCGAGCAGCACCACGATGGCCGAGCGGGGTTGCATGGTCAGAAGCTCCAGCCCTTCGGAGCGTCAAAAGCGCTAATGCGCGGAATGCCCATGTCCTGGACAGGGAACAGCGCCGCCTTGTTATCGGTCTTGCGGCCGATCGCGAGGCGGGTGACGCTGCCTTCGACCACGCCGGTGACGATGCGGGCATCTTCGGCGAGCCGGGCCAGCAGGCTCTCGGGCAGCTGTTCGGCAGCGCCATCGACCAGAAGCAGATCGGCAGGCTTGCCCCCGGTGCCGGCACTGGCGGCCTCGGCGGGGGTCAGCGCGATCACTTCGGCGACGAGCGGGCGCAGCAGCTCGGCCAGATAGCCGCTGCCGTTGGTGACCACGATAGCTACCTCGTCGCCCTTGGGCGCGGCTTCCTGCAGCATCATTCCCTGCACCACCGGTGCGGGCAGGGCGCCGCCGCCTTCAAGCCGGATCGCCCGGTCCATATAGGCCGTGGCGCGCAAGGCTTCGGGCACGAACTCCTCACGGGCGACCGCGGTCATGCGCGAAAGCACGAAGGGTGCGTTTACACCGCTGGTGCGCAGTTGACTGTCGATCATCGCACGGCGTGCAGGATTTGTCGGGCTCAGGGTGGTTTCCAGCATAGTCTCTTCAGCAAACTCTTGTCGGATGCGGCGCAAAGTGCCTTAAGCGCAACCAAAGCCAAGGCCAAGGCCTTTGACCGTCGCAAACTGTCGCGCGGCGATCGCATTGGTTAGGGGCCATCGACCAACAGGAGTTACGAGACGATGAGCGACATGGTGACGATCCGCGAGGACGACCTGATCGAGACGGTCGCCGATGCACTGCAGTATATCTCATACTATCACCCGATGGATTACATCACCGCGCTGGGCGAGGCCTATAAGGCCGAGCAAGGCCCGGCGGCGAAGGATGCCATCGCGCAGATCCTCACCAACAGCCGCATGTGCGCCGAGGGGCACCGCCCGATCTGCCAGGACACCGGGATCGTCAACGTGTTCATCAAGTGGGGGCAGGAATGCCGCCTCGAATCGAAGCAGAGCCTGCAGGAGGTCGTCGACGAGGGTGTGCGCCGGGCATACAACAATCCCGACAACAAGCTGCGCGCATCGATCCTGGCCGATCCGGCCTTCACCCGTCGCAACACCCGCGACAACACGCCTTGCGTGCTTTCGGTCGAAATGGTGCCGGGGCGCACGGTCAGCATCGATGTTGCGGCCAAGGGCGGCGGCAGCGAGAACAAGAGCAAGTTCAAGATGATGAACCCCAGCGACAATATCGTCGACTGGGTGCTGGAACAAATTCCCTCGATGGGCGCGGGCTGGTGTCCGCCGGGGATGCTGGGGATCGGTATCGGCGGCACGGCCGAGCACTGCGTGAAGCTCGCCAAGCTCTCGCTGATGGAGCAGATCGACATGGCGCAGCTCAAGCAGCGCGGGGCCCAGACCGATCTGGAACAGCTGCGGATCGACATTTTCGACGCGGTCAACGCGCAGGGCGTGGGCGCGCAGGGGCTTGGTGGGCTCTCCACCGTGCTCGACGTGAAGATCCTCGATGCGCCGTGCCATGCCGCGGGCAAGCCGGTGGCGATGATTCCCAACTGCGCAGCCACCCGCCATGCGCATATCACCATCGACGGTTCCGGCCCGGCCTATCTGCCGCAGCCCGATCTCAATGCCTGGCCCGATGTTCACTGGGAGCCCGACGCCGAGGCCATTCGCGTCGATCTCGATAATCTCACCCCCGAAGTGGTCGCGAGCTGGAAGATGGGCGACCGCCTGCTCCTCAACGGCAAGATGCTGACCGGGCGCGATGCCGCGCACAAGCGCATTCAGGAGATGCTGGCCAAGGGCGAAGAGCTGCCGGTCGAATTCAAGGGCCGCGCGATCTACTATGTCGGCCCGGTCGACCCGGTGATGGGCGAAGTGGTCGGCCCGGCTGGCCCCACCACCGCCACCCGGATGGACAAGTTCACCGAGATGATGCTCGATCAGGGCCTGCTGGCGATGATCGGCAAGGCCGAGCGCGGCGCCGATGCGGTGGACGTGATCAGCCGTTTCAAGGTCGCCTACCTGATGGCGACGGGCGGCGCGGCCTATCTCGTCGCCCGCGCGATCAAGGAGGCCAAGGTGGTCGGCTTCGAGGATCTCGGGATGGAAGCGATCTACGAGTTCACGGTGAAGGACATGCCGGTCACGGTCGCGGTCGATGCCGAGGGCAACAACGTCCACAAGCTCGCCCCGCTGCACTGGCAGAAGAAAATTCGCGAGGAAGGCCTGTTGCCGACCGCGTGAGCGGACCTGTGATCGATCACCCGTTCGACCAAGCGCCGACTCGGCTCGACCAACCGGTTCTGCCCGGCTGGCCGGGCCTTAGGTGCGCAGGCTAGAGGATGGCGATGAAACCCGGTCGCACTGCACAGCCCGCCGCGCGTGTCCCGTTCTGGACCGTGTTCGCCTCGGTCGTGGGGCTGTGGGCGACGTACTTCGCGCTCATTACCGTGCGGGCCGAGCTGCTCGGCCTGCCGTTCCTCGATGAAATGTTGTGGCTGCGGCTGCTGACCACCCTGTGCGGGATTCTCATCACGCTCGGCCTGTGGCTGGTGCTGCGGGTGTTCGATGCGCAGCCCATGTGGCTGAAGATCGGCGCGGCCTTGCTGCTCGCCATGCCCGCCGCCATGCTGACCGCGCAGGCCAATGCGGTGATCTTTGCCGAATTGCAGGCTGCCGTCGATGGGTTGAAGATGGCGCAGCAGGGCCTCGACGACACCTTGATGGCCGACCAGCAGGACGTCGCGCTGGCGACCGAGCGTGAACGGCTGATCGACTTCGCCACCAGCCGCTATTTCCTGCTGCTGGCCTGGTGCGCGCTCTATCTCGCGCTGCTCACCGGCGAGCGTGCGCGGGCGGCGGAACGGCGCGAACAGGAGTTTCGCAACGCGGCCAAGGCGGCGGAGCTGCGCAGCTTGCGCTATCAAGTGAATCCGCACTTCCTGTTCAACACGCTCAACTCGCTCTCGGCGATGGTGCTGACCGGCAAGACCGAAGCGGCCGAGCGGATGATCCAGACGATCTCGACCTTTTATCGCCGCAGCCTTGCCGACGATCCCACCTCCGATGTGCCGCTGCGGCAGGAAATCGCCTTGCAGCAGCTCTATCTCGAAATCGAGGCGGTGCGCTTCCCCTCGCGCTTGCGAACGGTTTACGAGATTCCCCATGCGCTGGAGAATGCGCTGGTGCCGGGCATGATTTTGCAACCGCTGGTGGAGAATTCGGTCAAACACGCGGTGTCGCCCAGCGGCGGCGAGATCACGATTACGCTGGCTGCGCGCGAGGAATACGGGCGGCTGGTCATCACCGTTTCCGATAACGGAGCGGGGGCGAACGACACCGACGATCATCACGGCCACGGCATCGGCCTTGCCAATGTGCGCGAACGGCTGGAGGCGCGGTTCGGCGATGAAGCGAGCGTGGTTTCGGGCCTCGTATCGGGTGGCTATGCTACGCACCTGCGGCTGCCGATCCTTACGAAACGTTCCTGAGCGGAGGGCAAATCATGAGCGAACCCACGCTGCGCACGCTGATCGTCGATGACGAGCCGCTCGCGGTGGAACGGATGCAGGTGCTTTGCGCCGAGCTGCCGGGCATCGCCGTGGTCGGCACTGCGGCGGATGGCGAGGCGGCCTTGCGGCTGGCAGAAAAGCTCAAGCCCGACCTGCTGCTGCTCGATATGACCATGCCGGGCATGGACGGGCTGGCCGTGGCGAAGAAAGCCAGCGCGGGCGACACCCCGCCGGCGGTGATCTTCGTTACCGCGCACGACAATTTCGCGGTCGAGGCCTTCGATATCGACGCGGTCGACTATGTGCTCAAGCCGGTCGGCAAAGATCGGCTCGCCCGCGCAATCGAACGCGCGCTGGCCCGGCGGAGCGATCCGGCAGAGCCGGGCGCGCCGACATGGCTGGAAGAGCTGTGGGTGCCCGATCGCTCCGAACTGCTGCGGATCGAGGCCGCTTCGGTCCACCGCATCGATGCCGAGCGCGACTATGTCCGCCTGCACACCGATCCGGTGGGGTCGGGGCGCAGTTATCTGCTGCTTCAGACTATCGCCGGGCTGGAAGAGCGGCTCGACCCGGAAAAGTTCATTCGTATTCACCGCTCGACCATCTTGCGCCGCGATTTCATCAAGGGACTGCGGCACGAAGGGCTGGGCGTCTGGTGCGCCGAACTGGCCGATGGCGAGGTCTTGCGGATCGGGCGGACTTATCTGCGCAAGGTCAAGGCCATGGCGGGGCGTTGAGAGTAAGGCGAGCCGGCCAATTGGCTCGGCGCACAAGAAAGCCGCCCCGGTTGAGGGCGGCTTCTCAGGCGATGCGGAAGCGCCATTGGGGCAGCGCCTGGCCCGCATGGTGAGGATGGCGCGTGTCAGCCACCCAGCTTCGCGTCGCGCTTGATCTGCGCGAAGTGGCGGTCGAGCTGGTTCCTGGCGGTTTCCACGCATTCGCGGGCTGCGCGCGACTCGAGACGGGTGCCGGTCGTCTGGCGGTCTGCCTCGCACACTTCGCGGGCGGCGCTGTCGATCCGGCGATCGAGCTCGGCCACGCCTTCGGCGGTTGCAAGATCGAGGTCGGCGTAGCTCACACGGGTCGAACGCTGTTCGCCTTCGGCGGCGGAAACGGTGGGGGCAAGCGCCAGTGCGCTGGCGGCAATCGCGAGTTTGATGGTGATGGCCTGCATGTTGTCTCTCCTGTCTGAACCCTGGTCGGGGGCGAAATCTTCGGTCGGGTGCGCCGCAACCGGGTGGGACTGCTAAACGGTCGCGGCGCACAAAAAGACCTAGGCGATTCCATGGACTTGGTCCGCTTCCGCTCGACCTTCCCCCGCGCCTGATCGACCGACGACAGCCGCTGCCGACGAACGACATACTGCGCTCCACCAGCGGCGATTTGCTTCGGCCTCTGGCAAGCGGCAGAAGGGCCCGATTATGGGAATCGCCCTCGCCTTCTTTCTTGGAATCGCCAACTTCCTGGCCCAAAGCGTGGTGCTCAACAGCCGGCACCCGGTGCTGTCGGGTCTTTCGCCGGAGCGGTTCCGGCTCGCCCGGCGGGCCAGTCTGGCGCTTGAATTCGCGCTGCTGGTGGCCGTGATGCTCGCCTCGCGCGCGGGGCCGGGGGCCTGGCTGGTGTTCTACGCGTTCTACACTTTGGGCAATGGCGCCGCGGCGTGGATGATATGGCGCAGTGTGTGACGGGAACCGGGGTATCTGACCCGCATTTTGAAAGGTATGGCGGTGAAGCAAGGCATCTGGCTCATTCATAACGAGGCGAGCGGCAGCAACGATGAAGCCGGGCTGGCGAGGGTGCGCGAACATTGCCGCGCCCGAGGCTTGCCCGTCGTTGACGAGACCAGCTTTCCGCGCGACGACTTGCCCACGCATCAGGCGCTCGACGCGGCCGGGATCGGGATCGCCGCGCTGTTTGCAGGCGATGGTACGATCAATGCGGCGCTCGATGCGCTCGCAGGCTGGAGCGGCAAGGTGCTGGTGCTGCCGGGCGGCACGATGAACCTGCTGTTTCACCGGTTGTTCGGCGATTGCGAGATGAAGGAGGCGATCGATGCCGTGGCCGAGGGCAGCGCGACGACCTGCCGTGCGGCCATGATCGAGAGCGCGGTTGGCAGTGGCTATGCCGGGGTGCTGACCGGCCCTGGAACCAGCTGGAACACCGTGCGCGAGGCGATGCGTAATCGCGACCTCGCTGGAATGGCGCGCGAGGCGAGCGACGCGCTCGAACATACGCTGGAAGGCCCGCCTGTCGCTTGTGTCGAACCGGCGCTGGGCAAGGCTGAGGGCTATCCGCTGATCCAGCTTGAGCCAACGCGCGAGGGTATCGAGATCACCGCGTTCCATGCCGAAACCACCGGCGAATATGTGAAGCAGACGGTGGCTCTGCTGCAGCACGATTTTCGCGCCGGTCCGCACGATGTGCTGGGCCGTGAGGACGCCGTCACCTTGCGCACCATCGGCGCGGAGGAGCTGGGTCTGCTGCTCGATGGCGAGCCTGTCAGTGCCAGCGGGGCGGTTACATTTCGTCTCGGAAATGCAGAGGTCGATATGCTAACGACGCGGCCCGATGGCTGATACCAAGCTTCTGTTCCACCTTTCCGATATCCACTTCGGCCTCGTCGACGAGCGGGCGATCGCCTGGGTCGCGCGCGAGATCAGCGAGCAATGCCCCGACATGGTGGCCATCACCGGCGACCTGACGATGCGCGCGCGTCAGCGCGAGTTCGATGCCGCGACCCGTTGGATCAACAGCCTCGAAGCGCCGGTCACGGTCGATGTCGGCAACCACGATCTGCCCTACTTCAACCTCTTCGAGCGGTTCTTCGATCCTTATCGCCGTTTTCACGGAATGAAGGATCTGGTCGAGCGCGAGATCGTGGTGCCCGGGCTGGCGCTGGTTCCGCTGAACACCACTGCGCGCGCACAGCCGCGCATCAACTGGTCGAAAGGCTGGGTGAGCAAGGGCGCGCTGCGCCGCTGCCTGGCCGCGATTGACGCTTTGCCCCCCGGAACGCGCGCGCTGGTCACCGTACACCACCCGCTGCGCGAGGTGGGGACCAGCGGCACGGCGCTCACCCATGGCGGGAAGCGCGCGCTTGACGAGCTGGCGAAGCGCGGCGTGCTGGCGGTTCTCAGCGGGCACGTTCACGACGCTTTCGACATCATGGAGCAGACCGATCACGGACCGGTGCGCATGATCGGCGCAGGCACTCTGTCGCAGCGCATTCGCTCGACCCCGCCCAGCTTCAACGAGCTGCACTGGGATGGCGAACAGCTTAAGGTCTGCGTGCGCAACCTGGAGCATGTCGGCACGCGCGAAATGCAGATCGACGATGTGCCCGAGGATGCCTTGCCGCCACGCGAACCGGGCGAACCTGTCGCGCCGGTCGGGCGCGTTCCGCCAAGCGATCCACCGGTTTACTGAGTTGACCTGAGACAATGCCCGAGGCCGTGCGCGGTGGCAGCATCCCCGCGTCCGGACAAAGGGAACTGGCTCATGTTGAAGATTGCGCTCATCCTCCATGCCGTCATCGCGACCAGCCTGATGGGCGCCGGTGTGATCGCCGTGCTCGCCATCGACATGCACGCCGGGTGGCGCGAAATTGCGCTGGCGGCTGTTGCAGGCTTCGTGCTGGCGATCCCGGCCAGCTGGCTGGTCGCACGGCAGATCCACAAGCTGCGCGGCGGCAACAGCTAAGCCGCAACGAAAAAGGGCGACCCCGCAGGGCCGCCCTTTCGTGTTCGGGTGAAGGCTGAAATCAGCGCTTCGAGAACTGGAAGCTGCGACGAGCCTTGGCACGACCGTACTTCTTGCGCTCGACCACGCGGCTGTCGCGGGTGAGGAAGCCAGCAGCCTTGATCGTACCGCGCAGGGCAGGCTCGAACTTGCTCAACGCCTGGCTGATGCCGTGCTTCACAGCGCCTGCCTGGCCCGAGAGACCGCCGCCTGAAACGGTGGCCACCACGTCGTACTGGCCCTGACGGTCCGAGATCGTGAAAGGCTGGTCGATGACCAGACGCAGGGTGGGACGGGCGAAATAGATTTCCTGGTCGCGGCCGTTGATGGTGACCTTGCCGGTGCCTGGCTTGATCCACACGCGCGCCACGGCGTCCTTGCGGCGGCCGGTGGCGTAGGCACGGCCCTGCGCGTCAAGTTCCTGCTCGCGCAGCGGAGCGGTGGGTGCAGCCGGAGCCGCTTCGCCAGCCTCGCCGCCAGCTTCGGTGCCCGCATCGGCAACGCCGCCGGTCACGTTCTTGAGGTCGGCCAGATCGTTCACCGAGTTGGTCTCGCCGCTTTTGTTTTCGTCGGTCATCAGGCGGATACCTTGTTCTTGCGGTTCATGGCGGCAACGTCGAGCACTTCGGGCTTCTGCCCGGCGTGGGGATGCTCGGTGCCGGTGTAGAGATGCAGGTTGCTCATCTGCACGCGGCCAAGCGGGCCGCGCGGGACCATGCGCTCAACCGCCTTTTCCAGCACGCGCTCGGGGAAGCGACCGGCCAGAACCTTCTCGGCGGTGGTTTCCTTGAGCCCGCCGGGGTGGCCGGTGTGCTTGTAGTAGGTGTGCGTCTTCATCTTGTTGCCGGTGAAACGCACCTTGTCGACGTTGAGCACGATCACGTGATCGCCGCAGTCGACGTGGGGGGTGTAGAACGGCTTGGTCTTGCCGCGCAGCAGGTTGGCAATGATCGAGGCGAGGCGGCCAACGACCAGACCTTCGGCATCAATCACAAGCCACTTCTTTTCAACCTCGGCCGGTTTGATCGACCGGGTGACTTTCGTCAGCGCCTTCATGGGCTATGGTATCCTTGCTATCGCCGCTGGCCGTGGGCCGGACAGCGATGAGTGAACTGGGCCGCTTCAGCGTAAATGCAGAATCATCTGCAACCGGCCTTGCGAAGGCGCGGCGTTTGTCCCGAGAGCGGGTTTAAGTCAAGCGAATGTGCGGGTTAGCGTGGAGGTAAAATAATACCTCTCGCCGTTTCACCCGCTGTGGCGCCCAGCGCATCGCCAAGCCAGTGTTTGCGGCGTTGTCTGATCGGCGTTCCAAGCGACGATCACCGGGGTTTCGTAGCTGTGCAACTCGTCGAGGCGCGCGATGGCGGCATCCATCCGGTCGGAGCTGGTCTTGCACAGCAGGCCATATTCCTCGCTCTCGTCGGTCGCGCCCTCCCAGGCGAAGACCGAGAGCACGGGCCCTATAATGTTGACGCAGGCGACCAGCTTCTCAGCCACCAGAGCCCGAGCAAGGCGGCGCGCTTCCTCGCGGCTTTCGCAGGGGCACCAGACCAGCGCTAGGCGGGCCGCGTCCATGCTCACCGCCGCTGGCCGACCGCATGAATGCCCCAGGCAGTACTCGCCACCAGCAGCGCGCCGACCGCTTGGTGGGCAACGGCGATCCAAAGATTCACCCCGGTCATCACCGTGGCAATGCCAAGCAGGATCTGCACACCCACCGCCGAATGGATCGCAATCGAGGCGCGCCGGTCAAGCGGACGCAGCTTCCGGGCGAGCACGATCAGCACGCCCAGCACGGCAAAAGCCCACCAGCGATGGAGGAAATGCAGCCAGTAGGGATCGCTGGTGAACGTCCACAGCACCCCGCGTGACCAGTCCGCCTCGGGCACCAAGCGGCCCTGCATCAGCGGCCAGGTGTCGGAGGCAAGGCCTGCGTTAAGCCCCGCCACCCAGGCTCCGAGCAGGAGCTGAACGAGCAGCATCACTGCCACCAGCATGCCGAGCGAAGTCATCCGCGCCGGGCCGATGCCGCGCGGCAAGGCGCGAAGATCGCGCGCGGTCCAGATGAGGCCGGCCAGCGTGAACAGCGCGGTGAGCAGGTGAATCGAGAGCCAGAAGTGGCTGACGTCGGTCATCTCGGTGTTAAGGCCCGAACGGACCATCAGCCAGCCGAAGGCACCTTGCAGCCCGCCCAGCGCCAGCAGGGCGAGCAGGCGCGGCTTGTAGCCCGCCGGGATCATCCCGCGCATCCAGAACACCAGCAGCGGCAAGGCAAAGGCCAGCCCGATCAGGCGGCCAAGCAGGCGGTGCGCCCACTCCCAGAAATAGATGAACTGGTAGTCGCCCAGCGTCATCCCGGCAGGCCCGGCGACCTGCTGGTACTCACCGATCTGCTGGTATGCTTCGAACTCGGCCTGCCATTGCGCCGTGGTCAGCGGGGGGATTGCGCCGGTGACCGGCTTCCATTCGGTGATCGAGAGCCCGCTTTCGGTGAGCCGTGTAATCCCGCCGATCACCACCATGGCGAAAACCATCGTGGCCACAACCAGCAGCCAGCGAGCCAATGCCAGCGGCCTTCCGCCGCCCACGAGAGAAATGTCCTGTGCGACCATAATGCGCGGGGCTCTGTGCCTTTTGCGCCGGCTTGGCAAGGGCATGAAACGAAAGTTCGCACTTGCGCAATGTTATAGCGTTACATACATGGGTCGAATGGAGCAGAGAATGCCCGGGATTCGCGGTCGATTCGATCGGCTAGGCGTGGTGCTGTCCGCACTGTGCCTGGTCCACTGCATCGCGGGCACGGTGTTGGTGGCCGGGATGGGCCTTGGCGCGACCTTCCTGCTCGACCCTGCCATTCACCGTGTTGGGCTGGTTGTGGCGGTCATCGTGGCGGGTATCGCCATTGGCATCGGTGCGGTGCGGCACCGGCGCCGGCTACCTTTCGTGGTCGCGATGACGGGCCTTTCGTTTATGGGCGGCGCGCTTGCGGTCGGCCACGGCGCGGAAGAGGTGGTGCTGACCATGATCGGCGTCACGCTGGTGGCCGTTGGGCACGTGCTGAACTTGCGCCACGCCTGAAGCGCGCTATCTGCTGGCACATGACCAGCACGATCTCCCTCACCGTCAACGGCGAAAGCCGCCGCACCTCCTGCGCCACCATTGCCGATCTCGTGCGCGAACTGGGCCTTGCCCCCGAGAAAGTCGCGGTCGAGCACAATGGCGAGATTTCGCCGCGCTCGGGGCTGGGAGAAGTGCAACTGGGCGATGGCGATCAGCTTGAGATCGTCCATTTCGTCGGCGGCGGATCGGGTGAGGCTGACGACGATAGCTGGGAAGTGGCCGGGCATCGGTTCACCAGCCGCCTGATCGTCGGCACCGGGAAATACAAGGACTTCGCCCAGAACGCCGCCGCAGTCGAGGCGGCGGGGGCCGAGATCGTCACCGTGGCAGTGCGCCGGGTGAACATCTCCGATCCCAGCCAGCCGGTGCTGATGGACCATATCGACCCCAAGAAGGTCACCTATTTGCCCAACACCGCCGGCTGTTTCACTGCCGAGGACGCGATTCGCACGCTGCGCCTTGCGCGCGAGGCGGGCGGCTGGGACCTGGTGAAGCTCGAAGTGCTGGGCGAGGCCAAGACGCTTTACCCCAACATGAAGGAAACCCTGCGCGCGACCGAGGTGCTGGCCAGCGAGGGCTTCAAGCCGATGGTCTACTGCACCGACGATCCGATTGCAGCCAAGCAGCTGGAAGAGGCGGGGGCGGTGGCGATAATGCCGCTGGGCGCGCCGATCGGCTCTGGCCTCGGCATCCAGAACCAGGTGACGATTCGCCTGATCGTAGAGGGCGCAAGCGTGCCGGTGCTGGTCGATGCGGGCGTTGGCACAGCCTCGGATGCGGCGGTGGCGATGGAGCTGGGCTGTGACGGCGTGCTGATGAACACCGCCATTGCCGAGGCAAAAGATCCGGTGCGCATGGCCCGCGCGATGCGGCTGGCGGTGGAGGCCGGGCGCCATGCCTATCTCTCCGGACGGATGGGGCGTCGGCGCTATGCCGATCCTTCCTCGCCGCTAGCTGGACTCATCTAATCACCACGTTAACCTTAAAATAACCGCGGCGGGCGACAGTCCTTGTACGAATCGCAAGGACCTTGGCCTTATGTCGTACCATTCCAGCACCGCTTCGCTTGCCATTGCCGAAATGCGTGAATTCGCCGGCTTTTCCGCGATAGAGCGCCTCTTCATCGAACGCAGCCTCGACATCGCGCTGGGGCGCGGTGATGCCTTCAAGCAGTGGTGCCCCGATGGCGGCAATGCCAGTGCGATTCGCAAGCAATACCTCGCCTATCGCGAGCTGCGCAGCTTGCGTGAGGCAGCGCCGGAACTGAACACGATGGACGGCCTGTCCTATTACATGGGCGCCATGGTTCGTATCGCGGCGCAGGATCTGGCGCTCGAACAGCTGGAGACCTTCTCGGCTTTCCGCTTCTTGTACGAACGTCTGCTCGGCGCTTCGGCGCGGCCTTATCTGCCGGCGGTGTTCTGCGCCGCCGCCGCGCTGCCGCAGATTCGCCCCGGTATCCGCCGGGTACTGCTGCAGAGCCTCTCGGAAACGGCAGCCACCGCCCCCGGCTGGTCCGAGCGCGAACCGAGCTTCTTTCCCGAGCGGGTGTTCAGCGACGCCGCCTGAGCCGGATCTGGCCGGTCAGTAAAGCGCCTCAAGCCGCTCGCCATAGGCGGCGCGGATAAAGGGGCGGCGGATCTTCAAGGTCGGCGTCATCTGATCGTTCTCGACGCTGAACGGCGCGTCGGCGAAGGCGAACTTGCGAATCTTCTCGATCACCGAAAGGTCGGAATTGGTGCGGTCGATCGCGGCTTTGATCGCGCTGCGGAATGCGGGCGACTCGCGAAGGCTGGCAAGGTCCGCGCTTTCGCCGTTTGCTTGCGCCCAGCCCTTCATCCACTCTTCATCGGGCACCACGAGGGCGACCATATAAGGCTTCTTGTCGCCCGCCACCATCGCTTGCGCGATCTCGGGCTGCAGCGTGAGCATCCCTTCAAGCTTTTGCGGCGCGACGTTATCGCCCTTGTCGTTAACGATAATATCCTTCTTGCGGTCGGTAATTGCCAGCCGTCCGCGCTTGTCGATATGGCCGATGTCGCCCGTGTGCAGCCAGCCATCCTTCATGGCGACAGCGGTATCGCGCGGGTTCTGCCAATAGCCCTTCATCACCAGCTCGCCGCGCACGAGAATCTCGTTATCCTCGCCAATGCGCACCTCGACATCGCGCAGCGGCGGGCCGACGGTTGTAAGGTCGATCCCGACCGAGGGCAGGTTCACGCTGATAACTGGCGCGCTTTCGGTCTGGCCGTAGCCTTGCAGCATGGTCAGCCCCATCGCCTGAAAGAACCCGCCGACCTCGGGGTTCAGCGGCGCGCCGCCCGAAACCAGCGCCTTGATCCGCCCGCCGAACAGCGCGCGCACCTTGGGGCGCAAGGTTGCCGCGAGCAGGGCTTCGGTGGGCTTGTCGATCAGACCGTGGCGATTGTTGGCCACCTTTACGCCCAGCTTGAGCGCGCGCCCCAGCAGGAACCGGGCGCTACCGCCCTTCTTTTCTACCTGCTTGATGATCTTGGCCCGCAACACCTCGAACAGGCGCGGCACCACAATCATGAAGGTCGGCTGCGCTTCTTCCAGATTGCTCGAAAGCTTGTCGAGCCCTTCCGAAAACCAGATGTCGGCACCCAGGCCAATGGGCAGATAGAACCCTGCCGTATGCTCCATCGCGTGGCTGAGCGGCAGGAACGACAGGAATCGCTCCTGTTCCCAGCCGAACTCCTTGGCGAGCAGTTCGCCGGCCGCGCCGACATTGTGCAGGATCGCCCCGTGATGAAGCATCACTCCGCGCGGGCTGCCGCTGGTGCCGCTGGTGTAGATGATACAGGCTAGGTCGTCGCGCGTGACGGGCGAGATGCGCGCCTCGACTGCTGCGCGTGCCTCGGCGTAGTCGCCGCGCACCACTTCGCTCCACTGGTGAACCCGGAAATCGCCCGCCTGTGACGAGGGGACCGGGTCCATCGCGATGACATGGCCGATGCCGCCGGTGCGGATGATGGCGGGAAACAGCGTCTTGCCCAGCTTCTCGCCCGAAACGAACACCGCGCTGGCGTTGGAATTATCGATTATGTGACAGTGATCGCTCACCGTGTTGGTGGTGTAGGCGGGCACTGTCACACAGCCTGCCGCCATGATCGCCAGATCGGCAATGCACCATTCGGGTCGGTTTTCGGACACGATCACCACCCGGTCGCCGTTTCCAAGGCCCATCTTGTGCAGCCCCTGTGCCAGCAGGCAGACTTGCCGCGCGGCTTCGGCATAGGAGATCGAGGTCCAGCTGCCGCCATGTTTGGCGGTCAGGAAGGGGGCCTCGCCCTGCTCGTCGGCGCGCTGCAGAAACAGGGCGACGAGGTTGGGAGCCGTGAAAATATCGTTCAGTTGCACGCGCGTGCGATCCTCTCGTGCGGCTGCTGGCGCAACCTGCCAGCGGCTGGACTTAGGCAAGGCGCTGGCGCGCGGCAAGTTTCGCGACACCGCGCAGGAGAGGATTCAGTCGCTTGCGCCCGTCAGTTGCCGAGCGCGACGCCCTCGCTGCGCGGATCGGCGGCGCCTAGCCAGCGGCCATTGGCGAACTCGACCGCATTGGCCTTGAACGGCATCTCGCGCACTGTCACCCTATGGCCGAGCGCTTCCAGATCGCTCTGCATCGTCAACAGCGAGGAACCGGGTTCGAGCACGATTACATCGCCGGGCGAAAACAGGCCGGGCAGCGCGATGGCCTCCTGCGCGGTGAGGCCCCAGTCGAGTACCCCGACCAATGCCTTGGCGGTCTGTACCGGGATCGTTGCCCCGCCCGCTGCGCCCACGGCGATGCGCAAATTGCCTTCTGGACCATAGACCAGCGTCGGCGACATCGAGCTGCGCGGCCGCTTCGATCCCTCCACCCGGTTCGCGACCGGAACGCCGTCAACGTCGGGCACCATGGTAAAGTCGGTCAGTTCGTTGTTGAGGAAGAACCCGCCGAAAATCAGGCCCGAGCCGAACGGTCCTTCGACAGTCGAGGTCCAGGAGACGGCGTCGCCCTCGTCATCGACCACGGCGAAATGGCTAGTGCCATGTTCGGGCCACTCCGGCCCGTCCGCCAGGGCAAGATCGGCACCCGGCGGGGTGCCCGCCTGAGGATCTGCGATGGTGGAGGTGGGAGAAATCTGGCCGCCGCGCTGCGTCAGATATTCGGAATTGACCAAGCCCGCTACGGGCACGTCGACGAAGTCGCTGTCTCCCAGATAGACCTCGCGGTCGGCATAGGCGAGGCGCTGGCTTTCGGCGAACAGGTGCCAGGCCGTGGCCGATTCGGGGCCGAGAGCGGCAAGGTCGAACTGCTCGAGCTGCTTCAGGATCGCGATAACGGTCGTCGCGCCCGAGGAAGGCGGCCCCATCCCGCAAATGCGATAGACGCGATATTGCCCGCAGACCGGCTCGCGCCACTTGGCTTCATAACTGCGCAGGTCTTCAGCAACCATCGCGCCATCGCGCGGGGTGTCGGCGGCGACATACTCGGCGAGCGATGCGCCCGCCGGGCCCTGATAGAGCCAGTCCGGCCCCTCGGCGGCGAGCTGTTCGAGTGTGGCGGCCAGCGCCGGGTTTTTCACCAGCGTACCGACGGGCAGGGGTTCGCCCGCCGCGTCATAAAACAGCGCACGGCTTTCCGGCACGCGTCCGCCGCGATTTTCGGCGCGGGCAAGCGTGGCGTTGAGGCGCGGGGTGATCTCGAAACCATCACGGGCGAGCGCGATGGCGGGCTGAAACAAGGCCGCCCATTCGAGCTTGCCATATCGCTCGTGCGCTTTGCGGGCGAGTGCGAGGTTGCCTGGTACGCCCACGCTCAGCCCGCTTATCACGGCGTCCATGAAAGGGAGCGGTTCGCCGTTCGCATCGAGGAACCAGTCCGGCCCGGCCCCCGCGGGAGCCTTCTCGCGCCCGTCGAGCGTGGTCACTTCGCCGGTGGGGGTGCCGTGAACGAAGAAGCCGCCGCCGCCGATGCCCGAACTCTGCGGCTCGACCACGGTCAGCGCCAGCATCACCGCGATAGCCGCATCTGTTGCGCTGCCGCCCTGTTCAAGCATCGCCATGCCCGCTTCGCTCGCGCGCCGGTCGGCGGTGCTGACCATGCCAGTGTGGAGCGCAGCGGTGGTGGTGGCCGGTGTTGCCGGAGCTTCGGCCACCGGCGGAACAGTGGCGCAGGCGGCAAGCAGGAGCGAAAGCGCCAATGGCGCGATTGTGCGGTGCGACATATGCTTGACCCTATGCCGTTCCCACCGCCTCCGCAATGCTGCTGAACCCGTCGCGCCGCATCAGGTGTTCGAGCTCCGAAACGATCTCGCGCGCGATGCCCGGCCCGCGATAGACCATCGCACTGTAAAGCTGGACGAGGCTCGCGCCGGCGCGGATGCGCTCCCACGCGTCATGCGCGGTGGCGATCCCGCCCACACCGACCAGCGGCAGCGCCCCGCCCGTTTCGCGGCGGAAGTCGCGCAGCCGCGCCAGCGCCGCATCGCGCAAAGGGGCGCCCGAAAGACCGCCTGTCTCTTCGGCATGGGGCGAGGCCAGCGGCGGGCGGGCAATGGTGGTGTTCGATACGATCAGCGCGCCGAGCTGCTTGTCCATCGCGATGCGGGCGATAGCGGTGATGTCGGCGGGCTCAAGATCGGGCGCGACCTTCAGGAACACCGGCGGCCCTTGCTCGCCGCGCGCTGCCATCACCGCGTCGAGCAGTTCGATCAGCGCGCCTTCGTCCTGCAGCGCGCGCAGCCCGGGGGTGTTGGGGCTGGAGATGTTGACCGCGAGATAGGAGGCGAGCGGGGCCATCCTGCGGGTCATCACGGCATAGTCGTCGATGCGGTTAGCCGAATCCTTGTTCGCGCCGATGTTGATCCCGACGATCCCGCCGCGCTCCTTGCGGGCCGAGAGCCGCTCGAATGCCAGCGCCGCGCCGCCATTGTTGAATCCCATCCGGTTGATCACCGCCTGATCCTCGGCCAGCCGGAACAGCCGCGGGCGCGGGTTGCCCGGCTGCGGCAGCGGAGTGAGCGAGCCGACCTCGGCAAAGCCGAAGCCAAGGCCGAGCAAGGCATCGGGCACTTCGCCGTCCTTGTCGAAACCGGCCGCCATGCCGAGCGGGTTGGGAAAATCGAGCCCCGCCACGCGCGTCGCCAAGGGGCCTGCCGGGGCAGGGCCGCTGGCAGGCGAAAACGACAGGGCGAGCAAGGCCAGACGATGAGCGTCTTCGGCATCGAGACGGAAAATCAGCGGGCGCAGCAGCGAATAGATCATGGACACGGCCTGTGGCAGGATCGAGCCGCAAGAGGCAATCCGCAATCGCGCAAAATACGTAGTTTGGCGTTTTCTTACAATTCGTATCCATCCGAATCGGCTAGACAAAAGGTGCGACCCGAAGGGCTCGAAGCCGAATAGCTACGAGTTCTCCACTTTACGGGCGGCGGGCTCTTCAAGCGCCTGCCGCCTTTTTTTCTGCGATATATTTTGTGCGAGGCCTGCGCCGCTTGCGCTAGGCTGCGAATCTGCAAGCGCGCGGGGGTTGAGGTTTCCCTTGCGCAGAAAACAAGAGTGGGGCGTGCGCCAGATATGGGGAAAGCAGGTGGACGGAGCCACGAATGCGGTGAGGATCTGGCACAGACATCGCGCTTCGAGCTACGCTATATCCCGGTTCCCCAACAGCTCGCGCATCATGTCACCACCTTCTATCACTTTCGCTGCGACGAAGCGGAAGTGCGCGAGATTCAGCCCGCCGCCGTTGGCCAGCTAACCCTTTTTGCACGGGGCGAGGGCGAAATCTTCTTCCGTGACGGCACTTCCGACCGTTCGCACGAGATCAATCTGCTCAGCCCGGTATCGGTTGCCGCCACCTTCGCGGTGGACGGTCCGTTTCACGCCATCGGTGCCGCGCTCACGCCGCTTGGCTGGGCCGAGCTGACCGGTCTTCATGCGGGAAACCATGCGAATCGGCTCTATGCGGCAGAAGATCATCTTGGCCAGGATGTGGGCCGGCTGGGTGCGCGCCTGTGCGCCGCCTATCGCGATGGGGCGATGGATGCGGAGGCTTGCGCCGCGGAACTGGGCCAGTGCATCGGCTCTCTGCTGCGCCCGCTCAGCGACGAGCATCGCGAGCTGATCGCCATTACGGCAGACTGGCTGGGCAGCGATTTCAATCCGGAGATAGAGGAGCTGTTCGCGGCCAGCCGCTATTCGCGCCGCCAGGTTCAGCGTCTGGTCGACCAGTATTTCGGGCTGCCGCCCACCGCGCTGAGGCGCAAGTATCGTGCGCTGCGGGCTGCCGCGTTGTTCTCGCAGCCCGACCTTGCCCCGGAGACGGAGGCGATGGTGCGCGAATCGTTCTACGACCAGCCGCACATGATCCGCGAGATTCGCCTGTTTGCCGGACGCACCCCGGCGCGCCTGTCCGACGATCCGGAAAGTTATCTCAGCGAGATGCTCGATCTCAGAAACCTGCGCGAGCTTCGCTAGCGCTTGCTAACGACTCGCAACAGGCAATCGGGCGTTGAAACCTTGCCCGAACGCCACTAGCTGCAAATCGGAACGAATTGATCCGATTATGCCCCGAGCCGAACCATGCGCCTCTCTAACCTAGCCGACTATGCTGTCGTCACGATGTGCGCCGCCGCGCGCCATTGCGGGTTTGCGCGCGTTTCGGCAGCGGTGCTGGCTGAGGAGACTGGGCTGCCCGCGCCCACGGTGCAGAAGCTGGTCAGCCAGCTTTCGCGCGCCGGACTGCTGAACTCCACGCGCGGGGCCGGCGGCGGGATCAAGCTCGCACGCCCGGCGGCGGCGATCACGCTCGCCGATATCGTCGAGGCGGTGGAAGGGCCGATCGCGCTCACCGCCTGCGTCGAGCACGAGCGGCCCGAATGTGCGCTCGGAGAACGGTGCCGGGTCCGCCCGCACTGGGCGCTGGTAAATGAGGCGCTGCGCGGCGCGCTGGCGGATATTCCGCTCACGCAGCTGGCGCGGGTGCCGGAAGAGATGAAGTTGGAAGCATGACCCAAGAGATCGAAGTACAGGATCGCGCAGCGCGCGAAGCCGCCGCCAAGGCCGCCGACTACGAGTTCGGCTGGTCGAGCGAGATCGAGCAGGAGTTCGCCCCCAAGGGGCTGAACGAGGACACGGTGCGCTTCATTTCGGCCAAAAAGCAGGAGCCGGAGTGGATGCTCGACTGGCGGCTTAAGGCGTTCCGTCTGTGGCAGGACATGCCCGAGCCGGACTGGGCGAAGGTGAACTATCCGCCGATCGACTATCAGGACGCCTATTATTACGCCGAGCCGAAGAAGAAGCCCGAACTCGAATCGCTCGATGAGCTCGATCCCGAGATCAAGGCGGTTTACGACAAGCTCGGCATTCCGCTGGGCGAGCAGGAAGTGCTCGCTAATGTGAAGTCGAGCCGCAAGGTCGCTGTCGATGCGGTGTTCGACAGCGTTTCGGTCGCCACCACCTTCCGCAAGGAGCTGGAGGCGGCGGGCGTGATCTTCCGCAGCATTTCCGAGGCGATCCGCGAATATCCCGAGCTGGTGAAGAAGTGGCTCGGCAAGGTCGTTCCGCAGCGTGACAACTACTTTGCGGCGCTCAATTGCGCGGTCTTCAGCGACGGCACCTTCGTTTATATCCCGGAAGGGGTGCGCTGCCCGATGGAGCTGAGCACCTATTTCCGCATCAATGCCGAGAACACCGGCCAGTTCGAACGCACGCTGATCGTGGCCGAGAAAGGCTCTTACGTGAGCTATCTCGAAGGCTGCACCGCACCGATGCGCGACGAGAACCAGCTGCACGCCGCCGTGGTCGAGCTGGTCGCGCTGGAAGATGCCGAGATCAAGTATTCGACCGTGCAGAACTGGTATCCTGGCGACAGCGAAGGCAAGGGTGGGATCTACAACTTCGTGACCAAGCGCGGGCTGTGCCAGGGCGCGCGCTCGAAGATTTCGTGGACGCAGGTCGAGACCGGCTCGGCGGTGACCTGGAAGTATCCCTCCTGCGTGCTGAACGGTGAGGATTCGGTCGGCGAGTTCTACTCGGTGGCGGTGACGAACAACCACCAGCAGGCCGACACCGGCACCAAGATGATCCACAACGGCAAGGGCTCGCGCTCGACGATCATCTCGAAGGGAATCTCGGCGGGCAAGTCGAACAACACCTATCGCGGCCTCGTGCGGGTGGGCGCCAATGCGGACAATGTCCGCAACTTCACCCAGTGCGACAGCCTGCTGCTGGGCGACCTCTGCGGCGCGCATACGGTGCCCTATATCGAGGTGAAGAACCCCAGCGCCCAGATCGAGCACGAGGCGACCACCTCGAAGATTTCCGAAGACCAGCTGTTCTACGCGATGCAGCGCGGGCTGGATGAAGAGCAGGCGGTGGCGCTGATCGTAAACGGCTTTGCCAAGGAAGTGCTGAAAGAGCTGCCGATGGAGTTTGCCGTCGAAGCGCAGAAGCTGCTGGCGATTTCGCTTGAGGGGAGCGTGGGGTGATGCCTGAGTGGCTCACTATCGCAATTACCGTGATCCCTTTGGCAGGTATCGCGGGAAGCGCAATCGCTTACATTATACGACTTTATCAAGAGGCGGGCGAGCGAAAGCACCGAAGGTTTTTTGAACTGTTGGGCTATTTGGATGGTGATGGTCCGATAGCTGCGAAGCTCGGAGCGGTTTACCAATTGCGAGAATTCAAAGAGCACGAAGATTTTGTCGAGCGCTTTTGCCGAAAAGTGGCGGACAACGTCAAAGGCGAAAGCACGGCTGCGCTAGTCGACGAACTTAATCGGACAGCAGAAGCGATTGCAGAGCGAAGAAAATGACCACCCGCAAAACCCTCAACCTCCGCCCCGCGTCGCATCCCACTTCGGAGACGCCCGAAATCCCCGGCCTCAAGAAGAAGGGCCGCGGGTGGGAAATCTCCGAGAAGCGCCTCGATGCACTGCACGACCGCGCGCGTGAGCTGCGCCGGTTCTCGACGCCCGCGCACAAGGCGCTGGCCGAGCGGTTCGTCAAGGCGGACCTCGGCAAGTTCAAGTTCACCCGCCACGCCGTGGTCGGCAGTGCGATTGTGGACTTCAACTGCCACCTGCTCGGCATGGCCGTGGTGATCGACGAGGGCGACCAGCCCGAAACCATCGCCAAGCGCTCGGACCGGGCGCTGGAAGCGGTCGGCATCCGCGTGATGCGGATAAAGGCCGAGGATATTCTAGCCGATATGGATAACGTGCTGCACCGCATCACGGCCGGGATGCGCATGCGCATCGGCGACAAGCGCGTGCGGCGTGGCCAGCACGAGGCGAGCAAGCGCGATGCCCGCGCCGCCCGCGAAAACGAATACAGGAACGACTGATGCTGAAAATCGACAACCTCCACGCCGAAATCGGCGGCAAGGAAATCCTCAAGGGCCTCAGCCTGGAACTGAACGCGGGCGAAGTCCACGCGATCATGGGGCCGAACGGGGCGGGCAAGTCCACGCTCTCCTATGTGCTGGGCGGACGTCCGGGTTATGAGGTGACCGCCGGTTCGGTCACCTACAATGGCGAGGACTTGCTGGCGATGGACCCGCACGAACGCGCCGCTGCCGGATTCTTCCTCGGCTTCCAGTACCCGGTCGAGATTCCCGGTGTCTCCAACGTGCAGTTCCTGCGCGAGGCGCTCAATTCGCAGCGCCGCGTGCGCGGCGAAGAGCCGCTTAGCGGCGGCGAATTCCTCAAGCTCGCGAAGGAAAAGGCCGCACTGCTCAAGCTCGACATGGAGATGCTCAAGCGCTTCGTGAACGTCGGCTTTTCGGGCGGCGAGAAGAAGCGCAACGAGATGGTCCAAATGGGCATCCTCGATCCCAAACTGGCCGTGCTCGACGAGACCGACAGCGGCCTCGATATCGACGCATTGAAGGTGGTGGGCGAGGGCATCAACGCGATCATGCGCCAGCCCGATAAGGCCGTGCTGCTGATCACCCACTACCAGCGCCTGCTCGACTACGTGAAGCCCGATTTTGTCCATATTCTCGCCGGTGGCCGCATCGTGAAGAGCGGGGGGGCCGATCTGGCTCACCGGCTTGAGGAAGAGGGCTACGACGAGGTGATGGCGGCATGATCGTGCTTGCCAGCCTTCTGTTTGCGCAAGTCGCGAGCGCGTCGCCGCCGCCGGTATCGGTGGAGGACCAGATCGTGGTCATGGCCGAACGGCTGCGCTCGATCAGCGTCAATGTCGGGCAAGACCAGGAAGGCCGCTGGCATTGCAGCCTGTCGGTCTCATCGGGCAATGCCCGCGTTGACGACCGGTTGTGCCGCACCGTTACCACCTGCTCGCGCCGCCATGGCAGCGATCAGGAGGCGGTCAGTCGCTGTATCGAGCGCCGTCGCCCCGGAATTCTCGAAGATTTCCGCCGCAGCCTTGCAAGGAGCGAGCGATGACAACCACAACCATGCCCACCATCCGCGATGAGGAATGGCGTTACGCCGATTTCGCCGCGCTGGAGACCGTGCCCGAGGCGGAAGTCACCGGGTGGGACGAGATCGCCGTCGCCCCGGGCGAAGTGCTCGCGCGCACCTTCGTGCTCGATGGCGCAGCGCCTGATATCCAGCGTTTGCGCATAACGCTGGGCGAGGGCGCCCGCGCGGAGATTTTCGCCGTGAATGCTGCCAGCGCTTATGCCCGGCTGGAGATCGAGGTGACGCTTACTCCGCACTCGCATTTCGAGTTCGGCGGCGTGCTGATCGGCGGCGGCGATGTGACGCGCGAATTCGTCACCCGCACCATCCATGCCGAGCCTGAGGCGACCAGCAACCAGACCGTCCGCGCGGTTCACTGGGGCACGGCGTCTGGCAACTACCTTGGCCGCATCGACGTCGCCCGCCACGCGCAGAAGACCGACGCGGCACAGGATTTCAAAGGCCTGCTGCTTGAGAAGGGTGCCAGCGCCAACGCCAAGCCCGAACTGGAAATCTTCGCCGACGACGTGAAGTGCGCGCATGGTGCCACGGTCGGTCAGCTTGACGAAATGGCGCGCTACTACATGGCCAGCCGCGGCGTTGCTCCCGACGTGGCGGAGCATTTGCTGATCCGTGCGTTTCTCGCCGATGCGCTGGCCGCGCTTGGTGACGAGGCCGAGCAGGAACGCCTGTTCGATCACGCCCTCGCCGCGCTGGAGAAGGCGGCATGAGCGAGACCCAAACCCGCAGCCGGAAGGCAGACTTTCCGGGCCTCGTCCGCCCCGATGGCTCGCCCTGGCACTATCTCGATACCGGGGCGACGGCGCAGAAGCCGCAAGCCGTGGTCGATGCCGTCGCCCGCGCGATCGGGGTCGATTATGCCACGGTCCATCGCGGGGTCTACGCCCGCAGCGCCGACATGACCCGCTCCTACGAAGAGGCGCGGCGCAGGGTTGCAGCGTTCATCGGCGGGCGCGAGGAGGAGCTGGTCTTCACCCGCGGCGCGACCGAGGCGATCAATCTCGTCGCCTATTGCTACCCGAACAAGGGCCGCGTGCTGCTCTCGCAGCTAGAGCACCATTCGAACATCGTGCCCTGGCAGCTGGCGGGCTGGCAGGTCGATGTCTGCCCGCTCACCGAAGATGGCCTGATCGACCTCGATGCCGCCGAGGAGATGCTGACCAGCGAGCATACCATGGTCGCCTTTGCCCATGTCTCGAACGTGCTCGGCTCGGTGCTCGATGCCGGGCGCGCGGCGGAGCTGGCGCACAAGGTAGGGGCGAAGCTGCTGCTTGACGGGTGCCAGGCAGTGCCGCGCCTTGCGGTGAACGTCGCTGCGCTCGATTGCGATTTCTACGCCTTCTCGGGCCACAAGCTTTATGGGCCGACGGGGATCGGTGCGTTGTGGGGCCGGGCGGAACTGCTCGACGCCATGCCGCCATGGCAGGGCGGCGGCGCGATGATCGACAAGGTCGCCTTTACCGGCACCACCTTCGCCCCGCCGCCGCAGCGGTTCGAGGCTGGTACGCCCGCCATTGTCGAGGCGGTGGGTCTGGCGGCTGCATGTGACTACGTGAGCGCGATCGGCATCGGCACCATTGCAGAGCACGAGGGTGCACTGGTGGCCGAAACGCGTGCCCGGCTCGGCGCGATGAACGATGTGACGCTTTACGGGCCGGACCAGTCGGCGGGCATCGTCAGCTTCATGCTCGACGGTGTCCACCCGCACGATCTGGGCACCATTCTCGACGAGGAGGGCGTGGCGATCCGCGCCGGGCATCACTGCGCGCAGCCCTTGATGGAGCATCTGGGTGTGCCTGCCACCGCACGCGCCAGCTTCGGGCTGTACTCGGACGAGGACGATATCGCCGCGCTGATCCGCGGCATCGAACGAACCAAAAGGATTTTCGGCTGATGGACCAGGAAACCAAGCAAACCGATTTCATCGCCGCGCCTTCGCCAGCCGAGGACGTGGCCGCCAAGCCGCCGCGTGCGCGCGTTTCCGATGCGCCGATCGAGGAGGAAAGCGCGAGCGAGAAGCTCGAACGCAAGCGCGACTATCTCGAAGGCTTCCTGCAAAAGAAGCCCGAACCGGCCAGCACAGGCGAGCCGGGCGGCGCGATTTACGAGACCGTGATCGAAGCGCTGAAGGAAATCTATGACCCGGAAATCCCGGTCAACATCTATGACCTCGGCCTGATCTACAACGTCGAGGTGAGCGAGGAGGCGGACGTTGCCGTCACCATGACGCTGACCACGCCGAACTGTCCGGTGGCCGAATCGATGCCGGCCGAGATCGAACTACGGATCGGTTCGCTGCCCGGGGTGCGCGATTCCGAGGTGATCGTCACCTGGGATCCGCCGTGGGATCCGGCCAAGATGAGCGACGAGGCGCGGCTCGAACTGGGTATGCTTTAAGTGGCCACCCAGGCGCCTGCTCTGGTGATCGAACGCGCCGACTATGCCGATCCGCGTGACGCGGCGGACCTGATCGCGCTGCTCGATGCCTATGCGCGCGATCCGATGGGCGGCGGCGAACCCCTGAGCGACCATGCCCGTGCCCATTGTGTGGAGGGCCTTGCCGCGACGCCCGGCGCTTTCAGCCTGATCGCGCGGCGCGATGGCGAAGCGGTGGCCCTTGCCACCTGTTTCACCACCTTTTCGACCTTCATTGCCGCACCGCTCGTCAACATCCACGATTTCGCGGTCGTGCGGCAGGCCCGCGAAGAGGGCATCGGGCGGGCGCTGATGCAGGCCGTAGAATCCGAGGCATTGAAACGTGGTGCGGCCAAGCTCACATTGGAAGTGTTGAGCGGCAATGCTCCTGCCCGCGCGCTCTATGCCGCCTGCGGCTTTAGCGACTACCAGCTGGACCCTACGGCCGGACAGGCCATGTTCTGGCAGAAGAGGCTTTGATGACCGAAACCACCAAGACCCGCCCCGCACCCAAGGCTGCGGTCGCGCTCACCCCCGGTGCCGAGGCGCGTATCGCCGCGCTGATGGCCAAGGCGCCCGAAGGTGCCATCGGGGTCAAGCTTTCCACCCCGCGCCGGGGTTGCTCCGGGCTTGCCTACTCGGTCGACTATGTGACCGAGGAACAGCCCTTCGACGAGAAGATCGAAACGCCCGCCGGCATGTTCTACATCGACGGCGCTTCGGTGCTCTATCTAGTCGGAAGCACGATGGACTGGGTGGAAGACGATTTCTCCGCCGGGTTCGTGTTCGACAACCCCAACGCCAAGGGCGCCTGCGGCTGCGGCGAAAGCTTCATGGTCTGAGCCCGTCTTACCGCCGCTGTAGCGCCCTGGCGCAAGCAGCGCGGTCCACAACAGCGCCATCGCTGGCCCGCCGCGCCTCGACCCAGGTGGCGACCGGTTCGCGCCCCTCGGCCAGCGGATAGAGGAACACATCGAGCACGCAGGCCGATCCTGCGAATTGCAGCTTGCGCATGTCGCCCTCGGCCACATTCAGCCGCGCCTCGCCGAACTTGCGCAGCAACGATGCCCCGTCTTCACGGATAATCCCGGCAAGCCCCGGCTCGTTCATGATCTGGGGCGCGCGGAAGCCTGCCACCGGGCGCGGCGGCGGCTGCGTTGGCGGAACGGGGACCTGACCGCGCGGTGGCGGAGGTGACTGCGGACCTGGCGCAGGCGCGCCCGAAGCGCAGCCAGCCACGGCCAGCAAGAGCAGCGGCGCGAAAGCCGAACGGAGTGTCGTCATCGAAAACCCTTATGCCCGCGTGCAGATTGCGCGCGATGAACGAGATGGGTGGCGCTGGCCGCACCGAGCACGGGGGCGAGGAACTGCACAAAGGGCACCACCATCAATGCCGCGATAAAACCGCCCAACGCCAGCCGAGAAACCGCGCCAACCGGCGCCCGTTCGCCAGTGGCGTGGGCATGACGCAGCCACACAATGTCCTGCAGTTCGCGCCCCAGCAGCCAGGCGTTCACCGCCCAGAACAGCAGCGCGGTGCCGATCCCGGTGAAGGCCAGCGCGAGTGCAAAAGGGGCCACGATCAGGTTCGCCAGCAGCGCCCGGCCCGCGCCGCGCAGGGCTTGGCGCAGTTGCGCCGGCACCGCCAGATCGCGCGCCTGAGCCGCCGCTTCGGGATAGTGCCGGCGCTCTACGGCCAGCACGATATCGTCGGCGTAGAACTGGATCACGGCCATGGCCACAATCCGCCACAACAGCCAGGCCCCGAGCACAGCCAGCAGGGCCGAGGCAACACCGCGCAGAGTGCTCGCTCCGGTAAACAGGTCCTCGCCCAGACCGGCCAAGGTCAGCAGCCAGTCCGCCGCATACCAGCCCACCCCCGCCAGCACGGCGAAGATCAGCAAGGTCAGCGCCGCGCTCTTCAGCAGCAGGCGCAGCACCGCGCCCTGAAACATCTGCCCGAAGCCAAGGGCAAGGCTGGAGAAGAACACGGCCATCACACCTTGCGATTGCGTGTGGCTTGCGCCAAGTCAACGCCGCCGCGCGGCCAGCGTCAATTATTTGCCGCAGAGAAGGAAATTTCATGACTGACCCTCGATACGATGTAATCGCCATCGGCAATGCCATTGTCGATGTTGTGGCCTCCTGTTCCGACGAGCTGATCGACGAATTCGGCATGGCCAAGGGCGGCATGACCCTGATCGACGAGGATGGCGCGCGCGACCTTTACGAAGCGATGGGCCCGGCGCGCGAGATTTCGGGCGGTTCGGCGGCCAACACGCTGGCGGGCCTCTCGGCGCTCGGCGCGCAGTGCGCATTTGTGGGGCAGGTGTCCGACGATCAGCTGGGACAGGTCTTCGCGCATGATATTCGCGCCGTGGGGATCGATTTCGACGTTGCCGCGCGAGCAGGCCAGCCCAGCACCGCGCGCTGCCTGATCTTTGTCACGCCTGACGGTCAGCGCACGATGAACACCTACCTCGGCGCCTCGCAGTTTCTGCCCGCCAGCGCGCTTGACGAAGAGGCGGTGAGCGCGGCGGCGATCCTCTATCTCGAAGGCTATCTGTGGGACCCGGAAGAGCCGCGCGCGGCCATGCGCCGGGCGATCGAAGCGGCCAAGGCGGCGGAGCGCAAGGTGGCCTTCACCCTGTCCGACGGCTTCGTGATCGCGCGCCACGGCGACGATTTCCGCAGCCTCATCGCCGATGGTCTGATCGACATCCTGTTTGCGAACGAGGCCGAACTTGCCGCGCTGACCGGCGAGGACGATTTCGAGAGCGGCATCGCGCAGCTCGCCCCGCAGGTGGAAACGCTGGTGGTGACTCGCAGCGAGAAAGGCGCAGTGTGCGTGCGAGCTGGTGAGCGTGCCGAGGTAGCTGCCGAGCCGACGACGGTGGTCGACACGACCGGCGCGGGCGATTTGTTCGCGTCGGGCTTCCTGTTCGGCCTGGCGCGTGACGAGGCGCTGAAGACCTGCCTGCGTCGCGGCGCGATCTGCGCGGCTGAAGTGATCTCGCACTACGGCGCGCGGCCCGAGGCCGACCTCAAGGCGCTGATGGCCGAAAAGCTCGGCTGAGCCACTGCTAACTTGACGAAGTTGACACGGCGGCGGCGCAATGTCGCCGCCGTTTTTTTTACGAGCTTCCGTAAAATCAAACGGTTGCTGAAAGCGGAGCGAACTTGACACTTCGCCCAACCGAAACGGCGCGCACTGGAGGAAGGCAGGGGGCATGACCGGCTGATGAAGCACGGTTTGGCCGCTGTAGGAAAGTCGCCAGCGGCTGGTTCAGTGGGCGTCGTCGTCGATCAGTTCGTCGAGGAACGGGGCCAGCGTGGGCTGGCGCTCTGTTTGGGCATAGTGCCGAACCTTAATCGTATCAGAAGGGTTGGATTGTATTGCGAGTCAAATCAATCACTTAACGAACTGATTTGACTCAGAGAATCTGTTGTGATTCAAGGCCCTAAGGGGATAGTGAATGACTGTCTGTGTTGCCGTGAAGGTTCATGACTGCATAGTGTTTGCCGCTGATAGTGCGTCGTCACTCATCGGAGGAGCTGCTGCGGATGGGCGACCGCTTATAGAAAACGTATACGCGCATGGTAACAAAGTTTTCAATCTTAAAAAGGGTCTTCCAATTGCTGCCATGACGTGCGGCATGGGGAATATAGGACAGGTTTCTATAAGTACTCTTGCCAAAGATCTGCGATCCTTATTCTGTTCTGATGATCCTGTGTGGAAGCTGGACCCGGAGAGCTATACAATTGAAAGCGTAGCCATTCAGTCTCGCAAATTCTTTTTTGACGAGTGTTATTGTAAGCTGCCTGATAGACCGGCGGGTCCTCATGAATTTCAGTTCTGGATTGCCGGAAATAGTTCAGGGCAGACGCATGGCGAGATTTGGCGAATTCGAATTATAGATGGAGATTCCCCCGAGCCTGAGCTTTTGGCGTCTGAGGGGGACTTTGACATTTTGTATGACGGGCAGCCAGAAGCAATTAACCGGATAGTTAATGGATACAGCCAGTTTCTTCCAAGCGCTTTGCTTAAAATTGGGCTTCCAGAAAACGAACTTGATTCAGTTTTAGCTCACATTGAAGCCGCAACTTATGCACGGTTAATTTCGCCCGCGATGCCAGTCCAAGATGCTATCGCACTGGCCGATTTTCTCGTCGAAACGACAAAGGGCTATGTTCGTTTTCTACCGGGTGCCGACACGGTCGGCGGAGACACCGATATATGTGTTGTTACTAAACATGAAGGATTCAAGTGGGTTAGGCGAAAGCATTATTTCGACAAGACACTGAACCCAACGGAGGCAAATTATGGCTAAGAGCGAAGCAAAGCGGACGCCGAAGCCAAGGGTGGTTTTTGATCTGAAAATGCCGAATTATGAGTACCGTGACAGCGGTGGGTACTCGCTGTCGGTTGACCGCAAAAAGCATGAGCCGAAAGAGGTCGCTAGTAACCTGCTGAGTCATTTGAAAATGACCTAGCTCCCCCGCGCAATCTCGCGCCAGCCGATATCGCGGCGGCAGAAGCCGGTCGAGAAGTCGATCTTGTCGACGGCGGCGTAGGCAGCGTCCTGCGCCGCCTTCGTGTCCGCCCCGCGCGCCGTGACGTTGAGAACTCGGCCACCGTTGGCGCGCAGGCTGCCGTCTTCCTCGTCGCGTGTGGTTCCGGCGTGAAACACCGCTGCGCCATCGGTCTCTGCGTCGCGCAAGTCGATCAGTCCGCCCTTTTCCGGGGTGCCGGGATAGCCCTTCGCCGCCATCACCACGGTGAGAGCAACCTCGCTGGCGAATTTCAGCGGCGCCTGCGAACCGAGCCGGTCCTCGGCGCAGGCGAGCAGATACTCGGCCAGATCGCTTTCGAGCCGCATCATCAGCACCTGACACTCCGGGTCGCCGAAGCGGCAGTTGTATTCGACCAGCTTCGGACCCTCGTCGGTCAGCATCAGCCCGGCATAGAGCACGCCCGAATAGGGGGTGCCGTCGTCGGCCATCTGGCGCACGGTGGGCACGATGATTTTCGCCATCGCCTCGGCCTGCAGCTCGGGCGTCAGCACGCGGGCGGGGGAATAGGCACCCATGCCGCCGGTGTTGGGGCCGGTATCGCCGTCGCCCACGCGCTTGTGGTCCTGCGCGGTGCCGAAAGCCATCACGGTCGCGCCGTCGGTGAGCGCGAACAGGCTCGCTTCCTCGCCCGCCATGAACTCCTCGATCACCACTTCGGCCCCGGCATCGCCGAACTGGCCGTCGAACATGTCGGCCAGCGCCGCCTCGGCCTCTTCACGCGTCTCGGGAAGGACCACACCTTTGCCCGCCGCCAGCCCATCGGCCTTCAGCACATAGGGCGGCTGGAACCGGTCAAGCGCGGCCAGCGCCTGTTCGAGGCTGGTGCAATGCTCGTAACCGGCGGTGGGAATGTTCGCCCGGTCGCACAGGGCCTTGGTGAAGCTTTTCGAGCCCTCAAGCTGCGCCGCCGCCTTCGACGGGCCGAAGGTCGCAATGCCCTCTCCGCGCAGCGAATCGGCAAGGCCGTCGACCAGCGGGGCTTCCGGCCCGATCACCACGAGGCCGATGCTCTCCTGCTCGCAGAAGCCGACCACCAGCTCGTGATCGGTGAGGTCCATGGTGAAGCATTCGGCCAGGCTTTCCATGCCCGGATTGCCGGGGCTGGCGAACAACTTGCCCCCATCTTGCGCAATGGCGCGGGATTGCGCGAGCTTCCATACCAGCGCATGTTCGCGCCCTCCCGATCCCAGAACGAGGATATTCATGGCTTGCCCGGCCTCTTATTACGATGACAACGATCCCGCGCTCGTAGCGGCGAGCCGCCCCGGCGACAATTCCCACGCGCTCACGATCACCGAGATTTCCCAAGCGCTCAAACGCACGGTGGAGGATCGATTCGGCTTCGTGCGGGTGCGCGGCGAGCTTTCCGGCGTGAAGCGGGCGGCCTCGGGCCACCTCTATTGCAGCCTCAAGGATGAAAAGGCGGTCATCGACGCGGTGATGTGGAAGGGCACCACCGGCCGCCTCGCGTTCAAGCCCGAGGACGGCCTCGAAGTTGTGTTGACAGGCAAGCTGACCACCTTCCCCGGCCGCTCGAAATACCAGATCGTGATGGAGTCGATGGAGATCGCGGGCGAGGGGGCCTTGCTCGCGCTGCTCGAAAAGACGCGCCAGCGGCTGGCGGCGGAGGGGCTGTTCGCGCCCGAGCGCAAGCGCCGCCTGCCTTTCGCGCCGAAGGTGATCGGGGTGGTGACCTCGCCCACCGGCGCGGTGATTCGCGATATTTTGCACCGGCTGCGTGACCGGTTTCCTACTCATGTTATCGTCTGGCCGGTGCTGGTGCAGGGGCAGGGCGCGGCTGCGCAGGTCGCCAATGCGGTGCGCGGGTTCGGTGCTTTGGGCGAGCACGGCCCGGTTCCCCGGCCCGATCTGCTGATCGTGGCGCGCGGGGGCGGCTCGATCGAGGACCTGTGGAGCTTTAATGAGGAGGAGGTGGTGCGCGCCATCGCCGCCTCGCCTATCCCGGTGATCAGCGCGGTGGGCCACGAGACCGACACCACGCTGGCCGACCACGCTGCCGATGCCCGCGCGCCCACGCCCACGGCGGCGGCAGAGATGGCGGTGCCGGTGCGGCGCGAGCTGCTCGCCTACATTGAAGATATTGGCCTGAGGCAGAAGCGCGCGGCCTGGCGTCCGCTCGAAATGGGGCGCGAACGGCTGGCGGTGCGGGCACAGCGCCTGCCGACGCCCGAGACTCTGCTCCAGCCCGCACGTCAGCGGCTTGATGACCTGTCCGAGCGCCTGCGCCGGGGGCTGACAGACCGCGCGGGCGCAGGGCGCGAGCGTCTCGCCAAGGTCCGCTTCGGGCCGCACTTGCTCGGCAGCAACCTGCGCGATGCCAAGCGCCGGTTCGAACAGCTGCGGCTGGCCCCCGCGCTGCTCACCCGCGCGCAGGCTGAGCGCACCCAGCGCCTCGCCGGGCTGGAGCGCATCTTGCACCAGCTTGACCCCGAAGCGCCGCTCGCGCGCGGCTATGCTTTGGTGAGCGCGCCGGGGCATCGGGCCATTTCCTCGCGCGAGGTGGCCGCCGGGCAGCCCGTGCTGACGCTCAAATTCGCCGACGGTACGCTCGATGTCGCCACCGGCGGCGCGAAGAAGCCGAAACCGAAGCCGTCTGCCGCAAAAGATTCACCGCCGGGCCAACCCAAATTGCTTTGACCCGCCCGCGCCCCTACATGAGGCCCCATGTTGATGTCATCGGATACCCCTTCGCACCGCGCGGCCACGTTGATTTACGGCCCGAACGACTTTCGCGTGGTGAAGCCCGGCCACTTCGTGGTCTGCGCCATGAGCGGCGAGCCGATCCCGCTTGAAGTGCTGACTTACTGGAGCGTCGAGCGGCAGGAGGCCTATGCTTCGGCCGAGCTGGCAACGCGCCGCGCGCTCGAAGAGCTGTGAACCGCGCCGCCGCCGCCGGGGCCCTGATCGGCGCTGCGTTGCTGACGGTCGCCTGCATTCCCGCTGCCGAGGCGGGCGAGAGCGGGCGGGTCATGCCCGCGCCCGCTCCAGTCGCTGCGCCTGCGCCAGTTCCGACTCCGACTCCGACTCCGACTCCGAGCGCAACGGCGGCCGGACCCGCGCAGTTCACCTATGCCGGCGAGACCGAGCAAGGCGGCTGGATTCGCGGGCAGGCCCCTGCGGGCACAGTTTCTGCGAAGCTCGACGACGTGGCGCTCACCCTGGATCCCGACGGCAAGTTCTTCGCCGCGTTCGACCGCGATGCCGGGCCGGAGGCGCTGCTCACGGCAAGGCTGGCCGATGGAAGCATCAAAAGCGCCACCATCGCCGTGCGCCCGCGCGCCTGGCAGCTTGAACATATCAACGCGCCGTTGCGCCCCGGCGGCGGATCGTCGGAGGCGTTCATGCGCCGCCGCCAGCCCGAACTCGATGCGATCTGGGATGCGCGCACCGCCGATTCGCCGGTCGACGGCTGGCGCGAGAGTTTTATCTGGCCTGCCGAGGGGCGCATTTCGGGGCGGTTCGGCGCGCAGCGGATCTATCAGGGCGAGCCAGGCAGCTACCATTCGGGGCTGGATATTGCTGGCGGTGCGGGCGCGCCGGTTGTGGCCCCGGCCTCGGGCAAGGTCACGCTGGCGACCACGCAGCCGTTCAGCCTTGAGGGCAATCTGGTGATCGTCGACCACGGGGACGGGCTCAATTCGGCCTTCCTGCACCTTTCGCGGATCGATGTGACGGAGGGGCAGATGGTGAAGCAGGGGGATCCTATCGGTCTGATCGGCGCGAGTGGTCGCGCGACCGGGCCGCACCTGCATTGGAGCATCAAGTGGCATCTCGCGCGGCTCGACCCGCTATTGTTCGTTCCCCCGCGCTGACCGCGGGCTTCATGCGCAAGACCAGGATTACGCGGCTGGCAGTGGTAGCCGCGCTGGCGGTGCTGATCGCGCCCGGCACCTGGCTGCGCGACGATCCGAATGCTGCCCCGAGCGATCTGGTGCAGTTGGAACCGCTCGACGTGACACAGCCCGAGGGCTGGCCCGCTGAGTTGACGCTTGAGGGCGCGTGGAATGTCGCCAACTCCAATCCGGCTTTCGGGGGCTATTCGGCTTTGCGGGTGGACCAAGAGGGCACCGGCTTCATCGCCTATTCGGATCGCGGCACCTATGCCCAGCTGCCCCGCCCGCCATTCACCGGGAGCGCCCGGGCGCAGACCGCCGTCGTTCCGCGCGATCCATTGCTGCGCGACCCACAGGATATCGAATCGGTCACTGCCGATCCGGCAACCGGCACGATCTGGCTCGGCTATGAGGACCATAATGCGATTCGCCGCTATTCCCCCAACGGAACTTCGCAGATCGTTCAGCCGCAAGCGATGGCCGGTTGGAAAACCAACGCCGGCCCCGAATCGATGGTGCGGCTGAGCGACGGACGCTTTATCGTGCTGGCCGAGGCGGGCGGCGATGGCCTGCTGTTCGCGGACGATCCGCTCAACAACGAAGAGCCGCTGAAGTTCTCGATCTTGCCGCCGGGCGAGTTTCTGCCGACCGATATGGCCCAATTGCCCGATGGCCGCGTGCTGATACTCTTCCGCGACCTGACGCTGGCCTTCCCGCCATTCGCCAGCATGGTTATGGTGGCGGACCCAGCGGAAATACGCGAGGGCGAGCTGTGGCCGCTCACCGAACTGGCGCGGATCGACGCCGCCGGGCTTCGCGAAAACTACGAGGGGATGGCGATCAAGCCGGATGGCGAGGGCGCGGCGAGCGTATGGTTGATCGCAGACGATAACCTGTCGATGCTCCAGCGCACGCTGCTGCTGAAGCTACGCTATGAATATGCGGACTGAGCGGGAAAGCGGGCAAGCAAACGGCCCGCCAGGCGCAATCGCCTGCGGGCCGCTAGCTAGCTGGCAATCGCGAAGCCGTTAGGCTGCGGCGATGGCCTTCTTCAGCTCGCGCTTCACCTTCTGGGCGTTGGTCGAGAGCTTCTCGTCCTTGGTCTTCAGCAGCCAGTTGTCGAGGCCACCGTTGTGCTCAACCGAACGCAGGCCCTGCGTCGAAACGCGGAACTTGAAGCTGCGATCGAGCTTCTCGCTGATAAGCGTGACGTTCTGCAGGTTGGGCAGGAACACACGCTTGGTCTTGTTATTGGCGTGGCTCACATTGTGGCCGACCTGACGGCCCTTGCCGGTAAGTTCGCAGATGCGCGACATGACGAAATCTCTCGTTCAAAACGGGTCAGAAAAATCAGCAACGAGGCTGGGAAAGGCGCGCGCATACATAGCCTTGGCGGGGTCGTCAAGAAAATGGCGCCCAAAACGCGACATTGCGGCGCGCTTTTCGATGGCCTAGCGCCGTGCTGATGACCCGCTGGCCCATGCCCCTGCCCATGCTGCGAGCCCTTGAATTGGCTAGAGAAGCTGCCGCTTTGGGCGAGGTGCCGGTTGGCGCGGTGGTGGTCAAGGGCGGCGAGATTGTGGGTGAGGGGCACAACCTCACCCGCACCACCAGTGACCCGACCGCCCATGCCGAAATCGTAGCGATTCGCCGCGCCGCCGAGGCATTGGGGCAGGAGCGGCTGGAGGACTGCGCGCTGTTCGTGACGCTGGAGCCCTGCGCGATGTGCGCGGGCGCGATTGCCCATGCGCGGCTGGCTGCGCTCACCTATGGCGCGAGCGATCCCAAGGGTGGCGGGGTGGAACACGGCGCGCGGGTTTTCGCGCAGGCGCAGTGCCATCACCGGCCCGAGATGGTCAGCGGCGTGGGTGAAGCCGAGGCGGCAGAGGTGCTGCGCGGGTTTTTTGCGGGGCGTCGGTGAGCCGGTTGGCCCCGGCGCAGATTTTACGGAGTGCAAGTGATGATGGTGACCAAGATCAGGCAGATTCGCGGATCGGCAGCCTGCCTGCCGCTGGTGCTGCTGATCCTCGCCATTCCGCTCCTGTTCCTGTTCGGCCTTGCCGAGTTCAGCGTCTGGGCGCTTACTTGGATACCCGATGTCTTCTGGGTCGCGATGGTGCTTTGCATCGCCATGGTCCCGCTGGCGATAATTCCCGCCGCAAGAGCCATGGCCGGGGCTGCCTATGGCTTGGCGTCGTTTGTTTTTCTCGCCGGTCTGTGGCTCTACTCCTTGGCCTTTACCTACACCGAGTGGGGCATGATCGGCGTGGTGCTGGGAGTGATCGTAGCGGGCATCGGCGTGGTGTTCACGGCAATCCTGGCGGCGCTTTTCAGCGCATCGTGGGAAGTGCTGGGCAACGTTGCGATCCTGATTGCCCTTGGTTTTGGCACGCGTTTCCTCGCAGCTTGGCTGAACGTATCAGCGCAGGCGCGCCTCGTTCGGCAACAAATGCAGGAGCACCCCTCCGAAGCCATCATCACGCAACCACCGCGTGATGAGTAGCGCGCGTTACATTAGATCGTAGCGAATCGCCGCCGACCTGGCTGACCTACTGGGAGGGCGATCCCAGGGGCGAGGCGTGGCGCATGGCGCGGGTGTTCGCGTAGCCGCAGTGCTACCACCAGCCCGAGCTGGTGGCGGGCGTTGGCGAAGCCGATGCGAGAAAGGTTCTGCCGTGTTCTTCGCTCAGCGGCGCTAAGAAATTGACGCAACCAGATATATGGAATATATATGGAACGTATATAAAATGGAGTTCTGGCTTGGGTATCGTAAAAATTGACGATCAGCTGCACGAAGAAGTGCGCAAGGCTTCGGCGGTGATGTGCAGATCCATCAACGCGCAGGCCGAGTTCTGGATGAAGATCGGACGCTTGGCCGAGGCCAATCCCACGCTCTCGTTCACGGATATCATGAGAGAACAGCTCGCTTTGGCCGCCGCGCTCGAACCACAGGAAGCAGAGGCGGCCTGACGTGGTAAAATCACCCGATGAGATCGCCCTCATGCGTATCTCTGGGCGCTTGCTTGCCTCGGTGTTCGAGATGCTTGATGGCGTCGATCTGGTTGGCATGTCCACCCTCCAGATCAACGATCTGGTCGATCGCTTCATCACGCAGGATTTGGCAGCACGTCCGGCAAGCAAGGGGCAATACGGGTTCGAATTCGTCCTGAACTCTTCGATCAATGATGTTGTATGTCACGGGGTGCCCGCCGCCGATGAGATCGTGAAGGACGGCGATATCATTAATCTTGATATCACGCTGGAAAAGAATGGCTTTATTGCCGATTCCAGCAAGACCTACGCGGTGGGCAATGTATCAGGCGATGCGAAGCGGCTGATTCGCATTGCGAATGGCGCGATGTGGGCGGGTATCCGACAGGTCCGTCACGGTACCCGGTTAGGCGATATCGGCTCTGCGATCGAAAGACATGCCAAGAGGCACGGCTGTTCCGTGGTGCGCGAGTATTGCGGCCACGGTATCGGCCGTGAAATGCACGAGAAGCCGGAGGTGCTCAATTTTGGCCATCCGGGCCGAGGCCTCGTGCTGCGTGAAGGAATGGTCTTCACTGTTGAGCCAATGATCAATGCGGGCAAGCGCCATGTCGTGTCGATGGACGACGGGTGGACCGTGAAAACCCGTGATGGCAGGCTCTCGGCCCAGTTCGAACACACCGTGGCCGTCACCGCCGAAGGGGTGGAGGTACTGACGCTGAGGCATGGTGAGACGACCCCGCTCTGATCAGGCCCCAAGTTTGTCTCTGCGCGTTCTATAACCCCCGCCAGATACGCACCTGCCTGTCATCCTCCGGCCCGAGCCGTCGCCGGTCACAGTGGGCGGGCATGAAGTCGCGTCCGTAGCAGAGCCGCAGTTCGCGTAGCCAGCCGCGCTCGTTCACCACCAGACCGACCATCTCCGGCTCGAAGGCCGTGTTGGCATCGGCAAAGGCGCGGCGCACGTCTGCGGCGGTGAGGCCATCGCGGCGCGAGAGCGCGTCGTAATCGGGCAGGCGCAAGCTGCGCCAGAGGATGCGGGTGACGCGCAGGTAGGCGTCGGGGCTCTGCGTCATGCAGCTGCCGTGCTTGGCCCATTCGTGCGCCAGAAGCGCGGCATCGGGCGTCATGCACAGCGACTGGCGCAGTTCTGTCTGGCTCGGCTGGCGGCTGGCTTCGCACCATTGCGGCCAGCTTGCGCGACCCTCGGGCCAGAGGCCGTGGACGATGAGGCCAAAGCTCCCCGCGCGGCCGGAACACTGCCGCGCGTTTTGCGGACGATCCTCTCGGCTGCGGCAGAACTCCGGGCTCCAGCTCAGCGCGAGGGTGTAGCCTGTGACGGGCATCTCGCGACGCGGCCCGTCGGGGGTGACGCGGGGCAGGGTGATTGCCCCGCGCGGGATGGCGCACTGGTAGGCCTGGGCTTGCGCGATGCCGCCATGGCAAAGCAGCGCGACGATCGGGCTGACCCATACAGCCCGCAAGCGCAACCGCGCGCCGGCCGTTAGGCCGCCCCGGAGGAGGCATCGGTGCAGCCGACTGGCCGCGAGCGATATCACAGCGGCGTGAAGTCGAGCCCGATATCGGCCGCGGGTGCGCTTTGCGTGAGGCGGCCGACCGAGCAATAGTCCACCCCCGTTGCGGCCTTGGCGGCGATGGTCTCGAGATTGATCCCGCCGCTGGCCTCGGTCCGGGCACGGCCTGCGACCACCCGCACGGCCTCGCGGAGAGTTTCGGGGTCCATATTGTCGAGCAGGATATGGTTCGCGCCTGCCTCCAGCGCGGGTTCGATCTGGTCGATCCGGTCGACCTCGCAGATAATGCTGGTGATCCCGGCCTCCTTCGCCCGCTTCACCGCTTCGCCCACGTTTCCGGCGACGAGGATGTGGTTGTCCTTGATCATCGCTGCATCCCACAGGCCCATGCGGTGATTCTGTGCGCCGCCCTGGCGGGTGGCGTACTTCTCAAGCACGCGCAGGCCGGGGATCGTCTTGCGGGTATCGAGCAGCACGCACTCGGTCTCGCCCATGGCGTCGACATATTCGCGCGTCATGGTGGCAATGCCGCTGAGATGCTGCACCGTATTCAGCGCGCTGCGCTCGGCGGTGAGGAGCGCGCGGGCATTACCGGCCAGCCGCATCAGGTCGGCCCCGACGGGCACCTTCTCACCCTCTTCGCGCAGGATCGTGATTTCCATCTCGGGGTCGAGCTGGCGGAAGAAGGCGGCGGCGATCGGCAGGCCTGCCACGACAATAGGGTCGCGCGTGTCCATCACGCCGGAAAAGCGCGCATCGGCGGGGATCACGCTGGTGGCGGTGACATCCTTGCCGCCGCCGGGCCAGCCTACGCCAAGGTCCTCATCCAGCGTGCGCAGGACGAAACGTTCCAGGTCGAAGCCTTCGAGTGTGAATTCCATGGGGTTCCTGTGCGGCGAACTGTGCGCGAGGGAAAGAGGAAAAGCGACCCTGCGACAAGCTAAGGGTGAGCGGGCTTGGTTTGCTTATCGATCCCAAAGGGACCGCAAGGGCGACCGCCCGCCCGCAGCGGGGCCAGCTTGCTGGCCGTCTAGCGAGGACGCGGCCCCGGATGGGGCCGCGAAACGAAAACTAATGCACGAACCGCGCAACCACATCGCGGTACGAGCGCGAGACCTTCACCTCGGCACCCGATTCGAGCACGAGGAAGCACTCGCCATTCGTGTGCGGCTTCACCTGCCGCACCAGGTCGAGGTTGACGATGGTGCTGCGATGCACGCGCTGGAACACCTTGGGATCGAGCCGCCGCTCCAGATCCTTCATCGTTTCGCGCAGGATCAACGAGTTGTCGCCGGTGTAGATCACCATGTAGTCGCCCGCCGCCTCAATATGCTCGATGGTGTCGACATCGACGCGGAAGATCTGCCCCTTGTCCTTCACATTGATCATCTTCTCGTAGCGGCTGGTGAGATCGTCCTCCCCGCTGGTGAGGTCTTCGAGGCTTTCAGGGCTGACTTCGGCCAGCACGTCCTTCAGCTTCTCGGCCTCTTCGGTCGAGCGCTTCTCGGCCAGCCGCTGGCGCACACGCTCCACCGTGTCGGCGAGCTTATCCTCGTCCACCGGCTTCATCAGGTAGTTCACCGCATTGGCCTCGAAGGCGCGGATCGCGTGTTCCTGATAGGCGGTGACGAACACGAACAGCGGCGGCTCGATCTCCATCACGCCCTTCACCACCGAGAAGCCGTCGAAGCCGGGCATCTGAATGTCGAGAAAAACCAGATCGGGCTTCAGCGTCTTGATCGCACGGATCGCCTCGCGCCCGTTCGAGCAGGTTTCGATAATCTCGATATCGGCGAACTTTTCGAGCCGCAGGGCGAGGCCCTGAACGGCAAGGCTCTCGTCATCGACGAGGATGGTGCGAATGGTCATGCGGGGGTTCCGATTGTTTGGGCCGGGGCCGGAGGGGATGGCCGCGGCTGGGGGGATGGGAATTTGTCTCTGCTCGCCTCGTCGCTGGCGATCGGCTCGAACGGGATTTCGATGATGACGGTAAACCCGCCCTCGGCCGGGGTCTCGATCGTGAAACGGTGATCTTCGCCATAGGCCTGGCTAAGGCGTTCGGCGATATTGGCAAGGCCCACGCCGGTGGACGAAGGCGTCTTGGTCAGCTCGTTGGCGGGGCGGCTCACGTTCTGCAGGCCCGGCCCGGTATCCGAAACCGACATGCGTAGCCGCGTGCCGATGACCTTGGCGCTGAGGCTGATGCGCGCGCCTTCTTCCTGCCGGGAGACGCCATACTTGATCGCGTTCTCGACCAGCGGCTGCAGCAGCATCGAGGGAATGGCGGCGCGCGAGGCGAGCGCATCGACCGCGAACTCGGTGCGGAGCCGTTCCTCGAACCGCATCCGCTCGATTTCGAGGTAAAGCTGCAAGGTCTCGACCTCCTGCGCCACGGCCACCTTGCCGCCCGGCTCGCTCACCAGCGTATGGCGCAGAAAGCCCGACAAACGCGTGAGCATGGCATTGGCGCGCTCGGTCTGCTTGAGGAGCACCAGCGTGCTGATCGAATTGAGCGTGTTGAACAGGAAATGCGGATTGAGTTGATAGCGCAGCATGGCCAGCTGCGCGCTGGTGGCCTGCGCTTCGAGGCGTTCGAGCCGGTCGGTCTGTTCTTCCACCTGGAGGAAGAAGTTGATCATGTAATAGAGCGCCGACCACGCGCCGAGCAGCGTCATGTCGATATAGAGCAGGCCGAGCACGAGGCTGAGGAAATCGGTCTCGCTCGCTTCGGGGCGCAGGCTGATGGTCGAGGCGTTGATGAAGGCGGATACCGCCACGGCCACGGCCAGCGCCGCTATGGTGCCGGTCCAGGTGATGATCGGGCGGCGGTTGATCAGATAGCCATAGATCACCGAAAGGATCAGGCTGATCGAAAAGCCGGTGACCGTGGCGATCAGCACCGAAACCAGGAATTCGGGCGGCCGTTCGTTGGTGATCGCCGTGGCCGAACGCAGCGCCATGGCGCCGCCCCAGCCGATCAGCTGCAGCCGCCAGAAAGCCCGGTTCTTGTCCTTGAAGAACGGCGTAGGTTGAAACGGCAGCATCGCCATGGGCCTTGTCTTAGCCGAAATTGGCCTCCTGCAAGAGTCCGCGCATCAGCCTTGCGACGATATGTGCCCGGCCTGCGCCCGACTCACGTATTTCGCGCCGTTTCGATGGCGTCGGAAAGGGCATCCATCCCCACCGCACCGTTAAGAAGCTCATCGCCGACGATCCAGCTCGGCGTGCCGGAGAAGCCGAGCGACTGGGCAAGGAACAGATTGTTCTGCAATTGCCCCTCGAATGCGCCGCTATCGATGGCGGTCTGTGCTTTGGCAAGGTCGACGCCGGCTTCGCGCGCGGCGGCGGCGATGTTTTCCTCGCTCGGCCCGTCCTGGCGGAACATAGCATCGTGGAAGGCAGCGAACCTACCCTGCTGCGCGGCGGCGAGCGCCATGCGTGCGGCATCCCCGCTGCCTTCGGACAGGATCGGCAGCTCGCGGATCACCACCTTGAGATCGGGATTGGCTTCTATCAAAGCCATCACATCGCCCATCGACTGGCGGCAATAGGTGCAGGCATAGTCGCTGAACTCGACCAGCGTAATCTTGCCATCGGGATTGCCCAGCACCGCGCCAGGGAAGGGCGTTTCCAGATCATCGCGCAACGGTTCCACCTTGGCGAGCGCCTCGCGCTGGTTGAGCACCTCGATCGCTTCGGGCAGCACTTCGGGGTTGGCGAGCAGATAGTCACGCGTGGGGTTGGGGCCGATGCCCGCAAATTGCCATGCAGCAGCCCCGGCAAAGCCGCCGACCAGAGCGATGATGAAGGTAAGTAACCAGCGCATGGGCTCGGCTCCTAGTTGCGGTCGCGGGCGCGTTCAAGCTGGGCGCGGGCCTGCAGCGCAATGTCCTGCGCGCGCAGCCAGTCGGGGCTGCCGGTGGGAAGGCGCGCCTCGGCGGCCTCCGCGCTGCTCAGCGCGAGCTGCGGCTGGCCTGACATGATCTGCTGTTCGGCGCTCGCCAGCCGGGCGCGCGGGATGTCGCCGCGTTTGCCGTAAACCACGCCGAGCTGATACCAGGCGAAGGGGTTTTCGCGGTCCCGGCCCACTGCCGCGCGCAAGACCTGCTCCGCCTCGTCGAGGTTGCCCGGATTCTCGGTCGCGATCAGGGCATGGCCCAGCATCGCGGCGATCAGCGGGTGGGCGCCGGTCAGCCGAGTGGCCTCGCGCAATGGCGGCAGCGAATCGGCGACGCGGCCCGATTCGAGCAGGATCTGGCCCCGCAGCTCGAGGAAATAGGGGTTGTCCGGCTCGGCCGTGACCAGCGAGTCGGTCTCGGCCAGCGCCTGATCGACCAGCGCCTCCTTGTGGTAGGCATAGGCGCGGGCATAGTGCGCCGGCTCGCTGGTATCGGCGACCGGGTAGAAGTTGAGCGTGCGCTCCGGCTCGGCGAGGTAGCCGAACAGCTTGGCCTTGGCCTTGGCGAAGCGCGTTTCGAGCGCGGCGGTTTCGGCTTGCAGCGGCGGTGCGGTGCGGCAGGTGGCGGGGCCGCGCGGGATGATCTCGCTCTGCGGATCGGCATCGACCCCCTCGGTTACCACGGTGACCAGATCGGCCGGTGGGCTATCGGCGGGAGTGTCCGAGGCGAGGGATTCTTCGAGCCGCTGGATGCGGTTGCCCGTCAAAGGGTGCGATCGGGAAAACTCGGCATCGTCGCTTTGCCGCACATTATGGCGATATTCGAGGTTCTGCAGCTTGCGGAAGAAGGCCACGGCGCCCTCGCCGCTGATTCCCGAGCATTTCAGATAGCTTACCATCGCCGCATCGGCGCTGGCTTCCTGCACGCGGCTGAAGGCGAGGAACGAGCCCATCGCAGCCTGTTGCCCGGCAGCCAGCACGCCCATCGCTGCTTCTCCGCCACCCGCAGCCGCAGCGGCGGCGGCGAGGACGGCGGACAGCAGTGTGATCGAGGTCGCCTTCGAGGCGCCTTCGGAGAAACGGTTGATATGTCCGCCGGTGATATGGCCCAGCTCGTGGGCGAGCACACCCTGCACCTCGTTGGCGTTGTCGGCTGCGTTGATGAGGCCCGAGTGGACATAGATACGCTGCCCCCCGGCGACGAAGGCGTTGATCGAACTGTCGTTGAGAATCACCACGTCGACCTGACCCGCGTTCATCCCCGCCGCTTCGAGCAGCGGGTCGAGCATGTCCTGCAGCAGTTCCTCGGTCTCGGCATCGCGCAGCACGCTTTGCGCAGCGGCAGGCTGCGCCGCCAACGCCAGAGCAGCGAATGCGGCCAGCGAATGGGCGATCAGGCGGGTGAGCGGGCGAGCAATCTTGCGCATGGGTCACACAGGCGTAGCGACCCGGCGGCTGAACGCAAACTGAAGCTTGCGCCCGGACGCCGCCCAGACGTCAGCCGGTCACGCCAGCAGACGGCGTGCGGCCTTCTCCACCAGCGCGACATCGTTGGGCACTTCGCCCAGCACGCTGACATTGCCGTCGCTGCCACGGCGGACCATGACGAGCGCGAATTCTTCGCCCTCCGCGGGCAGCGCGGCGAGGCTGCGTGGTTCTATTTCGCGCAACTTGCGCGCGATAACCTTGCGCGGGGCGCTGCGCGGTTCGGGTTCGGGCTTGCCCGCTTCCTCGCGGCGCAGCTTGCGTTCGGCCGCGACCACGCCTTTGAGGCCGCCCTCGGCCTCGCGCAGGAATGCAGCGAGGCTGCCACGCGCCAGGCCGAGGCGCTGGGCATGGGTGAGCACGGCGGCGTATTCGGTAAGCCGGGTCTTGTCGTAATCGGCGCCGAACACGAGCTTGACGATCGGCGTCATCGGGGCACGCTCTTGCACCGTGAGGCCCGCATCGTCGAGCATTTCGGCGAATTCATCGGGCGCATCGGCTGCGGCGAGGGCAAAGTCCCAGGCACGGCTCACCGCATCGTAAAGCGCGGTGCGGGTGCGATCCTCGCGCTCGCACGCTTCGGCTACCTGCTCGCGGGCGCGGGCCAGCCAGTCGGCCAGCGCCATGTCCTGATCGTCAAGCGAGTCGCTAGTGGTGGTGATGTGTTCGCCGAGATCCGGGCCAAGGTCGGGATCGGAATCGGGATTGTCGTTGAAGGGAGTGCCAGGCCCATCGGCCCAGTCGGCCAGCGGCGAGTGTTCGGAACGCTTGCGCAAAGCCGGATCGATAGCCTGCTCGATCTCGAGCAGCAGTTCGTCGGCCATGGCCTGGTCGGCCAGTTCCTTCCAGTTGATGACGCCGTAGATATGGGTGATCGTGTCGCCGGCACCGTCGCCGGTGTAGGGCAGCAGGATGCCGCGATAGAGGATCGAACGGCCGCGCTGATTCACGAATTCGGCCTCGAACCCGATCGGCGCCTGGTTGGCGATGATCTGCATGTAATGATCGGTGATCCGGCTCAGCAGCGAACGCGCCGGAACATCGGACAACCGCTCTACTTCCCTGGTGCCGACTTCGCATTCTTCGGCGAGGCTTTTGCCAAGGAAGGTCACGCGCGGATCGTCGCTGCCGTCCGAAAAGTCGAGCAGCACGGCATTGACGCCGAAATCCTCTACCTTCGAAGGATCGAGGCTGGAAATGCGCGGGAGGTCGCCGTCGCCAAGCTGGCTGGCCCAGAAATTGTAGGCGCGCACCTGCATCCGGCGCTCGTTCGTGCCGATGTCGGGTGGGAGCGCATCGTACGGCTCGTCGAGCAGGTGCTCGTCCGCGCCTTCGAAATATCCCTCGTAATCGTTGCCCGAACTGCGGAACGTATCCATGCCGATGGCCCTTTGCTTGCTTCAAGGGCCGTTGTGGCGCGACATGGTAAATTTAGCGTAAAGTTGCGCGCAACCAGGTAAAGATTGCGGTGGCCATGCCCGGTGCGGTTACAGCAGGTAGCGCATCCGAATAGTCTGGCTGATTGGCGTAGCGCCGACCGGGAAGGCGGCATCTTCGAAAGACGGCGGCCCCATCCGCACCGGCGCATCGCGCGAGAAGCCGAAGCCCTCGCGCGGGATCAGGGTCAGCGCGCGGTCGGCGCGGCCATTCTGGTTTTCGTCGTGCAGCAGGGCGATAGCATAGGTGCCCGGTACGACTCCGGCAAAATGCAGCACCACGCTATCGGCGGCGGCCGCGTTTGCCTTGTAAGAGCCTGCCACATCGCGGCAGCGCGGAAAGTGGCTCTCGTCGCTGGTCATGCAGGCGATGATCCGGCCCTTGGTGTTGCGCAAGTCCGTTACGGTGACGTCCACGTTCACGCCGCCCTCGGTCGGGAGTGCCGGAGCGAGGGGCAGGGCCGCCAGCGAAAGGGCGATCAGGGCGAGGAGAGGCCTTTGTCGGTTTTGCACAAGCGATCCCAGAAGCGAAAGTAGAGGCCGTAGTTGCACAGGTAGGCCTCGTGGTGAACGTGATGATGGCTGGCCGTTATCAACCAGTTTCCTAAGCGCGAATGAACGAGCCAGCGGGGGAACATCTCCCAGCCCATGTGGTTGGTCACGCCCATGATCGTCATGATCGCCAGCACCAGAGCGAGCACGCCGATGTGGATCGGGACCAGGAACACCAACGCGGGGATTACCACGGCGCCAGTCAGCGCTTCGATCGGGTGGAAGCTCATCGCGGCCCAGGCGGTGGGCGGGCGGCTGGCATGGTGGACCGCATGGGCGAGGCGAAACCAGCGCGGCACATGCAGCAGCCGGTGTGTCCAGTAAAACCAGGTGTCGTGCGCGAAGAGGTAGATCAGCAGCGAGAGCGGCAGATACCACAGCGGATAGTCGCCAGCATCGGTGTAGATGCGGGTCCAGCCGTGCTCCTGCCAGCCCCATGCGACCACGCCGGCGGGAATGCCATAAATCGCGGCCGAAGCGAGCGACCACCCGATTTCCTTGCGAATCTGACGCCCGCGCCCGGCATAGTGGCCGGGCCGCACGCGCGCCGTCGCCAGCGCGAAGATGCCGCTGGTGGCGAGATAGCGCAGCGCCACGATCACCGTCATGGCAAGCGCGGACAGGATAATGGCGGTGGTCACATCGAAGCTCACGCCTGCGCCCTAGCACCGCAGAGCCTCAGGCGACAGATGGCCCGCGCCCTATTCGTCCCACCCGGCGCAATGCGGATCGAGCGCGACCTGCTGGCGGCGCAGGGCAGTTCGTGCGAGCCGCTCCACCTCGACCTTGCGCCGCGCGGCCGCGAGCGGATGGCTGGGGGCAGGGCGCACGATTTCCGCATCGTAGCCATCGGCCACGATCACACCGCACATGTCGGGCCGGAAATCCTCGCCATCGAGGCAGCCGCGATCAAGCTCGGGCGGCAGGCCCCAGTAGAACCGGTCGCAGAAATCGAGATAGTCGGGCCACTTGGCATCGCCAAGCAGATCAGCCCGCGCGACTTTGATTTCCACAATCACGATCCGCCCCTTGGCATCGAGCCCCATGAGATCGGCCCGCCGTCCGTTGCGCAGCGGCATTTCCGGCAGCACCCAGATCCCATTGCGCGCAAACAGGCGGCCGATCCCGCGACACACCTCGCGCGCACGCGCTGGCGTGACATCAGCATCGACGACAGGCGAAGGGGCGGATTTGGAAAGCGATTCGATCATGCGCAAATGCTGGAACGAAATGTGAACATCGTCAAGTCACGATGTGCTTGTGCGCCATTCAGGCGGCGCGCAAGGGTCCGAACGAGCCGGCGGCGGGGACCATGGCAAGCAGCGCTGCACGAGCCGCCGAGAATTCGCTCCACAGCGCCTCGGCGGCAGAGCGGCAATCGCCGCCGCGCGCGTTAATCGCCATCAGCGCGGCGATGCCCGGCTCCATGATCGCGCTCAAATCGTCGAGCGCGCGTTCTGCTGCCTCGCGCCGCCATGGCTTGGCATCGCGCATAAGCATCGGAAAATCCCTGATCTCGCGGCCCGGACGCCCGGTGCTGACACCCGCCAGCATGGCGACGACCTGCCCGGCATCGGTGAGCGCCGCCCAGCGCAGCGCGCAGGCGCTCGATCCGCTGGGATGGCGCCCGGTTACCGGGGCAAGAGAAGGGGAAACGGCGGTCATCAGGCAAGCCTATGCCGGCCTGGTTGAAAACCCGTTAGCGATCAAACAGGTACGAATCGGTGGGCCGCCGGTCAGCCCTGCGTAGCTCAGTTGTCCGGAGGCGGGCCGAAGGGATCGTCGTCCGGCGAGTCGAGTCCAAGATCGATGTTGGCACCGCCCTCGTCATCGGTCAGCCGGTTGTTCTCCTCGCACACGTATTCGCGCATGTCCCAATCGGGCTTGCGCCGGAAAGCGAGCATCTGCACCAGCGGCTCGGCGAGTACGCCGGGATCGGTGATGGTGGTCTCGACCATCAGCACGTCGGGCTCGGCGAGCCAGAAGTGTTCGTGGATGCGCATCTTTTGCGAAGGCTCGATCCCGCTCTGGTAGGTCACCAGATGGTTGAAGCCGACCGTGTCGACCACCAGCATGTCATCCTCCCAGCGAGCGACCGAGGTGCCGTTGAACAGCGGCTCGGGATCCTCGGGCAGCGCGCGCCCGTCGAGGTAAAGGCGGCGCGCCTGCGAATAGGTTTCGGTGAGGAGCGTGACCCGACCGGGCGAGAACAGGAATTCGACCGGGTAGGGCTGGCGCATGATGCCCGGCATACCCGGCGGAATGCAGTTGACCTGCAGATACTGATCGACCCCCTCGCGCTCCTGCCGTTCGAGGAAGGCATCGTATTTCGCCTGGGCCTGCGGTGTCAGGACCGGGCCAGCCCCCTGCCGCGAGCCCCTGCTGGCGAACAGATAGGCCCAATCGGGGCTCCAGACGCCAGTAAAATCGGGCCAGTCGGTAACTTCGGCATAGCCCGCGGCGCGGGCGGGCGTGAAGCTGCTGCCCGGCTGCGCAACAGCCGGGGTGCCGAGCAGGCTCAGCGCCAGGCCTGCGGCGATCACGGTCGCTTTGAGCATAGGTTTCCTCTCCCCACGAGATGCGATTCCGTTGTGGACTGACATCTGCACGCCAAGAGTGGGGCGACTTTGTTGCTCAAGTCAAGGTCGAGGTTGGTTGTGTCAACTCGATAGCGACTTTGCGGCTCAGGCAGAGAAGACCAACGGTAGCGAGATGTTGCATTTGCGCGGCGTGATGGGAGCTCAAAGCCGTGCATTGACGATTGCGCTTGGCGTTCGCGCGCCGCATTGCTAGGCGCGAGGGCGCTGGCCATAATGCACCCGTAGCTCAGCTGGATAGAGCGCTGCCCTCCGAAGGCAGAGGCCACAGGTTCGAATCCTGTCGGGTGCGCCAGCTTTTCCGCCACTTTCTGATTTACGCGGCGCCCGAGCTCCGGCGAAACTCCGGTTAATCTAATGAGAACGCGCCCGGAGCGGAGGCTTCGATGCAATCGATCAGCTCTTCCGTCAGCCTTAGAACATCTCCGAGATAATCCTCGTGGTAGGGTGTCGCATACTTGTCCGACTCCTTCTTCCGAACATGCCCGAGCATGAGTGGCCCTTGGGTCTGCCACGAGCCTGCCTTTTCAAGCCGAGGCCGCAGTAGGTTCGACACACTTCGGCGAATCAACTTGACGCCGCTCTGACCACGCTCGGACGGAAATTCGAGAGTCTTCGTCATTTGTCGAAATGCCGTCCTAATTGAAGCGACTTTGACCCACTTCCCTTCGTTAGCATTCAGTAGCGGGACAATCTGTCGTGGAGCTCGAATCAGGGGGCGATATTTGTCTGATTGCTCACGGCCCGCGGGATTGAGATTGATGTATCCGTTTTGAGAATTCCACTGCTCTGCGTCGGAACTGGTTGAGAAGTCCATCAGTGCGTCTGGGCGAGCCCAGGTCGCTACTCCCAGCCGAAGATACGAGAGCAGGTTCTTCCTCTCGCGCTTCCATTTCGCGATTTGCTTCAGGCTTGCATCTTCTGGAGCATCGAGAACCAACGCGTATCTGAACATAGCGATGATTTGGCCCTCGGACGCACGAAACCACGGTGTTTTTCCTTCAATTTCAGATTTTTTCACCTTGATGACGGCACGATGCAAAAGCTTTCGGTTCTCGAACGCTCGATTGATTGCGGTTCGCAACATCGATACGCTTGCCGCGATCGTTGTCGGCGAACGTTTTCTCTTTTTGCCGGTGGGTGACACGATATCGACGCCCGCTGCCCATTTGCGAAATTTCTTAATCCATGCGTCGTTTATCTCGTCGCAACGAGCGTCTTCCAAGCCCTCATCCTCAAGAAAGGCAAGGACGTGACCCAGCCTGGCATTCGCAGCCTCATAATCGGTCTTCTCGAGATATTCCGCGATGGCTGTAGCAACGAGCGGCGGTAGTTCGCCGCTAAATGCCTGTCCGCACGTGGGGCAGAATTTATGTGACTTTTCCCGCTCCTCGTAAAAGCGATCTAACTCTTCCTTAGCGAGTTGGATATCTGACGTGCACGTCGAATAGCTGCGGCTCCTTCTTTCTTCGCGGTCGTAGTAGAAGATGTAGAGGTTTTTCGAACGGAGCGTTCCATTTTGATTTGTGTCGAATGCGAGGTAGTAATCGCCTCGTTCATAGATCTTCTTTTTTGACATTCCTTTTCCCTTCCGGCTGCAATCTCCTTTTCCAGCCTCGTTAGTGTTCCGAGTTCGACCAGCAGCAGGACCTCATGAGGCTGCAGTCGCAGCTCACGCTGCTCGTCGAATTTTTTGATCATGCGCGAGCGCAATCGCTCAAAGGTGATGCACCGATCGCGGTCGCGTTCGGCGGCACGAAACCTTCCTTCATCCGAAAGGGACATGGTCTGCCCCCCGAGAAAGATGGCTGAAAAAAAGGAGCGCAAGCGGAGGCTCGCCGCTTCCGGATGCGGTTACTGCGACTGCGTCGCTTCGCTCGGCTGTAAAAATCCGGACCTTCATCTTTGAGGTTAAAGGATGAAAAGTTCAGATTACAAAGCGGTTTTTGAAAAATGCGACGCTTGAGATGAATGTCATTCGCCTATAGCTCAATTGCGCCCCAATCGTCGCCCTTCGCCGGCCCTGCCGTAAATGCCGAAACCCGCCATTCGTTCGCCCGGGTTTAGAAGTCGGCTCCTTCGGAGGGCGTTTGCGCTTGCAGGTTGGCGTCGCGCCCACTGTGCGGTCGCAGGTGTCCGCGTGGAAACCGAACGCGGGGCTCGTGACCCTACTGGGACAAGGCGTCGATACGAAGGCTCGCTAAACGCGGCGCGGCGCGGCGTCCCCAAACTCTGGGATGGTTATGAGTTACACTGAAGAGACCCGCCAAACGAGCTGCTCATCGTGTGGGAGGCTCAACCGTATCGTCGAGGCCTATGCCGGATACCATCGCGCAAATGAGCGCGAGGAAGCGACGTGCTTCAACTGCGACGCGATCGTCGACCGGGAAAAATAGCTTGCGATCTTCACGGGCGAGACGGCAAACGTCGCTCTGCAGTCGCTACGACGGATGCAGAACCGCGCCTAGCGGGTGATGGAGATAGAAACATGGGGACGGCATACGCTATTGGAATTTCGTCAGGCGACATTGGCGCTGCGATTGCGGAAGCGGTCATTTATGACGTTCGCGTCAACGGCCTCGGCATTCAGGGCTTCCCACAAATTACCGTCAGCCATCCTTCAAAGGACACGTTTTCGATCCGGCTCACGTTCGACAACTATACGAGCGATCTGACAATTACTGCCCATGAAGCGAAGCGCGCCGTGGCGGCCATGAAGGCGGGGCGGGGGCACGACGAAGATATCTTTCCCCGGGTCCAGGACGCGACGGTGGAGTTAGAAGCCGCGCATATGCGGAACGTGCAGGGCGGCTAGTCAGGAAGGCCCCAGAAAATTGAAGGTGCTTGGATTTGTCAAACACAACACCTGTAGCCCATCGCAGACAGAGATTGCGAAGAAGCTAGGCAGTGGCCGGAACAGCGTTTATCGCCACTTGCAAGCTAGATTATAACCTGCGCGAACAGGAAGTGGGGTGAGTTTTGAAGTTAAAGCGCCTGCAGGTAGACGAAGGATTTTTGGACGGCCTCGATCTGCAAATTGATGAAGGCCTCAACGTGCTTATCGGCGCTAGAGGCACGGGGAAAACATCGATAATCGAACTTATCCGATTCGTCCTCGGGCTGGAGAATGTTGTTCCAGAGAGTTCGCAACGAAGTGTCGAACACGCGCAGGCTATTCTCGGCACCGGGGCAGTAAAGCTGGTTTATGAAGAGGATGGTGAGACGCGCCATATTTCGCGAGCCGTTAATGTGCCTCCGCCACCTCAGAATATTTTCAAAGGCCTGCCCCCGCTCGTGTTTTCACAGCGGGAGATAGAGAAAATAGGTTTGCATCCGACCGGTAGGTTGCGGCTTTTGGATGGCTTCATCGAGCCTAGCGGTGGGGCGACCAGTGAGGTGGCTCAGCAAGAGGCAAGAATACGCTCCTTGACCAAGGAGATCGCTAATCGCCAGCGCGAGATCAACACTCTAGGAGACGAGGTTGAACGGCTTCCTAACCTTCGGGCGAGCTTGAAGCATTCTCGTGAACAACAGCAAGCCCAAGAGGGGCAATCAGCCGAGATTGCGCAGAAATCGAAGCAACTCGATGAACTCTCACAAAAGATTGCTCTGCTGTCCCGGGAAATCGAAGAGCTGGATCGCCTCGATCTCGAACTCAACGTCGCCTATGGCAGCCTCTCCGATGCAACCCAAGCGATCGAAGGCGATTGGCTCAAGACATTAAATTCGGACTCAAGTCGCGCAATTGCAGCCAATGTCCTTGATATCGGAAACGACCTCAGGACTGCGACCAATCGTATAGATGCGCTATCTGAACCCATTAACTCCGCCACGAACCAGGCACGTATGCGGCGAGGTGAACTCGAAGCGGAGGCGAGACATCTGCGATCAGAAGTCGAGGCATTAAGCGCGGGCGCTGGTGCGATCGCAGCAACTATCCAGCAGCTAGATGCTGAGATTCGCAAATGTGAATCTGTAGTAGAGCGTCGTCAAGCTCGGCAATCCTCGATTGATCAGCTCAAGATACAGCGGGCGGAATTACTACAAACGTTGGAGGAGGCCTGGCAGAGAACGTTCGAGAAGCGGAAATTGGTGGCTGCTGACATCAATGCAAAATTTGCTCCTCTCATTAAGGCTGACGTGGAGCAATTCGGTTACACCGCTCCATACTCTGGATTGTTGCGCAATATGATGCAGGGCAGCGGCATCCAATATTCCGAAGTCTCGAAAAAAATAGCGTCAACTGTGAGTCCACGCGAACTTGGCGAATGGGTTGAGGATTTTGACACACGCGCATTGGCACAGGCAATCGGAATATCTGAAGATCGAGCTGCGAAGATCATTTGGGCAATCTCGCAAAACGACCTCGGTGATCTGTTTGTTCTGAAGGTTGAAGACTCGGTTCAATTCTATCTGCAAGACCAGTCCAAACATAAACCTTTAAATGCGTTGTCGACAGGGCAGCAGTGCACTGTGATTTTGCCCATAATACTTAATGAGACCGGCCGGGTTTTGATATTCGATCAGCCCGAGGATCACATTGACAACGCCTTCATCGTTGGGACGCTGGTAAAGTCTATGCGCGAGAGGGCGAAGGACGACCAGCTTCTAGTCGCCTCACACAATGCCAACATTCCAGTCCTCGGGAACGCCACAAGGGTCACTCAAATGGGTTCAACTGGCGATCGAGGGTTTTTGCTCGTATCGAATTCGCTTGATGTCCCCGAGGTCGTTGAAGCCATCACGAACGTGATGGAAGGGGGAATTGAAGCTTTTGACGCCAGATCGAAGTTCTATCATGCAGAACCATGATCGAGCTGAACTTTGCACTCGCCTGCACAGCACGTCACCCCATGAGCGCCTCTCCGCCGTTCGAGATCTAAGCCGCGATCTCAACGCTGAGGACATTGATTTGCTGAATGCCGCTCTCGCGGTGGAGACGACTGCGTTTGTAAAGACAGCACTTAAAAGCGCTATCGCCAAACTTGAGCATCCACAGATTGCGAAGAGCGATCCTGCCGACGAAAAAGAAGATCACCACCATCGGAATCTGGCTGAATGGCGGGCCATGAGGGAGGTGACCGGCTCCCTCCTTCATGAAATTTTGCCTCGCTTGGGAAGTATTGAATACGAGGCAGGACGGTCAGTGGACAATTATGCTGAAAGCAAATTGGCGGCGAAAATTGAAAGCCTCAAAGAATTAATGACAGCTATGCAGCAGCTTCAGGAGGTGTCGCATCCCCGGAAGCCTACAGATTTTCCAATTTACCGAATTCTAAAAGAATGCGTCTCTGAGGAGGGCGCTGGAGATCTAATAAAATATGATGGCGACACGAAGCTTGTCGTTCTGGGCGATCCTAACTTTCTGAAATTGGCATTCTGCAACGGATTGAGAAACGCTGTTGAAGCGTCATCAAACGCAAGAGCCAGCCCTATTGTGGTCACTTGGGGTGAGTCCGAGGTGCAATACTTCATACGGATCATTGATAGCGGACCGGGTTTAAAGGGGGCAGCGAAGGCCGCCATGACTTTGGGTCGAACCACGAAGCAAGGTCATATGGGGTTTGGCCTCTCCATTGCCCGAACAGCTATGGCCAGTATGGATGGCGAGATATCGCTTGAGGCCAATAACCCCAGCGGCGTCATTTTTAGTATGAAGTGGTATCGGCCTTGATTGAGGTCTTAAGCGTCGAAGATAATTCGGACGATCGGGCCTTTATTGAGGAGGTTTTGAAAGATGTCGATCCGACCGCGCGCTTGACGTTCGCGTATGATGCGGAAAGCGCCATCCAAGCGCTTGAATCGATGTTTTTCGATTTGATGATACTCGATTTACGGATCCCTTACTCATCAGAGAATCCTCTTGAGACAGATCCGGATCATGGGGTTTCTGTGCTTAGCGAAGCGCGAAAATTGGCGCCTGGTCTTCCCATTCTCATTTTCACCGGCAGCGAATACGAGTCGCTCGTTAGAACTTTGATGAAGGAAGGCGACAAACAAGATATATGGGGATGCGGTAGCAAAAAGCCTACATTGGATCTGGTTCGAAAGGACAGCAAATCTGAGTTCGCGGCAGAGCTAAAGGAGATTGTCTCTGACATTCAAGCTCTAGGTGATTGCGACCATAGAAATCGTGCCGCGATAAATCTGCCGATCGATGCTGACCGGCTAATTCGGATAGCAGTCCGCCGACTTAAAGGAACGAGCTACGAGGTCCACAAACTAGGCGCCGGGAAATCATCGGCTGACGTCTTTAGTGTCAAAGTGAAAGACTCGTCGGGGAAACAGATTTTCAACCTAGTTCTAAAGATCGACGATCACATCAAAGCCGAGAAGGAGGAGCGAAAATACCGACTTCACGCACAGCAGCTCAACTCCAGCCATACCCCTCGACTACTGGAGAGGCTTGAATACGGAGGGCACAGCCGCGCAGCGATAATTTACGATCTCGTTTCCGACGCAGAAGGCAGCTTGTTTGATATTGCGGGGGATGCAGAGAAATCGATCGCAGTCTTGTCGAATCTCGCTGAGGCACTGGCTCCTTGGCATTCGATAGAGGGCGAGACGGCGGTGGACATCCGGCAGATCCGCCGAACCAATCTAAGTGATGAGCGGGCCACGGAAGTTATTGGCACTTTCGGTCTCGAATGGGCGGAAACTTTCGAGGACCGCCGTGTAGGGACGAAGCAGGGGGTCACTCACGGAGACCTTCACGGGGGAAACGTTCTTGTGGATGGGGTGGATCGCACCGCCTTAATCGATTTCAATGATATCGAGCGGCGGCCTGCGGTCTTTGATTGGATCTCGCTAGAACTTAGCCTTCTGTTCAACATCGACGGACCCGCTAGGGGTGAGGAATGGCCCACAATCGAACAATGCAGGAATTGGGCCGATATCGACGCTTTCGTGGAACAAAGTCCATTCGAGGTTTTCGTGAGGAATTGTCGCGACAACGCGCTGAGGGTTTGCACGGGGGAACGAGAATTATGTGCGGTCGCTTATGCCTATCTTCTCAGGCAATTTCGCTATGACGATACTGACAAAGATAGGCTCAAGGCTCTTCTCGACTGCGTTCATGAGCGGCTACAGGTCCTCTGACACGTTGGTCACGTGAAGCCAAATATCAGCCAGAGGCGCTAGATATTCGAGGTCTGCCTCTGCCGCTCTTTCCAAGCGCACCGCCAATCCGGATGTCGGTCGTCTGATAATTTTGGGCCAAACTTGGATAATCAAGAGGCGCTCCTCGTGTGGCCCCCAACGCCAGGCCCTAACACAGCATTTCGCGCCCCACATTTGGTGCAGCGTAGATTGCGCTCTAACTCGTGGATCCGGTGTGACCAGCCTTTGCGCTGGCACAAGAAGGACAAGCCAACGGGGTCGATCAGCACGACGCGCTTGCACGATCGGCAATCTATGCGAACCTTGTAGCCGTGCCGCGAGAAGTCCGAAAGCGACTTCAGGCGTATCGAGCTCACGGCTTACGCCTGATTGACCACACCAGAGTGGCGGTCGCGGTGATGAGGCCTGCAAGGACAAAAGGGCCGAGAACGATCATCGAGGGTCTCCGATTCGAGACTCATGTTCCATATTTGTTCCAAGTAGGAAAATGATAATCGCAGGCGCATAGCTCGGTGCCATGCTCATGCTAGCTTCTGCCTTAGCCATCTGCGCACCCGGTCCCCGGGATCACTGCGTCCACGACGGCGATACCGTTTGGATCGAGGGCGAGAAGATCAGGCTACAGCACATCGACGCGCCAGAGCTCAACATCGCATGCGTCTACGAGCGCGAACTCGCACTGCAGGCGCGCGACCGGCTCATCGCTCTTCTAAATACGGACAGCTTCGAGATCGCCAGGACCGCCAAGGATCGCTATGGTCGCACCCTTGCCGTCATTAACCGCGGAGGCAGATCGCTTGGAGACCAGCTCGTCGAGGAAGGACTTGCAAGAACGTGGTCCGGAAGGCGGGAGCCCTGGTGCTAGCAAGTCGCCGAACTTTCGCAGCAGGGCGATCCTTAGCATCGAAGTGACGTTGTTCGGCGCGCTTCAGGTGATGGCGATCATCGGTATTGTTCGGTTCCTCCTAGGATGGCCGTTACGCAAGAGCAGGAGCTGTGGGCTCTCGCGCTGTGGGTCGAGAAGCACCACGGCGATGATGGGCAAGCCTACATCGAAGGGCGTATCGAGCACTTCACCGACACAAACGAAGGTGGCGCAGTCAGAATGTGGGAAGAAGTCGCGTCTCGCTTCGCGGGGCTCGAAAGAGCGCCGCGTAGCGAGACGAACTGATCCCTTCTGCAAGCTCACGCGGCCTCGTCGAGCTTCTCCAGCTTAATCCACGCGATCGCGCTCCTTCGAACAATGAACTTTCGGACCGTTGCGAGCTTGGCCTGGTCTATCCCAGCGAACTGGGCGAGCGCCTTTCCGCACAGGCCTTGATCGATGCCATCGAGCACCCCTTCAGCGACCGGCGAGCCTTCGACGATCTCGTCGAGGGATTGTCTGCAGGCCTCGGCACGCTCGGTAAAAGCGATTCCCTCGTCCGGCGATAGCGGTGCAGCCGGGCCTTCCTGACAAAGGCCCAGCAATGCTTCGGTCGCTCTTTCACGCTTCGCGATGATCTCGCTGGCAATCGAGCGCATGATGCCCATCAGGAAGTGTTCGATCGCGAGGCCTGCCGGACACCTGCGCGAGGTCATGGCTCGCAGGATTGCCTCCTGGAGCAAATCGTCCGCGCAGATATCGGCGGTGAAGGCGCGATAGCCCGCACACTTCTTCAGACGGGAGCCCGGTCCGATATCGATCTTCGTCAGTGCTGCCCGGATCTGGGGCCGGGTCAGTGACGCTGAAGCATTTGCTATTGGTGTATGCGCACCACCGACCGAATTCGGACATGGGGCTTTCGCATTATTGTGAATGGTGCCGTTAATGGCGGAGGACTTTACCATGGTTTCCTCGCTCGGCGAGCGAGACCACGGCTGTGGACTTCGGTGTCGATGGTGCCATTTCGTGACCTCGAACGCCTATTGAACGCGCATTTCAAAATGCGGGTTCACGGGGTTGGAGCGATTCAAATTCAGGTCACCGGCTCGGGGTGCTGCCCCGGCGCGCTACATCGCCACTGTTGCTTGAGATACCGCCACAGGCATTAAGAACCAGTTACCGGCTGTGCGTGGAGAAGCTGCGAAAGGAGTTTTTCCACTGCGCCGGGCCGATGATGTCTGAATTCCTTCGGCCCGGCGCATATAGCAGTGCCGGTTACGCCGCGAGGTCGAACCCCTCGGCGATCTGCCGCTGGAGCCGGTTGGCATAGGCGTGCAACTCGCCGGCAAGCGAATGATCTGGCCGTCTGCGCAGGAATCCCTCGACGAGCGCGATGATCGCCGGTTCGAGCCGCAGGCCGTTGGCTCCTTGAGCAACGAGCCAGCCCAGCTTGGCGATCGAGAGCAACAAACAATCCAGCTCAACGTGATCACGTAGCGCCCACCATGCGCCCCCGCTCGCGGGGCGCCTGACGCCAGGCTTGGAGGCAACGAGTGCGAACGGCACACCCATACGCAGTAATACCTGGCTGAGATGGCTCCACGTTCGCCCGCCACCCTTCAACATCAAGCCAAGATCGAGGTGCGGCCGCGGCCCTCTGCGACCTGGAAGATCGATCAGCTGCGGAGGCAGCCGCAGCCCATGAGCTATGCCCGCGAGGAGCAAGACAGGAATGTCCATCGCAAGGCCCCCATAGGTAATCACCGGCTTGTCATCGTGCGCGCGCAGGCAGTCGAACAGCTGACTGACCACGCCTTCCTCGTCGCCCCAGTCCCGCTCAGACCAGCTGAGGATGTCGCCTACAGATACCCGCCCCTCATCGTCGATCGTGAATCGGAAGACGGCAGCAGCCATGACCTTCTTGACCGCGACCGCCCGGGTATCGGACTTCGGATCCATGGCCTTGTGGGCCTTATGCAGATCCTCGTCCCAGTAAAATTCCGCGTCGAGCGCGATGTAGCTTTTCGCCATCTGCCTTTTCCTTTCTCTGACTGTTGGCACCATCACGCTTCGTCAGAAGGGCAGCGGGCGAGCCTGCTCGATCGCCCGCCAAGCCAGGAAGGCCGAGCCGAGCGAGGTCCGGTCGCTGTCGCGGCAGCAACTCGCAAGGAAGGTCAACCAGAGCACCTGCGCTTCGTCGGCAGCGCGGCGAGCTTTCGCCATGGTCGATGAACCCGGACCTGCGCGCCGGATCGCGTAAGCTGCCGCGGTCTCGTTGAGTGCCGTCTCGCGGCACTCGATTGGGACGATATCGAGATCACCGCGGAGGCGCTGGATGAGCTGCAGGTCCGAGGGCGGAAAGGGAATCCCTGCCATAGCCTTGCGCAGATGATGGTGTTTGCCAGGCCGAGCCTTGCAGATCAGGGTGCCGTCGGCTGGGATGCTCTTGGCGATGCCTTCGATGATATCGGAACGCTTGGTTTCGCGCTGAAACGCATAGTGCTCGCTGGCGAACCGGGCACCCCATTCCGGGCATCTGGTGACGGTGAGGATCGCGATACTGCGGATCGCGGATCGGTGGCTGGGTTCGGTCGGATTGCGCACGATTTCAAGAGAGGCGAGCACGCGCGGATGGCGCGTGGGTGAGAAGTTCATGGGAGGTGGTTTCCTGTAGGATCAAAACGACACGGGCGGCGCCTTCGGAGGAGACGCCGCCCGTGTGCGGTCAGAGGTTGGTGGGATCAGGCGACGGCAGCGGTGGTCACGACGCCGCGACTGTTGAGAAAGACGTCGCCCGGCATCTGACCACCGGTGCTCACCAGCGGCCTGACCGCGTCGGCGGTCGCCGCGATGCGGTCAGCGGCCCGCCGGTGGTTGCGAGGCTTCTTGGTCGCCGCTTCGATCGGAAGCTCCGAGAGCATTCCGCGCTGGTCGATTGCGAATTGCCGTTCGCGGTCTTCGGTCATGAGAACGAGAGGTTCGTCATAGCCGGTCGATGACGGCACGACCTTGCTCGCCAGCACCTGGAAGTGATGCCGCAGAAGCAGAAGATAGAACTCCGGAGTGACCGCTTCGTCGTCGGCATAGACAGCGATCACGCAGTCTTGCCGCTCCTCTGCGACCCGGCGCGCCGCAGCTTCCAGGATCGGCCCGTCAAGGCCGGTGACCGAGGCGAAGCAGACCGACGAGGCAATCTTCCCGCCAAGGGTAAGACCAAGCTCGAGCTTGAGCGCGCTGGCATTGGCCCGGCGGACATCGTGTCCGCAGGTGTGGTGCGTATTCATACAAAGTTCCTTGTGTTCGAGAGACGGCCTTTCTGGCCGGAGCCTTTTCCCTTCCCGGGACCCGGCTCACTCTCACCGCAGAAAATCAGGCACGCTGACCGTGGGTTGCTTAGGCACCCAGGTTTCGTTGGCGCGGTATCGCTCGGTCGCTAACAGAGGGGCCACCATGGGACGCTTGCCGATCGTCTGCCGATACCAGCGATATTCCGACCGGAAATCCGCTTGCCGGACATGCTTGTGCCAGATCTTGTGGGTGCGCTCCGGCGCCCATTGGTATCGGCGGTCCTTCAACTCATCCTTGAACCCGTATGGAGCACCCCATGCCTCGAACCGCCATGCTGGCGCTTCAATTGCTGCGAGCACCTTCGCCATCACGCTCTCGCCATCGGCGCAGACGTGGTCCAGTAATTCGACGAGCGCGAGGACGTCGTCGCGCGCGCGATGGGCGTTGGGCATGTAGTAGCCCGCCTGCGCGAGCACGTAGCCTTGCGGCCCCGGCTCGAACCCGAGAGTGCGCCACGGCACGTCCCGCATGGCGCACCCCCATGGCACCGCGACGTGCCTAGCGACATGCTTCTCGACGAAGGGCCGGTCGAAGCCGGCGTTGAATGCGACGACCCCGTGGCAACCCTCGAGGAACGCGACCAGCTGCTCTGGGCAAATCGACCTGCCCGCAAGGTCGGCATCGCTGAGACCAGTCAGCTCGGCGATCTCCGGTGACAGCGGATGGCCGGGGTCAACCAGCCCGGCCTTTACCTGTTCGATGGCGACCACGCGGTCCCGATCGTCGACCGAGACAACCGCGCCGCAAAGCTCGACGATCTGGTGCCTCTCAAGCCTAAGCCCGGTGGTCTCCGTATCGATCACGCAAATCCTTCGGACCTGTTGGCCTTCCGGTGCCTTGCGTGGCCAGGCGGCTCTGTTGCGCACCGGATATAGAATGCGCGGCTCGCTGGAGCGTGTGTCGCTGCAGCCGGGAATGCCCGGCATATGATGTAATCCGTTCATGAATATGCCTCGTATCGCGAGGCCGGCCGAAGGGCTTTTCCCCTCTACCACCGACCTCGGACAGCGCCGCTGGCGGGAGGAGTTTTCCTAATGCGGATGCATGCGAAGGCAGTCGGCATCGTATGGTGGGATGACGGCTTTGCGCCCCTAATGAGCTATCCAGCGCACAACGAGACGCTCCTAAAACCTGTCGTTCGCCAAGACGATCATCGATAGTCCCTCCGGGGCCGCCGTTTTCCGCCCGGCATTGAGATGTCGGATCGCACAATGAAGCTGGCGGAATGGTAGCTGAATAAGTGCGGGGCCACCCGGAATATGCCTAGCTCGCGCCCAAGCGCCTCCGGTGTCATTACCCGAGTCGAGAGCTTGCGAAGTCGTGCGCTGCCAGACTGGGCCTCGACCGTCCGGATCAACTTGAAGTCCATCGTCAGGAAGCAGAGGCAGTCGTAGGTCTCTGCGGTGTAGATGTGCCAGGCGTCTTGGCTGTTAGCAGGTCCGAGTGTGCGGGCCAGTGCGTCGAACCTGGGATCCGCGCGGCGCTGGGCAATGCGCTCGCGCTGCTGATCCTCCGCGGGCGGCAGACCGAGGAAGCCCGGGCCCATTGTCGGGAAGGTGTATCCGTCGATTGTGTCTATCCGCAGGTCGCCGAAAAGGCTGTGGTCGAAGTAGCCGTAGCCGCGATACCGGCCCGAGGGTTGCCGGAACTGCTCGTCCCGCAGTTCGGCCGAGGTGAAGAGCTCCACCAGTCCCCGCCGACAAAGGTCCGCGATGCCCGGCAGATAGCAGACGTTAAGATATTCGCGGGTGCGGACGTCGGCATTGTGCACCGGAATGCGGGCGGCGTAGCCAGTCTCCCGCACATGTGGCCCCCAGTTCTTCGCGCCCGTCGAGACCCACCCGGTCTCATGGGTGACGGCGTGGTAGAGCACAGTGTTGTCGACCAGGATCCTTATCTTACCTGTGGATCGCAGACGCGAGCGTGCACGCGCGGTGGACATCCCGACCATCCAGTCGACGATGCGCGGCGTGAACCGGTAGCGCAGCCGCTCCCTGAGATTCTGCAGTCGTTGGGCGGAGCCGATCAATGCTGGCGGCCCGTCAAGCCGGAACGTCCACGTCCAGCCACCGCGCGTAAGCCCGCACGTCGATCATCGGCACGGTCGCCTTCTCTTGGAGGCGCGCGATGAGCTCGAACAGGAAGGCAGTCGCGGGCTTTCCCATCGGCGTCAGCGTGCTGCACCCCTCGTCGTCGCACGAGAAGATGCCGTGCGCCGCGACGCATCCGAGATCCAGCCGGTCGTCCGCGTCGCCGATGGCGAGCGCCTTCACTAGCGGCTCGCCAAGGCCGGGCTTCCAATCGCTCTCCAGCGTCAAGAGGCCGCCGACGATGTGCTGCAGCGGCTTGGGCGGGTAGGTCCCGCCGGCATGCGGGATCGGGAGGCTAGTCCGTTCGAGCGCCCGGACGCTCGCGACCTTGTCGCCCGCATAGGCGACCTGCTCGGCGTTGATCGACTGCTTGGCCTCGAACACCGCGTAAACGCTCTCGGCCGGGATCACCGTCTGACCCTTGAACTTGAATATGAAGGGTGAATACTGCCGGTCGAATACGACGACGTCGATCTGGTCGCTGAACGTGCCGGCGCTATCAACGACGTGTGCGGAGGCCGCCTGATATCGGGCCGGCAAGTAAATCTGGAGCAGTTCAAGCCAGACGGACTCGCTCGCGGCGCCCTTCGCCCCTGGGTGGCCGAATGCCTTCCGCGCCCGCGTCAGCTGCTCCTGTATGTCGTCGTGCAGCTCCGACAGGAGCGTTTGGATTGACCAGCCATTGCTCATTTCGCGTCTCTTACTGCCTCATCGCGGAATGCCGGGGTGGCCTTCATCGCCCTCGCGATCTCGACAGCGCGTGGACCCTCGATCGCCCGGTCGGGATACGCGTCGAGCACGATCGCCGGCAGAAGGCGCTGCGTCAGGTCGGAAAAGGTGAAGCCTGGCCCGGTCCGCGACTGGCCGGTGGCGTCCACGATCGCCTGGACATGGGAGGGGGCCAGGCCAAGGGGGGTCAGCCTCAGCGAGAGAATGTGCGCACGCTGCTCGTCGTTCGGTCGCGAGAAGGCCATGACGTCGGCCGCGCGGCGGCGGACGGCGGGATCGAGCGCGTTGAGGCGGTTGGTGCACATGATAACCGCTGCTGGCAGCCGCAGGTTGGCGAGCCGATCAATGCCGCGAATGAACGCGTTCACGCCAGCACGGTCCTCGTGGTGCATCTGCGCCGCCTCGCGCGATTGAGCGAGCGCGTCGGCCTCGTCGACGAGGAGGATGATCCCCCCCTTCGCTTTGCCCGAACCCTTCAGTCGCGTCGCCGCTTGAACCGTGTGCTCGAACGCGGCGGAGAGGAGCTGCGTCATCTCGCCGACGCGGCCCTGGCCGCGCGTCGCAAGGCTGAGGGGGAAGAGCGTGAGCTCGATGCCTTCCTGCCGTGCAACGGCATCGCCGATTGTCTCGGCGAGTTCGGTCTTTCCGGAGCCGACGTCACCGGCAAGGACGACGAGTGGCGGACGGCGCAGGACGACGTCGAGCAACGGGCGCGCCTCGGCGGCATGGAACCGGGCGGCCCACTTCTCGAGGCCCGCCGGGTTGACCAGCATCCCGAGGATCTTGGCGAGGCGAGCCTTCTGGTCCTCGAGACCGACCAGCCGCGCGAGGCGCTCCTGCGGGTCGAAGTCCGGATAGGTCTGACGTCGCTCGAACAACTCATCGAATCCAGGCACATTTTGCATCAGTAGCTCCTCACGCTGGACCGGTCGAGCGCGTGGCCCCCGGCGGAATAGGTCCGGTCGGCGTCGAGATAGCCGCAGATCGGCGGCTCGGTCCCGCTCGTGCGGTAGATCGGCAGGCCGTTCTTGAACGCCTCCCGCTCGGCCTGCGACAGCGCGAACCACGCGTCGTTGTAGGTCATGAAGCTGCTGAAGGAGGCACCTGAGACGTCTTTGCCGGGACGGATGCGGCCCGGATCGTCGTCGCCAGCGGAGCCACCGGCGAGGTCGCGCGCCGAATACTTGAGCGTGGGCTCAATCCATGAGCCGTCGCGCTTGAAGCCGTAGGTGACGGCGCCGAGGTGGCCCGCCTTCATCATCGCCACCGCCTCCTCCTCGTATTCGGTGATCTCGCGGTCGGAAGGCCGGCCGTAGAGGCGCTGGATGCGCTTGAGGTCGGTGGCGATCTTCGCCGCCATGTGTCGCGCATGCGTGACCGTGAAGGTGATGCTTTCGGCATAGCTGTAGCTCGACATGACCGTCCTCAGACCTGGAAGGTGGAACCAAAGACCTTCTGCCAATAGCCGAGGGTCAATTGCTTGGTGGGGGCGGCAAGCGCGGCGTCAATCGCGTCGCCAGCGTCCAGCGCGGCGTCGACGATCCCGTCCATGTTGGCCGCGGTGTAGAGCCGCGAGACGTTGTTCATTGCGTTGACGGGGTCGATGATCTGCATCGGATCGGAGAACGTGCCGATGCTCGACAGCGAGTAATAGTCAGAAAAGGCGATCCGCTGGGCCAGCCCACTGGTCGCCAAGTATGTGAAGAAGTGCTGCAGCGCCTCGGGGTAGTCCGACAGGTCCAGGCCGTCGTCGCACAGCTTGGCCAGGATCAGCTCAATCATGAACGACTTGAAGCGGAAGCCGTCGCGCTCGACCTTCTGGCGGCGTGCCCAGAACTTCACCAGCCGGACGACTTGGGCGAAGTGCTTGAGCTGCGCCTTTTTGCGCCGACCGGCGAAGTCGAGGTGAAGCGGGATGCTCGTTTCCAGAAACGACCCGTCGTCTTGGCTGACGAGGTTGCCATACCACTGCGGATCACCATCATAGAGTATGGGGACGACATCGACGTCGAGACCCGACCCGCGGAACGACACCGTGACCGAGTAGGTCTGCGGCTTCACTTGATCGGGCGCGAAGTTCGGGAACGCCTTGCGTAGCTGCTCGGCGAGGTAGGTCAGGAGCTCGGCGATCGAATGCGGCGCGTCCGCGCCGCTGATGTAGCAGGCGACATCGATGTCGTTCAGCGAGCGGAGGGCGGTGCCCTTGGCCAGGCTGCCCGACAGCATCATTTTGCGGAGCGTGAAGTCGGGATGTTCACCGACATAACCCTCGAGCTTCTCGCGCAGCCGGCGCGCCTGGGCGCGATATTCCTGCGCCTTGTCCTGCGGCAGGTTCACGCGCTCCTCAGCGAACGTCACGATGTCGCGGTGTCCGACATGCTCACGGCTCATCGATTGGTCTCCCCTCGCCTGACGTCCTTGACCTGGGCCAGTAAATGCGCGAATCGGTAAGTGACCCGCTAGGAACTATATGGGTGTAGAAACTATAGCCGTAAAGGAACTATACCCATGGCAAAGGAGGAAAAGCGTCCTTGGACGCAGAACCGGCGATTCGAGTTCATCGAGTGGAAGCTCTTCTGGGAGGGCGGACTGAACCGCAGCGACCTCGAGAGCGCGTTCGAGATCTCGACCCCCCAGGCGTCGGTCGACCTTCGCCGATACCGCGAGATCGCCGCCGACAACCTCGAGTATGACCGCACCGATCGCACCTTCCGCCCGACGCGAGACATGAAGCCGTCGTTCCTGAAGGTGTCGGCGGACAGACTCCTGCTGCAGCTGCGCGCCCTGCTCTCAGGCGCGCTGCCGCGGCGCGAGGTCTGGTTCCGCGACCTTCCCCGCACCGACATCGCGCCCGACATCGTCCGGCACGTCGATCCTGACTGCCTCCGCCGCATTCTTGACGCGATCCGCGCGAAGCGGTGCGTCGAGGTGCGCTACCAGTCGCTAACGAATTCGCGCACCCGGCTGATCGCCCCCCACGCGCTCGCCTACGACGGATACCGCTGGCACGTTCGCGCGTGGGCGTGCGACCGCGACGACTTCCGCGACTTCGTCCTAACGCGCATCGACCGGATCAAGCCGGGTCCGGCAGCGGACTTCGATCCAGCGGACGACCTCGAGTGGGAGAATTTCACCAAGCTGGACCTTCGGCCGCATCCTGGCCTTACCGAGGAGCAGAGCCTCGCCATCCAGCGCGATTACGCAATGAAGGACGGTCGCCGCGAGATCGATGTCCGCCTGTCCATGGCCTACTACTTCATCATGCGGATGAACCTGGACCTGCCCGATCTGCCGCCGGCCCGCGCGCAGATCTGCCTCAGCAATATCGAGGAAGTAAGGAAAGCGATCGACGACGCCAAGGCCGGCTCGAAGGCGCGCATCCTAGAGCGCAAGGGACGGGCGGACGACCCGGCCACGCGTTAATGGAAGGCGGGGGCGCGGCGACCCAGGGCGGGGTCGGCTATCAGGACCAGGTCGCGGCCCTCTATATGGGGCGCATGCTCGACCAGCGGCCCCGGCCGCCGAAGGACCGCCCCGAATCGGTCAGAGTCGAGGCGACGTCAGCGGTTGACGACGCGCTCGTCGTGATGGCAGACGGCCGCCGCCTCTTCATCCAGGCGAAGCGCGCGCTCGCTACGAGCGGCGATGCGTGGACGGGCATGTGGAAGGCCTTCGCCAACCAGGCGACAACAGACTTCCACCCCGGCGACTCGCTCTCCCTCGCGATCGGCGAGACCACGACCGTGGCAACCCGCCTCAGGGAAATCTGCACCCGCTCGAACGAGTCCAACGTCGTGGAGTGGCGCCAGCGGCTCAGCGAGTCGCAGCGCCGCCTCGCTGACGCGATAGCGGCCGCGCTCGGCGGCGACGACGCTCTAGCACTGCACGTATGTCGGCAGCTCGACGTCCACATCTGGCCTGCGGAAGGGCTGGCGCGCGACTACGCACCTCTTTGGATGCCGGCGTGCGACCAGTCGCCGGACAAGCTCCACGCCGTCCTTACGGGGATCGCGCTTGAGGGCGCCGCCACCCGCCAGCGCTTTGCGCCCGCCGAACTCTACGACCGCCTGCGCGCGGACTGGGATATTCGCATCGATTCGCCTGAGTCGTGGGGTGCGGCACGCTATCGCGGAGCGATTGCGAGGTCCGCCGTCGTAACATTGCCGGGCACCGGTTTCAGCCAACCGATAGGCGACGACTTCCTGTGGCCCCGCTGCCTGCCCTACGACCGCGACCGCAAGCCGGACTTCGACGACGACGCGCCGCGGTGGCGGCAAGCGGGGGAGTCGGCCGCGGAGACACTCCAGAAATTTCCCGGTGCTGATCTGGATTCGGTCGTCCTAATCGCCGGCCCAGGGTTCGGGAAGTCGACCCTCATCCAGGCGATCGCGGCGAGACTCGCAAACGACGGGCTCCTTCCAGCCATCATACGGATTCCCGAACTGGCGGACGCCGGCTCCGGCATCGCCGAGTTCCTCGCGAACGAGGTCAACGCGGCGTTCGAGGTCGGCATAGATTGGGCCACCGCCGCCGGCGCGGGCACGCTCGTCCTGCTACTCGACGGCCTCGACGAGGTCTCGGGATCCCGGCGGACCGCGGTGCTGCAAAAGCTGTCCGACTACCGCGCCAGCTCGCCTCAGGTGCGATGGCTCATGACGGTGCGTGATCCTGCGGCACTCGCCATGCCCGAAGGTGTGCGCATCCTCGAGCTGGCACCGCTGAGCGACGAGGAGATAGACCGCTACGTCGAATTCTACCGTCCGGGCGAACCCGCACTGCCGGCGCTGATACGCGAACGCCTGCGCGGGCGGCCCGACCTAAACCGCCTGGTGCGCATCCCGATATTCATCGCGTTGATGCTAGTGCTCCGCCAGGAGGAGAGGAACATCAGCAGGAGCGACCTGCTCGAGACCTATCTCGAAGTCCTGTTCAACCCCAAGGACTACAAGGCGTCGCAGGACGAGGCCGTCGATCCGACCATCCTGCGCAACATTGCCGAGCGCGCCGCGTTCGAGGCGCTGGAGGATGACGATGTGAGCATTGACGCGCAGGCCCTCGATGGGTGCGCCCACCACCTTGCACCGGAAGTGGGTCCTGACGTCGTCCGCCGCTCCCTGCTCAGCCGGGGCGTGATACGGAGGGTCAATGCGGTGCGCTTCGACTTCCCGTTCCCGATCGTGCAGGAGTTCCTGGCATCGACCGAACTGCTGCGTAACCACGCGCCGGAGCTGGAGGCGCGCCTTGCGATGATCGCGCACCGTCCGTGGGCCCAGGCGATCCAATTTGCGCTCGAGCGGCATCCCCATCCCGAACCGCTCGTGCGGCATATGCTCTCAACGACCGACGACGCCTTCCACACCGCGCTCCGCCTTACAGGACGCTGTGTCTCGAATGGAATGCGGCTGCCGACGGGGCTCCGAAACGAGGTGGGCGACCGTCTTGTAGCAATTTGGGGCCGGACCTCCTGGCGAACCGCCGAGCTCGTGGCGGGCATCATCATCGACGCGTTCTCGCAGCCCCTCCACCCGGCAGTTCGCGAGCGACTTGGCGACCGGCACCTCATCCACCACGGCTCGGGTGCGATACTGGCGCGGCACCGAGACCATGGGCTCACGTTGGATGTCATGGCGCGGCTACTGGCCGGCAACATCGACCACATGCTGAATATCGGCGAGCTGCAGGGAGAGGTGAACCGCATCGGAGGACCGGTCTTCGCGATGTATGTCGGGGCGGCGCTCACCAACCCATCAGACGGCGCGTTCGGGGCTATCGCGGCTCTGATCTCGCACATGGGCCGTGGGTCGGTCCCCGAAGTCGACGCCCACGATGCTTTCTTGAATGAGAAACTTCCGATCGTGATCAGGCTGGCAGCCTGGGTGCACACGAATGCGCCGGTCGACGACGTAATCGAAGGCTTGATCTCGGAGGCACTCCGCGTCGACGACTACGAGCACCGTAGTTCCGCGGCGCGGGCGCTGAGCGTCCCAGCGATGAGCACAGAGGCGGTGCTTCGCCTACTTTTGGACCCCAATCTGGAGGATGAAGCCCGCGAGAACGCGCTGGACTATCTGCTGGCGGATTGGCTCCGCTCGAAGGAGCGCGGCCGCATTGAGAAGCTGGCCCGCGACAAGTCGTTGCCCAACGCTCTGCGCGACCGCGCGGCACTCTTCGCCCTGGCCGCCGGTGCGGGGGAACTGATCGACCCGCTCGTCGAGCGTATGTCGGCCACGGACGCACAGATGGTGGCCGCCGTGGCGATCATGTTCGGGCATGTGCTGCGGCGTGGGCCGGTCGAGCGCGCTGTCGAACTTATCGAGGCCCGAGACTGGTCCCCCGCCGACCGGTTGATGATCGCGCACTCGTTGATCACGGGCCTGACCTACCGCATGGAAATGTTCTCGTTCCGGTCGGGCTCGCTTCACCCGATCCCGCCACACCCCGGACGGGCTATCCCCCTCGATCTCATCGGACAGTGGCTTTCACTTGGCGGCTACACGGCACGAGAGCGGCTAAGTCTCGTGCTGGACGCGATCGGTATCGGGGCGTCCTCAGCGTCGGACCTGTCGGTTCTCTTGGAGGAGGCACTGAAGGAACCCGCCGACAGCCACTTGGCGGACGCGGCGACCGCCGGGCGGGCCATTGAGGAACTGGAGAAGGGACCCAACCGGCTCACTCTATCGCGACTCCTCGAACTGCTGGCCGAGGAGGACTATAACATGTCGTCTTCAGCAGCGAGGGTGATTGCTGGGCGGGGAACCAGAGAGGCAGCCGACGCCCTCATCAGAGCATACGGTCCACTCAAGGACGGTCACCTTAAGGGAGTGGTCCTCGACGCACTCGAACCGCTGGCCGGGCGGCTTGGACTGCGCGTAACGCGGGAAGGCAAAGAGCTTCGCGCAGTCAGCTCGCGCTGAGGACCCATCAGTCGTCTAGGCTGGAACCGAAACTGGCGATGTATGTTTCGGCCATTAGCCAGCCAATTACTGCCAGTCAGCAACCGGTCCAACTTCCGCGGATGCTAGAGCGCTACTGCGGAGCCTTGCGCTACCGGGCCTAACGCTGCCTATATGGTTCGCAAGCGATCCCATCGCCGTCGCCATACATCTGTGGCCGATAGCCAGGCTGTCCGCGATAGAGTGGCGCAGCCCCAGCAGCCCGGGCCGCTGCACAGTTGCGATAATAGACTTGGACGGTTGTCCGCGGCTCATCTTCAATGGCCACCCGCTGGTTGGTGCGAGCTCGCTGCGCGTAATGCTCCGGCCGTGCCGCTCGGTAATTCTCCGGCAACTCGAACGTGGAACCCCAGATACCTGCCTGGCGTGCTTTCGCATCTGCTTCCGCAGAGACGTAGGCGCTACTAAATTGCGGTAGGGAGATCGCCATACCTGCTGACGCCATGGCCTCGGAAAGGTCGACCCGCCCGGATCTGCAAATCGCGATTATGCGTCGATAGCTGTCGCGCTCCACCTGTTGACATGCGATCTGCTTGCCCCTGGCCAACCCTGCCAAGAAGGCAGCGGCGTCCTTCCCGCACTCCCAATTCTCACTGCCCCGGGCGCAGGTCTGGTCCATCTCCGGGGCGTCGATTCCGAAAAGCCGGAACCGCTCGCCGGTCATGATCAATGTATCGCCGTCGATGACCTCGACAGGGCCCGTATACGTCTGTGCAGCAACAGCCGCGGGCGATAGGAAAATGGCGAAATAAATCGTCCAGCGCATTCCGATAGGGTATGAGCGAAGATGCTAACAAGCGGTAAGGAATGACCGCTACGCAGAGCAACTGGTCCGCAGGCCCCCGGCCATGCATTCCGGTCCAGGCATATCGTGACCATCCCAGTTCCTTAGTGTATCACCGTCCGAAATCGTATCCCGGCGAGGGCATTTGCGGAGCTGGGCGCGGTGGTCGCTTCCGCTTGTCCACGGGAGCCGGGCCAGGCGCGGATCCTGTGCCTTTCTTCGCTATCGTCTCCTGCTTCTTGTGCGTCGCTTCGACTTTGCGACGGGCCTTCGACATGTAGTCGTTCTCGTCATTCGGCAGTTGGAAGGACCCGCGGTGTCGATCAGATGTCAACCGCTGAGCGGACTGTGGCGGCTCGAAATCTGAAGACTGTTGAGCCGGTGTCCGCGCTCTTTCTGTTACTTCCCGCTCCATCTGTGCCTCCAGCGCCTTCGCTTTTTCCTCGCATCGGCGGGCGTTGGCTTGCCAGCGGGCAGCCAACATCATTTCATCGGCAGTGCTTTCCTCCAGCGCCACAAGATAGCGCGTCGCCTGGCCAATGAGCCGCTGATATTCAGCCATCCGATTGGCGCTGCCGGATTGTGGATTTGCCTGCGACGCTTTGAGCAATTTCAGATTGCGCTCGCGAATCATGCGCGCTCGCGAAGCAGATCTTTCCAATTCCTCGTGGAGCAGGAGAGCATCTAAGCGGAGCCGTGCAGCTCGCTCGAGGTTCTCACGAATCTTCATCTGCTTCGCTTTTTTTGCGGCATCGGCCGATTGTCCTAGCGCCATTGTGGCGAACCGAGATTCTATCGCTTCGAGCTCTTGTTGATACCGCGCCGTGGCTTGAGCTTGAACCGCTTTCCACTGCTTCGTTTCGTTCTCGATACCGATTGGTGTTGCGACACCCTTTGTTTCCTTCGCATTGAACGCTGTGCCGAGATGTTCATGGGGGTCGGCGATTATGCCGATATCCTTGAAGCTATCGGGGCTAACCCGCCTCCCGACACCGGCGAGTGCGAGATGATAGTTTGTCACGTTTGCAAGAGCGACGCGCAGTTTCTTCGGCCACTCCTTCGAACGGGAAACCTCTGAGACCTTGTTCTGTTTGAGTGGGGCCGTCGTGCGGCCATCGGTTCGACCGGGGGTGGGGACGCGCACGGTGAAATCCCACTGGCCAGGCGCGAGGCCTGCTACATCGAAACCTTCTCGCGCCAGTCGATCAATATCATATGGCGTGATCCGGCGGGCAGGGCGATCCGAGTAGGCCAGATGAAAGTGCCAGTTGCGATCGTCATTATGATGATCAGGTGCATGCATTACGGCCACGAAAGGCATCGCCCGCTTCTCAAATTCTTTGGCAAAATCCTTGAGAAGGGCAAAGTTCTGGGCAGGACTTAGCTCGTCGGGTAGCTCACCATTAATCCGGTATTGGACTCTTCCGCCCCGGCCATCTTTAAACTCAGCCATGGGCGGTTCGGCAGTGGGCTGCTCACAGGTAGGGTCGGCCTTCACCCACCCGTTTTGGCGGCGCAGAAAGGCCCGGACTTTCTTGCCACTGCCGATCTTGATCGGCGTGTTCGAGTCCCGGGAAGGTCCGGCAAGTTTTTCCCTTATCGCGCTCGGGCAGTCGGGCTGCTGGGCGATGGAATCCCAGAACTCAGGGTGGTCACGATGGCGGAAGACCATCTTGTCCGGACCTGGTGTGCGCTCATGCTTTTCGACTAGTTTCCAGAATTCGGCGCGCTCCTCATCATCGTCGTCAATGGTGGTCACAAGGGCACGCGATTGACTTGGCTCGACGGCCAGGGCCGAAGGCCGTATAAGATAGTTATCGAACTCTGACGCGGGCGAGCATTCTTCGTGGTCTGCTTCTTCTCCAGCTTGCTGCTCGCTAAGCAGCCCCCCTTGCAGGCCTTCCGCGTTCGGCCCATTCACTGATGCGCGGCGGTCGCTTCGAGTATGAGGTGGCGGAGTTTCGGCGACATCGCCGGCCGTTCGAGATGCAGGCGTAGCCCCCGATCGTTCAAGCTCGGCTTCAGGAGGGGACCCACGGGTCGGGACGAGTTCGAGGCCTCGATCGGGTTCAAGCGTGACATCGGCGACGGCGCTCTCACGTTCGATGTAGAGGCCGTGGGCACGGGCAGCCCCCGGCATTTGAGACTTTCCTTCGATCACTACGCGATAGGTGACCTTCGTGATCGAGGTATGGGCGAAATGAAATGAGGTCACGCCCTGGGGTGTTCGATGCCGAATCTGCCGAGCCGCAGGTATGTGGAAGTCTGGCGATTTCCCGCGCCCGCCCGCTCCAGATCCATCCCACCGCATGGCGCTACTGCGCATGGGGCGATGGCTCATCGCCTTACCCTCGAGCTCTTCGAGCAACCCCTCTCGTTTCAGCTTGATCCTGATGCAAGCAGCCTCGAATTCGTTGCGGGCTTCCATCTGTGCATTGGTTGGCATGAGAAGGTCTCCTGCCGCAATTATGGGACAGAAAAGGGCCGGGCCCAAGTTATAAATCACCTATACTGACATAAATATTCAGATAGACACTGTATGGACAGTGGCTGGACGGTTCGATGATATGAATAGTAGAATTTATTCTTATAGCTACTGACAATAGCTATTGAAACCGCAAGCTAACTTGGGACCCAAGTTAGCGGTATTGCGCCTCAGAACATTTAACGACCATCATCTTAGTGATGGCTCGACATTGGTTATAACTTTCTTGGCGATCTTTGGCTGACAGAATTTGTGCTCCGCCCAAGCACTGTCTGAGCATTTTCCAAACTAGGCTAAAAAAGCCCCGGCCAATCGATGGATTGGCCGGCGTCAATAAGGATCGCATGTGAGTTGTGAGAACTTCTATGGTTGGATGATCTCCAACTCATCGGCAGCCCGGCCGAGTCCAACCTTGTCCCACCCATGAGCATCAAGCAGCTTCAAAATCGCACTTCTATGAGCAAGCTCGACGAGTTTAACGTTGCTGGTATCCGAAGCCTTCGGGACCTGGAAGCGAATGGGCGTGGGCTTTGGGATCTCCCCGAGCCTATTCAGCGCAGGCAGGAATGCATCCTGCAAGGGCAGATCCCGAGCGAAATTTCTCATCCATTCCGCGATGTGCTGAGCGGCGATCGTGCGATCAGGTGCGGGCGAAAACACCGCCTCGGAGAATGAACGACTGTCGAGCGCATTCACGTAATCCATGAAGCCAGGCTTGAGCGCGCCAAGCCGGGCGGTCGGGAGAGTGGGGAGGGGCTGTTCAAAATTGCCGGTGCCGTCAGCATTGTTGAGCACGAGCATTTTTTCTTGTGCAGGCAGCTGAAGCATCAGCTTTTCGAGCGCACCCAAAGCTCCCGGCTTGTTTGGTGTGACCGGATAGATAGCGAGACTGCTGTAGCCAACCTTTTCGAACAAAGTGGTGAGCTCGGGGAGCATATCGGCAATTTCCCGGGCCGAGGCCATCGTGTTCGCCCCGAGATCAAGGATCACGTGCCGTCCTGAATATGCCTCTACGATTTGCGGTCCGACGGTAGCTTGGACACCCCATCCGAGCCGCTCGGAGTTCGGATCGAGGATAGATGCCGCCGCGTTTCCAGCATCGGCGTCGAGGATCTGCACCGGGTGATGACCGGAAGTCTCGAGCAGTGCCTTTATAATGCGAGCAATGGTCGTTTTGCCTTGGCCGCCGGCGTTGCTCAGGATGATGATGAAGAGCAGGCGATGGATCATGCTCATGTGGTTCTCCATTATTGAGGGCGGAAAATGGCGCATCCGTAAGCGGCGCTCCGCCGGTTTCATGTTCTTGGTTGTCCGGGGTGATGGTCAGACGATGAGCTGCGGATTGCGGTCGAGGTCGGGCTGCCATGCGTGCCGGACGTATCGCTAGAGTTGCGCTCAGTGAGCACCGAAAGTGAGCGGCTTGCGATCGTCGGCAAACCTGTCGCGATTGAGCGCCAGTCCAGTGGACTGCTCTGCAGAGGAGGTTGCTTGGTTCGCGATCGCAGCTGCATCTCCGCCTTCGCCAACCCGCGCTTCCTCAATCAGGACGTCCAGCTCGTCCTGCAACAGGCGGCGTGCGTTGTTGAAGCTGGAGACGCCGGCGCCGACATCCTTGCCCTCTTTCTTGAGCGTGCGAAAAATCGCGGCCCACGATGCTCCGGCCACATGCATGCGCGCGACTTCGCCGAGGACCTCCCGAAGTGCATCCCTGACGGGGGTTTTTGGTCCACTGTCGGCTACTGCTTCATTTATCCAATTCATCTCTTTCCTCCTTCTGGTTGAAAGGGTGCTCAGCCATTGCGGCGTCATTGCCCGTCCAGAAGTTATAGTATGGCCAGAGATATTAGAGTAATGCGAGAAAGACGAAATGTCTGAAACTTACAGAAATTCTGTTACCTATATATTGCCTTTTAACTCGTAGGTGCGCAGAAATCCTTGACACTTTCCAATGCGGAAATGTTCAAAATATCTGTCCTTGGCCAAGTTAATTCAGTCACTTTAAGTTCGTTCATGGGGAGAAGGCGGCTCTTAGTGTCCGATCAGGGGCCCGGCCAGTTGGGAAAACGCTTGTTGGCGTTTGTGGCGCCGTCTCGAGCAGAGCAGGCTATGGGGAGGTCTTATTTCAATGAAATTTCAAGCTCTTGCAGGCAGCGTCCCCTAAATTTTGGGGAGTAAGGTAATGAGCATCTCGATTGGGCATGATGCGCAGGGTTCGGGTGACTACTTTGAGCCTGGCATCAGCGGGGCCGAAGCTTGGGCGGAAGATCGCGAAAAGGGCGTGGCTATCTTTCTTCGCCTCGGGGAAGGCGAACGTGTCGATCTAATTACCAAAATCCTCGACACTTGGCTCGACGAGGGCGATCTCAATAGGGCCATGGTGAGCGGCGCGCTGCGACACGCTTGGGATAGCGAGCCTTACGTTGGTGGGATCCGCGTCGGCTCCTATGTGACAAGCGCAGTGGCGAGACTTCGTGACGCCGACATGTTCAGCATGGACGAGTTCATCGAAGAATGGGGCGAATCCCTTATGTTGGAAACTGAGGAGCGGGAGCTGAAGTCAATGGAATTTCCGCTGACTGTTTATCGTGGTGGGAGGGGCGCAGTCGAGGAAGTCGCAACTGGCATCAGTTGGACTCTCAAGCCTGAGGTAGCGTCATTTTACGCAAACGAGTGGCCGCAACGTTGGGGCGACACTAGAGAGCCCGTGATTGTATCGGCCAAGGTCGGTGAGGGTGAGGTCTTGGCCTTCCTCAACGACCGCAGCGAGGCGGAGATATTGATCCCCTACTCAGACCAGATCGATAGCGTTGGCCGCTTGAACGGCTCGCCGTGACACTACTCAAATATTGAAGAAGGGCGTTGAAAAGCCTCTCGCCGGAGCTTTTCGACGCAGCGATTCTCCGGCGAGTCTCCGTCGAAAGTAGCTGATATTCTCCTTTCGTTCAGCAATTGTTCTGCCAATTGTGATTATATAAACGTCGGTTTTCCGCCATTTATGGTATTAGGCGCTGCCCTCCGAAGGCAGAGGCCACAGGTTCGAATCCTGTCGGGTGCACCAGCTTTTCAATGACTTAGGCGGTTTTCGGGAAGTTCGTGCGGAACGCGTACGGAAATCTAAGGAGGGCTAACGGTTTCGGGTAGGCGTAGCTCTTGCGGCTCTGGCCACAGGTTTATCGCACAATTGGGTCAAGAACTAAGCCGCTGTGGCTACCGGTAAGTCGAGCGTGGAATTCGTACGCCTCGTTTTCGGTCAAGGAAGCGACGCAGTCAGCGGCAAGCCGTGCGGGAGGATCAGATGGATTGTCCTCCCAAATGTAGCGCATTCGCTTAGGGAGTAGTTTCGAGCTGCCGGATTTGCCTTCAGATAGGAAAATGCCAAAGAGCTCTTGGACAATACGCTTTTGACCATATTGCTGGGCATGGAGGGAGGGCAGGCTAATTATGTAGTGCCGTGCAAAGCGCTTTAACAGCTTCACCTCATCTGCCGCGGATGGCTCAATCGCTACGCTCTTTACGTTTCCTAGTGCGTTGCTGAGTGTCGCCGCACTCACATATTGACCTATAAGGGTCCAGCAGAAGTTCCGAAGCTGTCTACGCTGTTCTCGAGAGCCGTCGTACGCTTCGTTTGTCATGGCGGGAAACAGGACAATTTTTCTTCCCAATCGCCCCAGAGCGGCCTCCAGCCTCGCGGGCGCATCGTCCGGGCAATCGGGGTCCTTGGACCAGTCCTTGTGCGCACCAGAAAGCAGATCGTCCGCGTTCAACCTGAAGCAATTCTATCCCATGGAATTACGCCAACACGGTGGAAATCTTCAAAGTCGTGAACAGAATAGGCAATGTCGTCAGCCCAATCCATTAGCTCGGCCTCAGCAGTCTTATGATCACCAGAGCAATGTTCTCTCGCCCACTCGAATGCGTCTCTCTCGGTCTGGTATGCTGACCACTTTTTGGCCTTCTTTCGATCCTTACGATCGCGGAGCCAAGGGTACTTCAATGTAGCAGCAAGGGTTGCCCGTGTTAAACCAAGGCCTGGCGTTCCTCGGCCGTACCTGACCGCTAGTTTCGTCAGTATGCGAAAAGTTTGCGCGTTGCCCTCATAGCCATCGTCGGCTGGATCCGCGAGCTTTCCGCCTGCCAGTGTGGGATCGGATGCCAGTCGATCAAGTTCGCCTTCAGCAGCATGACCAAACGGGGGATGTCCTAGGTCATGCGCAAGGCAGGCTGCTTCGACCACTTCGGGGTGAACGCCGTGTAAAGCAGCTAGCCCACTTTGCTTGTCGACGCAGTTCTCGGCGAGTCTTCGTCCGATCTGAGGGACTTTATAGGTATGTTGCTGTCGAGAATCGCTCGATTTCGCAGGCGACGGCAAGGTCAAGGCGACGATCTTCACCGCTAGGCTGGAAGACATCAATTCGGTGTTCGAGAAGATGCGCAAGGGTCAAATCGAAGGACGCATGGTTCTCGACCTCGCGCAATAGGCGCACGCCAAGTTCCTTCGCGCGGGGCCAAACCGCTTACAAGAAAAGGGGTGCCCAGCACATGTCGGACACCCCTTGCCGTTTCGGTAAGCCGATTTTCGAAGGGAGCTAGAAAGCCGACTTCCCGACCGGCAAACCTAGAAGGTCATCTTCGCGCCGAGGTAGAAACGCCGTCCGATCAGATCGAAGAAATAGGGATTGATCGGATTGGAGCCGACCGCATTGGCGAGTCCGGTGCTCTCGGCATTATATTCCACCAGTGGCGGCTTCTGGTTGAAAAGGTTGTCCACGCCGAACCGCAGGGTAACGTTGTCGGTCGCCGCAAAGGTCGTGTTCAGGTTGAACAGGTTGTAGGCGGGCGATCCGACGAAGGGTGTGTTCGGGTTGAACGGAGCCGTGATCGACTTCGCGGCAGGCTGATGCTGCCATTGCAGTGACACCGTTGCCGGACCGATCGAATAGCCAAGCGTGTTCAGCATCTTCCAGCGGAAAGAGCCGGGGTTGAGCCCGTTCTCGGCCACGCCGGCGCTGCCCGAGGGGCCGAGCGTTCCGGCATATTCCACCAGTTCGCCTGCCGGCCCGACGCTTTCGGGAAGCGGCGACGACTTCATCGTGATCAGGTAGTTGAACACCGAGGTGAGCGAGAGATCGCCTGGCCCGACCGGAGCGCGCCAGTTGAGCTGGACGTCGATCCCTTCGGTGCGGAAGCGCCCGTTGTTGAGGAAAGTCGTCTTCACGTTGCCCAGTGCGCCATCACCTGCCACGCGGCCGATCGCCTGGCAGAACGGATTTGCCGCTGCCGCCTGCGGGTTGGTCGCAATGTCCGGGTTGAACGTGGGATCGAAGCACGAACGCTGGGCCGAATCCAGCGTTTGCGGGCCAATCGCGTCGTCGACGGCGATGTTATAATAGTCGATCGACAGCCGCAGGTTGCTGAGCGCTTCGCTGCCATAGAACGGCGAATCGATCACTGCGCCGATGGTCCAGGTCTTGGCCGTTTCAGGCTGGACGTCGACATTGCCCACCAGCGTGGGGAAGGCGAATGCCGGGCCGAGCGCGTTGAAGAACTGCGGGTTCGAATAGAACGTATCCGCAGTGCCAGCGATCGACTGGTCCATCAGGATTCGGCACACGGCCTCGACGTTGGCTGCATTGCTGTTGGTGTTCGGATTGGCCGAATATGACAGCGTGTTGTTGAGCCGGCAGACGTCGCCGCCGCCCGCTGCGGTGAAGGTCTGCTGCGGCGCGAGGAACAGTTCGGCAACGTTCGGAGCGCGCACTGCCTTGTTGAATCCGCCACGCAGACGCAGGAAGTCGGTCACCTGCCAGTCGGCCATGATCTTCCACGTCGTGTCGCTTCCGGTCGTGTTGTAATCCGAATGCCGCGCGCCGAGCGTCAGTTCGAAGCTCTCGATGGCAGGCAGGTCCGACAACAGCGGGATCAGCACCTCGCCGTAGATGTCGTGGACCTTGATGAAGCCCTCGGAATTTCCCGAAGGATAGATGCCGACGGCCTGATCCTCGAACGAAACACCCTGTGATGTCAGGTTATCATTGATGAACTCGTAATCGTTCTCGCGATAGCTGGTGCCGAAAGCGGCGCGAACTTCGCCAGCCGGGAGCGAGAACAGCGGACCCTGCACGTTCGCCTCGGCTATGGTCTGCCGCATTGTCGCCTTGCTCTGCAAGTTGGCCGATATGGCCTGAATACAGTCGTCTGAAATCTGCAAATCGAGATCGAAAGGATCGAGCCCGCTGGTGCAGCTCGCGCTCGCCGCGCCGAAGCCACCGAATGCCGGGTTCCCTTGCGCTGAGAAGCCTCGGCCCCAATCAGGGCTGGTCAGAACTGAGCGCAGACGCGATAGCGAAGCGATGCCGGTGATGACGGTCGATGTCTGCGATTCGCCGTGCTGCACGAAGGCTTCCCAGGTCCAGTCCGTCCCGGGAACGCTGCCTTCGAAGCCACCGGTCATATTGTAGGTCTGCACATCGGTGCTGGCCTCGCGGTTGGCATAATCGAGGTAATAGGTCAGCTGCCAGTTGCAGCTTGCGCCCGATCCCGGAGCGCCCGGCGTGGCACTCGGATCGCAGCCCAGCCCCTCCAGCGCGGCCTGCGAGGTGCCGACGGGAATGGTGCGGCTATCCAGGATGGTGCGCAGTTCCTCGGGCACCGGGTTAGAGGCCGGAACCAGTGCCGACCACCCGTTGACCGAGGGCGAAGGCTGCTGAACCGTATCAGTCTGCACCGCCGTATAGTTCATCTGCGCGAAGGCGCCGATCCAGTCGTTGATCTCGTAATTCCCGCGCGCATAGATGTTATAGCGCGTGAGCGGCAGCACGAGCAGGCTGTCCTGGAAGTTCTGGCCCAGCGAACCGTCGTTGAGCAGCTTGAACTTGGGATCGCTCAGATCGCCCTTGAAGCGGAACGCCCCGCCCGGAGGGCTCTGGAAGAAGCCGGTGAAAGCCGTGCCATCGGGGTTGAAGTAGAGACGGCTGCCCGCCCCGACGTTGCCCGCTCCGAACAGGTTGTCATAGGATTCCTGCGAAGGGTTGACGCCGCCAAGCGGCTGGAAGCCCGAGAAGTCGGGGAAGAACTCGGTCCCGACGAAGCGCGGATCGTTCCAGGCATCGATCTGGTAGTCGCGGTCGCGCGCATAGGCGGATTCGCGGGTGTTGGTCGAAAAGCCGATCGTGACATTGCCGCGTCCGTCGGAGAAGTTCGTGCCCATCAGGCCGCTGATCGTATATTCGAACGCGTCGCCTTCCTGCGAAATGCCTGCGGAGGCATCGAGTTCAAGACCTTCAAAATCCTTCTTCAGAATGAAGTTCACGACACCTCCGATGGCGTCGGCACCGTAGGTGGCCGAAGCGCCGCCGGTGATGATCTCCACGCGTTCGATGGCAGCGGAGGGGATCGTGTTGATGTCGACCACGCCCAGCGCATTGGCGGGCGTTGCGCGGCGACCGTCGACCAGCACCAGATTGCGGTTCGTACCCAGCCCGCGCAGCGAGACGGTGGCCGCACCCGGCGTGCTGGTGGCCGTGGGCTGAACGTCGCCGCCCAGCGATGGCGTCTGCACCGGCGTAAAGGCTGGCAATTTGTTGAGGCTGGTCTCGATCGCGGCGGTGGAGCTGTTTTCAAACAGGTCCTCACCTGCCGTCACGATCGGGCTGCTGGCCTCGAAGTCGCGCCGCTGAATGCGCGAGCCGGTTACGACGATGCGGGTATCATCGCCGCCCTGTGCCGCCTCTTCGCCCGGGACCTGCTGCGCGTGAACGCCCTGCGCACCTGCAAAAAGGTAGATCGCACTGGTGCAGCCCAGTGCGGCACGGACACATCTCGAGTGTCGTGAACTCATAGCATACCTCCCATGTCGGCCACCCGTCTTCGTGGCGGGCTATCCTCTGTTTCGGAGCCTCGCGCTCCGAACATGCAGGCTAAGTCGGACAAGTTGGAATGTAAACTAGAATTAGAAGGCTAATACTTAGTATTGTGATAAAAAGCCCAACAATAAGTTGAAATATGAACATGACGAACGGGTGGGTTCCGCAGATGCGGCTTCTCGTGCCTGCTTTTGTCCGTCATCGGACCTTGCTTCCTGAACGCCGATCCATCGCCTGCGCGCAGGGTTGCCTATCAGGGCGCCCCGTCGAGCAGGATGCTCTTCGTCTCGACGTAGGGGAGCAATCCTTCGGCCCCGCCCTCGCGGCCAATGCCGGACTGCTTGAAACCGCCGAAAGGCATCCCGGGCTGTGTCCGCATCCCGTTCTGCGCAATCGTGCCGGTTCGCACGCGCCGCGCGATGGCGAAGGCGGCTTTCGGATCCTTGGTCAGGACCGAGCCGTGCAGGCCATAGTCGCTTTCATTGGCGATGCGGATCGCATCGTCATCGTCCTTGGCCGGGATCAGGCACAACACGGGGCCGAAGATCTCTTCCTGCGCAATGCGAGAGGTGTTGTCGACATTGGCAAACAGCGTGGGCTCGATGAAATAGCCCTTGTTGAGATGGGCCGGACGCTGGCCGCCGGTCACCAGATCGGCGCTCTTGCGACCTTCCTCGATATAGCTTTCGACGCGCTCGAGCTGGCGCTTCATAGCCAGCGGGCCGAGCTGCACGCCTTCATCGCGGCTGTGCCCGATGGTCACGCCCTGCATGACCTTGGCGATGGCCTCGGCGATCTCATCGTGGCGCGTCTCGGGCACGATGGCGCGCGTGAGCATGGCGCAGATCTGGCCCGAAAGCATGGTGATCGTATTGCCCAGCAGCTTCGCGGCTTCCTCGGTGGGATAGTCGTCGCGGATGATCGCCGCCGACTTTCCGCCCAGTTCGAGCGAATAGCGCGCGATGCGCGCGCCGCAGACCTGTGCGATACGCTTGCCGACCGCGGTGGAGCCGGTGAAGCTGACCTTGTCGATAGCCGGATTGGTGATGAGCTGGTCGGCCACCTCGCGATCGGCGGGCACGAGGTTGATCACGCCCGGCGGGAAGCCGACCTTCTCCGCCTCCTCGGCGATGATATAGGCCTCCAGCGGCGTTTCGGGCGCCGGTTTCATCACCAAGGTGCAGCCTGCCACCAGCGAATAGGCGAGCTTGGTCGCCATGATCATGTAGGGCGAATTCCAAGGCGCAATGGCGGCGACGACGCCTACCGGCTCACGCACGATGAAGGCGGTGTCTACCGTCGTGCCGGCGACTTCCTCCACCCAGGCAAAGCTCTCCCCGAGCGCGGCAATATCGGCGATGTGGCGATGGCCGCTGGCGACAACGCCCTTGGCCATGCCGGGCAGGCCGCCGATCTGTGCGATCCACGCCGCTTCCAGTTCACCCGCGCGCGCCTCCAGCCGCTTGCCCAGTTCAGCCAGCATCGCGCCGCGCCTGGCCGGGTCGGTGCGGGGCCATTCGCCGTGATCGAAGGCGTGGCGTGCTGCGGCAACCGCCGTGTCCATGTCGGCGGCCGAGGCTTGCGCAACGCGGGCCACCACCTCTTCGGTGTTCGGGCTGACCACCGCGATCTCGCCGCCGCTCGGCGCGACCCACTCGCCGTTGATGAACAGCGATGCGGTGTGGGTGATTTTGACGCCTTCGGGGCTCATTGCGTTACTCTCCGTTGATGTGGCGATGGCGTCGTCACTCTGCCGGGACGAGCGCACCCTCCATGGTTTCCAGATTGCTGGACGGGTTTTGCGCGCGCCGTTTGGCGGCCATGATCGCAAACATGGCGGCGATCACGATGGCAGGCATCAGCGCGAGCAGGGCATAACTGCGAACGATCGGAATCTCGCTGGCCAGCATCCAGCCGCCGAAGATCGGGCCGAGCACTCCGCCCAGCTTGCCCACCGAGTTGGCCCAGCCCGAGCCACTGGCGCGGATCTGCGTGGGATAGAGTGGGGCGATTATGCTGAGCACCGCAAAGGTCATGCCGCCGATGAGTGCGAGCGTCACCATGGCCAGAACGAGCACCGCATCCTGTGACAGCGGGACAAGCCCCAGCACGAGCAGGATCGGCACCAGCAGGGACGGATAGAACAGCACCGTCACATAGCCGAACCGGTCGGTAAAGCGCATGATCGCGAGCCCCGCGACCGATCCCATCACGCCGCCAAAAGCCGTAGCCATGGCGGCTGTCGTGCGGTCGAAGCCAAGCTCTTCCAGAATGATCGGCCCCCAGCCGTTCACGTAGTAAACTGCAATGATGGCCGCAGTATAGGCGAGCCAGATGAGCGGCGTGGCATAGCGCAGCCAACCCGCGAAAAGATCGCTGAACCGGGTCTTGCGGACAGAGATTTCTGGCTCGTCACCCAACACGAAATCGGCTGATTGCGAAATGCGCGAGGTGTCCTGCCCCAGCAGGCCGAGAATGGCGCGCACGCGCGGCTTGCGGTCTCCGCGCAGGACGAGCCAGCGAATGCTCTCGGGCAGGGTTGCGACCAGCAGCATCGCTGCTGCAAGCGAGCCAAGCCCGCCGAAAATGAACAGCCCGCGCCAGCCGAAATGCGGTTCGAGGAAGACGGTGATCGGCCCGGCTCCGCTGGTGCCGACGCTGTAGCCGACCATGATCACGGTCACCACGGTGGCGCGAAGCCGTTTGGGCACATACTCGCTGTTGAGCGCCCAGGCGATCGGGACAACCGCACCGATCGCAATGCCATCGAGGAAGCGGATCGCCACCAGCCATTCGTATGAGGGCGCAAAGCCCATCGCCAGCGTGAGCAGCCCGAAAGCGAATGAGCACCCCAGCAAAACCGGTCGCCGGCCGACCTTGTCGCTGAGGGATGAGAACACGATGGCCCCGATGACGGTGCCCAGCAGGCCCGCTGACAGGATGTTGGCAAGCTGGTTCGGCCCCAGTCCCATGTCATCGCGCATGTAGGGTGCGGCGAAGGCTGCGATGGAGAGATCGAAGCCGTCGAAGACGGTGAGAATCCAGGAGGCCGCGATCAGCTTGTAGTTGAAGAGGTTGAGGCGGCGGTTCTCGACCACTTGCGAGACGTCGATGGCGGGCGCGGTGCTCATTTGCCTGCTGCCCGGCTTGCGTGCTCGCAGGAGCTGCGCCCCCGCACGAAACGGCTTTCCAACATCGCGAACTCTCCCGGCTGCGCGATCCGGCCTAGCGGCCGGAAATGGCGATCACTGTTGTGATTCAGCGGGAACGATATGTGTAAATATAAACAAGGTCAATGCGGATAGATGGACACAATTGTCCTTTTTCGGGCGGGAGCGACCTGTGTTCGCTTACTCCTCCATGCCCAGTTCGCGCAGCAGGCTCTCGAAGTCGCCGGCATATTCGAGGTTTTTCGCCATGCGTGCGAGATAGCCCAGCAGGATGACCTTGTCGCTCTCCGAGAGGCCGTTGAGGAGCCTTTTCTCACGGGCGAGCGAGATTTTGACGATCCTGGCGTTGAGCACATATCCCTCGTCGGTGAGGGTGAGTTGCTGCTTGCGGCCCGTGCCATCGGACTGGATCAGGCCCTTCTGCAACAGATCTCTCACCGTGCGGCTGACAATGGACTTGTTCATCACCAGTGCGTCGCAAAGCCCTGTTGCGGTGAGATTAGGGCAGTCGGCGAGGACCGAGATTACGCGGATTTCGTTCACGCCGGTCCCGTAGGCTTCGAGGAAGAAGCGCGACTGCGACCAGATGAAATTATTGGACAGCACGCCCAGGTAATGCGGCACGAAGGTGTGGCGATTGACGGTCGGCTCCTGCTTGCGGTCCTCACTCGATGCCATTGGCTGCTCATGTCCCTTCTCGTGCATGGCGGCCGGCCCTAATCGCGCGCGGCTGCTCATGCCAACCAGATAGCCAAGCCGTTCCTGCCCGCGCTTGACATGTCAACCGTTTTGACGCAGCTTTTGTTTATAGTTAAACTTAATCGCGCCTCAACGGGTGCGGTTGCGGTGTCTGTCCGGTCCTGGTCCTGACGGGCAAGCGGGCAGGCCGGGTGAGGAAAAAGGGAAAAGGCATGACCACGAAAAAGGGCATGGCTGGCGGCGCTTCTGCGCAGGTCTACGATTATATTATCGCTGGAGGCGGAACTGCGGGATGCGTTCTGGCCGACCGGCTCACCGCCGATGGCCGGTCACGGGTGTTGCTGATCGAAGCCGGGCCGTGGGATTCCAATCCGCTTTACCGCGTGCCGATCATGGGCGTGCATCTCTACCAGTGGCAATACAACAACTGGAATTTCCAGACCGAGCCCGAGCCGGGTCTCAACAATCGCCGCATTATCTGGCCGCGCGGCAGGGTGATTGGCGGATCATCCTCGATGAACGGCATGATCTACACCCGCGGCGCGCGCGAGGATTACGATTGCTGGGCGCAGGCGGGCTTGCCGCAGTGGTCTTACGACAAGGTGCTCCCCTATTTCCGCAAACTGGAAAGCTATGAGGGCGAGGCCAGCGACTATCGCGGAACCGAAGGCCCTATTCGCGTGAGCCGGCTCGACAGCGAGCATCCGCTGTTCGACGCCTTTATCGAAGCGGGGCAGCAAGCGGGGCTGCCCTACAACCCTGATTTCAACGGGGCGGAACTCGAAGGCGTGGGGCGGTATGATACCAACATTGCCGCAGGCCAGCGCTGGAGCACGGCTCGCGCCTATCTCCAACCCGCGCGTGGGCGCGACAACCTGCATGTCGTGACCGGCGGCCTGGTGGAGCGCGTGCTGATCGAGGGCAGGCGCGCCACAGGCGTCGAGATTCGCCGGGGCGAAAGCGTCGAGACCTATCGTTGCGGCGGCGAGGTCATTCTTTCAGGCGGCGCTATCGGTTCGCCTGTCGCGCTGCTTCATTCCGGAATCGGCGATCCGGCGGAGCTTGCCAAGGTCGGCATCGAAACGCGCCACGAACTCAAAGGGGTTGGTCGCAATTTGCAGGATCACCTCAACTTCACCCATTTCTACGAGAGCCTGGTGCCCGACCTGTTCTTCCGCGAGGCCCGTTTCGATCGCGCCTTCGGGCTGCTGGCCAACGCGTTCCTGCGCAAGTCCGGTAAGGGGGCCATCGTGCCGCACAACGCGGGGGCCTTCCTCAAGAGCGATCCGGCAAAAGCCTCGCCCGACCTCCAGATTCACTACATGCCCGCAGGCTTCAACAGCCGGAAAATCCGCTGGCCGTTGCAGGCGCTTCAGGGCGGCACGCCCTATGGTTTTGCGGGCCATATGTGCCACCTGCATCCGCACAGCAGGGGCACCATCTCGCTCCACAGCGCCGACGCCACGCGGCCCCCGCGCATTCAGGGCAACTACGCCACCGAGGAGGCCGACCGTATTGCTCTGCGTGCGGGCTTCCGCGAACTGGGCCGCATTTTTGCGCAGCCCGCCTACGACGGCATCCGCGGCAAGCGCCTGGTCCCCGCCAGCGATCCGCAGACCGACGACGAAATCGACGACTGGATCGCGCAGAACGCCTCGACCGTTTTTCACCCCGTCGGCACCTGCAAGATGGGCATCGATCCGATGGCCGTGGTCGACGAGCGGCTGAGTGTGCATGGCATGGCGGGGCTGCGGGTGGTCGATGCCTCGATCATGCCGACACTGGTCAGCGCCAACACCCACGCACCAACCATAATGATCGCCGAACGCGCGGCGGACTTCATTCTTGAAGACCGTGTGCGCCCCCTGGCGCTCGCCTCCTGAGCCTGCTCGGCTCAGTCCCAACCACGCTCGAGAAAGCGCAGCGCGAAGCCTGCCATCAGCGCTGCGCCCTTCGGCAGCACGGTCTCGTCGACGATCATCCGGCTGGAATGGAGGCCGCAGCAGTCCTGCCAATCGCTGCCCTCTGCCGCCACGCCGAGGAAGAACATCGCGCCCGGCACCTGTTGCAGCACGTAAGAGAAGTCTTCCGCACCCATGGTCGGGTGGCTGCGCTCTTCCCACGCGCCTTCGCCGCCGAGATCGCGCGCGACCTTTTCGCCCAGGCGCGCGGCGCGCGGGTCGTTCACCGTGACAGGGAAGCCTTCGATGATACGCACCGATGCGGTGCAGCCATGCGCAAGCGCCACATGTTCCGCCACTTGCGCGACCGCTGCATGAAGATCGGCGCGGCGCTCCGCCGAAAGCGTGCGCATCGTGCCCAGCAGATGTGCCTCGTCAGGGATGACATTGTGCGCCGAACCCGCCTTCAGCTTGGCAATGGTGACGATGGTCGCCTCGGCAGCGTTGAAGCGGCGTGTGACCATCGTTTGCAGGGCGAGCACGATCTCCGCCGCGACCGGCACCGGGTCCACTCCGTCGTGCGGCATTGAGGCATGGCCGCCCTTGCCCGAAACCGTGATTTCGAGCTGATCGGCCGAGGCCAGCATCGGACCCGCGCGTCCGATCAGCACGCCGTGCGGCGCATTGGGCCATACGTGCAGCGCGAAGGCCGCCTCGGGCAGCGGATCGAGCAGGCCGTCGTCGAGCATGTGGCGCGCGCCGTGAAAACCCTCTTCGCCCGGCTGGAACATGAAGCGCACTTCGCCCGCCAGTTCGCCCTGCCGCTCGGCCAGCAGCCGCGCCGCGCCCGCGAGCATCGCGGTGTGGGCATCGTGGCCGCAGGCGTGCATTCGTCCGTCAAGCTGCGAGGCGAAGGGCAGGCCGGTCTGTTCGCTCATGGGCAGCGCATCCATATCGCCGCGCAGCAACACGCTGCGCCCCTCGCGCATGCCCTTGAGGACGGCTACCGCCCCGGTGCACGAGGCGCCGTCCCGCCATTCGAGCGGAAGATCGGCCAGATCGGCCTTCACCTTGGCGAGCGTGAGCGGGGTTTCCAGCCCCAGTTCAGGTTCGGAATGGATGTTGCGGCGCAGGGCGACGATGCGGTCTCGTAGCGCAAGGGCGTTGTCCATCAAGGAGTCTGTCAGCATGGTCTGGCTTTCTGTTTAGGCATGGCGATCTTGCCCCTCATGGCCCCTAAAGCGCAACTGGCAGGGCGACACAAATCTGTGTTTGGGCGCAAAGCGGCTCCGAAACGGAGCAAACTGTTCGTGGATAAGAATTTGCTTTGAGCTTGTAGGGCGAATCACAGGGCTATAACGCTCCTAGGCAATCCATGCGCGATGTGCTCATCTCTCCCTCGATCCTTTCGGCCGACTTTGCGCGGCTTGGGGAAGAGGTGCGCGCGATCGACGCAGCCGGGGCCGACTGGATCCATGTCGACGTGATGGACGGCCACTATGTGCCCAACCTCACCATCGGGCCAGGCGTGGTGAAAGCCCTGCGGCCGCACACGCAAAAGACCTTCGACGTGCATCTGATGGTTTCGCCGGTCGACATGTGGATCGACGAGTTCGCGCAGGCCGGTGCCGATATCATCACCGTTCACCCTGAGGCTGGCCCGCATGTGCACCGCAGCGTGCAGGCGATCAGGGCGGCTGGGTGCAAGGCCGGGCTATCGCTCAACCCCGGCACGCCCGCCAAGATGCTGGACTATCTCTATGAAGAGATCGATCTGGTGCTGGTGATGAGCGTGAACCCCGGCTTCGGCGGGCAGAGCTTCATCTCCAGCCAGTTGCGCAAGATCGAGGCGATCCGGCAAGCCATCGATAAGCGCGGGCTGGATGTGCTGGTGGAGGTCGACGGCGGGGTCAATGCCGAAACCGCCCGCCAATGTATTGACGCCGGGGCCGACGTGCTGGTGGCGGGCTCGGCGACGTTCAAGGGTGGGCCAGACCACTACGCCAACAACATTCTTGCGCTGAGGGGGGAAGCAGCGTGAATGCCCAGTCTGCCGAAGCTACGTTGCGCACCGCTAGCGCCAAGGATCGGCAGGCCCCGGATAGTCACGTGGCCGATGGCGATGGGTCTTCGAGCGCCATCCCTTTGCGCAACACTGGCAGCGAGGCGCTGGTGAACAGCGAGAAGCCCGCTGCCGAGCCGGTAACGCAGCGCTCGCTGATCGTCTCCGACATCACGCCGCCCGCCACCACGGCGGGTGAGCGGCTGATGCGGATGGCCTATCGGCTGGGCATGTCGGGGCCGACCATCCTTTCGCCCTTCCGCAAGCCAGCCAAGCCGCGCCTGTTGGCGACGGTCGAATGCCCGCTCGACGGTGACCGGGTGGCCGGCATGGCGATGCGGGCAGGGCACTTTCTGGTTTACGGAGTCAAGGCGCCGATCGCGCAGGTCGACTTTTCGCCCGTCGCCAAGCTGACCCCGCCGTTCGAGCGGACCGTGCATGGCTTCTCGTGGCTGCGCGATCTCGAAAGCTGCGGCGCGCGGGCGCAATGCGCACCGGTGGCGGAGCGGGTGCTGACGGCCTGGCTCGATGCCAATGGCCAGCCGGGCAAGGGTGCGGCCTGGAAGGTCGAGAATGCCGGGCTGCGGTTGCTGGCCTGGCTGGTCCACGCGCCGCTGGTGATGGGCGGGCAGGATAAGGCGCTGCGCACCCGCACGCTCGAAGCCTGCGAGGAAACCGCGCGCTGGCTCGATCGGCATGTGGGCCGTGCGGATGACCGGCTGGGCGAGGTGGCGGGCTGGTGCGCGATCACGGCGGCGGGCCTGTTGCTGCCCGACGGCAAGCCGCGCCGGTTGTTTGGCGAGGCTGGCCTTGTGCGCGCGCTGGGTGAAATGGTGGGCGACGATGGCGGTGTGCTGTCGCGCAGCCCGCAGGCGCAGATGCAGGCCATCGCCATGCTGATCGATCTGCGCGCCTGCTATCGCGCAACGCGGCGCGATCCGCCTTCGGCGATTGAGACGATGCTGGCCATGCTGGTGCCGCCGTTGCTGGCGCTGATGCATTCAGACGGCGGCCTCGGCAGCTGGCAGGGCGCGCCTGCCATTTCGGCAGAGCGGCTGGCCGCGCTTATCGCCGCCAGCGGCGTGCGCACGCGGCCGCTGCGCGAGGTGCGTGGCTGGGGCTATCAGCGCGTCTATGCCAAGCCCGCTACGCTGCAGCTCGATGCGTCGCCGCCGCCGCTCGCCAAACATGCGCGCAGCGGCTGTGGCTCGACGCTGGCCTTCGAGTTCTCCTATGGCGCGCACCGCCTCATCGTGAACTGCGGCGGCGCGGGGATCGCGGGCGGGCAGGTCCCGGTGCGGATCGAGCAGGGGCTGCGCGCGACGGCGGCACATTCGACCATGGTGCTGGGCGATGCCAATTCCACTGCGGTGTTGATCAACGGCAAACTGGGCGGCGGCGTCAACGAGGTCGAAATCGACCGGCGCACGATCGAGCTTGAATATGGCACGGCAACCCGGCTTGAGGCGAGCCACGATGGCTATGCCGCGCGCTTCGGGCTGGTTCACCAGCGCATCCTGACACTGCGCGAAGACGGCTCGGAACTGCGCGGCGAGGATCTGCTGGTGCCCGCCGGGCGGCGCGGAAAGCGCGGAAAAGTGCCGTTTGCCATCCGCTTCCACCTCGGACCTCAAGTTGAGTTGAGGTCGTCCAGCAACAACCGCAGCGCAGGGCTGGTCCTGCCCGATGGCAGCTACTGGCAGTTTGTCAGCGCCGATGGCGAGATCGAGGTCGATGAAAGCCTCTGGGTCGATGGCATGGGGCACCTGCATCCTGTACAGCAGCTGGTGATTCAAGGACTCGCCTCGCGCGGCGGCGGCCACTTTGCGTGGCTGCTGAAGAAAATGGGATAGCTTCTGACATGACCGATGTTGCGATCAAACGGGCCCTCCTCTCGGTGTCCGACAAGGAAGGCGTGGTTGATCTCGCGCGTAATCTGGCCGGGCGCGGCGTGGAGCTGGTGTCGACCGGCGGCACCGCGAAGGCGATCCGCGATGCAGGCCTGCCGGTGAAGGACATTTCCGAGCTGACCGGCTTTCCCGAGATGATGGACGGCCGCGTGAAGACATTGCACCCGGTTGTCCACGGCGGGCTGCTGGCGGTGCGCGACAATGCCGAGCACGTCGCTGCGATGGAAGCCCACGGGATCGGCGCGATCGACCTGCTGGTGGTCAACCTCTACCCGTTCGAGCAGACCGTTGCCCGCGGCGGCACGCGCGAGGAAATCGTCGAGAACATCGACATCGGCGGCCCGGCCATGGTGCGTAGCTCGGCCAAGAACCACGATTTCGTCACTATCGTCACCGATCCGGCCGACTATGCCGAACTGCTGGCCGAGCTGGGAACGCTCGGCGGGAAGACCAGCCTCGCCTTTCGCACCCGCATGGCGGGCAAGGCCTATGCCCGCACCGCGGCTTACGATTCGGCGATTGCGACCTGGTTCGCGCAGGGCGATGCCTATACCAATCCGCTCGGGCCCGAGGCGCTGAAGGCCACGCCCTTCCCCGAAAGCATGACGCTCGCTTTCGCCAAGCAGGACGAGCTGCGTTACGGCGAAAACCCGCACCAGAGCGCGGCGGTCTATGTTCCGCGCGGGCCTTCGGTCGCGGGCATTCCGCAGGCGCGGCAGGTGCAGGGCAAGGAGCTGTCTTACAACAACTTCAACGATGCCGATGCCGCGCTTGAACTGGTGAGCGAATTTGCGGGGGGCGATCCAGCCATCGCGATCATCAAGCATGCCAATCCCTGCGGCGTGGCGCAGGCGCCGAGCCTGCTCGAGGCATGGCAACAAGCGCTCGCCTGTGACAGCGTTTCGGCCTTCGGCGGGATCGTGGCGTGTAACCGCGCGCTCGATGGCGCGACGGCGGAAGCGATCTGCGAAATCTTCACCGAGGTGGTGATCGCGCCCGGTGCCGACGATGCGGCGCTGGCGGCCTTCTCGGCCAAGAAGAACCTACGGCTGTTGCTGCTCGACGCGCTGCCTGAGGCGAACCGTCCGGGCATGCAGATGAAGACCATCGCCGGCGGTATGCTGCTGCAATCGCGCGACAATGGCGATATCGGGTTGGCTGACCTCAAGGTCGTGACCAAGCGCCAGCCGACCGAGCAGGAGCTGGCCGATTGCCTGTTCGCCTGGAAGGTGGCCAAGCACGTGAAGTCGAACGCCATCGTCTTCGCGAAGGACGGGGCGACGGCAGGCATCGGGGCCGGACAGATGAACCGCCGCGACTCGGGGCGCATTGCCAATGTCCGCGCGCAGGAAGCGGCGGAGATCGCAGGCTGGAGCGCCTCGCGCACGCAAGGCAGCGCCATGGCTTCCGACGCCTTCCTGCCTTTCGCCGACGGGATCGAAGTTGCGCTCGACGCAGGCGCCAGCGTGGCGATCCAGCCGGGCGGCGCAATGCGCGACGAGGAGGTGATCGCTGCCGCCGATAAGGCGGGCCTTGCCATGGTGTTCACGGGAATGCGCCACTTCCGCCATTAGGCCCCACGGTGCGCCACTGCGACGAAGCGGCGCCCGGGCGAGACGAAAATCGAGCGCGCTTCACCGCGTAGCAAGTTTGCCTGCGCTACACCCGTGGCAACGATTGAAACGCAACAAACCCCACGGACTGCCCAATGGCCCTCTTCACATCTGAACTCTATCGCAGCTTCCTTGCCGGCTTCGGCATTACTGCTATTGTATTGGGAGCGCACATACTGCCGCTGCTTGGAGGATCCTGATGCATTGGAAAGCCTTGCTGATTGGCGCGGCCTTGGCGACGAGCGCATGCTCCGGCCCGGCGATTGCTGCCGAGGAGGTGTTTGACGCACCGGTTGCCACCCGCCAAGCGAACGAGCGTGGATTGCAGACCGCGATCCTGGCCGGCGGTTGTTTCTGGGGTATCGAGGCGGTGTTCAGCCACACGCGCGGCGTGACCAGCGCGGTATCCGGCTATCACGGCGGGAGCGCCGACAATGCGACCTACTCGCGCGTGACGAGCGGGCGCACTGGCCATGCCGAAGCAGTCAAGATCACCTACGATCCGACCGTGATCCGTTACGATCAATTGCTGCAAATCCTCTTTTCGGTAGGTGCAGATCCCACGCTGCTCAACCGCCAGGGCCCCGACCACGGCACCCAGTACCGCGCCGCGATTGTTCCCACCACCGCCGAACAGCGCGCGGTTGCCACGGCTTACGTGCGGCAGATGAACCAGTCGGGCGTGTGGGACGATCCCATCGTCGTTCAGGTCGAGCGTGAGCAGCGCTTCTATCCGGCCGAAGCCTATCATCAGGATTTCGCCGACAAGAACCCCAACAACGCCTACATCCGGCGCTGGGATGCGCCCAAGGTAGAGGCGTTGGAGGAAAACTTCCCCCGCTTCTACCGCGCCAGCTTCCGCAAGGGCTGATTGCCCACGGCGCGGTGCGTGCCTATGTAGGTTGCCATGGCACATCATGCGCACAAGGAACATAGCGGCGACCGGCTGATCGAAGAAGCTGGCCATGCCATCGTGAAGGCGGGCGAACAGTGGACCGCCATGCGACAGGACGTGTTTCGCGCGCTCGCCGCGCAGAGCCGCCCCGCCTCGGCCTATGACATTGCTGAAGAGGTCGGCACCATGCGGGGCAAGCGGGTCGCTGCCAACAGCGTTTACCGCATTCTCGACCTGTTCGTGCGCACCAACCTTGCCAACCGGATAGAGAGCGCCAATGCTTATATCGTGAACAGCCACCCTGGCTGCCGCCACGATTGCATCTTCCTGATCTGCGACGATTGCGGCCTTGCCGATCACCTCGATGACGACAACCTGACTGGCGCGCTGCGTAAGGCCGGGACCGACGCTGGCTTCACACAAGTGCGCCCCGTGGTGGAGCTGCGCGGCCTTTGCGCGGAATGCTCCGGCTAAACCAAGTGTTTGTTAGGTCGACTTGGGGTGAAGCAGCGGCTAAGCCGGTTCGATGAGCAATCGCCCGCAAACTCCCCTGCTCGATACGGTCAATAGCCCCGCTGAGCTGCGCCAGCTTGAGCCTGCGCAACTGCGCCAGCTCGCTGACGAGCTGCGCCTTGAAATGATCGATGCCGTCGGTTCGACGGGCGGGCATCTGGGTTCCGGGCTTGGCGTGGTCGAGCTGACGGCGGCGATCCACTATGTTTTCAACACGCCCGAAGATCGGCTGATCTGGGATGTCGGCCACCAGGCCTATCCGCACAAGATCCTGACCGGACGGCGCGATCGCATTCGCACGCTGCGGCAGGCGGGCGGGCTGTCGGGTTTCACCAAGCGCAGCGAAAGCGAATACGATCCGTTCGGCGCCGCGCATTCATCCACTTCGATCAGTGCCGGACTGGGCTTTGCCATTGCCAACAAGCTTTCGGGCCAGCCGGGTCGCGCCATCGCGGTGATCGGCGACGGCGCGATGAGCGCCGGCATGGCCTACGAAGCGATGAACAATGCCGAGCAGGCGGGCAACCGGCTGATCGTGATCCTGAACGATAACGACATGTCGATTGCGCCGCCGGTTGGCGGGCTGTCTGCCTATCTGGCGCGGATGGTGTCTTCCAGTGAGTACCTTGGCCTGCGCTCGCTGGCTTCGAAGGTGGCGCGCAAGTTTTCGCGGCGGGTCCATCAGGGGCTGGGCAAGGCCGAGGAATATGCCCGCGGCATGGCAACCGGCGGCACATTGTTCGAGGAGCTGGGCTTCTACTATGTCGGCCCGATCGACGGGCACAATCTCGACCACCTGATCCCGGTGCTCGAAAACGTGCGCGATTCGGAGCAGGGGCCGGTGTTGGTCCATGTCGTGACCCAGAAGGGCAAGGGCTACGAGCCCGCAGAAAACGCCGCCGACAAGTATCACGGCGTGCCGAAGTTCAACGTCGTCACCGGCGAAAAGGCCAAGAGCGCCGAAGGCCCGCCCGCTTACCAGAACGTGTTCGGCGAAACGCTGGCCAAGCTGGCCGATAGCGACAAGACCATCGTCGCCATCACCGCCGCCATGCCTTCGGGCACGGGGGTGGACAAGTTCGCCAAGGCGCATCCGAAGCGCACATTCGATGTCGGCATCGCCGAGCAGCACGCGGTCACCTTTGCCGCGGGCCTTGCTGCGCAGGGGATGCGCCCTTTCGCCGCGATTTACTCGACCTTCCTTCAGCGTGCCTACGATCAGGTGGTGCATGACGTGGCGATCCAGAACCTGCCCGTGCGCTTCGCCATCGACCGTGCCGGTCTGGTCGGGGCGGATGGCGCGACGCATGCGGGTTCGTTCGACGTCACCTATCTTGCCAGCCTGCCCAACTTCGTGGTGATGGCCGCGGCGGACGAGGCCGAGCTGGTCCATATGACTTACACCGCCGCTCTGCATGACGACGGCCCGATTGCGTTCCGCTATCCGCGCGGCAACGGCGTTGGCGTGGCGCTGCCGGAAACGCCGCAGCGGCTGGAGATCGGCAAGGGCCGCGTGGTGCGCGGCGATGTGGATGGCGGCAAGGTCGCGATCCTGTCGCTCGGCCCGAGATTGGCCGAGGCGCTGAAGGCCGCAGACCAGCTTGAAGCGAAGGGCCTGCCGACCACGGTGGCCGACATGCGCTTCGTGAAGCCGCTGGACGAAGCCCTGATCCGCAAGCTGATCGCCAGCCACGATGTGGTGGTGACGGTGGAAGAGGCGGCTTTCGGCGGACTTGGCGCGCACGTGCTGACCATGGCGAGCGATACAGGCCTGCTCGACGACGGATTGAAGATCCGCACTCTGCGCCTGCCCGATGTTTTCATCGACCATAACGCGCCCGAGAAGCAGTACGACGAGGCGGGGCTTAATGCGCCGCAGATCGTCGATACGGTGCTCAGCGCGCTGCGGCACAACAGCGCGGGCGTTGAAGAGGCGCGGGCTTAAAGCACCCAGCGCCATACCCCGGCAGCCCAGCCGCTGGGGTGAATATGGGCATAGGTGAAGGCGAGCCATAGTGCGGTGCCGATCAGCCACCACAGCCAGCCGACCGAAAACAGCTTGCCCAGCTTCGGCCAGTAGCTTGTGCGCGCTTCCCACCCCGCCCAGGCTTCGTCCATCAGCGCCTCCTTCTTGCGGTCCTGCAAGTGTGCGCCGACCAGCGCGAGAAAGCCAATCGCACTTGCTACGACCAGCGTGCGGGCGGTCGGCGCGGCGATCAGGTGGCCGAGCGCCCACAGGCCAATTGCCCACATCATCGGATGGCGGGTTACGCGGAACACTCCGCGCGGCTCTTTGGCTGCTGCCTCGGCCGCACCCGGAGCGGGCAAGGCGGGGTTGCCGACGAACGATCCAGCCAGCAGCACCATGGCCACCAGGGTGAGCGCCGAGGCCAGCGCCCAGCTCACATCGTCGAAGCCCGGCCACAGCGGGATCGAAGGGGCGACGGCCTTGAACGCGAAGTATATCCACACGAATTCGGCCAGGCTCACCAACGAATAGACCGCCTGGAAGCCCTTCTCCCCCAGCGCGCCCACGATGGCGGGGCGCAAGGGATGCGACATGGCGAAATGGCTGCCGACGAAGGTCACGCAGGCAGCCAGCAGCGAGGTAAGCGGGTCCATGGCCAAGGTCCTCTTGCGAAGGACCCTAGCACCTTTGGCGTGCGCCGCCCGCTGAAATCAGCCGCGCACCTCGGGATGGACGCCTGCCGCCTGCGGCTCGCCCACTTCGCCGCCGCCGACCAGATCGTCGCCGACATTCTCGTCTTCGAGCGTATCGAGGTGCATCAGCTTCTTCACCAGCGGGCTGACCAGCAGGACCACAACGCCCACACCCACGGCGACCCAGCCGACGTTGGAATAGACATCGAGCACCACTTGCTTGCCCGCTTCCTCGCCCACGCCCTCACCGCCCGTGGCGGCCGCGATCAGGCCAGCGGCGAAGTTGCCGGTGGCCGAGGCGAAGAACCAGGTGCCCATCACCAGCGAGGCCATGTGCGCCGGGCTCAGCCGGTTCATGGCCGAAAGGCCGACCGGAGACAGGCACAGTTCGCCCGTGGTGTGCAGCAGATAAACGAGGAAGATGAGGATTACCGGGGTGGCGGCATTCACGCCTACCGCCTGCGCGCCCCACACCAGCACCAGAAAGCCGAGCCCGACCTGCACCACGCCGAGGCCGAACTTCATCGGGGCCGAAGGCTCGAACCCCCGGCGGCCCAGCCACAGCCACAGCCCGGCAAACAGCGGGGCCAGCGTAACGATGTAGATCGCGTTCAGCGACTGGAACATCGCCGCGGTCGGCTCCCATCCGAGGATCGAGCGATCGACGTGGCGATCGGTGAACAGGTTGAGGCTCGATCCGGCCTGCTCGAACAGCGCCCAGAAGATGATCGAGACGATGATCAGGAACAGCGCGGCGAAAATCCGGTCGCGCTCCTGCGCGGGCAGCCTTACCACCGCGATGAAGACAACGTAGGCGACCAGCGCCAGCCCGAAGAAAGCCAGCACCCAGCCGACCAGATCCTGATACTGGATCGCGAGCCAGCACAGCGCGACCATGGCAAAGCCCGCGCCGTAGATCGCCCATTCCTTGCCGCCGGCCAGCGCCGCCGGATCCTTCGGTTCACCCCGGCCCAGCAGCAGCGGCTTGCCGATGATGAACACAATCAGGCCAAGCAACATGCCCACGCCCGCCGCGCCGAAGCCGTAGGACCAGCCATAATCCGGGTGCATTCCGAGATAACCGCACAGCAGCGAACCCAGCGCTGCGCCAACGTTAATGCCCATGTAGAAGATCGTGTAAGCCGGATCGCGGCGCACGTCGGTGCGGGGATAAAGCTGGCCGACCATCACCGAGATGTTGGCCTTGAGGAAGCCAGAGCCCACGATGATCAGCGCCAGCGCCAGCCAGAACACGTTGATCGCCGCGCCCGCCTGTCCGCCGTCGCCTTCGAAAGCCATGAACAGATGGCCCAGTGTGAGCAGCACTGCGCCAAAGGTCACCGCCTTGCGCTGGCCAAGATAGCGGTCGGCGAGATAGCCGCCCACCACCGGGGCGATATAGACCAGCGCCGTGTAGGCACCATAGATCACCGAGGCGTCGGCGTCGGAGAACATCCAGTGCTGGATGAGATAGAAAATCAGCAGCGCGCGCATACCGTAGTAGGAGAAGCGCTCCCACATTTCGGCAAAGAACAGGACAAACAGGCCTTTGGGGTGACCCAAAATAGTGCCCTTGGAATCCCCATCAGGCAGTGTTTGTGAAACCATATGTTCGTCCTCATCCATACTTGGCAGCGCGGCCGCAGCCTGCGCACAAGCGAGGCACACTAACGCCTCGCGCGCGCATGTGAAGCGCAAAAGGTTGCATTGGAAACCGACCTTGTGCGCTCTCGCTTGACCTGCGCCGCTGTATTATGGCAGTGAGGCACCTGTCATGAGCGACACCCGTCCCGTCTATCTGCGTTTGCGCGATCGCATTGCCGCCGCCATTATCGACGGGGTCTATCGCGAAGGTGAGATGCTTCCTTCGGTGCGGGCCTTCGCAGCCGAACAGGGGGCCAATCCCCTGACCGTCGCCAAGGCCTATCAGCAGTTCCAGGCCGATGGTCTGGTCCGCGTGCAGCGCGGCGTGGGCATTTTCGTGTGCGAAGGTGCGGCGGCCAAATTGCGCGAGCGAGAGCGGGCCGCCTTCCTGCGCGACGAGTGGCCCGAACTGTGCCAGCGGCTCAAACGCCTCGGCCTGCGGCTGGAAGACCTGTTAACGCCGGGGTAGGTCCGTCCACGGTGGCGGGTGATACAACGTTGCACTATGTCAAGTTCTCTGGCACTGAAACAGGCAAGCACGCGGGGGGCGCCAAGGCGGATCACTCGCGGCACAAAACAAAACCCTTCGTTTCGCGCGTCACTAAAGAGGTCTCGATGATCCGCTCTGAACTCCTGCAATCCCTCGCTGAGGATAATCCGGACTTGCGGGCCGAAGAGGTGGAACAGGTGGTGGACCTGTTCTTCGACGAAATTGCGCAGCGCCTGTCCGAAGGCGGCCGGGTAGAGTTGCGCGGCTTCGGCACGTTCTCCACGCGCCAGCGCGATGCGCGCAGCGGGCGCAACCCGCGCACCGGCGACAGCGTCGACGTGCCGGCAAAGAAGGTACCCTATTTCAAGCCGGGCAAGGAAATCCGCGAGCGTTTGAACGCCGACTGATTTCGTTTGCCAGTCGCAAGACAGGAAAAGGGGGCGCGATCCGAATAGGCTTCGCGCCCCTTTTTCTATGGCGGTGGCTGCCCTTCCTTGCGGGAGGGCAGCGCACCAGGATCAGAACTTGCGTCCGACCGAAAGCGACCACGTGCGCGGCATGCCGGGCTGCGCGGTCACCAGTCCGAGCGAGGTCGTAACGTCGCTAACGGTCAGGAAGTAATATTTGTCGAACACATTCTGCACTTCGAGAGCGACGTTCCAGTCCTCGTCGGCGGTGGTGAAGCCGAGTCGGGCGTTGCCGAGGAAGTAGCTGTCGATCTTCGACCACGAGGTGTTGAAGCTGTCGGTGAAGATCTCCGACTGATAGGCCCCGTCGAAGCGGGCCATCAGCGTTCCGGCGTCCATTTCGTAGTCGTACTGGATGCCGAAGCTGTAGGTCCATTCGGGCGTGAAGGGGGTCACTTCGTTGCCGATCAGGCCCGAGGCACCGACGTCGGTATATTCGAAATCGATGTACGACAGGCCGCCGTCGAGCGAGAGGCCGTCGACCGGGTAAGCCGACATTTCAAGCTCGAAGCCCTTCACGTCAGCCGAGCCGACATTGTTCGGCTGGAGACACGGCGTGCTCGGGCAAGCCGACAGCTGCAGGATGATGTTGTCGTACTTGTTGAAGAAGGCGGCACCGTTCAGGCGGAGGCGACGATCCAGAAGGTCGGACTTGAAGCCGAGTTCATAGGTCGTGATCGTTTCCGGGTTGAACGCCTTGAGCTGGTTGCATGGCCCGGCCACATAGCCATCGGCAGGGTCGCAGCTTCCCGCTGACGGACCGAAGAACGGCCGCGGGTTTACGCCGCCGCCCTTGAACCCGGTTGACGCTGAAGCATACACGAGGAACCCGTCCGAGAAACGGTAGTCTGCCGCGAGGCGCCAGTCCCACCGATCGCCTTCGAAGGTGTCCGAAACGTCGAACAGCCCGACCAGTAGACAGTTAGGCGTGTTGCCCAGCGCCGTAGGCAGGGCTTGCGGCAGGCCATTGGGGCCAAGCACGACATTGCCGTCGGCATCGCGGATGACTGGTCCGGCGCCGACGAACGACTCGCAGGCGGGCGGGAAGATATCGGGCGTTCCGTCCGCATTGACGTCGAACGGCGCGGTGCCGTCGGGATTGGACCGGAAGTAGGTGTAGATCTTCTCGTCCTTCGTATAGCGAATGCCGCCGGTGAAGCTGAGCGAGTCCGTCGGACGGATAGTCAGCGTGCCGAACCCGGCCTTGGTGGTGCTCGGCGTGGTATCCGGGCCGTGGATGAAGTCGATACCGGCATAGTTCAGATCGACCCGGGCGGTGTATTCGCCGTCCTGGTCGAGATAGTAGCCGCCAACCGTGCCTTCGATCAGTCCGTCGGCCAGTTCGAAGTTGACGCGGACCTCCTGGCTCCACGCACGGTGGTTCAGCTGGTTGTCGAGCTGTGCGACCGGAATCGGCGTTCCATCCTGATCTTCACCCCAGTTGGACTGGTATTCGCGCCACGAACCGATCCACACCAGTTGCAGGTTTTCGGTAGCGTCGAAGGTGATGTTGCCGTGCACACCCCAGCCGACGAGTTCGCTGATCGGATTCGTTGCGTAGGGCTTGTAGGGCGCCTGCGAAGTGGGCTGGCGTGCGTCGAGGAAGTTGCCATAGTTGATGAAGCGCGGATCGAGCCCCTGCAGATTGCCGCCGGTGTCGCAGCTGTAAGGGCCGGATGGCACGAAGGCGCAGCTGCCCGGTACTGCATTACCATCCTTGCCGACCAGCCAGGGCAAGGTTTCATAGCGGCCCACACCGGGGATAAAGGGGGCCGCAGGGTTGTACTCGCCAAGCGAGACGGCCGGGTTCTGCGAGAACGGGTCGAATGTCTCTGGGGTGTCCGATACCGCGCCCATGGCGAGGAGAACCTGCGGCCCGGCTTCGCCCTTGTCTGACGAGTAATCGCCCGAGACATTGACCTCCAGCCGATCGGTCGGGACCCAGCGCAGCGCCAGGCGGCCGGCCACGGTCGATCCGCCGCCGAGCGTCTCGTTGCCGGCATTGCCGCGCCCGCGTGCATTGTTGGCTGGCACGTTCGAATCCGGGTGTGTCGTTGCATAGTCGAGGCGCGTGACGTAGCCGTCCACGCTGCGACCGATCCCGGAGACACGGGCGAAAAGATTGTCGGTTATCGCGAAGTCGGCCATCCCGCGCGCTTCGATCCGGTTGTACGAACCGTAGGTTGCGCGGAAAGAGCCGCTGTTGTCGCCTTGGGGGCGCGCGCTGAAGAGTTTGATCGCACCGCCGATGGAGTTCTTCCCGGCGAGTGTGCCTTGCGGGCCGCGCAGCACTTCGATCCGGTCCAGATCCATCAGGTCAAGCAACGAGCTAGATAGCGTCGGGATGAAGACATCGTCGATATAGACACCCACACCGGGATCGAGCGCATAGTTGAAGTCGACTTGGCCGACGCCTCGGATGAACGCGATCAGGCCGCTGCCGCCGCCCTGCGGCTGCGCTTTTAGGGTGACGTTCGGTGCCTGTGCGGCGACTTGGGCGATGTCGGTCTGCCCGCGGGCTTCCAGCATCTCGGAGTTGACCGCGGTGATTGCGATCGGGGTATCTTGCAAATTGGCTTCGCGGAACTCGGCGGTGACGACGATTGTATTGGTGCGAGCACCTTCTTCTTCATCTTGCGCGAAGGCTGGCGCCGCCATCCCGGCCATAATGGCCAGCGACGACACGACGCTGAGCGACTTGAACTTCATCAGGCATCCTCCCCAGGTGCGAGGGCCAGTGGCCCTCCGATGTGGTGCTCTGCCAGCGGTCAGATTTATGTAGCGATCCGACGGCAGAACTGGCGGGAGAAATACAGGAAGTGTGCTAAAATTTTGAGCACAAGCTGCCTGTTTCAGTCATCTCTCCCGCAACCTGCTTAGACGGTCTGTCAAGGCAATCAAGCCGCCTTGGTAACGGAACAACAGGGGGCAGCTATCTGTCGCAATTTGGCAACAGTGATACGTCGGGCGGCTTGTTGACTGTTACGCAAGCCGGGGCTTGCCCCGCTGCCCGCGCCGCGTCATGCTGCACCGCTGAGGTGGCAAGAAAAGCCGCCCACGGGAGAGACTGTATGACGAAGGCTGGCAGCGTCGCACATGCGCGGCTGGGCGGCTATGAGCTGAGAGTTCTGCTGCTGCTCGGGCTGGCCTACGGGTTCGCCTATTTCGATCGCATGGCGATGACCTTCCTCGGCCCGCTGGTGAAGGCTGACCTTGGCTTGAGCAACGAGGAGCTGGGCTGGCTCGGCTCGGGCCTGTCGCTGACCTGGGCGCTGGGGGCCTACTTCGTGGGCCGCTGGTCCGACCGGATCGGCAGGCGCAAGCCGTTCCTGCTGGCCGCGCTGGTCGTCTTCTCGCTGTGTTCGGTCTTTTCCGGGCTGGCATGGAGTTTCGGTTCGTTGCTGGTCAGCCGGATCGTGATGGGCGCGGCGGAGGGACCGTTCCTGCCGATCTGTCTTGCAATCATGGTCGCCACCTCGGCCGAGCACCGCAAGGGGCTGAACGCGGGCGTGGTTCAGAACGTGTTCGGCTCGATCATCGGCACCGCCCTGGCGCCGGTGGTGCTGATCGCCATTGCCGAGGCTTTCGACTGGCGCGCGGCGTTTTTCTTCTCGGGCATTCCGGGGCTGGTGCTGGCGTTGCTGATCTGGCGCTTTATCCGTGAGCCGATGGCCGAACCGGCCATGGCCGTGCCGGTGCGCCGCGAAACGTTTGGCGAGATGATCGGGTCGGAACTGCGCGAGATGCGCGGGCTGATGGCGACGCGCAACATCGCGCTGTGTTCGCTGGTGAGCGTGTTCGGGGTCGGCACCGTGGTCATCGGCTCGATCTTCATGCCGCTCTACCTCGACGGGCCGCGCGGGATCGAGCCTGCCACCTGGAGCCGGATCATGTCGGTGATCGGATTCTCGCCCGCCGTCGGCGCAGTGAGCGCCGGGCTGTTGTCCGAGCGGATCGGGCGCAAGCCGGCGCTGGTGCTGTTCTGCGCGCTGTTCGCGATTTCGCCCGCTGCGCTGCTGTGGCTAGATTCTTCGCCGGTGGTGCTGGCGATGGCGCTGTTCGTGAGCTGGATGGGGCTGGGGTCGTTCCCGCTGTTCATGGGGGTGATCCCCGCCGAGACGCTGGGGCATGCCCGCGCGGCGACCGCCATGGGCGCGGTGGTTGCCGTGGGCGAGATCTTCGGCGGCTTCGCTTTGCCGCCGCTGACCGGGCGGCTGGCCGACAGCTTCTCGCTCGACTTCGCGCTCTATGCGCAGCTCATTTGCGGAATGCTGGCGGCGCTGGTGGCGCTGTTTGTGGCCGAGACCAACCCGCGCTTTGCCTCTAGCCAGAACGAAAGGACGGCCCCGCAATGACCAAGGAGGCGACGCTGCCGCGCGATGTCACCACCACGTTGCGGCATGTGAAACGCGGCGAGAAGGCGACCTTCTACGCGGGTGACCGCGAGCGCAGCTACTGGCCCGGCGAGGAGCACGAGGTCACGATCCACGACATGCGCCCGATCCTTGAAGAGCTTGCGCTTGAACGCAACGGCTTCGTGCTGATCGAGGAGCCCACCGACGTCACCGACTTTACCGATCCGGACGAAAAGGCGCGCTATTCCCGCCAGTGCGAAGCGCTGGTGCAGCGGCTGACCGGCGCGGACAAGGTGGTGAGCTTCGGCGCAGTCGTGCGCACCAGCGCGGCTGGAACGCACGGGCATAACCAGCCCGCCTTCGGGGCCCATGTCGATTATGGCGCGCTCACCGTGGCCGATTACACCTTCGACCTGCTGCCGCGCGAAGAGGCCGAGGCGCGGTTGGCGCGGCGGCACATCCTGATCAACGTCTGGCGTCCGATTGCGCCGGTCGAATCGACGCCCTTCGCCGTTGCCGATGCCAGCACCATCCGCTGCGAAGACCTGTTCGACAGCGAAGTCGTCGGCGGGCTGGGCGGGATCGACCGCTCGCTTTGGGGCTTCAACCTCGCCCATGCGCCGGGGCAACGCTGGTATTGGGCGCCGCAGATGCAGCCGCACGAGCTGCTCGCCTTCAAGCTGTTCGATAGCGACGACGATGCCGTCCAGTTCACCGCGCACACCGCGTTCGAGGATCCGGGCGCACCTGCCGATGCCGCCCCGCGCCAGTCGATCGAGCTGCGGACCATCGCCTATCTCTGACCGCGCGCCGCGATTGCGCCCGCAGCCCATTGCCACGCGGCCTTTGCACCCGTAGCACTAAAAATCGTTAGAGTCGCAAGTACTCAACGGGAGAGAGAAACCTTGGGCCATTTCGATTTCGAGAAGACCGTCGAAGCGCGCGGTGGCAGCGCCACTCTGCGCGGGATCTGCGACGAGAAGTTCGCGCCCGTCTTCGATGCCTTCGTGCAGAATTTTGAACAGGAAGAAGAGCTGGGCGCGGCCTGCTCGGTGGTGGTGGACGGCGAGACCGTGGTCGACCTGTGGGGCGGCTGGGCCAATGCCGATCGCAGCCGCGAATGGGATGCCCATTCCACCGTCTGCATGATGAGCACGGCCAAGGGCGTGACGGGAATCGCCTTCAACATGGCTGTAGATCAGGGGCTGATCGATATCGACAAGCCGGTGGCGCATTACTGGCCCGAGTTCGCGCAGAACGGAAAAGAGGATATTCTCGTGCGCTGGTGCCTCGATCACCGCGCGGCGATTCCGGTGCTCACCACCGATGTGCTGTGGCCCGGCGTGTTCCTCGAATATGGGCCCTACATCAAGGCGCTCGAAGTGCAGGAGCCGCTGTGGGAGCCGGGCACGCGCGCGGCTTACCATGTGCACAATCAGGGCTTTCTATTGGGCGAGATCATGCGCCGGGTGACGGGGCTGACGGTCGGCCCGTTCCTGCGCGAGCATGTCACCGGGCCGCTTGAGGCGGAATATTACATCGGCGGGATGGACGCAGAGGAGCAGAGCCATGTCGCCGAGGTGCTGCCCAACACCGGAGCGCGGCTGTTCGCGGCGAAGGATACGGCCATGCCCGAGAAACCCTCCACGCCCGAAGGCTGGCAGGATGGCGCGGTGCTGCGCAAGTTTGCCTTCCTCCAGAACCCGGAGGAGCCGTGGCACACCACGATGAACTCACCGAGTTGGCGCACCTGCGAGATCGCCAGCGGCTCGGGCCACGGCAATGCGCGCGGGGTGGCGCGGATCTATGGCGCGGCGACGGGCGAGGTCGAGGGTGTGTCGCTGTTGAGCAACTCCGCGCTGGAGGCGATGATCACCGAGCAGCACAACCAGGTCGAGCTGTTGCAGGACCGGCCCTATCATCAGGCCTTGGGCGTGCTGCTGAACACGCCTGAGGCCGTCTACATGGGGCCGAACATGCGCAGCTTCGGACACCATGGCCTCGGCGGCTCGATTGGTTTCGGCGACCCCGATGCGAAGCTCGGCTTTTCCTATTGCTGCAACCAGATGCACGCCGTGGGCGACAACGGCCCGCGCGCAAGGCGGCTGATCGACGCGGTTTACGGGGCGTTCGAGTGATGGCGCTGCACAAGGCCGCATCGACCGCGATATTGGTTGCCGGGGTTAGCGCGTCGACCATTGGAATCAGTCATTTATACGATGTTTGGAAGACCAACAGGCTGCGAGTTGAACGTTCTGCCGACATAGAACGGGCAGAGCAGTTTGGGCACGCAGTCTCAAAATGCAGAGAAACTCTTTGTCAGATCGAATTTCCAAAAAATCCCTCATGCAAGAAAGCAATAAATCTCATTGCATCGCCAGTGTTTGAAGTAAATGAATCTAACCGTATTGATCATTTGGAATCGAGAATTTTGTTTTTTGCAACATACTCTGATTGGCTCGAGATGGAGGCAGGTGTTTCCGTGATGGGCCATCATGGGTCCTGCGGACAATCATTGAAATATATTCGCGAATATTAGTCATCGAAGGTTTCAAAATGACCGACAAGAAAAGCGCGCCCGAAATGACCGGACAGGAGATGTTCGACCAGGGCATGGCGATCCGCCGCAAGGTGCTGGGCGACGAATATGTCGACAAGGCGCTGGCGAAAAGCGGGCCGTTCAACGAGCCGTTGCAGGAGCTGGTCACCACATATTGCTGGGGGTGGAACTGGGGCCGCGAGGGCCTGCCCCTGCGCGACCGCAGCCTGATCAACCTCGCCATGATCGCCGTGCTCGGCCGAGAGAACGAGCTGAAGATCCATATTCGCGGTGCGCTCAACAACGGGCTCTCGAAAGAGGAAATCCGCGAGGTGTTGCTGCAGGTGGGCATCTATGCCGGCATCCCGGCGGCGGTCGATTCGTTCCGCATCGCCAACGAGGCCTTTGCCGCCATCGAAGCCGAGGAAGCCGAGTGATGGATGCCAGCGCGCGCCTCCTGATCGAGCACGAATGCGGCAAGTTGCCGCTGCTGTTCGCCAGATATGCCGACAACGGCGACCACGCTGCGCTGGCCGACCTGTTCACGGCGGATGGCACCTACGACCGCCCGTTCAGCCCCGGCTACCCGTTCCACGGGCGGACACGCATTCAGGCGATCTTCCGCGACCGCCCGCCGATCCTCGTGCGCCATCTGGTCAGCAACGTGCTGGTCGAGGTGACTAGTGAAACCACCGCGCGCGGTAGCAGCTACCTCATCATGATGAGCAACCACGATCACGTCACCCCGCCGCAGAAGTCGAACGGCATATTCGTGGGCGGGTTCGACGACGAATACGTGCTCGACGGCGACACATGGCGCTTTGCCAGCCGCAAGGGCCACCTCGCGCTGCACGAGGGCGGGGCGATACCCAATTTCCCGCCGCCATCCGACGAGGCGCGCGGGCTCAGCTAACCATCCACGGGAGAGGATGACAATGACGGTAACAGCCGCAAACGCAAACGAACAACTGGTGCTCGATTTCTTCGAGGTGCTGTCCTCGGGCGATCTGGAAAAGCTGCGCGCGTTTTACCACGACCATTCGGTGTGGGAGCCCAAGGTCAAGGAGATCGCGGGCGCCGGCAAGCACATCGGGATGGACATCATCGACAAGTTCCTCGCCCCGGTGCGCGGGATGTTCGAGCCGGGTGATCCCAAGATTCACGTGCAGAACATGTTCTCTGCCGGGCCATTCGTCTGCGTGGAGAGCAACTCCACCGGCAAGACGCTGGACGGCCTCGTCTATGACAACGACTATTGCTGGGTGTTCGAGGTCTCGAACGGCAAGATCGACGCGATGCGCGAGTATATGGACTCGCATTACACCGCCAAACTCTTTGGTATGGAGTAAGCGATGGCGCGTTTCGATGGCCAGCCGATCCTGATTTCGGGCGCCGGGCGCGGGCTGGGCGAGGGGATCGCGCGGCACCTCGCTGCCGAGGGTGCGATTGTCGGTGTGGCCGATATCAACGGTGAAAGCGCACTCGCCGTGGCCGAGGCGATCATTGCCGAGGGCGGCAAGGCCTTCAGCTATGGAGCGGACTGCGGCAGCCGCGCCGCGTTTTTCCAACTGGCTGAGGACTTTGCTGCGGATGCCGGGCCCCTGCGCGCGGTAATCAACAACGCCTCGGTGCTGGTTTACGAGCCGATAGAGCAGGTGACCGAAGAGACGCTCGACAAGATGCTGTCGGCAGGGCTGAAAAGCGTGTTCTGGGGCGTACAGGCCTTCCTGGCCCACCGTAACGAAAGCGCGCCGGGCTCGATCCTCAACTATTCCTCGCCGGTGGCCTATCGCGGGCGGCCCAATACCGGGGCCTATACCACGATCAAGGCCGGGATTGCCGGGCTGACCAAGGTGCTGGCCGGAGAACTCGGTCCGCGCGGGGTGCGGGTGAACGCGATTGCGCCCGGCTCGGTGCCCACGCCCGCGACCGAAGGCTTCGTTACCGCCGAACAGTACGAGCAGCGCGCCAAGGGCATTCCTTTGCGCCGCAATGGCACGCCGCGCGATGTGGCGCAGGCGGTGTCCTTTCTCCTCAGCGATGAGGCGGAATTCATCAACGGAGCGATGCTCGCCGTCGATGGCGGCATCATCGCGGCCGGGTGATCGTGCGCTGCGAACGGGGAGAGAAACGATGAAAATCTGGCAGGAACGCCTCGACCACCTCAAAAGCGTGATCGAAGCCGACATCGCGAATGACGATTATTTCGGCGTCGTGCTGCGCGTGGCGCGCGGCGGTACCATCGTGTTCGACGAGGCCATCGGCCACGCCTATGCGGGGGGCGAGAGGCCCTTGCAAAAGGACGACGTGTTCTCGCTGTTCTCGGTTACCAAGGCCTTCACCAACGTGCTGATAATGCGCGCCATCGAAGAAGGGCGCTTCCAGCTCACCACCAAGGTGAAGGACGTGCTGCCGGAGTTCACCGGCAAACCGCGCGAGGATGCGACGTTCTTTCACCTCATCACCCATCAGGCGGGGATGCCCGGCGTGTGGAGCCCGAAGCCGGGCATGTTCCTCGACCGCCTGCAGGAGCTGTTCGACGAGAGCATCGCCCATGTCCACGGCACCAGCCAGCCCGGCGAGAAGAGCGACTATTCGCCGCTGGTGAACCATGTGCTGATGGGGATGGCGCTGGTCCGCACCGACCCGAAGGGCCGCAACTATCAGACGCTGCTTTACGAAGACCTCTTCGCCCCGCTCGGCATGGATTCGACCTCGATGGGCCTGCGCCCCGATCTGGATGCACGCCACGTGCGGCCAGACATGCGCGGCACGGTCCCGATTAAGCACCTCTCGCGCAATATCGAAGGCGATCACGCGCTGTTCGAAGATCCAGAGGTCGAGGCCCCGCATGTCGGCTGCGCCAGCACCTGCGGTGATCTCTGGCGCTTCGCCGAGATGCTGCGGCGCGAGGGCGAGCTGGATGGCGCGCGCATTCTCTCACCCCGCATGGTGCGGCTGGCGCGCAAGGTCCACACCGGCGACAAGCCCAACGAGCTGTACAAAGGCGTGGCCCTGCGCGCCGGGTGGCAGGTGCCACCGGCCAATCAGGGGCTCGGCTTTCAGGTGCGCGGGAGCGGCGTGTTCCAGCACCTGTTCGGCCAGCTCGCCAGCCCCGAAACCTTCGGCAACTATGGCGCGGGCTCGACCATGTTGTGGGTCGATCCCGAAGCCGACGTGACTTTCTCGTTCCTCAGCGCGGGGGTGATGGCGCAGGCGGCGAATATCGAACGCTGCGGCAAGCTCTCCGACATCGCGCTGAGTGCGATGCTGTGACCCTTCGAGCCACACCACACCCGCTCACCCTGAGCCTGTCGAAGGGCAGCCACGACTTCGGCCCAACCGTGGGGCGACCCTCGGTGCATGTCCTTCGACAGGCTCTGGACGAGCGGATTTTGGGAAAGAGACCATGAGTGACGCAGACATCATCGTAATCGGCGCAGGGCACAATGGCCTCGTCGCGGCTGCCTATCTGGCGGTGGGGGGCAAGCGGGTGCTGGTGCTCGAACGCAACGAATGGCTTGGCGGCGGGGTAGTCAGCCGCGAGCTGACCGAGCCCGGCTTCCTCCACGACCAGCACTCGATGAGCCACATCTTCATCCAGGGCAATCCGCTGCTGCTGAACGATGATCTCGGCCTCAAGCGCAAGTACGGCCTCCAATACGTGTTCCCCGAAGTGCCGATGATGAGCGTGTGGGAGGATGGCACCACCCTGCCGCTTCACCGCGACCCGGCCAAAAGCGCGGAGGCCATCGCGCGGTTCAGCCAGAAGGACGCCGAGACCTTCCTCACAATGAGCCAGCAAGCTGCGCAGTGGCTGCCGATGATTCAGGCCGGGCTCTATTCGCCGCCGATGCCTTTGGGCGCGCAGGCCGCGATGATGGACCAGAGCGGCGAGGGTCAGGAGATCATGCGGACCATGGCCGTCTCCACCTTCGATCTGATGGAAGAGCTGTTCGAGCACGACAAGGTGAAGGCGCATTTCGGCCGGGTGGCGGGCGAAAACCTTGTCAGCCCGGATGAGAAGGCGACCGGCATCGGCGCCTATGTCTTCCTCGGCTTCCTGGAGAAATTCGGCTTTGGCGTGCCGGTGGGCGGCTCGGGCAGCCTGACCAATGCACTGGTCGCCTGCATCGAGGACCACGGCGGCGCGGTCCGCTCGGGTTGCGAGGTGCGCGAGGTGTTCACCGATGGCGCGCGTGCTTCAGGCGTGGTGCTCGACAGCGGCGAGCGGCTCACCTGCACCGATGGCGTGATCGGCGCGCTTCACCCGCATATTCTGCCCGATGTCGTGCCGAGCCTGCCCGCCGAGGTCGCGCGCAAGGCGAAGCGCACGCACATCACCGATGCCGCCTGCTTCACCGTCCACGCTGCGCTCGATGCGCCGTTACAGTTCAAGGCGAAGAATGCCGATGGCAGCGCGCTTTCGGCGGTGATGTATGAGCTGATGCCCGCCAGCTACGAGGACATGCGCCGCGCCTTCGACGAGCTGCGCTATGGCAATTTCAGCCCCACCCCGCTGGTGGGCGTGGGCCAGTTGCCGCAACACGATCCCTCGCGCTGCCCCGAGGGCAAGAGCATTTTCCACGCCTGGGACTATGTGCCCTACCAGCGCAAGGACGGCCGCGATTGGGACGAGGCCAAGGGCGAATTCGCCGAGACCATGATCGCGCAAATGGGCAATTATATCGAGAATGTGCCCGAAGCGGTGCTCAGCTACCACTGCGACTCACCCGTCGACATGGAGCGCACCAGCCCCAGCTTCCTGCGCGGTGACCTTCACGGCATCGCCACCACCACCTACCAATCGGGTCGCCACCGGCCCACGCCCGATCTTGGCGGCTACACCGTACCCGGAGTCGAGCGGCTCTATCTGGTCGGTCCGTTCCAGCATCCGGGCGGCGGGGTGTTCGGGGCTGGCCGCGCGACAGCCATGGTGATGGCCGAGGATCTCGGCATCGATTTCGACGGGATTGCAGTGGCATGAAGATCCGCGCAGCCGACAAAAGCGAGCTGATGGAAATCAGCAAAATCGAGGTGAAGGGCGACGATCTCGTGCTGAAGGGCAAGGTCTATGGCGCAATGCCGATGACCGCTATCGTCACCCCCGAGGAAGCCCGCAAGTTCGGCAAGATGCTGACGCCGAAACTTATGTGGTTCCTGCTCACCATGCCATTTCGGAAAGGAGCCAAGTGATGCGCCACAAGGACAAGTCCATCATCGTCACCGGCGCGGCGGGCGCCATCGGATTTGCCACCAGCGAAATTCTCTGCCGCGACGGGGCCGAGGTGATGCTGGTCGATATCGCCGCCGACAAGCTGGAACAATGTGTCGCCGAGCTGCAAGGCAAGGGTTATAAGGCGCACGGCCACGTCGCCGATTGCGCTGATGACGCGGCGGTCGAAGCCTATGCCAAGGCGGCGCACGACACATTCGGCAAGATCGACGGTTTCTTCAACAACGCCGGCATCGAAGGCGAACTGGCCCCCACGCACGAATACGACATCGGCTGGTTCGACAAGGTGCTGCACGTGAACCTGCGCGGCATGTTCCTCGGCTTGCGCTTCGTGCTGCCTTACATGGTCGAAGCGGGCAGCGGCGCGGTGGTGAACACCGCCAGCATCGGTTCCGAGCGCGGGCTGGCGGGGGCCTGCGCCTACAATGCCGCCAAGCACGGCGCGGTCGGCCTCACCCGCACTGCGGCCAGCGAAGTGGCGCAGAAAGGTGTTCGGGTGAACTGCGTGATGCCCGGCGTGATCGAGACCCCGCTGCTGGTCGGCATGCTCGACCAGATGTTCGACAGCGTTGAAGAGGGGATGAAGAAGCTCGGCCAGACCGCTACGCTCAACCGCGTGGGCCAGCCGCGCGAGGTGGGCGATGTCGTTTCCTTCCTGCTCAGCGAGGAGGCGAGCTACGTCAACGGCGCGAAGTGGGAAATCGACGGCGGGGCCCTGGCGACGATCAGGAACGATATCTAAGGGCCGGCGTAAAGACCTCTCGAAGGGAAACGACACTGCGCAAAGTCCTCAATATTCTCGCCGTGCTTAGCCTTGTGGCGGGATCGCAGGTGCAGGCGCAGCCCGCGCCAAATCGGCAGGCCGCGCCCGTTATCCGGCCCGTGCCGGTGGTCCGGTCCGTCCCGTTCGAAGCGGACATCGAGGCTTTCGAACTGGTGGACGCAGCCTTTCCGCCGCCACCGTGTTCGACGCTGTTCGTCGGCTCGTCCTCGATCCGGATGTGGCGGAGCCTTGCCAACGATTTCTCCGACCGCCGGGTGCTCAATCGCGGCTACGGCGGTTCGACCATCGCCGATACGGTCCGCTTCTTCGACCGCATCGTGACGCCCTACGCGCCCCGCGCCATCGTGTTTTACGCTGGGGAGAACGATCTCGCCGCCGGCAAGAGCCCGCGGCAGGTGTTTCGCGATCTGCAGGCGTTGCTGCGGCTGAAGCGCGAACGGCTGAGCGATACGCCGATGTGGGTCGTCTCCATCAAGCCCTCGCCATCGCGCTGGGCACAGCGGGAAGATCAGGTCGAATTCAACGCCATGGCGCGCGAGCTGGCGCTGGAGGAAAGCGACGTGGGCTATATCGACGTGGCCTCCCCCATGCTGACCCCGGCCGGCACGCCGAAGAACATCTTCGGAGCCGACCGGCTGCACATGCGCGCCTCCGGCTATCGGATATGGACCGATGTGATCCGCGCCGCTTTGCAGGATGTTCCGCCGCCCTCGCGCTGCCGCGCGCGATAGTCAGGAACCAGCCCGCATCATCAGGGGTTTATCCTGCAAAGACCCCAACAGGAGAAATACCATGATCGGCAAGATTATCGGCGGCTTCGCAGGCGCCAAGATGGCGGAAAAGACTTCGAACATCGGCGGTGCCGGTGGCGCGCTGCTCGGCGCGGCGAGTGTGGCCGTAGTACGCCGCCTCTCGCTTCCGGCGCTGATCGCGCTCGGCGCGGGCGGCTATGCCTACAAGAAGTATTCCGAACGCAAGACGAAGACGCCCGAGGAAAAGGCTCGCGAAAAGGTGCAGGCGGACACCACGGTGGCGGCAGCGGGGGTCTGATCTCACGAACGGAGGAGGCTCAGGCCGGCCTTTCGGGGTTGAGCCCGGCGGCTTCCTCCACCACCTTGGCGATGGCGGTGAAATCCGCCTCGCCGCCCTCGCGCGCCAGCGTGCGTTCGAGATAGTCGGCGATGATATGGCCGAGCGGCAGCGGCACTTCGGCTGCCTCGGCCTCATCCAGCAACAGGCGCGTATCCTTCAGGCTCAGCGCCGCCGCAAAGCCGAAGTCGAAGGTGCGCGGCAGGACCGATTTGGGCCATTTGTCGCGGGTGGCTGAATTGATACCGGTCGACTGATTGAGCACGTCGATCATCTTGGCCGGATCGAGCCCGGCCTTGATCCCGAAGGCCATGCCCTCCGCGGTGACCCCGATAGCGACTGCGCCGAGCAGGTTGTTGACCAGCTTCATCGTTTGCCCCGCTCCGGGCGTTTCGCCCATGAAGGTAGGCTTGCCCAGCCGTTCGAGCAGCGGTTCGAGCCTTGGATAATGCTGCGCCGGGCCGCCCACCATCAGCGACAGCGTGCCATCGTGCGCCTTGGCGATCCCGCCCGACACCGGCGCGTCGAAGCTCGCCACGCCTCTCGGCGCAAGCAGCGCATCGAGTTCGGCTGCGAGCTGCGGCCCCGAGGTCGACAGATCGCACAGGATCGCTGGGCTGCCGCCACCGGCGATCTCGGCCATCGCATCGCGCACGATGGCCGGGGTTGGCAGGCTGGTGAACACAATATCGCACTGCGCGCCGAGCGCCTTTGCACTGTCAGCAGCCTCAGCCCCCTTGGCCACCAGCGCGGCAATGGTATGGGGGGCGATGTCGTGGACCAGCAGGCTATCGACATGACCGATCAGGCGTGCGGCCATGCCTGCGCCCATCCGGCCCAGTCCGAGAAATCCAACCTTGGTCATGTGTGCTCCGATAACGCGTTGGCGATTGCGGTATGCGGGGCGAGATCGACCCGCGCGATGTCGTTATCCGAGGGGAAGCAGCGCAGCACCAGCGGATCGTGGCCCGGAATGACGTGGTCAAGCGAATGGCCCGCTAGGTCCATCAGCCGCTTCTGGGCTTCCGTATAGGCGGCTTCGTCGACGAAGATAGGGAAGGGAATCGCGCGGGTGATGTTGGCATAGAGATGCGCGGCGTCGCTCGCCAGCACCACGGCCCCGCGCGCGGTGTCGCAGACCACCGCCTGCAACCCGGCGGTGTGCCCGGCAAGCTGCACCAGGCGGATGCCCTGCGCAAACTGGCTGTCGCCATCGTGGAACACTACGTGGTCGGCATAGAGCTTGCGCACCAGTTGCGCGACCGGCTCGCCATCGAACGGCGCGCGGGTCGGTTCTTCGAGAATATGGCGGCTGGTGGCGAAGGCGAGCTCGGCGTCTTGCAGATGGAACCGCGCATTGGAAAAGGTGCTCAGGTTGCCAGCGTGGTCGTAGTGCAGGTGGGTGAGGATCACGTCCTCGACCAGCAGCGGATCGATCCCCGCCGCGCGCAACCCTTCGCTCACCGAGCGGGTGATTACGCGCCCGCGCGCCACCGCTGCCTCCTCGCCGAAGCCGGTGTCGACCACCAGCGGCGGCGCGCCTTCGCGGTGGATCGCCCACACGAAATAGTCGAGCGGCATCGGCAGATCGTGATCGTCGACCGGCGCGGCGAAGTTGGCCGCAGCCGTCCGCTCGTGCCGGGCGTAGCGGATGGCGTCGATACGGGTGACGGCCATGCTCAAGTGAACTTGAGCCTCACGGGCTGCTTGATCGGGCCGTGGCCGACGGTGGTCATCCACGGCTCGTATTCACCTGCGATTTCGAACGCCTCGACCTCGCGCACGAGCGTGCCGAGAAACGCCTGCGCCTCGGTCTGCGCGAGCATCCGCCCGACGCAGCCATGCACCCCGTAGCCCCAACCGAGCGAGTGCCTGGTGTCGCGCTCAATGCGATACTCATCAGGCGCGTCCCAGAAGCGCGGATCGCGGTTGGCGGCGGCGAACATCAGCCCGCAGCGGGTGCCGGCGGGCACCACATAGTCGCCAATCGCCACATCGACCGTGGCGATGCGGCCCGCCATGCGGCTGGGCGAATCCCACCGCAGCGATTCGTCGAAGGCGCTGCGCAGCAGCTTGGGATTCGCGCGCAGCTTGGCATATTCCTCGGGGAACAGCGCCCAGGCGCGGATCGCGTTGGCCATGGTGAGATAGGTGGTGTCGGCCCCGGCGCTGAGCACGGTTTGCAGCAGCAGCTTGGCCTCGTCCTCGGTCACTTGCCCCGCATCGGCGGCGGCGAAGATGCTCGCGCCGATGCCCGCCGGATCGAGCGCATTCCGATCGCAGGCCGTACCAAGCCATTCGACCACGGCGCTGAAATCGTGGTCCATCGCCTCGTCGAACAGCTCGCCCGGTGGCCCCATCGTCGCCCAGACCATTTGCGAGAAGCCGTGCATGTGGTGACGGCCCTCCTTGGGCAGGCCGAGCACCTCGGGCAGGATGTCGAAGATCCACGCCTGCGTGATCTCGCCCACGGCGTCGACGGCCTCGCCTTCACGCTCGCGCAGCTTGCCGACGAACGCTTCGGCGGAGGCCTGAAAGATCGCCTTGGTCCGCTCCAGCGCGCGCGGGCTGAGCGCGTCGGAGACGACCTTGCGCACCTGCGTGTGGCGGGGCGGATCGTCGGTCAGGAGGATTTCGGGCCGCGGCGAATTGGGATCGTGCCAGGGGCGGCTAGTGGAGGAGAAGCTCTTCCAGTCGAGCAATCCGCTGGTGACGTGTTCGTGCCGCGCGATCATGCAGGTGCCGTCGTGCAGCCGCACCACGGGGGCGAATTCGCGCAGGGCATCGTCGACGCTGCGGGCATCGCGCACCGCCTCGGGGGTGAAGATGTCGAGCGGATAGTCGGGGATCGGCGTGCTCACAGCCCAAGCCCCCGGAACCACACCTTGCCATCTGCGCCGGTTTCGAAGTGCCCGGCGGTCGGCTCGGCGAAGTGGGCGCCGACGATCAGCGTGCCGCTGTCCTTGTAGGTGTCGACGAAGGCGACGCGGGTGGCGCGGCCTGCATCCTTGTCCATGTCGAAGGTGGCGTCGCGGTGCGGCATCGCGCATTGCATCGGGTGGTGCATCAGGTCGCCGGTGATGACCGCGCGTTCGCCCTTGCTCTCGATGCGGACGTGGATGTGGCCGGGGGTGTGGCCGTGGCTCGGCTCGCAGGTGAGTTCGGGGCAGATCCGGTGGTCGGTATCGATAAAGTCGGCCATGCCCAGCGCCACGATCGGATCGACGCATTCGACCAAATGGCCGTCCGAATGCACGCCATCGTGGCGGATCACCTCCTGCCATGCCTCGTATTCGGTCTTGCCGAAGAGGTAGCGGGCGTTGGGGAAAGTCGGCTTGTATTCGCCGGTTGCCGGGTCCTTGTAGGTGTTCCAGCCGACATGGTCGAAGTGCAGGTGAGTGCAGAACACTATGTCCACCTGTTCGCGCGTGATGCCAAGGCTGGCGAGGTCTTCGAGAAAACCTTCGGGCAAGTTGCAGAACACATCGAAATCGCGCTCGCGCCCCGCGCCGATGCAGCTGTCGACCACGATCACCTTGTCGGGCGTCTGCACCACGAAGCCCTGGAAGTTCATCCGCTGCTGGCCCTCCGGGGTGGCATAGTGCGGGTGCAGCCAGTCGAGCGCGATCACCTCTTCCGGGGTGGCGTCGGGCATGGTCATGTGGATGTCGTCGCGGAAGTCCCAAAGCTCGACGATGCGGCTGATTGTTACATCGCCGACCTGCCAGCTCTTCACGTGCTCTGCGGCCATTGTCCTCTCCTCAGGCTGCCACAGCCGCTTTCGGCTTGTAGCGTGCTACACTTTCCTCCGGAAGCTGCGCCGGTGTCAACCGCGCTTTGCCGAGAACGAAGTCGGCGCATTTCTCGCCGATCATCACGCAGGGGGCGTTGGTGTTGCCGCCGATCACGCTGGGCATCACGCTCGCATCGGCCACGCGCAGGCCATCGATCCCGATCAGGCGCAGCTCGGGGTCGACCACGGCGCTTGAATCGTCCGCCGCCCCCATCTTGCAGGTGCCGACCGGGTGGTGAACGGTGTAGCCTGTCTTGCGGATATAGGCGTCCCACTGCTTGTCGCTCTGGCACTCCGGGCCGGGGGCGACTTCGGTGCCCTGATACTTCGCGAAAGGCTGGCTGGCGAAGGCCGTGCGGGCGATCTTCAAAGCGCGGATCAGCGGCTGGATATCGTCGGGGTGTTCGAGCAGGTGCGGGTCGATCAGCGGGGCTGCGGCCGGGTCGGCGGAGGCGAGCGTCACTTCGCCGCAGCTCTTGGGATAAAGCGCCACCGGGCTGATCGCATAGCCGTGGCCGACCGGGAACGGCACGCCCTTAACCGTCAGCCGCCTGGCGGGCTGGAACACGAATTGCACATCGGGCCTGGCGAGGCTCGGGTCGGTGCGCAGGAAGGCCACGCTCTCGAACACGTTGCCCGCGAGCGGCCCCTTGCGGGTGAGCAGATAGTTGAAAAACTGGAGCACGTTGCGCGGCATCGCGCGCCAGCTGATGCCATAGCTGGTCATGTCGCCCGTCTCCATGTGGATTGGGCTGGCGACATGGTCCTGATAGTTCTGGCCGACGCCGGGCACATCGTGGACCACTTCGATGCCGTGCTCGCGCAAATGTGCGGCGGGGCCGATGCCGCTGAGCATCAGGATCTGCGGGCTCTGCACCGCACCGGCGCTCAGGATCACCTCGTGGCGGGCGCGCAGAATACGGCCATCGGTCAGCTCGACCCCCACCGCACGCCGGTTCTCGACCACGATGCGCGCCACCCGCGCATCGACCTGCAAATGGATATTCCCCCGCGCCATCGCGGGGCGGAGCATGCATTTCGCCGTGCTCTCGCGCTGGCCATCACGGATCAGGCCCTGACGGCGGCCATAGCCCTCGGGATCGGGGCCGTTGAAGTCGGGGCAGGCGGGGAACTGCTGCTCGGCCAGCGCGGCCATGAAGTCGTAATTGAGCGGGTTCGGCCCCTCGACCATCTTCGCGTTGATAGGGCCGCTGGTGCCGTGGAAGACGCTTTCGGGATAGTCCTCGTTATGCTCGGTGCGGGTGAAGTAGGGCAGCACCTCGGCATAGGACCAGCCCTTGCAGCCCGCGTCGGCCCAGTCGTCATAGTCGGTGGGGTGGCCGCGAAAGTAGACCATGCCGTTGATCGAGCCGCTGCCGCCGATGACTTTTCCGCGCGGCACGCCGATCTTGCGGCCTGCCATGCCGGGCTGGGGGACGGTCTCGAACCCCCAGTTGGTGACCTTGCGCCCGATGGCGGCGGCGACGAAGCTGGGCACGTGGATGAACGGATGGCTGTCATGCCCGCCCGCTTCGAGCACGCAGGTGGTCTTGCTGGTGTCCTCGCCCAGCCGCGCGGCCACGCATGCGCCGGACGAACCTGCGCCAATGACGATGTAGTCGAACTCGCCTGCCAGCATTGTTGTACTCTCCCGCCGCGCATGGTGCCAGCGGGCGCGATGATTGCAAGGCTAATTGTGTTGGGCGTTAGGGTTGGGGGATGTTAGCGCTTTTTGCGCTTGCTCGATCAGTGATCCAATCGGAGAATCCCGGTGACCACAGAAAAATGATCTGCCCAATCGAGAGACCCGAAAAAATAACAAAACTGAGCCAGTCCTCAAGCCCGCTTGGCGGCCAATAGGTTCCGTAGCGGGTAGCTCGGTATGCTAACAATAAGATGTCGCCAATAAATAGGGTCGTAAGAACGATCCGGGCAATGGTGCTTTTTCCTCTAGACGCTGCCAGAGCTAACAGGAGCGTCGCTACGCCAACAAAAACCGAGATAGCCCGCTCGATTGGATCATTTGGCCATAGCCAGAGAGCAATTATACCGAGTGTGAAGAGTAGTATAGTGAGAGCCTCGAACCATCGAACGGCCTTGGGCATTTGAGAGCACGTCGGCCTTTCCGCTTCACTCCCCATCATAGCTAATCGCCCCAGCCGCAGCCCCGCTCATCACGAACCCGATAGGCCGCTCGGCCTCCTCGGTCAGGTGCCCGATCAGCCCGCCGGTCCGGCACAGCAGGCCGATCCCCTTCAGCGCCGCCACCGGCCAGCCCAGATCGAGCATGATCGCGGGGATCGGGCCGTTCACGTTAACCGGCAGCGCGCGGCCAATCGTCTCGGGCAGCGCCGCCTGCAACGCGCGCATCATCGCCACGTGCTCGCCCGAGACACCGCGCTCGTCCGCAAGCTTCAGCAACAGGTTCGCGCGCGGGTCGCCCTCGGAGTGCTGCGGGTGGCCGAAGCCGGGGACGGCCTTCGTATGCGCGCGCCACTCGGCGATCTTGCGCCGCGCCACCGTTTCCACCGCATCGCCGCTCGCGCGTTGGTCGTTCACGCAGTCGTGGTAGAACTTGCCCGCGATCTCGGCGCTGCCCAGCACCACCGAGCCGCAGCCCAGCAACCCCGCCGCGACCGCGCCCTGCACTGCCTCGGGCGCGGCGGCGAGCGTCATCCGCGCGGCCACCACCGAGGGCACCAGCCCGTGCTCGGCCAGCGCGCAGAGCACCGCGTTGAGGAAGAAGCTCTGGTTCTCATTGGGCTCCTCGCCCGTCACCAGCAGCCAGAAGTAGCTGGAGAAATCGAACTTGCCGATGATGTCCTCGCACAGGTCGCGCCCGCGCACGGTGATCGATTCCGCGTCCGAGGTGCAGATCGCAGTGTAGGGCTGATCCTGTTTCCCGATGCGCATTCAATTCTCCCAGATCCGTTTGTGCCGAGCTTGTCGAAGCACCGCTTTTTCTTCAAGCTTGGACTAGAAGTAAGGACAGTCCTTCGACAAGCTCAGGACGAGCGGGTGCGGGGATCGTGGGAGAGACAAATGGCAAAGCCGCTTAACGGCATTCGTGTGCTCGATATGGGCACCTTCATTACCGGGCCGGCCTGCGGGATGCTGCTGGCGGACCTCGGGGGCGAGGTCATCAAGGTCGAGATGCCCGAGACGGGCGACCCGTTCCGCGCCTTCAAGGGCGACCTCTATTCGCCGCATTATCAGACCTATAACCGGAACAAGAAGTCGATCACGCTCAACACCAAGACCAGCGAGGACGACCGCAAGGCGCTCGACGAGTTGGTCGAAACGGCAGACGTGTTCATCCAGAATTTCCGCCCCGGCGTGGCCGAGCGGCTGCATGTCGATGCCGCGCGGTTGCAGGTGATCAACCCACGGCTGGTCTATGTCGATATTTCCGGCTTCGGCAACGATGGCCCGTGGAAGGACCGTCCGGCCTTCGACACCGTATCGCAGGCCGCGAGCGGTTTCCTCAGGCTGCTGGTGAACCCCGGCAATCCGCGCGTGGTCGGCCCCGCGATTGGCGATGCGGTGACCGGGTTCTATGCCGCCTATGGCGTGCTGGCCGCGCTCTATGAGCGGGAGAAGACGGGCAAGGGCCGCCGGGTCGAAACCTCGATGTTCGAGGCCATGGCGCACTTCAACCTCGACGACTTTACGCACTATCTCAGCGCCGATGAGGTGATGGGGCCGTGGAGCCGCCCGCATGTTTCGCAGAGCTATGTGTTCGAATGCGCGGACGGCGGCTGGATTGCGCTGCACATGTCGAGCCCGCCCAAGTTCTGGGAGAACCTCGCCGAGGCGGTCGGCCAGCCTGATATGCTCGCGCGGCCCGAGTTCGAAAGCCGCCCGGCGCGGATCGCGAACTACGAGAACGTGGTGAAATTCCTCGCCCCGATCTTCGCCGGACAGCCGCGCGCTTATTGGGAGGAGCGGCTGACCAGCCTCGAAGTGCCGCATTCGGCGGTCTATTCGAGCAAGGAAGTGCTGGAAGGCGATCTCGCCAAGCACCACCAGCTGGAGGTTAGCGGTGAGGGCCAGCGCGGTACTTTCCGCACGATCCGCAATCCTATCCGGTTCGATGGCGAGGCAGAAAGCGATGTGACCCCGCCGCCCGAGCTTGGCCAGCACAATGAAGAAATACTTGGCCGCAAGCCATGATGCGTTAGATTGCTAAGCTTGAGGCCGCGCGAAAAGACTCGGCCCAACGGGAGAATGGATCATGGCAAAGCTGCCGAGCAGACTGCACCACACCGCCTATGTGACGAAGAATCTGGAAAAGACGCGCGCCTTTTACGAGGACGTGATCGGCCTGCCGCTGTCGGCCACCTGGTGCGAGGCGGATATGCTGTTCGGCAAAATGCGCACCTATTGCCACGTGTTCTTCGACCTTGGCGACGGCAGTTCGCTGGCGTTCTTCCAGTTCGCCAATGCCGACGATCAGGCCGAGTTCGGGCCGGAGATTCCCTCTTCGCCGTTCATCCACATCGCGCTGAATGTCGATGCCGAATGCCAGGCAGGGATCGAGCAGCGGATCAAGGAGGCCGGGATTTCAGCGCCCGATACCTATGTGCTGGAGCACGGCTATTGCCGCTCGGTCTATGTGAAGGACCCGAATGGCATGATCGTGGAATTCTGCAACGACGACCCGCGCGCGGACGAAGGCAAGGCCGAGCGCAAGGCCAAGGCCCATGCCGAGCTCAAGCGCTGGCTCGCGGGCAATTATGAGAACAACAACACCTTCCGCAAGGAAGAGGCGGCATAGGGCCACGCGCATGAGCGGTTTCGCCACCACCCACACCGGCAGCCTGCCACGTCCCGACTATCTGCTCGATCTGATGTTCGCGCGCGAGGGCGGCGAGACGGTCGATCCCGCCGCGCTCGATGCAGCGGTGGAACAGGCCACGGCGGAGGTGGTTGCGCGGCAGATCGAAGCGGGGCTCACTGTCGTCAACGATGGCGAGATGTCGAAGCCGAGCTACGCCACCTACATCAAGCACCGGCTCTCGGGCTTTGGCGGCGAGGCAGGGCAATACGAATTCGCCGACCTCGAGGACTTCCCCGGTGCCAAGGCACAGGTGTTCGGCAACAAGGGGCGCACGAAACGCTCGGCCCCCGCCTGCACCGCGCCGATCACGGTGATCGACATGGAAGCCCCGCGCATCGACGCCGAGCGGCTCCAGCGGCTGGCGCAGGGGCGCGGCACCTTCATGTCGGCGGCCTCGCCGGGGGTTACGGCGCTGTTCTTCCCCAACCAGTACTATGCCAGCGACGAGGACTATGTCTTCGCGCTCGCCGAGGGGCTGCGGCACGAATACGAGACCATCGCAGCGGCGGGGATCACCTTGCAGGTCGATTGCCCCGACCTTGCCATGGGCCGCCATGTGCAGTTCACCGATCTCACCCTTGCAGAGTTCCGCCAGCGGATCGGCATGAACGTCGCCGCGCTCAACCATGCCTTGCAGAACATTCCGCCCGAGCAATGCCGGATGCACCTGTGCTGGGGCAATTACCCCGGCCCGCACCACTGCGACGTGGCGCTGGCCGAAATCGCCGACATCGTGTGGCAGGCGAAGCCGCAGACGGTGCTGCTCGAAGGCGCCAACCCGCGCCATGCGCACGAGTTCGCCTACTTCGAAAGCCATCCCTTGCCGCAAGACAAGGTGCTCTGCCCTGGCATGATCGAACCGCAAAGCCCCTATATCGAGCACCCCGAGCTGATCGCGCAGCGGATCGGCCGCTATGCTGATCTGCTCGGGCGCGAGCGGGTGATGGCGGGGGTGGACTGCGGGTTCTCGGTCCATGCCGGCAGCAATGCGCTCGATCCGCAAGTGGTCTGGGCGAAACTGGCCGCGCTGAGCGAAGGCGCGCGGATAGCCACGTCACGCTACTGGTAAGCCGGGCCTTCCCGCGCTAGGCGGGCTGCTGGCAGTGCGGGCGTGGCGGAATGGTAGACGCCGGGGACTTAAAATCCCCTGAGCCTTGCTCGTGCGGGTTCGAGTCCCGCCGCCCGCACCAGCATCCCGCTACCGCAGCATCGCTGCTCGAACACCGCACTATGCGCTTTGCGCTATGTAAATGCCATGAAGATGCGGTGCCATTACTGTCGCTGGTCTGATACCTTCTAGTGTCTGGGCGTAGGTGTTGATAAACCAATCCTGAACGATCTTTTGTCAATTTGTGACGCAGGCAGAAACAATGAACCTTTCTGTCACGGAGCAATCGGTAACGCCTATGCAAGACCCAGCAAGGCTCGACAGCACGAGCACCGCAAACTCAGGGCCGGAGCCCAAGGGCGCCGAAATGCGTGCGGCGCCTCGCGTTGGGCTGCTGATTCGCCCAGCCAAGCTCATCTCGCCCGAACACCAGTTCGTCTGCGTTATCCGCGACTTGTCGGAGACCGGGCTTAGCGTCTGCGTGTTTCACGCCCTGCCCGATTGCAGCGAATATACGATCGAGTTTCAGAACGGCGACCAGATCAAGGCCGAAGTGATGTGGCGCGATGGCGACCGGATGGGCCTGCAATTTATGGAGCGTGCCGATCTCGACCGGCTCATCCAGAGCCCGAGCCGCTTCGGCAAGCGTCCGATTCGCGTCGAGTTCGATTGTCCCGCCATTCTCGCGATGCCGGGGCGCGATTTTTCGGTACGGATCTGCGATATCTCGGGCCAGGGGGCGAAAATCGCCTGTGACGAGCACCTGATGCTCGCCTCCAGCGTCGTCCTCAGGGCCGCTCACCTTCCCTCCACGCGAGCCAAGATCCGCTGGCGGCGCAACGGGGCCTATGGCCTCGTGTTCGAGGATACGCTGCAAATGAGCGAACTGGCGCGCATTGTCGCCGCCATGCAGCACGTTTCGCTCTGACCTGCGGCTAGGCCCTAGGCAGGCCGGAAATCGAGTGCCACGCCGTTGATGCAGTGGCGCTTGCCGGTCGGGCGGGGGCCATCGTCGAACACGTGGCCCAGATGCCCGCCGCAATCCGCGCAATGGACCTCGCGGCGGACGTAGCCGAGCTTGCGGTCGGTAGAATAGCCCACCGCGCCCGCGTCGATCGCCTGATAGAAGCTCGGCCAGCCGGTGCCGCTCTCGAACTTGGTTTGAGACGAATAGACCGCATTGCCGCATCCGGCACAGGTGAAGGTGCCCGCGCGCTTTTCATCATTCAGCGGCGAGGAGAACGGGCGCTCGGTCGCCTCTTCGCGCAGCACGCGGTATTCCATATCGGTGAGGCGGCGGCGCCATTCGCCGTCGGTGCGGGAAACGCGGAAGCTCTGCTGGGCCTTGGCGGGCTCGCTGCCGCAGGCGCTGAGCACAGGGAGCGACACGCCCACGCCCAGCCAGGTCAGCGCGGCGCGACGGGAAAGCTTAGGATCGTGAGTCATGGGGCACCTTTAGCGGGCCGCGGCGGAACCCTTGCTGAACAGGCCGCGCACGAACCCGAGCGGTCCGCGCCGTCTCTCCTTAGTCTTTATAGGGGCTTGCGGCCCGGATTTCATCACTCGCTTGCGGAACATGCTTGCGCCCACCCGCACGAACACGGCGACGCACAGCGCCTGCCAGCCAAGCGCCAGCGCGTGTGGCCACAGGCGCTCGTCCATTGCCGCGTGCGCCACCATCACGAAGGGCGAGCTTAAGGGAAAGGCCATGCCGAGCCAGTCGATCCAGCCGCCGGCGTTGGTGATCGTGAGGCTGGAGAGGAAGAACACCAGAACCTGCAACATGGTGGCGGGCATCGACAGCGTCTGCACCTCGCGCACCGTTTTCGCCTGCGAGCCGATGGTGAGGAAAATTGCGCCGAGCAGCAGGTAGCCCATGGCGAAATAGAGCGCGAACAAAGCCATAAAGATCGGCCAGCCGACGCCCGGCATCGCGTAGTCCGACAGCGAGACCCCGCCCGCAGTCAGCACAATCCCGGCCGTGGTGCCCCAGACGGCAATACCCACCACCGACACCGCCAGCATCGCAAACAACTTGCCGAGGAACAGCGCGTCCATCGGGATCGCCGCAGCGAGCACCTCGATGATCTTGTTGCCTTTTTCCTCGACGAGGTTCGACAGAACCATGGAGGCGAGCAGCATTATGAGCAGGAACAGCAGCACCTGCCCGCCCTGCGCGGTGTTGATGCGGGCCGAATTGCGCGCGGCGGCGCTCGAGGCGACTTCGCTGGTGGCAACCTCGGGATAGGCGAGCGACTGCCCTTCGGCCTGCGCGGCGATCATGCTCACGATGCCTTGCCAGCGTTCGATGCTGCCTTCGGTGGCGGTGAGATGCGGCGCGGCAGGCGTGCCGGTGACCACGGCGGCGAGTTGTCCTTCGCTTTCCTGCAAGGCGACCTCGGCGTCGAACGGCTCTCCTGGCGCAACAGCGCGCAGCTCGCTCATCGGGGGCACCGCTTCGCCGAGGCGTTCGGCAAGCGCATTGCCTGCGGCAAGCATGGCCTGGTTGTCGTCGGCGCTCATGGCGAAGCCGATGCTCGCAACGCCCGCGTTCTGTTGCACCTGCGCGCCGACGCCGCCTGCCAGCGCCATCACCACCACCGGAAACAGCGGCCCGAGCAGGAAGAAGATGAACGCGCGGCTGAACAGGATCGCGGTAAAGTCGCGCCGCGCAACTACATAGGCGGCCTTGAGCAGCGGCAGGCGCCCTCCGGGCTGACGTTCAGTGCTCATGCGGGGGCTCCCGGTTGGTTCGCGACCATGTCTTTCGCCGCTGCCTCGCCCGCGATGGCGACGAAGGCATCGTGCAGTCCGGCACGTTCGATCGAGAGCGAGAGGATGCCCGCCTCACCCTCGATCAGCGCCTTGAGCAGTGGCTCCACACCGCTTTCGGGCAGCGCGAAGGTCCAGAAGTCGCCCACTTGGCGCGCGTCTTTCGGCAGGGCGGCCAGCCAGCCGCCCTCGCGGCGGCGCGTTTCGAGGCGCACTTGCGCGGGGATACGGTCGCGCGCTTCGTCGACCCTGCCCGCGAACGGCACCTTGCCGCCCGCGATGATGGCGATGCCTTCGCACAGCCGCTCGGCATGAGCGATGACGTGGGTGGAAAAGATCACCGTGGTGCCCTTGTCGGCCAGCCCGCGGATCAGCACCTCCAGTTTGCCCTGGTTGATTGCATCGAGGCCGGAAAACGGCTCGTCGAGCACCACCAGCCTGGGCTCGTGAACCAGCGTGCCGAGCAGTTGCACGGTTTGCGCCATGCCCTTGGAAAGCTGGCGGATCTGCCGCTCGACCGCATGGCCGAGGCCATGGCTTTCGAGCAGTTCGCGCGCCTTCTCGCGGCCCTGTTTCAGCGGCAGGCCGCGCAGCGCGCCCATGAAGGCGATGGCCTCGTAGGCTTTCATCGCTGGATACAGCCCGCGTTCTTCGGGCAGATAGCCGATGAAGCGCGCCACATCCTGCGGGTTGCTCGCGCCCAGCACCATGCGCTCGCCCGCGTCGGGATCGATAATGCCAAGCAGCATCCGCAAAGTGGTGGTCTTGCCCGCGCCGTTGGGGCCGAGAATGCCGTAGATCGCGCCGGTGGGAATGGCGAGGTCCACCCCGTCGACCGCCGTGGTGCCGTCGAACCGCTTTACCAGCCCGCGTGCCGAAATGGCGAGCGGGAGCGGGGTGTCGGTGCCTGCGGAGAAATCGCCTGTCGCCATGGTCATGCTGTCACTTTAGGAGGGAGGAATGAACCTTGCACACCCCTACCATGGTTAATCTCGCCGAGACCACGTTGCAGGAGCGCCTGCGCGAAAAGGCGCGCGAACTGGGTTTTGCCGCCATCGGCTTTGCGCCGGCGGAAGATGACCCGGTGCGCGCGGCGCGGCTGCACGAGTGGATCGAGGCTGGGTACCACGGCGATATGCAGTGGATGGCCGATCGCGCCGACGTGCGGCAGGGTCCGCAGTCGATGTGGCCGCTGGCCAAAAGCGTGATCGCGCTGGGGATGAGCTATGCGCCGGAAGTCGATCCGCTGGCGCTGGAGGGCGATCCCGAAAAGGCGCGCATCTCGGTCTATGCCCATGGCCGGGACTATCATGATGTGGTGAAAAAGGCGCTGAAGGCGCTGGCGCGCTGGCTGGTGGAACAGGAACCCGAGACCGAACTCAAGGTCTTCGTCGATACGGCGCCGGTGATGGAAAAGCCACTCGGGCAAGTGGCGGGGCTGGGCTGGCAGGGCAAGCACACCAACCTCGTGAGCCGCGAACATGGCTCGTGGCTGTTTCTCGGCGCGATCTACACCACGGCGGAATTTGTGCCCGATAAGCCGCAGACCGATCACTGCGGATCGTGCCGCGCGTGCCAGGATGCCTGCCCGACCGATGCCTTCCCGTCACCCTACAAGCTCGATGCGCGCCGCTGCATTTCCTATCTGACGATCGAATATGCCGGGCCGATTCCCGAAGAGTTTCGCGAAGCCATCGGCAACCGCATTTATGGCTGCGACGATTGCCTTGCCGTGTGCCCATGGAACAAGTTTGCCGAGACGGCTGCGCGGCACAAGGCCTTCGCCGCGCGCGAGGAGCTGATTGAACCAATTGTGGCCGAGTTATTGGCCCTCGACGATGCCGCTTTTCGCGCAAAATTCTCCGGCTCGCCGATCAAGCGGATCGGGCGCAACCGCTTCGTACGCAACTGCCTCATCGCCGCCGGGAACAGCGGCAACGCCGAGTTGATCGAACCGGTGCGAACCTTGACCGACGATGCGGACCCCGTCGTCGCGGAAGCCGCGCGCTGGGCGCTGGGCAGGCTTACCGCAATTCCTTGAGCGGCCTCTCGACGTCTGCCACTTCGGCAGCGTCGACCTGCGTGCGCGCCTCGATCAGCTTGCGGCCCTGCACATAGTCCTTCGTGCGGTTGACGGCGTCGATCGCGATGACGCGGCCATCCTTCAGATAAACCACGGAAAAGCTCCGCTCCGCCGGGTCACCCCGCAGCACCGTGGCGTCGTGCCCCTGGCTGATACCGGCGGTTTGCAACCTCAGGTCGTACTGGTTCGACCAGAACCACGGGAACGCCTCGTAGGGCACCGGCGCGCCGCAGATCGAGCGGGCGGCGGTCGTCGCCATGTCGTTGGCGTTCTGCACGCTTTCGAGCCGGATCACCGCGCCGCCGGCATAGGCATTGGCATGGGCTGCACAGTCGCCGACGGCATAGATGTCGGGCAGGCTGGTGTGGCAGAATTCGTCGACATCCACGCCGTTCGCTCCGGCAGCCCCGGCATCGATCAGCGGGCCGACGGCAGGAACGATCCCGATCCCGACCACCACCGCATCGCAGGCAATCACTTCGCCGTCGATCAGCTCCACCCCGGTCACGCGGGTGCCGTCGCCCTGGAGGCATTCGACCCCGACGCCCAGCCGCAGGTCCACACCCTGCGCGCGGTGTTCGTCCTCGTAAAAGCGGGAAAGTTCCTCGCCCGCCACGCGTGACAGCACCCGGTCAAGCGCCTCGATCAGCACCACCTCGCAGCCCAGTTTGCGCAGCACGGCAGCCGCCTCGAGCCCGATATAGCCGCCGCCGATCACGACGATCCGGCGCCTGCCTGCCGCCAGCTCGGCCATCAGCGTGTCGACATCGGCCTTGTCGCGCACCGCGTGGACACCTTCGAGATTGCCGCCGCTGCACGATAGCCTGCGCGCATTGCCGCCCGCCGCCCAGATCAGGTGGCCATAGCCCATCTTATCGCCGCCGGAGAGCGTGATCTGATGCGCCTCGGGATCGATCCGTGTCACCGCCTTGCCGAGGTGCAGTGTCACCGCCTTTTCGGCCCAGAAGGCCTCGGGCCGGATAAGCAGACGCTCGAACGGTTTGTCGCCCGCAAGATATTCCTTCGACAGCGGTGGACGCTCGTAGGGAGGAAGCGGATCGCGCCCGACCATGCCGATCGAGCCGGTAAAGCCCTGTTGCCGCAAGGCGATGGCGGCCTGAGCGCCGCCATGGCCGGCCCCCACGATGATCACGTCGTAGCTTGTCATGGCGGCGTGTTGCCCGGATTACACGCTCAGCGTCAAGACTTTGCGGCGGGCGGGGACCGATCCTGATCGAGCAGCAGATTGCGCGCCTGGCCCGCCACCTGCGCCAGGACCGCCGGACGGACCGGCTGAACCGCTTGCGCGCGCGCGATGGTCTGGCGGAACTGGCCGATCTGGTCCTCGTTCTGTTCGGCCCAATGTCGCACTGCGCCTTCCGGATCTTCGGCAAAGCCCGGTGTGATCGTCGACAGCCGGCCGAGGAAGTCGCGGCGGATCTGCTGGAAGTCGCGCGCGAGGCCGGCCACCAGCAGCCGTTCCCACGGATCGGCAGGGTTCATCACCGAGGCTTCGCCCTGCGCCCAGTCGATCCCGAGCGATGAGCCCGTGAGCGTGAAGGCACGAACAAGACCAAGCGGATCGATGCCCGACGAATTGGCAAGGCTGGCAATGCCAATGGCCCCGTCGAGCGCGAACAGCCGTGCGACCTTGCGCGCCAACGCGGGCGGAGCGTCGAGCGCCTCGAGATCGTCGGCAATCGCGTTGACATGGCCCGAAGCTTCCTCGCCGATCAGGGTATCGGCGTGTTCGGCCAGCTGGCTCACCAGATCGCCGAGGCGGGCGCGCAAATCGGCGGGGTTGGGCGCCCCGTTGGCCGCTCTGATCACATCGGCGATATGCGCGCGCAGAGCGCTCGCGGCCTGTTCGAACAGGCCGAGCCGCGCGGCTTCGGGCATGGCCGTGGCGTCAATTTCTTCCCACAGCGCTTCCATGTCGAACATCGCTGCGGCCGCCACGAAGGCACTGCCGACGATCGACAGGCCGACGCCTTCCTCTTCGGACAATTCGAACGGATGGATCAGGCCCATGCGGTTGACCATCCGGTTAGCCACCACCGTACCGACGATTTCGCGCCGCAGCTGGTGATCGAGCAGTTGCTGCGGGAATTTCTCCTGCAAGAGCTTAGGGAAATCGGCCAGCACGAGGGCATCGGCATCGTCGTCCTGCGCCAGCGGCGATTGTTCGACGGCATCCTGAAGCGCCATCTTCGTGCTCGACAGCAGCACGGCGAGTTCTGGCCGGGTAAGGCCGTGCCCATCGCTGCCACGCCGGGCCAGTTCCTCGTCGCTCGCGAGCCCTTCGGTCTCGCGGTCGAGTACGCCAATGTCTTCGAGTATCTCGATCAGCCGCACGTGCGCGGCCATCGAACGCGCGCCGCCGCTTTCGGCAATAGACAGGGCGAGGGCTTGCAGCCGATTATCCTCCAGCACCAGTTCGGCGACCTCCTCGGTCATCTCTTTGAGCAGCGCGTTGCGGTTTTCCTCTGTGAGGTCGCCCGCCTTGCGCGCGGCGCTGAGCGCGATCTTGATGTTGACCTCGTTGTCCGAACAATCGACGCCTGCCGAATTGTCGATGAAGTCGGTGTTGATGCGCCCGTCATTCAGTCCGAAGGCGATGCGCCCTGCCTGAGTGATGCCGAGATTGGCACCTTCGCCGATCACCTTCACGCGCAGGTTCTCAGCATCGATGCGCAGACCGTCGTTGGCCGGATCGCCGACCTCGGCGTTGCTCTCCTCGGCCGCCTTCACATAGGTGCCGATGCCTCCGAACCACAGCAGGTCGTTGGGCGACTTGAGGATCGCGCTCATCAGGCTTTCGGGATCGAGTTCCTCATCGGAAATGCCCAGCGCGGCGCGCGCCTCGGGCGTTAACTCGATGCGTTTCAGAGTGCGCGGGAACACGCCGCCGCCCTTGCTGATGAGGTCGCTGGCGTAGTCCTCCCAGCTCGAACGGGGCAGCTCGAACAGGCGCTTGCGCTCCGCCCAGCTTTGGGCCGGATCGGGATCGGGGTCGATGAAGATGTGGCGGTGGTCGAAGGCGGCCACCAGCTTGATTGCCTTCGACAGCAGCATCCCGTTGCCGAACACGTCGCCCGACATGTCGCCCACGCCGACCACGCGCACCGGTTCTTCCTGCACATCCACACCCATTTCGCGGAAGTGCCGCTGGACGGAAACCCATGCCCCGCGTGCGGTGATGCCCATGGCCTTGTGGTCATAACCGTTCGAGCCGCCGCTGGCGAAAGCGTCGCCGAGCCAGAAGTCGTGCTCGATGGCGATGGCATTGGCGGTGTCGGAGAAGGTCGCGGTGCCCTTGTCGGCGGCGACCACGAAATAGGGATCTTCGCCGTCGTGAATCACCACCCCTGCCGGGTGGACCACCTTGCCCTCGACCAGATTGTCGGTGAGCGAGAGCAGCGTGCGGATGAACAGCTTATAGCTTTCCTTGCCCTCGGCGAACCACGCATCGCGGTCGAGCGCGGGGTTGGGGAGCTGTTTTGGATAGAAGCCGCCCTTGGCCCCGGTCGGCACGATCACCGCGTTCTTGGTCTTCTGCGCCTTCATCAGGCCGAGCACCTCGGTGCGGAAGTCGTCGCGCCGGTCGGACCACCTGAGGCCGCCGCGCGCCACCGGGCCAGCGCGCAGGTGAATGCCCTCCACCCGGCGCGAATAGACGAAAATCTCGCGCCACGGCACGGGCTTGGGCAGGCCCGGAACGAGCGAGGAATCGAACTTGAACGCCAGTGCCTCGCGCCCCGCCGGAGCGAAAACGTTGGTGCGCAGGATCGCCTTGATCGTGTTCCAGTACAGCCGCAGCACACGGTCGTCGTTGATCGCCGAGACTTCGGCAAGGCCGGCGCGGATCGCATCCTCGGCCTTGTCCCTGGCCTCGGTCCGGCTGCTGTTGCAGGCTGGGTCGTGGGAGGCGGTAAACAGGTCGATCAGCCCGCGCGTGACGGCGGGTGCGCCAGCCAGCGCCTCGACCACTGTGTGGATCGTGAAGGCGATATTGGCTTGCCGCAGATAGCGGTAGAACGCGCGCAGCCATTCGGTGTCTTGCGCGTCGAGCCCTGCGCTGATGACGAGCCGGTTGAACACGTCGTTCTCTGCCGCGCCGTTGATGACGTGGCCGATCGCTTCCTCGATAATGGCCGCACGCTTGAGCAGGCTGGAGGGATCGACGCCCGGCTCCACCGCGAGGCCGAAATCGTGGATCGTGCCGCCATCCTCGACGGCCAGTTCGGTCGGCACTTCGGACAGTACGCGGAAGCCGAAGTTCTCCAGCGCCGGGACCGCGTCCGACAGCGGCATCGAGCCGGAATGCTGGTAGATCTTGAGCCGCAGCGGCCCGGCACAGTCCTCCGTGGCGCAATAGAGACGGACCCCGCGCTCGGGCGCGTTCTCGTCGTCAAGCGCGCGCAGCCGAATGATGTCCTGCGCCGCCTCGGCGGGGCCATAGCGTGTGCGATAGCCGGTCGGCAGGGCATTGGCATAGCGCATGGCGAGCGAGGCAGCATGAGTTTGTTGATCGGTATCGCTCAGCGCATCTTCCACCGCGTCGAGCCAGCCGCGCAGCAAGGTCTGCACCGCGCGGTCGAGCGCTTCGGCGTCGGGCTTCTGCTCCTGCCCGCGGAAATCGAGCACATAGCGCAGCAAGGCGAGGTTGCCGCCTTCGACCATCAGGCTCCAGTCGAGCGTGCGGGCGCCGGTCTCGCTTTCGACCAGGCTCTGAATCTCTTTTCGCACCGAGGTCGAAAGCAGATCGCGCGGCAGCCACACGAAGGCGAACAGGTGGCGACCCAGCGGCGCGGTGACCAGCGTAGCGCGCGGGCGCGGCCGTTCGCCCAGCGCAATCATCGCGGCGACCACGCGGACGAGATCGTCATCCGAAAAGCTGATGACGAGGTCGTGCGGCAGCACGGTCAGCGCGTGGACGAGCCCCTTGTAATCGTGGCTCTGCGGGGAGAAATCGAGCCGCTCCATCAACGTCGCGAACTGGCGGCGCAGGACGGGCACCTTTTCGGGCGGGGAGGACAACGCGGCGCTGGTCCACAGGCCTGCATGAACCGACAGCGCGGCCACCCGGCCATCCTCGTAAAGCGGCACGATAAACAGGTCGAGCGGCACAGTGCGATGCACGCGCGAAAGGCGGTTGGCCTTGATCACCAGCGGGGCGCGGCCCGGGGCGCCATTTTCGCCATCGAACCAGGCAAAGGCGCGCGAGAAGGTGCCGTCCGCCACAACCGGGTCGCCGGGGCGGCGGAAAATGCCGAGCGGGTTGTCGATCCCGCCATCGCGCTGGCGCACCAGGTGGCCAAGCTGGGTCATCATCCCGTCGCCCAGCCAGCGCAGCAAGGCCGCGCCTTCGCCATCGGGCACGAGGTCGGCATCCTGCTGGATGCGCGCCTGCATCGCGGGCCAGTCGGCCACGGCAGCGCGCACGTCGAGGATCGCGGTTTCGAGCGCCTCTTCCAGCGCCTTGCGTTCGCGCGCATCGACCCGCGCGGTTTCGATATAGATCCACGATTCGCGTTTCTCGCCGGTGCCCGCGCCCTCGGGCACGTCGACCAGCGATCCGCTCTCGCGGCGCACGGGCAGGATCGGGTGGATCAGCAGGTCGATCGGCATGTTGCGCGCCGACATGGCGGCAGCAATCGAATCGACGAGGAAGGGCACGTCCTTGTTGACCACCGCGATGCGCAGGAAGCGGCGCTCCCCGGCCTCGCTGCTCATGCGGATGGCGGGCTTGCCGTCCTCGCGCTGGCGGGCCGTGGTGAGCACGAAGGCTGCGGCCTCGTCGAGCGCTTCGCCTTCCAGGCCAGCCTCACCGGGAAGGAAGCTGCCGGTAATGCGGCGCTTGAGCACTTCGGCAAAGGCGCGTTCCTGCTCGGTCAGGTCGCTGGCGGCGGAGCTTGTGCGGGAAGGCTTGGTGGTGGCCATTGGGGGTAGTCTCCTTGCGCCGGAGCGCAGCATTGGTGCCTTGAGGTCAGGCGGCGATGCGTTCCATCACCAGTTCGAGCGAGTGGCGGCGGGCCGCCGGGTCGTAAGTCGCGCCGGAGAAGACGATCTCGTCGGCCTTGGTGCGGTCGATGAAGCGCTCGATCTTATCGGCCACGGTGCGTGGGGAGCCCACGGCGGCGGCGGTCGAGAGGCTTTCGAGCATCGCCTGAGCCTGCATCGGCAGAGTTGCGCGATATTCCGGGATCGGCGGCGGCAGGCGGCCCGGATCGCCGCTGCGCAGGCGCACGAAGGCCTGTTCGTGGCTACTCGCCAGCGTTTCAGCCTCGTGATCGGTCTCGGCCGCGATCATCGTCATGGCAGCCATGACATGCGGCTTGTCGAGATACTCCGAGGGGCGGAACTGGCTGCGGTAAGCCTCCAGCGCGGCATCGAGGTGCGCGGGCGCAAAATGGCTGGCGAAGGCATAGGGCATACCCAATTGCGCGGCGAGCTGCGCGCCGAACAGGCTCGAGCCCAGCATCCACATCTCCACCTTCGCGCCGAGGCCGGGGGTGGCCTTGATCGGCAGGTCGACATCGCCGGTAAGCAGCGCGCGCAGTTCCACCACATCCTGCGGGAAATATTCCGCCGCGCGGTGCAGATCCTTGCGCAGCGCCTGGCCGAGCACTTGCCCCGCACCGGGCGCACGGCCCAGACCGAGGTCGATCCGCCCCGGAAACAGCGCGTCGAGCGTGCCGAACTGCTCGGCGATCACGAAAGGGTTGTGGTTGGGCAGCATCACCCCGCCAGAGCCGATGCGAATCGTACTTGTCGCATGGCCGATATGCGAGAGCACTACCGAAGTGGCACCCCCGGCGATACCGGGCGAGCCATGGTGCTCGGCCACCCAGAAACGCTTGTAGCCGTTCGCCTCGGCGGTCTGCGCCAGTTCGGCGGCATCGGCGAGTGCTTGCGAAACATCGCTGCCCTCGCGCACAGTAACAAGATCGAGAACGGAAAAAGCGGTCATAGCAGGCTCTCCAGCGTGCGTTGCAGCAAGGTTATGTCCTGCGGGCGCGACAGGCGATGATCGCCGCCTTTCACCAGCACGCCTTGCACATCGTCTGAAGCGAGCGCGCGCATCAGCAGCACGGAAATGTCGGACGGCACCTCGTCATCCTCCTGCCCGTGGAGCAGACGCACCGGGCAGGTGAGCGGAACCTCGCGGATCAGCATCCGCTGCAGCTGCGCATCCTGCCAGAAGCCGGGATGGGTGGGGGTGGGCACGGGGCCGTAGGGATTATCTTCGAACACCGTCTGACCAGCGGCCAGAGCGGCCTTCTGTTCCCGATCATAGCCCCAGGAGGTGAAGTCGGGCGCGGGTGCGATGCCGATCATCGCATGCAGGCGATCTCCCAGCGCCATGCCGACCAGCAGCATCAGCCAGCCGCCCATCGACGAGCCGACGAGCAGCACCGGACCTTCCACGCGTGCATCGATGAGTGCGAGCACCTCGTCTTTCCAGCGTGTCAGCGTGCCTTCGCCGAAGGTGCCCTCGCTGCGTCCGCAGCCCGAATAGTCGAGCAAGAGGCAGGCGCGGCCTTCACTGGCGGCCCAGTCAAAGATGGCGGTGGCCTTGGAGCCGTCCATATCGGACATGTAGCCGGGCAGGAAAACGGTGGTCGGGCCGGTCCCCGCTACATGGCGAAAAGCGATCTTGCGCCCGTCGACTAGGTGAAAGTCGCAGCGTTGTTCGGCCAGTTCCATTCGGCAATCCTCTCCATTGGCGCCGCTAGCTACGCGCTAAAACCTTTCAGCGCGCCGCGCCTTGTGCCATGGCGCGCGCAGGCAATCGACAGATATCTGGTATCATGAGCAATCACTTCAAGATTTCCCTTCCCGATGGTTCCGTTCGCGAGATGGCGCCGGGCTCGACTCCGGCCGATGTGGCGGCGGACATCGGGCCGGGCCTGGCCAAGGCGGCGCTGGCCGCGCGCGTGAATGGCGAGCTGCGCGACCTCACCCGCCCTTTCGAAGGCGACGCCGAGCTGGCGCTGGTCACCAGCCGCGACGAGGAAGAGGCGCTTGAGCTGGCGCGGCATGACTACGCCCACGTGCTGGCAGAGGCGGTGCAGGCGCTGTGGCCGGGCACTCAGATCACCTTCGGCCCCGCCACCGACGACGGCTTTTATTACGACGTGAAGGCGCCCGACAGCCGCGCCCCGTTCTCGATGGACGACCTTCCGGCCATCGAGGAAAAGATGCGCGAGATCATCCGTGCCAACAAGCCGCTTACGCGCGAGGTCTGGAGCCGCCAGCAGCTGATCGACAAGTGGCAGGCCGATGGCGAGACCTTCAAGGCCGAATGGGCGAACGAACTGCCCGAGGGCGAGGAGCTGACCGTCTACAAGAGTGGCGAGGACTGGCTCGACATGTGCCGTGGGCCCCATCTGCCGTCGACGGGCAAGCTCGACCCCGACGCCTTCAAACTGATGCGCGTTGCGGGTGCCTACTGGCGCGGCGACCAGAAGAACGCGCAGCTCACGCGCATTTATGGCACCGGCTGGCTGACCAAGAAGCAATTGAACGCCCACCTCACGCGGCTGGAAGAGGCCGCCAAGCGCGACCACCGCAAGCTGGGCCGTGAGATGGACCTGTTCCACCTGCAGGAAGAGGCGCACGGCTCGGTGTTTTGGCACCCCAAGGGCTATCGCATCTGGCGCGAGCTGGAGAGCTATATGCGCCGCAAGATGGACGGCGCGGGCTATCGCGAGATCAAGACCCCGCAGGTGATGGACGCCCGCCAGTGGGAGCAATCGGGCCACTGGGGCAAGTATCGCGAAAACATGTTCGTGATCCCCGACGAGGTGCCCAACACCGAAGAAGACGGCCCCGTCATCTCGGGCGAAGCCGACTGGATGGCGCTCAAGCCGATGAACTGCCCGGCGCATGTGCTGGTGTTCAAACAGGGCATCACCTCCTACCGCGACCTGCCGATCCGGCTGGGCGAAATGGGCTGCTGCCATCGCAACGAGCCGCACGGCGCGCTTCACGGACTGATGCGCGTGCGCCAGTTCACGCAGGACGACGCGCACATCTTCTGCACCGAAAGCCAGGTGGTGGAAGAAGTGCAGGCCTTCATCGCGCTGGCCGATGAGGTCTATCGCGATTTCGGCTTCACCTATGACATCAAGCTGGCGCTGCGGCCCGAGCAGCGGTTCGGCTCTGATGCCGACTGGGACAAGGCCGAGCAGGAACTGCGCGACGCGCTGAGCGCCAATGGCCTTGAATGGGAAGAACTGCCCGGCGAGGGCGCGTTCTATGCGCCCAAGCTCGAATGGCACCTGACCGATGCGATCGGCCGCACTTGGCAGGTCGGCACGATCCAGTCCGACCGCGTCCTGCCCGAGCGGCTGGATGCAAGCTATATCGGCGAGGACGGCGGGCGGCATCGCCCGGTCATGCTCCACCGCGCCATCTTCGGCAGCTATGAGCGCTTTATCGGCATCCTGATCGAGCACTTTGCGGGTCGCCTGCCGGCATGGCTCGCGCCGGTGCAGGCGGTGGTGGCAACGATTGTTTCCGACGCCGATCCTTATGGCGAAGAGGTGATGGCTAAGCTCAAGGCGGCGGGCATCCGCTGCGAGAGCGACTATCGCAACGAGAAGATCAACTACAAGGTGCGCGAGCACAGCCTCGCCAAGGTGCCCTATCTGCTCGTGCTCGGCATGCGCGAAGCGGAGGAGGGCAAGGTGGCGCTGCGCATCCTCGGCGAGAAGGACCAGCAGGTGCTTTCGCTCGACGAGGCTGTGGCGCTGATTGCGGGTGCGGCCAGCCCGCCGGACCTGACTTGATCGGTAGCGCGAGCGCCGCGCGCGCTGGGCTTGCGGGCTAGCATGGGCACCGATCTGATCGCCGGTTTCAGCGCGCTGCAGATCGCCGTGGCGGTGGCGGCGACGCTGGGGGCGGCTTTCATCCGCGGGCTGACGGGCTTTGGCTTCGGCATTCTGCTGGTGCCGATCCTCGCGCTTGCGCTCACGCCGGTAGAGGCGGTGCTGGCGCTGAACATCATGGCCGGACTGCTCGCCTTGAGCGAGATCCGGTTTGTCCTGCGCGAAGCGGAACGGTCGGCACTTACGATCAGCGTGCTGGTGCTGCTGACGACCTTGCCCGGGCTGGCTCTGCTCGGTGCACTGCCGCCTGCGCTCGCCCGGCTGCTGATTGCGTTGGTGGCGCTGTCGGCCTTCTTCGCCGTGCTGCTGCCGCGCCGGGGAGCCGATCAGCCGGGGCACCTTGCCACGGGCCTTACCGGCGTGGCGGCGGGCATCCTGACAGGTTTTGCAGCCATGCCGGGGCCGCCGGTGGTGCCCTATTACGTCGGTCGCGATATACCGCGCCGCACGGCCAAGGCATCGATGGTGGGCGTGTTCGGCGTTGCCGCCATGACGGGTGTTGCTTCGGGCGCAACGCTGGGAGTGCTCGAATGGCGGATCGTGCTGCTGGGCCTGGCGCTGTTCCCGCTCGTCGTGTTCGGCAACTGGCTGGGCAGTCTCGCCTTCGGCAAGGTCAGCGACAAGCTATGGCGGATTGTCGTGGGCGTGGTGCTGGCAGCGGCCGCCGTAGCTGCACTTCTCAAGCTGCTTTAGAAAAGCACGCGTTAGAAGGGCAGGGCCTGCCCGGCGGCAATCAGCGCCAGCGCGCAGGCTGTCACGACGGCAAAGCGCAGCACTTCGGCAGGGTTAGCGACGATCTCGCGGGCACGGGTGACAGAAGCACTCATACTCGCGAGTATGCGCGCTGTCCGGTAAACAAAGTGTTAAAGCGCCTGCCTAGCCGACAGGCACGTGCTGGCTGCAACAGTGGAACGAGCCGCCACCGGTCAGCACCGCGTCGGCCCTCAGGCCCACCGCCTTGCGCCCGGGAAACAGCTTTCCAATCGCCTCAACCGCCGCCGCATCGTTGGCGCAGCCGTAGACCGGCACGACCACCAAGTTGTTGGCGATGACGAAGTTCATGTAGCTCGCCGGTTCGGCATCCTCCTCGCCGTAAAGCCCGGCAGAGGGAATGCGGTGGACGGTGAGGCCGAAGTCGGCGGCCCTGCGCGCCGCATCGTCATAGACGGCGGCATTCGGATCATCGTCGCTGGTGGCGACGGGAATGGCGATCTCCCCCGGCGCGACGAAGCGCGCGAGGTTGTCGACATGGCCATCGGTGTGGTCGCCCAGCAGTCCGTCACCGAGCCACAGGATGCGCTCGAAGCCCAATTCTGCCGCGAGATGCTTGGCGATCTCCTCGCGCGACAGGTCGGGGTTGCGGTTCGGGTTGAGCAGGCACTGTTCGGTCGTCACCACAAGGCCGGTGCCATCAGGATCGACCGAGCCACCCTCCAGCACCCAGCCCGCCTTACGATAGGCAAAACCGCCCGCCTTGGCGAGCGAGGCGCCTGTCTCCTGATCGCCCTCGAGCAGATATTTCTCGCCCCATCCGTTAAAGCCGAAGCCCTGTGCCAGCCGCTCGCCCGCATCGGTGCGGACGATCAGCGGGCCGGTGTCGCGAATCCAGATGTCGCCATAGGGGTGACGCTCGAAGACCACCGAAGCATGGGCCAGCGCGCGCGCGGCGGCTTCGCTTTCGTCGTCTCGCACCACCAGGCGAACCTGCTGGCCGCTTTCCGCAATGGCATTGGCGAAGGCGGCAACCTGCGCCTGCGCGGGGGCGAGGTCATCCTCCCACAGGTCGGCGGCGGCGGGAAAGCCGATCCAGATCCACTCCTGCTCGGCCCATTCGGGCGGCATCGTCTGGCTCACTGTTTCAGCACCCCTCGCCGGCTGCGCAGCTGGCATCGCGCGTGGCGCGGAATTCGTCGCCCTCGACCCAGTTCGGCCAGTCCGCGCTCTCGGCCATCTCGCGGCCAATTGCGTAGTAAAGCCCGACATCCTGCGCCACGCCGCTCCAGTCCCAGTTGGGATCGTACTCGTCCTTGGGGCCGTGATAGTGGTTGGCGGTGTAGTCGGCATGGCCTGCCTCGCCCGCTTCGAAGCCGCCGTCGAACAGGTCTTCGCCGCTCTTCACATAAAGCATCGGCACGCCGCGCTTGGCGAGGCTGAAGTGATCCGAGCGGTAGTAGTATCCGGCCTGCGGGTTGGGATCGGCGGTGATCGTGCGGCCCTGCGCCTCCACCGCGCGTTCGAGCGTCGCATCGAGTTCGCTCTTGCCGCCGCCGATGGCGACCACATCGCGCGCCGGGCCGAGCACATAGAGAGCGTCCATATTCACCCCGCCCACCGTCTGGCTGAGCGGGAACACCGGGTTGGCGCCATAGTATTCCGAGCCGAGCAGGCCCGATTCCTCGGCGGTCACCGCCACGAAGGCGAGCGAGCGTGCGGGCGCCCCGGCCTCGTGGTGCATCTTCGCAAGGGCGACCAGCGCGGCGGTGCCGGTGGCGTTGTCGACCGCACCGTTGCAGATGTCATCGCCATCGGGCGCGGGGGTGCAGCGACCGAGGTGATCCCAGTGCGCGGTGTGGAGCACATATTCATCGGGCCCTTCGGAGCCAGGAAGCACGCCCACCACATTGGCCGAGGCGAACCGGCGAATGTCGTTGTCGAACTTGGTGCTGGCGGTGATGCCGAGCGGAACCGCCGTGAAGCCGGGCTGTGTGGCGGCCTGCTCCATCTGCGCAAGGTCCATGCCCGCCGCGCTGGCGATCTGCTCGGCCACCTCGTGCGTGACCCAGCCGTTGACCAGCGTCTGGCTCATCCCGCCGTCGTTGCGGGCGGCATAGACCTGCGGGCCGGACCAGCTCGATTCGACCACGTTCCAGCCATAGGCGGCGGGGAAGTCGGCATGGACGATGATCGCGCCCGCCGCGCCCTGCCGCGCGGCTTCCTCGAACTTGTAGGTCCAGCGGCCATAGTAAGTCATCGCCCGGCCGTTGAAGGGGCCTTCCATGGTCTCGGCGGCATAGTCCGCGTCGTTCACGAGGATCAGCGCGGTCTTGCCGTGCATGTCGATGCCGGCATAATCGTTCCAGCCGCGCTCGGGCGCGTTAATGCCGAAACCGACGAATACGATCTCGCTATCGTCGAGCGCCACGTGGTCCTGCTCGCGGTAGGTCACGCCGACCCAATGGTCGCCGAAGGCATATTTGGTGCCCGCGATGATGAGCGGGTTGATGTTCTGCGCGGTGATTTCCACCAGCGGCACTTCCTGCACCCAGCTGCCGTTGTTGCCCGGCTCAAGCCCGGCGGCGGCGAACTGCTCCTCCAGATAGGCGATGGTCTTTTCCTCACCCGGCGTGCCGGGGGCGCGGCCCTCGAATTCGTCGGACGCGAGAACGCGCGTGACCTCCTTGAGTGTGTCGACCGGGACCGGCGGGGTCTCCTGCGCCGAGGCCAGGGTGGACAGCGCCAAAGCGCAAAGCGGAGCGAGCGTGCGGGTGAGCATATGGTTTCGTCCGAAATTTTTCATCGCGCGAGCATTGGCACCGCCGCAGCCCTATCGCAAGCTTGCAACACTTGCCCACGCGTGCGGCACAAGGCAGGAGGCAGGCATGACCGCCGACTGGCAATCCGCACTCGCCCGCGCACAGGCGCATGCTCCATTTCTCGCGCTAGCGCTGCGCCGTCGGCCCGAACTGGCCGAACTGCTGGCCGAGGGGCGCGGCGAAGAGGCGCTAGCGGCAGCGCGCCGCTCGGGCGAGCGAGTTGAGGATATCGGCGAAGCGCTGCGGATCGAGCGGCTATCCCATGCGCTGGTGCTGGCGATTGGCGATCTGGCAGGAGCTTTCCCGCTTGATCAGGTGCTGAGCGAACTGACCGGCTTTGCCGATAGCGCGCTTGACCGGGCCATGCGCGCGGTGGTGGCGCGGCGTTGCCCCGATGCGGAGTTCGCAGGATTCACCGCGCTGGCGCTGGGCAAACAGGGCGCGGGCGAGCTGAACTACAGCTCCGACATCGACCCGATCCTGCTTTACGATCCCGCAACCCTGCCGCGTCGCGAGCGCGACGATCCGGGCGAGGCGGCGCAGCGCTATTCGCGCCAGCTGGTCGAGTTGCTTTCGTCGCACACCGGCGAGGGCTACGTGATGCGGGTCGATCTGCGGCTGCGCCCGGCCGCCGAGGTCAGCCCGCTGGCGATCTCCTTTCCCACCGCGCTTTCGCATTACGAAAGCTCGGCGCTGGCGTGGGAGCGCGCGGCCTATATCCGCGCCCGCGCGGCTGCCGGAGACATCGCGGCGGGCGAGCACTTTCTGGAGGAGGTGCGCCCGTTCGTCTGGCGGCGCAGTCTCGACTTTACCGCGATCGAGGAAATCCGCCGCCTCACCGCGCGCATCCGCGAGGCCTATCCCGGCCCGCGCGAGCCCGGAGCCGGGTTCGACGTGAAGCGCGGGCGCGGCGGCATTCGCGAGGTCGAGTTTTTCGCCCAGACCCACCAGCTTATCTATGGCGGGCGCCTGCCCTCGCTGCGGCTGCGCGGCACGCGCGCGGCGCTCGATGCACTGGCGGGCGAGGGGATCATCACGGCGCAGACGGCGCAGGAACTGGGCGAGGCCTATGATCGGCTGCGCGTGGTCGAGCACCGGCTGCAAATGGTCGAGGACCGGCAGACCCACGAACTGCCCGGCGGTGGCGAGGCGCTCGACAATGTCGCGCGGCTCGATGGCCTGGAGGATGGCGCGGCGTTGCTTGAGGAGTTGCGCGCGATCTGTGCGCGGGTGGGTGAGCATTACGACGGACTGCTCAGCGAGGGCGACGACGGTTCCTCCGGGGGCGTCGCCGTGCCGGCGCAGTTCCGCGCCGATTTCGATGCACGTGTCGCACACTGGACGGGCAGCCTGCGGGTGATGCGCAGCGCCGGGGCGCAACAAGCCTTCGCGGTGATTCGCCCGCGTCTGCTCGAAGCACTGGCCGAAGCGCCCGACCCGGCGCGTGCCATGGCACGGTGGGAGACCTTGCTCGAACGCTTGCCCACCGCGATCAACCTGTTCCGCCTGTTCGAACAGCGCCCCGGCTTGCTCGACACCGTGCTGCGCGTGCTGACGCTTACTCAGCCGCTCGCCGACGAACTGGCGCGGCGGCCCGAATTGCTTGACGCCTTGATCGATGCCAGCGCGCTCGACTTGCCCGGCAGCGTCGATGATCTCGCCGAGGCCATGCGCCAGTGCGAGGAGCCTGATTACGAAACGCGGCTCGGCCGGATTCGTCAGGTGGTGGGAGAAGAGCGGTTCGCGCTCGGGGTGCAACTAATCGACTGCCGCCACGATCCGCTCGCCATTGCCGAGGGGCTGTGCCGCGTGGCCGAAGGAGCGGTGCGCACCGGGGCCGAGGCTGCCATCGAAGAGTTCGAGCAGGTCCACGGGAAGATCGCGGACAGCGAGCTGATCATTCTCGGCCTCGGGCGACTGGGCGGCGGGGCTCTCACCCATGCGTCCGACCTTGACGTGGTGTACCTGTTTACGGGCGACATCGGCGAGGAATCGGACGGGCGCCGTCCGCTCTCGACTTCGCTCTATTTCAACCGGCTGGCGACCCGCGTCACCGCCGCGCTGTCGGTGCCGACCGCCGAGGGCGCGCTTTACGAAATCGACACGCGGCTGCGTCCGCAGGGCCGCAATGGGCCGCTGGCTGTGAGTGTCGAGAGCTTCGCGCGCTATCAGGCGAGCGAGGCCTGGACCTGGGAGCACATGGCGCTCGCCCGCGCGCGGCCGATCTTTGGCAGCGCCGAGGGGAAGGAGCACCTGCAGCAGGCGATCCGCGAAGTGTTGCTCGCCCCGCGCGACCCGGAGACGCTGCGCGCCGACGTGCTGAAAATGCGCGGCGATGTCGCCACCCACAAGCCGCCGCGCGGCGATCTCGATGTGAAGTTGATGCGCGGCGGGCTGATGGATAGCGAGTTCCTGATTCACTACCTGCAATTGCGCCACGGGCTGGGCTTCGTGCCTGCGCTGGAAAGCGCGATTGGCGAACTGGTGGCAGCAGACCACCTGCCGCCCGATTATGCCGAGCATCACCTCGCGCTGACGCGTGTGTTGGTCGCCGCAAGGTTGCTCGCGCCGGGCAGCAACGAGTCTACGCCGCCAGCCAGCGCTGTGCTGGCGCGGGCGTGCGGGGCGGATGACTTGCCCGCGCTGCGCCGCGCAATCATCGCCTCGCGGCAGGCCATCGCCGCGCAATGGGCCGAAGTGTTTGACGAGAAACTGGAGATCGAATGATGAGCGACAGACCCGATATCGGCGATAGTGTCCCCGACATTGCGCTGGAAACGCCCGAGGGCGGTTCTGTAAAGGTGTCGGACTTCAAGGGCGAGAAACTGGTGCTGTTCTTCTATCCCAAGGACAACACGCCCGGTTGCACCACCGAGAACATCGACTTCTCCGCGCTGGCAGAGGACTTCGCGGCGGCAGGCACCAGGCTGCTCGGCATAAGCAAGGATTCGGCCAGGAAGCACCAGAACTTCATCGCCAAGCACGATCTGAAGGCCCCGCTCGCCACCGATCCCGAACGCGATGGCCTTGCCGACGCGCTCGGTATCTGGGTCGAGAAAAGCATGTATGGCCGGCAGTATATGGGCATGGAGCGGACCACTTATCTGGTCGACGCCGAGGGTAAGATCGCCCGCGTCTGGCGCAAGGTGAAGGTGAAGGGCCACGCCGCCGAAGTGCTGGCCGCCGCGCAGGAGCTGTAACCATTACCGCCGAGGTCGATCTGTCGCAGGCGATCCGCGCCGCGCTGCTAACCGGTGACGCGCGCGCGAAAGTCATGGCGACGCGCAAGCTGGTGCGCGACTGGCGATTGGGGCGCCTGCCGACCCGCTTTTCGGTCGCCATGCCCGATCACCCCGAATGGCCCGAAGGTTTGGAGGTGTTGCCGCCCTCGCAAATGCCCAAACGCGGGCGCGGCGGTTCGGAGCGCAACCGGATCGCCCTTTGGCATTCGCTCGCACATATCGAATTCGTCGCCATCGACCTAGCACTCGACATGGTGGGCCGATTCGGAGCGCAGCAGGATGAGCGTTTTGTCGCCGATTTTCTGCGCGTGGCAGCGGACGAGGCGATGCACTTTGCCATCATCGAGCGGCACCTGGCGCAAATGGGCGCGCGTTACGGCGACCTGCCGGTCCACGGCGGTTTGTGGCAGGCGGCCACTGATACGGCTGACGATGTGCTGGCGCGGCTCGCTATTGTGCCGATGGTGCTTGAGGCGCGCGCGCTCGACGTTACTCCGGCGACGCTGGAACGCGTGAAAGCGCAGGGCGACGAGCGCGGCACGAAGATCCTTGCGCGGGTGCTTGACGACGAGATCCGCCATGTCGCAGCGGGCGCAAGCCATTTCGAGCGGCTATGCGAAAACGCCGGTTTTGTGCCGGAGAATCATTGGCAAAAGCTGGTTCGGGAACGATTTGGCGCGCGCTTAAAGCCGCCATTTAACGACTCAGCGCGTCAAGCTGCCGGTCTGCCGCGAGAATATTATACTGCGATTGCCTGATTAACCTTTGACCGCTCTATTGGTTCCCGACGGAAAAAGCGCGAACACATCGTCGCTTTGGGAATTGCGGGAACGGTCGGAAGGCTGGCCCCAATAAAGAGCAGAAGGGATCGTATGCTCTCGAAATTTGCAATCGCACTCGCGGCGCTGTCTGGCCTGTCCTCAGCTCCGGCCCTTGCCAATGAAACCGCCGTCGGCGTTGCGGCTTCGGCCAGCGCTTCCACCGCTTCGGGCGGTGTCGATACCGAATTCAGCGAATTGTTCGCCAACTGGCAGACGCTCGAGACGGGCGGCCGGGTTACCCAGTCGGGTGACGTAATGGCCGGCCCCAACATTGCCATCTCGGTTCCTTCGCGGATGCCGCTCGAAAATGCCGTGCTGACCAGCGGTTATGGCATGCGCAATCACCCGATCCTGCGCCAGCGCCGCGGCCACAAAGGCGTTGACCTCGCCGCGCCGACCGGCACCCCGGTCTATGCTACTGCCGATGGCCTCGTGGGCATGGCCCAGCCGTTCAGTTCCTATGGCAATTACGTCCAGATCGAGCACGGCGGCGCCATGCAGACCCGCTATGCGCACCTTTCGAGCTATGTGGTCAACCCGGGCGACAACGTCCAAAAAGGCGACCTGATCGGCTATGTCGGTTCGACCGGCCGTTCGACTGGCCCGCACCTGCACTATGAAGTCCGCGTGAGCGGTGAAGCGGTCAACCCGGTCCCCTATATGACCGCGGAACTCGCGATCGACGATAGCCCGCTGGCTGCGCGCGGCGGCCCGGAATGATCCGCAGCGCTTAAACGCAACGCCAAGCAAAAGGGCGGCAATCGCGAGATTGCCGCCCTTTTGCTTTGGGCTTATGCCGCGAAGGAGGCCTACTCGGCCAACAGACGCTCCGCCATGGCGCGAACCTCATCGCCCATGTCTTCGCGTTCCAGCGCCAGCGCCAGCGTTGCCTCGACGAAGCCGAGCTTGCTGCCGCAGTCGAACCGGCGGCCGGCGAAGGTAACGGCGTGGAATGGCTGGGTTCCAATCATGCGTGCCATCGCGTCGGTCAGCTGAATCTCGCCGCCCGCCCCCTTGCCCTGCGTTTCGAGCGTGCGCATCACCTCCGGCTGGAGGATATAGCGGCCGGAAATGATCTTGTTCGAGGGCGCATCGGCCACCGGTGGCTTCTCGACAAGACCCTTCACCTCGGTCAGCGCGCCGCTGCTCGCGCCCGGATCGATCACGCCGTAGGAAGAGACATCTTCATGCGGCACTTCGAGCACCGAAATAAGGTTTCCGCCCACTTCGTTATAGGCCTCGACCATCTGCGCCATGCAGCCCGGCTGGCCGACCATCATCTCGTCGGGCAGCAGGATGGCGAAGGGCTCGTCACCCACGATGGCGCGGGCGCACCAGATGGCATGGCCCAGGCCCATCGGTACCTGCTGGCGCACGGTGATGATATCGCCCGGCGTTGCGCGGGTCGGGTCGAGCACCGACATATCCTTGCCGCGCTCCTGCATGGTGGTTTCCAGCTCGAACGCCTTGTCGAAATGCTCGACGATGGCGGTCTTGCCGCGACCGGTGACGAAGATCATCTGCTCGATCCCCGCCTCGCGAGCCTCGTCGACGGCGTACTGGATCAGCGGCCGGTCAACGATGGGCAGCAATTCCTTCGGAATCGCCTTGGTGGCGGGAAGGAAACGAGTGCCGAGCCCGGCAACCGGGAACACAGCTTTGCGGATCGCTTTGGGTTTGCTCATGCCCAAGTGATGAATGGCCCAGGCAGGGTGGTCAAGGCCGTTCGTCATCGCAGTGCAACACTTGGACAGATTAGCAGTCAGTGGTGAACTTTTCTCGCTCCCGTGCATTGGTTGGGTAATTGGAGGAAAGTCTCATGGCATTGATAAGGTTGGCGGCTCTGGCCGCCGCAGGCGCAATCGGATACCGCTTTTTCGAGAAGATGCGCGCGAAGGAACATGCGGCCTTTGCTCCTGGGCAAGCGGGTGGCGATAACTTCGCCCAAGTGCGCGATTCGGGGCCGTCCTCGATGGCGGACAAGCCCAACCGGAAATGGAGCGAAGTGGACGAGGAAAGCGACCAGAGCTTTCCGGCAAGCGACCCGCCCGCGAATTACTGATCCAAACGCGTCGCGAGGTCGGCGACAAGCCACAGTCGCAGTGCTGTGGCCAACCCTGGTGCATGATCGGCGTCGATTCGCTCGGCATCAATTCGTGCCACTAATGCGTTGAGCGGTAGACGCTCGCGCTCCGCGGCCTTTTGCAGCAATTCCCAGAACAGGGGTTCGAGGCTGATCGACGTCTTGTGCCCTGCGATCTCGACCGAACGCTTGATAGGGGGGTGATAGGGCGCATCCATAAGCCGGCAGAGTAAGCGACTTGCCTTTCTATCCCTACGATTTTTTTGGGGTGGCTGGCGTTTGGCAGGCGACTTAGAGCGAGGGCATCGATCCGCAGAGCTTGGTGATAAATGCCCTCTGGCTACGAGAAACTCACGCACAAGGAAAAAGAGGTTCTGCGCCTGATTCTGCAGGGGCATGATGCCAAGTCGATGGCGGTTTCGTTAGAGCTATCGGTTCACACCGTTAATGAGCGCCTGCGCAATGCCCGTCGCAAACTGGCGGTTACGAGCAGCAAGGAAGCGGCGCGGCTGGTGTTCGCAGCCGAAGGCGGTAACCACGAATTTCTTGGTCACAAGAGAATCAGGGCAGCAGATTCTAAGGATCGCGACCAGACCGGGCAGCAGCCGATGTTCGGCTCCGGGGTGCGGATGGTCCGCCCCCGTGTGATCGGAGGAATTGTTGCCATGTCTCTCTTGCTTGCCACGCTTTTCGCCGCCCTGCAGCCGACGGGTGTTACGGATACGACCGAAGGGTCTGTTGCAGCATCCCAAAGCGAACGCGAGGTCGCGAGTTCAGCACGCCGTTGGCTTGAGCTTTCGGACGCGGGCGACTGGGCCACGGCCTATGCAGCCACTTCAACCTCATTCCGTCACCTTAACACCTTGCAGCACTGGACCGATACGGCGAGCGCGGTGCGCCCGCCGCTTGGCAGGGTGCTTTCGCGTGAGTTGATTTCGGTCGATTTCCCGCCCACGCCCGAACGCTATGCCAGCGTGAAGTTCCGCACAGACTTTGCCAATCGCGCCGGCCTGGTCGAGACCATGACGCTGGTTCGCGAGGACGATGCATGGCACGTGGTCGGCATCGTCATGGAATGAAGCGCGCCCACCCGCTCAGCACGGATGGGCGGCGCCGTGTTAGTACATGTGCTGCCCACCGTTGATCGACAGCGTCGACCCAGTGACGAAAGCGCCATCTTCCGAAGCCAGGAAGCTCACGCCGCGCGCGATTTCCTCGGCATGGCCAAGACGGCCGACCGGAATCCGGGCGACGATCTTTTCCAGCACGTTCTCCGGCACGGCAGCGACCATGTCGGTATCGATATAGCCGGGCGCGATGGCGTTGACGGTAATCCCGAAGCGCGCGCCTTCTTGTGCCAACGCCTTGGTGAAACCGTGAATGCCGCTCTTGGCGGCGGCATAGTTGACCTGGCCATATTGCCCGGCCTGCCCGTTGATCGAGCCGATGTTGACCACTCGGCCCCAACCGCGGTCCTTCATCCCGGAAAAGGTGGCCTTAGCCATGTTGAAGCAGCCACCGAGGTTGATGCGCATCACATCGTTCCAGTCCTCGAAGCTCATCTTCATCAGCGTGCCATCGCGCGTGATGCCGGCATTGTTGACCACGACATCGATCGGGCCGACTTCGCTGGCGATCTGTTCGCACCCGGCGAGCGCCGCGGCATGGTCGCCAACGTCGAATTTGAACACGGGAATGCCGGTTTCTTCGGAGAAGGCCTTGGCCTTCTCGTCGTTCCCTGCGTAGTTCGCAGCCACGGTAAAGCCATCGTCTTTAAGGGCTTCGCAAATGGCGCGGCCAATGCCGCGGGTTCCGCCAGTAACTATTGCAACACGAGCCATGATTCTCTCCACAAAAGACAAGGAGAATCATGGCAAAGCGACGCGCTTAGGTAAAGGAAAACCCGTGCTTTTGCGCGGGTTTGATCAGAACCGGAACTGGGTGCCGATGTAAACGGCCTGGCTATCCTGCTGCCGCACATCGGGCAGCGGACGCAGATCGCGTTCCTGCTGATAGCGCACGCCGGCGGTGACGTTGAGGTTGCGGGTCAGGCTGTAGCTGCCGCCAACGTCGAGCATCCGGTCGCCAAGCTGATCGGCAGCATTGGCGGGACGGCCTGCGGGCGCTTCTTCTTCAAGCTCGATTCGGGCGGCAAACCGGCTTGGCTTCTCGGCAGCACCGGCGCTCGGCTCGAACTCGGCGAGATCGGGCACTTCGGCCGAGGAAAGATTGGCGGCGAGATTGCTCACCTGCGCAGGCGCTTGGGCGAAGCTGCTGTAGCCACGCGAAAGGCCCAGATTGTAGCGCGAGGAAGCCAGACGCAGGTTGCCATCGGCCCCACCATCGCGGCCGCTATCGACCGAAGTGCGCCCGGAGAGAATCTGCGCAACGCGTTGATCCACCCGCACCGCCACGGTGACCGCGCGGCCCGAACCGTCACTGGCCGAATTGGCAGGTGTGAAGCGCATGAGCGGCGCCTTGCCACCAGCGCGTTCGGCCACGATGCGGGCGATGCGCGGATCGGCAGAGGCCGGGGTGAACGAAACAGAGGGGCCCGCTTCCGAATAGGTCGAATCGTTGCCGATAAGGCCGATGGCGACCACCGAGCTGGGCAGGGCAGCAGCCAGCAGCACGGCGCCGACGCCGAGCGCCAGTTTCGGTGCCAATCTGGAAAACCCCCTGGACATCATGCTTCCTCAATTCACTAGGCCCAACCTAACTTATCGGGCCGAAATGGCTAGTCTCTTAAGCCCGACATGCGGGAACTCACGAGTCTTCGCCTATTGCTTATATGTGATACGCAGATGACGGCGATATGGCCACGAATAAGCTCCTTTCATGTCGGGTTGTGGATAAGGTGTTGCACGCGATCCACAATCGCCGGTTTGATTCAGCCGTGGTTCACGGCTAGTCGCCGCAAGTGCGCCGCGCTTCGCACCGGCCTTGCCGCGCGAAGGATCCCGTTATAGCGGGGCGAAACATGGATTTGCTGACAGGAACGCCAATGGCTTTTTCGACTGACTGTGCTGGCCGATTTGCTCGTGTGCTGCTGCTGGGCGCAGGGGTTGCCGCACTGGCCGCTTGCGGCGGCGGCAACGACGAGCGTTTGCGGGCAGACCTCGCCGCCTCGCAGGTCACTTCGATCGGCGTCAACTCCTACCTCTGGCGCGCCAGCCTTGAAACGCTGTCGTTCATGCCGCTGACCCAGGCCGACAGCGCCGGCGGCGTGATCGTGACCGACTGGTATGCCAATCCCGACAATCCTCAGGAGCGGATGAAGCTTTCGGTGACGATCCTCGATCAGGATCTGCGCGCCGATGCCCTGCGTGTCGCCGCCAGCCGCCAGGTGCTGCGCGATAGCACGTGGATCGAAGCGCCGGTGCAGGCTGCCACCGTGCAGCAGCTCGAGGACATCATCCTCACCAAGGCGCGCGATCTCCGGCGTTCCGCCATCGGCTGATCTGGCCTAGGGGGCCGGTATGACTGATTCCCGATTCGCAACCAGGTTCAATCCTGGCCAAGCCGATTCGCGCTGGCAGCAGGCGTGGGCCGAAGCGCGCTGCTTCGAAGCCGACAGCACCAGCGCCAAGCCGAAGAGCTTCATCCTCGAGATGTTCCCCTATCCCTCGGGGCGCATCCACATCGGCCACGTGCGCAACTATACGATGGGCGACGTGCTGGCGCGCTATCACAAGATGCGCGGGCGCGAGGTGCTGCATCCGATGGGCTGGGACGCCTTCGGGATGCCGGCCGAGAACGCGGCAATGGAAAAGGGTGTCCATCCGGCAGGCTGGACCTACGACAACATCGAAACGATGAAGCGGCAGCTCAAGCAGCTCGGCTTCGCGCTCGACTGGAGCCGCGAGATCGCCACCTGCGATCCGACTTATTACGGCCACGAACAGGCGCTGTTCCTCGCGCTGTACGAGGCGGGCCTGGTCTATCGCCGCGAATCGGCGGTGAACTGGGACCCGGTCGATATGACCGTGCTTGCCAACGAACAGGTGGTGGACGGGCGCGGCTGGCGCTCGGGTGCGCTGGTGGAGAAGCGCAAGCTTAACCAGTGGTTCCTCAAGATCACCCAGTTCGCCGACGATCTGCTCGAAGGCCTCGATACGCTCGATGGCTGGCCGCAGAAGGTCCGCACGATGCAGGAAAACTGGATCGGCAAGAGCCAGGGCCTGCAGTTCCGATTCGATCTTTCCGATGGCGGCACGGTGGAGGTCTATTCGACCCGGCCTGACACCATCTTTGGCGCAAGTTTTGTCGCGGTCGCCGCCGATCACCCGATCGCGCAAGGCGTGGCCGAGGGCAATCCGGAAGCGCAGGCCTTTATCGAGAAGTGCCGGGAGGGCGGCACGACCGCCGCTGAACTGGAGACGGCGGAAAAGCTGGGCTTCGACACCGGCATCACGGCAAAGCACCCGTTCACCGGGGCCGATCTGCCGGTCTTCATCGCCAACTTCGTGCTGATGGACTACGGCACCGGTGCGGTGATGGCGGTGCCGGGTCACGACCAGCGCGACTTCGAGTTTGCGACCAAGTACGGCTTGCCGATCATCCGCGTGATCGCCGCCAATCCGGGCGATGCGGAGGTGCCGCTGCGCGAGGCGGAAACGGGCGACGGTGTGCTTGTCCACTCCGATTTCCTTGACGGCATGAGCGTGGAAGAGGCCAAGGCCGCGATCATCGCTCGCGCCGAAGACGGCGGCTGGGGCGAGGGCAAGACGGTGTGGCGCCTGCGCGACTGGGGCGTGTCGCGCCAGCGCTATTGGGGCACGCCGATCCCGTTCATCCACTGCGAAGCCTGCGGTGTGGTGCCGGTTCCGCAGGATCAGCTTCCAGTAACGCTGCCCGAGGATGTCGATTTCTCGATTCCCGGCAACCCGCTCGAACGCCACCCCACGTGGAAGCATGTCGACTGCCCCAAGTGCGGCGCAGCGGCCCGGCGCGAGACCGATACGCTCGACACCTTCGTCAACTCCTCGTGGTATTTCCTGCGCTTCGCCAGCCAGCCTGCCGATAAGGCCTTCGACAAGGCCGAAGTCGCGCAGTGGATGCCGGTGCAGCAATATATCGGCGGTATCGAGCACGCAATTTTGCACCTGCTCTACGCTCGCTTCTGGACTCGCGCGCTGGCCCATGTCGGGCTGCTTGACGTGAAGGAGCCGTTCGCTTCGCTGTTCACGCAAGGGATGGTCACGCACGAGACCTACTCGCGCAAGGAAGGCCCGCGCGATGTGTTCTTCAGCCCGGCGGAGATCGACCGCAGCGGCGAGGGGGCCTCGCTCAAGGCCGATGGCCAGCCGGTCGAGATCGGCAAGGTCATCAAGATGTCCAAGTCGAAGAAGAACGTCGTCGACCCCGAGGACATCATCGCCCAGTACGGCGCCGACGCGGTGCGCTGGTTCATGCTGTCGGACAGCCCGCCCGAGCGCGATCTGCCGTGGTCCGAAGCCGGGATCGAGGGCTGCGGCCGCTTCGTGCAGCGCCTGTGGCGCCTGTTCGGCCAACTCGACGAGAGCGCTGAGGGCGTGGATAGGGCGCTGGCCCGCCGCACGCACCAGACCGTTGCGGCCGTGGCCGAGGACATCGAGGCACTGGCCTTCAACAAGGCCGTCGCCCGCATTTACGAGCTGACCGGCGCGACCGAGAAAGCCGCTCCGTCCGCTGACCGCAACGCGGCTATTCACGCGCTGTTGGCGCTGGTTTCGCCGATGATGCCGCACCTTGCCGAAGAGGGCTGGGAAGCGCTCGGCCAGAAGGGTCTGATTGCCGAGGCCGCCTGGCCCGAGGTCGATCCGGCGCTGCTGGTGGAGGACGAGGTCACCATCGCGGTGCAGGTGAAGGGCAAGCTGCGCGATACGCTCACCGCGCCCAAGGGCGCCTCGAAAGAGACGCTGGAAGCCATGGCGCTCGCCAGCGAAAAGGTGCAACGTGCCATCGATGGCGCGGAAATTCGCAAGGTGATCGTGGTGCCCGACCGACTGGTGAACATCGTCGCATGAGAATGATCGCTCCTCTGTTGCTGCTGGCGAGCCTTTCCGCCTGCGGGTTGCAGCCGCTCTATTCGGGCGGCGCTTCTGGCGCGGTGGCGCAGGGGCTGGGCGCTATCGAGGTGGCGCCCATTCCGGGGCGCGAGGGCTGGCTGGTGCGCAATGCGCTGAACGACCGGTTCGGCGAAGCAGGCGTGGAGGGCGCACCGCGCTATCGGCTCGATGTCGTGCTCGATCAGGAGTTGGAGGGCCTTGGCCTGCTGACCGACGACACCATCGGGCGCGAACGGCTGTCGCTACGGGCCCGCTATCAGCTGGTGGAACTGGCTACGGGCGCGATTATCGTCGATGCGACGGCCGGGTCCGATGCGGGCATCGATGTGGTTTCCTCAGAATTCGCCACCATCGCCGCCGAGCAGACCGCGATGGAAAACCTGGCGCAGGATGTCGCCGGGCAAATTCAGGTCAGGCTGGCGCGCACCCTGCGCGAGCAGCGGTGAAGGCGACCCAGCGCGACATTTTTCGGGCCGCCCAGCGGGCCGGCGATTGCTGCCGTCTCTATTTTCTGTGCGGGCCGGACGAGGCCGGGGCTACGGCAGCCGCCGCCAAGCTCATCGCCGCTCTGCCCGATCCGGGAGAACGTTATGAACTGAGCGGGCCGGAGCTGCGCACAGATCCGGTTCGTCTGGTCGACGAGGCACGTTCCACCTCGCTGTTCGGTGACAGGCGGCACCTCTATGTTCGCGTGAATGGCGAGGATGCGCACGATGCGCTGAAAACCTTCCTTGATCTGAAGGACCGGGGCGAGGCCGATCAGGCCTGGCCGGTGTTCATTGTCGCGAGCGGGGCCACCGACAAGTCGCGTTCGGCCAAGCTGCTGCTCAAGCGTGACGATGCCATGGTCGGCGTGTTCTATCCGCGCGACCTCAAGGACATGATCATCGACGTACGTGCGCTGGCCGATGCCGCAGGGGTGCGCCTTGGCGGGGATCTGGCGGAACGCATCGCGCGCTCGGTCAATCTCGATATCCGGCTGGCCGGTGCGGAGGTCGAGAAGCTGGCGCTTTATCTCGATGCCTCGCACACCTCGCCCAAGAGCGCAGATGTGGCGAGCTACGAGGCGATCTGCGCGAGCACTGAGGAGGACGGCTTTGCCGCCCTGGTCAATGTCGCGCTCTCTGGTGATCTGCGCAAGCTGCCGGGCGAAGTGCGGCGGATGCGCGATCTGTCGATCAATCCGGTGGGTGTGGCGCTGGCGCTGGAGCGGCGGGCGGCGCAGCTTGCCTCGTTAAGTGCGAAGCTGCGCCCGGGCGAGGACATCGCGCGCTTTCTCGAAAATGAGCGGGTCTTCTTCAAGGAACGGCGCGAGATCGGCCAGCAGTTGCAGCAGTGGAGCGGCGGCAAGCTCGAACGGCTTGTACCGCGCCTCACCCAGCTGCACCGCTTGCTGCTGTCGAACAGCCAGGTGGCCGAACTGCTCTTGGCGCAGGAGCTGGCGAGCATCGCCCGCGTCGCGGCGGCGCGGCGCTAAAGCCTTCCGATTATTCCGGCGTTAGTGCCCGGCCCTCGAGTCGTGCGACCGAGTGCCGCACCACCTTGTCGAGCGCCTCTTCGGAGAAGAACCCGCCGGGGATCAGGCATTTTTCAACCAGCACGCGGCGGAACGCGGCGAAGGTTTCCGGATCGGGCGGCGTGCTTTCGGTCCAGAAACGGTCGATGCCATGCTGGAAAGTGAGGTCGGCCATATCGTAAATCGCCTGGCCCAGCGCAATCACCGGTACGTTCATCGCCAGCGCGAAAGTTCCGCTGGTGCTGTTGATCGTCACCATGCCCTTGGCGCGCTTGGCGACCGGTACGATGTCGCCAAAGCCGAGGTAGTCGACCCGATCTTCGATACCCAGTGTCTCGGCCATCGAGCGCACTTCCTCGCGCCAGTCGACCACGCCATTATCGAGCGGGTGTTCCTTCACGACCAGCCGCGTGCCTTCGGGCGCGTTCTTGGCGAACGAGCGCAGGACCATCATGATCGCGTCGTTCATCGTCGCAAAGGGCGAGTGCAGGCGGATCTGCGCGTCCGATGCCAGTTGCAGGGGGAAAAGATAGTAAGGCTCGTCTGACGCCATCAGCCGATTTACCAGCTCCGCAGCTTTCTCCCGCCGCTCGCGGCCTCGCCACAGCTTGCGGGCCCAGCCTACGGCCTCGATCAGCGGATGCCAGGGGCGGTGGTTTTCCCAGTGCGGATAGTACCAGCGCGTGAAGACATCGCCGCAGTTGTAAACCAGCCCTTCGAGCGCGCGCCGCGTGAAGGAGGACGGAACCTGCTTGTGCTGGGGGATCGGAGGCAGGGTGGCAGCGAGCTTGCGATACCATTCCGGATCGCTGGGCAGTTCGGAATGGCCGTTCACCCCGCCCAGTTCGAGAGTAACCCAGTCAGGCCGGATGTACCCTTCCTCGAACACGTGGACCGGCACCCCCAGTTCGCGGCAAATTGCGACGGCAGGGACATGATGCGCGCGGCAATCGCCGAACAGCACCACGTCGGTGATGGCATTGTCGTGAAGAATCTCGCGGAATGCTTCCGGCCATTCCTTCAAGGTGCCGCGATAGTCGATGCCGCCCGGCAAGCGCCAGAACAGCCGGTCACCCCCGTTGAAGTTGACCTTGAAGACATTGTGGCCGGCCTGAATAAGCCCCTGCCCAAGGCGGCGGAACAGCCGGCCCATCAGGCCTTGCAGCAAGAGCACGTTGCGCGGGCGAGGTTCGCCTGCAGCTGCGCCGGGCGCATGCGCGGAAATGACCGGAAGCTCATCCTGGAACATACGATTGGCCTGCTTGCCGCGGACGGACTTCAAATCGGGAAAACTCTTACCACCCACAAACCATAACCTCGAAGCCGAGCACATAAATTGGCCTAGAGCAAAAGCGTAAGGAAAAAGAATCCAATTCTAAAGAAATCCCCAACCGCATAGGGAAATGCGGCGTCGGCGCTGCCGTGTGGGCTAGCCTTGGAACAACTGTGCGATTAACGCCTGCCGCGGATTTCATGGACTTTCTTCTCGCCTCGTCACTTGCCGCTATTGGCTCCCTGCTGGTCGATGGCTTTGCCCGTCCACGTGCGCCAAGCGCGCGGCGGTGGGCAGGCCTGTGGTTGATCGTGCTTTTGAGCATGGCGGCGTTCGGCCTGATGCTGGCCGTTAGCGGAGATTCGCTTTTGGCGGCACTGACCGTGCTGGCGTTGCAGGTGCTGCTGGTTGCCTCATCCAACGCCAAGCTGCGCATCCTGGGCGAACCGCTGCATTTTTCCGACTTGGCGTTGTTTTCGGCTGTGTTTCGGCACCCGCAATTCTATTTCTCTGCCCTGTCCGCCGCGCAAAAGGCGGGCGGACTGGCAGCGATAGCCGCACTTGTCGCGACCTTTGTCTGGCGCTTTAATACGTCCCCCGCCACGCACCTCGTCGGCGCGGCAATAGGCGCTGTGGCCGTGCTGGCGATTGCGCTTTCCCTGCGTTTGCCAGTGTTCCGCGCGCTCGCTGTGAGGCCCGATGCAGACAGCGACGTTGCCCAGCTTGGCCTGGTGCCGACCTTGCTGCTGTATTGGCTGCGGTGGCGCCAAACGCCGAACGACCTGCCCCGCCCTGCGCAACCGCTTGCTGGTGAGGCTGCAGGCGACGTCGAAATCGTCATCGCGATCCAGTGCGAGAGTTTTGGCGATCCGGTCGAACTGTTTGGCGACAGAAACCATGCGCTCCCCGGTCTGGAGCGCGCGCGTGGCAAGGCGGCGCAATGGGGTAACTTGCTGGTCAGCGGTTTCGGTGCCTACACCATGCGTACCGAGTACGGCGTGCTGTTCGGGCGCGACGAGGAGGAGCTGGGTTTCTGCCGTTACGATCCCTTCCTCACCGCCGCGCGCGAGGCAGACATTGCGCTGCCGCACAGGTTTGGCACCAAGGCATGGCGCAGCCTGTTCGTCCATCCGCACGATATGCGCTTCTACAATCGCCACACGATCATGCCTGCGGCAGGTTTTGCTGGACTGGTGAGCGAAGAAGCGTTCGCCCCGGCGCTTCCGTCCGAAGGTCGCTATGTCAGCGACAAGGCCGTGGCCGAGAAGATTCTGCAACTAGCGCAAACCGATGATGAACGCCGCTTCATCTATGCCGTCACCATCGAGAACCATGGCCCGTGGTCGGTCGATGGCGCTGTGGAAGGCGACAGCTTGTTAAATCAGTATCTGCGGCGCGTTCAGGCCAGCGACGCGATGCTGAGCCAGTTGCTCGATGGGCTGGCGGCGCTTCGTCGCCCCGCGCTGCTGGCCTTCTTCGGCGACCACCGCCCCAGCATCCCCGGCCTCAGCGAGCCTGGAGGGCCACGCCATACGCCTTATGTGATCCTGAAATTCGACAGTGACGGGATGGTACAAACCGGCGCCAACGTGCGCGAAGACATTACGCCGGCGCAATTGCATCGGGCTATTGTGCGGATGACCTTAGGTGAGACGGTTACGGTTTGATCGCTGCCAGCAGCCGGTCGCGCAAAGCGGTGGGAAGTGCCTTGTCGAGCAGCCTGAGCGCGGTGAAGGGCCATGGCGTGACATAGTGCCGTTTGCCGCGTTCTGCCGCCTGCGCAATCCTGCGGGCGGCGATGCGCACCGGTATGGCCATAGGTCGCTCCTCGGGGCCGCTAGCGATAAAACCGGGGGCGACCAGAACCACCGAAACACCGCGCGGCTTCATCGCGATTCGCAGCGCGTCTGCAAAGCGCGCCAGCCCGGCCTTGGAGGCGGCATAGCTCGCCGCCGATGGTAGCGCGTGGTGACCTGCCGCTGACCCCACGATCACGATCCGACCATGCCCGCGCCGCGCCATCCGCTCCGCCATGGCCGCTGCCATGGCAGCGGGGGCGGTGAAGTTGGTTTCCACGACGCGCGCGATTTGCGCGGGCGGCTCAACCATCGCGCCCGGCGGGCAGACATCGCCGATCCCCGCCACGAGATATACGAGATCGAAGGGCGACTTGGCATCTTCCTCCGCCAGCGCGGCGATCGCAGCTTCACAGTCGGTCAGGTCGAGCCGCCTTTCGGTAGCCTCGGCTCCGGCCGCACGGACGGCTTCTGCCGTGCTTGCAAGCCGCTCCGGGTTGCGGCCCCACAGGCTGAGAGACGAGCCCGAGCGCGCATGGTGAAGCGCCAGCGCTCGGCCAAGTGCGCCTGATGCGCCCGTTATCAGAAGACGTTTGCCAAACTCGGGTGTGGTTGAGGAGTTACACGGGGGCAGCAAGTGGTCCATCTGTTAACCAAGATAAAGGGTTTTCGGCGCAAGTTCCTTGACAGTCCCTAACCTTTTCTGTCCAGAAGAGACAATGATGCCGACGCCTGACGACAATTCCAACCGGCTCGTTCTCTTTGAAAACCAAGCGCTTGAAAAGCTGACGGTTATCTCGGTTCGGTGGTTCGCCCTTGTTTGGTCCCTGCTCCTGCCGCTTATTGCGCTGGCCGGATGGGGAGCTGTGTCTGTGTTCGAAGGGCTGGCGCTGGTGGGCGCCGGCTTGCTGCTCTGGACGCTGTTCGAATATTTTGCTCACCGCTACCTGTTCCACTGGGAGACTTCCTGGCGGTTTGCCCGGGATTTGGTTTTCGTGATTCACGGCAACCACCACGAGCAGCCACGCGACGTGCTGCGCAATCTCATGCCGCCGATCATCAGCGTGCCGGTAGGGCTGGCGATATGGGCGTTGCTGTATGCGCTGGCGGGCCATGCCGGAACCTGGATGTTGCTGGGTTTCATGACCGGCTACGTCCTTTACGACATTACCCATTATGCCTGCCATCAATGGCCGATGCGCAGCGGCTTGGGCCGAATGCTGAAGCGCCACCACATGCGGCACCACTTCAATGACGAGGGTGGTAACTTCGCCATCACCGCCCTGTTCTGGGACCGCGTTTTCGGTACGCGCGTAGACCGTGTGCGCCGCCCCAAGATCGCCAAGGGCGATCATGTAAGTGCGCTGGAAGCGGGCGACTAAACTAAGTTTGGCGAGCGCACTTCTCTATGACCTGCACGGCAACCTGCATATGTTCTGGCCAGTCGGGCGCCCGCCAATCCGAGATTCGTGCTAGCTGTGCTTGGTGCATGGGGCCGCGCCGCGCGTGATCGAGCACAGCAGCCTGCCAACCTGGACCATCGAGCGGATCGAGATAGTCGGCGACATCACCTCCAACCTCGCGATGGGCTGCAATGTCACTTGCTATGACTGGCGTGCCAACTGATAGAGCCTCGGCAATGGGTAGGCCAAAACCTTCGGTAAAGGACGGCATCACCACGGCGCTAGCCCCGCGCAGCCATCCGGCAAGATCGCTATCGCCGCAGGTGTTTACCTCCTCCACAAAAGGCCTTAGCCCCGGGCAGCGATCAAGGAGGTCGATGATCTGTTCGTTTTCCCAACCTCGTCGGCCAATTACTACGAGGCGTGGAATCTCGGCAGTGGGCAGTTGCTCGGCTATGCTTCGCCATAGGTGAAGCAACAGCATATGGTTCTTGCGCGGCTCAATGGTGCCGAGGCACAGCAGATAAGGTTTAGCATCTTCGTAACGGCGCGCAGGCACATCGGCAACGGGGCGCGAGCCCAGCAAGGCAACCTTGATCGGCGGAGGCACTAACCCGCGACCTTCGATCCACCGTGTCAGTGACGCACCGGTCGCGGATGAAATGGCGATTACCGTGTCTGCGAGTTCGGCTACGCTCGCCATACGTCGCTCGTGTAAAACAGCGCCCCCGGGGCGGGCATACTCGGGAAACTCGATCGGAATAAGGTCGTACACCATGCACACAAAGCGGGCCTGTTCGCGAGCCAACTTTCGACGGACCTTGTTGGGGTGATGCAAATGGTGCGGAGAGGCTTGGACCAGCACGTCAGCCGATCCGATCCCTTCCTGACGAGGCATCAATCGCGTTATCCATGGGGCGGCGTCAGCGAGCGAACGCTTTCCAGTATCACGCCCGGTGTTTGTCCAGCGCCGGTCCAACTCGTCGAGGTAGGCAAGCGCCGTCTGGCGCTTAATCCGGCCATAGATGCCGGAGGGATGCACCGCGCAGAACTCCAGATTATCGCCATAGGCTTCGAGAAGGCCTCGGGCATAGGCCATCTCCACCCGGTCCACACCCGAGGGTGTAAAATGGCGAACGCGCGAGATCAGGCGCGAGATATCGAGCAAAACATTGGTCATGGGCGCGAGGCCTTAGACCTGTACGACAGGAAACGCGAGACGATCCGACCTTGCAGCCGCCGTATCGGTTCGACCCAGCCCTGGCGGTTTGGCATAGTACCTTCGGCCATGCGCCTGATCAGTACTTCTGGCGGGCAGGGCAGCCCGGTTACAGGGTCGAGATAGCGCGGGTACAGCAGGAGTACGCCGGCTACCAGTTCGTCGAGCGTGAGCTGACGTGCGCGCCGGTCGGGCACCGTGCCAAGGTCGCGGGTCAGCCCCCAGCCGGCGAAGAAGGGCGTGCCGTGGCAGGTCACTTCGCGCCCCCGCAACAGCGCCTCGAAGCCCGAAAGCGATGTGAGCACATGCAGCGCATCGACCTGATCGAGCAGGTCGGCCATGCTTCCCTCGCGCACGATGCGGTCGGCATAGTGCAGCGCGTCCGCGTCGGCGACCATGCCGTTGCGGTGACCGGCGTCGACATCGGGATGCGGCCGCCACCAGATTTCGGCCTCGGGCTCCAGCGCGCGGGTGCTCTTGAGCAGTTCGAGGTTCGAGGTCATCCCGCCGCCGCCTGCCAAGACCGACATATCGTCTTCGACCTGACCGGGCACGAGCACCACCCGCCGCGCCCGCTTCGGGCTTTCGCTCGGCTTGATGCGCGCGGCATGGCCGCGCGCATATTTGCTGATGCCTGCGACAACGATGCTTTCGCGGAGCAGGCGGGCGCGTTCGAGAAGCGCCGGAGTAAACTCAGTGGTGGCAAGGATCGTTTCGAGATCGCTCGGCGCGGCGGGATCGAAATGGATGCCCTGCCGGTCTACCACCACCGAGGCGGGCGGCACCAGATTGCTGCCAAGCCCGGCGGAGCGGACGAAGCCGTCTTCCACCCGCACGAGGTCCACGCCCAGCTTCTGCGCGCGCGCGATCAGGCTTGGCGAAATTCGCGAAGGCCAGACTGCCACAGCGCCGCCGTGGCGCCGCGCATGAGCGAGAGCGGCCCGGCCGCTATAGGTGATGCGCAGGGACTTGCTCGGAACCCAGAGGAACCGGCGTATCTCCGCGCGTTTCCACCAGCTCATGCCGCAAGCGGCAACGATGGTTTTCCCCTTCGTGCCGCGATTGCCGTCGATTACGCGGCGCCACTCTGCCAGCAGCGCAATGGCCTCGCTTGGGGTGAGCCAGCCATCGGAAAAGGGATCGGGCATGGGCTGGGCAAGCGCCGCTTGCGCCTTGGCTTTCAGCGCCTCCTCATCATCGGACGGCGTACCGAAGGCGCCGGGCGAAAGAATATTGACCGCAATGCCCAGGATAGCAGCGATGGCGATCCATTCGTCGTCGCCGTGCGCCACGAGCTGTTTGGCTTGCGACAAGGCCGACCAGGGATCGCCCTCGTGCGAACAGTCGAGAACGTCAGTCGACCCATAGGTCGCTTGCAGGCCCAGGAGGTCTGCCTTGCTACGAGGACGGAGCACGGTTTCTGTCAGCCGTTCGGGAGCGCACGGCGCTGCCCAGAAGGTCCCGCCTACTCGTGCGGCACGCAAGGTTTCGAGAAGGTCGTTGCTCTCACTAACGCCAAGGTCGGGTGCAGGGCTTGTGGGCTCGCACGCGGCTTTGGTCCATGGGAACGGCGGAGCGCGCAAAAGTGAGGGAGGTGCGCTCAAGGCCGCTCGCCCCAGGCTTCGAGAACCAATCCTTGCTGCTCCATGCGCGAGACTATCCCGAACCCGCCGGTCGGCAGCTTGAGCGATGGCAGCGCCTTCGCGGCTTCGCGCAGGCTCGGATCGGCCAGCAAAGCGAAGCGGGCCGCGCCATTGCTGGTTACAAGCAACGTCGGAGCGTCGCCCGCAGGCTGGGCGGCAAACAGATTGTGCCATGCGGCAATGCGGGCTTCGGGCTCCACGTGCCATTCCGAAGGAGCTTTTGCATCGCGCTCCCACGCATCAAGCGCCTGCTGTCCGATCCGGGCGATAACCTCGTCATCGGGCAGATTCTCATCGGGGCCGTGATCGACCTCGCGCAGGAAATCGGCTGGCTCAACCTGCGGCGCACAGGGCATCTGCGCCAAAATTTCCTCGGCGGTCTGCCGGGTGCGCAGCAAGGGCGACACGAGCACACGCCCGAATAGCCAATCGCGCTCTGCGAAACAGGCGCCAAGCGCGCGCGCCTGATCCTTGCCCTTCGCCGTCAGCGGCAGGTCGGTGCGGGCGCCGATCCGTCGCGGTTGTTCGTCGGCTTCGAAGGTGTTGCCATGGCGGACAATGATGAACATCGGCTCGGCTTTACGGCCCAGAGTTTCGCGCGGCAATGGCCAGGCTTGCTATGCGGGAAATGGATCGCCGAGGCGCGCAATGGCTTGCTCGGCCAGCGCAAGATCCTCGGGTGTGTCTATGCCTGACAGAGCATGCTCGGGGGTGGGCACCGGTACGGTGGCGATGGTCCAGTCGCTTTCCATGAAGCGCAGCTGCTCAAGGCTTTCCAGTGTTTCATAGGTGCCTTTGGGCGCGTTTACGAACCACTCAAGCGCCCCCATCGTATAGGCATAGAGCCCGAGGTGTTGCCACACGGGCGACAAGGGCTGTTTGCGCAGCGCCTGCTCATCGCGCAGCGCGGGCAGGATGGTCTTCGAAAACCACAGCGCCTTGCCTTCGCCGCCGCGCAGGCAGGTCGTGCCGCTGAAGGGGGCGGTGCGCTTGTGTTCGCGCAGGCGATCGAGCCGATCCCAGTCGAGCTGGTAAACCGGCGTTGCGACCTGCGCCATTCCCTCGCGCAGACGCACCAGCAGGCCGGCCACGATCTCGCCCGCGATAAAGGGCGCATCGCCTTGCAGGCAGATCACCCGCTCAGGCTTGTGCTCTTGCTGGCAGGCGGCGGCATGAGCTCTGGCGCTGCCCGAATCGAGCGATGCGTCGGTCATCGCGACCTTGGCACCCAAAGTTCGGGCATGGTTGGCGATGCGCTCGTCGTCGGTGGCTACGACCAGGTCGCAGTTGCCCGCGAGTTGCGCTGCATGGTTGCCGTTGGCGAGAACCCGCTCAAGCATGGTGCGCCCGGCGATCTGGTGAAGCGGTTTACCGGGAAGCCGGGTCGACGCATAGCGGGCGGGTATAACGATGAGATCGGGGGCCATCGGGGCCAGGTTGCGCTACTGCGTGCCCAGCCGCACAACATCGTGCATATGGACAATGCCGAGCAGCTTGTTGCCTTCGGTCACAAACAGCACCGAAACGGCATTGTCGTTCATTAACGCCAGCGCTTCGGTGGCCAGCATGGTCGGTTCTGCCGCGACGGGCCTTGGCGACATGTGCTGGTCAATCGGATCGTCGAGGTCGGACATCGTGATAGCGCGCCGCAGATCGCCATCGGTGAAGGCCCCGACAAGCTTGTTGTCGCGATCGACCACGGCGGTGCAGCCATAACGCTTGCGGCTCATCTCGATGGTCGCCTCGCGCAAGGTCGCATGAACCGGCACACAAGGCAGGGCCAGGCCGGTGCCCATGATCTCTTCCAGCGTCGCCAGCTGTGCACCCAGGCGGCCACCAGGGTGGAACAGCCGAAAATTGCTCGGAGAAAATCCGCGCGTTTCGATCAGAGCCACGGCGAGCGCATCGCCAAGCGCCATCTGCACGGTGGTAGAAGTGGTGGGGGCCAGTTCGTTCGGGCAGGCCTCGCGAACCTGCGGGAGGCACAGGCAGATATCGGCGGCATCGCCCGCCATCGCATCCCGATTGGAGGTGGCGACTACGAGCGGAACTCTATTGAGGCCGCAAAAGGTGACAATGTCGCTCAGTTCCGGCGTTTTGCCAGACCAGGTTATGGCGAAAACGACATCGTCGGACGAGATGGCACCGAGATCGCCATGGCTGGCCTCGCCCGGATGAAGATAGAAGGCGGCGGTACCAGTCGAGCTGAAGGTGGCGGCAATCTTGCGCGCAATGTGGCCGCTCTTGCCCATACCGGTGACGATTACGCGGCCCTTGTTCGCGGCAAACAGCTTGACGGTCTTGACGAAGTTGTCGCCCAGATCGGAACCCGTCAGGGCAGCTTTCAACTCGTGAAGGCCACCGATCTCAACATCCAGAGTTTTGAGCGCGGCTCTGATTTCCTGCGGACGGGAGAGTTCGGTATGCATAAGTTTATTCACCACACAGCTTATGTATTACCCCTGCATAAGGGGATGCGCCGATCTCCCCAGCATCAGCACATCTGCTCTTGATCGGGCGTGATGGGGCAGTATGTCAAGCCCACTGTGCATATGCGAAGGCACTTTGTTTCTGATTGCGCGATGGCCAACAACCATTTGCAAACTGTATAAAACTCACAACTTTTTGGGATTGGCTCTTATTTTATGCGACTGTGCGGCCACCTGCTCGAACCGGCCTCTCCGCTGTTCCTGATCGCAGGCCCCTGTGTGATCGAGAGCGAGGCCCACTGCCTGGCTGTGGCGGAACGTTTGGCCGATATTGCGCGGCGGCAAAATGTGCTGCTGATCTTCAAAAGCTCGTTCGACAAGGCCAATCGCAGCTCCGGCACTTCCTATCGCGGCCCCGGCATGGAAGAAGGTCTGCGTATCCTCGAAAAGGTTCGGACGGAGACCGGCCTTCCGGTGCTCACCGACGTACACGAACCCGCTCAGGCCGAGCCGGTGGCGCAGGTGGTAGATGTGTTGCAGACACCCGCCTTTCTCGCCCGCCAGACCGATTTCATCGCCGCCGTTGCCGCCACCGGCAAGCCGGTCAACATCAAGAAAGCCCAGTTCATGGCGCCTGCCGATATGGCCAATGTCGTTGCCAAGGCGCGTGACGCGGCAAGCGCGGCGGGGCACGAGCCCGACAACTTCCTGCTTTGCGAGCGGGGCACATCGTTTGGCTACAACACGCTGGTTTCGGACATGCGCGGTCTTGCCATCATGGCCGAGACTGGCTGTCCGGTGGTGTTCGATGCGACTCATTCGGTGCAACAGCCCGGCGGCCTCGGCACGAAGTCGGGCGGGCAAAGCGAATATGTGCCGTTGCTGGCACGCGCGGCGGTGGCGGCCGGCGTCTCCGGCGTGTTCATGGAAACGCACCCCGATCCGGCCAATGCGCTGTCGGATGGGCCCAATGCCCTGCCGCTTGACCGGTTCGACGGGCTGGTGGCGCAGCTCAAGGCAATTGACGAGCTGGTGAAGAGTAACTGAACATGACTTTCGTGAGCCGGGCCAAGGCGATTGCGCTCGCGCCGATTCATGCCTTGCAGCTGGCGACATCGGCGAAGAGCTTTCTCGACCACCCGCTGATCGGGTCGCAGCGGCTTAACCGCATGGGTCTTCACCGCGCACGGGTGCGAATTGCTGACAAGATGTGTCGATGGCGCCGCCGCCGCCTGGCGCGCCATGTGCGGCCCGAGTGGCGCGAAGCTTTCGACCGTGATGGTTTCGTCGTTATCGAAAACCTGCTGCCTGCCGATGAGTTTGCCGCCATGCGCCAGGCGATCCTCGAGCATGAATGGCCCGCGCGCGAGATGCAGCAGGGCGATGCCATCACCCGGCGGATTGCGGTCGACCCCGAAATGCTTGCCGCGGTCCCCGCGCTGCTCCGTTTGCTTGACCGGGCCGATCTGAACGCGCTGTTCCACTATGTGGCGAGCTTCCGCACCACACCGCTGCACTATATTCAGACCATTGTCAGCAAGTGCGGCGAAGGCGGCGCGGATCCCCAGCAGCAGATCCACGCCGACAGCTTCCACGCTTCGATGAAGGCCTGGCTGTTCCTGAGGCCGGTGGCGCAGGAGGATGGGCCGTTCACCTATGTGCGCGGCTCGCACAGGTTCACGCCGGAGCGGCTCGACTGGGAGCAGCGCCGCAGTCTGGCCGATCCGCACAGCATCGACCGGCTTTCTGCACGTGGATCGCCACGCGCGACTGCGGATGACCTTGCGCAAATGGAATTGCCTGAGCCAGAAGGACTGGCCTTGCCGGAGAACACACTGGTGGTGGCCGACACTGGGGGCTTCCACGCCCGCGGCGCGGCATCAAGACCGGGCGAGCGGGTGGAGCTGTGGTCCTATTCCCGGCGTAACCCGTTCTTGCCGTGGCTGGGTGGTGACTTGCTGAGCCTGCCAGGTCTGGCCGAGCGACGAGTCGCATGGCTGTGGGCCTTTCGCGACCGCTTCGAAAAGTACCTTGGGCCGTCGTGGCCGAAGGTTGGAAAACGGCGGCCTACCGACGATTAAGCTTGGCGGCCCTGCCCCGCATGATGCGCGCGAGCAGGCCTGTCGCAAGAATGGGCCCGACCACATCGGCAACCTGGTCGGCTTTGGTCCACACTTTGGGATCGAACGCGGCCCACCATGGCGCATTGGCGCGCAATCCGGCGCCGAACTGCTCGATCCAGCGATACTCGGCCTGAGCAAGCTCGCGCCCGATGAAGTAGCCGCAGGCAAGCAGTGCCCCGGCCCACCAGTTGCGCGTTAGGAGACCGATTGAGATCTGAATTATCAGAGCAATTATTGTGTGCTCGGTCAGTTCCATTTGTTCACTCAAGCGGCCTACGGTTAAACAAGTAACCCGCAAGAGGCCCGTCTCAGACGCTCATTGCGTGATGATGGTGCGCAAGCGCGTCATCGATATCGTCGAAGTGAGTAAGCCGGCCTTGTTCGAGCACGCTTGCGCGTTCGCAATGTGATCGCAGATAAGTCGGCTGATGAGAAACGATCACGATTGCACGGTCCGCTCGCTTTCCGAATAACTCTTCCTCGCACCGTTCCTGGAAGCGAGCATCGCCAACAGCAACGATCTCATCGATTAGATAGCAGTCGAATTCGATCATCATCGACACAGCGAAGGCGAGCCGCGCCTTCATGCCCGAGGAATAGACTTTTACCGGCTCTCGGAGGTAGCGTCCTAGTTGTGAAAAATCTTCCACAAAATCGATGACGTCTTTATAGTCTACGCCATAAATTCGGCTGATAAAGCGAACATTGTCTAAGCCCGTCAATGACCCTTGAAAGGCTCCGCCAAACGCAAGCGGCCAAGAAATGCGCATCGACTCTTCGACGGTTCCGGAAGAAGGACGTTCAATCCCGCTGATAACCCGGATCATCGTCGACTTGCCAGCGCCGTTGCCGCCAAGGATCCCGACCTTTTCCCCACGATTCACCGTAAGGTTAATTCCCTTAAGGACTTCCACCTTACCCGTTCGTATCGGATAAAATTTGTGAACGTCGGTAAGTCTGATCATTCAAGCACCAATTCGCGGCTCACCTTGCGCTCCAGAGAGAGTGCAAGGGCGAGCAGCGCAAGGTTGACCATAATAAGGTATCCGCTGTCGTAATGGGCGGTGAACTTACTGCCGAAAAAACCATCGCGGATAATCTCAGTGCAGTGGACCATTGGCAGCCACAACATCGCATCCCTGAACTGTGGCGGCAAAGCATCGACAAGAAAAGCTGCTCCGCTGAGGGGGAATAAGAAATAGGACATCGGGTGCCAAACCTTTTCGATTACCTCAGTGTTTTCCGACCATGCCCCAAATAAGATCGCAAGGGCGGAACCGAACCATGCCGTCAAAAACCAGCCCCAAGCGACTAAAAGCACATTTTCGGGCGGTCGGATCAATTCGAAACCAACAAATGCCACGCTCAATATTACCAAGGACATCGTCGCCCCAATCGTTTCCAGCGCGAGACGCGATAGGTAGATGTCAATCACCCGGACGTTGCGATGATACATCAGCGACGAATTTGGAGTGACCGCGCCGATGCATCGCGAGGGCATGTTACGCCAAAGAAGAACCGTGGAGTACCCCGTCAACGCGAAGGCGACGATCGGCAAATCAGAAATCTGATGTAATCCGGCCACCGTCCAAAGTACGGACACCCCCAACGTGAACATCATCGGCTCGACAAAAAGCCAAAGAAATCCGATGTTATGGCGGCCATACCGGGTTAGAACTTCGCGCAGGAATAGAGCGCGAACGACACGAAGCTGAACTTTCGACGCGCGAATGAGTGATGATGAGCTATCGAGCACAATCAGTCCCTATGCTCGCGCACTCCCGCTAGGAGCATTGTCAAAACACCCCAAGCTATCAGACCCAACAACACGGTAGTCAGGATACCGCGGAAACGTCGTGGCTCCATCGCCGCATCGGGCATGCTCGGCTGCGACACACGCTCGACATAGGCGCTTTGCCTGCGAGCCTCGTTACGTGCTTCCTGCAGGGCGGCAAGTGAGGCAGCCAGCTGTTTGTCTGCATACTCTCGCTCAAGTTCGAGCCTCTGAAACTCTGCGGCCGCAGCAGACAGAGAGCGCCCGCTGCCGGCAATTGTCTCCATTTCCCGCGCGATCGCACTTTGCAGTCCATCAATCCTGTTGCGGAGGACCGGGATCTGTGGGTTCTGGGGCGCTAGTGCTTGCAATTGCCGCAGTTGCAGGCGCGCACCAATAAGTTCGTCCTGCAACTTCGACACCATCTGGAGTTGAACTGAAGCCTGTCGCTCCGGGTCCACGACCCCAGCGGAATTGCGATAGCCCGCTAGCGCCAGCGCCGCATCGCGTGCCTCTTTTTTCGCTTCATCAACTTCCACTTGAGCGTATCGAACGAGGTCTTCCTGTCCGCGCTCATTTAGCTTGTTAACCAGCTCCTCGGCGTCTCTCAGTAACTCGCGATTCATCGCTTCCGCGTCGGCTGGGTTGAAAGCGCGGACACTCAGTGTCGATATCCCACTTTCGGAATCGTAGGTTACGCCAACCATGTCTTCGTAATAAAGGAATAGATCTTCGAAGGAATCGGCGACCCCCCAAGGATCAAACCGGTTCAAAATGAAGATGCTGTCATTGGCCCAAGCTTTACGTGGCAGACCGGAAGTCTCAAGCGAACGCAAAGCATCGCGTGATTCGATATAGCCCTGAGCTGCACGAACCTCTTCACCCCCGCCGCCTATGCCGGTCGATTGAAGCAGTCCGCCGAGGCCGGTAGTCGTAGTCCGTTCAGGACTCCGGACCACATAGCGGCTCTCCGAGATGTAGATGTCGGAAGCGAGAAAACCAAAATACAGGATTGCTAACGAGCTGGGTATGACCACGCAGACCCAGAAGAGTATGCCAAGCTGCCTCACACGTGCCACTGCACTGGACAACGGCCCAAAGCTGCGCACGGATCGCTCGTTGGCGTCTTCAAGCATCATTGGCTGAAGGTGCTCAGCATGTTCGGACTGGGAGAGAGTCGATTGATCATTCATGTATTGGTTCTGACAAATCTATGCTGGCCAAGCCTACGCGCATCCCGCTGGCATTGTTAATACCTAGCGCGATTTCCGGGAAAGAGCGCGCCTCCTAGCCTACATCATTTGGCAGGCCAAGTTCTTAGCTCTGAAGCAGCAAAATTCCAAGCTGTTGCACGAGCCGGACGAACCGGCATGATGGTTTCGCAAGGACGCTTTGACATAGGGCTGCCATGATGCGAATAGCCTCGCTGATCTGCTGTTTTGCAGACGCGCGGGCGGTCGGTGGCGGCCCATTGCAATCCGGCAAGAGTGCAGGTTCTGAGATGCCCTTATTCCGTTTCTTCGATTATCGTCTTATGCGTTCTTCTGTTCTCGTCATCGCGGCTTGTGCGGTAAGTGCTTGCCAGCCTTTTGGCCCTAGCAGGTCCGATATTGTCGCCTTGGGCGAGCCATCGGCAGGTAACGACAGCTTGCGATCCTCGATTCAGGTCGTGCATGTCGGCACGGATCCGCTCCCGCGTATGACGCCGGTTGCCCCACCGGCGAATTTCGGCACAGCTTTGGCCGGCGTCGCTCCCGTGGGAACAATAGTTGGCGTAGGCGATACCCTGGAGATTTCGATCTGGGAGGCGCCTCCCGCGACGCTGTTTGGCGGAGCTCCGATGGCAGGTACGCGTATCGGCGCTGAGATCGCCACATCGCGAGCTAATGTCTTGCCGGAAGCATTGGTTGGTCCCGAAGGGGAAATCACCGTTCCCTTCGCGGGGCGCATTGTGGCCGCAGGCCGCACTCTCCGCTCAATCGAGGATAACATAAGGGCGCGATTGGTTGGCCGAGCCAATGCTCCACAAGTTCTTGTGCGCCTTCAGGAAAACGCCGCCGCCAATGTGACGGTGGTTGGTGAAGTCAACAAGGCTGGTCGGTTGCCGTTAACGCCACGCGGTGAAAGGGTGCTCGATGTTATAGCCGAATCGGGTGGTGTGAAGCCCCCTGTCGACCTCGCCACGGTTCAGGTCACCCGCAACGGGCAAGCTTATCGGATGCTCTTGTCGGACATCCTGGCGCGCCCTGACAACAATATTGTCTTGGCAAAAGATGATGTGGTCACTGTGCTCTATCAGCCCTACAGCTTTACAGTGCTCGGTGCTGCAGGGCGTAGCGAGGAAGTTCGGTTCGAGGCCATGGGCATTACGATGGCCCAAGCTCTCGCCCGTGTGGGCGGGTTGCAGGATGGCCGGGCAGACCCGCGCGGCGTCTTTGTGTTCCGCTGGGAAGAGCCTGAGCAGCCTGGCTCCGAGCGGCAGCCAGTTGTTTACAGTTTCGATCTGTCGGATCCGAGAGCATTTTTCATTCTACAACGCTTTGCCGTACGCGACGATGACCTGCTTTACGTTACCAATTCGCCGCTCGCCGAATTGCAACGATTTGTGGGCATGGTTTCCTCGACCATTCTGCCGGTGGCCAGCGGATACGCAATCGTGAAATAGGACCACGATTATTAAATGATGTGAGGGTGGCTAACGTTCTCGGTCTTCTAGGCTGCGGCCCCTTCAAGCATCCAACGCAGCGTATCTTCTAGTGCAGGGCCCCCGGTGTTACCAATCAGGGTTTCCAGAAGATCGCGACTTCCACAAAGCGACTTTACCTCATCCGAGCGGACGAAGGCTGGATTGACGCGCACTTCGAGGGAGTGCTCCGCAATACGACTCGCTAATGCGAGTACTTCTGAAAGCGACACAGCTCGACCTGAGCATACGTTCACCTTCTTCCCGACGGCTTTCTTGGCTAGCAGCAGCTTCGCATAGGTATCGACCAAGTATCTTACATCGGAAAAATCGCGTGCAACATCAATGTTGCCCAATTCGATCAGCGGAGCTTTTCGCGCAAGATGGTCGATAATTTTGGGAATAAGAAAACTTTTTGACTGCCCGACTCCGGTATAATTGAACGGCCTTGTTACTATAATAGGCAACTTGTCGAGGAAAATATCGCAGATCAATTCGACGCTAGCTTTTGTCACACCGTAGTCATTCGCCGGAGAAACAGGCGCCTTTTCCGATATAACGCCGGAGGCGGTATTGCCATAGACATTTGCACTGCTGGAAATCAATACCGCGTCAGGCTTCTGATCCACCTGTGCAAGCGCACCGAGAAGGTTGCGTGTACCGAGCACATTTGCCCGGTACATTTCGGCAACATCGCTATGCGCTACGAATGCGACAGCCGCCAGATGCACCACCTTTGACGGTTGCCATTTACGGATGACTGCATTCAGCGCATCTGGACAAGTAAGATCACACTCCTCCAGTGCGACATATCCCGCAATTTCGGTATCGGGTCGGGTATGCGAGAGGCCGATCACTTCGTGCCCATCCTGAGCCAGGCGCGGCCCTAGATAGCGCCCCGTAAAACCAGTTGCCCCGGTAACCAAAACGCGTGCCAACGGCTTCACTCCCTCGTCTTTTAGAAAGACCTGTCGTTCTCGTTGCGGCGAAGATCGGCTTCGACCATCATGGCGCAAAGCTCCTCAAGCGAAGTCTTCGGTTCCCAGCCAAGTTCGTTCTTCGCCTTAGTGGCGTCGCCAATCAGAAGATCCACTTCTGCGGGTCGATAAAAGCGGGGGTCAATCGACATTACGGTTTTGCCAGATGCGACATCGATGGCCGTCTCGTTTTCCTCTTTTCCGTGGAACTCCAGGGTGAGCCCCGCGGCTTTGAACGCCAGCGCTACGAAATCCCGAACGGTTTCGGTGCGATTGGTCGCTAGCACATAAGTATCGGAGTGCTCGGCCTGCAGCATGCGCCACATGCCTTCGACGTACTCCTTGGCGAAACCCCAGTCGCGCTTTGCGTCGATATTGCCCAGCTTGAGGCAATCGAGTTTACCAAGCTTGATCTTCGCGACGCTGTCAGTGATCTTACGCGTGACGAACTCTCGGCCACGCAGTGGGCTCTCGTGATTGAAGAGAATGCCGCTGCTGGCGAAAATATCGTAGCTTTCACGATAGTTCACGGTCATCCAGTGGGCGTAAAGTTTTGCCACGCCATAGGGGCTGCGGGGCCAAAAGAACGTGCTTTCGTTCTGGGGAACGGCTTGCACCTTGCCGAACATTTCAGAGGTGCTGGCCTGATAGAAACGCACATTCGGATTTACGATCCTGATCGCCTCTAGCAAATTGACCGCACCCAATCCGGTGATTTCTGCCGTCGTAATTGGCTGTTCAAAAGAGACACCTACGAAGCTCTGGGCAGCCAGATTGTATACCTCGGTAGCACCTGTTTCCTGCAGCAGGCGGATTGACGTGGATAGGTCGGTCAGGTCAAATTCGACGAGGTGCAGATTGGCATGATTGGCAATGCCCAGCTCCTCCATCCGCCAGAAATTGACCGAGCTGGTCCGACGATATGTACCATAGACCTTATAGCCTTTTGCGAGCAGCAACTCGCTGAGGTACGCGCCGTCCTGTCCGGTAACGCCGGTAACAATTGCTGTTTTCATAGAACCTCGATTAACGCAAAATTAGTGGTGAGATGGACACTCAGAGATGTCAAGAAAATCGTAAGAGAAAAATAATTTTCGGAAAAGCCGATATTTCTACATGATATCAACGTTTTATTACGGCCCTATCCATCCGTGGCAGCGTCGACAGCTACGTCAATAGAAGGGGGCGAGGTTAGATGTCGCTGACGTTCAATGCGTAGCTCCAGAACAACTGAGGTTGCTAATCGCTTCAACAGCATCCTTCAAGAGAGTCGGCCAATAGAACTGCGACCTTATAGACAGGGGGGTGCCCTCATCGTTCCAAGGAGCATCGAGAATGTTTCGAACCTTTCGCCTGAAGTCACCTGATGTATCCGCGATATGCACATTATCTAATGCCATAGCTCCCTCAAAGCCGCGAAACGCCTTACTCGTCCCCACAATCTCACATCCAGATTCAAGCGCTTCCGCAGTCTTGAGATTAGATCCTTCGCCCGAGGTGATAGGCAGGAGAACAACACGACTTGCTCGAACTGCAGCCTGCAGTTCGACCTTCTCCATCCTTCCAAGGAGCTTGATTCTCGATCTATTAAAACGTTGGAGAGGATTTTCAGCGGCCATGCGCAGGATAATGTCACATACACTTCCAGCGATAACAATGTGCTCCTCGGGCCCAAGGAAAGTCAACCCGGGTGACATCATATCCCAGAATCCATGGGCATTAGGGAGATGTGCACTGCTGACAAAGATCGGATAGGGCTGCCCCATATAGCCCTTCCATTGTGCAACGCGGGCAGAACTGCAGGAGAAAGGACCTACCCCATTCCCCCCAACGACGATGGGAGTCGCAAAACCAAGCTGTCTATAAGTTGCCGCATCAGCCGGTGTACATGCAATAACGAGATCCGAGTCTGCTACAGCAGCATACTCAAGAGCCCGAATATCGCGAATAAGGGCTTCACTCTCTGCTGCATCGACCGACGCTCTGCGAAGGACATCTTCTTTGAGGCGGTATTCAACGTTTTGCGAAGAATATACTAGAGAAATTCCATGCATGTCCTTCAATAACTTAGCGGCTGGCATCAACCAAGGTTGCTCAACTACGATTGCATCGGGCTCAAACCTAACGACTTTGTCATTCAGTAATTGAAAAGCATCTTTACTATGTCTCGCATGGAGCCCGCCAAGATAGTCAGAAAGATATAGAAGTTCGTCGCTCCAATAAATAGAATCTCTATCGAAAGAAACGTCATCCGGTGAATCAGGTGAATAATGATCGGGTACATAAACTGCAATCGTGGCCACGTCATGCCCGTGACGACGAAGCTCGTTGGCAATGCTCGCACTCCTAATTTGCCCGCCATGAACGGCATTAGAAGTTGGATAGTTAGACATTTGCAGTATTTTCATCGATTTCACAGCATTGTCTCGCAAAAGTCCCGACCGAAGTCGCGCCAATTTCGTGAGAAATTCTGGCTAGCTATTTTAGTCTCCAGGGTTTCTCTGTAGCTTCTATCGTCAAGCAACCTGTCTATTTCGACCTTCCACCCCGGGAAATCAAGCGGATGATAGCTGGGCATCACGCCATTGGTGGCTTCATTTAGAGCGCTATTGTTGGCCACGACGCACACCTTGCCGAAAGAGGCGGCCTCCGTAGCCGCCAGGCCCCAGCCCTCAAAATAGCTTGGGAAAACCGAAAAAAAACAGCGTCGATAAAGCTCTTTTAACAATCGATCACTTAGGCCCTCTTTAAATATAATTTTTCCTGCTGCAAATGCGTTCATCCGTGTCGCTGACCTTACGAGATCATCGCTTCCCCATCCTTTCATTCCGACCATAATGAGCTTGGGGCAGTTTGGGCCGCGTTCTGCGTGAAGGTCGCGCCAGATGTCGATTAGTATTTGATGATTCTTGCGTGGCTCAATTGTGCTGACATATAAGATATAAGGCTCACCATTATGCATAGAAGCGAGATCTTTCTTGTCGCTTTCCGTCAACGGCTCGTCAGCATCGGTTCGCACAAAGCTGGCCAAAGGTATCACGTTAATTTGCGGAACATCGATAAGCTGCCGCTCGCGCCAAAACTCGCGAAGAGTTTCAGCTGATGTTTCTGAAATTGCGAAAATCGACTTCGCTTGAATAGCTAGCTTTCTGTAATGATAATCGAACTGATCGTAAAACTCTCTAGTTGGTGTAAATTCCGGATAGATAAGCGGAATAAGGTCGTATAGTGCCGACACCATCACACGTTTTGGACCATAGAGTTTTTCGACAGCATCAGGAACGCGAAAGGACCAATCGCTGCCGACAGTAACGAAAGTGTCGTTATCTTGAGCATTGAACCTGCATAACTGTCCGCGCACATTCCCCGCATCATTGTCGGGGTCGTCGCTAAGCACCCACGCATCGGAAACAATGTCGGCAAAAAATTTGCTCTTTATGCTCTTGAATCGGCTTTCATACCTATCAAAGTAAACTGGGACAACACTGCTGTCGAACCGGGCGCGAACCGCTTTGATTATTTCCCGTTCAACTCGCACAATGCCAACCGGCCTGCGGCGCCAGTCGGCTGAAGTAGTGACGTTTAAAACAATTCGCTTTTTCATTTTTCGGATCTCAACAAAATGCCGTCAACAAAGTCATCGCCAAAATGCGTCCAAGTGCGATTCTTGAAATTATCGCGTATTTTGTTTTCAAGCGATGCCTTATATTCCTCATCGTTGAGCAGGCGTAAAATTTCTGTCTTCCATCCAAGGAAATCCAGAGGATGATAAGAGGGCATTAAATTTTGTGTAGCTTCGCATAAGGAGCTGTTATTTGACACAATGCAGACCTTACCAAACGACAATGCTTCGGTAGCGGCCAGCCCCCATCCCTCGTAAAGACTGGGGAAGACAGCAAATGAACAGTTTGCATACAAGTGGGCGAGAAGGTTATCGCTCACGCGTTGCAGCCAATTGATCTTCCCACCTAGATACGCAGCCATGCGAGGAATCTGATCGAGCAAATCATTCGTGCCCCATCCAGGCATACCAACGTAAACAAACTGCGGGCAATCTAGCCCTCTCTCACTCCAAAGGTCGCGCCAGATATCGAACATTAACTTGTGATTTTTGCGAGGCTCAAATGAACTGACGTAGAGTACGTATCCACCTTTCTGAAAGACGCTACGCATTATTTCTTGTTCAGCATCGTTAAGCGGAGGGAGTGTTGCTGAATCCACATAACTTGCCAATGGATTGACAACAACACTTGGAAATTCCACGCACATGTCTTGTTTAAGCCAATATTCCATCAGATCTATTTTTGATCGTTCGGATATGGTAAACACTTTTTCTGCGGCGTGTGCCATTTCAAGAATATGTAATTCAAAATCCTCACGCAAATCTTCGCGGACTAAGAATTCGGGAAAGTTTATTGGAACTAAGTCGTAGCACGCGAGAATAATTTCTACGCCGCGCGATCTCATGAATGGTAAAACATGTGTGGGAGGGGAATGGTCCCAATCTAGACCTATGGAAATATAGGTGTCATTGCGGCTCAGTTCGGCATCCGGGAGCGACCTGAGGTCAATATAAGGATCGCCGCTGCCGCCTTCACACCATTCCTCTGCCAAGATCTGTTCTACTTGGAAACGTGCTAGTATTTTTGGGTTAGCTGGGGGGGCGGGCCAAATAATAAATTCGACATTTGCGAAATTCGATAAATACCGTGCAAGCTCTCGCTCCACACGCACGATGCCGACAGCGTGACTTCTCCACCGGTAGCTTGTGGTCAGATTGAAAACATAGCGGCATTTGCCTTCGTTCAAAAATTCTCTCTCAGGTGAGGAGAAGCTGTTTTTTACGGCGTATTCGAGTTTCGCTATATCAGTAGAAACCCGGCCCAGACGGTCTAAGACAAGCGGCTGACTATCAGAATTTGCCCTATGCTGGTTCTCATGAGGCATAGGTTGATGCGCAATTTGCTGAGAAAGTCTGGCGGTTTCGTTGGCCAGAGCTCGTATTTGGCGCTCAATTGGCCGATCACCCTCCAGCTTCAAAGCTGATGCAAGCACTGGTCCAATAACTGGCAAACTGGCCAAGTGGTGATGCTTAATAGCTCGATCTAGGCCTGCAACGCCCGGAATGAAGTTGCGACCCTCATCTGATCGGCGTAGTTGCTTAAGGATTTGGAGCTTGTGTACTCCCTTCCGTAAGCGGGAGACGTAATATGCTCTGCCTTCTGGATCCGGCGCGCGCCCAAGGACGCTTTGAAAAGCGAGGTCGACGAACTGCTCGTCATGCCAATTCAGCAATTGCTCCACCGAGGTTATCGGCGCCGTAGTCATTGGCTCAGATCTTTCATGGTGATCACAGGTTTCCGTAACTTCAACGGTTGGTCGAGTGTCATTGCCGCGCGGATGCTGCTGGGGGTAATCAGCCAACCACTCCGCAACCTCCGCAGCATGGGTCGCAGCCCTCTTTGCACGTTTGTTATTAATGAAGCTAGCTAACATTCCAAACAATCGGCGGGAAGCATATCGCGAAGCACTGGATTGTGAAAGCAAAGCCGCTGCACGTTTCAACCGCGCCTTGTCAACGGCTTGCGCGGTAGAGAGCTGCTGGACCTGATCACCCAACTTTTGCGCACGTGCTTGCTCGATCCTGAGCGCGTCGGAAGTGGACGCTATCTCCTCTCGCAGAGTTTGAAGATCGCCTAACTGAGTACGGAGGATTTGCCCGGTTTCTCTGAGCAGCGAAGCGTTTTGAGCTGCTAGGATATCTCGCGTTTCGCGCGACAATTCCGAGATTCGCTGAAGTTGTGCCTCATAATCACCTTCGCAACGTGCAAGTTCGCTGAGTGCATTCTCGTGTGCTTGACTTGCGCGCAGGACCTCCGCCTCGGCAGCACGTGCCTCGGCACTTTTGTTGGACAGGTCTAGATGTAGGCTATGCTCCGTCTTTCGCGCCTGTTCGAGGCAATCTTCGAGTCGCTGAATGTCACTGACGTACCCGGTGCGCAACGACTGCACCGAAAAGTGATGTTCAGAAACAGAAAATTTGTCGAAAATGTTCGGGGGCGTATCGAAGGCGGCGGCTAATTCCGCGTGCTCGGCAGCAACGAAATAACGATTTAGACCGTCAAAGCAGACTTCTCTATAGCCACGCGCGTGAAGCTCGGCGAGAGACTTTAGAGGGACGGGCTCCGGAGAGTTGGGCTTCGTGCTTTCGATGACAAGGATCCAAGGTGTAATCGGGCAATCGCCCCAACTGCGAAAGACGGCGTCTTCCATGCCTTCAACATCAACCTTGAGCCAATGCACATCCTGCCGCCCCATGCTCGCCAGCAATAGAGCCAGCGTGACGGTTGGCACCTCGCGCTCTTCACACTGAAAGCCGTTTTCGATATGTGATTGGGCGATGTCAGCGATGCCGGTTGAAAGTCCAGTATCCGGAAACTGGAAGAAAGTGACCGGATCGGCCCCGTCGCTTACCACCGCTTCGATCACGATCTCACCTGGGCGCTGCTCGCGCAACAACTGGGCGTAGTGTGAAACAGGCTCGACGTGCACACCGCGCCATCCGGCGTCGAAAAAGATCTTGCTCACCGAATCGACGACTGGGTGCTGCGCTCCAATATCGAGGTAACAGCCGTTTTCCACGTCACCTAACGCGCGCCACAAGAGTACGTCTTCAAAGTTCTGTGCGTAGGAGATCATCTCAGAAACCTATTAAACATTGCCGCCTTAAGGTTCCTAAACATAAGCATTGCTTTGGGACAATACTTTTAGCATGCGCAGGTATTGCGGCTATTTATGCGCAAGAAGGATTCTTGCGTTCAGCCAGTATGCTGTTAGCCGTCCCGACGACAAGTTAGGATAGATCCGTGATAGCCGAAACCAGTTCTTGGGCGCAGTCCCTCCACGATCTTAGCGATATCTCTGAAGCGCTGCGGCGGCTTTTTTCATAAGCGGCCACTATGGAAATGGCCAGATCATGCGAACTGATCACCTCGGGAAAGAACTGTAACTGGTGCCCCTCATGTCGTCGGAACACTGGTATATCGCGGGCGAGTACTGGCGACCCGAGCGCTAAAGCTTCGTCGAGTGGTAGGCCGTAACCTTCGGCAAGCGAGGCTACAAGCGTCAAGCGACAGGTTTGATAGGCGAAATGGAGCGTATCGTCAGTAGCATTGTCGTGCCAGAATAGTAACTTGCCCCATTGGGCGTGGTCTTGGATTCGCTTCTGCAGCTGCTCTGTATTCCAACCACGTCGACCGACAATGACAAGGGGGATATCGCATCCCATTGCCCAAATTTCCTCGAACGCATCCAGAGCTTGGAGGTGGCCCTTGCGCGGCTCGAGTGTGCCAACCATCAGGACCGCTCGCGAAAGGGTCTGTGCATTGAGCGATGGCCACTGCGCGAGCGCGCTGCTTTCATCCTTGTACTCTGTAAGACAGATGTCGGAACCCAATTCTACGGTTACTATCTCAGGCTTATTTTCAAGAAGAAAGCGTGACGTAATAATATCATCAACTTTCTCTGCTGTATCGGAGGATATGCAGATCAATCCGTCGGCCAGAGCTATGCAAGTATGCAACCATTTTCTATAACGCAGCCTGGATAGGGGCGTAAACCACTCGGGGTTGCTGTACGGTAGAATATCATACACGACGAACCACATCGCCGTGCCTTCCATTCTCAATTGCGCGAGCTGAGAATGGAATAGAGGGATACTATCAGTTGCAAAATCCAACCCGACAAAAATATTATTTTCGCTCGCGCTGGGGCATTCGCCGAGCTTAGTGACGTAGCCCGATTTTCGAGATGCTACGGTGAGAAAATCCGCGCTTACTTCAGCAGGGAGAATATAAGGAATTTGATCACGGATCGAGCGGACGACGCGCTGAATCCCTGTTCCGGCATCAGAACGCGATATAACTGAAACGTCAACCAGCAGATGATTTCGTTCACGGGCGCTAAGCGGGGGGCGGCTGGTCCGCAGACGGCGAACGCGCGCCACCTCTTTAAATGAAAGTAGTCTATCAAAAAAATCAATAGTCTGCCATTTTAGGCGATTGATGGGCTTCATTAGCGGGCTGCCTTCTCATCCACTTAAGTCTTTGAGAAACCGTAGACTGTTCGAGCTTTTTGGCCGACCATGTTTCATGGGCGTTCTCAAGAATTGCCGGCATAGCGATGCTTCAGAAAAGGTTCACGGATTCGCGCTGCCCAACACAAAGAACTTCGACACGCTCAGTCCGGAACCGAAAACGTTCCCGATACTCGCCCGCCGGGCCGATCGCTGGTCGCCGCGCCGCTACCGTCCACACTCGATAGGCCCGAGTTGAGATCGATCGTCAGCCGTCCGCCGTTGAGCCGGTCGGCGCTGCGGTTGAGGGACACATTGCCCGACAGCACGATCGTCTTGCGGTTGAAATCGTAGACCCCGGCATCGCCGCGGGCGCGTTCGTTGCCGCGCGTCACCACCACGTTGCCGCTTGCATCGAGCCGCTGGATCGTGAGCTGATTCGTATCGCTATAAGCAATGGTGGTGCGCTGCGCGGTCAGCCGCAGGTCGCCCTGGCGAATGTCGACCGAGCCCGACAGAACCACGCGGTTCTGCCGGTCCTGCAGTTCGATCCGGTCGGCACCGAAGTTCACCGGCTGGTTCGAATCGAACGAGCCGAGCGACTGAGCCCCCGCAATCGAGGAAAAGGCCAGGGCCCCGGCCGCGCCAGCAATCGCGCCGGCGGCAAGGCCTTGAAGCGCGAGCTTGCGCAAGGATGGACGCATTTTGGTCATGGCCGAGCTCGATAAGCCATCCTGCACCATTGGCAACTCCTCATCGTACGGCATTGGGAAGGCGCAGCTGGCCCGGTATCATGCGCATCCGCGCATTGCCCGAGAGTAACAGCGTGCGCGCGGCAAGATCTGCCCGGATACGATCGGCGCTGAAGTTGCCCGCCGGGACAACGCCGCTCACCCGGCCGGAGCCGGTCATCACCCGGTCGGACAGGTCAATCGCGACATTGCGTGCGCTCATTTCATAGCCGTCGGCGGCGGTGAAGCGGACGATGCCGGGAACCGCCACGACCTCGTCATCGATATCGTAGCGGGCACCCGGCGCGCTTAGCACGGCAGGGCCTTCGGGCAGCACGATCCGCGCGGTCAGGTCCTGCAACTGCACCAGCGGCAGCGAATTGCTTTGCTGCACCGCGCTGCCCGCCATCAGCGAGAACGGACGGCCCTGATCGTCTTCGCCGCGGTACATCGCATCGTTCACGCGCAGCCGGTCTTCAGCCACCGCCACCTTGTTGCGGTCGAGCAGGAAGCTCACCTCGCCGCGGGGGGAAAGCGGGGTGATCAGCATCATCGCCGCGATCATGCCGACCAGCGCCGGCAGGCCGAGCGCCAGCACACGCACGATTTTGTCGAGCGGCGAGCCGGGCGTAGCGAAGGCCTGGCGGCGGGTGCGGTTGCGGTCGGCTCTGGTGGTCATGGCGGTTCGCTTGGAATGCCTTACTCGTGGCTGAAGATGTCCTTCTCCGCCCAGCCGGCCAGATCAAGCCGGGCGCGCGTAGGGAGAAAGTCGTATGCCGCCTGCGCCATTTCAAGCCTGCCCTCGCGTTCGAGCCGCGTAATCAGGATCTCGCGCATGCGGTGGAGGAAGCGCACGTCCGATGCCGCATACTCGCGCTGGGCGTCGGTGATCGTGTCGGCGCCCCAGTCCGAACTCTGCTGCTGCTTCGACATATCCTCGCCGAGCAGCTCGTTGACGAGGTTCTTTAGGCCATGGCGGTCGGTGTAAGTGCGGGTCAGCTTTGAGGCGATCTTGGTGCAGAACACCGGGCCTGCTTCCACGCCCAGATAATATTCAATGGCGGCAAGGTCGAAGCGGGCGAAGTGGTAGATCTTCACCCGGCTCTGATCGGCCAGCACGCGTTTAAGGTTAGGCGCATCGTAGCTGCTGCCGTTCTTGAAGCGCACGAGGTGCTCGTCGCCCCGGCCATCGCTGATCTGGACCACACAGAGGCGGTCACGCGCGGTTACGAGGCCCATCGTCTCGGTGTCGACGGCGAGCGGGTGGTCGGGTGCGAGATCGGCAAAGGTGCCGTCCGGCAGGTCTTCCTCGTGGAAATGAATGGTCATGGCTCGGGCCTTAGGCGCATCGGGGATAGAGGGAAAGAGCCGCTGGCGGCGGTGCGGCGGCTTGCCTAGGTTGCGTTGTATGTCCGATACAGTTCCCGCAAGCTGGGCCAAGGTGCTCGATCCGGTCCTTTCGCAGCCCGCGTCGCGCAAGCTGGGCGGCTGGCTGCGCGCCGAGGAGGAGGCAGGCAAGGCGATTTACCCGCCACGTGGCACCCGCCTGCGCGCGCTTGAGCTGACGCCGCTCGACGAGGTGAAAGTGGTGATCCTCGGGCAGGACCCCTACCATGGGCCGGGGCAGGCACATGGCCTGTGCTTTTCGGTGCAGGACGGGGTGGCTCTGCCGCCCTCGCTGAAGAACATCTATGCCGAACTGGCAGACGATCTGGGCATTGCTCCGGCTGCGGGGGGCAACCTCGAAAGCTGGGCGCGGCAGGGGGTGCTGTTGCTCAACAACACGCTGACCGTGGAGAATGGCAAGGCGGGCAGCCATGCGGGCAAAGGCTGGGAAGCGATCACCGACGCCTGCGTTGCGGCCGTGGCCGAGCGAGACGAGCCTTGCGTTTTTATTCTGTGGGGCAGCCATGCACAGGGCAAGGCTGCGCGGATCGCGGCTTTGCATGAGGGCGGGCCGCACCTACTGATCAAGAGCCCGCATCCGAGCCCGCTCTCCGCCTATCGCGGGTTTTTCGGATCGAAGCCGTTCAGCCGGGCGAACGAATTTCTTGAAGCCAACGGGCGCGGGGCGGTGGACTGGCGATTGCCTGCCGGTTGACGAAGTTGACACCGGGCGAAAACACTTCAGAAAACCACCAGCCGATTGACACTTACCGACAGTGGCAGGTCGGGGCCGTGTAGGACAGGTGCCTCAATTGCCGGTCGGACCCGCGAAGGGGCTCAATTGCCACGCCTCTCCGCCGAGAGACTTCACCAGACAGAGCAACTTGCCATCAAGCCACAGTTCGGCGGTTCGTCCCGCCGTTTCGCGAGCGGCAAACTGCAGCGCGGCAAATATACCGGAGGCCTCGAACTCCATGTCACGCGCAATGTCCTTGCCGAGGTTGTGAAACTTTAGCCGGTAAGTCTGGCGCGAGTATGCAGAGGGCGGCGAAGCTGGCACGGCGATACCTTCACGCGAGAGCACGGCACCCTTGCGGTGCCACGATTTCAAACGTGGAGGAAACAGAGCGGTTCCGGCGGGTGAGCACTCTCTCCGCGCCGGAACATATGGGGCATCCGTTAACGCGGCAGCTGGGTCGCGCCCATCAGCGCTTCGTCCACGCTGGCGGCGCACTGGCGGCCCTCGCGAATCGCCCAGACGACGAGGCTCTGACCGCGCCGCATATCGCCGCAGGCCCAGATCTGCTCGTCGCTGGTGCGATAGGCCACCGTATCGGCATCGACATTGCCGCGATCGGTGAGCTTCACGCCCGACTGCTCGACCACGCCCGCCTTGCGCGGACCGACAAAGCCCATCGCCAGCAGGATCAGGTCCGCCTTCAGCACGAACTCGCTATCGGGCACCTCTTCGAGCTTGCCGTTCGACCAGTCGGCGCGCACGCACTTCAGGCCCGTGACCTTGCCGTCTTCGCCGACCACTTCCTTGGTCAGCACAGCCCAGTCGCGGTCGACGCCTTCTTCGTGGCTGGTCGAGGTGCGCAGCTTCATCGGCCAGTCGGGCCAAGTCAGGAGCTTATCCTCCATCTCTGGCGGCTTGGGCATGATCTCGATCTGGGTGACCGAAGCCGCGCCCTGCCGGTTCGAGGTGCCGACACAGTCCGAACCGGTGTCGCCGCCGCCGATCACGATCACGTGCTTGCCCGTGGCGGTGAGCGAGCCGCGCGGTGCGGCGCGCTCTTCGCTGTCGCCTGCCACGCGCTTGTTCTGCTGGGTGAGAAACTCCATCGCGAGGCGCACACCGGGCAGCTCGGCGCCGGGGATCTGCAACGGACGCGCATCTTCCGCCCCACCCGAGAGCACGATGGCGTCGAAGTTTTCCTTCAGCGACTTCATCGACACGTCCACGCCAACCTCGGTGGAGGTACGCAGGGTCACCCCTTCGGCTTCCATCTGGACCGCGCGGCGGTTGATCAGCGACTTCTCCATCTTGAAGTCGGGGATGCCGTAGCGCATCAGGCCGCCGATCCGGTCGGACTTCTCGAACAGCGTGACCGAGTGCCCGGCGCGCGCCAGCTGCTGCGCGCAGGCCATGCCGGCGGGGCCGGAGCCGACCACGGCGACGCTCTTGCCGGTCTTCTCCTTCGGCGGCTGCGGCTGGACCCAGCCTTCCTTCCACCCGCGATCGATGATCGCGCATTCGATCGACTTGATCGTGACCGGCTGGTCGGTGATGTTGAGCGTGCAGCTCGCCTCGCACGGGGCGGGGCACACGCGGCCGGTGAACTCGGGGAAGTTGTTGGTCGAGTGCAGGATCTCGAGCGCGTTCTGCCAGTCGCCCTCGTACACAAGGTGGTTCCAGTCCGGGATGATGTTGTTCACCGGGCAGCCGTTGTGACAGTAGGGAATGCCGCAGTTCATGCAGCGCGAGGCCTGCAACTGAAGCTTGTCCTCGTCATGCGGGATGACGAATTCGCGGTAGTGCGTCAGCCGTTCCTTGGGATCGGCATAGGTGCGATCCTGACGGTCGACTTCGAGAAAGCCGGTTTCCTTACCCATCTTCGTAATACCCTTATTCGGCCGCGACGCTGGCGGCTTCGGCGCGCTCGGCTTCCAGTTGCTTGAGGGCGCGGCGGTAGTCCACCGGCATCACCTTCTTGAACTTGCCAAGCGCATTGTCCCAATCCTCAAGCAGCTCGGTCGCACGCGTCGAGCCGGTGTGGAGCTTGTGGCGTTCGAGCAGAATGCGCAGCCGCTCGGCATCGTGGTAGAGCGGATCGCCCATGCCGTAGTCGGTAACGCTGGTCGGCCGCTGGGCGGGGCGCCCGGTGCCGTCCTCCTCGCTCGGCGCGGCGCTGATCGGCTCAAGCTCGACCTGCGCCATGTTGCAACGCTCGGCGAAGGTGCCGTCCTCGTCGTAGACGTAGGCGATGCCGCCGCTCATGCCGGCGGCAAAGTTGCGCCCGGTCTTTCCGAGCACGCAGACCACGCCGCCGGTCATATATTCGCAGCCATGATCGCCGGTGCCCTCGACCACCGCCACGGCGCCCGAGTTGCGCACCGCGAAGCGTTCGCCGCCGACACCGTTGAAATAGGCCTCGCCCGCGACTGCGCCGAACAGAACGGTGTTGCCGACGATGATGTTTTCCGCAGCCACGCGGCCAGTGCCTTCCGGCTGGCGCACGATCACGCGCCCGCCGGAGAGGCCCTTGCCGACATAGTCGTTGCTGTCGCCTACCAGATCAAGCGTGACGCCGTGCGCAAGCCAAGCGGCGAAGCTCTGTCCGGCGGTGCCGGTGAAGGTGATGCGCAGCTGCTCGGCGTCGAGGCCCTTGTGGCCGTGCGCACGGGCAATCTCGCCTGAAAGCATCGCGCCAACGGTGCGGTTGACGTTGCAGATCTTCGATTCGAGCGAGAGCACCTTGCCCTCGTCGATTGCCGGACGCGCTGCCTCGATCAGCTTCACGTCGAGCGCCCTTTCGATGCCATGATCCTGCCCTTCGGTGTGGAACAGGCTCTTGCCTTCGGGCAGTTCCACCGTGTGCAGCAGCTTGGAAAGGTCCACGCCGCTTGCCTTCCAGTGGCGGATGGCGCGGTTCATATCGAGCCGGTCGACCCGGCCGATCATCTCGTCGAGCGTGCGGAAGCCCATCTCGGCCATGATCTGGCGCAGCTCTTCGGCGACGAAGAAGAAGTAGTTGATGACGTGCTCGGGCTGGCCGACGAAGCGCTTGCGCAGCTCGGGGTTCTGCGTGGCCACGCCCACCGGGCAGGTGTTGAGGTGGCACTTGCGCATCATGATGCAGCCCGCCGCGATCAGCGGAGCCGTGGCAAAGCCGAACTCGTCGGCCCCCAGCAGCGCGCCGATGGCGACATCGCGCCCGGTGCGCAGGCCGCCATCGACCTGCACCGCAACGCGCGAGCGCAGATCGTTGAGCAGCAAGGTCTGCTGCGTTTCGGCAAGACCAATTTCCCACGGGCTGCCCGCATGGGTGAGGCTGGTCAGCGGCGAAGCGCCGGTGCCGCCCTCGTAGCCCGAGATGGTGATGTGGTCCGCGCGCGCCTTCGAAACGCCCGCAGCCACGGTGCCCACGCCCACTTCTGAGACGAGCTTTACCGAGATGCGCGCCAGCGGGTTGGTGTTCTTCAGATCGTGGATCAGCTGAGCCAGATCCTCGATCGAATAGATGTCGTGGTGCGGCGGAGGTGAGATCAGGCCCACGCCCGGGGTCGAGTGCCGGGTCGCGCCGATGGTCTTATCCACCTTGTGGCCCGGCAACTGGCCGCCTTCGCCGGGCTTTGCGCCTTGCGCCATCTTGATCTGGATGTCGTCGGCATTGACCAGATATTCGGTGGTCACCCCGAAGCGGCCCGAAGCGACCTGCTTGATCGCCGAGCGCAGGTTGGTGCCGTCTTCCATCGGCTTGAAGCGGCGCGGATCTTCGCCGCCTTCGCCGGTGTTGGACTTGCCGCCGATCTTGTTCATCGCCGCAGCCAGCGTGGTGTGCGCTTCCCAGCTGATCGAGCCGTAGCTCATCGCGCCGGTGGCGAACCGCTTGACGATATCCTCGGCCGGTTCGACTTCGGAGATGTCGAGCGGCTGCTCTGCCTTCTTCAGCTCCATCAGCCCGCGGATCGTCAGCAGGCGTTCGGACTGCTCATTGATCGAGTCGGCGAAGCGCTTGTATTCGGACGGCTGGTTGCCGCGCACCGCGTGTTGCAGGTTGGCAACGTTGGCGGGCGTCCAGGCGTGATCCTCGCCGCGCAGGCGATACTGGTAGATGCCGCCCACATCGAGCATGTTGCGATAGATCGGGTTGTCACCGAAGGCCGCCGCGTGGCGCAGCACGGTCTCTTCCGCCACCTGCGCGAGGCCGATGCCCTCAATGGTGGTGGCGGTGCCGGTGAAGTACTTGTCGATGAAGGCGGTGTTCAGGCCGACTGCATCGAAAATCTGCGCCCCGCAATAGGACTGGTAGGTCGAGATGCCCATCTTGGACATGACCTTCTGAATGCCCTTGCCGATGGCCTTGACGTAGTTCTTCTGCACGTCCTTTTCGGACAGGTGCGGGAACTTATCGGCGCGCAGGTTCTCCATCGTCTCAAAGGCGAGGTAGGGGTTGATCGCTTCCGCGCCATAGCCTGCCAGCACGCAGAAGTGATGCACTTCGCGCGCCTCGCCGGTTTCGACCACGAGGCCGGTCTGCATCCGCAAACCTTGCCGCACGAGGTGGTGATGGACAGCCGCCGTTGCCAGCAGCGCGGGCATGGGAATGCGGTCGGAGCTGGCCGCCCGGTCCGACAGGATCAGAATGTTCCTGTCCTGCAGCACCGCTTCGGTGGCGGCCCAGCACATTTCCTTGATCGCCATGCGCAGGCCCTTGGCGCCCTTCTTGGCGGGCCAGGTGATGTCGATCGTTTCGGTGCGGAACGCGCCATCGAGGCTCGATTCGACCGAGCGGATCTTCTCCATGTCGGCGTTGGTCAGGATCGGCTGATCGATTTCCAGACGCTTGTGCGTGCCCGCCTCGTGGCCGAGCAGGTTCGGGCGCGGGCCGATCATCGAGAGCAGGCTCATCACCAGCTCTTCGCGGATCGGGTCGATCGGCGGGTTCGTCACCTGCGCGAAGTTCTGCTTGAAGTAGTCGTAAAGCAGGCGGCTCTTCTTCGAGAGCACGGCAATCGGGGTGTCGGTACCCATCGAGCCGATCGGGTCATCACCGTTGACGGCCATCGGTTCGAGGAAGCGGCTGATGTCTTCCTGCGTGTAGCCAAAGGCCTGCTGCCGGTTGAGCAGCGTTTCGTCGGCTGCGCGCACGGCATCGACGTCGGTCTCGATCGCTTCGAGATCCTTCAGCTTGTACTGCGCCTTGTGCAGCCACTCGGCATAGGGTTCTTCCCCGGCCAGCTGCGCCTTGAGCTCTTCATCCTCGACGATGCGGCCTTCTTCGAGGTCGATCAGCAGCATACGGCCCGGTTGCAGGCGCCACTTGCGCACGATGTCCTCCTCGGCAAACGGCAGCACGCCGCTCTCCGAAGCGAGGCAGACGATATCGTCCTTGGTCAGGCAATAGCGCGCCGGACGCAGGCCGTTGCGATCGAGCATACCGGCGATCTGGCGGCCATCGGTGAAGGCGAGCGCGGCGGGGCCGTCCCACGGTTCCATCAGCGCGGCGTGGTATTCGTAGAAAGCGCGGCGCTCGGGGTCCATGTTCGGATCGCGCGACCAGGCTTCAGGCACCAGCATCATCATCGCGTGGGCGAGCGAATAGCCGCCCAGCAACAGCAGCTCGAGCGCGTTATCGAGGCAGGCGGTGTCCGACTGGCCATGCGGCACGATCGGCCACAGCTTGTCGAGGTCGGCGCCCAGCAGGTCCGATTCCATCGTGCGGCGGCGCGCGTTCATCCAGTTTACGTTGCCGCGCACGGTGTTGATCTCGCCATTGTGCGCCATCAGGCGGAACGGCTGGGCCAGACGCCAGCTGGGGAAAGTGTTGGTCGAGAACCGCTGGTGAACGAGGCCGAGCGCCGAAAGGCAATCGGGATCGCGCAGGTCGTCGTAGAACGATTCGACCTGGTTCGCGAGCAGCAGGCCCTTGTAGACCACGGTGCGGCTCGAAAAGCTCGGCATGTAGAGCTTGAGCAGGCCCGGCATGTCGTGCTTCTCGGCCAGATCCTTCAATGGGTTCTGGGTCTGCTTGCGGATCACGATCAGCTTGCGCTCGAACGCATCCTGATCGGGGCAGTTTTCGCCGCGCGCGATGAAGCACTGGCGGATCACCGGCATCGAATCGAGCACGGCCCTGCCAAGGCCCGTGGTGGTGGTCGGCACGTCGCGCCAGCCGATAAGGTGCTGGCCTTCCTTGGCCACGAACTTTTCGAACTGTCCCGTGATGAAATCGCGCGCCTCGGTGTCCGAAGGCAGGAAGCACATGGCCACCGCATAGTCGCCCGCAGGCGGCAGGGTCAGGCCTTCGGAATCGGCCCACTTGCGATAGAGCTTGTCGGGAATCTGAATCAGGATGCCTGCGCCGTCACCCAGCAGCGGGTCCGCACCCACCGCGCCGCGGTGGTCGATGTTCTCGAGAATCTGCAAGGCCTGCGACACAATCGCATGCGATTTGACGCCCTTGATATGGGCTACGAAGCCCAGACCGCAGTTGTCATGCTCGTTGCGTGAATCATAAAGGCCCTGGTTCTCGGGAAAATCGGGACGCTGCGTCAGCTTGGTCAAGTCAGTCTTCCTGTCTGGACCCGACCCTAGGTCCCGCGCCCCGCCGCCGGTTACATCGGCAACGAAACGCGAATCTCAGGGGCACCGGGCCGCACGAAAATGTCGCGAAGGGTTCCCATGGCGACAGGAAGCGAATTTTGCAAGTGGGCGGAACGCTCGGTGGCGTCCGTCAGGGTGGGCGAGACTAGCTGGCCCGGCCCATGCGTTGCAGGTTGCGCAGAACTTCGCGCAGCGCCTGGTCGGTCTCTTCGCTGGAGGCAGGGGCCTGGCTATCCTGCGGCTGCGCTGGCGAGGATGATACTGCCTTGGGCGGATCGAATGAGCGCTCTGCCGCGCGGGCCGCCTGGCCCGGAAAGACCACGGCGGCTTCCTCGCCGTCGTCGCTTTCAGGCTCTTCGATGCGAACCGCACGCAGGGGCCTTTGCGCGAAGCCACGGGTCAGGCTGGCATAGCTCTCCTCACCATCGTCGGCGTTGCCCGTCGCCGGTTCGGCTGGCGTTAGGGTGCTGTCCGGCGATGTGTCTGCCACCGGGGCCGGATCAGTCTCAAACACCTGCCGCAGAGGGGCGCGGTTTGCCGCCTTGGCAGAGAAGGGCAGGGTAAAGCTCGCCGAGAGCGCGGCAGCGGCCTGATCGTCTTCGTCCTCATTGTCGTGCTCGGGGGTAAAACCCGCGAGTGAGGCGATGGGGGCCGGCTTGGCATCGCCAGCCTCGGGCTGAGCGTGCGTGCCTTGCGGCTGTTCCTGATCGTCCTCGCTCTCGTCTTCGTCGGAATAAGAGGGGGCCTTCGCTGGAGAGGGGGCGTCGAAATAGGCCTCGCGCGCCTGGGCCGCTTCGTTGGGAGCGATGGTGCCGAAGGCTTCTTCGGTATCGAGCCTTGCAGGCTCGGGAACCTCATCCGTGTTCATCGCAGCCACTTCTGCGGCGCGTTGGTTCTTCTCGATCAGCCAGGCGCGATGTTTTTCGATGGTCGCTTCGAGCTTCTGCACCAGCTGCACCAGGCCGAGTTCGGCAAGGTCTTCGCGAACACCGGCGGGGGCAGGCGCTGCGGCAGGCCGGTCCGCTGCGGGTGGCGAGAACGCCTGCGGCTTGTCTTGCGCACGCGGCGCGTTTGATTCGGGCTGCGGCTCGCTGGCAGCGGCCTCGACGGGTCGCGCAAAAGGAGCAGGGTTGGCGAAAGGCGCCGGCGCGGGCTCTTCGCTGTTGACGAAAGGGTCCTTCGCCTCACCTGCGAACATGGTGTTATCGGCGTGCCAGGCAGGCGCGGCCTCTGCCAGCGCCGACGCGTCGCCGAGTTCCAGGTCTTCGGGCAGATCGAGGTCCACTGGCTGCGACGGCGCATAGGCAGCCGCGCGGTAATCATTAGCCCGCTCTTCCTCATCTTCCGCGATCACGGCCAGCGTCATGGCGCGGCGGCGCGCGCTTCGGTCGCCATCGAAGCCTTCGCTGCCAAGCTCGGCATGGGCATTGACCGGCGGGCGGCGAATCAGATCGGAGGGATTGGTCGACCGGTTGGCGATGGCGGTCCGGTTCGACCGGGTGACCTGCCGGGCAACGATCAGGCCGATCACGGCCCCCGCAACTGTGGCGGCGAGGGCGATTCCGGCCCGTGCGGTGAAGCCGAGCGGTGGCTGGGCTGCGGAAACGATGGCGGGCAGGCCGCTGGCGACCACCAGTTTCTCGATCACGGTGATGGGGACAATAAGGCTGCCGATGCCCAGCAGTGCGGCGAACCACAGCGCCACGATCGCGGCGAAGGCGGGATGAGCGGAAACGGGCGCCCGGGCACCTGTCCGCTTGTTGCGCGTGCCGCCTGTGCGACCCTGCTCGACCTTTGCCACCAGCCTTGCGTCCTTACTTGCGCCGACGTGAACTGCGACCCGACAGAATCAGGCAGCAGCAGGTATACGGCAATCCAAGGGTTTGCCTAGCAAGGCTTGGTAAACGGAAAGATAACGGCCTGCATTGGTAAACCAGTCGTGCTTGCGCGCGACATGCTCGCGGCCTGCATCGCGGATCGTTTCCCACCGGTTGCGCTCGTTCAGCAGGCGGGCGAGGGCATCGGCGCAAGCCTGCGGCTCGTCGGGCGCGAACAGCACGCCGGTGGTGCCATCCTCGATCAGTTCGCGGTGGCCGCCGATGTCGCTTGCTGCCACCAGCGTGCGCTGGGCCATCGCTTCGAGTGGCTTCAGAGGCGTGACGAGATCAGTCAACCGGCTGCGCTTGCGGGGATAGACCATGACATCGCACAGCGCATAGTAGCGTTCGACCTCGCTGTGCGGCACGCGGCCGATGAAGCGGATCGCCCTGGCCGCACGCGAGGTTTCAGCCTGTTGGCGCAAAGCCTCCTCCATGTTGCCGCCGCCGACCAGCAGCAGCTTGGCATCGGGCACGCGGTCAAGCAGCATGGGCATGGCGGCGATAAGATCGTCGAGGCCCTCGTAGTCGTAGAAGCTGCCGATGAAGCCGATTACCGGCCCCTCGCCAAGGCCGAGCTGGGCCGCCAGAGCCTTGTCGCGTGGCGGGGGCGTGCCGAACAGGGCGAGGTCGACCCCGTTGGGCATCACGCCAATTTTGCCGCCAGCATGGCCGCGCGCGATCAGGTCGTCGCGCAGACCATGGCAAATGGTCATCACCGCGTCGGCGCGGGCGACCACGCGATTCTCGAAAGCGCGGGTAAGGCGATAACGTAGCGAGCCCTCGGTTGTCATCAGGTTGCCCACCGCCGCATCCTCCCAGAAGGCACGGATCTCGTAGACCACCGGAATGCCGAGCCGCTGCCCGGCGCGGATCGCGGCCTGCCCGCATAGCGATGGCGAGTGGGCGTGAAGCACGTCGGGTCGCCAGTCCTTGGCCAGCGCGACGATGGCATCGGTAAGCAGGCCGACCTCGCGCCATTCGCGAAGGCCCGCCGGGCCGCCTGCCGTGCCGCGGGTGCGGTGGAAGGTCAGCCCATCCTCGGTTTCGACATCGGGCCCGTCCTCGGTATGGCGCAGGCCGGTGATCCCGCGTACCTCAAGCCCGTGGCGTTCCTGCGCCTTCAGGATCGCGCGGGTGCGGAAGGTGTAGCCCGAATGGATCGGCAGCGAGTGATCGAGCACATGCAGGATGCGGGCCGCAGGCCGGGTGAGCGAAGCGTGGATCATGGTGTCTGCCATGCCACGGCAAGCTTAACGCCGCGTCAAGGGCTTCGCGCTATGGCGCTGTGCGAAAGGCCAGCCCGCTCGTGATCGACTACTTCGCTATAGCCCTGACGCACGGCCTGATGGTGCTGGCCGTCTGGCGCCTGCTGGCGCGGCCCGATCTCGACGACGACAGCCTCGCCAGCGAGGAAGAAGCCAGGCCGAAGCCGTGGCTGGCAGCGCGCGACGAGGATGCCGGAGACGAGCGTGGGGGCGGCCGTGGTTGATCTCGTCCTGCTCGCTTTCATCGGGCTGATCGCGGCGATGGGGCTGAAGCGCCCGTTCATCTGGATTCTGCTCTATATCTATGTCGATCTGGTGATCCCGCAAAAGGTCGGCTGGGGCATCATTCAGGCCTTGCCACTCTCGCTGATGATGTTCGTGCTCGCGTTCGGCGGCTGGCTCGTGCTCGATAGCAAGAAGGGCAGCCGCTTTACCTTCCGCCAAGGGCTGATTCTGGCCCTTCTCGGCCTATGCGCCTTCACCACCTTCCGCGCCGAGTTTCAGGACAGCGCCTGGGAGAAGTGGGACTGGGTGTGGAAGAGCCTGCTGTTTGCGGCCTTCCTGCCGCTCACCATGCGCACGCGGTTGAGGATCGAGGCCGTGGCGCTGTTCATGGTGCTGTGCATCGGGGCGATCTGCATCTCGGGCGGGATGAAGACGGTGTTCGGCGGCGGAGGCTATGGCACGCTCAAACTTCTGGTGATCGAGAATTCGGGCATTTACGAGAGCTCGATCATCTCGATTGCGGCCATCGCGATCATCCCCATCGCGGTGTGGCTGGCGCGGTTCGGCACCGTGTTCCGCCCGCACTGGACAGTGACCATGTTCGTGGCTGCGCTGTCGTTTGCCTGTCTGCTGATGCCAGTCGGTACCAATGCCCGCACCGGGCTGGTTTGCGCGGCGGTGCTGGCCGTGATGATGCTGCGCACGGTGCGCAATCGGTTCGTCTATGCCGGGCTGGCGGGCGCGGTGCTGGTGATGGCGGTGCCGTTCCTGCCGCAGTCCTTCACCGAGCGCATGGGCACCATTTTTGACCATCAGGAGGACGAATCGGCCTCGACGCGTATCGCCGTGTGGAGCTGGACGCTCGACTACGTGAAGGACCATCCGCTCGGCGGCGGGTTCGACGCTTATCGCGCCAACAGCTTTACCTATCAGATGCCGCAGGTGATCGGTTCGGGCAACTCGCGCTCGGTCACCTATATCGAGGTGACCGATGAGGGCCGCGCCTACCACTCATCTTATTTCGAGATGCTGGGCGAGCAGGGCTGGCTGGGCCTCGGGCTGTGGCTGCTGCTGCACGCGATCGGCCTGCTGCAGATGGAGCTGGTGCGCCGCCGGTTCCGCCCGAAAAACGGCGAAAAGCTGGGCTGGCAGGGCGGGCTGGCCGAAGCCCTGCAACAGGCGCACGTGGTGTTCATGATCGGCGCGCTGTTCGTAGGCATCGCCTTCCAGCCGTTTGGCTTCCTGATCGTGGGTATGGAGATCGCCTTCGGCACCTACCTCAAGCGACAGGAAGGAACGGGGCGCAAGGCGCGCTTCACCCCGCGCGCGGAGCCGCTGGCGCAGGCTTGAACCGACGGACAAGGCAGCCCGTCGGGCTCGATGCTCAGTTCACGCCCGGATTGGCGCGCATCCATTCCTCAAGCACAGGCGCAATGCGCGCTCGCCATTTGCTGCCGTTGAAGATGCCATAGTGCCCCACATCGCGCGCGAGGTGATACTTCTTCATCGCAAGCGGCAGGTGCGGGGCGAGGTCGAGCGCGGCGCGGGTCTGGCCGATGCCCGAGATATCGTCCTTCTCGCCCTCGATCGCCAGCATCGCGGTGTCGCGAATGGCATCGGGGTCGATCGCCTTGCCGCGGTGGACGAATTCGCCCTTGGGCAGTGTGTGCTCCTGGAACACGTGCTTGATGGTCTGGAGGTAGAACTCGGCGGTCATGTCGCAGTGCGACAGATATTCGTCGTAGAACTCCTTGGTCTTGTCGGCGCTTTCCTGGTCGCCCACAGTGAGGTGTTTGAACATCTCGTAGTGGCTCATCATGTGGCTCATGAGGTTCATCGAGATGAAGCCCGCCACCTGCAGGAAGCCGGGATAGACCCGCCGCCCCGCACCCGGATAGCTGAACGGAACGGTGGCGATCACGTTGTTCTGAAACCAGCTCAGCGGCTTGTCCATCGCGAGGTCGTTGACCCCGGTCGGGCTGGCGCGGGTGTCGATCGGGCCGCCCATCATGGTGAGGCTGGCCGGACGGCACTTGTCGTTGTCCGCGCCCATAACGGCCGTGGCCGCGAACGCCGGGACAGAGGGCTGGCACACCGCCAGCACGTGGGTGTTAGGCCCGATGAAGCGCAGAAACTCGATCAGGTAGTCGATATAGTCGTCAAGATCGAACAGGCCTTCGCTCATTGGAACGGTCTTGGCATCGGCCCAGTCGGTGACATAGACCTCCTGATTCTCGACCAGCCGCGCCACCGTTCCGCGCAGCAGAGTGGCGAAGTGCCCGCTCATTGGCGCCACCACCAGCATCGTTGGCGCATCTTCGGGCAGGCCCTCGCGGCGGAAGCGGATGAGATTGCCGAACGGCTTTTCGAGCACGGTGGTCTGCGCGACGGGGTAGCTCTTGCCATCGACCTCGGCGCTGTCGATCCCGAAGGCGGGCTTGCCGCGCTCCTCATACACATGGGCGAAGACCTTGAGCGCGCTGGCAATGGCCGGCCCCATGCCCAGATAGCCCATTGGCAGCGCCGGATTTGACAGGATGTTGGCGCCGACCTCGGCCCAGTGGCTGGCGCTGGAAAACCAGGCTTTCTGCATTTCGTAAGCGGAATAAAGCACGTTACTTGACCCTTCCTGCGCAAACGGCGGGCAGCCGGAACACGGTCCGGCGCAATTGTTCGTTAGCTGCATATAGTGAAGATTGTGCAGTGCGGCAAAAAATAGTTCGTGATTGAAACCTGGCTGTTATCAACCGGCGTGCTTCAAAGGTCGTAAAATGTGGTCTAGGGCGCACGCCTATGGCCACGTCTACCGCTTCCGAACCGCAATCCGCAGAGCCCAAACCGGCGCGCGATCTCGGCCCGCTCGGCATGATCTTCCGCGCCGCGCGCGCCTATCCGGGGCTGATCGTGGCGGCTGGCGTGGCGCTGGTGGTTACGGCTTCGGCCACGCTGGCGATACCGGCAGGGTTTCGCGAGATCATCGATCGCGGCTTTGCCGAGGGCAGCGATCCGGCAGAGATCAACCGGTGGTTCCGCTATCTGCTCGGTATGGTGGTGATCCTTGCCATCGGCACCGCCTGCCGGTTCTACTTTGTGTCGATCCTGGGCGAGCGGGTGGTCGCCGATATCCGGCTGGCGGTGCAACAGAACCTGCTGCGTCTGTCGCCCGGCTTCTTCGAGGAGAACAGCCCCAAGGAAATTTCCAGCCGGATGACGGCGGATACGGCGCAAATCGAATCGGTGGTGGGCACCACCATCTCGGTCGCCCTGCGCAATCTGATCATGGCGGTGGGCGGGCTGATCTACCTCGTCTGGCTCGCGCCCAGTCTCACGGTAATGTTGCTGCTGGTGGTGCCGGCGGTGATCGTGCCGCTGGTGGTGTTCGGCAGGCGGTTGCGCAAGATCAGCCGCACGAGCCAGGACCGCGTGGCCGATGTGGCCGCGACAACCTCGGAAGTGCTAAGCGCGATGAAGATCGTGCAGGGCTTCAATCAGGAGAGCCGCGAGCTGGCGCGCTTTGGCAGCTTTGTGGAGGAGACCTTCGCCACCGCCAAGCGCCGGATCATGACGCGTTCGCTGATGACCCTGTGCGGCATCGGCTTCGTGTTCGGCTCGATCGTGTTGCTGATGTGGCGCGGCGCGGTGCAGGTGGCCGAGGGCGTGCTCTCGGGCGGCACCATCGCCGCTTTCGTGCTGACCGGCGTGCTGGTGGCGGGCGCTTTTGGCTCGCTTACCGAAGTCTACGGCGACCTGCTGCGCGGTGCGGGCGCGGCCAGCCGCCTCAAGGAACTGCTCGAAGAACAGCCCGCGATCGAGGCCCCCGCCCGCCCGCAGGCCATGCCCCAGCCGCCGCGGGGCAGCCTTGCGTTCCAGAACGTCACCTTCTCTTACCCCACGCGCCCAACCGACACCGCGATCCGCGATTTCACGCTGACCGTTGAGCCGGGCGAGACCGTGGCCATCGTCGGCCCTTCGGGCGCGGGCAAGTCGACGATCTTCCAGCTGGCCGAGCGGTTCTACGATCCGCAGACGGGCAGCGTGAAGATGGACGGCGTGCCGCTCACCCAGGCCGACCCTGCCGAGGTGCGCCGCCGCATGGCGCTGGTGCCGCAGGAAGGCATCCTGTTCGCCGCCAGCGCGCGTGACAACCTGCGCTACGGCAACTGGGACGCGAGCGAAGAGGCGATCTGGGACGCGGCGCGCACCGCCAATGCCGAAGACTTCCTGCGCGACCTGCCCGAGGGGCTCGACACCTTCCTCGGCGACGGCGGCGCGCGGCTTTCGGGCGGCCAGCGCCAGCGCGTGGCCATTGCCCGGGCGGTGCTGCGCGATGCGCCGATCCTGCTGCTCGACGAGGCGACCTCCGCGCTCGATGCCGAAAGCGAGCTGCTGGTGCAGCAGGCGCTTGAACGGCTGATGCAGGATCGCACCACGCTCGTGATCGCCCACCGCCTCGCCACCGTGCGCGCGGCCGACCGGATCGTGGTGATGGACGATGGCGCAATCGTCGAACAGGGCGACCATGCCAGCCTCACCGCCTCGGGCGGGCTTTACGCGCGGCTCGCCTCGCTCCAGTTCGACGACAAAGCTCCCGCTTGAGGCTACACTCTTGAGGTAGGGGCAAGGCTGGGTTAATCCGCGCTCGTATCATTCGAAACGAAACGTGGCATTCGCCGCGCGCGGCACCATATTCGCCGCACAGCTTTCCAACCGGAGCCGCCCATGATCCGTCGCCTGCTTGCATCTTCCGTTTCCGCCCTTGGTCTGGCCCTTGCCATGCCCGCTCTCGCGCAGGATGCGCCCGAAGCGCCGCCCGAGATGGATTTTGGCACTTGGGGCGTCGACACGAGCGAGATCGACACGGCGGCCAAGCCCGGCGACAACTTCTTCGACTACGCCAACGGCAAATGGGTGCGCGAGACCGAGATCCCTTCCGATCAGAGCCGCTATGGTCTGTTTGCCATGCTGGCCGAGAAATCGACCTACGACGTACAGACGCTGATGCGCGATCTCGTCGCCGCCGAGCCTGCGCCGGGCACGCCTGAACGGCGCATCGTCGATGCCTACAACGCCTATGCCGACACCGCCGCGATCGATGCTGCCGGGCTGGCTCCGGCGCAGCCATACCTCGCGAAGATCGCCGACGCGCCGGATCTTTCGGCGCTGGTCGCGCTGTTCGAGGAGCCGGGCATCCCGGCGCTGGTCAGCGCGGGCGTGGATGTCGATAGCGAGAACCCCGACCGTTACCTCGTGTCGGTCGACTTCAACGGCATGGGCCTGCCCGATCGCGACTACTACCTCGTCGATTCGGAAGAGAACCTGGCGATCCGCGCCAAGTACAAGGACTTCCTGCGCTTCATGCTCGGCCAGGCGGGCTATGAGGATCCGGCCACTGCGGCAGAGGCAGTCTATGCCTTCGAGCACAAGGTGGCCGAGCTGGAGTGGGACCGCCGTATGCTGCGCATCCCCGAGCTGACTTACAACCCGCTCGACCGTGAAGCGCTGCTCGCGCTCGATCCTGAATTCCCCATGGCCTCGTTGCTGGCGGCGGGCCAGTTCGACGACCAGAACCTGTTCGATGCCTCGCAGCTCCCGCCCACCCCGGAAGAGATCGCCGCGCTCGACCTGTCGAGCGACCAGCAGGCGATGATGGGCGGCGGTCTGCCCGCGATGATGAAGCTGCTGCGCGAGACCCCGCTGGCCACGCTCAAGGCCTATATGGCGGTGCGCTTCCTGTCGTCGAATGCCCCGGTGCTGCCGCAGGCAATCGACGATGCCAATTTCGACTTCTATGGCACCACGCTTTCGGGCCAGCAGGAGCAGCGCCCGCGCTGGAAACGCGCCATCGCCGCGGTCGAAGGGCAGCTGGGCGAACAGCTCGGCGCGCTCTATGTCCAGCGCGAATTCCCGCCCGAAGCCAAGGCCGGGATGGAGCAACTGGTGACCAATCTCATCGCCGCCTACCGCGAGAGCATCTCCGAAAACCACTGGATGACGCCCGAGACCACAGAAGAGGCGCTGACCAAGCTTGCTGGCTTCACCCCGATGGTTGGCTATCCCGATGAATTCGAGACGTACGATGGGCTGGAAATCGAGGCCGACGATCCGCTCGGTAACCGCATTCGTACCATCGCCTGGGATCAGCAGGACGACCTCTCGAAACTGGGCGGGCCGGTCGACAAGAGCGAATGGGGCATGCTGCCGCAAACGGTGAACGCCTACTATTCGCCGAACTTCAACCAGATCGTGTTCCCGGCGGCGATCCTGCAGCAGCCGTTCTTCGGCCTCGAGGCCGATCCGGCGGTGAACTATGGCGCCATCGGCGCGGTGATCGGCCATGAGATCGGCCACGGGTTCGACGATCAGGGCTCGCGCTTCGATGCCACCGGCGCGCTGCGCAACTGGTGGCAGGATGCCGACCGCACCGCCTTCGAGGAGCGGACCGCCATGCTGCGCAAGCTGATCGAGCAGTATTGCCCGCTCGATGACGGCAGCTTGTGCCTGCGCGGCGACCTTGCCATGGGCGAGACTATCGGCGACGTGGTCGGCCTGCAAATCGCCTATCGCGCCTACCAGATTTCGCTCGATGGCGAGGAGGCCCCGGTGATCGACGGGCTAACTGGCGACCAGCGCTTCTTCCTCGGCTTTGCGCAGGTGTGGCGCGGCAAGACCCGCGAGGCGCGGCTGCGCAACATGATGGTGGCCGACCCGCACCCGCCCGAGCAGTTCCGCCTCAACAACGCGGTGCGGCAGATGGATGCCTGGTACAAGGCATTTAATGTACAGCCAGACGATGCGCTGTACCTCGCGCCCGAGGATCGCGTCTCGATCTGGTAACAGGCTGGCTTGCTGCATGCGCGAATGCTTGACTTCGCGCATGTGCTGGTGGAGGCACCGCGCTCAATTATGCGCGGTGCCAGCCACCGGGCGAATTTGAGGCCCTGCCGTTCATGACCTTCATCCAGCTGCTGCTGATCGCCGTTGTTCAGGGGACGACGGAATTCCTGCCGATTTCTTCGTCAGGCCATCTGATCCTGATCCCCTTTCTCACAGATTTCCCCGATCAGGGCCCGCAGATCGACGTGGCCGTTCATGTCGGCTCGCTGCTCGCCATCATCGTCTATTTCTTCAGGGACGTGGTGATGCTGGCGCGTGGCGGCTTTGCCACCGTGGGCATCGGCAAAGCCCCGCATGAGCGGCAGCTGTTCTGGTGGATCCTGCTCGGCACAATCCCTGCGGTGCTGTTCGGCCTGGCGATCAAGCTTGGTGTGTTCAACGGGATCGCTTCCAGCCTGTTCGGGATCACCATCGTCGATGGCGACCTGATGGCCTCGATCCGCTTCACCCATCTGATCGCGGTGAACCTGATCGTCTATGGCATTCTGCTCGGGCTGGCTGACCGGTTCGGCCGCGAGACCAAGACCTTCGAGGACATGACCTGGCGTGACGGGCTGCTTGTGGGCATTGCGCAGGCCTTTGCGATCATTCCCGGCACCAGCCGCTCGGGCGTGACCATGACCATGGCGCGCACGCTCGGCTATGGCCGGTTCGAGGCGGCGCGGTTCTCGTTCCTGCTGTCGATCCCGGCGGTGGCCGGGGCTGGCGTGCTGATCGTGCCCGAGCTGTTCAATGCCGGGGCAGAGTTGTTGCACGAGGCGCTGATCGCGGGCGTGCTCACCTTCATCGCCGCCTTTGTGACGATGGCCTTCCTGATGAACTTCCTGAAGAAGGCCTCGATGATGGTCTTCGTGGTCTATCGCGTGGCGATGGGCTTGGCGCTGTTGGTGCTGTTCTGAGCTGGCGCTGACTCCGCCGACGGGCTTTCGCCGGGCGGATCGCGCTGATCGAGAATTTCGGCGGCATCTTCCAGCGCGGCAGCTTCGTTGCTGCTGGCCGGCGCCGGGCCGCTCATCGGGTCGGGCGCATCGCAGCCCCAGGCTAGCAGCGCACCTGTGGCGGCTAGCGCCAGCCGCAGATGCGCTGCTCCCATCATTATTCGGCGCCTTCGAGTTCGGCGCTGGCGGCGGCTGCTGCATCGGCGGCGCTCAGCGCGTCGTCGGCTGCGGCCTGGGCGTCATCGGCCGCGTCTTCGGCTTCCTGCGTGGCCGCATCGACCGCATCTTCGACCGAAGCGGTGTCAGCCGCGTTGAGCGAGCTGTCGACCACCGGGTCCGGCGCGCCGGCCATCGCGTCGTCGGCGGGCACTTCTACCGTGTCTGCCATCGCCTCTTCCGAAGCGTCGGTGGATTCGCCACAGGCCGAAAGGGCGAGCAGCGCAGCCGGAGCGATCAGAGCGATCCGTTTCATGAGGTTTCCTCCTATGGGTTGCTAAGCGAATGCCAGCGTCTGTAGCCGTTCACAGGGCCGGGGCAAAACGGGAATTGCGCCTCTAGGCGTGCGCGCCCGCATCTGGCAGGTGAGGCGCCATGCTTCAAAGCCCGGCAAACGTTGAGCGTGCCCGCGCCACCTTGCGCGAAGTGTTCGGTTTCGAATCGTTCCGCATGGTGCAGGAAGAGGTGGTGGGCCGCGTGCTTTCCGGCCAGTCGACGCTCGCGGTGATGCCGACCGGGGCGGGCAAGTCGCTCACCTACCAGCTTCCCGCCGTGATGCTGGAGGGCACCTGCGTGGTGATCTCGCCGCTGATCGCGCTGATGCACGATCAACTGCGCAGCGCGCGGGCGAACGGCATTCGCGCCGCCACGCTCACCAGCGCCGATGCCGACTGGCGCGAGACGCAGGACGCGTTTCGCGCAGGCGAGCTCGACCTGCTCTATGTCGCGCCAGAGCGGGCGAGCCAGCCGCAGTTCCGCGACTTTCTCTGCGCCGCCCCGCTGGCGTTGTTCGCGGTCGACGAGGCGCATTGCGTCAGCGAATGGGGCCACGATTTCCGGCCCGACTATCGCCAGCTGCGCCCGCTGATGGACGCCTTTGGCGATGTCCCCCGGCTGGCGCTAACCGCCACGGCCGACGGGCGCACGCGCGGGGACATTCTCGGCCAGCTCGGGATTCCCGACGACGGCCTCGTCATCTCCGGTTTCGACCGGCCCAATATCCGCTATGCGATCCGCCCGCGCGACAACCTTTCGCGCCAGCTCGAGCGTCTGGTGGACGAGCAGCCGGGGCCGGGCATCGTCTATGCCGGGACGCGCAAGAAGGTGGAGGATCTCGCCGCCAGTCTTGCCCGCGCCACCGGGCGACCCGTGCTGCCTTACCACGCCGGCCTCCCCGCCGAGCAGCGTGCCGAGAATCAGGCCAGGTTCGTCGCTAGCGAGGATATGGTGATGGTTGCTACGATCGCCTTCGGGATGGGCATCGACAAGCCGGATGTGCGGTTCGTTGCCCATGCAGGCGTGCCCAAGTCGATCGAAGCCTATTACCAGGAAACGGGCCGCGCCGGGCGTGACGGCGATCCGGCGCAGGCGGTGATGCTGTGGAGCGCGGGCGACTTCGCCACCGCGCGGATGCGTATCGGGGAGCTCGACGAAGGCCGCCAGCCGGGCGAGCGGCAGCGGCTCGATGCGCTGGCCGCGTTGGTCGAGGCGCCAACCTGCCGCCGTGCGATCCTGCTGCGTCACTTCGGCGAAGACCCGCCCGAGGCCTGCGGCAATTGCGACAATTGCCTGAACCCGCCGCAGGTTCTGGAGGTGACGGAGCTGGCGCAAAAACTGCTCTCGGCCTGTTATCGCACCGGGCAGAGCTTCGGCTTCGGGCACTTGCAGAAGGTGCTGACCGGGGCTTCCGACGCGCGCATCATGGAGCGCGGGCATGATCGGTTGTCCGTTTATGGCGTCGTGGAGGGCGAGGAAGCGGCCTTGTTGCAGCCGGTCAGCCGTGCCTTGCAAGCGCGTGGGTGCCTCGTGCCCAATGAGCACGGCGGGCTGCAACTGGGCGGCGAGGCTCGCGCGCTGCTCACGGGCGAGATGGCGCTGTCGATCACCAAGCCGCCTGCGCGCTCGGAACGCCGCCAGCGCCGCGCCCGCAACGAGGCCGCGAACCCGGTCGGCGATCCGCTGTTCGATGCCTTGCGCACGTTGCGCCGCGATCTTGCCGCCGAGGCGGGAGTGCCGCCCTATGTGATCTTCCACGATTCGGTGCTGCGCGAAATGGCCGCACGCCGCCCGTCGAGCCGCTCTGCGATGGGCGAGATCGGCGGCGTCGGGGCGAAGAAGCTTGAGGCCTATGGCGCGGCTTTCCTCAAGGTTGTGGCCGAAAACTGACATCGCCGTCACCCGATTGCGCTCCTCCGCAAAGTGATATAAATATGATATCACAATTAATCGGAGGATCGAACGATGTCGGAGCCTGTGACGGCCATGACGCGCAGCCGTGAAGTGCCTGCAGCGACGAGCAGCGGCTATACCTTGCTGCTGGCGCTGCTTGCCTTGATCGTGTTCGTAGGGGTGAACGTGCTGACGCGCGGGTTTGGTCTTGGCAGTGCGGGGTTGTTCGTTGCCTGCATCCTGGTGCCGGTCCTGGCCATGGTGTTCATCGGGCTTGGTTTTTACATGGTGCAGCCCAACCAGGGCGCGGTAATCACGCTGTTCGGTGACTATCGCGGGACTGACCGCAAGGAGGGCCTGCGCTGGGTGCTGCCGTGGATGATGCGCAAGAAGGTCAGCGTGCGCGCGCACAACATCCATTCGGAGCGGATCAAGATCAACGATCTGCGCGGCAATCCGATCGACATCGCCTGCAACGTCGTCTGGCGCGTGCGCGACACGGCGCAGGCGGTGTTCGACGTGGACGACTACGACGAGTTCGTCGAAATCCAGATCGAGGCGGCGCTGCGCACCGTCGGCGCACGCCACCCTTATGACGATATGAGCGACGAGGACCAGACTACGCTGCGCGGCAGCGCCGATGTTATCAACGCCGAGTTGCAGACCGAGCTCAACGAGCGGCTGTCGGCGGCAGGAATCGTGGTCGACGAGGCGGGGCTTACGCACTTGGCCTACGCCAGCGAAATTGCAGGGGCCATGCTGCGCCGCCAGCAGGCCGAGGCAGTGATCGCCGCCCGCGCCAAGCTGGTGATGGGTGCGGTGACCATGGTGCAAATGGCGCTCGACAAACTCTCGGCCGACGAGATCGTCGAACTCGATGACGAGCGCCGCGCGGCCATGGTTTCGAACCTGATGGTGGTGCTCTGCGGTGAGCGTGAGGTGAACCCGGTCGTCAACGCCGGATCGCTGTACCAGTAAGGCGATGGCAGCCCGCAAAGCCTTTGCCCTGCGGCTGGACCCTGCGCTGCACGATTGCCTTGAGCGATTGGCGGCGCAGGAGCTGCGCAGCGTGAACGCCGAGATCGAGGTGCTGCTGCGCGAAGCGCTCGAACGGCGCGGAATCAGGCCTGCGATCAGTGAACGGCCCCGGCGGGGGCGGCCTGCCAAGGAGGAGTGAGACATGCGTGACGAAGACAAACCTTATGTGTGCATCCGCCACGGCTGGATCGTGCAGATCACCCCGCGCAACGGCGCGGGCTGGCGCGGGCTGGCCTTATGGATGCTGCTCCTTGCGCTGCCGACTGCGGGCTTTGTTGCCCTCAGCGCGGCTAGCCTCGCGCCGGATATCATGCTCGCGGTGACTGGCGCTTTCCTCGTGCTGGTGGCCGGCTGGGCTGTGGCCATGATCCGCTGGATGATGGCTCGTAGCGAGATCGTGGACATGAAGGATCTGGAGGCCTTCAAGCGCGCACGGAAAAAGTCCGGCCGTCGCTGAGCCGCATCATCGTTTCCAGCAGATTAACTATTGTGTTCTAAGCTTGTCGGGTGATGACCCAGACTCGCCGCCTCCCTTCGCCGCGCGCCATGATCGCGCCTTTCGCAATTCTTGGTGTTGCTGCCTTGGTTGCGCTGCCCGCCGCAACGCTCACCGCGCAGGATAGCGAATCCGCATTCACTGTGGTCGCGACCGGGCAGGGCTTCGAGCGGTTGCAGGACGCGGTCAACGCCATCGGCGACGGTGAGGGGGCGATTGCCATTGCGCCGGGCCGCTATGGCCAGTGCGCGGTGCAGGAACGCGGGCAAATTTCCTATCTCGCCAGCGAGCCGGGCTCGGCGGTGTTCGACACCGTCACTTGCGAGGGCAAGGCCGCGCTGGTGTTGCGCGGGCGGGGGGCCGAAGTTTCGGGCCTGATCTTCCAGAACATGAAAGTGCCCGATTTCAACGGAGCGGGCATCCGGCTCGAACAGGGCAACCTTACGGTGGTCGACAGCTGGTTCCGCGACAGCCAGCAAGGCATCCTGACGGCGGGCGACATGGCCTCGCGCATCGTGATCGACCGTTCGACCTTCACCCGCCTCGGCACCTGCGAAGGCGGGGGCGGCTGCGCCCATTCGGTCTACACCGGCTCTTACGGCCATCTGCGCATAACCCGCAGCCGTTTCGAGGAGGGTGCGGGCGGACACTATGTGAAATCGCGCGCGGCACAGGTGGACATCGCCTCCTCCAGCTTCGACGATTCGCATGGGAATAACACCAACTACATGATCGACCTGCCCGCTGGCGCGAGCGGGCAGATCTTGAACAATTGGTTCGTGCAAGGTCAGTCGAAGGAGAACTACTCCGCCTTCATCGCGGTTGGCGCCGAAGCGCGCGAGCATAGTTCGGCAGGGCTGACCGTGGTTGGCAACGACGCCCGCCTGGCGACGGGGGTGGACCGCAACACGGTGTTCGTGGCTGACTGGTCAGGGGAACTTTCGGGTATCGGCGAGAATGCTCTGGGACGGGGTCTGACGCCGTTCGAGGAGCGCTAAGGCCGCGCAAACCTTGCAATTTTGCCGCCGCCTTCCGACATTAAGCTGGTGAAAAGGAGGCGGCAATGGCCGGTGGATGGTCGCGCGATGGCGCGGTGCAGGATCAGATCGACGATACGGTGAGCGACGCGGTCAGCGCCGCACGCGCACGAATGCCACGCGGCGAGAGCGCCGAATATTGCGACGAATGCGGCGAACCGATCCCGCAGAAACGCCGCGAGGCCGTGCCTGGTGTGCGCACTTGCGTCGGCTGCCAGTCGGGCCGTGACAGCGCCGTGCGGCACAGCGCGTTTAATCGGCGCGGTTCGAAAGACAGCCAGCTGCGTTGATGTGCCCGGTCAGCCGAAGGCGGGCGCGAAGCTGACAGTCGCCTCGGGAACAGCCGCGCCAAAGCTTTTGACCTGAAGGTAATCGGCCAATTCGCCTTTCAGCCGCAGCGGCGTGTGTTGGGCAAAGCCGAAGCGGCTGTAAAGCTGTGGATCGCCCAGAACGGTGATCCCCTTCGCTCCCATTTTCCTTATCGCGGCCTCGCCCGCTTCGGTCAGCGCGCGACCAATGCCTTCCTTCTGTCGCGTCGGCGCGACGCTGATAGGGCCGAGGAGCATCCAGCCATCATCGCCAGTGGACAGGTGCGCGCGCGAATAGGTGACCTGGCCGATAATCTCGCCGCCATCTTCCGCCACCAGCGAAAGCAGCAAATCCTCATCGCGTCGCAGGCGCGCGATCATCTCGGCCTCGCTGCCATCGGAATGAGGATGCCCGGCGAAAGCGCGCTGCGTGAGGGCGGCGATTGCCGCTTCGTCGCCAGCGCGTTCCGGGCGGATGGTCCAACTCACCGCAACAGGTGCCCGGCCTTATCGCGCTTGGTGTCGAGATAGTAAGCGTTGTGCGGATTCGCGGGCAACTGGTGCGGCACGCGTTCTTTCACCGTCACCCCGGCGGCTTCGAGCGCGGCAACTTTCTCCGGGTTGTTGGTCATCAGCCGCACCGCGTTCACGCCCATCAGTTCGAGCATCCTCGCCGCGACCGGAAAGTCACGGGCTTCCTCGGGCAGGCCGAGGCGGCGGTTGGCCTCCAGCGTGTCATGGCCGTCATCTTGCAGGTGATAGGCGCGCAGCTTGTTGATGATGCCGATCCCGCGCCCCTCTTGCCTCAGATAGAGCACCGCGCCCCAGCCGCCTCGCGCGGCCTCATCGGCCATGGCTGCCAGCGCCGCATCAAGCTGCGGGCCGCAGTCGCACTTGAGGCTGGAGAACACGTCGCCGGTCAGGCATTCGGAGTGCAGGCGCACCAGTGGCACCTTGCCCCCATCCTGCTCGCCGAGCACCAGCGCGACATGTTCGCGCAGGTCATCGGCGCTGCGGAAGGCGATGATGCGCGCGTGCTCGCTGGCGTGGATCGGCAGGCGAGCGCGGGTGGCGATGGTGAGCGAGGCGGGGTCGGCGAAGGCGGCAAGGTCGCCCGCTTCAAGCGAAACCGGCTCGCCGCCATGCTCGGGAGCAACCATGAATGCCGGAAGAATCCCCGCGATCCGCGCAAGTTCGAGCGCCACCTCGGCCTCGCGCCGCCAGGGCAGCTCTTCGGCAAGGAAAGGCCCCTTCATCGGCCTGTCGAGATCAAGCGAGGGGTCGACTACGGGCAGCGCGGATTCCAGATCAAGTGGTTCGCCGGCGCGTATGAGCACCGGGTCGCTGCCCCGCGCGGCCTCGCGCTGGTTGGTGAGCCGCAGAGTCTCCGCCCGCGCGGTCGAGATCAGCAGGCGCGACGCGCTTGCCGCCGGAGCGAGCCCGGTCTCGATCGGCAGCAGTATCGGCGCGCCATCGATCGCTATCGGCCAGCCGTGGCGCAGGGCATCGACCGCCTGCGCCGCGCGGCGGGAAGGCGATGGGCTGCTCAGAGCGCGAACTCCGTTATGATCGGCACGTGGTCGCTCGGCTTTTCCCACTCGCGGGTGTGTTCGGCGATGGTGTGCCCTGTGCTCTTCGCCGCAAGATCGGGCGAGGCCCACATGTGATCTAGGCGGCGCCCACGATCCTTGCCCTGCCAGTAGGTGCGGTAAGACCACCAGGTGTAGTTGCGCTCGGGTGCCGGGATATGTTTGCGGCCAAGGTCCACCCACTCGTGCGCCGCTTGCAACTTGCCGAGCGTCTCCACCTCAATCGGCGTGTGGCTGACCACCTTCCGCAGCGCCTTGTGGTCGTAAACGTCGCAATCGAGCGGGGCGATATTGAAATCGCCCACCAGCAGCGTGGGGCGCTCGATGCCTTCCGACCAGCGCGTCATCCGCCCAATAAAGTCCAGCTTCTGGCCGAATTTCGGGTTCTTCTCGCGGTCGGGCAGATCGCCGCCGGCGGGAATATAGACGTTTTCGAGAACCAGCCCCTCGGCAGGCCCGAGCAGCTCCACACCTACATGGCGCGCCTCGCCGTTATCCTGCCAGTCGTGCCGGGCATAGTCGCGCAAAGGAATGCGGCTGACTGTCGCCACGCCGTGGTAGCCCTTCTGGCCGGTCAGCGCGATGTGCTCGTAGCCGAGGTCGACGAAGGCCTGCCGCGGGAACAGGTGCTCCATGCACTTGATCTCCTGCAGGCACAGCACGTCGGGCGCGTTCTCGGCTAGGAAGCGGGCCACCTGCGGCATACGCAGGCGCACCGAGTTGATGTTCCAGCTGGCGACGGAAAGGGTGGGGGCAGACATGGCCAAGGGCTTTAGGTCGGCATTGGCCGGGCGACAAGCCGGGTGCCAGGTCTGGCTGGACGACGGGCAAGAAAAACCCCCGTCCCGGGGGCGGTGAGACGGGGGTTCGTTCTTGCGTTCGTCACGCAGGCAAGCAGGCCGTAATTCAGACGGAGGGTCAACAGGGGGGAGAAACCCGCCGATCAGCCGTGCTTGCAGAAATAGATATAGGTCTAGCTGTCTGTCGCGCCAATGAACGGAACGCGCATTTTGTCGCTTCTATACAACTGCTGGACCCTGAGGTGTTCAGCCCGGGCGACGAGTGCGGCGGCGCGGATCGCGATAGGTGAAGGTGGAGTTGCTCACCGCCATGCCAAAGCGTTGGTTGCTGAGGCGCACCGTAGTGCGCGTGTTCTGCGCATCGAGCGCGACCCAGCTTGTGAGTTGCAACCCGCCCGGTGCCGAGGCGTTGCGGACGAACACCAGCGTCATGGTGCCATATTCGGGGCGAGATGGATCGCTCACCTCTATGCTGATCACGTTGCGATTGGTGGTGGGCAGCAGCTTGCCGAAGCGGCGCACGTCGCGATTCGGATCAAGCAATGCGCCGAGCGGCGAATTGGTGATCGGCCAGCGTTCGAGCTGCTGTACGTCATAGTCCACCAGCGTCAGTGCGCTGCCGTCGGAAACCACCAGCATGTTCACATCGTCGGAATATTCGAACCGGATGCGACCCGGATTCTTGAGGGTAAGTTTTCCGCGCAGAGTTTGGCCATTGCGACCGGTCTGAGTGAAATCGGCCTTCATCGTGGTGATGCCGCGCAGGGCGGCCACGGCGCGGTCGAGATCGTCCTGCCGCGACTGGGCGCTGGCGGGGGCCGCAGCGAGCACGGCGGCGGCGGGAAGCGCACAGGCAAAAGCCGCCGCGAAAGCGGCGGCCAGTGGCTTGCGACGGAATTGGATCAAGCTGTTCATGCGGTGTTTCCTAGTGGTTCCGCATTGAACTGTCACTGAACTGCTGAGGTTCCCCAGCGTTAAGGTTCAGCCGTCAGCTTACTTGATCTTGCCTTCCTTGTACTCGACGTGCTTCTTCGCCACGGGATCGTACTTGCGGAAGGTGAACTTCTCGGTGTGGTTGCGCGGGTTCTTCTTGGTCACGTAGAAGTGGCCGGTCCCGGCGGTCGAGTTCAGGCGGATCTTGATGGTTGCAGGCTTCGCCATGGTCTTGCTCTCAAAGGTTTGATGGGGCCAGGGCGGCCCGAAAACAAAGGGGCGACGCCAGAGCGCCGCCCGTTGATCGCGGCCCATGGTGGAGAATCGCATCTGAGTCAAGCATTGGCGTGCTTCACCAGTCGATCTTGCCGCGCATTTCCTTCTTCGCGCCATGCGCTTTTTTCGACTTCAGCCGCTGAGTTTTGCCGACGCGGTTGACCCGTGTCTTGGCGCGCTTCTTCGGTTCCTTCAGCGCTTGCTCGATCATCGCCGCGAGTCGTTCGCGCGCCTCACGGCGGTTGGCTTCCTGCGTGCGGTGGCTGCGCACGTCGAGAATGATGTCGCCGCTCGCGCTCATCCGGCTGCCTGCCAGCGCTTTCAGCCGGTGGAACACCGCCGGGGTGAGGCCGAGCGCGTAGATATTCACGCGCAGCTGCACGGCGGTCGCCACCTTGTTGACGTTCTGCCCACCGGGACCGGAGGCGGCGATGAAGCTTTCCTGCGCCTGCGCCATGGCCCGATCGATGATCGCGCCCATGGTGTCAGGCCCCCAGCTTCGCAAAGTCGGCGGGCAGCGGGGCTTCGGCGGTAATCGGGGTCTTGCCTTCGCGCTGTACCGTCAGGGCGCTGGCGTGGAGCATGGTGCGCCCGGCGCGCGCATCCTTATGGCCATAAACCGGATCGCCCAGCAGCGCCGCGCCAAGCCCCAGCTGCGCGTGAACGCGGATCTGGTGCGTGCGTCCGGTCTCGGGGCGGAATTCGACCAGTGTGAGGCCGCCGTCCAGCTCCTTGAGCTTGCGCCAATGGGTGACGGCGGGCTTGCCTTTCTTGGCCGCGATCATGCGCCAGCCCTTCTCGGCGCTGCTGATCTTGGAAAGCGACAGCGCAATGGTGCCCTCTTCCTCGTCCAGCGAGCGCGCGACGATGCCGAGATAGACCTTGCCGACCAGCCGCTGCTCGAAAGCGGCGGCGAAGCGGACGTGGGCCTTGGCATTGCGAGCCAGGAGCAGGCAGCCAGAGGTGTCGGTGTCGAGCCGGTGGACCGGGCTCGGCTCGCGCTGGAAGCCTAGGCGCAGGGTCGACAGCTCTTTCACCAGCGCGTGGCCGCCCTTGCGCGGAATGTCGATGGGTAGGCCGGCGGGCTTGTCGATCACAAGCGCTTCGCCGTCTTCGTAGAGAATGGGGATGTTCATATCGGAAGGCCCCTTACACCTCTCGGCGCGAACTTGTCGAAGGATTGTCCGTGTTCGCGCAGAAAGGGAGCCTTAGCTCAGCGCCGATTCGATCCGCCGCAGGGCTTCGCTCAGCACCTCTTCGCTCGCGGCAAAGCTGATGCGGAAACCGTTGCCACCGCCAAAAGCGCTGGCCGAGACCACCGCCACGCCATGCTCCAGCAGGTGCAGCGCCAGCTTGGTATCGTCGCCGTCGAAGCGCTCCATCAGCGGTGTCGCGTCGATGAAGCAGTAGAACGCGCCATCGGGAACGGGGGCCGAGAGGCCGGGGATGGCGTTGATCGCCGAGACCACCAGATCGCGCCGCTGACGGAAGGTCTCGCGCCATTCGGTGAGGAAGTCCTGCGGCCCTTCGAGCGCGGCGACGGCGGCAGCCTGACTGGTCGCGGCGGGGTTGCCCGAGGAATTGCTTTGCAGCTTGCCCATGGCGTCGATCAGCCACTTCGGGCCGGTCGCAAGGCCGATGCGAAAGCCCGTCATCGCGTGGCTCTTAGAAACACCCGAGATCGTGCAGATGCGGTCGGCCAGATCGGGGCATAGGTTGGCGAGCGTGGCGTGCGGTTCGCCGGTGTAGTTGAGCGGGGCGTAGATATCGTCGCTCAGCACCATCACCTGCGGGTGGCGGCGCAGTACCTCGGCGATACCGAGCAGCATCGCGGCGGGATAGACCGCGCCGGTAGGGTTGCCCGGACTGCCGAGGATGACCCAGTTGGTGCGCGGGGTAATCAGCGCTTCGAGCTGGGCGGGGCGGAAACAGAAATTGTCCTTGGCGCAGGTCATTAGCGGCACCACCGTGCCCCCGGCAAAGCGCACCATCTGCGGATAGCTGACCCACCAGGGCGCGGGCACGATCACCTCGTCGCCTGCCGAAACGGTGGCGCAGATCGCTTCGAACAGCGCTTGCTTGCCCCCGGCACTGACGATCACCTGCGCCGGATCGGTTGCAATGCCGAGATCGCGTTCGAAGTGAAGCGTCGCGGCCTGGCGCAGGCGGGCGGTGCCCATCACGGCGGTGTAGCGCGTGTCGCCCGCATCGAGCGAGGCCTTGGCCGCCTCGATCACATGGGCGGGAGTGTTGAAGTCGGGCTCGCCCACCGAAAGCGAGATGATGTCGCGGCCCTCGGCGCGCAGTTCCATCGCGCGGTCGGTCATTACGGTGGTGGGCGAGGCTTCGATCCGCGAAAGCGCGGCGCTGAGCGGGGGCGTGGTCATGAGTGGAGCTGTGCCTTCATCAGCCCGCGCACCGAATTGCCAAGCAGGAATCCGTCCGCAAGGTCGTCTAGCGTCAGCTCGGCCTCTTTGGCGCGGCCCTGCTCGATCAGCGCGCGGCGCAGCACGCCGGGCAACAGGCCGAGATGCAGCGGCGGGGTGAGCAGCTTACCACCGCGTTCGACGAAGATGTTGGAGAAGCAGCCTTCGGTGATCAACCCGTCGTCACGCACGAACAGAGCCTCGTGCGCCCCGGTAGCGGCGGCAACCTTGCGCGCATCGTCGTAAAAGCCGCGGTCAGTTGTTTTGTGGCGCAGACGCCAGTCGCCGGTGACCACGGGCAGCGGCAGCGCCACGCACAGTTGCGGGTCGGCGGGCGCAGTGGTGCCGAGTTCCTGCGCCTCGAAGGCCAGCGCCCCGCCGCGCGAGAGCAACATCCGCAGCTTGGCCGGGGTCTCCAATTCGAAGCACAGCGCCTGAATGCGGTTGCGCGCCTCGTGCCGGTCGAAGGCGAAGCCTAGTGCCTTGGCGCTGGCCCCGATTCGCTCGATGTGCAGGTCCAGATATTCGATGCCGCTTTCGGGATCGAAGCGCATCGATTCGATCAGGTCGTGCCCGCCCGCCGGGCCGCGCACGAAAGCACCTTTCACGAGGCATTCGCGCCATTCGGCCATGGCTTCGCTATCGGCAACGATGGCTCCGCCTACGCCGAGCACGGCCTTGTGGCGCTGGTTCTCGCCGGGGGTGAGCCGCACGGTGCGGATGGCTACGTTGAAGGCGGCGTCCCCGCCCGGCCCGATCCGTCCGATCGCGCCGCAGTACGGCCCGCGCGCGTCGCGCTCCACTTCGTCGATCAGCTCCATCGCGCGGATTTTCGGCGCGCCGGTGATCGAGCCGCAGGGATAGACCGCCCGCAGCAGGTCAACCGCGCTCTTGCCCGGCAAGAGCTGCGCGCGCACGGTCGAAACCATGGTGTGAACAGTGGGATAGGTCTCGATCGCAAAGGGCTGCTCGACCTCGACGCTGCCCGCTTCCGATACCCTGCTGATGTCGTTGCGCATCAGGTCGAGGATCATCAGGTTCTCGGCCTTGTCCTTCACCGAGGCGGCGAGTTCCGCGGCGAGTGCGGCATCTTCCTCGGGCGCCGCGCCGCGCGGGCGGGTGCCCTTCATCGGCTTCAGCTTTACCGCGCCGCTTTTCAGCGTGAAGAACAGCTCGGGGCTGAACGAGAGCAGCCAGTCCGACCCGTCGAACACCAGCCCGCCATAGCCCGCCGCCGCCGTGGGGCGGATCGCGGCATAGAGTGCCAGCGGATCGCCCTGTGCCGGGCCTGCCAGCGGCATGGTGAGATTAGCCTGATAGATATCGCCCGCGCGGATCGCCTCCTGCAGGCGCTCGAACGCCTGGCAATAGGCCCCGGTCGAAACCTGCGGTTCGAGCGGCCCGATCGAGGCGCTGCCCTCGGCCTGCGCCGCAAGCCAAACTTCGACCTCGCCCGCCGGAATCACCTCGGGCTCGTCAAACAGGCCGAACCACACCAGCGGCCCGGCGGCGCCTGCGCGCGAAGGTGCCCGCGCGGCAAGCTTGCTTTCCAGAGCCAGACCGGCCTCGTAAGCGAGGTAGCCGACCAGATGCCCGCCGTGTTCGCTGCGCGCCTTCTCCGCCGCTGCGAGCGTTTCCATCACCTGCTGCGGCCGCCGCGCCACGAACACCTCGCGCGGGGCGGAAAACAGCTGGGCATCGCTCGCGCCCGAGTTGCGGGCATCGTCAAGCAGGACAAAGGGTTGGCTGCGGTCCATCGCGCCTCATCTAACGTGTTCGCGGTGTAAGTCTATCGCTTGACCGCAAGGGGCACCCCCGCCAGTTTCCCGCTCCAGCGCGCGGTTAACGATCGGAAGCGACATGGATGACATCTTTATCGGCAAGGATCTGGCGGGCGGCAGGCAGGCGCTTAACCTTGCGCGGGCCAACCGCCACGGGCTGATCGCGGGCGCGACCGGTACCGGCAAGACCGTGACCTTGCAGGGCCTTGCCGAAAGCTTCTCCGCCGTGGGCGTGCCGGTGTTTCTCGCCGATGTGAAGGGCGACCTTTCGGGCATCGCCATGCCTGGATCTCCGACTTTCAAACATGCCGACAAGCTGGAAAGCCGCGCGAAGGAACTGGGCATGGATGACTATGCCTATTCGGATAATCCGGTGGTGTTCTGGGATCTTTACGGCGAGCAGGGCCACCCGATCCGCACGACGATCACCGAGATGGGCCCGCTGCTGCTCGCCCGCCTGCTTGACCTGAACGAGACGCAGGAAGGCGTGCTCCAGATCGTGTTCCGCTATGCCGACGAGAACAGGCTGTTGTTGCTCGACTTCGCGGACCTGCGCGCAATCCTGGCGTGGGCCTACGATAATGCCAGCGAGCTTTCGGGGCTATATGGCAATGTGTCGAAGCAGTCGGTCGGGGCGATCCAGCGCCAGCTCTTGAGCTTCGAGGCGCAGGGGGCCGACCACTTCTTCGGCGAACCCGCGCTCGAAATCGACGATTTTCTGACGCTGGACGAGCAGGGGCGCGGCATGATCAACGTGCTCGCCGCCGACAAGCTGATGAGCAGCCCCAAGCTCTATGCCACCTTCCTGCTGTGGCTGCTGGCCGAGCTGTTCGAGACGCTGCCCGAAGTGGGCGATCCGGAAAAGCCCAAGCTGGTGTTCTTTTTCGACGAGGCGCACCTCTTATTCAACGATGCCCCCAAGGCTTTGCAGGATACCATCGAACGGGTGGTTCGCCTGATCCGCTCAAAGGGCGTGGGCGTCTATTTCGTGACGCAGAACCCGATCGATATTCCTGAGGAAATCGCCGGGCAGCTCGGCAACCGGGTGCAGCACGCGCTGCGCGCCTTCACCCCGAAGGACAAGCGCGCGATCAAGGCGGCGGCGGAGACCTTCCGCATCAACCCCGATCTCGATGTCGAGATCGCGATCACCGAACTGCGCACCGGCGAGGCGCTGGTCTCGACGCTGGATGAGGACGGCGCCCCCACCATCGTCCAGCGCACGCTGATCAAGCCGCCGCGCTCGCGGCTGGGGCCGGTGAGTTCAAAGGAGCGAGCGAGTATCCAGTCGGTCAGCCCGCATCAGGGCGTCTATGACGAACGGATCGACCGTGAGAGCGCCGAGGAACTGCTCGCCGCCAAGGCTGCCGATGCTGCCGAGACGGCGGAAGAGGTCGAGGAAAAGGGCCGTGAGGAGGTAAGCAAGCGGAGCCGCAAGAGCACCAGCATCTGGGGCAAGGCGATGAAAAGTGCCGCCAGTGCCGCAGCAGGCTCTGCCGCCTCGGTGGCGGCGGCAGCGATTGTCGGCAAGAAAAGCCGGGCCAAGCCCGCTGCAACGGCCGCAAGCTCGGGATTGGGTTCGCTCGCCACCGACCTTGCGGGGCCGATTGCAGGCCGCTTCGTGCGCAACCTGATCGGCGGGCTGATGCGTTAGCTGCCGTGGGGCAGGCGCAGCTCAGCAACCAGGCCCACGACTTCGCCATTCTCCACCCGGTTCGCCAGCGACAGCGAGCCGCCATGCTGTTCGGCAATGGCGCGGGCCAGCGTCAGGCCCAGGCCTGCACCGCCGGTAGTGCGGTTGCGCGAGGCCTCACCGCGCGCGAAGGGCTCGAACATGGCGGCGATCTCGCCTTCGGGAATGCCGGGGCCGTTATCGGCCACGCGGATCGCGGCGTAGCCATCCTCGCGGGCCAGCGAGACTTCAGCCGCGCCGCCATAGCGCAGGGCATTGTCAATCAGGTTGCGCAGCGCGCGCCGCAGCCAGGTGGCGCGCAACGGCAGGGCGATGCGCATCGTCTCGCCCAGTTCTACCGGTTCGGCCAGATCCTCGTATTCCTCCACCACGGAAGAGACGAGCGCGGCAAGGTCGGTCTTCTCAAGCGGGTCCTTCGCGTGGCCGACGCGCGCTAGCGACAGGATATCGTCGAGCGAATGGGTGATATCCTCGATGGTGCCGGCCATCTTCGCGCGCTCGGCCTCGTCGTCGACGCTTTCTATCCGCACGCGCAGCGCAGCCAGCGGCGTTTTGAGGTCATGTCCGATGGCGCCCAGCATCACGTCCTTCTCGTCAAGCAGGGCGGCGATGCGCGCTTCCATCTCGTTGTGGGCGGCGATCAGCGCGCGGGTGTCCTCGGGGCCGGACGGCTCCAGAGGTTCCAGACCTTCGGCGCGTCCGGCAAAGCGGCTCATCCGCTCGGTCAAAGCGGCGAGCGGGCGGGTGATGCGGCGCAGCAGGAACGCGAGCCCGCCAACCAGCACGATATAGAGCAGCAGCGTCTGAACGATCAGTCCGCCGAGCGCACGCATATTGTGCTCGGGCCGGGGTACGCGCGCGATCAGCCACTCATTCTCGCCCGTGCGTTTGAGGCCAGCGATCAGCATGTCACCGTCGAGCGACCATCGCCCGTCACGGCCGGATACCGGACCGGCGCGCCCGCGCATCACGTAGTCGTCATCCGCGACGTCGCGCGAGAGGACAACCAGCCTTTCAATCGCGATGTCCTGGGCGACCAGTACATCGCGCAGCGCGGCTTCACGCTCCATGTCGTGCAGTTCGCCCTTGCGCAGCGGCGTTTCCAGCGTGCGTTCGATGCGGATCTTGCGGCGGCCCCGGCGCCCGTCGCGGCCATTGTTGCCCTCGCGGAATTCGAAGCGGGGGTCGGACACCAGCTGGAACGCGAGCGAGCTGATCAGCGCAGCCTCGCGGCGCTGGTGGTCGGCGCGGTAGATCAGCACGGCGGACAGCGTCTGCGCCGCCAGCAGCGCCAGCGCCACCGCGAGGAGCATCTGCCCGAGCAGGCTGCGCGGGAGGAAGCGGTGCATGGCGGGCATGGAAGCGATCAGCCCTCGACCTTGGCTGGGGCCACGCGCTCGACATCGCAGGCGAGCCGGTAGCCGCCGCCCCAGACAGTCTGGATGAGCTTGGGATCGCGGCTGTCGGCTTCCATCTTGCGCCTGAGGCGCGAGACTTGATTGTCTACAGCGCGGTCGAACAGGTGCGCCTCGCGGCCCTGCACCATGTCGAGCAGCCGGTCGCGATCGAGCACCTGGCGCGGATGGTCGAGGAAGGCAGAAAGCAGCCGGAACTCGGCCGAGGAAATCGGCACCACGCTGCCTTCGGGGTCGGTCAGGCGGCGCTTTAGCGGATCGAGCAGCCATCCATCGAAGGCATACAGCGCCTCGCTGGCTGGCGCTGCCTCGCCGGAGCGGGCGGCCCGGCGCAGCACCGAGCGGATTCGGGCAACCAGCTCGCGCGGCTCGAACGGCTTTACCACATAGTCGTCCGCCCCGATTTCTAGGCCGACGATGCGGTCGGTCGCCTCGCCGCGCGCGGTGAGGAAGATCACCGGCAGATCCTTGCTTTCAGTGAGGTGGCGGCACAGCGAAATGCCATCCTCGCCCGGCATCATGATGTCGAGCAGGACAAGGTCGGGGGTGGTGACCAGCAGAGCTGCGCGTGCCTTGGCCGCGTCGCTCGCCTGCTCCACCAGGAACCCCTGGCGCGACAGATAGTCGGCCAGAGGCTCTCTCAGGCTGGCTTCGTCATCCACCAGCAAAAGCCGGGTCGGCTGGTCGTTCATCGCGAGGCGGGGCGCTCTGTCGGCATCGGCGAACGGCCCATTCCGCGCCGGTCGGCCCGGGCTGCGCGGCGTTCCTCTGCCGAGATCGTGCCGTCGCCGTTGCTGTCGGCGGCATCGAAGCGGGCCAGCGCTGCGGCGGTGAACTCGGCGCGGCTGACTGCGCCACTGCCATCGGTATCGGCGCGTTGAAGCATCCGCCCGCCGAACCCGCCTTCGCCGCGCATCATACGCATCCCTGCACGCTGGCGTGCGCCGCGTGCCTCTCCGCCGCGCGCGGCCATGCGTTCGGAGCGCTGCTCGCGGCGTTCTGTGCGGGCTTGCTGGCGCTTCTCGCGCTGAGCCGTCACTTCGGCAAAGCTGAGCTGGCCGTTGCCGTCGGTATCGGCTTCATCGAAGCGCTTGCGCTCGGCAGCCTCGCGGTCGGCTGGCGAGAGCTGGTCATCGGCGTTGACGTCGAGCCGGTCGAACATGGCAGTGGCGCGCGCTTCGGCCTGGGCGCGGGTTTGCGGGGTGCGTTGTGCCCCACGATCCTGCGCCATGGCTGCGGTTCCGGCCAGAGCGGCGGCGGTTGCGACAATCGCCAGCGAGATGGGAAAAGTCTTCATTATACAAGAACTCCCGAAGGTTTGATCGGACAACAAGCCACAGCCGAGATGGGATGGGAGGATGGAGGCTGCGGCTTGTTGTCCTTGTCCTTGACCTAGGCCTTGTATGTCGCAGGTTTATGCCTGCGAAGGCCAATTTTGTCGTCATTTGTCGCGGTGCGAGCTGCCGGTTCATGCAGCGGCCAGCATTTTCGCCCGCTGGTGCGGTCCCTCAGCGCGGGCGGTGCTCGGTGCCGATGCCAGCGGTGATGAACAGCGCGCGCACCGGCTCACGCACGTCGGCTGTGTGCCAGACGCCCGCGGGATTGATCGCATAGTCGCCCGCGTTCAGCTCGGTACGCGCCACGGTGCCCTCGGCCAGTTCCTGCACCAACAGCATCCGGCCTTCGAGGCACAGCACCAGTTCGTCGCCGGCCGGGTGCATTTCCCACGCGGTCCAGTCCTCGGTGAAGGCATGGGCCGCAACCAGCCGCCCCTTCGCACCGTCGGCCTTGCTGCGGCGGGCGTAGTCCTCGTACCACTGCATGGCTTCGGCGCCTTGCGGGAATTCCGGCTGCACCAGCGCGCTGCTGTGTGCATCGAGATGGACCGGATGCGCTTCGAGACGGTGGGCGGTCATAGCGGCCGGCAGGCGTCGATCAGCCAATCGCGCGCTTCGCCTTCGAGTTGCGGGGCGATCACTTCCTGCACGCGGGCGTGATAATCGTTCCACCAGCCGATCTCGCGCTCGCTCAGCAAAGCGGGTTCCACCATGGACCGGTCAAGTGGAGCGAAGGTCAGCGTTTCGAAGCCGAGCCATTCGCCTTCGTCGGCGTCTGCGATTGTGCGCGGGCCGACCAGCACCAGATTCTCGATCCGGATGCCGTATTCGCCGGCCTTGTAATATCCCGGCTCGTTCGAGAGGATCATCCCCGCGACCAGCTCCTGCTCGCTACCGGCCTGCCCGCCCTTGGCCTTGGAAATTCGCTGCGGCCCTTCGTGGACCGCCAGGAACGCGCCGACGCCGTGGCCCGTGCCGTGGGCGTAGTCGAGCCCGGCCGACCACAGGAACTGCCGCGCGAGGCTGTCGAGCTGGCCGCCGGTGGTGCCAGCGGGGAAGGTCTGGGTATCGAGCGCGATGTGACCCTTGAGCACTCGGGTAAAGCGCTCGCGCACCTCCTGCGGCGGTTCGCCGGGGCCGATCCACACGGTGCGGGTAATATCGGTGGTGCCATCGGGATATTGGCCGCCCGAATCGACCAGATAGACGCTGCCCGGTTCGAGGCGGCGGTTGGTTTCCTCGCTGACCCGGTAGTGGGCGAGCGCTGCGTTTGGCCCGGAGGCCGAGATGGTGTCGAACGAGAGATCGCGCAGGTCGCCGCATTCCTTGCGGAAGGCCAGCAGGCGGGCGGCGGCCGAAAGCTCGTCGATCGTACCCCGCGGCCCCTCGACAGTGAGCCAGTGAAGGAAGCGGGCCACGGCCACCCCGTCACGCGCTTGGGCGGCGCGGTGTCCGGCCTGCTCGGCTTCGTTCTTGATCGCCTTGGGCAAAACGGCAGGATCCTGCGCCGCCACGACCTCGGCCCCGGCGCTGTCGAGCGCATCGAAGATCGCCGCGACCGAGCGCTGCGGATCGGTGGCGACCTTTTTGCCCGCCAGCTCACCTAGCGCCTCGGCAAACTCCTCGCGTGGGCGCAGGCGCACTGCATTGCCGAGCGCCGCGCCCACTTCTGGCGGGACCTTGTCGGGGGCGATGAACCAGTCGGCAGTGCCATCGGCGAACAGCGTCAGGTACGACAGGGCGACCGGCGTATGCTCGACATCGCGCCCACGCACGTTGAGCACCCAGGCGATGGAATCGAGCGCGCTGATAACAACCGCGTCGTGGCCTTCGCTTTTCAGCCACTCGGCGATCTCCGCGCGCTTGCTGGCGCTTGACCGGCCCGCCAGCTCTTCATCCTGCACGAACACCGGCGCCGGTGAGGGCTCGGGCTGGTCGTCCCACACGGCGTCGATCGGGTTGCTTTCCACCGGCACGGCGGTCGCACCCTTTTTCGCCAGCGCTGCCTCCAGCGCGCGAACGAAGCTGCGCGTGTGCAGCCAGCCATCGTAGCCGACCTTCGCGCCAGCCTCGCTATTGTCGGCTACCCATTTTGCGAGCGAATCGGCGGGCACCGACTTGTATTCGTAAAGCTTCGCCTCGACCTGATCGCGCACCTGAATGGTGTAGCGCCCATCGACGAAGATCGCGGCCTTGTCGGCCAAAACCGCGACGCTGCCGACCGAGCCGCCGAAACCCGTGAGCCACTGCAAGCGCTGGGCATAGGCGCCGACATATTCGGACAGGTATTCGTCGCTGATCGGCAGGACAAAGCCGTCGAGCCCGCGGTTAGCCAGTTCGCGGCGCAAGGCGGCAAGGCGGTTTTCGTGCAGGGGCATCAGCATGGCGTGTCTCTCGTTGGGCAAAGTCAGGGTTTGCCGGGGCAAAAGCAAACTAGGTTTGCCTCCCGGCGGCTTTTCTCTAGGCACCCATCTGGGCCTTGTCTGCGGCGAGGGCAAGTTCGCCTTCCGGCAGAGTGGCCCGAAACGGCGCAAGGGTGACGCATGCATTGCCAGCGATGCGGCAAACCCGGCAGAGACGTTCTATTCGCGCGACTGCCAAGGAAATTCCCTTGCGATTGTGCAGTGCAACAATACAAGGCCTCGCATGACCAGTCTGACCCATCTCGAACGGCTCGAAGCGGAGAGCATCCATATCATGCGCGAGGTTGCCGCCGAGGCGGACAAACCTGTGATGCTCTATTCCATCGGCAAGGATTCAGCGGTGATGCTGCATCTTGCCAAGAAGGCCTTCTATCCCTCGCCTCCGCCGTTCCCCTTGCTCCATGTCGATACGACCTGGAAGTTCAAGGCCATGTACGAGCTGCGCGAGAAAGCGGCGCAAGAGGCCGGGATGGAACTGCTGGTCTATCAAAACCCTGAAGCGCAGCAGCGCGGGATCAACCCGTTTCAGCACGGCCCGCTCCACACCGACATGTGGAAGACAGAAGGGCTCAAGCAGGCGCTCGACAAATATGGCTTCGATGTTGCTTTCGGCGGTGCGCGCCGCGACGAGGAGAAGAGCCGCGCGAAAGAGCGTGTGATGAGCTTCCGCACCTCCACCCATGGCTGGGACCCGAAGAACCAGCGGCCCGAACTGTGGAACCTCTACAATGCCCGCAAGAAGAAGGGCGAGGGTATCCGCTGCTTCCCGATCTCGAACTGGACCGAGCTGGATATCTGGCAGTACATCATGAAGGAGCAGATCGAGATCGTTCCGCTCTACTTTGCGGAAGAGCGGCCCACTTACGAATACGAAGGTGGCCTGTTCATGGCCGACGATCTCGAACGCCTCGAAGAGGCGATGGGCACATTGCCCGAGATCACGATGCGCTCGATTCGGTTCCGCACGCTCGGCTGTTTCCCGCTGACCGGCGCGGTGGAGAGCACGGCCAATACGCTGGCCGACGTGGTACAGGAAACGCTGCTAACCACTACCAGCGAACGGCAGGGCCGCGTGATCGACAAGGACGGCGGTGACGCCTCGATGGAGAAGAAGAAGCAGGAGGGCTATTTCTGATGTCGGACGCCATTTACAAGACCGACGCCCTCATTGCCGAGGACATCGACGCCTATCTCGAACAGCATCAGCACAAGACCATGCTGCGCTTCATCACCTGCGGCAGCGTGGATGATGGCAAGTCGACGCTGATTGGCCGGCTGCTTTACGATTCGAAGATGATCTTCGAGGATCAGCTCGACGCGCTGACCAACGATTCAAAGAAAGTGGGCACGCAAGGCGGCGAGATCGACTTCGCGCTGCTGGTCGATGGCCTCGCTGCCGAGCGCGAGCAGGGCATCACCATCGACGTCGCCTATCGCTTCTTCAACACCGAGAAGCGCAAGTTCATCGTCGCCGATTGCCCCGGCCACGAACAGTACACCCGCAACATGGTCACCGGCGCATCCACCGCCGACCTGGCCGTGGTGATGATCGACGCGCGCAAGGGCGTGCTCGTGCAGACACGGCGTCATTCGTACATCTGCAACCTGATCGGCATCAAGAACATCGTCCTCGCGGTGAACAAGATGGACCTGGTCGATTATTCGCAGGAAGTGTTCGACAAGATCGTGGCGGACTATGCGAAGTTCGCCGAGGAAATCGGCATCGAAAGCTTCACCGCGATGCCGATCTCGGGCTTCAAGGGCGACAACATCACCGTCGCCCCCAGCGAGAACACGCCCTGGTACGAAGGCCCGAGCCTGATCGAGCATCTCGAAACGGTCGAAGTGCTGAGCGCGCAGGATGCGGAAAAGCCGTTCCGTATGCCGGTGCAATGGGTCAACCGCCCCAATCTCGACTTCCGCGGTTTCTCGGGCCAGATCGCCACCGGCGCGGTGAAGCCGGGCGATGCGGTGCGCGTGCTGCCCTCGGGCAAGACCAGCCATGTCCGCTCGATCGTGACTTACAACGGCGACGTCGACGAAGCGGTGGCGGGCCAGTCGGTCACGCTGACGCTGACTGACGAGATCGACTGTTCGCGCGGCAATGTGATCGCTGTCGCCGACAACCCGCCTGAAGTGGCCGACCAGTTCGAGGCCACCGTGGTGTGGATGGACGACGAGGCACTGCTGCCGGGCCGTGGTTATTGGCTGAAGCTCGGCTCGCAGACGGTCTCGGCCGCGGTTGCCGAGCCGAAGTACGAGGTCAACGTCAATACGATGGAGCACCTCGCGGCCAAGACGCTGGCGCTCAATTCGATTGGCGTGGCCGAGGTCACCACCGACAAGCCGCTGGTGTTCGAATCCTATGCCGACAGCCGGCAGCTCGGCGGCTTCATCCTCATCGACAAGGTAACCAACGCCACCGTCGCCGCCGGGATGCTGCACTTCTCGCTGCGCCGCAGCCAGAACGTTCACTGGCAGGCGGTCGACATCACCCGCGAGGAGCACGCCAAGCTCAAGAACCAGGCGCCCAAGGTGCTGTGGTTCACCGGTCTTTCCGGCTCGGGCAAGTCGACCATTGCCAACGAGGTGGAGAAACGCCTCAACCTGATGAACCGACACACGTTCCTGCTCGACGGCGACAACATTCGCCACGGCCTGAACAAGGATCTGGGCTTCACCGATGCCGACCGGGTGGAAAATATTCGCCGCGTGGGCGAGGTCGCCAAGTTGATGACCGATGCTGGTTTGATCGTGCTCACCGCCTTTATCTCGCCGTTCCGTGCCGAGCGGCAGATGGTGCGCGACCTGTTGCCCGAAGGCGAGTTCCTCGAGGTGTTCGTCGATACCCCGCTCGAAGTGGCGGAACAGCGCGACGTGAAGGGTCTCTATAAGAAGGCGCGGGAAGGCAAGCTGAAGAACTTCACCGGTATCGACAGCCCCTATGAAGCGCCCGAGAACGCCGAGATCCGCGTGAATACGGTGGAGATGAGCCCGCAGGAAGCGGCGGCCTACATTATCGACCGGATCATGCCGCTCAAATAGGCGATGGAGGCGATCCGCGCCCTGCCTCGCTGGAACAATGCCGCTTGGTTCGTGCCTCTGGGCATGGCGGCCTATTGCCTTCCGGCGCTGGTGGCGCTGTCGCAGCGAGACTGGAACACCGAGGCGGGATCGCTCACCCCGCTGATCCTGCTGCTTGGGCTGTGGACCACCGCGCAGACGCTCGAGCAGCACGAGGCGCTCATCGCGACGGGGCCTCTTCTCCCGGCGCTGGCCGCGTTGGTCGTGGTTTCGCTCGGATATGTGTTCGCGAGCGCCATCGGCTTTGTGCTGCTGATGGCTGTCTGCGCCTGGGCGGGCTGCGTGCTGGCGCTTTGGGTCTGGCGCGGCGGGGCCATCGTTTGGGCCTGCCGCTTCCCGCTGATCTTTCTCGGCCTGGCGGTGCCGCTGCCCTATTCGCTGTCGACCATCATGACCGAGCGGCTGCGCGCGGAAATGGCTGCCTCAGCGGTGTGGCTGGCGGACGTGCTGGGGCTCGACGTTGCCTATGACCGGACCAGCATCTTCGTAAACCAGTTCAGGCTCGCGCTGGAAGCGGCCTGCGCGGGGACCAGTTCCACCATCACGCTGGTCGCCTTCGTGCTGCTGTTCACCTACTGGTATCGCGGGCGCGACTGGCGGCGCACCGTGCTGTGCGTGGCGCTCGCGGTGCCGATTGCCTGGGGCGCGAACATCCTGCGCGTGGTCGTGCTGATCCTTGCGGTCGACAGGTTCGGTGCGCCGGTGCTCGACACCGTGGTTCACCCGGTTGCGGGGCTGCTCAGCTTCTCGATTGCGCTCGGGCTGTTCCTTGCTGCCGACCGGGCCTTGCGCGAGGGCCTGCGCCTGATCGACAGAGCGCGCCATGCCTGACCGGCGTACCGTGATATTGGGCGGATGCCTTGGCCTGTTCGGCGCGGCGGCGGGGGCCGTGAGGCTCAGGCCCGGCACCGACATCGGGTTCGATCCCACCAGCGTACTGCCGCAACAGGTGGATGGCTGGCGGGCGGTCGCCCCGCAGGAAGTCATCCTCCCTTCGCCCGATCTGCTCAGCGACCGGGTCTATGACGAATTGGCGATCAAGGCCTTCGTTCACCCCGAGCAGCCGCCGATCACGCTGGTGATGGCCTATGGCGCGCGGCAGGACTACACCTTCCAGCTTCACCGGCCGGAGATCTGCTACACCGCCTCGGGCTTCGATATCCTCGAGGTGCAGGAGCGCGACCTGCCGATTGCCGCGCATCCGCTGCCGGGCAATATCATGCTCGCCGAACGGGGTAGCCGCAGAGAAGCGGTGCTCTACTGGGCGCGGATAAGCGATGTCTTCGCGCAGTCTTTGTGGGGGCAGCGGCTCGCCGTTGCGCGGGGTATCGGGCACTGGCGGGTGGACGAGGGCGTGCTGCTGCGCCTCTCGATGCCTGCTGAGGATCTTGCAAGCTCGGTCCCCACGCTCGCGGCTTTTGCGCGGCGTATGGTTGAGCTTTCCGGTGCGCGCGGGCGGCAAGTCTTTTTCGGGCAGCCCTAGGCGCGCCTGAACGGGCGCAGGCGGACGACGAAATAGATTACGGTCAGCATCAGCAAGGCGATGGCGACAGCCTGATAGCCTTCGTTGCCAAGCCAGTTGCCACCCGCGCAGCCGACCGCGCACAGGACATAGTCGAAGGTATTGTCTTTCCATGGCGGCCGCTTCACCGACCGCTGGAGGTAGACGAAGGCGACAAAAACGAAGATGCCGACGGACACGAAATCGTAAATCGTCTTCATGGGGGCAGAATGCGGCCGGATCGAACCATTTGCAAGCTGACGAAATATGGGCTGGCGGCGCCGTTGCTGGTGCTGGTGGTCGCTTGCGGTCCACCCGAGGTCGACGGGCAAGTGCTCGCGAACGTCGATGGTGAGGCGATCACGCAGGCCGAATTGAACCACGAGTTCGATCTCGGCAATCGCACCGATGCTGCCGAGGGCCGGGCGGCGGCGAACGATGCGCTAGAACAGCTGGTCGACCGCAAGCTGCTGGCGCAAATGGCGCTGGAGCGCGGGCTCGATCGGGATCCCGATTTCCACTTCGCCGAGCGGCGCGCGCGCGAGGAGCTGCTGGTGGATACCCTGCGGCGCAGCCTCTCTGAAAAGTTGGGCACGGTATCTGACGCGGAGATCGAGCAGTTCATGGCGAACAACGGCCATCTGCTCGGCCAGCGCCGTCTGCTCACGCTGCGCTCGCCCGACAACGATCGTACACTCGTGGTCGACACCGCACGGCTCGAACACAAGCCCGATTGGCTCGAGACCGTCGCGCCGGGACGAGACCTGATGCTTGAAGGTCGAAAATGGACTGTCCTTGCCGTGGACAGGATCAATTCTTCTCGTCAGACTCAGCGGAACTTTGCTAGACAGTTGCTCGTAAAAGAAAAGGTTGAGGCAGAACTCGAACGGAGCCTGAGGGAAATGCGGCAAGATGGCGCCATCCGGTACCAGCAGGGCTGGGGGCCGAGCGCACGCGGCAGCCTATCCATTTCCAACCAGACACCATAGAGCGCGAGCTTCCGGAGGCGATTCTATCTCACAGGGTGATACAACACAGGCGAACACCTATGTTCGCACGGGGGTCATTGGGCTGATTGGCGTCATCTGGGCGGCAATCGTGCTGACTTTTCTGTCTTGGCAGCTGGTCGAATACCGGGGCCTCGTCGCCCGGCTGATCGAATGGCAATTCGCGCGCTTCGATGCGAGCTGGCCGATTGTCACGCTCACCGTCATCACATTGCTGCTAACTTCGCCGATCACGCTGACGCTGCTTTACAGGCTGCGCAAGGCGCGTTCCAACCCGAAGCTCAAGACTTACGAAGCCGCGCTGCACCGCAGCCGGATGATGAGGGGTTTTCTCGCGTGGATCGCGGGTGGTCTGGCGCTGTGCGCGGCGGGAGTCGCCTCACTGTCGTTGACCATCGTCGGGATCCGCGAAAAGCCGCTCCCGATCACCCTTGCTGACCTCAGAACGGACGAAAAAATCGAAGGGCGCGTGGTGATGGACGGCACGCTCCAATACGGCAGGATCGGCTTTTTCGAGGACCGTCTGCTGTTTTCCGGCAAGACGCTGTGGGTTGCGCCGGTGCTCGATCCGGTCAGCGACGATGCGATTACGCTGTTTGTCGAGATAGGCGAGCGAAAGGCTGGTCCACCCGAAAGGCGGCGTTTCGAAGGTGTGCTGCGGCATGATGCCGCGCGCGGAGAGCTGCGTACGCTCTATCGCAACGCTGGCTATCGTGTTCACCAGCCGACCTATGTGCTGTTCGCCGATCTCGCCTCGGCACGCTCACCTTACTTAAGGGCTGGCATCGACCTGTTGGTCGCCGCACTTATCTTCCTGATTTTCTGCGGCTTGCAGCACCGCCGCACGATAGCGTTGCAAAAGCGGCACGATGCCGAGCAAGCGAGCGAGAGTTAGGCCGTTCTGGCTGATGAAGTGGCGTCTCGCCGTCGGTCGTGATGATCTGCGACGGGAGGGCGAAGATACGTTTTGTTAACGATTTTGGCTTAGGTCGTAGCCATGACAAATGCGCTCGCCCCGCTGTCAATCCTCTTGTCGTTCGCCATGGGCCTTGTGGCGTTTGACGACCCATCGAGCGGCGTTTTATTCGGAAATAAGGTTAACGCGGGGTTTGCGGGCACGCATGACAGCCGCGATTCGCCCGCGCTAGGCCATCCGATCACCATCGCATCCAAGCCTCCGGGAGCTCGCTTCTTCTTCCTCGCTGCCGAGGTAAATGGTGTGGAGACCCGGTTCCTGGTCGATACGGGCGCGACAACGACGGTGCTGCGCAGCTCGGATGCCGGGGCCGCAGCTGTTGTCGCTGGTGCTGTGACCCGGCTGCACACGGCCAACGGTAAAGTTGCAGTCGGTCAGGCCTCGATCGATCGCCTGACAATTTCGGGCATAGTCTTGTCAGATGTGCAGGCGGTGGTTGCCGATGATCGTGTGCCGCATTCGCTCATCGGTCTGGATGTTCTCGAACGGATGGGCCGGATCGTCATCGATGGCTCGTCAATAAAGGTGTTTTAACCGCCGGAAGTTCGTTCTTTTGGTAATTAAATCACTCTAGACGGTGCTCAAAAGGCCGCCACGGGCGCGCGATCCTCATGGCCGCGCCGGATCGCCGATCCCAGCGTGAACACAGCGATGATCATCATCAGCCAGCTTGCAGGCTCCGGCACGGCAGGAACCACCGGATCAGGCGTACCGCCACCGCTGCTGCTACCACCGCTAGTGCTGCTGGTACCGCCACTCGTGCTGCCCCCGCCGCCACTGCTGCTGCCGCCACTGCTGCCGCCATCACCTGCGGGCACAAAGCCGATCGGAGTGGGGGCAAAGCCTCCATCGCCGAAAGCGGGAAGGCCTAACGGGCTGCCGCCGGTTGCCGGGCCGGACGCCAGCGCGGGGCCAGGCCCCTCTGCGAGGGATGCAGGCACTGGTGTGCCCGCAGGAGCGATTGCGCCACCCGGAGCCGCCGACGGCGCTCCTGCAAAGCCGGGATCGCGCGGACCGATTGCACGGCGGAAACCGGCCGGCCGTTCACCGCCGCCATAAGGGCCATTGGCGAGTCGGCTACCAAATCCGCCAGTTACATATTCGGGCATCAATGCCAGATCGTCTGCAAGAAGTGCGCTCGGCTCGTCGTAATAGAGCAGGCCGCGCTTGTCGTGCGACAGAAAAGAGGAGGCGAAAACCACCACGCCAAGCGAGGAAAGCAGCCAGAAGTGGAACTTCGGCTGCCGCGCGACGAACGCGGAGAGTGACTGCGTGGTGGATGTCGCCATTGTTGCCCCCAATTCGCCGGCTTGGTTACCGGCTTTTTAACTATAAAGACCGTTGGAATAACGTCGGTTACCCCAGGTCGTTCCTCAATACGAGCCTCTGGAATTAAGCACAATGGGAACTGTCAGGGCCAGAATGCGTAGGTTGTCGCCAACCCGACCTTTGCGGACATAGATCACGTCGAAAGCGATGCGGCGGCGATAATGGACGTCGTTACGCCCGCTGATCTGCCACAGGCCTGTTATACCAGGGCGGACCGCGCAATAATGCCCGAAATAGCGACCGTAGCGTACGATCTCCGCTTCCACGATCGGGCGCGGGCCCACCAGGCTCATCTCGCCGCGCAGCACATTGAAAAGCTGTGGTAGCTCGTCGAGGCTGCTTTTGCGCAGGAATCGACCGAACGGATAGATTCGCGGATCGTTGCGCAGCTTCTGGTCGCGGTCCCATTCGAGCCGCGCCTCGGTATCGGTGGCGAGCAAATTTTTCAGCCGTTCATCGGCGTCGGTCGCCATCGTGCGAAACTTGAAGCAGGTGAACTTTTCCCCGCGGCGCCCGATTCGCTTCTGTCGGAACAGCACGGGGCCGGGCGAGGATATGAATATCACCAGCGCGATAAGCATCAGCAGCGGCAGAATTGCGATCAGCAGAAAGAACGACCCAACGCGGTCGAGAAGCTGCGCCGCGAGAGGATCGTCAACGATCATGGCGCTGCGGCCGAGCAGCCGAGGCGGCTCGTAGGGCGCCAGAATGGTCTTGCGCTCAATGATCAAGGGTCGCTCCATGGTGCGGTGCATCATGGGTAGAGACGTACCCTAAAAAAGCCAAGGACTTAAGCTCGCGTTACACCGCACCTAGGGGGTGTTTCATCGCGGGACGTGGCGTTAGTGCGCCATTAACCACTGCAATTAGTCATAAAATCAGGCAAATGCCCGCAATGACCAGCGCCCAGCTGAAAGCCGCTCCCGCGAGCACAAGCGTCAGCTTGCCGCGGTGAGTCCAGCCTTTGTCATCCCGACGGCGCCCGACAAAAGGGAGCGCGATCATTGCCGAACGCGATGATGAGAACAGGGATGACGTCGAGCCCATTACGACAAGCATGAAAGCACCTCTTTACCCAAGATCGGGCCTCGCAAGGCCCCAGAGGCTAGTTTTAGCTCTCTGTTATTGGATAATGGCCACTTCAGAAGTTGAAACGCAAGCCAATTCCCACTTCATTCTGGGCAAAGTCGTAAAATCCGGTGCGTTCATAGTGTTCGGCCCGAAGATTGATCTCCCAGTGCCGGTCCAGCCGATAGTTGGCTTCGGCGCCCACGCTCCACTGGTCACCATCGTTGTCCGAATCGAGACGATCGAGCCTTGCATAGGCGCCGCGACCGGTCAGAATGAGGTTTCGCAGCAGCTCGTGTTCGATCTGCACTCTGCCCTCGGTCCGGACCAGACCTGAAACGAGCGGGTTAATCGTCTCGTCTACCCGGCGTTGCCCGCTGAATTCGATCGAGGTTAGCGGCGTTACGTTCCACAGCAAGTCGGCCTGAAAGGCGAGGCCGTCGGTATCGTCGAGTGCAGGATCGTCGTATTCGCGCAGAAGATAACCTGCGCGCAGGTCGAGGTACAGCAGTTCGGTAATCTGCTGGCGATAGCCAAGCTCCAGCCGCCCCCCGCGCGAAGAGCGGTCGAACTGATAGAGCGGCTGCCCGCCGGAGGTGGTCGGCGCTGGATCGTAGGAGCGGTCGTCAACCGTAAGCTGCAGATAGACCTCGCGATCGCGTGAGCGGGCATATCGGATACGGCTCGTGGCCCGGTAAACTTCGAAATTGCGGAATGACAGATCGAACTGTTCGGAACCGATGGTCGTCAAACCATCGTATCGCACAGCGCGTGCGGCGCCGTTGAGGCTGACCCGGACCGGGCCAAGCGCCTGGTCGACCCCGGCTTCGGCGCTCATGTCGGTGAAGGCGATCGGCTGCAGCACGCTGTTGAAGCTACCCACATCGCGGCGGTCTTCGGTGCTGCGATTCACGCGCACGGCGCCGCTATACTGGGTGGCGGTTCCGAGGCCCCACATGCCCCGCGCGGAGAAGCGCAGTTGCTCCGAATCTTCCGTGTCGATGCTGGCGAACTTGCGGATGCCAGCCGACAGATCGATGTCGACGACCCGGTCGGAACGTTGATCTCTGAGGCGCAGGCGCGGGGTCAGGGTGAAGATCACGTCGTCTTGGCGCCCGTTTGCCTGGGTGATCAGCGCATTGTCGGTATATTCGGTGGTGAGTTCAACCGAGGGGAAGGCATCGAACGGGCCGATGTGGACGGGACTGGAGGCATATTCATCGGCGCTCCGCTGGGACACGGACCGCCCTTGAACATCGTCCTGCGCATGGGCCGCATCCGGCAGGGCGGACATGCTTACTGCACCGACAACCATAAGCTGACACACGATTCTCGTGTGGTCGTTAAGGCGAATCGCCAGCTTGCGCGTGATGCCATCTCTCATCGTCAAAAATCCCCCGGACCGCACCTGGCCTAGTTGGTGTAATAGCCTCTGAACTTCTTCGCATAGGCATAAACGTCGCCGTCACCGGTGCTTGCATACTTCTTGATGTTGACCTGGCTCAGCGCGAGCCCGGTCACCTTTGCGCCCGAATCGATCAGCATATCGACCACCGCCTCAATGGCGCGGATCGAAGTCTTGCGCCAATGGGTGATGACCAGAACGCGATCGGCGGTGCTTGCCAGCAGACGGCTTTCCGCCACGCCGAGAACCGGCGCCGTATCGATGATGACTACGTCGTAGATTGCGCGCAATTCGGCGAGCATCTTCTCGACCGTGTGATCGCGTAGCGGATTCTGGCCGCCTTCCGGAACGCCGTTGCTACCCAGAATATCGAGGCCGGACATGACATCGCGATAGATGCACTGCTCGATCGGAGCGTCGTGCAGCAGGTAGTCGTAAATGTCCTGGTCGCTTTCGTATTCCAGCAGCGCGCTAGAGCCCCGGCGGCGTAGGTCGGCGTCCACTAGGATGGTCTTGAGCCCTTCGGCCGCGGCAGTGCGGCCCAAGCAGACCGACGTGGTCGTCTTGCCTTCGCCGGGAAGGGCCGAGGTGATCGCAATCGCGCGCGACCGCTTGCCCGGTGACAGCATCAGGAAGGTGCGAATCGAACGGAATGCCTCGGCAAACAGCGAATGCGGATGGCTCAGCACATAATCCTGCGGCGCTTCGAGCGGCTGGCGTCCCTTGATCGTGGACTTGAGGCTGGGAATGGCGCCAGCATAGCGAAGCCGCAAACGCCGCTCCACATCGCGCTTGGTCTGCACCCCGCGCCGCAGATATTCGGAGACCAGCAGCCCCCCAAATCCCACGACAAGGCCCATGACAATGGCCAGAGCAATCGTCAGCGCATAATTTGGGCTGAAGGGAGAGCTGGGCACTTCCGCGCGTGTGGCAAAGCGCGCATCGGGCATCGCGCTGTCACGCAAGGCCGTGCCCTCCTGCGCTCGCGCGAGGAACGACTGGTAAATCGACCGTGCCGCTTCCGCCTTTTGCGCAAGTTCGTTCATGCCCGCTTGAGCGCGGCTGTTCGACGTCATGGCGCCGATCGCCGTCTGCCGGCTCGCGGTCAACGAGGCGACGCGCGATTGCGCGGTCTGCACATCGGCCTGCAGGTTCGACAGGACCCGGTTGATCTCTTCCTGAATACGGCGGCGAATATCGGCCAGTTCGGATTCGGTCTGACGCCGCTCGGGATACAGTTCGCCATAGCGTTGGGTGAGCACGGCCAGTTCAGCGCTGGCGCGTGCTTCCTGCTGCCGGAGGCTGGCGACCGTGCTCGAACCCAGCGCGGCCCCCACGTCGGCACCGCCGCTGCCGCGTGCGAGTTGCTGCCTCGCTGCATTGAGGCGCCCCTGCTTCTCGGCCAGGTCGGCCCGGGCCGAAGCGAGTTGGGTGTTGAGGTTGGAGACCTCCTGTTCGGCATTGGTCCCGCCGTTCGCGGTCACCAGCCCGCGAGAGGCCCGATAGTTGTCGAGCGCGGCTTGCGCGGACAGGGCGTTGCGCTCCAGCTCGGCGAGCCGCTCCTCGATGAAGGCCTGCATGCTTTCCGAGCGTTGTGACTTGTTATCGACCTGCGACTGCAGGTAGGCTTCGCCGATCAGGTTGGCGGTGGCGGCGGCAAATTGCGGATCGGGCCCCACTGCGGTGATGTCGATTATCTTGCTTGATCCCGACCGCATGATCCGTGTGGTGCCCCCCATCCGGTTTGCGATCAATTCGATTTCCGCTTCGGTGAAGGGGTCGCCATCGGGCGAAGCAAACCGTTCGGAATAGAGGTGCGCGGCAATTTCTGCGACGAACGGCGAGGACATGAGCCTGATCTCGGTGTCGATCTCGTCGGTGTTGGGGACGGTGCCCGCCCGGTCGGGTTCCGATGTTCGGACCGGGTCGCTCGCCGGCTCGACGATCAGGCTCGCACTGGCGGAATATACCGGCGTCGCCGTAGCAAGATAGGCCGCGGCCAGCAGCAGGACGAGGAAAAACAGGCCAAAGACCAGCAGCATGTTGCGCCGAAAAACCTGCCACAGAAACCCGGGGTCGGGCAGCAACGGCGCCCGCGCTTCCTCCGAGGTGGGCTGGAACGGTTCATCCGCGGTATCGAAAGATCTATTGTCGAGTGTTGTCATGGTTTTCGTTTGCCGAGGATGCCTACAGAAATCGTCTCGCCCAGAGCCGCATTCGAACAGCCTCGCAACCTCGATCACGCGGCCTTCCCGAGTTGGCACGGTAAATTTTCCGCGTATCTAGCCGTCCTTGTTGCCTTGGTCGATAGGAAGTGCCCACCAGAAAACGGGTTTAGCAAGTCTGAACGCCCGCGCAATTCAGTCTTTCGCAAATGCGACAAATACCCGCATCATATGCCAATTGTGCAGGAAGCAGGAGCACAAGTCGGTCCGCGGGTGCCGAATGAAACCACCGCTCCGGTGCTAACGGCACCACGATGCTGTCGAGCCACAACGCCTGATGCAAGCAAGCGCGGGAAACGGTGCCCCCGGCCGCGGAATGCACGGCGCATAGTCGATCATCTCTGCAGTCGCTTTCGCAGCTGGCTCAAGCGCAGCTCATTCTAGCGGAGTTTGCGCGCGACCTTCGCCGCCAGCTTGCGGGCCGCATACCTAGCGCGGATCGCGGCGCGGCGTGATGCGGGCAAGCGCTTGCCGCGCGCCAGTTCCTTCACCGCTATGCGATAGGCCGGATGGTCGATCCATTCGCCGCAGAAGTGTACAATTGCCGGCTCTACCAGCGCGCCCTCTTTTACGAACCGGCATTCGCCGCCGAGGACGTCGAGGTGAATCGGCCCGGTCGAGTTGAGCGGGGTCCGCATCAGGCGTCCATGGTCGTTGTAGAGGTCCGTGACGCCAAGCTTCGCCATGGCGAGGCCGAACAGGGTTTCTTCCCCCGGGCCGGCAGAGTCGAAGTCGAGAATGCCCAGCTCGGTTTGCCGCGCGCGCATTTCCTCGGCCGTGGTGAACACAGCCTCTGCCTCGGCGCTCTTGCGGAAGAAATAGACGCCGCCATTGAATTTGGGGAAGCACTCGCCGCCGACCAATTGCACGGCCTTGCCTACGTCTTCGAGCCAGAGATCGCTGTCTCCGGCGCGCAGGTAGGTGTTGACCACGGGCGAAAACGTATGTTGCCTGATCTGCTCGATCTCCGGCGAGCAGTCGCGCGTGAGCAGGCAGTCGGAGTCGATGAACAGGGTCTCTTCGAACGGAGAGTACTTGTAGATCAACGTCTTGAGCACGGTCCCGGCGAGTTTGTAATCGTCCATCACGATCTGGCTATCGAATGGCGCGCAGGGCTCCTTGCGGTCGGTCACCAGAACGATCGGCTGGTCGGGCATATGATGCTTGACCGACCGCGCGAGCGACACGGCCTGATCGATATATTTCTGCCGGCCGTAAGCCATGGTGATGAAGCCGACTTTTGATTGCGTTGGCGCTGTCAACTGGCCATTCCCCATAATGTGCCGAACCAGAACGTGCAGCTTACGGCTGCGCGCATAACAAACAGTGCTGGGATAAGCGACAATTGCGATGAAGACGAGGGCGAAAGAAACGAGCCATGCGCGGCGTCTACAGGCTTAAGCAGATATATCGCCACCTTCGCGCCCGGTATCTGCGTGGCCGCGCGCGGCGCAGGGTCGCGCGCTTTCCGCGAGTGAAGGCGGCGCGCGCGCATAGTTTGCCCGCGCCCCTGGTGGTTACGGTCACCTCTTATCCGCCCCGCTTCGCCGCGCTGGGCAATACACTTCGCAGTCTGCTCGATCAGGAAGTGCGCGCGGACCGCGTTGAGCTGTGGATTGCCGAGCATGACCTCGATCAGCTTTCGCGCGATATCCGCGATCTCGAAGGTTACGGTCTGGCGATCAGGCCATGCCGCGATCTGCGTTCTTACAAAAAGCTGATACCCGCGCTGGAGCAGGAGCCCGGCAATTTCTACGTCACGGCTGACGATGACGTCTATTACCCTCCCGAATGGTTGGGGCATCTGGTCGCCGCGGCGCAAAGGCATCCGGATGAGGTGATCGCCGCGCGGGCGCATCTGGCGTTCATGCGCAAAGACAGGAAGCTTGCTCCCTATGCCGAATGGGAGCTTGCAACCGCGCGCGAAAGTGTCGGTGAAGAGCTGGGCTTTCTGTTCCCCACCGGCGTGGGAGGGGTTCTCTATCCGCCCGGGTGCTTCGATCCGAAGGTGTTCGACGAGGCCACGTTCATGGAGCTGTGCCCGCGCGGAGACGACATCTGGTTCTTCTGGATGGCGCGGCGGGCGGGCACCCGGCATCGCCGCATCCCAGAATGGTTCGACGTGGTGGAATGGCCGCAAACGCAGGAGGTCGCCTTGTACAACGACAATCTTCTGTCCGATGGGAACGACCGCCAGATCGCAGCGATGGAGCGCCGCTTCGGGCCGGTTCCCGATCTGGACGGCAAGCGCAGGACCTTTGCCAAGTGACCCGCATCAGCTTCATCATGCCGACGTTCAACCGCGGCCATTTCATCGCAGAATCGATCCGCTCGATCACCTCGCAGATGGACATCGACGACGAATTGCTGGTGGTCGATGATGGATCGACCGACGATACCCCGCAGGTGTTGCAGTCGCTGGACGAGCCTTTCGATCATATCCGGCAGGAGAACGCGGGAAAGTCTGTCGCGCTTAACCGTGGCATGGCCCGCACCTCGGGCCGCTACGTGTGGATCTGCGACGACGATGACATCCTTTATCCAGGCGCGGTGGAGCGGCTGTTCACGCGCTTGGAGGGCAGTCAGGCCGGCTTCGTATTCGGCCGCTATACCCGCTTTCGCGAGGTCGAGGGGCAACGCGAAGAGTTCGGCACCGGCTACTGGCCCGATCTTTCGCAAGGCTCACTGGCGCGCCATATCCTTGAAGACTCGTTCGTCATGCACAACGCCTCGCTCGTGCGGCGCAGCGCCTACGAGCAGGTCGGCCCCTTTGACGAGACCATGCTGCGTTCGCTCGACTACGAAATGTTCGTGCGCTTGGCGGCGCAGGTTCCGTGCGCCTTTGAGGACGCGATGATCTTCGGCCAGCGCAAGCACGAAGGTGCACGCGGACCGAGCAAGGTGCTGCATGCGGCTGGCGAATCCGACAGTGTGTGGAAGGAGTTCGACCGGCGCATCTTCGTGAAGCTTCGCGAGGCCGCCGGCCTTTCGCTGTTCGAGGCGATGTACCGCGCCGACGATTCGCAGGCTCTGCGCCGTGCAGCCCTGCTGCAGCGCGCCTGCATTATGGCCCGGCACGATCTGTGGGACGAGGCGCTCGACGATTTCGAGCATGCGGCGCAGGCCAGCGCGCGGCCGCTATCTGCGTGCGAGCGCGCTATCTGTCGCCGCAGCGTGAGCGGCAAGCACGGCTTTGGCGGAGTGCTCGAACAGCCCCATCTGGCGCGGTTCACAGCGCTCTATCGCAGCGCCGGTGCAGGCGGCGCCATTGCGCGCGCGGTGCTTGACGGGCTGGTATGGCGCCTTCGCGCACCGGAGGCCGAGCCGCGTCGGCAGGTGCTCGCGCTGCTGTCGCAGGTCGGCGGCGTCAGCGGTCTGCCCCGGCTGTTGTTGCGGCGGGCGCTTTCCTCTCGCAGCGCGCCGGCGGGGGCGCCGCAGGTGGAAGAGCGGAGTGATATCGACCTGCCTCAGGTGCAGACCTAGCGCGCGCTGCTGACCTTCCCGAGGTGATGTGCCAGCCGATTGGCCAGCGCCATGATTGTCAGCGTCGGGTTGGCGTGTCCGCCGGTTGAAAACACCGAGCCGCCCACGACCCACAGGTTGGCCGTGCCATGCACTTTCAGGTCGCGATCGACTACGCCGGTGGCGGCACTGTCACTCATGCGCGTGCCGCCGAGCTGGTGCAGCGTGTCGCGTCGGCAGTGGGACGAAATGGCATCCGGGCTTATTTCCTGACACTCATCCAGAAGCCCCAACTCGTGCCGCTGCAGGAACCGCCCGAAAGCGCGCATGGCCTCGAATCCGGTTCGCCGGTCGACCTCGTCGATCACCCAATGGACGAGCGCGCGCGGTTGTCCGTATTTGTCTTTCTGCTCAGCGAGGCTGATAAAGCTTGAAGGCGATACGGCCTGCTCGGTATCGATTTCGACCATTACCTTGGCACGGCGAAGGTGCGGCGTTCGGCCCAGCAGCCTGCCCATGATGCTGGGCGTCCAGTCGAGCGGTGAAAGGCCGCGTTCGGGAACATAGCGCAGGATTATCGAGGCATTCCCCACTTTCTTCTCACGCGCGAACGCGGGTTCAAGCGAGAGGCCGAACTCCTGCGAATTGTGGCCCGGTTTGTGGAAAATATTGAGCATGCGCTGGAGCGGGTGGAACTGCCCGGGATCGCTGCGCACGCTGCCCGCATCGAGGCGCAGGTGCTGCATGAAGCCGCGACCGAGCCACGCGCGGACCTTGCCAAGCGCCGCCGGGTTGGCGCGATCGTGCGCCAGCAGCAACCGGCAGGTTTCCACACACCCGCTGGCAATGACGAAGCGCCGGGCCTTGATCGTGCGCATCCGGTTCGCTCGGTCGATGACCTTGAGGGCGCGAACTGCCTCTCCCTCCTGCACGACATCCACACAGTGGGCGCCGTAGATCAGGTGCTTGCCGGGCCGTGTGAATTCGCCTCTGAACTTTTTGCCGAAGCGAACCATGCCGCCAGGCTTGCGGTCGGCAAACAGCCAGGTGCAGTGGCGCAGTTCGCGATCGTGTCGCGTGGCTTCGCCGAGGGGCATGTGATTGGCAAAGCGCGGGTTTTCGGTCTCGTCTATGCCAAGCAGCCGCAGCGCTTCTGCGTAGTGGTCATCCAGATCATGCCGGGCGATCGGCCAGCCGGCCTCGGCGATCCATTCGCGATCCTCGAAGTCGTAGTCGTCGAGCGCGATACAACGGCCGGACCAGCGCAGCGATGCGCCGCCAACGCCGCGCAATCTGACCGAATCGATATCTGTCGGTTCTCCGGAGTTGATGGAATGAAATTCACGATGGTTTTTGAGATCCAGGTCCCAATGCCCGCTTTCGATCACCACGCAATCGCTGTTGAGTTTCGAAGCGAGCGTCAGCCCCGCCGGACCTGAACCAAGGATCGCCACATCGGTTTCGATGTCTGTCTCGGGCAAATCCCGTGCATCGAAGATGCTCACCGACACAGGTCTCCGAATTGGGATGAGGTGATTAAAGGGCGATGCCGTGGCACGGGAACCTGGGGGCCGGGAAAGCGATCGGCCAGCAGCGCCTTGATGGCGGAAGGGTGTGTGCCCAGTTGCCACAGCGCCTTCGGCAGCTTGCCATAGCGCCGCAGTTCGAGGATTTCGCGGTAGACGATTTTCTCCGACAGATGCTGCGCATGCCGTTCCAGTGCCGCACGCTCAGCGTGGGTCAGGTCGAAGTCGCGGCCGATGGCGAGGGAGGCGTCGCGCATCGCTCTGAGATGGGCCACCGAATGCGCCGAGCTGAGCGAATCGGCGCGCTGGAGGGCGGCGTATCCGCAATGCTCGAGCAAGGTGAAGCGCGCGCCGAGCGCCAGCATCCGGGCATAGAGCACGAAGTCTTCGCCCAGGCGGCACGTCTCGTCGAAGCGAAGGTCGTGCGCATCGAGGAAAGTCCGCTTCACCACCGGTTTGAGGAAGCCCAGCTCGGTCCGGTTGCTGCGTCGACCGCCGATGTTACGATCGACGAAGGTTTCGAAGTCGATCACGCAGGAGCGTTCGCTCTGCTGGTGCGTATCGAGCGACCTGTCCTGATTTTCCGGGTCCATGCTGAAATAGATGTTGTCGGCGCACATGTCCCAGCCATCCTGAGCGAACATGTGCGCGAAGCGTTCGGGCATGAACATGTCGTCGGCGTCCAGAACGGCGAAATAGTCCGCCTTGGAATGGTCGAGTCCGCGGTTTCTGGCCGCCGAGGGGCCTTGATTGAACGGCTGGCGGATGAGCGAGAAGCGGCTGTCATGCTGGCCCGCCTTTGCGGCCAGCTCGGCCGTATCGTCCGACGAGCAATCATCGATGACGATCACTTCGCAGACGAGCGATTGCGCCAATGAACTTGCCACAGCTCGTGAGATCGTGGGGGCCGCATTGTAGGCGGCAATGATGACCCCGACAGTCGGTACGCCCATTCTCGATTATTCCCGTCACTCACTCACGTCGCGAGTCGGTTGGCAGCAGACTCGTCGTTGTATCACTGCCTTGTAGCCGCTTGCCGCGTTGCACAAAAGGTGTCATTCCGCGTCGCCTATGGCACAGCCAGCCGCCTTGCGTATCGGTTATTTGGTCCACAACCTCAATGACGCTGCGGTCGAGCGGCGTTGTCGCATGTTTGCGCTCGGCGGGGCGAGCATGCGTGTTGCCGGGTTTTGCCGCGACGAGACCGTTTGCGATGCACTTGTGGCACGCGGGGCGATGTCGCTCGGGCAATCGCGCGATGCAGCGCTGGTGGCCCGCGCAACGGCAACATTGCAGGAAGCGATCCTTCATCAACGGCTGAAGGCCTTTTTTCGCGATTGCGACGTGATCGTGGCGCGCAACCTCGAACAGCTCGGCATTGCCCGCGCCATCGTTGGCGAGCGTCCGCTTGTCTACGAGTGCCTCGACATCCACCGCTCGCTGGTGGGGCAGGGCATGGGCTCGCGGCTGGTGCGCTCTGTGGAAGGCGCGCTGCTGCCACGGTGCGATCTGCTGATTACGTCCTCGCCTGCGTTTCTGCGCAACCACTTCGACCACCGCCCGCTCAAGGCTCCGGCGCTGCTGGTCGAGAATAAGCTGCTGCCCGATGGCGGCGAAGCGCCTCGATCGGCCGCGCGTGGGGTTCCGGCCCCGCCCTATGTCGTCAGCTGGTTCGGGATGCTCCGCTGCAAGCGGACGCTGGCTTTCCTGCAGCAGCTGGTCCGACGCGGCGAGGGCCGCATCGCGGTGTTGATCGCGGGCAAGCCCTCTCCGGCTGAGTTTCCCGACTTTGAGGGCGAGGTCGCCGCGACACCGGGGATGACCTATGTCGGTCCCTACAGCTATGCCGACCTGCCCGAGCTTTATGGCCGCTGCGATTTCGCGTGGTCGATCGACTGGTTCGAGGAGGGGCTGAACAGCAAGTGGCTGCTGCCCAACCGGCTTTACGAGGCGATTGCCTTCGGCGCGATCCCGATTGCGCTGGGCGATGTTGAGGTGGGCCACTGGCTCGAACGGCACGGCGCTAGCCTGATCGTCGCCGATGGCGAGATGGCGGCGCAGCGCCTGCTTGATCTCGAACCGGCCGAGCTGGGCGCATTGCGCGAAGGGATCGCGCGAATCGACCGCGGCGACGTGATCTGCGACGAGGCCGAATGCCGCGAACTGGTGCGCACCATCACGAGTTTGTCTGCGCGATGAGTGTGCTCGCGGTGATTCCCTGCCTTAACGAGGCCGAGCATCTAGAGGCTTTGCTCGTGCAGATGCTGCGCGACGAAACGATCACCCGCCTGGTGGTTGCCGATGGCGGCAGTGCGGACGCCAGCCCGGCCATTGTAGAGCGGCTTGCGGCGAGCGATGCGCGCCTTGTCCTGCTCAGCAATCCCGACCGTATCCAGAGCGCCGGGGTGAACCGCGCGGTCGCGCTTTATGGCGATGGTATGGACTGGCTGGTGCGGATCGACGCGCATTGCCTCTATCCCGATGGATATGTCGGCATCCTTCTCGATAGCGTGCAGGCAAACGGTGCCGACGCGGTGGTCGTGCCGATGGAGACCAAGGGCGAGCGTGGCTGGCAGAAAGCCATCGCGGCAGCGCAGAACAGCGTGCTCGGCACCGGGGGCTCGCCGCACCGGCATCTGGGCAGCGGGAGGTTTGTCGATCACGGCCACCATGCGCTGATGCGGGTGAGCGTGTTCCGCGCACTGGGCGGCTATTGCGAGGCGATGCCCTGCAACGAGGATGCCGAACTCGACGTGCGCCAGACCGCGCGCGGCTTGCGCATCTGGCTGGAGCCTGCCGGGGCGCTGACCTATTTTCCCCGACGCTCGCTGGGGGCGCTATGGCGGCAATACTGGCGCTACGGCGCGGGCCGCGCGCGCACCGTGAAGCGGCATGGTATCGCGATCAAGGCGCGTCAGCTCGCTCCGGTGGCGATTGCGTTGGCCGTGGCTGCGCTGCCGCTTGCGCTGGCGCATTGGATTTTCGCGCTCCCCGCGCTGCTGTGGGCAATTGCGTCGCTTGGGGTGGGCCTTCTCGTCGGCTTGCGCGCTGGCGGGGGTATGGCGCTGCTTTCGGGCGTGGCGGCGATGGTGATGCACGCGAGCTGGGGCGGCGGATTCCTGCGTCAGTGGCTTGCCGCGAGGTCCGACGCTCCGCGTTATGGCCTTGTTTCTGCGGGCGAAGGCGGGAAGCCGATTTAACTTCGTCGTAAAAAAGTGTCCGGTCGCGGGGCAAGTGGCCTTGGTGTCACGCAAATGCTTCATGCTTGGTTGTCAGCCCGGAAAAAATCGGCCAATTGTGCACCTGCGAATTAGCCTTGCCTATGCGCGCGAACGGTTTGATCGGGAACGTTGGTGAGCGAGAGTTCTGGGGTACCCACATTGAGCGAACCGATCATCCGTATCCACTTGGGATCGCACAAGACGGCGACCACCTACCTGCAGGAGACGCTGCTGCTCAATAGCGAGCGTAGCGCAGCAGCGGGGTTGGCTTACTTGCCGCTGAGCGTTGTGCGCCCCCCATTGCGCGACGCGATACAAGCGCGGCGGAAGCGCCAGAAACAAAAGGGCTATAGGCTTTTCTCGAAAGGCGCGGTTGATGCTCGCGCCAAAATGGACGAGATCGCATGGTGGTTCGATATCGACATGCCCGTCACGCTGTCCGAGGAGAACATTCTCGGGGAGGCGCAGGATAGCTATGGCGGCGGCATCTACCCCAATGCGGCCATTGGCCTGTCGGTTCTTCGCGATACACTTCCGCAGCGACCGCTAGAATTCTTTCTCGCGATCCGTTCTTATGCGTCGTACCTGGCTTCGATGTATGCGGAATCTTTGCGGCATGGCGGCTTCATCCCGCTTGAGAAGTACCTTAAGTTCAATCGCCTATCGCCTGGTAGCTGGGTGACGCTCGTCGACACGATCCGCAAGACCTTTCCCGAGGCGCGCATAGTGACCTGGCGCTATGAGGATTTCTCGGCGTTGGAGCCGCAGATACTTGAGCGCCTAAGCGGTGTTCCGTTCGCGCAGATGCATCGGTTGAGCCAAAGCGTGGTCCTGCCAAGCGCTTCTTCCGAAGCGATCGAAGAGATGATCGCGATGGCACCTGACCTGTCGCCACAGCAGCGGGTCTATACGATGCTTGCCCTGCAGGACCGTTATCTACGCAGCGACAAGTCGCAACGATTCTTGCCCTGGAGTGACCAAGACAAGGCTGCCATGTCGGAGCGATATGATCGCGACGTCGAGCAACTGAAGGCACGTAGCGATGTTGAAGTCCTCGGCTAACCCGATGCTCTGTCATAAGAAGAACGCTGCCATCCGAGGCCTTTTGCGATGAGTGGAGACAATCGGTCCAAGCTGATCAAGGGCGTGGCGTGGATTGGCGCGGCGCGGGTAATGGTCAATTCGCTTGGCGTCATCAGCACTGTCGCGCTTGCCCGGCTGCTGATGCCGGGCGATTTCGGATTGATCGCCATTGCCACCGCCGTCATCGGTATCATTGGCGTCATCTCGGAGTTCTCGCTCTACAAGGCGCTGGTGCAGCGCGACAATCCGGAGCCGGAGCACTTCCACACAGTCTGGACCATGAACGTCATTCGCGGCGCGATTGTTGGGGCCATCATTGCACTGCTCGCGGTGCCTCTCTCCAGGTTTTATGGTGATGAGCGGCTGAGTGACATCCTGATGTTGATGGCGGTCACGACCTTGGTGGGCAGCTTCGTCAATCCCATGCTCGCCGTGTTCGAACGCGAGCTGCAGTTTCACCAGAGTTTCATCCTGTCATTGACGGGTAAGGTCGTCGGCTTTCTTGCAACAGTCGGCATCGCGTACTTTTATCGCAGTTACTGGGCTTTGGTGATCGGGCCGCTGATTACCGAATGCGTCCTGGTCGCCATGTCCTATCTGTTGTTTCCCTTTATGCCTCGCCCGTCGCTCAGCCGGTATCGGGAACTCTTGTCCTATTCGATCTGGCTGACTTTCGGGAAGTGGGTTCAGGCGATCAATTGGCGTGCCGATCCGCTGCTGCTCGGCTATTTTCTCTCGCCGCAACTGCTCGGACAGTATTCGATGGGCCACCGGGTTACGAGCAAGTCGATTGGCGAGGCTATAGAGCCACTGCGGCAGGTGCTCTTTCCCGCCTTTTCGCGGATCAAGAACGAGCCGGACCGGTTGCGACACGGGTACTTGCGAGCTCAGGGCGTTCTCTGCCTGATCTGTTTTCCGATAGCTGCGGGGCTTGCTTCTGTGGCACCGGAATTCGTGGTTGTCGCTCTGGGGCCGAAATGGGATCTGGCGATACCGATCGTCCAACTGACTGCGATGCTCCGCTTGTTGCAGATAACAGTCAATTTGAACGCTCTGGCTATGGCGACGGGCCATACGAAGGAAATGTTCGGCAGAGATATACGCGCTTTGATCGTTCGTTGGCCGATGATCCTGACCGGCGTCTATCTGGGATGGGGAGATGCCTACCACATACTGCTCGGTGCGATTTGCGGGATGCTCGCTTCGGCTGTGCTCAACAATTTTTTGAACATGAGACTTGTGCAGAAGATTACGACAATCACCGTAACCGATCATCTCATCGCACTGTGGCGGCCCGCAGTCGCTGCGGCGATGATGGCCTTGGCAGTTCTTGCGGTCAGACCGTGGTTGCTATTTGGAACCGATTTCCAGGGATTGGTACTACGGCTGTGTGTAATGGTTCCACTTGGCGCGATTGTCTATTTGTCAGCTCTGCTGTCGATCTGGGTTTTGACAGGGCGGCGTGACGGAGTTGAGACCGAGACGGCAAGAATCGTCTTGTCCGGTATAGCAAAGGCGCGAAGCAAATTTTTTCGCAAGCGCTCGGCAGGATGAAGGCCGCCAGTTTTTAGCATGCGAAGGTTGGTTTTGATGTGCTCGATTGTTTCTTACTTCAAAGGCACTAGTGAAAGGTCCGGAAATGAGCGACGATAACTCGACTAACGCACATTCTCTTTCGGTCGTAATGTCTGTCTACAACGGGCAGTCTGACGTCGCTCTGGCTATCGACAGCATCCTTGCGCAAACCTATCCGAACTTCGAATTTCTCATCATCGACGACGGATCGACCGACGATACGCCAGCGATTCTGGCTGATTATGCGCGACGTGACGCGCGCATCCGTGTGATCAGCCAGAAGAATACCGGTTTGACGCTGGCCTTGCGCCGCGGTGTGGAGGAGGCGCGGGGGCAATTTATTGCCCGAATGGACGCCGACGATATCTCCCTGCCCACTCGCTTCGAGAAGCAAATGGCGCTTTTCGAAGCGCAGCCGGACCTTGTCGCGGTCACGACGCTGATCGAGCACTTCAAGGACATTGATAAAAAGGGATATTTGGCGCCAGCGCCGAAAAGTATGGATCTGTTGCCCCTGTATATTTGTTTCCGGAATCCCATTGGGGGGCACGGCCAGGTTATCTTCAGCAAGGCAGCCTATCTTGCTGCAGGCGGGTACGATCCTGAGTGCAATCTTGCCGAAGACTATGACCTTTGGACGCGGTTATTGAGGATCGGCCGCTTCGGCATGGTGAACGAGATTCTCTATAGATACCGCACCGGTCACGAGAGTATTTCGTCTCTCAACAAGATGCCACAAGCGAAGGTTTCTTCGAGTATCAGTCGGCGAGAATATAAAAGGCTGGTCGGAAGTGAAATCAGTGATAAAGTTGGTTTAGCGCTGCGCTTCTTTTGGTGGAGAGCTTCGCCAGAATCCGTATCTCTCACGGATACAATGAAATCCTCATTGGTGATGCTGCGCGCGGTCAAAATATTTTTCGCGAATAATCCGGAGCTGGAAGATCACGAGTTCGCTGTCAGGCGCGAAATAGCTGCAAGGTGGCGGGGGCGCATCAAGCAGACTTCACCGATGGATTTTGGCCGCAAGTTCGTGATGTTGGGTAATACTTTTCATTGGGGTGTTACTGCGCTGACCGCCAAGGCTCGCCATGGTTCCTGAGGCATTTCCTGCAATGGCCAACGTCGTCGTGCGAAGCTCTGCGATTCGGACCAAATGAAGATCCTGTTCATCAACACGCACTATTACATGCCGCAGTCCGTGGGCGGCATGTCGGTGACCTTGCATCAGCTGTGCTCTGCCTTGATCGAGCGTGGCCACGAGGTGTCGGTTCTGGCGGGCTTTCGCAAAGGTGCGCTGTTCGGACTTCGCTCCTCGATTGCCATGAAGTTGCGGGCCTTGGCCGGGCGCTCCAAACTCACCTTCGATCGTGTTCCGGGATATCGCGTCTGGCGCAGTTGGCATCCAGTGGCTGCCATCCCCGAGGTTTGCGATGCGGAAATGCCCGATATCGTCATCGTCATGGGCGGCAAGGTCGTTCCCGCGGCCAAGGCGGCAAAGGGTACGGGTTTGCCTGTCTTGGTGCAGGTCCACGATGTCGAACTCGAGTTTCATGACGGGGATTACGGCGAGATTGCCGATCTCCCTGTGATCGCCAATTCGCAGTTCACGGCATCTTTTTACCGCGACACCTTTGGCGCGGCCCCTTCGGTCATCTACCCTTACATCCGGCGCGAACGCTATCTGGTTAAGCAAACGGGGCAATCGGTCGCATTCATAAATCCTTATGTTCATAAGGGTTTGCTGGTTGCTATCGCGGTTGCCCGGCGCTGTGCGGAGATACCGTTTATTTTCGTCGGAAATGTGCCCGAAGGCGGAGACGAATTGGGAACCTGGGCGGATCAGCTTGCTGGTTTGCCCAATGTGCGTTGCCTCGCTCCGGTGTCGGACATGCGAGCGATCTATGCGCAGACCCGCATCCTGTTTGCTCCGAGCCAATGGCAAGAGGCGTTCGGCCGGGTTGCGGCCGAGGCGCAAGTCAGCGGCATACCTGTGGTGGGCTCGGGCCAGGGCGGATTGCCGGAAGCGATAGGTGGCGGCGGGATCGTGCTGCCTGCCGATGCTCCCATTGATGCATGGGCCGAGGCGCTGCGCAGGCTGTGGAACGATGAGCACCTCTTCAGGGAATTGCAGCGAACGGCACTCGCCGAAGCCCAGCAGCGAAGCGAGGGGCTGGAAGAGCTGGAAGTTGCAATGAATCGTCTGGTTTCAGAAGGCTCCAGCTCACAGCGCCGTGGAGGAGTGGGACATGAACAATAGCGACCTGCCGACAGTTACGGTTGCGATCTGCACGCAGAACCGGGCGGAGCAGCTCCGGCGCGGTCTCCAAGCGCTGACCCAAGTGATCGTGCCAGAAAATCTGGAGTGGGAAGTCCTTGTTGTCGATAACGGAAGCTCCGACCATACGCAGCAAGTCATCCTGAGCTTTGCTGATCGCTTGCCGATCCGGCTCTTGGTAGAGGAAAGGCACGGGGTTTCGTACGCTCGCAATCGGGCCGTCGGTGAGGCGGCGGGCGAGTACATATGCTGGACAGACGACGATACACATCCCCACTCCAATTGGTTGAAGGGCTATCTCGATGCCTTCGTTAGGCATCCGGATGGCGCAATTTTTGCTGGAAGGGTTCTTCCTGTGCTCGAGGGGGAAACACCCGCGTGGTTCCTCGACAATCGCCATTTGTTGACGGATTTGCTCGCCCGCTGCGACCTCGGCGACGAGCCGAAGCCTCTAGACACGAAGGCAGGCGAGTGGCCGATAGGGGCGAACTTCGCCCTGCGCATGAAGGAACAGAAGTGCCACAGCTTTCATCCCGAACTCGGCGTTTCTCCCCGCTTCAAGAGACTTGGCGAGGAAACCGCTGTAATTCGCGCGATCTGCGCGGAGGGCGGCAAGGCCTATTATGTCCCTGATACGGTGGTCGACCATCACATTGTGGAGCAGCGCCAGTCGTGCGACTACATTCTGACGTACCACAGATCAGCGGGAGAAACGTGGGCTGCCCTCGCGCACTATGGGCTCGCCCAATTCATGGGCAAGCCGTTTCCCGCTTCGAGTGGACCCACACTGATGGGGGCTCCCCTGTGGCTTTGGCGCCTCACGGCACAAAACTGGATCGCCTATCAGTGGGCCCGGTTTTCGTCATGTCCGCAAGCTTGGCTGCCACACTTGCAGAGGTACGGATATTATCGCGGTGCGCTCGATTTCCAGACGGCGCATCGAAACGACCCTTAATTCGAAATCGAGTCAGATTCCTCGCTCCACCGTCAAGCCTTGAAAATGGATCTTTGCGATGCCGACGCCGACCCCCAGTAGTCTTCCCAGTCCGGCATCATCGGCAAAAGAGCCGACGGTCAGTGTCGTTATGGCTGTATACAACGGCGAAAAGTTCCTCGCCGAAGCCATTGCGAGCATTCTCGATCAGACTTTCCGCGACTTCGAGTTCGTCATCATCGATGATGGTTCGACCGATCGGACGCCTGCGATCCTTGCCGATTTTGCGGCGAAGGATCCCCGCATCCGGGTATTCACCCAAGAGAATATCGGCCTCACGAAATCGCTCGTGCGCGGGGTAGATGCCTCGCAAGGCCGCTTGATCGCAAGGATGGATGCCGACGACATCTCCTTTCCGACACGGCTGGAGAAGCAGGCTCGCTTTCTTGAATCGCACCCCGAGATAGAGCTGGTCACCGCGAACATCGAGTTCATGGACGAGGCGGGAAAGAAGCGGTTCGACGTTGCGCCGCTACACTTTCCCAGTGCCTGCGTCGCATTCTTCATGCCATTTTTCAATGTCATGGCTGGCCACGGGCAAGTCATGTACACGCGCGCTCTGTATGATCGGGTCAACGGATATGATGTGAGTTTCCGTTTTGCCCAGGACTATGACCTGTGGGAACGGATGAGCCACCACACGATGTTCGGCCAGATCGACGAGGTGCTTTATCGGTTCCGAACTTCGGCCAACAGCATCTCGAAAAAGAACTGGTCAGGGCAGCAGGAATGCCGGGCCAGGGTGTCGGCAAGGTCGTACGAGAGGCTGACGGGCACTTCTGTTCACGATGATTTGCTGCTTCAGATCAATGAATTCTGGCATGGATCGCAGCTCGGAACAATTGGCGCGAAAGACCTTCTCCAGGTGGACCAAGCGCATCGTGAAGCCTTCGATGCCTGGAATCGTGTGCTCAGAACGCGGCAGGAGAAAGCCGAAGTAAAGACGAAAGTTGCCGAGCAATTCGTGAAGCATGGTCGGTGCATTCCAATTAAGAATTTCCGAGATTTCGTCGTTTGTCACTCGCTTGCGGCTAAATGGAATTTTTCGACTGTTGTGAAAGCCGGACGGAGGCGCTAGCGTCAAGAAAAGCAGGATAAATAGATGGGGTCGATATGGTCAGGGGGCGTGACCAGGGAATAATCAAGCCACTCCATGGCCTTCGCGGTCTGGCGGCGATGATTGTAGTAATTCACCATACGGCGCCCGTTAAATTTAGCGGTGCACTGGGGGTCACGCTTTTCTTCGTAATGAGCGGATTTCTCATGGGTCGACTATATCTGGCTCGCGAGTTCACTGCGGTGCAGGTTTGGCGTTTTGCCATCGCGCGGTTTGCCCGCATATATCCGCTGTTCGCGCTGCTTATTGTTGCGGCAGCGCTGCTGGATCGCTTTTTCGGGATCAATGTTTTCTGGATGAAAAGCTGGCAGGTGGATCGCCACCTGGTCCTGCTGGGTGACGCATATACGGTTTGGACCATCGCAGTCGAATGTCATTTTTACGCGATGTTCCCGGTCTTCTGGTTCGCTTTCGCGCGCGGAAAACTGAATCTGCAAGTGCTGATCTTGCTGTACGTCCCTCTCGCCGTTGCGGCCTATTTCTTCGACGGGCGGATCGATCCTTTGCGCTATCTTCACATCTTCGTGCTTGGGATGATTGTGGCGCGCATCGCCGATGCGCCTCCACGGCTGCTTGAGAAGTGGGCGGGGGGTGGCCTGCCGCTTGCCATGCTCGCCTTCGCCGCGGCCGCCATCCACGGGGTTAACGCCTATACCAATACGTTCGCGATTCTGATGGCGGGGTGTATGGTGCTGTTTAGCGTGGTCGCGCCCGTCAGCCCTGTTGCTCGGGTGCTCAGCCTTTCTCCGCTGGTGTGGCTGGGAGAGATCAGCTTCGGAACCTATCTGCTCCACCGATTTACGCAGGGCATCCTGGCCCGGTATACAGGGACGATCGAGCCCACGTGGCTGAGCTTTGCCATTATCGTCAGCGTCACGCTACTCCTCGCAGCGCTGATGTTCCGCTTTTATGAAGAGCCGATGCGGCGGCTAATCCGTTCGCTCGACCGGAAAATTCCGGCGATGCTAGGCTGGCCTGGCAAAACGGCAAAGGGAGAACGCATTGCAAAACCACGATAACATGATGCTGCGGTTTCTCCTCGGCGTGAGAACCCAGAAGTCCGGATCGACATGGCTTTCCAACCATCATAACACTTATCCGGAGGTGTTCCAGCCGTCCCCCAAAGAACTGCATGTCTTCGATGCCATGTTGCGACAGGACGTTTTCGGAGAGTTTCATGCCAAGGCTCAGCTCGAGCACGAGCGGCGGGGATAGCGCAGGAAGCTCGCCGAACGGATCGGTCTGGAGCGCAAGCCGGGATACAATCTGACTCCGGGTGATCGGTTGGAGATGATTGCCGATCCGCAGCACTACCTGAACTATTTTGTGGACCGGGCTCGCCACGCGGCTGTAGTGGGCGAGATTACGCCAGCCTACGGTGCGCTTTCTGCCTCCGATCTCGAGGTTGTCCGCGATCTGCTGGCGCCGCACTTCGAGCCAAGGATCGTAGTGCTCCTGCGCGACCCGGTGCAACGCGCCTTTTCCGCCATTCGCCATTTTCGTCGAATCAACACGGAGCGGTTCGATCTGGCCCTGCGCGGTGACGACAATTCCCTCTTCGAACGCCTCTACGACACGCCCTATGTCTGGTAATGGGCCGATTACCCGCGCCTGCTGACGGCGCTCGACGCCGTATTTGCGTCCGATCAGGTGCATGTAGAATTTTACGAGCGACTTTCAGCCAAACCTCACCATAATGGAGCATTCTGCACCTAGGATTGCGACGGCGACCATCTAGCTTCCGCGCTCCTGGAGCAGCGAGCGAGGTTGGCTGAGATGGTGACGCAAAACGGGGCTGAAGAAGGCGAGAGCAGCCGCCTCATGCTTACCTCGGCTTTCGTCAGGCACCTTCTGCACCGATTTGGCCGTCGCCCCGTGCATCGGTGCCCTTATGATGTGGCCCGATGCGAGGCGACGGCGTTATGCGATCAATGCGCGCGCGATCGGCTCGAAGCTATGTGGTGATCACGGCGCGGTCGCCTTGTAGGGGTGGCCACTCGGCAGGTTGGCGATCAGGCCGAACTCGTGCGCCAGCCAGCCTTCGATCTTCTCGCGGTCATCGGTAAAGCCCGTGTTTCGCAGCGCGTAACCAAGGCTGCGCGTTGTCAAAGGCAGGAACCGGGTGTCTGAACCCTCGTGTGCTGCACCGATGGTAAGGCCAACACGGTCACAGATCGGTCCGTAGAACTTGGACAGGGTGCCGTAATCCGTACGATCCGTGATGAGGCTGCCATCAACCCACAGGGTGAACGCGTCGCTGATGGTGTCGATCCGGGCATAAACGATCCTCGGGTTTGCCATGTTGGGCAAGCCATGAAAGTTCGTGGCCGGAGCGCCTGGGGCGGAGGATGATTTGGCGCGCAGTTGCAGCGCATTTTCCCCGGCGACATACAGCCCGGCACCGTGCGATGACAACGGATCCCCCAAAACGAAAAGCGCATCGGTCGGGGTGGTGCTGGCGAAGGAAATGACGCCGTAGATGTCCAGCACTCTCCCGGCGATCTGGCCGCAGGCGTATTCCTGAATGGCGTTTTCGCCCGAGGCAGTGGCGTGATAGTGCTGATCGTCGCAGACGAACAGCTTGCCCTCGTCGTAGACGATGCCCTCGATAGCCAGAACCTGCGGAAGCGAGATGCGCGCAATCTTTTCCATGAAGTTAGTGCCGTCGATGCCGAAGAAAATCGCGTTGCCCGGCGAGCCATTGCCCCCTGCGGTGGCAATAAGCAGGCGCGAATCCTGATCGAAGAACAGGTGGTCTTTGTCGGTCTCCGAATATGTGCCGCTCTTGATGACGGACTTGTCGCGCTTGTCGATGATCTGGATCGCGTTGCCGGATGTGTCCTCGCAGATGATAAGGTGGCCGCTCGCCTGATCTATCGCGATGCCCCCCGCAGTGTCCCAGGTCATCCCGGGGTCCGAAGGGGAGATGCCATCGGGCAAAACCGTGCCATCCAGCGCGATATGCATGACCCCCTTGGCGAAGTGCCCCAGCCACAAGGTATCGTCGTCCGTATCGTAGGCCGCGCCCTGCACGCCGCCGAGCGTGGTCTCGACATAGCCCAGGCGTGTCGAGAGATCGGCGCTGTAGTGATACAAGCGCATCCTGGCATAGGCCTGGCCGACCGGATGGCCTATGATCCACCACGTTTTGTCGGGTGCGCGGGCAAGGCCGGTGCAGGTTATGTCGTCGCCGAGTATGTGCGTGCCTATGTAAGCCGGGCGACGATTGGCGTCGAACAGGATGTCATCCGTCCCGTCGAAGCTAACACCGTCGGCGTTCTTGCTGGGCTGGCTTCCCGCCATGCTCTGAGCCAGCGTTTGTAAGCCATCATTGCTTGCCCATGAGGCTACGGCGCCCGAAGACAGGGCGCGATAGTCCCACCGTGTGCCGCTGGGTGCGTACGGCGGAGGCGGCGGCGGCGGCGGAGCAGTCGGGACTTCGCCCGCAATCCGCCTGATCGATGACAGGTCCAGCGATAGGGCGTTGCGCATCAATAGAGCCCCACAATGTCGCGCGCGGTGGTCCGTGCCGGGTCGATCTGCATCGCGCGAACGGGCAGGATCGTGCCCGAAGGGACGTTCCGCAGCGTCACGGCTTCGTCATCGTCGATGGCCCGAATCGAGACATCGCCGCCACTGCCGATGAAAAGCGCTTTGGGCGTGCTATTGAGAGTTGCTGACGAGGTTGCGTCGATCGTTGCGAGCGACCTTGCCGGATCCGAAACCGAGTCGCTGCTGTTCTTGAAGCGGTCCATGATAAACTCCTGCGGTTGATTCGCGGGAACGCTAGGCAGCCCTGGCTCGTGTAGGAAAGTTTTTTCACCACAATGGTTAATTATCGCCGTTCGGTCCTGACGCTAGTGGCGCTCGTCTTCGCGCTGCTTGCAATCGCCCTTGCGCTGGCGGTGGTCGGCGCTCGCGGAGTGGACCTTGCGCCATCCGGCTGGTGGGGCGAATCGGCCCCAAAGGTCGCGGCTGATGATGACCACGAGGCGCCTCCGCTCGAAAAGGTCATCCATGATGCGGCGGATTTCTCGGCCGACAAGCTGATGCCGATCGAGGCGAAGACGGCTAAGGAAATCAACGACGCTCGGCCTTTCACCACGCTCCCCAGCGCGGCGGCCGCACCATTCGATTCGCGCCTGACCGGCCCTGACCGCGAGCGGGCCGCCACCTGTCTCGCGATTGCCGCACTTTACGAGGCTGGCGGGTCGGCGGACGACCAGCGGCCGGTGATGCAGGTGGTGCTCAACCGCGTGCGCCATCCGGCCTGGCCCAACACCGTTTGCGGCGTGGTGTTTCAGGGGGCAGAGCGGGCAACGGGATGCCAGTTCAGTTTTACCTGCGATGGCTCGCTGCTCCGCTGGCGTCCGTCGGAGGCGGCGCTGGCGCGGGCCAAGGCGCTTGCTCAAAAGATGCTCGGCAAGCAGGTCGATGAGCGGGTGGGCTGGGCCACGCATTATCACACCGACTGGGTGGTGCCTTACTGGAGCGAAAACCTCGACAAGCTAACCGCAGTGGATACGCACCTGTTCTTCCGCTGGAAGGGCGTTTGGGGAACGGCGCCTGCCTTCCGCGCGCGCGCATCGCTGGTCGAACCGCTGGTCAGCCAGCTTGCGGCTTACGATCCGGCCCATGCCATTGCCGATGTCACCCCGGACGACGAGGCGCTGGCGGTTGATCTTTCGGTCTTCGATAATCTGGTTGCGAACGGGCGCTCGTCCGCCGAGGCGGTGCCGACTGTTTCCTATGCCCGCCCGATCGTGCAGCCGATTGCGGCGGGAACAACGCCGGGGCGCTGGGCGCTCGATGCCGTGGCCGCCTGTGAGGGGAATGCCGAGTGCCGGGTGGTCGGCTGGGCGCCGGGAAGCGAGCGGCCATGGCAGCTCGACCGTGAAGGGATGACCTCGATGCCGCCCGATCTGATCTATGTTCAGACGCTCAGAGACCGGACGCAGCAGGTATATTGGAATTGCGCGAAGTGGCAGCAGACGGGCACCGCGCGGTGCCTGGCAAGTTCAGAACAGGCAGCCAAACTGGCGCTGGTTCCGCTCTGAAGCCTTACGTTTGCAGCACCGCCTGGAGATCGTCCTGCAGGCAGATGCAGGAAAGGCGCCCACTGGCATAGGCCCCGGTGTCGCAGCCAATGCGGTTGCGGCGAATTTCCACCCCATCGACAATCGAATGGCCATGAACCACCACAGCGCCGTGCCACGCTTGGGAATCGGTGAATTCCGACCGGATGGAATAGAGATCTTCCGGCATCTGCTTGTTAAGCGAGACCCCGGGCCGAACCCCGGCATGGCAGAAGAAATAGGACCCGCTGCGGTAGGATGTTTCAAGCGACCTCAGAAAAGTCACGTGATCATCGGGAATCCCTCGCGCCAGACGTTCGCCGAAGTCGAACGAGTCCTCGTCGGCGCTGGGAGGAGCGATGCCGTAGCTTTGCAAGGTGGCGAGCCCACCGTTCTGCAACCAGGCGGCCTGCGCTTCCGGATTGCCATCGATCGAGGCGAGCATCATGTCCTCGTGATTGCCCAGAAGCATTGTTGCGCCGGGGCCCTTGCACAGATTATGGACGGCACGCACGCAAGCGGCGCTGCTCGGCCCGCGATCGATGATATCGCCCAGGAACACGAGTGTGACGCTGCGCGGGGCCGGCTGCATGGCCGGGTAATGGTCTACGATAAGGTTCAACAGCTTGACGAGGAGGTCGACACGCCCATGAACGTCGCCAACGGCATAGATCCGCTCGCCCTCGGCGGTGCGCGGCAGCCTTGTGCGGAACGGGTTGAGCATGGTCATGGGCGCCCGTATGTCGGTTCGACGAGGGGTTGTCAGGCCAAAATTGTAGCATCTTTCTGGCAGATACGCAGCTCGTGACCCCTATCCGCCAAAACGCAGCGCAGCCAGACGTATCTGTTGCCATCGCCTGCTTTAACGCCATGCCCTATCTGCCCGAGGCGATCGACAGCGCCTTGCAGCAGCGCGGGGTCACGATCGAAGTCCTCATTGTCGACGATCACGGCTCCGACAAGAGCCTTGCCTATGCAAGGGAACGCGCCGCCTCCGATTCGCGAATTCGCGTGTTTCAGACGCCTGAAAACCAGGGACCGGGCGGGGCGCGGAATATCGCCATCGAAAACATGCGCGGTCGCTGGTACGCGGTGCTGGACAGCGACGATGTGATCGAGCCCGACCGGTTTGCTGCGATGATCGCGCTTGGCGAACGCCATCGGGCCGATCTTGTGGCCGACGATCTGACCATATTCGGCGAAGATATCCCGACCGCGCGGTTTCTTGATGGTTCCAGTCTGCCCGATGACGGCGTGATCGATCTCGACACCTACTTTCGCCATACCGTGATGTTCGGGCAGCAGGCGAGCCTGGGCTTCCTCAAGCCCATAATCCGGGCGTCTGTTTTTGAGGGCGGAAAACATCGCTACCGGCCGGACTTGCGGATCGGCGAGGATGACGAGCTGATCGCGCAACTTCTGCTCGGCGGTGCCGATTACAGACTGCTGCCAAGCGCGGGCTACAGATATCGCAAGCACGCGCATTCGATCTCGCACCGGCTCTCGCTCGCGAACGCCCAGCGGATGCTGGCAGCGGAGCGGGATCTGCGCGATGACATCGTGCGCATGGGGCGTCTGACCCCGGCCTATCGCAGGCGGTATCGGTCGATCGAGGAGGCGGTTGCTTTCACGCAGGCGATAGAGGCGCTGAAACAGCGGCGCGTGGTTGCTGCGATAGGAGCGATTCTGCGCAATCCTTCCGCTGCGCGGCACTTTTCGATGCCGCTGTCGGCTCTGGCCGTGCGTTGGCGCAAACGCATTTCGACCGCCTTCGACGGATCGCGAACGTAGTCCATGCTGCGTCCGGTGCGACTTGTGGCTCATCTCGGTTGCGGTCCGCAGACAGCTTGCCCGGAAGGGGAGAGTTCCCTATTGCCATCGCGCTGGATGGTCGACGCGCGGCCGGAAATAATGAGGTTCCCATGAAGAGTTGGCTGAGAGCGGTGGCCCTTCCCGGCCTGGTCACAATTGCCCTGTTGAGTGGTTGTGCGACGAGCGTTCCGCCCGCAGCGCCCAATCCTTATGCCGTGCCGACTTACGCCCTTGCGCCGGCAGACCAGCTCCGTATCACCGTATTCGGCGAAAGCGCACTGACGAAGGAATATGTCGTCACTTCGGCGGGTGACATCTCCTTCCCGCTGCTGGGGGATGTTCCCGCCGCGGGCAAGTCGGCCAGCGAGCTATCGCAGATGCTCACGGACGAGCTTTCGAACGGCTATCTGAACGATCCGCGGATCAACGTGGAAGTGCTGAACTACCGGCCTTTCTACGTCCTTGGCGAGGTCGGAAATTCGGGAGAGTTCACGTTCAAGCCCGAGCTGACCGTGACGCAGGCCATTGCCGTGGCCGGCGGCTATACCTATCGCGCCGACCGCAGCCGGGTGTTTATCCGCCGCGTCGGCGAGGACCGCGAATTTACCTACGACCTGGACACCGGCCGGACTGTTTACATCCAGCCTGGCGACACCATCCGCGTGGGTGAGCGGTACTTCTAAGGCCGGTTGCAAATGGATGCGATAAAGCGCCAGGCAGCTTGATGGCCGCGCATCCGATGCCATCGGGGCGGACTCGCGCCCGCCGCCCCGAGTTCGAACTGGACCGCCGCTCCCCCTGGCTCGACACTTTGATCGTCGCCGGGATCTTCGCGTCGATTCTGTTCAACCTGTTGATCGGGCCGCTTACGGTTCTTGTGGTATTCGGCGCCGTGGGCGCCTTCTGCGTGCTGAGGTGGGAGCGGCTTCCCGCCATGGTGATGGAATGCTGGCCGCTGCTTTTGTTTCCGGCGATGGTGATGCTGTCGGCGCTTTGGTCAGATGTGCCGCTTACCACGCTGAGGTATGGGCTGCTCTACTGTATCACCGCCTTCGCCGGAATTATCGTTGGCGGCGGGACGCATCGATCTGCCTATGTGAATGGGCATTTCCTGGCATTTGCAGTCTACTCGGTCGCAAGCATCCTGTTCGGACGATGGGTCGGCTGGGGCGAGGGGGCGGGCGACGCCTATGCGGGCCTGGTCGGATCGAAAAACGCCTCCGGGGACATGGCAGGGGTGGCAACGCTCGTTACGATCGTTTTCATCCGCTCGATGTTCAAGAGCAACCGCCGGGCAGCAGGGTTTGCAAGCATCGCGCTGTTGCCGATTCTGGGCTGGCTACTCGTATCGAGCCGGGCGACCGGCGCGCTGATCGCCACGATCCTGGCATCGGGATGCCTGATCGCCTGGCTCGTTTCCGAACGCTTCGAGCGGCAGGTGAGGGGCGGGATTTTTATCGGCGCGACCTCGGCCGCCGTGCTTGCCCTGATCACCCAGCAATGGTGGCTGGGACCGATCTTCGACCTCGTGCTCAACGCGAGCGGAAAGGATGCAGGGCTAACCGGACGATCAGACCTTTGGGCGTTTGGCAGCAATCTCATTGCCGAACGCCCCTGGCTGGGCCTGGGATATAACGCCTTCTGGCTGCATGATAATATTGATGCGCGTTACTTATGGGCCATGATGGGGATCAAGAGTCAGCAGGGCTTCAATTTCCATAATACCGTTATGGAGATCGTTATCCACCTGGGCTACGTCGGCCTCGGCGTCGCCGCGGTCATGGCGGCTGCGGGTGTTTCCATGCTGTTGTCCAAGACGCTCAGAACACCCGAACTTTCGAGTATTCTTGCCTTTACCCTCTGCCTCTATTTCTCGGTGAAAATGCCGTTCGAGGTGATCGGTTACGATCCCATGCATTTCACGACCGTGACGATGTACGCGCTGTTCGCTGTCGGTCTGCGCAGGGATGGCGCTGTGGCCCGGCGACTTATTTCGTCGAAGCCGCGTCCTTCGCGTCTGGACGTGAAGCGCGGGCGTCCGGTCGCTTGACAGCGCGATCCATTTGACATCGGCCGGCAAAGCTTCAATCTTTCCGGCATGAAAACATCCGGGATCCTGGCTACCTTTGCCCTGGGCGCCGCTGCGCTTGTCTCGCTCGTTGCTGTTGCGGGAGGTCGCACGGTCGATCAGCCGGCGGTGCCCCGGCCGACGAACACGGCCACGCAAGAGCGCCTCGTGGGCGGCCCTCCTTTTGTCGATAGCTTCGACAGTGAGAACGAACGACTGTGGTTCGTTTCCCACGGCTGGCGGAACGGAGACTGGGCCGTTAACGACTGGCGTCGCTCGCAAGTGCGCTTCGATGATAAGTTGCGGCTGACACTTGCCCGCAAGAAAACGGATAAGGCCGAGTTTTCGGGCGGGGAAGTGCAGACCCGGCGCAAGTATGGCCATGGCTATTACGAGGTGAAGATGCGCGCCGCTCCTGCCAGCGGCACGGTATCCGGGTTCTTCACATATACCGGACCATCGTTCGGAGATCCCTGGGACGAGATCGATGTGGAAATCCTTGGATCGAAGCCGCGCGAGGTGATGTTCACCTATTTCCGCGACGGCGAGAAGGTCTCGCACATCCACCAACTGGGCTACGATGCCACGGCGGAAGACCATGTTTACGGGTTCGACTGGCAACCGGGGTATATCCGCTGGTATGTCGACGGCGAGCTGGCTCATGAGGCCACTGGCGAAGGGCTGCCGCTGCCGATCAAGAAGCAGAAAATCATGGCATCGCTGTGGGGCTCGCAGCAGTTGACCTCCTGGGTCGGACCGTTCGACCCGGCGACATTGCCCGCGGTAATGACGGTCGATTGCATCTCTTTTTCGGAGGATTTTGCAAACCGGCAGAGCTGCGGCTGATCTTCGGCCTTTGAGGATATAAGGCCGTAAGCGCCCGCTTACATATCCGCGCCTTCGCCGCGCAGCATGGCGGCGAGGCGGCTGTGCGGATCGGCGGCCAGCGCGGCAAATGTTCCGCTTTCTACACAACGCCCGTTTTCGATCGCGATCATGTCGTCGGCGAAGCGGATCATCGAGGGGCGATGGGCAACGGTCAGGATCGTGACCTTGCCGCGCATGGCCGCAATGTCGGCGGCAATTTTCTGCTGGTTCTCCCAGTCGAGCGCGCTGGTGGCCTCGTCGAGGATAAGCAGCTTGGGATTGCGCAGCAGAGCACGGGCGAGGGCGATGCGCTGGCGCTCGCCGCCCGAAAGGCGGGTGCCACGCTCGCCGACAACGGTTTGCAGGCCGTCCGAAAGCTGTTCGACGAAAGGCAGTGCCTTGGCCTGATCGAGCACTGACCACAGCAGTTCGTCGCTGGCATCGGGCAGGGCGATCCGCAGGTTGGCGGCGATCGTATCGTGGAGCAGGAAGGCTTCCTGCGGCACGAAGGCAACCGAACCGCGCCAGGCCCGGCGGTTTTTGTCGGTGACCTCCACCCCGTCGACCAAGATTCTGCCCTCGGTCGGACGCAGCAAGCCCATGACGAGATCAGCAATCGTGCTCTTCCCGCTGCCTGATGGCCCGATCAGCGCGGTGATGCGGCCGAACTTGATCGAGAGATTAACATCCTCAAGGGCCGGCTTTGCTGTTCCGGGATAGCTCAGCGACAGGCCTTCAAGCCGGATTTCGTCGGTAAACGGCGGGGCGGCTTCGCTGCGCCTGCCCTTCGGCTCGGCGGCCTGCGCGAATACCGTGGTCTGTTCGCGGAAGCTGTCGAAGGCGGGCAGGTTGGACAGCAGGTTCTGGATCGATTCCTGGATCGCCCCGAAGCGTGGGGCCAGGCGTAGGAAGATCAGCAGCAGAACGATCAGCCGCCCGAAATCGAGCTGCGCCACTTCCACGGCAACCCAGATGAAAGACGCGGCCGCAATCGCGCTCATCACCTGAAAGCTGAATGTTCCCAGCGTGCTGATGCGGTTATAGCGCAGCGTGGACTTGCGGATCAGGCTCAGCCTTTGCCAGAAACGTTTGGCATAGGCGTCTTCGATCAGGAACGACTTGGCCACCCGTATGCCGGTGAGGAATTCGAGCAGGGTGCGGTTCTGCTCGCGGAACATCTGGCCGACATCCTGCCCGAACCGCGTCGCCTGGCGGCGGATCGGATATAGCGCAGCAAACATCACAAGGCCGATGAAGACGGCGAACAGCGCCATCTGCCAAGAGACCAGCAAGGCCATCGCCAAATAGGTCGCCAGCAGGATCAGCGCTTGAAGCAAGCCCATCAGGTTCGATGCCGCGATCTGCACACGCCCGGTTTCGACCGTGAGCATGTTGTTCAGGTCCGACACGCGCGATTGCTGGAGCACCTCCCACTGCGCATTGCCCGCGCGCACGAAGAAGGCCTGCCGCACCCGGTCGATGGCGTGATGCATGACGGTGGCGAGATACAATGTCTTCGCCCGGATCAGCGCGCCCTGCATGAAGATGAGTACGACAAAACCCACCAGCAGCAGCCCAAGGCTGGGCTGAAAGCGCTGCATCAGTTCGCCGATGATCGGAACGTCGATCGTTTGGCCCGAACGCCCGGCGTCAATCGTGGCGATCAGCGGGATGAGCAGGAACAGCGAGACGCCTTCGGTAAAGCTCGCCAGCACGTTAAGTGCCAGCGCGACACCGATGCGCCCGTTGGTAAGCCGCCAGAGGAAGGCGACAAATCGCTTGAGGCTGGCGATCATGCCTCGATCCGATCGAGCGCCTTGGCGACAAGCTCCACGGTTTCATGCAGACGGGAAAGGGCGTCCGGGATTTGCAGCCTTGCGACCCTGGCCTTGTCGGCCAGCGTTGCGCAGGCCTTGAAGTGTCGCGCCTTGTCGGCTGGCGTCCAGGGGGCGTCGGCGAACCTGGGCATGTAGCTGAAACGGTTGATGGCGGCGATCGCGGCAGGGGTGTCGAAGGTATGCAGCGCCGGTTCGCTGCCGCCGCGGTCAAGCGTTGCCAGGCAGTCGAGGCTGGCCTTCTCGGTGCGCATGGCGGCCAGTTTGTGCTGGCGCTTGGAAAAGCCTTCGTAGACGAGCGGCAAAGCCTCGGCGCCTTCGACCTGAATGCTCGCCGCCGCGTCGTCGGCCAGCTTGAGCTGGGGGAAGGCCGGGTGACACACCGGCTTGCCACTTTCATCGAAGGTGATCGCCAGCAGATCGTCGGTGATGAGCGGATAGCCTGCCCGAACGAAAGCGGCCGCCGTCGTGGACTTGCCGGCCATCTTGTCGCCCATCAGGGCGATGGTCTTGCCATTGATGTCGATGGCGCTGGCATGGATGACGAAGAATTCGCGCCAGTTCAGCATCCAGGCCATGATCGGGCCGAGAATCGGAAAGGCGACATAGGATTCGGGCACCTCGGGGTATTTTTCGACCCAGACCGTGCTCTTGTCGACCAGCCGGAAGGCCGCGACGTCGGGCCAGGCCATCACCGTGCCGGCCGGATCGGCATAGTCCATCACAATGCCATCTTCGCGTCCGGGCAGGTCGCGCCCGATCGGATGATTGATGAAGCGTATATCGGGAACCGCGCCCGGAGAGGCGTGGCGAAGTTCCTTGAGGGGGATGTCGCTTTCGATCGTGAGGCCGAATGCGTCGTAAAGCCCCCTGCTTTGGTCAGACATTGTCCTCAACTCCAATCGGCTGCAACTTTGGCGGCGCTTGCGGGCGCCGGTCGCTGCCGAGCCACATCGCCAGCACTGCAACGCGCCATAGCGCGCGTGCATCGGGAGTGGTTATCGATGATCCGCCGTGTGCTACTTTGGACCAGATTTTTTCGAACCATTGCGGGTTTACAAGGCCCTGCAAATCGCTGTTGGACGCTGACGCGAGTTCGCGCAGGTTCGGACTGCGCTCGATCAGCCCGATTTTGAAGTCGCTCGTGAAGTCGTTCTTGTCGCGGCGCCAGGTCACGCTATCGGGCACACGGCCTTCCATCGCCTTGCGCAGCACGTAGCGGGTATATCCATCTCGCAGCTTCCAGTCCGATGGCAGACTGACCGAAAATTCGAGCAGGTCGCGGTCGAAGAACGGCAGGCGGATCTGCAGGCCGTGATGCCGCCCGCTCAGCTCGAGAGTCTCCAGCGCATGCGGCTGGAGCGGCGAGGCAATGGCGCTTTCCTGTATATCGCGCTCGGTATGGCTGGCGTGCGAGAGCTGCGACACGGGATGTTCGTCAGCGGGTTGATGGGCGAGCAGCTCGTCGCTGCGCACTTCGGTTTCTGCCGCAGCATCCGCTGACGAGCGACCGTGCAAGCGCTTCATCTTGCGATCCAGCCAGCGCCGTTCGCGGCGGTGAAAAAGATAGCGGTCGAAGACACGCCAGCGCGGCCTCGCCCAGAGGCACGCTGCGCCCTCGGCCTCTCTCCACAACTGCCACCACTGCCCACGCAGCGCCAGTTCGTTCAGCCGCCCGGTGCCATAACTAACGACTTCGTCGCCGCCGTGACCATGAAACAACGAGGTGCACCCCAAGTCGGCCGCCATTGGCAGCAGGCGGTTGGAAACCGACAGGCCATAGCCGAAGCTCGGTCCGTCCAGCACAGGGAAGTATGTCTCCAGCGTCGCCAGCGGATCGTGTTCCTCGCTTGCTAAACTGTGGTGATCCATCGGAAAATAGGCGCGCAGCGCGTCGATATATTTGCCGTCCGCCCAGCCATCGTTGCCACGATAGGTGAGCGATAATGACTGGATCTTAGACCGATCGACAGGACGCTGCATGAGAGAACCGGCGATGGCGGAGGAATCCAGCCCGCCACTCAGCAACACACCGATCTTTCCCGCATCCTTGGCGCAGTTGGCCACCGATCGGTCAAGCAAGTCGCGAAAGCGCTCTGCCGTATCGGCGGGCGCGGGCCGATTTTCGATGGCATGAACTGTCCAGTAGGGTTCGATCCGCTCTTGCGATGGCGAGATCGTCATCCAGTGGCCGGGGGCCAGCCGGGAAACGTGATTGTAGAAGGTGCCGGTCTTGTTGGCGGGAAAGCCATCGAGGAAGCTCGAAACGGCGGGCAGGCTGACCGTATCGGGACCATCGGCCAGCGCACGGGCCACGCCGGGAGAAGACGACATCGCCAGCCCGTCGGCCGTTCGCGCGAAGAACAGCGGTTCGACGCCCATGAAATCGCGCGCCACGTAGAGTTTGTTGCTGCCGATTTGAAGGATTGCGATGGCGAACGGACCACGCAGCCGATCAGCCAGCTGCGTGTTCCACTTGCTCCATCCCGCAGCGAGAATTTCCTGAGGCGTCGCGGCAGCCGTGAGACCCAGCTCATGAATGAGGTCTGCGGCGTTATCTGCACGCCAACTGCCGGCCAGTTCCAGCCGTCGTGGGCGATCAATGGCGGCGAAGACCGCGCTTTGGACCGTTTCGCCGCACGATGCGCTATTGTTCAGGCACGCAAAGGACAGCGAGCTTTGCGAGCGGGACCAGGCGAGGGCGAACCCAGCCATCCTATGACGGGTTCAGGTCGACCATCTTGGTGAAGGCGGCAAGTTCATCTTCGCTGCCTCCCAACAAGACGATACCATCGTGCAGAAGCCAAGCGTGCGACTCCAGCCTGCCGTTTCTGCCCATCTGTACGCCGACGCGGATGGTCGAGGTCATGCCATTGCGGCCAAGCAGATATTGCAGGCTCAGCGCTTTTGTAAGGCAATGGGCATAGGGGACGACGCGGGCGGTGTTCCGAACCGCCCAAGCAAGCGTGTATGGAGAACGAACCGGGCTAGAAGGAGCGGGCATAACCTTGATATGCCGCGCGATGCGCCGTTGCTTTGTCACCAGCAGGGCAAGCCGCATCGTGACGACCACGGCCAGTGCCTTGCAAAGCAATCCAAAATGTCTGGAGCCCAAGACGAATGCACGCCGCACGTTCATCTAGGGTTGATCCGTGATCAGCTTCGCCATTGCCAAGTCTTTAAGAACGTTCTGAATGTCAGGCAGGCACACGGCCTTGTCGACATCATAGACCTGGATCATCTCTTCGGCGATCATATCGGCATCCATAGGCCGATCGCCTAGTTTTTCCCAGATGAAGCTGGCGGTGCTGTTCAGCTTAAAATAGGTGCTCGTATTGAGATCGAGCAATGCGCTTCCGCCATCCAGATCGCACACCACAAGATCCTCGCAGCGACGATACATAGCGCTTGAATCCCCTGAATTCATCAACTTGTGCTGTATCCCGAACGCAGGGATGGCACAAGTGCTCGGCTGCGCGGCGTCGACCAAAAAAACGGCCGCCGAAGCGGCCGTTTTTCTTGGTGAGCTGCCCTTACGAGAAGGTCAGATTCTCCTCCGGTGTACCAACCGGGAACGCTTGGTCGAGGGTGTTACCGGTCGATGAACCCTTGGTCATCGCTTCGAACGAGCCGAGCTTTTCGAACTTGGGAGCTTCGTAAGTCTTCTTGGCCATAATTAGCCTCCATTATCTACGCAATTGAAAACATTCATCTTACCGCGCCAGTGTGTTGCGACCTCAAATGAGTCTCCCGGCCCTGAGCGCGAGCTGCCAGAATCTTGTGAGGGCCTCGATCACATAGAGTTAACGGCTTGGCAACCATATTTTGATGCGTTGCAGCAACGGTCCTATAGTGGGACATAATTGTGCCATAAGGCTGCTATGCTGATGAGGCCGTATCGGTCTTGGCTACGAATCGGTAAGACCGTGAACAAGGTGAGGCCTTGTGGAACAAATGACTGATAACGCTCGTATAAAAATATTGGAGCCCTTGCTCGGGGCCTTGCGCCAATGGGTCTATCCGGGCGAGGATGCGCCGTGGCGGCAGCGTGATACCGACTGGACTGCGGTGCTGGACCTGGCCGAAGAGAACAAGTGTCTGCTGCTTGTGGCGGAGGGGATGAGCAGGGCGCGAATCGCGATTCCGCCGAGTCGCGAGGACAAGGTGAAGGCCAAGCGCGAGGCCTGTCTCCTTCGCAGCATGGCCAACCTGGGGGTTACGGCAACGATTTGCAGCATCTTGCGCACGCACGGCATCAAAGTGGTGTCGATGAAAGGCGTGCTCAGGGCGCATGCGCTCTATGGCCGCTGGGATGTCCGGCCAGCGCAGGATACCGATATTCTCGTGCGCAGTGCCGACTACCGCTCTGCCATCGATGTGCTTGGGGCTAACGGATTCTTTTCGCCGATTTCGGCCCAGAACGCCTGGTGGCATGAATATCTTGGCGAATCGCCGCATTTGCCGGTGAACGGTGGAACCACTGTCGACCTTCATCACAAGGTCAGGCAGCCCGGAACGCCGGCGCCAACGGATATCGAGCGGATTCTCGCCTCGGCCAGGATGGCCAAGGTCGGTGGCCGCGCGATCCCGGTGATGAGCGATATGGATGCGGCAATGCTCACCGCCAGCAGCCTGGGCAAGGCGCTGAGAAGCGGTGAGGTGTGGCTACACTATGCGCATGAGCTTCTCGTCGTCACGGCGGCGCTGGATGACGATCAGCGCGCGTCCTACGACGCCTATGCGCGCGAAATCGGAGTTTCGCGCCTGTGGCAGTTCGCAACCGGCCTTGCGAACGCGACCTTCCTCATCGCAAAGAAGGGAGCGAATCCAAATAGCGATGACCAGTCGCGCTGGGCGGATACTTTGCTGCATACGAAAGCGCCGCAAGAGCGGCTCGGCAAGCGATCGCATTTGCTATGGAAGTGGACTGACGGGGATATCGCGCGGCCATACCGTTTCGCCCGCGAGTTCTGCCTGGTCCGGCTGGGCGACATGCGCCGCCACTACGAAGAAGCCAGGCAAGGGTCTGCCTAAGGCGCGTCTGGTTTTCCGGGCGGCGCTGAACCTGCGGGCAGCCAGAAGGCCCTTCCCGCAGGTTTGCCGCAATCGATCAGGCGCGGGGAGGCTTAGCGGCCGATCCCCACATAGGTGTAGCCCAGGCTTTCGGCCTGATCGCGGTCGTAGATGTTGCGCAGGTCGACCAGCACCGGCTGCTTCAGCATGGTCAGCACCCGCCGCAGATCGAGCGCGCGGAACTCGTCCCACTCGGTGACGATCGACAGCGCATCGGCACCCTCGATCGCCTCATAGGGCGAGGCGCAATATTCGACATTCTGAATCACGAGGCGGGCCTGTTCCTCGCCCTGCGGATCGTAAACCTTCACATTCGCACCGGCATCCTGCAGCGTCTGCACGATGGCGATTGCGGGGCTGTCGCGCATGTCGTCGGTGTTGGGCTTGAAGGTGAGGCCGAGCAGGGCAACGGTCTTGCCGCGAACATCGCCGTCGAGCGCCTGGATGATCTTGCGACCCATGGCCCGCTTGCGGTTGTCGTTCACCGACACCACCGCTTCCACGATGCGCTGCGGCGCGTCGTAGTCCTGGCTGGTCTTGAGCAGGGCCAGCGTATCCTTGGGGAAGCAGCTGCCGCCGTAGCCGGGGCCGGCGTTGAGGAACTTGGGGCCGATGCGGTTGTCGAGCCCGATCCCGCGCGCGACATCCTGCACATCGCCGCCGACCTTTTCGCACAGGTCCGCGATTTCGTTGATGAACGAGATCTTGGTGGCGAGGAAAGCGTTGCCGGCATACTTGGTAAGCTCGGCCGAGCGGCGGCTCATCTCGACGATGGGCGACTTGTTCAGATAGAGCGGGCGGTAAATCTCGCGCATCACTTCCATGCCGCGCGGATTGTCGCCGCCGATCACGATCCGGTCCGGGCGCTTGAAATCGTCAATCGCCGCACCTTCGCGCAGGAATTCGGGGTTCGAAACCACCGCAAACTCTGCATCCGGGTTGGTTTCCTTGATGATCCGGGCCACCTCATCGCCCGTACCCACCGGCACGGTCGACTTGTTGACGATCACGGTGAAGCCCTTGAGGTTTCGCGCAATTTCCTCGGCGGCGGCGTAGACATAGCTGAGGTCGGCATGGCCGTCGCCGCGGCGCGACGGGGTGCCCACGGCAATGAACACGGCATCGGCGTCGGTCACGCCCGCTTCCAGCTCGGTGGTGAAGGTCAGGCGGCCCGCGCGCACGTTGTTTTCGACCAGCGTCTCAAGGCCAGGCTCGTAGATCGGAATCTTGCCCTGCTTCAGCGCGTCGATCTTCGTCTGGTCCTTGTCGATGCAAGTGACGTCATGGCCAAAGTCGGCAAAGCAAGCCCCCGAAACCAGGCCGACATAGCCCGAGCCGATCATTGTCACGCGCATCGTAGGATATTCCTCGTTGAATTGTGCACTGCGGCGTACCCTTAGGGACCGCGGGTGGGAATGGGAAGATCATGTGTCAAACTGCCCCAAGCCGTGACAGGTCTTCGCGGTTCGCCGTGTCATAGAAATGACGAACCGCGCGGCTGGTGCGCCCGGCTATTCGGCGCGGATCGTGCTCAGTTTCTCTTCCCAGGCAAGCGCGTGGGTGATGATCGTGTCGAGATCGTCGTATTGCGGAACCCAGGGCAAGGTCGCTCTTATGCGCGCAGGATCGGAGACCAGCGCCGCCGGATCGCCCGCGCGGCGCGGCGACAGCTCGCGGGTCACCTTGCTATCGGTCACCCGGTCTACGGCATCGAGCACTTCCAGCACCGAGAATCCGCGGCCGTAGCCGCAGTTCATGGTCAGCGAGCTGGCGGGATCGCCGACCAGTGCCCCGAGCGCATGGACATGGGCAGCGGCAAGGTCGCTGACATGAATATAGTCGCGCACGCCGGTGCCATCGGGTGTGTCGTAATCGGTGCCGAACACGCCGACCTTATCGCGCTTGCCCAGGGCCGCCTCGCACGCCACCTTGATCAGATGGGTGGCGCCTGCGGTGGACTGGCCGGTCCGCGCTTGCGGATCGGCGCCGGCGACGTTGAAATAGCGCAGCACGCAGAAGTTCATCGGATGGGCCGCGCTGGTGTCGGCCAGCATCTGCTCGGTCATCAGCTTCGACCATCCGTAGGGATTGATCGGGCTTTTCGCATCGTCTTCGCGCACCGGCGATCTTTCCGGCACGCCATAGGTCGCCGCCGTGCTCGAAAAGATGAAATGGGGCACGCCCGCCGTCACCGCCGCCTGGATCAGCACGCGGCTCTTCGCGGTGTTGTTGTGATAATACTTGAGCGGGTTCTCGACCGATTCGGGCACGATGATGGACCCGGCAAAGTGCATGACCGCTTTCGTCCCCTGCTCGGCGAAGATGCGGGCCAGCAAGGCGGCGTCTTCGATATCGCCTTCGTAGAACGGCACGCCATCGGGCACGGCAAAGCGGAAGCCGGTGGTCAGGTTGTCGATCACGGCCACAGGCCAGCCTGCATGCTTCAGCGCCAGAACTGCGTGGCTGCCGATGTATCCCGCGCCACCAGTGACCAGAACCGGAACCTTTTCGCCGTCACTCATGTCAGATCTTTCCTCGCGCTGTGTTGCACTGCGGGACGAAGCGTTATCTCGCCCAGCTTGTCAAAGCCAGCCCTGCCTGTTGCGCCGTGCATGACGCGAGGCGCGATAGGGCCGCAATGTTGACATTTCGGTAGCGCGGCTCTCGAAAGGCCTCCCGCAACCTCGCGGGCCAGATACCAAGGCCAGATAACAAGGATCGCCAGTGAACGAGAACAAGGAGAGCATGAATAGCGAAGTGTTGCCGCCGGTCGCCGAGAAGCGGGCGCACGAGGTGAGCCATCATGGCCGCACGATCAGCGATCCCTACGCCTGGCTGCGCGATCCGAAATATCCGGAGATCGACGATCCGCAGGTGCTCGACCATCTGAAGGCCGAGAACACTTTCTTCGAGGCGCAGATGGGTGGCCGCAAGGCGCTGGTCGATGCGCTGTTCGCCGAAATGCGCGCGCGGATCAAGGAGGCCGACAGCTCGGTGCCGCAGAAGGATGGCGACTGGGTCTACTGGACCGAATACGAGGAAGGCGGCGAATATCCGCGTTACTGGCGGCGCCCGGCGGAAGGCGGCGAGGCGCAGTGCTACCTCGACGGGCCGAAGCTGGCCGAGGGCCACGATTACTTCAGCCTCAACGACGTTTCGGTGAGCGAGAACGGGCGCCTGGTCGCCTATTCGGTCGATACCAACGGCTCGGAACGCTACACCGCGAAGGTGGTCGACCTCGTCACCGGCGAGATGCTGAACGAAGAGATTCCCGATACCAATACCTCGCTGGTCTGGGCGGCGGACGATACGATGCTCGTCTATGGCCGTGCCAATGCGCAGTGGCGGGTCGATTCGATTCTCGTTCACCGGCTCGGCACCGATGCGGCAGATGATGCCGAAATTTACCACGAGGACCGCACCGGCTTTACCGCGAACGTGGCGCTGTCGGGCAAGCGCGACTGGCTGATCTTGCCCACCGGCGACCATGCCACCAGCGAGGTCCGCCTGGTGCCCGCGGCCGATCCGCTGGCCGAGGCGATTGTCGTCAAGCCCGCGCGCGAAGAGGTCGAATACGGCGTCGATGTGCATGGGGACACGATCTACATCTGGGCTAACGACACCCATATCAACTTCCGCCTCGCCAAGGCGACGCTCAGCGATCCGGCTAACTGGGAAGAGGTGATCCCCGGTTCGGACGAGTTCTACCTCACCGGCTTCGACCTTTATGAAGGCTTCTTCGTCACCGAGGGACGGCTGGCCGGGCTCGACCAGATCGCGATCCATTCCTACGACGCGCCGCTTAAAGGCAAGCCGATCGCGTTCCCCGAGGCGACCTATTCGGCGAGCCTTGTCGGCAATCCCGAGTGGGACGTGGACACGATCCGGCTCGTCTATTCCTCGATGGTCGCGCCGCGCACGGTCTACGATTATCACCTCGCCACCGGCGAGCTGGAGGTGCGCAAGGTGCAGGAGATCCCCTCCGGCTATGACGCCTCGCTTTACACCAGCGAGCGGCTGATGATCCCCGCGCGCGACGGGACCGAAATCCCGGTTAGCGTGGTCTACCGCAAGGATCGCGCTGCTGGCGGCCCGCTGCACCTTTATGGCTACGGCGCATACGGCATTGCCATCGATCCTTCGTTCTCGACCACGCGGTTGAGCCTCGTCGACCGGGGCTTTGCCTATGCCATCGCCCATATCCGCGGCGGCGACGACTTGGGTCGCGCCTGGTACAACGCGGGCAAGCGCGAGCAGCGCACCAATGCCTTCAACGACTTCGAAGACGTGGCACGCGGGTTGATCGATTTGGGCTACACCGCGAATGGCAAGATCAGTTCGAGCGGCGGCTCGGCTGGCGGCGAGCTGATGGGCGCGGTGATCAACCAGGCGCCCGAGCTGTTCGGCGCGGTGGTGGCGCATGTGCCCTTCGTCGACGTGCTCAACACCATGCTCGACGAGAGTCTGCCGCTGACGCCGGGCGAGTGGCCCGAGTGGGGCAACCCGGTCGAGGACGTGGCTGCCTTCGACCTCATCGCCAGCTACTCGCCTTACGATCAGGTGCGCACGCAAGGCTATCCGCCGCTGATGGTGACGGCGGGCCTGAACGATCCGCGCGTCACTTACTGGGAGCCCGCCAAGTGGGTCGCCCGCCTGCGCGAGCTGAAAACCGACCAGAACGCGCTGCTGCTCAAGACCAACATGGGCGCAGGCCACGCGGGCAAGACCGGGCGCTTCGAGGGGCTGAAGGAAGTGGCCGAGGAGGTCGCCTTCATCCTGTGGCAACTCGGGGTGGCCGAGTGAGCAACCGCTACCAGCAGACTTTCACCGCGCAGCCACAGCACATCGATGCCAACGGGCATGTGAACAACGCGGTGTGGGTGCGCTGGATGGAGGAGCTGGCGGTGGCGCACTGGCTGGCCGATGCTCTGCCGGAGCATGTGGACGCCTATGCCTGGGTCGTGACCCGGCACGAGATCGACTATCGCGGCAACGTGCAGCTAGGGGCCGAGGTAACGGGCCTGACCGAAATCCGCGAGGGGCCGAGGGGTGCGCGCTTCACCCGCTACTTTACCTTCACCGACACCGAGGGCCGCGAACTGGTGCGCGCCAAGACAAGCTGGGCGATGGTCGCGCGCGACACGTTCCGGGTGATGCGCGTGCCCGCCGAGGTGGCTGCGCCGTTTGCGCCTGAGAGCGGGTGGTAGATTTAGAGCGGGACCACGCGGGGAAGCAGCCGTTCGCGCCTTGTACCCGGACGCCTTGCCACATCACACTCGCTCAGCCTGAGCCTGTCGAAGGCTATGCGCTGAGGATAGCCCGCAGCGCTGCTCTTCTTCGCCAAAATCCCGCGCTGCAATGGGAGCTACTGTACTAACTACACGGATGACATGAATATGCGTAAAGTCGAAAGGAGGGCGAGGCACGGGGTGCACGTAGCCTTCGACAGGCTCAGGCTGAGCGGCGGTGGATATGACCGAAATGGGGTGAAGGTGAATATTGCGACTTTTGGCTGGTGAAGGATGCTTGGCTGGCATAATTTGTTGTGATGACTAAGCTTCCACCTACGGTCCAACAGCCCCGCATTCGCGCTAGAATCACGAACAATTGGGTTGACTACCCGCACAACGATTTATCGAACGCCGCTCGGTTGTTTCGAGAGCGGGTCAACAAGGCGATCGTAAACGACGAGCGTACAGACCGCATCTTCCTCGACATGATAGCCTGTGTGACAATGATCGCGTTTTCGCTTGAGGGCTACGTCAATTTCATCGGCGCGAAGTTACTCGATGGCGAACCAGACGAATGGGCGAATTTCGAGTGGGCCAGCGTTCGGGATAAGATCAAGACAATCCGCAAGCTGACAGGCATTCAAATTGATTGGAGCAAACGCCCATACTCGACAACAACCGAGTTGAGCGATCTCCGCAACATGCTCGCTCACCCCAAGGCGCAGAAGGCAGAACCTCGCGAGTGGATCGCAGAGGGCACAGATAGTGAGTTCAAGAAGGTGCTCCGCAAGTATGAACCTGCGTGGGTAAAGGCTATCACTCCGTCATTTATAGACAAGGCACATACGGACGTCGAGGCGATCTGGAAAATCCTGTTGGCGGCTGCAAAGATCAAAGAGTTCGAGGCGTGGAGTGGTGGTTCGCAGGGTATTGAGCTAATCGATATCCTATCTGCTTATGAAGAAAAGTAAGTATGCAGCCGCTTTCGTCAATTGATAAAGGAGCAAGCATCATTTGGTTGCTAGTTCGCATTCTTCTTTTAAATGCCTGATGGTCCAAAAAATTTATACCAAAACCTCATCCACAGTCAGCAGCTCATACCCCAGCTCTTCCGCCACCGCCGGATAGGTCACCCGGCCTGCGTGGACGTTCAGCCCCTGCGCCAGATGCGGATCGCTGCGCAGCGCTTCCTTCCAGCCCATATCCGCAATCCGCAGTGCGTGGGGCAGGGTCACGTTATTCAGCGCATAGGTCGAGGTGCGGCTCACCGCGCCGGGCATGTTGGCGACGCAATAGTGGACCACGCCGTCCTCCACATAGGTCGGATCGTCATGGGTGGTCGCGTGGCTGGTTTCGAAGCAGCCGCCCTGGTCGATAGCCACATCCACCAGCACCGCGCCCGGCTTCATCGTCTTGAGCATCGCGCGCGTCACCAGCTTGGGCGCGGCGGCTCCGGGCACCAGCACCGCGCCGATCACGAGGTCGGCCTCGCTCACCGCATCTTCCAGATTGGCCTTGTTCGAAAAACGGGTGGAGGCCCGCGCCTCGAAATGGGTGCCGACGCGCTCGAGCACTTCGGGATCGCGGTCCATGATCACCACGTCTGCGCCTAGCCCCGCAGCCATCTGCGCCGCGTTGAAGCCGACCACGCCGCCGCCGATCACCACGACCTTGCCTGGCATCACCCCGGGCACCCCGCCCAGCAGCACTCCGCGCCCGCCATGCGCCTTCTCCAGCGCGGTAGCGCCCGCCTGAATGGACATGCGCCCGGCCACCTGGCTCATCGGTTTCAGCAGCGGCAGCGTGCGGTTCGGGCCTGTCACAGTTTCGTAGGCAATCGCAGTGACGCCCGATTTCACGAGGTCGGCGGTCTGTTCGGGGTCGGGCGCGAGGTGAAGGTAGGTGTAAAGCAGCTGGCCCTCGCGCAGCTTGGCGCGTTCTTCGGCCTGCGGTTCCTTCACCTTCACCACCATCTCGCAGTCCGCGAAGATCGGATCCGGCCCGGCAACGATCTTCGCTCCAGCGGCTTCGTATTGGGCATCATGCGCGCCGATGCCTTCGCCGGCGCCGCTCTCGATCCACACCTCGTGCCCGTGCGAGGCCAGCTCCTTTGCGCTTTCGGGCGTCAGGCCCACGCGATATTCGCGGTTCTTGATCTCGCGGGGGCTACCGATGCGCATATCTGTCTCCTTGGTTGGCGAGGGTGGTTACAAGTGAAACCGTATCGCTGCAATCGCCACGTTGCATTGGCCCGCGCCTGTACCCACCTGCACCAGATGCAATTCACGATGAATGAACTCGATCCCGCCACGCGCTACAAGCTCCTGGTCAACACCGTTACCCCGCGCCCGATTGCATGGGTGCTGAGCGAGGATGGCGAGGGGCGACGCAACGCCGCGCCCTATTCGTTCTTCAACGCGATGGGCGGCACCCCGCCGCTGGTGGCGATAGGGATGTCGGCCGACGGGCAGCGCGAGGGCATGGCGGAGAAGGATAGCCTCGCCAATATCCGCGCCAAGGGTGAATTTGCCGTGGCGCTGGTAAGCGAGGGGCAGGCCGAGGCGATGAATGTCAGCGCCACCGATGCCCCGCCCGAGGTGAGCGAGTTCGATCTGGCAGGGTTGGAGGCCACCAGGGCCAGCCTCGTTGCAGCGCCGCTTCTGGTTGGCGCGCCGGTGCAGTTCGAATGCCGCCTGTGGCAGTTTATCGAGACCGGCCCCAATGCCGGGATCGTGCTGGCCGAGGTGATTGTCACCCATATCGAGGATCGCTTCCTCGGCGAGGAGGACGGGCGCCTGCGGATCGATAATCCGGCGATGCAGCTGATCGGGCGGACCTATGGCGCGGGCGAATATGTCCGCAACGCCGCGCCCTTGCATATGGACCGCGTGAGCTGGAGCGATCTTTCGCGCGACTAGCCCGCGTATTCTTCCAGTCCCGGCACGCTGATCGTGCGCTCGCCGCCGAAATCCTCACGCACCACGATCAGGCCGGTTTTTTCCAGATGGTCAAGCAGGCGGCGGATGCGGCCGGGTGACGAGCTGCCATAGACGCGCGCGAGTTCCTCTTCGTCAGGCGCGCTGCGGCCTTCGGCGGCGGCTGCGGCAATGGTGAGGAAGGGGGCGAGCACATCGTCGTCGACGCTCTGCGCGAGCTGCTCCACCGCAGCGCGGCGCGCAGGATCGAGCCGTTCGAGACCGGCGCTGGCATGGGCGAACAGGCGGCGGAATTGCGCCATGTCGATATGGGCGGATGGCACGCGGCGCTCGCGGCAGCGGATCGCGAAGCTGCGGAACAGGCTGGAGAGCGACTGGTAGGTCGCGCCCTCTTCATGCGCCATCTCGGCCAGCACCTGCTCAACCGATCCGTCCGGCGGCGGCGGGGCAGGAGCGGCGCTGAGCTTTTCGCCGTCCCCGGCGGCGGGCGGTTCGCCGTCATCCTGCGCGTGGGCTATCGTCTCGGCAAGGTCTTCCATCGCCGGCTTTGGCGGCGGGGCGGGGCGTTGGGGCTGCGGCGCTGCGGCTTCCTCGGCCAGCGAATCGTGAAGAAGCGCCTCCATCCCTTCGCCTGAAACCTGCGGCAGGGGGACGAGGCCCGAGGCGGCGTTCTTGCCGCCGGTCTTCACCGATCCGATTTTCACCGCCACGGGTTTGCGACTCACCGCCGGGCCGAGGCCGAGAAAGTGGCCGCGTTCGAGGTCGCGGATACGCTCGGCCTGCTTGCGGTCCATGCCGAGCAGGTCGGCCGCGCGCTGCATGTCGATATCGAGGAAGGTGCGGCCCATTAGGAAGTTGGAGGCCTCGGCGGCGACGTTCTTGGCGAGCTTGGCCAGCCGCTGGGTGGCGACGATCCCGGCCAGCCCGCGCTTGCGCCCCCGGCACATCAGGTTGGTCATGGCGGTGAGCGTCATCCGGCGGGTGTCTTCGGCCATTTCGCCAGCGGCGGCAGGCGCGAACATCTGTGCCTCGTCGACCACCACCAGCGCGGGAAACCAGTGCTCGCGCGGGGCATCGAACAGCGCGGTGAGAAACAGTGCGGCGCAGCGGATCTGCTGTTCGACCTCCAGATCGTCAAGGCTAAGCACGACAGAGGCGCGGTGCTGGCGAATGCGGCCTGCCAGCGCCTCGATCTCGCGGCTGGTGTAGCTGCCGCCCTCGATCACGATATGGCCGAACTCCTTCGCCAGGCTGACGAAGTCGCCTTCGGGGTCGATAACCACCTGTTGAACCAATTGTGCGCTCTGTTCGAGCAGCCTGCGCAGCAGATGCGACTTGCCGCTGCCCGAGTTGCCCTGCACCAAGAGGCGCGTGGCGAGCAATTCCTCGACATCGACGTGGACGGCCCCGCCGCCCGAATCCCGACCTATTTCGATTTGCGCCTGCACGGCGGCAGACTTAGGCGATGGGGCTGCGGGCGGAAAGGCCGCGAGGGGCATTTATCCAGTGCTTGCCGCCCACGCGGTCAGTCTGAAGCGAACAGGGTGAGATCGATGCTCTCGCCAACTGCGCGCAGGCCAGCGTCGGTGCCGTGGAGGTAATCGCCCATATGGTAGCCCTCGCGCATCTGCTGTGGGTCGGCGGAATCGGCAAAGGCTTCGTCGAAGCGGACCACGCCGTCGAACTCGCCCGAGGTGACAATCCATTCGTTTATCGCCTGCCGCGCTGCCTCGCCTTCCTCGCTCCAGTAGGCCGCGCCCTTGTACGGACCGATGGGAGAGCCGATGACCTTGATGCCTTTCTCATGCGCGCGGGCGATCAGCTGGCGAAAGCCCGCGATCATCTGCGGCACGTCGATTTCCGGCTGGTCGAGTGTGAGCCCGGCGATGCCGCCCTGCTGGGGGCCGTAGCGATTGCCGATATCGTTCACCCCTTCAAACACGATCATATGCGTGACATTGGGCAGCGCCAGCACATCCTCGTCAAACCGGGCGAGCGCACTTTCGCCCATGCCGGGGCTGAGCACGCGGTTGCCTGAGATCGCGGCGTTGGCCATGGCAAATTCCATCCCCGCCGCTTCGAGCCGCTCGGCCAGCACGTCGGGCCAGCGCCGGTCCGCGCCGGGCGTCGAGCCGACCCCGTCGGTGATCGAATCGCCAAAGGCCACGATGGTGCCCTGCGCATCGGGCGAAAGCACCTCGACCGTTTGCAGGAAGGCGCGGTATTGCGCGGTTGTGGCGGGAGGGAAGACCTCATCCACGTGGTTGCCCGGAGCCGACACGGAGAGGTCGTCGAGCCCGGTCAGGTGACATGTGCAGGCGCCCGTCGCCTCGGGCAGGTAAATCACGATCTTGGCCTTCTGGAAGTCCTCACTGGCAAGCTCGACAACGTCGCTGACGAAGGGCGCGCCGCGCGGGATCACCGCCCCCGCCTCACCGCCGAAGGTGAGCGGGCGGCTGGTGCCGGGCATTTCGGCGCCATTGCCATCAAGCAGTACGATGCGCGCCTCGTTGATGTGCAGCGGAGCCGGGCCATAGCGGTTGGTGAAGCGGACCCGCAGCGCCGAGCCGCCCTCGGACAGGCGAATGGTCTGCGCGAGGGTCACGTCCTCGAAGCTCGGCGCGGCAAACGGCCCTTCGCTGGCGAGCGGCGCGTGGGGGCTGGCGGTCCAGCTGCCGACCCAAAGCCCCTCCTGCGCGTGGGCGGTGCCGGTCAAGACCATCGCGGCCAGCGCCGCCGTTGCCATCGTATGTCGCATCGTCTTTGCCCTCTCCTGTTTGGGGCAGACTAGCTCGGCCCGCGCGAGAGGCAATCGGCGCAATTGTCGCGCGGGCGCTGCCTTGCTAACGATTGTGACAAACAGGGCCGGGAGAGACCACTATGCGCATATCCATCGTCACCGCCAGCCTGCTGGCCGCCACCGCGCTGCCGCTCGCGGGCGCTCCGGCCCAGCAGCAGAGTGCGGAGCAGCGCCCGGCAAACTATTACGGCAGCGCTTGCACAGCGCTCGAAGGCCTGGTGGATGACGGGGTCGAAATCACCTCGGCCAGCTTCCATCCCGAGACAACCACGATCGAGGCCACGCCCGTTTCGCCCGCCATCGCCAAGCCGCCGCATTGCCTTGTCGAGGGCGTTATCAACCGCCGCATGGGCGCGGGCGGGGCCGAATATGGGATCGGTTTCGAGCTGGCTCTGCCGCTGGAGTGGAACGGACGCTATCTGTTGCAAGGCGGCGGAGGTCTGAACGGCGTTGTTCGCCCGGCAGTCGGCCCGGTCGCGGCGGGGCAGGTCAACGCGCTCAGCCGGGGCTTTGCCGTCGCCAGCCACGATAGCGGGCACAAGGGCGAGGTGTTCGACCAGAGCTTCATGGCCGACCAGCGCGCCGCGCTCGATTTCGCCGAAGCGGCGGTGCCGCGTGTGACCGAAGCGACCCGCGCGCTGACCACCCTCTATTACGGCAAGACGCCGCACCACTCCTATATGGCGGGCTGCTCGACCGGCGGGCGCGAGGGGATGCTGGCGAGCCAGCGCTATCCCGAGCTGTTCGACGGGATCGTGATCGGCGCGCCTGCCATGCGCCCCGGTCATTCAAACCTCAGCATCGAATATGCGCAGGTGATGCTGAACCGCACTTTGGCTGCTGGCGAAGACGGCCCTGCGGGCATCGTCGGCGAACAGCGCGCATCGATCCGCCGCGAGATCCTGCGCCAGTGCGATGCGCTCGATGGCAAGGCCGATGGCATGGTGATGAACGTTGAGGCCTGCCGTGCCTTCGATCCGCAGGGCCTCGTGTGCAAACCGGGTGAAAGCGGGACATGCCTGAGCCAGCCGCAAGCCGATGCGCTGGCCGCCGGGCTTGCAGGCCCGCGCGATGCCAGCGGGCGGCCGAGCTACATCTCCTATCCGTGGGATACGGGGATTGCGTTCGACGGGCAGGGCCTGCCCGGCTTCGTGCCGATGGGCCAGCCCGGTGTGTTCGGCCCGGCCAACACCGCGCGCGAGCTGGATGTCGACGCGCGGCTGCACGCGGTGCGCTGGGATGCGGCGGGCCGCCTCACCGACACCCCCTACTGGACCAACCTTTCGACCTATCTCGGGCGCGGATCGAAGCTGATGTACTTCCACGGTGTATCCGACCCGTGGTTCTCGGCTTTTGACACCTGGGATTATTTCCAGCGCGCGCGCGAGGCCAACGGCTCCGAGACATGGGACAATGCCGCGCGTTTCTACATGGTGCCGGGCATGATGCACTGTTCAGGAGGAGACAGCTTCGACCAGTTCGATCTTCTCGGGCCGATGGTCGACTGGGTGGAGCAGGGCGAGGCGCCGGGCGCGGTCGAAGCCTTGCGCGCGGACGGCGGGCCGGAAAGCATGAAGCTGTGCCCGCACCCCTCCTATGCGCACTACGAAAGCGGCGAGGCGCTGCGCGCGGGCAGCTACACCTGCCGGATGCCGTAAGCCGAGAGGGCGCTAGCCTTTGCCGCGCGTCTTGGTGCGGCCCTTGGCGGCGTTCTCTTCGAGGAAGGCGATGATCTTGCCTGCCACGTCGGTGTTGGTGGCCTTTTCCAACCCTTCGAGGCCGGGCGAGGAATTGACCTCCATAACCACCGGCCCGTGGTTGCTTCGCAGCATATCCACGCCGCACACGTTGAGCCCCATGATCTTGGCCGAGCGCACGGCGGTGCTGCGCTCCTCCGCCGTGATGCGGATTTTCTCCGCATGGCCGCCGCGGTGAATGTTGCTGCGGAAGTCGTCTGCCGCCCCGGTGCGCTGCATCGCGGCGACCACTTTGCCGCCCACCACCAGCGCGCGGATATCGGTGCCGTTCGCTTCCTTGATGAACTCCTGCGCGAGGATATGCACGTTGGCGCTGCGAAAGGCCTCGAACACCGACTTGGCCGAGCGCGGGGTGTCGGCCAGCACCACGCCGATCCCCTGCGTGCCTTCGAGCAGCTTGATCACCACCGGCGCGCCGCCTGCGATGGCAAGCACCTGTTCGGCCTGCTTGGCGGAGTGGGCAAAGGCGGTGACCGGCAGCCCGATCCCGCGCCGCGCCAGCAGCTGCATCGAGCGCAACTTGTCGCGGCTACGCCCGATCGAGACGCTCTCGTTCAGCGGATAGACGTCCATCATTTCGAACTGGCGCAGCACGGCGGTGCCGTAGAACGTGATCGAGGCCCCGATGCGCGGGATCACTGCGTCGAAATCCTGGGGGCCGATCACGCGGCCATCATAATGCACCGTGGGCCGGTGCGAGGTGATGTCCATGAAGCAGCGCAGTGTGTTCAGGATTTCGATCGAATGGCCGCGTTCCTCCGCCGCCTCAACCAGCCGGCGGTGGGTGTAAAGGTTCGGATTGCGGGCGAGCATCGCCAGTTTCATGCGGTAGGGTCCTTGGCCTTCGCAGGCAGTTCGTCGAGCAGGAATTTGGCAGAAGGGTCGACAAGGAACAGCTTACCCAGCCCCTTGCGACCGACGAGAATCTGATAGCGCATTTCCTTGCGATTCGTCAGCGTAAACTCGCGCTTGCGGGCAACGGTTCCGAGCTTGAGCATGGTCGCGATTACCACCCGCTCCTCGACCGCGCCGTTGCTGCTTTTTACGCTACGGAAATCGCGGATTTCCACGTCCCAATGTACGGTCTTGCGAGGTTCGCCGGCGTGGCGGACATATTTGGTGATCTTGGCGCGGTGCTGTCCGTTCTCGTCGACATAGGGCGCGATGCGGTCGACATGGAGCGAAGAAGTGCGCGCGCCGGTGTCGATTTTGGCCTTTTCGGCGAACAGCCCCAGTTCGGGCAGATCGACATGCTCAAGCCAGCCGACCTTCGTGGCAGCAGGGGCAGGTTTGGCGGGAGCGCGTTTGGGCATGGCGGCGCGCCCGTTAGAGCGGATTGCCGTCCTTGTCGCGATAAATGTCGCGGCGGCCGACATGGTTGGCCGGGCCGACAAGGCCATCTTCCTCCATCCGCTCGATCCACTTGGCGGCGGTGTTGTAGCCCACGCCCATCTGTCGCTGGAGCCAGGAGCCCGACGCCTTCTGGTTCTCGATCACGATCTGGCAGGCCTGACGGTACTTGCGTTCGTCCGGGTTGTCGGAGGCGGTGAACTCGTCCTCGAAATCGAACCCGCCATCCGCTGGCTCCTCGGTGACCGAATCGACATATTGCGGCGTGCCCTGCTTGCGCCAGTGCTCTGCCACGCGCTCGACCTCTTCGTCGGAGACGAACGGCCCGTGCACGCGCATGATCGCCCCCGAGAGCGGTTTATAAAGCATGTCGCCCTTGCCCAGCAGCTGCTCCGCGCCCTGTTCGCCGATGATCGTGCGGCTGTCGATGCGGCTGGAGACGGCAAAGCTGATGCGGGTCGGCAGGTTGGCCTTGATGACGCCGGTGATAACGTCGACCGAGGGGCGCTGGGTGGCGGTGATTACGTGGATGCCTGCCGCGCGGCTCTTCTGGCACAGGCGCTGGATCAGGCCCTCGATCTCCTTGCCAACCACCAGCATGAGGTCAGCCAGCTCGTCGACGATGACCACGATCTGCGGCATCACCGAATATTCGAGCAGCTCTTCCTCGATCAGCGGTTCGCCGGTCTCGGGGTCGAACCCGGTCTGCACCGTGCGCTGAAGCGGCTTGCCCTTGGCAGCGGCGGCGCGGACGCGCTCGTTGAACCCGGCCAGGTTGCGCGCGCCGACATCGCTCATCATCCGGTAGCGCCGCTCCATCTCCTCCACCGCCCACTTCAGTGCGCGCACGGCCTTGGGCGGCTCGGTCACGACTTCGGCCAGCAGGTGCGGGATATGCTCGTAGCTCTTGAGTTCGAGCACTTTGGGATCGATCAGGATCATCCGGCACTGGTCCGGCCCGAAGCGGTAAAGCAGTGACAGCAGGATGGTGTTGAGCCCGACCGACTTACCCGAGCCGGTGGTGCCCGCCACCAGCAGGTGGGGCATGGCGGCAAGGTCGGCCACGATCGGCTCGCCGGCGATATCCTTGCCGAGGATGATCGGCAGTGATCCGGAGTGATCGGCAAAGGCAGCCGATGCGACCATCTCCTTGAAGTTGACCATTTGGCGCTGGGCATTGGGCAGTTCGATGCCCATCACGGTCTTGCCGGGGATCGGGGCCACGCGCGCGGAGATCGCGCTCATGTTGCGGGCGATGTCTTCGGCAAGGCCGATCACGCGGCTGGCCTTGATGCCGGGAGCGGGCTCCAGCTCGTACATCGTGACCACCGGGCCGGTGCGCACCGCGGTGATCTCGCCCTTCACATTGAAATCGTCGAGCACGGTTTCGAGCAGGCGCGCATTGCGTTCGAGCGCCAGCTTGTCGAGCTTGGGAGCCGAATTTTCCGGCGGATCGGCGAGGATGTCGAGGGCGGGGAGCTGGTAGTCGGCGAAAAGATCGGTCTGGTCCTTCGCCTTCGATGGGGTCGCCCGGCGCGGGGCGGCGGCGGGATCGACAATCGTGGTCTGGCGGCGCGCGGCGGCGGCGGCGGCGGCAGGCTCGCCCACCGCCTCGTTGTCGTCGCGATCACTCTGCGGCTGCGTGTCGGCTTTGCGTTGGCGCTGACGTGCCTCCTCCCGGAAGGGATTGGCGGGCGGCGAGAGGCGGGGCGGATTGCGCAGCAGTTCGGGCAGGGTGAGGAAACGGCTCCAGTCGAGCGCGAATACGCGACCGGCCAGAATGGCCCCGCCGACAAGGCAGGCAACGCCCGCAGCACCAATCGCCCAGGGCTGGACTCCGGCGGGCAAAAGAGAGGCGAGCGCGGTAATCAGCCGCTCGCCCAGCAGGCCGACGAGGCCGCCGGTCGAAGCGGGCAGGCTCCAGTCGCGCGGGGTCGAGACCAGCGACAGCACGCTCGCCAGCAGCGCCATGGCCACCAGCAACTGGCCAACCGTGCGCCACCAGCGGCCATCCCAATGCTCGTCCTCGTCGGCGTCGCGCCACAGCTTACGGCCGAAGACGAAGGTGAGCGGGAGCAGCAGCGCGGAAACGAAGCCGAAGGTGCCCAGGGCAAGATCGGCCACCACGGCACCGGGCGCGCCCATCCAATTTGCGATGGTGGCGCCCGCCGCGGTGGAGAGCGAGGCATCGGTCTGGGTGTAGCTGAGCAGCGCGAAGGCGAGGAACAGAGTGAAGGCGAACAGCAGCGCGCCCCCGGTCAGCTGCAGGCTGCGGGTGAGCGAATAGCGGAAGACGGCGCGCCAGTCCGCGCTGTCACTGGTCCCCGTCGATGGGGCCGAGCGGCTTGCCATGTCCTGTTCCTTGTAAGCGTCCCGCTGCGAGAATCGCAGACGGGGGGACCGGGGTCAAGCTTGCTGGAGGTTTGCCCCTACAGGGCGCTGAGACCGTCAATCGCCGCCCAAAGCTGAGCGCCGAGCCTGCGCGCCGTCTGCGCGGTCATTCCGCCCAGCGCGATGACCGGCATCTGTGCATGGGCGGCGAGCAGGCGCCAGCGCACCGGCCCCAGGTGTGGCGCGCCCGGATGCGAGCGGGTGGCGAAGGCGGGCGAGAGCATCACGGCGTCGGCGCACTTGCGGTTGGCCTGCGCGATCTCGCGCATCGAGTGCGCGGTGGCGATCTGCACCAGTCCGCTGCGCTGCGGATAGAGTGCAAGCGGCGCGCCATAGGTTCCCGCAGCGCCCCATTCGCGGGCGGTCAGCGCGCTATCGGCGAGCACCAGCAGATGACCGCGTGCCAGGCATAGGTCGCGCAAGGTCCACCAGCGGGCGATGCGCTCTCGCGGGGGCAGGTGATAGTGCCGGTAAACGAAGCCGCTGCCGCGCGGCAGACGCTTGAGAGCCGCTTCGAGAACGTCGTCGTTGCGTGCATCCGAAAGGAGCCACAGGGTCGGCAAGGGCTGGCGCTGGTGCATGGCCTCGCTATAGCGTCGCCATGACCGAGAATGCGAGTTCCCGTTTGGCCGACATCCGCGCCGAGATAACCACGGCCTGCAAAATTGCCCGCCGCAAGCCGGAAGACGTCACCCTGATCGCGATCAGCAAGACGCATCCGGCAGACGCGATCACCTCGCTGATCGAAGCTGGGCAACGTGTGTTCGGTGAAAACCGGGTGCAGGAGGCGCAAGTCAAGTGGCCCGACCTGATCGAGCGCCATGGCGACATCGCGCTTCACCTCGTGGGCCAGTTGCAGTCGAACAAGGCCGAGGATGCAGTGGCGCTGTTCGATTCCATCCACTCGCTTGACCGTTCCTCGCTGGTGAAGGCGCTGGCCAAGGCGATGGACAAGCAAGACAAGCGGCCAGACCTGTTCGTTCAGGTGAACATCGGGTCGGAGCCGCAGAAGGGCGGCTGCGCGATTGCCGATTTGCCCGGCTTACTGGACGAGGCGCGGCGGGCCGAGTTGCCGGTGATCGGCCTGATGTGCGTGCCGCCTGCGGATATAGAGCCTGCGCCATTCTTCGCATTGCTGGCCAAGCTGGCGGACGATCATGACCTGCCAGGGCGCAGCATGGGCATGAGCGGCGACTATGCGACTGCCACGAAGCTGGGCGCGACGCACCTGCGCGTCGGCAGTGCGCTGTTCGGGGCGCGCGAAGGGTAAGGTTCGCACATTTGCGGCGCAGGCTATGTGTGCTCCCTGAGTGCTGCGTTGCACTATTCACAAGGCCCCTCGTCCATAGCAACACATCTCAAGCGGGTTGGAAAACCCGCGTGGTCGCTTGGACGAAGGCAGTCTGTCTTGCTGGAACCGCTGCATCCCAAACTCTGGCGAAGGCGTCTTCACGCCATTGTCACGGCGTTGACGATCGTGCGGGACATCGACGATTCGGCCTGCCTGCGCCGGCTATATCACCTGTTGGCGTTGACTCCGGAGCCGTTGCGGCAGTGGTTTGCCCCGAGCCTGTCGGAAGACATGTTCGAGCAGGTGCTGCTGCAATCGTGCCGAACCGCAGCTCTTTCGCTCATCGGCAAGGCGTTCGACCTTGCCCTCACCGTTGATCGGCACGGCGAAGGCGTGGCCGTCACCCTTCGTCTGGGCGAAGCCGATGTGGAAGTGGCGGCACAGGGCAGCTCGCTCGCGCGCGCAGTTGTGCGCGGCATTTGCGAGATCGGCCTGAAAGTGTCGGATTCTTAGTCTTCGTCGAGTCCGGCATAGATGCCGATGCGGATCGCGTCCGAGGTGGACTGCATCGGCAGCTTTTTCAGCAGGTTGGCGCGATGGATTTCCACCGTGCGCGGGCTGATGCCGAGGTTGATCGCAATCACCTTGTTGCAATGGCCGCGCGTCATCTGTCGCAGCACATCGACCTCGCGCGGAGAAAGCTGGGCAATTGCGGCATTGGCGGCGGACTGCTTCGAGCGCAGCCGGGCCAGCGAGATCTGCTCGGGCGTCATGGTGACCGCGCGCTTGAGATCTTCCTTGGTAAGCGGCCAGACATGATAATTCAGCGCGCCGTTCAGCATGGCCGAAACGATCCGCTGAGGCGTCGGGTCTTCCGAGTAGACCGACGCAGGAAGGCTGAATTCGACCGCCTGGGTCGAACGCATCACTTCGGCGATCGAAGCGGTATCTGCATTGTCAGCGGATAGGACATAGCCATCGCGTCGCACCAGCTTGGCAAATTCATCGAGATCCTGACAGGGCTCCGCATGGAGGCCAACCTCGTAGCTCATCTTGGCGATCTGCGCGCGCCGACGGCTGTCGGAATCGATAACGTAGATACGATCGAGCGGGGTCATTTCCTGCGCTTGAGCGACCATTACTGCTTTCCTTCATGTCACCAAACTACGTGAGATCACTTATCTAGATATCCCCCACAATTTTCCACAAGCTACGTAATAAGTAAATATACTTATTGGAGAATCGCCGTCTATCTCCACAACCGCACGACGGCCTTAGGAAAATCACGCTAAAACAAACATTTGACTTTGTCACGCTCTTTCCGTGAGCGCGTGGACGCGCATTGCACGGTCAACCAGAGCCTTTACCGGATTAAGGTCACAGCAAGAAAACCGGGTCTCGTTGCCGTGCTAGCGGATTCGCTCTTCCGAGAGTTTCGCCGCCGACCGGGCGACGGTGCCGTCACGCTGCGGCGTCTTCGCTTTCGTACTCCGGTTCGCCAGCGGCAATCGCTTCGAGCAGGGCCAGCCGGACCTTATCGAGACGTTCCTTGCTATGGATCTTGTCGCCCAGAAGGTCGGTCACATAGAAGGTATCGACGGCGCGCTCCCCGTATTGGGTGATGTGGGCGGAGTTGATCAGCAGGCTTGTTTCGAACATCGCCCGCGTCAGCCGGTTCAGCAGCGCGGGCCGGTCGGTCGCGTTCACCTCGATGACGGTGAAGCGGTTCGATGCCTCGTTGTCGAACAGGATCAGCGGCTTCACGTGGAAGTTCTCTGCCCGGCGGCGCTTGAGCGGGCGCTTTTCCAGCCGTGGCACGATGTCGATCCGGTTAGCCAGCGCATCTTCGATCGCCGTTTTCAGCCGTTGCAACTGCGACGGTTCGTCGAACGGCTTGCCCAGCGGATCCTGCACGAGGAAATTGTCGACCGCCTTGCCGATGCGGTTGGTGTGGATGCGCGCATCGATAATGTTGCCGCCCGCCAGATGGATGGCACCGGCGATGCGGAAAAACAGGCCAGGGTGGTCGTCGCCGATCACGGTGACGAGTGTGGCGCCGAGCGCGGGATAAGATTCGGTGTGAATCGACAGCTTGTGATCAAGCTCTTTCGCTGCGGCGTAGTGCGGCAGGTTGATGGCGATGATGTCCTCGGGCTCGGCAATCCAGTACGAATCATCGAACCGGTCCTCCAGCTGCTCGATCAGTTCTGCCTCAGCGTCGAGAATATCGGCCACGCGCCGCTTCTTGTCGGCCACCCGGACTTCGCGGCCATGCGCCTTGTGTCCGAGCCGCAGCCGCTCTTCGGTCAGCTCGTAAAGCTCGGCCAGCAGCTGGCGTTTCCAGCTGTTCCAGATGCCGGGGCCGACGGCGCGGATATCGACGATGGTCAGCACGGTCAGCAGCCGCAGCCGCTCCATCGAGCTGACCTCGCCGGCAAAATCGGTGATCGTCTTGTAGTCGGTGAGGTCGCGCTTGAACGAGGTCGCGCTCATCAACAGATGCTTGGCGACCAGCCAGCTGACCAGCTCGGCTTCATCCTCGTCGAGCCCAAGCCTGGGGCACAGCTTGAGCGCCACCTCCGCGCCGAGCAGCGAATGGTCTCCGCCCCGCCCCTTGGCGATATCGTGCAGCAGCGTGGCGACATAGAGCACACGGCGGTTGGCGATTCTGGGCAGGATTTCGGTGGCGAGCGGGTGATCTTCAGCGAACTCGCCGCGCTCGATCTTGGCCAACAGGCCGATCGCGCGGATCGTGTGCTCGTCGACCGTATAGTGGTGATACATGTCGAACTGCATCTGCCCACCGACCTTGCCGAAATCGGGTACGAAGCGGCCGAATATCCCGGCCTCGTTCATCGCCCGCAGCACGGTTTCGGGGTCCTTGTGGCCGCACAGCACATCTAGAAAGAGCGCGTTCGCGCGCGGATCGCGGCGCAGCGCGCGGTTTATCAGGCCGGAATCGCGGCGGAGCATCCGCAAGGTGGCAGGATGAATCTCCACGCCCTCAGCTTCGGCGATGGCGAAAATTTCGATCAGGCGGACCGGATCGTCCGCGAACCAGTCGTCGCCCGGCGCCGCCAGCCGGCCGGCATCGAGCAGGTAACCCGAGACTTTCTCCGCCTTCTTGCTGCGGAACGAGGAGAAGAACTCCGCCACCCGGCCTTTCTCAGTGGCCTCTTCCTCGAAGTGGGCGAGGAACACGCCGGTGAGGTGGCCCACATGCTGCACTTGCAGGAAAAAGAACTGCATGAACCGCTCGACCGCGCTTTTGCCCGGGCGGTCGGCATAGTTCATTCGCCGCGCAACCTCGCGCTGGAGGTCGAACGTCAGCCGGTCTTCGCCGCGCTTGGCAATGGTGTGCAAATGCGCGCGCACCGCCAGCAGAAACGATTCCGCCCGGCGGAAGGTGCCATATTCGCGCTGCGTGAACAGGCCCTTGTCGACCAGCTCGGCAGCGTTGCGGACACGGTAAACGTATTTGCCGATCCAGTAGAGCGTCTGCAGATCGCGCAGCGCACCCTTGCCGTCTTTCACATTGGGCTCGACCACATAGCGCGAATCGCCCATCCGCTTGTGGCGGGCCTCGCGCTCGGCCAGCTTCTCGGCGACGAAGCGTTTTTCGCTCCCGCTCACCACCTCGGCGAAGAAGCGGGCGGTGGCCTCATCATACAGCGCCTGATCGCCCCACAGGAACCGCCCTTCCAGCAGAGCGGTGCGGATCGTCAGGTCTTCCTTCGCCATCCGCACCATCTCGTCGAGCGAGCGGCTGGAATGGCCGACGGTGAGGTTCAAGTCCCACAGGAAGTAAAGCATTGCCTCGATCGCCTGTTCGCACCAGGCGGTCGGCTTGCCGGGGGTGAGGAAGGCGATGTCGATATCCGAATGCGGCGCCATCTCGTAGCGGCCATAGCCGCCCACCGCGACCAGTGCGAGCCGCTCGCCGGTGCTGCGGTTGTGCGAGGGATAGACATTGTCGATCACATGATCGTGGACTACGCGGATCAGCTGATCGGCGAGGAAGGCGTGCCCGTGCGCGATCTCGTGTCCGGCGCTGGGGCGTTCGTTCAGGCGGCGGGCCATCTCTTCGCGGCCAGCGGCAAGAGCGGCGCGCAGCAGATCGACGACGTCGCCGCGTCCGGCCTCGGCTCCCTTGTCTTCAACGACGCGGGAGATCTTCTGGGCGAGGGCGCGCCGGTCGATGACCGCGCGCTGTTTGGGGATGGTCGGCAGGCTCACGATTAGCCGAGATAGAGTGGGCATCGGCGAATTGCAAAGCCGCTGGGCCTTCCAAGCGTACCCCGCCTGTGCCAAAGCGCAGTCCGGTCGCGGCTGGAGCGCCGCAGCATAGGCAAGACAAAGGGCGAATATGCTGGAGATTGCGGCAAGTGCAGCGGGTGCGGCGGCGAATGCGCCGCTCCACTGGGCAGACCTTGGGCTGCGCGAGGGCATCGACCTCGGCTTCTTCACCATCAAGTACTATTCGCTGGCCTATCTGGCAGGCATTCTGCTGGCCTACTGGCACCTGTCGAAGATGATCCGCCAGCCCGGCGCGCCGATGGCGCAGCGCCATGCCGACGACCTGTTCTTCTACTGCACCCTCGGCGTGATCCTCGGCGGCAGGCTCGGCTATGCCACGTTCTACCAGCCGGAGCTGTGGACCACCTTCGTGCCGAACACCTTTGTTTCATGGGGTGTTCTGCGTCTGTGGGACGGCGGGATGAGCTTCCACGGCGGGCTGATCGGCGTGGTGATCGCGATTGCTTGGGTCTCGTGGAAGAACGGGCTCTCGTTCATCCGTGTCTGCGACTATATCTCGGTCAACGTCGGCTTCGGGATGATGTTCGGCCGCCTCGCCAATTTCATCAATGGCGAGCTGTGGGGCCGCGCGGTCCAGTCGGACATTCCCTGGGCGATGGTGTTTCCTGGCGCCGGGCCGGAGCCGCGCCATCCGAGCCAGCTCTATCAGGCGTTTGGCGAAGGCTTCATGGTGATCGTGGTGATGCTGTGCCTGTTCTGGCTCACTCGTGCGCGCTATCGCCCCGGCGTGATGGTGGGCACCTTCGCGGCGGTGATTTCGGTGGCGCGCTTCACGGTCGAGTTCTTCCGTGAACCCGACGCGCAGCTCGCTGAATTCGCCGCCCGCACGGGCCTTAGCATGGGCCAGTGGCTGACGATCCCGTTGATCGTGGCGGCTATCGGGCTGGTTGTGTGGTCGCTTAGCCGTCCGGCTCCGCTCACGCCGCCGGAAGAGCGCCACGATTGACCACGTCCGGTGAGCCACCTGCGGCGCTGGCCGACAGCTTTCGCCGCCTCATCCGGGCGCACGGGCCGATCAGCCTGATGCAGTTCATGGGCGAATCCAACGCCCACTACTATTCACGTCGCGAGCCGTTTGGCGAGGCGGGCGATTTCATTACCGCGCCCGAGATCAGCCAGATGTTCGGCGAGCTGATCGGCCTGTGGCTGGCCGATATGTGGATCCGCGCGGGACGCACCGAGCCTGCACACTATGTCGAGCTGGGGCCGGGCCGCGGCACGCTGGCACGCGATGCCACGCGGGCGATGAAACGCTATGGCTTCGAACCGCGCCGGCATCTGGTCGAAGGCTCTGTCGCCTTGCGGAGCGAACAGCTCAAGCAGGTGCCCGAGGCGCAGTTTCATGACGATCTGTCGAGCGTGCCGATGGAAGGGCCGGTGCTGCTGGTGGCGAATGAGTTTCTCGATGCGCTGCCAGTGCGTCAGCTTGTGATGACCGATCACGGCTGGCGCGAGGTGATGATCGGGCTGGATGGGGAAGACCGCTTCATCGAGGTGCCGGGACAGGTGCCGATGGATTCCGCCGTGCCCGAAGCGCGCCGCGATGCGCCGCCAGGCACCGTGATCGAGACCTGCCCCGGCGCGGCGGCGACGCTGTTCGAGGTGGCCGGGAGGCTTGTGAAGCAGGGCGGCGCGGCGCTGTTCATCGACTATGGCTATGCCACCAGCCGCAACGGTTCCAGCGTGCAGGCGGTGCGCGCCCATCGCAAGGTCGATTGGCTGGCCGAGCCGGGTGTGGCCGACATCTCCGCGCATGTCGATTTCGCGCAATGCGCGGCTGTGGCGCAGTCGCGCGGGGCGCGCTGGCTGGGCACCTCGGAGCAGGGGGCATTCCTGAAAGCGCTGGGCATCGATGCACGCGCAGAAACTTTGGCAAGCACAGCGCCTCAACATCGGGAAGCCCTGATGGCCGCGCGCGACCGGCTTACTTCGCCATCCGAAATGGGCAGCCTGTTCAAGGTGCTGGCGCTGACCGCACCCGACTGGCCCGACGGCGCGGGGTTCTAGCGGGTACTGGCTGGTTGCGCCCCGATTTCGTCCAGCAACCAGCGCGCCGCTTCGTCCACGCTGCGCTTGTCCTCGTCTCGGTCGACCATCAGGTTGGCCTCGCGCATCGTTTGCACGTCGATGGCGCCGATCAGCGGCTTTAGCGCCGCGGCCAGCTCGGGATCGTCCGCAAGGCGCGGACTCACGAGAAGGATCGCATCGTAGCTGGGCAGCGCTTCCAGCGGGTCGGCCAGAAAGACGAGGTCGTCTGCAGCGATCCGCCCGTCTGACGTATAAGCGCTGATCACATCGGCTTCGCCGGACTTGAGCGCATTGTACATGAAAGTGGGGGCAAAGGTGCGCTGGTTCGCGAAGCGCAAGCCATAGGCTTCGCGCACGGCTTGCCATTCGGGGCGTTCGAACCATTCGGGATCGCCGCCGATAGTCATGCTTTGGCCGCGTTCGGCAACATCGGCGATCGAGTTGAACAGGCCAAAGGTCGCCTTTTCGCGTTCCATCGCGAGGCCATAGGCATTTTCGAACCCCAGCCTTCCCAGCACCTTCGTGCCGCTGGTGCGCTGCTCCCAATTGACGATCTCGTCGAACATGGCCTCCCGGCCGGGATTGCCGCTCTCGCCCAGCTCATTGGTCCATAAGGTACCGGTATAGTCGACGCTGATGTCGATGGCAGAACTTGTCACCGCCTCATGCACCACCGCCGAGCCTAGCCCGTCGCGGTATTCGACCCGGTAGCCGGCGTCTTCAAGCATTATGCCAATGGCATGAGCGAGGATGTACTGTTCGGAAAACGGCTTGGCCCCGATTTTCACCACCTCGCGGCTGGCCGCGCTCCCCGGTTGTGCCACAGCGAAAGCGGCGGCGCCAAGCCCTGCCAGCGCCAGCACCGCACCGATCCAGGCAAGCATGGGGCGGCGGCTGGCGATCCCGCGCTCGACCAGCCCGAGCAGCCCATCGGCCACCAGCGCCAGACTGGCCGAGGCAATGCAGCCCGCCAGCACCAACGCCCAGTTCTGCGTCTGCAACCCGGCAAAGATAGGGTCACCCAGGCTGCGCTGGCCGATGGTGGTGGCGAGCGTGGCAGCGCCGATGGTCCAGACGCTGGCCGTGCGGATGCCCGCCATCACATAGGGCGCGGCGAGCGGAGCCTCGACATGGCGCAGGCGTTGCCATCGCGTCATGCCAATGCCGTCTGCCGCTTCAAGCGCTTCGGCATCGACATGGGTGAGCGCCGTCACCGCATTGCGGAGGATCGGCAGTAGCGCGTAGAGGCCCAAGGCAAGCCAAGCGGGCAGGAACCCCAGCGTCGGCAGGCCTTCCCCGAAGACGGCCCGCGCCGCCAGCAGGATCGGGAAGAACAGCGCCAGCAGGGCAAGCGCCGGGATCGTCTGCACGAGGCTGGCAAAGCCCAGAGCTACGCCCGCCACATTGCGCGAGCGGGCCGCCCACAGCGCCAGCGGCAGGGCAAGCCCAAGGCCGAGCGCCACGGCAGCCGCGCTGAGAAGGATATGATCGGCCAGCTGCGGCCCGAGGCCAAGCAGTGCGGCGAGCAGATCGCTCATACCGCCGCCCCGAGCCTGCGCGCCTGATCGCGAGGCACGGCCACCAACGCCTGCGCCGCTTCGCCGCCCGCGCCCGCCAGCAGCGCGGCAGGTGTTTCGTCGGCGACGATCCGGCCCGCTTCCATCACCAGCACGCGGTTTGCCAGCAGCAGCGCCTCTGCCATGTCGTGCGTGACCATCACGGTGGTGAGGCCCAGCTCCTCGTGCAGCGCGCGCACCCGCTCGCCAAGCCTGGCGCGAGTGATCGGATCGAGCGCGCCGAAAGGCTCGTCCATCAGCAGCAGGTGGCTGTCACCCGCCAGCGCTCGCGCGATGCCAACGCGCTGACGCTGGCCGCCCGACAGCGCCTCGGGGTAGCGGGTGGCAATGTCGCGTGGCAGTTCGACCAGATCGAGCAGTTCGCCGATGCGTTCTTCGGCTATTCGCCCCGCGCCCGAGATCCGCGGCACCATTGCGATGTTTTCGCCAACGGTGCGGTGGGTGAACAGGCCTACGCCCTGAAACACGTAGCCGATCCGCCTGCGGACCAAGGGGGCGGGCTCCGAAGCAACGTCAGCACCGTCGATCAGCACACGCCCGGCATCGGGCTCGACCAGCCGGTTGACCGTCTTGAGCAGTGTCGACTTGCCTGAGCCCGAAGCCCCAACCAGCGCCACGAATGCCCCGCGCGCGATGTCGAGCGAAATGTCATCCACCGCCAGCGTCGGACCGAAGCGTTTCGACACTTGGTCGAAGGCGAGAAAGGGGGTGGCTGCCATCGGTCGCAGCCTAGGGGGCAATCGCGGCCCTGGAAACCGTTAGCTCGGCCACCAACCCGTCGGGGTCGAAGCGGCGTTCCCAGTTTCCCTGCAGCTGGCCGCTCACGCTCATCTCGATCAGGCGGGATCCGAACCCGCTGTCGCTGGGCGTTCCGGAGAGCGGTGGGCCGCCCCGTTCGCGCCATTCGAGCAGCAGGTTGTCGTCGCTGTCGGTAATCGTCAGTTCGACCGTGCCCTCCGCGGTGGACAGTGCGCCGTACTTGGCCGAATTTGTCGCCAGTTCGTGGAACACCAGCGCCAGCGGAGTGGCGGCGCGCGCGCCGATTGTGCTGTCGGTGCCGGTGATAGCCACGCGCGGTTGGCCGAGCCGGTCGCGATAGGGGCCGAACAGGGCGGCGAGTAGACCCTGCAAATGCTCCTGCCCCGGGGCGCCCGAGGGCCGCACAAAGTCGTGTGCGCGGCTGAGCGAATAAAGCGTGTCGGCCAGATCCTCGGCGAAGGCCTTGTGCTCGGGCGCATTGGCGGCCTTGAGCCGCGCGAGCCCGATCACCACCGCAAAGATATTCTTGATCCGGTGCGACAGCTCGCCCGCCAGCAGATCGCGCGCCTCGAGCGCCTGATGGGTCTCGTCGATATCGGTAATGCTGCCGAACCAGCGGTGGTTCTGACCCTCTTTTCTGGTGACCGGGGCCGCCTGGCCAAGCACCCAGCCCCATGATCCGTCGGCACGGCGCAGCCGGAACTCGGCTTCGAACGGTTCGTCCCCGACAACCGCGCGATTCCACTTCCCGAAGGCGTCGTCAGCATCCTCGGGATGAATGAAGGGACGCCAATCTTCCGGCACTTGCGGCGGCGGGGCGCCAGTGACCTGCTTCCAGCGGGCATTGAAATAATCGAAGCGCCCGCTCGAATCGAGCGACCATGCCATTTGCGGCACGCCCTCGATCATCCGTCGCAGCTGATCTTCGCGGTCGGCAATCTTGCGCCGGGCGCGCAGATCGTCGCGGCGCGCTTCGAGCAGCCGCATCACCGACTGCGCGAGCACCGCCAGCCCCTCGCGCTGGAGATCGTTGAGCCCCTCGGGCCGTTCCTCGACATCGATCACGCACAAAGCGCCGAGCGGAGTGCCCTCCTGCGAGATCAGCGGCTGGCCGGCGTAGAAGCGGACGTGGTGCGGGCCGGTAACCAGCGCGTTGTCGACAAAGCGCGCATCGCAAGTGGCGTCGGGCACCACCATGACATCCTCGCCCATCATTGCGTGCGCGCAGAAGGAGACATCGCGCGCCGTCTCCCGCTCTTCCAGACCTTCGCGCGCAAGGAAACGCTGGCGGCTGTCCTCGACGATCGAGACGAGGGCCACCGGCACCTTGCATAACCTGGCGGCGAACCGGGTGATCGCTTGCAGCTCGGGATCGTCGTCAAGCCGGTCAAGCGAGAAGCTGGACAGAACCGCATGACGCGCCGCGTCCGTCGTATCGTTTGTGAGGGCGCCGTCGGGGGCGGATCTATTGCCTTCGCGCGGCATGGTTTCAGGTTTCATGGTCGTTCCGGGTGGCGTTCTAGACTTTGCGCGACGCCAGGCCAAGCGCGTGTTTACCACAATAGCCTCGTGGTCGCGCTGGCCAGATTGCGATGACAGGGAACCGGTCGCAACGCCGGGATGGTTTTTGCCTTCGCTCGGAACCCGGCGCTGCGAATGCCCGTTGCTTCAGCGAAAGGAGACACAGATGCACAGATTCGCTCTCGCCTTGGTGGCCTCCCTTGCGCTGGTCAGCGCCTGCGGCGGCGAAGAGCCGATGCAAGACCGTCCCCAGAAAGCCGGGTTGAGCGAACTGGCCATCAAACAGCCCGCTCCCGGGCAAATGCCGTCTCCCAGTGCAGAGGGTGTTGACAGTGTCAACTTCTCCGGAACCTATACGTTCATCGATCTTGATGGCTCACGCTCCACACTTACGCTCGACAAGGATGCAGGTACCTACGAATATGTCAGCCCGGATGGGTCGAGTTCGGGCAAATATCGCAGGCTCGACGCCAGCCGCATCGCGATTGCGGACCTCAAAGGCAGCGTGGGCTACTTCTCTATCGCTCCGGGTGCGGTCTATCGCCTGTCAGGGCCAAGCAGCCCGTTCGACGAGCTTGATCCTGCCCGGATGTATCGCCGTTCGGACTATGCGGTAGAAGCCGGGCCCGGCGTGGCGACATCGCCGGTCGATACGTCGGAAAGTCCGGTTGAAAGTCGTGGCCGATAAGAGATGCGGGCGGGTGGTTTTGGCAGAATACCAAGTGAAATTGCCCAGGACCTCTTGGCAACACGCGGCGCTGGCCTATAGGTGCCCGGCATGACCACAAGCGCTAGCGGGACGGCCGATGGGCGGGCCAAGGTCGGCCAACAGAGACGCGCGAAAACACGTGCGGCGATCATTGCTGCCGCCTTCGATAAATTCGGCGACGAGAACGGCCTATTTGTCAGCATAGAAGAAATCGTCGAGGCGGCGGGCGTGACTCGCGCGACTTTCTACAACCATTTTGCCGGCATGGTCGAACTGCGTGAGGCGCTGGCGCAAGAGGTCACGCATGACTTCCTGAAGGCCGTGACCGAAGCCCTAAACAGGGTACCCGATTCGCGCCAGCGCGCGGCGGCGGGCGTGCGGTTTTACTTGCATCGTGCACGCCGTGATCCGCGTTGGGGCTGGTCGATGCTGAACATGAGTGCCTCTGGCCAGATGTTCGGCGCCGAGACCTATCTGCGTGCACAAGGAACGATTGGCAGGGGTATCAAGGAAGGTGTGTTTTCCCTTCCGTCGAGCGAAATTGGGCGGGACATCCTGCTGGGGACCACGCTGGCCGCGTTGAGCTCCATGATGCGCGACAATCTGCCGGAAGACTATCCAGAAACCATTGCCGGCTTTGCGCTATGCGGCCTCGGCGTGGAGCACGAGGATGCCTATCGGTTTGCCCACATGCCGCTGCCGCCGATCCGCGAGGTGCAACAGGGCGGCTGACCGCACCGTTGCAAACCAAGTCGATCGCAAAGGCCAGGCTTAAACGTCGAGATTGGCGACGTTCAGCGCATTGTCCTGAATGAACTCGCGGCGCGGCTCGACCACGTCGCCCATCAGGCGGGTGAAGATCTCGTCGGTCACGTCCGCGTCCTCGACCTTCACTTGCAGCAGCTCGCGGTTTTCCGGGTCGAGCGTGGTCTCCCACAGCTGTTCGGCGTTCATCTCGCCAAGACCCTTGTAGCGGCTGATCGCGAGGCCCTTGCGACCCGAGGCGAGAACCGCCTCAAGCAGCTGCGACGGGCGTGTGATCAGGCCATCGGCGGAAGCGGCGGGGGCTTCGCTCTCCTCGCCCGCATCGTCGTCCACCGCTTCCGGCTCGGCCACCTGCCCGGCGCGTACCAGCCGCGAGGGGGTGGCATAGGCTTCGGCCTGCGCCACGCCGCGCGTGTGCAGTTTGCGGGCCTCGGCGCTGTCGAGGAAGCGTTCCTCGATCAGGTGCACGTCGGTGACGCCGCGCCAGACGCGGTTGAAGCGCACATCGCCGTTGTCGGTTACGCTGGCGCTCCATTCGGCTTCGGGATCGCCGGTCTGTAACCACGCCGCGGCGCGCGCCAGCACGGCATCGCGCGCGGAAGGCGCAAGGCCCGGTTCTAGCGCGCCAGCCAGCGCCATCACCTCGATCACGGCCGAGTTATACTTGCGCGGGGCGAAACCGATCAGGTTCTTCAGGTGCAGCGCCTGCTCGACGAGGTCGGCAAGATCCCCGCCCGATCGCGCCCCGCCACTGGTTTCCAGCACCCGGTCCTGCAGGCCGTTGCTGACCAGATAGCGATCGAGCGAACCCTGATCCTTGAGGTAGACTTCGCTGCGGCCCTTGGCGACCTTGAACAACGGCGGCTGGGCGATGAACAGGTGTCCGGCCTTGATAATCTCGGGCATCTGGCGATGGAAGAAGGTGAGCAGCAGCGTGCGGATATGTGCGCCGTCGACGTCGGCGTCGGTCATGATCACGATCTTGTGATAGCGCAGCTTTTCAAGGTTAAACTCGTCGCGCAGGCCTGTGCCCATGGCCTGAATCAGCGTGCCGACTTCCTTCGACGAGATGATCCGATCGAACCGGGCGCGTTCCACGTTCAGGATCTTGCCGCGCAGCGGAAGGATCGCCTGATACTTCGAATCGCGCCCGGACTTGGCCGAGCCACCGGCCGAATCACCCTCGACCAGGAACAGTTCGGCCTTGCTGGCGTCACGTTCGCGGCAGTCGGACAGCTTGCCGGGCAGGCTGGCGACGCTCATCGCGCCCTTGCGGCTCATCTCGCGGGCGCGCTTGGCGGCCTCGCGCGCGGCGGCGGCGTCGATGATCTTCTGGATGATCTGCTTGGCGTCGGCGGGGTTTTCCTCCAGCCACTCGGTCATCTTCTCGCCCATCAGGCCTTCGAGCGGCTGACGCACCTCGGAGGAGACCAGCTTGTCCTTGGTCTGGCTGGAGAACTTGGGGTCGGGCAGCTTAACGCTGACGATCGCGCTCAGCCCCTCGCGCATGTCTTCGCCAGTGAGGGAGACCTTCTCCTTCTTCATCAGCCCGGCGGCAGTGGCATAGTTGTTGAGCGTACGGGTCAGCGCGGCGCGGAAGGCGGCGAGGTGGGTGCCGCCATCGCGCTGGGGGATGTTGTTGGTGAAGCAGAGGACGTTTTCGTAATAGCTGTCGTTCCACTGCAGCGCGACATCGATCCCGATCCCGTCCTTGTCAGCCGAGACGGCGATAGGTTCGGCCACCAGCGGCTGCTTGTTGCGGTCGAGATACTTCACGAAGGCGGCGATCCCGCCCTCGTAATACAGGTCGTGCTCGTTCACCTCCTCGTGACGCTTGTCGCGCAATTTGATGCGCACGCCCGAATTGAGAAAGGCCAGCTCACGGTAACGGTGTTCGAGCTTGTCGAAATCGAACTCGTTCACGTTCTTGAAGGTATCGGTGCTGGCGAGGAAGGTGACGCGCGTGCCCTTCTTGAGGCCATTGGCATCGCCGTTCGATTCGACCGGCGGCGCATCGCCCACGACGCGCAAGGATTCCACCGCATCGCCATGCTCGAAGCGCATCCAGTGCTCCTTGCCGTCGCGCCAGATGGTGAGTTCGAGCCATTCGCTGAGCGCGTTGACCACCGAGACGCCCACGCCGTGCAGGCCCCCCGACACCTTGTAGGCGTTGTCATCCGAGGTGTTCTCGAACTTCCCGCCCGCATGCAGCTGGGTCATGATGACCTCGGCGGCGGAAACGCCTTCTCCCTTGTGCATGTCGACCGGGATGCCGCGACCGTTGTCTTCCACCGCAACGGAGCCATCGGGGTTAAGCTCGATCAGAACGAGATCGCAGTGGCCGGCCAGCGCCTCGTCAATGGCGTTATCGGACACTTCGAACACCATATGGTGCAGGCCCGACCCGTCGTCGGTATCGCCGATATACATGCCTGGCCGCTTGCGGACCGCATCGAGCCCCTTGAGGACCTTGATCGAATCGGCACCGTATTCGCCCTGGCGGGGGGCGTTCCCATTGTTCTCGCTCATGGCCATTATATAGGCGCGGCGGGCGCGTTTCCCAAGCGTAACCGCTCTCTAGCGGCCCGCTTTTCCACTGCCTGTGGCACCCATTGCCCGGATGGAGCGTTGTCGCGGCATGACAATGACGCTGATCGTGGTGCTGGTCGTCTCCGGCGCGCTCGTTCTGGGCGCCGTCTGGGGGCTATACTGGCCCCTCCCCGGGAAGGTTCAGGGCTTTCTGGTTGCGCTGGCAGGCGGGGCTCTGCTCCTCTCGGTGGTGACCGAACTGATCGAACCCTCGATGGAGAGCTCAACGCTCTTGGTCAGCTCGCTTGGCGTAGCGCTCGGAGCGATCGTGTTCTCTGGTGTGGACTACCTGATTGATGAACACTGGGGGCCAAGCAAGGGCGGCGGACTGCTGGCAGCGATTACGCTCGATGGCATTCCTGAGAATCTGGCGCTGGGCGTGGCGCTGATCGGGGCAACGCCCATCGAGGTCGCGGCGCTGGCGGGATCGATCCTGCTTTCCAACCTGCCCGAAGCCGCTGGCGGTGCGCGTCAGATGCGCGAAAGCGGTATTGCGCATAGGCAAGCGCTTTTGCTGTGGGTGGGAACCGCCGCGCTGCTCTCGGCGGCGGCCATCGCGGGCAACCTGCTGCTGGGCGGTGCGGACCAGCATCAGCTCGCCTTCATTCGCTGCGTGGCGGCAGGTGCAGTTGTGGCTAGTCTTGCCACCGAAGTTTTCCCGGAGGCATTTAAAGATGACCATCACTGGGCGGGGGTAGCGACGATGCTGGGCCTGTTGCTGGCGCTGGGGTTGGGCGAGCTTGGCTAACTAGCTACCCCAAAAAGCAAATGGCCGCCTCCCCGATGCGGGAAGGCGGCCAATCGCCATCTGGATGCTCCTTAGGGAGAGGAGAGATCAGAACATCCAAGCGGCGGGATAAGGGCTGCGCGCCAGGCTATCGAAGTAGGCGTTGAAAATACGGATCATCAGAGCTTTCATCGAAGGTCTCCTGAAAAGGGAAGAGAGGGCTGGCGCGGCGCGGACGGGATCAGGCGAGGACGCTGGTGAACAGCGTGCCGCTGATCGCCACCGCGGCGAGCGTGGTGAACATGATCTGGGCGAAATGACGCATTGTAGTGCTCCTGCATTGCCGGGGTCTTGTTGATCGCCCCTTGGCTTGAGCCGCATATGTGCGCCGCAACATTATTGTGCAAATGCGAAAAATTCGGCATCTGTTGCGTATTATGCAACAAAGGGGGAAAGTTGCGTTTTAGTCCCTAAGCCCTTTGTAATAAACGATTAACGAAGCGAGAGCTGCGTTCCCCTGACCTCGTTCGCGGCCAGTTGTGCAACAGCCTGCGCGCGCGCTTCGCTCAGGCATTCGGCATAGAGGCGCTGGCCCTTCAGGTCGCGGATGAAGGGTTTTTCGCAGGCCTGCTCGGCAGCAATCTCGATCCGGCGCTCGTCGCTCAACGGGGCGTGGTCCGGGCGGTCCAGCTCGTATGTGCGCTCGCCAACGACCATCACGAAGGCCGACTGAGCCTGAGCCGTCGACGAAACAGCAAGAGTGGCAAGCACTGCGAGAGTAGTTAGTTTTTTCATGGCGTTATCTCCTTGATAAGGTTGCAAACGCCTTTGACAGGTCCATCCCTTAGACTGTCTGCGTATTGTGCGGGTGCGAACAAATCATCGCAATTGCAAAAAATCGGATCAGTGTTGCGGGAACCGCGCGGTGTATGATGAAGCCTCACGCGCTGGACAGCGGCGCGCCTGCTTCCTATCGGCACATCATGACGGCACATATCCTCCCCGATTCCATCCTTATCGTCGATTTCGGCAGCCAGGTGACCCAGCTGATCGCGCGCCGCGTGCGCGAGGCGGGCGTCTATTGCGAGATCGCGCCTTTCACGCTCGCCGAAGAGGCCTTCTCCCGGATGCAGCCCAAGGGCATCATCCTCTCGGGCAGCCCCGCCGGCGTGCCCGAAGAGGGCAGCCCGCGCGCGCCGATGATGCTGTTCGAGGCGGGCGTGCCGATCCTCGGCATCTGCTATGGCCAGCAGGTGATGAGCAAGCAGCTCGGCGGCGAAGTGCGGCCCGGCCACGAGGTCGGCGATGGCGGCGAGTTCGGCCGCGCCTATCTCACCGTGACGAAGGACTGCGCGCTGTTCGATGGCCTGTGGGCGGAGGGTGAACGCCATCAGGTGTGGATGAGCCACGGCGACACCGTCACGCGCTTTGCTCCCGGTTTCGAGATCGTCGCCGTATCGGATGGCGCGCCCTTCGCGGTGATCGCCGACGAGGCGCGCAAGTTCTACGGCACCCAGTTCCACCCCGAGGTCGTCCATACCCCTGACGGCGGCAAGCTGCTGGCGAACTTCGTGCACAAGGTCTGCGGCCTTGCCGGCGACTGGACCATGGCCGCCTATCGCGACACCAAGGTGGCCGAAATCCGCCAGCAGGTCGGTGATGGCAAGGTGATCTGCGGCCTGTCGGGCGGGGTTGATAGCTCGGTGGCCGCAATCCTCATCCACGAGGCGATCGGCGACCAGCTGACCTGCGTGTTCGTCGATCACGGCCTGTTGCGGCTGAACGAGCGCGAGCAGGTCGAGACGCTGTTCCGCGACCATTACAATATCCCGCTGGTGGTGGTCGATGCCGAGGCCCGGTTCATGGCCGGGCTCGACGGTGTCACCGACCCGGAAAAGAAGCGCAAGTTCATCGGCGCGGAGTTCATCGCCGTGTTCGAGGAAGAGGCCAACCGGATCGGCGGCGCCGATTTCCTCGCGCAAGGGACGCTCTATCCCGACGTGATCGAGAGCGTCAGCTTCACCGGCGGCCCCTCGGTGACGATCAAGAGCCACCACAACGTGGGCGGCTTGCCCGAGCGGATGAACATGAAGCTTGTCGAGCCGCTGCGCGAATTGTTCAAGGACGAGGTGCGCGAGCTGGGCCGCGAGCTGGGCCTCAACGACCAGTTCGTGGGCCGCCATCCGTTCCCCGGCCCGGGCCTTGCAATCCGCATCCCCGGCGAGGTGACGAAGGAGCGCTGCGATATCCTGCGCAAGGCCGACGCGATCTATCTCGACGAGATTCGCAAGGCGGGGCTTTATGACGCGATCTGGCAGGCCTTTGCCGTGCTGCTGCCGGTCAAGACGGTGGGCGTGATGGGCGATCACCGGACCTACGATTCGGTTTGCGGCCTGCGCGCGGTGACCAGCACCGATGGTATGACCGCCGATGTCTATCCGTTCGATGCCGCCTTCCTGACCAATTGCGCCACGCGGATCGTCAACGAGGTGCAGGGCATCAACCGCGTGGTCTACGACTATACCTCGAAGCCGCCCGGCACGATCGAGTGGGAATGATCCGGGTCGCGTAAGAAGAGCGCGGGCCTATACGACCGGGTGGCGTCGTCCGCTTCTAGGCCGATCGGCCCAATCGGGTCATTATAACGCCTGCCAGAACGATAGCGGTGGAGGCCACTTTCGCCAGGCTGAGCCGTTCCTTGAGCACGAACACGCCAATCAGCAGCGCGAAGATGATCGACGTTTCGCGCAGGGCCGTGACCAGCGCGATCGGCGCTTGCGTAAACGACCAGACCACCAGCGCATAGGCAGCGTAGGACGCCCCGCCTCCAAACAGGGTCAGCCGCAGTCCCTCTGTCGGTATCCGCCGCAGGACCGAAGGCCGGGCAACCGCGGCGATGGCACAGAACGCCAAGGCATTCCCGATGGCCAGCCAGCCATAATAGCCCAGCGCCGTGCCCGCTTGCCGCGCACCGAGGCCATCGATCAGGGAATAGGAGGCGATGAAGCATCCGGTGATAATCGCCAGCACCGCCGACTTGCGATCATGCAGCCCGTCGCGTGTCCCAACCACCGCAATCGACATAATCCCCAGGCCGATCACCGCCACCGCTATCAGCTCTATGGGTTCGAGGCTCACGCCCAGAAGACTAACGGAAACCAAGGCGACGATGAGCGGCGCGCTGCCGCGTGCGAGCGGGTAGACCTGCGTCAGATCGCCCGAGCTATAGGAAGCCATCAGGAAGAACTGGTAGCCAAGATGCAGGCCTGCCCCGGCAAGGATCAGCATGAAGCTGGATGGATCGGGCGCTGGCACGAAAAAGAGCGTCGGTATGGCGAAAATCGCTTGGCCGATCACCACGGCTGCCGTGCCGAGATACTTGTCCTGCCCGCCCTTCAGCATGGCGTTCCACGCTGCGTGAAGTCCGGCCGCCAGAATAACTACGAAGAAAACGCCCATGCTCATGGCCTGGCGCTATAGCAGCGAGGGCGAGCGTGGCTATTGCGGCTGGCCGTGTTTCAGCACAGCTTCTCCGTTGAAGCGGCAGGCGCGCCAGAAGCAGCGCGCCTGATCCGCCAGCTAATAGCGAAGCTGAATACCTGCGAAGACCGAGCGCGGTTCGGTCCCGTAGCCATAGGCCGTCTCGTAGGTGGCATCCAGGGCGTTTTCGAGGCGCAGGAAGATGTCGTATTGCTCTACCACCTGCCAGCGCGCGCGCAGATCGAGCAGGCTGTAACCATCGATCGATCCGTTGGGCGCCACCGGATCGGTCGAGTCGCTCGCTATGCGCAAGGTGGTGCCGAGCGACAGACCCATACGCCAGGTCTTGTCGAGCGAGAGATTGACGGCATGGACCGGGCGGCGGGGCAGGCGGGCCTCATCGGCGCCGCTCGAAAGGTTGCGCGCGTCAAGCAGGCTGTAGGCAAGCGCGAGGTCCAGCCCGTCGCCCGGCGCGAAGGCCAGCTCGGCCTCCACTCCGCGAGAGCGTGTGCGAGCAATGTTAGTGTAGCGGTAGGTCGTCATGTCGTAGTCGATCTGATCACGCGTGAGGCGCGTGAACGCCGACAGGGAAACCCTACCGCGCCCATCGGCGAAGCTGCGGTCGACCCCCGCATCGAAACTGGTCGAGCGTTCGGGGGCGAGCGCACCATTGCCGCTGTAGCTGTCATAGAGCTGGTAAAGCGACGGCGTTCTGAAGCCTTCTCCGAAAGCCACGCGAAGGCGGGTGAGGCCGTCGCCCAGGCCATAGTTTGCGTTGGCGCCAAAGGTGGTGATGCCGCCAAATGCGCTGTGCTCGTCATAGCGGACCCCGCCCGTCAGGCTCAGGCGCTGGACGGGTTTCAGCGTCATCATACCGAACACGCTGTCGGTCTCGGCGCTATGAGTCTCGTCGGAACCGAAGCCGAAGAAGCGATATTCGGGCGCATCGTGGCCATAGCCGAACACCGCGTGCCCGATTCCCCCCAGCGCGAGCTTGCCCTTGTACTCGAAGCGCAGCGTTTCGCCGCGATAGCCGAAATTCACCGGCGCATCGGGCGCGGAGCGATAGTCGCGCCGGTTGGTGAGGTAGGTGAGGGCAAGCCGGCTGGTCAGCTTGCCGCCGAAGCTTTTCGCCTCAAGCCCGCCATACAGGGTTTCCTGCCCGAACGCGCTGACATCGGCGCTGTCGGCAGGGGTGCCGAAGAAGTTGTCGTAGTCGAGCTTGGAATCGATGGCATAGCCGCGCAGGTCCACCGCTACGGCATCGCTCAGCGGCACCTGGGCGCGGGCATGGGCGGTCCAGTTGCGCAGGCCGTCGCGCTCGCTGGCGCCGAAGCGTTCGGCAGCGCTGCTGATACCGGCGGTGCTGAGCCCCGTAATCCCGGCGTCGAGCCGCAGGTCTCCATCGCGGTAGCCGAGGTCGGCAATACCCTGGACCGTCTCGGCAGAACCGCCCTCGGCCATTGCGCGCAAGCTCAAGCCATTCGGGGCGGCGGGATCGCTCGTCGACAGGTCGATCACACCGCCGATGGCCTCCGAGCCATAAGCGATGGCATTGGCTCCGCGCATCACCTCAATCCGGCGGATACTGCCGAGCAGGAGATTGCCGAAGTCGACCGCACCGCCCGTGCTGGAGGGATCGTTGATCCGCACGCCATCAAGCAGAACCAGCGTCTGCCCGGTTGCCGCGCCGCGCAGCGAAACGCCGGTCACCGAACCGCGGCTGCCATTGCGGTTAACCCGCACCGAGGGGACTTGTTGCAGCGCCGAGGCCACACTTCGGGCCTGGCGCTGTTCGAGCGTGCTCGCGTCGATCACGCTCACGGCCTGGCCGCTATCGGTGCGATCCTGTTCGAAGCCGGTGGCGGTCACCACGATAGAGACCGGATCGCTCGCCTGGGCCGATGCCCCGTATGGAACAAGACCAAGCGCCAGGACCGACGCTCCGCAAATCACTTCCCTGTTCACCACTGTATACCCTTCGCGCACGAGGATGCATCCGGCAATAAGCCGGTTGCGCTTGCCCCTTGTTCATGTCGTCACGCGGGGGTTTCGGCCCCGATCGCCCGGTAACTCCCGACCGGCGAAAGACAGACGGCCAAGGGCAGGTCTCCTGGCTTGCGGATCATCGCTGCGGCGCCGCCTTCCCATCTTGCGACAGTGGCATGTTGGCGCCGGGCTACCCGGTCACAGTTGCGGGAACAGCGCCGGCCTTGCACCGGACTTCCCTTTTGCTCCCCGCCGAAGCGGGAACCCATGGCGTGGCGTCTTGAGCAGAAACCCGCCCGGCTGGTCCAGTGCTTTTGCGGTGAGAGAGAAAAACTGTTTGCACGCGGCACCATTTTGCCTCGGTATCGATTGCATCAGGGGCGCTTCTCTGATCATGATCCGATAATTCTTGAAAGATGACCCAGCTCCCCCTCGGCCTCGATCCGCGTACCGAAACGCTGCGCCGCCTTCAGCCGCTGCTGGTGCAGCGGTTCGGGCATATTCAGCGCGCGGCGGCGGCGTGGAGGGCTCCGGAATGGGTGCTGGTCCAGGGTGTGATCGGAGCGCGAACCAAGTCCGAAGTTTCGAATGCGGCGACCGACCGCCTGCTGAAGCGCTACGGCAGTTGGGAAAGCGTTGCCAATGCGCCGGTGGCGCAATTGCAGGACGAGCTTTCCACCCAGACCTATCCCAATATTGCCGCAGAGCGGCTGAAAGCCTCGCTCACCGATCTTATCGCGCGGCGCGGCTCGGTAGACCTGTCGCATCTTGAGGGCATGGCCACGCAGGAGGCGATGGACTGGCTTGAACAGCTGCCCGGTGTGGGGCGCAAGATCGCCGCCGGGGTGATGAACGCCTCTACGCTCGACCGCCCGGTGCTGGTGCTCGACAGCCATCACCGCCGCATCCTCCAGCGCATGGAGCTCGTTCCGGCGAAGGCGGATACGGCGCGCGCCTATGCTGCGATCATGCCCGCCATGCCGCCCGAATGGAGCGCCGCCGACTATGACGAGCACCACCTGCTGATGAAGAAGGTCGGACAGACCTGGTGCCGCCCGGCACGGACCGACTGCGCGAACTGCGTAGCGCAATTGCTGTGCGAGATGGGGAAGCGCGAGAAGGACACCGAGGCAGTGCCTACTAGCTGAAACCCTCATTCTAAAAATGAGTGAAATTCAACATAATCGTCATAATTTGTGAATACTCTGGCCACTTGTTCGTGTGGAGAGAGTTACTTTGTCGGAACGTGCATCAGCGTCTATCGGCCGCCAGCAACGCCGAGCGCTCGATACAGCCAAGGGCATCCTGATGGATTGGGACGGATGTATCGCAATCGGAAACGAGGTTCTGCCGCTAGCCAGGCTGCTGATCTCGCAACATGCGGAACGGGTCGCGATCGTCTCGAACAATTCGACCCATCTCCCGACCGATTTCGAGAAGGTGCTGGCGGAGCATGGCCTTGCCATTCCGCAGGACCGTATCTTCCTCGCCGGGGCCGAAACCATCCGGGCGATTGCTGAAGAAGATGCGCGTGTGCTGCTACTCTCTGCGCCCAGAATGATGGACTATGCGCGCGGGTTTGGCATCACACTGGTGCAGCGCGATGTCGATTTGGTGGTGCTGATGCGCGACGCGACTTTCAGCTACGCCAAGCTCGATCTCGCGGCCAATGCAATCAGAAGCGGTGCAAGGCTGATCGTTGCCAATACCGACATGACTCACCCGGGGCCGCAAGGGCGGGTCGTCCCGGAAACCGGCGCGCTGCTCGCCGCCTTGCAGGCCTGCGCAGGTGAAGATCAGCCAGATCTCCGGCTGATCGGCAAGCCCGGCCCCTTCCTGTTCGAGCGCGCCTGCGCAGTGCTTGGCCTCGCGCCCCCAGAAGCGGTGATGATCGGCGACAACCCCGCCACCGATGGCAAGGGGGCGGAGAATGCCGGTATTCAGTCTATCATGATCGGCGGCAATTCGCCTCTCGGGCTGGAGGATCTGATCGCCTGGCCGGAGGGCTAGAAGCGCTTGATGGAAAGCACGTCGAAAGTCTTCTTGAGCGTTTCGGTCGAGCGATCGTAGTCGGCCAGCGCCAGTGCCGCGATCAGCGCATCAACCACGCACAACTGCGCGATTCGGCTGGTCATCGCCTCGGTTCGGAACCGCGTTTCGCGCGCCATGGTAAACAATAGCACGTCGGCATGGGCCTGGATCGGCGAGCGCGCGAAATTGGTGACGACGATGGTCTTCGCCCCCGCTTCTCGGGCAAGGCGCGTGGCGGCCACCGTTTCATGCGTGGCGCCGCTATGCGAAATGGTGAGCACCGCCACATCCGGATCGCACCGAGAGGCGCTGATGGCCTGAACGTGGCTATCGGTGACGGCGCGCACATCGAGACCGATGCGCAGCATCCGGTATTGCGTGTCCTCCGCAATCGGGGCCGAAGAGCCGATCCCGTAGACCTCGACCCGCTTGGCCGCGCGAACCACCTCGACGGCGCGCGTGAGCGATGTGGGATCAAGCACCGAAAGTGTGTCGCGCAGCGCTTGCATGCCCGAATGGAACACCTTGCGGCAGATCGTCTCCGCATCGTCCTCGCGGTCAAGATCCTCGTGAATGAACTGGACCGGCTGGACCGTCTCCTGCGCGAGGCTGAGCTTCATCTGCTGGAAGCCGGAGAGGCCGATGCTGCGGCAGAAATTGATTACGCTGCCTTCGCTCACCTCGGTCGCCTCGGCCAGTTCGGTGACCGACATGCCGACCACATCCTCGGGCCGTTCGAGAATGAAGCGGGCGATGCGTTGGGCGCTTTTCGCCATGCCGGGCTGGGCAATTCGAATCCGGCCCAGCGCATTATCCACCGGGCGAATCCCGTTCTGCCCTTTTTGTGCCTTGCGGGTCATCGTGCCTCCTCTTGAGGGTTGGCGCACCATGTGGGCTCACATCGGAAAACGCCAGTATTGAGTTTTCTTCAGTCGCACATCTGGCGCGCCAAGCGCGCCAAATTCCGACGTTTCGGCGGCTATGCGCTCAATGTGAAGTATATATGACGCATTTTATTCAGTCCTAAAACTGAGCAAATTTCACTTTCCTGTCACATCGAATCGTTAGCGAGCCCGGCAGCAGCAGCCGAGGGCTCGGTTTCGCAGCGGCTAGTTCCCGCTGCGCCGAGAGTGGCCTTGGTTCGTGCTTGTTGGGGTTTTCGTCCTTGGTCACCCGAAGGAGGGGTAAGATGCACGTTCGCCGTTCAATCCGATTGCTCGTGGTAGCATCGTCCTTGTCGTGTTCATCGCTGGCGCTGGCGCAAGCTGGCCAATCAACGCAGCCCGAGGCCGACCAGCCTGCGCAAAATGATTACGACAGTGACAATGTGGTTATCGTCGAAGGGCAACGCGTTAGGATCGACCAGACCGAACTCGCGGCCGACTTCGTGGATTTCGGCACGCAGGTGCAGATCATCTCCGATGACGAGATCGACACAGGCGGATTCACCAACTTCGGCGAACTGGCCGCCGGGCTGATCCGCGGCGCGAACATCGGTTATTCACCTGACGAAGGTGAGTTCACGATCCGTATCGACGGCGGCACCGACCGCGACACGCTGCTGCTGGTCGACGGTGTTCCTTACTTCGACCGCTCATCGCCTTCGGAAACGATCTGGCCGGCCACGGCAATCGATCCGCGCATGATCGACAATGTCGAAGTATTCCGCGGCGGGCAGAGCCTTTATTTCGGGTCCAACGGCGGCTTGGGCGTGGTTTCGGTCAATTCGAAGGAGCCTGATGGCCGCTTCGAAGGCGAGATCGGCGTCTATGGCGGCTCGTTCAAAACCCGCGAGATCTACGGCAACGTCTCGGTGCCGCTGCCCATCGGCGAAGAGGGCGAACATTCGATCATGGTGTTCGGCCGCTCTTACGAGACGGATTCGAATATCCTGTTCGATCGCGACGCCTTTGCCGATACCCTGCTGGAGCTGGGCGGTTTCCGCGAGTATCCATACAGTTACAACAACCTCGGCGCGAAGTACCTCTGGCAGATCGATCCCGATACCGAGTTTCGGGCAGCCTTCCAGCTCGCCAGTGTGGATTTCGAGGATACCTTCCCCAACTCCACGCCCTATGCCCCGAACAAGACCGAGTTTCCGATCTTCAATGCCAGCTTCAAGAGCCAGCTGAACGACCGGGCGCGGCTGGTGGTGGAAGGTCACTATCAGGCACCCAAGCTGCGCAACACCGAACTGGACCCGCTCGTTTGCTCGATCCCGCGCGTGCAGGATCTGCCCGCCGGCGTGCGCGGCAGTGCCCCTGCCGGCGGTTTCGCCACGGCGGCTGACTACGAGGCTTTCGCCGCCGCCAACGACTTGCCCGCTGGCTGCGTAACCAACCCGCAGTTCAATTTCGGGCGCGCCAACGTGGAGGCTCAGGAAGGCATCTACGTCAATCCGGAAACGGGCGAGATTTACGGCACGCTCGACAACCCGTTCCCGATCGGAAACCCGATGGGGTTTGTGACGCAGTCGGTGGCAAACTTCGGCAGCGGCGCGCCTTTCAAGGGCATCGGCGAGGGCGATCAGTACACCTCCAGCTATGTCGATTACGGCATAAACGGTCGGCTGACCTATCGCTGGAACGACTGGTTCGAAACGGTGGTGGGCGTCCAGAACACCAGCTACCACGACAACTCCGATGAGATCTTCGGCGTTCGCGACGTGACGCTCAGCTCGACCGGCGTTTATGGCGATCTGCGCTTCACGTTGCCGCTGCTTGAAGGCTTCAACGCATCGATTGCGGGCCGCCACGATTTCAATAACAATTTCTCAAACGAGACCCTGTGGAAAGTGGGCCTGCGGCAGGAACTGCCCGGCGGCTTCTACCTGCGCGGCAACGGCGGCACGTCGTACAGCCTGCCCACGATCAACGAACTGGGCGCATTTGGCGCCAGCGCCAACCTCAATCCCGGCCTCCAACCGCAGGAGGTCGAGAGCTACAGCGTGGGTGCCGGTATCAACGGCCATATCGGCGACGGCACCTTCAACATCGAAGTCGGCTACTACGATACCGAGATCACCAACCTGTTCTCCAATCGTGCGGTCGAGGCGGTCTGCCTTGAATATGCCAACGATGTGCGGCCCGATGGTGAGCTGAGCCGCGACGTGATCGAGGCGAACCGCAGCCTGATTGTGCCGCCCGACGCATTCTGCGCCACGGCGGCAGCGGCCGACCTGTCGGGTGACCAGACCGTTGCGGTAAACCAACTGTCGTCGCAGGACATCAAGGGCTGGACCGTCGACATGGCGCTCGATCTTGACCTCGTGCAGTTCGACATCTCCTTCACCAAGAGCGAATCGCTCGAACCTAACCCCGTCTACGGAGTGGCGGCGCGCCTTGATGGCACCACCACCAATCTGGACTTCGTGGTGCCGGGGCCGGCCGGGAACAACGAGTTCCGCCAGTCGGCCGAGCGCCCGGAATGGGCGCTCTCTGGCCTGATCACGCTGACGCCGAGCGACCGCTGGGTCTTCGCGCTCAACCCGCGCTATCAGGGCCCCGAGTGGGCCTATGCCGGGACTTCGGCCGCACGTCTGGTCGATGCCAATGGCGAGCGGGTGCTGCGCGACGTCAACTTCGGCGAGTACTTCGTGCTCAACGGCTCGATCCAGTATTACATGGGCGAAGAGAAGCAGCACCGCTTCATGGTCCGCCTCGTGAACATCCTCGACGAAGATTACTTCGAACGCGCGTCAGGTGGATCGGACCTGCGCATCTCACGCGCTGCGGTGCGCGGCGAGATCGGCCCGGAAGATAGCGCTTACTACCGCCAGTACGGCTGGAACGGCAAGCCGCGCTCGATCTGGGTGCAATACGAATACAACTTCTGAACCGAGTGAGGAGCGCCTGCCATGCGGGCGCTCCTCGTGCCTGCTGGCGTTTCCGAATGCCTAGCGCGGGCGCTTCATCGGCACGTCACGGGAATGGCCTAGTCGATCCGGGCGCTGTCTTCGGGCCGCGTTTGCAAGGAGGAAAGGCATCATGCTGATAAACCGGATCGGGCTGCTCGCGCTTGCCATGCTGGCCTCGCTCACGGCCTGCTCAGACGCGGGGCCGGCGGCGGACGAGGCAGAGACATTGCAGGTCCTGTTGATTCCTGCCGACGGCGGGACCGAAGACGGCACCAAAGCCGATTACGAACCCCTGTTTGCGGCCGTCGGCAAAGCGACCGGTCTGCGCTTCGAACTGAAGGTCGCGCAGGCCTATGGGGCCGTGGTGGAGGCCATGTGCAACGGCAGTGCCGACATCGCCTTCGTCGGCCCGGTCACCTATCTGCAGGCAAAGGAGCGCGGCTGCGCCGAGCTGCTCGCAGTAGCGGTCGAGGAGGGCCAGTCGGTCTACTATGCGGGTCTATTCGCACGCGCGGATTCCCCAGTGCAGAAGCTTGACGATCTGCGCGGGCGCAGCGTGGCTTTTGGCGACGTCAACTCCACGTCCTCCTTCGTCTATCCGGTGGCGATGCTGCTGAAAGGCGGGCTGGACCCGGTCAAGGATCTCGGCGCGCTGCGGCTGACCGGGACCCATGCCAACAGCCTGGCGGCGCTGACCGAAGGCCGCGTGGATGCCGCCGCGCTTTCTCTCGATTCTTACGAGAAAGCGGTGCGTGCCGGTGTGCCGGGCGCGCGCGATGTGCGGGTGATCGCCCGCAGTCAGCCCATTCCTTACCCGCCGCTGGCGATGAACACCCGCCTCGCGCCGGAGCTGAAGAGCGAGCTGCGCGGCGCCTTCCACAACGTCGCCAGTTCACCCGAGGTGCGCCCCGAAATGATCCGCGGCTATGGGGGCAAGCAGGTCGATGGCTACGATGCCGAATTCCCGCCAGAGAACTTCGACAGCGCCGCGCGCGAAATGGCGCTGCTGAGCGACGATCTGCGCGGCGAAATCCTCAAGAAATCGGCGGAGCACTGAGATGGCGGGCGCGATGGACATCCGCTTCAACCAGCTGCGCAAGACCTGGGCCGATGGCACCCATGCACTCGACGGGATCGACCTGACCGTGCCTGCAGGGCAATTCTGTGTGCTGCTCGGCCATTCGGGCGCGGGCAAGTCTACCTTGCTGCGCTGTGTCAACGGGTTGGAGGTGCCGAGCGACGGCGCGGTTTCCATCGGCGGTCGACCTGTCGACAAGGCCTCGCTGTCCAAGCTGCGCCGCCGGATCGCCATGGTCCATCAGCACTTCGGGCTGGTGCCAAGGGCGAGCGGGGCGGCAAATGTGATGGCGGGGGCGGTTCCGCTGCTGCCGCTGTGGCGGATCATGAGCGGTATCTATCCCTCCGCGCTCAAGCGCCGGACCTGCGAACTGCTGCGGGCGGTGGGGCTGGAAGAGTCCCACCTGGACCGCCGCGCGGAGCAGCTTTCGGGCGGGCAGCAGCAGCGGCTGGGGCTGGCCCGCGCCTTCATGGCCGATCCGGCGATCATTCTGGCCGACGAGCCTGTTGCCAGCCTCGACCCCGAGATCAGCCGCGATGTGCTGTCGCTGTTGCGCGAGCAGGCGAAAGAGCGCGGCGCCACTGTCCTGTGCAGCCTGCATCAGGTCGAGCTGGCGCGCGAATTTGCCGACCGGATCGTGGCGCTTCAGCGTGGCCGGATCGTGTTTGACGGCGCGCCCCGAGATCTGCGCAACGGTGATCTGGCCACGATCTACACCCGCCGCGAGACGCCTGCGCCGCGTGTCGTGCCCTTGGCGTTGAGGAAGACGGGATGAGCGCGAGCGCTTCCTCGGCCGCCAGCTCCGGCTGGACCTATCCCCAGCCTTTCGGCCCGCGTGCGGTGCTGGTGGTACTTGGTGTGCTGGCGCTGCTGTTCTATTCGGGTGAGCGGGTGCAGGTTGGTCGGCTCGTCTCGCTGACCAGCCATTCCGTGCTCGCCGATCTGGGTCTCACCGACGAGGATCAGGGTACAACGGGCCTTGGTGAAGTTGTTGCCCGGTTGTTTCCGTTGCAGGTTTCCGACCGGCAGGAGGTCTCGCGGATCGAGGGCTTCGACCCCGATCATCTGCCACCGTTCGCCCATATCGAGACCGAGCGAATAAACGAGCAGGCGCTCGATCCCGAAACACTCGAACTCGAAGACCATAGTGTCGAGCGAACCTATCTCGTGCGCCCCTTCGGCTATCTCCAACACGTCGCCGCAAAGATGGTCGAGACGCTGGAGATCGCGCTATGGGGCACGCTGATCGCGGTGCTGCTCGGCCTGCCGCTGGCCTTGTTGAGCGCAAGCAACATCACGCCTTCGCCGTTGGTGCGCTTTGTGTCGCGGTCGGCGGTGAGCGTGATGCGCGCGACACCCGAACTGATCAGCGCGCTGTTCCTTGTCCTCGTCTACGGCTTTGGCCCTATCGCGGGCTACGTTGCGCTCGGCCTGCACGGGGCGGGCGCGCTGGGGCGCTTCTTTGCCGACGAGACCGAACATGCCGACTGGCGACCACAGGAGGCGCTGGCTGCCATCGGGGCTAGGCGGCTCGCCATCTGGCGGCTGGCCGTGCTGCCGCAGGTCATGCCGCATCACATCGGAAGCACGCTCTACGTGCTCGACCGCAATGTGCGGATGGCCACCGTGATCGGGCTCGTGGGGGCGGGCGGCATCGGGCAGGAGCTGAAGGGCCGCTACGACATGTACGATTATGGCCATGTCGGCACGATCCTGCTCGCCACTTTCATCGTCGTCCTGCTGCTTGACCGTCTGTCGCAGCGTCTGCGCCGTCATTTCCTGTGAAGCTCCATCCCCCAAGCCTAGGAGACTGTCCCCGTGCCGAAGAACAACAGGCGTGATTTCCTCAAGACCGCTGCCGTCCTTGGCGCCGCAGCCTCCCTGCCGACCAGCATAGACCGTGCGCTCGCTTTGCCCGCACGGCGGGTCACCGGCACGATCAAGGATGTGAAGCACATCGTCGTGCTGATGCAGGAGAACCGCTCCTTCGATCACTACTTTGGCACAATGCGCGGCGTGCGCGGCTTCGGCGACCGCCATACCGTGCCGCTGCCCGATGGCCGTACGGTATGGGAGCAATCGAACGGTTCGCGGATCATGCCTCCCTTCTGGCTCGACACCGCGCATACCAACGGCATGAAGGTTCCCGGCACGCCGCACAGCTTTAGCGATGCACAGGCGGCTTGGAATCAGGGCAGCTTCGGGCTCTGGCCCAAGTTCAAGACCAACTATTCGATGGGCTATTTCAAGCGCGACGACATCCCGTTCCAGTTCGCGCTGGCTGAGGCCTTCACGCTGTGCGACGCCTATCACTGCACGGTCACATCGGGCACCGATCCCAACCGCGTTGCCTTCTGGTCAGGCTCTCAGTTCGATCCGGCGTTGCGCGCGCAAGGCATCAATTGCCGGGATGACCGCTCGGAGCCGAACAACCTGCGCTGCTGGGTCAAGGGCGCCTTGCCCGAGCCGGGCTATACCTATGCCGCCAACGCGCTCGAATGGCCGACCATTCCCGAAGTGCTGGAACAGAACGGCATCGAATGGCGCATCTATCAGGACCCGAACAACAACTGGACCGGGGCGATGCACGGCGGACTCGCCTTCGCGGGCTTCCGCAATGCGCAGCCGGGCGAACCGCTCTATGAGCGCGGAATGCGACACTGGTCGCTGGAACAGCTCGCCCGCGATGTGGAGAACGACACCTTGCCGGCCGTGTCGTGGGTGCTGCCGCCGCGCGAATGGTCGGAACACCCCTCCGCCTCATCGCCCATCGAGGGCGCCGAGTTCACCGCCCGCGTGCTCGAAGCGCTGACAGCCAATCCCGATGTCTGGGGCAGCACCGCTTTCTTCCAGACCTTCGACGAGAATGACGGTCTGTTTGACCATGTGCCGCCGCCCGCCCCGCCGTCTCTCGAAAAGGATGGCACTCCGGCCGGCAAGGCCACGTTTGCGCTGGCGGGACACTACTTCGACGATCACAAGGACGAATATACCTTCCCCGAGGACGATGCGACCGGCACGACGCGCCCGTGGGCGCTGGGGCCGCGCGTGCCGATGTATGTTGTCTCGCCGTGGAGCAAGGGCGGCTGGGTCAACAGCGAGGTGTTCGATCATACCTCGCTTGGCCAGTTCCTCGAAAAGCGGTTCGACATCACGATTCCGGCAATCAGCCCCTGGCACCGTGCGATCTGCGGCGATCTCACCTCGTGTTTCGATTTCGGGCTGGAAGCGGACCGCGACTTTCCTCCATTGCCCGATACCGCCGGATCGCAGGTGGCGCTGGCGGCGCATCTCGAGCGGCCCAAGGCCTTGCCGCCGCGCGCGCCGGAAGAGCTGTTCCAGGAGCCTGGCCTGCGCCGCTCGCGCGCATTGCCTTACATGCTGCATGTCGATGCCCGGGGCGGGGCTGACGCGATTACGCTCGATTTCGTCAACGAAGGCGCGGCGGGCGTGAACTTCCACGTCTATGACCGCAGGCACCTTGACCGGCTGCCGCGCCGCTATGCGGTGGAAGCCGGGCAGAGCCTGAGTGACAGCTGGCAGCCCGGCGAAGATGGCGCGTTCGACCTGCTGGTGCTTGGCCCTAACGGCTTCATGCGCGCCTTTACCGGCACCGATGCCCGCGCGCTTCCGGCGGTGAAGGCGCGCTACGTCCCGCGCGGCAAAAGCTTGCTTCTGTCGCTGGCTGCGCCGGAGGATAGCCCGGCGAAGATCACGCTCACGCAAGACCTCTATCGTCCAGGCGAACCTCGGCAGCTGAGCGCCGCGTCGGGCGAGACGGCGCAGCTGAGCTGGCCTGCCGAAGAAAGCCACGGGTGGTACGACTTCGTGCTGACCTGCGGCAACAGCGCGATTCACTTCGCCGGACGGGTGGAAGACGGCAGCGACAGCTACAGCGATCCTTTACTGACCCGGTGATCCGACTGCGTGCGGCCCCTCCCCGGGCCGCAGAGCAGCGACTGGCAGATGGAGCATCGGCATTCGGCTTGCAGAGGCCGCAATCAGCAGCTAACACTTGCGAGTGATTCGCAATAAGCGACATGAGGTATTAGCGCAGAAAGGACAGACCGATGAGCCGCCAGTTCCCGCCGCCGAGACTCGATGATTCCTTGCATCGGACATTGCTGGTCGAAGCGGCGCGGTGTTGGCGCAATGCGCGCGACGAAGGCGAGCCGCCGCAGCCTTTTCTGTTCACCATTCTGGCCTCTCATAGATGCGAGATGCTGGCCCCTGTGTTCGACAGCCTGATGCATCTGTGCGAAAGTGCGCTAGGGCGCGCATTGGTGGTCGGCCGGTCGGTCGAGCTTTCGGGAGACGAGCATCTGTTGCTGGGGCTGGTCGATGGATCGAAGCCGCGCCGCGTTTGTATCGATTGTGCTGCAGGTCCGGCCACCGCGCTCGATTGTGCCATCTGCTCGACGCGCATCATGATGGCTTGCGTCCCTTGTCCTCGGCCTGATCCAACCGTCGCGAACCGCTGAGGCATGGCACATCCTCGCGGATCTGCCCTAAACTGCGCAAAAAAAGCCCGCCTCGCGCTTGGCGCGGGCGGGCCTTTTCTTGGGGACGATATCCCGCCGGGCTATCAGCCCTCGTTTTCGGGCCGGGTGTAGGGAACGAAGTCCTCAAGGAACAGCGCGCCCGTGAAGGAGCCGGTCGAACGGTCGACGGTGCGCATCACATCCTGCCGGCACAGCTGGCTGCCCATACGTTCGATGATCGGAATGTCGTCGAAGCGCAGCTGGTTGGGGCTGCTGGTGCGCGCCACCCATATGGTGTCGCCCTGCTCGTAAACGAGGCCAATCCGCTCGACCACTTCGAGCCTGTTGTTGTTGAATACGGTGATGCAGCTTTCCGGTTCACCCGCGGTGCGGCCTTCGAGGCGTTCGGCAAGACGGGCTTCCGCCCGTTCGGACGGCGTTTCTGCGGAGACCGGCGCCGCGCCAAGCGCCAGCGTGGAGGCGGCTGCAAGTGCGATAAGGGTCTTCATGATGCTCTCCTGTGCTTATGGCTCTACCATCTCATAGACGGAATGAACGTGCCATGACCTCAGAACGGTCAGGAGAGTTTTTTCGGGCTGTCGCCACCGGCCGCAGGCGAATAGCCCGTCAGGCAGCGGCCCCGGTCACGGTGCCCTCGTCGGCAGCGCCGCCGGCCAGAACGAAGCGCCGGTCGCAATAGCCGCAATCGACATAGCCTTTTTCGTCGATTTCCATCCACACGCGCGGGTGGCCGAGCGAGGCGGGGCGATAGTTTTCGCCGCCGCGAATGTCGCCAGCGCCATCGCACCAGACGCGGTGGGTGTCGACGATGGTGGTTTCAGGTGCGCTATCCATGCTGGCCGCTCTACTGCGGAGCGGGCGGATTCGCAATATGCTCGGTGTGCTGCCCCTTGCCTCTGGCCGGGCGAACGCGCATTGGATGCGCCATGAGCGAGGCAGCGATTGAAATCCGCGATGTGGTGAAGCGTTATGCAGGGTCCGGCAAGGCTGAGCCCAAGCTGGCGCTCAAAGGTCTTTCCTTCGATGTGCCGCAGGGCGGCGTGTTCGGCCTGCTTGGTCCCAACGGTGCGGGCAAGTCGACCCTGATCAACATCATGGCCGGGCTGGTCAACAAGACTTCGGGTTCGATCAGCATCTGGGGCCACGATATCGACACCAACCCGCGCAATGCGAAGCTCTCGATCGGGATCGTCCCGCAAGAAATCGTGTTCGACCCGTTCTTCACCCCGTTCGAGGTGCTGGAGAATCAGGGCGGGATGTACGGCATCGCCAAGGCGCTGCGCCGTTCCGAAGAGCTGCTGCGCGCGGTGCGGCTGGAAGACAAGCGCGACGCCTATGCGCGCACGCTGTCGGGCGGGATGAAGCGGCGCCTGCTGATCGCCAAGGCCATGGTTCACTCGCCGCCTATCCTCGTGCTCGACGAGCCGACCGCAGGCGTCGATGTGGAACTGCGGCGGCAGTTGTGGGAGCTGGTGCAGGAACTGAACGCGCAAGGCGTCACCGTGGTCTTGACTACGCACTATCTCGAAGAGGCCGAGCAACTGTGCGACCGCATCGCGATCATCAATCATGGCGAACTGGTGGCCAACAAGCCCACCGCCGAGCTCATCGGCCAGATGGGCGAGAAGATCGTTGCCGTAACGGTCGACAAGGATGTGACCGAGCTGCCGTCCGACCCGCATTTCCGCAAAGTGGAAAAGGCGGGTGAGCGTCTGATCGAAGTCACCTACGACAAGCGCGAGAGCAACGCGGGCAAGGTGCTGGCGCGGCTTCAGGAGGCCGGCTTTGCAATCGAGGACGTGACGACGCGCGAGGCTGACCTCGAAGACGTGTTCGTGCAGCTGACCAGCACCAGAGAGGGCTGAGCGAGGCTAGCGCACTGCGGAGCACTAAGAGGTTCCACTATGCCTGCCGAATTGTAACCATTGCTAAAGGCCCGGTGCGTAAGAAAATTGCGTGCGAGAACTGGGCTCTTTTTGGTTGCCGCCAGCATGCCGATGGCACGTGTTCGCCATTCTGATTGCGGCCTTCGTCGCACTGGAAAGCCAGGCGGTTTTCGCGCGTTGCCTTGGTAGCGACGACCCGGTCGTTACCCGGGCAGAGATCGAGGTTGGGCGCGATCCTGTCGCCGCGGTTGCCATCATCGCAAGAGAAATCGCCGATACCAATCCGAGACAAGAGCTCCGCATAGCCGAGCTATATGCCGTGCAGACCATCGCTCTTGCGATGAGCGGGAAATTCGGCACGGATCTCGATGATAAGGCGCGTCATGCGCTCGCGACGCTCGCTTCGTCCGACCATCTGCGGTTGTTCCGGCGCGTCGATGACATACGCCAGGTGGAGGATCGCGGCGAACGCGCGCAGATGTTTGAAGGGCTGGCGCGCGATGTGCGCTCGTTGCCGCCGGGCAGCGGTGCCAGGGTCTGCCGGGCGCTCGATCTGGCCTATAACTTTGCCGAGGTCGACAGGCCGCGTGAAGCGTTCTCCTTTGCGGCGCAGGCCTATCGCAACAGCGTCGGCGAGGGCATCTCGGTGCCCAGAGCGCAGGCGGCTTCAATGCTCGCCTATTTCGTCTCGCTCGGGTACGATTTCGACTTCGCGAAGCAGCTGCATTCGGAAGCTCTCGAAATACAGCGCGCCCTGGACATGAGCGATCTGGCCGCGAACGAGCTTGTCATGCGTGGCTATACCGAGCTTTCTGCCGGTGACTGGCAGAGCGCGCTGGGCGATTTCGAGGCTTCGACCGCTTGGGCGCGCCAGGTGGGCAACGACTATGCAGTCGCCTATGCGCAGCTCGGCATGTGCCGCGCCGCGCTGCAGGGCGAGGCCTTTGCACAGGTAAGCAGCGCCTGCGAGGCGGCCTATGCGGCCTTGACGGACAGCGGAGAACTCATGCGGTTTGCGGCCACTGCGCTGATGGCCCGGTTGCTGGTCGAACGCGGTGACGCAGCCGGAGCCCTGCGTCTGCTCGATCCGCTGATCGCAAACGAAACCGAGACGGCGCAGGAGAGCGATCTGATCCTGGCGCTGAAAACGCGTGCCCGGGCCCTCGCCTTGCTGAACCGGAATGGTGAGGCCTACGCCGATTTGCGCAGAGCCGCTGAAGTGGCGGAGGCCCACTACGAGTTGGAGCAGCAAAGCGGGTTAACGGCCATGCGGGCGCGCTTCAAAACGGAGGAACTGGAGGGCAGTCTAGCACATGAGCAACGCAGAAGCGAAGCGCGCTTGCGGATGGTTGCTGTCGTTATCGTCGGGGCGATCATCATCTTTTCCCTGCTTGGCGCAATCGTGTTCATCCTGCTGCGCCACCGGCGCCGGTTTCGCGATCTCGCCATGACTGACCCGCTGACCGGCCTTCGCAATCGCCGGGCCACGCTGGAACGGGCCGACGAGGCGTTGCGCAACACCAGCCCGGCAAGGCCGCGCGCGTCGCTGGCGGTGATCGATGTCGACCACTTCAAGGTCTGCAACGATACCTATGGTCACGAGGCAGGCGATCAGGTGCTGAGCACTTTTGCCAAAATCATCGAAGGCAAGGTGCGGCCGGGCGACGTTGTCGGGCGCTGGGGCGGGGAGGAATTCCTGCTGATCGCGCCCGGGGCCACCGAGCAGGAGACGGCGCAGATTATCGACCGCATTCGCACTGCCGCGGATCAGGAGCGGTTCGACTTTTCGTCAGGCTATCGGCTGCGGTTCAGCGCAGGTGTCGCCAGATTGAACGAGGCCGAGCGGATAGACGAGTGTATCTCGCTTGCCGACAAAAGGCTCTATCGCGCGAAGGAGCAGGGCCGCGATCGGACGTGCACTGGCGATGAAGAAGGGGATCACGGCCCGACCGCGGAAGAGGGGCTCCAGCCCGGCTGATCGCGCGCGCGGTTGCACAGGAGCGGGCGCGCGGAGATGCCGGGGTGTGGTGTGACGAAAAACTTGCGCAGCCTCGAAGCTGCGGCACTGACGCTCCCTCGCCTCACGCGATGGCATAGTCGATCGGCTTGAAACTGCCACCATTCGATGAATAGGCCGAGCAGGCGGTCAGCCCGATAATTAGATCCATTTGCGCGCGCAGGCTGATCGAATCGCCTGCGCGGCTGACCGGGGGCTCGACGCTGAGGCTGCCATCTGAGGCGAGTGGGACGTTCATGAACACGTTGAAGGCGACCGGGATCGCATCGGGGACGACCCCATAGGGGGCGAGCGCTTCGGCGAGGTTTCCGAAGCACCCGCGGTGGACGGGCATTTCGGGATAGAAATGGCGGAAAGTGGCTTCGCTGCAAGGCGTCAGCAGGAAATCGTGGCAGCCGACGCTGTCATGCTCGATCTTGAGCATCGGATTGGAGCGGTTCGACCAAAGCACGTTGCCCGTGGTGAGGCTGATTGTTTCCTCGTAATCGAAAGTTCGCCCGTTCGAGATGACCTCGCCTACATCTCCCTCGCGGAAGGCAAGAAGATCGGCGACCTGCACCCCCTCTGGGTCAGTCACGGTGAGAAGTTGTCCGGCCTCAAGCCGGAAGGCAGTGCCGCTGCGCGGTGCGATACGGTTGGTGGTGGCGGTGGGCATTGCTGGTTCCTTTCGTTCAGGCGCGCGGATCGCGAAACGGGCACACCCAGTCCGCATCGACGCGTCGGCCACTGTACTGCGGTGCGGCACTGCCCTCGCCGTGACGCACCAGCATCGGATTGATGTCCCCTGCAAGGGCAACGTCGCGCTGGAGAATCGCCTCGCGCATTCGTTCGTAGCGCCCCTCTTCGCGCAGCCGCTCGAACTGGTCGTGGACGTTGAACACCATCGTCGGACGCGGAAACCGGCGCGCCGGGCGTGAGGCGTGCGGATGGAGGCCCACCACGAAGAAGGCCTCGCCGCCGAAGCTGACCGAGAACTTGGGGTCTTGCGGATCGCCACTCGTCGATCGGTCGAACGACTGGCCGCGCCAGGCATCCTTGTCGGCGAGCGACTGGAGCCGCTCCCACATTGCGTCTTCGAACGCCGTTTCACTCATATCCTTCGGTCCTTCGAACACCACGGCAAAGCTGCGCAGGTCCCCGCGCCCGTCACGTTCGGGCGTCTGCCGGCGATAGGCCCAGGCCCACTCCATCAAGGCGGCCTGGATCGCCACATCGTTCCACGCGCTCGTCAGGTCTCGGCAGGTCATCACCTTGAGCAATCCCTTGGCGAGCGCCGACTTGGCGCCCACGCAGGGGAAATCGGGTGCCCGGATCGGTTTCAGGAATTCTTCTACGATGTCGGACATATATACTCCGGAACGATTCCTGAAGATAAACGCCTTGCTGCACAGATGGGTCCGTTCGCCTGTCGCTGCTCGCCTATGCTGCGATGGTGCAGAGGTCGAAAACTGCTGCGAAAGCCGATGGCGGCAGGCGTGGCGCTTGTGTGTCGTCTCCGCAGACGCCATTACCGCGCGATGACAGACAAGCCTTACGACGTCCTCATTATCGGCTCTGGCGCGGCCGGCCTTACCGCTGCGCTCACGCTCGCCACGAAGCTCAAGGTGCTGGTGCTGGCCAAGGGCAAGCTCACCAGCGGCTCCACCGCCTGGGCGCAAGGCGGCATCGCTGCCGTGCTCGATGCGGGCGACACGTTCGAGAACCATATCCGCGATACCATGGTCGCAGGCGCCGGGCTGAACGATCGCGAGACGGTCGAGTTCGTGATTTCGCACGCGCCAGAGGCGATCGACCGTTTGTGCGAACTGGGCGTGCCGTTCAACCGCGAGAGCGACCACCTCCACCTTACTCGCGAGGGCGGCCATTCGCACCGCCGGATCGTCCATGTCGACGATGCCACCGGCTGGGCGGTCCAGGCGGCCTTGCTCAAGGCGGCGGAAGAAAACCCCAATATTACCCTCCTGCCCAACCAGACCTGTGTGGAGCTGATCACCGGACGGCACGAGGAGCGCTACTCAGGCTCGGGCCGGGTCTGGGGCTGCTATGCTCTCGACACCGAAAGCGGCAAGGTCGTCGCCCACACCGCGCGCGCCACGGTGATGGCGAGCGGCGGGGCGGGGCGCGTTTACCAGTTCTCCACCGCCCCGCGCGGGGCCACGGGCGATGGCATCGCCATGGCCTGGCGGGCAGGCGCGCGCGTCTCCAACATGGAAATGATGCAGTTCCACCCCACCTGCCTTTACAACCTCGAGGTCAAGAACTTCCTCATCACCGAGGCCGTGCGGGGCGAAGGCGGGCACCTGCTACACCCCGAGACCGGTCACCGCTTCATGGTCGACTACGATCCCGAGCGCATGGAGCTGGCCCCGCGCGACGTCGTGGCCCGCGCGATCGACGATCAGATCAAGCGCTATGGTCTCGACTATGTCCATCTCGACATCAGCCACCAGCCGCCCGAGTTCGTGATGGAGCATTTCCCCACCATCTACGACAAGCTCGAAACGCTCGGCATCGACATGACGAAGGAGCCGATCCCGGTCGTACCCGCGCAGCACTATACCTGCGGCGGGATAGTGATCGATCTGGAGGGACGCACCGACCTGCCCGGCCTCTATGCGGCGGGCGAATGCACCGAGAGCGGGCTGCACGGGGCGAACCGCCTTGCGTCCAACAGCCTGCTCGAATGCTTCGTATTCGGCGATGCCGCCGCGCGCGACATCCTCGCGCGGTGGGACCGTTTCGAGGCTGTGCCGCCGATCCGCGGCTGGGACGAAAGCCGCGTCACCGATTCGGACGAAGAGGTGGTGATCAAGCAGAACTGGACCGAAATCCGCCGCTTCATGTGGAACTATGTCGGCATCGTGCGCACCACCAAACGGCTCGAACGCGCGGCGCACCGGATCAAGCTGCTGCACACCGAGGTGGAGGACTATTACGGCCACTTCACCGTCACCACCGACCTCGTTGAGCTGCGCAACCTGCTGCAATGCGCTGACCTGATCGTGCAGAGCGCGCTTAAGCGGCACGAGAGCCGGGGGCTGCACTCTATCCTCGATTATCCGCAGACCGCACCGCTACCCGTCGATACGGTGCTGGTGCCCTGAACAGGCCGAACGGGTTAACGCAAAGCGAACGCAAGTTTCGACGGCTATAGGTGATATCATTTATGTAAGCAGGCGATCTTGCGAAATGGGCTGCCGATAGGGGACGCATTGCAATCAAAAAGGGAATGCAATGCTGATTAAGAAGCAGGTCCAGCTCGGTAGCCGCATTATCATGGTGCTGATCGCACTCGCGGTCGCCATGACGGTGGTGACTATCGCGCTGGTGCGCTTCGGCGGCCCGATGACGCGGGAAAACACGCTGCAAGACGCCTTGCTGGCCGACATTCTGCCGCCGCCGGCCTACAGTGTAGAGCCATACCTGCTGACCACGCTCATGGCATCGAACCCTGCGCGCGGCTCCCAATATCTCGAGCGGCTCGAAGTTACCCGCAGTGAGTTCCGCGAACGCAAGCAGTTCTGGACCGACAGCGATCTTCCGGCCGAACTGACCGATCAGGTCGCAGCCACGATGGCTTCGGCAGACGCGTTCTGGGATGTTGTCGACAACCGTTTCTTGCCGGCATTCAAGGCTGGCGATCAGGCCGCGATGCGCGCCATTCAGGAAGGCGAGCTGGCCCGCGCCTACGAAGCGCAGCATGGCCACGTGCTGACGCTGGTCGAGATGTCGAACGCCTACCGCAAGACAATGGTTGCGGAAAACTACTGGCTCACCGCCGTTCTGCTGGCGGTTGCGGGTGCTCTGGCGCTCGCGCTGGTCGCCGCAGTGGTCTATGCCGCGCGGGCAATCCGCCAGCGTGCTATCGAGCCTATGGTCCGGATTTCGGGCGCAATGGAAGCCATGGCCCAAGGCGACCTCACGCAGCAGGTGGAGGGCGCCAACAGGCAGGACGAGATTGGCGCCATGGCCGGCGCACTGGAAACTTTCCGGCAGGCTGCGATTGCACAGCGCGCGGGTGAGGCCGAACAGCGTCAGGTTGTCGGGGCGCTATCGGAAGGCATCACGGCTCTGGCCGACAAGAACCTCACCTTCCGCTTCGCCACCCCGTTCCCCGGCACTTACGAAAGTCTGCGCGCCGATTTCAATCGTGCGCTCGAAGCCCTGTCGCAGGCGCTGGAAACGGTCAGCTCGGGCGCTGGCAATGTGCAGCAATCGATCGCCGAAATCCGATTGGCAACCGAAGACCTTGCCTCGCGCAACGAGGTACAGTCGTCGCGTCTTGCCGAAACCGCCCAGGCACTGACCCAGGTAACCGGCGCGATTGGAAAGGTTTCGCAGGACGCGGTAGCCATGCACGGCTCGATGGACGACACGCAGGCGCGGGCCAGCGAGGGACACCGGGTGGTCTCGCGGGCGGTGAATGCGATGAACGCGATCGAACAGTCCGCGCAGGATATCGCCAAGATCGTGGAAGTGATCGACGGCATCGCCTTCCAGACAAACCTCCTCGCGCTGAATGCCGGGGTCGAGGCGGCGCGTGCAGGCGAATCCGGCAAGGGCTTTGCGGTCGTCGCAACCGAGGTGCGTGCTCTTGCCCAGCGCTCGGCCGAAGCGGCCGAAGAGATTCGGGCCCTCATTGCGAACAGCGCCTCCGAAGTGGCAGAGGGCGTCAAACTGGTCGGTGCCAGTGGCACCAACCTTGACGAGATCGTCACCGCGGTTGGCAAGATGAGCGCACTCGCGGGGGACATCGCGCGTTCGGCCGAGGAGCAATCGCAACGTCTGCACGAGGTCGACCGGGCCACGGCATCCATGGACCAGATGACGCAGGCCAATGCCGCCATGGTCGAAGAATGCTCTGCCTCGACCCGCTCGCTGTCGCACGAGGCAGACGCGCTGATCGAGCAGGTGCAGGTCTTTCGGACCGATAGCGCCGATCACAAAGGCAGCGACCGTGTGCGCGCAGTTTCGGTGATGCAGGATCTCGCGGCCTGAGGGTTGCCCGCCAACCTCTCGCGTTGTGGTGGGGGCTTTAGTCCCCCATCATCAGCAGCAGAAACCAGCTTAGCGCGGTGCCGCCGAGGAACAGATACCAGCTCCAGTAGAGCTTCATGTCGATCCCGTACTGGGCCAGATTGACATCGAGCCGATGTACGGCGAGCATCCCGCCGGTCGCGCCGCCCGAGCCCATGAACAGGGCGACGAGCAAGCTCAGGAAAATTCCGAAGGGTATGGCCTTGAGCAAGGCAATCATCGTCGCGATCTCCTGCATTGCGGCAAGGGCAACCGGCGGTGCCCGCGTGCTCGACGGGCTTTGCGGTTAGCGTAAACAGGGTTAAGAAATCCTTGCCTGCGCAGCTTTGTTACGGCGTTCGATTCGAATGCTAGGCAAGGCAAAAATGGCGGAGATATTTTTCCGCAGCTGCGTTTTTGGTCTTGCATCGGCCAAGACCCGAGGACGCTCCACGCGTCGCGGTGTGTTGCTTGGGTATAGCACCCGGTGCAGCTGGCGTCTGGCGGACGCAAAACTGGCTTCAGCCTATTGCGTCTCGGCACGCACCGATTCACTATGGGTTGTGGTTATGCCGCGAGTGACACCCACTCCCTAGATGAACTCCTACGCAACTGCCCGGGGCAGGCGAGCGAGGATTCGGGGCGAAACAAGGGGTTGGCGGTCAAGGCCACGGGGGCACGGGTTCTTGAAAAACGGGTGGCAAGGTGATTGTCGCTTGTTTGGAACATGTGCGGAACATATCATGTGTGGCAGCGGCCTTGTCCGGTGTTGCAAGCAAGGGCCTGGAGCAAGACGCAAATGGAATTTCGCAACACCGACGAGGCGAACTTGGCACTTGATGAGACGACGGGCGCGGCCACTGGCGCGCCGAAGGAAAAGAGCAGGAAGGCAGTGACGATGGACCGCAAGGACCAGGGCAGCGAACAGCTGGTGGATGCCGATGCCGTGGCCAGCGCGGTTTCCGGCGCGATGGCCGGTGCGGCAGAGGCGGTGACGCAGGCCGCCAAGGCCGATTCGAAGACCGTGAACCCGCGCCGGTTCACCATTGTCACCGACGCCGCCCGCGATGCGAACCTCACCGATTTCGGCAAGGAAACGCTGAAGGACCGCTACCTGCTCCCGAACGAGACCTATCAGGATCTGTTCGCGCGCGTGGCCGATGCCTATTCGGACGATCAGGAGCACGCCCAGCGCATCTACGATTATATCTCGAACTTGTGGTTCATGCCCGCCACCCCGGTGCTCTCGAACGGCGGCACCGGGCGCGGCCTGCCGATCTCGTGCTACCTGAATTCGGTGTCCGACAGCCTTGATGGCATCGTCAACACCTGGAACGAGAACGTGTGGCTGGCCTCGAAGGGCGGCGGCATCGGCACCTATTGGGGCAATGTGCGCGGCATTGGTGAGCCGGTTGGCCTTAACGGCAAGACCAGCGGCATCATCCCTTTCGTGCGCGTGATGGACAGCCTCACGCTGGCGATCTCGCAGGGCTCGCTGCGGCGCGGCTCGGCGGCCTGCTACATCGACGTGCACCACCCGGAAATCGAGGAGTTCCTTGAAATCCGCAAGACCAGCGGCGACTTCAACCGCAAGGCATTGAACCTGCACCACGGCGTGCTGCTGACCGACGCCTTCATGGAGGCCGTGCGCGCGGGCGAGGACTTCGAACTTCTGAGCCCGAAGGACGGCTCTGTGCGCGGCAAGGTCAATGCCCGCTCGCTGTTCCAGAAGCTGGTCGAGGTGCGGCTCGCCACGGGTGAGCCCTATATCGTCTTCTCCGACACCGTGAACCGGATGATGCCCAAGCATCACCGCGAGCTGGGCCTCAAGGTTTCCACCTCGAACCTGTGCTCGGAAATCACGCTGCCCACCGGGATCGACCACCTCGGCAACGACCGCACCGCGGTGTGCTGCCTCTCCTCGCTCAACCTTGAAAAGTGGGACGAGTGGAACACCGACAAGCAGTTCATCGAAGACGTGATGCGCTTCCTCGATAACGTCCTGCAGGACTATATCGACCGCGCGCCTGACGAGATGGCCCGCGCCAAGTATTCGGCTGCGCGTGAGCGGTCGGTCGGCATGGGCGTGATGGGCTTCCACTCGTTCCTGCAGATGAAGAGCATCGGCATGGAAAGCGCCATGGCCAAGGCGTGGAACCTCAAGATGTTCAAGCACATCAACGCCAAGGCCAACGAGGCTTCGTTGATGCTGGCGCAGGAGCGCGGGCCGTGCCCCGATGCGGCGGAAGTGGGCGCGATGGAGCGGTTCAGCTGCAAGATGGCGATCGCGCCGACCGCGTCGATCAGCATCATCTGCGGCGGCACCTCGGCCTGTATCGAGCCGATCCCCGCCAACATCTACACCCACAAGACGCTTTCGGGCAGCTTCGTGGTGAAGAACCCGTACCTGGAAAAGGTGCTCGACAAGAAGAGCAAGAACTCCACCAACGTGTGGAATTCGATCCTCGAGAAGAACGGCTCGGTCCAGCACCTCGACTTCCTGACCGCGGAAGAGAAGAACACCTTCAAGACCAGCTTCGAAATCGATCAGCGCTGGCTGCTCGAATTCGCCGCCGACCGCGCGCCGTTCATCGATCAGGCGCAGAGCCTGAACCTGTTCATCCCCGCCGATGTCGACAAGTGGGATCTGATGATGCTGCACTTCCAGGCGTGGGAGAAGGGCATCAAGTCGCTCTATTACCTGCGGTCGAAGTCGGTGCAGCGCGCCGGGTTCGCGGGCGGGGTCGAGGCCGACAACACGCCCGATGCGCAGAAGTTTGAACTCAGCGCGCAGGGCGGCGACCAGACCGACTACGAGGAATGCCTCGCCTGCCAGTAAGGCGCAGGGCAAGCTGATCAGGCGGCGGCGAACCTCGCGCGGGTTCGCCGCCGTTTTGGCATGGGGCAAGTCCGGATGGGGCTCCGCAAGCCAGCGTTAACCGCCCGCTGTTATGCCAAACCCACCATGAAACCGCGCGCGAAACGATTTCCGACGCACCACGGCTACGGCGAGGTCAAGATCTCACGGTATCTGGCGCTTTATGCGGTGCTGCTCGGATGGGTCGGGCTCGGGGTCTATCTTTACATCACGGCCCGCTGGCCCTCGACCTGCAGGCCCGACGATCTGTTCGAAATCTATGCCTGCTCGATCCGCCTGCCCGAAAGCGGCCAGTGGCGCGAGGCGGGCTTGCTCACATGGCTGTGGGGCACGCCGATCCTGATCGCGCTGGAAATATCGCGCCGGGTAGGGCGTTCGCAGGACTGAGCCGCGTTCCCTCACTGTTCTTGCGCTGAGCTGCGTCTTATCCCCGCCGAATCACCCCGGCCCGGCTTCGAAAATGGTCGCCGAATCGCTATATCGTCGCTTCGCAATCAACCCAGGGGACCACAACATGTCGCTGCTCGAAGCCCGCAAGACCTACAAGCCGTTCGAATACCCCTGGGCCTACGAGTTCTGGAAGCGCCAGCAGCAGGTCCACTGGATGCCCGAGGAAGTGCCGCTCGGCGAGGACTGCCGCGACTGGGCGCAGAACCTCACCGATCACGAGCGCAACCTGCTCACGCAGATCTTCCGCTTCTTCACTCAGGCCGATGTCGAGGTGCAGGATTGCTACCACGAGAAATACGGCCGCGTGTTCAAGCCGACCGAGGTCAAGATGATGCTCGCGGCTTTCTCGAATATGGAGACGATCCATATCGCCGCCTATTCGCACCTGCTTGACACCATCGGCATGCCCGAAAGCGAATATGGCATGTTCCTCGAATACGAGGAGATGAAGGCCAAGCACGACTATCTGCAGGAATTCGGCGTCGACAACGACGAGGATATCGCGCGCACGCTGGCGATGTTCGGCGGTTTCACCGAGGGGCTGCAGCTGTTCGCCTCGTTCGCGATGCTGATGAACTTCCCGCGCTTCAACAAGATGAAGGGCATGGGGCAGATCGTCAGCTGGTCGGTGCGCGACGAGAGCCTGCACTGCGAGGGCATCACCCGCCTGTTCCACGCCTTCTGCGCCGAGCGTGACTGCCTCACCAAGCCGGTGAAGGAAGACATCATGGACATGTGCCAGAAGACGGTGCGGCTGGAAGATGCCTTCATCGACCTCGCCTTCGAGCAGGGCCCGGTGCCCGGCATGACGGCGAAGGAGATCAAGAAATATATCCGCTACATCGCCGACTGGCGGCTGAGCCAGCTGGGCCTGCCCGCGATCTACATGATCGACGAGCACCCGCTGCCCTGGCTGACCCCGCTGCTGAACGGGGTGGAGCACGCCAACTTCTTCGAGACCCGCTCGACCGAATATTCGAAGGGTGCGACCAAGGGCAATTGGCAGGACGTCTGGGCGAGCTTCGACAAGCGCCAGAACGCGAAAGCCGTCGCCGCGAACGAGGGCGAGGAAGAGACCGGGCCGGATATGTTCGGTGAGGTTTCCGGCGGGAGCGTTGCGGCGGAGTAGGGACTGCGCGTGAATTCAGGAAATCATTTCGCAGACATTAAGTCATGGCTAGATAATCAGAATCTCGCAAGAGATGAGGTTCACGGGTTGCTTGATAGATATCGAGAGCAGCATGAGGGGCCGTTCGTGGAATCAAATAGGTTCTTCGTGGCGTCCATGATTTTTTCGGCCTTGTTCTTTTTGAAGTATTTCGGAATTGATTTTAATATAAAGATATTTGAGCTTGATTTCGTCGACATTCCAAATTCGTATTTCTTTTTCCCTTTGTTTTCTATAGTTTGCTTTTCTTACGCCGCCTTAAGGGCGGCTGATGCTACCTATTACCAACATCTGATTAAGTTGATTTCGAAGATAAAGCTTGGGGACAGGGAAAAAGTCATTGCTCGAGGATATTTCGGAGGAGCAATGATCTCTGGTAACGTTATTGACGTGTGGAAATCGTTGCCGGGTTCAGGATTCAAGTTTTGGTACCTCGCATTCGCCACGACCTCTGGTGCGGTGATTCTTGCTGTGTGCCTAATTCCATATGTGACGGGTTTTTTCTTCCTGTTTAGTGTGGAGCCCATCGGAACTGAAACCGAAGTTTTGGTGCAACGACTTGTTATGGTATTTTTCTTGGTGGCTGCTATAAGCTGTGGTGGCTATGCTTTAGCTATGCAGTCGCTTGACAGCGCTTTAGAAGAGGCGGTTGTATAAGAAATCTTTTGCTGCAGCTTATTTCATCTCCCTTCCCAGAAGCAGGAGGGATCATCAGCGCCAGCCACACCACCAAACCTTAACCCTCCCCATGTCATATCCGCCGCCATGTTCGGCAAGTACCAGGCAGTCTTTCGCAGCCGCTGGCGGGCGTTGCTCTGGGCGGGTGGGGTCTGCCTGACCGCCTATTGCGCCGTCCCCCATGCCGACGATGGCCCCGAAAACGACGCCGACGCTCAGGCCGAGGAGCAGGCGGTCGCCGCGCTGGTCGAGGCAGCGGGCGGCTCCGCGGAAAGTTCTCCCAAAAAACACGTCAATCCCTGGGCCAAGCAGCCCGATAGCGAGCAGCCCTGACCCTCGCGCGCGTAAAGCGCGGAACCTCTCCTGCCCTTGCGAATTGCAAAATAAGGAAAGGAGCAAGTCGATGACTGACGCAAAGCACGAAACCACCGACGAAGATCGCCGCAAGGAACTGAAGGTTCTGCTCGACAAGATCGCCGCCCACCCCGAACACGAGATGACCGCCGAGCGCGAGCGGGTTGCCGTCCTCAAGAAGGTTCTGGCCGACTGACGCTCGCAAACGGGCGCGCCAGGTTTGGTTTGCTCAACATTGCACTGGCCAGCGCCGCGCCGCACGGGCATCATCCGCGCCGTGCCCACTGAACGCTTCAAGGAGACCCCAATGCGTCGTATTTCCGCCCGCACCGCCACCGTTCTTGCGCTTTCCGGTGCCTTTGCGCTCGCCGCCTGCCAGAGCGAAGAGACCGAGCCGACCACCGAAGTCGAAACCGTGGATATGAGCGGCGGCGAACTGATCGCCACCCCTGCCGATGAAGAGGCGGTCGATGTCGATCTGCCTGAAACGCCGATGACCCCGGTTGGCACCGGCGCGCCCGAGATTTCGGAAAGCTCCGAAGAGGGCATGTAATCCCCTGCGCGGGCCGTGCCGGATCGGTCTAGGCCCTGATCGGTCTAGGCTTTGCCTTCCCGACCGGCTAAGGCCCGCGCCATGACCCAGACCACCGAAAAACAGATGCTTGCCAAGGCCGAGACGCTGATCGAGGCGCTGCCCTATTTCCAGCGTTATGCCGGGCGCAGCTTCGTGGTGAAATATGGCGGCCACGCGATGGGCAATCCCGATGCCGCGCGCGACTTCGCTGAAGATATCGTGCTGCTGAAAGCCGTGGGGATCAACCCGGTGGTGGTCCACGGCGGCGGCCCGCAGATCGGTGCCATGCTCAAGAAGCTGGGCGTGGAAAGCGAGTTCGTCGGCGGCCTGCGCGTGACCGATCAGCAGACCGCTTCGGTGGCCGAAATGGTCCTTTCGGGTGCGATCAACAAAGAGCTGGTGAGCTGGATCAACCGCGCCGGCGGCACCGCGATCGGCCTTTCGGGTAAAGATGGCAAGATGGTCCGCGCCGAGAAGGTCAAGCGGACGGTCAAGGATCCCGACAGCCAGATCGAACAGGCGGTGGACCTGGGCTTCGTGGGTGAGCCGAAGGAGGTCGACACCACCGTGCTCAACACGCTGAGCGCGGCGGGCATGATCCCGATCATCGCCCCCATCGCCACCGACGGCCACGGCCAGACCTACAATATCAACGCCGACACCATGGCAGGCGCCATCGCGGCGGCGCTGGGCGCGGCGCGGCTGTTCCTGCTGACCGATGTGGCGGGCGTGCTCGACAAGGAGGGCACGCTGCTCACCGATCTGCGCCCGCACGATATCGCGCGGCTGGAAGATCAGGGCGTGATCACCGGCGGAATGATACCCAAGCTGCAAACCTGCGTGCAGGCGGTCGAGGCCGGGTGTGAGGCGGCGGTGGTGCTCGATGGGCGTGTGCCCCATGCGATGCTTCTCGAATTCTTCACCAGTCGCGGGGCAGGTACGCTGGTCAGCAAAGGCTGAGGGCGGTTTGCGCCACACGCATTGCGTGTTACTCAGTTGATACACCTCGTCCGAACGCCTAAACTGGCGCACGGGACGTAGACATAAAGGGTTTTGCCAGTGTTGCTTCTGACCTTGTCGCAGATCGTCGGCTATCTGATTTCGATCATCATCTTTCTGGTAATCGTGCAGTTTGTCCTCAGTCTGCTGATGGCCTTCAATGTGATCAACACCTCGAACGATTTCGTGGTGGCTATCTACCGTGCGGTGAATGCACTGCTCGATCCGCTGCTCGGGCCGATCCGCAAGATCATGCCGAACACGGGCGCGATCGACTTCTCGCCGCTGGTGCTGATCGTGGGCTTGCGCGTGCTCGATATCGTGCTCACCAACGCGGCCATGTCGACGCTCTGACGCGTGCCTGCTGCCCGATGCTGACGCGTACTTTTCTTACCGCTGGCTGCCTCGCCCTGCTGGCGAGCTGCGCGAGCGGGGGGCAGCAGCGCCGCAACGAGCGGGCCAGAATCGCGGAGCGGGCGCTGGATAACGCCGGTGTCAGGGCCGATCCGGGCCGCGCCGCCGCCGCCGACTTTGCCTTCGCCCGGATGGCCCGCGACGAAGGCCAGTGGACCGCCTTTCGCGAATATGCCGCGCCGGACGCGCGAATGGTCATTGGCGGCGAAGCGGTAGACGCGCGCCAGTTTCTGGGCGGGAGGGCCGATCCGGCGCAGTCGATAGCCTGGGCTCCGCGTGAGGTATGGTCGAGCTGCGATGGATCGCTTGCGGTCAGCTTCGGGCGCTATAGCGATGCTGAGGGCGTAATCGGCCGCTATGCTACCGTGTGGCAGCGCCGCCGCGACGGTTCCTACAGGTGGACCTATGATATCGGCACGCCCGATGTCCCGCAGCCGCCGCCACGTCCGCCAGAGGCCGAACCCGATGAGGACACGATCATCGTCGGCGCGCTGCAGGCGATCACCGCGAGCACCGCCGATTGCGAGCAGGGCGCGGATCGTCCCGAGCGGCTTGCCGGAGATTCGTCCGATGTGCTCACCCGCTCGCGCGATGGCACGCTGGCCTGGCGGGTCGATCAGACCGGGCCGGAAAGCTGGCGCATGGTGGTCGAATGGCAGCGCGACGGCAAGTGGCAGGAAGCGCTTGCCTTCGCCGTGCCGGACAGGGAGGAATAGGCGATGATCGAACTGTTCATGTCGGCCTTCGTGACGCTGTTCGTGGTGATCGACCCTCCTGGGTGCGCGCCGATCTATGCCGGGCTGACGGCCAACGCCACATCCGCCGCGCGTCGCTCGATGGCGATCCGCGCTTGCCTGATCGCGGCGGTGATCCTGCTCGGCTTCGCGCTGTTCGGCGAAGCGCTGCTGGCAGCGATGCACATTGAGCTTGATGCGTTTCGTGTGGCGGGCGGGATCATGCTGTTCCTGATCGCGCTCGAAATGGTGTTCGAAAAGCGCACCGAGCGCCGCAACGACCGCGCCGACCGGGTGCGCGAAGATCCCGAGCATGAGGACGTCTCGGTATTTCCCATGGCTATGCCGATGCTGGCGGGGCCGGGGGCGATCGCTTCGATCATGCTGCTGGCAGGCAACGCCAAGGGCGTGGAGGGCACGCTGGTGGTGCTGGCCGCGCTTGGCCTGGTGCTGGTTCTGACCTTGATGGCGCTGCTCGCAGCGAGCCCGCTGATGCGCGTGTTCGGCGACAAGGTGGAGGCGGTGATTACGCGGTTGCTGGGCGTGCTGCTGGCCGCGCTCGCAGCGCAATATGTGATCGACGGATTGCGGGATTCGTTTTCGTAAGCCGGCCCGGATGGGGCTGCGTAACTACTGAAGAGTCACATTCCCCTCATCGGGGTCGCCCTTGCCGAAGAATTCCATCAGCTGCACCAAGAGATCGCAGCGAATCCTCAGGTTGGGCGCTTCGAGCAACGCCTGCTTCGCTGCCGCGTCGAACGGCGCGATTTGCGAGACGCCGTTTACCAATGACACGTCGTCCAGGCGCGCGACCGAATCCCAGTCGATCTCGTATCCTTGCGCCTTGGCGAATTTGCGCGACTCGTATTCGAATGCGGCGCGCTCGCCCAAGGTGAGCATTTCATCCTCGGGCTCTTCGATCAGCTCGGCCTCGATCTGGCGGAACGGCGTGGTTACCTCCAGCTCGCGCAGCAGGCGGAACCGGCTCTCGCCCGTGAGGAGGATATTGTAGCGGCCGTCTTCGCTTGTCTCCACCTCGGAAATCCGGCCCACGCAGCCCACTTCGAAAAGCGGCGTATCATCATCCGGGTCGCTCGGCTGGATCATCGCGATGCGGCGATCACGCGCTAAGGCATCGCCCACCATCGCACGGTAACGCGGCTCGAAAATGTGCAACGGCAGGTGCAGCCCCGGATAGAGGATGGCCCCGGTCAACGGGAAGATCGAAAGGCGGACCTTGCTCATCTGTCCCATCGCGGCCGCTCCCGCCTCACCCGAACAGCAACAAGGATAGCTTGCGACGCTGGGTTGCAACCCAGGGATCTTCCAGCCCTACCGCTTCGAAGAACTGCAACAGCTTGGCCTTGGCCGCACCATCGCCGCCTTCCGGTTCCCGCCCGATGGCGGCGAGCAGGGTGTCTGCCGCAAGATCGCGGTCGCTAGCGGCAAAGGCCGCTTCGGAATAGGCGATCTGCGCCTCGGCATCGTCGGGGCTGGCCTCTGCGGCTTGCCGCAGCGCGGAAAGTTCCTCGGTATCGACCTGCGGCCCGGCCAGATCGAGCGCGGCCTTGGCCTGCGCCAGCGCGGGATCGTCCTTCACGGTGTCGGGCAGCTCTGCGAAGGCGGCCTTGGCCTCTTCCGTCATGTCGGCGGCCAGCAGCGCGCGAATGAGTCCCGAATGCGCAGCGGCATTGTCGGGCGCCATCTGCGCGATCTGCATGAAGATCGAGCCGGCGCGCTGGGCATCACCGCCTGCCAGCACCTCTTCACCCATGGCAAGCAGCTGGTCGATGTCGGGCGCGGCCTCGTCACCTGCGGCGCCCGGCGTTACCGGCACCTGCGCGAGGATCTGGTCCAGCGCGCCCTTCAATTGCGATTCGCTGCGCGCCGGGGTGAGGTCGGCCACCGGCTGGCCCTGAAAGATGGCATAGACCGTAGGAATTGACTGGACCTGAAACTGGCTGGCGATGAAGCCTTCTTCATCGACATTGATCTTGGCCAGCACCACGCCCTTTTCGGCATATTCGGCGCAGACCTTCTCCAGCACCGGGGTCAGCGCCTTGCACGGGCCGCACCATTCGGCCCAGAAATCCACGATTACGAGCTTGTTCTGGCTGGGATCGACCACTTCCTTGCGGAATCGCTCCACCGCTTTCTGTTCGTCGATATTGAGGCCCATACTTGCCACGTCGTGTGCTCCCGTCGGCGTTTTCGGTAAGATGCCAATGTGGGCCTTTTGCGCGATTTGTGAAGGGCAGAGCGCGCAAATGAGCGGTTCTGCAAAAAGGCGCATTTTTCCGCTTGCAGGGGCGAATAACCGCTGCTAGTTGCGCCGCTCCCCACCGGGGCTTCGGCTTCGGAAACGTCAGTGAGCGGGCGTAGCTCAGGGGTAGAGCATCACCTTGCCAAGGTGAGGGTCGGGCGTTCGAATCGCCTCGCCCGCTCCAGTTTTCAGGGAAGTCCCGACGCAAACGCGCCGGGTATCCTCCGAAAATCAAACTCTTCGCCTGCCCCTCAGGCCGTGTGTGGCGACAGATCCCAGTAGGTCGCATAGCGCTGATGCGCGATGCGGTGATAGGGAACCAGCGTCACTTCGCTGCCATCGGTGGCTTTGACCGCGAAGGTCAGCGGCGCACCGCCCGCGGCGGGCGCGATTCGCCCCGCCACGTCCTCGGGGCTGCCGGTAAGGCGCGGCACCTGCACCGGCGCATCGTTGTATTGGCCATACTTGCGCTCGTTGATCACGATGTCGGCACCGGGGGGCAGGGCCTCCTCGCCGAGCTCCGCAGCTAACACGAGCGGGCCGTAGGTGAAGGCGGCGATATGCGGTGCGGCAGCCAGCGGCTCTGCGGTTACGGCCATTTCCAGCACCAGTTCGACCGTGTCGCCATCGCGCCAACGCTGCGCGACATCGAGATAGCGGCCGGGCTGATCGGATGCGATCACTGGCTCGCCGTTGACAATTACGCGGGCGGTCGGGCTCCAGCCCGGATGCCGCAGCTTGAGTGTCAGCTCTTTCGGCTGATCGAGCGTCCACGTCAGCCGCGTGGCCGGTTCCTCGGGAAAGCGGGTATCCTGAGTCAGCGCCGCGCCGTGCTCGTGCCATTGCACCGAGGAGGGGATCAGCAGGTTCACCCACAAGGTATTGCCAGCGTGGAAGTAGATCGAATCGCGATATTTGACGTGGTTCTCCATGCCGGTGCCGGTGCAGCACCAGAAGCTGTCTTCCGGCGTGTGATACAGCTTCATGTATCCGGGCCGCGCGCCCTGGAAATAGGTCGCCATTCCGCTGTCCGGGTCTTGCGAGGCGAGGATGCCGTTGAACAGCGTGCGCTCGTAGAAATCGGCATAGTCGGCGCGCGGCTGGGTGAGGAACAGTGCGCGGGTGAGCTTTGCCATGTTATGCTGGCAGCAGGTTTCCGAGCCCTTGGCCGAGAACACATGGTCGGCCACATCGGCCATGGCAAAAAAGTGCTCGTTATCGCCGTGTCCGCCGGTCGCGTAAGACCGGGTGCGGGTGACGGTTTGCCAGAAGAACTCTGCGGCTGCGTGATAGCCCTCATCCGCTCCGATCTGCGCGACCCGCTCGAAACCGACGACCTTGGGCACTTGCGTGTTGGCGTGCAGGCCATCGAGGTGATCGTGTTCGCGTGTCAGCGGCACCAGCAGCGCCTTGTGCGAGAAGCTTTCGGCCAGCGCGCGGTATTCAGGCTTGCCGGTCATCGCGTAAAGGTCGGCGTAGATTTCATTCATGCCGCCGTGCTCGGTGGCCAGCATGGCCTCGAACTGAGCGTCAGTAAGGTCTCTGGTCGCGACGACACCCCAGTCGGCAAGCCGCAGCAACACCTCGCGCGCCGTCTCGCTCCCAGCGAGTTCGGCGCCGTCGCGCAGGCCCGCGTAGACCTTGTGGAGCGTGTACCACGGCACGCCGGTGATCGGCTCGCCGGCGATATGCGCCGCAACCAGCGCTGCGCCTTGCGGGAAGGCTGTCACCAGCCCGCTGCCTGCGGCCTCCTGGCAGGCAGCCAGCTCGCTCGCGATATAGTCGATCCGTTCACGATAGTCGGGCGTGCCGGTCGCGCGGTAGGCCAGCGCGCAGGCCGAGAGGTAATGGCCCAGCGTGTGCCCGTGACAGTTGATGTCGGCCCAGGTTGGCTCCGATTCCCAACCGCCGTAGACTGGGGCCTTCGGCTCCAAGCCGGCATTGACGCGGAAATTGTGCAGCATTCGGTCGGGCGACAGGCTGAGCAGATAGCGCTCCGTCATCCGCTGGGCGTGAAGGAACGGCCCTTCGTGAAGGGCCACGTCGGCCATGTCGAACGGCTGCGCCGCCAAAGCGGGGATATCTGCCGGAGTGGAAGCGGCGGCGAGAGCTTGCGCGCCGGCCGGTTGAGCGGCCGCGAGAGCAATCGCGCCCGACGCCGTGCCGGTGAGGAAGGCACGTCGGGAGGGGCGGGCAAAATCGGCGGCTATCATGGGCAAGTCCTCTCGTGGTCGGCTCTCTCGGCCGCACACTTACCCTATCAGCTTGATACCGCTATCAAAGCCGCTTTGTGAGCGCTGCTCTCCCCGGCGCGGCGCTAGTCTGTAAGCGCTTCGCCTTCGTATCCCTCAAGCTCGCTGCCATCGAGTGTGACGATATGGACGAGGTTGGTCGCGCCCGGCTGGCCGAACGGTACGCCCGCCATCACCGCCAGTTGCGAGCCGGACTCGCCAAGGCCGTTGCGCAGCGCCATGCGCTTGCCCTTGCCGACCATTTCTTCGAAACTTTCGATATCGCGCGTGGCGACCGCGTGCGCGCCCCAGAGCAGCGCCATCCGCCGCGCCACGCTCAGCTGCGGGGTCAGCGCCATCAGCGGCACGGCGGGCCGTTCGCGCGACACGCGCCGGGCAGATGAGCCGGACCAGGTGAACACGGCAATCGCATCGATGTCCATCGTATCGGCGATGTGCATACAGGCATTGGCCAGCGCATCGGCGGTGGTCTTGTCGGGCGGGGTTTCCAGAGCGCGAATGCGCGAGCGATAGCCATCGTCGCGTTCGACCTGACGCGCGATCGCGTCCATCATCATCACGGCCTCTTCGGGCCAGTCGCCAGCGGCGGTTTCGGCGCTCAGCATCACCGCATCGACCCCGTCGTAAACCGCATTGGCGACGTCGGAGACCTCGGCGCGCGTGGGCGTGGGGCTTTCGATCATCGATTCGAGCATCTGCGTTGCCACGATCACCGGCTTGCCGGTGAGCCGGGTGGCGTTGACGATTTTCTTCTGCAGCGGCGGCACTTCCTCGGGGTTCAGCTCGACGCCCAGATCGCCGCGCGCCACCATGATCCCGTCGGACTGAGCGATGATCTCATCGAGGCACTTCACCGCCTGAGGCTTTTCGATCTTGGCGCAGAGGAAGGCGCGCTTCTCGCCCTCTGGTGTGAGCATCAGGTCGCGCGCCTCGATCAGATCTTCCGGACGCTGGACGAAGCTCAGGCCGATCCAGTCGACATTCTGATCGAGCGCAAAGGCGAGGTCGCGGCGATCTTTCTCGGTCAGCGCGGGGATCGGAATCTCGGCGTCGGGCACGTTCACGCCCTTGCGGTCGGAAATTACTCCGCCGACTTCGGCGGTGCAGACGATGGCTTCGGCGCTGGCGCTTTTCACGCGCAGGCGGATCTTGCCGTCGTTCACCAGCAACCGCTGGCCCGCCTCGATCACGCGGAAGATTTCATCGTGCGGAAGTTCGGCGCGGGTGGCGTCGCCCGGTGTCGGGTCACGGTCGAAGGTGAACGTGCCTCCGTGCGGGATCGTGGCGCGCCCGCCAGCGATCTTGCCGACGCGCAGCTTCGGCCCCTGCAGGTCGGCAAGGATCGCGATCGGGCGGCCGAACTCTGCCTCCAGCGCGCGGATCTTGGCGATCGTCTGCGCGTGGAATGCGTGCTCGCCATGGCTCATGTTGACGCGGAAGGCATCGGCACCGGCGCGGAACAAGGCGCGCAGCACTTCCGGATCTTCGGTGGCGGGGCCGGTGGTGGCAAGGATTTTGACCTTGCGGTTGCGGGGGGCGAATTTTGTCATCATCTGAACGCCTATCGCACCATCCCACGACAAGACAAGGACACATGAGACCATGAGCGACACACACGATCCGCTGGACCAGCTGCCCGACGACGTGGCGGCTGCCGCATTTCGCCGTCTGGTGCGCCATCTGCGCCACCGCCACGACGCGCAGAACATCGAGTTGATGGGGCTCTCGGGCTTCTGCCGCAATTGCCTTGCCGACTGGATTCGCGATGCCGGATACGAAGGCGACAAGGCCGATGCGCGCGCGCTGATTCACGGTATGCCGATGGACGAATGGAAGGCGAAATATCAGACCGAGGCCACCCCCGAGCAGCTTGCCCGAATGGACGAGAGCCTGAAAAAGAACGCACAAGATTAATCGCGCAGCGCGTGATCCGGGCCTTCACCCGGCGCTTATGGCTGGCTATCGGGCTGCCATTAACGATTCTCGAATTTTGATGGAGCACCCCGATGGCCGAAGCCACTGACGACCGCCTGCGCCTGCTGATCGAGCGCATCGAACGCCTCGAAGAAGAAAAGAAGGGCATCGCCGACGATATCCGCGACGTCTACGCCGAGGCCAAGGCTGTGGGTTATGACCCCAAGATCATGCGCCAGATCGTGCGCCTGCGGAAGATGGACCCGAACGACCGCAGCGAAATGGAAATGATCCTCGACACCTACAAGGCCGCGCTCGGGTTGGGGTGATTACGCCTGCTTGTGCATTGGCGGCGCCTGTGGAAGGCTGCTTGTGGGAAGGGGCTTTTCTATGGATCTACGGTGCACTGCCTTTGTAGCCGCGATTCTCGCGCTGACGCCTTTCGCCGGTCACGCGCAGGAGCGGATCGATCTGGATCCTGCCGCAAGCTGGGAACACCCGCATAGTCATGTGGTGGTGCCCGCCAAATGGGGCGGGTTGTCGCGAGAAGAGGCAATCGCCTTTGCCGACGACTTCCTCAATGTCGGTTTCCAGTTCGAAACTCCCGATACCGACGAGCTGCTGAGTCTTTATTTCTTTCGGCAAACCAGCGGCGCGGTGCCGGTCTGGATGGCACAGGCGCAGGCAGCGATCACGGCCCGCGGCAATTTTGGCATCCCGGAAATCGTCGGCTCGACAGAGGCTTTCGTGCCGCCCGGGCAGTCGCATGCCTCGGGTCTGAAGGCTGTCTTCAGACTTGGAGCCGAGGCACCGTTCCGCAGCACCGGTCTGGCCTTGTTCGCGCTTGACGGCTGGCTGGTCAAAGTGCGGGCATCCTCCGCACGGCGTACGCCTGCGGAGCTTGAGCAATGGATGCAGGCGGCAATCTCCGAGCTCGATCTGCCCACGGCAAATTCACCGGTCGCGATGCCCGTGATCGAATGCAGCGCGCCGCTGAGCTTCGATAATGCGGTGCAGGATGCTCCTGAGGATATTGGCGCCAACTTGCTCGGCGGCTTGATGAATGATCTGCTCCTGCAACAGGAGGATAAGCCGGAGACGCTTTCGGAAAAGACAGCCGGAGCCCAATGGTGCATCGATAGCACGCTCGGCGGAGTTCAGACCATCTATCGTGCCGATGAACAGACGGATGGATACTTGCTGGCGCTGGGTGATAGCGGGGTGGCCGTGCAAGTCTACCGCGACACGCTCAGCGGCCTGCTGTCTGAGCCCGGAAGTGCGGCCGCGCCGCGCTTCGACATCGCTTTGCACAATGCGAAGGTGAGCACACAGTTTGCTCCGCAGGACCGGTTACCTTCTCCGCAACGTGTCGCCGAGGTGATTAATGCAAGACGCATAGTCTCGCGGACGACCACTTGGGGCGACAAGCGCGATATCGAGATTACCGCGCCAGCTGAAGAATAGATCGGGGGCTTGCTTGCAGACCGGCTGTATTGCATTAGCAATACACTAATAGCAGTCCGCAAGGAGACACGACAATGGCAGGCCCCTGGAAAGACGCGCGGAATCCCCGTTACCACTACGCCCACGATAGAGGGGCACCCGATCCAGGAATATCTCGGCATCGTCACCGGAGAGGTGATTGTCGGTGCCAATGTCTTCCGCGATCTGTTTGCCAATATCCGTGACATCGTGGGCGGGCGTTCGGGCAGCTACGAGCGGATCCTCGCCGATGCGCGCAAGCAGGCGATCGAGGAATTGCAGGCCGAGTGCGGCGCGCTCGGCGGCAATGCCGTGGTCGGGATCGACCTCGACTATGAGGTGATCGGCCAGTCAGGCTCGATGCTGATGGTTTCCGCCAGCGGCACGGCGGTGAAAATCTGATACTGCTTACGGGTAGTTGAAGGACAAGCGCCGCTGGTCTAGGCGGCGCTTTCCAGTTTCAGACGCACAAGCGACGGATCACCATGGCAGGCCATTCCAAATTCAAGAACATCATGCACCGCAAGGGTGCGCAGGATAAGAAGCGCTCGGGCCTCTTTTCCAAGCTCAGCCGCGAAATCACCGTGGCCGCCAAGATGGGCATGCCCGATCCCGACATGAACCCGCGCCTGCGCCTTGCGGTCAATGCCGCCAAGGCGCAGTCGATGCCGAAGGACAATATCCAGCGCGCGATCGACAAGGCCTCGGCTTCGGACGGTGAGAACTACGAAGAGGTCCGCTACGAGGGCTATGGCCCGGGCGGCGTGGCGCTGATCGTGGAAACGCTGACCGACAACCGCAACCGCACCGCCACCAACGTGCGCACCGCGTTCTCCAAGAACGGCGGCAACATGGGCACCGAGGGCAGCGTTCAGCACGGGTTCGAGCGCAAGGGCCTGATCGAATATCCGACCAGCGCGGGCGACGAGGAGAAGATCCTCGAAGCGGCGATGGAAGCGGGCGCCGACGATATCGAATCGAGCGAAGACGGCCACACCATCTGGACCGAGGCCGATCAGCTGCACCAGATCGCCGCCGAGCTGGAAAAGTCGCTTGGCGATGCGGAGACCGTGAAGCTGGCGTGGAAGCCCAACATCACCGTCGACATGGAAGAGAAGGAAGCGACCACGCTGCTGAAGCTGGTGGACGCGCTCGACGATGATGACGACGTGCAGACCGTCTGGGGCAACTACGACATCTCCGACGAGCTGATGGAGAAGCTGGCGGGCTGAGCTGGTTGATGCGGCCCTGGCGCGACTGGGCGATCCTGCTCATCATCGCCATCCCGCTGCTCTTGGCGATTGTCTGGCGGCTGTCGCTCGCCTTCGGCCTGTGACGGGCCTGCCATGATTATCCTCGGCCTCGATCCTTCGCTCAGTTCCACCGGCTGGGGCGTGATCCGTTCAGAGGGCAGCCGGATCAGCCATGTCGCGCATGGCCAGGTGAAGACTGCCTCTGCCACCCCGATGCCCGAGCGGCTGGCCTTCCTGCAGGCTGAGCTCGCGCAGGTGATCGCGCGCTACCGGCCCGATCGCGCTGCGGCTGAAGAGATATTTCTCAACAAGAACCCGCAGTCGACGCTGAAGCTGGCCCAGGCGCGCGGGGCCGTGCTGGCGACTTGCGGCGCGGCCTACGATGGGATGGGGCTGGCGGTGCGCGAACATGCGGCGCGCGCGGTGAAGAAATCGGTGGTGGGCACCGGCGCTGCCGAGAAGGCACAGGTGCAGGCGATGCTCAAGGTGTTGTTGCCGGGGGTAAAGGTGGTGGGCGCGGATGCGGCCGACGCGCTGGCGGTGGCCATTGCCGATGCGCATCTGGGGTGACTTGGAATATCCCTTCGTCCCCTCCTCACCACAAACGGAAATGGGCTGGAGGAGCGACAATGTACCTGGTGGTATTCCGCAACCGCAAGCGCGCCGACATCGATCAGGCGGCTTACTCCGCCGAGGCTGCCCGGATGGAGGCCATGGCCCGCCAGCAACCGGGCTTTCTCTCGTTCAAGAGCTATGCCGCCGACGATGGCGAGGTGATTGCCCTGTCCGAATGGGAGAGCGAGGGGGCGGCCCGCAACTGGGGCCGCGTGGCCGAACACCGCGTAGCACAGGCCCGCGGGCGCGAGGCCTACTACGCCGACTACACCCTGTTCACCTGCGACAATCCGCGCATACACCGGTTCATGGCGCAGGGCTGAGCGTCCTTTCCTACACGCTGCGCGGGGCTGGGGCGGCTGACAATTGCGCTATCCGAGCAGTTTGCCCGGTCAGGATCAGTCAAGCTGGTATTGGAATTCCTGCCATGAGCCACTGCCAAACCGTGTAGGCGCCAGCGTCTCAAGATATTTTGCGTTGGTGTTCCGGATATCGGCAAACCTGCCTTCTGTTTCCAGCGGCACCTCACGGGGATCAAGATTGGCGAACAGGCTTATCGCCTCAAGTGCCGCGGAAGGATTTTCGCACAAATCCTCGTAGCGGAGCCTGAGGCAGTCGGAACTCTCGTCCTCCAGCGCCGCTTCATGCGCTATGTGCCAATGGTACACCAGTTCCTCAATGGATGTGTTCGACCATTTGCGCGTCGCACAGGCCACAACTCGCGGGTCACGCGTCATGATGACAAACCGGCTGCCGGGGAACACGGATCGCAACCAGCCGATCTTGGTCAGGTTGGGTGGGCTCTTTTCCAGCAAGATGCGATCCTCGCCCTGTGTCCAAGGCGCCCAGCAGCATAGCAGACGGCGCTGCGCCGTTTGTGGATCCGTCGCGGGCTGGGCCATCCGCATTTGCGGGGAGAAGGCAAAGCGGCCCGGGCCACCAAATTCGCGCGCCGCAGGATAGACATCCTGAAGATGCTGGCCCTCATTCTCCGGGACTGGCGCCTGCAGGCCGGCAATCCGGAAATGCGAACGAAGAAGATGTTCGAGCAGGGTCGTTCCACTGCGGTGAAGCCCGCAGACAAACAGCATCCTTTCAACTGCAAGCGGCCGTTCTGCCGGGGTAACGAGCGGCAGTTCGGGCTCGCGCGAAGTCTCTTTTACCTTCTTCCGGAATAGCTGCATAAGCGCCTTCTCTGCCACGATAATTGGGATTGTTAGGGTAAGGGTCGGGAAGCCGATCCGGCAATTGCAGAGGCAGTTTATGCCAGCGCGATGATGGGGCTGCAATGCTGCGCTGCGACAATCGGTACATTGACGGGTCGCGCAGCGCGATAGACCGCCCTTTCCTACAGCGGGAAAGCCGTGCCATGCCTCTGGCATGAGCACTGAAAAAGAATAAAGAGGCGCGATGGCCGATAGCGACGAAAACTGGCGTATCTGGGGTGAGCGCGATCCCTATTACGCCGTGCTCACCGATCCTCGTTTTCGCAGCGATCGCATCGACGAGAACCGGCACCTTTTCTTCGAAAGTGGCCGTGGTTTCGTCAATCACTGGCTGGCCGAGCTTGAACGGCATTTTGGTGCCCTGCCGCGGGAGCGCGCGCTGGACTTTGGCTGCGGGGTAGGTCGGCTGACAATTCCGCTGTCAGAGCAATTTGGCAGTGTGGTGGGCCTGGACGTGTCCGAGGCGATGCTCGATGAAGCGCGGCGCAACAGTGACGGGCGGCAGATCGATTATCTGCTGTCGGACGATGCCCTGTCACGGGTCGAGGGTTCGTTCGACTTTGTGAACAGCTGCATCGTTTTCCAGCATATTCCCGTCGCACGCGGGATGGTTATTCTGAGCCAGTTGCTTGACCGGATACGTGTGGGCGGCGGGTGCCTGATCCATTTCTCGACGAAGCGACATCACGGCTGGAAGCGGGAGCTGGTCTACAAAATCCGTCATTCGGTGCCGGGCGGACAAACCGTCCTGAACCTGCTGGATCGCAAGGCGTCCGATGCGCCGGTGATGGAGATGAACGAGTATTCGCTCGATGCCGTGCTCGGGCTATTCAAGACCTATGGATTCACCGAGACCTTGCTTCGGTATGAAAATCACGGCGAAACCGACACCGTTATGATCCTTGCGCGCCGGTCATCGAAATGAAGCCTTGCCAGGCCATTGGCGGTGAGCTGCGGCGCGCCGGTTTCGCGGCTCCTGTTTTCCCTCTAGGACAGTGTCACACCTGTAACACCTTGGCGAGAACCCCATGACCATCGACCTCTACGGCATCCCCAACTGCGACACCGTCAAGAAGGCCCGCAAGTGGCTGGACGAGCAGGGGCTTGCCTACACCTTCCACGACTACAAGAAGGAAGGGGCCGACCCGGTGAAGGTCGAACGCTGGATCGGCGCAGAGGGGATCGACGTGGTGCTCAACCGGCGCGGCACGACCTGGCGCAAGCTTGACGAGGGCGAGAAGGCACTTGCGGGCGATGCCATCGGTGCGGCTGCGCTGCTGGTCGAGCATCCAAGCATGATCAAGCGCCCGGTGGTCGAGCACGATGCCAAAAACGGAGCAGGCCTCTTGATCGGGTTCGATGCGGCGAAGTGGCAGGAAGAACTGGTGTGAAGTGGCTCGCCTGCCTTGCTGCGCTGCTGCTGACAGCGCCGGCCGTGGCGCAGGATAGCGACATGCTGATCATCGCCCATCGCGGGGCCAGCGGCGATCTGCCCGAGCACACGCTCGCGGCTTACGAGAAGGCCATCGACGACGGGGCGGACTACATCGAGATGGACCTAGTGGCGACCAAGGACGGCGTGCTCGTCGCCCGCCATGAGAACGAGATCGGCGGCACCACCGATATCGATCTGCGCCCCGAGTTCGCCAGCCGCCTGACCACCCGCATCATCGACGGGGCGGAGCAGACCGGCTGGTTCACCGAAGACCTGACGCTGGCCGAACTGAAGACGCTGCGCGCGAAAGAGCGGCTGCCCGAGCTACGGCCCGCCAGCGCAGCGCATGACGGTGACTATGCCGTGCCGACCTTCGCCGAGGTGCTTGCGCTGGTGAAGCGCAAGGAGGCGGAAACGGGCCGCAAGATCGGCATCTACCCCGAGATCAAGCACCCCGCCTACTTCGCCGGTATCGGCTACGACCTTGCTGCCATGCTGCTGGCCGAGCTGGAGACGGCGGGGATGCGACCCGGCGTCGATCCGGTGTTCATCCAGTGCTTCGAGGTGACCCCGCTGGTGCGGCTGAACCAGCTTACCGCGTTCCCGCTGATCCAGCTGGTCGCGCCCATCAGCGGTCCGGCGGACGTCGCGGGGCGGACCTATGCGCAGATGCTCGACGACGACGGGCTCGCCATGATCGCCACCTATGCCGAGGGGATCGGCCCGGCGATCTCGCAGGTGCTCAAGCCCGATGGCACCCCCACCGGACTGGTGGCGGCAGCGCACGCGCGCAGCCTGGCGGTCCATCCCTGGACCATGCGCCACGAAAACGCCTTCCTTCCGCCCGCCTTGCGGATGGGCGACGATCCGGCGGGCGTGGGCGATGCGGCGAAGCTGTGGAGCGTGCTGGTCGCGGCGGGCATCGATGGGCTGTTCACCGACCACGCTGGCGAAGCGGTGCGCCTGCGCGCGGCTAACTGAGGTAGTAGTCGCGCGGGGCGAACGGCTCCGGCGGCTCCTCGCCCAGATGCGGGGCGATGCTGATCTCGGCGGCGCGGCAGATCGCGTCGAGCGGCAGGGCATTGGGTGTCATGCCGAAGGGGTGGGCGAGGTCTTCGGTCACCTCGGCAAGGCCAAGGAACACGTAACCGACGATGGCCACGAACACCGGCGCGAACCAGCCCACCGGGCTGACCAGCGCCAGCGGCAGGAGCAGGCAGTAGAGGTAGGTCGTGCGGTAGATGAGCAGCGAGTAGACGTAGGGCAGCGGGGTGTTGGCAATGCGCTCGCACCCGGCCTGGGCGAGCGCCATGGAGGCGAGCCGCTCGGCCAGCGCCTTGGCGCCGAAGCCGTCGATCGCCCCGTCGGCGCGGGCCTCGGCGAGCGCCACGGCCATGGCGTTGAGCGCAGCATCGGGAGGGTTGGGCGCGCTGAGGAAGCGGGCTCCGCGGCTGGCACTCTGCTCGTCGCCCGCAAGCTTGCGCAGGTTGGCGCGGTGCAGGTGCAGGAAGGCGAGGGCGAGCCGCAGCAGCTCGCGGCGGCGTTCGCGTTCGGCCTCGAACAGGTCGAGTTCGCGGGCAAAGCTGCGCAGGTCGGCGAGCAAACCGCCCCACAGCTTGCGGGCCTCCCACCAGCGCTCGTAGGCAGCGTTGTTGCGGAAGCCTAGGAACAGCGAGAGTGCGATGCCGAACACGGTGAAGCCGGTGCCATCAAGCTCGGGCACCATGCCGGGCCAGCGGTGATGGACGAAGACGACCAGCGCCGCCAGCGCCGCCAGCATCAGCAGGCCCGGCGCGATCACCGGCACGATCGAGCCGCGCAGTGCAAAGGCCAGCGCGAACGGCGTGGGCTTGTCGCGGACGATCATGGCTCAGTCGCGGCGCGCGGTGACGATGAAGTTGAGCGAGAGGTCGCCGGACAGGTGCAGGCCCTTGGCGGGCGAAAAGGCGATCCCGCGCGGCTCGCCCATGGTGAGGCCTGCTTCGGCCAGCAGGTCGGCCAGTTCGTCGGGGGTGAGGAAGTCGTCCCAGTGGTGCGTGCCGCGCGGCACCATGCCGAACGTCTCGGCAGCGCCCACCAGCAGCGCGCGGCTGGCCAGGGTGCGGTTGGGGGTCGAGAGGACCATCAGCCCGGCCTGTGCGAGCCGCGCGGCCAACTGCGCGACGAAGGCAGGCTTGTCGGCGACGTGCTCGATCACCTCCATCGCGGTGACGAGGTCGAACTGGCCGAGCCCCAGCGTTCCCAGCTCGCCCGGCACATAACGGATGTCGAGCCCGGCGGCCTCGGCATGGGACGCAGCGGCGGCGGTGTTCTCGGGCGCGGCATCGACGCCGGTCACCTCCGCGCCCAGTCGCGCCAAAGGCTCGCACAGCAGCCCCGCGCCGCAGCCGACATCGAGCGCGGCCTTGCCCGCCAGCGGCCTCACGCTCTCGACATCGCCTGCCCAGTGCAGGTCTATCGCCTCGCGCAGGAAGGCGAGCCGCACCGGGTTGAGCTTGTGCAGCATGGCCGAAGAGCCCTTGGGATCCCACCACCCGGCGGCCAGCTGGCCGAAGTGGGCCGCCTCTTCGGGGCGGATCGTCGCGCCCTGCGCGCTACTGCCAGATATTGCATCGGTCATGACTCGCTCCTAACAGCGCCCGAGGAATTGAACCAGAGAACAGACAAGGGACGTTCGTGGCCCGTATTGTAATGAAATTTGGCGGCACCTCCATGGCCGGGACCGAGCGCATCCGCCGCGTGGCCGAACTGGTGCGCGCGCAGGCTGCCGGTGGCAACGAGGTCGCGGTGGTCGTATCCGCCATGGCTGGCGAAACCGACCGGCTGGTGAACTTCTGCCGCGAGGCCAACCCGCTCTATGATCCGGCCGAATACGACGCGGTCGTAGCCAGCGGCGAACAGGTGACGGCGGGGCTGCTCGCGCTCACCCTTCAGGCCATGGGTTGCAAGGCGCGCAGCTGGATGGGCTGGCAGGTGCCGGTCAAGACCTTCGGCGCCCATGCCAATGCCCGGGTCGACGATTTCGACGCCGCCAACGTGCTCGCCGCGATGAGCGCTGGCGAAATCGCGGTGATTCCCGGCTTCCAGGGCATTTCGGAAGACGGCCGCGTCGCCACCATGGGGCGCGGCGGTTCCGACACTTCGGCGGTCGCCATCGCCGCGGCGGTTAATGCCGACCGCTGCGACATCTATACCGATGTCGACGGCGTCTACACCACCGATCCGCGCATCGTCGCGCGCGCCCGCAAGCAGAAGTATGTCACGTTCGAGGAAATGCTGGAACTTGCCTCGGTCGGGGCGAAGGTGTTGCAGACCCGCTCGGTCAGCCTCGCGATGAAGAAGAACGTGCGCTTGCAGGTGCTCAGCAGCTTCGTCGATGCCGATGCCCCCAGCGCCGATACCCTGCCCGGCACGATGATCGTCTCCGAAGCGGAGATGGAAGCCTACCTGGAGAAAGAGAACATGGAACGCCAGACCGTCACCGGGATCGCGCTCGACAAGAACGAAGCCCGCGTTGTCCTCACCCGCGTGCCCGACAAGCCGGGCGCGGTGGCCGAGATCTTCCTGCCGCTGGGCGAGGCCGGCATCAATGTCGACATGATTATCCAGAACGTGGGCCGCGACAAGGGCGAGACCGACGTGACCTTCACCGTGCCGCAGGCCGAACTGCCGCGCGCGCAGGCGCTGCTCGAAACGCTGCGCGACAAGATCGGCTTCAACCGCATCATCACCGATACCAAGGTGGCCAAGGTCTCGGTCGTGGGCATGGGCATGAAGAGCCACACCGGCGTTGCCGCCACCATGTTCAAGGCTCTGGCCGACCGCGGCATCAACGTGCAGGCGATCTCGACCAGCGAGATCAAGGTTTCGGTGCTGATCGATTCGGACGAGACTGAGCTGGCCGTGCGCGTGCTGCACACTGCCTATGACCTCGATGCCGAAGCAGCGGTTGACGGGGCCGACGCTTGAGCACCTTTGCCAAAACGAGTGCGCTGATGGCGCGCGGCTGCGCGTTCCTAGGCAGCGAAACCGCGATCCTGTGCGGCGCGATGAGCTGGGTGTCGGAGCGCAACCTCGTTGCCGCGATGAGCAATGCGGGCGGCTTCGGGGTGATCGCCTGCGGGGCGATGACGCCCGAGCTGCTCGATGCGGAAATTGCCGGGACCAAGGCGCTGACGGACAAGCCCTTTGGCGTGAACCTCATCACCATGCACCCCGATCTGTTCGACCTGATCGGCGTCTGCGAAAAGCATGGCGTGAGCCATGTGGTGCTGGCGGGCGGCATTCCGCCCAAGGGCTCCATTGATGCGATCAAGGCCTTCGGAGCCAAGGTGATCGTGTTCGCGCCGACGCTGGCGCTCGCAAAAAAGCAGTTCCGTGGCGGCGCCGATGCGCTGGTGATCGAGGGCAGCGAGGCGGGCGGCCATATCGGCCCGATCTCCACCAGCGTGCTGGCGCAGGAGTTCCTGCCTGAGCTCGCCGCCGAGCATGTGGTGTTCGTGGCCGGCGGGATCGGGCGCGGCGACATGATCGCGGCCTATCTCGAAATGGGCGCGGCGGGCGTGCAGATGGGCACGGCTTTTGCCTGTGCCAGCGAGTCTATCGCGCATCCCAATTTCAAGAAGGCCTTCTTCCGCGCCAAGGCCCGCGATGCCGAGGCGAGCGTGCAGATCGACACGCGCCTGCCGGTGATCCCGGTCCGAGCGCTCAAGAACAAGGGCACGGACGAATTCGCCAGCAAGCAGCGCGAGGTCGCCTTGTTGCTCGATCAGGGCAGCGTCGAAATGGCCGAGGCGCAGTTGCAGATCGAGCGCTACTGGGCCGGCGCGCTGCGCCGTGCGGTGGTCGATGGCGATATCGAGAACGGCTCGCTGATGGCGGGGCAAAGCGTTGGCATGGTGACACAGGAAGAGCCGGTGGTCGATATCATCGCCCGGTTGATGCGTGAAAGCGAGGCTGCGCTTACCCGGCGTTAGGCTGGCGAGGTCGGATCTGCGGCAGCTTTGGTATTATCATTAAGATCCAGTGTCTATCTGGCTGGTTTGCCTGCGGCTTTCTGCTAGGTCATGTGCAATCAACATTAACTCGTCGAACCATATTCTGCATCGGTTCCAGATTCGGATGCAGAATATGACTCCAGAAGACCGCTCCCGCTTTTTCAACCTTAGCGAAGACGACGTCCGCAGCTTTTCTGCGGTTGCCAAGCAGCTGGCCCGCCATGCGCCGGCGGCTCTTGATGACCTTTACGACACTATCAATGCGCGCCCCGAGCTTAGAGAGAAGTTTCGCTCGGCCGAGCACATGAACCATGCCAAGCAGGCGCAGCTGTCGCACTGGCAGGCGCTGTTCGCCGGCAAGCCCGACGAGGCACAGGTCGGCCGCAGCCGCAAGATCGGTTTCATCCATGCGAAGATCGGCCTCGAGCCGAGCTGGTATATCGGCGGCTATGCCCGCGTGCTTGGCCAGGTAATGCGCAAGATGGTCGGCGCGTCGCCGATCCTGCGCGTTGCAGGCCGCGGCCTTGCCGACAAGCTGAGCGGGCTGATCAAGATGGCGCTTCTGGACATGGAAATAGCGCTTTCGGCCTATTTCATCGCCGAGCAGACCAAGCGCACCGAAGCGCTGGACGAGCTGGCAGCGGGCCTGAACCGGATGGCCGATGGCGACTTTTCGCGCGGGCTCGGCGAGCTTCCGCCGGAATATGCCAACCTTGCCGCCGACTTCGAGCGGATGCGCAAGTCCGTCAACGAAGCGCTCTCGGGCGTGTCGAATGCCGCGGAATCGATCGATCGCGGTGCCACCGAGATCCGCCAGGCAACCGACGATCTCGCCATTCGCACCCAGACCACGGCGGCAACGCTCGAGGAAACCTCGGCTACAACCAAGAGTCTCGCGAGCGACGTCGAGGATACCGCCAAGGCTACGCGCGAAATGTCCTCGGCTTTGGCCGAAACGCTTTCCACGGCCGATACCGGCCGCTCGACCGTTTCCGAAGCGGTGGAAGCCACTCGCAACGCCGAGGCTTCGACCAGCGAGATCAGCAAGATCATCGAGGTAATCGAAGGCATATCCTTCCAGACCAATCTGCTGGCGCTGAACGCGGGTGTCGAGGCGGCGCGTGCAGGCGAATCGGGCAAGGGGTTTGCCGTTGTCGCCAGCGAAGTGCGCGCGCTGGCGCAACGCAGCGCCGATGCCGCGCGGGACATCAAGGATCTGATCACGAAGAGCGTAGAGCAGGTTTCGCGCTGTTCGACGTTGGTGGCCCAGTCGGGCGATGCCTTCGGCGACATCAACAGCCGGGTGGCGAGCCTCAACGATCTCGCGCTGAAGCTTGCCGATATCACCAAGTCGCAAAGCGGACTGCTGAGCCAGACCACGGTTGCGGTGAGCGAGATGGAGCGCTCGACCCAGAACAACGCCGCCATGGTCGAAGAATCGAGCGCAGCAGCCAACGTGCTGGCGAGCGAAGCCAACCGTATGAACAGCCTCGTACGCAAGTTCGCTCTCGATCGTTCCGCCGAAAGCGGCTTCGTATCCGAGCAGCGACGGGCCGCCTAACTTTCCGCAGGCCGCGCTAGCTGCAGCAGCACCTTGGTGGTCAGTTCGGGATCGTTCTGCATCACGAAGTGATCGGTGCCGGTTTCGTGGTAGTCGACGCCCAGCGCCTTGGCCTTCTCGGCAAAGCGCGGGAAGGGCGAGGGCTCGTATCCGGTGGCGAAGATGTAGCTCTTGCGTGGGATCGTCTGCTCGTCGCCCGACAGCACCAGAGCTTCGGTAAGCGTCAGCAGCGGGTGATAGCCGACCGATCCGGCCACCATCGTAAAGTCGATCGCGCCGATCGGGGCAACGAGACCAGGGCGGTGGCGCTGCGAATCGATGTACCATTTATGCTCGAACTCGCCGGTTATGTCCCACAGGCTCTGGTCATTGTCGGGCCAGAACGCATCGACATAGCAGATTGCATCGATTGTGCGTCCGAGCTGGCTGGCGAGGCCGGTGATGACCATGCCGCCATAGGAATGGCCGGCGAGGATGAAGCGTTCGAACCCTACCTTGCCAATCTGATCGCGCACGTCATCGATATGGTCGCTCAGGGTGATGCCGGGGTGCAGTTCGTCCTGCCGCGATCCGAGGCCGGGCAGCGTGGCCACCAGCACCTTGTGGCCCAGTGCCTCCAGCATGGCGGGCACGCGGCCCCAGGTCTGTGCGCCGCCCCAGGCACCGTGGACGAGAACATAGTTGGCCATCACAATCTCTCCTTTGCGACCGTCCTAAAGCGTGCGCACGAAAAAGGGGAGGCAGTTTGCACCGCCTCCCCCTCTTGTTCGTAGACCTGACGGTCTGGTGCTTAGCCCTGACGGCCCGAGCGCCAGCCTGCCTGGTAGGTGTCACCAGCCATCTTCGAGTACGGAACCGGCGACACGATGACGCGGGCTTCGAACTGCTCGTGGTCTTCCACGGTGGTCTTGTCGGTGTTCGGCGCTTCGCCCCACTTGACCTTCAGCTCGGTGCCGAGCGGGATCTCGTGGTCAACGGTCGCCAGCGACAGGCCGCGCTTCTCGTTGAACGAGTAGCCGGTGAACATCGACAGACCGACCGTGTTGCCATCGGCATCGACGACGGCGTCGTAGTTCGAGTTGGCGTAGTTCGCGAGCGGAAGATCGAAGAACTTGTAGTTCGGGCCTTCCGGGTTGAACAGCGAGCCGACGATGGTCTTCATGTCGTCCGCATTCCACTCGAGAGTGACCTTCTTACGCTGCTCGTCCTTGTTCTCGGCGATCTTCTTCAGCGCGTCGGCGCCATGGAAGTCGTGGTCGAACTTGACGAACGGACCATAGCCCAGCTCGTAGGGGTTCAGGTAGTAGTCTTCGATCTTCTTGCCAACGAAGGAGCCACCGATCGAGCCGGTTGCTTCATAGCTGTCGGCGCCAAGCCATTCGCGGTAATCCTTCAGCTCGTCGCCGGTGTAGATCGCGGGCAGCGGGCTCGGGATCCAGCCCGATTCCAGCGTGTTCGACGGATAGGCACGCGAACCGACCGGGATGAGGCCGAATTCTTCGCCAGCCTTCAGGATGTGCTCGCGCACATATTCCTGATCTTCATAGGGGCCCCAGATTTCGAGGCCCGGCGAACCGGCCATGCCGTGACGCAGGGTGCGGATCGTCTTGTCGCCGATCTTCATCTCGCCCATGTTGAAGAACTTCAGCTTGTCGAGCGGAGCGCCGTTCAGCTTCTCGATCACGTTCCAGGCCTGCGGGCCCTGGATCTGGAAGCGCCAGGAGATGCGGTTCACCGGCTTGCCCATCGGACGCGAAGGCGAACGCGGGTCGTTGATGACCTCGACGTTGTAGTTGCCCTTTTCGGCGTGATAGATCAGCCAGTTGGCAGCCGGCGCACGGCCGACATAGACGAACTCTTCCTCAGCAAGGCGGAAGATGATGCCGTCGCCGATCACGTGGCCATAAGGCGTGGTGGGCACGTACTGCTTCGCCTTGTTGACGGCGAAACCTTCGGGCGAGTTGATCATGGTGTCCGACAGCAGCTTGAGCGCATCGGGGCCATTGATATAGAGGTCGAACATGTGGTGCGACTGGTCGAACAGCACGGCGCCGTGCTGCCAGGCCCACTGCTCGTCACGCCAGTTCGAGAATTCCGGGGCAACAACCGGGTACACGTAGGCACCGATCTTGTTGTTGCGCAGCTGCTTGACGATATCGCCATTGGCCTGCGCGAGAACTTGTTCCAGATTTTCGGCCATAAAGGGCTCTCCTCTCATGCTTGTGAAGGAATCACATATACGAAATTAGTATGTGGCACATACAATATTGGGCTAGGCACGCAAGCCATAAGCGGCACAAAACGACAGGAGGTTGCTGATGCAGGTGGAAGCGCTCGATCATATCAACATCATCACCGGCGATCTGGATGGAACGGCCGATTTCTATGCCTCTTTGCTTGGCCTCGAGCGGCGCGATGCCCCGCCCCCGCTGACACCGCAGACCGCAACCTGGATGTTTGACAGCGCTGGCCGCGCGATCATTCACATCAATTCGCTCGATTGCGTGCGTGCCTATGATCGTGAGATCACGCCTGGCGCACTGACCGGGGCGCTGCACCACGTTGCGCTGCGCCTCACCGGATATGAAGAAACCAAGGCCCGGCTCGACGCGCGCGGGGCGGGCTATCAGGAAAATGTGGTGGAGGCGATTGGTCTCAGGCAAATCTTCACTGCTGACCCGAACAACGTCTTACTGGAGCTGAACTTCTTTGGCGAATAGTTGGAGGCGGTTAGCTATTTGATGATTGCGGCATCGTAAATAGCAAATTAACCCTGATTGAATAGTGGTTATATCTCGTGTCATTCGGGTGTTCCGGGCAGATTAATACTCTGCGATAACGATTATCTTCGGCTTGTCGAGATTTTGGCTCCACTCGTCGCGGTACGGACGGCGCGTCTACGTCTTGTTAAGCAGCCCGTGGGATCAAGAGCTCCTACGTTCCAGCAGTCGATGGCTCGACTTGGTAGGGTGCCGCATGACGAAGAGAGTTCTCGTAGTCGAAGATGACCTGCTCAACAGGATGTTCCTTGCGGACAGCTTGCGTCTGCATGGCTACGATGTTTGCGAGGTTGACGATGGCGCGCACGTGATGGACGCGGTGCGCGACTATGCCCCCGACCTTGTCACCATGGATCTCAATATTCCGCACATCTCGGGCGAGACGCTGATTCGCCGGCTGCGACGCGATCCCGCCCACGCGAAGATGCCGGTGCTGGCGATTACCGCCTTTGCCTCGCCGCGAGACCAGCAACGCATCCTTCAGCTCGGTGCCGATGGCTTTATGGCCAAACCTCTGGCCCTGCACAGCCTGCTCGATGCGGTGGGCAACCTGATCGCGGCAAAAGAAAACCAGAAGATCCGCGCCCCTGCGCTAAGCTGAGCGCAGACCTCAGACAGGCGCGCCGCCCGCAATGGTGGTGCGATACATCTCGCGGCGGAAGCCATCGTAGTCATTAGGGCCCAGGTGCATGGTTGCGGCATTGTCCCACATGCACACCATGCCCGGCTCCCAGCGCAGGCGACAGGTGAAGGCGTGCTGCGTCGTGTGCTGCACCAACCACTCGATGATCGGTCGCGCCTCGTGCGTGGTCATGCCCTCGATTCCGGCGGCATAGGTGTCGCAGATATAGAGCGAGGGTTCGCCGGTGTGGGGGTGGGTGCGCACAAAGGGGTGATAGCTGCCCTTCATTCCCTGCGCGAATTTGTCCGGATCGCCGAAGGGAAGCGCCTCGCCGCGCAGGAACGCTTGCGTGGCGATGTTGTTGCGCGCGCTCATCCACACTTTCAGCGGGCGCAGCATATCCTGATAGGTTGTGCTCAAGTGCTTGAAGGCGAGCGCGGTGTTGGCCCAGGCGGTATCTCCGCCATAAGGCGGGCCTTCGACCTGTCGCAGGAAGGTGATCGAGGGCGGCTCGGGCAGAAACGGGCTGTCCGTATGCCAACCGCCGCCGAACAGGCTTGGCGTGACCTCGTCGGCCTCCTTGATGATAGGATGAACATCGCGGTGGCCTTCCACGCCTTGCGTATAGGCATCGACCGCGAAGGGGCCAAGGCGAGCAGAGAATTCTTCGTGCTCGGCATGGGTCAGGTGCTGGTCGCGCAGGAAGATCATCTTGTGCTTCCACAGCGCCTGCTTGAGACTTTCGACGCCTTCATCGCTCAGTTCGGGCAAGCGCACGCCCACCACTTCCGCGCCCATCGCCGCTGAAAGCGGCTCGACCGCGAAGTGGTTGGACTGAAACGGGTGATTATCGAAGTCGCCACAAGGCGCAACGCGGACCTGCCACATGTCTATTTCCTCCCTCGACCTTGCTGATCGGTCATCAAATTCAGCTTCTTAACGGTCCGCGCGCCTTGTTCAACGTCAATCCAGCGTGATGACCGTCTTGCCGAAGCTTTCCGGCCCCCAGGCATGGGCATAGGCTGCGGTAGCTTCATCGAAGCCGAAAGTCGCGCCGACGGGCGGCTTGATCGCATGGTCGTCGACCATCGCATTGAGGTCCATCGCCATGCGCACCGAGCCCACGAAAATGCCGCGGATCGAGCCCCCGGTCATCATCAGCTGGCGCGGGTGGGGCGGTTCGCCGTCCGACAGCACGCCGATCAGGGCGATCTCGCCTTCAGGCGCAAGAGCATTGATGCTCTGTTGCAAGGTGCCCACACCGCCGACCTCGACCACCTGCGTGGCGCCGCCGAAATTCTTGGCGATGTGCTCGCCCCACTCGGGCGTGGTCTTGTAATTCACCAGATGATCGACCCCGAGCGCCCGCACACGCTCCAGCTTCTCGTCGCTCGACGAGGTGGCGATCACTTGAGCGCCCGCCGCCTTTGCCAGCTGAAGCGCGATCATCGACACGCCCCCGGAGCCGAGCACCAGCACCCCGCTGCCCTTCCCGACCGGACGCCCACCCATGAACAGCGCGTTGTAAGCTGTGACGCCCGCGCAGGGCATACAGGCGGCCTCGGCATAGGAGAGGCTTGTCGCCACCTTCACCACGCCCTGCTGCGGCAGCACAACCTTTTCGGCCAGCATACCCGGCGCTTTGCCGTCTCCCAGCGCGCGGCCCATGGCTTGCGGGCCGTCGATCCAATCGAGGAAGAAGCTGCCCTGCACCTTGTCGCCGACCGCCACATTGTTGACCCCTTCGCCGACCGCGATCACCTCGCCAGCGCCGTCGGACAGGGGGATGGCGGGTTCCTCGATCGGGCCGCCGAAATATTTGCCGGATGCGACGGCGAAGTCACGATAGTTGATCGACCAGGCCTTCGGCGCGATCAGCACTTCGCCGGGGCCGGGCTCGGGATCGGGCAGGTCGGCCATGTGGATCTTGTCGAAGCCGTCGCAGCCTTCGGGCATCAGCCATGCGCGCATTGTGGTGTCTCCTGTTCCTAGATTTCGAGCGTGTTGAGCGTGCCGCCGTCGACGGCCCAGTCTTGTCCGGTCACGTGGCTGGCGGCATCCGACAGCAGGAAGCAGGCGGTCTCGGCCAGTTCGTCGCTGCTACCCATCCGGCGTTGCGGCACACGGCCCTCGATCTTGCCGCGCTGCTCGTCGGGGATGCGGGCGAGCGCCTCGGTCTCGATGAAGCCCGGGATCACCACATTGCAGCGAACATTGTGCGGGGCCATCTCCACCGCCACCGCGCGGGCAAGGCCGAGCACGCCGTGCTTGCTGGCGACATAGGCCGGGTTCAGCGCCATGCCCCGCTTGCTGGCCATCGAGCCGGTGATCAGGATCGATCCCTTCTTCGCCTCGATCATGGCGGGCATCACCTTCTGGATCGCCCAGAACACGCTGGTAAGGTTGACCCTGAGGGTCTTTTCGAAAATCTCGCCGTCGAAGGCGGTGAACGGGGTGAAGTCGCCGGTCAGCCCGGCATTGGCGAACAGGCCCTCGATCGGGCCGTTCTGCTCAACCGCTCTGTCAAGTGCGGCCTCCAGCTCGGCCCGGTCGCCCACATCGCCAACGGCGAAGGCTGCACCCTCGCCAAGTTCGTCACAGGCCTGCTGCAACTGCTCGGCGCGGCGGGCGATGAGGGTCACCTTCGCGCCGCGCGCGTGCAGCATTCGGGCTGCGGCAAGCCCTATGCCAGAGGAAGCGCCAGTGATGGCGATGTGCTGGCCGTCAAATTGCATCCGTCTCATCCATTTGTGTTCTTATGCTCGATGTCGGGCGAACCTTGCGCCGCCGTTCGGATGCGAGCCGCGCCTCGCGCACGAATTGGCCCCATGGCGCGGCTGTGGGATGATCGCTCCGGCCGGGTTCCCACTGCTGCGCCATCAGCGCGCGGGCCTCTTGTTCGTTCCACCCGCATTCAAGGTGGTAGCGATAGAAGAAAGCCGACACGCGATGGTTCGCAACGCAATGGACATGCAGCGGGCGGGGCAGACCCTCCACGGCGCGCACGAAGGCGGCGTAGTGCTCCTCTTGCGGCTCTGCGAAGGGCACTTCGACGCGGGTATAGCCGATGCCGAGCAGGCGCAGACCATGTTCCTCGCCTGGCAAGGCTTCGGGGTGGTCTGCGGGCGTAAGATCAAGCACGTGCTTAATTCTGGTGCCGATCAGGTCGCGCAGGTTGCGCTCGGCCAGCATGCCCGAGGTGGTGATCTCCGACGACAGGCGTTGCCACGCCCGAATATGCTCCGGATCGTTCAAATCAGGCGAGTCCCAGTACCTTTGCTGCGTTGCCCTTCATGATAGAGGGCATGACCTCTTCGCGGAACCCCACTTCCTGTGCATGGGCGATCCACTTGTCGGGATGGATCAGGGGGAAGTCGCTGCCGAACAGCATCTTGTGCTTGAGCTGGGTGTTCGCATAGCGGATCACCTGCTCCGGGAAGTACTTCGGGCTCCAGCCCGAAAGGTCGATAAAGACATTGTCCTTGTGCAACGCCATCGACAGGCTCTGGTCGACCCAGGGCCAGCTCGGGTGGGCGAGGATGATCTTCATGTCGGGAAAGTCCACCGCGACATCGTCGACCAGCATCGGCTCGCCATATTTCAAACGCAGCCCGCCGCCGCCGCGCATCCCCGTGCCCATGCCCGAATGGCCGGTGTGGAAGATGGCGGGCAGCTTGTATTCGTTGATGACCTCGTAGATCGGATAGCCGACCGGGTCGGCTGGGTGCGCGTTCTGCGCGATGCCATGGAACTTGAAGCCCTTCACGCCGTGGTTCTCGATCAGGTCCAGCGCCTCGCGCGCGCCATACTTGCCCTTGTGCGGGTCGATCGAGGCGAAGGGGATGCAGATATCGTCATTCTTGTTGGCGATTTCTGCGACTTCGTAATTGCTAACGCGCTTGGCGCCCATGCCGCTCTCGCAGTCGACCGTGAACATGCAGAAGGCAATCTGGCTTTCGCGGTACAGCTCGATGATCTCGGGCATCTTGGGCCGTTCGCGCGGGGCCTTGAAATAGGCGCTGGCAGCATCGAAGAACTTGCCCATTACCGGGTCTTCCGGATCGTGGCAGGACACCTCGGCATGAACATGCACGTCGATCGCGCGGATTTTCTCGAGGTCTATGGGCACTGTCGATCCTGTTGGATTGTTTCACTCCTCGCAGGCTTGCGTAATGCCAGCAAGGCGCGTTGGCCATATCTGAAGGGCATAAAAAAGCCCGCCCCAGCGCGACCGGAACGGACTTTTCAGGTTTATCAGAAAACGATTAAGTGGTTTGGTATAGTGAGTAGCTCAGTGAGGCAATTTCTCCTCCAACGCCAGCACCAAATATTACAACAAGTAGTTGGAATGACTGGCCACTACCATCTTCTATCTTAAAATTGGAGGTGCTCACTTTACCTGGGCCAGAGCCAAACGGAACCTTCACTGAGAAAGCTACGTCCGTGCGAATCTTATCATCCTTCGAAAAGTAAACCTTTAGCAGGCCCAAATCCAATAGTACTTCGTCGGTTTCTGACATTACCAGAGATCCGGAAATGGTGTGAGAACGCTGCGTCATTAGCTACCCTTTGGATTGAATTTTAGAATGTAGCAGGCGGCCTGGGCATGAAAGTAGCAAAGCTAATGCATGTCCAGGCTGCCTAATATTCACTACAGCTTCATCAGCACCGACTTGGTTTCGAGGTAAGCCTCAAGGCCGAGGCGGCCCTGCTCGTGGCCGACGCCCGATTCCTTGTAGCCGCCGAAGGGCAGCGCCGGGTCGATCATGGCGTGGCAGTTCACCCACACCGAGCCCGCCTGCAGGCGGCTGGCGATCTTGTGCGCGGCCGAGACGTCCTTGGTCCACACACCGGCAGCGAGGCCATATTGTGTGTTGTTGGCGTCCTTCACCACCTCGTCGAGGTCATCGAAGCGCTGGGCGACCACGACCGGGCCGAAGATCTCTTCGCGCACGACGCTCATCTGCGGGTTCACATCGGTGAGGATCGTCGGGTTGACATAGTAGCCGTCGCCGCCCGGGCTGTCGCCGCCCATCAGGACCGAGGCACCGTCACGCTTGCCCGCGTCGATGTAGCCCATCACGCGGTCGAACTGCTCGGACGAAACCACCGGGCCCATGTGGGCATCGGGATCAAGCGAAGGGCGCGGAGCCCAGAAGTCCTTGGTTTCGGCCATGCCTTCGACGACCTTGTCGAACACCGACTTGTGCGCATAGAGGCGCGAACCGGCAACGCAGACTTGCCCTGAGTTGAAGAAGATCGCACCCGCCACGCCCGGCGCGGTTTCGGCAACATCGACATCGGGCATGACCACGACCGGGCTCTTGCCGCCCAGTTCGAGCGTCACGTGCTTGAGTGTTTCGGTGGCATTGCGGTTGATCAGCTTGCCGATCTCGGTGGAGCCGGTGAAGGCGACCTTGTCGACATCGGGATGCTTGACCATGCGGTCGCCGCCGGTGTGGCCATAGCCGGTGATGATGTTGACCACGCCGGCAGGCACGCCGGCTTCGTGGATCAGGTCAGCCAGACGCAGCGCGGTGAGGCTGGTCTGCTCGGCAGGCTTGAGCACCGTAGTGCAGCCTGCGGCCAGTGCCGGAGCGATCTTGAGGCAGGCCATTAGCAGCGGGAAGTTCCACGGCACGATCTGCGCGCAGACGCCGACCGGCTCCTTCAACGTGTAGGCGAACATCATGCCGCCGGGCATCGAGTAGGGGGCCTGCGTTTCGCCGCCGATCTTGCCGGCCCAGCCAGCCATGTAGGTAAAGTGCGCGGCGGCGCCCGGCACGTCGACCGCGCTGGCCATGCCCTTGGGCTTGCCCACGTCGATCGCTTCCAGCTCGGCCAGCTCCTCGGCATTGGCGAGGATCAGGTCGGCGATCTTGTGCATGATCTTTTCGCGCGCGACCGGCGGCATATCGCGCCAGCGGCGGTCGTCAAACGCGGTGCGGGCGGCGGCAACAGCGCGGTCGACGTCCTTGTCGCTCGCCTCGACGACTTTCGATACGACTTTGCCGGTCGACGGATCTTCAACGTCGATGGTGGCATCGCCGGTGCTGTCGACCCATTCGCCGTTAATGTAGAGCTGGGGGGCGCGGGCGAGCGCTTTTTTCACCGCATCCGAATATTCGGGCTGCGTACGATTGATGGCAGTGACTTCGTTCATGAGAATTCTCTCCTTTCCCATAGCGACTCGAGCCGTGGCCCGATTGACGTTAACCAGAGATAGCAACGCAAGCGGGACCATACCACCGGCGAGCCAAAACAATAACGTTCGTTAGTATGCTGGACGCGGCGAGTCGAGCTTCGACCTGCCGCCCGCGGTTACCTATTCCTGCGCGCCGATCCCGCCCAGTTGCTTATCCTCGTTGGCGCGGAAGATGACATATTGGCGGATGCCCTCGATCCGCTCGCGCGAGAGGCTGTCGGCAAAGCTGACCATCCCGTTCAGTTCGAGCGCTCCGTCGTGCACGATAGCTTGCCAGGTCTCGGCGCTGTTCAGTGCGGCCGACCGGCGCAGATCGGGCAACACGGTGGAGCCAACCACGGCATCGCCGTGGCAGGCGCCGCAATAACGGCCATAGTCGTAGGTCGCTTGGGTGAGCTTGGCAGGATCGCCAGTAAAGGCCGGCGGATCGAGCGGGCGACGCACCAGCGGCGGCGCGTCGGGCAGCTTGTCGGTGCCGCCGAGCTTGAACACCAGCAGCCGCGAGATGTTGGGCACGGGGCCGCTGGTCTCGTTGACGATGCCGCCGGGCGCGAGCGCCCAGATCCCGCCCCAGCCTGCCATCACGGCGACATACTGCTCGCCGTCGATCGAATAGGTGATGGGAGGCGCGATCACGCCGGTCTGGGCGGCAAAGCTCCACTTCTCTGATCCGTTGGCGGCATCGTAGGCCTTGACGTATCCTGACGCGGTGCCCTGGAACACCAACCCGCCGCCGGTGGCCAGCAGGCCTCCGTTCCAGGGGCCGGGATACTGTACGCGCCAGCGTTCGCTTTGCGTGACCGGGTCCCAGGCGATCAACGCACCTTTTGTGCTTGCCGCAGCGCCCTCGCGAACGGCCTCGATGGCGGGCATGCCCCCGGCAGCCTGATCGACACCCACGTTGAAGCCGCGCTTGGGGTCGGGCTTCCAGTTGGCTTCGGGGAAATAGGGGAACGCGGCTTCGATGGCCGGGATATAGACCAGCCCCTGTGTGGGATTGAATGCCATCGGATGCCACGAATGTCCGCCGCCCGCGCCGGGGGTGGACACGAACGGCTTGCCGGTGTCGCCATAGCGCGCCTCGGGCACCTCGATCGGGCGGCCCGTGGCCATGTCGATGCCGGTGGTCCAGTTCTGCGGCACGTAGTTGTCGGCGCTGATCAGTTCGCCGGTCTCTCGGTCTAGGACGTAGAAGAACCCGTTCTTGGGCGCCTGCATCAGCACTTTGCGGGTGCGTCCGTCGATTTCGAGATCGGCCAGCATGATGTGCTGCGTGGCGGTGAAGTCCCAGGTCTCGCCGGGGGTTTCCTGATAGTGCCACACATATTCGCCGGTCTCGGGCCGGATTGCCACGATGCTGGAAAGGTAGAGGTTGTCGCCGCCGCCGGGGCTGCGATAGGCCTGGTTCCACGGGCTGCCATTGCCGGTGCCGATATAGAGCAGGTCAAGCTCCGGGTCGTAGGCCATGGAATCCCACACGGTGCCGCCGCCGCCCAGCTTCCACCACTCGCCGTTCCAGGTCTCGCGCGCCTTGGCGAGATATTCAGGCTCGGTACCTTCTTCCTCCGGGCCACCGGGCACCACGTAAAAGCGCCAGGCTTGATCGCCGCTGTCGGCATCGTAAGCGGTGACATAACCACGCACGCCATATTCGGCGCCGCCGTTGCCGATGATTACCTTCCCTGCCACCACGCGCGGCGCGCCGGTGATGGTATAGGGCTTCGACTGGTCGACCGTGACCTTCGACCACACTTCCGTGCCCGTCTCGCGGTCGAGCGCGATCAGGCGGCCATCGAGTGTGCCGAGATAAAGCTTGTCGCCATAGGCGGCGAGGCCGCGGTTCACCACGTCGCAGCAGGCCTTCACCGCCGTTTCGCCCGGCACCTGCGGATCGAAATCCCACAGCGGTTCGCCGGTGACGGCGTTGTAGGCCTTCACCTTGCTCCAGGCGGTGGTGACATAGATCTTGCCATCGATCACCAGCGGGGTCGCTTCCTGGCCGCGGGCGGTGTCCATATCGGCGTGCCAGGCAAGGCCGAGGTCGCTCACGGTTTCAAGATTGATCTGGTCGAGCGGGCTGTAGCGCTGCTCGGAATAGTCGCGCCCGTAGGTCAGCCACTCGGAATTGTCGCTCGCCGCGCCAAGCAGCATCTCCGTCGTGACACCGCCGCCATCCTCGTCGGTTGCCGAACAGGCTGCCAAAGCCAGCGCCAGCACAGCTCCCGAAGCGGCTTTCACCAGATGCATATTTTCCTCTCCTTGCGCGCGCCACGCTGGTCGGTTTTTCCGATCCACGCGCGAAACCCTATCCAGCGTTACAATCGTGCCGCTGCGCCGGTCAAGGGACCACTTGCGGCAGGCGCAAATCGCTCTGCCGCGGCCGGCTTATCGAACATGCTTGCGCAATCTCTCGCAACGCGGCATCAGTCGTGCGTCAGTCGAGCGCGAGCCCGCGTTATGACCCTGGCTTTGCATTGATCGCATATAGCCAAGACAGGACCACACACATGACCAGACAATTGCCCCTGCGTGCCGATCACGTCGGCTCTTTCCTGCGCCCGCAATCGGTGCTCGAGGCGCGCGAACATCGCGCTGCCGATAACATCTCCTACGAAGAACTGCGCAAGGTCGAGGATGCCGCCATCGCCGACCTCGTCAAATGGCAGGAGGGCCTCGGCCTGAAAGCCATCACCGACGGCGAGTTCCGGCGCTACTTCTTCCACACCGACTTCCTGCTGAAGCTTGCGGGGGTGGAGGAGCGCGGTGGCCTCAAGAAAGCGTTCAAGAACGATGCCGGAAAGGACGTTTCGTTCGCCCCGCCGGTGATGGTGGTGACGGGCAAGATCGCCCATCAGTCGCCCATCCAGCTGGCCGACTACCAGTTTCTCGCCAGCCAGGTCTCGGCGCCGGGTGCCGTGCCGAAGGTGTCGATCCCGTCGCCCACCATGCTGCACTTCCGTGCTGGCCGCGCGGGTATTCCCGAGGACGTCTATCCCGAGATGGATGAATTCTACGCCGATGTCGCCGCGGCTTACCGCGCCGAGGTCGATTCGCTGGCGGCGGCCGGGTGCCGTTATATCCAGATGGACGACACCAACCTTGCCTATCTGTGCGACGACGAGCAGCGCGCCGATGCGGCCAAGCGCGGGCTCGATCCCGACGCCACTACGCGCCAGTATGCCAAGCTGATCAACGACAGCTTCGCCTCGGCCCCTGCCGACATGCTGCGCGCCATCCATCTGTGCCGCGGCAACTTCCGCAGCTCGTGGGCGGCCGAGGGCGGCTACGAGCCGGTGGCCGAGATCATGTTCAACGAACTCGATATCGACGCCTTCTTCCTCGAATACGACGATCCGCGCTCGGGCGACTTTGCTCCGCTGCGGTTCCTGCCCAAAGGCAAGACCGTGGTGCTTGGCCTCGTCACCACGAAGCTCGGTGACCTGGAAACCAAGGACGACATCAAACGCCGGATCGACGAGGCAACCAAGTACGCTTCGCTCGACCAGCTGGCGCTGAGCCCGCAGTGCGGTTTTGCCAGCACCGTCCACGGCAACGACATCTCGACCCAGCAGCAGGCCGACAAGATCGCGCTGTGCATCGAGGTGGCGGAAGAGGTCTGGGGCTGATTTTCAGCACCGGTCGATAGGTTAAACGAAAGGGGCGGCTTCCGGATCAGGAAGCCGCCCCTTTTCTGTTTTGGGCCGGGCCTGACGGCCCGGCGCCATGCTGCGGATCAGAATTCCTTTTTCACCGTCACCGCCCATTCGCGCGGACGGGCCGGCGTGACGAGGCGACCGCCCGCATTGTTGCGCTGATCGAAGCTCGAATACAGATAGTATTCGTCGGTCAGGTTGGTGACTTCCAGAGCAATCGACAGATCTTCACCCTCATTGCGCCACGTCAGGCGTGCATTCGCCGTGGTGAAGCTCGGCAGGAACTGCTCCAAGCGTGTTTCTCCCGCCCCCTGGAAGCCGGCGAAGGTTTCGTCCTGGTAGAACACGTCGAAACGCGGCGTCAGCGATCCGGCTCCGCCCAGGTCGACGCGATATTGCGCACCGATGGAAGCTTTCCACGGCGGCATCCCCGTACCCGGATCATCCAGCGTGGCACCACTTGCCTCGTTGACTTCGGTATACTGGAAGTCGAGATGGCTGAGCGACGCATCGATGGTGAAATCGTCGATCGGTTCGGCGAACAATTCGAGTTCCAATCCCTTAATGTCCGCGCTGCCGAGGTTTACGCGGCACGCAGAAGGGGTAGCGAATTGCACAGGCACGCCAGGGCAGGGGCTGACCGGCGACTGAATGTCCGCATACTTATTGATGAACGCGGAAAGGTTCAGTCGCACGCGCCGGTTGAGGAAATCGGACTTGAAGCCGACTTCATAGGCGGTGAGCGTTTCCGGGCCGAAGGCGATCAACTGAAACGCGTTGAACGGACGCGGGTTGGAGCCACCACCTTTGAAGCCTGTCGCAACAGAGCCGTACACCATCAGGCTTTCGGTAAACCGATAATCGAGCGCGACCCGATAATCGACCTCGTCGCCGTTATAGGTAGCCACGTTGCCCGTCAGAGCGCGCAACTCCTCGGTGGTGTTGCCGTCCCCGTCGCAATCTTCGGTATCGATGCCTGAAAAGCCAGCGCCGCAAGCGGCACCGACAGGATCCAGGAAGGGGTTGATCGTACCGTCAAGGTTTAGCCGGAAGTAGTTCTGCTCCTTTGATTCCTCAGTGTAGCGGATGCCTGCGTTGAGGTTCAGGTTAGGAACGATTTCCCAGCCGACATTGGCGAACACGGCCTTTGCATCGGCATCGACCGTATCGGGCTGACGGAACTGGAGCGGGATGCTTGGGCTGTCGGTCCCGGGAATGACGAGATACCGCAGATCCTGAATAGAATCGTAGACCGAGGATTGCTCGAAGTAGTAGCCGCCTAGGGTCACGAAGATCGTATCAGTCGCCTCGATGTTGAGACGAAGTTCCTGGCTGAAGCTCCAGTTCGATAAGTTATTGATGCCGAAACCAGAACTGGTCGGCGCAATGTCCCCGTCCGGAGCAAAGTAGGTGTCGAATTCGCGATAACCGGTAATCGACTGCAGCTGGAAGCGCTCGGTCAGGTTCCAATCGGCCTGACCGGAAACACCCCAGCCACGATAGGTCGTGCGATTGGATCCTTCGACAGCGGCAAGCGGAACGGGAGGACCGCCGATGAACACCGCAGCAGGATGTTCATCCACCTGGAAGTTGCAGAACCTGCCGCAGATGAACCGGTCGTCATAAGGCAGACCACCGGGTGACAGGATGTTCGGGTTTTCGTTGCGCACTGTCGCGTCGAGTACCTGACCTGCCATCGTGCGATCGTCGTCAGTGAAGTCGCCGATCAGCGTGAAGCTGAAATCCTGCGACGGCTCCCAGCGCAAAATGCCGCGGGCGGCCTGATAATTGGTGCCGCCGAGCTTTGCCACAAGACAGTCTTCCGTGAAGACCTTGGCGGGCTCGCCGCCAGCCGGGTTGTATTCGTAGGTAACGCCGTCCTGCACAAAGGTGTCACCACCGCCCGCAGGATAGACGCAGCCGAAATCGAGCTGGTCGACATAGCCGTCCTGCCGCTTCGAAACGCCAGACAAGCGCGCGAACAGCTTGTCGGTCAGTGCAAAGTCGGCCGCCGCGCGCACCGAAAGCCTCTCGCGGCTGCCATAGCTACCTTCCACGAAACCAGAAGAGGAGCCGTCGGGCAGACGGGAATACATCTTGATCGCGCCGCCGATCGAGTTGCGTCCCGAGAGCGTACCTTGCGGACCGCGCAGGATTTCCACCCGGTCAAGGTCGAGCGTGTCAAAGATCGCGCCGGTTAGCGAAGGATAGTAGATATCGTCGATGTAGATCCCGACGCCCGGCTCGAAGGCCGGGTTGAAGTCAGTCTGGCCGATGCCGCGGATCGAGGCCACGACCGACGGACCGAAGGCCGCAGTCGCCGGCCGGATCTGCACATTCGGTGCGCTGTCGGCGGCCGTTGCAAGGTCGTTCAGGCTCTTGGCTTCCAGATCATCGGCGGTGACGGCGGTGATCGCAAGCGGCGTATCCTGCAGCGCCTGCTCGCGGAACTGTGCGGTCACGATGATGACGTTGTTAGCGCGCGAGCCTTCTTCGCCATTGTCCTGCGCGTGCGCTGGCAGGCCAAGGCCCAGGGCCAGCAGCGGCATGCCATAGGCAAGCGTTCTGAAACGCGTCTTCATCAGGTATATCCTCCCATATCGCGGACCGCACAGGCGGCCCTCCCATTACGGCTTGCCGCTATTCTCGCTGCGGATCGCCAACCTCGTTCCAACTTTTCTGCCGCAAGCGCCCCTGGTTACCAGGCAACGGTTTGGCGGCGACCCGAATATCTGCCGTTACGACAATACTGTATAGCAAAATTGATTCAGTACAGTAACTAAATTCTCGGATGCATCGATTTGACACTTTGGTCAATTCACTGTCGCGGCGCAAAATCCAAAAGCGGAGGCGGCGTTGCACTTTTGTCGCACCCGCCGAGCCGCTAGCCACTACGCTGCCTGCCCCAAAGCAAAAGGGGCGGCCCTCCATAAGCAAGGCCGCCCCTAACACGGGTTCGAAAAGGCTGGGTTTGCCTTAGAACTCCATTTTCACCGACACGCGCCGTACGCGCGGCGCGCCAACCTGAGCATAGGCAGTGCCGGCGAAGCCGTAGACCGCGTCGAACCGGTTGGTGATCTCGAGTGAAATTGCCACCGGCGCTGGCGCGGTTCGAGTGCTGATAATCGGCGATCACCTGCACATCGATCGCGGTACTCTGATAGCGCACCGCAGCGCGAGCCGTAACTCGCTTCGGCTTAGCCCCAGGTGACGGCGCTGGGCTTCTGGCTGAACAGCTTGATCGCGCCGCCGAGCGAGTTGCCACAGGCACCGCTCGTCGGCTGCAGCGTGACGCTTGGGGCTTGTGCGGCGATCTGGGCGATATCGTCCTGATTACGCGATTCGAGAAGTTCGGCATCGACCGCGGTGATTGCAAGCGGGGTATCCTGCAGACGCTGTTCGTGGAACTGCGGGGTGACGACGATTTCGGTATCGGTACGCGCCGGTTCAGCTTCTGCATCCTGCGCCAGGGCCGGGGTGGCAATGGCCACTGTGGCGAGCGAGGTGCCGGCCGACAGAATCAGCGCGAGCGAACGGGGAAGGGGGTAAGCCAAAACATTCTTTCCTAGGGGCTATACGGCTTTTCCGTGTGGACACGGTGCCGTTGACGCGCGCCCTAGGCGTTCTCGCGAGAGAATGGCATTTCCTGAAAATGGGCAAAGTCAAATTGACTATATTCTGTGGCGAATGAGCCACACATCGCGCATTGAGAGGGTGGTGGAGGCTGAAAATTGCGGATCGCTTAATGGCATCCACACCAAGGCTTAAGTTTCCGGCGACTATGCCGTGGTTCTGAAAGTGAGCAGAAGGAGAAGCTTGCGATGAGGGCAACGGCATCCGAACACCGCGTGGCAAAGCAGTCTCTGCCGGGACAGTGTGCGATTGCAGGTCGACAGTTCTCCGTTTCGATCACGCAGCTGACCAGCCAAGGGTGCGAATTGCACTTTGGCGCTTCCGATCAGGAAGGGTGGACATGCGAAGACGGCTTTTGCAAGCTCACCATTGCCGACGAGCTTGCGATCAATGGCCGCGTGATCGCTCTGGGTGACAACAGCGCGCAGATCGGCTTCTTTGGCCATATTCATCCGATTGCAGTGGCCAAGCTTCACCGCTGAGCGCGCTGGCAGGGCGAGTTTCACTCACCCTTTGATACGGAACACCGCGCGGGCGTTGTCTTCCATCAGCATTTTCTTGTGCTCCGGGCTGATCGCCATGCGGTCATAAGCGGCGACCTCGTCGTAGCTTTGCTGGTAGGGGTAATCCATCGCATAGATCACTCGCTCCGGCCCTAGCACCTCCTGACAGAACTTGATTGCAGGCTCCCAGCCTACCCCGCTGGTGGTGATCCAGATGTTGGTTTTGAAATAGTGGCTGGCGGGATGCTTCAACCGGCGGATCTCGCCATCGCCGAACAGGCCAGGGCGGGCGCGGCCATCGGCGTTTCCTTGCATCCAGTCGAAGCGATAAAGATGCAGCGGCATACATTCGCCCATATGGCCGATAACCAGCCGCAGCTTGGGAAAGCGGTCGAAGGCGCCTGACATAACGAGGCCCATCGTGTGCAGCCAGACATCGTGCGGGAAGCCGCCCAGTGCGCCGAAGAAGCCGCGCTTCTCGTAATGCGCGCCGTTGAAGGGCGCGGTAGGGTGGATGTAGAGCGCCAGATCGTTGGCCTCCAGCGCTTCGAGGATGGGCCAGAACTCCGGTTCATCCAGATAGTGGCCCTGCCAATGCGAGTTTAGCACCGCCCCGTTTAGCTCGAGCTTGGCGGCGCGTTCCAGTTCCTTCACGCTGCCCGCCACGTCACGCGGATCGAAGGCGGCGCAGGCGGAAAAGCGGGTGGGGTGGTTGCGGCAGGCCTCGGCAGCGATGTCGTTCGCCTGCGTGGCAAGCGCGGTGCCGTCGCCGGGTTTCACCACCTGCACGCCGGGCGCAGTGAGCAGCAGCAATTGCCGGTCGATGCCCAGTTCATCCATGTGCGCGATCCGCAGATCGCCCAGGTCCTGCAACATCTCCTGCAGGCTGGGCATCTTGGCAAACATGCGCGCCATCTTGAGTGAATCGTCATCGGGTGCGGAGCCGCTTTCGCAATAGGCGAGCTGCGCCTTCACCAGATCGGGGAAGGTCCACGCCTCCTCGCAGGCAATCCGTTTGTAGGGCGCATCGCGCACAACATGCGCTGCGCGGGGGGCCAGGCCGATGCGCGGGCGGTGGCTGAAATCCTCGTGGAAATGGCCCTTGAGGCCTTTCTCGCTGCCATCTTCGAGTTTGCCGGAAACCATGCCTCTCTCCCAAGAGAAAGGCCGCTTCCTCTCGTTGGAGGCAGCGGCCCAGATGTGGTGCTAGCCCTTCACGCTATCGGCAAAGGCGATGCCGAACTTCGGGTGCGCGAAGTGCATCGGTACGTCCTGCCGATATGGCCAGGTTTCGCGGTGCTGCTCGGGCGGAAGCAGGCGGTCGGGGCCGAGCGGATCTTCGGGGAAGGTCTTGGCGGCTGGCTGCAGGTGTGCGGTGGTGTGCGCCCAGCCGTTTTCATAGTCGCCCTGCCACTGCATCATGTAATCAAGCCGCTGGATCTTCCACACGCCGTCGACCTTCACATAGTCGTTCTCGTAGATGCCTGCTTCCATGAACTGCTGCGGCATGAACTCTTCCTTGGTGTCCTGGAAGTCGTCGTGCCAGCCGCCAAGCAGGATGCCATGAAAGCGGCCCTTGGCACTCTTGCCATCGGGGGCGACGGTGATGATGTCCTGCATCTGGAAATGATCGAGCAGCAGGCCGTTGACCGGGCCGGGCTTGCCGCCTGTGAAGCGCCCGGCGATCCAGTCGCCATAGAGACGCTTCACGCCGGCATGGCCGACATATTCCCCCGAGAGAAACACCACGCACCCATCGTCGGAAAACAGCTCGGCCACGTCGTCGGGGCGGTTGAAGTCGATGTAGTAGCCGTAGGCCCAGTGCAGGCGGCGGATCGCGGCCATGTCTTCCAGTTCGGTGACGCGCTTCTCCAGCGCGGCGAGACGGCCTTCGGTGTCGCTCATATCGACTCTCTCCCTTATTGATCTATGGTGATTCCTAACGGATGATACGATCATGGCGAGAGGAAAATTGACGATGTCCGAAACTGCTGCGTTGAACGGTGCCGACTTCCGGAGCGAGTGGGAAGGGCGGGTCGCCTTCATCACCGGAGCCGCGAACGGGATCGGCCTCGGCACCGCACAGGCCTTCGCCGATGCCGGGATGAAGCTCGCGCTGTCCTATCGCAACGAGGACGACCGCGCCGCCACCGAGCAGTGGTTCGCCTCGCACAGCCACGCAAAGCCGCTGTTCATCAAACTTGACGTGACCGACCGCGCAGGCTTTGCCGCTGCCGCCGATGAGGTGGAGAAGACCTTCGGCGAAGTGCATGTGCTGGTCAACAACGCGGGCGTCTCGGTGTTCGGCCCCACTGACGAGGCGAGCTACGACGACTTCGACTGGATCATGAACGTGAACTTCGGCGGCAACGTCAACGGGATCGTGTCCTTCCTGCCCAAGATCAAGGTCGCCTCGGGCCGCCGGCATGTGGTGAATGTGGCCTCGATGGCGGCCTTCCTGCCGGGTCCGCAGGCGGGCATTTACACCGCCAGCAAGTTCGCCGTTCGCGGCCTGACCGAGAGCCTGCGCTACAATCTCGCACCGCACGGGATCGGCTGCTCGCTGTGCTGCCCCGCGCTCACCCGCACCAATGCCTGGAAGAGCGCGCAGAAGCGGCCCGACGATTTTGCTGAAAGCGGGTTTGCCCCGGCCAAGGAAGGCGAGCTGGAGCAATTCGGCACGGCTTTTGAGGAGGGCATGGACCCCTACGAGGTCGGCGCGAAGATCCTGCGCGGGATGACGCGGCAAGACGGCCTCATTCTCACCCACCCCGAGCACGGGGTCGACTTCGCCGAGGAATATATGAAGCAGGTGAAGGCGTTGCCGATCGAGGCCTGTCCTCCCGGCCGCGCCCGGATCGAGCAGCTGCGCCGCGATGCGATGCGGGCGGCCGATGAGGGGCTGGTCATCGCGATGGACGACCTGACCTGACCGCTGGACGCTGGCGTCGATTGCGGTAAGCTGCACGCGTAGCAGTCGCCCGGGAGAACAGTTATGTGTACGCAGGATCAGGTCGCCAAAATGCCCGCCGTCAATCGCCGCCAGTTCGCGGCGCTCGGTGCCAGCGGCGCGCTTGCCGCCTGCACCCCGATGGACGCCACCGGCGCCACCGCCTCGGGACTTACCGAGCGCACCGTGACTTTCGCCGCGCCCGGCGGCACCTTCGATGGCGTGTTCATCCATCCCGCCGAGGGCAGGCACCCCGCGGTGATCCTGTGGCCCGATATTGCGGGCCTGCGTCCCGCAAAGGTGATGATGGGGCGCAGGCTGGCCGAGGCAGGCTATGCTGTGCTCGTCGCCAATCCCTATTATCGCTCGGTCTCTGGCCAGCAGTTCGAAGACTTCGACGCCTGGCGCAATGGCGGCGCGATGGAGGCGGTGGCTCCCTGGCGCGAGAAGAACACGCCTGAAGCGGTTGCGGAAACCGCGGCTGCGGTGGTCGACTGGCTCGATGCGCAGGATGCGGTCGATACCGAACGCGGAATCGGCAATCAGGGCTATTGCATGACCGGCGGCTGGACCATCATCTCCGCTGCTGCCGTGCCCGGCCGGATCAAGGCCGCCGCGAGCTTCCACGGCGGCGGGCTTGTCGGCGAGCATGAGAACTCGCCGGTCAACCTGCTCGAAGACATGGCCAGCGATGCCGGCGCGCTGATCGCCATCGCCAAGAACGACGATGCCAATGCGCCAGGCGACAAGGAAGCGCTCAAGGCGGCGGGCGAGGCGGCGGCGGCCGATGTCACTGTAGAGGTCTATCAGGGCGACCACGGCTGGACCGTGCTCGACAGCCCGGTCTATCTCGAAGCCGAGGCCGAGCGCGCCTGGGCCGCGCTGCTGGTGCTTTACGCCGACAAGCTTTGAGCCAACCGGCAACTTGCGCAAGATCAAAGTTAGCACCCTAACGACGCCCTATCGCCAGTCGAGATCGGGGGTGCAGTCGCACCCCTTGACTGACGAGGGGATTGATTATGCGCATTGCCGTTCTTGCCACACTGACCGCCACCACCCTGCTTGCCGCCTGCTCGGGCGGGGCCGATCCCGATGATGTGATCGCCACCATCCGCGCCACCGAACAGGCGCAGCTCGACGCGATCGCGTCAGACGATCTGGTCGGTATTGCCCGGCTCTATGCTGACGATGCCGTGCTGGTGCGGCCCGATGGAACACGGCTGCTGGGCGGCGCTGCCATTGCCGATGGCTATGGCGACCTTATTGCCGACCCGGCCTTCCACATCGAGGTAAGCCCGGCGAACGGATGGGCCGCGACCAGCGAAGATTTGGCCACGCTTGCCTCCAACGTCGATATTACCACGACCGATCCCGAAACCGGCGAACCGGTAACCGAGCAGATGATAAGCCAGACCGTGTGGACGCGGCAATCAGGCGGGACGTGGATGATTCGTTCGGCCATCAATGTGCCGCGCACCAGCGGCCAGGCAGAGCCTACCGCGGAAACCTCGGTTGAGGCGGCCGAAGCCGCTGCCCCTCGCGAAAGCTGACTTTTCCGGGAAATCAGGCAGCGCCTAGTTAACGAGGGGTTGACCGCGGATAGCCGTTTTCTGCCGAAGCGCTGGTCAGTCACCTTGAACAGGCTTTGGTCTAGTAGCCTTGCACGAATGTAAGTCGCCGCCGACGGGGGTGCGTTAAAAAGTGCGAGGAATCGGATGAACAATTACGATCGCGGTTTTGCGGGTTGGTTGGCCAGCAAGTCAATCTCCAAGCGGCTGGGCTTCCAGGCGATGGCAGCAGTCGTGCTCGGCGTTGTCTTGATCGCGGCTGTCGGGATCGGCTCCTGGCTTACCTACAAGATGACGATAAAGGACGACGCCTACTCGCAGGCGGCGCTCCAATCGGCCCTGCTTGAAAAGGACTTCGCTTCGCTCGAGCGCGATGCCTTCAAGTATGCTCTCGTGCGCGACAGCGAAACCGGGAACGGTTTCCGCAGCAACTTTGCCGATATGCACACCTCCATCAGCGAAGCGCGCGCTGTGGTTCAGTCTGATATGGTGTCCCAGCTCGATGAGGTCGAACAGCTGGTCGATACCTACGGAGAAACCGTTGACAGGCTAGTTGGTGGCAATCTCGCTGACGGTCTTGGCGTGACGCGCATCATGGACGCGGGTGCCAACGTCGACAATGCGATCGAAGTTGTGCGCGATGAGGAAATTGCGCGTGCCGATGCGATTACGGATGAGCAGCACAAACTCGCACTGGCCGTGGTCATAGCCACCGTGCTCATCATGGTAATCTCCTGCGCCGTCCAGATTTTCCTGGCCGGGCTCATCAAGCGCCTGATTGGCGGAGAAACCGGTGCGCTGATCGGCTCGATCGGCCAGATCGAGGCCGGAAACCTCACGACTCGTGTGCCTCATCTCGACCGGACCGACGAGATCGGCGAACTGGCCCGCGCCAGTGAGCGCCTGCGCGACGCGCGCGTGGGCCAGGCCAAGAAGGAGCAGGAAACCCAGCACATGGTCGAAGCCTTCGGCGAATGCCTTGGCCAGATGACCAAGGGCGACCTGACCGTGAGCCTACCTGAACTGGGTGCAGACTATGCTGTCCTGCGTGCAAGCTTCAACGAGACCGTCAAGCAGCTGCACGAGACGATGAACTCGGTCTCAGCCTCGGCGGGTTCGGTTCGCAGCGGATCGATGGAAATCCGTCAGGCATCGGACGACCTGGCTGCGCGTAACGAGAAGCAGGCTGCAGAGCTGAGCCGGATCACCGAATCGGTGGTCACGATCAGCGACGGCATGGCCACGTCGGCTGCTTCGGCCGACACCGCCGCTCGCAATGTCGATGCGGCGATGACCGAAGCGCGCGGCGGCGGCGAGATCGTTGCCCGCGCCGTCACCGCGATGGACACCATCGAAAGCTCGACCAAGCAGATCGGCAACATCATCACCGTGATCGACGGCTTCAGCTTCCAGACCAGCTTGCTGGCCCTGAACGCGGGCGTCGAGGCGGCGCGCGCAGGTGAGGTGGGACGCGGTTTCGCCGTCGTCGCCAACGAGGTGCGCGACCTGGCCCAGCGTTCGAGCGAGGCCGCCGAGGAGATCCGCCAGCTGATCAACAGCTCAATCGCCGAGGTGGCGAGCGGCGCCCAGCTCGTGCGCGATACCGGCACGGCGCTTGACCAGATCATCCAGCGCATTGCCGATGTCGCCACCACGGCGAACGAGATCAGCCAGGCTCTGTCGAGCCACGCCGGCAGCCTTGAAAATGCCAAGTCGGCGATGGGTGAGATCGACCGGTCTACGCACCAGAACGCTGCCATGGCCGAACAGTCGAACGCGGCGGCCCGTCAGCTTGCGTCCGAGGCCGATAACCTGACCCAGCTTGTGACCCAGTTCCGCCTGTCGGGCTCTAACGCGAGCGTGCTGGCGGACATGGCTGCCGAGCGTATGAACCGCGAAAGCGCGGTTGCGCGACCGGCACCTCGGGCTCCGACGGCTGTGCCGGCGGTCAGCGGCAACCTCGCGCTCGCGGTCGAGCCGGAGGTCGCCGACGATCAGGACTGGTCCGAGTTCTGAGCCAGGCCGGGTAACCGACGACTACACAATTACAGGGCCGAAAGGCCGAAGGATGTGACCATGATACCTTGCGGTACCCGCAGGCTTGCGCCTGCGCTTGCAATCCCTGCCGCCCTGCTGGCTGCCACCCCTGCAGTGGCACAGGAAGAGGCGACCGGTTTCGACCTCGAAGGCAGCATTCGCGTGCGCTACGAGGCGATGGACGGGAACTATCGCCCCGGCGGGGTGGAAAACGACGACATCGTGCTGATGCGCAGCTTGCTGAAGGGCACCTACAGCTGGGACGGCTTCCGGATCGGCGCGACGGTACAGGATTCGCGCGGCTATGCCAACGACCTGGCCACCCCTATCGGCTCGTCAGACATCAACGCGCTGGAAGTGATCGAGCTTTACGCCGCGCTCGATATCACCGAGAACACCACCTTCACCATCGGTCGGCAGACGCTTGATCTGGGATCCAAGCGGCTGATCGGCAATCCGAACTTCCGCAACGCGGCCAACGGGTTCACCGGTGCGCGGCTCGACTGGTCGGGCTCAGGTGAGTTCACGGCCTTCTATATGCTGCCGCAGCAGCGCCTGCCCTCGGACGCGGAAGGCGTGGTCGACAACGAGGTGGAATGGGATCGCGAGAGCATCGACCTCGCGCTTTGGGGCGCTTTCTACAGCCGTCCGCTGAAGGACGACCTCGCGCTGGAAACCTATGTCTATGTGCTGGATGAAAATGATGCACCTGGCATCGCAACGCGCAACCGTCACCTGATCACGCCGGGTGCCCGGCTGGTCAGCGATGGGGGACGCGGCAAGCCCGATGTGGAGCTGGAAGCAGCCTACCAGTTCGGCAACATCCGCACCGGCTCGTCGGCCACGGCGCCAGAGGTCGATGTCGACGCCTGGACGCTTCACGCCGAAGTCGGCTACACCTTCGACAGCGCGGTCAAGCCTCGCCTCTCGGTTTTCTATGATGTGGCCACTGGCGATGATCCGGACAGCGCCGATTACAACGCCTTCGATCCGCTGTTCGGCCCGCGCTATGGCGACTGGGGGCCGAGCGCGCTGTTCGGACCGCTTGGACGCAAGAACATCTCCAGCCTCGGCGCGCAGCTTGAGGCGAAATTCTCCTCGCGGGTCGATGCCCAGGTGCAGTATCGCCGTGCCTGGCTGGAGGAGGCGACCGATGCATTCTCCTATACCAAGGTGCGCGATGCCACTGGCGCTTCGGGCTCCGATGCCGGATCGCAGCTGCAGGGCCGCCTGCGCTGGTGGATCATTCCGGGGCTGCTGCGTAACGAGCTGGGCGGCGGCGTGCTGTTCAAGGGCGATTTCTTCGATACCGCGCCCAACGCCAATGGCTTCGGCAACACGCAGTACGGCTATAGCGCTCTCGAACTGAGCTTCTGATCGTAGCGAGAATCGCTCGCTGCCAGCGGCGGGACGTTCGCTTCGCAAGATAAAACGCAAGCGAGCCAAGCAGTTACCGGCCCCGAACCGGAGCTGCCTGGCTCGCTTCGTCGTGCGTGCGGCACAGAAGCTGCTTTTTGGTCTTTCTCCCTGCCCGTCCTGTCGCTGGCGCGATTGCACATCCCCGCGGGCCTGCTCAACTCAGACCAACCGGGCGCCAGTAGCCCGCACGGTCCAGACCAAGGAGTGAAAATATGAAGACTTTCGTGACACTTGCCGCCGGTGGTTTGCTGCTCGCGTCGCCAGCAGTCGCGCAGATGGCGGACAGCACAGCGGGCGCCCAAGCGCCGATGACGGATGCTGCCAGCTTCACTGACGAGGAAATCGGCATATATGCCGAGGCCGCGGTTGAGATCAGCGAGCTGCATGGCGATGCTTCGCTCGATGCCGAGGCACGCCAGAACGCCGCTCTCGCGGTGCTCGAACAGAGCGGGCTTGCGCCGCAACGATTCAACGAAATCTCCGATGCCGCCCGCAGTAATCCGGAGCTTGCGCAGCGCGTCCAGCTTGCGATTGCCAGCGCACAGGGCGATCCGGGCGCCTGAGGCCAACTCCTTCATATGCCGCGCGCCAGCACCCCTGCGCGGCTGCGGGCACCGGGCGACATATCGCGCCTGGTGCCCGCTTTTTTTGCTCAGCCGAACCAATATGTCGTGCCCCGCATTTCCAGGCTGATCCGCGCTGGGGCGTCCGGCCCTGCCAGCGGATTATCGAAAGCGCCGTGCGGCATTAGCTGCGCGCGGGCCGGGTCGCTTTCGCTGGTCTTGAACACCAGCGCTTCTCCGCGGTGCATGTTTGCATAGTAAAACCAGCGATGCGCCGGGTTGTGCGCGAGCAGATAGTTGGCAAAGCCCCACTCAGCGCTGCCGTCGAGCGGGTCGAAGATCGCCTCGCAATCGATCAGGTCTTCGGGCGCGAGCGAGCCAAAGTCGCATAGCCCCAGCGGCACATCCTGCGGCGGATCACTTAGCACCCGCCAAACATTGTATTGCGCGCTGCGGACCACGGTCTTGCCCCGCGGTGCGGCCTTTTCGCGCATGGCGGCGGCGGCCTCTTTCGCCATATCGACATGAACGAAGCGCGCGGGGTGCGAATTGTCGTGCGCCGCGTTCAAGCCTTGCCTTTCGGAAAAGCGCAGGATGCCCATGGGGCTCATCGCAACGTGATCGCAGCCGGTGAGCGAGGTCAGCAGCTCGGCAATCTCGCTTGTATGAACGCTTTTGACCGCTTCCATATCAGTGAGGTCGCTCAAGGTGCTTTCGTGCTCCACTAGCGTGAAACCTTCCACGTCGAGCGAGCAGTCACGCCCGCGCGCATCGCGTATCGTCACCTCTTCCGGCGCCAGCGGCACGAAGTCTTTCTCGTGCGCGTTGGCGTAGAAGTAGGGCTTCTTTTCGGTCCGCTCGCTATAGCCGATGCGGGCGCGCAGGTCTGTCATGCCAGCCTCTCCCAAGACTTGCCGGTACGAGGGGCGTTATGCGTCCTCGAACTCCTCGGTGTCGATCGTGGGCCGGATCGCTTCGTGATAGCGGTGTCCGTGAACCGTCGAATGGTTGATGATCTCGCCAGCCTTCGCGATCGCATCGGCAGGAATCTCGACCGTCGCCGCGTGGAAGTTCTCTTCCATATGCGCGATGCTGGTGGTGCCGGGAATGGCGTGAACGTTATCGCCCTGTTCGAGCACCCAGCGGTTGGCAAGCTGCGCCGGGGCCACGCCCACATCTTTCGCCAGCGCCTCGAACTGCTCGATTACGGCGAGGTTTTTCGGCCAGTTTTCGGCGTTGAAACGCGGCATCTTGGTGCGCAGGTCTTTCTCTTCCAGCGTGCTCGGATCGCGCAGCGCGCCGCCAAGAGCGCCGCGTCCGGTGCTGGAAAAGGCGACCAGCGCGATGCCCAGGTCCTTGCAGGTGTCGAGCACGCCCAGTTCGACGTTGCGCGTCCACAGCGAATATTCTGGCTGGACGGCGGCAACCGGGTGCACCGCATGGGCCTCGCGAATATGCGCGGCAGACCACTCGGACACGCCGTAGGCGCCGATTTTGCCCGCTTCCATTGCCCGCACCATCGCACCGACCGAATCAGCAATCGGCACCTTGGGATCGAAGCGGTGCATGTAATAGAGGTCGACATGGTCGGTCTTCAGCCGGGCGAGGCTCTTGTCGAGGTTCTCGGCAATGCTCTCGGGACTGCAATCGACACCGCGTTTCGGCCCCTCGACCACGATCCCGCACTTGCTCGCAAGCAGGAACTCGTCGCGCCGGTGCATGATCGCGTCGGCTAGCAGTTCCTCGTTCTTGCCGCCGCCATAGATGTTGGACGTGTCGAAATGATCGTAACCGAGATCGAGCGCCTTGTTGAGCAGTTCGACCTTCACCTTGTGCGCGGGCGGGGTGGCGTAGGCCCACGAGAGGTTCATGCAGCCAAGGCCGATGGGATGGACTTCGCGGCCAGCGAGTCTGCGCTTCATATGGATTCCCCTTGGTGTGTGCGTTGCTGTAAACACTTGCGGCCGCGCCACGTCGAGCAGCGCGGCCGCAAAATGGCTTGGTTTACGGGTCTACCCCCGCGTCAGAATCAGGACCAGCCGTCCTGCTCTTCGAGGCTGGCGGCGAGGTTGCCGATTGTGCGATAGCATTCGATCACGCCCTTCACCGAGCTGTTCGGCTCGCGCCCTTCGCGGATCGCGGCGATGAATTCGCGGTCTTGCAATTCGATGCCGTTGTTCGAAGGCACGTCGACGCCCGACAGGTCGATGGGCTCGTCCTTGCCGTTGAACAGATCGTCATAGCGCGCGAGATAGGTCGCGGTGTCGCCGATGTAGCGAAAGAAGGTGCCGAACGGCCCCTCGTTGTTGAACGAGAGCGACAGGGTCAGGATCTGGCCCTTGTCGGTCTTCATCTGGATCGACTGATCCATCGCGATGCCGAGATCGGGGTGCTTGGGGCCTTGCAGGATGTTGGCCGCGATCACCTTCGCGCCGGTCATGTACTGAAAGATGTCGATCGTGTGCGCCGAGTGGTGCCACAGCAGGTGGTCGGTCCAGCTGCGCGGCTCGCCCTTGGCGTTCTTGTTTTCGCGGCGGAAGAAGTAGGTCTCCACGTCCATCGAGAGGACGTTAAACTTGCCCGCTTCGATCTGCTGCTTCACGTACTGGTGCGAGGGATTGAAGCGGCGGGTGTGGCCGACCATGCAGACAAGGCCGGTTTCTTCCTGCTTCTTGAGAACGGCTTCGGCATCTTCCCAGCTGTCGGCCAGCGGAATCTCGACTTCAACGTGCTTGCCCGCATCCATCGCCTTGATCGCCTGATCGGCGTGCATCTGCGTGGGCGTGCAGAGAATTACCGCGTCGACATCGTCGCGCTTCAGCATCTCTTCGTAATCGGTGGTGGCATAGCCGATGCCGTATTTGTCGGCCATGGCCTGGGTCTTGTTGATGGTGCGGCCGACCAGCGCGGTCACTTCCACGCCGTCGATATTCTTGAGTCCGTCGAGGTGCTTTTCACCAAATGCGCCGCCGCCGGCGAGTGCAATTTTCATGAGGATCGTCTCCTGTTGCGGATGTCGCGCCCGGTCGGTGGGCGCCGTGAAATGCGATCGGCCCGCCTGAGCCTGTCACTATGACAAGCGCACGGCGGGCCGACCCGGTTCCGAGATTATTCCGCCGCTGTCGCGAGCGAGTGGCCCGAGTGAACCACGCGCGGATCAAGCGCTTCGCCAGCGGTCTCTTCCGGCTGCAGGATCAGCGCGCCGAGCGCGGTGTTCGAGGCGGGGATGTGGTAGAAGTTGTACAGATCCTTCACCTTGTCGCCCAGCGCGCCGCGCATGATCAGCCACATGACCAGCTCGATGCCTTCGCTGCCCGCTTCGCGCAGATATTCGATGTGCGGCATCTTCGCGAGCGTGTCGGGGTCGTTGATCAGCTGGTCGATGAACTTCAGATCGAACTCCTTGTTGATCAGGCCAGCGCGGGGGCCCTGAAGCTGGTGGCTCATGCCGCCCGTGCCCCAGACGTGGACGTTGAGGTCTTCGGGGAAGCTCTCCACCGCAGCCTTGATGCTGTCGCCCAGCGCGAAGCAGCGCGCGCCCGAGGGCGGCGGATAGGTCACGACGTTGACCGGCAGCGGAATGACTTTGCACGGCCATTCTTCGGGCTCGCCGAACATCATCGAGAGCGGAATGGTGCAGCCGTGATCGACATCCATCTGATTGAAGATGCACATGTCAAAATCGTCGAGGATCAGGCTCTGCGCGATATGCCAAGCGAGATCGGGGTGGCCGATCACTTCGGGCACGGGGCGCGGGCCCCAGCCTTCGTCGGCAGGCTTGAAGCTCTCGGCACACCCGATCGCGAAAGTCGGAATGCAGTTCATGTCGAAGGCCGAGGCGTGGTCGTTGTAAACCAGCACCACGACGTCGGGCATGTTGCCGGGCTGCTTGATCCAGTCCTTGATGGCCTTGTAGCCATCGAACACCGGACCCCAGTAGTCATCGCCGGTCTTGCCGGTCTGGATCGCGGCGCCGAGCGCCGGGATGTGGCTGGACGTGATGCCTGTTGTTACGCGTGCCATGTTCAGTAGCCTCCCTTGATCGAGCGGACACCGTGCGGAGCGCGGCCGCCGTCGATCATCATCTTTGCATAGTCTTCCTGCGTCATGCCGGTCATCGAGCCGGCGGCGAACTGGAAGCTCTTCCCGTCAGTCGAGAACAGCTTCGACAGGTAGTAAACGTTGCCGCCCTCATCGATCATCGCGTTGTAATCGCGATCGAGCACGGCCTGCTTCGCCGCATCGCTGAGGTTCCATTCGTCGAGATAGGCCTTTTCGTCGGCCTTGAAACGTTCGCGATTTTCGGCCTTCATCAGGCTCATCGCGAACTGGTTGAGCCAATAGCCCTTGCGTGCGCGCTGCGCGGTGAACACGCGGGTGCCCGGAATATCGTCGAACTCGGCGAGATATTCGTGGATGTTGATCCGTTCTTTCTTCTTCTCGGTCATCTCAGCAGTCCTCTGCCTCTTTCCAATCGTATGTGAGCGGGGCCTCGCGGAAGGCGAAGCGATCGATGTGTTCTTCGAGCACGCCGCGCATGTGCACATTGCGCTCCGCCTCGGCGGTGGTGAGCGTGATGGCGATGCCTTCGGGCCGCGCCATCAGCACCGCGCTATCGAGGTCGGAAAAGGGGAACGCCCCTATCCCATCATCTTCGTCGTAGGTGGCCGCCATCTTGTGGCTCCAGTGCTTGACCAGCTGCTGGATATAGCGCTCCGGCTTCTCGCACTTGGCGAAGCCGTGGGCAATGACCGGCCCCTCGCTCATCAGTAGCCCTTTTTCGCCAGCACCGCGTCAAGGCGGCCATAGACCTTGCGGGCATTGCCCTCGAAGATCATGTGCTTCTCTTCCGCGGAAATATCGAGCGCGTCGACATAGCGCTTGGTGTCATCGAAATAGTGCCCGGTCTGCGGATCGATCCCGCGCACCGCGCCGACCATTTCGCTGCCGAACAGGATGTTCTTGTTCTCGATCACGTCGGCCAGCAGGTTGATGCCCGGCTGGTGGTAGACGCAGGTGTCGAAGAACACGTTGTTCATCAGGTGCGTGTCGAGCGCCGGCTGTTTGAGCATGTCGGCAAGCCCGCGATAGCGGCCCCAGTGATAGGGCACCGCGCCGCCGCCGTGCGGGATGATCATCTTCAGCTTGGGGAAGCGGCTGAACAGGTCGCCTTGCAAAAGCTGCATGAAAGCCACGGTGTCGGCGGCGAGATAATACCCGCCGGTGGCGTGCATGGCCGGATTGCAGCTGCCCGAGACGTGGATCATCGCGGGCACGTCCAGCTCTTCCATCGCCTCGTACAGCGGGAACCAGTATTCGTCGGTAAGCGGTGGGTGCTCGAAGTGGCCGCCGCCCGGATCTGGGTTGAGGTTGCAGACCACGAAGTCCATTTCCTCGACGCAGCGGCGCAGCTCCTTCACGCTTTCGGAAAGATCGCTTTTCGGGCTTTGCGGCAACATGCAGCCGCCGATGAAGGTATCGGGGAACAGCTGGGTGACGCGGTAAATGAGATCGTTGCAGCGGCGCGCCCATTCGCTCGCCACAGCCTGATCGCCCACGTGCGGGGCCATGGCGGAGGCGCGCGGCGAGAAGATCGTGAAGTCGGCTCCGCGCTCCTTGATCAGCTTGAGCTGGTTTGCCTCGATCGTGTTGATGATCTCCTGATCGGAAATCTCAGGGTAAGGCGGGCACTCGGTGCCGTTCTTGTAGGCGGCCTTCTGCTCCTCGCGCCACGCATCGTGGCCCTTGGGCAGGACGGTGTAATGGCCGTGGCAGTCGATGATAAGGCTCATGCTTTGCTCTCTTCTCCCTCGGACTGGGTCCGGTCGTTAATCGCGATCAGCTTGGCGGCGAGGCCATCGGGTGGCGGGCTGATGCCCAGCGTGCCCAGAGCCTGCTGGCGGCTGACCGTGTTGTCGGTCATCAGCGGATCGATGCCAAGGTCGCGCAACATGCGCGCTGCCTCGGCCATTTCCGCACTACGGCGTTGGCCATGGATCAGCATCCGGTCAAGGTTGTAGTCCGCGCGCGTCGGCCAGTTGACCGGCTTTTCGCTCGCGTCGAGACTGGCGAGCACCTCGTCCAGTACGCCCGCGTTGTTAGCCGCCAGCACCATCTCGGCGGTCAGCGCCTCCAGCCCCTTCACCATCACCGAGCGGCACAGCTTGATCGCGCTGGCCTGCCCGATCTCGGGGCCGACTACGCGGGTGTTCGAAAAGCCAAGTGCGTGCAGCATTGCTTCGGCTTCGGCGGCGTGCTCGCCCGCGATCAGCAGCGGCACGGCCAGCGCTTTGTCGACCGGCGCCATCACCGCGACATCGACGTAACTGGCCCCGGCCGCTTCCACCGCTTCAGCCGCCGCCTGCTTGGTGCCCGGCGCGACCGAGTTCATGTCGCAGAACAGCGCGCCATCGGGCAGCAGAGGAGCATAGTCCTGCGCGGCCTTGAGCGCCTGATCGGCAGTGACGAGGCTGAGTATCAGCTCGGCTTCGGACAGCCCCTCGGCGGCATCTGCGCCCGCTTCCACCCGCCAATCGGCCATGGCGGCGCGGCGCGCGGCCAGCAAGTCCCAGCCCTTGGCATGACCAGCCCATTCACCGGCGCGGGCAAAGGTCGATCCAGCCTCACCGAAGCCGATCAGCGCCACGCGGGGGGCAATTGTGTTCGAATCTTTCACGCTCATCGCTCTCTCCGCTATCCCTCTAACAATTGTATGTGATGCTTACAACTTCTCACGTGACCGGCTTGACCTTGTCCGAGCGCGGGTTCAGTCAGCCGGCAAAGGTAAACCAGCAGGAGAATCGCTAGCCATGGGCGTTGTCGTCACCAAGATCGAACGGGCCGATCCCGAAGTCGTTAGTGCTCTGGGCAAGTGCGGTGTGGCCACCGTTCACGAGGCGCAGGGCCGCAAGGGGCTACTCGCCAGTTACATGCGTCCGATCTATCCCGGCGCGCGCATCGGTGCTTCGGCGATCACGATCTCGGTGCCGCCGGGCGATAACTACATGGTTCATGCCGCGATCGAGCAGTGCCAGGAAGGCGACGTGTTGGTAATCGCGCCCACATCGCCGTGTGAAGACGGCTATTTCGGCGATCTGCTCGCCACCTCGGCACAGGCGCGCGGCGTGCGAGGCCTCATCATCGATGCCGGCATTCGCGACGTGCGCGACCTCACTGAGATGGACTTCCCGGTCTGGTCGAAGCGCGTGTTCGCGCAAGGCACGATCAAGGCTTCGCTCGGCAGTGTGAACGTCGATGTGGTCTGCGCCGGAGCCTTCATCCGTGCCGGTGACATTATCGTGGCCGACGACGACGGCGTCTGCGTGGTGAAGCGCGAAGAGGCCGAAGAGGTGCTCAAGAAAGCGCAGGCGCGTGAAGCGAACGAGGAAGAGAAGCGCCAGAAGCTGGCCGATGGCGTGCTCGGTCTGGACATGTACGGCTTCCGCCAGAAGCTCACCGACATGGGCCTGAAGTGGATCTGATCTAATGAGCCAGTCTTTCGCACCAGTTAAATGGATGCGCGGCGGTACGTCGAAAGGCGGCTACTTCGTCGCCTCCGACCTGCCTGCCGACGAGAAGGAACGGGCCGAGTTCCTGCTTCGCGTGATGGGAAGTCCTGACCCACGCCAGATAGACGGCATGGGCGGGGCTGATCCGCTCACCAGTAAGGTCGCTGTCGTGAAGAGGTCGGAACGCGAAGGCATCGATGTCGACTACCTGTTTCTTCAGGTTTTCGTCGATCAGGCTATCGTCAGTGATGCGCAGAATTGCGGCAATATCCTTGCAGGGGTCGGCCCCTTTGCCATCGAAGAAGGCCTGGTGGATGCTACCGGCGCCGAAACGAAGGTGGCGATCTACATGGAAAACACAGGACAGGTCGCGGTGGCGACCGTCCAGACGCCAGACGGCATGCCGACTTACAAGGGCGATGCCAAAATCGACGGCGTGCCAGGCAGCCACGCACCCGTTCCGCTCGAATTCCGCGACACCGCCGGATCGAGCTGCGGCGCGCTGCTTCCCACGGGCAATCCGGTCGACGAGATCGAGGGTGTGCGCTGCACGCTGATCGACAACGGGATGCCCTGCATCGTGTTCAAGGCCGAGGACGTGGGCGCTACCGGCTATGAAACGCGCGAGGAGATGGAGGGCGACGGCTTCGCCGATATCCGTGCCAAGATCGAGAGCATCCGCCTTGCCGCTGGGCCGCTGATGAATCTGGGCGATGTGACAGAAAAGTCGGTCCCCAAGATGACCTTGGTCGCCCCTCCCAAGAACGGCGGCGCTGTCACCACACGCGTGTTCATTCCGCATCGCGCCCATGCCTCGATCGGCGTGCTGGGCGCCGTGACGGCGGCGACCGCCTGCCTGGTGGAGGGTTCGCCCGCTGCCGAGGTGGCGCAGATCCCCGAGGGCAAGGTCAAGACGCTGAGCATCGAGCATCCCAGCGGCGAGATGAGCTGTGTGATGACGATGGACGACAATGGCGAAGTTGCCAGCTCGGCCCTGCTGCGCACCGCGCGCAAGCTGATGGACGGGATGGTTTTCGTCTAGAGTTCGGGAACCGGAAGTAGAGACAATCCTTCGACAAGCTCAGGATGAGCGGAGTCGGGGCCTTGGAGAATTGTATGTCTGACCGTATTGTTTCGTGGCATCCCAATCCCAGCAAGCCGAGCTTCACGCCCCCGCCGGGCTCGGTGGACGCGCATTGCCACGTGTTCGGGCCGATGGACCCCTTCGGCTTTTCACCGAAGGCCAAGTATCTTCCTGCGGACGCCGGGCCGGAAATGCTGTTTGCTCTGCGCGACCATCTCGGCTTCGAAAAGAACGTGATTGTGCAGGCGAGCTGCCACGGCACCGATAACGCCGCCACGCTGAATGCCATCGCGAAGGCGGGCAACAAGGCGCGCGGTGTGGCCGTGGTCGACCCCGACATTTCGGAGGATGAGCTGCAGGCACTGCACCAGGGCGGGATGCGCGGTATACGCTTCAATTTCCTCAAAAGATTGGTCGACAACGCGCCTAAGGACAAGTTCCTCGAAGTCAGCAAGCGGCTGCCTGCGGGCTGGCACGTGGTGATCTATTTCGAGGCTGACATTCTTGAGGAACTGCGCCCATTCATGGACGCGATTCCCGTGCCCTTGGTCATCGACCATATGGGCCGCCCCGATGTTCGTCAGGGCCCGGATGGCGCAGATATGAAGGCCTTCCGCAGCTTTCTCGAAAGCCGCGACGACATCTGGTTCAAGCCGACCTGCCCAGATCGCCTCGACGCGATCAAGGAAGGCGGGCAGGGCGACCCGTGGGATGCCTTTGCCGAGGCCGTCGCCCCCTTGGTCGAAGACTATCAGGACCGCGTGATCTGGGGCACCGACTGGCCGCATCCGAACATGCAGGACGAAGTGCCCGACGATGGCCACGTGGTCAATATGATCCCGCGCATCGCGCCTACCGAAGAATTGCAGCAGAAGCTGCTCGTGACCAACCCGAACCGGCTTTACTGGTCCGACTGACGGCTTATCCGGCGCGGCATCGCTGAGGTGCCGCGCTATCAGGCAGCGCGGAATGCGCGGTGGGCGTTGGGTTCATCCTGATTGTCGCTGACCTCGCAGTCCCCGCAGGCGAGAGCGCAGGCAATGTGAAAGCGTGCGTCTCGGTTGCGCTTGGCCGTGTAGAGCGCGCGATCGGCGTGCTCCAGCAGCTCGTTTCCGCTACATGCGCCGCCTTCGTGGAGAAGCGTAGCCCCCAGCGAAGCGCCGGTCGGTACGGCCTTTCCGTTGTACTCGATCGGGGCCGCCAGCTCTCCCGCCAGCCTGTCGAGCAGCGAAGGAAGGTCGGTCAGGTGCTGGTCGTTCTGCAGCAGCAGCACCATCTGGTTTTCACTCAGACGAGCGGCGAAGCTTCCCATCAGCCAATTGCTGCGCAGGATAGCCGAGGCGCGGCACAGCAACGCGTCCGCTGCGGCGCGCCCGGCATTGTCGTTGACCGACTGCAGATCGTCCAGATCGATGAGCACGACACCCAGCGGCGCCCTGCTTTCTATCGTCGAGCGCACGACGTGGGCGAGCTTCTCCGTGAAGCGGTCGCGGTTCGCCAGGCCGGTGAGGGCATCGTTCTGGGCGCGATACTCCAGCTCCTGGATCAGCTTGTGCTTGTCGCTGACATCCTGAAGGACGCCGACGAGTGCGGTGGGCTGACCGTGGACGATTTCGACCTCGCCCGACACCCGCACCCGTTTGTGTGTGCCCTTCGCACCCACAAAGTCGGCTTCGAAATCGTAGCTTTCGCCAGTCTCCATCGCGCGTTCGATGCTCGTTCGCACCGTAGCCCTGTCTGCCGGGGCGAAGAAATCGACCGCATCGGCGAACGGAACTTCTTCTCCAACCGGTAACTCGTGGATCGCATAGACGCCTTCGGACCAGCTGATTTGGTTTCCGTCGAACGACAGGCGCCACGAGCCGATGGCCGCCATCCGCTCGGCCTGACGGAATTGCCGCTGCAGGCGACGCGTCGTCTCCACGTCCTCCTCAAGAGCTTTGCTGGCGTGAGCGTGGCGATAGAGATCGATGTGCTGCGCATAGAGCGATGCCATCAGCTCCGCGAAGCTTTCAAGCAGTGCGGTGGCCTGCGGGCCGAACTCGCGCCGCTCGTGCGAAAGCGCGCAGATCACGCCGACCGCTTCGCCAAGCCCGCTTTCATCGGCCTCCGCGAAAGCGGCAATGCCAGCGAAGGAGTGAACCTTGGCACCGCTTGTAACCAGAGGGTGATCCCTCAACAGCGGGTGCTTGGCTGCATCTGATGCGATCAGCGGCCCGGCATGGTCTGCGGCGGTAAGAGCGATCGATTGCTCCAGCAGGCAGCCCAAGCCGGTGGTGCCATATTGTGCGCTGGTCCATTGGTGCGACCAATTGCGCAGGCGTACCACCACTGTCTCGCAATCGAGAGCGCGGGCAAGCGATGCTGCAAGAGCGGGCAGAGCGGACGAATCTGCGGGCGCCTGCGTCCGAGGACGTGCAAGCGCAAACAGATTGTGATTCTGTCTATCTGTTGGTGCGACCCATTGCATGCTGTCAGTATTCACCCGAAGGGTAAATACTGACAGCATTTATGGGTAGGTGAACACGCCTAGTGCATCAGCCTTCGACAACCGAGCGCACAAAGTCGACCGTTTGCCGGGTGGCAGCGGCAAATTCCGTCGCCGTGGTCATGAAGCTGCCATAGCTTGCAAATTCGTGCGGCTTCATCCCCTCGAACTCGTAAGCCTGGCGGAAACTGGGCAGCTTCATGAGCTTTTCGATGCTGGCCTTGTTCGGCTCGCGTTCGATAGCTTTGGGGTCGAACGGGGCCAGTTCGTCTTCCACATCCATCAGCTGTTTGATGTAGCCCGGCGGACAGGTGTAGACGAAATCGCCGCCGGCGAAGTCCTGAATGTGGCGCGACACGGTGTTGCCGTCCTTGTCCTTTTCGACTCGCATCGAGCACTGCAGCATCTTCGACGGGTGGCCGCTATCCTTGCCGTACCAGTAGGCACGCTTGAGCACGGCTTCCTCGCCGTCGCGAATCTCGTCGAGCGAGAGGTCGATCCCGCGCAGCTTGGCTTCGAGCTTCCAGTCGCCCTTTTCACCCAGACGGCTCGACATGTGGGTGATGACGCTGCGCCAGTTGGAAAGATCGGTGCCCGCAGCCTTCGCACGCTGAAGGCCAGCGGTGACGGCAGCCATGCAGCGCGAATACTGGGCGACGGTGAAGCTAGTGGTGTTGTTGGTCGAGATGCCGCGCGCGGTCAGCTCTTCCAGGACTTCATAGCCTTCCTTCGAGCCGGGCAGCTTGACCATTACGTTCTCGCCCATTGCGGCGATCGACAGGCCCTGCGCCAACATTGCCTCCCCATCGGTGACGAAGCGCGGATCGACCTGGCCTGAAAGCATCCCATACTTGCCGCCCGAGGCCTTGAAGGCGGGCAGGATAGCATCGGCGCCCTTCTTCACCAGCTGGAGGTACATCTGCCAGTACACGCCCTCAACATCGAGCGCCTTGTCGGCCTTGGCAATATCGAGCACCAGCTGACGCCAGCCCTGCGGATCGAGCTGCACGGCCTGCAGGCTGAGCGGCGGATTGGTGGTGACGCCGCGGAAGCCCATCTCGGCAGGGTTCGCGGGGTCATAGAAACGGGTGAGCTGCGCTTCCCAGTCGGCGCGCTTGCCTTCGGGCGCGGCGGCGAGTGTCTCTTCCTTCCAGCTCGGGAACACGAGCGGCGAGCTGTCCCACCAGATCTCGCATTCGGGATTGGTTTCGGCGAGCTTTTCGAGGACGTGCTTGCTCATCATCATCTCCAGACTTTCAGGTGCTGAGCGCCATTGGCACCTGCAGCCGGACTAAGTCAATCGGGCGCATGGCCGATATGCCGTTGGTTTGTGACCTTTCGGTGGCCGTATGGCGTCAGACGCGGCGCAGGAACCCGTCGCACGAGGCGGTGATCACGATCTTGTTCTCGATGGTCTTGTCGAGTTCGAGCTTGAGCGGCTCGCCATCCGCGCCCGTTCGGCCCTCGGCGGCGAGGCGCTTCTGGTATTCCCACACGGCGGTTTTCGGATTGTCGCCTTTTCCCCAGGGCCGGTCGGCGCACATCGCATCGGGCAGGTCTTCCACGCCCGTATCCCACACCACGCAGTAGGAGCCTTTCGAGGTCAGCGGCGCATAAAGCTCCAGCTCGGCCAGCACGTGATCGTGGGTGTGGTTGGAATCGAGGAAGACCATGATTGTCTCGTGGCCCTCGGCCTCGGCCTTCACCTTGGCGAATATGTCCTCTGCGATGGACGAGCCTTCGATGGTGACAATCTTGTGCGCCATCGGATGCTGTTCGATGCCTTCGCGGTTATGCGGGCGGATGTCGATGTCGACGCCCACCACCTTGCGCTTGCTGGCGCGCGGATCGAGCGGCTGGCCCGCTTCCACCGCGTCGCAATAGTCGAGCATGGCCAGCATCGAGGCCGACAGGATCAGCGAGCCGCCATGGGCGATGCCGGTTTCGATGATGAGATCGGGGCGCACGGTCCAGATCAGCTCCTGAATTGCGTACTGGTCCTGCGGCACCTGAATGATCGGGCGGCCCAGCCAGGTGAAGTTCTGCGCATAGTTGTGGCGGATCGCCTCGCGCAGCCAGATGTTGGTCATACCGAGGAAGGCAGGGTCTTCCCCGATCCCGCGGATATTGTCCTGAACATATTTTGCGAAATCGGCATTGGCAGACATGCGGATAGTCCTTCGATCAAGCTAGGGCAGCGGCGTGGATGTCCCACCACTGCGTGCGCGGGGCGAGGCGGTTGCCTTCGCGGTCGCGCACGGTTGCGGCGTAGTGTTCCACCATGGATGGGTAGGGCAGCCAGTCGCCCGCGATATCGCGCCCGAGCGGGCCAGACGAACCGGCGGGGAACGTGTGGCCGGTGGCTGGGTCGGTGCGGCCTGCCACGGCCGACTGGTCGAGCAGTTTGAAACCGGTGTAACCGCAGGCATCGAGCGTCGCCATGTAGTCGAAGCCGAAACGGCAGTCCTCGACGCTGACGAACTCGGGCTTCACCTCGGCATGGGCGAGCTGATCGAGCACGATCTGGTCGACGCCCTCGACGTCGATCTTGCAATAAAACGGCACACCATGCTTGGCGAACAGATCGGCAAGCGTCACGCATTCGACGGTAATGGCCTTGCAGGCGCTGTCGTCACGTTTTGCCCAGCCGGGGTCGATGCTGCTCCAGTGATCGTTGTCGAGATTGACGAGGAACTGCGTCTCGCCCGCGCTTTCCCAGATCGCCGCGTGAACCACCGTAAGGTGGCCCTCTGCAATGGCCGGGGCGAAGCGCTTGGCCGCCTGTTCGCACAGGGCGGGATTAGCTTCGAGCGCAACGACCTTGTGGCCGAGCTTCAGATAGTAGTCTGTATCGTCCCCGTTGTTCATGCCGAGGTCGAAGATCAGGCCGTTGTTGCGGGCAAAGCGGGGCATGGCGTCAGGCACGCTCCTCGGGCAGGGCGTAGACGACCGCGCCGGTGCCGCACCAAGAATGGACGCGCATGAGGAAGCGGTAGCCGTCGAGCTTCTCCATGAGCCAGGCAGGCGTGCGCCAGATGCCATCGGCGTTGTGATAGGTGGTGATCGCAAGAACCGGGCGGTGCTGCTGGATCGTCTCCAGCGCGCCCTTGAGCGCGGCAAGCTCGCCGCCTTCGAGGTGCAGCTTTATAAAGTCGGGGGCGAGGTCGAGGCTGTCCAGCGTGACGCAAGGCAAGGTGTTCGCGCCACTCGCGGCAAACTGTGAGGCATAGCCGAGGCCGGCATGGAAGCTGCGTTCGCCCGCTGTGGCACCCAGCGCGAGAGGATAGACCTCGGCCCCGTCGCAATCGAATGCTGCAAGGTTCGCAGGATCGGGCTCGATCGCGACAACGGAGGTGGCGCGCAATCCGCGCAGGTCGGCGAACTTGCGCGAAACCTGTCCATGGTGCGCGCCACCATCGACGAAGCTGGCGAGCGCATCAATGCGTTCTATAATCTCGGGAATGAAAAAGCGGTTATGGCCTTCGATCGGGGCACCATCAAAGGTCCATTCTTCCCGCGCGATACGCCAGGCGAGAAACTGCAGGTGATAGGCGCGCGAAAGGTCGTCGTCCCACAGGTCAAGCACCTCGCAGGTCGCGGCATAGTCCGCCTGGACCATATTCCTGGCAAACCAGCCGTTCGATAGCGGATGGCGTGCGCGCTGGCTTTCGGCCACATCGTAGAAGGGCACGATGTCAGTCCAGCCCTGCGCGGCAAGCTCCAGCTCAAGTGGCTTGAACGGGGCGGTGGCGACGCACAGCACCAGCTGCGCGGTCTGCTTCAGTTCGCAAGAAACCTCGTCCGGGTGCGCGATGGTGAGACCGGCCCACGCAGCATCGGCGCGCAGGACCTCGGCATTCCGGTCGACCACCAGCGCGATCTCGTGGCCGAGCAGCGTGAAATAGTCGCGCGCCATGCGGCCCATGTCGCCGCCACCGTAAACCACCAGCGGCGAGCGTGGCGCAACCGGTGCGGCTCGGCACGTTGCGGATCGCAGTTCGCCCAGCAGCGCGCGGCCTTCCTCGCGTGACGGGGGCGCGAGGAAGGCGCGCTCGCCATAGCGGCTCGTCTGCGTCTGGCGAAATCCTGTGTGGTCCTTAAGGCTCATCGGCTCCGGTCGTTCTCGTTAACAGAAGGTCGAGACAAGAGCCTGGCTATGCCTCGCGGAATGCGCGCTAGGGGAGCACCCCGTTTCGCAATTCGCAAGGCGGCCCCATCCCGCCATTCCCCGGACTTATCCCAGCAAGTCCTAAGGAAAGTGTTAACCAAAATCAGTTAGAAATTCGGTGTGATTACAGTGCGAACCCTGGCCCCTGCATGAGCACCGTGATGCTCACCGGAGCGACCGGCTTTGTCGGTCGGGCGATCCATCGCTACCTCGCGCAGGCGGGCCATGCGGTGCGCGCGACCATTCGGCCGGGCTCGGAAGAGCGACTGGCAGCGCACGCCGAAACCATCGCAACATCCGACCTCTTCGCGCACGATCCGCAATGGTGGGCCGAGGCCTGCGAGGGCGTCGACGCGGTGATCCATGCCGCCTGGTATGTCGAGCACGGCAAATATCTCCACTCTGCCGAGAATGCCGCCTGTGTGAGCGGCAGCTTCGCGCTGGCGCAGGGCGCGGGCTTGGCCGGTGTGCGCCACGTGATCGGGTTGGGCACCTGCATGGAATATCGCCTGCCTGGCGAAGCGCTGAGCGTCGATACCCCGCTCGAACCGGGCAATTTCTACGCCGCCTGCAAGGTTTCCGCCTTTCACCAGATGCGCGAATGGCTGGCGCTGCACGATGTCGCATTCAGCTGGTGCCGCCTGTTTTACCTCCACGGCGAAGACGAGCACCCTGACCGGATCGGGGCCTATCTCCACCGCTCCTTGCGTTCGGGCGAGGTTGCCCGGCTCTCCGCCGGCACCCAGCTGCGCGACTTCCTCGACGTGCGCGCCGCCGGGGCGATGATCGCCAACGTGGTCGAAACGGGACAGACGGGCGTGATCAACATCTGCTCTGGCGAGGCGCAGAGCGTACGCCAGTTCGCCGAGACCATCGCCGACCACTACGGACGGCGCGACCTGCTTCAATTCGGCACCCAGCCTCCACGCCCCGGCGATCCGGCGGCGGTCGTCGGCGTGTGCAACCTCGAACAATCACCCAAACTCCGGGAGTTCCTATGAAAGCGCAGCTCAAGCCCCGCATCAACCTTGAGGGGCGGACCCCGCTCGAAACGGTGATCCCCCTCGCCACGCCCTTTGTGGTGTTCGTCGACCCGGCTAGCGCCTGCAACTTCCAGTGCAAGTTCTGCCCCACCGGCCACCGCGACATGATCGCCGAAACGGGCCGCTACCAAGGCGCGATGAAGTATGACGTCTTCACCAAGGTGGTGGACGACCTTGCCGCCTTCCCCGACCCGATCAAGGTGCTGCGCATGTACAAGGACGGCGAGCCGTTCCTGAACAAGCGGCTGGCCGACATGGTCCGCTATGCCAAGCAGGCCGACCATATCCTCTATATCGACACCACCACCAACGGCACCCTGATGACGCCCGAGCGCGCCGGACCGGTGATCGAGGCGGGCCTCGACCGGATCAACATCTCGGTCGATGGCATGACCAATGCGCAGTACAAGGAATTCACCGGGTTCGACTTCAACTTCCCCGAGTTCGTGAAGAACGTGAAGTGGGTGTACGAGAACAAGGGCGAGATGGAGATCTCGATCAAGATCCCCGGCGAGCTGATCACGGAAGACCAGAAAAAAGAGTTTTTCGACACCTTCGGCAACTATTGCGACCGCATCTTCGTCGAGAACTTCGCGCCGTGCTGGCCCGAGTTCGACATCGAGGCGCACACCGGCGTCACCATCTCGAAGGGCATCTATCAGCAGGACGTGACGCCCACCGACACCTGCCCCTATATCTTTTACGGCTATTCCGTGAATGCCGACGGGCTGGTCTCCTCGTGCTTCCTCGACTGGGGCCGCAAGCTGATCATCGGCGACGTGCGCGAACAGTCGATGCGCGAAATCTGGAATTCGGAGAAAATGAACGCGCTGCGCCTGCAGCACCTGCAAGGGCGGCGCTGCGAGAACGGCGTGTGCGGCGGCTGCGGCCAGCTCACCCACTGCCTGCCCGACAATGTCGACGCATATCGCCCGATGCTGCTCGAAAAGTTCAAGCGCGAAGTGGCACTCAACCCGAGTGTCGAGGCTCCGGGTGGCCGCTTCAACCCTGACCGGATCGCTGCCGAATGAGGATCGTCCACCTCGTCGCCCATCTCGGCGGAGGTGTGGGCAAGGCCCACTCCGCGCTGTGCGGGGCGGACGGGGGCGACGTACGGCGGCACTATGTGCTGCTCGAGCAGCCGCGTGATCGGCGTTATGTCGATGCGGTGATCGCGGCGGGGGCCGAGGTGACCGTTGCGCCGACGCCCGCCGAGGCGCGTGCGCTGATTGCCGAGGCGGACATTCTCCAGGTCGAATGGTGGAACCACCCGAAGCTCTATGAGGCGCTGGTCCGCTGGGCCTTGCCTGCCAGTTGCACCGTGTTCTGGTCGCACGTCTCGGGCCTTCATGCGCCTTTCATTCCGCCCGCGCTGGTGAGCGCGCCTGAGCGGTTCCTGTTTACCTCATCCTGTTCGGTGGCCCGGCCAGCCGTTAGCGGTCTGTCGGAAGAAACGCGCCGACGCATCGACGTCGTCAATTCGGGCTTCGGGTTCGGATCGAGCGGCAGGCCAAGCCTGCGCCGCGCCGGGCGGGTAGGTTATCTCGGTACGGTCGACTTTTCCAAGTTGAGCCGCGACTTTTTCGCCGTGGTCGAGCGCGCGGGGGCGGCTGAGCCGGTCTCGCTGTGGGGAGCCGTCGATGCAGATAGCGAGGTGCTCGCGCATCGCTCGCAAGCGGTCCGCTTTGAAGGCCACGCTGCCGATCCCGAAGCAGCCCTGCGGCAGACCGGCATCTTCCTTTACCTGCTCCAGCCCGAGCATTTCGGCACAGCGGAGAACGCGCTGGTCGAGGCCATGAGCCTGGGCTGCGTGCCACTGGTGTTCGACAACCCTGCCGAACGCGCCATCGTCGAGCACGGCCGCACCGGCTTTGTGGAAACGAGCGTCGATGCAGCAGCCGAACGCTTGCGCTGGATGCTCGCCAATCCCGGCGAGGTGATGACGATGGGTGTGGCCGCAGCCGAGGCCATGGCCGCAACGCGCAACCCGCGCCAGTCCGCGCAGCAGCTGGCCGCGATTTACCGCGAAGTGATCGACCTGCCCAAGCGCCAGATCGACTACGCCGCGCTGCTCGGGGCGACGCCTGCGCTCTGGTATCTCTCCACCCAAGGCGGCTGGGCGATGGATGCGAGCCCGCTCGGCCCCGCACGCAAGGGAACGCTGGCGCACTTTGCGCAGAGCTTTCCAGGCGATGCCTCTTTCGCCGCCTTGCGAACCAAGGCCGCCGTCGCCTAACCGCGAAGGTCCGCCACCATACAATCAGCTTGATGGCTTTGCCGAAGGCCTACGGGGACATAGTTTGAAGGTCATTATCCACGCAGGGTGCGCGAAGAACGGTTCCACCGCTTTCCAGACACTGATGCATCGCATTGGCCCCGCACTGGCCGATCACGGGGTTTACTATCCCCCTGCGGTGCTCGGCCACCGCGACTTCGCCGAGCGGGCCTACGTCGATGACTATGCCTGGGTCGACCGCGTGATGGCCGACGCCCAAGCCCGCAGCGCAACGACGCTGCTGATATCGAGCGAACACTTCCAGAATATGCTGTGCCAGAAGGTCTATGGCGTCGGTATCGCATTTGCCTTCCGCGAACGCGGGGCGGAGGAGGTCCGCTACGTCTTCTCGGTCCGTGACCCGTTCGATTATTTCGAATCGATCTATGCCGAAGCGGCCAAGTGGTTTCCGATCAGCTTCGAGCAGGCGGCCAATGCGGCACTTCGCCAAGGCAGCTTCTGGACGTCTTGGCAGGGGCTTGTGCCTGTCGCCTATGCCTTCAATTACGCAACAGTTTTTCGCGAGTTTCGCGATTATCTGGCAGCCGTGGATCCGGCGATCACGCTGGATTGCTGGGAACTGTCGGACTTTGCACAGGGCTTTGCCGGTCGCCGCATTCTCGAAACGGCGGGTGTGGGGGACGACGTTCTGCGGCAAATCGAAGCCGGTCTTGCATCGGGCCAGATTACGATTGTCCGCAACCAGCGCAGCAGCGCGCAGGACATCGAGACATTGCACGCGCAGCAATATCTGTTCGGCACCGCGGTGCTGCCGTCACTGGCCGCAGAGAAGAGCAATCAGCTTGAGCCGGTTGCAAATCTCGTCGCCCAGATTGCGGAAACCAAGCTGCATCACATCAATTCGCAGCGCGAGGCCTTCCGCGCCCGCTTCGCCGACCGATTTGCGAACTGGCGGGAGTGTCTCTCGCAGATCGAGGGGGGCTGCCGCTAGACCACCACGTTCCCCAGCAGTTCCTGCTCAAGGAAAACGAACCCGCGCGGATGGCCGCGTTCGATGAACTCGTCGGCGCGCTCGGCGCTTGAAGCGAGTACGGCGGTCGTTGAAGGGTCCGCAGAGCCGCCATCGGCCACGACTTCCACGTTGTCGCGCAAGCCCATGCTGGTGAGCAGCTCGGCGATGTGCGCCACGTCCTGCGTGTCGCTGAGCACCAGGTGCGTGATCTCGGGTACGGCGCTCACAGCATAGGCAAGGCGTTGCAGGCCGACCATGACAGGCAGCCGGTCCTTGAGATCGCCAAGGCTCGGGTGCTCGCCCTGTCCGGCGATGACCATGCGGGTGTAAAGCTCGTAGGCGCGCACATAATCGTGCCGGGCTACCCACAGCCGCACGGCGACCGACATCCGCAGTGCGGTGAAGATCTGGCACATCTTGGCGTAGATCGCGCGCGCCTCTTCCCCCATCGAGAGCTGACCGCGCGCTGCGCCAAAGTGGAGGAAGTATTCGAGCCCGCCGCGATAGAGATCCCATGATGACATGACATCGTCCATGCCCGCCTGCGCCCGTTCGGGCGCGACGGTGGAGGCGGTGACCGAGCGGTAAAACGGCTCCTTCAGGAAAGCGACTGCGCCCGCATCGAGGAAGTGCGCGAGATAGACGAAGGGCCAGAAGCAGAAGTGGCTAGGCACGAAGGCGGAGCGCACCGCGTCCATTCGGTAGATCGCGATCTCCGGGAAGACATGGCCCTGAAACAGGAACTCGAACACCGAGAGGAAATCGCCCTGAGCGAATTTGGTGTCCTCGGCCACTTCGTAGAACTTGCGGGTATCGACGCGGTTGACCTCGTCGTGAAGATACCACGGCGCGTGTGCCGCGCTGACGTCGGGGTTGGCATCGAGAAAGGCCACCACCTCGGCGATGCGCGGCAGGATCAGCAGGTCGTCATCGCCCTGATAGATCATGTAGTCGCCTTGCGCGTGGCGAATGGCATTGGTGAGATTGGGGCCGGGGCCGGCGTTCACCGGACAGCGCAGATAGCGGATCGGCAACCCTTGCGCGATAAAGCGCTCGACCACCTCGGCGGTGGAATCGGTGGAGGCATTGTCCGAAATCACGATTTCGTGCGCGAAGGGCCACTGCGCCTGCGCCAGACAGGCCAGCGCCTTTTCGAGATAGGGCGCACGGTTGTAGGTCGGGATGCAGATAGAGAGCTTGGGCTGGGTCATGCGGTTACCTCTTCGGTAAAGTCAGGGCAGGCGGCGTCGCGCGCGCCGATCACGGCGGGCGGCATCGGCCAGTCGATGGCAAAGGCGGGATCGTCCCAGCGCAGGCAGCGTGCGGCACCGGGCACGTAGGGGGTGCTCATCTGGTAGAACAGCGCGCTGTCATCCTCGAGCGTGAGGAAGCCGTGGGCGCAGCCGGCGGGGATGTAGAAGGCATTGGCGCGGCGCTCGTCCAGCTCGACCGCGGCCCAGTTGCGATAGCTCGGCGAGGCAGGGCGCAGATCGAGCGCGACGTCATAGACCCGCCCGCGCGTGGCGCGCACCAGCTTGGCCTCGCCGTGCGGTTCGGCCTGCCAGTGCATCCCGCGCAGGGTGCCGCGCTTGGGGTTGGTGGAGATATTGCACTGCTGCCATTGTGCCACGAGGCCGCGCTCGGCGAAGATTTCGGCGCAGAAGGTGCGCGCGAAGGTGCCGCGCTCGTCCTGCAGCATCTCGGGCTCGACCTCGAAGGCCCCGGCGATGGCGGTCGCGTGAAAAATCATTCCAGCACCGCCATCTCTGGCACTGCGACGGCGAACTTGCCGCCCCAGCTTCGCACCTCGGCCATTGATGCCATGACCTCGTCGCGCAGGTTCCAGGGCAGGATCAGCACATAGTCGGGCCGCGTTTCGGCCAGCGTTTCAGGCGGCAGCACCGGGATGCGGCTGCCGGGCAGGTAGCGCCCCTGCTTGGCCGGACTGCGGTCGACCACATAGGTGATCTGCTCCGCGCTGACGCCGCAGAAGTTGAGCAAAGTGTTGCCTTTTGCAGCGGCGCCATAGGCGGCGACTGTCTTGCCCTCGCGCGCGGCCCCCTTGAGGAAGCTCTGCAGGCCCTCGCGAACAGGGGCGATGCGGCTCTGGAACGCGGCATAGGTTGCGAGCTGGTCGAGCCCGGCCTCCGCCTCGTCGGCGCGGACCTTGGCGAGGCCGGGGCAGGCCGGATGGGCCTCGCTAGCATCGCGGCAGGCGAACAGGCGCAAGCTGCCGCCGTGGGTGGGCAGTTCCTCGACGTCGAACACCCTGAGGCCGTGCACGGCAAACACCCGCTCCACCGCCAGCAGCGACAGGTAGTAGAAATGCTCGTGATAGACGGTGTCGAACTGCACCCCTTCGATCAGCTGCAACAGGTGCGGGAACTCGACGCTGACGACGCCATCGGGCTTTAACACTGCGGTAAGGCCGCCGACGAAATCGTTGATGTCGGGCACGTGGGCGAGCACGTTGTTGCCGACTACCAGATCGGCAGCGAGGCCGCGCGCCGTCAGATCGCGGGCGGTTTCCAGCCCGAAGAAGCGCGCCTCGGTCGGCACACCGGCTTCGCGCGCAACCTCGGCGACATTGGCGGCAGGCTCGATGCCGAGGACCGGCACGCCCGCTGCGACGAAATGCTTGAGCAGGTAGCCATCGTTGCTGGCGACCTCGATCACCTGCGATTGCTCGCCAAGCCCGAAGCGTTCGCGCGCCATCACGGTGAAGCGCCGCGCGTGCTCGACCCAGCTATCGGAGTAGGACGAGAAATAGGCGTAGTCGGAGAAGATGTGTTCGGGGGCTACGAAGCTGTCGGCCTGCACCAGCCAGCATTCCCCGCAGACGAAGGCGCGCAGCGGATAGCTTGGCTCGGGCTGATCGAGCTGCTCCTCGGTCAGATAGGAATTGGCAAGCGGGGTCGCGCCGAGGTCGACGAAGGGCTGGTCAACCGGCGCTCGGCAAAACCGGCATGGACGCGTGGTCATGCATCAGCTCCTCGTAGGCTGCGATCTGGGAAAGGGTAAACTTGCGCATATCCGCGCCCTGGCGGTGGGCGTCGTACCAGTTTGCGGTCCACGCGACGGTTGCGGCGCGGTCGAGCCGGGGGTGCCAGCCGAGCACTTCGCCGGCGCGGTGCGAGGTGAGGGTGAGAACCGGGGCCTCGGCCGGGTGCTCGCCGGGGGCCTGTTTCCAGATGTCGTTCACGCCGAAGCGATGGCCCAGTTGCTCGGCCAGCTCGGCCACGGTAGCAAAGTCGCTGGCATCGGGACCGAAGTTGAGCGTTTCGGGCATGTCGCGGGTGCGCTCGTACAGCGCTTGCGCATATGCGAGATAGCCGGACAGCGGCTCCAGCACATGCTGCCATGGGCGCACCGCTTGGGGGTAGCGCAGCTCGGCGGGCCGACCTTGGCCGAGCGCGCGCACGATATCGGGCACAAGCCGGTCCTGCGCCCAGTCGCCGCCGCCGATCACATTGCCGGCGCGCGCCGTCGCCAGCGCAACGCGGCCATCGCCGAAGAAGCTCTTGGCATAGCTCTGGCAGACCAGTTCGGCGCAGGCCTTGGAGGCGGAGTAGGGATCGTGGCCGCCCAGTCGGTCGCCTTCGTCGAAGGGACGGCCCGCGCCGTCGTTGGCGTAAACCTTGTCGGAAGTGACCACCAGTACGGTGCGCACCGAAGGCACTTGTCGCACGGCTTCGAGCAGGTTGACCGTGCCCATGATGTTGGTGGCAAAGGTGCCCGCCGGATCGGCATAGGAGGGGCGCACCAGCGCCTGCGCAGCCAGATGGAGCACAATCTCGGGCTGAGCCCTGCGCGTGATTTCTGCGAGCCTTTCGCCATCGACAATATCGGCGAAATTGCTTTCGGCGGTGACCGGCCCGGCCAGATCGAAAAGCGAAGGCTCGCTTTGCGGTTCGAGCGCCACGGCGGTCACCTCGGCCCCCAGCCGTTCCAGCCACAGGCACAGCCATGCGCCCTTGAACCCGGTGTGCCCGGTCACAAGCACGCGGCGGCGCTGCCAGAACGCGGTCAGGTCCAGACCTTCCACGGTGCCCTCCCGCTGTTCCACAGGTCTTCGAACTGCATCTTCTCGCGCAGCGTATCCATCGGCTGCCAGAACCCGTCGTGCTCGTAGGCGGCGAGTTGGCCCGTCTGGCACAGATGCTGGAGCGGCTTGCCTTCCCACACGGTTGCATCGCCATCGATCAGGCCCAGCACGCTCGGATTGAGCACAAAAAACCCGCCGTTGATCCGCTGGTTCGAGACCGCCGGTTTCTCGACGAAGGCGGTGACGCGCCCGCCCTCGATATTGGCTACGCCGAAGCGGCCCGGCGGCACCACTGCGCACATCGTGGCGTCCAGACCATGAGCATGGTGAAAGGCGATTTCGGCGGTCAGGTCGATATCGCCGAGGCCGTCACCATAGGTAAGGCAGAATGGCTCATCCGGATCGAGATAGCGTGCCACGCGGCGCAACCGCCCGCCGGTCATCGTGTCGCGGCCTGTATCGACCACGGTGACTTTCCAGTCGACCTCGTCGGCATGATGATGCTCGATCCGGCCGGTTTTCAGGTCGATGGTGATGTCGTTGTGATGCACGAAGAGGTTGGCGAAATACTCCTTGAGCATGTAGCCCTTGTAGCCCGCGCAGACGATGAACTCGTTGATGCCGTGGTGGGCATAGGTCTTCATGATATGCCAGATGATCGGCTTCTCACCGATCTCGACCAGCGGCTTGGGCTTAATCGTGGTCTCTTCGGAAATGCGCGAGCCGAAGCCGCCTGCAAGGATCACAGCCTTCATCGCGCGCGCCTTGCACAGGGCCGGTGCGACTGCGCGTTGCACGCCCATGCCCTTACCAGCTGATCTTCGCTCCTGCTCATGCAGGCCCCCTATCGGCTATCCAGGTGCCTACGCAGAAAAGGCGCAGTTTTCCCGTGGTTTCCGACGGCTTTAACCAGCCATTAAGTATGATGACTGAAGCGCTCTCTAGTCAAATATACCTAGTCGCGCAGGCAGGCACCAGGCTCAGGCGGGCTTGCGCTGGGCGGTAAAGCGGCCGTGCTTGCGATAGCGGGTCATCCACTTGTCGAGAAACAGCGACAGCGGCTTGGCCGTGACCCCGAGAGCGTCGATCCCCGGCAGCGTGTCGCCGGCCACATTGCCCTTTTCAAGCATTGCCAGCTGGTCGCCATTGATCGGCGCGAGCGGCATGGAGGCGATGAACCGCGCGAGGGCATCTGGCATCGCGAACAAGATCGGATCGCGCTGCTGCGTCTTGGCGATGGAGCGGTTAATCTCCTCCATCGTCATCTGGACGGGCCCGGCGACCTCGTAGGTCTTCCCGCCATGGGTGGCAGGCGCGGCGAGGGCATTGCCAATGGCCTCGGCAAGGTCGGCGACCCACACGGGCTGAAGTTTCGATTCGGCACCGAACACCGGCAGCACCGGCATCGATTGCACCAATTGTGCAAACATTGGCACAAAGCCGCCTTCCTCTCCGAACACCGCCGAAGGGCGCAGGATGGCGGCCTGCGGGAAGGCTTCGAGTACCAACTGCTCGCCTTCGCCCTTGGTGCGATAATAGCCGGTTTCGCTCTGCGCATCGGCGCCGATCGCCGAGACATAGACGAAGCTTTCCGCGCCTGTAGCCTTGGCTGCGGCCGCGGCAACACCGGCGCCGGTTGCCTGCAAGGCGCGCTGGTTCTTACCGAAGGTGCCGACGAGATAGACCACCGCATCGGCGCCCGTGACGCAGGCTTCCACGCTCGCCTTATCGGCCGCGTTGCAGCGGGCAAACTGGATCTGGCCGAGGTTTGCAAGCGGCTTGAGGTCGAAAGCCTTTTCAGGATTTCGCGCGGCAATCCGCAGCCGTGCGCCACGCTCAAGCAGATCCTGCGCGACCTGCCGGCCGATAAAGCCGCTCCCGCCGATGAGGACGACGAGCTTGTCTTCGAGCGGGCCGTAATTTGCCATGCGTCTGGTTCCTTTGCGCGGAGCGATTGAGGCTGTTTGACCAGCCTTTAAGCGAGGTAGGGGGCTGCGGGCAACAAGGGAGATGAGGCGTCGCCCTAGGGAGACGAGAAGAAAATGCGCCTCAGAGGCTCAATCGAATTGACAAGCCTGGCCGCAGTGCCCTATCGGCGCCGGCCTACCCGATGCGGACCTTGGATGATCCGCATTCGATGTGTGCCCAGATGGCGGAATTGGTAGACGCACCGTCTTCAGGTGGCGGCGCTCGCAAGGGCGTGGAGGTTCGAGTCCTCTTCTGGGCACCATTTGTTCTTCTCACGTTCTCCCAAATAATCTATAAAACCCGCAGAAATCCTAGGGATTTGGCCCTTAGATCGTTCCGGATCGTCCCGCCTGTTCTCGGGGGTTCCAGACACTTTTGTGGGCCTTTTGAGGCCGTTTCGCAAAGGCCCAGATAAAAAGGCCCCCACATGCCGCTGACAGATACTCGCCTCCGCGCACTCAAGCCCAAAGATAAACCGTACAAGGTAACCGATGAGCGCGGCCTATATGTTGAGGTCACGCCGACCGGCAGCAAGCTTTGGCGATTTCGATACCGGATCGGCGGTGCGCAAAAGAAGCTCTGCATCGGCAGCTATCCCGACATCAGCCTCACGCAAGCGCGAGGCGCGGCCTACGAGGCACGACGAACCGTTGCTTCTGAGGGCGACCCTGCATTTGAGAAGCGGAAGCGGAAAATCCGCGCCGAGTTCCTTTCTGCACAGACGTTCGAGGCAGTCGCACGTGAGTATATTGAACAGATGATGGTCCAGAACGGCCGAGCCGATGGCACGATCGTCAAGGCCAACTATTTCCTCGACAAGCTTGCCCCTGCCATCGGGAACAGACTCATCAACGAGATTGAGCCATTCGAAGTCCCGGCTCCGCTCAAACGGCTGGAAGCCACTGGCAAGCACGAGACTGCGAAGAAGTGCCGGTCGTTCGCAGGCCGCGTATCGCAACGACCCGTTGCAAAGCCGATCCAACCAGCATGCTGAAGGGCGCTCTCGTAACGCTGCGAGCCACACACTACGCGGCAATCTTGGAGGCCAGCGAACTGGGCGGGCTGCTACGAGTTATCGACGACTACACCGGCTACATTGTCACGAAGTTCGCCTTGCAGATCGTTCCGCGTGCATTTACGCGGACCGGTGAACTCAGGCACGCTGAGAGGCACGATTTCGACCTTATCGATGGTGTCATGAAAATTCCTACCGGGAAGATGAAAGCGCGCCGTCCGTACGCAGTCCCACTCTCGAAGCAGGTTGTCGGGCATCTCACCGACCTTGCTGAGTTGCTCGGCTATGAGGGATACGTGTTCCCGTCTGCCAGAAGCTCCAAGCGTCCTATGAGCGAGAATACGCTCAATGCCGCTTTCCGTCGCATGGGCTTTTCGAAGGAAGAAGTCACTGCTCATGGTCTGCGTGCGACGGCATCAACGCTTCTGAATGAGTCTGAGGGTCGCCATGGACATAGCGCCAGCCGCGCCTCTCGCTCCGCTTCTCTTAGGCGGCCCGTTGAGCCTTCTCTTTCGGGGTAAGCTCGTGCTTTTCCCGTGTACAACTTTCCGTGATCTCGATTTAGACCGTCTGCGTTCCGTCCGAGAAGCGACTGGGCTCATCATCATGTTTGAGCTTGAAGCCCTGTACCTCCGCTGCGGCTTCCAGCTTGGGCAGGAAATCAGCGACGCGACCAATCGATTGTTTGGTAATGCTGCACGAGATCAGCCTCCTTGCGAAGCCTGAATCACACCCTATCAATCCAATCAATGGGTCCTGAGCCTAGGGCTCGGCGCTCCGGGCGGACCTATCTCGACTCGTGCATGCGAAAACCCTATTAGAAGCAACCGAAGTGTCAGTGCCGCAAGCGACGGCAGGCCAGGGGAAAGAGGAAAGGCGGTGAGCAATTGCTAAGCATCATCTCGACCCGCGACCATGAACCGCGCGAGCGGCTGGATTTCTGGAACGAGCTGATCGGGTCTACCTACGACGGCATGAGCATCGATGGTGTGGACGGCCCCTTCAATGCCAGCCTTGGCGTCTGGCAGAGCGATGCCTTCCGGATCGTGCGCCCACGCTCGCGTCCGGCCATGATCGTCCGCCACGAATGCGGCCGCACCAGCTCCACCAAGCGCACCTTCCTGATGCACATGACGACTCAAGGCCAGATCGAGATGGAACAGCGCGGACGGAAATCGATGCTGGGGCCGGGCGATCTGGTGATCTGCGCGGCGGAAGAGTATTATCGCTTCAACGCCGCCACGAACCATGAAATGATGGTGGTGGAGTTCGACGGCGCGACCGCACTTGATCGGCTGCCCACATTCGAAGAGCACGTGGCCCGTCCGATCCGCGCAGGCCTGCCCGGCACGCGCATCATCCGTCGCTACATGGATTCGCTGTGGCAGGAGGGGCGCGAAGACCTGCCGCCGGGGCAAAGCACCGTCCATGCCAATATCCTGCTGGACATGACCATCGCCTGCCTTTCTGAACCGGCCGGCACCCTGCGTCCGGCAGCCGATCGCACCTTGGCCCAGCTGGAAGATGCCATCGGTGCCCGGCTCGATGATTACACCCTTCGCCCGTCCTCGCTGGCGGCGGACCTTGGCATTCCGCTGCGTACGCTGCAGGATGTGGCTGCCCGCGCCGGGACGACGCTCAACACCATGATCCTGCGCCAGCGGTTGCAGCGCGCCACGCAACTGCTGCGAAAGCATTCCGGTGCCAGCATCGCCGATGTCGCTGACGCCTGCGGTTTTTCGGATCCGTCCTACTTCGCCCGCCGCTTCGCCCAGCATTTCGGGATCAGCCCGAGCGAATACCGATCCTGCAACTGATGGGCTTTTGAGCAGCGCCTGCTGCGTATTCGTCCGCATATCCGCGCGTCCGTCCTAACCCGGCTGCCGCAGGACTGGCAGTGCCGCCTCCATAACTTGGGAGGTTAGGATGCAGACTCGATTTTTCACGACCACTGCGCTTGTCATGGCCACGGCATTGGCACCGCAAATCGCCTTGGCACAGGACGATGCCGCGGCGACCGAAGCCCAGCCCGAAGGCGGGATCCAGACCATTATCGTGACCGCGCAGAAGCGGTCCGAAAACGTCCAGGACGTGCCGATCGCTATCTCGGCCTTCGGAGGTGAAGCCTTGCGCGAACGGTCGGTAACCGATGTGGCCTCGCTCGGCGCACTGGCGCCTAACGTCAACCTTGATGGCGGCACGCCATTTTCGGGCTCCTCCGCGGTGTTGTCCGCCACTATTCGTGGCATTGGCTCCGACGATTTCGCCTTCAACATCGATCCGGGCGTCGGCATCTACCTCGACGGAGTGTATCTGGCGCGGACGGTCGGCGCCAATCAGGATCTACCCGATGTCGAGCGGATCGAAGTCCTGCGCGGACCGCAGGGCACCCTATTCGGCCGCAACACCATCGGTGGGGCAGTTTCCATCGTCACCCACAATCCAGGCGACACCTTCCGCTTGATGGGTGATCTGACGACAGGCAGCTTTGGCCTGCTGCGCGCCCGTGCCACGGCCGATCTGCCCCTGGCAGAAGGCCTGGCCGCATCGGTCACCGGTGCCGTTACCAGTCGGCGGGGCTTCCAGCGCCGTATCGATTATCCCGGTACGCCAGCAGAAATGCGCGCCATCGCCAATTCAGACGACTACCTGAACTTCAACCACGCCGACTATTCCACCAACTCGCGGCAGAGCGGCGACAGCTCTGTCAGCATGCGTGGCAAGCTGCGCTGGGAAGGGGAGCGCGCCACCGTCACGCTGGCGGGTGACTACACCAGCCAGGATTCCTCCGGGCAGAACAACTCGCTGATCGCGGTGTCCTTCCCGTCAGGCCCTTTTGCACCCACCAATCCGCTGCCGGGCACGGGTATTAACCCGGTCGCAGCAGAAAACGGCGTGCTATTCGCCGGCCTTTATAACTTCTGCATCGGCTCCACTCCGGCAGAGATCGCGGCGCGCGGTGCCACGGCCATTTGCGGCGCGCGCGGTACCAGCGTCTTCCCGGGCGGCCTGCTCGCCCCGCTCGCTGGCGTCAATGTGGACGGCGATCCCTTTAACGATCGCCTGCCGTGGGATGGACGCTTTATCACCGGTGACCCGGACACGAGCTACGCCACAGGGCCGACGCTCAACCAACTGGAAGCCTGGGGTATCTCCGGCGATATCACTTTCGATCTGACGGCGGACATCACGATCCGTTCGATCACCGCTTATCGCAACACCAACTGGACAGCGGGGTCCGACCTCGACGGTTCGCCGCTGAGCATGCTGGAGCTGACCTTTTCGCAAAACCAGGAACAGTTCAGCCAGGAATTGCAACTGCTGGGCAGCGACCTGCTCGATGGACGCCTCAACTTCGTGCTGGGTGCCTATTACTTCGAAGAAAGCGGTGACCTGCACGATTACGTCAACTTCGATGAGGGCCTGTTGCAGGTCGATGGACCCAACAATTTCGACACCGAGAACTTCGCCTTCTTCGGACAAGTGGACTTCCGCCCCGTCGAATGGCTCGGCCTTACGGTGGGCGGCCGTTACACCGAGGAAACGAAACTGTTCGAAGGCGGGCAGCAGGATCTGAACGGCGGCAACTACAAGCTGTTCGGATGCGCCGATCCCGATGGCACGATCTATCCGTTCGGAGACTTCCCGCTGGCACCGCCGGTGGCTGCAGGCGGCCCGCCCTGCTTCGCTGCCCTGTCTTATCCGAACCCCGACAACCCGGTGCAGGTCTATGTGCCGGGCGTGAACCGCAAGACTTTCTCCAATTTCTCACCCCGGTTCGGCGTGCAGCTGTATCCGTCGGACGACCTCATGGTCTATGGCAGCTATTCACGCGGTTACAAGACGGGCGGTTGGACCACCCGCCTCACCAATCCGCAGGGCAACATCGCCCCGGATTTCGACGAGGAAACCGCCGAAACCTGGGAACTGGGCGTCAAGGCGACGCTGCTTGACCGCCGCCTGCAGCTGAACCTGGCTGGTTTCACCACCGATTATCAGGACGTGCAGCTGAACCAGCAGGTGGGAACCTCGCCCACCATCGATAACGCCGGGTCAGCCCGGATCAAAGGCATCGAGTTCGAAGCTGTGGCCGCCCCGGTGGACGGACTGACTCTGAATGCCTCGGTCGGCTACCTCGACGCCGCCTTCTCCTCGCTATCCGCCAGCGTTTCGCGTCCCGACGTGGCAGGCGCGATCCCCGGCCTGCGCCTGGGCGCAGTGGTGGGCGGCCAGCTGCCCAAGACCGCGGAATGGTCGATCACCTTCGGCCCCCGTTACGAAACCGACCTGCCGAATGGCGGTGCTCTGGTGCTGCTGGCCGACTGGACCCACCGCACGCCGGTGTGGAACGAAGTGGCGCGATACCTGTCGCTGCGGCGACCGACGACCGACGTGATTAACGCCAGCATGACTTACCGCGAGCCCGACCGGTTCTGGGACGTGACCGTGGGTGTCACCAATCTTACCGACCAGCGCTTCCTGGTATCGGCTGGTGCCAACGATGCTGCCGGGGTCTATTTCGGCAGTTACAACCGTCCACGGGAATGGTTTGTGCGCGCCGGCTTCGACTTCTGATCCGCCAGGGGCGTTGCTTCCGCTCTCCTTAATGGACGCGACGCCCCGACCGCCGTTCCCTGACGCGTATGAAGGCGCTTCCATACCGGTTGCGAGCGCCTGAAAACGGCGTCCGGCGGGCTTCTCACAAGAAATCCTGGATCAGGAGTTGACGAATGGATCATAAATTCAATTTGCTCGTCAATGGCGAGCTGGTGGCGGGTGCGTCCACTTTCGAAGTCAACACGAGCACAGTCTGGGTGAACCAGCACCTTGCCATCGAGCCTGCCATTCCGTTCCACGGCGCCTGGCAATCAAGCCTTGGTACGGAGCTCGGAGAAGTGGAGCTGGAGGAATACACCCAGGCTCACATCCTCAACGCGGTTGTATTCGGCTGAACCAGAGGCAGACAGGAGAAACTGCAACCATGCCCTACACGATCAAGGCCGCCGTTTCGCGGACGCCGGGAGCCGGGCCCGAACTTGAAACGGTCGTCCTCGCAGAACCCCAAGCCGATGAAGTGCTGGTGGAAATCCATGGCGTTGGCGTGTGTCACACCGACATGGTGATGCGTGACGGATTTCTGCCGGTGCCCTTCCCTGTTGTGCTCGGCCATGAAGGGTCGGGCATCGTCCAGGCTGTGGGGGAGGGGGTGACAGACCTTGCCGTGGGGGACCACGTTGTCCTGTCATTCATGTCCTGCGCATCCTGCACGTCCTGCGGTGCGGACCAGCCCGCCTATTGCCATTCATGGGTTCCGCTCAACTTCTTCGGCTGCCGCGCAGACGGCAGCACCTCGCTCTCGGATGCAGACGGCGCAAGCCTGCACAGTCACGTGTTTGGCCAGTCCAGCTTCGCCACCCACGCGGTGGTCAATCGGCGCAACACGGTAAAGGTCGACTCCGACTTGCCGATTGAAATGCTCGGCCCGCTGGGCTGCGGCATCCAGACTGGTGCCGGCGCGGTGCTCAACTCCTGCCAGGTCCGTCCGGGATCAAGCCTTGCCGTGATCGGCACGGGTGCGGTGGGTCTTTCCGCGATCATGGCTGCGCGGATCGCGGGGGCTTCGACAATCGTGGCCATCGACCTTATCGAGAGCCGCCTTGCGCTCGCGAAGGAACTGGGCGCCACCCACGCAGTCAACGCGGCCAACGGCACTTTCTCCGATCATGCCGCCAGCGCCGCTTGCTCGACTGGGTTCGACTATATCATCGACACCACTGGCAATGCTGGCGTGGTGAATGACGCCATCCTCTCGCTTGCCCCGCGCGGCGAGATCGCCCTGGTCGGGGCTTACCCTCCGGAAACCAGCGTGGTGGCCGACACGACCCATATCATGAGCGCAGGCCGCGTCATACGCGGCGTGGTGGAAGGGAGTGCGGACCCTCAAGCCTTCATCCCGCAGCTGCTGGCGTATTACAGGGCTGGCGATTTCCCGTTCGATCGCATGGTCGAATTTTTTGCGCTGGACAACATCGGGGAGGCAATCACGGCTGGAGAAACGGGCAAGGTTGTTAAGCCTGTCGTTCGAATGTCACTCTCTTGATTAACCGATGCCTGCATGGCGCGAAGCCTGTTGCCTTTTGCAGCATGGCAATTTCCCTCTCGTCATAGGCGCGGCTTCGGACGATGAAGGTCGACCCTTTCCATTATCGAGGCTGAACATGCCCCCTCGCCCCTCAACGACGTCTAGGATAAGCTGCGCGTGCTTCCACGCCGCGAACTGCGCCGCGCGGATAGTCCATCGGGCTGGAGCTATCACAGCGCCCCGACCTGTGGACCAGCACTGGGCCGTGACGCTCGCTGATCTGTTCCAGCAGTGCCGCCGCGTCGGTGGCGATCACGCGGTCGACCACTCGGGCCTCCGACATGCTCAACGCGTGCCTCGGCGCGGCGCTGCCCCTCATTGCGTCAGGTCGAGTACGATACGCCCTTCGATCTGCCCCTTGTGCATCCGGTCGAACACCGAATTGATGTCTTCCAGCTTGGCGGTGGAGATCGTCGCCTTGACCTTGCCGTCAGCCGCGAAATCGAGCGATTCCTGAAGGTCCAGCCGCGTGCCAACGATGGAGCCGCGCACGGTCATGCCGTTCAGCACCATGCCGAAGATGTTGAGCGGGAAATCGCCCGGCGGTAGGCCGTTGAGCGCCACGGCGCCGCCGCGCCCGATCATGCCGACCGCCTGTTCGAACGCTTTCTCGCTCACTGCCGTCACCAGCGCACCGCGTGCGCCGCCGCCGGTCAACCGCTTCACCACCGCCGCCGGATCAGCCTCGGTCCGGGCGTTCACCGTCTCCACCGCCCCGAGCTTGTGCGCGAAATCGAGCTTGGCATCGTCCACATCCACCGCGACCACGTTCAAGCCCATCGCGGTCGCATATTGCACCGCCCTGTGGCCCAGCCCGCCGATGCCCGAGATAACCACCGCATCGCCTGGCTTGGTGTCGGTCATCTTAAGGCCCTTGTAGACCGTCACGCCCGCGCACAGCACCGGCGCGATCTCGTTGAAGCCGATATTGTCGGGCAGGTGGCCGACATAGTTGGGGTCGGCCAGCACATAGTCGGCAAAGCCGCCATTGACCGAATAGCCGGTGTTGAGCTGGCTTTCGCACAGAGTTTCCCAGCCGCCGAGGCAGTGGGTGCAATGGCCGCAGGCGGTGTAAAGCCAAGGCACGCCGACCCGGTCGCCTTCCTTCACATGGGTAACGCCCTTGCCCACGGCAGAGACGAAGCCCACCCCTTCATGGCCCGGAATGAACGGGGGCTCGGGCTTGACCGGCCAATCACCCTCGGCGGCATGCAGATCGGTGTGGCACACGCCCGAGGCCTGAATCGCCACCTGGATCATGCCCGGCTGCACTTCGGGCACCGGCACTTCCTCGATCTGCAGCGGTTCGCCAAAAGCGCGGACAACCGCGGCTTCCATGGTCTTGCTCATGACATTTCTCCTGAATTTTCGGTTCGCGAGTCCCTTGTGGCTGCCATCGCCTCAGAAGAAGCCCAGCTTCTTCGGGCTGTAGCTAACCAGCATGTTCTTGGTCTGCTGGTAGTGGTCGAGCATCATGCGGTGGTTTTCGCGCCCAAAGCCCGACTGCTTGTAGCCGCCAAAGGCAGCATGGGCGGGATAGGCGTGGTAGCAGTTGGTCCACACGCGCCCGGCCTTGATCGCTCGGCCGAAGCGGTAGCAGGTGTTGGCATCGCGGCTCCACACGCCTGCGCCGAGGCCGTAGAGCGTGTCGTTGGCGAGGCTCAGCGCCTCGTCCTGATCCTTGAAGGTCGTGACCGAGAGGACCGGGCCGAAGATTTCCTCCTGGAAGATGCGCATCCGGTTGTTGCCACGGAACACGGTCGGCTTGACGTAATAGCCGCCCGCGATCTCGCCCTCGAACCGTGCGGCCTCGCCGCCGGTCAGCAGTTCAGCGCCTTCCTGCTTGCCGATGTCAATGTAGAAGAGGATCTTCTCCTGCTGCTCGGACGAAGCCTGCGCCCCGATCATCGTCTCCATATCCAGCGGGTTGCCGGCCTTGATCGCTTCGACGCGCTGGATCGCGCGCTCCATGAAACGGTCGTAGATGCTCTCGTGAACCAGCGCGCGGCTGGGGCAGGTGCAGACCTCCCCCTGATTGAGCGCGAACATCACGAAGCCCTCGATTGCCTTGTCGAGATAGTCGTCATCCTCGCGGCACACGTCCTCGAAGAAGATGTTCGGGCTCTTGCCGCCCAGCTCCAGCGTGACCGGGATCAGGTTTTCGGTCGCATATTGCATGATCAGGCGGCCCGTGCTCGTCTCGCCGGTAAAAGCGATCTTGGCGATCCGGCTGCTGCTGGCGAGCGGCTTGCCCGCTTCCACGCCAAAGCCGTTGACCACGTTGACCACGCCAGCGGGCAGTAGGTCGCCGATCAGCTCCATCAGCACCATGATCGAGGCCGGGGTCTGCTCGGCGGGCTTCAGCACCACGCAGTTGCCCGCCGCCAGCGCGGGGCGAGCTTCCACACCGCCATCAGGATCGGGAAGTTCCACGGAATGATCTGGCCGACCACGCCGAGCGGTTCGTGGAAATGATAGGCGACCGTATCGTGGTCGATTTCCGAAATGCCGCCTTCCTGCGCACGGATGCAGCCCGCGAAATAGCGGAAATGGTCGATCGCGAGCGGGATGTCGGCGGCCATCGTCTCGCGCAGCGGTTTGCCGTTGTCCCAAGTCTCGGCGATGGCGATCTTTTCGAGGTTCTCCTCCATCCGGTCGGCGATGCGATTGAGGATCAGCGCCCGCTCGCCCGCGCTGGTGCGGCCCCAAGCGTCCTTAGCGGCATGTGCGGCGTCGAGCGCGGCTTCGATGTCCGCCGCTTGGCTGCGCGCAACCTTGCCGACCGACTTGCCGGTGATCGACGAGATGTTGTCGAAATAGCGCTCGTCCTTGGGTGCGACCCATTGGCCGCCGATGAAGTTGTCGTACTTGTCGGCGAAGGGGGCGCTCATCGCGGCCGCGGGGCTGGTCTGCATGTCCATGATCTCATCCTCTCTTTCTCGCCGGGCGTCCCGGTCGTGACGATAATGATTTCGTGAAACGCGTGCGTTGCAAAGGGCGTGACAGCGGGACGTTGGCAAGAATGTCTCACTTTCGAGACAGATCGCGAGACACTTCGCTCAGCTGCGCGAAAGGCCCGCCTTCTCCATGCGGCGATAGAGCGTCGCGTGCCCTATCGCCAGCGCCTTGGCGGCCTGTGTCGCGTTTCCATCGGCCTGGGCCAGCGCACGCCTGAGCACCGCCCGTTCCGAGTCGAGAAAAGAATCGGCTGACCAGTGGCCGAGTATGTCCGACGCGCTGCGGCGGCCGGTGAGGCATTCGTCGGTTAGGCTGAAACGATGCCGCGCGGCATGCGTGGCGCCGATCACCAGATCGTCGCGATCGACGGCAAGCATCGCTGCGTCGCCGCCGGGTAAGTTGGCATCGATGATACGGTGGCCTTCGAAAAAACGACGGAACACCCCGCTCTCGATACGCTTTGCGGCATCCTGCACGATTTTCTGCACCAGCGCAGCCATCGGCGCAGTGTGATCGTCACGGCAATTCGAGATGTCGAGCGCGCCGACCAGCCGCCCCATCGCATCACGCACCGGCGCATCCATGCAACTGATGCCGATGTTGCGAGTCGCGAAATGTTCGCTGCGGTGGATGGTAACTGGGCGGCTTTCAGCCAAGCAAGTACCGATCCCGTTCGTTCCTTCGAGGTCTTCGCTCCATTTGCCTCCCGGTGTCAGCCCGACGCGCTCGAACATTTCCCGGTCGCCCGCCTCGCTGCGCGCTTCGAGGATCACGCCATCATTGTCCGGCAGCATCACCGCGCAACCGGTAGCGGCGACGGTGTGGAACAGTTGGTCGAGCAGCGGGCGCGCCACGTTGAGCATCAGACCTTGGCGCTGGCGACGCTGCGTGAGCTCACTTCCCGAAACCAGTTCGGGATTGCGATTGTCGGCCGCGTCAAGACCATATTTGAGCCCGGACCGACACCAGCTGGCCGCCACCATCGATTGCGCGGCGCTTGTCGCAGAGCACAGGACCTGGCCGACCTTGTACGGATGCGAAGCTTCATAAGGGTGTGTCTACACCAATTCATCGCGATAGGCGCACTAGGCTCAGGACCATTGATTGGCTGAGGGCGATGTGATTGTGCTCTGCAGGCCTTCGGCTCCAGGCTCCGCGAGGAGACTGAGCATGAGCGACCTGTATTGGCTGACAGACGAGCAGATGGTGCGTCTTTTGCCCTATTTGCCCAAGAGCCACGGCAAGCCCCGGGTCGATGACCGGCGCGTGCTGAGCGGGATCATCTTCGTCAATCGCAACGGGCTGCGCTGGCGTGATGCTCCCAGGGAATACGGTCCGCATAAGACGCTCTACAACCGCTGGAAACGGTGGGGCGAGATGGGCGTGTTTGGCCGGATGATGGAGGGTCTGTCTGCCCAGAGAGCCGAACCCCTGACCGTCATGATCGATGCGACCTATCTCAAGGCCCACCGCACGGCTTCCAGCCTTGGGGTAAAAAAGGGGGCCTCGGCCGCCTGATCGGGCGGACCAAGGGCGGCATGAACACCAAGCTTCACGCCGTCGCCGACGCCAACGGCCGCCCTTTGAGCTTCTTCATCACGGCAGGCCAGATCAACGATTACACCGGCGCGGCAGCCCTGCTCGATGATCTACCCAAGGCGCAGGGGATGCTGGCTGACCGGGGCTATGACGCCAAATGGTTCAGGGATGCGCTCGAGCAAAAGGGCATCACGCCTTGCATTCCAGGCCTCAAATCCCGTTCCATGCCTGTCAAATACGACAAGCGCCGATACAAACGCCGAAACCGAATCGAGATCATGTTCGGCCGACCGAAAGACTGGCGCCGTGTGGCAACTCGCTACGACCGCTGCCCAACCGTCTTCTTCTCCGCCCTCGCTCTCGCAGCCACCGTGCTCTTCTGGCTGTGATCAACGAGTCCTGAGCCAAGGGCTATCGACTCTACTGCTGGTTTGCCGTGCTTGCCCTGTCGCGACAGTGCGTACTGGCCGTTTGCAGCTGCAATCATCCCGGTCGCAAGTTCAATATTGGACAAAATGTCATTTCCGTTTATCCCAGTCATGTTGCGCCTAACAGGGCGCTCAATCGGAGGGGATAAATGAGGCAAGTTTCTGTTCTCGTGGCTGGAGGTGGGCCGGTGGGCCTCACGCTTGCGCGCGATCTTGCAAGGCGCGGCATCGATGTGATGCTGGTCGAGCGTAACGCGACAACCACGCGCCATCCAAAGATGGACAACACGAATGTTCGCAGCATGGAAATGTTCAGTCTGGCCGGGCTGGAGGATCGCTTGCGCGCGGTCGCGGTGCCGGAGGACAGCCCTTTCGATGTCTCGTGGGTCACCAGCATGACCGGATACGAGGTCAAGCGATTCCCGATCCCATCACCGCAAACGGCTCGGGCCTTGTTTCGCGAGCGCAACGACGGCTCGCAGCCTTATTCTCCGGCGATGCGCGTCTCGCAGGCAGAGATCGAGCCGGTCTTGCGAACCGCGCTGGAGCAGGAAGAACTGTCCGAGGTTCGCTTCAATCTTGGCATCGTTGATTGCGCCGAGGATGATGAGGGGGTCACCGCAACCTTGCGGCACAGCGAAACGGGCGAAACCGAGCAGGTGCGTTGCAAGTATCTGGCCGGATGCGATGGCGGCGGCAGCACCGTGCGCGAATCCCTTGGCATCAAGCTGGCCGGACAGTTCAACATCATGCCACGCTTCATGACGCACTTTCGCACAGACGATCACGAGGCGCGTGCCTTGTTGCAGCGCTGGGGACGAACGTGGCACTACCAGTCAAACCACGGCACGCTGATCGCGCAAAACGATATCGACACCTGGACGCTGCATTCGCGCTATCCCGCCAACGCGGTGGATGGGGCAGACCCCAAGGAGCTGGTGGCGCGCTTCGTGGGCAAGCCGATCGCGATGGAAGTACAGGTTGCCAATCCTTGGTCGCCTCACCTCGCAACGGCGGAACGGGCTGTATCGAAGCGATGCATCCTGGCCGGCGATGCTGCACATCAGTATATTCCCACTGGCGGGTACGGTATGAATACGGGCATTGCCGATGCCTACGGCGCGGCGTGGGTGATTGCCGCCATGCTTCAGGGCTTTGGCGGGCCCAAGCTGCTTGCCGGATACGAACGCGAACGCGTGCCGGTGTGGAATTACAATTGCAGCGCGGCGCGGCGGCACAACGATCTACGCGTGGAGGCGGCGAGTATCTACGTCAGCAAGGAGGCCGCGCTTGAGGACGATGGCCCGGCGGGCGAGCAGGCGCGTGCGGCGATGATGGCGGAGCTGGAACGCATCGGGAATGCGGAAGCTGAAAGTCTGGGCATCGAAATGGGCTATCACTACCAGTTTACCTCGCCGCTGGTGTGCAAGGAGGCTGGCGCGATTGTTCCGTTCGATCCGGAGGCATACACTCCGCACACCGTGCCGGGCGGTCGCCTGCCGAGCGTCTATCTGGAAGACGGGCGGGCAGTCTACGCGCTGCTGGGACGGTGGTTCACGCTGCTGGCCTTCGGTAACGCGGATACCTCGGCAATGGAGCAAGTGGCAGCACGGCGGGGAATTCCCCTCGAGGTCTTGCGTATCAAAGATGATAACGCGCGCGCCGTCTATGCTGCCGATATGCTGTTGGTCCGTCCGGACCAGCATGTTGCCTGGCGAGGCTCGGCAATTGACGCTCAGTCGTCAGATAAAGTGCTGGCGATGGCGACCGGCTGGTAGCTTGGCTGTGCCGGGCGGTATAAGCACCGCCCGGCAAGGCTTCGCCTCTCATTCAGGGTTGGGAATAATGGTGAAGTTCGAAAAGCCACCGTGGCGGTTTTCGATCCCCGCCAGCACATCGTTAATCCGATCCAGGCTGTAGGACTCCTGCCGGAATATGCCCATGTCCAGCGTACCCGCGCTGATCATTTCGGCCATCTCCTGACCTTCGGGCGTGGTAAACCATGCCGAGCCGATCAATTGCTGGTTGTTGTCCATCAAAGTGTGCACATCGACCGGCACCGGTGCCCCGATAGCGCCTGTGTTGACCAGCTTTCCCCCGCGCCGCAGCGCACGCAACTCGTCGACCATCTGCAGGGGTTCTGCCCCCGGGCCAAGGCAGTTGATGGCCAGGTCCACGCCTAGGCCATCGGTCATCTCTATCGCCCAGGGTGCGATCGGGCCATCGAGCAGGGAATGGGTGAGAATGCGTTGTGGGGCGAGCTGGCGAACTTCCTCTAGCAGCTCCTTGTTGCGAGCAACGGCGAGAATTTTGGTAACCCCCAGTCCGAGCGCGCACAACAGAGTGCCGAGCCCCAAAGTTCCCGAAGCACCGGTGATCAGTGTGGTAACGTTCGGTCCTGCGCCCCCCTTTCTGAGGGCAGAGTAGCCGGTGCCGGTATAGCCCAGGCGCGAAGCTTGCTGGCATGTCACATTGTCTGGCAGGGTCACGATCGCGCTGGCGGGCGCGTTCATGTATTCGCACAGGCCGCCCCACGGATATCGGTCGTATATCTCCTGGGCGCGAGGTGTGAACCCAAAGTATCCTTGAAAGACGTAGGAATCGCAGCTGATCGGATCTTGCGCGCGGCAGGCGGAGCAGGTGCCACAAGAGCGGCCCGGATTGACGTAGACACGCTGGCCGATTTCGAGGTTGGCGACATCCTTGCCCACTGCCGCGATCGTTCCCGCCGCATCAAGGCCAAAGGTCGCAGGGAGGTTGGGTAAGGGAAGGTGTGGGAACCAGGTGGTCCAGTTTTTCAGGACATTGCCAAGGTTCGGCACGACATTGCATGCATGGACTTTCACCACCACGTCGAGATCTCCGGGGCGAGGCGTTTCCACTTCCTCGATCACCATGTCGGAACCGACATCATACATTCGCGCGGCACGCATTCTTTCAGGCAACATCGTTACAATTCCCCTCATTGTCTGTCGCGGCTGCTATTCAACCGCGATCCTGTGGTTTCTTCCTTCACAAGCCGAGCAATCGTTCGTCGGGCGAGTGTGATTGCCTTGTCCGATTTCAACATCAGCGAAACGCCGTCGCTGAGTTCCTGCATGCCGAATCGTTCAAGGTTGTGCTGCTGCGTGCGCAGCGCATGCTCGTCCTCCGCAAAGGCGTTGCGCGTGGCGATTTCCCAGGCATCGCGCACGGCTCCGCCTCTCAGATTGCGATAAACGGCTTGTGACCAGAAATAGTGGCAGCTCGTGCGCGTGGCCGGAGTAATGGCGTTGATACCCATGACGATCGTGCCGCTTTCCTCGCGGTCTGCCCGCTCGGGGGTCGCACCGTGCACCAGGATCATCGTGCCGGGTGCGTGCCAGTAGGTTTCCAGGAAACTGTCGTAGAGCGGAATGTCCTGATCGAGCATGTAGGCTGCGCGAAGCGGCGCCGACATCGGGTTCTTGAAGCGGAAGAAGTCGATCAGCTGGTTTGCGCCGAGGGTCTTCGTAATCCTCTCGCTGCCAAGAATTGCAGAGTTGTCGAATGTCTTGGCGTGAATGAAGGCCACGTGGGTCAGATCCAGCAGGTTGTCGACCGCAAGCATGTAGTTGGCATCCACCTCGATCAGGTGGGGGCCGGCAACGCCCCACTTGTCGCATTCATCGAGGCAGGAAAAGTCGAGGCCTGACAGGTAACCGGGACCTGTCTCGAATGCGGGCAACGGGGTGTTTTGCGCCAGGGCCGGATCGCCCGGCCATAGCCAAATCAGTCCGTGACTCTCACGCACGGGATAGGCGGCCACTCGTGCATTAGGGGGTATCTCATCCTGCGATGGGATATGCGTACATCGCCCATCGGCGGCAAATGCCAGCCCGTGATAGCCGCACCTCAAGCCGTCCTGCGTCACTTGGCCTTTCGACAGCGGGAAAAGGCGGTGCGGGCAGCGATCAAGCAGGGCTCCCACTGTCCCGTCCTGCGCCCGGTAAAGCGCAAGCGGCAGCTCGCAAATCGTTCGCGAGAGGACGCCCCGGTCTTTGATCTCACGGCTTATGGCCGCGACGTACCACGCGTTCTTCGGAAACATCCTGTCCTCTCCACCTGTCACCGGGCCGCCTTATGATGACGACTCTTTCAAGATGACATTTATATCAAAAATCTCGAATATCATAGTTTAAGATTGACAAGATGTGCAATGCGGAAGAACTAGGCTTCATAAACATGAGCCTGGGAGGGAATTTGAAATGGCCGGAAATGGCGAAAATCGCGCTGCGACACTGCAATCACTGATGGATGCTGCCGGGGGGTCTGTAGAGTTGCTGCGCTCTGCGCCCTTGGGGCGATACGTTTTTCCGAAGATTCCGCCGGAATTCACCAATTTCCGTGACGAGATGCGCGCCTGGAAGCAGGGCGTGGCCATGCTTGAGCAATCCTATCACATGTGCGAACTGCACTTGCGTGGCCCGCAGGTGATCGATCTGCTGTCAGAGCTTTCCGTAAACAAGCTTGCCACTTTCCCGACCATGCGGGCGAAGCAACTGGTCATGTGTGGCCACGATGGCAACTATCTGGCGGACGCGATCATCTTCCATGAGGAGGATGACTTTTACCGTATCGTTGGCGCGCCGTTCGCTTCTGACTGGGTGCAATACAATGCGGGCCTTGGCAAATATGATGTCGAAGCGATGATCGATCTGCCGCTGTCCGTCCGCGATGGCGATCGCGATATCTATCGCCTGCAGGTGCAGGGCAAGCATGCGCTCGCGCTGATGGAGAAGCTGACCAACAACAACGTGCCGGAAATCAAGTTCTTCCACATCGGCGAGATGACCATCGCCGGGCGAAAGGTTCGGGCGCTTCGCCACGGGATGGCGGGCGAACCTGGTTTCGAACTGTATGGCCCCTGGGAAGATCAAAACGTCATCCGCGGCGCAATCATGGAGGCGGGCGCAGAATTCGGTATCCGCAAGGCGGGCGCCGATGCCTATTCAGTGACCGGGATCGAGTCCGGCTGGATGCCCATGCCATTGCCAGCCATCTACCACTCCGAGGAAATGCGCCCTTACCGCGAATGGCTGACGACCAACCACCTTGAAACAATCGGCTCACTGGGCGGGAGTTTCGTCTCCACCGATATCAGGGACTATTATGTCGATCCGATCGAGGTGGGTTATGGCAATGTAGTGGATTGGAGCCGCGATTTCATCGGCCGCGAAGGGCTGGAAGCCAAGCGCGATAATAAGAGGCGCGTTAAGCGCAGTCTGCTGTGGAACGAGGACGACGTGATGGACATCATTCGCTCGTCCATGTTTGCGCCCGAAGGCGAGGGCGGCAAGTATATGAACATTCCTTCGCCCATGCATGCCACATTCGAGGCGGATTGTGTGATGTCCGGGGGCGAGTTGGCAGGCCTTTCCAACTGGTCCGGTTATTCGCCCAATGCTGGCGGCTTTTTGTCTTTGGCGCTCGTCGACATCGACAGCGCCGAGCCAGGCACCGAGGTTACCCTGCTTTGGGGTGAGCCCGATTCGTTGCGACCATCGATAGAAAAACACAAACTGCGCGAGATCCGTGCAACGGTCGCGCCAGCACCTTACTTCGAAAAAGTGATCAAGTCGGGCCAACAATAGCCGGAAATTTGCATGTCTACCGCTTCTGGGATTATCGAGGCCAGAAGCAGTGGACGAGGTCGAGTGGGTCGGAAAATCAGTCTTGAAAAACGCGCGGAAATCGGTCGCCAGAAGCGTGCCCGCACGCGCGAGAAGATGCTCGAGGCCGCCTTCCTGTTGCTTGGCAGGGAGGACGGCCGCTCGACCCGGATCGAAGAGATATGCAAAGAGGCGAAGGTCGCACGCGGCACCTTTTACAATTATTTCTCCAGCGTGGAAGAATTGCTGAGCGCGCTGACGTTTGACATCAGCCACGATTTCAATCTCGCCGTGCGCGCAATAATTCGTACGGTGCCAGCTGGCGCGCTGCGCTGTTCTTTCGCTTTACGGTATTACATGCACCGGACGCGGGAAGATCCGGCATGGGGCTGGGCCATGGTGAACCTGAGCGCCGGCGGCCCGATCTTCGGAGAGGAGACGGCGCGCTACGGAATCGAGGCGGTGATCGAAGGGATGGTCACTGAGCAGTTCCACGCAGGCTCAGCGCAGCTGGCGTATGATCTTATGCATGGCGCCACTCTGGCAGGGATGATCACGCAGCTTCGGTCGGAACAGCCTGATGATTATCCGGAGCAAATGGTGACGCTGATCATGCGCGGGCTTGGTGTCAGCGAATCTCTCGTCGAAAGGTGTATCCGCACGGAATTGCCCGAGCCGGAGAGTTTTGTGCGGCAATTCGGCCAATCGCCTGCAAAGGGCTTCGGGGATATGGCTGGGCTCACCTTGTTAGGCGAAGGGCTGCCCCCGCGCTTCGGAGAAGACAGCCCCGACTGAAGGCACGTCGGTCTCCCGCATTTTATTCATTCTCGGCCTTTTTCGCATCCCGTTGACCGCGGGAGCGACGAAGTGCGCATGCCTGCATCGAGCTGGCAAAAGTGCCACCTCTAGCCTCCAAAGTCATTTCGAATTGACGAACAATCCAATCTAAAGTATTTCAGATACTGCTTGGTATCACGCTTTCAAAATGACGTGAGCTGTTGAGCTGAGGATTCGAGAGCGCGCACAAAAGACGCGCCTGAAAGGGAGAGTTAACTGGTGAAAAAGGCATTATTGCTTGTCGGCGCTTGTGGCGCGGCACTTCAGATTTCGACGCAGGCCAATGCACAGGACGCTTCAGGGGCGGAGGCTGACAGCGCGCGTGACAAAAATGTCATCGTGGTCTCTGCCCAGCGGCGTGACCAGGATGCGCAGGAAGTTCCAATCGCCCTGACCGTGTTCGGCGGCGATGCGCTGGAAGAACGTGCCATCGCGGACGTTTCCCAGCTCGGCAACGTCACTCCGAACGTTACGCTGGACGCCGGCACGCCTTTCGCTGGCTCGGGCGCGGCGCTGGGTGCCTCGATCCGCGGGATCGGCCAGAATGACTTTGCTGTAAATGTTGACCCCGGCGTCGGTGTCTATGTCGATGGTATCTTCCTGGCGCGTTCCGTTGGCGCGAACGTGACGCTGCCTGACGTGGAGCGCGTCGAAATCCTGAAAGGTCCGCAAGGCACGCTGTTCGGGCGCAACACGATTGGCGGTGCCATCAATGTGGTGACCCGCACGCCGGGTCATGATTTTGCGATGTCCGGATCAGTGACCGTGGGCAGCTATGAACGCCTCGACATTGCCGCCACGATCGACATCCCACTGGCCGAAACCTTGCGGACAAATGTCACTGTGGCATCGAACAACCGCCGCGGCTTCCAGAAGCGTGTGCCCTTTGTCACCAATGAGCGTTTCGTCGAGGAATCCCCGCGCATCTTCCGCGAATCAGGTTATGACACCAATGAATACGCCGGCGGTATCAATGACTGGACAATTCGCGGCAAGGCGATCTGGGAGCCTACTGACAGGTTCACGGCCACGATCAGCGGTGATTATTACAAGTCCGATACGTCCGGTTTGCCCAACGTAATCCTGGACGTACTGGAAGATTTCGGCGGCAATTTTGCCGGCCCCGGTGCCCCGGCGATTCCGGGAACGGCTCTGACGCCTGGCGCAGGCCTCAACTTCGCAGGCATTTACAACTTCTGCATCGGAGCAACACAGGCCGAAATCCTCGCGCGCAATGCGCAGAGCTTCTGCAACAACCCTCGTGGAAACGAATTGCTTCCCAACGAGCAGATTTCGCCGCTCGGTAGCGTCAATGTCGATGGCGACCCGAATAATGACATGCTGGTGTGGAATGATCGCTTCATCAGTAGTGACTGGGACGAATCGTTTGCAACCGGGATCAACTTTTCAAAGACCGAAACCTGGGGCTTGTCGGCCAATCTGGCCTTTGATCTTTCTGACCAGATAACCCTGCGCTCAATCACCGGCTATCGCGAGTTGTCGTGGCGTTCGGGGTTCGATGCTGACAATTCTCCGGGAAGCTTCTTCACGGTTTCCAACATGGCCGACCAGTCACAGTTAAGCCAGGAGCTGCAACTGCTTGGCAACTTCGACATTGGCACGTCACAACTCGACCTGGTCCTCGGTGCCTATTATTTTGAAGAAGAAGCCAATGCGCTTGACCACGTCGCTATCGGTGCTGGTATCTGGACTGCAGAAGGGCCGATCGATCTGGAGACCGAGAGTGTCGCTTTCTTCGGTCAGGCTGACTGGCGCGTGACCGAATGGCTCGGTTTCACCGCAGGCGCGCGATATACCGAAGAAGACAAGCAGATCGACATCGCGCAGACGGATTTGTCTTCGTTCAACTACGATGTCCTGAATTGCCCGGTCAATGGCACCGGATTTATCCCCGGCGTGGGCACTGTGCCGTGTTCCGTCTTTGCGCGCTTCCCGCACCCGGATGAGCCCCTCCGCCTGTACACGCGCGACACGCCTCCGCGCAACTTCTCCAACTTCTCGATGAAGCTGGGTGTGCAGTTGTACCCGACCGATGATGTCATGGTTTATGGCAGCTACACCGAAGGTTACAAGTCGGGCGGCTGGAGTACCCGCGCCAGCGTTCCGATTGCTGCTCCCATCGTCTTCCAGGAAGAGACCGCCGCAACTTTAGAGGCGGGCGTGAAGTCGACCCTGTTCGACGGACGCCTCCAAGCCAATTTCGCGGCATTCAGCACGTCATATGACGACGTGCAACTGCTGATCCAGGTTGGGCCCAATCCGCAAATCGGCAACTTCGGTACGGCCACAATTCGCGGCATTGAAGCTGATTTCCTGATCGACTTGGGAGACTATGTGAGCATCACGGCATCTGCGGGCCTGATGGACAGCGAGTTGGACGAGCTGACCAACACCAGTGCGCCGAATTACCTCCAGCTTGGTCTGGTCGATGGTGCCGAACTGCTGAAGGTGCCGGACGTCACCTTCAACATCTCTCCGCGAATAGATGTTCCGGTGGGCGATCACGCGATCATGTTGCTTGCTGATTATACCTACACCTCGAAGATGTGGAATGACTCGCAGCGCTCGTTCCTGCTGCGTCGGCCCGAAACCAATGTGATCAATGCAAGCGTCACCTTCAAACATGACGATGGCTGGTCAATCGCTGGCGGTGTGACGAACCTGACCGAAGAGCGGTTCATCGTGAATGGCCTGACCAGCAGCGCAGGGCAGGTCTACGGTTCGCCCAACCGCCCGCGCGAATTCTACGCCAGGCTGGGCTTCGAGTTCTAACCCCCTTTAACCGCAGCCTCTCCCTAGGCTGTTCGGGAAGGCGGGCGCCTGCCGCCTGCCTTCCCGGCTCGCGAATGTCATAAGGAAATAGCAATGAAAACCCTCCAGCAGATGATCGATGAAGCAGGCAGTGCGGCCCGTCTGCTGCAGAATGCGCAGACAGGCGCCTTCGAATTCCCGGTCCAGTCCATGTGGTCCAATTTGATCGACGAGAGCGAGGCCTGGCGCAAGTCGGCCATCCTCTTCGACCAGTCATTCCATATGACCGAGCTGCGCATCACAGGGCCCGACACGCGGCGCTTGCTGTCTGACTTCTCGGTCAACAATTTCGCCAGGTTCGGGGCCAACAAGGCCAAGCAGATCGTGTGCTGCAACAAGGACGGATACCTCATCAGCGACGCGATCATCTTTGGCTATGCGGATGATGACGTGCTGGTGGTCGGTCGCCCAGTGGTGCCCAATTGGCTGCAATTCAACGCCGAAACGGGTGACTACGATGTCGAGGTCCACATCGACCACCTTCGGGCTTACGATCCCAACAACTTGCGCCCGCATTACCGGTTCGAGGTACAAGGGCCCAACGCCATGGATATCCTCAACGAGGTGAACGAGGGCGGCGAGCTGTCGACCCGATTCTTCTCGATGGGGGACATGGTCATTGCGGGCTGCAAGGTCAAAACCCTGTGCCACGCGATGGGCGGTGTTGCCGGGCTGGAAATGTGGGGGCCGTTTGAAGACAAGGCCAAAGTCGAGGCGAGACTTCTCGAGGTTGGCGAGAAGCACGGCATGCTGCGCGGCGGTAGCCGATCCTACAGCGCGACGGCAGGCGAATCCGGCTGGTTCGCCGCACCGCTTCCGGCGATCTATGAAAGCGAGGACATGCGGCCCTATCGCGAGTGGCTCACGGCGGCGCACTTTGAAGGTTTTTCCTCCGTGGGCGGCAGTTTCATGCCCGAGGAAGTCAGCGACTATTATCTGACGCCGTTCGACCTCGAATATGACCGCGTGATCCATTGGGACCATGACTTCCTCGGTCGTGACGCGTTGTTGGCAATGAAGGACAAGAAGCATCGCAAGAAGGTGATCCTCGTATGGAACGGCGATGACGTGACCGAGGTCTATCGTGGCCTGTTCCAGCCCGGCCAGATGCCGATGTGGATGGACATGCCCTCTGCCGACTATGCCATCCATCCCTATGATCGCATTGAGAAGGACGGCAAGTTGGTGGGGATTTCGGGCTACCCTCTCTACAGCGCCAACGAGCGCGCCTATCTGTCGGTCTCGATGGTGGATCCCGAATTTGCCGAGCCGGGCACCCAACTGGAACTGGTCTGGGGCGAACCGAATGGTGGAACGGCCAAACCCTCGGTGCACGAACATCGGCAGGTGACAATTCGCTGCGAAGCCCAGTCGTGGCCGATCCACGAGGCCGCGCGGCGCACCTACCGGTCGCAATCCTGAAACTTCGCAGGGGCCTGCGTGTCCTAGTTGTGTGGGGGCCCCAACAAAGCTGGTACGGCTCCATCGGAATGGGGGTGATCGGTTCGTCTTCGAACAAGGTGAACGTAAGGTAAAGGATTTCGGCCCGCGCCAACTCCAGCCTATCGGTCCCTGTAATTCGAACCCGATTTCGCCAGCCATTCCTTGGTGCAGGATAATAGGTGCGGGTCTTAGATTAGCGGTAAGAGCCGCCGGGTCGGGGCCGGTGACCTGCAGTTTGTAGGTGCGCTGAAAGGAGATCTTGGCATTGTAGTTGCGGCGCTCAGGGTATTAGGCGGTCGAGTCCCCCCTTCGCATTACGCCTCGCCCCACACAGTCTCGGCCGTTTCAACGATCAAACGCAGCTTTGCAAATTGGTCGTCCTCGGTCAGCAGATTGCCTTGTGATGTCGATGCAAAGCCGCACTGGGGGGACAAACAAAGCTGATCGAGGTCTATGAAACGCGCTGCTTCGTCTATCCGGCGCGCTAGCGCCTGCGGTTCTTCGAGTTCTGCCTTCTTGCTGGTTAGCAGACCCAGCACGATGTGCTTGTCCTTCGGCACGTAGCGCAGAGGCTCGAACGAACCGGAACGGGCATCGTCGAATTCGAGGAAGAGTCCATCGACCTGCAACTCGGAAAACGTCGCTTCGGCTATTGGATCGTAGCCGCCAGATGCGGTCCAGGCTGACCGATGATTGCCGCGGCACGTGTGCACGCAAACGGTGAGCTTATCCGATCGCTCCGCAATGCAGCGGTTCAGGAGATCAACGTAGCGCAGCGCGAGCTTTTCCGGCGCCGATGACACACGGCGCATCTTTTCGACGTAGGAAGAGTCCGCGAGCATCGCCAACATCGTGTCGTCAATTTGCAGATAGGTACAACCGATCTCTTCCAGCTTCCGGATTTGCGCGCGATAAACAGTGATCAAATCATCGAAGAGTTGATCCTCATCGTCATAGAACTCCGTGTCTCCCAAGCCGTGCAGGATACTCGGTGCCGGGATGGAGAGCTTCGGCGTAACAGTCGTGACCCCCTGCAGAAACGTGAAAGCATGGCCGAAAATGGTCTGGCTGAGCGAAAGATTCCCGGTGATGCGGGGGAAGGTAATCTCGTTCCGTACGGGTCCGGTCTCGTTCTCGAATGAGCGCACCTGTGTTCCGGCATTTTCAACTCCGTCAATTTCACAGAGGAAGTCCATATGCCAGCTTGTCCGCCGCATTTCCCCGTCTGTGACGACTTTGAGGCCGATCTCCTCTTGGCGTTTGACCGAACGAGCGATTTCCGAGTCTTCAAGGGCGCGAAGCTGTTTCAGCGTGATCGCTCCGCTCGCCGCCTGCTCGCGGGCCTTGAGCAATTCTTTCGAGCGCAGCAGGCTTCCAACATGCTCCGCGCGGAACGGCGGGCGATGGCGTGGCCTTGTCTCTGACGTGGACGAAGTGTTCATGGTTTTTGCCTTTTGCTCCCGCGCTTTCGGCTAGGGTTGAAGCACGTAGCTGGTGAAGCCGCCGCTGCCTGACGCTGCGCCGCCAATTGCCTCGTTTACCGCGTCCAGGGGGAACGCCTTGGTTTCCAGAACCGACAGGTCGATCACGCCCGTTTCCACCATGGCGGCCATTTCCATGCCCTCGGCCGTGGTCAGCCAGGCCGATCCGATCAACGTCATCGAATTGTCCATCCACCACTTGGTGTTGAACAGCATGTCGCTGCCGGTGCCGCCGATATTGACGATGGTTCCGCCGCGCCGGACCCCCATCATGGCATCCTTCATCAATGCCGTGTCAGCCTTGGCGCCCAGGCAATCCAACATGAAATTGGCGCCTGTGCCAGTCAGCGAGCGCACCCATTCAGCCGTGCTGCCATCTTCGGTGGAAAAGGTTTCGATCCGCGACGGAGCAAGCGCCTTGATCCGTTCGAGCAACGGCCGACCGCGCGCCACGGCAAAGATTCTTGCAACGCCCATTGCGAGCGCAAACATCGTTGCGCCAACGCCAAGGGTGCCACTTGCCCCGTTGATAATCAGGGTCTTGCCGGAAAGGCCGCCGAACTTCTTGAGTGCAGAATAGGAAGTACCGAGGTAGCCCAGCCTGGCAGCCTGCGTGAAGGTCATGTTGTCAGGAATCTTGACGATGGCGCTCTGCGGTGCGCGCATGAACTCAGCAAAACCGCCATCGGGATATCGCTTGTAGATCTCGGCGCTTTGCGGACCAAATCCGAAATAGCCGTTGAAGGTGAAATGGTCGCACTTCATCGGTGCACCGGAGGCGCATTCGTGGCAGGCTCCACAAGAGCGAAGTGGGTTGACGTAGACCCGGTCTCCGGGCTTGATCGCAACAACCTGATCGCCCACTTCGGTGACGACACCGGCAGGATCGAGACCGAAGGTTGCCGGCTTTGGTGGCAGCGGCTGGTGCGGATACCAGCTTTCCCAATTGTTCAATACATTGGCGAGATTGGGCACCAGTCCGCACGCCTTGACCTGGATCACCACGTCGCTGCCGCTGGCAACCGGCTTTTCAACCTCATCAATCACCATCGGTGTGTTGATCGCGTGCAAACGTGCGGAACGCATCTTCGTCATATCGGAATTCTCCCAATCCTTCTCGGAATACTGTATAGTATCTGAAAGCGTGATTCTTCAAGCCAAACTAGGCACTTTGCGCGCAAATGTTTGTTTCGTTGGAAAATCTCTGATACTGAATAGTTTCTGAAATTTGGGGAGAGATCGGGATGAAAGTCAGGCGTATCGTTACCGGCAAGGATGCGAGCGGCAGGTCGCTGGTGATCAGCGACGGGCCATCGCCGCGCGAAATGATTCTTGAGCACACGCCGGGGTTTGTCTCGGCGCCACTTTGGCGCCTTGAGGGCACGCCGGACCTTACCTTGGGAGCAGAGCACGATGCCATGGCGGCCGGCGGGTCGATGGTGACTGGCGCAGGTGGATCGTCTTTCTGGGTGATTACCTTTCCGCCTGACAGTTCGATGGCGGACTGGGATCCGGTGGTCGCCGGGCCTGAAATGGGCGAGGCGTCCCCCGGCATCGCAGAGCGGATGGAGCCGGACAACCCGGGCATGCATCAGACGCCAACGGTGGATTACGTCACAGTGGTGAGCGGGACGGTTTCGCTTGAACTTGATGACGGGCAGATCGTGGATCTGAGCGCTGGCGATACGGTGGTTCAGCAAGGCGCGCGGCATGCCTGGCGCAATCGCACTGACCAGCCAGCCACCATTTCGGTAGTGTTGCTGGGGGCAGTCACTTGAGTGGCACGCCAAGTGTCGGACTTGAAGCGCCGGAGATGGCGGCCGGGTGCTGAACCATGCACCGGCCGTTTCGCGGCTAGGCCTTTGGCCGTGTCCTGATCATCACGGTATCGATCAGCGACAAAATCACCGTTCCATCAGCGCGCATAAGTTCGCCAAGGTGCTTTGCAATGCCTCTGTCCGGGCGCGAGGTGGATAGTCGCTTCTCAAGCCAAGTCAGGCGCAGGCGCACGGCGTCGTCTGGCTTGCCGGGTTCCTTGAAGCGCACCTCGTCGAAGCCGAAGCTGGCAATCACCGCCATATCCACGCCAAGTTCGTAAAGCAGGCGGTTCTTCGTTGCGAGCAGGAATGAGCCCGACGCGGTGATATCGCCCAGTCCTGCCTTGCGGGCAGTCTCCTCGTCGAGATGGATCGGAAGCGGATCCCATCGCCTGGCGAAGTCGCGCATCGCCTCGCGGTCCAGCATAGTCTCCGACGACAGCAATTGCGCATCAGGCACGATATCGTCGAAGTAGAATTTGTTGTTTGGTTCGCTCAAGACCATTCTCAATCTGGATACTCTACCCGCCGTATCGGTCTGTCGACCACTGCGCGCGATTGACCGCAACACCATATCCTGTTTCTGTCGGTCGGCTAAGCGCAGAACGGCGATGCCGGGTCCGGCGTCAGTCGCGCGCGCGCAACCGGGTCATGCGGGAAAGCGTATCGTCCTTGAGAACGAAGTGATGGAACAGGGCCATCGTCGCATGGCCGACGATCAGCGCGGCAAACACCCAGGCCAGAGGCGAATGGACGCTGCCTATCGACGCTGCCCAGTCGATTTCGTCGCCAGCAGGATAAAGCTCGATCCCGAAGGCTTCGATCGGATAGCCAGCGCCTACCATCCTGAGAATGCCGGTGAGCGGCAGGAGGACAAGCGCGGCGAAGATGAGGCGGTGACCAGCCTTCACATATAGGGCGTTGGAAGCATCATAGGGCGGACGCTCCTTGCGGACGGCAAAGGCGTGAAGAATCCAGAAAACGGCAAGCACCAGCATCAAGGTGCCGATCGATATGTGCCAGGAAACAAGCGTCTGGCCGACCCAATGCTCACCATCATCAATCCGGTCGCCGAACTTGAGCATCTGCCAACCTACGAGCAGCGCCGCCAGCCAGTGTAGAGACTTGGCAACGGGCCCGAACCCTTTGATCGATTGACCGGCCATCCGATATCTCCTTCATTCAAACAGTACGGAACGTCTGAGGAATCTCTCGCGACAAGCGGCAATTTGCAATTGGCTTGCGCTTCACCTTACGTTTGCAAGTTCTCTTCTACGATGCCGTTCAAGCGCTTGATTTCGGCAAATTGCTCTCGCATGCGCCGCATCGGACCGTTGATAACGTATTGGTAGAACGGCAGACTTTCAGGGTCGATGCCGCTCTTCTGCCGGTATCTCTCGATAATCGCATCGGATTCGATCATGTATTCGCCAGGGGCGAATTGCAGCGTTGGGAAGCTGACCTTTTCGGTTTTGCCTTCCAGCTCCTTCCGAATGACCTCGTCTTCTGGATCGTCCGGCCAGAATGCCCGAATTTCCATGTCTGCGAACTCGCCGATAGAGGCGAGATAGGTGGCCACCTTGAGGCAGAAGGGACACGAGCTTTTCAGATAGAGGATCGGCGCAAATTCAGCCATTTCCAGCTCCCGAGAGAGTTAAAACCTGCAGCACAGCAAGCCTTGGATTGCAATTTAAGATACCCATTGGTATTTCATCTGGCATACGAACGCAACAATTGCGGAGAGGATCGAATGAGCAAAACAACTTTCAGATTGGTCGGCGCAGCGCAGGGTTTCAACTGGCTGCCTGTATTTGTAGCTTTGGAGAAGGGCTATTTCGACCAGGCCGGGCTTGCCGTCGAACTGCAGAAGCTGGGGGGTGTCAGCAAGGCGACCCAGGCTTTGCTCGACGAGGAAGCGGAACTGGCAATCACGCCCCCGGAAGGCGCGATCGCGGACTTTGTGAATGGCGGCGACCTGCGGATTGTGGCTTCCAATTCCAACCGCCTGCCGATGTCGCTTGTCGCTCGGCCCGGGATCGAATCGATGGAGCAGATGAAGGGCAGCAAGATTGGCACCTCATCGCTTACCGAAGGCACCGCGATCTACACCCAGATCATGCTGGCCGAACATGGGTTGCACTATCCCGGAGATTATGACTTCGAACTCGCGGGCATCCACATCACCCGTTGGGAAGCCTTGCAGAAGGGCGAGATCGACGCCGCCCCCCAGCCTGCACCGTGGAATTTCATGGCTGAGAATGCAGGCTACAATCTGATCGGCGAAATTCCCGACTACATTCCCGAAGTGGTGTTTGCCGGCATCATCGGCAACAAGAGCTGGCTGGATGCAAACCCGCAGGTGATCGGGCCTTTCCTTTCTGCGCTCGACAAGGGTTATGCCTATGCCAATGATCCTGCGAACGAAGCGGAATGTGCAAAGATTTTCCAGTCGATCACCACGAAGGATGATGCCCAGCTTGCCCATCGCGGCTACGTTTACATGCGCGATCTGGGCATGTGGCCAGCACATATGGAAGTGACGGCAACGGCGCTGGCGACATCGATCGACCTGATGATTCGTGCCGGGTTGCTGGAAGAAGACAAGCGCGAGATGGCAAAGGGGGTGTTTGAACCCTCCTATCTGAAACGGGCGCTCGCCTGATGGCGGCGCTCGACTGGCAGGATCTCCTGCGCATCATGTGCGGGGCCTGGCTGCTTCCGCACGCAATCCTCAAGATAAAGAACGCCTCGCTGGCGCAGCAGACTTTCGCAGGTATCGGCCTCAAACCGGGGCCAGTTTTCCTGTGGCTTACAATCGCACTCGAATTCCTTGCTGCGGCCGGCCTGATCTTTGATATTTTTCCGCGGATCGCGGCAGGGCTGGCCGTGTTCGTGCTTGCGGGCGCCAGCTATGCCGTGCTGAAAATGCACGGCTTCGCCTGGCGCTGGAACAAAAGTGGTCCTGAATATATGGTGTTCTGGTCGCTAGCCACTGTCATTGCCGTAATTTGAGGACGTCCGCTTTGCCAACGATGAGCCGTGAAGAAAGTCAGGCACGCACCCGCCAGTTGCTGCTGGAGAAAGGCCCGGAAGTGTTCGCCAAGGAGGGCTACGAGAGCGCTTCTATCGACAAGATCGCGCACACCGCTGGTTTCACCAAGGGGGCCTTCTATTCGAACTTCGATAGCAAAGAGGAATATTTCCTCGAAATGCTGGAGTTGCATGCCGGGCAGGACGTGCCTGAAATTACTGCCATGCTTGAAGGCGTGACCGACCCTGACGAGATTATCGAAAAGATAGCGGAATGGTCGATTAAACGGGCAAGCAACCCGGTGTGGGGGGCGCTTGCTCTCGAAGTTCTGCGCAGGGCGAAGCGCGACGCAACCTATGGAAGCCAGCATTCCGAACTGTTTCGCGAACAATGGCGCGGTGTAGGCAGGCTCTTGCTGCCAATCTTTCCTGGCTGGAATGATCCAGATCCTGAGGTGCTGGGCGCGATTGTGCTTGAGCTCACCTATGGCGCGTCCTCGGGGATTGGCAACGGCACCGGACCAAACGTGGGTGACCTTGTGCGCAGCACTCTCAAGGCCTTCCAACTCGCCTATTCGCGTTAGGCGTCCTGTTCGCCGGTGCTGCGCGCGCTTGCAGGATTGTCTGCCGCGAAGTTCGATGGTTCTTCGAGTTCGACAATCTGGCGATAGGCCTTTGGAGACGTGGGCGGCATCGAGGCTTCGCTCTTGCATAAAGCTGACAGCAGCAGACCTTTCGATGAACGGACCGGAGCGCAAACAGCGCGAGCCAGGTCTCCGATCAGCTCGGTAAACCTAGCCAATTCCCAGTTCGCTGAGGCGCTTGTCCAGCAGGGGATAAATCCGTCTTGCGTTTCCTTCGAATACCTTTGCGCGATCTTCCGCCGAAAGATCCAGAGCGTCCAGATATTGTTTGGTGTCGTCCCAAGGGATCCCGGTTTCCGGATCTGCGCCGCGAACCGCACCTAGCATTTCCGAGGCAAACAGGATGTTATCGATCGGGATCACGTCAAGCAGCAGTTCTATACCGGGCAGGTGGTAAACGCAGGTATCGAAGCAGACATTGGGCAGGATGTGCTCGCCCGGATCAGGCTTGCCCATGCGCATCGCCAGCCCGCGATAACGGCCCCAGTGATAGGGCACAGCCCCGCCGCCGTGCGGAATGACAAAGCGCAGCGCAGGGAAATCGGCAAACAGGTCTCCCTGCAGGAACTGCATGAAGGCCGTGGTGTCAGCATTGAGATAATGGGCGCCGGTGGCATGAAAGTTCGGATTGCACGATCCTGATACGTGGATCATCGCCGGAACATCCAGTTCGCACATCTTCTCGAAAAAGGGATACCAGGATCGGTCTGTCAGAGGCGGGCCTTGCCAGTTGCCCCCGGATGGATCGGGATTAAGGTTGCAGCCGACGAAACCCAGCTCGGTTACGCAACGCTCAAGTTCGGCAATCGAGGAATTCAGGTCGGCGCCGGGCGACTGCGGAAGCTGGCAGACGCCCACGAAGTTGCGAGGGAAGAGGTCCACCACCCGCTTGATCAGATCGTTGGAATGGCGCGTCCACTCGATGCTCGTCTGCGCGTCGCCAAGGTGGTGCCCCATACCTGATGCACGGGGCGAAAACACGGTTACGTCGGCGCCGCGTTCGCGGATAACCCGCAATTGGTTTTGCTCGATGCTCTCGATGATTTCGTCATCGGTTATGTTTGGGTAGGCTGGCGATGCGAGCGAGTTCTCAACCGCATCCAGCTGCTGCGCGCGGAACGCCATGTGACCCTCCGGCTCGGTTGTGTAGTGGCCGTGAATATCGATGATCAAGCTCATGATGCTTTGCCTCTTGTGCCGTCCTGCGCACCAACCAGCCCAGGTCGCCGCATATCCAAATTAGCATACCGACCAGTATCTATACTCTGGTTTAGGTCAGGTCAAACAGGCGTGCTCGTGCGTTAAGCCACCTTTGCGGTGACGTTCGCGAAGCATTGCAAGGCTGGAATGAAGTTAGAGCGGGGCTTGAAGCCCCGCTGCTTTCGTGTGCGTCTTCAGGAAATCGCGCAGGGCAATATATTTGGCGTTTTCCGGTGCGCCATGCGGTCTGATGAGGCCGACCGTTGTCTGAGACAGGTCATCTTCCAGTTCCAGGATGGCAACATCATGCCCGTCATAGGTGCGCAGCGTGGCCGGACGCTGGATGAGCAGCGAATAGCCCAGGCCACGACCGACCATGCACCGCGCAAGCTCGTAGTTTTTGGTCGTGTAGCGGATCGAGGGTTGATGGCCTTGTGAAGCAAAGATGTATTCCGTGTTTTGACGGCTCGGACGCATGTCGATCTGAATCAGCGGCTCTTCGAGCAAGTCGGACAAGGAAACCTTTTTTCGCTTTGCCAGCCTGTGAGATTTCGCAATGATCACATAGGGCCTGTAGTCGCGAATGGGCTCAAGCTCGACTTGTCCCGAAACGTCGACGCTATACAGGATCGCGACGTCGATCTGCCCCTTGAACAGAAGGTCGAGTAATTCCGGGGCGGATCCTTCCGCAAAGGACAGTTCAAGCTCGGCGTGCTCGCGGCCAAAATGCTCCATGGCGGCGGGCAGAAAAAACGGCGCGAGCGTGGGAAAGCACCCGACTACGAACCTTCCCCTGAGACCCGTTGAACTCTGCGCCGCCTGATCCGCGAAGCTTTCCGCGCCCGCCAGCAATTGTTGCGCGTGGCGCAGAAGCGATGACCCAGCCGCGGTAAGTTCAACTCCCTTTCCCTTGCGGCGGATTACCAGCTGGATTTCCATGTTGCGCTCCAGCTCATCCAGCGCAAGCGCCAGTCCAGTCGCGCTAACATTGCAGCGCTCGGCCGCCGCCGAGAGCGATCCCTCCGCCGCAATTGCAGCGAAATACTCCAACTGACGCAAGGTAAACGGCAAGGGCATAGCAATGTTTTCCTAAGGTGCTTGTTCAATATAACATGTTTTACAATACATAGGCCAGCGCCTTAGAAACGCTCCATGGTCGCCCGCGAAATTGACGGCGGCACCATCAACGAGACGCCTGGAATGTCCGGGTTGTTGGAGGAGAGTTCAGATGTCAAAAAGCCTTGAACAACGAATTTCCGAAGCGGGAAATCCGCACACCATGCTTTGGGAGTCACAGGACCCACCCATCGTTTCCACCCCAGTGACCCCGGAATTCACCAACTGGCGTGACGAGCAGAAGGCATGGCGCACCAACGCGGTGCTGTTCGATCAGTCGCACCACATGGCCGATCTCAACATCAAGGGCCCCGATGCGCTGAAGCTGATCCAGGAGACCGCTATCAACTCGGTCGCCAAGTTCCCCATCGATTCGGCCAAGCAGTATATTGCCACCAATGCCGAAGGGCAGCTGATCGGGGACAATATCCTGTTCCGATATGAAGAGGACGAGTTCCAGGCCGTCGGCATCCCGCCGACCATCAGCTGGCTGCAATTCCACGCCGAAACCGGCGGCTATGATGTCGAGCTGGTGCGTGACAATCCATCCTATTGCCGTGTTGGCGGTGGCGATCCGCTGGTTTACCGCTTCGAAGTGCAAGGCCCTGATGCCATGGCCGTGATCGGTGAAATGCTGGGCCATGAACCGCCTACTGTCGGCTTCTTCAAGGGCACGCGCTTTAACATTGCAGGCAAGATGGTTCGTGCACTGCGCCATGGCATGGCGGGCGAGCCGGGTTTCGAATTCGTGGTGCCGTGGGAAGATCGCCAGCCGGTGATCGACGCGGTGCTCGAAGCGGGCGCCAAGCATGGCCTGATCCGCGTGGGTGGCCGTGCCTATCTCACAAACTCGCTTGAATCCGGCTGGCTGCCGCGTCCGCTGCCGGCCTTCTATTCGGGTGAAAGCACCAAGGCGTTCCGCGAATGGCTTCCGGCTGACGACGTCGATTCCGCCGTCTCGCTGGGCGGTAGCTTCTATTCCGAGAATATCGAGGATTACTACTTCTCGCCCTACGATGTCGGCTACGGCAAGGTGATGCGTTTCGATCACGACTTCATCGGTCGCGATGCGCTTGAAGCACAAAAGGCTGCGGGCCTCGACGAGAAGAACAAGAAGGTGACCCTGCAGTGGAATGCCGAGGACACGGCCAAGTGCTGGGCCTCGATGTTCGGTGAAGGGCCGAAGGCCAAGTTCTTCAACCTGCCGATCGCCCACTATGCGACCTATCACTATGACCGCGTTGAAGATGCATCGGGCAACTGCGTCGGCCGCTCGTTGCACACTGGCTATTCGGCCAACTTTGAATCGATGTTGTCGATCTCGGTTGTCGATGCGGCGCATGCCGAGCCTGGCACAGAACTGACCGTGGTCTGGGGTGAGCCCACCCCGTCTGCGAAGGTTCAGGTGGAAGATCACGTGCAGTTCAAGATCCGTGCGACGGTGCATCCCGCTCCGATCGACCAGCACGCACGCGAAAAGTATCGCAAGAACGCCTAGTCGATCTTGGATCTGGACATGGGGGGGTGCCAGCATCTTCCCATGTCCGCTTCGCTGACCGCAAAAAGCGGCAGCCTACATTACGAGAGAGGACCTTGCATGCCCACCGATATCGAAATCGCCCGCCAGGCGACGCTCATTCCGATCACCGAGGTAGCGAAAAACGCCGGCGTGCCCGACGATGCGCTGATCCCCTATGGCAAGTACAAGGCCAAGGTCGACACCGCCACCCTGCCCACCACCAGCAACGGCAAGCTGATCCTTGTCACCGCGATCAACCCCACGCCTGCGGGCGAAGGCAAGACCACCACCTCGGTCGGCCTTTCTGACGCGCTTCACCGCATCGGCAAGAAGACCATGCTGTGCCTGCGCGAACCTTCGCTCGGCCCCTGCTTCGGCGTGAAGGGCGGCGGCGCCGGCGGCGGTAAGTCGCAGGTGATGCCGATGGACGAGATCAACCTCCACTTCACCGGTGACTTCCACGCCATCACCTCGGCGCACAACCTGCTCTCGGCGATGATCGACAACTCGATCTACTGGGGCAACCCGAACGACATCGACCTTCGCCGCGTCACCTGGCGCCGCGTGCTCGACATGAACGACCGCGCGCTGCGCCAGATCGTCGGCCCGCTCGGCGGCGTGTCGAACGGCTTCCCGCGCGAGACCGGCTTCGACATCACCGTGGCTTCGGAAATCATGGCCATCCTGTGCCTGGCTTCGGACCTCGAAGACCTGCAGAAGCGCCTCGGCGACATCATCATCGGCTATCGCCGTGACCGCACCCCGGTGTTCTGCCGCGACATCAAGGCGGACCCGGCCATGACC
>NZ_SKCG01000003.1 GCF_005434915.1 Aurantiacibacter suaedae
ATTGGGCTGTACCGAAATGCAGGGCTTCTTGTTTTCGAAGGCCTGCTCCGCCGCAGATCTCGCAACGCTATTCAAGTCCCACAAAATCCGGCCTCATACTGAGAGCTGAGGTCATCAAGCGCCCACGCCGCAAAATGTACCGAGAGGAGACTGGCGGATTTCGGTCGCCGAAGCTCAAAAGCTGCCTTTCAGGAAACGACCCGGTTGAAGGCAATACGCTCGGGCTGGGTTGCTAGGAAGCGACGCCGGGCTCGCCTTCTCTTCCGATCGACACCTTGTGCTCGCGCTTGCTCTCGGAGAACGGCCTCAAGGCCTCTGGGATCACCTGCCGAAAGCCGCAGCAACCATAGGAATGACGGAAAATATGCATGACAAACAAAGCCACGACTTTGTACCTTCGCCTTGTACCCTGGCGAGGCTCAAAGCGCAGTAAATCCGTTATTTTCTGAAGAATCAGCCCTTTGGAAAAGGCTGGTGCGCTTACAGGAACCGCAAAGGTGGCTGGGAGTGCCTAAATTGCAGCCTTCTATGAGTTTCGATTTTGAATTGGCCCCTAAAGCGGCCCCCTAAAATCGTGGATTGGAGCGAACACGTGCGGCCAAGGATGGCCCCCGGCCCGGCCGCATCTGGGATGGGCGGGGGAGCAGCACCTTTGAACCCCTCACCAGTTTCACGGATTATTGCGAGCAGCGTCCCGGCTCTTCATAAGTTTGGAGTTATCTATACCGCGTCGAATATGCCGAGCGTTTTACTCGCCTGCCCGCTAGTTTGCCAATGTTCCTACGGAAAGAGGCGAACACGAATGAATACGGCATATCTTCTGACGGTACGGGAAACCTGCGATGCGCTGCGGATCGGGCGCACGAACGTCTATCGCCTGATAAGCGAAGGCCAGTTGAAGGTGGTCAAGATCGGGAGCGCCACCCGCATCACAACTGCAAGCATCCGGGCGCTTGTCGGCGCGGATGCGGGCGAGGCGGCGAATGATTGACCCGCTGGCGAACCCGATAGAGGATATTGTGCGTGCGCGGCTGGATTGGGACGCGCCGCTAAGCCTGTGGTGCTGGCAGACGGCCACCGAAACCTTGCTGGAAATCGGGGTGGAGGTGCCGACGCATGGGGACGCCGCTAAGGCGGGCGCTGTGATCCGAAGGATGAACGGCGGGTATTCTCGGCGCAGTAATGGCCACAATCTGTCGCTTGTGCCGCCGAAATCGGACGCCTTGCATTCCTACGACGATAACCCCGAATGGACCGAGGCCGATTTTGCGAAGGCGCGCACCGCTGCCGAGGCATTCCCGCCTGCGGTGATCGGAGCATTCGGCAAAGGTAAACCGGCCCGTCCAGCCGGCAATCGCAAGCCGAACGCTAAGCAATCAGCGAAGGGCCGCGATGTGGTGAGCGAAACGGGCAGAGCATTCTATTGTGGCATCGTCGAGCGGGGCGAGGATAGCTTTTATATCAGCTTCCCCAATCTGCCGGTCTGTGTTGCCGCCGCCGACGATATGCAGGCGCTCGCCACGAGCGCGGAGGCCGTGTTAAAGCTGCACCTGTCTGGAATGCTGGACCACGGCGAAAGCCTGCCCGCGCCAAGCGACCCGCTGGCAATCGAGGCAGACCCGGACGTTACCGAGGTCGCGCTCCTCATGGTTGGCGCTGACGTGACGCAATCGAAGGTGCGCGTTAACGTGATGTTTGACCGGGCGTTGCTGGCCGCCATCGACGCGGCGAGCGCCAACCGCTCGCGCTTTCTGGCGGACGCGGCACGCGAGAAGCTGGCCGGGGTGGTAGAGCATGACGCCAAAGGGATTGCAGGCAGCCCGCAAGTTGAGTGCGATGACGACGAAAAACGTTTCGGAAGCGGCTAGGAAGGCCGACTGCGCCTAAGCCCAATGCCGAGAAGTGCCATTAGCGGCGCTTTCCGGTAATTTCCTTCTGCGTGGCCTTAATCTCCGCGATTGCTTTATCTGCTTCCTCGTGCCTCAGCCGTTTTTGCTCAGCTTTGTATTTGCCATATTCAAGTTCGGCGTGGCGCTTAGCATCTACCATCTTCACACGGCCGCCGCCTCGCAAAACGACACGACCGAGGCCTCTTAGTTGTGTATCAAAAAGACTGGACGCTTCATCCATCGTCCTTAGCCGTCCCATATCCATTTGGTCTTCAAAGATATCTAGCAGGATCACAGTAAGGCGATTAAGTTCTTTGATTTCGGACTCGCCGAGAAAATTTTTTGAAACAGTGACGTCTGCCTTTCGGATGTTCTCGTTCGGCCAAGTTCGCAAACCCATATTGGGCTCTTTAGCGTTGGCTCGCGCTCGCAACACTTCCGCAGGAGTGTTCGAGCAAACTGCGTGGACGAGCTTTGCTTGTGTATTGCGGTAAAACTCATGCCACTCATCAGACTGGCCATCATAGTCCTGGCACATTGCACAGATAGAGCGAAGCTCTCGATAGACATTCGCCTCATCCGCACGAATGTCGCGGATAATCTCTTTCAGTTCCGCGATACGATCTCGGTTCTCCGGAGCCTTCAAGCGCGGTGCATCCACAACAAATCCCTTCGTGGCGAATTGAACGAGCTTCTCGGTTGCCCATCTGCGGAAAAGGGTGGCTTGCTTGGAGGCGACACGGTAGCCAACCGATATAACCATATCCAAACTGTACAACTTTACAGGCTTGGTCGAGGTAGCAATTTGCGCTTTATGCAAATTGCTCTCGTCAAGCTCACCCTCATCCAAAATGCTGTTGATGTGTCGGGATATCGTCGAGACGTCACGCCCAAAAAGCTCAGCGATCTGCGCCTGTGTCATCCACAGGCTATCACCCTCGTAGCTGACTTCTACGTGGGTGCCAGTTCCATCACCGTAGATTAGAAACCGACTGCCGGTGCTCTCATCTTCATGAAGCTGTACGGGCTCTAAGTTTGACATGCTACCTCGCGAATCGAACGAATAGAGAACGTACGAGGCCCCATCTGAGACGCCAAGGGATCGCAAACGTTTTCCACCGGCGCATTTCGCCAGCATCATACCGCCCGACGGCTGACCCGCCACCGATCTGGGACGAATGACCCGGCCGCCGCGCCGGGTTTTTCACGTCCGCCCCTCGCGCCAGTGCGTTTAAACGCCGCGCCCACCGCCGCCGGCCGGCCCGGCCCTCGCGCCAGCGGGAAGCATAGGCCGGCGAGGGGGTGCGGGGTGTAGGGTTGCCTACACCCCGCCGCCATCGGTCTAAATGACGGGAATTGCGGGGGAAAGCGCGCGCAGGGGTGGCAGGGGGTGTAGGGGGTGCAGCAACTTTCCCATGTTATCCCCTGTTTCCCCCTCTCCCTTTTAAACTTAGTAAAGCTTCTAAAAGCCTACACCCCCCTACACCCCGCCCCCTTCTAAGTCTTAAGTGTCTGATTTAATGGAAACGCTTTGGGGGTGTAGGCTATCAAGCAGCCCACACCCCGCCTACACCCCTGACCGCGCCGCGCCTTATAGATAACTCGCGGCATTCGCGATTCAGGTTGCCGTCAACAATCTTTAGAACCGTCGGGCATTCAATGAGGGGCACCGATGGCAACGCCGGACAACTTCCGAGAAATCGCGGACGTGATTGGCGAGGATAACGCCGTGCGGCTTATCGAGGCGCTGCCCACCTATCGCGAGCGGGCTAGCAACTATTCGAGCGAGCGCGCCTTGCTCTATGTGCCCAAGCGCATCCGGCCCGATCATCACCTTGCGAAAATTCTAGGGCAGGAACTTGCGGACAAGCTGGCCGAGGGTTTCGGCGGGGAAATGCTCAAGCCTGCCAACGCGCGGACGGCTCGCCGAATTGTCCGCGACAAGCTGATTAGACGCCGGGCGAATGACGGGGGCGCGCGCATTCCCGACCTGTCGCGCGCCTTCCACCTGACCGAGCGCCAAATTCGCAACATCGTGAGGCGGCGCGAGGTGGTGGGCCATCAGTTATAGCGCTGGCGATGAAACAAACTGCGTGTCGGCTGGAACCGGCAGTGTTGAATGAGGTGCGCCAGCTGCCAACGGGATAGCGCCGCACAAGGCGACGCGAACCGGGGGAGCGGGACAACGCGACTGGCGCGCCCCGCCGAGCCGTCGCCGCTCTGGAAATCGGCCGGCAGGAATAACGCGAATATCCGGCCATGCCCGGCCTAGCGAACTGACCCGGTTTTGGGATGATAGTTGCACTCGTCCAACCGCGCGCGGAGCCGGTTGCCCGCAAATTGGCTAGGCTGGCCGGGAGTGCGACGGTTTGGTGCGGTCGTTATTTCGCCGCCCTTCTTGAAGTCGAACGCCATCGCGCGAAGCGTGTTGCCAAGGTCATGGCGGCCCCATGCATCGGCGTCCTGTGCTGCTTCAAACAGCACCGCAACAACGCAGTCGCGGGTCACGCGGTTGCTGCCTATTCTTTGCGATATATGCCGTCATCAGGTCTTTCCTTCTCATTATGCGCACGGCTTTGCTGTCCGGGCCGTGGCAGGTCCGGTTGACGGGGAAGGTCCCCGGCGATTGTGATGTTAAGGTTTCGGGCGCTTCCGGTTGGCGAGCGCGCCCGCTAGGCTATCGGGCTATCCCGTGCCGCGCTCTGGGAATGGCACGATCTCGGCGCCGTTGCGGAGCGTATCGAGGTGGTCGCTCCACCATTGGGCCATCTCCACCCGCTCTTCCCAGCGCTCGCCCCGGTCGTAGGGCCTGCGTGATCCGTCGTTCTCGACATGGGCAAGCGCGCGTTCGATAGCGTCTGGCGACCACTTGCCGCTTTCGTTCAGCAGCGTGGAGGCCATGGCGCGGAAGCCGTGGCCGGTCATTTCGTCGCTGGAATAGCCCAGCCGTCGCAAACCGGCGTTGATAGTGTTTTCGCTCATGGGCCGGGTGCGGGTGCGCACCGAGGGAAAGACGTAGCCAGCCAGGCCGGTGATGGACCGTATCTCTTGCAAGATCGCCACAGCCTGCCGCGAGAGCGGTACGCGGTGGTCCCTGCGCATCTTCGTTTTCTCGGCTGGGATGATCCACAGGGCATCGTCCAGCGCGATTTCATCCCATTGGGCGTGGCGCAGTTCGCCGGGCCGCACAAACACGTGAGGAGCCAATTGTAGCGCCAGCCGGGTAATGCCCATGCCTTCGTAGCCGTCAATCGAGCGTAGCAACTCTCCGACTCGCACCGGATCAAGGATGGCGGCGAAGTGCTGCACCTTGGGCGAAGTCAGGGCGCCGCGCAGGTCGCGGGTAGGATCGGACGCCAGCCGGGCCGTGGCGATGGCGTGGCGGAACACGCGGCTGGCGAGTTGGAGTAAACGGTTGGCGGTTTCGTGCTTGCCCCGCACATCGAAGCGCCGAACCACTGCCAACACCTCTGGGGCGGTAATGTCCGACACGGGGAGGGTGCCGAGCGCAGGATTAAGGACTGACAGGAAGTATTCCGTTTTCTCGACCGTGCGCGGGGCCATGCCCTCGCGCTTGCGCTTTTCGAGCAGTTCCTTGGCGATTTCCCCGAAGGTGTGGCCAGCCGCTTCCCGTGCCCGCAGCTTCGCGCGCTGCTTCTCCCGCGACGGGTCTTGACCGTCGGCAATCAATTCGCGCGCCTCATCGCGCTTCTGGCGGGCCTTGCTTAGGCTCACATCTGGATAGGCGCCAAGGCTCAGTTTCTTTTCGCGGCCGTGGATCCAGTATTTCACCTTCCAAAGCTTCCCGCCGCTCGGTTGGACCAAAAGGAATAGCCCCCGCTCGTCGCCCATTTTGTAAGGCTTCGCGCGTGGCTTGGCGTTCCTGAGCGCAATGTCGGTCAAAGGATGTGGCCGCGCCCTTCCGAAATATCCGCCCCAAGGTGGGGGCCAATTGACGGGACCGCTTTCGGCTGGCCCCCGGCTTGGCCCCGTTTGGGGGCCAGATGCTGGCGGACGCGTTCGAACGCTGGCGGTCGCTAAAGCCGCAAATGTCAGGGATTTCCGGGGGTGTCCAGCCGGGAACGAACGTCCGTGAACTGGAAAATGGTGCCGCTTACAGGACTCGAACCTGTGACCCCATCATTACGAATGATGTGCTCTACCAACTGAGCTAAAGCGGCGCTCATCGTCCTTTAGGTTCACACGCAGCGGGCCGCAACGCGCAAACTTACAAGGAAGTGGAGGCCCGAGCCGGAATCGAACCGGCGTGCAAGGATTTGCAGTCCTCTGCGTAACCACTCCGCCATCGGGCCGGAAGGCGCGCCAACTAGCGAATGCCGGAGCTTTGCGCAATGCCTTTGATTGCTTGCAGCATCTTTCTCGCTCCCGTGCGCAATCGGGCGAACGCAAAAGGGGCGCCAGTTTCCTGACGCCCCTTTTGATATGGTGTTGAAGAGTTCGCTCAGATCTTGTCGCCGAGCGCGCCTTCTACTTCACCCTTCAGATTTTGGGCCTGACCCTTGGTCTTCTGCGCCTTGCCTTCAGCGCGGGTTTCCGGATCGTTCGACTGTTCCTTCACCGAACCCGCAACCTGGTTGCCGAGGCCCTTGGCTTTATCTGTAAGTTCACCCATTTCGGATCTCCTTCATATCGGGCAGGCAGCGTGCCTGTCTTACCCAATCAACGAGGCGAGCGAGCGCATGTTCCATCGTTGGTGAGCATTTGCGCCCAGCCGAAGGATGGGGGCGACGTACCGGGCTTGTTCGGCTGCCTATTCAGCGGCTTGCCTCGCGACTACCGGAGGCTGAGCCGCGTCCGATGCCGCCTTCAGCTTCTTTGCATAGTGCGACAGCGCAAGGATGCAGACCACGATCCCGGCAAGGCAGATGGCGGTCGCGACATAGCCATCGAGCACTGCCTGCTTGGACCCAAGAAACAGCCTTGCGCCAATAAGCGGTGCGGCCACGGCGGCGAACTTGGCCATGAAGCTGGCCCAGCCGCCGCCGGTCGCGCGCACGGCGCTGGGATAGTAGATGCTGGTGATCGAGATCACCGCCGCATGGCCCGCGCCGACCAGCACCATGCCGACCAGCACCACAGGAATGAAGGCCGGGCCGTCGAGCACGATGCCGAAGCCGAGCAGCAGCACGAAAGGAATTGCGATGAGCGGGGCAAGGATGATCCCGCCAGGGCCGCGCCGCTCGGTAAACATCAGTAGCAAAACGCCCGCGATCGCCCCGGAGATGCCGCCTATCGAGCTGATGTCGCGCGCGGTATCCACGGTCAGCCCCAGTTCCTCGAGGAAGACGACGCCGAACGCGGTCTTGAGATAGATCGAGAAGGAACTGAAGAAATAGGCAGCCCAGATCAGAGGGGTGATATAGGCCAGCCAGCCCTTGAACAGCTCTTTCATCTTGCTTAGCGGATCTTGCTTGTCGTCGGTCTTGCGTTCGTCGGAAAGGGTGAAGGCGGAGTACTCTCCAGCGCTGAACTGCGGGTCGAAGCGTGCCAGCATCGGGGCGACCTCGCTTGCCGGCTTGCCAGAGGCGACCATCCATCGGGCGCTTTCAGGCAGGAAAGTGAACAGGATAACCGCCAGCAGGGCCGTCAGTCCGCCGCAGAAGAAAAACACCATCTGCCAGCTCGGCTCGGCCATGAACGAGGGGACGGTGCCCGCCGCATAGAGCCCGGCATACCAACCACCAGGCGAGGCAAGCAGGTTGGCCGCCTGCGCCGCGCCAGCGCTGCCGATAGAGAACCCGAGCATGATGATCGTGACTGAGGTTGCGCGCATGCTCTTGGGCATCGATTCGATGTTGAGCGACCAGATCGGCGCTAGCAACCCGCCGATGGCGAGGCCGCCCAGCAGGCGCAGGGTAAACAGCAGCTCGGGCGATCCGGCAAAGCCGGTCACGAAAGTCAGCACAGCCGCGCCCAGCGTCGAAATGATGATGACCGGGCGGCGGCCGAGGATATCGGCGATATAAGAGCCGATCAGGGAGCCGATCATCTGGCCGATGAACGCGGCGGTCGAGACGTCGCCCATCTGTGCCTCGGTCAGCCCCATATCGTCGCGAATCTCGGGCAGCGTGACTGAAACGAGCGCGAAATCGAGCCCGTCGAAAAAGGTCACGAGGCAGCTGAGCAGCAGAATGTGCAGGTGGAACCTGGTGAAGGTCAGCTGTTGCAGGAACGCGGATACGTCCAGCGTTTTCGCCGGTAGAGTGGCCATGTGCGATCTTCTCCCTGACCGTAGCCCTTAGCATGCTCACGGTCTGGCTGTAGCTTAGGCCAGAAGCTTGGGCGCAATGCAAGGCGCTTTGGGCAGAGAATTGGACGCTTCGGGCACGCGCCAGCGCGATTCGTCGCAGATTTGGCTCGGCGCGCAGACGCCGCCCGGTCGGCCCGCTTCCTGCAAGAAGCAGGGCAGGTCACCGGGTGGCGTCCGCAGTATGTCAATGCGGCGTCAGGCTGCGCTCGAGTTGATACCCATGCTTTGCAGGTAGCGGCGGATGTTGCGCCCTGCCTGGCGCAGGCGCTGCTCGTTCTCGACCAGGCCAATGCGCACGTAACCCTCGCCATCCTCGCCATAGCCGACGCCGGGGGCGACTGCGACTTCGGCATGGGTGAGGAGCTGTTTGGCGAACTCCATGCTGCCCATCTCCTTCAGCGGTGCAGGGAGCGGAGCCCAGGCGAACATAGAGGCGGGCGGGGGCGGGATTTCCCAGCCCGCGCGGCCAAAGGCCTCCACCATTACGTCACGCCGCTTGTGGTAAAGCTGGCGGTTCTTCTCGACGATATCCTGCGGTCCGTTGAGCGCGGCCACGGCCGCCGCCTGCATCGGGGTGAAGGCGCCATAGTCGATATAGCTCTTCACGCGGGTGAGCGCGGCGATCAGCGTCGGGTTGCCGACGGCAAAGCCCAGCCGCCAGCCAGCCATCGAGAAGGTCTTCGACATCGAGGTGAATTCCACCGCCACGTCCTTGGCGCCGGGAACCTGCAGGATCGAGGGCGTCGGTTTGCCGTCGAAGTACAGTTCAGAATAGGCAAGGTCGGACAGGATCCAGACCTTGTGGAACTTGGCCCAGTCGACCAGCCGTTCATAGAAGGCGAGATCGACCACTTCGGCGGTGGGGTTGCTGGGGAAGTTCACCACCAGCACCGTGGGGCGCGGAACGGTGAAGTTCATCGCCTTTTCCAGCTCGTCCCAATAGCGCTCGTCGGGCGTGGTCGGCACCGAGCGGATCGAGGCCCCGGCGATGATGAAGCCGAAGGTGTGGATCGGATAGCTCGGGTTGGGGGCGAGGATAGTGTCGCCCGGCGCGGTGATCGCGGTGGCGAGGCTGGCCAGACCCTCCTTCGAACCGAGCGTGACGACCACTTCGCTTTCCGGGTGCAGCTCCACTCCGAAGCGGCGCTGGTAATAGGCCGCCTGAGCCTTGCGCAGGCCGGGGATGCCCTTCGACTGCGAATAGCCGTGAGCGTCAGGGTTCTGCGCCACTTCGCACAGCTTGTCGATCACATGCTGGGGAGGGGGCAGGTCGGGGTTGCCCATGCCGAGGTCGATGATATCGCGTCCTTCCGCTCGCGCGGCCGCTCGCATCGCGTTGACTTCGGCGATGACATAGGGCGGCAGTCGCTTGATGCGGTAGAAATCGGTATCCATGGCCTTGCTCGGCTATTTCCTTGTTGTTGATAGGGGCGGCCCTTGTGAAGCAATCGCATAGTTTGCGCAACGCGCTGCATCGGGCATCGTGCGCTTTGTGCTGCCAATCGGCGCGCAGCGCGTTATGAGGGGGATGAAGGAACCGGGGCTATGGCAACAGACGACATCCACGACGGCAAAACCGACCAGACCGGCCAGGATGTGGCCGACATATTCACCGAGATGCTACGCATTCAGGGCGAGGCGGCGCGTCAGATGATGGCCGGCTTTTCGCCCGAGGCGGCGGATTCATGGCCCGACAAGGCGGCGATCGACGATTTCGGCGCGGCAATGCTGGCGGCGCAGCAGAACTGGTTCGACATGATTATGCCGGGCGAGAACAAGCTGCCATCCGCGCTGCCCGATGCCCATCCTTCGGCCTGGTTCGATGCCATGCACAAGCTGGCGGCGACCATGCCGGCCTTCGATCTCGAAGCGCAACAGTCCATGTGGCGCGACGGGCTTGAGCTGTGGAACAACATTCTCGGCCATTACACCGAGCAGGGCAGGAGTGATGCGAATCTCGAAGCGCTCTGGCGCAATGATCGACGGTTCGCCGATCCGGCCTGGCGCGCGGAACCGGCCTTCGCGCTGATCCACCAGACCTACCTGTTAATGGCCGACCGCATTTCCGCCGCCATCGAGCGGGCGGAAGGGCTCGACGAGTTCGAGCGCGAGCAGATGAGCTTTGCTACCAAGGCAATGCTCGATGCGATGAGCCCGGCGAACTTTCCGCTGATGAACCCGGTGGTGCTCGAACGCACGATTGCCACGCAGGGCGAGAACCTCGTGAAGGGGCTCGAACGGCTGACCCACGATCTCGAAGCGGGCCAGCTTACCCACACCGACAAGAGCACCTTCAAAATCGGCGAGAATATCGCCGCCACGCCCGGCAAGGTGATCTACGAGACCGAACTGTTCCAGCTGATCCACTATACGCCGACAACCGAGAAGGTGCTCGAAACGCCGCTGCTGATCTTCCCGCCGTGGATCAACCGCTTCTACATTCTCGACCTCAACCCGAAGAAGAGCTTCGTGCGCTGGGCGCTCGAACAGGGGCTGAGCGTGCTGTTGGTGAGCTGGCGCTCGGCCGATGCGAGCCTGGCCGATATCACCATGGACGATTACGTGCGCGCGCAGATCGAGGCGATCGAGGTCACGCGCGAGCGGCTCAAGGTGAACGATGTTCACACGGTCGGCTATTGCGTCGCGGGCACCACGCTGGCGGCGACGCTGGCGGTGCTGGCGCGGCGGGGCGAGGCGGACAAGGTCGCTTCGGTCACTTTCCTCACCGCGCAGGTCGATTTCGAGCGCGCCGGGGCGTTGAAGCTCTTCGTAGACGAGGAGAACCTCGACTTCATTCGTCAGGCCAGCACCAAAGGCTATTTCGACGGGCGCTATATGGCGGCAACCTTCAACCTGCTGCGCGGCACGGACCTGATCTGGAACTACGTCGTAAACTACTATCTGCTCGCCGAAGACTATCCCGCCTTCGACCTGCTGTACTGGAATGGCGACGTTACCAACCTGCCCGCCAAGTGGCATGAAGCCTACCTCACCAATCTCTATCGTGACAATCTGTTGGTGGTGCCCGATGCGCTGTCGGCGGATGGCACGCCGATCGATCTCACGCGGATCACCACGCCTGCCTATGTGCAGGCTGGGCGGGAAGACCATATCGCGCCGCCCGAAAGCGTGTTCGAGATCACGCGCCACCTCGCCGGGCCGCTGCGGTTCGTGCTGGCTGGCAGCGGGCACATCGCCGGGGTGGTAAATCCACCCGCTGCGGGCAAGTATCAGCACTGGACCGGCCCCGAAGGCGCAGAAAGTCTCGATCAATTTGTCGCCTCGGCGAGCGAGACGAAGGGCAGTTGGTGGCCCGACTGGTTCGCCTGGATCGAGCAGCTGCGGCCCGCCGAGGTGAAGGTGAAAGGCGCGCGCAAGCCGGGCGGCAAGACAAACCCTGCCATCGAGAATGCGCCCGGGCGTTACGTACGGCAGCGCTAGCGCCGCTCTACACTCGGCTCCACTTATTGTGCGCTGCACAAAAGTTCCTTGACAAACGCGATCTGATACCTTATTTGTGCACTGCAACAAAGTGATTTGACCGCCTGTCGCGGATGAGTCGGCAGCCGGTAGTCGCAGAAGCGAGGTATCGATGGCAAACGAGCCCAGCAAGAAAGACCCCAGCTCCGAGGCAGCCGCCGAAAAGGCCTATGCCGATGCTGCTGACAGTGCGAAGCCGAAGGCAGAAGCGGTGGCCGAGAAGGCCAAGGCAGAACCGACTCCGCAAGCGCAGGAAAAGCCTGCTGCGAAGGTGGCTCCGGTTAAGCCAGAGCTCGCCAAAGCAGCCCCTTCCAAGGCTCAGACCGCCAAGGCGGAGCCTGCCAAGAAGGCTCCGGCGAATAGGGCTGCGGCCAAGAAGTCTGCGGCAAAGCCGCTGAAGCCGAAAGCTTCGGTCGCGCCCAAGGCACCGGTTGCCGCACCTCCCAAGGCCCCCGTTGCAGCCAAGGCACCGGCCAAGCCCGCCTCTGCCAAAGCTGCTTCGAATACCAAGCCCACCGTACCCAGCGCTGCCCCCAGCGTCACCGAATTGAAGGAAAAGATCATGACCACCAACGATTTTACCGCCACGATGACCGAAACCATGAGCGGCACCGTTGCCGAAGTGCAGGCCAAGATGCAGGAAGCTTACGAGAAGAGCACCAGCATGGTCACCGAGATGACCGAGTTCGCCAAGGGCAATGTCGATGCCATGATGGAATCGGGCAAGATTCTGGGAGAAGGCGTGCAGGGCATGGGCAAGTCCATGGCTGACGATGCCAAGTCGGCTTACGAGACCGCCACGGCCGACATGAAGGAAATGGCTTCGATCAAGAGCCCGACCGAGCTGTTCCAGCTGCAGGGCAAGATCATGCGCCGCAACTTCGATGCCATGATGGCCAATGCCTCGAAGGGCACCGATGCAATGATGAAGCTCGCCAACGACAGCGTTGCCCCGCTTAGCGGCCGCGTGAACATGGCTGCCGAAAAGATGTCGAAGGTTGCCGCCTGAGGCACCTTTTTACGATCAACCGGCTACCGACCTCTCCTCCTCTCCCCGGTAGTCGATTGGGCCGGGCGATCCTTGCGATCGCCCGGCCTTGATCGTTTTTGGAGCCCTACCAAAGCCATTCGGCTCTCGCGCTTAACCGACAGGTAAGCTGCGCCTGACAACAAAATGCTCATGCCCGACTTGCAGCGGAGCCATGCGATACGATATTTGGTGTCAACAATGACCAGCCCCGATCTCCCTCGTGCCGTATCAGACGGCTCCGACCGTGCCCTGGCGGCCCTGATTCCCCATGCGGGCCCGGACCGTGACGATGAGGGCGATTCCGGCGGCGGCTCGGGTCAGGCCGCGCTTGCCACCAAGACGCGCGCCAAGCCGAAGAAGCCGAGCCAGTACAAGGTGCTGCTGCTCAACGACGACTATACCCCGATGGAATTCGTGGTGATGGTGCTCAAGCGCTTCTTCAAGATGGACCTTGAGCAGGCGACGCGGGTGATGCTGCATGTTCACCAGCGCGGCGTCGGCGTCTGCGGCATTTTCCCTTATGAGGTGGCCGAAACCAAGGTGAATCAGGTGATGGATTGCGCCCGCGAGAACGAGCATCCGCTGCAATGCACGCTCGAAAAGGCGTGACCCTCGCGCCACGGGCGACGCGCTGTCCGACCGGTGCAGCGCTTAGGGCATGACCGCGGCATAATTAGCCGCTAAGGCCAGCACGCCCCATATTGCAGCAGCTAAGCTATTGTCCCGCTTCATCACCTCCGTTGATCGCTATATTTTCCGCCTCGTGGTGGTGCCGATGGTCGGGGTGTTCCTGCTCGCGGCGAGCCTGCTGCTGCTGGAAAAGATGCTGCGCCTGTTCGAGTTCGTCTCGCTCGAGGGCGGACCGGTGGGCGTCGTCTTCAAGATGCTGCTCAACCTGATCCCGGAATATGCTGGGCTGGCAATCCCGCTAGGGCTGATGCTCGGCATCCTGTTTGCGTTCCGCAAGCTGGCGACATCGAGCGAGCTGGACGTAATGCGAGCGGTGGGCTGGTCTTACACCCGACTGTTGCGCGTACCCTATCTCATCACGCTGGTGCTGCTGGGGTTGAATTTCGCCATCGTTGGGTATCTCCAACCCAAGGCGCGCTTTGCCTACCAGGAGATGGAATTCGAGCTTCGGTCTGGCGCGCTGGGCGCTTCGATCCGGGTCGGCGAGTTCAACGCCATCGAAGACCGCGTGGCGCTGCGCATCGAGGCGAGCGAAGACAGTGGGCGCCGTCTGCTCGGCATTTTCGCGCGCCTGGCGGACGATAACGGGCAAGTGCTGTCGATCTCGGCGCGCGAGGGGCGGTTCCTCGCCAATCGGGAAGATCGCAACACGATCATCCTGCGGCTGGCCGATGGCACCATCATTCACGACGTGGCGGACGGCCCGCCGCGTGTGCTCAGCTTCAGCCAGCACGACCTGCCTATCGACCTTCCCGCGCTGGAGGATTTCCGCGCCCGCGGGGCGGACGAGCAGGAGTATGTCCTGCCCGAGCTGCTGAGGATCGGCTGGAGCCCCGAGAGCAGCGCCGACGTGCGCGCGGCCAGTCAGGCCAATTTCAACTTCCGCATGGTGGAGGTGGTGATGATGATCCTCCTGCCGCTGATGGCGCTAGCGCTTGCGATCCCGCCCAAGCGCTCGACCTCGTCGCTGGGGGTGTTCGTTTCCATCGTGATCGTGGTCGCCTATCACAAGGTGAACCAATATGGCGCGGAGGTCGCCGCCATCGGCCGGGTCGATCCGTTCCTGGCGCTTTGGGGGCCGTTCGCCGTGCTCGCGGTGATGATCTTGTGGATGTACTATCAGGTCGCCTTTGTGCCCGGCGGCCAAGCGCTGGGCGTGCTTGAGAGGCTCTTTGCCAAGCTGGGCAAGCGGGTGAAGAAGCTGTTCGGGACCAACCGGCGCAAGGCCTTGCGGCTCTCGGACGCAGAGGATGAGGGATCGTTGGGTGCTGTTTGACTTCTTCCCGTCGCGCCAGCTGACCTGGTATCTGGCCAAGACCTTCGCGGTCCGCATCATTGCCGTGCTCGGCATGCTGGTGCTAGTGCTGCTGATGCTCGACCTGCTGGGCGAGACGGGCGACATTCTGGCTGCGCCCGGCAATGGCGAGCCAGAACTCCTGCGCTATGCCTCGCTGCGCCTGCCGCAGCTGATCGCGCGGTTCCTGCCCTATTCGGTGTTGCTAGCCACGATCATCACCCTGGCAGCGATGAACGCCAATTCCGAGGTAGTTGCGATGAAGGCGGCGGGGCTTTCCGCGCACCAGATTCTCGCCCCTTTGCTGCTCACGGCGGCGGTGGTGGCTGCGACGAGCTTTGCCTTCAACGAGCGGGTGGTGACGCGCTCGACCATGACGCTCAAGGCGTGGCAGGAAGTCGATTATGGCACCATCACGCGCGAGCCTGACGCACGCACGAACGTCTATTTCAACGATGGCAACGACGTGCTGATGGCATCGGTGATGAGCGGGCGGGGTGCGCGCAGCGTGCTCACCCGTGTGACCTACTACGAGCGCGACGATGCCGGGATGATTGCCCGCCAGATCCGCGCCGACCGTGCGACCTTTGCCAACCCCGGCTGGGCGCTGGAGGGCGCACGGGTGTTTACCGTGGCCACCGCCACAGAGAAACCCCTGCCCGATGGAACCGTGGTGGCCCCTGGCGTCACGCTCGCGCAAACAGAGCTGCGCCGAGTCGATCCCGATAGCGAGCCGCTGCCGCAGCTGACCGACAGTATCGATGCTTTGGAATCTGCCGGTCGCCGCACCGCCGAGCTGGAGGCCAAGTGGTGGCACAAGATTTCGGGGCCGTTGTCGGCGGTGCTGATGCCCCTGCTGGGCGCGGTCGCAGGCTTTGGCCTCGCGCGTTCGGGCCAGCTGCTCGCGCGTGCGGTGCTCGGCATGGCGCTGGGCTTTGCCTATTTCGTGGTCGACAATGCCGCGCTCGCCATGGCGAGCTTTGGCGGATACCCGCCATTGCTGGCGGCCTGGGCGCCGTTCTTCCTGTTCCTGTTCGTGGGCGAAACGGTGCTGGTCAGGACCGAGGAATAAGCGTCCTGTTTGGAACCGTGCTCTAGGGCACCCGTTGCCATCTCAAGCAACGGAGAAAACTCTTATGACGCTCAAACTGCTTTCCGCTACCAGCGCCGCCGCTCTGCTGGCTTTGGCTGGGTGTTCCGACGAAGTGCCAGCCGGCGAGGTAGAAGAGACCATCGACCAGCCCGATCCGGATCTGCGCGAAGAGGTTGTCGATATGCCCGCCGATCCGGGCACGATCGAAACGCGTGAGAAGATCGAGGACGATATCGAAGAGGATATGTCTGACGAGCCGAATTGATCGGCTTGCCAAAGCAGGGTTTATCCGCGCCTTCCCATCGTGCCGCGCGCAATCCGCATTACCAGCACCACCAGACCAGGATGAGACGCTTCCTCGTAAGTAGAGGTGGGGCCAAGCTTGGCTGAAAGCCGTTCGTGCGCCACTGGCAGCGAATGGTAGGGTAGGCTGGGCAACAGGTGGTGCAGGGCATGATAGCGCAGGCCCACGGGAGCCCACAGCGCGCCGATCTTCGTATGGACATTCACCGAGTCGAGATACTGCGCGGTGACGGTCATCGCGTCGCCCTCGTTCTCCCAAAGATGCGCCACCAGCGTGCGCAGCTGGTTGAAGGTCGCCACCGCAGAGGTGACCGCAATCGCCACCAGCAGCGGCTTCCAACCCAACCAAAAAGGCGTGCTGAGCAGGAACATCGCCCATAGGCTCGCCCCGATCTGCTGGAACAGGAACCAGCCGCGCTCCTTCTCCTCGGGTGGACGGCGGCGGAACACCGGATTGATAGACAGCGAAGAGAACCGCTCCCATGCCGCCCGGCGCAATGACGGGATCACGAGGCCCAGCGGTGCGATCACACCCCAGCGTAGCAGCAGCCCGATCGGGGCCAGCGCCGCGACCAGCACAAACAGAGGAAGCGTCCAGGGCTTCATCAGCGCCAGCGCTTTGTATTCAGGATCTTCCACAGTGCCGTAGCGCGTGCGCGAATGGTGGAGCGTGTGGACGTTCTCGTACATCAGGCTCGGCGTAAGCAGCGGAATGCCGACCAGCAGGTTCCACGCGGTGCGGAACCCGGGCAGTGCATCGCGGTGGAGGTGCGTAAGTTCGTGAATGAACAGCAGCGCACGATAGAGCGGGAATACCGCCAGCACACCGCAGGCAACGGCGAGCGGCACGTTGTCGAGCAGGATTGCAGCGGCAAGCAGACCATAGCCGATCAGCGCTGAGCAGAGCATGTCCGGCCAGTATATCTCAGGCCGCGCCACATTGATGTCACGCGTCAGCTCGGCGGCGGCGCGCAGCATCGCCTTGTCATCGGGGATTTGCGCATGCACGCGGCGGCGGGCAGCCTGGCTGCCGCTCTGCGCGGGCTCGATGGTGGTCGTGGCATTCATCTGCATGGTCTTTTCGAATAGATTTCCCGTCGCCTTAGCGCATATGGGCCTTGCGCGCCATTATGTGGCGCTGCACTGGCCCTTCATGCACATACCGGGCTTATGCCCGATGAACGAAAGGCGGTATTTGTGACCGATCAAATAAGTGTCACGCCGGTGAGCGGCAAGGCCGAGTTGAAGGCTTTTGTCGAATGCGCCTACGAACTAAATGCTGGCGATCCCAACTGGGTGCCGCCGCTGCGCGCCGACATGATCGAACTGCTGACCCCCGGCAAGAACCCGTTCCACGAACATGCGCGGATGCAGCTCTTCCTCGCTCGCCGCAATGGCAAGGTGGTGGGGCGCATCTCCGCCCATATCGATGAACTCGCGCTTGAACAGCCGGTGGAGCAGGGCATGGGGCCGGGCACGGGCAACTGGGGCCTTATGGAGGCCGCCGACGAGGCCACCATGGCCGCATTGATCGCGGCTGCGGAAGACTGGCTGCGCGGGCAGGGGATGACCCGCGTGCTGGCGCCGATCAGCCTCTCCGTGTGGGAAGAGCCCGGCCTGCTTACCAAGGGGCAGGATCATCCGCCGATGGTCATGATGGGGCACAACAAGGCTGATTATCAGGCCTGGATCGAGGGGCAAGATTATAAGCTCGCCAAGCGTCTTTTTACCTATGATCTCAACGTGGCCCAGGGGTTTCCGCCGCTGATCGACCGAATCGTGAAATTGGGCGAGCGCAATCAGAAGATCACTGTGCGCAACGTTGATCCCGCGCGGTTCGACGAGGATGCCGAAATCGCCATTTCCATCCTCAACGACGCTTGGTCGAAGAACTGGGGCTTTGTTCCTTTCACCGACACCGAAAAGGAATATGCCAAGAAGAAGCTCAAGCCGCTGATTCTCGCCGGCACCAACATGATAGCCGAACTCGATGGCGAGCCGGTCGCTTTCATGCTGGCCTGGCCTGATATCAACCGCTTGCTCATCACCATGAATGGCAAGCTGTTACCGTTTAACGCGCTGCGGTTGCTGTGGTGGCTGCGCAAGCCCAAGCGAGCCGATTTCCGGGTGCCGCTGATGGGCGTGGTGAAGAAGCACCAGAATACCCGGCTGGCCAGTCAGCTGGCCTTCATGATGATCGAGTACATCCGCAGAGAAGCCGTGGGCACCTATGGTTGTGCGCGCGCGGAGGTAGGCTGGGTGCTGGAGGATAACCAGGGCATGGTCGCTATCGCCGACGCGATCGGATCGAAGTGCAACCGGGAATACAGCATTTACGAAAAGCCTTTGGTCTGAGGCGGGAGCCAAAGTGTCGTTGGCGCGTTTGTTCGGCACGGAGAAATTTAGTTGCCATCGACCTCTACAGATACCTCTGCCGACGAGCGGCCCAAGCCGGTCCGAGGGCTCGCGCATGTCTTGCTGGTGGAGGACGATGCGATCCTCGCCATGGCGCTTGAAGATGCGCTGATGCGAGCCGGAGCCGGCAAGGTCACGATCTGCGCCAGCGTAGAACAGACCATGCGAGAGTTGGACAGCGAACAGCGTCCCGATGCGATCGTACTCGACGTGCATCTGGCTGACCGCGACGACGGCTGGGCGCTGGCCGAATTGGTCACCATGCTTGGTCCGCGCCCTCCGCGCATCGCTTTTTCGACCGGATCGCCTGAGTCCATTCCGGCCAACGTTGCCGCGCTTGGCCCGGTATTCGTGAAGCCCTACGATCCTGACGATCTGGCCGCCGCTTTATCGGAAGGACCCAAGTCGGGACTGTTCACGCTGCTGCGCCGCAACGGGCGCTGATCCACCTTCACATAATGCCTCTTTGCCGGTGCGCTGGCTTGCTGCGCCTGCGCGTCCGATGCTTGGAAAAGCCTGACCGCTTAGATCAAAAAAAGGCCCCCGTCCGGTTTCGGGCGGGGGCCTAATCTTGGATCGTGTCACCGGTCGCAGGGACGGGAAGAGGGGGGTAAGCGGCGGTGACAGAGAGGAAATGCGCGTTTGTAAAGTGCGTTCCCAAAAAAATGTGCGAAGCGTAAATATTCTTGATCGAGTGGCTTTCGGGCAGGTGAATCAGGCCTTTTCGATTGGCGCTGATGATGGCACGGCGCGTGAAACAAGATGGGCTGGAACCCTCGGCGTCGATATGCGTTCAGGGCAAGTCGAAAGAGGGAATAATCTATGTCAATCGGAGCTGAAATCGCCGCGCACTTGCCGTTCCTGCGCCGCTACGCGCGCGCGCTGACGGGGTCGCAGGCGAGCGGCGATGCCTTTGTTACTGCCACGCTCGAGGCCGCATTGGCCGATGCAGAGCTGGCAGAGGAGCTGCGCGGCGGCCGTGTGCCGCTTTATCGCGCTTTCACGAAAATCTGGTCGAGCGCTGCGGTCGAGTCCGAAATGTCTTCGGGCGAGAGCATGGGGCACGAAGCAGCGGCGCAGTTGCAGCTTGGCCGCATCACGCCCGCCAACCGCCAGGCGCTTCTGCTCACCACAGTGGAAGACTTTACCTCGCAGGAGGTGGCCACGATCATGGATCTCGAGGTTTCCGAGGTGGAGGATCTGGTGCGTGATGCCATCGCCGAGATCGAGCGTGAAAGCACCACCCGCGTGCTGATCATCGAGGATGAGCCGCTGATCTCGATGCAGCTGGAAGACCTCGTGCGCTCGCTGGGCCACGAAATCTGCGGCACGGCGGCCACCCGGACCCAGGCGCAGGAATCGGTCAAGGATGTGATGCCCGGCCTCGTGCTGGCCGATATCCAGCTGGCGGACGGCTCATCGGGCCTCGATGCGGTGGACGATATTCTCGCCATCGGTTCGGTGCCGGTGATCTTCATCACCGCCTATCCGGAACGTCTGCTTACGGGCAACCGGCCCGAGCCGACTTACCTCATCACAAAACCCTTCCAGGAAACGACCGTGCGCGCCGCGATCAGCCAGGCGCTGTTCTTCGGTTCGAGCAAGCCGCTAAGCTGACGCGCGGCGCCTGCTTGGACGGGGCCGCATGAAGCGATTGAAACTCAAGCTGCAGCTTTACTGCGGCGATGAGATTGCGATGGGCCCCGGCAAGGCGGACTTGCTTGAGGCTATCGCACGCACCGGCTCCATCTCCGCCGCCGCGCGCGAGATGGAGCTGAGCTATCGGCGCGCATGGTTGATGGTCGACGTGATGAACCGTTGTTTCCAGGAAAAGCTGGTCGAAAGTACGCCCGGCGGTGGCCGGAAGGCCGGTGCCCGTGTCAGTGATGCCGGGCAGCGGGCGCTTATCGCCTATCGCGCATTGCAAGAGCGGGTGATGGGCGTGGTGCCTGCCAGCGAAGATGTGCTGCAAACGATGCTGCGCGACCGGCCGGCACCGCCCGGAGCCTAGCTATTGTCGGCTGGCTTCTTCCGGCTCGTCTGCGAAAATGCCAGCAGGCGATAGGCCAGCGCCGCTGCCACCAGCCCGCCCGCGAAGTTCGCGACCAGCTCGCCGCTGTAAACTGCGCTTGCCCCCCAGCTCGGTTGCAACAGCAGGGCGAAAGGCACCATGGCCAGCCCCACCCGCGCAAGCGAGAGCACCAGCGCCTTGGTTGCATGACCGACCGCGTTGAACGCCCCATTACACACGATGAACACGCCATAGGCGGCGTAGCCCCAGGCCGCGATCCGCAGGTAGGACGTGGCCGCCTGCCGCGTGGCCGGATCGTCGGTGAATAGCGCGGCTAGCGGGTCGCAGAAGAAGAACAGCGCGGTCGCCACCAGCAAGCCGTAGCCAAGGCAGAACAGCCCCGATTGCACCAGCGCCAGTCGCGCGCGATCATAGGCGGCGGCGCCCCAGTTCTGCCCGACGATCGCCCCGATCGAGCCCGACAGGCCGAGCAGCGGCACCACCGCGAAGGTCTGCAAGCGCCCGCCGATGCCGAACCCGCCGACCGCCGCCTCGCCCTCGCGCGCGAGCAGGCCGGTGAGGATCGCCAGGCCCAGCGGGTTGATCGAGCTGGTGAAGCTGGCGGGCAGGGCGACCCGCAGAACGTCGCGCGCGCCTTCGGCCACGTCGGCTTCGCGCAGCAGGGCGGGGCGCAGGGGGATTTCGGAGCTTTGTACCGCCCACAGCCCAACGGCCATTCCCAGCAGCCAGCCTGCCACCGTGGCATAGGCCGCGCCCGCCATACCGAAGCCCGCGAACCCGAAAGCCCCGTCGATCAGGATCGGATCGAGCACCCAGTTCGCCAGCGCAAAGCTCAGCGAGACGAGCGTGGAGCGGTTAGCCAGCCCCTGCGCGCGTAGGGTGCCGTTGAGGCCCGACAGGCACAAAAGCAGCGGGAAGCCCAGGGCATAGGGCAGCATGTACAGCCCGATCAGCCGCAGCGCTTTGCCATCGGCGCCCATCAGCGAGAACAGCGATGTCGCACCCAGCGCCAGCGCCAGAGCGATCAGCAGCCCGAAGCCGAGGCCGAGCAGGACGCCCAGCGTCGCGCAGGAGGCAGCGCGGCGCTCGTTACCTGCACCGATGGCGCGGCTCACTACCGAGGACGTTCCCACCATTACGCCAACGCCGAGGCTGGCGAGCGCGGTGCCGACAGGGAAGATAAAGCTGATTGCGGCCAACTCGGTCGCGCCGAGGCGGCCGATGTAATAGGCATCGACAATGCCGGTCGATACCATGGCCGAAACGCCGATGATCATAGGCGCGGTCTGGCGCACCAGATGGCCCGCAATGGAGCCGCGGACCAATCTTGCCTTTTCGCTCATCGAAGGCGCGATAGCCTGCGTCGCGCCGCAGCAACAGCGCTAAGTTAGGGCGCGATCATGACCTTGCATTGGCCGCTGCGCTGCTTGAGGCTTTCGAACACCTCGGGGGTGTTCGAAAGCGTGATCGTATCGGTGACCATGATACGCGGCGCGAGCGCTCCGCTTTCTAGCGCGGCCAGCGTGGCGACATATTCCTGGCGGGTGAAGAAGGCGCTGGTGACGAGCCGCACCTGCTTGCTCAGCATCGCGAACGAATTGAAAGTGTCGGGCTTGGTGCATAGACCCAGCAGCAGTATCGTGCCATCGGGGCGAACTTGCTCCACGGCCTGCGCGATTAGTCCCGGAATGCCGACGCATTCGAACACCACATCGGCAGGCCCGCCCAGCGCGCGGGTGGCGCTGCCCACCGGATCGGCCGGATCGACCACGAACGCATCGGCGCCCATTTCCATGGCCCGCTGTTCCTGATGGCGGGCGATGTCCTGCACCGCCACGCGTCCGGCTCCCATGCGCTTGGCCCAGAAGGCGACCGCCAGCCCGATCGGCCCCGCGCCGAGCACCAGCACCTTGTCGCCGGTTGTCATGCCCGACAGATTCACCCCGTGCAGCGCGACCGCCAGCGGTTCGATAATCGCGCCATCGGCAAGGGTGAGGTCGCTCGGCAGCGGCACGCACTGGTTGGGCCGCGTCACCGCATACTCGGCATAGCCGCCGCCTTGCAGCCCGAACTGCTCGCACCACTGCACGGTGCCCTTGCGGCACTGCTCGCACCGGCCGCAGCTTTTAAGCGGGATGACCGAGACGAGGTCGCCCGTTTTATATCCGCTGACATCCTTGCCGGTCTCGACCACTTCGCCTGCGAACTCATGGCCGAGGATATCGCCGTGCTGGCAGCCGTACGCGGCATCCTCGGTCATGTGCAGGTCGCTGCCGCAGATGCCGCAGCGACCGACCTTCACCACCAGCTCGCCCGCCGACGGTGCCGGATCGGGTACCTCTTCCCACTTCAAAGGGGTGTGCAGGCCCTGGAAGGTGACGGCTTTCATCGCCTGCTTACTCTTCGGAGATCTTCAGCACGGGCTTAACCACCGAGCCGTTCTCGCTCGCCTCGATCGCATCGTTGATCTCGTCGAAATCGAAATAGCCGATCAGCTTTTCGAACGGGAACTCGCCCTTCACGTGATAGTCGAGCAGTTCGACCAGGAACGAGCCGACATCGCTGTCGCCCCCCAGAATGCCCATCACGCGGCGCCCGCCGCCCATGAATTCGGCTTCGTTGAAGGTAAGGTCAGCCTTCGGATCGCTGGCCCCCACGATACCGCAGATGCCCATCGGGGCGAGCAGGCCCCAGGCGTCCTGGATGATCGTGTTGATACCGGTGGTGTCGAAGGCATAGCCGAGGCCCTGCGGCACCAGCTCCTTGATCTTGGCGATGGCATCATCCTTGCCGTTGAAAGCGTGGGTTGCGCCCAGTTCCTTCGCCAGTTCCAGCCGGCCATCGTTCAGGTCAACCGCGATAATCGGGTTCGCGCCCGCGATCTTCGCCGCCATGATCGCCGCCATTCCCACAGTGCCTGCGCCGAACACGGCAATCGGCATCCCTTCACGCACCTTCATCGAGCGCAGCACCGCGCCCGCGCCGGTCATCAGGCCGCAGCCGATCGGCGCGAGCCGTTCGAGCGGGATATCCGCGGCGCTGTCGGGCACCTTTACGGTGTTGAGCTGATGCGCGATGGCATGAGTGGCGAAGCTCGACTGGCCGAAGAAGTTGGCGTTCATCTTCTCGCCGCCCTTGAACATCACGGGTGAGCCATCGGCCCGCGCGCCGCTCCAGTTGTGCGGGAAGAAGTTGTAGCAATAGGTGGGGGCGTCGACTTCGCAGCTGGGGCAGGTGCCGCAGGAGTTGAAGCTCATCACCACCCGGTCCCCCGGCTTGGCGACGGTGACATTGCTGCCCACTTCCTCGACGATACCCGCGCCTTCGTGGCCCAGCACCACCGGATGCGGCACGGGCAGTTGCTCGTCGCGCACGGCCATGTCGGTGTGGCACACCCCGCAGGCGACCACGCGCACGCGCAGTTCGTCGGGGCGCAGATCGTCCAGCTCGACATCCTCGATGGCGAAGGGCTCGGTATTGCCACGGCAAATGGCGGCGCGGGCGGGGGTGGTCATGCTATTTCTCTCCAACTAGGACGACTTGTTATGGGGTATCTATGCCTCGTGGGTCAGCCGTTCAACGGCTTGACCGGGCCAAGCTGCATCCCGCCGTCGATCATCACATGGGCGCCGGTCATATAGCTGCCAGCATCGGAGGCGAGCAGCAGCGCAAGCGGCTTGATCTGATAGGTTTCGGCCATCCGGCCCACTGGCACCAGCTTGTCCCACGCTTCCTTCGCGGCAGGATTTTTCTTCACCCAGCCATCGCCGATATTCGTTACGAAGGGGCCGGGCGCGATGGCGTTCACGCGGATGCCATAGGCGGCCAGTTCATAAGCGGCGTGACGCATGAAGTGTTTCACACCCGCCTTCGCCGCCATGTAGGGCACGCCGACGATGGCTTCGTTGACCTCCGCCGCGTTCGACGAGGTGATAACGATCGACCCGCCGCGGCGCCCATGCGTTTCGGGGGTATTCGCCTTCATCACCCGCGCCGCCTCGCGCACGGTGCGGAACACGCCCGAAAGGTTGATATCGATGGACTTGTCCCAGCGATCTGGATCGTAAACGTCGATCTGCCCTGCGGGATTGCGCTCGTCTTCGGGGCTCCAGAACCCGTTGCCCACATCGAGCCCGGCATTGGCGAAGGCAATATCGCAACCTCCATAGGCCGCCACATGGTTGTCGAAGGCCTTGGCGACCTGCGCGAGGTCCGTCACGTCGCAGCTATCCCAGCGCGCTTCGTAACCTTCGTCGCAAAGTCGCTGCGCTTCGCGCGCTGCGCCCTCGGCGTCGATGTCGGTAAGCGTCACTTTCGCGCCCGCCTCCGCAATAGCTTCGGCATAGGCGAGGCCAATGCCCGAGGCCGCGCCTGTGACAAGGCCCGAGCGGCCGGTAAGGTCGAATTGATCGAGCGTTTTCATGCGGTCATCCTTCCAGAGCCGGAATTGCGCCGAACTTTCGAGGGAAGGGTCGCGGCCTCACCCGGCGGCGCAGTAAGCGCGCACGGATGAGGCCGCGAGGGGCATCGACGAAGGCCTCTCCCCCCTTCATCGCGCCAATTACAGATAGAGCTGCCGGTTGATCTCCAACCCGTGCTCTTTGCAGTAGCTTTCGTAGTGGCTCATAAACCACCAGACATCCAGAGTCTCGACGAAATTTCCATTCTCGTCATAGAACTCGTTCGCGCCCTGCATCCAGAAGAAAGCCTTCATCCCGTTCGGATCGTCGGTGACGAGCGTGTGCGCGTGGCCGGGGAATTCGGTGATGAACTCGCCGGGGCCACAAACCCAGTCGTATTCCAGATAGCGGAACGAGCCTTCGAGCCCGATTGCCCAGACCATCCCGCGATGCTTGTGCGTGCCGATCACACCGGGCGATTTGATCCACAGCACGTTGGCATAGACGTTGTTGCGCACATCGAAGGCAAGGTGGCGGATCGCGGCATTGTCGCCGAAGGGAACCCAAGGGCTCTCTTCCTCCGACAGGCCGACATAGGTGCCCGCGACGCAATACTGGTCGAGCATCGGCTTGTGCGCTTCGGGCACGGAGACGATCTTGTACGCGCCCGAGGGCGGAGCTTTCATCCCGCCCAGCGCCGGTTTGTCAGTGGTTGTTGCCATGGGATCGATTGCTTTCGCTTGGCGTCATTGCCGCGTCACCGTCGGCTCCTCGCAATGACGAAGTTTGAACTCGCTCAGAGGTACAGCTTCTGGTTGATTGCGATGCCGTTTTCCTTGCAGTGGTTCTCGTAGTGTTCGATGAACCACCACACATCGACGGTATCCATGTAGGTGCCCTGCGCGTCATAAAACTCGATCGGTCCGTTCATCTGGCCGAACAGCTTGCAGCCGTCGGGATGTTCGGTGACCAGCGTATGCGCTTCGCCGGGTGTTTCCAGAATCAGCCCGCCCGGCGTGCCGACCCAGTCGTATTCGAGATAGCGGACGCTTCCTTCGAGCGTGACCATGGTCACAGTGCCGCGGTGCAGATGCGTGCCGATCGTGCCTGGGCCCTTCATCCACAAGATGTTGGAATAGGTGTTGGTGCGCACGTCGAAGCTCAAGTGTTTGATCGCGGCGCTTTCTCCAAATGGAACCCACGGCGAGTCCACATCGGTTTGCGCATCGATATAGCGCCCGCCGGGGCTCAGCCGTTCCACCGTGTCGCGATAGGGCCACGGAACATCGACGATTTCCTTGGTGTCGGATGGCGGGGCCTTGAGTTTGGTAGCCATGGATACTCTCCTGTTATCTTATCAATGTATCGACATAGTCGGCACCGATGCCCACGCTCTCGTAGTGCTCGCGGGCGGCCGTCATATAATCGAACACATCATAGTGTCCGACCGAGTTGCCTTCCTCGTCGAGCCACATCAGCGGACCGGAGACGACGAAAAACACCTTCATCGGATCGGGGTGCTCATAAGAAACGAGGGTGTGCGATTCGCCGGGTGTCTCGAAGATGAAGTCGCCCGCCGTGGCGGTCCAGTCGTGCTCGAGATAGGCCCACTTGCCGCTGATCGTGTAAGCCCAGATCGGCTTGGGGTGATAGTGCCGGTTCACGATGCAGGCCTTCTCGGCCATCAGCACATCGGCCCACATGTTGAGGCTGGGGCTGATCCACACCGGCTTGGAATAGACCCCCTCGACGATCGGCACCCAGTATTCCTTCGGGCCTTCCGCGATCTTGGCCATATAGGCCTCGGGTTTGGCACCGGGGCGCAGGGCATGGGGAACAGGCGGCGTACCCGCCCAGGGTTCTGTCGTAGGGGCTTCGGGCATGTGCTCTCCTCTCGTCGCCGCCCTCTTTTTGAGGTGCGGACTGGCTGCCAGAGTACACCTCGCGCAGGCGCTAAGCTAGGACTGAGGCGAACCTTCGCCGGTATCATCGCGCAGCGCGCGGAATTCGCGCGGGGTCATGCTGTTACGGCGGCGGAAGCAGCGGGAGAAATAGGCGCTGTCGTTAAAACCGTGGTCGAACGCGATCTGGGTGATGGTGGCCTCGGGATAGGCGAGCAGTTTTTCGCCCGCGCGGGTGAGGCGGCGCTCCTGAATATAGGCGCTCGGCGTGGTGCCCATGGACGCAAAAACCTTCTGCACCGCGCGCACCGAGATGTCGCAGGCCTCGGCGATGTTCAGCACCGAGAACTCCGGATCTTGCAGCCGCGCCTCGACGATGGCGCGCACGCGGCTCGCCATTTCCGGCTGGGCGCGTTTGGCCTGTTCGAAGTCCGCCCCGTGCAGGGCCATGGCCAGCATTCCGGCGAACAGTCGGGCGACCTCTTCTTCCCAGCCGAGGTGATGCTCCTCGCGATAGCCCTGCTGCCATAGCGAGAGCAGGAAATCGTGGAAGATCCGCAGGGAGGGCGAGGTGCCGGGCAGCCGCTGCACCAGCCGATGATCAAGCGGGCCGAAGCTGGCCTCGATCAGCGCGCGCGGGAATTCGATCACCAGCGTTTCGTGATGGCTGAGCGCGATCTCGTAGGGCGCGGCGGTGCTGCACAGCACCGCATCGCCCGGTTCGAGCTGCGCGGTCTGCGTCCCTTGCGAATAGGTTCCATGGCCACGCGATTGCAGGTGCAGAATCAGGTTGTGCTCGCTCCCCGGCAGCGGCTCGCGCAGCACGCGGCAGGGGTTGGTACGCGGGCGCAGCATCGCGAGCGGGCCGATGTTCCAGCTCCACATGCGCCCGGTGAACTCGCCATAGGCGGCCTCGACCCGGCTCCCGGCGTAGCGCAGTGCGGCCATGTCGTTCCAGTACCGCGCGCGCTCCGAAGGGGCGACGTCGCGGGTGGTGAATTGCTGGACCGCGCTCATGCTGCGTCAGACAGGCCGGAAGGTGAGGCCTTTGCGCCTCAGCGCGGCCGGGGCGGTTTCCTGCAATCCCAGCGCGATCACGCCCGAGACCAGCGAGAGGCCGATCAAGAGCCACAGGAAGCTGTCCATACCAAAGGCATCGTTCAGCGCGCCGCCAATAATCGGCCCGAACACGCCGCCCAGCACCTCGCAGCTGCCCATGGCGAGGCCAAGTACGGTCGCGTGATGGACCGGGCGGAAGGTTTCGGACGGGATCGTCGCCATGAAAATCGGGAACACCCCGTTCACCGCCCAGCCGACGAAGAAGATCGCGGCGAGGCCAAAAGCGCCCCCCTCCCAGTACATCGCGCCAAGCGGGCCGAGCACCGCCAGAAGCGGCAGCGCGACCATCACCGGCTTGCGCCCGATCACATCCGAAATGCCGGCCACGGTGAACGAGTAGATTGCCGCCGCAATGCCGAGCGAGCCCATGATCCAGCTCATCGTGCTCGGGTCGTAGCCTTTCACCTCGGTGAGGTAGAGCGGCATGAAGGCCCAGGTGGTGACGAAGTGCGCGACCATCAGCACGCCGACCACCACGCTGATCCACATGTTACGGATCTTCATCGCGCTCACGACATCGGCGAAATAGTTGCCCTTCGGCGCGGCCTCTTCGGCCACCGGAGCCTTGGCAGGCTCGCGCAGCGCGAACCAGATCAGCGCGGCGCTCAGCAGGCCAGGCAGGGCAGCAAGGTAAAAGGCTTCGCGCCAGCTGTATTGCGTGGCAAACCACACCAGCACCACCGGGGCAAGAAAGCTGCCGAGCAGGTTCGAGCCAAGGTTCTGCGCCACGCCTTGCGCAAGCCCGCGCCGCTTGGGGTCGACCTCGCTCGCCACCATCGCATGGCTGATCGGCATCACGCCCCCCTCGGCTGCACCCATCAGCAGGCGGGCGGCGAACAGGAACAGGAAGCTTGTCGCCACGCCTGAGAGGAACGAGCACAGCGAAAAAGCCACGGTCGACAGCACCAGCAGAATCTTGCGCTTGCCGAGACTGTCGGACAGCCGCCCCACGAAGAAGGCCGCAATAGCCCAGCTGAACGAGAGGCCGGAGGCAAGCAGACCGATCTGCGTCTGCGACAGGTCCAGCTCGGGCTCGACAAAGGGCATCAGTGCGTTGAGCGCTTGCCGGTCGAAGAAGACGATCCCGAAATTGAGCGCGAGCAGGAACACCAGCAAGGTCTGATAGGCGGGCGAGTTGGTCAGCCAGTTGCCCTGAAGCTGTCCGGGTTGCGGTGTGTCGGTGTGCGGTGCGGACATGCGTTTGCGTTCCTATGCTCAGGCGAAGGGGCGGGCGGGGTCGGAGCCGTTCCAGTTGCGGCTCGCTTCCCAGAAGCGGGTGAAGGTGGCGTCCATCGCCGGGTTCACGGGCAGCAATTCGAGAAAGCCGGTGGCCGCGCCATCGCCGTTATCGAGATAGACCACCTCACCCCCGGTGGGGACCGCAGCGCGATAGGCCTCGTGATAACCGCGCGTCTGATAGTCCGCGCTCGCGGCATCGACATCCTCAACCGCAATCCCGAAATGGTGGAAGCCATGCCCGCGCAGCCGGATCGTCTCGCGATAGACGCTGGGGTGGCTGTCGAGCGGCTGGATCAGCTCGATCATCATGTGCCCGGCAAAACCCATGGCGAGCGTCACATCGGCGCGGCTCTCCAGCCCGCGGTAGATCTGGCCCGGCGCGAACAGGTGCGGCAGCACGAAGAACGGCCCGGCGCGCTTGTCCGCCGTCCAGTGCGCGATGGCCGCCATCAGATCAGGCACGATAAAGGCCGTTTGGGCAATCGTGCCCATTGGCTGGCCGAAGCCGAGCTGCTGCATCGCTTGTCTCTCCCCGGTCAGCTCTGCGGCCAACCTTTCCCGAAAGGCTTGCGCAGGGCGCAGAGAAAGTCAATGAAGCTTCCACGAGTTGAGAGGCTTGCACGAGTCAAATAGACCCAGAACGAGAGAGGCGATCATGGCAACGCAACTGAAACCCCGTGTCCAATGCAGCGAGGCCGAATGGAAGGCCCGGCAGGAGCTGGCCGCATGCTACCGCATCTTCGCGCACCTTGGCTGGTATGAGAGCATTTATAACCACATCACCGTGCGCGTGCCGGGCGAGGATGATGCCTTCCTGATCAACCCATATGGCCTGTTGTGGGAAGAGGTGACGGCTTCCAGCCTCATCAAGATCGATGGCGAGGGCAACAAGGTCGGCGACAATCCTTATCCGGTGAACCTTGCGGGGTTCACCCAGCATTCGGTGTTCCACAAGAGCCTGGATCACGCCCACGCCATCGTCCATACTCACACGCCTGACACCATGGCCGTGTGCAGCAGCAAGGGCGGCCTGCGGCAGAGCAACTTCTATTCGTGTTTCTTCGCCGGCGAAGTGGGTTACCACGATTTCGAAGGCGTCACTGTGCGCTCGGAAGAGGGTGTGCGGCTGATCGAGAATGTCGGCCAGAACAAAGTGCTGCTGCTGCGCAACCATGGGCCGGTGGTGATGGGCAGCACGATCTACGAGATGTTCCTGCTTTACTACATGTTGCAGCGCGCCTGCGAGGTGCAGGTGAAGACTTCTGCCATGGGCGATCCGCTCGAAGTGTCGGACGAGGTTATCGCCGTGCACCAGCGCGACCGCGATAACCAGCTGACCGACGAATTCGGCAAGCTCGATTTCGAAGCCTGGACCCGCAAGATCGACCGGATAGACTCCAGCTGGCGCGACTGACATAGGCTGACGTCATGACTGCCATGACCGTCAACGACAGGCCGGTGAACTTCGACCTCGATCCGGCCACCCCCTTGCTGTGGGCGCTGCGCGAGGCGGCCAACCTGACGGGTACGAAATATGGCTGCGGTGAGGGCGATTGCGGGGCCTGCATGGTGCTGGTCGATGGCGAGGCGCTGCGAAGTTGCCTGATTACGCTCGCCGAGGCCGAGGGGCGCTTCATCACGACCATCGAAGGGTTGGCGCGTGACCGCTCGCATCCGGTGCAGCAGGCAATGGTGGCCGAACAGGCTATCCAGTGCGGGTTCTGCACGCCGGGGATCGTGATGGCGGCGGCGGCGCTGATCAGGCGCAACGCCGATCCCAGCGAAGACGAAATTCGGCGGGCCATTCCCAACCTGTGCCGCTGCGGGGTCTATCCGCGGTTGGTGGCGGCGGTGCAGCGGGCTGGCCGCGTGGCGCGCCGGGCCGAACGCATCAGCGCAGCGCCTGCCCCTGGAATCGACCCTGCCGATGCCGCGCGCGCGGTGCCGGCGCTGGATATGGACAACAAAGGACCAACCGAATGAAAGCGACGATCTGGCACAACCCCAAGTGCGGCACTTCGCGCAACACGCTCGCCATTCTGGAAGAGCGGGACGGGGTGGAGGTTGAGGTGATCGAATATCTCAAGAATCCGCCCAGCCGCGAGAAGCTCGCGCAGCTCTATGCCGATGCCGGGATGACGCCTGCCGAGGGCCTGCGTATGCGCGGAACCGATGCCGAGGAGCGCGGCCTGCCCGAAGCCGACGCCGATACCGTGCTTGATGCCATGGTGGCCGAGCCGATCTTGATCGAGCGCCCGCTGGTCGAAACCGAAAAAGGCGTGCGTCTGTGCCGGCCCAAAGAGACGGTCGAAGAGATTCTCTAGTCGAACGTGGCGCTGGCGGAAACGCTGGCGCCCGATAGCTGGCGGTGCGTGGCGGCCAGCACCGCCACCACCACAACGGTTGCCGCCATGCCGAGGAGGCCGCCGACAACGCCTTGCACCAGCTTGCCCGCCTCGCCGCCAATCGCCGTGATCAGTCCGGCCATGACCAGCCCCGCGACCATCGAGATCACCATATAGACGATAAAGATCAGGATGAAGAACAGCAGGATACGAAACGAATTACCCTTCGTCAGCGTCCAGCTTCGCTTCAACACGGCAATCGGGTTGGCCACCTTCTCAATCGCGATCACCGGCGCGGCGAGCGAAAACTTGATCATGGCGTAGATCGTCACCACGATGGCGATCAGCGCGCCCAGGGCGATCAGCGCCTCAATTCCCGTAGCCGACAGCAGCGCCACGATGGCCACGAACAGCACCGAAATGCCCAGCGTTACGATCAGATAGGCCGCGATGGCTGGCAACAGCCCCTTCGCGCCCATCGCAATCGCCTCGCCCACTGTGGGGCGCCCCTTGTCGCGCAGCAGCGCCAGCAGGCTGATATAGCCGACCATCTGGGCAAGCGTGGCAAGCGCGAAGATCCACCAGCTTTCGCCATAGGCGACCATGATTTGCTCGCTCAGCTGCTCCACCTCGTCGGGCGTGGTCATGGGAGAGGCCATGATCGCGTTGAGATCGGGTCCTACCAGCGCCACCAGCAGCGAGGGCAGGAAAAAGAAAATCCCGGCGACGATTGCCAGCACCTCGCGATTGGCGGCCATCATTGCGACCGCCTCGTTCCAGGCGGCACCCATGTCGAACTTCATCGCTTGATCCTCTTATTCGCGGCCACAATCGTGAGCCGGGGCTTGATAAGCGCATCACCAAGCGCCACGCAAATGCGGTTATGAGCTTTCAGCCGATTGAATGGCGCCAGTCCTACGCGCCGATCCCCTACCGTGCGGCGCTGGCCGAGCAAGAAGCCCGCAACCGCGCCATTGCCGATGGCGAAGCGGGTGAGTTGATCTGGCTGCTTGAACACGAGCCGGTTTACACCGCCGGGACCAGCGCCGACCTTGCCGACCTCGTCGATCCGCGCTTCGACGTGGTCGAAACCGGGCGCGGCGGGCGGTATACTTATCACGGGCCGGGCCAACGCGTGGCCTATGTGCTGCTCGACCTCGGCAAACGCGGGCGCGACGTGCGCCGGTTCGTCCACGGGATTGAGAACTGGGTGATCGCCACGCTGGGCGATTTCGGGGTCGAAGCCTTCGCCGTGCCCGAGCGGATCGGTATCTGGACCCACGACATCGACGGGCGTGAGGCCAAGATCGGCGCGATCGGCGTGCGCGTGCGGCGGTGGGTGACGATGCACGGGCTGGCGGTGAACCTGTCGCCCGATTTGTCGCACTTCGGCGGGATCGTGCCCTGCGGCATTGCCGACTATGGCGTCACCAGCATGCAAAGGCTGGGAAAGCCGCTTGCGCCCGAGCTATGGGATGAGGCATTGCGGGCGCGCAGCGAGGAGTTCCTTGCTGCGCTCGCCGCTGCGGAGTGACCATGCGCCAACCGATCTTCAATGCCGCTCTGCTCGTCGCCGCCTGCGGCCTGCTGACGGCTTGCGACCTGTTCTCCGATGAGCCGGACGAAAGCGCCATCGACGAAAGCAATGTCAGCGGCGAGGTGCTGGAGGGCACGATCTCCGACGATATGTTGCCGCTCGACGAGCTGCACTCGGCGCCGCCGCCGGTGGACGCAGCGCCCAGCGGCACCGCAAATGCTGCGCCGGGCGCTGATGCGGCGAGCGACGAGGCTGCGACCGAGCAGCCCGAGGAGAGCGCGCCCGAAGCTCCGGCAGAAGTGCCTGCACCCGCTGAGGCAGACGAAGCGGCGAACTAGCTGCGGCTGAGCAGCAGGCGCGCCTGCGCAAGGTGCGGCTTTTCGATCATTTCGCCATCGAGCTGCAGGGCCCCGGCGTCGGGCCGCTCGTTAAACGCCTGCACGATGGCGCGGGCGCGGGCGACTTGCTCTTCGCTCGGAGTGAAGGCAGCGTTGATAACCGGCACCTGCGCCGGGTGGATCGCCAGCATCCCTGAAAACCCATCGGCACAGGCCTCGCCCGCAACCCGGGCCAATGCGTCGAGGTTGCGGAAATCGGCGTGGATGGTTTCGATAGCGGCGACCTTCTTCGCTCCGCCGGCCAGCACCACCTGCGTGCGGACATGGCGGAACAGGTCGGTCCAGCGGCCATGCTCGTCGCGCTTGCGCTGCGCGCCGACCGAGCGGGCGAGGTCTTCCGAACCCCAGCCGAAAGCGCTGATGCGATTGAGGACAAAGGCTGGATCGGAGAAGGCGGGAATCGCCAGCGCCGCCGCCGCGCTCTCGCCGAGCATAGGCATGATCGCGGTCTCGCCGCTGGGTAAACCGCTGTTTTGCTCCAGTTCGTAAAGCTCTGCAGCAAGCGCGCGCAGCTGATCGGGCGACGTGACCTTGGGCGCGATTATGCCGTGCGGCGCGCCGGGCATTATCGCGGCCAGATCGCTTCGCCAGTGCGGCGTGTCGAGCGCGTTGATCCGCACCCAGCGGCGCATATGCGCGCCCGCCGTCAGCTCCGCGCCGTGAACCTGCAGCCACTCGCGCGCCTGTTCGCGGGCCTTGGGCTTGGCGGCGTCGGCCACCGCGTCCTCCAGGTCGATCACCACCACATCGGCGCCAGCGCCGGCAGCCTTGGCCAGCTTCCTGTCGCTATCGCCGGGAACGAACAGCCAGGATCGGATCGGCATCGTGAGGCTCCTCGTTAGTCGGCGAAGGACCGGGCAAAGGCGGTGTAGCGGACCTCGACCTCGGCCAGATCGGGGCCGCGAAGGCACTCGCGCGTCTGATCGTGCAGCCGTGACCCCTGCCGGGCCAGCAATGCGCGCCGGGCTGGCGAATCGATCGCATCGGCAGCATGGCGCAGTGTGTCGAACATGACCTTGGTCGCAATCGGGCTGGTCGCGACCGCGCTAGAGATCGCGCCGAAGCCGCGCTTCACATAGTGGTCGAAGTCGTCGGGCAGCGGATAGACGGTACAATCCGAACCTTCCTCGTCGTCGTGCAAAATCTTGTCGAGATTGCGCGTGCCAAGTTCGGCGGTTGCCGCGCCGAGCCAGTGAACCGCCGTGATTGCGGTGAACGGATCGTTGATACCGGGCGACAGCGCCCGCAAACCGATCTCGACCAGCTCGTCGATCAGGAACTGCGGGTCTTGCTCAGGGCTGCGGGCAAAGCCGAAGGTGAAGGCGGCGTGCAGTTTCTCCTCTCGCTCATCGCTGGCCTCGGCACTGATTATCTCGCCAAGCGCCATCCCCGGATGCACAAAGTCGCCCGTGCGAACGCACAGCACGAAGCTGCCTCCGGCTTCGCGCATAACGCCCAGCATTTCCTCGAAGTCGATCAACTGAATATAGCCGGTGCGCTGGGCCAGCAGCGGCTCGCCCGAAGGGCGCGCGCGCGAGTGCTCGGCGGCTGCCTCTTCGGGAAACTCGTCGCGCACCATGTGCAACAGACGGCGGCCGATATCGTGCAGCACCTTGTTGATGCGGATGGCCGAGGGCACATGGTTGAGGAAGTAGACCAGCACGCCGACCGAAATTGCCATCAGGGCATAGGCAACCAGCAGCGACAGCTGCGGCACGAAACCGGGCAGGGGATCGCCCGCAGCGCCGAGGGCCGGTGTTTCGTCCTCGCCGCGCACGGTGTGCAGCACACTCAAGGCATAAACGAAGGTGCCGATGAAGGTCGCCAGGCTAAGCTGGTTGCCCTTGTCCTCCATGAAGTTGGTAAGCAGGCGCGGGCCATAGGTGCCGCTGGCATAGGCGACCGCCGCAATCGTGATCGAGAACACGGTGGAGGCGACCCCGATCATCGACCCGGCGATGACCTGCAACATATTCGATGCGCTTTCAGGCCGCGCCGCGACCACCCAGCTGGCATCGGTCAGCCCTTCGACAAGGCCCGACCGGTCCACCCACACCGAGGCGAAGGCGAGCAAGGCCGCGCCAATCGCGAATAGCGAAGGGAAGAACCAGTAGTTGGCGGTCAGGCGGGCCCAGAACCAGCGCAGATCGGCTTTCATGCCCCTTGTCAGCCTGCCGTTACCGGCCCCAGATCGCCCTTGCCGACCGAGGCGCTGGCCATTTCCAGCATCTTGTCGAGGCTGGCCTTGGCCTTCACCCGAAGGCCTTCCTCTATCTCGATCCTCGGTTCGAGGTCACGCAAGGCGACGTAGAGTTTCTCCAGCGTATTCAGCGCCATGTAGGGGCAGATATTGCAGTTGCAGTTGCCGTCGGCCCCCGGTGCGCCGATGAAAGTCTTTTCGGGCAGCGCCTTTTCCATCTGGTGCATGATGTGCGGCTCGGTCGCCACGATCAGCGTGTCGCCCGGGAAGTCGCGCGCGAAGTTGAGGATCGAGCTGGTCGAGCCGACATGATCGGCATGGTCGATGATGGCGGGCGGGCACTCGGGGTGCGCGGCGACGGGAGCGCCGGGGTGCTGCGCCTTCAATTTCAGCAGTTCGGTTTCGCTGAAGGCCTCGTGGACGATGCACACACCCGGCCACAGCAGCATTTCGCGGTCGAACTTGCGGCTGAGCCAGCCGCCCAGGTGCCGGTCCGGGCCGAAGATGATCGGCTGATCCTTGGGGATCTGCTGCAGGATCGTCTCGGCGCTGGATGAGGTGACAATGATGTCGCTGAGCGCCTTCACCTCGGTCGAGCAGTTGATGTAGGTGAGCGCGATATGATCGGGATGGCGCGCGCGGAAAGCGGCGAACTTTTCGGGCGGGCAGCTATCCTCAAGCGAGCAGCCCGCTTCCATGTCCGGCAGTACCACGATCTTTTCGGGGCTGAGGATCTTGGCGGTCTCGGCCATGAACTTCACGCCGCAAAAGGCGATCACATCGGCATCGGTTTCGGCGGCCTTGCGGCTGAGTTCGAGGCTGTCGCCCACGAAATCGGCCAGATCCTGCAATTCGGGCTTCTGATAGTAATGGGCAAGGATCACCGCATTGCGCTCTTTGCGCAAGGCATTGATTTCGTCGATCAGGTCGGTCCCGGCGGGAACTTTGGCAGCGTCGCTCATGCGCGAATCCTCATGTGGTCTTTGGGGCGCTGTTTGTCAGGCTATGGCCCAGATGTCACCTGAACGCGTGGCGAGGCCGCGCCGTTCCAGATCGATCAGATGGGCATGGACGCTTTGCCCGGCGGCTGGCCAGAGCTTTTCCGACACGCCCTTGTACATCACCGGCACCAGCGCGGCGATGGAGCGGGCCTCTTCGCCGAGCAGCTTGACGATCTGCCGCTCGCGCTGGCGGCGATGCCCGGCCATGCCGCGGACCAGCTGCTTGGGCTTTTCGACGGCGGGACCGTGGGCGGGGTAGTAGATGCGATCCTCGCGGGCGTAGAGTTTATCCAGGCTGGCCATGTAATCGGCCATGTCGCCATCGGGCGGGACCACCACGCTGGTTGACCAGCCCATCACGTGATCTCCGGTGAACAGTGCCCCGCTTTCCTCCAGCGCATAGCACAGGTGGTTCGAGGTGTGCCCCGGCGTGGCGACGGCGGTGAGGGTGAAGCCGGGGCCGCTGATTTGCTCGCCGTCGGCCAGCGTACGGTCGGGCGCATAGTCCTGATCGAACGGCGCATCGACGCGCGGTTCGTCCGAATGGATGTGCAGCGCCGCGCAACCGATGATCGGCGCGCCTGTCGCCTGTGCCAAGGGAGCCGCGGCAGGAGAATGGTCGCGGTGGGTGTGGGTGCAGAGGATCGCCACCACCGGCCTCTCGCCAATGGCGCTGGTGAGCGCGTCGAGGTGGGCGGGGTCGGCCGGGCCGGGATCGATCACCACCACGCCTTCCTCGTCGCCGACCAGATAGGTCTGCGTCCCGGTGTAAGTGAAGGGCGAGGGATTGGGCGCGAGCACGCGCGCGACCAGCGGCTCAAGCTGTTCGACGTTACCAGTCGGCCATGATGACGGGTCTTGGGGTTGCGGGGGCAGGGACATGCGCGCCATATGGCGGCAACGGAGGCGGATTGCCATGAGTGACCGGTACATTCTAGTTCTCGACGAAGGCACCACCAGCACGCGGGCCATGCTGTTCACGCTCGATGGAAAGCCAAGCGGCACGGCGCAGGCGGAGCTGAGGCAATTCTATCCGCAAGACGGTTGGGTGGAACATGACGCCGCCGAGATCTGGGACAAAACGCTCGCCTGCGCGCGCGAAGTCGTGGAGCAGGCTGGCGGGGCCGAGCGCATCGCTGCCATCGGCATCACCAACCAGCGCGAAACCGTGGTCGCCTGGGACAAGCACACCGGCGAGCCGCTCACCCGCGCTATTGTCTGGCAGGACCGGCGCACCGCCGATTTCTGCGCGCAGCTCAAAGCGCGTGGGCACGAGGAAACGGTGCGTGGGAAGACCGGCCTGCTGCTCGATCCCTATTTCTCCGCCACCAAGATGCGCTGGATGCTCGACAATGTGCCCGAAGTGCGCGCGGCGGCAGAGCAAGGCACGCTGGCTTTCGGAACGGTCGAAAGCTGGCTGGTGTGGTGCCTCTCGCAAGGTGAGCGCCACGTCAGCGATGCCAGCAACGCCAGCCGTTCGCTGCTTCTGCCGCTCGATAGCGACACCTGGGACGAGGGCCTGTGCGATCTGTTCGGCGTTCCGCTGGCCGCGTTGCCGGAGGTGGTCGATTGCGCCGGAGCCATTGGCGAAACGGCGCCCGAGCTGCTCGGCAAGGCGATCCCGATCTGCGGAATGGCGGGCGATCAGCAGGCCGCTACCATAGGGCAGGGCTGCCTCGAACCAGGCGCGACCAAGGCGACTTATGGCACCGGCGCTTTCATCCTCGCCAGCACCGGCGCGCAGGTGCCGCACTCGGACAACCGCTTGCTCGGCACGGTGCTTACGCAAATTGGCGGCACGCGGACCTATGCGCTCGAAGGCTCGGTGTTCGTTGCGGGGAGCCTGATCCAGTATCTGCGCGACACCCTCGGCCTGATCGCCAGCGCAGACGAAACCGAAGACCTCGCCCGCAGCGTGGCCGACAGCGGCGGGGTGGTGGTGGTGCCCGCACTCTCTGGGCTAGGCGCGCCGCACTGGCTCCCGCAAGCACGCGGCAGCATCACCGGGCTCAGCTTTGCCAGCAGCAAGGCGCATGTCGTGCGCGCGGCATTGGAGGCCATGGCGCACCAGACGCGCGACCTCGCCGCCGCCTTCGCCGCCGACGGCGCACGCTGGCGCGGCATCCGCATCGATGGCGGCATGGCGGCGAACGACTGGATGGCGCAGGATATCGCCGACATCCTGCAATTGCCTGTTACCCGCCCGCACTTCGTCGAGACAACGGCGCTGGGCGCGGCGATCCTCGCAGCGCTGGGCTGCGGTGCCTATCCCACGCTGGCCGAGGCCGCCTCCGCGATGACGGGGGCGGCGCGCACCTTCACCCCCGAGATGGACCCGGCTGCCCGCGCCCTGCGGCTGGCGAACTGGGAGCGGGCGCTGGCGAAAGTGTGATGGTCAGCGCGCGGCGAAGGCGCGGTCGATCCGGTTGTGCAGGTTCTCAAGCGCGGGCGGTGCGACTTCGAACCCGCGATGAAACGCCTCGTCAAGCCGGGCCAGCCTGTCGTACAAGGAGCAACTGGTTTCGACGACGGCGCGCGCCGGTGCGCTCAGCGCGGCCAGCTCTTCCGCCGAGCCGAGGGCTTGCGCAGCGGGCAGGCGGCCGAACCGGCGCAGCTGAAACGCGTTCAGCTCGCCGCTGAAATAGGCCCGGAAATTGAGCAACCAGGCCATCGCGTGCATCAGCCGCGTCGTGGTGCGCAAGGCTTCGCACGAAAGGGTGAGGCGGGCCGTCGTGCCGCTATCGGCCGCGTCGCCGAGGCTATCGGCGCGCAGCGAAGGTTGCGCGGCGCGAGCCGAGGTAAATTCGGCGCGGGCGGCTTCGGTGAGGCACAAGGCCTCTTCATAGAGAGCATCGAGAATTGCGGGCGAAACGGTTGAAGCATTTTGCATAGCGCTTATCGAGCTAGCGCCCCACCTAGCTCGACGCCAGTAAGGGTTGGCGCGATTTTCCCACAAGCGTAAACCTGTCCCACGCGGGAACGATTTTCACCGCTGCGATCAGGCGATGATATCGGGCGTCAAATAGTCGGTAATGGCGGCGATCTGGTCTTTCAGACGCAGCTTGCGCTTCTTCAGGCGGGCCACCTGCAACAGGTTGGGGCCGCCGCTTTCGGTGAGCGCGGAGATGGCAATGTCGAGGTCGCGATGTTCGACCTGAAGCATTGCCAGCGCCTTGCGCATCTCTTCTTCCGTCATGCGGCAACTGTGCCCATTTTCGCAGCGCTCCTCGTGATTGGTGGCGACATATCCTTGCGTTCTACCGCTTCGCCGCAACCCGTAATTGTCCGTTTAGAACTATTGTGATTTGATGACAATTGCGCGGCTCGCCTCGCATGTACCGGCCCAGCCGAGTCGGCCCATCGAGGCGGGTTTTCCGCGCGGTCCAACTCGGCCGGGTTTTGTCCGGCCATGGCGAAAGGAGAACAGCCCTATGCAATCTTCCCATGTCAGCGCGCTTCAGCAAAAGCATGAAGGCCTTGACCGCCGCCTCAAGGAAGAAATGAGCCGCCCGTCGCCCGATGCGTCGCTTGTTCAGGACATCAAGAAAGCCAAGCTAAAGCTTAAGGAAGAAATCGCGCTGCATTAACGGCCCGCAAGCGGCGCGCGGTCTTGTCTCCACCTGATTTTTAGGGCGGGGTAAGCCGCGCGCCGATTTGCATTTTTCGTTTCGTGCTATAGGCATTTCGGTCATGCCGTTGTCCGCCGCCTCTGCCGCTCGCACGATTCTCACCCGGCTGCACGAGGTGATGGCGGCGCGCACCCATGCGCAGGCCAAGCTCAACAACGTGGTGGAAGTGATCGGCGAGACGCTCGATAGCGAGGTCTGCTCGGTTTACCTGCTGCGTGAAGGTATGCTCGAACTGTTCGCCACGCGCGGGCTGAATCAGGCGGCCGTCCATGTCACCCGGCTCGGCGTGGGCGAGGGGCTGACCGGCACCATCGCCCAGAATATCGAGACGCTGAACCTCGAAGAGGCGGCCACCCACCCCGAATTCCAGTATCGCTCCGAAACCGGCGAGGAACGGTTCCACTCCTTCGCGGGCGTGCCTATCGTGCGGCGCGAGCGGGCGATTGGCGTGCTCACCGTGCAGCATGTCGAGCCCCGGCTTTACGAAGAGGTGGAGATCGAGGCGCTGCAGACGGTGGCCATGGTGCTGGCCGAGCTTATCAATCACGCCGGCCTCGTCGATGGCGAGGAGCTGGGCGGGGCCAGCAATGCCCAGACCGGGCAGGCGCAGATCAACGGGCTGATGCTGGTGAAGGGCCTCACGCGCGGCAAGGCGGTGTTCCACCAGCCGCGCGTCCATATCGAACAGACCGTGGCCGAGGATATCGAGGCCGAGCGCGACCGGGTCTATCAGGCCTTCGACCGGATGCGCGACCAGATCGAGCAGATGTCGACCCAGGCCGAGTTCGGTGTCGATGGCGAGCACGAGCAGGTGCTCGAAACCTACAAGATGTTCGCCTACGACGAGGGCTGGAGCCGCCGCATCAACGAGGCGATCGATTCCGGCCTAACCGCCGAGGCCGCGATCGAGCGCGTGCAGCAGCGCACCCGGATGCGGATGCGCCAGATACAAGACCCGCTGCTGGCTGACCGGATGCACGATCTGGAAGACCTCTCGAATCGCTTGCTGCGGATCGTTTCGGGTAAGGTCGGCACGGCGGCGACCAGTGGGCTGACCGGCGATTCCATCCTGATCGCCAAGAACCTCGGCCCGGCGGAGCTGCTCGAATATGACAAGCGCCGGTTGCGCGGGGTGGTGCTGGAAGAAGGCTCGCTCACTGCGCATGTGGTGATCGTGGCGCGCGCGATGGGCATTCCGGTGGTCGGTCGCCTCAGGAACCTGCGCGGGCTGGTGCGTGAGGGCGATGAAATTCTCGTCGATGGCGACACCGGGCAGGTCACGCTGCGCCCGACGCAGGCCGTGTCCGATGCTTTCGAGGAACGGCTCGCGCGCAGCCGCGAGCGGCGGGCAGGCTATGCCAAGCTGCGCGATGTCGAGCCGCGCACCAAGGATGGTGTGCGCATCGAGGTGATGATGAACGCCGGCCTGCGCGACGACGTGGCGATGCTCGGCATGACCGGCGCGGACGGCATCGGCCTCTATCGCACCGAGTTCCAGTTCCTCGTCTCCGCCGCATTGCCCGCGCGCGAGCGGCAGGCGCGGCTTTACCGCGAGGTGCTCGACGCGGCGAAGGGCAAGAAGGTGATCTTCCGCACCGTCGATATCGGGGGTGATAAGAGCCTGCCCTATCTCGTCAACAAGACCGGCGAGGAAGATGAGAACCCGGCCATGGGCTGGCGCGCGCTACGCCTCTCGCTGGAGCGTGATGGCCTGCTCAAGGCGCAGGCGCGCGCGCTGCTCGAAGCGGCGGCGGGGCGCGAGCTGAACGTGATGTTCCCGATGGTGTCCGAACCGTGGGAATTCGACGATGCGCGCAAGGTGTTCGAACATCAGGTCGCCTACCTCAGGATGCGCAAGCACCAGCTGCCGAGCAAGATCAACTACGGTGTGATGCTGGAGGTACCGTCGCTGGCCGAGGTGCTCGACCTGCTGCTCGACCGGATCGCCTTCGTCTCGATCGGCACCAACGACCTCACGCAGTTCCTGTTCGCGGCTGACCGTTCGAACCCGGCGCTGGCCGAACGGTACGACTGGCTGAGCCCGGCGATCCTGCGCTTCCTCGCCCGCGTGGTGAAAACCTGCGCGCCGTTCCCGGTCGATGTCGGCGTTTGCGGCGAGATGGGCGGGCGGCGGCTTGAGGCGCTGGCGCTGATCGGGATCGGCTTGCGGCGGCTGTCGATCACGCCGGCGGCGGTGGGGCCGCTCAAGGAACTGATCCGCAGCATCGATACCACCCTGCTTTCGGTGCAGATGGACGAATGGCTGGCCAATCCCCCGGCCGATCTGCGCGGCGCCATGCGCGACTGGGCCGAGGAGCAGGGGATCGAGTTCGAGTAAAAGCGGCAGAAATGCCCTGATTTAGCTTGGTGCCTCCCTTGACTTGCCGCACGCTTGTCTTTCTTTTGGGACATATGTTGGTCCGGGCCGCCAGGGTGTGATGCCGAAGGGTCGCAGGTAGGGTAATGACAGAAGACGAAGAGACTTCCGAGGCCGTCAAGGAGACGCCGCCCGCTGGCATCGGCGCACAATTGCGCGCCGCGCGAAAGGCGCAGGGCAAGTCGCTGGACGATATGGCGGCGACCACGCGCATTGCGACACGCCATATCGAGCATCTCGATAACGGCGAGTTCGATCTGCTGCCGGGGCGCATCTACGCCATCGGCTTCGCCAAGACCTATGCCAAGGAAGTGGGCCTCGATCCCGAGGACGTGGCCGATCAGGTCCGCGCCGAAATGGGCGAGGAACACTCCGACCACACGAATTACGACGCCACTTTCGAACCGGGCGATCCGGCGCGCGCGCCCGGGCGCAAGCTGTTGTGGTTCTCGATCTTTGCCGTGGCCTTGCTGCTGGCGGGGCTGTTCGCCTTCGCGCGCGAGCTGTTCGCTCCTGCCGCCGATCTGCCCTCGCTGGTGGAGCAGGAACAGGCCGAAGAAGCAGCGCAGCGGGCGGCAGCAGTGGCAAGCGAGCAGGTCGCGGCGGAAACGCCGCAGGCAACCGGCGACGTTGCCATCACCGCCGAGGGCGAAGCCTGGGTGCGCATTGCCGATGGCGAAGGGCGCGTGCTGAAGGAAGAGATTCTGGCCGAGGGCGATAGCTACACCGTGCCCGCCGATGCCGAGAACCCGCAGATTTCCACGGCGCGGCCCGATTTGCTGACGATCACGATCGGCGGCAAGCCGGTGCCGAAGCTGGCTGAGGACATGCGCACCTTCATCGACGAGCCGTTCAGCGCCGCGGCGCTGCTCGCGCGCGGGGAGCAAGCGCAGCCAGAGCCGGGCAGCTCAGCCGCGCCGCGCTAAGGGTGGTCGGCGCCGGACGCAGTGGCGATTGGCGGGGGATTGGCACTCCTCGTCTATTTCCCGCTTCGGTTAATCGCCTATCTTGGTAAATGCTGGCATCAGTCCAGCGGGGTCGACATCGAGGCAGGAGGATAAGCAAGCACGATGATCCAGCAGATTGCACGGGCACGCCGCGGCCTGATGATGAGCAGCGCGGTGGCGCTGGCCATGGTTGTGAGCACGCCGGCAGCGGCGCAGGCTGACGCGCGGCTCGAACGGATCGAGGCTCAGCTGCGCGCGCTTCAACGCACCGTGTTCCCCGGCGGGGACGAACGGTTTTTCGAGCCCGAGATCACGCCGCAGGCGAGCAATGCGAATACGCCCACGCCCGGCGTTTCGAGCAGCGCGCTGACCGATGTGCTCTCGCGCATCTCGGCGATCGAGAGCCAGTTGACCCGACTCACCGCGGCGACCGAGGTGAACCAGAACGCGCTTTCCGCGCTCGAACAGAAGGTGGCGGCAATGGAAGCGCGCGGCGCCGTGGCCAGCACGCCCAGCCCGGCCCAGCTGCAAACGCCCACGCCGATGCCGGCAACGACGCCCGAGACAAGAGCGGCAACGACCCCGACGCCCACACCTGCGCCCGCTCCTTCGGCTAATCCCAATCAGCCCAGCGGCGTGATCGCGGTGCCCGGCTCGGCCCAGGCCGGCCCCAGCGCGGAGCGGCTGGCAGGCGTGCAATCCATCTCCAAGCCCGCCACCGGCGATATGGGCGAAGACGAATATACCTACGGCTTCCGCCTATGGGACGCTAAGTTCTTCCCAGAAGCGCAGCAGCAGCTTGCCCTTTATATCGAGCGTTATCCCAACCACCGGATGATCTCCTATGGCCGCAACCTGCTCGGCCGGGCCTATCTCGATGCGGGCGATCCGCGCAGCGCGGCGACGCAGTTCTTCGACAACTACCAGTCCGACAAGCAAGGCGCGCGCGCTGGTGACAGCTTGCTCTATCTGGCCGAGAGCATGATCCAGCTCGAAGACACGCGCCGCGCCTGCATCGCTCTTTCCGAGTTTGGCGATACCTATCCGGCGCTGGCGACGGGCCGTTTGCAGTCGATGTACGACGCGCTGAAAGGCCGCGTCTCCTGCAACTGAGCCGATGAGCGAAACCGTGCCGCCTGAACTGGTCGCGCGGTTTCGCGAGGCGCTGGCGCGGCTCAATCCCGAACAGCGCACAATCGGGCTCGCCGTATCTGGCGGGCCCGATTCCATGGCCATGCTGTTGCTGGCCCACGCCGCAATTCCGGGCCGGTTCGAAGTCGCGACAGTCAACCACGGACTGCGCCCTGAGGCGGCGGACGAATGTGCGCTGGTCGCTGCTGCCTGCGACAAGCGCGGCATCCGTTGCGATATACTCAAGGTTTCGGTGGGTGAGGGCAACGTGCAGGCTACGGCGCGCGAGGTGCGTTATGGCGCCTTGTGCGGCTGGGCCGATGGCTCTGGGCTGGCAGCCTTGGCCACCGCGCACCATGCCGACGATCAGGCCGAAACCTTTCTCATGCGGCTGAACCGTGGGAGCGGAGTGGCTGGCCTGGCCGGAGTGCGGGAAGTCAACTTTCCGCCATACTTCGACTGCCGCATCATCCGCCCCTTGCTGCATTTCCGCCGCGCCGAACTGGCGCAGGTGGTGGCGGGCGAGGCGGTCGCGCACGATCCCTCGAACCATGATCCGCGTTATGACCGGGTGGCCATGCGCCAGCACCTTGCCGGGTGCGAGTGGCTCGATCCGCTGGCGATTTCCCGTTCCGCGAGCATTCTTGCCGAGGCCTATGAGGCGGTGGAGGACTATGCCGATCTGCTCTGGCGGCAGGCGGTGCGCCCCGAGGGCGAGGGCTACGTCATCACTCCAGTGCCCGCGCGCGAGATGAACCGGCGGCTGCTGGCGCGGGTGCTCGAAAAGCTCGGCGGCAGACCGCGCGGGGGCGATGTGGCGCGCCTGCTGATGAAGCTGGAGGCGGGCGAGGGGGGCAATGTCGCGGGCGTGCTAGCGCGGGTGAAGCGCGGCGAATGGGTGCTGCGGCGCGAGCCGTCGCGGCGAGCTTAGAGCAGGTTGACGTAGCATTATCCCGTAAAGCCCTTCCCCTTGGGGAAGGGTTGGGATGGGGGGGCCCCGTCAGCTAGGCTCGAGCCCCCACCCCCAGCCCCTCCCCAGGTGTCGAAGGGTCGCCCTCACCTTTGATCTATGCGCATGGAGCGAAAGCAAGAACAATCCTTCGACAAGCTCAGGACGAGCGGGTGCTGGTGAGAATACTCACCCCGTCTTCAGCGACCCGCCCAGCCCGGTGCGAACGCCATCGGTGATGATCACCACATCGCCCACCTTCGCAATATCGTAGAGCTTCGACACGAACGCGTCGGGCACGCCGATACAGCCGTGGCTGGCATAGCCGCGCTCGACCTCGCTGCCGCCGTGGATGGCGATCCCGTCCCAGGTCAGCCGCAGCGTCCAGGGCATCGGCGCATTGCCGTATTTCTCCGAGACGTTGTGCCGCTCCTTCGTCAGGATCGGGAACACACCGGTGGGCGTGGGGTGTTCAGGCGTGCCGAGCATCGCCGCAGCCGCACCGATTTCGTAGCCTGCGCGAAACACGCTGATCACCCGCGCCTCAAGATCGACCGTGACGCGCAGCGGGCCATCGGGCACGCCCGCGTCGTCCCAATGCCATTCGCCGTAACGGATGGGGCCATCAATCGGCAGCACGCGCTTGATAACAAGGGGATCGTTCGGATCGTAATCGGGCGCGGCGGCCAGCGCACGCTCCGCCTCGGCCTTGGCTTGCGGATCGACCGGGTCGAACCCGTCATAGTCGGCGGTTGGGTCGGCCACGCCGCTACCGGGCGTGGCAGCAGGAGCGGGGCTTGCCTCGGCGCTATCGGCCAGCACGTCTTCGCGCGTTAGCCAGCCGTCCATCACCTCTTTGGGCTCAAGCGAGCGGCCAGCCACCAGCAGCAGGGCAATCACTGCCACCACCAAGAGGCTCACGCCGCCGATCCATTTCACGCTCGGGTCCATCGGCGCGATAATGGGGCAGGGAGGTAAACATTTCCAGTGCCGCACACGATCCGTTCGTGCTGAGGAGGGTGAAGGCAAAGCCTGAACCCGTCTCGAAGCATCAGGCGTAAGGCCCGATCCTTCGAGACGCTCAGACTGCGTCTTCGCTCCTCAGGACGAACGGGGTTTTGGTGAGAGGGCGCTACCCATGCGCGCCGAACACATTGGCAATCACCGTGGAAATCCGCAGCGACAGCGCATAGGCCTCGTCGATCGGCTCGATGAAGTTTCGGTGTATCGCTTCGTAGCCATGGTCGGCGTTCTCGGGCCAGTCGGTGGGCTCGGTAAGGTCGAACTGATCGATCTGCGGGAAGCTCACCGGATAGGCCCGGCGCAGCTGCGCCAGCGCCTCGTCCACGCGCAGGGTGAAGACCATCTCCAGCACGTCGTCACGGCTCACATCGTTGGCGCGGCTGAACACCGGCACGCTGACCGCGCGCAGGAACATGTGTTGCAGCAGCGCCAGCCGCAGCGCCTGCGCCGCGCCGATCATCCGGCGTTTCTCCTCGCGCGCCGTGTCGGCGTCTTCCTCGGGGACCAGCGCCAGCAGCCGGTGCAGCTTCATCGCATCGACGCGCAAGCGGCTGGCGAGCCGCCGGAACACGCCCGCGCGGTCATCCTTCACCAGATATTCGCTCAGCGCTTCGCAGGCGTCGGTGAGGTGGGTTTCGGTGCCGCGATAGGGGCGGCTGGCCCAATAGGCCGAATTGAACAGCTCGCCAAAAGCGGCGACCGTCTTCACGCTGGCAAGGCCATTGGCCGCTCGCACCAGTCGGATCAGCTCGCGCCCGCGGGGGCTTTCGCACAGCAGAGCGGCGATTTCCTCGTAATTGCCCTCAGCCGCTTCGCCCACGCCCGCGATCACGTTGACCGGATAGCCAAGCTGCTGGAGGATCGAATTGTGCGGGATCGCGCGGATCTGCCGCAGGCTCATGTCGCGGTCGGCGTTGAGGTCGCTCTGGCGGCGGCTAACGCGGCTGCCGGTGGAATTCAGAAGGCCCAGCCCGAAAGCGGTGATCGCACGGCTGTAGGTCCGGCTTTCGAGATGCTCGCGCTGGTGCTCCTTGATCGCGCGGTAGAAGTCGAGCGAAAGGTCGGTCCGGCGATAGAACTCGTCGGTCGGCGCGTCCGGATCGGTGTCGTTCGGGCGCAGCACGGCGATGCGGGTGAGCATGGCGAGCGCCAGCTCTGGCGTGTCGAACCACAGGTAGCCGTCGCCGCCCTGAAAGCTGACCTCGGGCTCAAGCGCGATTCCGGCACGTACGAAGCGGCGCTTGGCCCAGGGCGAGAGCGCCCAGTCGAGCCGGTCGGCCATCTTGGTGGGATGCGCGCCGCGGCCCATGCTTTCGCCGTGGGTGTTGAAGATCAGCGCGCTGATGTCGGTGAGGCCGTTGGCGTCCATCGCCTTGGCGAGGCGGCCCTGAAGGCGCTCGATGGCGAGGCTGGCGGGAAGCTGGCCGACGAAGCGCCCGGCATCGGAAAAGCCTGCCTGTATGGCAATGCGCCCGCGCTTGCGGACATAGGCCTGATATTCAGGCTCGGCGAGCAGTTCATCGAGGAAGCGGCCGCCGTGTTCGAGCGCGGTTTCGGTTTCGAACAGGGGCGAGCAATCGACCTTGTCCTCGATCCCGAACAGCTTGGCATAGTAAACAGCGGCGAGCACCGTTGCAGGCTCTTCGCACTCGGCAATCAGCATCCGGATCGGCGCGTCGGCATCGATATGGGCGAGGATCTGCGCCATGGCAAGGAACTGGCGGGTGGCGGTGCTGGCCTCTATCGCGAGCGCCCCGAAGTTGGAGCGCAGCGGCTTGGCCTCGGCAATCGCCTTGCGCAGGTGGACCACCGCGCCCTTGCTGGAAAGGTCGATCTTGCCATCCGGGTCGATCCGACGGCGAATCGCATTGTGCAGCTGCTTGGCGTTAACGCGGAAGTGGATCCAGCCCATGCCTAACCCGTCGGCGCGCATGGCGGCGGCAAGCGTTTTCAAGGCAATAGCGCGGCCTTGGTCGGCCTCGCGCGCTTCGGCCTCGAGCTGGCCGATCATGCCCTTGAGGGAAAGCAGCTTGCGCGGATCGCTGGCGGTTAGCCGGTTCGCGGCTACGGATAGCGCGGCGGGATCGGACAGATCGGCGGCAAAGTCTTTCGCCCGCTCAGCAGCATAGTCGCGTGCGGGGACCAGTTCGGAAAGCAGCGCGTGCCTGGCGTCGATCTGTTCAAGCTGCGCGACATAGCGCGCCAGCCGCTCGGCCTTTTCGGCAAGGCGGAAGCCGATCGAGTTCGACCAGGTGATGTCGGTCCGCCCGTCCATGTCATAGCCGACCCAAGTGGCGAAACGGAACGGCAGCGGGGCGAGATCGTGCCAGTCGCCCGGCCATTGCTCGGCGGCATGGCCCAGCAACGTCGTGACCACCTTGTCGCGCGCATCCTGAGCGTTCGCGATGGCGAACATGGCGCGGCCGTGTTCATAAGGCAGCGTGACCTGCGGACGTTCCTCGCCGACGCAGGTTGAATCGATTGTGCCCTCGCCAGAGGCGCAATTGGCCAGCGATTCGCTTTGTTTCGGGGGCAGCAGGAAGGTCGGGTGCGCGGTAAACACCGCGTGGAGCTGCGGGCGTTCCCAGCGCTGCTTGAAGGCGGCGAAGGTGGCGCTGTCGAAGCTGGCCTTAAGCGCGGCGGTGTTTTCATCCTGCGCCACCGGAGCGACGAAGCTCGTCATCCGCTGGCAACGATTTTGCAATGCCGAGACTTCCAGTTCAGCAATCATCGCCTCGCACTGTGCGAGGGTGAGTTCGCCCGCCTCAAGCTGCCGCGACAGGTCGAGCGAGAGCTGGAACACCGGGTTGAACAGCGGGGTTTCGACGGTGTGCTGGTGCAGGTCTTGCAGTCGCGCAGTGAGGGCGGCGACCGAGGTGAGCGGCTCGTTCATCCGGCCAGATCCGTCGCCTGTTTGGCAAGCGCTTCGATCTCGGCAGGGCTGGCACCCTTGGGCGCGACCCAGCTGCCGCCCACGCACAGCACCTGCTCGATGGCGAGCCAGTCGGGCGCGGTCTTGGCCGAGACGCCGCCGGTGGGGCAGAACTTGCACTGACCGAACACGGCGGTGAGCGCCTTCAGCGCCGGGATGCCGCCATTGGCCTCGGCAGGGAAGAATTTGAAGTGGGTGAAGCCAAGGTCCAGCCCCTTCATCAGCTCGCCCGGCGTGGCAATGCCGGGCAGATAGGGCACGCCGTTGCGCTTCACCGCCTGCCCCAAAGGCTCGGTGAGGCCCGGCGAAACGATGAATTCGGCGCCTGCCGCGAGCGCGGCATCAAGCTGCTCGCTGTTGGTCACCGTTCCGGCGCCGACGATGGCGTCGGGCACGAGGTTCATGCGCTTGATCGCTTCCAGCGCATCGGGGGTGCGTAGCGTCACTTCGAGCACCTTGAGGCCGCCAGCGACCAGCGCTTCGGCAATGGGGCGCGCCTGGTGGATATCGTCGATCACCAGCACCGGGATGACGGGCGCCATGCGCATGATTGTTTCGATTTTGCTCATGAGAGGTCTCCGTGGCGCTGAAGGAAGGCGGCGGCAGCGCCGAACAGGCCGGGTTGGGGATGGGTGATGAGTTTGACGGGCAGGCTCGCCATCAGGCTTTCAAAGCGGCCCTTGGCGCGGAACCGCTCGGAAAAGCCCGAGCGCGGCAGATGGTCGCGCAGACGATAGCCGAGGCCGCCCGCGATCACGACGCCGCTCGCGCCCTGAACCAGCGCCGTATCGCCCGCCACTGCGCCGAGCGAGAGGCAGAACCGGTCGATGGCGGCTTCGGCGAGGCTGTCCGTCCGCTCCATGCCAGCGGTCCAGATCGTGATATCGTCCTGCTCGGAAAGCGCGCGGCCCTCCATCGCGGCGAGCGTTGCGTAGATGTCGACAATGCCGGGGCCGGACACCACCCGCTCGACCGAAACGCGGCGGTGGCGCTTGCGCAGGCGCGCCAGCAGCGCGTCCTCGATGGCGTCGAGCGGGGCGAAGTCGGCGTGGCCGCCTTCGGTCGCCTGCACATGGGTTTGGCCCGCGCCGTCGCGATAAAGATGCGCGACGCCAAGGCCGGTGCCCGGCCCGAGCACGCTGAGCGTGCCGCTGGCAGGCAGGGGGCCTTCGGGGCCGGCGAGGTGGAGGAACTCATCCTCGGGCGCGTGGGCCACCGCATGGGCCACAGCCTCGAAATCGTTTACCAGCACGTAGTTATCGACGTCGAGCTTCTCGCGCACCAGCGCGGGGCGGATGATCCATGGGTTGTTGGTGAAGCGGATCACCTCGCCTTGCACCGGCCCGGCAATGGCGATGGCGACGTTGCGCGGCAAGGTGCCGCCCATCCGATCACGAAAATCTTCCCAGGCGGTCTGGAAGCTGGCGTGATCCTCGGTGTGAAGCGTCACCGGCTCTTCGAGAGCGATGCTGCTGCCCGAGCCGCTGGCGAGCGCGAAGCGGGCGTGGGTTCCGCCGATGTCGACCGCAACGAGATCCATTACAGGCCTGCCGCTGCCAGCATCGGCGACGCTCCCTTTTCGGCCTCGTCGGCCAACAAGCGATACATCGCGAACAGCTCGCGCCCAGTGCCGTCTTCCGGTTCCGGATCAGGCGCAGGGGTGCGGGTGGAAAGATCGGCAGTGGTCGAGAGCTCACCCGTCACCGCGCAGACTTTCACCACGTCGCCATCGCGCAGCAGGCTGAGCGGCCCGCCGCCCAGCGCTTCGGGTGAGCAATGGATCGCGCTTGGCACTTTGCCCGATGCGCCGGACATGCGCCCGTCGGTCACCAGCGCCACCTTGTAGCCGCGATCCTGCAACACGCCCAAGGGAGGGGTCAGCTTGTGCAGCTCTGGCATCCCGTTGGCGCGCGGGCCCTGGAAGCGGACCACAACCACCACGTCGCGGTCAAGCTCGCCCGCCTTGAAGGCCTCGGCCACAGCACCTTGCGTCTGGAACACCCGGCACGGGGCCTCGATGGTATAGCGCGAGGGATCGACCGCGCTCGACTTGAAACAGGCGCGGCCCAGATTGCCCGCCACCAGCCGCATCCCGCCATCGGGGGCGAAAGGCTCGGCGGCCGGGCGCAGCATCTCGGTGTCGCCCGAGGGGCCGGGATCGCGCCATGCCAGCGTCTCGTCGTCGAGCCACGGCTCTTCGCCAAAGGTGGCCATGTCATCGGCACCCGAGGCGAGCACGTCGGCGTGGGCAAGCCCGGCGCTGAGCAACTCGCGGGTGACGTAGCCCATGCCGCCTGCCTCGTGGAAGTGGTTCACGTCGCCCGAGCCGTTGGGATAGACCCGCGCCACCAGCGGCACGACGCTTGAAAGCTCAGCTAGGTCGCTCCAGTCGATGATTACGCCTGCCGCTCGCGCGAAGGCGGGTATGTGGATCGCATGGTTGGTTGAGCCGCCAGTGGCGAGCAGGCCGACCACTGCGTTCACGATTGCCTTCTCGTCGACGCAAACCCCAAGCGGACGGGACTTGGCCTTGGCCAGCTCGGTCACCCGGTGGACAGCAGCTCGGTCAAGCTGCTGGCGCAGCTTGCTGCCGGGGCGCACGAAGGCTGCGCCGGGCACATGCAGACCCATCATCTCCATCATCATCTGGTTGGAGTTGGCGGTGCCGTAAAAGGTGCAGGTGCCGGGGCTGTGATAGGAGCCCAGTTCGCTGTCGAGCAGCTCGGCGCGGCTGGCCTTGCCCTCGGCATAGAGTTGGCGCACGCGCTGCTTCTCCTTGTTGGAGACACCGCTGGGCATAGGGCCGGAAGGGACGAACAGCGCGGGCAGATGGCCGAAGCGCAGCGCGCCCATCAACAGGCCGGGCACGATCTTGTCGCAAATGCCGAGCAGCAACATCCCGTCGTACATGGCATGGCTGAGCGCGATGCCGGTCGCTTGCGCGATAGCGTCGCGGCTGAACAGCGACAGTTCCATGCCTGCTTCGCCCTGCGTCACGCCGTCGCACATGGCCGGGGTGCCGCCCGCGACCTGCGCTGTGGCGCCAGCCTCGCGGGCATAGACCTTCAGCCGCTCGGGATAGCGATAATAGGGCGCGTGGGCGCTAAGCATGTCGTTATAGGCGCTGACCACGGCGATGTTCGGCCCGGCGTTGGTCTTCAGCGCTTCCTGATCCTGCTCGGCCCCGGCGAAGGCGTGGGCGAGGTTGGAGCAGGAGACCATGGTGCGGTCCTGCGCGTTGCCGCCTTCTCGCTCGATCAGTGCGAGATAGGCCTCGCGGGTGGGTTTGGAGCGCTCGATAATGCGCTGGGTTACGGCGGTGATGGTGGGATGGGTCATTAAACGCTCACAAGGGCACAATGGCACAGAGGGGAGGGCGAGGGGCGTTGCACCTATTCATGCCAGCTCGCCCCGTCGCGTTCGATCAGGGCGATGGCGGCGCTAGGCCCCCAGCTGCCCGCAGCATAGGTCTTGGGCTTGAGGTCTTCTTCGCCCCAGGTCGCGCGGATGGAATCGATCCAGCTCCACTGCGCTTCGACCTCGTCGCGGCGCACGAACAGCGTCTGGTCGCCCTTCACCAGATCGAGCAGCAACCGCTCGTAAGCGATGCGCTTTTCCTTGCCCGAGAACGCATCGGGCATGGCGATGTTGAGCGGCACTTCGCGCAGGGCAATGCCCTCCTGCTCGATGCCGGGTACCTTGGCCATGACCGAAAGCGTGATGTTTTCTTCCGGCTGGATGCCGATCACCATGTGGTTGGGCTTCACCTTCGCGCCGGGAAAGATCGAATGCGGGATCTCGCGGAACTGCACCACGATCTCGGTCACGCGGCGCTGCATACGCTTGCCGGTGCGTAGGTAGAACGGGGTGCCGTGCCAGCGCCAGTTGTCGATATGGGCCTTCAGCGCGACGAAGGTTTCGGTGTCGCTGTCGCGGCCCAGTTCCTCGTCGTAGCCGGGCACGATCTCGCCCACGCTGGCACCGCCGCGATACTGCCCGGTCACGCTTTCACCCGGGCTGATCTTGCGCAGCGCGCGCAGCACCTTCACCTTCTCGTCGCGCACGGCGCTGGCGTCGAAGTGGGTCGGCGGCTCCATCGCGAACAGCGCGAGCAGCTGCAGCATGTGGTTCTGCACCATGTCGCGCAGCGCGCCCGCGTCGTCATAGAAATCGACCCGGCTTTCGAGGCCCACCGTTTCGGCGACGGTGATCTGCACATGCTCGATCAGCCGCGCGTTCCACAGCGGCTCGAACAGCATATTGGCAAAGCGCAGCGCGATCAGGTTCTGCACCGTCTCCTTGCCGAGATAGTGATCGATGCGGAAAATCCGGTCTTCGCTGAAGGCCGAGGCGACCGCGTCGTTGATCTCGCGCGAAGAGGCAAGATCGGTGCCGAGCGGCTTTTCGAGGCAGATGCGGGTATTCTCGCCCGCGAGACCGTGCGCCGCCAGCCCCTCGATGGTGGGCTTGAACAGGCTCGGCGCGGTCGACAGAAAGATTGCCACCTGCCGGTCTTTGCCGACTTTCTCCGCCAGATCGGCGTAGTTCTCGGGCGTTGTGACGTCGAGTGTCTGATAGTGCAGGCAGTTGAGGAAATCGGCCAGCGGGCCGCGTCGGTCGGCCGGGAGGTGTTTCTCCAGCGCGGCGCGGGCGAGGTTGCGAAATTCGGTATCGCTCATGTCCGAGCGGGCCGTGCCGACAATATTCAGATCGTCGGGCAGCAGGCCGTCGGCATGAAGCGCCGCCAGACTTGGCAGCAGCATACGCTGGGAAAGGTCGCCAGTGGCACCAAAAAGAACAAGCGTGTCGGCCCTAACGGTCATAAATCCCCTGCTGAGAACGTTCCCAGCATCATGGAGCTGGTCTATGCACTAGTGCTGCATCGCACCATCGCAAGCAAGGTCTAGCCGGAGATTTCTTTCACCGCCACCTCGCTGAAATTGAACTGCGCGGCGCCGAACACGGTCATGAAGCTGACGTCGGCAGCATCGCGGCCGACGCCGATTTTGGCGGTCAGCGCCGGTTCGGCCATGCCGGTGGCATCGACCATCTGCCAGGTGCCGCCTTGCGGGGTCTCTGGGTCGGCAAGGAAGACCTCGGCAATCGCATGAAAATCCTGCGGGGTGACACCGGGGGCAAAACAGCTGACGTAGCGCGCTGGGATGGCCGCCGCCCGTGCCAGCGCGACCAGCACATGAGCGAAGTCACGGCAGATGCCGGCCTTGGCGTCGATGGTGTCGAGCGCGGTGGTCGCGGCGTTCGAAGAGCCTGGGGTATAGGTGATATTCTGCGCCACCCAATCGCGCATCGCGGCCACCTTGGCGCCGCCCTCGAGCCCGGCGAACTCGCTGCCGACAAGGTCAAACAGGCTGGAGGCCTGGCAATAACGCGAATCGAAGAGGTATTTCACCGCTTCGCCCGGCAGCAGGCGCGGGGGAACCCGGCCCATCAATTCCAGTTCCGCAATCTGGCGCATAACCTCGACCGTGGCGGTGTAGTCGACCCGGCATTCACCGTCGGCGTGAATCCAGAAACGGTCGCCGATATTGTCCTGCGCGGGCACGCGCGCGGTGTGCATCGCCTTGGGAATCCAGGTGTCAGCGCTCAGCAGCTTCTGCTCGAGCAGCGGGGCAGCCTCGAACTGGAGCAGCACGTCTGTCGGCTGCCAGAGGGTGAAGCCGAAATGGGCGGAAATCGACAGCGGCATCGGATGGGAGACTTTCGCGAGAGGGAGGGATGGGCACTCTAAGGGCTTACGGCTAGTCTCGCGCGAAGTTCCTACTCGCCGATGACATGGGCCACGATTTCGCGCCTGTGAGGCCGGGCCCGGTGTTCGGCAAGGAAAATTCCCTGCCATGTCCCCAGCAGCATCCGCCCATCGCCAACCGGCACTGAAAGCGAGGCCCCGGTCAGTACCGAGCGCAGGTGTGCGGGCATGTCGTCTGGCCCTTCGTCATCATGCTCGTAATGCGGGCCTTCGGGCGCCATCTGGTCAAGCCAGCGCAGGGTGTCGCGCGGCACGGCGCTGGCGGCGTTCTCGTTGATCAGCAGGCTGGCCGAGGTGTGGCGGCAGAAGATCGTGACGAGGCCGGTTTCGATCCCGGTATCATCAAGCCATGCGGCCACCTCACGGGTGATCTCGATAAGGCCTTTGCCCTGTGTTGGGATGGTGAAGCGGATCTGATGTTGTCGCATACTGCGGATTTAGCGCGCGAATCTCTTGCGTGACAGAGTCAAAAATGCTCAACAATCGTTACACGAGAGAGGTACTTTCATGAGCAGACTTATCCTTGCGCCCCTCGCGCTGGCTGCGGCGCTGACCGGAGGCCTGGCAAGCGCGCACCATTCCTTCGCTGTTTTCTTTGACGACAAGCAGGAAGTGACCCTGCGCGGCACCGTCACCATGTTCCGCTTCACCAATCCGCATGGCACGCTCGCCTTCGATGTGCGCGGCCCGGATGGCAAGGTTCAGCATTGGCGGGCGGAGACCAATGCACCCTCCGTGCTGCAACGGCGCGGGTGGAACCGGGGCAGCGTGCGCCCGGGGCAGGTGATCACGATCAAGGGCTGGCGCGCGCGCGACGGCAGCCGCTACATCCGCATGGGCGAAGTGCGCGATGCCGAGGGCAACCTCGTGGGCGGCCGGTTTGGAACGAACGATGACTAGGCACTGGCTTGCAATCGCGCCGATGGTCCTGGCCGTGGCTGGCCCCGCCATGGCGCAGGACGTGCCTGATCTTGAGGGCTTCTGGGGCTTGTCGTGGACACCGGGCGAACCGGTGGCCGACATGGTCGAGGCCCTGCCGCCCAACACGGTGATGATCGAGGATACCGGCGTGCCAGAGTTTCCGCGCGGCGAATTCGGCGGCCTGATTCTGACGCCCGAGGCCAAAGCCCATGCCGAAACCTGGCGCAGCGAAGACGACATGACGCTCGACCGCGTGTGTCTGCCGCCCAGCATCGTTTATGCAATACAGGGGCCGTTCCCATTCGAGGTGCATCAGACCCCCGACCTGATCGTGTTCAAATACGAGTACTTCGATCAGACCCGGCTGATCTTCATGGACGGACGCTCTGCCCCGGAAGGTCAGCCACATTCGAAAATGGGCTTTTCGGTGGGGCACTGGGAAGGCGGGGATCTGGTGATCGAAACCGATCACATTTCTGCCAGCACCATCACCAACAACGGGCTCGATCACTCCGAAGACATTACAATGATCGAACGCTATCGTCTTAGCGAGGACGGCTCCACGCTGATGGCGACGCAGTGGTTCTCCGATGCGGCTTCGATCGAGAACAACGGCGCGCGCTGGATCGAATGGGAAAAGCGCGAGGGTGAGCACATCTACCCTTACGAATGCGATCCCACCTTTGCGTTGGAATATGGCGCGGTGGAGGAATAGCTCGGGCGGGCATCTGCGTTCGCGTCATCCTCACAACAAACGGGGATGGTTTGGCAATGCGCCTTAAAACTCGGCGTAAAGCTGGAACTGTACGGTCCGCGCCGAGATATAGCTCAGCGCGCCGCTGGAGCTGACGTTCCAACCATAGGCGTTCAGCACGTTCTCGCCCCGAACACGCAGCACCATCTCGGCATCGCCAAGCGTGAAGCGGTAGCGCATACCCAGATCGAGCGTGGTTTCTGCGCCGACCATCAGCGTGCCGAGCGCGTTAACAGGCCGCGCGCCCTTGTGGTCGAGCGTGAAATCGAACGAGAACGGCGACGTGCCCTGATCGAGGCGCCAGTCGAAGTTTCCCGTCATCCGGACCTTGGGCTGGCTGACGGGTCGGGTGCCGATCAGCCCTTCATTCACTGCTTCACCGCTTAACGAAGGGTCTGACAGAACCGCTCCGCCAAGCAAGGTCATGCCCGCTATAGGACGGGCGATGGCGGAGAATTCCAGCCCCTCGTTCACCACTGTGCCAAGCAGGCGATAGCGCAGCGCGGTGTCCAGATTGTAATAGGGCTTGGAGATCCGAAACGCGCCCAGCAGCAGCGTCACCGCATCATCGGGATCGTAGCGGACCACCAGCTCTTCCTGCCGGGTGTTGATGGCAGCGGGCGCCTCGGCCCGGTTCACGGCGCGGTCGGGGGCGACATCGGCCTCCTCCATCCCGCGGGCGAGTGCACCGAACAGCGTCAGCCGGCCGGTGAGCGCGAGCGCCAGCGATCCGTTCCAGGCAATCGGCCTGGCCCCGGTGGCGACATCGGGCGTGTCGGCGGCGGCGTAATCTACCGTCTTGGTATAGTCGATTGCGCTCGCGCCTAGGTCGAAGCGCAGGAACCGCGTCAGCGCGCCCGACCAGGCGAGCCCGGCGAACAGCTGGCGGACCTTGTCGCGGCTGGTGTCGCGAAAGGCGAATGTCGGCTCCGGGCGCTGATCGTGAACGAATAGCGAGCCCGCGCCGAGCGATATCCGCTGCGATCCGCCGAAGGTCCGCAAGCGGTCGCGCCCGCGTAGGCTGGCCGAAAGCTGCTGGGTATGGCCGAGCAGCGAAAACTGCTGCACCAGCCGCAGCTCTCCCGAAAAGGATCGGTCGAGGCTGCTGGGAGATGCGACAATCGCGCGCTCGGCAATGGTGCCATCGGCGGTCACGCCTGTCATCAGATCGGAAAAGCGGCTCAGGTCGCGCTTGCCCGAGAAGAAAGCTCCGCTTTCGAGGCGCAGGTTGGGGCCGAGCGGCGCGCGCACGATCAGGCCGCCATCGAGCGTGTTGCTTTCGTTATCGGCCCAGTCCTGCCCGAGGAAGCGAAAGCGCTCGATCTCGGGCGGCAGCGCCTCGCCTGCCACGAAGATCGAAGGCTTTGCTTCATCGTCGCGAACCCCGCCGACGGAGGCGAAGGCCAGCACCTCGGTTTCGGGTCGCGGGTCGTAGGAGAGCAGGAAGCCCACATTGGCCCGGTGCGCGCGGCTCGAATCGTCGCTCTGGCTGGCGCGATAGTAGCCGCCCGAAAACAGCCCCAGACCGGGCGCGATCCCGCTCAGCCTGAGATCGTAGCCCAAGCCTTCGTGCCCGCGCTCGCGTCGGCTCACGTCCACCGTCAGCGAGCGGCCAAAGCTGGCTTTGCGCAGGCCATAGTCGACCAGGCCGGTGGGGGCAGGGAAGGCATAGCCAAGGGTCGCGATGCCGACCCTGATCGTGCTCGACGAGCTGAGGCGCGGCGAAAGGCCGGTCACTTGATCGTAGTAAAGCGCTTCAAGCCTCACGTTGCCCGCATCGACCGGGTTGAACCCGCGGACCTCGCGCGAGGAATAGAGCCCGGTCCGCTCGCTGCCGACTTGGCGGCCGAAGGCATCGTTGCTTTGCGCGATGGCGTTTTCGGCCACCGTTTGCGTCGTCTCCTCCTCATCGGCTGTGGGCGGGGAGGTTATGGGCAGTTCGTCTTCGAACTGGTCCTGCCCAAGGGCTGGTGAAGGCAGCGCCAGCGTCAGCAGGCCCGTGCATAGCAGCCAGCCGGAGCGCGCGGTCGGGTGGATTATCGACACGCCTGGTTGTCCTAATTGCGCGTTGGAGGTCGGCGAAAGCGGCAACGGGCGGCCTTCTGCTCGGAGCAAAAGGCCGCCCGCCGCGAGGAAGCCTGGAGGCTTAGCCGCCCGTGGGCGGATAGGAAACGCCAAGCTGGTCGAGGTAGCTGTCGTACTTGCTGGGGTCGTAATAGAACTGCTCCTGCTCGGGGCGGATGCGGTCCATCAGTTCCTTGTTGAGGTGAATGCCGGGCATGTCCTCGTCGGTCAGCACGGGATCGTAGCTGCCTTCGGCGAACTGAACCTCTTCCTGATACTGCTTGGCTTCGGCCAGTTCATCCGGGTTCATGATCAGGTCGAGCGTGGTCAGCGCCACCGCCTTGGCGCCTGCCACGGCGCCCTTGTGGGCGATTGGCGTGGCCATGGCGACGGCTGCGGTTTGGTGGTGGCCGATCATGCTGGGGATGTTCGAGGGGAAGCGAATGGTGATGGTCGGCACCGCCCACATGATGTCGCCGATATCGTCGGAGCCGCCGCCGAGCGAGAATTCGGGCGGGCCGCGCAGGGGCTCGACCTCGGTCTTGAGTGGCTCGATCGGACGCTCCAGCCCTTCCTGCACCATGCGGGTGAAGACCTGATCGTCTTCGGTCCAGTCGGGCATCCCGACATATTCGATATATTGCTGCGCCAGTTCGGCCATCGGCTTGTTGCCGTGCTGCGGGGCGGCATAGCCGAGCAGGCGGCGCGTCACCGTGGTGTCGGTAGCCATGGCGGCTGCTTCAGAGATGCGGTTGCCGGTCTCGTAAAGGTTGCGGATGCTGTCGAACTCGCGCTCGCGGAAATAGTACCAGACCGAGGCGACGTCGGGCACGATGTTCGGCTGGCCGCCGCCGTTGGTGATCACATAGTGCGAGCGCTGGGTGGGATAGAGATGCTCGCGCCGCATGTTCCACGCCACGTTCATCAGCTCAACCCCGTCAAGCGCGCTGCGCCCGGCCCAAGGCGCACCCGCACCGTGCGAGGACGATCCGTGGAACGTGTATTCGACCGAGACCATCCCGTTGCCGCCGCCATCGCCATAGCTTGTGCCGAAGCCGTTGCCGACGTGGGTGAAGATGGTGGCGTCAACGTCGTCGAACATGCCCTCGCGCACGAAGAACGCCTTGGTCGCGAGCAGCTCTTCCGCGATGCCGGGCCACAACATCAGCGAGCCGGGAATGTTCTCGCGTTCCATGATGTCCTTCACCGAGAGCGCGGCGGCGACCATCACTGCCATGCCCGAGTTATGGCCTTCGCCATGGCCCGGAGCGGCCTCGATCTGGGGGCGCAGTTCGGTGATGCCGGGCACCTGGCTGAGGCCGAGCAGGCCATCAACGTCGGAGCCGAGGGCGATCTTCGGGCCGCCGGTTCCGTTGGTCCAGGTGGCGGTGAAGGCGCTGGGGATGCCGGCCGAGCCCAGTTCGATGGTGAAGCCGTTTTCTTCGAGGATACCGGTCAGGTATTCCTGCGTCTTGAATTCCTGAAAGCCGGGTTCGGAAAAGCTAAAGATGCTGTCGACGATTTCCTGCACCAGCTTGGCGCGGGAATCGACGCCGGCGACGGCTTCATCGCGCAGGTTGGCGGGAATTTCTGCAGCCGCAGGGCTGGCGAGTGCGAGCGACAGCGTGGCCGCTGCGGCGAGGAAGGTTGAGCGTACAGACATCATCTCGGGTGGTTCCTTGCGCTTGAGTTGGGGGGAAGGGTTTGCCCGTGTGACTTCGGGCATTTGCATGGCTCAATACGAAGCGGGGGCCGACACCTTCGCGTCGGCCCCCGTGGCTGCTTAGTACTTGATGCTCAGGCCGAGGCGGAACGTCCGGCCCAGCGTGTCGTAAAGCGAGCGGTTCGTCTGCGGGTAAGCCTCGGTGTTGTTCCCGAACGGCCCGTTGCCGATCAGCACCGGCGCGCGATCGAACACATTCTTCACCGCAAACAGCGCCGTCGCCTCGACCCCACCGACCTCGAAATCGTAGTTGAAGTTGCTGTCGAGGTAGAAGGTGCCCTTGATCGAATTGGTATTGATCGTGCGGTTCAGGTTGTCGCTCGTCGGGCAGCCGGTGGTGCATTCGATCCAGTCGTTGTCGTAGACGCCATCGCCGAAACCGCGACCCACCAATACCGCCGAGAACCCGCTATCGAAGGCATAGCCAGCCGAAACGCGGTAGACGAGAGTGGGGATGCCGCCGCCCGCGTTGACGCCAGCGATATCATCTACCTCGAAGCCCGAGTCCGAGACGTTCTCGATAGTGTAGGTCGCGAGGCCGCGCAGGGTCAGCGCGCCATTGCCGATCGGCGCGCGGTAACTTGCCTCGATATCGAAGCCGCGCGACTTCTGGCTGGCGAAGTTGATCGGGTAGCGGTTGATGAACTCGACATCGGTGTCGGAGCCGGCGGCATAGATGATGTAGTCGCACAATTCCGGTTCGCTGCCGTCGAAGCACAGGTCGACCGTCTGCTGGGCAGTGATGGTCGATACCGCCCCCTCGATGTCGATATCGAAGTAGTCCACCGAGGCGGTGAAGCCGGGCAGGAACATTGGCGTGAAGACCACGCCGAGGCCCAGCGTATCGGCCTTTTCCGGCTCTAGATCCGGGTTGCCCAGAGTGCGCTCGACGAACTCCTCGGGCCGGACTGCGCCGCCACCGATTGGAATGTTGACCGCATTGGTGCGCGCGGTGCCCGCGTCGAACAGTTCGAGCAGGTTGGGCGCACGAATATCGCGCGAGAGCGTGCCGCGGAAGCGCAGGTCGTCGAGTGGCTGCCACGAGAGGCCTGCCTTCCATGTCGTGACCGTGCCCGAGGTCGAATAGTCGGTGACGCGCACCGCACCATTGAACTCGGCTCCGAAGCCCAGCGGAACGAGCGCTTCGACATAGCCTTCCTTGACGTTCACCTTGCCGGTGGTGACCCGGTAGTTGCCGTAGAGGAAGCGGTTGAGGTTTACGGGATCGATATAGCCATCGACCGAGTCCTCGCGATATTCGCCGCCGAACGCGATGCTGACCGGGCCTTCCCAGGTGTTGAACAGCTCACCGATTGAGAAGTTCAGCGCCACCACGTCCTGCTTGATCTCCTGCTGGCGCGAGGGATAGACCTCGAACAGGAAGTCGAGCGCTTCCTGCGTCACCCCGCCCACGCCGATACGGTTGATCGGCACGCAGCCGGGCAGATCGTTCGACGGATCGGAGTCGGTGTTGACCCGGCACTGGATGGTGCCGCCCGAGACAACTGCATCCTGCATCGCGTCGAGCCGCGAATTTTGCCAGGTGTTGATCAGCATCTCGTCAGTCTTGGCTTCGCCGTGCTGGAAGTAGGTGTCCCAGTCGAGTTCGAGGCCGGCGAGGCCGAAGAACCCGCTGGCACCGGCCACGTACCGCGAGACCTCCCGGGTGTTGTCGCCCCCTGCGGCCGGAATCCCGGCATTGGAGGTGCCCATGCGGATGGCGGTGATGGGTTCGGCGGCGGTTGCGTTGTAATCGGCGATCTGGGCCACCAGCTCGGGCGGGAGGTAGGCGTTGTCGATCGCGATATCGACGTTCACCGAGGGCGTTTGCTGATAAAAGCTCCTCCCTTCGAACTTGTTGTAGCTGGCCTGCGCGAACACCTCGAAGCTCGGCGTGATTTCGTAGCTCAGGCGGCCAAACAGGCCGATCCGGTCCTCGTCGTTGGCGAGCGAGTTCGAACCTACGTGGCCCTGGCTCGAATAGTCGTAGTCACCGCCGACCATCCACTGGCCCGAAACCTCGCCGAAGTTCAGGTCGTTGATCGAGGCGAGGCCGGTCGTGTTGTCGATCGTTCCGAAATAGGTGCCGTCGAACGGGCAGGAGGCAGCGTCATCGCCAGCCCGGCAGCCGGTGATAAGGCCGCCCGGCGTAAGGTTGGACGATCCGATGCGCGGGGCCACGATGCGCGAGGGCAGGCCGTTGCCGGGTACATAGTCGGGGTTTTCGATCATGAAGTAGTGCGACTGGTTCCAGTCGCGGTCGATGAAATCCTTGCCCGTCTGGTTGAAATATTCGCCGCTGACGATGAGGTGGCCGCGCCCGCCTGCAAATTCGGTGCCGAGGGTGAGCTGGGCAAGATGGTTGGGAACGTCGGAATAGGTGGTGACACCGTATTCGTAGCTGGCCTTGATGCCGGTGAAGTCCTTATCGAGGATGAAGTTCACCACACCCGCCACAGCGTCCGAACCGTAAACCGAGGAGGCACCGCCGGTCACCACTTCGACCCGCTCGATCAGCGCCTGCGGGAAGGTGTTGATGTCGACGAGGCCGTCCGAGGTAGAGCCGACCGAGCGCTGACCGTCGAGCAGCACCAGCGTGCGCGACTGGCCGAGCGAGCGCAGGTTCAGCGCCGAGATGCCAGACTTGCCGTTGGACAGGCTGCCCGAGTTCGAAACGGCGGTCTGGCTACCGCTGACCGAGGGCAGCGTGTTTACGAAGTCAGCGATGTTGGCGGGGGCTTCGGCGTCGATTTCCTCGCCGGAAATAACCGAGAGCGGGGTCGGCGCATCCGAACCGTCGCGCACGACGCGGCTTCCGGTGACGACGATGCGGCTTTCGTCATCGGACACCTGGGCAAGGGCTGCGCTCGGCATCAAGGCCAGGCCGGCAACGCTGGCGACAGAGGCCAGCAGGCTGACGCGGGCAAGGCGTGCAGCGCGGGTGGTGGCGGAAAGCGGATTACTCATGGATCGAACCCCCATTGATTAGGTGCGTGTCGATCCTCCCCAAACGAAAATACGGGTCATTCTGCGGCTGCGGTGTTTCGTCCCTGATCGAAACTTGCCGAGCCGTGCGCCCTGAAGAATTTATAATTCAATTCCGGCGACCGGATGCCGCAAAGTTTGCGTCATTTCGATTGCTGTTCGGGGATATCCGTCATAAAAATAAGAAATTGCAACGGATTTCAATTTTAACCCGGCAAAGATTATTGTGATTCGTCAACGCTTGCCGTCTGATTCGAGAATTACCGGCGCGACGCGCCTCTTTGCCACCTCGCGCATGAGGAAGGATGAGCGGATTTTCGATACATAAGGCAGTTTGGAAAGCTCGCGCCGGTATACGTGGTCGTACTCTTCGAAGCTGCGCACGTTGATCAGCATCATGAAGTCGTTCTCGCCCGAGATGAAAGAGCAGAACGACATCGACGGGCATTCGAGCACGGCGGCTTCGAATTCCACCAGCGAACTTTCTTCCTGCGAACTGAGCTGGATGAGAACCAACGCGGTGATTGAATAGCCGAGCTTTTTCTGGTCAATTATCGCGGCATATCCGGAGATAACGCCAGCCTCTTCGAGAATCTTGCGGCGGCGAGCCACCGCCGTGCTCGACAGGTTAACCTCTTCGCCCAGAGCCACATCGGCTGCGCGACCGTTGGCTACCAGGCCTTTCAAGACTCGCAAATCGGTACGATCCATGGATGCGATGGAGGATTTCAACGATATATCCTTTCATGACGCTCGATATTAAAAATATGACTGCCAAACTTTTGCATATTTCACGATAAACGCAATGGCTTTGGTGGTATCCCCCTTAATAGAAAGCCGCGCAAGGTCTGGCGGGGCGCAATCACGGGGGCATCATGCGTTTCGTTTCAAACACTTCATGCCTGCGCGCGGCATCTTCGCGTGCGGCACTGGGCATGGCCGCCTTGATCGTATCAACATCGGCCCAGGCGCAGGACCGCTTGTTCGCCCCAACCACTCCGGCTGACAGCGGCGCGGTCTACTTCACGCTTCCCGCGCTCGATGCCGAGGGCGACTCGGGTTGCTATATCTATGCAACCTCGCTGCGTTCGGGCCTCGGCTCGCCAAACATGCGGCTCGATCGCGGGATGCTGGGCGATGAGCAACTGCTGTGCTTCCGCAAGGTCGGCACCCAGATTGCTGCTGTGTTCGAGAACCCCAAGTTCGAGGCCACCGGCGATGCCGACACCGCTACCGGCGCGGCTGAAAGCTTCCCCACGGCGGTGGTCGCCATGCTGCCGATCGTTGACGATCGCGGCGCGGGCGGGGTGGTCGTCGACATGTCGAAGTTCCTCTTGCGCGATTCCATCGACGTTTCTGCGGCGCTGGCACCCGGCGGCGACTATCGTGCCGCGCCCGACCTTTCGGGCATCGACACCGCTTCGGTGAAGAGCTTTCCGCTCAACACCGAGATAGACACCATCCAGACCTTCACCAGCGCGCGTCCCTCACGCGAGATGCGCGATTTCTCGCCCGAGCCCCGCGCGCTCACCTTCATCGTCCATCACTCGTTTATCGCGTTGCCCGAGCCTGGCTTCGTGCCGCGCGTGGCCGATCCGCGCGCGCCGGTGTCCGGCCCGATTATCTATGATTACGGCTCCCCGCTCGGCCAGCCGGTAGCGATCCCGCTGGCCGCTCGCTTCCGCCTCGAAAAGACCGATCCCAGCGCCGAGGCAAGCCCGGTGGTCAAGCCGATCGTGTTCTATATCGACCGCGCCGCACCCGAACCGGTGCGCACTGCGCTGATGGAAGGCGTGAACTACTGGGCCTCCTCGTTCGACAAGGCGGGCTTTACCGGCGGTTTCCGCGCCGAGATCCTGCCCGAGGGCGCAGACCCGCTCGACGTGCGCTATAACATGGTCAACTGGGCCAACCGGATGACGCGCGGGTGGTCCTACGGCGGCGGCATCCGCGACCCGCGCACTGGCGAAATCATCAAGGGCAACGTGGTGCTCGGCGCGCTACGTGTGCGGCAGGACATTACCATTTTCGAGGGGCTGGTCGGCACCGCGCAAAACGGCACCGGCGGCCCGAACGACCCGGTGCGGGCGGCGCTAGACCGTATCCGCCAGCTCGGCGCGCACGAGGTCGGCCATGCCATCGGCTTCATGCACAACTTCGCCGGCTCCACGCAGGATCGCACGACTGTGATGGACTATCCCGGCCCGCGCATCCTGTTGGAAAACGGCCAGATCAGCCTGCGCGATGCTTACAAACACGGCGGCGGCGCATGGGACGACTATTCGGTCGACTGGCTCTACGGCAGTGCCGAAAGCGCCGAAGCCAAGGCGTGGGCGGCAGAAGAGGCTGGCCTTGCCTTCTCCACCGATATCGACGGCCGCGACCCCTCGCTGCCAAGTGCTGCGGCCTCCATGTGGGACGACGGACCTGACCCCATCGCCGCCCTCGACCACATGGAGGCGGTCCGCGCCATCGCGCTCGCCAACTTCGGCGAGCAGGTGCTGCTGCCGGGCGAGCCGCTGGCCTTCCTACGCCGCAAGTTCGTGCCGATCTGGCTGCTCCACCGCTACGATATCGACGCGGCGGGCAAGCTGATCGGCGGCCTTGCCTATGATTACAAGGTGGCGGGCGATAACCACCCGCTGCCCGAATGGATCGACGCGGACACGCAGCGCGCGGCGATGGCCGCCCTGATCGACACGCTCGACGAGAATTTCCTCACCGTGCCCGACCGGCTGCTGCCGCTGCTGTCGGTGCCGATCACCCGAACAGGTGATCCGCAGTTCGATATCGAGGTGTTCCGCAATTCGGGCGCGGCCTCGTTCGATCCGCTGGTGGCGGCCGACGTCGCCGCGCAGATCACGCTCGACAGTATGCTCGCACCTGCGCGCCTTACGCGGCTTGTCGAGCAGCACAGGCAGGATGCAACCATGCCAGGGGTCACGGATCTGGTTGACGAACTGGTTTCAGATGTGATCAATGCGCGCAGCAACGAGGTCGGTCGCCGGATCGCCTGGCGCACCGTGCTCTCGCTGGTGGAGGCTATGCGCGACGAAGAAACCTCGCCTGAGGCTGCGGCCATTATCGCCAGCCGGCTCGATAGCCTGAAGGACGGGCTGGAGGATGCGGAAGGCGGCGTCGACGCAGACTGGGCGCATTATGTTGCCGACTTGCTCGACGATCCGGATGCGCTCGCAGCGGTGCTTTCCAACAAGGAAGAGGCGCCCGAGATTCCGCCCGGGATGCCCATTGGCGGTTTTGGAGGATGGTTCGATGACTGAGGCCGCGACGATGGAGGCCAAGGCGGAACCTCTGCTGCTCCCGCTCGATAGCTGGCACCGCGAGAAGGGCGGCCGGATGGTCGAGTTCGCGGGCTATGCCATGCCCATTCAGTATGAAGGGATCATGGCCGAACACGAGTGGACACGGACGAGCGCGAGCCTGTTCGATGTCAGCCATATGGGCCAGCTCACCGTGGCTGGGCCGGGTGCCGGTGCTGCGCTCGAAAAGCTGCTTCCGGCGGATCTTGGTGCGCTGAAGGAATGCCGCACGCGCTATTCGCTGTTGTTGGCGCAGGATGGCGGCATTCTCGACGATCTGCTTATCACCCGCACCGGCGAGGATTCGTTCCGGCTGGTGGTGAACGGGGCGACCAAGCACGACGACATCGCCTATCTGCGCGCGAACCTGCCCGAAGAGGTGACGCTCGCCTATCATGACGAAATGGCACTGATCGCGTTGCAAGGCCCGCTGGCCGCATCGGTGCTCGACGACCTTCTGCCGGGCATTGCCGAGGCGCTGCCGTTCATGGCCTCGGCCAGCCGGGGCTGCGCGGATGCGCATCTGATCGTGTGCCGTTCGGGCTATACCGGTGAGGACGGGTTCGAAATCGCTGTGCCTTCGGACAAGGCGGTGAAGCTGGCCGATGCGCTGCTGGCGGACGAACGGGTCAAACCCGCCGGGCTGGGCGCGCGCGACAGCTTGCGGCTTGAGGCGGGCCTCCCGCTTTACGGCCATGATATGACCGCGAGCATCGACCCGGTCAGCGCGGACCTTGCCTTCGCCATTTCCAAGCGTCGACGCGAGCAAGGCGGCTTTGCAGGGGCCGAGACGATCCTGCCGCTGCTGGCAGAGGGTGCGCCGAGCAAGCGCGTGGGCCTCGCCATCGAGGGCCGCGCTCCGGCACGCGAAGGCGCGACGATCATGGCGGGCGAGCGCGTGGTTGGCGTCGTCACCTCGGGTGGCCATTCGCCCACGCTGGGTCGGCCCATTGCCATGGGCCATGTCGAGGCGGGGCTCGCCGCAACCGGCACCGAACTTCAAATCGACGTGCGCGGCCGCAAGCTTTCCGCCACGGTCGCACCGCTTCCCTTCGTACCTCACAACTACCGTCGCCAAGGAGGAAAATAATGACCCGCTACTTCACAACCGACCACGAATGGATTGAGGTCGAAGGCACCAGTGCCACCGTGGGGATTACCGATCACGCTCAGGAGCAACTGGGCGATATCGTCTTCGTCGAGGTGCCTGCGGCGGGCACCGCCGTGGCCAAAGGCAAGGAAGCCGCCGTAGTGGAATCGGTCAAGGCCGCGAGCGACGTCTACAGCCCGATCACCGGCGAAGTGACCGAAGGCAACGCCGCGCTCGAAGACGATCCGGCGTTGGTCAACACCGCCGCCGAGACCGACGGCTGGTTCTTCAAGGCCACCATCGCCGACACGTCGGAACTTGCAGGGCTGATGAACGCCGAAGCCTACGCCACCTTCTGCGCCGATCTCGACTAACACGAGGCAAGTCCATGCGTTATCTTCCGCTTACCCCGGCTGACCGGGCCGATATGCTGTCGGCTATCGGTGCCCCATCCATCGAGGCGCTGTTTGCCGATGTGCCCTCCGCCGCACTGCTCGACGGGCCGATCGAAAGCCTGCCAAATCACGCCAGCGAAATGGCGGTGGAACGGCATATGGCGCGGCTCGCGAGCCAGAACACGGCGGCCGGGGAGGCTCCGTTCTTCCTCGGCGCAGGGGCCTATCGCCACCATGTGCCGGCCTCGGTCGATCATCTGATCCAGCGCGGCGAGTTTCTCACCGCCTATACGCCCTATCAGCCCGAGATCGCGCAGGGCACCTTGCAGATGCTGTTCGAGTTTCAGACGCAGGTCGCCCGGCTTTACGGCTGCGACATTGCCAATGCCTCGATGTACGACGGGTCGACCGCGGCTTGGGAGGCGGTGGCAATGGCCCGCCGCATCACCAAGCGCGGCAAGGCGCTGCTCTCGCCGGGTCTGCATCCGCACTATGCGGGCAATATCAAGACCATGGCGAAATTTACCGGCGACCAGATCGTGCACGAGGCCCCGCGCCTCAGCGCCAATGCGGGCGAGGACGCGCTGATCGCGCAGATCGACGGTGAGACTTCCTGTGTCTTGGTGCAGTATCCCGACATTCTCGGACGCTTGCCAGATCTCGCCAGGATTGCTGAGGCCACCCACGCGCAAGGTGCCCTGCTGGTGGCGGTCGTCACCGAGCCGGTGGCGCTCGGCGCGATCCGCTCGCCGGGTGAGCTGGGCGCGGACATCGTGGTGGGCGAGGGCCAGTCGATTGGCGTCGGACTGCAATTCGGCGGGCCGTACCTGGGCCTGTTCGGCTGCCGGTCGGAGCATGTTCGGCATATGCCGGGCAGGCTCTGCGGCGAGACCGTCGATGCAAGCGGCAAACGCGGCTTCGTGCTGACGCTGAGCACGCGCGAGCAGCATATTCGGCGCGAGAAGGCGACCAGCAACATCTGCACCAACTCGGGGCTGTGCGCGCTGGCCTTCTCGATCCACATGACCTTGCTTGGCGGTACGGGCCTGGCGGCGCTGGCGGCGGAAAACCACCGGCTGGCTTGCCTAGCGGCTGACAAGCTGGCCGAAGTGCCGGGAGTTTCGGTGCTTAACGACAGCTTCTTCAACGAGTTCTGTCTCGTCCTGCCCACCGATGCCCGCACTGTTGTGCGAGAGCTGGCGGCAGACGGCGTGCTGGCGGGTGTTTCGCTCGGGCGGCTCTATCCGGGGGAGGAGGGGCTTGCCAAAGGGCTGCTCGTCGCCGTTACCGAAACCATCAGTGAGGACGATATCGACGCCCTTGTCACCGCGATCCGGGAGAAACTTGCATGAACGCGAACCCCTCCGGCTGGCGTCCGTCCACCCCCGAGGCTGTCGCTCTCGATGGCGAAGGCGCGCCCACCAGCACCGGCAACCGCGCGCTGATGCTCGAAGAAGGGCTGATCTTCGAGATCGGCTCACTGAACAATTGCGGCGTCGACCTGCCAACCCCTTCGGCAGAGACGTCCACCCGGCTGGGCGGGATGTCACGAGCTACCCCTCCCGCCCTGCCGGGCTTAAGCGAACCCGAAACGGTGCGGCACTACACGCGCCTCAGCCGCCAGAACTATGCCATCGACCTTGGCCTGTTCCCGCTCGGCAGCTGCACGATGAAGCACAACCCGCGCCTTAATGAGAAGGTGGCGCGGATGCCCGGCTTTGCCGATCTCCACCCGCTCCAACCGATGAACACGGTGCAGGGCGCGCTCGGCGTGATTGACGAGCTGGCGCACTGGCTGGTGACGCTCACCGCTATGCACTCGGTGGCGATGAGCCCCAAGGCCGGCGCCCATGGCGAGCTGTGCGGTGTGCTCTGCATCCGCGCCGCGCTCGAAGCACGCGGCGATCCGCGCGAGGTGATGCTGGTGCCGAGTTCGGCCCACGGCACCAACCCCGCCACCGCCGCCTTCGCCGGATACAAGGTCGAGGCCATTCCGGCGGGAGACGATGGACGGATCGACTTCGCAGCGCTCAAGGCGCGGCTCGGGCCGGACGTGGCGGGGCTGATGATCACCAACCCCAACACCTGCGGCCTGTTCGAACGCGACATGATTGCGATCTGCGAGGCGGTCCACGCGGCGGGCGGCTATGTCTATTGCGACGGGGCCAACTTCAACGCCATCGTGGGGCGCGTGCGGCCGGGCGATCTCGGCATCGACGCCATGCATATCAACCTGCACAAGACCTTCTCCACCCCGCACGGCGGCGGCGGGCCGGGTTCGGGGCCGGTGGTGCTGTCGGAGGCGCTCGCCCCCTATGCGCCCTTGCCCTATGTCACCAAGGCGGCAGACGGCAGCTTTGAACTGGTCGAGGAAGGCGACGCAGGCGCGGGCGAGAGCTTTGGCCGGATGGCGGCGTTCCACGGGCAGATGGGCATGTTCACCCGCGCGCTCACCTATATTCTGTCGCACGGAGCCGATGGCCTGGCGCAGGTCTCGGGCGACGCGGTGCTCAACGCCAACTATGTGCTGCGCGCATTGGAAGGCGTGATGGAGGCGCCCTTCGCCGATGCGGGGCCGTGCATGCACGAGGCGCTGTTCTCCGACGAGGGGTTTGCCAAGGGCTTTTCGACGCTCGACTTGGCCAAGGCGCTGATCGACGAGGGCTTCCACCCGATGACGGTTTACTTCCCGCTGGTGGTCCACGGTGCGATGCTGATCGAGCCGACCGAATGCGAGAGCAAGGCCGCGCTCGACGAGTTCATCGGCGCGCTGCGCGGGATTGTCGAGCGGGCCAGGGCGGGGGACGAAAGCCTCCACCTCGCACCGCTTTATGCGCCTCGTGCCCGGCTCGATGAGACGGCGGCGGCTAGGAAGCCAAAGCTGGTGTGGACGGAGTAGCGGCGGGAGTAGGTCGAAACGTAATTGGGCGTCAGCTTCGGGATGTTCCTGCCGCAAGAGCGGCCATTCCGGAGTCGACCCAACTCCGGACATTCGCCAAGCGGGAAGGTTCAATTGGGGGCTTCGCGCGAACGAGTGACGATAAATTGCCATTCGACGTCGCTGCCCGGTAAGAAAATCGAACGCTGAGCAACCCTGAGAGGCTCGTTCGGAAATTGATTTGAAGCATAGTAGAGCGTTTTTCCCGACGCCTGAGGGTATCTCACCTCGAGGTTGCGATCCCATAATGATCGGCTCCGCAAGTCGTAGTGTCCTGTGCCGCTAATCTGCCAATAGTGCCCGCTTTGCGGTTGCAGATAGCGTTGGTCGCTAAGAGCTTCTGTAAAGAAAACCTCCCCGTCAGGGCCAACTTCAGCCACAGCGATGATGTTGGTAAGCGCACGTTCGAGCTGTTTTTCTTCTTGCCGATTCTGGCGCACGGCATCCTGATAGGCCTTTTCCTCTCCAACGGACTGCGACAACAAAAATAGTGCTAATGCTGTTGCGATAGTGATAACGGCTATTGCTCCCAAAATCAGTGACCAGGTGAACACCGCATGGGACTGGTGGGCTGTAGTGGTAAAGTCCGGCGTTTGGGCTACTGTTGGACCGTACCCTTCTGCCTCGTTGAGTAACCGTGCAGCTTGCAACGAGGAAGTGGTGCCGAGCTTTGTCCTTGCCATCTTCAACCGCTTCTCGACCGCGTGGTGCGAAATCTGCAGATCGGCCGCGATTTCTTTTGCGGATTTGTGTTGTAGCCATTCCCGCAGGCACACTTTCTCGCGCTCGGTCAATCGAGCGAGTTTCTCTTCAGTCTTCATGTTTTTGGGGGTAAAGATGGTATGGGACAGATCGAAGTAAGGCCCGATAGTGATGACCTTTTAGGCTCAATAAGCGTGATTGCTTTCCACCTCAATTCCAGCCATTCGATCATAGAGCTGACATCCCGATAGCGGACGATCGTTCGAAAGCGGCGGCGGGGCCTGCGAACTGGCCGCTTTCCTACACGCGCCAAGCGCAGGCATAAGAGCGAAGGCCCTGCGCCTGCGCTCTTTCCCATCGTCGAATTCCTGCGGCTTTGCGGTGCTTTTGTGACCCGGAGCTTTTTCTCTCCAGGACACTGTCACACCTGTCACACCTTGGGGCGTGACAGGGTCAGGCAATGACCCCGAACAGGTCATGAGCGTCGGCATCCTCGACCTCGACGTTTACGAAGGCACCGGGCTGCAAGTCAGCGGGCACATCGCGCAAGTAAACCGCACCGTCGATCTCGGGTGCATCGGCCTGCGAGCGGCCGGTGGCGCCGATATCGCCGTCCTCGTCAGGCTCGCCGACCTCGTCGATGATCACCGGAAGCACGTTGCCGACCTTGGCCGCGAGCTTGGCCGCACTGATTCGCTCGGTCACTTCCATGATCCGGGCATAGCGCTCTTCCTTCACCTCCTCGGGCACCGGGTCGGGCAGGGCATTGGCCTGCGCCCCATCAACCGGCTCGAACCTGAACGCGCCTACGCGGTCGAGTTGGGCCTCTTCCAGCCAGTCGAGCAGGTACTGGAAGTCCTCCTCGGTCTCGCCGGGGAAGCCCACCACGAATGACGAGCGTACCGCGATCTCGGGGCACACTTCGCGCCAGCTCTTCAGCCGTTCGAGCACCTTGGCCTCGTTCGCCGGACGCTTCATCGCCTTGAGCACTTTCGGTGCGGCGTGCTGAAAGGGAATATCGAGATAGGGCGTAAGCAGCCCCTCCGCCATCAGCGGGATCACCGCATCGACGTGCGGGTACGGGTAGACGTAGTGCAGCCGCGTCCACGGGGTGGCGCCATCGGGCGTGCGCAGCTGGCCGAGTTCGCGGGCGAGGTCGGTCATATGCGCGCGGACGGGGTGGCCCTTCCACTCGCGCTCCTCATGGCGGGTGTCGACGCCATAGGCCGAGGTGTCCTGACTGATCACCAGCAGCTCGCGCGTGCCCGCGGCGACCAGCTTTTCCGCCTCGCGCAGCACCGCGTCGATGCGGCGGCTGGCGAGTTTCCCGCGCAGATCGGGAATTATGCAGAAGGCGCAGGAGTGGTTGCAGCCCTCCGAGATCTTGAGATAGCTGTAGTGGCGCGGGGTCAGCTTGATGTCAGGCTGCGGAATGAGGTCAACGAACGGCCCCTGCGTCGGCGGAGCGGCCTCGTGGACGGCTTCGACAACGTCCTCGTACTGATGCGCGCCGGTGATCGCCAGCACCTGCGGGAAACGCGCGCGGATCGCCTCGGCCTCGTCGCCCATGCAGCCGGTCACGATCACGCGGCCGTTTTCGGCCATCGCCTCGCCGATAGCTTCGAGGCTTTCTTCCTTGGCGCTGTCCAAGAAGCCGCAGGTGTTGACCAGCACCACGTCGGCCCCGGCATAGTCGGGGCTCATGGCATAGCCATCGGCGCGTAGCCGCGTGAGGATGCGCTCGGAATCGACCAGCGCCTTGGGGCAGCCGAGCGAGACCATGCCGATGCGCTTTGGATCAGGTATTTGGGTAGCCATTATCGCAGCGCCCCTACACCCGATGGGCGCGATGCGCTAGATGGGCGCTGCTTGTGAGAAAAGGAGCCGAGCGATGGGCGCAATCAACCTGCTGGCGGTGTTCGCCGGAACCGCAGCGTTCTGGCTGCTGGGCGCGCTCTGGTATGGGCCGTTGTTCGGCAAGGCCTGGCGCGACATGAACGGCGTGACCGAGCAGATGATGAAGGATGGCATTCCGGGGGCGAATCCGGTCTGGCTCATCATGCTGCTGAGTTTCGCGTTCGAGATGGTAGTGGTGCTGATGCTTGGCCATCTGATCGCGCGCACCAATCCGGCTCCGCACGTAATCATGATGATGGCAACCGGCCTCGCGGTGGCGGTGATGGCTCCGGCGCTGGGGATCAACTACCTCTACCAGATGAGGCCGGGAAAACTGTTCGCCATCGACGCGGGCTACTTCGTGGTGGGCATGGCGCTGGCAGGCGGGGCCTTTATCCTGCTGGGCTAGAGACTGATAACATGCCCCTGATCCACCATGCTCCCCTCCCCTTGGGGAGGGCCTGGGGGTGGGGGCTCGAGGCTGGCGTGGAACCCCCATCCCAACCCTTCCCCAAGGGGAAGGGCTTTGCGGGTCAACGCTTTGTCATCAGGCTCAGGGCGAGCGGGTGTTGGGGAAGAGGAGGCGGCTCAGGTCTGGGATTGAACTTTTCTTCAGCCCTGAGAGAAAAGGTCAGCCCTCGCTCTCAGTCGGCGCGCTGGGCAAAATTTCCACCACCACATCGCCCGCCTGAAGTGCGTCGGTTTCCGGCTCCCAGAACCCGCAAGCACGGCCATTGCGATAAATCCGCATCCCGCGCCCGCCCGTCGCCAGTGCAGACAGCGACTTGCCGATTTCCTCAGGCTTCACCGGCCGTTCGACCAGTTGCACCCGGCCCGTCACCGAGGCGAGGTCGGCGAGGTATTCGGCGATATGCGCCCCGCGCGCACTGCCGGCCAGCAGCAGCCCCGTAAAACGGACGGGGTTGATGACCTTGTCCGCGCCCGCCTGCCGCGCAAGCAGCTCGTTATCGTCGGCGCGAACGACCACGCTGATCGGCACGTTGGGGGCCAGATGACGCACGGTGAGCACGATCAGGATCGAGGCATCGTCACGGCCCGCAGAGACGAGGACCGTTTGCGCCTGGTCGATCCGCACCGCGCGCAGGTTGTCATCGCGTGTGGCATCGGCCTCGATCACGTTGCAGCCCAGATCCTCGGCATGGACGAGGCGCTCGGGCGCGGTATCCATCACCACGATGCAGGCGGGATCGGTCCCGCGCTCGATCAGTTCCTCGACCGCTTCCTTGCCGGAAACCCCGAACCCGAGCACGACGACGTGGTTCGATAACTGGTCCTGAATGCGGGCCATGCGGAACTTCTCCCAAGATCGCTTGATGAGGAAATTGTAGGCGGTGCCCACGAAGATAAACAGCACGGCGAAGCGCACCGGCGTCACGATCACGGCCTCGACCAGCCGCGCGCGGTCGGAGATAGGGGCAATGTCGCCGAACCCCGTCGTGGTGATCGAGATCATCGTGAAATAGACCACGTCGAGAAAGCTGACGTGGCCATCGGTATTGTCGATCAGCCCGTCGCGGTCCCACCAGTGGATCATCACCACCAGCATGATCAGCGCCAGCGCGATCGAGAGCCGGATGCCAAGATCGCCCCAGACGGGGATCTGCACTGCGCGGCGCAACGGGGAAAAGCGGCGTCTCTGTTCGCCCGAACGCTTGGGAGGATGGTTTTCGAACATGCCTGATCCTCCCGCCATGCCCCTCAGCCGAACTGCTCCGCCAGGCGGCCGATGGCGGCGTGGTCGGTAAGGTCGAGCTGCAGCGGCGTTACCGCCACGTAGTTTTCGGACACGGCTTCCAGATCGGTGCCGTGATCGAGCGTGTGCTCCATCTCTTCGAGCCCGAACCAATAGTAGTTGCGCCCGCGCGGATCGGTGCCCTCGACCACGCTGCCGCGGGCGTAGTCATGGAAGCCCTGCCGCACCACACGGATGCCGCGCACCGCATCGGGCGCGCAGGCTGGGAAGTTCACGTTGACGAGTGTGCGCTTGGCCATGGCAGTTGCCATCAGCGGCTTGAGTACCTTGGCGCCCCATTCTTCGGCTACGGCGAAGCTGCGGCCCAAGTCGCGAAAGGCCTGGCTTAACGCGATAGCCGGAATGCCTGCCAGCGCCGCTTCCATCGCTGCCGAGACGGTGCCTGAATAGGTGATGTCGTCGGCAAGGTTCTCGCCGGAGTTGATGCCGGAGAGAACGAGGTCGGGGGTCTTCTCGGCAAACAGCTTGCGCAAGGCGAGGTTTACCGAATCGCTGGGCGTACCGGTGACGGAGTAGCGCTGGTCGCCGTGTTCGCGCAGCCGCACGGGGCTGTGAAGGGTGAGCGAATGGCCCGCGCCCGACTGTTCCTCCGCCGGGGCGCAGACCCACACGTCATCGCTCAGCGTACGGGCGATTTCTTCGAGCAGCGCGAGGCCGGGGGCGTGAACGCCGTCGTCGTTGGTGAGCAGAATGCGCATGGGCTCGGCTCTAGACCAGCGGCTTCACAACTTCGACCCCGCCCATGTAAGGCGCGAGCGCGGCAGGTACGGCGATAGTGCCATCCTCCTGCTGATAGTTCTCCATCACCGCGACAAGTGTGCGGCCCACGGCGAGGCCCGAACCGTTGAGAGCGTGGCAGAAGGCGGTCTTCTTGCCGCCCGCCTCGGGACGATAGCGCGCATTCATGCGGCGCGCCTGAAACTCGCCGCACCAGCTGATCGAGCTGATCTCGCGGTAGGCATCCTGCCCCGGCAGCCAAACTTCAAGATCGAAGGTTTTCTTCGCGCCAAATCCCATGTCGCCGGTGCACAGCAGCATCTTGCGATAAGGCAGTTCGAGCGCCTCAAGCACGGCCTCGGCGCTGGCGACCATATGCGCGTGTTCGACTGCCGCGTCTTCCTCGCGGCAGATGGAAACCAGCTCGACCTTTTCGAACTGGTGCTGGCGGATGAAGCCGCGCGTATCCTTGCCAGCCGCGCCTGCTTCGGAGCGGAAGCAGGGGGTCAGCGCGGTGAGGCGCAGCGGCGCGGACAGGTCGTCAATGATCTGCTCGCGCACCGAGTTGGTGAGCGAAACCTCGGCGGTCGGGATGAGCCACAGGTCATCGCCGGTGCGGAAAAGGTCTTCGGCGAACTTCGGCAACTGGCCGGTGCCATAAAGCGCCTGATCGCGCACCAGCACGGGCGGATTGCACTCGGTATAGCCGCGCTCCCCGCTCTGGAAGTCGAGCATGAACTGCGCCAGCGCGCGGTGCAGCCGCGCCATCGGGCCGCGCAGGAAGGTGAAGCGCGCGCCGCTCATGGCCGAGGCGGTGTCGAACTCCATGCCCAGCGCCGGGCCGAGGTCGGCGTGTTCGACCGGCGTGAAGGCGAAGTCGCGCGGGGTGCCCCAGCGGCTGACCTCGACATTGCCATCTTCGTCGGCGCCTTCGGGCACGTCATCGGCGGGCAGGTTGGGCAAGCTGGCGAGCGCCGTCTCCAGCTCCGCGCCGAGCTGACGGTCGCGCTCTTCCAGCTCGGGCATGGTCTGCTTCAGTTCGGCGACCTCGGCCTTGAGCGCTTCGGCCTTGTCCTTGTCGCCCTGGGCCATGGCTTGACCGATGGCCTTCGAAGCATCGTTGCGGCGGCTTTGCGCTTGCTGCAGCCGGGTCGAATTGTCGCGCCGCTCGCTATCGAGAGCGAGTAGCCGCTGCGAAGCGGGTTCGGTTCCGCGACGGGCGAGGGCGGCATCGAAATCTGCGGGATTTTCGCGGATGAATCTGAGGTCGTGCATGGGCTCGGCCTATGCCCCGATGGGGCGCGCCTTGTCCAGCAGAGCTTGGGCCAAATCCGGTTGGTTGGAAATGGTGGGCGCGGCAAGGATTGAACTTGCGACCCCACCCGTGTGAAGGGTGTGCTCTACCACTGAGCTACGCGCCCGCCCTTGCGATTCGCGATCACGTCGCGTCCCGGGCAGGGGCGCGCCTTTGCCACTTGTCCTCACGCTTGGCAAGGCCCTCGTGCAGCAGAATTGCGTCAGCGCCCGCTGAGAAACTCCAGCACCGCCCTCCAGCCCGCCGGGCCAGAGGTTTTGGCTTTCGCCCTGGGCTGCCCCTCGATCACACAGCCCAGGCACCGCGCCTGCACGCCGGGCGTTGCCACCATCTGCTCCAGATCGCGCAGCATGTCGGCCACCACCCGCCCGTTGTCGCCCGCAATCGCGGCTGAAACGGTTAGCGGCTGCCTTGCCTCGGAGGTTTCGCCGGTGAGCAGGCCTGCAACCATCGCTTCGAACGGATCGCGCGGATCGGCCAGCCGTTTCACGCCCCAGTCGCCTTCCTCGATCCCGGCCTGCTGCGCGGCATAGGCCAGCGCATCGTCGAGCCCGCCGAACTGATCGACCAGCCCGAGCTGGCGCGCAGTGCCGCCGGTCCATACGCGGCCTTGCGCCACCTGATCGATCTGACTGGGCGAGAGCTTGCGCGCACGCGCCACGAGGCCGGTGAAGCGCCGGTAAAGCGACTGCGTTTCGATCCGCATTAACGCGTCCGCCTCGGGCGAGAAGCCGCCCAGCACGTCGGGCTGGCCCGACAGCGGAGTGACTGCGACCCGTTCGGGATTGACGCCATAGTCCTGCAGCAACCGCTCGAACGAGGGCACCGTCAGCACCACGCCGATCGAACCTGTCACCGTCTCAGGCTCGGCGAACACCTGCTGGCCAGCGGTGGAAATCCAGTATCCCCCGCTGGCGGCATAGTTGGCCATCGAGACCACCACCGGGATCTTCTTGTCGCGATAGCGCATCAAGGCGCGGCGGATCGTCTCCGAGCCGGTGACTGTGCCACCGGGCGAATCTATCCGCACTACCAGTGCGGCCAGATCGTCGTCGAGCGCATCGTCGAGCAGGCGCTCGATCCGGGCCGCGCCGGCTGTGCCGGGGCCGGCTTCGCTGTCGTTGATGGCGCCGGCGATGGTCACCACGCCGATCGTCTTGTCGCCAGCCTGCTCCTCAGGGCCGGTGTTGGCGCGATAGACGTCAAGCTCGGTATGGGCGAAGGCGGCGGGGTGGTCGCTCCACTGGTCCTTGCCCGCCAGCTCCGCCATGTGCGCGCCCCACTTGGAATAGGTGCCGATGGAGTCGGCAAAACCTGCCCTAACGGCGAGCTTGGCCATATCGCCATCCTCGGCGGTAAGCGCGGCCTCTATTTCGGTGGTGATGGCGTCGAAATCGGCCTCGGGCCGGTTCTTCACGATGGCGGCGCGATATTCGTCCCACAGCTCGCCGATATAGGCCTCGGTGTTCTGGCGGAATTCGGGCGACATGGCGGCATTGGCATAGGGTTCGCCCGCACCCTTATAGTCGCCGACCTGATAAACGTGCGCGTTTACGCCGAACCGCTCCAGCGCGTCGGCATAGAACAAGATCGTGCCGCCGGGGCCGCGAATGGCAACGCCGCCCAGCGGATCGACCCACACATCGTTCGCCTGCGCGGCCAGCATCATCGCATCGTCGGTGTAAGCGAGGGCATAGGCGCTGACGGGCTTGCCCGTGGCGCGGAAGCGGGCAAGCGCATCGGCCACGTCCTTCACCGAAACCTGTCCGCCGCCGGTGAAGGTGGTGAGATCTAGCGCGATGGCCTTGATCCGGTCATCCTCGGCAGCGCTGTCGATGGCGTGGACCAGCTCGTGCGCGGCATATTCGCGCGTGGGCAGGCTGCGTGAGATGAGGGTCGAGAGCGGATCGATCTCGGCAACTTCCTCGACGATGGAGCCGTCGAGCTTCAGCAGCAGCGCCCCGTCGTTGACGCTGCCGGGATTGGGACGGGCGGAGAGCGCCGCAAACAGCAGGGTGAAGAACAGCAGGAAGAAGGCAAGCGCCAGCGCATCCTTGATTCCAACCAACAGGCGCCAGACCTTGCGCGCAAAACTCATTACTTCGATCCCATCTATCGTGCGGTGGAGGGCAATCTAGAGAGCCTTTGCCACGCCCGCCAGCGGCAAAAGCGCTTGAGCAGGCGGGCGCTTGCGATTAACGGCTCGGGCTTGATGACATCGGCGCCCACCTCTTCGGCCGGCTCGCGCTTCCCTGCGGGCAAACGGGCCTATCCGCACCGCGACCTGATCGCCATATCGCAGCTTGAGCGGCACGAGATCCTCTATCTGCTGGCCGAGGCCGAGCAATGGGTCGAGTTCAACCGCCGCGCCACCAAGCATTCCGATGCGCTGGCGGGTCTCACCATCATCAACGCCTTCTTCGAGAATTCGACGCGCACGCTGCTCAGCTTCGAGATCGCGGGCAAGCGGCTCGGGGCCGATGTGGTCAACATGCATGCCTCGCAGTCGAGCATCAAGAAGGGCGAGACGCTGATCGATACGGCGGTGACGCTCAACGCGATGCGCGCCGATGCTATCGTGATCCGCCACGGGTCGAGCGGGGCGGTGGGGCTGATAGCGAGCAAGGTCGATTGCCCGGTGCTCAACGCGGGCGACGGGCAGCACGAGCATCCCACGCAGGCGCTGCTCGATGCGCTGGCCTTGCGGCGCGCACTGCGCGAGCGGGGCGCGACCAGCGAGGACTTTACCGGGCTGACGGTGACGATCTGCGGCGACATCCTGCACAGCCGGGTCGCGCGCTCGAACATCCTTTCCTTGCAGGCGCTGGGGGCCACGGTTCGCACCTGTGCGCCGCCTGCGCTGATGCCGCAGGGGATCGAGGCGATGGGCGTCGAGCCGTTCCACGATTTCGACCGCGCGCTGGCCGGAACTGACGTGGTGATGATGCTGCGCCTTCAGAACGAGCGGATGGACGGGCAGTTCATTCCCTCTCCGCGCGAATATCACCACCTTTACGGCCTCACCCGCGAGCGGCTCGCCAGCCATGCGCCCGAGGCCATCGTGATGCATCCCGGGCCGATGAACCGGGGCGTCGAGATCGACAGCGACGTGGCCGACGATCCGGCGGTCTCGCTGATTACGGCCCAGGTGGAGATGGGGGTGGCGATCCGCATGGCCTGCCTCGATGTGCTGACCCGCCGCACGCGCGGTGTGGCCGGATGGAAAGACGGGGAGTGGGTATGAAACAGCGCGCTCCGCTTGCGATTACGAATGGTCGTCTCGTCACTCCTGCAGGAGTGGTCGAGGGCTCTGTGCGCTGCGCCGACGGGCTGATCGTCGCCGTTGGCGAGGTGTCGCCGGAAGAGGGCGACCGTGTCGTTGATGCAGGCGGGCTGCTGATTGCGCCGGGTTTGGTCGATCTGGGCGTCTTCGCGGTTGATAAGCCAGCGTTTCACTTTGGCGGGATCACTCGCGCGGGGCTGATGCCCGACTGCTCGCCCCTGCTCGATCACCCGGCGCGGGTGCGTTTCATGGCGCAGAGCGGCAAGCCCGACTTCTGGGTCCACCCCTTTGCCGCCGCCACCATTGGCCTTGCGGGCGAGCAACTGGCCGAACTCGCGCTGATGCGCGATGCCGGCGCGAAGGCTGTGGCGACCGGCCGGCGCTGGATCGGCGATAGCGGCGTGATGCTGCGGTTGATGCAGTATTCCGCCATGCTCGATCTGCCGGTGGTCGCCCATGCCGAGGATGCGGGGCTTTCGGGCCGTGCCGCTGCAACTGCGGGCGAAATGGCGACGCGGCTGGGCCTGCCCTCGGCCCCTGCCCAGGCAGAGACGCTTGCGCTGGCGCGCGATATTGCGCTGGCCGAAATGACCGGCGCGCGCCTTCATGCAAGGCAGGTGACAACGCGCGCCGGGCTGGCGCTGGTACGCGCGGCCAAGGCGCGCGGCGTTGCGATCACCGCCGGGGTCACGCCTGCGCACTTCATGCTCTCGGACCTCGCGCTGGCGGACTTCCGCACCTTCGCCCGGCTCTCGCCGCCCTTGCGCAGCGAAGACGACCGACAGGCCGTTATCGAGGCCATTGGCGATGGCACAATTGATTCAATCGCCTCCGGGCACGATCCGCGCGGGCCGGAAGACAAGCGCCTGCCCTTTGCCGACGCAGAACCCGGCATGGCCGGTGCCGAAACGTTGCTCGCGATGGTGCTGACGCTGGTGCGCGACGGGGTGATCGATATGGCCCGCGCGTTCGATCTGGTGGCGCGCAACCCGGCGCGCATTCTCGGCGTTGCGGCGGGTGTGCTGGAACAGGAGGCCGAGGCCGATCTCGTGCTGGTCGATGAATCGAAGCCGTGGCTGGTCGATCGGCGCAAGATGGCGGCGACTGCGGGCAACACGCCGTTCGACCGGCAGCCGACCGAAGGCCGCGTCACGCGGATGTGGAAGGGTGGGGTCGAAGTCGCGCTTTGACGTTTCGGGAAACGAAACCCCGAAGTTGGTCAAAGGTGTCTTGCAGCTTTAGTTCACAGCACCGGGCAGCGGATTGGCCGCCGACCAGCTGATGCAGCCCGCACCAGCAGAGCGGACATTGCGGCACATTGCGGTGCTGGCACTGCGGTCGAAACCACCGGCGGACACGCGCCAGTAACGCTTGCCGCGAACGCTCGCCGGCGTGATCACCATGTCGTGCGCTGCCAGCTCGGGAAAGCGGCTGACATAGGTATTCCATGCCCGGCGCGCGCCTGCTTCGCTGGTGAAGCTGCCGAGCTGGACCAGATGGCTTGCCTCGGCGCTGCGGCTGACAACCGGCGCTGCCACCGGCGACACCACGCGGGCGGGAGCTGCGGCAGGAAGCGGCTGCACCACCGGGTTGCTGACGAAGGCAAGGCTGTCGCTGGCGGTGGCGCGCTCGATGGTGCTGGGCCCGCGATCCACGTCGGTGAAGGCCTGCGCGAAATAGTTGCGGGCTGTCGGTGCCGCCGGAGCCGGCTTCATCGCCAGCGTGGCGGCGGTTTCGGCTTCGCTCGCCACGGGCACGGCCACGGGCGCGCGGCTGGCGGCAGAGCTGAGCGCGGGCACGTCGCCCAGCGCGGCCAGTTCGGCCCCGTCATAAACGGCGCTGGGGAAGGTCTCCACCTCGGCATAGAGCGGCGCGCTCTGAGCGGGCGAAAGCGCCAGTTCGACCGGCTGGCCCATATCCTGAATGTTCGTCGGCGCGCCAATCAGGCTGGCAATGCGGCGCTGGTAGGAATCGGCGCTGGCAAGGCCCGCCCATTCCTCCAGCCGGGCATTCACCTCGCCCGCCGGAAGATCCTGCTGCGCCATCAGGCGCGCTTCGCGCCAGCGTCCGGCCATCGCAAAGGCATAGGCCAGGTTCTGACGCATCTTGACCGTGTTTTCACCCGCGCGGATCGCGTTCGACATGATGTGAATGCCGCGCTCGGGCTGACCGGCGAGCGCCATGGCGAGGCCAAGGTCGGCCGGTGCGATTTCGCTGCCCCAGGTATCGAGCAACTCGCTGGCTTCGGCATACTTGGCCTGCGCGATCTGGGCCAGCGCAAGGCTCAGCGCTGCGCGCGGGCTGGCTTCGCCAAGCTCCATCGCATCGGTGAAGGTGGTTTCCGCCGAGGCAAAGCGCCCGGCATCGAGATAGGCATCGCCCAGAGCGAGGCGCAGCGCGGCATCGTGCGGGCTCGCGGCGACAGCGGCTTCAGCCTGCGCGATCGCCGCATTGGCCTCAGCCAGCTTTGCCGGAACATCTGCACGTGAGGCCTGGCTGTGGGCAGCAGGCCCGCCAGCGCAGCCACTGACCAGCGCGGCGGCGATGGCCGAAGCGAGGCCAATGCGAAGCGCGGTTTTGGAGGATGTGATCGTCATCGTTTTGGTTCCCTCGGCGCTCGGTTTGTCTGGCTTACTGCGCCACGCGGCGGCCGAACCCGCCTTGCGGCCGGGCGCCGATGCCCTGCTGCGAAATCTTCTGGTGGCCGGAGAACACCGTGCGGCGGAAGTTCTTTTCGAGCCGGTCGGCGACATAGGCCCACAGCGCGGTCACTTCCTGCGCACTGCGGCCCTCGGGATCGACCTCCATCACCGTGCGCCCGTCGATCATCGAGGCGGCGAAATCGGTGCGGTGGTGCAGGGTGATCGGCGCGACCGTGCCGTGCTGCGAGAGCGCGACGGCAGCCTCGGAAGTGATCCGCGCCTTCGGGGTGGCGCCGTTCATGACGAAAATCAGCGGCTTGCCCGCGCGTTCGCACAGATCAACAGTCGCACCCACGGCGCGCAGATCGTGCGGGCTGGGGCGGGTGGGCACAACCATCAGCTCGGCCACGGCGATCACCGACTGGATCGCCATGGTGATGGCGGGCGGCGTGTCGATCACGGCCAGCTTGAAGCCCTGCTGGCGCAGGATGGCAAGATCGTTGGCGAGGCGGGCGACAGTGGTCTGCGCGAAGGCGGGAAAGTCTTCCTCGCGCTCGTTCCACCAGTCGGCCAGAGAGCCTTGCGGATCGATGTCGATCAGGACGACTGGCCCGGCCCCGGCGCGCTGCGCCTGCACGGCCAGGTGGCCTGACAGCGTGGTCTTCCCCGAACCACCCTTCTGTGATGCCAATGCCAGTACGCGCAAGGCATGTCCCCTTTGAAAACATCGGTCAAACAGGCACCCGGAGGTGCTTTGGAGAATGGATTGGCAGAACACCGTTTATATTGAGTTAAACGAGCCGCTGCCGAGCGGTGCTTTTTCAGCCGTTTGGACGCTTTTGTGAGATCGTGCGCGAGGCTTGCCTCCGCAAAAACACTGAGAATAAACTCTTTGCTAAGCGTCGATTTACTATGACAAGGTCGAATTGGCGGGCATTTGGCTCGTCGCCTAGGGAAACGGCATGGCTTTGCGCACGAAATCCGGCTCTGTGTTCATACTGATGTCGGCGGCAACGCTGGTAGTCGGCACCCCGCTGCTGGCCAATGTGCGCGACGGTGTCGATGCCTGGGGCAGGGGCGACTATTCCGCAGCGGTCGCGCTTTGGGAAGGCCCGGCGGCGCAGGGCGATCCCGATGCCCTGTTCAATCTGGCGCAGGCATACCGGCTGGGGCGCGGCGTTCCCGCCGATATGGCGAGGGCGGAAGATCTCTATCGCCGTGCGAGCGAGGGAGGGCATTTGCGGGCTGCAGATACCTATGGCCTGATCCTGTTCCAGAGCGGGCGGCACGAAGCGGCCTTGCCTTATGTGCAGGCGGCGGCGCGGCGCGGCGATCCGCGTGCGCAATATCTGCTTGGCATCGCCCACTTCAACGGCGACCTGGCCGGGCGCGACTGGGTGCGCGCCTATGCCTTTCTGACGCTGGCCAATGGGCAAGGTTTGCCGCAGGCAGCCTCGGCAATTGCCGAAATGGACCAGTATATTCCGCTGGATCAGCGCCAGCAGGCGGCAGGGCTGGCGCAGCAACTTCAGGCTGAAGCCGAAAGCGCGCGTGCCGTGGAGCTGGCGCAAGTGGATTTTGCCGGCACACAGGTTGGGTACGAGGGCGATACCGGTCTTCCCGCCGCCAGTTCGCAGGTGCCACGGCCTATCCCGACCACGGCAGTGTCGCCATCGGTTTCCGCCGCGCGGACTTCGCTCGCCGAGGCAAACCGTGCCGACGGCACCCAAAGCCCTGCCGAGGCCGGGGCAACCTTTGCTCGCGCGCCGCAGGCCGTACCGACACAGGAAGGGGCTCCTGCACCTGCGCGCGTTGCGGCTGCCCCAGCCCCAACGCCGTCCGCGCCCGCTCCTTCCACGGCAGCGAGCATGACGGGACCGTGGAAAGTGCAGCTGGGCGCCTTTTCGGTGGAAGGCAATGCACAGCGGCTGTGGTCCTCGCTTTCGGGCCGGAGCGAGCTGGCCGGGGCGCAGCGTCTGCTGGTGCCGAGCGGCCGTGTCACGCGTCTGCTGGCAGGCGGCTATCCCAGCCGCAGCGCCGCGCAAGAGGCCTGCTCGGCGCTCAAGCGAAGCGGGCATGACTGTCTCGTCACGCGCGATTGAGGGTGCGCGAATAGGCTTTCGCCCCGCGCGCAACCTCTGCTAGCCACTTGGCGACATGCCGACGAGCGCCTCCCTTTCCGAGCACCGCGAGGCGCTCCCGGTTGCCGCACGGCAGCGCCTGACGAGCCTCGATTTCATTCGCGGAATCGCGGTATTGGGCATTCTGGTGGCCAACGTGGTCGGTTTTGGCCAGCCGCTTGATGCGTACACGTGGCCCGGGGGCTTTCTGACACCGCATGGCGAGGCCTCCGACTGGCTGTGGGTGGCGCAATTCGTGCTCGTCGATGGCAAGATGCGAGGGCTGTTTTCGCTGCTGTTCGGGGCAGGGCTGGCGCTGATGGCCGAGAAGGCGGCTGCGGACGCGCGGGAGGGGCTGATCGGCCTGCAACTGCGCCGGCTGGGCTGGCTTATGGTGTTCGGCCTGATCCACTTTTACTTCCTGTGGCGCGGCGACATTCTGGTGCTTTATGCGCTGATGGGGATGGCGGCGCTGCTGTTCATGCACTGGCCGCGCATGAACCTGCTGGTGCTCGGCGTGCTGCTCTATGTGCTGGGCATGGTGATCAACATGGCGATCATGGCGACGCCGTTCTTGATCACGGAGACGAGCCTTGGCGCAGGCCCGGCCATGGCCGAAACCCGGATAGAGCTGATCGCAGCAGCGCAGGCCGAGATCGCCCGCGGTCAGGCGGAAACGGCGATTTTGACTTCGGGCAGCTATGCCGACTTCGTTGCCAACAATCTGCGCGAGCACCTGTGGGAGCCGTTCACCGGCGCTGTGCTCTATCTGTTCGAGACCTTGCCGCTGATGCTGATCGGCATGGCGCTTTATCGCTATGGCCTGTTCAGCGGCGAGCTTGACGCTGTAAGTGTGCGCCGCTGGGGCTGGGCGGGGCTCGTGCTGGGTTCTGTGGTGACGCTGGCCGTGGCCCTGTGGATCAAGGCGACGGGGCTGAGCTATTGGGGAACGCTGGCGGCCTTCCTGGCCTTCTCGCACCTGCCGCGATTGCCGGTGATTATGGGCCTTGCGGCGCTGCTTGCGCTCTCTTCGCCGCGGTGTAAGGGCTGGCTTGCGCGCAGGGTGTGGGCGGCGGGGCAAATGGCCTTCAGCAACTATCTCGGCACCTCGCTGGTGATGGTGCTGGTGTTCCATCCGTGGGCGGGCGGGCTGTGGGGCAAGCTCACCCGGCCCGAGCTATACTTGGTGGCGCTGGGCGGCTGTGTGCTGATGCTCGCCTGGTCGCAGCCGTGGCTGGCGCGCTTCCGGTTCGGGCCGCTCGAATGGCTGTGGCGCTGCCTGACCTATGGCCGTCGCTTTTCGCTCCGCCGGAAAGGCTAATTTCACCCTTGCTATTGCGAATAGATCGCATAGACTGGCTCGTGCGAATCAATCGCAGGAGTGGGATGAGCCAATGTACATCTGCATCTGCAATGCCATCAAAGAATGTGACCTGCGCAAGGCTGCGCGGCTGTGTCCTGGCGATGCGGAAGGTGTCTATGGCGCGCTGGGCAAGAAGCCGAACTGCGGCCATTGCCTGGAAGAGGCTGACGACCTGATCGCCGAGGAGCGCAGCTCGGTTCTCGCACCGGCTGATATTGCGGCCTGATCGCATTCGCAAAAGCGCAGTTTTCCGCCATTTTTTGACCTTCGAGACGCAGAATTCGCTTGCTCTGCAGCGGGGTGGTGGCCCACATGGCCGCATACCCCTAAGCCAGTGGAGACATCACATGAAGGGCGACGAAAAGGTCATCGAGTTCCTGAACAAGGCGCTCACCAACGAACTCACCGCGATCAACCAGTACTGGCTGCACTATCGTGTGCTGAAGGACTGGGGCGTCCACAAGCTCGCCGACTACGAGCGGCACGAGAGCATCGACGAGATGAAGCACGCCGACATCCTGGCGGAGCGCATCCTGTTCCTCGGCGGGCTGCCCAATTTCCAGGCCATCCACCGGCTGAAGGTGGGCGAGACCGTGGAGGAAATCCTCAAGGCCGATCTGGCGATGGAGAACGAGGCTATTCCCTTGCTGCGCGATGCAATCGCCCACTGCGAGATCGTGCGCGACTACGTCAGCCGTGACCTGTTCGCTTCGATCCTCGATAGCGAGGAAGAGCATGTCGACTTCCTCGAAACGCAGTTCGACATGATCGACCGGATGGGCCTGCAAAACTACGTGCAGCTTAACTCGTCGTCGCCCAGCGAAGGCTGAACGGCGCGCGGGCTCACCCCACTTGCCAATAGGGCAGGCGTTCGGCGTTGACGCGCCGGACGCTGGCCAGCCTGCGATCCTTCTGCCACACCTCGGCCACGCCCGAGGCCATGTTGATCTCTGCCACGATCAGCGCGGTGCGCAGATCGGGCACGTCGAACGTCATGGGCGAGCTGCCAGCGGCAGGTGCGGGCGAAATGTGCAGGGAATACCGATCCATTTGACCTCTCCAATGCCGCTGCGGAATGCCGGTTCCCGCGCGACTCGACTTGTCCCCACGAGCCTTATCGCACGGAAATGGTGCAGGATTATGTCAGTATGTATCGTGGGCCTGCAAATGGCCGAAATTTTCGCTCAATCGAACGGATTTTTCGGACTCTTAAGCGTGATGCGCACCGGCACCGCGCCGAAGTCCAGCTCCTTGCGGATCGAGTTCACCAGATAGCGTTCGTAGCTGGTGGGCAGATCGTCCAGCCGGGTGCCGAAAATCACGAACCGGGGCGGGCGCGTGCCCACCTGGGTGATATAGCGCAGCTTGATCCGCCGTCCGCCGGGGGCAGGGGGCGGGTTCATGTTCAGCGCGTGGTCGAACCAGCGGTTCAGGCCTGAAGTCGACACGCGGCGGCTCCATGCTTCGCGCAGATCGAAGGCGGCGGTTAGCATCTGATCGAGCCCCTTGCCGGTCACCGCCGAAACCGCCAGCAGCGGCACGCCCTTCAGCTGCGACAGCCCATCATCGAGCGCCGCGCGCACGCCATTGAACAGCGCGCTGGTATCCTCGGCCACGTCCCACTTGTTGATCGCGATCATCAGGGCGCGGCCTTCGTCGATCACCTTGTTGGCGATCTTGAGATCCTGCACTTCCAGCCCGCGTGTCGCATCGAGCAGCAGCACCACGACCTCGGCATAGTCGACTGCGCGCAGGCCATCGGCGACCGAGAGCTTCTCAAGCTTGTCGACGACCTTGGCACGCTTGCGCATCCCTGCCGTGTCGATCAGGCGGATCTTGCGGTTCTCGCCCGATTTGGGCTCGGTCCAGTCCCAGTCAATGGAGATCGAATCGCGCGTGATCCCGGCCTCGGGCCCGGTCAGCAGCCGGTCTTCGCCGAGCAGCTTGTTGACCAGCGTGGACTTGCCCGCATTGGGCCGCCCGACGATGGCCAGCGCCAGCGGAGCGGCCGGGTCATGCGCTTCCAGCTCGATGCCCTCGGCCTCGGCTGCCTCGGCGGCGGCGCGCATCCGGTCGGCCTCGATGGCAGCTTCGGCCTCGGCCTCGATCTGCATCCGCTCGGCCTTTTCGGAGATCAGCGGGGAGAGCGCGGTGTAAAGATCGGCAATGCCTTCGCCATGTTCGGCGCTGACCGGCACCGGCTCGCCCATGCCGAGCGACCAGCCCTCGATAATGCCGCTTTCGCCCGCATTGCCTTCGGCCTTGTTGGCGATGAGCACCACCGGCACTTCTTGCTCGCGCAGCCAGCGGGCGATTTCCTCGTCAAGCGGAGTAAGGCCCGAACGCGCATCGTAAACGAACAGCGCGGCATCGGCGCCGGTGAGGCTGACCTGCGTTTGCGCCAGCATCCGGCCCGGCAGGCTCTGCGCGTCCTCGTCTTCCCAGCCGGCGGTGTCGACCGCCTCGAACTCGAGCCCGAGCAGGCCCGCTTCGCCCATGCGCCGGTCACGCGTGACACCGGGCTGATCATCGACCAGCGCGAGGCGCTTGCCCACCAGACGGTTGAACAAGGTCGACTTGCCGACATTGGGTCGGCCGATGATAACCACCTGCGGGAGTTTGCGCATTTTCATGATAGCGGTGCAGGTGGCGCGCCCGGCGACGCTTGGCAAGTGTTCTTGCGCAGCGAGGCGCGCAGGGACGGCACAGCAAATTGGCAATTAACCTAGGTTGTTTACCTAGTTTCTCGATAACTTCCTAACCTTCTGGCGGCAGGTCGGTGTCGTTATGAGGAAGGTCCTTTTCGCCAGCCTGCTGATCCTCGCCGCAGGTGCGGGCGCGCCCGCTGCGGCAGAATATGCCGCGCCTGCGCCCGGTACGCCGGGCACGGCGAACGGTGACTACCTGCAATGTGTGCCCTATGCTCGCCAGGTTTCAGGCATCAAGATTTATGGCGATGCGCATACCTGGTGGGGCCAGGCCGAAGGGCATTATGCGCGTGGGCATACGCCGCGTGTGGGGGCCGTGATGGCCTTCGTGCCCTATCGCAACATGACGCTGGGCCATGTCGCCGCTGTCAGCCGGATCGTCGATTCGCGCACGGTGCTGCTGCGGCACGCGAACTGGTCGGAAATCGGCGGGCGGCGCGGCCAGATCGAAGACGATGTGCGCGCGGTGGACGTATCGCCCAACAACGACTGGAGCGAGGTGCGCGTCTGGTATGCGCCGTCCGATGCTCTGGGCACAACGCACTGGCCGGTCGCGGGCTTCATCTACAACGAGAAGCCGGGCGCGCAGAGGGTGCCGTTCCGTTATGCTTTCGCCGATCTGCCAGCCTCACCCAACGCTAGCGCATCGGTTGCGCGGCAGGAGGGGAGCCCGCCGCCGGTGCGCCAGCAGGCCCGCGCTCGTGTGCAAACGGCTTCTTCCAATCAGGATGATCGCTTCGCCGCAGAGCTGGCGCTTGACCGGATAGGCGGCGATGCGCGGTTCGTTCGCGCCTTCGCCAGCCTGCGTTAGGCGCAGCCTTCCACAAAGCCGAGTTCGGGCGCGGTGCCCACGTGCATCACGCTCACCGTGCCGTCGGCCCCGATCTCGAAACGAAGCGCGGGCTCGCCGCTGTCGGCGTTGGGGGCGGTGAGATCCTTGGCGGGAGGATCTTCGTATTTGTGGGGCGTTTCGCGGAAACCGCCGAAAGCGCGGCGCACTTCTGTTTCCGTGGCTCCCGTGCCAATACCCTCGATCAGGGTCACGTCGCTGTCCGGCCCCACGCTGATGCGGCGCACGGCCCCGCCTGTCACCATGGCCCAGACATCGGGATAGTCGGGCGAGGTATACATGGTGCAGCCGTCGCTGATCTGTATGTCGGGCGCGCTCCAGCTGCTGTTTTGCGGCACTGGCGCACCAATACCGAGATCGCCCAAGCCTTCCAGCGTGAGAACACGGCCTTGCGCAGGCGTGGCTTGGACGGCGGCCGGACTGGCCGGTGTTGTGGCAGGCGCGCCGGTGGTGGCGTCTGCTTCGGGCGCGCTGTCGTCTCCGCCCGAACAGGCGGCGAGGGCGAGGGCCGGGGCGGCAAGGAGCAGGATTCGCATCATGACAGCGTAAACTCTTGCGGTCTGCCCACGGTTCCTCGCCGCCGCCATGCTCACCAGCTGCCGGTGTTCTCCATGCTCGCCCACGGCTCCTGCGGGTCGAGGTAGCCATCCTGCAGCAATTCGATCGAGATGCCATCGGGCGTGCGGACAAAGGCCATGTGGCCATCGCGCGGAGGGCGGTTGATGGTGACGCCTGCGTCCATCAGCTTCTGGCAGGTGGCGTAGATATCCTCCACCCGATAGGCGAGGTGGCCGAAATTGCGCCCGCCGGTGTAAACCTCGGGTTCGCTGCCGTCTTCTGCGGGCCAGTTGTAGGTCAGCTCCACTTCGGCCACGTCCTTCTGGCCGGGCGCGGCGAGGAAAGCGAGCGTGAAGCGGCCCTTCTCGTTCTCCATGCGCTTCACCTCTTCCAGCCCAAGCAGGCCGAAGAAGGCAATCGTCTCGTCAAGATCGGTGACGCGGATCATCGTGTGAAGGTATTTTGGCATGGAGAAGGGCCTCGGTTGGTCGCTGTTCAAAAACGGTTCATCGCTCATAAGCCACAGTTCGTCGCAGCCTTGGAGCAGGGAGATCGCAGATGAGCAGCAATATCGACGATTCAAGTGATAGCGCCACCGAAAATTCCGCGCCGTTCTGGCGGCGGACGAACACCAAGCTGTTTTTCGGCACAGCGCTGATCCTTGCGGCGGGCATGGTTGCGGGTGGATATCTGATGGGCGACGGCCTGCTGCGCGCGCGGTTGGCCGATCGGTCGGTTACGGTGCGCGGCCTTGCCGAGCGTGACGTGACCGCCGATCTGGCGACCTGGACGATCTCTTATTCGGCCAGCGCAGCCAACCTTGGCGAGGCGCAGGCCAGCGTGGACCGCGATACCGAACAACTGACCGCCTTTTTCAAGGAACTGGGCTTTCCTGACGACGCGCTGCAACCGGTGGCGGTGAACGTCTCCAGCTTCACCAACGATGGCTATCCCACTTTCACCGTGCGCCAGCGCATGAGCCTTCGCACCACCGATATCGAAAAGGCGCAGAGCGCGGTGCGGCGCCAGTTCGATCTAGTGCGGCGCGGGGTGATGCTCGAGGAGGGGTCGGGGATGAGCTATTCGTTCACCGGCCTCAACGCAATCAAGCCCGAGATGGTGGCCGAAGCGACGCGTGATGCGCGCGCGGCGGCGGAGCAGTTTGCCGAGGATTCGGGCAGCGAGGTGGGCGCGATCCGCCAGGCGACGCAGGGCTATTTCGAGATCACCAGCCGCGATGGCGACAGCGGCGGTTGGGGCACGGCGGACACCCCGTTCAAGAAGGTGCGGGTGGTGACCACGGTCGATTTCATGATCGACTAGGCAGCGCGCCTGCACAAAAGAAAAGGCCCGCACCTTTCGGCGCGGGCCTTTCCTCTGAAAGCTTCAGGAAATCAGAAGCTGGCCGACAGCGTGACGACGACAGCGTCATCCACGAAGTCGTAGATGAAGTCGTCGGCAGGGCTCTCGGTGCCCATGTCGTCGATGGTCGAGGGATCACCCTCGGCACCAACGTAGGCAACGCCAACCGACGCCACGGAGCCCAGCGCCACGTCGGCACCGATCGACCAGTCCCACGCCTTGGAATCGGCAGTGTAGGTCAGGAAACCGTCGGTGTAGCCGAGGTGGCCCGCCAGGCTCACCGGGGTGTTGGGAATGCCGACGCCAACATCGGTGTAGATGTAGAAGTTGTCCTCACCGTTGAGCGAATCCTGCTCGGGAGCGTAGGCAACGCCGAGGGTGACGTCAGCCGGGCCAACGGTCGCGCCGACCGAGGCATAGGGCTCGATGTAGTCGAAGTCGCCCGGGCCCGAGTTCGGGTAAAGGTAGGCGAGCACACCGATGTCGTAGCTGATCACGCCAGACGAGCCAGCGTAACCGGCGTAGACGTCAAGCTCGGTGTGGCCGTAGCCGACGGTGTCTTCGTCGAGGCTCGAACCCCAGGTGCCGACATAGAAGCCGCCGATGGCCGCATCGACACCGCCCTGGATGGCGATATCGCCGCCCGACAGGTCAACACCGCGGAAGCGGTATTCCGAAACAACGGCAGCGTTGCCCGACAGCTCGATGTCCTGCGCGGCGGCAGGGGCGGCGGCGGCGAAAACGGAACCGGCAAGAACAGTGGCAGCCAACAGGCTGCGGACGGACGTAAGCATGGGCAATTTCCTCGATTGCTGTTGAAACTGTGCCTCGTCCCACCTGCGCAGCAATACTTCGGCCTCTGTTTTTTGGATCGGGCCGATAAATGTTTGCTTGGGATGAAAAACTGCCAACATGCGCTGCATTGCACAAGATCAATTGCGGCACAGGCCCATCTCGTGTAATTTGTGTGTCATAATCGCATCACTGGGTATGGTTACCGGTGCGTCTGCGCCACGTTTTCCGATATCGCCGGCTTCCAACACTGCGGACTTGGGGCGAGTGCTGCCTTGACCGAGGCTGATCGAGGGCCATTTCAAACATGGATCATGAAGGATTTCCTGCAAAAACTGTTCGGCAAGTCCCCTGCCGTGCCTGACGCTCGCGCAAGCTTGCCCGCAGGCCAACGCGTCTATGCGATCGGCGATGTGCACGGCCGGCTGGACCTTCTCGAAGCTCTGGCCGAGGCCATCGAGAGCGACGACGAGGCGCGTTCACCGGCGCAGACCAGCGTGATCCTGCTGGGCGACCTGATCGACCGCGGGCCCGACAGCGCGGGCGTGGTCGCTTTCGCGCGGGCATGGCAACAGCACCGCGAAGTGCGGATCCTGGCGGGCAACCATGAGGAAATGTTCCTCAGGAGTTTCGCCGATGCCGAGGTGTTGCGCCCTTTCTTGCGCCACGGCGGCCGGGAAACGCTTTTCAGCTACGGCGTCGATCCCAAGGCCTATTCGGCTGCGACGGTGGAAGAGGTGCAGGCCATGATGGCAAGCGCGGTGGGCAAGGAAGAGCGCGCCTACATCGCCGGTTTCGAGGATATGATCGTGCTGGGCGATTATGTGTTCGTCCATGCCGGGATCGATCCGAGTGAGCCCCTCGAAGCGCAGGCCGATGCCGATCTGCGCTGGATCCGGGAGCCGTTCCTCAGCCATGACAAGCCTCTGGGGTTCGTTGTCGTGCATGGCCACACGATTGCCGATGAGGTGCAGGTCCGCCCGCACCGCATCGGCATCGACACTGGCGCCTATGCCAGCGGCAGGCTGACCGCGCTCGCGCTCGAAGGCGACGAGCGGCGCTTCATCGAAACGGTGCAGGCCGAGGACGGCACGATCACCACGCGCGCCTTCTGACGTTTTTACCTGGGGCTCGTGTGCCGGGGAGCCTGTAAGCCGGGTTCTGTGTCCGCCGACCTTATCCTGCGTGCAGGAAGGTATCGGCGGCGGCAGCCATTCGTCTGGGCGGCCGGTTGCCCGGCGCGCTCTGGCGACCAACCCGGGTCGCTCGGGGCGAAACACCCCTGCCTCTTGCGAGGCGCGCGACCCCTATGCGGTCTTGCTCCGGGTGGGGTTTGCCATGCGGGCCCTGTTGCCAGCGCCCCGGTGCGCTCTTGCCGCACCCTTTCACCCTTGCCTGTGCCCGGTAAGGGCCATCGGCGGTATACTCTCTGTGGCACTTTCCCTGTGGTTGCCCACGGCGGGCGTTACCCGCCACCCTCGTTTCGTGGAGCCCGGACTTTCCTCGCACCATCGACCCGCTCATCCTGAGCCTGTCGAAGGGCGCGGCTGCCCGGCTCCCCGGCACGGGCGCGCTTATAGGCGCGGCACGGCGTTGCGCAAGTTAGCGTGCAAGCCCGCGGTCGCGGTCAAGCAGGAGCTGGAACAGGATCGCGCGGCATTCGCCGTCGATCACACCGTCGATGAGGTCGGGCCGCCAGCGACGCTGAAACGCCTCGACCACCTTGGTCTGGTCGGAGATATCATATCCGAAGCGATCAAGTGCCAGCAGAAACGCACCGTCGTTTTCGAACGGGTCGCCAAGATCGAGCCGCTCGGGATTGGCGAGGCACAGGCCCACCCGTGCGAGCCGCCCCCAGGGGAACAGTTCGCCCGGATCGATCTTGCGGTCGGGCGCGATATCCGAATGGGCGACCACGTTGGCGCGCGGAATATCGCGGCGTTTCACAATGGAATGGACCAGCGGGATCAGCGCCTCGATCTGCGCATCGGCAAAGGGGCGATAGCCGTTGGTGTGGCCGGGGTGGTCAAGCTCGATCCCGATGCTGGCCGAATTGACGTCGTGTATCCCGCGCCAGGACGATTTGCCTGCGTGCCAGGCGCGCTTGTCCTCGTCGACGAGCTGGATGATCGTGCCGTCTTCCTCGATCAGATAGTGTGCCGAGACGCCCGCTTCGGCCTCGCACATCCGGGTGAGTGCCGCATCCTTGCCCACCATGTCGGTGTAATGCAGCACCAGCATCGAAATGGGCAGTTGCCGTTCGTTCCAGTTGGGCGAAGGGGCGTGGCGGTCGACCAGTTCGGCAGGGTCGAGCGGTTGCCCGTCCATGGTCAGCCGATCATTCCTGGCACGGGCGGCAGCGCGGCGCCGAGCACGAGCATCTCGTCGGCACGGGCCGAGCGCAGTTCGCCGCCATTTTCGCTTGCGAGCAGGTGGATCATATGCGCCGGAGCAGTGCGGCCGGTGAGCTCGCTTTCGGGCAGGTCGCCAGCCAGGGCGCGGCCCACGCTCTCGTCGAAGGCGATCTTTTGCCCTTCCGCGCGGATGACGATTTCGGTCGCTCCGTCGCTGCGTTCGGCCCCGACCAGCAAGGTGCCACCGCGCACCAGCGAATCGAGCCCGATGGCGGCGAGGTTGAGCAGGATCTTCACCGCCGGTTTCGACAGCGTGTTGACCTCCAGCGCCCAGGCAAGGCTGATGCGGGCATTGCCGGAGGCGAGGCCTTCGATCAGCTCCTTTGGCTCTTCCACCGCGACCTGTTCGCCGAAGCCACCGGCGGCCCCGAAAGCGAGGCGGAAGAACTTCAGCTTCATCGCGGTGGTCTGCGCGCTTTGCTCAAGCAGCTCGATACAGCGCGCGCGCATTTCGGGGTCGTCCTCGTCGGCGAGCAGTTCGAGGCCATTGTTGAGCGCACCCACGGGGCTGAGCATATCGTGGCACAGGCGCGAGCAGAGGAGGGCGGCAAGATCGGTGGAGGAGGTCATCAGGGCTGCTCCTTACCGGCTTGAGGCCTGCGTGAAAAGCGCTTCAAAGCCCTGTTTATTATCTGACCACAGGCCAATGGCCCCATCTTGCCCCACGATCGCCCAGATTGCGCGGTCATGTGCGGCCATGGCGCGGTCGGTGGCCGAGGGTTCGGCGGGGCCGCGCGGGTGCGAGTGATAGTAGCCGAGCACCTGGGGGCCGCCGGCGCGGGCGGCGCGGTGGGCGTCGATCAGTGCCTGCGGGTCGATCTCGAAGTGCGTTTGCGGCGAGAGGTGGACGTTGCGGGCAGGGCGCGCTTCGGTGATCGCGCCCGCTTGGCCGAGCAGGAGACCGCAGCATTCAAGCGGGGCGGCGAGCCGGGCATGGGAGCGGATTTGCTCGGCGGCGGCATCCGCAAGCACCACATCCGACTGCCCCGAGCTTGTCGAAGGGCTGCTTTTCTCTCTAGACGGGCTCATGTCGTTCTGGACCTACATGCTGCATTGCCGGGCAGGCAAGTCTATCACCTCGCGTCTGATACCTACGGGACAGGCATATGTCTGAGATCGTATCTGGAACCATCGTTGACGATGGCCGCCTCGACAAGGCCTTGGCTGATACGAGTGAGCTTTCGCGCGAACGGATCAAGGCGCTGATATTCGAAGGAAAGGTCGAGATCGCGGGCAAGATCGCGACTGCTCCCTCTGCCAAGGTTCAGGCGGGACTGAGCTTCGTTATCCACCTCCCACCCCCAGACAATCCACAGGCTCGTCCACAGGATATCCCCCTCACCGTGGTGTTCGAGGACACGCACCTGATCGTGGTCGACAAGCCTGCTGGCATGGTCGTCCACCCGGCGGCGGGCAATCCCGATGGCACGCTGGTCAACGCGCTGCTGCACCATTGCGCGGGTCAGCTCAGCGGGATCGGCGGGGTCGCGCGGCCCGGCATCGTCCACCGCATCGACAAGGACACCTCGGGCCTGCTCGTGGTGGCCAAAAGCGATGTTGCGCATGAGGGGCTGGCCAAACAATTCGCCGACCACTCGATCGAGCGCCGCTATCTCGCCGTCTGCGGTGGCTATCCGAACCCTGCCGTGGGCACGATCAATGCCCGGCTGGGCCGGTCCGAGCGCGACCGAAAGAAAATGGCGGTGCTCGACAACAATTCCTCGCGTGGCAAACATGCGATCACCCATTACAAGCTGATTGAACGGCTCGATCATGCGAGTCTTATCGAATGTCGGCTCGAAACCGGGCGGACCCACCAGGTGCGGGTTCACCTTTCGTCAATCGGCCATGCGCTATTGGGAGATCCTGTCTATGGACGCGATCCGTCAGCCATACGCACCACGATCCGCAACCTCGGTTTTGCGCGCCAGGCGCTGCATGCCGCGAGCCTTGGTTTCGTCCATCCAGTCAGCGGCGATTCGATACAATTTGCGACCGAATTGCCGTCCGATATGCGGGAACTCATCGACGAACTTGGTCGTTCTGATCGATGAAATGCACACACATTGCGTGCAAAGCTTCTATAACGGCAACATGCTCTTTGCGGAGCATCCCAGGTGGCCCCACAGCCGTGATGCCCAGCAGGGGTCCGGCATCGGCGGTCGACACAGAAGAAAGGTAAGGGAACAGTGAGCCAAGTCCGACCCAGCGTGCCAGCCTTAGGCGGTGAGCAGAGCCTCAATCGCTATCTGGCCGAAATCAAGAAATTCCCGGTGCTGACGGCTGAGCAGGAATATATGCTCGCCAAGCGCTATCAGGAACACGAAGACCCCGAAGCTGCCGCGCAGCTTGTCACTTCGCACCTGCGCCTGGTGGCGAAGATCGCGATGGGCTATCGCGGCTACGGTCTGCCCGTGTCCGACCTCATTTCCGAAGGCAATGTCGGCCTGATGCAGGGCGTGAAGAAATTCGAGCCCGATCGCGGTTTCCGCCTCGCGACCTATGCCATGTGGTGGATCAAGGCGAGCATGCAAGAGTTCATCCTGCGCTCGTGGAGCCTGGTGAAGATGGGCACCACCGCCGCGCAGAAGAAGCTGTTCTTCAACCTGCGACGGATGAAGAAGCAGCTCGAGGCCTACGAGGACTCAGACCTGCATCCCGATGACGTGGCGAAGATCGCCACCGATCTGGGCGTGTCCGAAACCGAAGTCGTCAACATGAACCGTCGGATGATGATGGGCGGCGATGGCTCGCTCAACACGCCGATGCGCAATGGCGAAGAAGGTTCGGGCGAGTGGCAGGATTGGCTGACCGACGACCGTCCGCTGCAGGACGAGACTGTCGCCGACGCCGAAGAGGCGGAGGTACGCCACGATATGCTGCTCGAAGCGATGGACAGCCTTAACGATCGCGAGAAGCACATTCTCTCCGAACGGCGGCTGACCGAGAACCCCCAGACACTCGAGGAGCTGTCGCAGGTCTATGACGTGAGCCGCGAACGCATCCGCCAGATAGAAGTGCGCGCGTTCGAGAAGCTGCAGAAGGCGATGCAGCGGATTGCTGGCGAGAAACTGTTGCCCGGAGCGGCCTGAGCTTCACGGCTCTGAAATGAAAAAGGGCGCGGAGGGTTATGCCTTCCGCGCCCATTTTTCGTCTCATCTCCCCTCCCTGTCGGGAAGGGCTTTTTGCTCAGCTAGGCGCAGCGAGGTTTAGCACGGCAGTGATCAACGCCTGTGCGCCCAGCGTTACCGTGGCCTCACCATCGATGCGGAAAAACGGCGAATGGTGCGAGGGGACGGGCGGGCCTCCGTTCGCTGCCGCTTCGATGTCCTCAAGCGGGGTGCCGCCGATGCCGATGAAGTAGCCGGGCACGCCTGTATCCTCGGTCACGAAATAGGCGAAATCCTCCGCGCCCATGCCGGTCTGCTTCTGGACCACCACCGCATCTTCGCCAAAGGCTGAGCGCAGCGCCGTATCGAGCCGCCGCGCCAGCGCATCGTTGTTGATATTGGCCGGGGTGCCATACTGGTGAGTGACCTCGGGCAGCATGTCCTCATCAATGCCATGCGCACGGGCGGTGCCCACGGCGACACGCTCGATAGCCTCCAGCAATTGCGCGCGCACCGCCGGATCGTTGCTGCGCACAGTCAGCTGCAATTCGGCACGGTCGGGGATGATATTGCGCTTGGTGCCGGCGTTGAACATTCCCACTGTGATTACCGAAGGTTGCAGCGGTGCCACCTCGCGGCTCACGATGCCTTGCAGGCCGGTCACGATTTCGGCCCCGATATAGACCGGATCGCGACCCGCGTGCGGATAGGCCCCGTGCGCGCCCACGCCATGGACCACGATGTCGACCGCGTCGGAACTCGACGAGACGAGGTTGGAGCTGTCGGCGATGTTGATCGTGCCCACGGGCGCGCCCGCGGCGGAATGGAAGGCGAGGGCATAGTCAGGCTTGCCGAAGCGGTCGTACAGCCCGTCTTCAAGCATGGCGCGCGCGCCGCCCAGCCGCTCTTCAGCGGGCTGGACCACCAGCATTACCGTGCCCGACCACTCGTCGGTATGCGCGGCGAGATAGCGCGCGATGCCCACCAGCGCGGTGATGTGCGAATCGTGCCCGCAAGCGTGCATCACCGGGTATTGGACCCCGTCGGCATCGACCTGGGTAACGGTGGAAGCATAGTCGAGCCCGCTGTCTTCCTTGAGCGGAAGGCCGTCCATATCGGCGCGCAGCATGACCAGCGGCCCCTCACCATTGCGCAACATCCCGACGACGCCGGTGCCGCCGACATTCTCGGTCACCTCGGCCCCGGCTTCGCGCAGCTCCGCGGCCATGCGCGCGGCGGTCTGCACTTCCATGAACGAGAGTTCGGGGTTGCGGTGGAAGTGTTCGAACAGCGCGGCGAGGTGGCCGTCCCAGTCGGCCTCGATAGCGGCGGCCATTTCGGCATCCTGCGCCAGCGTGGGCGTGGCTGTGGTTGAAACAAGCAAGGCGGCGAGCAAGGCGGTGCGGAAAATGGCGACAATTCCTTCAATGGCAACCGATTGAGGCGCCCATAGTGGCGCAAACGCTCAATCTTGCAAGGGCGTGGAGGAGGTGGATGTTCATGGCGCTGCCAGCCCGCTATGACAGGGCCATATGGTAACGCGCATCTTTATCTGGCTCGGCCGCCTCATTTTGGCCTTTGTCGTGCTGAGCCTGCTCGCGGTAGGGCTGTGGCGCTTCGTTCCGGTGCCAGTCACGGCTACGATGCTGATGGACGAGAATGGCTTTACCCGCGACTGGGAGCCACTTTCGCGGATCGACCGCAATATGGTTTCTGCCGTGATCGCGGCAGAGGACAGCAAGTTCTGCGAACATTCCGGTTTCGACGCCGAGGCAATCGAGCAGGCGATCGAGGAGCGGATGGCGGGCAAGCGTGAGCGCGGTGCATCGACCATCAGCCAGCAGACCGCCAAGAACGTGTTTCTGTGGCAGGGCGGCGGCTTTTTCCGCAAGGGCCTGGAGGCCTGGTTCACCTTCCTGATCGAGCACCTTTGGGATAAGCGCCGTATCATGGAGGTCTATCTCAACGTAGCGGAGACAGGGATCGGCACCTATGGCGTTGCCGCCGGAGCCGAGCGCTATTTCCAGCACTCGGCCGCGCAATTGAGCGAGAGCGAGGCGAGCCGGATCGCAGCCGCACTGCCGAGCCCGAAGACGCGCGCCGTCATCAATCCCACAGGTTTCACGCGGCGCTATGGCAATTCGATCAGGGCGCGGATCGGCGTGGTGCGGCGTGACGCGCTCGACGCTTGCGTTTACGAGTAAGACGATGAGCGGCGCGCACAGCCATAGCCACGGGCACAGCCATGGCCACGATCACGGCCACTCGCACGCCCCCAAGGACTTCGGGCGCGCCTTTGCCATCGGCATCGTGCTCAACACCGTGTTCGTCGCGGTGGAAGCGGTTTACGGCTATATCTCCGGCTCGATGGCGCTGGTGGCCGATGCGGGGCACAACCTCAGCGATGTGCTGGGGCTGATCATCGCCTGGGGCGCGAGCGTCGCTGCCAAGCGGCCTGCAACCTCGCGCTTTACCTATGGCCTTAAAAGCTCGACCATTCTCGCCGCGCTCGCCAATGCGATGCTGCTGTTGATCGCGATCGGGGCGATCCTGTTCGAGACCGTCCACCGCATCATCGACCCGGTCGAGCCCGAGGGCTGGACGATGATCTGGGTGGCCGGCGTGGGCATCGTCATCAACACCGCTACCGCGCTGATGTTCATGCGCGGGCAGCATGATGATCTGAACGTGCGCGGCGCCTTCCTGCACATGGCGGCCGATGCGCTTGTTTCGGTGGGTGTGGTGGTGGCGGGCGTTGTGATCCTGCTCACCGGCGCGGTGATTATCGATCCGCTGGTCAGCCTCGTGATCGTGGCGGTGATCGGCTGGGGCACCTGGGGGTTATTGAAGGACAGCGTTCGGCTGGGCCTCGCCGGTGTGCCCGCCGGGGTCGACGAAGCCGCGGTGTTTGCCGAATTGAAGAGCTTGCCGGGGGTGAGCGATGTTCATCATGTCCACATCTGGGCCGTCAGCACGACCGAGACCGCGCTGACTGCGCATCTGGTGATGCCGGAAGGTCATCCGGGCGATGCGTTTCTGCGCGATGCGGCGCACGAACTGAAGCATCACCACGCCATTGGCCACGCGACGTTCCAGGTGGAGAAAAGCCGTGAGGCTTGCGACCGCTGCATCTGAAGGCGGCGCTGTAACGGCTGTGTAACCGTTGCGTTCGGGCGGATTACCGTAATTAACCTGTCGGCCTTTGCGGGTTCCGGCATGGTAGTCGGCATCTCCGGGCTGCGGCCCGTGCGGGCGGATTGGGGCTTCCGCAGCGCGCTGGCAGCGGCCCTTCGCGAAAGGACCGACAATGACCGCCGCCGACCATTCGTTCGACCAAGCCAACGCTCCGCAAGCCCTGTCAGATCGGTTGATCATGGCCTGCGAGGCTGTGGTGCGTTGCCGCGCTGCCAGCTTCCGGCAGAGCTTTGGCTTGACCGAGATCCATTATCGCCTTCTGGCGCAGGTCAACGCCCATGCGCCGATCACTCTGGCCACGCTGGCGGCCAACCTCAGCCGCGACTGCGGGCAGATCAGCCGGATGGTTAAGATGCTCACCACGCGCGGCCTTATCGCGAGGCCGACGACCCCCGCGCCGCGGCCGCTGGCCATTCGGCTCACCCCCATGGGGCGCACCATTTGCGAAGCCATGTCCCGGATTGCGCAGGACAGCGAACAGGCGATTGCGGCTCTGTTGCCTGAGGAGGACAAGGTGCAGGCCTCGCTTGCGGTCGAGCGAATCTATTGCGCTGCGCGCACCGTGCTCGAAGAGGAGCGGCTGGAGCCTGTCTGAACGGGCCAAAACGGCGCTTTGATAAGCGGTCTGTCAATGGTATCTGCCTACGTAGTTTCGCTGTTCCGGCGGGCAGGGCGTGGGGAAAGAAATGCAAGCGGCGCGAGGGGGCGGCTGCGCGTGCGGCCATGTGCGATATCGGGTAAAGGGTGAGCCGATCTACACCAACAACTGCCATTGCCGCCTGTGTCAGCAGCAGACCGGCTCAACCGGGGTGGTCAACGCCTTCTACGAATCCGACCGGATCGAGGTGCTGCAAGGCAGGCTGAGCGAGCATATGATGGTTTCGGGCAGCGGCGGCCCGCATCTGATCTGCCGGTGCCGGGAATGCGGCACAGCCTTGTGGAGCATCTATCCGCGGCTCGGACGCCTTGGGATTGGCCTGCGCGTGGGAACGCTGGACGAGCCCGGCGCGCTGACGCCCGACGCAGTGATCTTCACCGAGAGCGCGATGCCCTGGGTGACCTTTCCCGAGGGCATTCCGCAATTCGAGCGGACCTATGACTTCCGCACGCTGCTGCCTGCCGAACGGATAGACCGTATGCTGGCGCTGATGGGGCGGCGTGAGTCGTTTGGGGCCTGACCCTCGGCTGCCTGCTCGGCCCGCCATCGGGCGCGGATCATCTCGGAGGTTTCGCGCGAGCCATCGTGGCTCCAGCCGGGTGGCCTTAGCAGATAACCGAATTTGTCCCGCCACCGCGCGCGCCACATGTCCTCCGCAATTCCTACCCATTCGTGAAAAGCGGCCCAGAGCAGGCCCGTGATCCCGCCCGTGCGTTCGAGCGGCTTGACTAAGTGGTAGCGGATTGTCTCCTCTTCGGTTGCACCGCATGACGCGGTCCGTAGTTCCGGCGATGCTGGCAGAAGAGGGCGGGGGCGCTGGTGTTCACCTCAAGCTTCGTCGGCAACGGCGTGGCGCTACCAGGTATGGGCGCTTACGCTAGCGCCAAGGCCGGGCTTACGGGGCTCGTGAAATCGCGTGCTGCCGACTATGCGCATATGGGCATCAGGGCCAATGCGCTGCTGCCTGGCGGGACCGATACGGCCATGGCCGGCAGCGAAGAGAACAAGGCGTGGGCGGCAGGCCTTCATCCCATGCGCCGCATCGCCCAACCGGAGGAGGTCGCGCAGGCGGCGTTGTTTCTGCTTTCCGATATTGCGAGCTTCGTTACCGGCGGCAGCCTGTGGGCCGATGGCGGCAACCATGCGACCAAGGTGCAGGCGCCATGATAGTGCGCCTGCTCCCGGTGCCTGTATTACTGTTCGGTCGGCTCGTTTGCCGCTTCGGGCAGGGTGCCGAGCGGATCGGCTTCGACCATCTGCGCGACCTGTTCGTAGGCGGTGGCGTTCTGGTTCATCTGCTCGGCCACCGGCGGGTTCTGCTCGCCGACCTGGCGGAAGAACATGCTGGCATCGCGCAGAAGCTTGGCGGCGAGTTGGGCGTTATTGGACATAGTGTGGTTCCTTTTACGGCCGCGCGCAATCCATGCGCGCGGCATGGGGCGCGTCAGTAATGAGTGGACGCACAAAAGCAGGCCCCCGAAGGGGCCTGCGCGAAAATCCGACGATTATAGGCCGGGTGGGAGGCGAGGCGGCCCGCGATTAGGCCGCCTGCTCCTTCTTCTTGTCGTCGTCGTTCGAGACCACGCGGACGGGTTCCTTGCGGCCCTCGACCACGTCGGCATCGACGACAACTTCGGAAATGCCTTCCATGCTCGGCAGATCGAACATGGTGTCGAGCAGCAAGCCCTCGACAATCGAGCGCAGGCCACGCGCGCCAGTTTTGCGCTTGATGGCCTTCTGGGCGATCTTTTCGAGCGCCTCGTCAGTGAAGGTCAGCTCGACATCTTCCAGCTCGAACAGGCGGGCATATTGCTTCACCAGCGCGTTCTTCGGCTCCTTCAGGATCGTCACCAGTGCCTCGACATCGAGATCGTGCAGGGTGGCGATCACCGGCAGACGGCCGACGAATTCGGGGATGAGGCCGAACTTCAGCAGATCCTCAGGTTCGCACTTTTCGAGCATTTCGCCCACGCGCGCCTTGGCCGGGTCCGACACGTTGGCGCCAAAGCCGATCGAACGCTTCTGCAAGCGGTCGCCGATCACCTTTTCAAGGCCGGCAAAAGCGCCGCCGCAGATGAACAGGATGTTCGTGGTGTCGACCTGCAGGAACTCCTGCTGCGGATGCTTGCGCCCGCCCTGCGGCGGAACCGAAGCTGTGGTGCCTTCCATCAGCTTGAGCAGCGCCTGCTGCACGCCTTCGCCGCTGACGTCGCGCGTGATCGAGGGGTTCTCGGCCTTACGCGTGATCTTGTCGATCTCGTCGATGTAGACGATGCCGTGCTGCGCCTTCTCGACGTTGTAGTCGGACGACTGCAACAGCTTGAGAATGATGTTCTCCACGTCCTCGCCCACGTAACCGGCTTCGGTCAGCGTGGTGGCGTCGGCCATGGTGAAGGGCACGTCGAAGGTGCGCGCCAGCGTTTGCGCCAGAAGCGTCTTGCCCGAGCCGGTCGGGCCGACGAGCAGGATGTTCGACTTGGCCAGCTCGACATCGTTGCCTTTGCCAGCGTGCTTCAACCGCTTGTAGTGGTTGTGCACCGCGACCGAGAGCACGCGCTTGGCGCGTTCCTGCCCGATCACATAGTCGTTCAGCGTGTTGCAGATCTCAATCGGGGCGGGGATGGACCCGTCCTTCTTGCCGCCGACGCCGACCTTGGCCTCTTCACGAATGATGTCGTTGCACAGCTCGACGCATTCATCGCAGATGAACACGGTCGGCCCGGCGATCAGCTTGCGCACCTCGTGCTGCGACTTGCCGCAGAAGCTGCAGTAAAGGGTGCTCTTGCTATCGGATCCGCTCAACTTTGTCATAATCCTTGTCCAGTGCGAGCCCCTGTTGCCCAACCGCCGCAGCACATGCCTGACGGGAGAGTCGAATAGGGCAGTCTAGGCGCCGTGTGCGCAAGATCAATTCCCATAAGCCTTAATTCGTTCGGCTTGAGGGGTGCTGAACGCACACGGTTGCCAAATGGCTACAGTGTCCCTCCGGTTTGCCCGGTTTCGGGACACTGCGGCCTCAAGTTATTCCGGAGCGCCGCCCGAACCTTCGGTGGCGCTGTCGTCCTCGCCCTTGGGGCGATGGGCGAAGACCGCGTCGACGAGGCCGAATTCCTTGGCTTCGTCGGCTTCCAGGAAGGTGTCGCGATCCATTGCGCGTTCCACCGTCGCCAGGTCTTGCCCGGTATATTTCACGTAAAGGTCGTTCATCCGCGCTTTGATGCGGAGGATTTCCTTGGCCTGAATCTCGATGTCCGAAGCCATGCCGCGCGCGCCGCCCGAAGGCTGGTGGATCATGATCCGCGCATTCGGCAGCGCCACGCGCATACCCGGCTCACCGGCGGCGAGCAGGAACGAGCCCATCGATGCGGCCTGGCCGATGCACACGGTGCGTACCTTCGGCTTGATGTACTGCATGGTATCGTGGATCGCCATGCCGGCCGTCACCACGCCGCCGGGCGAGTTGATGTACATCGAGATGTCCTGCGAATTCTCGCTTTCGAGGAACAGCAGCTGGGCCACGATCAGCGAGGCCATGTTGTCTTCCACCTGACCGGTGACGAACACGATGCGTTCGCGCAGCAGGCGGCTGAAAATGTCGAAGCTGCGCTCGCCCCGGCTGGTCGATTCGACCACTACGGGCACGAGAGCGCCGGTGGTGGGGTCGGTGTGGAAACGGTCCTTGGCGTCGCCGAAAACGTCGAACATGAATATCCCTTCGTGTGATCCGAACGCTATGTCGCGTCTGGCCGCGCGATGTTCAAGGGGCTTCATCTTCCGACCTGTGCATCACTGGCGATGGAACCGACCCGCGACCCGAGCGACGAGGCTTAGTTGCATGAAATGGGCTTGTCCCATGCTCGCCTATGCCTCCGTATTATTACTTGGAATTGAGGCGCCCTGCGCATCTTTCAGAGCGCTTTCACCGACTATACCACCTTCGTGCCGACCCCCACGGAGGGTCGGCGCAGATCCAGGCTATCGACCTTTATGGCACCGTTTGTTTCGAGCCGGTCGGGTTCGCCGGGGTACGGCTCGACTATTCGCTGGAGCTGCGCGAATCGTCCTACACCGATCCGGTGCTGGGCGGGTTGCTTCCGGTTGGATTTGCCGAGCCGTTCGAGCTTGAGTTGGACTGGCGCCACGATATTCCCGCGACCGACTTGGCCTGGGGGGGGCAGGGCTGCGCCGCACGCGGTTCAGCGCCAGCTACCGCGTCGACGAATACCGCTACGATCATTTGATCGGCGACAACCTCTCGCTATTTGTCGAGCACATGGACCTGCCTGGACTCACCGTGCAAGCCAGGATGTCGAACCTGCTTGAGGACGAGCTGGTTTACGACCGCTACGTGTTCGCCGGGCCGCGCGCGAGCGACAACCTGCTGTTCCGCGAAAACCGCCGCCGCGAGATCGGGCGGGTCATGGAATCCATCGTCAAGGGCAGCTTCTGCGCGAACGAAAAGGGCGGCCTCTCGCAAGGCCGCCCTTTCGGTTGTTCGTGAGCGCCAGGCTTACTCGGCGTCGGCTTTCTTGGCCGGGGCTTTCTTCGCGGCAGGCTTCTTTGCCGGAGCCTTCTTGGCCGGAGCAGCCTCTGCATCGGCATCGGCATCGGCCTTCTTGGCCGGAGCTTTCTTCGCCGGGGCCTTCTTGGCAGGCGCCTTCTTGGCTGCGGGCTTGGCATCGGCCTCGCCGTCTTCACCATCAGCGTCGGCCTTCTTGGCCGGGGCTTTCTTCGCGGCAGGCTTCTTGGCCGGAGCCTTCTTGGCGGCGGGCTTCTTCTCTTCGCTGCCGGCTTCGTCGGCCTCGATCGCCGCTTCGATTTCCTCGCGGGTCACTTCGCGCTCGGTCACGTCGGCCTTGTCGAACAGGAAGTCGACGACCTTGTCCTCATAGAGCGGGGCGCGCAGCTGCGCCTGAGCCATCGGCTCGTTGCGGACGTAGTCCACGAACTGCTGACGCTGCTCGGCCGGATACTGCTGTGCGGCCTGCTGGATCAGCATGCCCATTTCCTGCTGGCTGATCTCCACGCCATTGGCCTGGCCGATTTCGCTCAGCAGCAGGCCGAGGCGCACGCGGCGTTCGGCGATGCGCTTGTAGTCGTCCTTCTCGGCTTCGATCTCGGCCTTGGCGGCTTCGGGATCTTCCTCGCGCGCGGCTTCGGCTTCGAGCTGCTGCCAGATCTGCTCGAACTCGGCTTCGACCATGGTCGGCGGAACGGGGAAATCGTGACTGGCAGCCAGCGTGTCGAGCAGCTGGCGCTTCATCTGCGTGCGGGTGAGGCCGGCGCTTTCCTGCTCCAGCTGGCCCTTCACGAGGCCCGTGAGCTGTTCGAGGCTCTCAAGGCCGAGCGACTTGGCAAAGTCCTCGTCGATCTTGCTTTCGGCTTCGACCTTCACCTGCTTCACGGTGATTGCGAACTGGGCTTCCTTGCCCTTCAGGTGCTCGGCCGGATAGTCTTCGGGGAAGGTGACGGTGATGGTCTTTTCCTCACCGGTCTTCACGCCCGTCAGCTGCTCTTCGAAGCCGGGGATGAACTGGCCCGAGCCGATCACCAGCGGTGCGTCTTCGGCCTTGCCGCCTTCGAATTCAACGCCGTCGACCGAGCCGACGAAGTCGATGATGACCTGGTCGCCCTCGGCAGCCTTCTTGGTCTTGGCGGCGTCCTTGTAGCTCTTCTGGCCCTCGGCGATCTTGCCCAGCGCCTCGTCGATCTGCTCGTCGCTCACGGCGACGGTCAGCTTCTCGAGCTTCAGGCCTTCGAGCGAAGGTACCTCGATCTCGGGCAGCACTTCCAGCTCCACGGTCAGCTCGGCATCCTTGCCCTGCTCATAGCCGTCGGCCATGTCCACCTTGGGCTGGAGCGCGGGGCGCAGTTTCTTTTCGGCCATCAGCTCGTCGATCGCGCCGCGCAGCGTGGTGTTGAGCACGTCGGCGTGAATCGCATCGCCGTGCATCTTCTTCACGAGGTTGGCGGGGACCTTGCCGGGGCGGAAGCCGGGCATCTTCACCTGCGGGGCGATCTTCTTAATCTCAGCGCCGACCTTGTCGGCGATGTCGCTCGCCGGGATGGTCAGCGTGTAGCCGCGCTTGAGGCCTTCATTGGTGGTTTCGACGATCTGCATTGCCATATCTGGTTCTTTCAGGCCTTCTAATTGCTGCGGACCGGGCACACAGTCCCGCATCCGATAACCGGGTATCGGGGCGTCAGCCGGAACTGGTGCGGGCGAAGGGACTCGAACCCCCACATCTTGCGATACTGGTACCTAAAACCAGCGCGTCTACCAATTCCGCCACGCCCGCAGCCCGACGAGAGGTGCAAGGAAGCAAGCCGCCTCGCAAAAATCGAAGCCGCGCCCTTAAAGGCCAGCGCGGCAAAGGGCAAGCACGAAGGGTGAGGATCGGCATTGCCACGCGATGGCCTGCGTTATAGTGGCCTTGCCCCATGAGCGAAGAGCAAACCCCAGAAACCGCCCCCGAGGCGTCCTCCAACACCCCCGCAGCCGCGGAGGTGCCGCCCGATCACCTCGCGATCGACCCGCGCAGCCCGCATTTCGATGGCGAGAAGCTGCAACGCGGCGTCGCCATTCGGTTCAAGGGCCGCGAGCGGCGCGACATCGAGGAATATTGCATTTCCGAGGGCTGGGTGCGCGTACAGGCCGGCAAGGCGATGGACCGCAAGGGCCGCCCGCTGACGATCAAGCTGAAGGGCGAAGTCGAAGCGTGGTATGAAGACCTCGGCGAAGACGCACCGGTCGCAAAGGCCTGATCTGAAGTTTCGATGTTCGAGGGGCCTTGCACAAGCCGGGCCCCTCTCAACACCTAATGTTATACGATCGGATCGTTCGGATCGTCGTATTCCGGACGCACCGTCGTCACCAGCCGCAGCACGCCGTAGCCGAGCAATGCGCTGATTACCGAGCCCACCAGAATACCGATCTTGGCCTCCTCGCGCAGCAGGCGCATCACGTCGCCCACGCCGGGGAAGGCTAGCTCGCCGATGAACAGGCTCATCGTGAAGCCGATCCCGCACAGGATCGATACGCCCCAGATCTCGGCCCAGCTGCAACCTTTCGGCTTTTCGACAATGCCGACCTTCACCGCAGCGAACACGCAGGAGAAGATGCCGAGCTGCTTGCCGATGACCAGGCCGGCAGCCACGCCCAGCGGCAGCGGATCGAGCAGGTTCTCCACCCCGATGTCCGACAGGTCTACGCCTGCGTTGGCGAAGCCGAACACGGGCACCACCAGATAGGCGTTCCACGGCACCAGCGCATGTTCGACATCTTCGAGCATCGAGTTGCCGTCGCGCTTCTTCATCGGAATCGTCAGCGCTGCGAGCACGCCCGCGATGGTCGCATGGACGCCCGAGAACAGCACGCAGAGCCAAAGCGCCAGCGCTGCAAGGATGAACGGCCACAGGCGTCTCACACCAAACCGGTTGAGCGCCACCATCACGCCCAGCACCACGGCAGCCGCAGCCAGCCAGGCGAGCGAGAGGTTGGCGGTATAGAACACCGCGATGATCAGCACCGCGCCGATATCGTCGACGATGGCGACGGTCAGCAGGAATAGCCGCAGGGGAGCCGGCACCCTGGTGCCAAGCAGGCCGATGACGCCCATGGCAAAGGCAATGTCGGTCGCCGCGGGAATCGCCCAGCCGCGCGCCAGGCCCGGCTCCCCGCCAGCGAGAGCCATGTAAACGATGGCGGGCATGGCCATCCCGGCGATGGCGGCCAGCACCGGCAGGTTGCGCTGTTTGGGATCGGACAGGTTGCCCGCGATCAGCTCGCGCTTCACCTCCAGCCCTACGACGAAGAAGAAGATCACCATCAACCCGTCGTTGATCCACAGGTGCATGGTGTTGAGATAGAAGGTGTCCTTCGACCACAGATAGCCGTGGAACAGCTCGTGATAGGCGTGGCTGACACCGGAATTGGCAACAATCATCGCGAATGCTGCAACTGCGATAAGCAGGATGCCTTCGAAGCTATCGGCCTTAAACAGCGCTTTGAAGGGGCGGACGGCGGTTGCGATTAGGGAAGGCTGGTTCATCTCGCCGCCACATTTCGCAGATGCGGGATCGATTGCAAGCCCTGCTCCGCGCATTCAGCGCAATTTTGTCGGCGACTGCGTTGAGTTGGGAAGATTCATCCTATACATGTTTTCCCCTAAGTATAATTAGGGGGCCCAGTCATGGGGAGCGACATTTGGCCAGCCGTCGCAGGGCTGGCTTTCATACAATATGAGCTCCTGCTTTTTGCAGGGGTTTTTTTTCTCATTGGCGCCGCTGACGAACTTGCGATCGATTTGATCTATTTCTTCAAGCGACTTCGCGGTCAACTTCGCACTATCCCCATGTCCACGACGCATCTTCCGCATCGCCAGCTTTCTGGCTTGGCGGTGGTGATGATTCCTGCCTGGCATGAAGACAAGGTCATCGGTCACACGGTCGCTCATGCGCTATCGGCATGGCCCCATCCCGACTTGCGAATCTATGTCGGATGCTATGAGAACGATCCGGCGACGATGGAGGCGGCCATGCGCGGAGCGGCAGGCGATCCGCGTCTTCGGATTGTCATCAACTCCAAGGCCGGGCCAACCAGCAAGGCCGATTGCCTGAACCGCATCTACGAGGCGATGGCTCACGACGAGATGCGTACGGGCCACCCCGCGCGCATGGTGATGCTGCATGACGCCGAGGATATGGTCGATCCGGCTGCACTGCCACTGCTTGATCGTGCGATCGAACGCGCCGAGTTCGTGCAACTCCCCGTCCTCCCGCTGCCGCAACCCGACAGCCGCTGGATCGGCAGCCACTATTGCGAGGAATTTGCCGAATCGCATGGCAAATCGATGGTCGTGCGCGCGGCGCTTGCCACGGGTTTGCCCGCAGCCGGCGTAGGCTGCGCGTTCGAGCGCAAAATGCTGGCGGAAATGGCGCGCCAGCGTGGGACGGTCGGCCCTTTTGCCGAGCGTTCGCTGACCGAAGATTACGAACTGGGGCTGCGGGTGGCGCTGGCAGGTGGCCGCTCGCGCTTCCTGCGCGTGCGCGATGATGCGGGCCGTCTGGTGGCTACGCGTGCCTATTTCCCGTCCGACATCGCCAGCGCCGTGCAGCAGAAGTCGCGCTGGATCCACGGCATTGCCCTGCAAGGTTGGGACCGGCTCGGCTGGAGCCGTGGGTTTGGCGAATGGTGGATGCGCCTGCGTGACCGCCGGGGTCCGTTTGCGGCGCTCGTGCTATTCTGTGGTTATCTGTTGCTGGTGCTTGGCGCGCTGTCGTCCCTGTTTAGAAATCATGGTTATGTCCCGGCATGGAAGCCCGATGCCCTGCTGCTGTGGCTGTTGTGGCTTAACCTGGCCAGCTTCCTTTGGCGTGCGGCCATGCGCTTTGCCTTCACCAGCCGCGAATATGGTTGGGGCGAGGGCCTGCGCGCAGTGCTGCGAATTCCGGTGACCAATGTTATCGCCATCATGGCCGGGCGGCGCGCGTTCTTCGCCTATCTCAGCACTTTGCGCGGTGCAGCGCCCAAGTGGGATAAGACCGAGCATGACACCCATCCAGCGCAGGCCTTCGATGAAAGCGAGCTACGCTCGCAAAGGTCGCTCGGCGAGGTCGCAAGATGACGTCCGCTGCTGCGGAAGCCATACGGGGGCAACCGGTGGTTGCCATGCTAGCTGTTCTTTGCGGTTGGGTCTTGCTTCGCCTGGTATTCTGGCAGTCGCCGGTGCTTTTCGAACAGGCTCGGTCAGAATGGACGTTCGCCAGCACTACCGAAGCGTTTTTCGCGCAGCCGGAAGCGGTTGGCGCAAATGCGACACCGCCTGACACACGCATCGAGCGCGATTTCACACCGCTTGTCAGGATCGAGCTTGGGGGACGAAACGAAGGCCTCCTGCCTGCTGAGGCTGGAAAGGCGGATATTGGTCAGAGCGACGCGGCTTCCCAATCGGCGGCTCTGCGGCGCATGTCTCGTGACCCCGGTTCGCTGAGCGAATCGCCGGCCGAAGAGAAACGTCGGCGGGGGGTTGCTTCCGCCGTCACAATGGCAGATCCCGTGTTCGCGCCCGCCACCGGCGCGCCATCGCGCTGGCTTGGGAACAGTTGGTTCTTCTGGCGCGATAACAGTCCGCGCGAACGTCAGGCTGCGACCACGCCGAACTATGGCAGGAGCCAGGCCGGGGCCGTGCTGGCCTACCGGCTCGCGCCCGAAAGCAGGTTTCGTCCGCAGGTTTACACCCGCGCGACCGCTGCGCTTGAAGGTCCGCGCGAAGGCGATCTGGCTGTCGGCCTGTCGGCGCGGCCCGTGCCCGATGTGCCGGTGCGTCTGGCGGCGGAGGGACGTTTGAGCCTGCGCGACGGAACGAGCGAACTGCGCCCGGCGGCCTATGCCGTTACCGAACTGCCGCCGTTTGCGCTTCCGGCGCAGCTGGTTGGTGAGGTCTATGCCCAGGCCGGCTGGGTCGGCGGTGATTTTGCTACCGGTTTTGTCGATGCGCAGATGCGGGTGACCCGCCCGCTCGCCCAGAGCCGCAACTTCGCTTTATCCGCGGGTGGCGGCGCATGGGCTGGCGCACAGAAAGGCACGCGGCGACTCGACGTTGGCCCCAGCGTCAGCGCCAGTTTCCGCTTAAGCGACGATGTCTATGGCCGTCTCTCGGCGGACTACCGGGTGAGGGTGGCGGGCAATGCCGCGCCTGCGAGTGGCCCTGCGCTCACACTGTCCGCAGGATTTTAACCGCAGCGGTCCATTCACCTTTGCGCAGGGCCTGCCATGCGATAGGCCGCAGGCATGGATGTCTACCTCCCCATCGCCAATCTGTCGGTAAACGGGCTGTTTATCGTCATGCTCGGCTTTGGCACGGGCATCCTGTCGGGTATTTTCGGGGTCGGCGGCGGGTTCCTGACAACGCCTCTGCTGATCTTCTACGGTATTCCGCCCACGGTCGCCGCCGCTTCCGCCGCCACACAGGTTACAGGCGCGAGCGTTTCGGGCGTGTTCGGGCACATGCGCAACAAGGGGGTCGACTTCCAGATCGGCGCGGTGATGGTCGGAGGCGGCCTGTGCGGAGCGTTGATCGGCGCCGGGCTGTTCTCGCTGTTGCAGGCGATTGGCCAGATCGACGTGGTCATCAACCTGCTCTACGTGCTGCTGCTCGGCACGATCGGCTGGCTAATGATGCGCGAGGCGCTGGCCGAGCTTAAGCCCGCGCGCTTCGGAAGCAAGAAGCGCGCGGCCAAGCGTCGCCACCACCCTATGATCGCCGCACTGCCTTACCGGATGCGGTTCTATGCCTCTGGTATTTACGTCTCGCCATTGGCGCCGGCGCTTCTGGGGCTGGTGGTGGGCATTCTCACCATGCTGATGGGCGTGGGTGGGGGCTTCATGATGGTGCCCGCGATGCTCTATATCCTCGGGATGAGCGCGCGCGTGGTGGTGGGCACCAGCCTGTTCAACATCCTGTTCATCACCATGCTGGTGACGATGGTCCACTCGTTCACCACCCATGCGGTCGATATCGTGCTGGCGGGGCTGCTGCTGGTCGGCTCGGTTACGGGCGCGCAATATGGCACCCGCATCGCGCAGGTCGCCAAGCCCGAGGTTCTGCGCCTGATCCTCGCCTCCATCGTCTTGGCCATTGCGCTGCGCATGGCCTACGGCCTCACCATCCGGCCCGACGAGGTCTATTCGGTGGTGCCTCTATGATTTGGTCCTCGCTGCCATTTCCTTCGCCGGGGCTTCGCTCCGGCTGCGGGGCAGCTGCGAGCGGCCGCTTGGCCTTGCGGCCCTTTGGGCCGTTGGCTTGGTTGGCGCTGATTGTGGGCTTGCTCTTGGGGCTCTGCGGTACTGCCCACGCGCAGGGGCGCGATCCGATCCTTGTGGTGGGCGCATCGCAGACCGACATCGTGCTGCGGCAGGGCTTCACCGGCACCGAGCTGCTGCTCTATGGCGCGCTGCTCGATCCGCGCGGGCGGCGGGCCGACGAGGACTACGACATCGTCGTCGTGCTCAAAGGCCCGACCGAGCCCATCACCTTGCGCGAGAAAGAGCAGATCGCGGGCATATGGGTCAACGCTGCCAGCACTGACTATCGCTCGGTTCCCAGCTTCTATGCAATGGCCTCATCAAGCCCGGTATCCGAGATCGTCGATCCGCGCACTGCCGCAATCTACGAATTCGGGCTCGACTACATCCAGCTCTCCCCCACCGGCACCATCGATACAGAGGAACAGGCACGCTTCTCGGCTGGCCTGGTCGATCTGCGCCAGCGGCAGGGGCTCTACAACCAGTTCGACGGTGCCGTCGATCTGGATGAAGGGGTGCTTTATTCGGTGCGCCTGCCGGTCCCTTCAAACGTGCGGCCGGGCGAGTATACGGCCGAGACCTTCGCCGTCCTGCGCGGCCGCGTGATCGCGTCGAACAGCCGCCAGCTTGTCGTCCACAAGGAGGGGGTCGAGCTGGCCATCGCCAACCGGTCGCAAGATAATTCGTTTCTCTATGGCCTGTTCGCGATCAGCATGTCCCTGTTCATGGGCTGGGCGGCGGGGCGTCTGTTTGCGATTGTCTAGGGCCCGTCAACTAGCGACGAGTGCCTAAGCTTTGACGCGATCTTAACCACCGGCTTGCTAACCGCTCTGCACCTACGTCGCTTGGAGCGGAAACTGCCGATGACCGACATGCGCCAGAATTTCTCTGACGACGCGCAGCCACAAGGCGAGGCTGCTGATCCGCACTTTACTTCCGATCCGCTGGACGATGCTGCCGAACTTGCTGCGCAGCCAATAGGCTGTGTGCTCGAAGTCTCGGGGGCGGGCTCGGCGATCGCGCTCGATCTTGCGCGGCTTAACGCGTGCATGAAAGATACCGATCCCTCGGTCGCGCTGTCCGGGCAGGTCGGCAGCCTGATCAAGGTGCGCACCAACGAAGGCTGGCTGCTCGGCTCGGTGCGCGATCAGCGACATGACCGGCGCGGCGAGGGCAATGTGCTCGTCGCCCATATCGACTTCCTCGGCGAGGGGCTGGAAGAACGGCTGACCGGCAAGCTCCACGGGTTTCGCCGCGGCGTGACACGGTATCCGATCCCCGGCTCGGAGATATTTCCGGCCACATCCGATGATCTCAGGCAAATCTACGCCTCCGATGGGCGCAAATCGATCCAGGTCGGCACCGTCTATCCCACCCGCGATATTCGCGCGGGGATCTATATCGATGCGATGCTCGGCAAGCATTTCGCGCTGCTCGGCTCTACCGGCACCGGCAAATCGACCGGGGCGGCCTTGATCCTGCACCGAATCTGCCAGGCCGCGCCCCAGGGCCATATCGCGATGATCGATCCGCACGGCGAATATGCCGCCGCGTTTCGTAACACGGGCATGATCTTCGACGTTTCCAACCTGCAGATGCCCTACTGGTTGATGAACTTCGAGGAGCACTGCGAGGTGCTGCTGCGCTCCTCCGGTAACGACCTGCAGGAGGACAAGGACATCCTCGCCAAGTGCCTGCTTGCTGCGCGCTCGAAGAACCGGCTGGCGCAAAGCCTCGGCAAGATCACCGTCGATTCGCCGATCCCCTATCTGCTGTCCGACCTCACCAACATGTTGCAGGACGAGATGGGCAAGCTCGACAAGGCGACCACCACCGCGCCCTACATGCGGATCAAGAGCAAGATCGAGGAACTGCGCGCCGATCCGCGCTATCAGTTCATGTTCTCCGGCATGTTGGTGGGCGACACCATGGCCGACTTCATCTCCAAGGTGTTCCGCCTGCCAAGTTCGGACAAGCCCGTCTCGATTATCGACGTTTCGGGCGTGCCCTCGGACATCACCCGCACCGTGGTCGCGGTGCTTAGCCGGATGGTGTTCGACTTCGCGATCTGGAGCCGGGGCGAGCGCACCACGCCGATCCTGCTCGTGTGCGAGGAAGCGCACCGCTACGTGCCGAACGAGCGCAACTCGGACGGCAACTCGGTGGGCCGCATCCTCTCTCGCATCGCCAAGGAGGGCCGCAAATACGGCATCTCGCTCGGTCTCATCACCCAGCGTCCATCGGACCTTGCCGAGGGCGTGCTCTCGCAGTGCGGCACGATCATCTCGATGCGCCTTAACAACGAGCGCGACCAGGCTTTCGTGAAAGCCGCCATGCCCGAAGGCGCGCGCGGGTTCCTCGATTCGGTGCCGGCCTTGCGCAACCGCGAGTGCATCATCTGCGGCGAGGGCGTGTCGATCCCGATGCGCGTGAACTTCGATGCGCTGGAGGAATCCAAGCGCCCGGCCTCCGATGATCCCAGCTTCGTCGAGCTGTGGAGCGAGGCTGGCGGCGAGGAGGAGATGGTCTTCCGGACCGTCCAGCGCTGGAGAGCGCAAGGGGGCTAATCTTCAGCCGTCAGCGAGATCGCCTCGCGGCGCGGTGCGCTCGCCGAGGCGCGGCAACACGCGCCCCAGCCAGTGGGCGGCGGGTTTCTCGATAGCCCAGGTGAGCACGCTTGCCAGGGCCAGAGCGACAGCGACTGTCAGCAGCAGTGCTGCCCAGGCACCAAGCCCCGCCGCTTCCAGCTGCGCGAGGACCACATAGCCGATCATCTGGTGGATCAGGTATAAGGCATAGGAGATCGCGCCGAGCCCGGTCAGCCAAGCGGCAGCGCGCGGCAGCTGGCGGCCTGGAGCAGTGCCCCAGATCATGGCCAAAACCGCAACCGCGACGATCAAGGCTCCGGTCAATCCGTCATGCAGACCCTGCACCAGCGGCACCAGCACGAGCACCGCCACATGCCGAGCTGAAAAGCCCTCGGTCCGGCCAAGATACAGGGCGAGCCCGGCGGCGAAAAGATGCGAATAGCTGCTGATCCCGATCATCAGATGCAGCGGATGAGGGATTGCCCAGCCGATGATCGGAAAGGCTGCGGCGCCCAGCGTCATCCACGTCGGCAGCCAGCCGATCCAGCGGTGCAGCGGGCTGGCGAACAGCGCGAACATCATGATGTAGAAGCCCAGTTCGTAGCTCAGGCTCCAATAGGCGCCGTCGATCGGCTCGATATGGGCATATTGCTCGAACATGGTGAGGTTGGCGAGCAGTTGCAGCGGTGTCGGCCCCGGCCCGAGCAATGGATTGATGGTGAGCACGAGGCTGGTCAGCAGCACCGCGGCCCAGAACACCGGGTAAAGCCGGATGAAGCGAGAGCGCGCGAAGTGGCCGGTGCCGCGCTGGGCGATGCTCATGAGGATCACGAAGCCCGAGATCATGAAGAAGAGGTGGACGCCATAGGCGCCAGCATCGAAGGTGAAGGGCACAAGGCCCCCGGGAACGAAATTGGGAAACTGCGCCGTGTAGTGAAACAACACCACGGCGAGCGCCGCCAGGCCGCGCAGGCCGTCGAGCCGCGCAAGGCGGGCCTGCGGCGGGGGCGGGATCAAAGGTCGGCGCTTATGCGGCCCGTAGGCTGGCCTTCGGCATGGACGCCTTCTGCCGCCATCTCGGGGCTCTGGGCAACCACGGCGCTGCGCCAGTTGAAGTGGTGGTAAAAGTACCAGCCCAGCAACAGACCAACCGCCGCGCCGACCGGGAAGCTGAGCCAGATCGCATCGGCTTCGAGCCAATCGTAAGTCAGCTCATAGAAACCCAGACGCACGGGGAACAGCGCTACGGCCACCACCACCAGCGGTATCCACACCGCTCCCGCCGCCCGCATCGTGGCGGTGTAAACCATGGTGACGCCGAACAGGATGAAGTTCCAGCTCGCGAGCAGCTGGATATGCCGGGCAATCGGCACCGCGGGGCTGTCAGGCCCGAGAAACAGCACCAGCACCGGCCGGTCGAACAGCAGCAGCAGCACGGTCACCACGCCCGTGAAGCTGAAGTTGAGCCACAGCCCGGCCTTCGTCACCTGGTCGAGCCCGTCCCACTTACTTGCGCCGATATACTGCGCGGCCATCGCACTCACCGCGCCGCCGATCGCCATTGCGGGCATCTGGATGTAGTTGAACAGCTGCATCGTCGCGCCATAGGCGGCTGTGGTCAGCAGCCCCTCGCGGTTGACGAGGCCGACCACGATGATCCCCGCACTGCTCATCACCAGCAGCTGAGCGCCCATCGGCAGGCCCTTGGTGAGGATGAAGCGCAGCTCGTCTTTCGAGGGCCAGAGGTAACGCAGCTCCTTCGCGCGCAAGCGCAACGGCAGGTCTTTGGCATAGACATAGGCGACCATCGCGATGAACGAGATCATGGCCGAGATGATCGTCGCCAATGCCGACCCGGCAATGCCGAGCTGCGGGAAGGGGCCATAGCCGGCGATCAGCAACGGGTTGAGCACCGTGTCGAGCGCGACGGTCACCCCCATGAAGATGAGCGGCGTGCTGGCATCGCCGGTGCCGCGCAGGCCCATCGAGAGGATGATCGACACCATCATAAACGGCATCGAGAGGAAGATCAGCTGCAGGTACACCAGCGCCAGCGGATAGGCCCCTTCGGGCGTCGCCAGCACCCGCAGCAGCGGCCCGGCAAAGGCGAAGCCCACCGCCGCAATCGCCAGCATCAGCATCGCGCAGAAGCCCACCGCCGAGCCGAAGCTGCGCCGCGCTCCGTCAAGGTCGCGTCCGCCATAGCGCTGGCCGATCAGTACCGTGCCCGCCATGCCGAAGCCGAAGGCTGCCGAGCTGACAAGGAACATCACGATGTTGGCATTGGCGGTGGCGGCCAGCGCCTCTTCGCCGATCAGCCGCCCGACCCAGATCGAGTTCACCGTGCCCGACAGCGATTGCAGCACATTGGTGAGCAACGCTGGCAGACTGAACATCAGCAGCGTCTTGGGGATCGGCCCGCTGGTGAGATCACCGCGCATCCTGGCTGGTGCCTTGCTCGGCACTTCTGTTGGCGAATCGGACATAGTCAAGTTCCGCGTGTATCGCCAAACAGATGAATGTGCATCCTGTCGCTCATGCGAAAACCGTGGGAAAGACAGGCCTCTACCAGCCATTTCTCGCGCTCGCGCAGCGTTTCGCTGTCGGTTCCTTCGGGCATTAGAAACACCTTATCCGGTGAAATCATATGCTTGCGAACGATCTCGTTGACTTCTGCAATATGTTCGGGCGCGCCGATCACGAACTTGAGCACCGCGCGCGCTTCGCTGGCCCAAAAGTCGAGCATTTCGGGCTTGAGTGCCAGCTCTGCCGGGTTGCCCGAGTGGGCGAGCTTGGGGCTGACGTTGAACTGGTCGACCCTCACATCGAGCCGGGCGGGCGGCTTGGCGGTGCCGTTGGTCTCGATCTCCACCGCCATGGCGGGCAGGTGTTCGAGCATCGTGGCCAGTGCGCCGCCTTGCAGCATCGGCTCGCCGCCAGTGATGACCAGCCGTTTCTGGCCGAGCGCTGCGATCCGCGCGGCGACATCGGCTTCGTCGAGCGTGATCTGGTTGGCCTTGCGCTCGTATGTCGTGTTGCCGTGATGGGGGCGCTCGTCTTCGGCGAAGTGCCAGGTGTAGGGGGTGTCGCACCAGACACAGGCGAGGTTGCAGCGCGACAGTCGCACGAAGGCGACCGGCGCGCCCATGCTCGGGCCTTCGCCTTGGAGGGAGGCGAAGATCTCAGGCTCTCCCGGGGCCTGCGTGGCGAGCACTAGCGCCATGGGGCAGCCCCAAGGTGTGACAGGTGTGACAGTGTCCTGAGGGGAAACTTTTTGCGCGGGTGGGGGCGCTGTTCTGCGGGTGTGTGAGGGGGGAGGGCGGTCATGGCCAGGGTCATGCCACAGGCTGAGAGGTGTAGGAAATGTATAGCACACCACCTGCTCGCCCTGAGCTTGTCGAGAGACCGTTCTTCACTTCGGGCACAAGACCAAAAGATACGGACAATCCTTCGACAGGCTCAGGATGAGCGGGGTGGGTGTTTGGCTCAGGGCGAGCAGATGGTGTTATTGAGGCGCGAAGGCCATTACCCCAACCGCGCCAAGGCCGCCGTCAGCCGCTCGATCTCGCCCGCGTGGTGAGCATGATCGGCGCGGGCCTTCTCGACCGCTTCGGGCTTGGCCTTCTCGGCAAAGGCCGGGTTCGACAAGCGCCCGTCGAGGCTCTTGAACTCCTTCTGCGAGGCCGCCAGCGCCTTTTCGAGACGCGCCTTCTCGGCATCGAGATCGACCACGCCTTCCAAGGGAATCAGGAACACGTCGTCCATCGCCGTCACCTGCATCGCCGCGCCTGCCGGAGCCTCGGCGAACTCGACCGGGGTCAGGCGGGCAAGGCGCTCGATGGCCGCCGCGCTGCGCTCGACCACGCGCTTGGCGAGGTCGCTCGGGGCGGGGCAGAACGCGGCGAGCTTCGCTCCAGGTGCAATGCCCAGCTCGTTTTTCGCCGCGCGGGTGGCGGTGGTGAGCGCGATCACCCAGTCGATGGCGTCGGTCGCGTCCTTGCTGACGGAGGCTTGCGGTTCGGGCCACTTGGCGAGGATCAGGTCATAAGGCCGCTCACCTTGCGCATGCCACAGCTCTTCGGTGATGAAGGGCATGAACGGGTGCAGCATCACCAGAATCTGGTCGAGCGCCCAGCCAGCCACCGCGCGAGTTTCCACCGCCGCGGGGCTGCTCTCATCGCCCGCGAAGACCGGCTTGATCAGCTCCAGATACCAGTCGCAGAAGCGGCTCCACGCGAACTGGTAAATGGTGTTGGCGGCAGCGTCGAAGCGCAGCTCGGCCATGGCCTTGTCCAGCGCCTCGACTGTCTGGGCGACTTCGCCGATAATCCACTGGTTTGCCGCCAGTTTGGCCTCCGGCGCGGCCACGCTGGCCGAAGCGCCGATGCCGTTCGACTGGCAGAACCGGGTCGCGTTCCAGAGCTTGGTGGCGAAGTTGCGATAGCCTTCGACGCGGCTTTCATCCATCTTGATGTCGCGGCCCTGGCTTTCCATTGCCGCCATGAAGAAGCGCAGCGCGTCGGCGCCATATTTGTCGATCAGGATCAGCGGATCGACCACGTTGCCCTTCGACTTCGACATCTTCGAGCCATCCGCCGCGCGCACCAGCCCGTGGAGGTAAAGGCGCGGCCATGGGATTTGGCCGGTCATCTCGATGCCCTGCATCATCATGCGCGCATCCCAGAAGAACAGGATGTCGAAGCCCGAGACGAGCAGGTTGTTGGGGTAGTGCTTCTTCAGCAGCTCGGTATCGTCAGGCCAGCCGAGTGTGGCGAAGGGCCACAGCGCAGAGGAGAACCATGTGTCGAGGACGTCCTCGTCGCGGGTCAGCGCCTTCTCGCCAGCCAGAGCCTGCGCCTCTTCCTCGGTCTCGGCCACGAAGACTTCGCCGTCCTCGGCATACCAGGCCGGAATCCGGTGCCCCCACCAAAGCTGGCGGCTCACACACCACGGCTGGATATTCTCCATCCAGTTAAAGAAGGTCTTTTCCCAGGTCTTGGGCACGATCTCGATCTTGCCCGACTTCACCGCCTCGATCGGCGCGCCGGCGAGCTTCTCGGCATCGACATACCACTGGTCGGTCAGCCAGGGTTCGATCACCACGCCGCCACGGTCGCCGAACGGGGTCGCGATTACGCGCGGTTCGGCGTCGTGCTCGACCTCTTCGCCCTTCTTGGTCTTGGCGACATGCGGGATCAGCAGGCCTTCGGCCTTGAGCGCCGCCACGACCTTTTCGCGCGCGCCATCCTCGCCCCCATCATCTTTGGCACGCTTGAAGCGGTGCAGGCCGATGTACTCTCCCGGCACCAGCCCATCCGCCGTCTGGCAGACGTTGGCATCGGCATCGAGCATGTTGAGCATCTCGGCAGGCTTGATCCCGGCGCGCTTGCCCACTTCGAAGTCGTTGAAATCGTGCCCTGGCGTGATCTTCACCGCGCCCGAGCCCAGTGCCGGGTCGGCATGTTCGTCGGCGACGATGGGAACGCGCCGTCCGGTGATCGGCAGCGTGACGAACTTGCCCACCACCGATGTGTAGCGCTCGTCTTCCGGGTTCACCGCAACGGCCATATCGGCCAGCATCGTTTCGGGCCGCGTGGTAGCGACCTCGATATAGTCGCTCCCGTCATCAAGCGTCACGTCGTCCGCCAGCGGGTACTTGAAGTGCCAGAACCCGCCGTTGATGTTCTGCGTCTCGACCTCGAGGTCGGAAATCGCGGTCTTGAGCTTGGGGTCCCAGTTCACCAGACGCTTGTCGCGGTAGATCAGGCCCTTGTTATAAAGGTCCACGAAGACCTTGAGCACGGCCTTGGTGAAGTGCTCATCCATCGTGAACTGCTCGCGGCTCCAGTCCATCGAGCAACCGAGGCGGCGCAGCTGGCGGGTAATCGTGCCGCCGCTCTCGTGCTTCCACTCCCACACCTTGTCGATGAACTGTTCGCGCGAATAGTTGCTGCGCTTGTCCTGGGCGGCCTCCATCTGCCGCTCGACCACCATCTGCGTAGCGATCCCGGCGTGGTCGGTGCCCACTACCCACAGCGCATCCTTGCCTTTCATGCGCTCATACCGGATCACAATGTCCTGTAGTGTGTTATCGAGCGCATGACCGATATGCAGCGAGCCCGTGACGTTGGGCGGAGGATTGACGATGGTGAAGGCTTCCGCATCGGGCCGCTCGGGCCGGAAGGCGCCTGTTTCTTCCCAGTGGGCATACCATTTCGCCTCGATGGCGGCGGGGTCGAAAGTCTTGTCGAGTTCGCGGGTCATTACATCTCTTCGCTGACGCTCAGGTTCGGTGCGCGGGCTGGCACCGCCAATCACAATATGGGTCGCCTTTGCCAGCGCCTTTTCGCAAGGGCAATGGGGATGACATCGCGGGGCGCTTGTAAGCGCGCGCGTTTGGACGCATAGCGTGCCCATGCGTGAGTGGGCGGAGTTTACGACACAAGAATCAGGGGGGCGCCTGACCGTTGCGATCAGCGGGCCGCTGCGCGTATCCTCTATCGGCAAGCTCGATCCGCAGCTGCGCGCCATCGAAGATCCGGTGCAGACGGTCGATCTCAGCGAGGTGACCGAGGTCGACACGGTCGGTGCCTGGGTGGTGCAGCGCTTCGTGGAGGAGCACAGCGCCACGGTTGTGGGCGCCAGCGAACAGGCCGACGTGCTGATGGAAGCGGTACGCGATGCGCAGACTACCGCCGATGTGAAGCCGCCCCGGCTGCCGTTTTTCACCCGCGTTCCCGAGTTCATGGGCGAAAAGGTCATCCACTGGTTGCAGGGTGTCAAAGGCACGCTCAGCTTCCTGGGCGCAGTGATTGTCGCCTTTTTCGGATCGATCCGCCACCCGCGCCGCTTTCGCGGCAAGGCGCTGGTGCGGCAGATGGAGCTGGTAGGCGTATCGAGCCTGCCGATCATCGGCCTGATGAGCTTCCTAATCGGCATCGTCATCGCGCAACAGGGCGCGGTGCAGTTGCAGCAGTTCGGCGCGGAAACGCTCACGGTGAACCTGGTGGGCCGCATCACCATGCGCGAGCTGGGCGTTCTGATGACTGCGATTATGGTCGCGGGCCGTTCGGGCAGCGCCTTTGCCGCGCAGATCGGCACCATGAAGCTGACCGAGGAAGTGGATGCGATGCGCACCATCGGCGTCTCCCCGGTGGAGGCGCTGGTGCTGCCGCGCATTCTGGCCGCCGTGCTGATGATGCCGCTGCTGGGCTTCTTCTCCAGCGTGGTGGCGATCATCGGCGGCGCGGTGATCGGCGATGTCATGCTCGACATTCCGTTTCTCACCTTCCTTGCCCGCGTTCAGGAAGTGGTGCCAATCACCGATTTCTATGTCGGCATGGTCAAGGCTCCGGTGTTCGGGCTGATCGTGGCCATATCGGGATGCCATCAGGGTATGCAGGTGAAGGGCAATGCCGAGGAAGTGGGCCTGCGGACCACCCAGGCCGTGGTGCAGGCGATCTTCATGGTGATCGTGCTCGATGCGTTTTTTGCGGTGTTCTTCACCGAGATCGGCTGGGGATGAGCGAAGAGGAAACCGCAACCCCGGCGCCTGCCGAAGCGGAAGACTTGCCCGAAACCGAGCGGTTCGAGGGCGAGTACCCGATCCATATTCGCGGCTTGCGCAATGCCTTCGGCGATCAGGTCGTCCACGATGACCTCGATCTCGACGTGCGGCGAGGCGAGATTCTCGGCGTGGTCGGCGGCTCGGGCACCGGCAAGAGCGTGCTTATGCGGTCGATCATCGGCCTCCAGATTCCCAGCGCGGGCACGATCGAGGTGTTCGGCCACGACATCACCAGTGCCGAGCCGGACGAGGTGATCGGCGTGCGCAATCGCTGGGGCGTGCTTTTCCAAGGCGGGGCGCTGTTCTCCACCTTGACCGTGGCCGAAAACGTGCAGGTGCCGCTCAAGCAGTTCTATCCCGAGCTGAGCCAGGAGCTGCTTGACGAGATCGCGCGCTACAAGGTCGTGTTTACGGGCCTGCCCGAGAACGCCACCAGCAAGTATCCTTCCGAGCTATCCGGCGGGATGCGCAAGCGTGCCGGGCTTGCCCGCGCTCTGGCGCTCGATCCGGAACTGTTGTTTCTGGACGAGCCGACCGCCGGGCTCGACCCGATCGGCGCGGCCAAGTTCGACGACCTCACGCGCGAGCTGACCAACCGGCTCGGTCTGACGGTGTTCCTCATCACCCACGATCTCGATACGCTTTATGCCATTTGCGACCGGGTGGCGGTGCTGGCCGATCAGAAGGTAGTGGCGGTGGGCACGATTCCCGAGTTGCTCGAAAGCGGGCACCCGTGGATCGAGGAATATTTCAAGGGTCCGCGCGCCCGCGCTGCGCAGGGCACCGCACAGGCGGCGCAGGAAGAAGGAACCGCCGAGGCGGGGAAACATTTGGACAACACGGACCCGCAGGGTTCATAGGGGCGGGCAATGGAAACAAGAGCCAATTACGTCTGGGTCGGAGCGGTCACGCTGGTATTGCTGGCGGCGGCAGCGCTGTTCTTCGTCTGGCTGGCCCGGCTCGATCAGGCCGATCAGAAAGAATACGACATCTTCTTCGGCCAGTCGGTCGGCGGCGTCGCCAAGGGCTCGACTGTCACCTATTCGGGCGTGCCCGTGGGTCAGGTGGCGGACATCTCGATCTGGGACAAAGACCCAGAATTCGTGAAGGTCCGCATCAACGTGCAGGGGCAGACGCCCATCCTCGTCGGCACCACGGCCACCGTTTCGGCCAGCTTCACCGGCGTTTCGAACATCAGCCTCGATGGCGGCCGCTCGAACCAGCCGCCGATTTCCTGCGAGACCACCGATTGCCCCGAAGGCGTGCCGGTGATCCCGCCCGCGCCCGGTGCGCTTGGCGAGATCCTCACCAGCGCGCCGCTGCTGCTCGAACGGCTGGCCACGCTGACCGACCGCCTCAGCCGCGTGCTCGATGACGACAATCAGGAATCGATTGCCGGCATTCTGGCAAACACCAACCAGATCAGCGCCGATTTCGCCCGTACCGCGCCCGAGGTGCAGTCGGCGCTGCGCGAGTTGCAGGGCACGCTTGCTCAGTCGACACGTACACTCGCGGCCTTCGAAAACACGCTTAACACAACGAACAATATGCTGGGTGAAGAAGGCGAGGCGCTGGCCGGCGAACTTCGTGCAACCTTGCGTAGCGCGAAGGGCGCGGCGGACCAGCTGCAAACTACGCTGGCCGATGTCGAGCCGGTGACCAACCAGTTGCAGAGTAACACCCTCCCGGCGGCCAACGCCACTTTGCAGGATATTCGCCGCACCAGCGAGAGCCTGCGAAACCTTACCGAGCGTCTCGAAAACAACGGCGCGGGCGCGCTGGTGGGTGGAACCAAGCTGCCGGATTACGAACCATGAGAGATCCTGTGATGAGCAACCGGGCGAACAGCCACAGTCTTGCGATACCCCGGCGGTTTTCCGCGCTTCTGTCAGCCGTAGCGGGCGCCGCGCTGCTGAGCGGCTGCATCAGCTTTGGCGAAGACCCGCCCGAGCAGCTCCTGACGCTCACGCCGCAAAGCCGGATCGAGGCAGGCGCGGACCGTGAAGGCAGCATCGGCGCGGCGCTGGCGGTGATGGAGCCGACCACGTCGCAGCGGCTCAATGTCAACCGCGTGCCGGTCAGCACGACCGACAGCTCGCTCGCCTACCTGCAAAACGCGTTCTGGGTGGAAAAGCCGGCCAAGCTGTTCCGCAGCGTGCTGGCCGAAACGATCCGCGCTGGCGGTCAGCGCTTCGTGGTTGATGGCGGAGATGTCGTCTATGCCGCGCCGGTGCAGCTGACCGGCGAACTGGTCGAAATGGGCTATGACGCGCCGAGTGGCTCGGCTGTGGTGGTGTTCGATGCGATGCTGATGGATGACAGCGGCGCGCTGCGCACGCAGCGGTTCGAACACCGCGTGGACGGCGTGCGGGCCGAAGCGCCCGACGTGGGCCGCGCACTGAACGAAGCCGCGAACGCGGTGGCCGCTGATGTTGCAGAGTGGGTGGGCTGAGGTTTTCGGCTTAAGCTGAGCCATTGATCTAAGTCCGGACCTGCCCGCTCTGAGTGAGCTGGCCAATCCTAACACAAGCTCAGGGCGAGCGGGTGTTTGCTAAGTGCGCACAGCCGCAGCAAACTCCGCCGCGCGTAAAAAGGCCTCCAGCCGCAGGGCGCGCACTTTCTCGGCTTCCCAGTCGCTGCCCCATAGTTCGGCCTGCCAGTCCTCCTCGGCATTGGCGGCGGTGAACAGCCGTTCGGCCTCGTCCGTTTCCTCCAACACCGCCAGCGCCGTGATAAGCGAGGCGGCGAGCGAGCCCAGCGTGAGGAGCGCGGCGAGCGTGAAGTCGCTCTCGCGCTCCAGCCGGATGCGCAAAGCAGCCATAGTGGCTTCCGGCTGCGCTCGGTGCATGATGCCGCTGATCCGCTCGAAGCGCACCTCGAGGCGTTTCTCGCAGGCCGTCACCAGCGGCTCCCACAGCGCCTCCTGCCGTTCGAACAGCGCTTCGCCTGGCTCGGCGCGGTAGCACAGGGTGTCGGTCTCGGCGTAGGCGAGCAGCTTGGTAATGGTCGCCTCGCGGTCGCTCGCAATGGTGTCGAGCGCGAGATCGGCGAGATCGCGATAGACGAAGCTCTTGGGGTCGATCTTGTCGCCTTGTGCGGCCCATTCGCTGGCCAGCAGCTGGGCCGCGGCCTCGGTGGGCACGATCTGCTGACCGCCGCCCTGCGTCTTGATCCCGCGCCCGTCGAGCTGCACCTGCCAGCCGCCGTCGGTGCGGGCAGTGGCAACATCCTTGTAAAACCGCTTCATTCGTCAGGCGTCTTCCAGCGCTTGGCCAGCATCACCGGCATCACGAAGAATTCGAACAGGCCGAAGACCAGCAGGCCGTAGCCCAGCGCGGGCGGCCCGGCGATGGCGCCGCCGATAATCACCAGCCCGCCAACGGCAAGCAGCACCCCGCCAAGGCGCATCAGTTGCAGCATGATCCAGCGCCCCTGTGCGGGATCGGGCGCGGGATCGGCTTCGGGCTGTTCGCTCATCCGATCAACTCTTCCAGTTCGGCCATGCTGGTGGCCACGGCCTCGGCCCCGGCGTTCACCAGTTCGTCGGCCTCGTGATAGCCCCAGTCGACCCCGATGGCCCGCACCTGAAGCGAGCGCGCCATCACGATGTCGTAAACCGTATCGCCGATCATCACGGTGTTTTCGGGCGCGGCGAGGCAATCGTCCATCGCTGCCTGCAACATGGCGGGATTGGGCTTCGAAGGGTGACGGTCAGCGGTGTGAAGCGGGCCGAACAGGTGGGCAAGGCCGTTCGCCGAAAGCGTGCTGGCCAGCCCCCGGTCGGACTTGCCGGTGGCGACGCCAAGGGTCCAGCCCTTGGCGTGAAGCCGTTCGAGCAGCGCGGGAATGCCATCGTAAAGCGGCTCCTTGAGCGATCCATCCTCGCGCATGGCACGAAAGGCGCTCTTGTAGCTTTCCACGAGGTCGCGCACGGCATCGTCATCGGCCTGCGGAGCCAGTTCGCGCATGGCTTGCGGCAGGCTGAGCCCGACGATGCGGCGTACCGTGTGGTGATCGGGGGCGGCAAGGCCTTGCTCGGCAAAGGCAATGTCCATCGCGCGTACGACACCGGCCTGCCCGTCTGACAGGGTGCCGTCGCAGTCGAATACGGCGAGACGGACGCTCATCGCTTCGGTCGCCCCTTGGCGCTAGGCTTGCCCACCGCACTTGTGCGGCGTCCGCGGCGTTCGCCCTTGCGGGCCTTGCGATACTGCTTGGCGTGCTGGCGCGCGGCCTGCTTCTTTTCCGCAGCAGAGCGTTCGGGCGGGGGAGCGGCGACGGGTGCGGCCTCGCTCAGCGACAGGTCGAAGCCAAGTTGCTCCATCGAGCCGGCAAAGTGCTCGGGCAGATCGGCCGTCACATCGAGTTTCTCGCCGCCCGGTGCATCGATAATCAGACGCCGCGCGTGGAGGTGCATCTTGCGGCTGACAGAGCCGGTCAGGAACGCATCCTGCCCGCCATACTTGCCATCTCCCACGATCGGGTGGCCGATTGCCGCCATGTGCACGCGTAGCTGGTGGGTGCGGCCGGTGAACGGCTGCAACTCGACCCAGGCGGCGGCGTTGCCCGCGCGTTCGACCACGCGGTAAACCGTCTTGGCGGGCTGGCCGTTCTCCATGTCGACGTGCATCTTCTCGCCGCCCGATCCGGGCTGCTTGGCGAGCGGGGCTTCAATCGTGCCTTCGTGAACCTCGGGCACGCCGACCACGAGCGCCCAGTAGATCTTCTTCGCGCTGCGGCCCGAGAATCGCTTGGAGAAGAACGCCGCGCTGCCCGGCGTGCGCGCCACCAGCAGCACGCCGGAGGTATCCTTGTCGAGCCGGTGGACGAGGCGCGGGCGGGGCTGTTCGCCCTCGACATAGGCATCGAGCAGGCCGTCGACGTGATGGTGCGTCTTGGTGCCGCCTTGCGTGGCGAGGCCCGGCGGCTTGTTCAGCACCAGCGCGGCCTTGCTGCGGTGGATCAGCATGTCCTCCGCCGCGTTGCGTTCGGTTTCGCTTAATTCGCGCGTCTTGCGCTGGGTGCGCGGGGCATCCTCGCCGCCCGGCGGCACGCGCAGCACTTGCCCCTTGGCAAGCCGATCCTCGGGCTTGGCGCGCTTGCCGTCCACTCGCAGCTGCCCGGTGCGCGCCCAGCGCGACACGGTGCCGAAGCCGACCTGCGGCAGGTGCCGTTTGAACCAGCGGTCAAGCCGGACGCCGTCATCATCCTCGGCAACGGTAAACTGGCGGACATTGTCCGCCGACTGGCTCGTACTCATCCGAACAACCGCATTACAATAAGGCCTATATAAAGTCCTGCCAGCCCCGCCATGATCGATACCGAGCCGTAGACAAAGGCGAGCGCATTGTCGCCCCGGTCCATCAGCAGCATCATTTCGAGGCTGAACGAGCTGAAAGTGGTGAACCCTCCGAGCAGGCCGACGCCGACCAGCAGCCGCACCTGTTCGCCGCCGTCGCGCAGGTCCGGTCCGTGGCGCGCGAGCCATCCGGCCAGCAGGCCCATGGCAAGGCTGCCTATCACATTGGCCGCCAGCGTGGCCCACGGGAAGCCGAGCATCGTCTGCGGCCCGGCAAAATGGGTCAGGGCCCGGCCCAGCTGATAGCGCAGCAGCGCGCCGATGCCGCCGCCAAGGGCCACCGAAAGCGAGGCATAGAGCGGCGGAGGGGTTGAGATCATATGATGCCCTTAGCGGCAGATCGCCGCCGCGTCATCCCGCCGCGCGCGTAAAGCGCAATGTGGCCAAGCGGATCTTGGTGCGAATACCGGAGCGAATCCTTGCCAAGCCCCCCATTTTGGATTAGTGGCCGCGCCAGAAAGCCGACTCCGTGAGGATTCGGCGCTTATTTCATTGGGTTTTCTGACTGGTGTCGCCCGCGCCTTTCGCTTCGCGGGGCGGCGCTTGTGTTGAAACGTATTTTGTAAGGTGGTTCAGATTTATGCAGATCGTCGTCCGCGATAACAACGTCGAACAGGCCCTTCGCGCCCTGAAGAAGAAGCTTCAGCGGGAAGGTGTTTATCGCGAAATGAAGCTGCGTCGCCACTACGAAAAGCCGAGCGAGAAGCGCGCCCGTGAAAAGGCCGCCGCCGTGCGCCGCGCCCGCAAGATGGAGCGCAAGCGTTCGGAGCGTGACGGTTCGCGTTAAGCGCAAGACCGCTTGAACAGCACGGCCCACTGGGCCAAAGGGGCGTGGAGATGAACCTCCGCGCCCTTTTGCTTTTGAGGACACCCGATTCATGACCGAAGTCACCCGCGTTCCGTTGCAGCCGATTGCCAAGGGCTCGCTGACCAAGCTTTGGCTCGGCGTTGCCGCCGCCGTTGCGCTGGGCGCCGGCGTGGCCTGGGCTGCCATGCCCGCAGGCGTCTCTATCGAGACGGTGACCGAGGGCAGCGGCGAGAGCCCCGGGCCGACCGATGTGGTGTTCGTCAAATATACCGGCAAGCTGGCCGATGGCACCGTGTTCGACCAGTCGCAGCCTGCCAACTGGCCGGTGCCCGGCATCCTGCCCGATGGCGCGCCGATGGCGCTCGATCAGGTGATCCCCGGCTTCCGCGATGCGATGGTGCAGATGCAGAAGGGCGGCAAGTACACGGTCGAGATCCCGTCGGACATGGCCTATGGCGCATCGCCGCCTCCGGGCGCGCCGATCCCGCCGAATGCCGATCTCGTGTTCGATGTCGAGATGGTCGACTTCATGACCCGTGAAGAGGCTGAGGCGCGTTATAACCGGATGATGCAGGCGATGCAGCAGCAGATGCCGGCGATGGGGCCGGAAGGCGCCATGCCTGCGCCGCAGGGTGCCCCGCAATAAGCGCATATCAGGATGGATGACACTGCCCGCCACGCCGAGCTCGATCTGATCGCGGATTGGCCCGCGCGGCCATGGCTGCTCGGCGGGCTGGGCGCGCTGGCGGGGCTGCTCATTCACGCCATCACCGGCGAGCACTCGCCGCAAGGCCCGGCCGAGGCCGGATTGTGCGCATTGGTGACGTTCTTCGCGCTCGCGCTCGGCTTTTGCCTGCGCGAGCGGCGTCCGCTTGAGCCGCTGGTGTTCTCGGGGCTGCTGGGCCTAGTGATGGGCGCGATCGCCTGGCAGGCGACTGCGGCCGAGGGGCACCGCGCCGGAGGCGAGTTTGCCTTCGCGGCCGGGTGCTTCTTCGCGCTGTCGGCGCTGCCGCTGTTTCAGGCGGGCTTTCACCGCACCCGGCTGGCGACCGACTATCGCGCCACCCATTTCCATGTTTGGTCCGATGCGGTCAGCGGCGGCGGGGCGCTGGCCTTTGTCGGCCTCTCGTGGCTGGCGCTGTTGCTGCTCGATGGGCTGTTCGGGCTGGTCGGGATCGACGCCATCGGTGACCTGATGCGCGAGGACGCTTTCCAGCTCGCTTGGTCGGGCGGTGCCTTCGGCGCAGGCCTCGGGGTGATTCGCAACAACCTCAAGGTGATCGGCGCGCTGCAGAAGGTGGTGATGCTGGTCTTCGCGATCCTCGCCGTACCCTTTGCGGCGGCGCTGCTGGTATTCCTCGTGATCCTGCTCGCCTCGGGTGGCAAGGCGCTGTGGGAAGCGACCGATTCGGCGACGCCGATCCTGCTCACCTGCGCGGCGGGAGCCTTTATCCTCGCCAATGCGATTATCCGCGATTCGGACGAGGATCGCTCGCCGAGCCGGATCATGCAAATCGCGGCGGCGGTGCTGGCGGGCGTGATCCTGCCATTGTCGGGGTTCGCGGCGATGTCGCTGGGTATCCGCATCGACCAGCATGGCCTCAGCCCCGAGCGTATCTGGGGGGTGATCGCGGTGGTTGTCGCCTGCGCCTATGGCCTTGCCTGCTGGGTGGCGCTGATCCGCGGTCGCAAGGCGATGTGGAGCGTGAGGATGCGCGATGCGAACCTTCACCTTGCTGCGGGCGTCTGCGTGATCGCGCTGGTGCTGGCTTTGCCGCTGTGGGACTTTGGCGCCGTGTCGGCGCGCAATCAGGTGGCGCGGCTGGAGGCGGGCGAGGTTTCGCCGGAGGACTTCGACTTTTCGGCGCTGCGCTGGGATTTCGGCGATGCCGGACGTGCGGCGCTGGCGAAGCTCGCCAAGGGCGAGGGCGAGGTGGCGGAACTGGCAGCAGAGGCGCAGGCGCAACAGGCGCGGCCCTATGGGCGCGTCGCGGCTCCGGCGCCCCGGCGGATCGAGAATCTCGTGGGCTTGCCCGACGATGAAGCGACGCGGTCCGCTTTCGTTGCGTTCCTGCGGAGACAACCGTGGAGGTGCGAGGATAGTTGCCGCGTGCTTGAAGTGCCCGAGGAAGGTTGGCGTCACTATATTCTGGTGCAAGGTCTCGACGTTCAACACTTGCGGCTCACCAGCGCGAACGGTGAGCTTGAAGCGTTCTTCCCGGGACGACCCGATGGCGCGGTTTCGCTGCCCGACCCGCCGGCCGAGGATGCGACAGTCGAGGTACGCGATGTGACCGTCCGGCAGGTCTATATCGGTGGCAAACCCGTGGGTTCGCCGTTCGAATAGGTCTTCTGGCGCTTGAAGCGCTTGGCTCGCGCGGCTAACGCACACCTCATGTCCGTAACCCGTGAACAGGTGGCGAAAATCGCCTCGCTTGCCCGCATCAAGGTGGACGAGGGCGACCTCGACCACTTCGTGCCCGAATTCAACGCGATCCTCGGCTTTGTCGAGCAACTGGGCGAGGTCGATACCTCGCAGGTCGAGCCGATGACCGCCGTGATCCCGCAAGCCTTGCGCCTGCGTGACGACGTGATCGATGCCGATCCGCTCACCGGCGGCGGCAAGCAGGCCGATGTGCTGGCCAATGCGCCGGTTGCCGAACACGGCTTCTTCGGCGTTCCCAAGGTGATCGAGTGATGACTTGCGCTTTGGCTGGCCTTCGGAAGGCTCTGGCTGAGCGGACTTTGTTCCTAATTCCCACATCCGCTCAGGCTGAGCTTGTCGAAGCCCGCGCGCAGATTTTGCGAAAACTTGTATGACTGATCTGACCAACCTTGGCGTCAAAGCCATCCGCGACGGCGTTGCCGCCGGGGACTTCACTGCGCGCGAAGTGGCGGAAGGCTTCAACGCCAATGTCGCCGCCGCCGCTGACCTTAACGCCTTCATCGTTACCACCCCCGAGCACGCGCTCGCCGCCGCAGATGCGGTGGACGCCAAACGCGCGAAGGGCGAGGAACTGGGCGTAATGGCGGGCGTGCCGATCGGCATGAAAGACCTGTTCGCAACACGCGGCGTGCAGACCAGCGCCGCCAGCGCGATCCTCGAGGGCTTCAAGCCCGAGTACGAAAGCACCGTGAGCCAGAAGCTGTGGGATGCGGGCGCGGGGATGCTCGGCAAGCTCAACCTCGACCAGTTCGCGATGGGCTCGTCGAACGAGACAAGCCACTTCGGCAATGTCGCGAACCCGTGGAAGGCGAACGACGGTGGCAACGCGGTGCTCGCACCGGGCGGCTCGTCGGGCGGTTCCTCGGCGGCGGTGGCCGCGCGGCTGGCTCCGGCGGCGACCGGCACCGACACTGGCGGCTCGATCCGCCAGCCTGCCGCTTTCACCGGCATTTCGGGCATCAAGCCGACCTATGGCCGCTGCTCGCGCTGGGGCATCGTCGCCTTCGCCTCCTCGCTCGATCAGGCTGGGCCAATGGCGCGCTCGGTTGAGGATTGCGCGGTGATGCTCGGCGCGATGGCCGGGTTCGACCCGAAGGATTCGACCAGCCTCGATGCGCCGGTGCCCGATTGGGCCGGCGCGCTGAACGCCGACCTGCGCGGCAAGAAAGTCGGTATCCCGAAGGAATACCGGATGGACGGCACCGACGCCGAAATCCTCGCCAGCTGGGACGATGGCATCGCCTGGCTGAAGGACGCGGGCGCCGAGGTGGTCGACGTGAGCCTGCCGCACACCAAGTATGCGCTGCCGGCCTATTACATCGTCGCGCCGGCGGAGGCTTCCAGCAACCTCGCGCGCTACGATGGCGTGCGTTACGGCCTGCGCGACTTGCCCGAGGGCGCTGGCCTGCAGGACATGTATGCCGCCACCCGCGCCGCCGGGTTCGGGCCGGAGGTGAAGCGCCGCATCATGCTCGGCACCTATGTACTGTCTGCTGGCTTCTACGACGCCTATTACACCCAGGCGATGAAGGTGCGTACGCTGATCCAGCGCGACTTCAACGAGGCGTTCGAGACGTGCGACGTGATCCTCGCTCCGACCACGCCGACCGCGGCTTTCCCGCTGGGCGACAAGCTCGACGATCCGCTGGCGATGTATCTGAACGACGTCTTCTCGGTCCCCGCTTCGCTTGCGGGCCTGCCCGCGATGAGCGTGCCCTCGCGGCTTAACGCCAAGGGCCTGCCGCTCGGGCTGCAATTGGTGGGTAAGGCGATGGACGAGCAGATGGTGCTCAATGCCGGGCTGGCAATCGAACAGCGCAGCGGCTTCGATGCGCAGCCGGAGAAGTGGTGGTAGACATGAGCGGCACCGTCATCCTTAAGTTCCATCCCGGCTACAAGCCGTCGCGGGTCAATGCCGCGATGAGCGAGGCCGTGGCTGGGCTCGACGGGGTCGAAAGCGTGGACATGTATGCGCTCTATCCGCACGAGCCCGATCTGCACGCGGCGGAAGATGCCGAAGTGGAGCGGCTGTTTGCGGCCAAGCGCCTGTGCGTGCAGTTCCCTGTTCACTGGTTCGCCGCCACCCCGCGCGCGATGGCCTGGCAGGATCTGGTGCTCAACCGCATCACTTTCGACAAGCCGGAAGAGGGCGAGCGGCTCAAGGGCCTGCCTTTCATGATCGCCGCCACCGCGGGGCAGAGCGAGGACAGCTATCAGGCTGGCCACGCCAATCTGTACCCGCTCGAACAGCTGCTGCGCCCGTGGGAAGTCACCGCCAAGCAGTGCGGTTACGAATGGCACGAACCGTTCCTCGCCTATGGCGCGGACGATTATGACGATGAGGACGTGGCCCGCGTGGCGAAGGACTTTGCTACGCATATTGAGGGCTGGAAGCCGGAATGAACAATGGCTGGGCAGACCTGATCGCCGGAATTGCCATCGTCTTGGCGATCCCCGCAGTGTTCTGGTTTGCTGGCTACATCCGCAAGCGTGTGCCCCATGGCGAGGCGCGCTTCGATGAAAATGGAAAGCTGATAGACGATGAGTAATTACCGCGTTGAAGGCGCAACCGGAACCTGGGAAGTCGTGATCGGGCTTGAGGTCCACGCGCAGGTAACGAGCAATGCCAAGCTGTTCTCGGGCGCTTCGACCGCCTTCGGGGCCGAACCCAATTCGCAGGTTTCGCTGGTGGACGCGGCGATGCCCGGCATGTTGCCCGTGCCCAACCGCGAGTGTATCCGGCAGGCCGTGCGCACCGGCATGGCCATCGAGGCGCAGATCAACGCGTGGTCGCGTTTTGACCGCAAGAACTACTTCTATGCCGATCTCCCGCAGGGCTACCAGATCAGCCAGCTTTACCACCCGCTGGTGGGCGAAGGGCAGCTCACCATCGAGGCCGACGAAAAGGCCGGTATCCCTGAAGACAAGATTATCCGCATCGAGCGCATCCATGTCGAGCAGGATGCGGGCAAGCTGATGCACGACCAGCATCCGACCATGTCCTATGTCGACTTGAACCGCACCGGCGTCGCGCTGATGGAGATTGTCAGCCGCCCCGACATGACCTCGCCCGCCGAGGCCGGGGCCTATATTCGCAAGTTGCGCGCGATCCTGCGTTATGTCGGCTCGTGCGACGGGAACATGGAAGAAGGCTCGATGCGCGCCGACGTCAACGTCTCGGTGCGCAAGGTGGGTGACACCGAACTCGGCACCCGCACCGAGACCAAGAACGTGAATTCGGTCCGCTTCGTGATGCAGGCGATCGAACACGAGGTGCAGCGCCAGATCGACGTGCTCGAGGATGGCGGCCAGATCGTGCAGGAAACCCGCCTGTTCGATCCGAACACCGGCACCACGCGCTCGATGCGGAGCAAGGAAGATGCGCACGACTATCGCTACTTCCCCGATCCCGACCTGCTGCCCTTGGAACTCGATCAGGCCTTCCTCGACGAGTGCCGCGCCAGCTTGCCCGAGCTGCCCGACGCCAAGCGCGCCCGCTACACCGGCGAACTGGGGCTGACCGACTACAACGCCCGCGAACTCACCGCCGAGGTCGAGACCTTCGCGCGCTTCGAGACGCTGCTGGCCGAGACCGCCAAGGCGCTCGGCAAGCCCGAGGCCAAGGTGGCGACGCCGGTGGCGAACTGGTCGCTTTCGGTCGCGCCCGGCGTGATCAAGGCGCTTGGTGACGAAGGCGACATGGCCAACGCCACGCCTGCGCGTCAGGCCGCGATCCTCAAGATGCAGGATGCGGGCGAGATAAGCGGGGGGCAGGCGAAGGAGATCTTCGAGATCGTGCTCAAGACCGGCCGCGAGCCCGATGAGATCGCCGACACCGAGGGCCTCAAGCAGGTCAGCGACACCGGCGCGATCGAAGAGGCGATTGCCGCGATCATGGCCGCCAACGAGGACAAGGTCGCCGAATATCGCGGCGGCAAGGACAAGCTGTTCGGCTTCTTCGTCGGCCAGACGATGAAGGCGATGCAGGGCAAGGCCAACCCGGCGGTGGTCAACCAGCTGTTGAAGGACAAGCTGGGCTAGGCGAGGGCCGGGCCGGTCAGCCAATGACCTCTATCGTCCTCGTCCGTCCGGAGATCCCCGGCAACACCGGCGCGGTCGGGCGCACCTGCGTGGCGCTCGACCTTGAGCTGGTGCTGATCCATCCGCTCGGCTTCACGATCACCGATACGCGGTTGAAGCGGGCGGGGCTCGACTACTGGCAGCACATCCGGCTGGCCGAGTTCGCCAGCTGGGAGGCCTTTCTTGCCGAGCGCGCGCCGCGCGAGGACCAGCTCTACCTGTTCGAGGAATATGCGCAGCGGAGCTTTTACGAGCCCGCTTACCCCGACGATGCCTATCTGGTGTTTGGGCGCGAAACCAAGGGTTTGCCCAAAGAGATTGTGGCCGCACACCCCTCGCAGATGGTGAGCCTGCCCATGCGCAGCGACAAGGTGCGCTCGCTCAATCTGGCGAACACCGTTGCCGCCGCCGCCTATCAGGCGGTGCGCGCGCAGTTCAACGGCTGAGTTTAGGCGATCTTCCGCCCGGTCAGCGACATCGTTCCGAAAATCCCGGCGCGTACCTTGCCCTCCACCGTGTCGCCGCTGACCACTGCCTCGCAATCGAGCCCCACCGGCATCGGTGACGACATGCGCATCGACCAGGTGAGCGTGTCGCCCACGATTGTGCCATCGTCGACCTCGATATGGCCGAGCGAGCCGTCGATAGTGCCGGTGAAGGCGGTGCCGCTGGCATCGGGCACCACGGTCATGGTGCCGGATTGCGCACCCATCGGGGTGTTGACGGCAAATTCGTAAGTTCCGGCGACGGACATATCACTCTCCTCGTTCGTTTACAGCGCTTCGGCGTCGAGCCAGGTCACTTCCATGCCGAGCTGTTCGAGCTGCGGCGCGACGGTTTCGCGGTCGCCCACCACCACAATGGTGAGGTTGTCGGGCGTGAGATACTCGGCCGCCGCCGCGTCGAGTGCATCTGCATCCATCGCGCGAAAGATTTCCGGCAACTGCGCCTGATAGCGAATGTCGCGGCCCATCACGCGGTTGCTCACCAGCGCGCCGAGCACCTGTCCATTCGTCTCAAAGCGGTTGGTCAGACCGCGCACATTGCCATCGGTCACGCGTTGCAACTCGACCGGATCGACCGGCGCGCTGTCGGGGAAAGCCCTCAACTGGTCGATGACGGCGACGATGGAATCGCCAGTGCGATCAGCCTGCACCTGCGTCGCGATGGTGAAGCGGCGCTGGCCGGTCGCGGCGGGGATGCTGGATCCGATGCCATAGGTCCAGCCCTTGGTTTCGCGCAGATCGCCCATCAGGCGCGAAAGGAAGCCGCCGCCGAGCACTTCGTTGGCGGTTTCGATCACTTCGGTGCCTTCGGGCTCGCCCACCAGCGGGGTGAGGCGGCCGAGCATCAGATAGCTTGACGGCGAGTTGGGCCGGTCGACGCCGACAATCTGCGGATGCGGGGCAGGCGCGGGGGCTGCAAGGTTGCGTGCGGGGGCAGCGCTGGCGGGCGCCTGCCAGTCGCCGAACCCTGCTTCGAGCGCGGCGACCAGCTCTGCCATCGACACGTCGCCCACCGCTGTGATCTGCGCGAGGTCGGGGCGCAGCCAGCGGTCATGCTCGGCCTTGAGCGCCGTTGGCGTCAGCGCGGAAACCACCGCCGGATCGCCCGAAGACGACGCATGGGCATAGGGATGCTGTTCGCCGTAAAGCAGCGGCATAAACGCCATGCTGGCGAGGCTGCCGGGCGAGGCCAACTCCTGCGCGATTTCGGCCAATCGCTGTTCCTTCACGCGGGCGACGTCCTCGGCCCGGAAGGCGGGGTGAAGCGTCACATCGGCCATCAACTCCACGGACGGGGCGAGGTTGCTGGTGAGCGTGGTAAGGGTGACCTGCGAGGTTTCGACCCCGGCACCGGCGCTGAGCGAGCTGCCCAGCTCCTCCTGCGCGATGGCGATATCGAGGGCGCTGCGCGTGGTGGTGCCCTCGGTCAGCAGCTCCATCATCGTTTCATGGCGGCCTGCGGCATCGACCGGATCGACCACCGAGCCTGCCGCGAAGGTGAGCGCCATGCTCACCATCGGCACGGCATCGCGGCGGGCGAGGACGACCTCGATCCCGTTCGAGAGGGTTGCGCGTTCGACTTGCGGGAACGTCAGTTCGCCTACCGGCAGCACCTCAGGGGCCTGGCGCGGCGGGGCGGTGCGGGTGACTTCAACAGGTGCGCGCGCATCGGGGACGGGCGGAGGCGAAAGGTCTTCATCGCCCCAGCCGCCCATGGTCGCGCCATCGAGCGTCCGCTCGCCCGGCACAACCGACAGCGTGTAGGCGGGGCGCGACAGCCAGCGTTGCAATGCGCCCTGAACCTGCGCAGGCGTGAGCGCGGCGATGGCTTCCAGTTCCTTGCGGTAGTGTTCGGCATCGCCGGTATAGAGTTCGCCCTCGGCCAGCACCATGCCCTTGCCGCCGAACCCGCCGACGCGCTCCAGCCCTCCTACTGTGGAGGCGATGAGCGTCGTCTTTGCGCGTTCGAGTTCGTCTTCGGTGGGGCCTTCTGCCATCAGCCGCTCGGTCTCGGCAACGAGCCGGGCCTCGGCTGCTTCGCGCTCCACACCGTTCTTCACCTCGACCATGGTGATGAGCTGGCTCATCTCCTCGAACCCTGATGAATAGGCTGAGACGGAGGTGGCGATTTCCTCACCGCGCACCATCGCGTTGTCGAGCCGCGAGGAAGCGAGGCCGCCCAAGATGTGCATCCCCACCGCAAGCGGGATCGCATCGGCATCGGTCAACGCGGGGCCGGTCCAGCTGCGGTAGACCTGCGTTGCCGGAACCTGATCGGTCACTACCCGCTCGACCGGAGCGGCCAGCGTGACCGGGCCGCCCGATGCTTCGGCCACTTCCGGCCCGCGCGGAATATCGCCGAACCAGCGTTCGACCATCGGGCGCGCGGTGGCGGCGTCGATATCGCCCGTCAGCACCAGCACCACATTGTTGGGGCCATAATTGTCGCGAAACCAGCTCTGCACATCAGCGAGGCTTGCCGCTTCCAGATCGGCCATCGAGCCGATGGTGGCGTGGCGATAGGGGTGCCCCACTGGCAGCAGGCCGTCAGCCATCAGATAGTCGACGAGGCCATAGGGCTGGTTGTCGCCCTGCCGCTTTTCGTTCTGCACCACCATGCGCTGGTTATCGAGCTTCTCCTGGCTGACCGCGCCGAGCAGGTAGCCCATGCGGTCGCTCTCCATGAACAGCGCCAGATCGAGTGCGCCGGTGGGCACGGTTTCGACGTAGTTGGTGCGGTCGTACCAGGTCGAGCCGTTGGTGGGGGTGGAGCCTGCCGCTTCGAGCGGAATGTCGAAATTCTCGACGTTCTCGCTGCCGCCGAACATCAGGTGTTCGAACAGGTGAGCAAAGCCGGTGCGCCCGCGCGGTTCGTGCCGCGATCCGACGCGGTAGTAGACGGTGACGCCGACGATGGGCGTCTTGCGGTCGGTGTGGACCAGTGTGGTGAGACCGTTTTCGAGCGTGAAGCGCTCGTAGGGGATCTGAACTTGGTCGACGAGCGCTGTGAGCGAGGTGTCGCTCGGCGTGGCGCGCGTGGTGGTTTCTGCCAGTGGAGCGGGCGACTGTGCCGTGGCGCAGGCGGCGAGCGCGAAGGGGGCGAGAAAAGCGAACGGCAATCTGCGCCGGAAGACAGTTTTCATGCGAAACCAATAGCAGGGTTTGCCTCGTATGCCAGTGCCTCTGTCAGCGCGCAAAAAGGCCTAAAGCCGCTGTAACAGAGGTTCCCCCAACCGGATCGTCCGCCCCGTCTCAAGCCCCGCTACCGGAGCGCAGTTCGACGGAGCAAAGACCACGATGGTGCTGCCATGCTCGAACCAGCCCATCTCCTCGCCCTTGGCGAAGGAATGGTCGAGCGGCTCGGTTCGCGCGCCGCCGCGGCGGATCGAGAACTTTTCATCCAGCCACGGCAGCCGGATCGAGGCGACCAGCACCGCCGCCACCGGCACCAGCACCAGCTTTTCACCCGTCGCCGCCAGCCGCACGGTCAGCGGGGCGCGTTCGTTGCGGCAGAACAGGCGCTCGATCCGGGCGAGGGTGGGCGGGTTCACGTTCCAGGTGTCGCCCGAGATGTAGCGCAGCTGCTCGGCCACCACATCGTGCGGGGCGTGGAAGCGATGGTACATCCCCGCCGTCAGCCGCAAGGTGACGTACCAGCCGCCTTCGAACGCCGCTGCCTCGTCGGTTGAGCCGAACAGATCGGCGACCGGGTAGGGCATACCTTTCACCTGCAAGGCCATGCCCCGGTCCACCCGGCCGAACGCGCCGACGATGGCGTCGCATGGGCTGGTCAGCGTGGCCGGGTCGGGGTCGATCGGGCGGGCGCCGTCTTTCAGCTCGCGGATGAACGCCTGATGCAGGCTGGCGAAGCGCGTCTCCTTGCTGTCGGACATATCGACCGAGCAAAACAGCTTCCACAGCGCAATCGACAGGCTCCGCACCGGGGCGAACTCGATCTTGCTGAACCAGCCCATGAACCGCGTCAGCACGTGACGCGGGATTCGGTTGGTCAGCAGGAAATTGACATATCCCTGACTCATAAAAGTCCGATTGCAGCAAGCGACCCCATCGGGATTCGCCTTAAGACCACGAATAAGGAACGCGTATGACAATCGCCCCATGGCTTGCCGGTGCCGCCGCAGTGGTGGTGCTTGCGGTGAAGGCCTCGAAGCGCCTGCAACTGAGCCGCGCCAAGCACAAGGGGCTGGTCGGTCACGTGCGCATGGCCAAGCGGATGAGCCGCCTGCTGCCGTTCTACGATTTCGACCGCGACCAGTTCTTCGCCGCCGATGGCGCGCCCGCTGATGTGGTGGCGCAGCGCGAGGCGGGGTTTGCGCGCCTCTCGGCCCTGTTCAAGGAGCGGTTCCCCAAGAGCGCGGCGGCCTCAGACGAGATGCGCGACAGCATCCCTGACATTGCCTTTACCGGTACCTATCGGGTGCCGTTCCCATTCAGCCGGGTGGTGCGCGAGGCGTTATCCTCGGGCAACTTCTATGCCGCCAGCGACGGCGTGATGCTGACCGACCTCGACGGCAACCAGTTCTATGATCTTACCGGTTCCTATGGCGTGAACCTGCTCGGGACCGATACCTACAAGGGCTTCATGAAGCGCGGCGAGGAGACGGTGGCTGCGCTCGGCCCGGTGTTGGGCGGCCTGCATCCGGTGGTGTCCGAGAACGTGAAGCGGCTGAAGGCGATCAGCGGGCTTGATGCGGTGAGCTTCCATATGTCGGGCACCGAGGCGGTGATGCAGGCGGTGCGGCTGGCGCAGTATCACACCGGGCGCCAGCGGATCGTGCGTTTTGCCGGGAGCTATAACGGCTGGTGGGGCGATGTGCAGCCGGGGGTAGGCAACCCCGTCTCGGCTGACCGCACGCTGACCCTGGCGGACATGAGCGAGCAGACGCTCAAGGTGCTGGCGAGCCGCAAGGACATTGCCTGTGTGCTGGTCAACCCGTTGCAGGCGATGCACCCGAACAGCAACGCGCCGGGCGATAGTGCGCTGGTGGATTCGAGCCGCGGCGTACGGGTGGACCGGGCCGCCTACTCGGCTTGGCTGGCGCGGCTGCGTGAGGTCTGCACAAAGGCGGGCGTGGTGCTGATCATCGACGAGGTGTTCACCGGCTTCCGCCTTTCTAAGCATGGCGCGAGCGAATATTTCGGCGTGCAGGGCGATCTGGTAACTTACGGCAAAACGCTGGGCGGCGGCTATCCGGTGGGCGTGCTGTGCGGCCGGGCCGACCTGATGAAGCGGTTTCGCGACGACCGCCCCGCCGACATCTGCTTCGCGCGCGGGACATTCAACTCGCACCCCAGCGTGATGGGGGCGATGGACCAGTTTTTGCGGTGGCACGCCAGCGCCGAGGCCGATGCGGCTTACGCAGGCGTGGACGACAAGTGGAATGCGCGCGCCGATGCGCTCAACGGGCGGCTCGAGGCCGAGGGTTTGAGCCCGCGTGTGGGCAATCTCGGCACGGTGTGGAGCACGTTTTACACCAGGCCCTCGCGCTATAACTGGATGTTCCAGTTTTATCTGCGCGCCGAGGGGCTGGCGACCGGCTGGACCGGCTCGGGGCGGTTCATCTTCTCCTTTGCCTATGGCGATGCCGAGTTCGCCGAAGTGGCGGACCGCTATGTGGCCGCGGCACGGGCGTTCGAGGCGGATGGCTGGGCGTGGAGCGGTGAGGGGGTGACGAACAAGGACCTGAAGCGGCAGATTTTGCGTGAGAGCTTGCGGGCGAAGCTGGGGCGGGGGTAATTGAGTATTGGGCTGGTGTCAGGCCGCACGCCAAGGCTAACCCAAAGCGGTGTCCTTCTACGCCTATCTCCTGCGCTGCAACGATGGCTCTTACTACGCCGGCCACACCGACGATCTTGAACTGCGCATGGCAAAACATGCGAGTGGTGCACTTGGCGGGTACACCGCCAAACGGCTGCCGGTGGTGCTGGTCTGGTCGGAAAGCTTCCCAACCCGCGACGAAGCTTTTTCCGCCGAGCGCCGGATCAAAGTTTGGGGCAGGGCCAAAAAGGAAGCGCTGATCGTGGGAGACTGGGAACTGCTCTCCCAACTTGCGCGCAATCGGCAGGGGTTTGGGGCCAAGGACAGCGCGTGGCCTTCGACAGGCTCAGGCTGAGCGGGGATGAGCTGTGTGAGGTGCGCTCACGAAAAAAGCCGGAGCGCCTCTCAGCGCCCCGGCCTCTCAATTCTCAAACGCGGTGCTAGAAAATCACCCCCGCGACGGCCGCCACGCAACCGCAGCCTTGGCGCATTCACCCGGCGCTTTCATGTAGAGCTTGAAGTCGGTGAAGGGATCGGTGATGATCTTGGTCACCCACACGATGCCGGTCTCCACGTCGCGGATGATAAACAGCTGCGCCATGCGAAACAGCATCGCGCCGATGCCGAGGCCCAACCAGATCATGCCGAGATTTTCGAAGAACATCCGGGCGCTGGTGAAGGGCTCCGAAAACAGGCCGAAGAACGTGGGGTTGAGATAGAGCACCACAGGCGAAATCGCCCACAGGCCCATCAGGATCACCTTTCGGAACAGGTTGTAGCCAACCTTGATCTCTTCCTTGTGCTCGTGCGTGGCCTCGTTGACGTGGTCATAGCCCTTCGGCTCGAAGAAGAAGTGCCCGGCCTGTCGGCTGGTCATGGCAAAACCCCATGCCAGCAGCGCGGCCAGCCAGGGGTAGTTCCAGAGCAGCACATAGCTCAGCAGGAAGGTGCAAGCGCTGAAGAAGTGCAGCGCCTGATTAATGATCGACTGGTGATAGTAGCGGTGGTCGTCCCAGCGCTGTTCGCGCAGGTGTTCGCGAAAACCGGTCATTCTTTGCACTCCGTCCGAATATCATTGTCCAAGTTATGACAAGGAAATTTCAAGTCATTCCGCCAGTTTGCGGTATCTCAGCATTGAAAAGTGTCCGAGCGGTGGCAATGGTGTGTTCTCAACCAGCTCGACGTGTCCATTTATCTTAGCCCAATTTGCATACCGGGCATATGGAAATTCTGTCCGGAACCCCAGCCTCTTCGTCAGAGGCATCAAGAATTTCTCTATCCGCCCGCGCAGGCCCACGTTGGCACCGATGCGCGTGGTGATGATGATCTCGCCGCCGGGCTTCGCCACGCGCACGAATTCGTCGAGCGCCGCTTCAGGGTGGGGGCAGGAGGTGATGATGTACTGCGCCATGACAACCTCGAAGCTGTTGTCCTCGAAGCGCATGGCCTCGGCATCCATCACCTGAATGTCCTCGACATTGTCGAGTCCCAGCCGCGCCTTGCGTGCGCGCGCCTTGTCGAGCATCGCATCCGACAGGTCGACCGCCACCAGCCGGGTGCTGCGCTGATAGTGCGGCAGGGAAATGCCCGTGCCCACGCCCACTTCGAGCACGCGTCCGCCCTCGGGCAGCGCGGCCTCGGCGGCGCGGATCGCGTCGGAGCGGCCTTCGGTAAAGACCTTGCCGAACACCATGTCATAAACCGGGGCCCAGCGATCGTAGGCGGCGGTGACCGAAGTGGTCTGAAGGTCTGCGCGTTGTGCTCTGCTAGCCATAAGGGCGCGCTATGCGGGCCTTTCGTTTCAGGCGGGAGACGAAAATATGACCATCGCAAGAATGCGATGCGGCTCCCATGCGACAAGCGCGCCTGAGGGGCTTTACCCGGCCCGACCGAACACCAAATATAGCCGGGACATTTATTTGCGCCTCGGGCTTGTGTTGCCATTATGCAACACTATCTCGGCGGAGAAAGGATTAGGGGTACACCATGAATCTCGAAAAATTCACCGACCGGGCGCGCGGCTTCCTGCAAAGCGCTCAGACCGTGGCGATCCGCATGAACCACCAGCGCATCAGCCCGGACCACATTCTCAAGGCCTTGCTGGAAGATAGCGAGGGCATGGCCGCCGGGCTGATCCAGCGCGCCGGGGGCGATCCGGCACGCGCGGTCGACGCGGTTGACGCGTCGCTGGCCAAGTATCCCGCCGTTTCAGGCAGCGGGGCGCAGCAGACGCCGGGGCTCGACAACGATGCGGTGCGCGTGCTCGACCAGGCCGAACAGGTTGCGCAGAAGGCGGGCGACGAATATGTCACCGTCGAGCGCTTGCTGATGGCGCTGGCGCTCGCCAAGACCACCGCCGCTGGCAAGGCGCTGGCCGATGCCGGGCTCACGGCCGAGGCGCTGAATGCCGCGATTAACGAGCTGCGCGGCGGGCGCACGGCCGACACGGCTAGCGCCGAAAGCGCCTATGACGCGATGAAGAAGTACGCGCGCGACCTGACGCAAGCGGCGAAGGACGGCAAGCTCGACCCCGTGATCGGGCGCGACGAGGAAATCCGCCGCACGGTGCAGATTCTCGCTCGCCGCACCAAGAACAACCCCGTGTTGATCGGCGAGCCCGGCACCGGCAAGACCGCCATCGCCGAAGGCCTCGCGCTGCGGATCGCCAACGGCGACGTGCCCGACAGCCTCAAGAATCGCACACTGATGAGCCTCGATCTCGGCTCGATGATCGCGGGCGCCAAGTATCGCGGCGAGTTCGAGGAACGGCTCAAGGCGGTGCTTGACGAGGTGAAGGGCGCCGATGGCCAGATCATCCTGTTCATCGACGAGATGCACACGCTGATCGGCGCGGGCGCGTCTGAGGGCTCGATGGATGCGGGCAACCTCCTGAAGCCCGCACTGGCGCGTGGCGAGCTGCACTGCATCGGTGCGACCACGCTCGACGAGTATCAGAAGTACGTCGAGAAGGATGCCGCCTTGCAGCGCCGGTTCCAGCCGGTGTTCGTCGATGAACCTTCGGTCGAGGATACGATCTCGATCCTGCGCGGGATCAAGGAGAAGTACGAGTTGCACCACGGCGTGCGCATCACCGATGCCGCAATCGTGGCGGCGGCGAAGCTGTCCGAACGCTACATCACCGACCGTTTCTTGCCCGACAAGGCGATCGACCTGATGGACGAGGCCGCCAGCCGCATCCGCATGGAGGTGGAGAGCAAGCCCGAGGAAATCGAGGGGCTCGACCGCCGCATCATCCAGCTGAAGATCGAGGAGCAGGCGCTGACTAAAGAAAGCGATTCCGCCTCGAAGGACCGGCTTGCGACCCTGCGTGAGGAGCTGGCAAATCTGGAGCAGCAATCCTCCGAGCTGACCACCCGCTGGCAGAACGAGCGCGACAAGATCCATGCCGAGGCGCGGATCAAAGAAGAGCTAGACGCGGCGCGGATCGAACTCGAACAGGCGCAGCGCGGCGGCGATCTCGCCAAAGCGGGGGAGCTTTCCTACGGGCGCATCCCCGAGCTGGAAAAGAAGCTTGCCGAGGCCGAGGGGCAGACGGAAAACGCCTTGCTGCGGGAGGAAGTGACCGAGGACGACATCGCCTCCGTAGTCAGCCGCTGGACCGGGGTCGCCATCGAGAAGATGCTTGAAGGCGAACGCGAGAAGCTGCTGAAGATGGAAGAGGTGCTCGGCCAGCGCGTGATCGGGCAGGCTGATGCGGTGAAAGCCGTCTCAAAGGCCGTGCGCCGGGCGCGGGCGGGCTTGCAGGATCCGGGGCGGCCGCTCGGCAGCTTCCTGTTTCTCGGCCCAACCGGCGTCGGCAAGACCGAGCTGACCAAGGCGCTCGCCTCGTTCCTGTTCGACGACGACAACGCGATGGTCCGCATCGACATGAGCGAGTTCATGGAGAAGCATGCGGTGAGCCGCCTGATCGGCGCGCCTCCGGGCTATGTCGGCTATGACGAGGGCGGGGTGCTGACCGAGGCGGTGCGGCGCCGGCCCTATCAGGTGGTACTGTTCGACGAGGTCGAGAAGGCCCACGCCGACGTGTTCAATGTGCTGTTGCAGGTGCTCGACGATGGTCGCCTGACCGACGGGCAGGGCCGCCAGGTCGATTTCTCGAACACGCTGATCATCCTCACCAGCAACCTCGGCAGCCAATACCTGTCGAACCTGGGCGACGATCAGAAGGTGGCGGACGTGGAGCCGCAGGTGATGGAGCAGGTGCGCGGGCATTTCCGCCCCGAGTTCCTGAACCGGCTTGACGAGATCATCCTGTTCCACCGTCTGGCAGCCGAGCACATGGCGCCGATCGTGAAAATCCAGGTCGGCCGGGTGCAGAAGCTGCTCGACGAGCGCAAGGTGACTCTGGATCTGACCGAAGCTGGCCTGCGCTGGCTGGGCAGGGTGGGATATGACCCGGTGTATGGTGCAAGGCCGTTGAAGCGTGCGGTGCAGCGTTACCTGCAAGATCCGCTCGCCGAGATGATCCTTGCGGGCAATGTGCCCGATGGCTCGACCGTTAAGGTCGACGAGGGCGAGGGGGAGTTGGTGTTGACGGTGGCCTGAGGCCTCGAAAACAGCTCAGCCCAGCGAAAAGGGGAGGCAGATCGCTCTGCCTCCCCTTTTCGCTTAGAAACAGTCCCGGTTTAGAAGCCCAGCGTGTCCATGCGAATGCGGATGCCAGCGAAGAAGTAGCGGCCCAGCCAGCCGGTCTGCGCGCGTATGGAGCCCAGTTCGGGCATCTCGTTGGTGAAGTTGTTCACACCGGCGTAGATCGAAAACCGCTGTTCGCTGGTGGTGTACTCTACGCGCGCGTCGTGAATGAAGCGGGCATCGTAGTAGATGTATTCCGGCGCAGCGATGTCCGGGTTTCCGGCAATCACGTCATTGGTATAGCGGCTGCTCTTGCCGATGTACCGCAGGCCGTAATTGACGTTCCAGTTGTCGTTGCTCCAGGTCGCGTCGGCATTGCCGTTCCACTCTGGCGAACCCAGCTCGCCCTTGTCGGCATTGACAATGCCGCCGTTGGCCGGGAGGAAGTTGAGCTTGTCGAGATAGCCGAGCGTACCGCGAACTGCGATCTGGCTGCTGGCTCCCAAGTCGTGCGAATAGTTCAGCGTCATGTCGGCACCGGCGGTTTCGAAGAACGCCACGTTGACCGGCTGCAACTGATATCCCGCAACATAGCCCGTGCTCGGCGAGCGATCGACCCGCTGGCAGAACTCGTTGTCGAGGCTCGCCGAATCTACGCAGAATTCCGCCAGACGTGTGAGTGTCGTCGTGTTGATGGCGTTTTCCAGGTCGATGTCGAACCAGTCGAAGCTGATTGAAAGACCGGGAAGGAAGGCCGGCTGAAGAACCACACCGGCGGTCCAGGTGGTCGCTTCTTCCTGCTCAAGGTTCGCATTGCCCGAAGCGAACCCGGCGATGCCGGCGCTTGAAACGACATCCGATGCGAAATCGTAATTGTCGTAGTCGATGCCGAGCCCCTCGATCAGGGCGCGGCAGTTTTCGGCACGGAATGCCGTGCCATTCGCGATGTTGGTCGGATCGCAGGGATCGTCGAGCTGGGAGAAAGCTCCCGTAGCCGGAGCGAACAGCTCGGTGATGTTCGGCGCACGGGTAGCCTGCGAGTAGCTGCCGCGCAAGCTGATGTCCCTTGCCGGAGCCCATACGCCGGAGACCGACCAGGTGTCCGAATAGCCCGAGGTCGAATAGTCGGAGACGCGCAGAGCCGCATTGAATTCGAGCCGATGGGCGAAGGGCATGTCGGCCAGAAGAGGGACATTCAGCTCGGCAAAGGCTTCGTAAACGTCGAACTCGCCGCGCTCGTCCGCGAGGAGGGCAAGGTCGGACAGAACGCTCTTGCTATTCTGAACCGAGCGGCGCGTTTTCGAGATATCGTCAACGAACGAAACGCTCTTTTCCTTGCGGTATTCCGCGCCGAACGCATAGCCAATCGGCCCGCCGGGCAGCTCGAAGAACTTGCCGAAATCGCCCGAAACGAAGCCGTTCAGAATATATTGGGTGAGGGTATATTCGTTCTGAAGATCGGCATTGATGAAGTTCAGCGCCGCCTGGGATGGAGCGCCGTTGCCGAACAGGTTGAGTGGTTCACAAGAACCATCACCGGCGGGAAAGGTCTGCGGCGTGGCGGGCGGCGCTTCAGCAGCACTGCCAAAGACGTTGCTGAGGTTGAACGGCACGATAGCACCGCCATTGAGGTCCGATCGGCAGACGATGTTTCCGTTGGGCGTTCCGTTGAGGAACTGACCTTCGTCCACCGCGTCCAAGGCCGCAAAATACCGATCAAAATAGCGAAAATTGGTATTGGTATAGTTCGTGGTGTTCTGGCCGAAGGTGTAGCTAATTTCGAAATTGGCATTTTCCGCCAGTTCGCCGTCTAGGCCAACGACAGTGCGGATCACTTCACGGTCGATGTATTTGTCATGCGTGCCGAGGTCGAAGTTATCGCGCGAAATAAGAAGGCCGTCATCAAGGCCGAAACCGCTCAGGTTGCCAGCAGCAATTGTATCGCTGATCGCATCGGGGATGAAGGCATTGTCCGCAGGAATATACGTGTAAAAGTCGAAGGATGGCTGCGCCACCGTGTAGGTGTCTGTTTTGACGTATTTGCCTTCGGCGAAAAAGCTCACTCTGTCGGTGAGCTCGTAATTCCCGATGAGGTTTACGATATGGTTGACATTCTGCGCCTGCAGGTCGCCCTGATAGTTGGCCATAGGCGTATCGTCGGTGGTCGCGTCTCCGGTGGAAAGCGAGCCCGAGGCCGGAAGAAAAGTACCAGGATTGTATAGCGCGCCATCGCCGCCAAAACCCGGAGCGAGCGAGCCGTCGATTGCGACAGCGCCGCCCGGCGAGCTTCCAGAATAGCCAACAAAGGGCAGCGGAATTTCATCCGGCACCTTGGGATCGTCAATGCCCGCGTCATCGGGGTTCTGTACGAGCAGGAGCGTATCGAACTGTCCGTGAGGGCGATCGCCGTAGGCCACGCGTTCCTGCCGGCGGTATTCATAAGACAACGCTATGTTGCCGCGACCGCCATCGATGTTGTGGCCAGCCGTCACCGAGAACAGCGTGCTGTCGGCATCGTCGAAGTCCGAAATTCCCTGCTGGGCGCGCACATCGAGGCCTTCGAAGTCACGCTTCATAATGAAGTTGACCACACCCGATACGCCGTCCGCACCGTAAATCGACGACACGCCGCCAGTCAGCACGTCAATGCGTTCGACCAGTGCGGTGGGAATGGTGTTAATGTCGACCGCCGCTTCACCGGGAACGCCAGCGACGTGACGACGTCCGTCGACGAGGACAAGGGTGCGGTTGGCGCCAAGGTTGCGCAGGTCCAAAAGATTGACGCCGGCGGCACCGGTGCGAGCCTGCGAACCGGCTGCTTCATAGCTGCCCACGGATCCGATCAGCGCAGGGGTCTGTTTAAGCAGATCGGTAAGGTCGATTTCGCCTGACTGCTCTATGTTGTCTGCAGTAACAGAGACGACCGGCGTGGCGCTGCCGGTTTCCGGACGTTTGATGCGGGTCCCTGTAACAACGATAATGCTATCGTCGCTCGCGGAGGCACCCGCTGTGCTTTGTGCGAAAGAAGGATTGGCCAGCAGCGCAAACGACAGGGCAATCGGAGCGCTCGCGCTTTTGAAAATAGAGTGAAGCTTCACAGGTGGCGGTTCCTAGCAAGCGGCCGAAAATCGTGAGCCGAAATTGTGCGGACAGTGCAAAGCCAGCCGGGTGCGTTTTGCGCAGCGACTAGTCAGCAGATGTTCACATATACGACAGATTTGGTTAACAAGGGTTTAGCTCGGCATAGCGCGCCGCGCAGATGCCGATCCCGAAAGGCGCTGGTAAGCTGGGGTTTTCGGCAGCTAAGAGGGCTGCCACAGGTTCTTCTTTCTCGAACCGCACTGGAGAATATCGTGCCCAACACGACAACCAACGCCAGCGACAAATGGCATATCGGCGTCATCGGCGGCTCCGGCCTTTATGAGCCCGGCGCGCTGGAAGATGCGCAGGAAATCCGTGTTGCCAGCGCCTTTGGCGAGCCGTCCGGCCCGATCACCACCGGCCATATCGGCGGCGTCCGCTTCAGCTTTATCGCCCGGCACGGAACAGGGCACAGGCTTGCGCCTTCCGAGGTGAACTACCGCGCCAATATCGACGCGCTGAAGCGTTGCGGCGTGACCGATGTGCTGGCGATCAGCGCCATCGGCTCGCTCGCCGAAGAGATGGCGCCGGGCGATTTTGTGGTGGTCGACCAGCTGATCGACCGCACGCTGAGCCGCGCGCGCAGCTTTTTCAGCGGTGGTGTCGTCGCCCATGTTCCGCTGGCCGATCCGGTCTGCCCGCGCCTGTCTCAGCTGGCCGGCACGGCCGCAGGCGCGGCGGGGGCGAAGGTCCACGAGGGCGGCACCTATGTCGCCATCGAGGGGCCGCAGTTTTCGACCCGCGCCGAAAGCCACATGTACCGCCAGTGGGGCGGGCAGGTGATCGGCATGACCGCCATGCCAGAGGCGCGCCTCGCCCGCGAGGCTGAGCTGCCCTACGCGCTGGTGGGAATGGTTACCGACTACGACTGCTGGCGCGAAAGCCATGCCGATGTCGATGTCGCGGAAATCCTTGCTGTGATGCGCGGCAATGCCGATAAGGCGCGCGCGCTTATCGCCGAGCTTGCCGCCGTCTTGCCCGAGGTGCGGCCAGCGAGCCCGATCGACACGGTGCTCGATACGGCGATCGTTTCCGCGCGCGAAAATCTGCTCGGGGCAGGCGGCGCGAAGCTCGATGCCGTTGCTGGGCGTATTTTGCAGGCATTGCCGGATCGGGACACCTGACGAGCGATACTTGCTTTTTTGTGTAAGCTGTTGAAGGATAGTTGCCTATGCAACAAATGGCTCCTCTCGCACGGTTTTTGCCCTATCAGCTCTCGATTACCTCGAACGCGGTTAGCGGAAGAATCGCGCAGGAATATCGCGCCCGCTGGGGGCTTTCGGTGCCCGAATGGCGGGTGATGGCACTGCTGGGCGACTTCGGTACGATTACCCAGCGCGATCTCACCCGTCTTTCGTTGATGGACAAGGTGGCGGTGAACCGCGCCTGCAAGGTGCTGGAAGATCGCGGCCTGGTGCAGCGCACACCCAACGAGCAGGATGGCCGCTCGCACCTGCTCGACCTGACCGAATCTGGGAATGAGATGCATGCCCAGATCATGCCGCTCGCACGCGAGATGGAACGGCGCATTTGCGAAGGGATCAGCGAAGCCGAGCTTGAGACTTTCCGCACGATGCTTGACCGGTTGCATCGGCAATCCGAGATTGTCGATTCCGACGATATCGTCAGCGACAACTTCGGAATCGAATAAGGCCCGCGCGGGCGGGGCGGGCAGGCGCTAGTTGGCGCCCGGTCCGCCGCCCGAGAAGGCATCGGCAATCGAACAGGCCGCCGGGCCGAGAATCACGATGAACAGCACCGGCAGGATGAACAGGATCAGCGGCACGGTCATGATCGCGGGCAGGCGCGCGGCCTTCTCTTCGGCCCGCATCATGCGCTCGTTGCGGAATTCGGCCGAGAGCACGCGCAGGGCCGAGGCGAGCGGCGTGCCATAGCGTTCGGTCTGCACCATGGTGGTGACGACGCCTCGAACCGCGTCGAGGTCGACACGGTAGGCAAAGTTCTCGAAGGCCTGCCGCCGCTCGGTGAGGAACGACAGCTCGATGGCGGTCAGCGCAAACTCGTCGCCCAGTTCGGGATAGGCACGGCCCAGCTCGCGGGCAACGCGGTTGAATGCGGCATCGACCGTAAGACCGGCCTCGGCGCAGATCACCAGCAGGTCCAGCGCGTCGGGCAGGCCCTTTTGAATCGCCTTCGTGCGCTTGTTCGCGACGTTCGAAATATACAGCTCGGGCCCCTTGTAGCCCAGTATCACCAGCGCGGCGAAGCCGAGGAAGCGCTTGAAGCTGCCCCATTCGGGGAACATGTCCGACCAGTAGAACATGACCACGCCGATCAGGCCGAGCACGATCGGCAGCACCATGCGGGCAAAGATGATGACGACCGCCAGCTCCTTGTTGCGGTAGCCGGCCTGCGCTAGCTTCTGCTGGATATCCTTGACCTGGCTTTCCTGCAGCACTTTCATGCCCTGCAGGGTGTCTTTCATCTTGTCGGTGGTGTCGGTACGACGCACGAGGCTTTGGCGCTTGCGCGCGCTGCTCGGTATCATGCCCGACTTCAGCTCGTCGCGCCGGGCATTGAGGGCCTTCACTCGCTTCGCCATCGGATCCTTGACCGTGACGGCAGTGTAGATCGCGAAGAAAACGGCCATCGCGGCGATGGCTGCTAGGATCGAGCCGACCAGGATGATGTCGACGCCGAGAAGGGTGGGTCCGCCTTGTGACATGTGCCTTATCTTTCCTCGCTCAGATCTCGAAGCTGACCATCTTGGCCATGATAAAGCCGCCGATGGTCATCCAGATAAGCCCGCCGATGCCGGTCACGATCAGGCGATCCTCGGTAAAGAAGCCGCCAACATAGCTGGGGTTGATCCAGTAGATCAGGCAGAACACGATAAACGGCAGCGCGCCGACGATATAGGCCGAGGCTTTCGATTCCGAGCTCATAGCCTTGATCTTGAGCTTCATCTGCGCGCGCTTGCGCAGCACGTCGGCCAGGTTCGAGAGCGTTTCAGCCAGGTTGCCGCCCGTCTCGCGCTGGATTGCCAGCGTGATGACGAAGAACTGGAATTCGGCCGTGTTCAGCTTGTCGGCCGATTCCTGGAGCGATTCCTCCATTGTGCGGCCGATCTTGATGCGTTCGACCACGCTGCGGAACTCAGCGCCCACAGGGCCGGGGATTTCCTGCGCTACCACACTGAGCGTTTCGGAAACCGGTAGGCCCGAGCGCAGTCCGCGCACCAGCAGCTCGATGGCATCCGGAAACTTGGCGTTGAACTGGTTCATCCGCTTCTTGATGAAGTGGCTGACCACCATGTGCGGGATGCCAGCGCCCAGCATCAGCCCCATGCCTAGCGCCAGCAGGCCGGCGCCGGTCTGCAGGAAAATCAGGGCAATCAGGATGAAGGCAAGGCCGGCCGAGGCATAGACATACTGCGTGACCGTCCAGCCCATGCCGGTGCGGGCAAGGCGCAGGGCAAGCGCTTCGCCGCGCGAACCTGCTCCGGCGATCCGGTGCGCTTTCGGGCGGCGCGCGGCGATGGCCTTCTTGAGCTGGCTCTCGACCTTGTCGGTGGTGCTTTCAGAATGGCGAAAGCGCACGGCCTGCAGGCGGCGGGCGCTTTCCTTGGCGGGGCTCGGCCCGCTCAGCAGCAGGTAACCGAGAACCATCAGCGTCATCAGGCCGGTGCCTACAAGCAGGAGCTGGAGGATGTTCATCGTCTACCTTCTTTCAACCGTCACACCCGCCCCGCAGCGGATAGGGCCTTATTCGGCGGGAGTGGCATCGGCCTTCGTCTTCGAACCGCCTAGCAGGGCTTTGAGGTCGAACTTGTCGAGCAGCGAGGAGCCTGTCTTCGACGAACTGGCCAGCGCTGCGCCGTCATCTTCGCTGATCCCGGCGATGATCCGCGCGATCTCGCCGATCGGGGCGGTCGCCTTGGCGTTCTTGTTGGCTTCGGCGAACGTCTGGCCCAGCTTCGCGGCATTGACCGCCGCCTTCTGATCGAACGGAATCGAAAAGTTGATCTTGCGCTCGATCGAGGCTTCGAAATCGGCCTTCGAGATTTCCGCCGCGCCGGGCTGCACCTTGTTGCACACCACCATTGGATGGGCGTTGGGCGCATTGGTCTTGAGCCACGAGAGGATACGGATCGTGTCGCGTGCCGAGGCCAGCGTCAGCTCGCACACCAGCACCACGACATGCACTTCTGCGAGCAGATGCGGGAAGTTGATGAGGACGTTGCGCGGCAGATCGACGACCGTCATGTCGAAAGCGGCGCGAAACTCCTCCTGCAATTGCAGGAAGGCGGTGCCGTCGGTCATCAGCGGCGCGTTGATCGGCGCTTCTGCCGACATGATCGCCAGCTTCTCGTTGGCCCGGATCACAGCGCGGTCGATGAACAGGCCATCGATGCGGCCGGGGTTGTCGATGGCATCGGTGAGCCCGCGGCCCGGTTCGAGGTCGAGGCACAGGGCGTCGGTACCGAAATGCACGTCGAGATCTAGCAGCGCGGTCGTGCGGTCGTGCTCGGTCGAGCACAGCCAGGCGAGCGAGGTGGCCAGCGTCGAAGCGCCGACACCGCCGCGCGTGCCAACGACTGCGGTGGCGATGTGTTCGCGTTCCTCGCCATGATCGCCGCCGCGCGGGTTGCTGAACACCGCCTGCGCCTGTGTCAGACAGTCGCGCAGCTGGTTCGCGGACAGCGGCTTGAGCAGATAGTCGTGAATGCCGCTGGAGAGCAGATCGCGATAGAGACGCACGTCGTTGACCTGGCCGATGGCGATCACCACCGTACCCGGCTCGCAGACTTCCGCCAGCGCGTTGATGTCGTTAAGGGGGTCGCCGCTTTCGGACAGGTCGACCATCAGAATCGCCGGACTGGCCGAGATCGACAGCGACTGCACCGCGTTGCGCAGGCCGCCCTTGTTGCACTTCTCGCTCTGCCAGCCCATTTCGGCCACGACCGGGCGCAGCACTTCGAGTGCGGCCTCGTCGCAGATATAGGCGGCGAAGGCGTCGCGGTTCCCCATCGGGCTGGGTTTCCAGGGTGCGCTCATTGTCGTTAGTTCCCCGTGCTTGCGTTAGCGGTGACGCCTTCGGCGGCAGTCGGAGCCTGTTCGCGATAGGATTGGATGGCGCGGGTCGAAGTCATCACCGTGGTCTCGCCCGTGCCTTTCGCCCCTTCGAGCAGGTGTTCGGGGTCGGCAATCATCGCCGCCATGTTCGAATTGATCGCGCACCCGAAATTGGGGGAGGTGTTGTTGCCGAGTGTCGTGCCCTCCCGTTCCGACCAGTCGGGGCAGCCCGGCACATAGGCGCGCGAGCGGGTGACGACGACGCGCACCATGCCCGGATCGATGAAGCCTTCGGTGACGGGAGCGCCTTCGCTCAGCAACAGGCTGTGACGGCTGGCAATGGCGGCCACGTCCTCGCGCACGGCAGGGTTGTCGATTGCGGCATCCAGGCCGATGCGGTCGCCATAGCCGATGTCCATCGCCTCGAACCAGGTGGCCAGACGCTGCTGCTCGCTGATCGGCAGGCCGCCAGCGTTGGTGGCCAGATCGAGGGTGTAATTGTTACGCTCCACCACCGGTTCATGCACCGAATAGAGAGTGCCATTGGTGGTCCCGTCGGTAGCGGAGCAGGCGGCGAGGCCCAGCGCAAGTGAGAGGGCCAGGACCGAGGTGGCGGCGCGATTGCGGCTGTTGGTCATCGTCAGAACCCTTCTCAGTTCAGGCTGAAGCCGGGGCGCGCGGCCTCGGCGGATTGCGCGGGGGCACCAGCAGGCGCGCCGTCGGCACGCACGGCGCCGCTCTGATCGGCGGCGCTTACCGCCGGATTAGCCCCTGCTTCGCCGGCGGCGCGCGGCATCGGCCGGATGGCACCGGGGCGACCGGCAGTCTCGCGGTTGAAGAAGAACTGCTCACCGAAGTTGGGTGAGGCATAGCCATCGGTCGGTAGGCGGATGTCGCTGTCGCTGACCGGCTTGACCAGATAGGGGGTGACGACGATCACAAGCTCGGTTTCGCCGCGCTGGAATTGGTTCGAGCGGAACAGGTTGCCGAGGATCGGCAGGTCGCCAACGCCCGGGGTCTTGTCGATAATGCTCTGCGCGTTGTTAGAGAGCAGCCCGGCAATCATGAAGCTTTCGCCAGAGCCCAGCTCGATGGTGGTTTCGGCGCGGCGCGTGGTGAGCGCCGGGATCGAGTTGCCGCCGAGCGTGACGGCTCCCTGCGCCGACAGCTCCGAAACCTCAGGACGCACCCGCATCGAAATGCGGCCATTGGCGAGCACCGTAGGGGCATAGCTAAGGCTGACGCCATACTTCTTGTATTCGATCGAATTGGTGCCAAGCGCCTGCGGCACGAGTATCGGAAACTCGCCGCCAGCGAGGAACTCGGCGGTCTCGCCCGACAGCGCGGTGAGGTTGGGCTGAGCCAGCGTGGTCACCAGGCCCTCTGTTTCCGCCAAGTCGAGCGCCCCGGCGATATCGAGCCCGAGCAAACGGCCCACTCCGCCTAGCGTTGTGGCACCATCCTCAGGGGCAATTCTGGTGCTGCCGGCGGCATTGCCGACGCTGAGCTGCCGGCCGGGGGTAAAGTTGGCGGCAAAATTGCTTCGTCCGCGGCCCAGCCCGAACTGGAAGCCGTCGGTGCCGTCAATGGTCGTGACGCTTGCATTGAGAGAACGCACCAGCGAGCGGCTGACCTCGGCGAAACGCACGCGCAGGTTGACCTGCAGAGGAGTGGCCATGCGCAGCCGCGAAATCACATTGGTATCCTCGCCCACGAAGGCGGCAACGAGGCGCTCGGCCTCAGCAGCATCCTCGGGCGCGGCCACGGTGCCGGTCAGAAGCACTGTGTTCGATCCCATGGTGGCGATGTTCACCTTCGCCTCAGGCATGGCCAGCGCCAGCATCTGATCGATCGAATCGATGTTCGAGCCGACGCGGATATTGGCCGACCAGATAATGTCACCGCCCGCGTTGCTGGCATAGATCGTGGTCTCGCCGCCCGACAGGCCCATCACGAACAGCTGGCGCTGCGACTTGACCTGAACATCGGCGACCGCATCGTTGGAAACGAACACGTCGGTCATCGATCCCGGCACGTTGACCAGTTCACCGCGCCCTATGGAAAGGATGATATCCTGTGCCGGGGCAATCGTGCCCTGGGCCTGCGCGGGGCCGGCAGGGATGGCGGCCAGCGGGGCCAGCGCCCATGCGGCGCTCAGCGCAATCTTGGTAAGGCGGCTGTGCATCGATTTGCCTTTCAGCTTGGCTAATTTGCCGGGATGCGGCTGCGGGATGATCTTGTTCATGAGTGTCACTTTGCTCTCGGCCTCAGCGCTGGCCGCTCGCCGCCGTGCTACGGTCGAGCATGGCACCTGCCTTGCCGACCGGCTCGACGGTGGTGTCCTTGCCGCGCGTCACGCGGACGGTGGGGCCTTGCGGGGCGGCGGCGTTCACAGTGTCGACCATTTGTCCAAGCGGGTTGAACACGGCCTGCGCCATGTTGCCGTTCTCGCCCGCTGGCTGCGGCGGCGTGCGGCGCGGCATCGAGCTGCGCTGGAAGCGCGACACGTCGCCGCCGGTTACATAGGTGGTGGAGCTGTCACGCGGACGCGATACGGCTGTGCGCAGCAGCGCTTCTTCTTCCTCGCGGCTGGCATTATCGGGCAGGTCGACATCGCCCGATGCAAGCGCGCGTTCGAGTTCGGACTGGTTGTCGGCAATCGAGCGTAGCGAAAGGCTGAGCGTGCCGATGGTCTGTGCAACGGCGATCTTTTCGGCGATGCGCGGTGTCACTTCCAGCGTTACAGCGCGAAACTGGCGGACCACGGTTTTACCGTCTTCGTTGGTGACGCTTTCGGTATCCTGGTCGGTGGCGAGCACGCGCAGGTTGAATAGCACGGTTTCAGAGGTGTTGAGCACGCCGCCTTCGGCATCGCCCTGAACGCTCTGGGTCAGCACGAGGTCGACGCGGTCGCCCGGAAAGACGAAGCCCGAAACGCCGGTGCGCGCCGAAACGGGCACCGACACGGCACGCATGCCGGGCCCGAGGGCGGCGGCGAGGAAGCCTCGGTCGCCCGGGGCGACAAGCGCGCCCTGCGTCACCGGCTCGCCGGCGGTGATGGTGTTGCGAACGACGGTGCCGAGCAGGTTTTCCATGCTCACTTCGCCGTCGATGAAGTAGGCATCCTGCACCAGCTCTTCCGGCCACTGTTGATAGACGATGGCATCGGCGGTGATGATTGTGCCGACCGGCAGGCTGCGCTTGGCGACGAGAACCTTGGGGCCTTGCGGCTCTACCACGGCCGCCTCGGCCTGCGGCGCAGAGGCACCCGCAAACATGCTGCGCGCGGCCAGCGCGGTCCCCACCGCGACGACCAGAGCTGCGACCAGCAATACGAGTTTCTTCTTATCCATGGTGCCTTACGCCCCTTCAGGTCTTTGCGCTTTGTTCTCGCGGATTTACGCGGCGACTGGTTAAAATCGGGTTCACCCGGCCATCTGCGCGGCAGGCAGGGCCGGCTGTATCAACCCGTAGATAATCCAGAGACCGGCCATCGAGATCGCGACGCCGTATGGGATGGTCAGCTTGTACTTCTGGCGGCGGGCAATGTGCCACGCGCCGAATGCGATCGTGAGCAGGCCGCCCAGCAGCGCCATCATGATCAGCAGGTTCACGAACGCGAGCGGCTCGATCCACAGCGCCAACGCTGTCAGCAGCTTGACGTCGCCGCCGCCCATTGCGCGGATCGCGAAGAGGAGCGAAAGCACCGCGAAGGTCGCCAGCGCCAAGCCCACCTGCCAGGCGACATCGGGCCACAGCGCCATGTCGCTGGCAAACCAGTACACCGGCGCGCCCAGCGCAATCGCTGCGTTCAGCCAGTTGGCGATGCGACGGCTGCGGATATCGGTGAAGGCCGCAATCAGCAGTGCAATTGCCAAGGCGCACAGCAGCCCGTACTGGAATGGATCGTCAACCATCATGCTCTCGTGGGTTCCCCATGAGCATGGGTGCTAGCTGTTAGGGCTTACGAAACGGTAACCAAGCCCGGGAGGTCGCTATTCACCACTCGCCCAACGCCAACGCCTTTGACCGGCGTGCCATTCCGGCCTCTGCGCGCGAGAGCACCTGGCACGCGGCCGATGGCCATGCCGTCCGCCGGATCGATTGGCCCGAGCCGCCCACCGGGGTGACGCCGCGCGGGCATATGCTGTTCATGGCCGGGCGCGGCGATGCCTACGAGAAGTATCTCGAAAGCTTCGAGCACTGGCGACTGGCGGGCTGGCAGGTCAGCGCGGCGGACTGGCGCGGGCAGGGCGGTTCGGGTCGGCTGGGCCTTGCTGATGCCGGGCATATCGACGATTTCGGCACCTGGGTGAGCGACCTCGGCGCGCTGTGGGCCGACTGGGCGAAGGGGCGCGAAGGGCCGCTGGTGCTGCTCGGGCATTCGATGGGCGGCCATCTGGTGCTGCGCGCTGCGCTCGAACAGGCGCTTGATCCGCGCCCGGCGGCGCTGGTGCTGTCTGCGCCGATGCTGGATATCTTTCCCGAGCATCTGCCGCTGTTTGCCAAGCGGCTGGTGGCCGATGCGATGGTACGGCTGGGCGATCCGGGACGCGCGGCGTGGAAAATGAGCGAGAAGCCCGGCAGCAAGCCAAGCTCGCGCCAATGGCTGCTTACGCACGACAAGACACGCTATGAAGACGAACACTTCTGGCGTGAGGCCCGTCCGGAATTGAAACTGGGGCCGGGCAGCTGGGGCTGGCTGGCGGCGGCCACCCGCTCGACCGGGGCGCTGTTTGCGCCCGGCGCGCTCGAGAGCGTGGACGTGCCGGTGATGATCGTGGCGACTTCGGTGGACAAGCTCGTCAGCCCCGCTGCGATCCGGGTGGCTGCGCGGCGACTGCCCGATGCCGAACTGCTCGAATTCGGACCCGAGGCAAACCACGAGATCCTGCGCGAGGTCGATCCGGTGCGCGACAGGGCGCTGGCCGCAATCGACGACTTCCTCGCGCGGCGGGCGACGAACGGAGAATGACAGCAGATATGGGTGCGCACGATTGCGACGTTCTGGTCGTAGGGGCCGGAATTGCCGGGGCGAGCATCGCTGCCGAGGCGGCCGAGCACGGCGCTGGACGGGTGGTTGTGGTAGAGGCCGAGAGCCAGCCGGGCTATCACACCACCGGGCGTTCTGCCGCGTTCTGGGAAGAGTGCTATGGCGGGCCGGAGATCGTGCCCTTGACCATGGCCTCGGGCAAGGCGCTGCGCGAAGGGGGCTTTCTCAACCAGCGCGGCGCGCTTTACCTTTCGCGCGAAAAGGACGGATCGCAAGTCGATGCCTTCATGGAGCGCTTCGCCGATAGCGGCGTGACCATCGAGCGAATTGATGGCGAGGCGATTCGCGACCTTGTGCCGGGCGTACGGCCAGAATGGAATCTCGCGATCTCCCAGCCGCATTGCGCGGATATCGACGTTGCGAGCCTGCACCAGCATTTCCTCGCCCGCGCTCGTGCAGCCGGGGCGGACATCCGCACGCACCACCGCCTGCACGCCGCTGAGCGCGACGGGGCCGGGTGGCTGGTCGACCTTGGCCCAACCGGTCAGATGCGCGCAGGCGTGATCGTCAATGCCGCCGGGGCCTGGGCCGATGAGGTGGCGCGCGCCTGCGGTGCCCGACCACTGGGCATCACGCCGCTTCGTCGCACCATTGCGCAGGTGCGCTGCACTCCGGCAGTGCCGCAAGACCTGCCGCTGGTGCTCGACATTTCGGGACAGTTCTACTTCAAGCCCGAAGCGGGCAAGCTCTGGCTCAGCCCGCAGGACGAGACGCCGAGCGAGCCCTGCGATGCCGCGCCCGAAGAGCTGGACGTGGCGCTGGCCATCGACCGGTTCGAGCAGGTGGTCGATTGGCGGATCGAAGCGGTCGAGCACAAGTGGGCGGGCCTCCGCAGCTTCGCCCCCGATCGTGCGCCGATCTACGGCTTCGACCCAAGGCAGGATGGCTTTTTCTGGTACGCGGGGCAGGGTGGCTACGGGATCCAGACCTCGCCCGCCGGAGCGCGGCTGGGCGCGCAATTGCTGCTGGGCCGTGAGGCCGATGCGATGACGCAGAGCATCGATCCGGCGCCCTACGCAGCAGCCCGCTTTGGCTAGCCAGCGGGCTGCGATTTGTTATAGTTCGCACGCCTTAAGCAAAGAGAGGACGAGTGCGTGTCTCATCACTTTGAAATCTACAAGGATAAGGCCGGCGAATTTCGGGTCCGCTTCAAGTACAATGCGGAAATCATGTTCTCGAGCGAAGGCTATGCCTCGAAGGCGAGCGCCAAGAACGCCATCGAATCGATCAAGCAGAACGGCCCCAAGGCCGAGGTCGTCGACAACTCCGACGCGTGACTGGTCTCAACGAGCGGAGTCGGCCGCGTCGCTGGCGAGGCGATCGACCCGCTCGTTTTCTACGTGGCCCGAGTGGCCGCGCACCCAGATCCATTCGATGTCGTGAACCGCGGCGGCTTCGATGAGGTCATGCCACAGGTCCGCATTGCGCACCGGCTTCTTGCTGGCATTGACCCAGCCGCGCTTCTGCCAGCCGTGAATCCACTTCGTCATGCCGTCAATCACATAGCGGCTGTCTGTGTGCAGGCGCACCCGGCACGGCTCGATCAGCGCGCCCAGCGCGCGGAGCACGGCGGTCATTTCCATCCGGTTGTTAGTGGTATCGGGCTCGCTGCCCGAGAGTTCCTTCTCGTGGGCGCCCATCCGCAGCAGCACGCCCCAGCCGCCAGGGCCGGGGTTGCCCTTGCAGGCACCATCGGTAAAAATTTCGACTTCTTTCATGCCGTAAACAGGTCTCCGCCTGCGCGCCGGTAGAAATCCAGCCGGCGCACAAAGGCCATCGGGTCTTTCCGCGTCACCAACGCATCGGCGGGCGTCTCGATCCAGTCCTGCGCGCGGCTGGACACGAATCGCAGAGCTGCCCCCTGCGCAAGCAGCGGCAAGGCTTCGCGCTCTTCCTTGCCAAGTTTGCGAACGCTTTCATAGCCTTCGACAAGCGCATGGCCGATTTCGGCACGATAGCTGCGCCCGTCGGAGGAAAAGCTCCAGGCTGCGTGAGTGACGGCCAGGTCGTAGGCCATGGCGTCGGTGCAGGCGAAGTAGAAGTCGATGAGCGCGCTGACCTCGTCGCCGCGCATCAGCACGTTGTCGGGAAACAGGTCGGAGTGAATGATTGCGCGGGGCAGGTCTGTCGGCCAGGCATCGGCCAGTTCGCGCGCGCGGGCAATGGTGGCGGGCAGGGCCGAATCGATTTCTGCCAGTGCGGCCTCGCCGCATTCGGCCAGCACCTGCGCGGAAGTTTGCGGGCCAAGCGTGTTCGCGCGGGCTTGGGTATAGCTCTCGGCGGCCAGATGCATCTCGGCCAGCACCGCGCCGACGCTGTAGGCCTGTCCCTCGGTCGGGTGGTCGACCGAGACGCCCGGCAGGAACTCGATCAGCGCTACGGCTTTGCCGTCAAGCCAGCGGAACGAGGCCCCCTCGCGGTCGTGGATCGTGCGCGGGACGGGGCAGCCTTGCGCCGCCAGATGGTCAAGCAGATCGAGGAAGAACGGCAGGTCGGAAAGCTCGATTCGCTTCTCGTACATCGTAAGGATGAAGCGCGCGCCGGCCCCGTCCTTGCCGCTTGTCTCGATCAGCCAGTTCGAATTGGAAACGCCCTCGGCAATGCCCTTGGCCGAGACCAGCTCGCCCACGTCGTATTGCGCGATCAGCTCGGCGAGCGTCTCGGCAGAGAGCTGCGTGTAAACGGCCAAGGCGCTCGTCCTATTCGCTGTCGGCGAGTTCGCGCGGGAGCTTGAACACCATCTTTTCCTCGGCGGAAACGAGCGTGCGCTCTTCCACCGCGCGCCATTCGCCGAGCCTTTCGATCACTTCGCGCACCAGCCGTTCGGGCGCCGAAGCCCCGGCGGTGACACCGACTGTGCCAACACCATCAAGCCAGGCGGGGTCGATTTCATCACCGCGCTGGATCAGCTTGGCCTCAGTGCCACACCGTTCGGCAACCTCGACCAGCCGCAGCGAATTGGACGAATTGGGCGCGCCGATCACCAGCACCAGATCGCTTGCCGGGGCGATCCGCTTGACCGCGGCCTGCCGGTTGGAGGTGGCATAGCAGATGTCTTCCGCCTTCGGCCCGGCGATCTCGGGATAGCGCGCTTCGAGTGCGGCGATGATCTCGGCGGTATCGTCGACCGAGAGTGTGGTCTGGCTCAGATAGGCCAGCGGAACATCCTGCGCGAAGGGCAGGGCGGCGACGTCCGCCACCGTTTCCACCAGCGTCATCTGGCCCGGCTCCACCTGGCCCATGGTGCCGATCACCTCGGGATGGCCCTCGTGGCCGATGAAAATGATATGCCGATCCTTCTCGATCTGGCGTTCGGCCTGGCGGTGGACTTTGCTCACCAGCGGGCAGGTGGCGTCGAGCCAGGTCAGCTCGCGCCGCTCTGCCTCTGCGGGCACGGACTTGGGCACGCCGTGCGCGCTGAACACCACGTGGCCATCGGCGGGCACTTCGTCCAGCTCCTCCACGAACACCGCGCCCTTGGCCCGCAGGTTCTCGACCACATACTTGTTGTGGACGATCTCGTGGCGGACATAGACCGGCGCGCCGTAACGCTGAAGCGCGCGCTCGACGATCTCGATCGCCCGGTCGACCCCGGCGCAGAAACCGCGCGGAGCGGCGATCAGCACTGTGAGCGGCAACTTGGCTGCATCGTCGGGCGATTGGCTTGGAAAGGGGGCGTTCATATCCGCGCCTCTAGCGCTTGTGACCGCGCTGGGAAAGGGTTAGGGCACCCGCCAGAAGGATATGCGAGGACATTTGATGCACCCGAGGATGATCGCCACCGGCGCTTTGGTAACTCTGCTGGCGCTGGCCGGCTGCCGGAGCGAGGGCGATATCGTGATCGAGCAGGGCGTGGGCATCACCGCGCTGCGCTCGACTTGCCCAGCTGTCGGCGTGCCGATCTACACCGGCAATATGACCACCTTCACACCCGCCGATGCGCGCACGCTCGATGCGATGGACGTGACCGCCTATATCACCAACGTCCGCTCCACCTGCGATGAGAATGGCGGTCAGGTGTTCACCTCGGCCACCTTCGATGTGGTTGCCAGCCGCGAGGATACGGCGGGCGCTCGTACGGTCGAACTGCCCTATTTCTCCACCGTCATGCGCGGGGGCGACAATGTCGTGGCCAAGCGCGTGGGCACGGTACAGGTGACCTTTGCCGACGGGCAGGCACGCGCACAGGCGAGCGGCACTGCCGAGGCCTGGGTCGACCGCGCAGAGGCCACGCTTCCGGCCGACATTCGCGAGCGGATCACCCGCAAGCGCAACGCGGGCGAGGCTGACGCAGCGATCGATCCGCTGACCGAACCCGATGTGCGCGCAGCCGTGGCGAAGGCCACGTTCGAGCTGCTGATCGGCTTCCAGCTCACCGAAGACCAGCTCGCCTATAACGTGACTCGCTAACGCCTGCTGGATATAGCCGCGCGCTTGGGCTAACGGCGCGCCATGTCGGATATTGAAACGCTCTATGCCGCCTTTGCGGCCCGTATCGATGCTGTGCTTTCGGCGCTTGAAGCCGAGGCCGTGCTGCCCGCTGGCGTAAGCCGCGCCAATGTCGCGGTCGAGCCGCCGCGAGATCCCTCGCATGGCGACCTTGCCACCAATGCCGCGATGGTGCTGGCCAAGCCCGCCGCCACCAATCCGCGCGCGCTGGCCGAGAAGATCGTCGAGCACCTGAGCCGCGATCCGGCTATCGTTTCGGCCGAGATTGCGGGGCCGGGATTCATCAACCTGCGGCTCGATCGCAAGGCCTGGGAAGAGGAACTGGCCGCAATTGCGTCGCTCGCCACCGACTATGGCCGCTCGGGCATGGGCGAAGGCACGCGGGTGAATGTCGAATATGTCTCGGCCAATCCGACCGGGCCGATGCACATGGGCCACTGCCGCGGCGCGGTGGTGGGCGATGCGCTGGCCAACCTGCTGCAATATGCAGGCCACGCGGTGACGAAGGAATATTACGTCAACGATGCGGGCAGTCAGGTCGATACGCTCGCCCGCTCGGCGCACCTGCGCTATCGCGAGGCGCTGGGCGAGGACATCGGCGAAATCCCGGCGGGGATGTATCCGGGCGACTATCTCAAGCCCATCGGCAAGCTGCTGGCCGAGGAATTCGGCGACACCTATCGCGATGCGCCCGAGAGCGAGTGGTTGCTGCTGTTCCGCGGCAAGGCGGTCGCCGCGATGATGGACCAGATTCGCGCTGACCTCGCCATGCTCGGCATCGAGCACGATGTGTTCTCGTCGGAAGCTGAATTGCAGGCGGCGGGCAAGCCCGAGCAGGCCGAAGCATGGCTGCGCGAACACGATCTGGTCTACGACGGCATGCTCGAAGCGCCGAAGGGCAAGGCCCCGCCCGAGGACTGGGAACCGGTCGAGCTGCCGCTGTTCCGCAGCACCAAGTTCGGCGACGATCAGGATCGCCCGATCAAGAAGAGCGACGGCAAGTGGACCTATTTCGGGGCCGATCTCGCCTACCACATGCAGAAGGCCGAAAGCGCCGACGCACTGATCGACATCTGGGGCGCGGATCATGCGGGCACCGTGAAGCGGATCAAGGCGGCCGTCGCTGCGCTGGCCGAGGGCGAAGGGAAGGTCATTCCGTTCGACGTAAAGCTGGTACAAATGGTTCAATTGCTGCGCGACGGCGAGCCGGCCAAGATGTCCAAGCGTTCGGGCAACTTCGTCACCATTGCCGATATGGTGGACGAGGTCGGCAAGGATGTGGTCCGCTTCTCGATGCTGACCCGAAAGCCCGATGCGCAGATGGATTTCGACTTTGTGAAGGTGGTCGAGACCAGCAAGGACAACCCCGTGTTCTACGTCCAGTACGCTCATGCCCGGATCTGCTCGATCCTGCGCCGTGCGGCGGAAGAGGGGGTGGAGCCGCTGGCCGATCAGGCCGCGCTGCTGGGCGAGGACGAGCTGGCGCTCATCAAGCTCGCGGCGCAGTTCCCGCGCGAAGTCGAGGCGGCGGCGCGCGCGCGTGAGCCACATCGCATCGCCTTTTATCTCTACGAACTGGCCGGCGCGCTCCACGGTTGGTGGAACATGGGCAACGACGATCCGCAAAAACGCATAATCGTTGCACAGAAATTAACCATTTCTGGTGCAAGGCTTTTCCTCGCCCAACAGATCGGGCAGGTTATTCGCAATGGCCTCGCCATTCTGGGGGTTGAGGCGGTCGAGGAGTTGTAAGGCATGCAAAGTGGTGGCGATGATCGGAACAGGGACGGGGTTCTCGATCATTCGGGCAATGGCGTTGACGAGAACGCCGATGCCCGCGTGATCGGACAGGATCAGCTGCCCGAACAATCGCTGGGCCGGGCCGACGACCACGACGACATGCCCGAAGAACCCCTGATGCTCGCCGACATGGACGAGCGGCTGCCGTGGCTCGAATCGGACGATGACAAGGACGAGGGCGGGGTCGATGTCGGCCGGCTGGTGGCGCTCGCGGTGGTGGCGCTGGCTGCGTTGCTCGGCCTGCTCGCACTGCTGTGGTTCCTTTCGCGGCCCGCCGACGATGCCGAACTGCAACCGCAAGGCAGCACGATCGAAGCGCCCGAAGAGCCCTATCGCACCGCGCCCGCCGATCCCGGCGGCACCGAAGTGGCGGGCACCGGCGATATGAGCTTCGAGGTGGGCGAAGGGCAGAGCCGCGATTCGCAGCTCGCCACCGACGATCTCCCGGCCCCGAGCATCGACCGCACGCAGGCCGAGCCGAGCGCCGCCCCCACGCCGAGCCCGACGCCTTCGGCCAGCGCTACCCCGAGCAGCGCCAGCGGCGTGCCGGTTCAGGTTGCCGCCTATTCCAGCCGCGCCCGTGCTGAGCAGGGCTGGAACGAAGTTCGAGGCCGCTACGAGGCCCTGAGTGGCCTTAACCACCGGATCGAAGAAGCGGTGGTCGACGGGGCGACCGTCTATCGCTTGCAGGCGATGGCTGGTTCGGCTGCGGCCGCCGATCAGGTCTGCCGGTCGGTTCGCGCTGCTGGCGGCGATTGCCAAGTAAAGCGTTAAGCAGCGTGCAGGGCGGGGAGTTTTCCCCGCCCGTACCGCCTGCCCCCTTGCCCATCGCTGCGCTTTTGTGCGTAAGCTGGCGGCATGACTCCGGCTATTTTCGGCTGTTCCGGTCTTAGGCTGACCGATGACGAACGCGCTTTCTTCCGTGACTGCGACCCGGCGGGCTATGTCCTGTTCGGTCGTAACGTCGAAAGCCGCGAACAACTGCGCGCACTGACAGACGAACTGCGCGGCCTTCATGGGCGCGATCAGCTGCTCATCTCCATCGACCAGGAGGGCGGGCGCGTGGCGCGGATGAAGCCGCCCGTCTGGGCTGCGTTTCCGCCCGGCGCGCGCTTTGCCGAGCTTTACGAAATCGCCCCCGCCAGCGCGATAGAGGCCGCGCGCGCCAATGCCGAGGCGCTGGCGCTCGATCTGGCCGAGGTGGGCATCACGGTAGACTATCTCCCCTTGCTCGACGTGCGGCAGGAAGGCGCGCACGACGTTATCGGCGACCGGGCTTTCGGCAGCGAGCCGCTGCGGGTGGCCGCACTTGGGCGCGCCATTCTCGATGGCCTTGCGCGCGGCGGGGTGACGGGCTGCGTCAAGCATATGCCGGGCCATGGCCGCGCAATGGTCGACAGCCACAAGGATCTGCCCGTGGTGGAGGCCAGCGCCGAAGAGCTGGAAAGCGATCTCGCCCCGTTCCGCCGCCTCGCCGATGCGCCGATCGGGATGTCGGCCCATATCCGCTACACGGCGTGGGACGCGGACAATCCCGCCACGCTTTCGCGCAAGGTGATCGACGAGATCATTCGCGGCGAAATCGGCTTTACCGGGCTGCTGCTCTCCGACGATATCGATATGGAGGCGCTGTCGGGCACTGTGCCTGAACGTTCCGAGCGGGCGATTTCTGCGGGCTGCGACGTGGTGCTGAATTGCTGGGCGAAGATGGACGATATGGTTGGCATTGCCGAGCGACTGCCCGCCATGAGCGATGTGGTGCGGGCGCGGCTCGATGCGGCGCTGGCCGTGCCGCAGGTGGCCGATTTCACACGCAGGGACGAATTGCTGGCCAAGCGCGACAGTCTGCTTTCGCTGGCCGAGGCGAACGCGTGAGCGAAGAGGGCGCCGTGACCAACGCGCCAACCGATGGCGACTGGGCCGGCCCCGCTACAGCGCCAGCGCAAAACGAAGACGCGCTCTACCTCGAACTCGATGGCTGGGAAGGCCCCCTCGATCTGTTGCTCGACCTCGCCCGGCGGCAGAAGGTCGATCTCAAGGCCATCTCGATCCTCGAACTGGTCGACCAATACATAGCCTATATCGAGCAGGCCGAGGCCCTGAAGCTTGAAATCGCTGCCGATTATCTGGTGATGGCCTCGTGGCTGGCCTATCTCAAAAGCGCGCTGCTGCTCCCGCGCGAGGAGCAGGAGGACCCGAGCCCCGAAGAGCTGGCCCTGCGCCTGCAACTGCGTTTGCAACGGCTGGGCGCAATGCGCGAGGCGGCGGCGCGGCTGATGGCGGGCGACCGGCTGGGCCGCGATGTGTTCGCGCGCGGTGCGCCCGAGGGCCTGCGCGTGCTGACCAAAAGCGCCTGGACCTGCGACTGGTACGACCTCATCAACGCCTATAGCCAGATCAAGCTGCGCAACGAGCCGGTCGTCCACATGGTGCGCGAACGCCCGGTGATGAGCCTCGAAGCAGCGATCGACCGCGTGGCCGCTATGCTCGGGGTGACGCGTGACTGGCTCGAACTGCGCAGCTTCCTGCCCGCCCACGCCGATCCGCGTCTCAAACGCTCGGCGCTCGCCTCCAGCTTTGTCGCCGCGCTGGAGCTGGCGCGCACGGGGCGGGCCGAATTGCGGCAGGAAGAAACCTACGGCCCGCTTCATCTGCGGCGGATGGCCTCATGAGCGAGGACAGTGCACCCGACGATCTCGTGCGCGCGGTGGAGGCCTGCCTGTTCGCGGCGGAAGAGCCGATGACCAAGGACCAGATTGCGACTCACCTCGAAGGGGCGGAGGTCGGCGCGGCGCTGGCAGAACTGGCCGAACACTATGCCCAGCGCGGGGTGCGACTGGTGGAGCGGGGCGGACGCTGGCAGTTCCAGACCGCGCCCGATCTTGCCCACCTCCTGCGGCGCGAGCGCGAGCAGGTCCGCCGCCTGAGTCGCGCGGCGACCGAACTGCTCGCCATTGTCGCCTATCACGAGCCAGTCAGCCGGGCCGAGATCGAGGCGATCCGCGGGGTGCAGACTTCCTCGGGCACGCTTGACGTGCTGATGGAGGCGGGCTGGGTGCGCTCGGTGGGGCGGCGCGAGGTGCCTGGCCGGCCGCTGATCTATGCCACGACTCCTGAATTTCTCAGCCATTTCGGGCTCGCCAGCCGCCGCGATCTCCCCGGTATCGACGAGCTGAAGGCGGCGGGCCTGCTTGACCCGGTCGATGAAGCTTATGACGAGATGATGGCCGCGGACGATGAGGGCGATGAGGAGCCGGACGAGGCTCAGGATTCTTCGTCCTGAGCGCTTGCGGCGCTGGCCATGCCGCTTTCGCCCCTCTATAGGAGGGGGCGTCCTCTAACCGAAGAGTTGTGTCATGGGTCTTAGTGTCTGGCAGATTGCCATCATCGCCGTTGTCGTGCTCGTCCTGTTCGGGCGGGGCCGCATTTCCGAAATGATGGGGGATTTCGGCAAGGGCATTTCCAGCTTCAAAAAGGGCATGAGCGAAGACGCCGACGCCGACAAACCGGCTGAAAAACCCGCCGGCCAGATTGGCGCACCGTCCGCCGATCGCGCCGGAGAACCGGTCGACAGCGCCAAGGCGACCGACAAGACCGCTTCCTGATTGGCGAAAGCGGCATGAAGGTCCGCTGACATGTTCGACATCGGTGCTGCAGAACTGCTCGTCATCGTCATTGTGGCGGTGATAGTGATAGGCCCAAAGGACCTGCCGCTTGCCATGCGCACGGCGGGTCGTTGGATCGGCAAGATGCGCAAGATTTCCGGCCATTTCCGCAGCGGTATCGACGCCATGGTGCGCGAGGCCGAGCTGGAGGACATGGAGAAGAAGTGGAAAGAGCAGAACGCCCGCATCATGCGTGAGCACCCGCAGGGCGGCCCCAAGGAGATGGAGCCGACCGGAGGCTATCCAGCCGCTGCGCCCACGCCGGCACCCGCCGCCGGTTCGGCGGAAAGCGCTGCCAAGCCTGCGGACCTTGCGCCTGTGTCGGCTCCCGACCCCACCACCGACAGCACCGCAAAGCCTGGCGATAAGGCCTGACGATGGCGTTCTCGATCAAGGATCTCGACGAAACGCAGGCTCCGCTGCTCGAACACCTGATTGAGCTGCGTGGGCGGCTTGTGCGCGCGCTGGTCGCCTTTTGCATCGCCTTCGCGGTGTGCTTCTACTTCGCCGATCCGATCCTCGGCTTCCTGATCCAGCCGCTGAAGGATGCTTTTCCCGAAGGTGAGGGGCAGCTGATCTTCACCAAGCTTTACGAGGTGTTCTTCGTCGAGCTGAAGGTGGCAGTGTTTGCCGGGTTCTGCCTCAGCTTCCCTGTTATCGCCAACCAGCTGTGGGCCTTCGTTGCGCCGGGGCTCTATGCCCGCGAGAAGCGGGCTTTCCTGCCGTTCCTCATCGCCACTCCGGTGCTGTTCATCATGGGCGCGGCGCTGGCTTATTACGTGGTGATGCCCACGGCCTTCACCTGGTTCCTCGGCTTCGAGGGCGAGGCGGGCGGCATGAAGATCGAGGCGCTGCCGAGCGCGAACGAATATCTGTCGCTGGTCATGCAGTTCATCCTCGCCTTCGGGGCGAGCTTCCTGCTGCCGGTGCTGTTGATGCTGCTGCACACCGCGGGCATTCTCGAGCGCGCGCAGCTGGCCAAGGCGCGGCGTTATGTGATCGTGGCGGTATTCGCGCTGGCCGCGATCATTACGCCGCCCGATCCGGGCTCGCAGCTGCTGCTGGCGATTCCGCTGCTGATTCTGTTCGAAGGCTCGCTGCTGCTGATGCGGCTGGTCGAGAAGAAGCGCGTTGCCGAAGATGAGGAGCCCGCGGCTGAGCCAGCCGCGAGCGCCGAGCAACCGGCCCCCGAATTCGGCGACCGCGACCTCCAGTAATTTACTGCGCGGGAAACACCCGCCGCCCTGCAACCCAGGTCTGCAACACGCGGGTGTTGCGCAGCTCTTCGGGCGAGGTCAGCAGCGGATCGCTGTCGAGCACCACGAAGTCTGCCCGTTCGCCGACCTTGAGGCTGCCGAAGCGCCCCTCGGCGAACCCGGCATAGGCCCCGGCAGCGGTGTAAGCAGCCAGTGCCTGCTCCCGGGTGACACGTTGATCGGGTATCCAGCCGCCCTCCGGTTCGCCTGCTGCATCCTGCCGCGAGATCGCCGTGGCAAGGCCCGCCAGCACGTCGACCGGCTCTACCGGCGCGTCGCTGCCGAAGGCGAGCAGCGCGCCCGCCTGGGAAATCGCGCGCCAGGCATAGGCGCCTGTCAGCCGATCCGGGCCGAGGCGCGCTTCGGCCATCAGCCGGTCCGACGTCATGTGAACGGGCTGCATCGAGGCGATCACGTCATGCTTGCCGAACCGGGCAATGTCAGCCGGGTCAACGATCTGCGCGTGTTCGATGCGCCAGCGCCGCTCGCCCGGATATTCGGCGGCCAGTTCGTCGATAGCGGCCAGCGCCTCGGCGTTGGCGGCATCGCCGATGGCGTGGATCGCCACCTGAAACTCATCGAGCGCGGCGCGGCTCATGATATTGCGCAGCTGGGTGCCGCTGATCACGTCGATCCCCATGTTGCCCGGATCATCAGCATAGGCAGCCTTCAGCCGTGCCCCGCGCGAGCCGAGCGCGCCATCGAGCCAGACCTTGATCCCGCCCATCCGCAGCTTGTCGTCATAGAGCCACAAGGTCGGCCCGGTGCCGCCGATCAGCAGCATCTCATCAAGATCGCCCGCATAGGCCATGATCCGCATCTGCAACCAGCCGGCATCGCCAGCACGGCGATAGGCCATCCAGTCGGCAAGGCTGGTACCCATGTCGGCAACGGCGGTGATCCCGTGCTCGAAAAAGATGTTCTGCGCCGCGAAAAGCGCCTGCTCGCGGTCTTCGGGCAGTGGCGGCGGCACGGCGGCGTCAACCGGAGCCATCGCGGCGTCGATCAGCACACCGGCAGGCTCGCGGCCATTGCCGATGCGAAGGATGCGCCCGCCCACAGGATCGCGCGTCTCGGCGGTGATCTCGGCAGCGGCCAGCGCAGCGGAGTTGGCCCAACCGGCGTGGCCATCCACCCGGCTCAGCCAGACCGGGCGGTCGCCCACCGCTGCGTCAAGCTCGGCAGCGGTGGGGAATCGGCCGAGGCCCCATTGCTCTTGATTCCAGCCATGCCCGAGCAACCACGGACGCTCGGGATACTTGGCGGCATAGTCGGCAATCAGCGCCAGCGCCTCTTCCAGCGAGCGCGTCTGCGACAGGTCGAGCGTCATCGTGCCGAGGCCGAGCGCCATCACATGGGTGTGGCTGTCGACGAAGCCGGGCACGACATGCGCGCCTTTCATGTCTTCGAGATAGTCGATCTCGCCCTCAGGCCCGTCGCCGAAATCGAGCAGCTCGGTGATCCGGCCTTCATCGTCCACCACCATGGCGGCGAAGCGTTTGACCTTGCCTTCGGGTGTGATCGAAATGCCGTCGACATTCTCGAACAAGGTATCGGCGAGAGCAGGCGAGGGGGCGAGGGCAAGGGCCGCCCCGGCCAGCAGCAGGCGCTTCATCGGGTCACCTCCGGCAGGTGGCGTATCAGCGCGGAGGTATCCTGCCGTGCGCCGCCATCGGCCTGAACCTGGGCATAGAACTGATCGACCAGCGCGGTGATCGGCAGCGACAGGCCCGCATCCTTCGCCTCAGCAAGGGCGATGGCGAGATCCTTGCGCATCCAGTCGATCGCGAAACCGAAGTCGAACTCGCCCGCCGCCATCGTGGCCCAGCGGTTTTCCATCTGCCAGCTTTGCGCCGCGCCGCCGGAGATGGCGTCGAGCACCTTGTCCATCGCCAGCCCCTCGGCCTGCGCCAGCCGCACGCCTTCGGACAGTCCCGCCAGCACGCCCGCGATGCAGACCTGGTTGACCGCCTTGGTCGCCTGCCCCGCGCCGGCCGCCCCGACATGGACGATGCGCGCGGCATAGGTCTCGATCACCGGGCGCGCCGCAGCCATTGCCGCGTCAGTGCCGCCGCACATGATCGAAAGCTTGCCGTTCTCTGCCCCGGCCTGTCCGCCGGACACAGGCGCGTCGACGGCCAGCACTCCAAGATTTTCCGCCTCCGCAGCGACGGTGCGCGCGATGGCGGGCGAAACGGTGGTGTGATCGACGAACACTGCGCCTTTGCGCATTGCCTTGAGCGCGCCATCGTCGCCCAGAATGACCGCGGCGAGGTCGTTGTCATTACCGAGACAGGCCAGCACCACGTCCTGCCCCTGCGCGGCTTCGGCGGGCCTTGCGGCGACGCTGGCGGTAAAGCCCTCGTCGGCCAGCTTTGCCTGCCAGGCCTCTGCGCGGGCAGCGGTGCGGTTATAAACGGTGACCTGATGGCCGGCGCGGGCGAGGTGGGCTGCCATCGGCGCGCCCATCACGCCGAGGCCCAGAAAGGCGACTTTGCTCATGTTCATAGCCCTGCCGCGCTTCGCCGAGATGCGCAATCTTTGCCTTGGGTCATCCGCCTATTTCCATTGTGGGCCATTTCGGTCTAGGCGCTCCGGCATGACCGATAGCGCCACCGATAACGCCCTGACCATCGATACGATCCGCGCCGCCGCCGCGCGGATTGGCGACGCGGTGGTGCACACGCCCACGCTCTTTTCCAAGACGCTGTCGCACATGACCGGAGCGAACATCTGGCTCAAGTTCGAGAACCAGCAGTTCACCGCCGCCTACAAGGAGCGCGGCGCGCTCAACAAGCTGTTGCAGCTCGATCCGGCCGATTTGAAGCGCGGCGTGATCACCGCCTCGGCGGGCAACCATTCGCAGGGCCTGTCGTATCACGGCACCCGCCTGGGCGTGCCCGTGACTATCGTGATGCCGCGCACCACGCCCACGGTGAAGGTGATGCAGACCGAAAGCGTGGGCGGCACGGTGGTGCTCGAAGGCGAGAACTTCGACGAGGCCTATGCCCATGCGCTCAAGCTGGAGGCCGAACTCGGCCTCACCTTCGTCCACCCGTTCGATGATCCGGCTGTCGCGGCGGGGCAGGGCACCGTGGCGCTCGAAATGTTTGCCGATGCGCCGGAGATCGATACGCTGGTTGTCCCCATCGGTGGCGGCGGGCTGATTTCGGGTATGGCCACCGCGGCCAAGGCCAAGGCGCAGGAAGAAGATCGCCAGATCGACGTGATCGGCGTGCAGGCGCGGCTCTATCCGAGCATGTATGCTTGCACCCGCGGAGAAGACTTGCCGAGCGGCGGAGATTCGCTGGCCGAGGGTATCGCGGTGAAGGAGCCGGGGCAGTTCACCCGCAAGGTCGTGGCGAAACTGGTCGACGACATTGTGCTGGTCGACGAACCGCATCTCGAAACGGCGGTGGCGCTGCTGTTGCAGATCGAGAAGACCGTGGTCGAAGGCGCGGGCGCGGCGGGGCTTGCTGCGGTGCTCGCCAACAAGGAGCGGTTTGCCGGGCGCAATCTCGGCCTTGTGCTGTGCGGCGGCAATATCGACACGCGCCTGCTCGCCAACGTGCTCCTGCGCGATCTTGCCCGCTCGGGCCGCCTCGCGCGGCTGCGGGTTACCTTGCAGGATCGGCCCGGCTCGCTGATGAAGGTGATGCACGAATTTGCCGAGGCCAACGTCAATATCCTCGAAATCTCGCACCAGCGGATCTTCACCAATCTGCCCGCCAAGGGCCTCGTTACCGATATCGAATGCGAGGCGCGCGACAGCGTGCAGCTTGAAGCGTTGATCACGCGGCTGCGGGCGCAAGGCTATTCTGTTAGTCACGTCGAACTGAACTGACCCGGAACGGGGCAACACGGCTCCCTTGGCCCGGTTTCGAAGGAAATAATCTCTACGCAGCGGACACAAGATGGTTAATATACTTTAACCGGGCGATTCCCGTCGGCATGGTCCGGTGTATCGGCGCTGCCACGCGCCAACCGCTGCCATGATGAGAGGATCGCCTCACAGTGACCGCACCCGTGCGCTTCCCCCGCTTCTTCGTGACGAGCCCCGCGCCGTGCCCCTATCTGCCGGGCAAGACAGAGCGCAAGGTGTTCACCGAACTGAACGGCCCCAATTCCGACGCGCTGAACGATGCGCTGTCGCGGATCGGCTTCCGGCGTAGCCAGAACGTCGCCTATCGCCCCAGCTGCGCCGATTGCCGCGCCTGCGTTTCAGTGCGCGTGGTGGCGGATGAGTTCCGCCCCTCCAGCTCGCAGAAGCGGACCGAGAAGCGCAACAAGGATCTGGTGGTAAGTGAATGCCGGCCATGGGCGACGGCAGAACAGTTCGCGCTGCTGCAACGATACCTCTCGCACCGCCACCCCGGCGGCGGCATGGCGGCGATGGACGAGATCGACTTTGCCGACATGGTGGAGCACACTTCGGTCAGCACGGTGGTGATCGAATATCGAGAGCCGCGCGAGGACGGCGGACCGGGCAAGCTGGTCGCCGCCTGCCTGACCGACCGGCAGGGCGACGGGCTGTCGATGATCTACAGCTTCTACGACCCCGAGACCGAACGCTCGGGGCTGGGCAACTTCGTGATCCTCGACCACATCCGCCGCGCGGCGGCCGAGGGGCTGCCGTTTGTTTACTTAGGCTATTGGGTCGAGGGCTCGGAGCGGATGCAGTACAAGGTGCGCTACCGCCCGCTCGACAAGCTTGGCCCCGAAGGCTGGCAGCGGATGAGCGACGAGGAACAGGACCGCCAGATCGCGCGCGTGGTGAGCGGGGCGGGGGCGGCAGGCCCGGCGCCGGCGGGATCGTGCAAGGATGGGAGCAGCGAGCTGACGCGGCGGGTGGTTAAGGTTTGAGGATAGATTTGGACAAGGCTTGTCGACATTACTCCAGTGGCGGCCATAGCCCAATACTTCGACGAGACGGAATCTCTTATTCATCCGGAGTGCTGTTCAAACCGGCAGCTCGAACTTCGCGTACCACCGCTTCGATTGTATCGACTACAACTTGCGGCTTTTCCTGATGGATGTAGTGCCCGGAGGCGGGCACTCTTGAGTTTATCCCGCGAGTTGAAAGGGAGGCGATTTCGAGCCATCCTGAGTTCGACTCTTGCACCATTGCTTCGACACGCCTCCTTTCCTCAATCGGAAAATCTGGCGGGAAAGGCACGACGGTTGAGCTTAGAACATAAAGCGGCAGGGCAGCATAGTCGCGCCTGGGGTTAATGACTATTTGCGCGCCCTTATTCAGGCCGTTTGCGAAAAACTCTGCGGCGGTCTCGAACTGGATTGGGTTACTGGCCAGTTTGGCTCTTAAAGCCTGCCGCACCGACAAGGGGAAATAGGGCGGCAGGGCAAAGCAGCCGTCGGGATCAGGGCCGCTTTCGGAGAGACCTCCGGTTCTCAACGCGGCTGCGCAGCTGCGCCACAGCGCGCTTGGGCCTTGCTGCTCGGCCTCGCCCAATTTCGGTGAGGGCGCGATCCTTTCCATTCTAGCTGGCTGATTAGGAAGGCTCGGATCGATCAGAACCATGCCGGCAAGCCGCTCTAAATTATGGTCGGCGAAGAGAAACGTCTCGTACGATCCCAGCGAATGGCCGACCAGGACATAGGGCCCGTTAATCTCCGCTTCCAGCAATGCGGTTTCGAGATCTGCTGCATTTGTCGCAACTGTCGCCTCGAACTGTGTGCCATCGCTGAGTCCGAAACCCGGCCTGTCCCAAGAACAGACTCTGGTGGTTTGAGCGATCTTCGGTTGCACCTTGCTCCAGGCAGCCGACCAATCGCCTTGGCCTGCTGAGAGGATGACTGTCGGCGAACCCTCGCCCATGCAAACCATGTGGAGTGCGCGACCATCCGGCAGCATCACGGACTGGTCAGTGTCCGTATAGGGTAGCATCGTTTCATCGAAGGCCAGTTCAGGAGGCATCGTCGAAGGTTGGGCCAGCGCTGGCGTGCTTCCGACGAGCGCTGCCAGATAAAGAAGGCCGTAATTGCGCAGATTCATCGTGGCCTATCCCCTAAATCTTCTCCCTATGGCGTAGACTATCGACGTTGGTGGCCGAAGTCTTCTCCCATCTACAAGAGCTTCAAATTCGCGAATTCTCTTCCCTCGCAATCACTGCTCGCAACTCCGGCCACGATAAACCTCCGCCTCAGCCTCCCGCCGCCGCACCAGCCCCTTCATCACCTTGCCCGCGGCATAGACCCACCGCGAAAACTCCTCCGCCGCGCCCGCATAGTCGCCCGCGATATGCCGCCTTGTCAGCGTCGCGCGCGCAATCGCGCCGGTGTTGTAGTGAAAAGAGACCAGCGCATCGAACTGCTGCTGGCTGGTCGGCGCATCGCCGATAGCATCGGCCACCTCCTCGGCGTGGCGTGCAAGGTCTGTCTCCAGCCGCGCGTCGCACTGGGTGCGGGTCCAGACGGTGCCGGGGCCGATGCCTTCCCCGGTCGCGCCCCAGCCGATGGTCCAGGGATCGGCGCCTGTGGCGGGATCGGGATAGGCTTCCACCATGCCGTCGGGCCGCAGCTTCGCCAGCCCCTCGGACCTGCGGACCAGCCCCGCCCCTTGCGGGCTGACCGCCAGCGGGGCGGGAAGCTCAAGCGCGGCGTCGATGGCGCTGTCGAGCGCGCGGACATCCGCCTCTATCAAAGGGCGGGCGAGAAGGTGGCGGACGGCGGCGAAAATGGGTGTGCGGTTCATAGGTTAGCGCTCCGGCAAAACGAATCGCTTCCCCGGGTAGGCATTCTCAACGCGTGTAGGAAAGTGCGCAAACAAAAGGGCCGCCCGGTTTCCCGAGCGGCCCTGTTTGTTTTCTGCCCTACCGCTTCGCTGCTTGAGGGCAGCAAAGCGGATCAAGGCCAGTGCGCTTACGCGCTGTAGTACATGTCGTATTCGACCGGGGCAGGGGTCTGTTCGGTGCGATAGACTTCCGGCCACTTCAGCTCGATGTAGGCATCGATCTGGTCCTTGGTGAACACGTCGCCCTTCAGCAGGAACTCGTGATCGGCCTGGAGCGATTCGAGCGCTTCACGCAGGCTGCCGCAGACGGTCGGGATATCGGCCAATTCTTCCGGCGGCAGGTCGTACAGATCCTTGTCCGACGATTCGCCGGGGTGGATCTTGTTCTCGATTCCGTCGAGGCCCGCCATCAGCAGCGCCGAGAAGGCGAGGTACGGGTTCGCCAGCGGATCGGGGAAGCGGAACTCGACGCGCTTCGCCTTCTCGCCCGAGCCATAGGGAATGCGGCACGAGGCCGAACGGTTGCGGGCCGAGTAGGCCAGCAGAACGGGGGCTTCGAAGCCCGGCACCAGACGCTTGTAGCTGTTGGTGGTCGGGTTGGTGAAGGCGTTGCAGGCCTTCGCGTGCTTGATCACACCGCCGATGAAATAGAGGCAGGTCTCGGACAGACCGGCATATTCGTTGCCGGCGAAGGTCGGCTTGCCGTCCTTCCAGATCGACATGTGGGTGTGCATGCCCGAGCCGTTATCTTCCTTGATCGGCTTCGGCATGAAGGTCGCGGTCTTGCCATAGGCATGGGCGACCTGGTGCACGACGTACTTGTAAACCTGCACGCGGTCGGCGGTTTCGGTCAGCGTGCCGAAGGTGATGCCAAGCTCGTGCTGGGCAGCTGCCACCTCGTGGTGGTGCTTGTCCATCGGCAGGCCCATTTCGAGCATGGTTGAAACCATCTCGGCACGGATGTCCATGCAGCTGTCGACCGGCGCGACGGGGAAGTAGCCGCCCTTGGCGCGCGGACGGTGGCCCATGTTGCCGCCTTCCATCTCGGTGGCGGTGTTGGTGGGCAGCTCGACGTCGTCGATCTGGAAGCCCGAGCCGGCATAGCCGTCTTCGAAGCGCACGTCGTCGAACATGAAGAACTCGGGCTCGGGGCCGACGAAGACGGTGTCACCGATGCCGGTGGTCTTCAGGTAGGCCTCGGCGCGCTTGGCAGTCGAGCGCGGGTCGCGGCTATAAAGCTCGCCGTCCGATGGCTCGACGATGTCGCAGTTGATCGAGATCATCGGCGTGGCGCTGAACGGGTCGATGTAGACCGCGTCACAGTCCGGCTTCAGGATCATGTCGGACTCGTTGATGGCCTTCCAGCCGGCGATCGACGACCCGTCGAACATCAGGCCTTCTTCCAGCGCATCCTCGTCGATGACGCCGGCGCACATCTGGAGGTGCTGCCATTTGCCCTTGGGATCGGTGAAGCGAAGATCGACCCATTCGATCTCCTCTTCCTTGATGCGCTTCACGATATCAGCCGGAGTAGCCATAATAATCCTTCCTTATGGAGTGTTTGGCGTGAATTGGAGGCGGGCCATCGCAGGCCCGCTGATGATTGTGCTCAGCGCCGCTCAGATAGCGGCTTCGTCCTGCTCACCGGTGCGGATGCGGATGGCGGTCTGGATGTCGGAGACGAAGATCTTACCGTCACCGATGCGGCCCGTCTTGGCGGCGACGGCGATGGCGTCGACCACGGCTTCGGCCTGGCCATCGGCCACGATCACTTCGAGCTTAACCTTTGGCAGGAAATCGACCACATATTCCGCGCCGCGATAAAGCTCGGTATGGCCCTTCTGGCGGCCGAAACCCTTTGCCTCGGTAACGGTGATACCCGAAACGCCCACTTCGTGCAGCGCATCCTTCACTTCATCAAGCTTGAACGGTTTGATGATGGCTTCGATTTTCTTCACTTTACCCCTGCCATTCTATCCGACGCCTGATTTGTTGCAGGAACGCCGATGGTGCCGCTTCCCCGGCAATCACATCAAGGTATTAACAAGAATCGTGCCAAGGTGTGTGCCACAGGATTAGACAATCATCGGCAAGAGCGAAAGGGCGGATTTGCGGCATTTGCAAAGCCTGTGGCTGCACCCGCGAAACAGCGTTTCCCAGCGCTGCGGCGAGGCGCTGCCTAATTGTTGTGCAGGTGTTGCCGCATTAGCGGGCAGGCAGGTCAGAGACGCAGGCCCGCATATTCGTCGCAACCCGCCATCAGGTTGAGCGACTGCACCGCAGCACCGCTGGCCCCCTTGCCGAGATTGTCGAGCACGGCGATCAGGCGCGCATTCTTGCCCTCGGCGTCGGCGCAGACGTAGATGTCGATCCCGTCTGACGGCTCGGCCTGGGCGCGCAGCACCAGCTCTTCGGGGCACTCATCATGGACCGTGATCGTGCGCATTCCGGCATAGGCCTTGGCGAGGCAACCGCGCAGGTCAGCGGGCGGGGCGGCCTTACGCATGGCCTCGATCGGCAGCGGAACTTCGACCACCATGCCGCGATAGGCAGGCACTACCGAGGGGGCGAAGACCGGCGGATATGCTAAGCCTGTGCGTGCCTGCATTTCGGGCAGGTGCTTGTGGGCGAGGGTGAGGCCATAGGTGCGGAAGGCCAAGTCGCTCTCGTCCTCGTAACGCGCGATAAGGCCCTTGCCGCCGCCGGAATAGCCCGACACCGCGTTCACCGTATAAGGCCAGTCGCGCGGCAGCAGGCGCTCGCGGATCAGCGGGGTGATCAGCGCGATGAAGCCGGTGGAATAGCATCCGGGATTCGAGACCTGCTTGGCCCCGGCCACGACTTCGCGGCCGACGATTTCGGGGAAGCCGTAAATCCAGCCGGGCGCGGTGCGATGGGCGGTGGAGGCGTCGATCACGCGGGTGCCGCTGTCGGGCGAAATCATCGCTACGGCTTCACGCGCGGCATCGTCGGGCAGGCACAGGATTACGAAATCGGCGAAGTTGAGCGCTGTCTTGCGGCAATCCGCATCCTTGCGCTCGGCCTCGCTGAGGCGGATCAGCTCGAACTCGTCACGGCCCGCCAGCCGGTCCGCGATTTCGAGGCCGGTGGTTCCGGCGCCGCCATCGATGAAGACATTATGTGCCATTGCTGTTCCTCAGCCTGCGGTAGTCGGTTCGAGCCGGTCGATGTGGACATAGCCCACCGGGCCTTCGAGCGAGAGACAGCCCCAGGCCCAGCTCCCGGTGATGTCGAGCAGTTCGAAGCTGTCGCCTTCCATCAGTACGCACAGCTCTTCCGCCTCTTCGGAGGGCGCCACGCGCAGGGTAGCGCCGCCGGGCATGACAGCACGCGGTTGCGGCACGGCATAGTGCGGCACGAAGTGCGTTCCCGCCAGGCCGATGTGCGCGAGATCGCCGCGCAGGGGCAGATCGTTGCCTTGCGGCCGCGTCACCGGGCCGGACAAGGCATAGGGGCCCTGTACGTGCGTGGAAGGCTGGGTATCGTCGTTCTGGCTCAAGCGCCGTTTATCCGTAAGTACTGGCTACAAGCGGCTGCGCTTAGACGGCGCGGCTCCATGGGGCAAGGCTGCGCGGTGAACGTGCGTTAACCGAAGCGCTGGCGCACCATGTGGAAGGCCGCCCGCAGGCCCAGTGCCTCACCGCCCTTGGGCCGCCCCGGTTTGGCTGCCGGACGCCAGGCGAAAGTATCGAAATGGGCCCAGTCGATCGGGCTGCCATCGTCCTTTTCGCCCACGAATCGGTCGAGAAACAGGGCCGCCACACTCGCGCCGGCGTAACCATTGCTGGGGCTGTTGGTGAGGTCGGCGATGGGCGATTTCAGCCACTCGCCATAGGCATCGTGCAGCGGCAGACGCCAGAGCGCGTCGTCGTGGTCCTTTCCGGCGGCAATCAGCGCTTCGGCTGTCGCATCTTCGCGGGTGAACAGGGCGGGCAGATCCGGCCCCAGCGCCACGCGCGCCGCGCCGGTCAGCGTGGCGAAGTCGATCACCAACTCGGGGGCGCTCTCGCTCGCGAGCGCCAGCGCGTCGGCCAACACCAGCCGTCCTTCGGCATCGGTGTTGCCGATCTCCACCGAGAGGCCCTTGCGGCTGGCAAGGATGTCCCCCGGGCGGAAGGCATTGCCTGAAATCGCATTCTCGACCGCGGGGACAAGACATTGCAGCCTTACCTTGAGCCCTGCCTGCATGATCCATTCGGACAAGGCGAGGGCATGGGCCGCGCCGCCCATATCCTTCTTCATCAGCAGCATTCCGGAGGACGACTTCACATCGAGCCCGCCCGAATCGAAACACACCCCCTTGCCGACAATGGCGAGGCGCGGGTGGGCATCGTCGCCCCAGTTCAGTTCGATCAGGCGGGGGGCGTGCTTGCGCTCTGCCGCGCGGCCCACGGCGTGGACCATCGGAAACTCTTTTTCGAGCCGGTCGCCGCGCACAACTTCGATGCTTGCGCCATGCTCCTTGGCGATGCGTTCGGCCTCGGCCTCCAGCGCGGCGGGGCCCATGTCCTCAGCGGGCGTGTTGACCAGATCGCGCACCAGCGCCACCGCGCGCGCTTCGGCCTGCGCCGTCTCGATCTTGCTGGCCTCGCTCGTCAGCAACACGCGGGGGCCTTCGGCGTCGCTCTCGCTAAGGTAGCGGGTGAAGCGATATTGCGCGGTCTGCCAACCGTGCAGGGCTGCCCCGGCGGAGCCGCTGGCAAGGCGATAGGTTCCGGCAGGGAGCACTTCGGCCAGCTTGGCCAGACACCAACTTGACAGTGTCTCCGGATCGGCAACGCCGCCAACAGCAAACCAGCCGTCGCCCTCTGGCACGATGGCGGTTTCGTAACCTGCCCCCTTGAACTTTTGCGCAGCCAGCGTAGCGCGTTGGGGCCCGCTCAGTCCTTTGGCGAAATCGTCGAAGCTGGCGGTGTTCACGAGGTGGATCGTGTGCGCGTCCTGGCCACGATCCGGCTGGATCAAAGGTTCTGCAATGCTCATGAAGCAGTCGCTTGCCTATTCGGGACGGATTTGGGAAGAGACGAAGGGTATGACGCGCGAATTTTTCTGGCTCGCCTCTGCGCTTGCGCTTGCCTCTTGCCAGGAGGCGCAGCAGCCCGATCAGCCCCCGCAGGCGCCAACGCCGCCGCCTGTGGCCGCCGAGTCGGGAGGGGCTGAGACAAAAGCACCCACCGGCGGAGCGCGGCAAGTGACCGAGGAGACTGACACCTTCGTGTTCGAGTACTCCTATCCGCAGGCCGCCGGCGACGTGCCTGAATTGGCAAACTGGCTCGACGCCCAACTGCAGAAGCGGCGCGACGAGCTGGCACTAAACGCCGCTCGCGACAAGGAAGAGGCGCGCGATAACGGGTTCCCGTTCAACAAGTATTCGTCCAGCACCGAGTGGCAGGTTATGGCGGACTTGCCCGGCTGGCTGAGCATGTCGACAGAAATCTCGACTTACACCGGCGGTGCCCATCCGAATTACGGATTCGATTCGATGGTGTGGGACGAGGAGCGCAACATTTCGCTTGAACCGATCGCCTTCTTTGCCTCGCCCGATGCGCTCGACGCGGTACTGGGCGACGAACTGTGCGAAAAGCTGAACAAGGAACGGGCCAAGCGCCGCGGTAAGCCAGTGATTGAGGGGTCGGACGACGAGTTCGATGCCTGCGTCGCGATCGGAGAGGCGAACCTTTTGCTCAGCTCGGCAGGGGGGCGCAAGTTCGACCGGATCGGCGTGGTGATCGCGCCTTACATCGCCGGGCCGTGGGTGGAAGGCAGTTACGATTTTACCTTCCCGCTGACGCCCGAAATGCTTGAAACGGTCCGCCCCGAATATCGCGAGATCTTTTCGGTCGGGAAGTAAGCCGATCAGAAAAATGGCTGGCGGCTCGAAATTTCGCGCAAGGCGCGCTACATGGGCCGCATGACGCAATACCAACACGTAGATGCCGACGCCGATATGGTGCGTGACGGCACGATCAAGCTGCACGGCCCCGAAGGTTTCGAAGGGATGCGCAAGGCCGGGCGGCTGGCCGCCGAGATCCTTGATGCCCTGGCCGACCATGTCCGCCCCGGTGTAACCACCGGCGAGCTGGACGACATCGTGCGCGAGATGACGCTGGCGGGCGGCGGTGTGCCCGCGACGCTTGGCTATCATGGCTATACGCACTCTTGCTGTATCTCGCTCAATCACGTGGTTTGCCACGGCATTCCGGGCGACAAGAAGCTGAAGGATGGCGACATCCTCAACATCGACGTGACGCCGCTGGTAGACGGCTGGCATGGCGACACCAGCCGGATGTTCCTGGTTGGTGATGTGCCGCTGAAGGCGCGCAAGCTGGTGGAAGTCACCTACGAATGCCTGATGGTTGGCATTGCCGAGGCGCGGCCCGGTGCGCGGGTGGGCGATATCGGCGCGGCGATTCAGGCCCATGCCGAGCGGCACCGTTATGGCGTGGTGCGCGATTTCTGCGGACATGGCCTTGGCCGCCTGTTCCACGATGCGCCCGAGGTGATCCACGCCGGTCGCGCGGGCACGGGCCCCGAGCTGCGCGCGGGTATGTTCATGACGATCGAGCCGATGATTAACCTCGGCAAGCCCGCGGTGAAGGTGCTGAGCGACGGCTGGACCGCGGTGACACGCGACAAGAGCCTTTCGGCCCAGTTCGAACATTCGATCGGCATCACCGAAGATGGCTGCGAGATCTTCACCAAGAGCCCGACCGGACGCGATCAGCCGCCTTACGTGTAAGGCTGCGAAAGGTTGATCGGGCTCAAGGATTTTTGCGTAGGGATCGACATGGTGCAGGCTCTTCATTGTGGAGCCCTCAAATGTCGAATTCTGCCCTCAAGTCCGCATTTCTCGCCCTGCCGCTAATTTTCGGCGGTTGCCAGACTGTCCCCGTCGATCAGGTGGAGGCCGCGCCTCCCATTGTATCCAGCGATGGCCACGCGCTGGCGCAGGCGGCCTGTGCGGGCTGCCATTCGGTCGAGCGCTATGGCCTGTCGCCGAACCCCAAGTCGCCCGAGTTTCCCACCATCGCCAATGCGCGCGGGTTGAGCGTGGCGACGCTGACCAACTGGCTGCGCAGCGCGCACAACTATCCTGAAGAGATGGATTTCTATCTCGAAGATGACGAGACTGCGTCGCTGGTTAGCTACATATTCACCCTTCGCGACGAAGCCTACCAGCCGCCGCGCTAGCCCTCGCGCGCAGCCCGGATTGCCGCGCCCCCGGCGAATGGCGCCATCGCCACCAGCACGAGGCTGATCGCGGCGGTCAGGGCAAGTCCGCCTTCGCCGCCGGTCGAGAGCGCGCCCGCGCCGAAGATCAGCAGCGGCACCGCAAGCGGGATAACCAGCAGCCCCGCCAACGCCGCGCCGCCCCCGCGCAGTCCAACGGTGACAGCGGCGATGATGATACCGATTGCGGCCAGCCCCGGCGTGCCTGCCAACAGGCCCAGCTCGACCACGCGCAAGGTTGCGCCGTCGATACCCACCAGCGCGCTGGCGGGCAGGGCGGCCAGCATCACGAAGGGGCCGAAGCTCAGCCAGTGTGCGATCAGTCGCACCGTCACCACCAACTCTTCGGACAGGCCGCGCAGCGCCCACTGGTCGAACATGCCCGCTTCGAGATCCGGCGCGAACAGCCGGTCGAGCGGGAGGATCGCGGCAAGCAATGCGGCGACCCAGATTACCCCGCCGCCGGTGCCTGCCAGAAGCGTGGGGTTGGGGCCGATGGCGAAGGGGTAGAGCATGGCCACGGCAAGGAAGAACAGCAGCGGCAGCAAGGTGCCGCCGCCCTGCGTTCCTGGGAGCAGGCGGGCAAGATCGCGCCGCAGCAGGGCCAGCGCCGCGCTCATGCCGCGTGCTCCGCCAGCGCCAGCCGGGTGAGCGCGGGCAGAGCGAAGGTCTGGTGGCTGGCGATCACTGCGATGCCGCCTGCGGAAAGGTGCTCTGCCACCAAGGTTTCGACCAGCGCGACGGCATGGGTGTCCAGCCCGTTAAGCGGTTCGTCGAGTAACCAGATCGGTGTACGCTGGCCGAGCAGGCGGGCGAGCGCCGCGCGTTTGCGCTGCCCGGTCGAGAGATAGCGCACCGGCACATCGAGCAGCGCCTCCAGCCCGAGCCGCTCGATCCCGAGCGCCTCGCCCCCGTCAATTCCGCGCCAGAAATTGAGCGCCTTGCCAAGCGGCTGGTGTTCGTCAAGCGCGGGGCGTTCGTCGAGCAGGGCCAGCGCGCCTTGCCTCTCGACCTCGCCGGAATAGGGGCGGGCAAGTCCTGCCAGAATGCGCATCAGGCTCGACTTGCCGATGCCGTTCGCGCCCGCCAGTTGCAGCGCCTCGCCAGGGCCAAGCGCCAGCGACAACCCCGCGAACAGCAGCCGGTCGCCGCGTCGGCAGGCAAGGTCGGTCGCACGGATATGGCACTCTTCCATCGGCTCGTGCGTTAGGCGATGGAACTCAGCCTAACAAGCCAAGGGATTCGCATCATGACCGACCAGTCAACTAACGCCATCGACAAGCCCAGCGAACTGGAAAGCGCGCTGGCCCGCCTGCCCGAATGGACGCTGGGCGATGCGCACAAGTCGATCTCGCGCGGGTTTTCCTTCGCCGACTTTTCCGAGGCCTTCGCCTTCATGACCCGCGTGGCCATGCTGGCTGAGCAGCACAACCATCACCCCGACTGGGCCAATGTTTACAACCGCGTCGCGATCACGCTGACCAGCCACGATGCGGGTGGGCTTACCTCGCGAGACTTCAGGATGGCCAGCGCCATTGACGCGCTGGTGGATTAGGCCCCGCCTTGCCACATCCGCTCGCGGTGAGCGGGGCGTGCTAACTAAAGCCCCAGATGCTCCGCCCCGTTGGGGATCTGTGCGGTGGACTTTGCGACAGTGTCACCCGCTGCCTCGGCCCGTCCACCGAGATAGCGCGACAGGAACTCTTCGGTGATTGCGTTGAAGGCGATGTTGTTTTCTGGACGGTGGAAGCCGTGGCCTTCGTCGGGAAACAGCACATAGGTGACGGGAATTCCCGCCGCTTCCATCGCGCTCACGATCTGGTCGCTTTCGGCCTGCTTCACGCGCGGATCGTTCGCGCCCTGGCCGATCAGCAGCGGCTTCTCGATCTTGTCCGCCTTGTAGAGCGGGCTGATCGACTTCAGGAACTCCAGCCCCTCGGGCGTGCCGGGGTTGCCCATCCGTTCGTGGAATTGCTTCACCAACGGCTCCCAATATGGCGGGATCGTTTCCAACAGTGTCTCGAGGTTCGACGGGCCGACGATATCGACGCCGCAGACGAACACGTCCGGCGTAAACGTCAGCCCCACCAGCGTAGCATAGCCGCCGTAAGAGCCGCCCATGATCGCGACTTTGTCGCGCGCGGCGATGCCTTTCTCCACGGCCCATTCCACCGCGTCGATAAGGTCATCGTGCATCTTGCCCGACCATTCGAGGTTGCCGGCATTGATGAAGCTCTTGCCGAACCCGGTCGAGCCGCGGAAGTTCACCGAGAGCACCGCATAGCCACGGTTGGCCAGCCACTGATGCGTCCGGTTGTAGCCATAGCCATCGCGCGCCCAGGGCCCGCCGTGAACCAGCAGCACCATCGGCACCGGCTCTGAAGGAATGCCGTCGCCATCCTCGTCGCAGGCCGGGGGCAGGGTGAGGAACGAGGGCAAAGTGAGCCCATCGCGGCTGGTGATCTCCAGCGCATGCATCGGTTGGAGCGGCGCGCCTTCCAGCTCGGGCCGGGTGTTGTAGAACTCGGTTAGCGTGTCGGCATCGCGGTCGTAAAGGTAGGCGCGGATCGGAGCGGTCAGCGGGTCGTTCCAGACCAGCCACTTGCGATCATCGTCGGTGCGCGACTGAATGCCGAAGTCGCCATCGAGCCGCTTGCGCAACCATGCGAGCGCGGCGCCGATTTCTGGATCAATGGCGTGATGCTCGGTGCGCAGATAGGTCGCGCTCCAAGCCTGTACCACTCCGGTTTTGGTGTCGCGCATGGTGCCGCCCACATCGGCCTTGTCGTGCTCGGCGACGAGGGTTCGCTCGCCGGTCGCGGTGTCCTCGGCATAGAGCGCGGCGGTGTCGCGGCCCCGGCTGTCGAGCCAGTAAAGTACCGAACCATCGGTGGTGTAGCCAGCGGTGCCGGTGGTCAGCGCATCGTCCATCCCGATGCTTTCGCGCGGCGCCTCGGCCACCACGCCGTCGACAATCTCGAACATGTCGTTGCCGCCCGCGGCGTTCTGCTGGATCGCCCAGCGCAGCGTCAGGCTGTCGTCGCTTTCGAAGCCGACATAGGCGTTGTTCTCGTAGACCAGCTCCATTTCGCCGGTCTTGAGGTTCAACTTGTGGACATCGTGAAAGCGCGGATCGCGATTGTTGATGCCGACGAGGATGGTATCCTTGATCGTGTCTGAAGCGCCGACCACCTGCGCCCGGGTGTTCTCGAACGGGGTCAGACAGCGTTCCTCACCGCTTTCCACATTCACCTGATAAAGCAGAAAGTTCTCATCGCCGCCCTTGTCCTGGATATAGAGCAGCGAGGTGGAATCGGGTGACCAGAAATATGCCGGGATCGGGCGCTCTGTTGCGCTGGTCATGCGGCGCGGATTGTCGGGATCATCCGATGGAGCCATCCACACGTTCATCACGCCTTCGTGCGGCGCCATCCAGCTGACCCACTTGCCATCGGGACTGATCTTGCCGCCTGCGCGGGTCGGATTGCCGAAAATGTGATCGCGCGGGATCAGGGGAACGGTGGCGAGGGCGTCGGTGGTGGCGGTAGCAGTCATGGGCTCTCCCTTGGGTTGCTGGAGAGCTAGGGATTGCTGGGGAGAATGGGAAGGGTGGGGCGGGCATAAGCCGAACCGCGAACCTGACGAAGTTGACATTTTGCCGGATTAAGGCGCGAAAGCAGACCATGGGAAAAAGCGAATGCCGAATGTGGCAGGATGACATTGCTGATCAACCTTGCTCATCTCTTCGAGGGGGTTGGGGGCGCGACGCTTGCATGGAACCTCGATCCCCCCACAAGGGAAAGACTCTTCTTACCAACGCAATGTTAGCCCTCCCTAGCAGCCCGCTGCGTTTGAAATAAAGTGCTGGCCTGGCCGGGGCGGGTGGCCTTGGAGACCTGCCTCAATAGCCAAAGATCACAGCGCCGCGTTGCGGCCCTTGACTATGAAAAATAACTCAGAATAATAATGCGTTAAGCTGCCTGTGATCGTGGAATTCGCTATCCTATGGGTGGACAGCGACAGTGTCGGCGCTGGCGGAACTGAGAACAATGTCAACAGCCGACAAATTTGGAGGGACAATGAGCAGGCTTCTATCTGCGGCGTGTGGCTGCACCGCCTTGTTGATGCACACGGTTGCATTTGCACAATCAGGGGACGTCCCTGATTGGGTGTATGGTGACGGTGAGCTTCCCGAAAAATGGTCGGTGACAAATGAAGCTTATGGAGCCTGCGATGCCGGGGCGATGCAATCTCCCATAGATCTAGCTGAGACAAATGCTCGCGGTGATATCAGTCTTTCCGCTTCTTACGGGGTGGCCGAGGGTAAGCTGAAATTGGGCCCACGCAAAGTGCAGGTCGATGTGGGCCCCGGCATGGGAATGATTTCGGGCGAGCGTCTTTACAGCTTGCTGCAGATGCATTTCCATACTCCTGCAGAACATGTTCTGCACGACAAGCGCTATCCGCTCGTTGTCCATCTCGTTCACGGGTCCCAGAAAGGGCACTTTGCCGTGCTGGGTGTAGCGTTCGAGGAAGGCGAGGCAAATCCAGCGTTGCAGCCTATCATCGATGCGATGGAGGCAAACCGGTCGGCTTTCGAATTCGACGTCGCAAAGCTCGTACCCGACGACCTCTCTGTTTATCGCTACATGGGTTCGTTGACGACGCCTCCTTGCACCGAAGGCGTAAATTGGCACGTAGCAGATAACGTTCTGACGGCGAGCCCGGAACAGATCGCCATGTTTGTCAGCCGTTTGGGCAATAGCAACCGCTCGCTCCAACCGGTTAACAATCGGCTTGTCGTTGGTCCGGAAGGCTGACAGCTTACAGCATGCAGTCTCTCCACGGATCGAAAGCGTATGGCCCCCGTCCGTTTTCCCCTCAAACTCGTCCATCCAGCTCGGTGTGACAGTATGCCGATTGCGGGCCGAGGCTCAGGTCTGAATTTGTCCAAGCCGTTTAGTAGATGGCAGGGGCCATAGGAAAGCGCAGCGCATCTGCGCCGGCTCGCAACACTCACAGCGCCGGATTATCGTAACAATGCCAGGTAAAGATCGCGAGCGCGCCGCGATGGGGCCGCCAGCCCTCCGCCAGCGCACGGGTCGCTTTTTCATCGGGCCGTTCCTCCAGGCCCAAGATCTTCCCCATGCCCGCCATCACCGCCAGATCGCCAGCGGGCCAGATATCGGGGCGGCCTTCCGCAAACAGCAGGTAAATCTCGGCAGACCAGCGGCCGATGCCCTTGATCCGCGTCAGCTCGGCAATCGCGGCTTCGTCGTCTGCGGGAAGGTTTTCAAGGTCCAGCTCACCCGCGTGGACCAGTTCGCACAGACTGCGCGCATAGCCCTGCTTCTGCCGCGACAGTCCGCAGGCGCGCAGGGCATCGAAATCACGCGCCAGCAGTTGGGCGGGATGAATGTCCTCGCCCAGTTCGGCCTCCATCTTGCGCCACACAGAGGAAGCTGACGCCACGCTTACCTGCTGGCCGACGATCGTGCGTAGCAAGGTGCGATAGCCGCGCTCGCGAATGCGCGGTTCGGGGTAGCCGCAGCGCTCCAGCGCTTGCGCAATTGTCGGCTCGCGCGCGGCGATCCAGTCGAGGCTGGTGGTGATCTGCTCCGAGGTAAGTCCCATATGCGCCCTTCTTGCCAACTTTTTCGCGATTGCCTAGCACGGCGCGAAATCAACAAAGGGATTCCCGCATATGCCGCAGCTAACCGTCGTCAGCCGTTCGGGTGAGGAAGAGACCGTCGAGGTTGGCGAAGGCCTCACCGTGATGGAGGCCATCCGCGACAACGGCTTCGACGAGCTGCTCGCGCTGTGCGGCGGTTGCTGCTCGTGCGCCACCTGTCACGTCCATGTCGACCCGGCCTTTGCCGACAAGCTGCCCGCCATGAGCGAGGACGAGGACGACCTGCTCGACAGTTCGGACCATCGCGATGCGACCAGCCGCCTGTCCTGCCAGCTTCCGTTCACCGGCGAGCTGGATGGCCTAAAGGTCCGCATCGCCGAGGAAGACTGACTTCACGCGGGCCAAGGCAAAGCTGATTGCCCTCTGGCCCCGCGCATCCTACTTCGGGCAGCATGACAGCTTTACCCGTCAAGACAGACAGCCTCGACCTCATCGGCAACACCCCGCTCGTTCTTCTTAAGGGCGCGAGTGAGGCCGCCGGATGCGAGATCTGGGGCAAGTGCGAATTTGCCAACCCCGGAGCCTCGGTGAAGGACCGCGCGGCTTTGTGGATCATCCGCGATGCCGAGGAGCGCGGCGAGCTCAAGCCCGGTGGCACCGTGGTCGAAGGGACGGCGGGCAACACCGGCATTGGCCTTGCGCTGGTGGCCAATGCCAAGGGTTACAAGACGATCATCGTCATGCCCGACAACCAGAGCGCGGAGAAAATGGCCACGCTGCGTGCGCTGGGCGCAGAGCTGGTGCTGGTCCCGCCGACCAAGTTTGCCGATCCTAACCACTTCGTCCACACAAGCCGCCGTCTGGCCGAGGAAACCGAAGGTGCGATCTGGGCCAACCAATTCGACAACGTCGCCAACCGCCGCGCCCATATCGAAAGCACCGCGCCCGAAATCTGGGAGCAGCTTGGCGGCAAGGTCTCGGGCTTCACTTGCGCGGCTGGCACCGGCGGCACCATCGCTGGCGTGGCTATGGGGCTGAAGGCCTTTGACGAGAACATTCGCATCGCGCTCACCGACCCGCACGGCGCTGCGCTCTATAACTATTATGCGCAAGGCGAGCTGAAGGCCGAGGGCTCGTCGGTGGCTGAGGGGATCGGGCAGGGGCGCATCACGGCGAACCTCGAAGGCGCTCCGATCGATACGCAGTTCCGGATTTCGGACGAGGAAGGTCTCAAGTGGGTCGCGCAGTTGCTGCGCGAGGAAGGGTTGGCCTTGGGCCTCTCCTCGGGCATCAACGTGGCGGGCGCGGTGGCGCTGGGCCGCGAACTCGGCCCCGATGCGCGGGTGGCGACGATCCTGTGCGATACCGGTTTCCGCTATCTCTCCACGCTGTACAACGCCGAATGGCTGCGCGCGAAAGGCTTGCCTGTTTTCGATTGGCTAGGTTAGGTTCATCTGGTTCGGCTTAGGGGGCCGAAATCATGGCGATCGATCCGCGCGAACTCTTGAAAAGCTTCAACCGTCCCGAGGTGGCGCCAGAAGGTGCGCCGTTTGCCGGCACGCGGGCGCAGAAGGTGCAGCGGTTGCAGGTCGGAATCTTCGGGCTGGTGTGCATGATCCTGGTGGTGGCGCTGGCCGATATCGTGGTCAGCCGCGCCGATCAGACTGAGGCGAGCGTTGTCTCCAAGACCGGGCCTTCTGTGGAGCCTACAGAGCCTGCCGCGCCGCGCGATCCGCTGGCGGATGCGGGCGTGGTGCCCGAATTGCCTATCGAAACCGGCGTGCCTGCCGAAAGCGCGCAACCCACCCCGTCCACCAATGCTCCGTTGCCCGCTGGCGTTGCTGCGCAGTAATCTGGCGCTGGCCCTCGCAGCGGCGGCGCTGGCCTTGTCCGCGCCGCTGGCTGCGAGCGATGCCATGCCCGAAACGCAGGGCGACGCGCCTTTGCCGCAGCTGGGGCTGATGGGGACAATCCCGATCTACTGGGGCGAAAGCGGCGGGTTTGCCGAACTGCTGGCAGGCGAGGCGGAACTGCACTGGGCGCGTGCCAGTCTGGAGCAGGGCTATCATCTCGTCCCGCTCGATTATCTCTCGCCCGAGGCGCTGGCGGAGCAAAAGTTCCTGCTGCTGGCCCAGCCACGCGGGCTGACTGCCGACGAGAATGTCGCGCTCGATGCCTGGGTGCGAGCGGGCGGGCGCCTGCTGCTGTTCGCCGATCCTTTAATGACGGGCGAAAGCCGCTTTGCGCTGGGTGACCGGCGGCGCCCGCAAGACGTGGCGCTGCTTTCTCCAATTCTCGCGCACTGGGGGCTGGAGCTGCGATTCGACCCAGGCCAAAGCGCGGATTGGCAAATGCGGGATTTTGCGGGCACGCCCTTGCCTGCTCGGCTTGCTGGCACATTCGGCATGGTGGGTGAGGCGCAATCCTGCACCCTTTCGGCAGGCGATCTGGTGGCGCAATGCGGCCTGGGGAGCGGGTTTGCGCTGATCGTGGCTGATGCCGCGCTGCTCGATCTGGCCGATCCCGTGTCCGAATCCGCTCCCGCGCTGTCCATGCTGCTGGCGCGCGCCTTCGGGGACAATGCGGGAGCGGGCGGGACGGCGCGGGCCGAGGCGGTTTCTTCTGAGAATATTGCCGAGAATCAAGAATATGATAGAAATTCAGGCACTTTGGTTAACGATAGGGAAGGGATAAATGCTCCGCCGTAGGGCCTAGATAGTCCCACATATCCCAAGATTTCCCGTAATTTCCCCTTTATTCCCGCTCCCTGTCACGGTACTACGGTGAGGCATCGGACATGACTCGCGTCCAGCGTTCCGAATTTTCGGGGCGGCCCTGTTGCGCCTGCGCTTCAGGGTTCGGGGAGGGCGTGTCTGGCGAATTTGGGCTTAATCGGGGACCGGGGCAGTGGCATTGCCGATCCAGTACAAGGGACAGGGCTTTTCGCTTCGCGGCGAAAAGAGCCGGTTCGTGCTGCCTCCGTCCTTCCGCAAGGACTTCGCCGACAAGGGCGACGAGCGCATCCTGTGCCTCGGCAAGCACGAGCGCTGGCCCTGCCTCAAGGCGTTCAGCCAATCCGCCATCGCCGGGTTCGAAGATATCCTCGACCGCGAGGAAGAAGCTGCCCTGCGCCGCGACAAGGACTACGACCGCGAACTGCGCGGCGCGCAGCTGCTGAGCTACGTCGAGGTTCCGTTCGATGCCAGCGGGCGCTTCGTCATGCCAGACCACCTGACGGATCTCGCCGGGCTGGGTGATGAGATCTTCTTCCAGGGCGGGATGCCGTTCTTCACGATCTGGGCGCCGGAAAAGCTCTATTCGATGGGCGAGGCTTGGGAGAACGGGAAGGCCAACTGCCGCACGCTCGCCGAAACCGCGAAGAAGAAGGCGAAGGCGAAATGAGCGGCGCCGCGAACTCTCCTGCCCCGCACGTTCCCGTCCTGCTTGACGAGGTGATCGAAGCGCTGACCCCGCAGCCGGGCGAGCTGATGGTCGATGCGACCTTCGGCGCGGGCGGCTATACCCGTGCGCTGCTGGCGCGCGGCGCCACCGTCCACGCCTTCGATCGCGATCCCGACGCCATCGCCGCTGGCAACGAATGGGCTGAAACTCGCGAAGATCCGCCGCGGCTGGTGCTGCACCACCGGCGTTTTTCCGAAATGGCAGAGGCGCTGGCCGAGGCTGGCGTGGAGAAGGTCGACGGCGTGACGATGGACATCGGCGTCTCCTCAATGCAGCTCGATCAGGCCGAGCGAGGCTTTGCCTTCATGCACGATGGTCCGCTCGACATGACGATGGACCAGTCAGGCCCCAATGCCGCCGACTTCGTCAACACCGCAACGGAAAGTGCCATCGCCGACGTGCTCTATCAGTATAGTGAGGAGCGCCAGTCGCGCCGCGTCGCCCGCGCGATCGTGGCGGCGCGCCCGCTTACCACCACGGGCGAGCTGGCCAATGTGGTGCGCAAGGCGCTGGGCCACCATCCCGGCGCGCCGAAAGATCCGGCGACGCGCACCTTTCAGGCGATCCGCATCCACGTGAACCGTGAGCTGGACGAGCTGGCCGAGGGCCTTGCCGCCGCCGAGCATTTGCTGGGCGAGGGTGGCCGGCTGGCGGTGGTCAGCTTCCACTCGCTGGAGGACCGCATCGTCAAGGCCTACCTGCGCGATGCCGCCAACCAGAACCCGCGCGGATCGCGCTATCTGCCTGAGACGGCGAGCGACATGCCGGCGATCTACACGCAGGTATCGCGCGCGATCCGCCCGTCTGCCGCTGAGATCGAGCGTAACCCGCGCGCCCGCTCGGCCACCTTGCGCGCTGCCACCCGCACAGCCGCACCCGCCCGCCAGAACGATCAGGAGGCAGTATGACGACGCCCGCCCGTTATCGCCGTTTCGGTTGGCTTGCCGTTTTGTCGGTCTGTATCGTGCTCTACGTGATGCTGCACCTCAAGGTGAACGCGGTTCACTCCGAAGTGGTGCAGGCCGAGCGCGAGATCGTGCGCCTCGAACGCGCGAACATGATGCTCGAAACCGAGTTTATGACCCGCGCGAACCAGGTTCAGCTGGCCCGGCTCAACCGCATCAACTTCGGCTTTCGCGCGCCCGAGGCGAGCCAGTTCATCGATGGTGAGCGCCAGCTTGCCCAATTCTCCAAGCCGCGCGCCGACGATGCGCCTGCGCCTATCCGGCTGGCGGGCCTGAGTTCGACCGACGGCGTGCCCGCCTTTCCAAAGCTGGTTTCGCCATTGACGGGTGAGCCGCTCGATGCGGCGCTGGTCGAAGGGGTGCCGCCTACGGCTGGCGATGGCTCGCGCAATCGCGGGGTGGGCATCGGTCTTGGCGACAGCAGCGGCCAGGTGCGTGTGCCGCTGGTTTCCTTGCGCGGAGACCTTGGCCAATGACCACGCTTGCAGCGGCTCCCCATATGCGGGTGCGCAGCACCGGAGCCGGACTGTTCGATCACCGCCGCCGCGCGCTGCTGGTGGCGCGGCTGCGGCTGTTGCTGCTGATGTTCGGCTTCGTGGCGCTGGCGCTGTGTGCGCTGGGGCGGATTGCGTGGCTCGGCGCGGCCAAGCCGGGGCCGCAGGTGCAGTCTATGGTAACGCTGTTGCGGCCCGATCGCGGCGAGATTACCGATCGCAACGGCCTGCCGCTGGCCCGTGAGTTTCCTGCCTATGCGCTCTGGTTCAATCCCGAGGCGATGGCGGATGGTGGCGAACCGCTGGTCCGCTCGGCAGCCGATGTGGCGCGCGAACTGCGGGCCATTTTCCCCGATCTCGACGAGAGCGAGGTGGCGCAGATGCTGGCCTCTCGCAAGGCGGGCTATATCCGCCGCCGCATCCTGCCCGAAGATGCCAACAAGGTGCAGAACATTGGCGAACTGGCGCTGGAAATCACGCGCGAAAAGGACCGCCACTATCCGCAAGGCTCACTGGCGGCGCACGTGCTGGGCTATGTCGCCGCCGATGGCCATGGCCGGGTCGGCATGGAAGCGGTGCTCGACAAGCGGCTGCTCGACCCCGCCCTGCGCGGCGAGCCGGTCGCCCTGTCAATCGACGCGCGGGTGCAAGGCGCGCTGGAAGACGAGTTGGAGCGTGGGATGCTCTCGGTCGACGCGGTGGGCGCGGCAGGCATCGTACTCGATGTCGATACCGGCGAGGTTCTTGCGCTGGCGAGTAAGCCGGGGTTCGATCCGAACCAGATCCGCACTTCCGATGTCGTGCTGCCCAAGGAGCGCACAGATGCCGGCGAAATGCCCGCCGTGTTCAACCGCCTGACTAACCAGGTCTACGAACTCGGCTCCACCTTCAAGCCGCTGACCGTGGCGGTTGCCATCGATACCGGGGTGATTACGAACCTTGGCCGTCGCTGGCAGGCCAACAAGCCGGTCAGGGTGGGCCGCTATTCCATCGGCGACAGCCACTTCATCGGCGATACGCTCAACGTTCCCGAGACGCTGATCCATTCCTCGAACATCGTTTCGGCACAGATCGCGGGCGAGATCGGCGGGCCGACTCTGCATAACTACTTCGGCCAGCTTGGCATGAACGAGGCGCCCTATATCGAGCTGCCCGCACGCGGCGCCCCGCTGGGCATGGAAGGCCAGTGGGACAAGACCAAGGCGCTTTACGCCGGGTTCGGCCACGGCATCGCGGTGACGCCGCTCCACCTGGCTTCGGCCTATGCGGCGATGGTCAATGGCGGGATCTGGCGTCCGGCGACGCTCAACCGGATTGAGCCTGGCCATGCGCCGCGCGGTCGCCGGGTGTTCAAGGCGAGCACCAGCGCGCGGATGAACCAGTTGCTGCGTCTGATCGCGCTCTATGGCACCGGTAAGAACGCCGATGCGCCCGGTTTCCGCGTGGGCGGCAAGACAGGTTCTGCCGAAAAGCCAGGTGTGCGCGGCTATCGCCGGACGACGCTGGTTTCCACCTTTGCCGCGGCCTTCCCGATGGACAAGCCACGCTATGTGGTGATCGCCATGCTTGACGAGCCGAAGGGCACGCGCGCCTCATCGTTCCAGCGCACCGCCGCCTGGAACGCCGCACCTATCGTGAAGCGACTGGTGTCGCGGGTCGGCCCGCAGCTGGGTGTCCTGCCCGATGCCAACCGCGACATCGATCTGAGCGATGTTCGCTCGCTGGTGGGGGAGTAATCGCGATGCTGCTTTCCGATTTGGCGAAACTTGCCGGTATCGATGCCCCGCAGGATGGCGCGGTGCGGATCACCGGCTTTGCTATCGACAACCGCAAGGTTGCCCCCGGCAATGTGTTCGGCGCCTTTCCCGGCACGAAGGTCAACGGCGAGGACTATATCCCGGCCGCCATCGCTGGGGGAGCCGTGGCAGTGATCGCGCGGCCCACGGCCAAGGTGGAGGGTGCGCTGCACATTCCGGCTGAGGAGCCTCGCCGCGCTTTCGCTCTGCTGGCTGCACAGTTCTATCGCCCTGTGCCCGAGACCGTGGTTGCGGTTACGGGAACCAACGGCAAGACCTCGACCGCCGAGATGACGCGCCAGATATGGCGGATGCTGGGGCTGCGCTCGGCCTCTATCGGCACGCTCGGCGTCACCACGGCTGACGAGAGCATCTCGACGGGCCTCACCACACCGGATATCGCCACCTTCCTCGCGACCATGACCGGCCTCGCCCGTGAAGGTGTGAGCCACGTCGCCTATGAGGCGTCGAGCCACGGCCTGTCGCAGTATCGCAACGAGGGCATCGAGGTGGCTGCCGGAGCTTTCACCAACCTCAGCCGCGATCATCTCGATTACCACAAGGATATGGACGAGTACTTCGCCGCCAAGATGCGGCTGTTCTCCGAAGTGGTGTCCGAAGACGGTAGCGCGGTGATCTGGACCGACGACAAGTGGGGCAAGTTGGCCAAGGCGGTCGCAACGGCGCGCGGCCTCAAGCTGTTCACGGTGGGCGAAGAGGGCGACGGCATCCGCCTGATCGCGCGCAAACCCACGCCACTGGGGCAGGAGCTTAGGATCGTTCACGGCGGTCGGGCTTACGCCATCCGTCTGCCGCTGATTGGGGCTTATCAGGTCGCCAATGCGCTGGTGGCGGCGGGGCTGACGCTGGTAACGGGCAGCGATCCGGCCCGCGTGTTCGATGCGGTGGCGCGGTTGCAGCCGGTGCGCGGGCGGCTGGAACGCGCGGCTATCGCGGCGAGCGGCGCGCCGGTCTATGTCGACTATGCCCACACCCCCGATGCGCTCTCCGCCGCCATTGCGGCGCTACGTCCGCACGTTTCGGGCCGGCTCATCACCGTTTTCGGTGCCGGGGGCGACCGCGACAAAGGCAAGCGCGCGCCGATGGGCGAGGCTGCTGCGGCTGGCTCCGACCTGGTGATCGTCACCGACGACAATCCGCGCGGCGAAAATGCCGCCACGATCCGCGCCGAAGTGCTGGCTGGCGCGCCCAATGCACAGGAAATCGGCGACCGACGTTTGGCAATTGCCGCCGCAATAGGCGATGCGCGGTCCGGGGACATCGTGCTCGTGGCCGGCAAGGGGCACGAGCAGGGTCAGATCGTAGGGTCCGGAGACAATATGCAGGTTTTGCCGTTCGATGACGTTACCGTGGCGCGCGAGTGTGCTGCCGGGCTGGGCTCGGGAGCAGGCCGATGAACGCGCTCGCGAAAGTCATGCGCTGGCCGGTCGGTGAAGCGCGCGGGAAACGGCTCTCGCTGTGGACCGCGGCCGAGATTGCAGCGGCCACCGGCGGTACGGCGAGCGGCGACTTCGAAGTCTCGGGCGTCGAGATGGACTCGCGCGACGTGCGCAGCGGCGACCTGTTCGTGGCGCTGAAGGGCGAGGCGATGGACGGCCACCGCTTCGTCGAAGCGGCCTTTGCGCGCGGTGCTGCCGCAGCGCTGGTTGACCGGCCTGTCGATGGTCCGCACGTGCTGGTGGAAGACACCAACAAGGCGCTGGAGGCGCTCGCAGCACAGGCCCGCAATCGGACCGTGGCGAAGGTGATCGGCGTAACCGGCTCGGTCGGCAAGACCGGCGTGAAAGAAGCGATTTTCGCCGCGCTCGAACGTTCGCGCGGCGGACAGGGCGAGCTGGGTGGCAGCATCGGCGCTCACCGCTCGGTGCGCAGCTACAACAACCATGTCGGTGTTCCGCTGAGCCTTGCGCGGATGCCCGTGCGCAGCCGGTTCGGCGTGTTCGAGATGGGCATGAACCATGCGGGCGAGATCGCCGCGCTCACTTCGCAGGTGCGCCCGCATGTTGCCGTGATTACTACGATTGCGCCTGCGCATATTGAGAACCTTGGTTCGGAAGAAGCGATTGTCGAGGCCAAGGCCGAGATTTTTGGCGGGCTGGAGAAGGGCGGAACCGCCGTAATCCCCGCGGACAGTCCGCACTTCGAGCGGCTGCGCGATGCCGCGCTCGGTGTCGGCGCGAAGGTGATCAGCTTTGGCCGTGCGGACCATGCCGATGTGCGCTTGCTCGAAGCGCTGCCGCTGGCGCAGGGCGGGGCGCTTGTCACCGCGCGGATGGACGGCGCGAGCCTGTGTTACCAGGTGGCCGAACCGGGCGAGCACTGGATTTCGAATTCGCTGTGCGTGATGGCTGCCGTGCGTGCGGCAGGCGGTGATCTGGGCGCTGCCGGGCTAGCGCTGGCGGAAATGGGCGGCCTCAAGGGCCGGGGCGCGCGGCGGCGGATTGTCGCGGTTGGCGGACATGCCCTGCTGATCGACGAAAGCTACAACGCCAACCCCGCCTCGATGCGTGCCACCCTTGCGCAATTGGGTCAGACGCCTGCCACGCGCCGCATCGCCGTGCTCGGCGCGATGAAGGAACTGGGCGATTTCGGACCGGGCTTTCATGCCCAGCTGGCAGAGCCGTTGCTGGCCTCGCAAGCCGACTTTGCCGTGCTGGTCGGCGCGGAGATGGAACCGCTTGCCCGCGAACTGGGGAAACAGTCCGTAAATACGCTTGGCAATCCCCTCGGCTTTGCCCATTGCGCCGATGCAGGCGAGGCAATTCTGGCCCTTGAGGAATTCGGTATGATCGGCGGCGATGCCGTGCTGGTCAAAGGCTCGAATTCTGTGGGATTGTCGCGTCTGGTGGACCACTTTGTCGCCAGGGAAGGCTGAAACGCCCCGACATGCTCTATTTTCTCGCAGGTTTGTTCGAATTCGAAGGTTTGTGGAACCTCGTCCGCTACCAGACCTTCCGCGCCGGGGCGACGATGATGACTGCGCTGATGATCGGCCTGATCATCGGCCCGCGCTTCATCGCCATGCTGCGCGTGCGGCAGGGCAAGGGGCAGCCGATCCGCTCGGACGGGCCGCAGACGCATCTTGCCAAGGTCGGCACGCCTACCATGGGCGGGCTCATGATCCTCACCTCGCTGTTCATGGCGATGCTGATCTGGATGGACCTTGCGAACCCGTTCGTCTGGGCCTGCCTCGCGGTGATCGCGGGCTTCGGCGTGATCGGTTTCCTTGACGACTATGACAAGGTTACCAAGCGCCACCATGCCGGGCTTTCGAGCAAGGTCCGGCTGCTGGCCGAATTCGTCGTGGCCGGGATTGCCGCTTGGCTGATCGTGAGCGAGATCAACACCTACGTCTATGTGCCGTTCCTTTCGGATCGCGCGATCCCGCTTGGGCCGTTTTACTATGTGTTTGCGGCCGTGGTGATCGTGGGTGCGGGCAATGCGGTGAACCTGACCGACGGGCTCGATGGCCTTGCCACCATGCCGGTGGTGATCGCGGCGGGCACCTTTGCCATCATCTGCTACGTCGTCGGCCGCGTCGACTTTTCGAACTATCTCGGCATTCCCTACGTGCCGATGGCGGGCGAACTCGCCATCCTGTGCGCGGGGATCATGGGCGCGGGGCTCGCCTTCCTGTGGTTCAATGCGCCGCCTGCCGCCGTGTTCATGGGCGATACCGGCTCGCTTGCCCTCGGGGGCGCGCTGGGCGCGATTGCCGTGGCCAGTCATCACGAGATTGTGCTCGCCATCGTGGGCGGGCTGTTCGTGCTCGAAGCGGTGAGCGTCATGGTGCAAGTGTTCTGGTTCAAGCGGACCGGCAAGCGGGTGTTCCGCATGGCTCCGATTCACCACCATTTCGAGCAGCTCGGCTGGAAGGAATCGACCGTGGTGATCCGGTTCTGGATCATCGCCATCGTGCTTGCACTGATCGGCCTGTCGACGCTCAAGCTGCGATGATCACGTCGCGCGCCTTTGCGGACAAAACCTATTGCGTGCTGGGTCTCGCGCGTTCGGGGATGGCGACCGTCGAGGCGCTGCTGGCGAGCGGTGCGCGGGTGACGGCGTGGGATCGCCGCCCCGAGCCGTGCGAGCAACTGGCGGGCCGCGTGACAATTGCCGACCCCATGGAGATAGCGCTGGAAGGGTTTGACGCCTTGGTGGTTTCGCCCGGTGTGCCGCTCAACACCCACCCGCTGGTGCCGCGTGCGCGGGCGGCGGGACTGCCGGTGATCGGCGATATCGAGCTTTTCGCGCAGGCACGCGCCGACCTGCCGGAGCATAAGGTGGTGGGCATTACCGGGACCAACGGCAAGTCGACCACGACTGCGCTGGTGCATCATCTATTTGAGAGCGCGGGTGTGCCGACCGAGATGGGCGGCAACATCGGCCTACCGATCATGGCGCAGGAGCCGCTATCCGCTGGCGGTGTCTATGTGCTCGAACTGTCGAGCTATCAGATCGATCTCACCTTCTCGCTTGCCTGCGAGGCGGCAGCGCTCATCAACATTACGCCCGATCACCTTGATCGCTATGAGGGGTTTGCCGCCTATGCCGCCTCCAAAGCGCGGCTGCTGGCGATGCAGGAGGCGGAACAGTTCGCGGTTTTCGGCTGCGCTGACGAGCCTACGCTCGCGGTTCAGCGGGCAGAACAGGTGCGCCGCGCGCCGGGCCGGGCAGTTTGCGCCGATCTTGCTGCGCTTTCCTCCAAACAGACCGACTGGCCCAGCCTGCAAGGTCCGCATAACCTGCAGAATGCCGCCATTGCCGCCGCGCTGGTGGCCGAGCTAGGCCTGACCGAGGAGCAGATCGCCAAGGGGCTGGCAAGCTTTGCCGGGCTTCCACACCGGATGGAGCGGATCGGCACCTACAACGATGTCCTGTGGGTGAACGACAGCAAGGCTACCAACCCCGCCTCGACCGCACCGGCTCTAGCGGCTTTCCCTCGCATTCACTGGATTTGCGGTGGCCTGCCCAAGGACGACAATCTCGATGATTGCCTGCCGTACCTCGGCAATGTCGCGGCGGCTTACACCTTCGGCGAGGCCGGAGAGATGTTCACGCGGCTGCTTGGCTCGCACGTGCCGGTCGAGCCGTGCGAGATGCTGTGCGAGGCGGTTCGCCGCGCCTGCGACAAGGCGGTGGCTGGCGAGGTGGTTCTGCTCAGCCCGGCCTGCGCCAGTTTCGACCAGTTTCGCGATTACGAGGCACGCGGCGACGCGTTTCGAGAGCTGGTGCGCGAGCTGTGCGCCGGAGCCGAAACGGGGAGCGATGAGGCATGAACAGACAGCGCGGAATAGTCCACGGTCTCGGACTGCCAGGGGCGGCGCCCAAGGTTCGGCGAAAGGGGCTGGCGCTGGCGGAAGAGCGGCGCCGGATGGTGCGCATCTGGTGGCGCGAGATCGACCGCGTGCTGCTGGCGCTGATCGCCCTGCTAATGGCGGTGGGCGCGCTGGCCGTGATCTCGGCCTCGCCCGCCAGCGCCGCGCGCCTTTCCACTGCCGATACCCAGCTGGGTGAGCTCCACTTCTTCTGGCTGCACCTGCGCTGGCAGGCGCTGGGGATTGTCATTCTCCTGGCGACTTCGCTGCTCGAACCCACGCTGTTGCGGCGCGGGGCGATTGTCATGGCTGCGGTCATGCTGTTCTTCCTCGTACTGGTGCCAGTGGTCGGCACCGAGGTGAACGGGGCGCGGCGGTGGCTTAACCTCGGCCTAAGCCTGCAACCGAGCGAATTTTTGAAACCCGCTTTCGTGATTACGCTGGCCTGGGTTCTCTCGTGGAAGCTGCACGATCCCGATCTGCCGGTGATCGGGGTAAGCTTCGGGATGCTGGTGGTGATCGTGGGGCTGGTAGTGGCGCAGCCCAACCTTGGCGAGGCGATCCTGTTCGTGGGCGCGTGGTTCGTGATGGTCATGCTGGCGGGCTTGCCGATGCAGCGGATCGGCGTGATGAGCGGCCTTGGCATTGGGGGGCTGGTCGCGGCTTACCTGTTCTATGACAATGCGCGCCACCGCATCGATTCCTTCCTCGGCGGCGGGACTGCCTACGATCAGGTCGACCTTGCCGCGCGCACTTTGCAGGGCGGCGGCTGGACCGGCACCGGCCTGTGGCTGGGCACCAACAAGATGCGTCTGCCCGAGGCGCATACCGACTATATCTTCTCCGCCGTGGGTGAGGAATTCGGCCTGCTGGTCTGCGGGGTTATCGTGGTGCTCTATCTCGCCATCGTAATGCGCGTGCTGGTGCGGCTGGTGAACGAGGACCGGATGTACAACATCCTTGCCGCCAGCGGGCTGGTCGCGCTGTTCGGCGGGCAGGCCTTCATCAACATTCTCGTCAATCTGCAGCTTTTTCCCTCCAAGGGTATGACGCTGCCGCTGGTAAGCTATGGTGGCTCTTCGACCCTTGCGCAGTGCTTCACCATCGGACTTCTGCTGGCGGTGACGCGGCGCAACCCGTTCCTTGACCGCGAGAAGTTCGATCTGCGCGGCACGCTCGAGAAAGAGGCCGGCTGATGCCCGGAATTTCCCGTCATTACGTTCTTGCCGCCGGGGGCACCGGTGGGCACCTCACCCCCGCATTCGCGCTCGCCCATGCGCTGGAGCGGCGCGGGCACCATGTCGCGCTGATCACCGACGAGCGCGGCGCGGCGATCCCCGGCAAACCCGATTTCCTCACCGCGCACGTGCTACCTGCCGGCCGCTTCGGGAAGAACCCGCTTGGCTGGCTGAAGGCCATTCTCGCCGTGCTCGAAGGCAAGCGGCAGGCGCAGCGGATGTACGAGACGTTCCAGCCCAGCTGCGTGGTGGGTTTTGGCGGTTATCCGGCTTTGCCCGCTCTGCTTGGCGCGCGCTCGGCGGGGATCGGCACGGTGATCCACGAACAGAATGCGGTGCTGGGGCGGGTGAACCGTCTGCTGGCGGGCCGGGTCGATGCGATCGCCACGGCCTATCCGCAGGTCGACCGGCTGAAGCCCTCGCATCAGGGCAAGGTCCATCTGGTAGGCAACCCGGTGCGCCCCGGTGTCCTGTCGCTGCGCGATGAGCCGTTCCCGCCGTTCACTGCCGATGGGTTGTTCCGGGTGCTGGTGACGGGCGGCAGTCAGGGCGCGAGCGTCCTTTCCGAGGTGGTGCCCGATGGCCTCTCGATGCTGCCGACTGCGCTGCGCAGCCGCTTGCAGGTGACACAGCAGTGCCGCCCGGAAGACCTCGAAAAGGTGCGCGAACGCTATGCCAAGCATGGCATTGCCGCCGAACTCGCAACCTATTTCGAGGACATGGCCGCGCAGCTTGCCGATGCGCATCTGTTTATCGGCCGCGCAGGCGCTTCGACCATCGCCGAGCTGACCGCCGTGGGCCGCCCCGCGATTCTTGTGCCACTGCCGATTGCGACTGACGATCATCAGGCGGCCAACACCCGCGAGATGGTGGCAGCTGGCGGCGCGCGAGCGATCCGGCAAACGAGCTTCACCGCCAAGGAACTGGCCAAGCAGATTCAGGCCATGGCGATGCATCCCGAAACACTGGCGACTGCTGCCCATGCGGCGTTCAATTGCGGCAGGCCCAAGGCGGCCGAGGATCTGGCCGATCTGGTCGAGAGCTTTGGCGGTGACACCATTCAGGATGTGATCCGCGTTGGCGGCGGTGCCTCGGCGATTGCGTCGGAGCGTGGGGCTGTTGGGCAGGTGGCCAAGGAGAAGGCGAAGTGAAGGGCGTTCCGACCGATATCGGCACGATCCATTTCGTCGGCATCGGCGGGATTGGAATGTCGGGCATTGCCGAGGTGATGCACAACCTCGGCTATTCGGTGCAGGGCAGCGATTTGGCCGAGGGTGTCAGCGTTCAGCGCCTGCGCGCGCGCGGGATCACCGTGCATGTCGGCCATGCGGCGGAAAATCTTGGCGATGCCACCGTGGTCGTCACCAGCACGGCGGTGCGGCGGACCAATCCCGAGGTTGCCGCTGCGCTTGAAGCGCGCATTCCGGTGGTGCGCCGTGCCGAAATGCTTGCCGAGCTGATGCGGCTGAAAAGCACGGTCGCCGTGGCGGGCACGCACGGGAAGACGACCACCACCTCGATGGTCGCCACCTTGCTCGATGCGGGCGGGGTCGACCCGACCGTCATCAACGGCGGTATTATCGAAAGCTACGGCTCGAACGCGCGGCTGGGTGATAGTGAGTGGATGGTGGTCGAGGCCGACGAAAGCGACGGCAGCTTCCTGCGCCTCGACGGCACCATCGCCGTGGTCACCAACATCGACCCGGAGCACCTTGATCATTACGGCAGCTTCGACGCGGTGAAGGACGCCTTCCTCCAGTTCATCGAGAACGTGCCATTTTATGGCGCGGCGGTGCTGTGTCTCGACCATCCCGAGGTGCAGAACGTGATCGCCCGCGTGCGCGACCGGCGCGTGATTACCTATGGTTTCAGCCCCCACGCCGATGTGCGAATCGAAAATCTGATCGCCGAGGGCGGGAAGAGCCGATTCGACGTGATCCAGCGCTTGCGCGATGGCTCCGAGCGGAGCGTTGCCGATATCGTGCTGCCGATGCCGGGTCGGCACAATGTGCAGAACGCGGCGGCGGCTGTGGCCGTGGCGCTCGAAATGGACTGCGCAGAAGACACCATTCGCGCAGGCTTCGCCCGCTTCGGCGGGGTGCGACGGCGCTTCACCGAGATGGGCCGGATCGCGCTCGATGGCGGCGCAGTGGTGCGCGTGATCGACGACTATGCGCACCACCCGGCGGAAATCCGCGCCGTGCTCTCTGCCGCGCGCGAGGCGGCTTCGGGCCGGGTGATTGCGGTCGCTCAACCCCACCGGTTCACCCGTCTGCGCGATCTGATGGAGGACTTTCAAGGCTGCTTCACCGATGCCGACGTGGTCTATGCCGCGCCGGTCTATGCGGCGGGCGAAGACCCGATCGAGGGCGTCAATTCCGATGCGCTGGTGGCGGGCCTCAAGGCGCGCGGACACCGGCAGGCCGTGCCCATCGCTAGCCCCGAGGCTCTCGCCACCGAATTGACGGAAATGCTGCAACCGGGCGATATCGTGGTCTGCCTTGGCGCGGGCGACATCACGCGCTGGGCCGCAGGCCTTGCCGATGCCGTCAACGCGCAGCGCAAGGAGGATGCCAGCGATGCAGCCTGATGGCTCCATGTCCATGCAAAGCGCGCCCGGATCGCACGAGGAGGCGACCGTCGGCGGCAAGGTGCCGCGCGATGTGGCAGGCAAGCTCACGCAGGATGCGCCGCTCGCAAAGCTGGTGTGGTTCAAGAGTGGCGGCAAGGCCGACTGGCTGTTCGAACCCGAAAGCCTCGAGGATCTGATCCAGTTCCTCACCCGCATGGAGGAGGGCACCCCGGTGATGGCGCTGGGGCTCGGCTCGAACCTGATCATCCGCGATGGCGGGGTGCCGGGCGTGGTGGTGCGGCTGGGCAAGCCGTTCGCCAGCGTCGAGGTGAAGCGCGACAACGTGCTCGAATGCGGCGGCGGTGCGCCGGGCATTCTGGTGGCGTCGAGCGCGCGAGATGCGGGTATTTCCGGGCTCGAATTCCTGCGCGGCATTCCGGGTACTGTCGGCGGCTTCGTGCGCATGAACGGCGGCGCCTATGGGCGCGAGGTGGCCAATGTGCTGGTCGATTGCGATGTGGTCATGCCCGATGGCGCCTGCATCCGCGTGCCGGTGGCCGATCTCGACTACTCCTACCGTCATTCGCGCCTGCCCGAAGGCGCCATCGTGGTTTGCGCTCGCTTCAAGGGCGAGCCAGGCGATCCGGCGGCGATCGAAGCGGAAATGAACCGCATCGCCCATGCGCGCGAGGAGACGCAGCCGCTGCGCAGCAAGACCGGCGGCTCGACCTTCAAGAACCCCGAGGGCGACAAGGCCTGGCGGCTGGTCGATACGGCGGGCTGCCGGGGTATGAAAATGGGCGACGCGCAGGTGAGCGAGAAGCACGCCAATTTCCTGATCAACACCGGCCATGCCACCAGCACCGATATCGAGGGGCTGGGCGAGGAAGTGCGCCGCCGCGTGGCCGAGGCGACCGGCGTGACGCTGCAATGGGAAATCCAGCGGGTGGGGCGGCCGTGAGTTTTCTCCCAACACAAGCTCAGGACGAACCGATGTTTTGCTGTTTCACTGAAAGTTTGTCCGCATGACTCTCCCCAAACTTCATATCCTCGTCCTCATGGGCGGCTGGGCTAACGAGCGTGAGGTTTCACTCATGTCCGGCAATGGGGTTGCCGATGCGCTGGAAAGCAAGGGCCACACAGTAACCCGGCTCGACATGGGCCGCGATGTTGCCGCGCGCATTGCCGAGGCTGCGCCCGACATTGTGTTCAACGCGCTTCACGGCGTACCCGGTGAAGACGGCACGGTGCAGGGTATGCTCGACCTGATGGACATTCCCTATACCCACGCGGGGCTCGCCACCTCGGTGGTGGCCATCGACAAGGAACTGACCAAGCAGGCACTCGTGCCGCACGGCGTGCCGATGCCCGGGGGGCGCGTGGTCAAGTCGGAAGACCTTTATGGCTGCGACCCGCTGCCGCGCCCTTATGTCCTGAAACCCGTGAACGAGGGCAGTTCGGTCGGCGTCTCCATCGTCACCGACGAGAGCAACTACGGCAACCCGATCCAGCGCGATGCCGAGGGCCCGTGGCAGCAATTCTCCAGCCTGCTGGCCGAGCCCTATATCCGCGGGCGCGAGCTGACCACGGCGGTGCTCGGCGACAAGGCTTTGTGCGTCACCGAACTGGTCCCGAAATCGGGCTTCTACGATTTCCAGTCGAAATATACCGACGGCCTGACTGAGCACGTCTGCCCCGCCGAAATCCCCGAGGATATCGCTGCGCTGTGCTGCGAATATGCCCTGCGCGCGCACAGGCTGCTCGGCTGCCGGGGCGTGAGCCGGTCGGACTTCCGCTGGGATGACGAGCGCGGGGCGGATGGGCTGTTCCTGCTCGAAACCAACACCCAGCCGGGCATGACCCCGCTCAGCCTGGTCCCCGAACAGGCGCGCTACTGCGGCATTTCCTATCCGGACCTGTGCGAGACCATCGTGGCCGACGCGCTCCGCTTCTTCGGCAAGGGTGGATAGATGGCGCAGAAGATCAGCCGCAACGTGAAGGGCGTGCGCCGTCAGGCCCGCGCCGCCGACACCAGCCGCCGTGTGCGCAAGGCGCGCGGGCAGGGTCGGTCGTTGCTGGGCTCCATGCTGGCGGCGCTGCCGTTCAGCGAGAGCCAGCTGCACAAGGTCTTCACGGTGCTGATCTTCGCCGGCGTGCTGGCCTTCGCGGTGTTCATCGCGCGCGTTACCGGCCTTGCCGACTTTGCCGAGGATCGCTTTGCGCTGGCCTCGGCCAATGCCGGGTTCGAGGTGCACCATGTCGAAGTGCGCGGGACCAATCATCTCAGCGAAATGATGGTTTACGAACATGCCATCGGCAGGCGTGATCTGGCGATGACGCGGGTGGACCTCGAAGCGCTGCGGCAGGAGCTGCTGACCATGCCGTGGGTCAAGGATGCGCGTGTTTCGCGGCAGCTGCCCGATGTTCTGGTGGTCGACATCGTGGAACGTGAACCGCACGCCGCGCTGCGCCGTGAGGATGAGCTGGTGCTGATCGACGCCACCGGGGTCGAGCTAGAAGAGGCCGCGCCAGACGCGTCCAAGGATATGCTGGTGATCGGCGGCGAGGGCGCGCAGAGTCAGGTCGCGGCGCTCGCTTCGCTGCTCGATGCCGCACCCGCGCTGCGCCAGCAGGTGGCCGAGGCCGACTGGATCGGCAATCGGCGCTGGGATCTGACCTTTTCCACCGGGCAGCGGCTTTCCTTGCCCGAAGGCGCGGACCGGTCTGCCGCGGCGCTGGTGGCTTTTGCCGAGGCCGATGGTGTGCATCGCCTGATCGGCGGGGAGGTGGTGGCCTTCGATCTGCGCAACCCGCCGAACATGACAATGCGTGTGCCCGGACGCGCGGAAACCAGTGAAATGAGCATGGGGGAGGATAGCTGATGACCAGTGGCGCAAATCGCATCGAACGCGTTATCGGCGCGGTCAATATCGGCTCGTTCCGCATTTCCGCGATGATCGCGGCCATTGCCGAGAACGGCGAGATGCAGGTTCTGGGCAGCGGCCACCGCGCCAGCCAGGGCATCAAGCGCGGTTATGTCACCGATATGGCGGCGGCAACCTATGCCGTGCGCGATGCGCTCGAATGGGCGGAAAAGCTGGCCGGGACGAGCGTCGAATCGGTTTGGCTGGGCGCTTCGGGCGCGGGCCTTACCAGCGAGATTCGCCCCGTAGAAATCGGCATTGGCGGGCGCCGGATCGAAGAGGAGGATATTGAGCACCTGCTCGTCACCGCGCAAGGTAGCCTCGAACCCGATGGGCGCACCGTGCTCCACGCGCAGCCTGCCTGCTATTTCCTCGATGGCGCCGATGGCGTCTTCAATCCTAAGGGCCTTCATGCCGAGCGGCTGGGCGTCGACATACACATCATGCTGGCTGACGGGGCACCGATGCGCAATGTGACCGAGGCTGTGCAGCGCGCGCATCTCGAGGTGCAGGGCGTGGTCGCTTCGCCGCTTGCCACGGGCCTTGCCTGCCTCACCGAGGAAGAGCGCGATCTTGGCGTGGCGCTGGTCGAGTTCGGAGGCGAGGTGACGAACGTTTCCGTCTATGCGGGGGGGATGCTGGTGGGGCTGCACGCGATTCAGCGCGGATCGGCTGACATCACCGATGCGATTGCCTCGGCGTTTTCGGTCCGCCGGTTTCAGGCCGAGCGGCTGAAGTGCAAGCACGGCTCGGCCATTGCCAGCCCGGCTGACCACCGCGAGATGATCTCCGTCACCGCGCCGGGCGAAGAAGGCCGCGGGCCGGTGGCGCGCGGGGCCGACGACCGCGAACAGGTGCCGCGCGCCGAGCTGATCACGGTCATCACCGGCGAACTCGATGCGCTGATGAGCGAAGTCGGGCGCAGCCTCGAGGTTATGGGCTTTACCGGCAGCAACGGTGGCCGACAGGCGCGGCAGGTGGTATTAACCGGGGGCGGGGCAGAATTGGCCGGCCTTGCCGATTACACGCAGAGCGTGCTCGGCGTGGCTGTGCGGATCGGCCGTCCGCCAGCGCTAAAGGGCCTGCCCGAGGCGCATTCGGTCCCCGGATTTTCGACGCTGGCGGGGCTGGTGCTCTATGCCTTGCGCGATCCGGTCGATATTCGCCGCGTCGGTTCGCGCTTCACCCGCACGCATCGTCCCGGCCCTGCGGCCACCGCTGGCCGGGTGTGGAAAGCGATGCGCGATTTTTTTTAGTGGTACGCGTCATTTAGTCAGGCGCGCGCAATTGTGGATTTGTAAGGTTTTCGGATAACGCCCGCCTATGGCTTTGTGGCACAAGCGGTAAATCGTGGAATGCGGGCATATCCGCAGGAGAATGAGATGAGCATCAATATCGGTCCGCCTTCAGTGGAAGAACTTCGCCCCCGCATCACCGTGATCGGCGTGGGCGGTGCAGGCGGTAACGCCATTGCCAACATGATCGAGAGCGAGATCGAAGGCGTCGATTTCGTTGTCGCCAACACCGATGCGCAGGCGCTGAACAACGCCATTGCCGAGCATCGCATCCAGCTCGGCCCGGATATTACGCAGGGCCTCGGCGCCGGCTCGCGGCCCGAAGTGGGGCGTGCGGCGGCGGAAGAGACGGTTGAGGAGATCGAACGCGCGCTCGATGGCGTGAACATGGTCTTCATCGCTGGCGGCATGGGCGGCGGCACTGGCACAGGCGCTGCCCCGGTTATCGCGGAAGTGGCCCGCTCGAAGGGCATTCTGACCGTTGGCGTTGTTACCAAGCCGTTCCTGTTCGAGGGCACGCGCAGGATGCGCGCCGCCGAAAGCGGAATCGAGGAACTGCAGAAGCACGTCGATACGCTGATCGTCATTCCGAACCAGAACCTGTTCCTGGTCGCCAAGGCCGACACCACCTTCAAGGAAGCCTTCTCTCTGGCTGACGAGGTGCTGCAGCAGGGCGTGCGCTCGATCACCGATCTGATGGTGATGCCGGGCCTCATCAACCTCGACTTTGCCGACGTGCGGTCGGTGATGAACGAGATGGGCAAGGCCATGATGGGTACAGGCGAGGGCGAGGGCGAGAACCGCGCGCTCGAAGCGGCTGAGCGTGCCATCGCCAACCCGCTGCTCGACGGCGTGTCGATGCAAGGGGCCAAGGGTGTGATTATCTCCATCATCGGCGGCGAGGATATGCGCCTGCTTGAGGTGGACGAAGCGGCCAACCACATTCGCGAGCTGGTCGATCCCGAGGCGAACATCATTTGGGGCTCGGCCTTCAATCCCGATCTGGAAGGCAAGATTCGCGTCTCGGTGGTCGCCACCGGGATCGAGCAGACTGGCGACAGCACGGCCCGCGCGGCCTCGCGTCCGCTTGATCTTTCCACCTCGCGCGGCCCGAAGACGCCGATGGCGGGTGCCGGTGCGGTCGCTCCTGCTGCGTTCGACGATGGTGACGAGGCAAAGGCGGACACAGGCGCTTCGCAGGCGCCTGACCGCGACGATCTGCGCAACGCCGAGCCTGAGCAGCCATTGCCGGAGCCGATGGACCTTGCCGGTCTGGAAGAGGCGGAAGAGCCGCAGGACAACGCTGGCGCCGCCCAGCAGCCCCAGCGGTTCGCGCCGTTCGATCGCGGCGCAGGGGCGCACAACGATCGCTCGCAACCGCAAGACAGCGCGGAGGAGCAGGACGAGCTTCTGCTCGATTCCTCGAGGCAGGCGGACGATGGCGATGGCGCCGGCATGATCGGGCGCCGCCGCAACATTGCCGCGGGCGAAGAAGGGAGCAAGGGTGAGGCGGGCACACCTGGGACTTCTGATCGCGCACCCCGCGCCGGTTCCGCTGGCGCCAGCGGGGGCAGCACCCTGTTCGAGCGCATGGCCAACCTGTCGCGCGGCTCGGCCGATGAAAGCGAATCGGATGACGACGACGGTGAGGATGGCGGCCCCAATATGCGCATTCCGCGCTTTCTAGGACGTCAGAACAACCAGTAGTCGCATCGCCAATGGCCACGCGCTTGCGAAATGCGGCGCGTGTGCCATCTAGGCTGGCAATGTCGAAACTCACCGCCCTGCTTACCTGCTGCACCGCTCTTTATGTGAGCGGGATGGGTGCCCCCGTGGTGCTGGCACAGGAAGTGGTGCAAGCGCTGCCCAACCCGGCGGCGGCGGACTTGGCTAACGCCATGCGCCGCCTGTCTGCCAACCCCGATTCGCTCGATGCGCTGGTCGAGGCGGGCGAAGCTTCGCTGGCGCTCGAAAATGTCGATGCCGCGCTCGGCTTCTTCGCGCGCGCGCAGGATATCGATCCCAACGATGGCCGAATGCTGGCCGGGCTGGGGCAAGTGGCCTTGCGCCGGGGCGAGGCGGTCACCGCGCTGCAACTGTTCGAAAACGCGGACTATGCGGGCGAACCGATGGAGCCGCTTGCGGGCGAGCGGGCGCTGGCCTTCGATCTGGTGGGCAACAATGCCCGGGCCCAGCGGCTTTACCGGCAGGCGATCGATGACGATCCCGATCCCGAAACCATGCGCCGCCTTGCCATCAGCTATGCGATTTCGGGCGATCAGGCGGCAGCGGAAGAGGTGCTGTTGCCGCTGTTGCAGCAGAACGATCTCGCCGCCTTTCGTACACGAGCCTTCGCGCTGGCGATTCTGGGCAAAGAGACCGAGGCGGTCACCATTGCTGAAACGATGCTGCCTGCACGGCTGGCGAGCCGGATTGCGCCCTATTTGCGCTATATGCCAAGGTTGACGAAGGCGCAGCAGGCGGCAGCGGCCGACCTTGGGCGTTTTCCGTCGGGCTCGCAAATCGGGCGCGACGATCCGAGCATTGCCGCGCTGGCGACGTCACAGGAGGGCGAACCAGCCGCACCGCGCGCCGCCACGCGGGGGGATGAGCGCTTGATCCCTTCCGGGCCACCGCTTGCGCAATCGTCCGCGCCTGCATCGGCTGATCAGCCGCAATCCTGGGCCAGCGAGCCGGAAACGGTCGCCGCTGGTGAGGAATTGCCGCCTCTCGCAGAACAGGATCAGCCTGTCACCGTGGCCGCGGTTACCGAGGAACTGCCTGCCTCCACGCCCGCACCCGATGCCCAATGGGAGCCTTCGCCGCAAGCGGCGGCGGTGGTAGCGCGAGCTGACGCGGACAGGCAAAGCGTAGCCCAGCAACTGCCAGCAGCTGAGCCTGAGCCTGAACCGGATCTGGCCTCCGCCTTTGCCGACTTTGCGCGCAGTTCGCCGTTGCCGGTCGCAGCCTCGGCCAATGCGGTCGACATCACCGCGATCGACATCCCGCGCGAACGCCCGGCGCCGCCGCCTCCCCCGCCACCGCCGGCGCATCCCTCGCGCCAGTGGGTGCAGGTGGCGACCGGGCAAGACACTTCCGCCTTCCGCTTCGACTGGCGGCGGATCAAGCGCGAGGCAGCCGGCCTGCTTGACGATGCCGAGGCATTCGTCACTCCTTGGGGTGAGAGCAACCGTCTGCTCACCGGCCCGTTCGCAACCGCGCGCGAGGCGCAGGAGTTTGTGAGCGAACTTGGCAAGGCGGGGGTCGACAGCTTCCGCTTTACCAGCGACGCCGGGCAGGAAATCAAGCCGCTTTAGCGCCCGTCATGCTGCCGGGCGGTGCTGTGCGTCGTTCTCACCACCTTTCTTTATGCACATGCTACGAACAGCCGATTGCAGTTTTGCACGGGCGACTTCGACGCAATGATTGCACCTGTGCCAGCACGTCAGCCATTAAGCATGAGATGACGAGGACACAGGCGCTATGCACATGAATTCGACCCGCGAGCCCATCGACGCGACCGAGGACGCCGCGCCCGTGGACATGCTCGCCGCCGTTTTCGAGGCCCATGGATGGGCTCACGATTTCGTTGGTGAGGACGAGATTTGTGGCGAAATTCCGGGCAGTTGGACGACCTATCAGCTGCGCGCGATATGGCGCGAGGAAGACCGGGTGCTGCAATTGCTGTGCCTGCCCGAGGTGCGCGTGACAGAGGGCCGGCTGCGCGAGGCGCAGGAATTGCTCGCCATGGTTAACGAACAGCTCTGGCTCGGCCATTTCGATATCTGGTCGCAAGGCTCGGTGCTCCTTTACCGCCACGGGCTGCTGCTGGGCGATGATGGCATGATCAGCCTCGATATGGCGCAGCTGGCGCTCGATACGGCCGTGTCCGAATGCGATCGTTTCTATCCGGCCTTTCAGTTTGTGCTCTGGGGCGACAAGAGCCCGCGCGAGGCGCTTGCCGCAGCCATGGTCGATGCAGCGGGCGAGGCCTAAGGCACCCGAAGGTCGCAGCCCGGGGGTTGAAATTTGCCGTATAACGCAGACTTGGTAAGGCCAGTTTCGCGCTTACGGCTAAGGACCCAATTTATGGCATTCAAATCCACCCTCATCGTCGGTTGCGGCAATATGGCCGGAGCGATGCTCGAAGGCTGGCTGGCGGCGGGCACATCGCCCGGCAGCTTCACTATCGTCGATCCTGTGCGCGAATCCGCGCCCGGCGACATCGAACTTCTGCGCGAATTGCCTAAGGACCGCGCGTTCGATGCGATCCTAATTGGTGTAAAACCCCAGATGCTGGGCGATCTCGCCCCGCAGATCGAGCCGCTCGCTGGGCCGGATTGCACGATACTGTCGATGCTGGCCGGGGTCGAACTGTCGACGTTGAAGGACAAGTTCCCGCGCTCGGCTGCGCAGGTGCGCGTGATGCCGAATCTGGCGGTGGCGATGGGCAAGGCGCCGGTTGCGCTGGCTCAGGCCGGGCTTGACGATGCGGCGCAGGCATCGCTGATCGAATGGATGGGCGCGCTCGGCCATGCCGAATGGGTGGCCGAGGACAAGTTCGACCTCGTCACCGCGCTGGCGGGCAGTGGCCCGGCCTTCGTCTATCGTTTCATCGATGCGCTTGCCAATGCCTCCGTGCGGCTTGGCTTGCCCGAGCACAAGGCACAGCAATTTGCGCTGGCCATGGTGGAGGGGGCAGCGGCCCTCGCGGCCCAGTCGGAGCATACGCCTGGCAAGCTCGCTGACATGGTGGCAAGCAAGGGCGGGGTGACGCGCGCCGGTCTTGATGCGCTCGATGAGGATGAGGCATTGTCCAATCTCATTACCAAGACCCTGCGGTCGGCACGTGATCGCAGCGTGGAAATGGCGCGTGAGGCGCGCGAAGAGGGTTAATGCGATGCCTGCCGGTTTCGCTTGAAATCGCAGGCTTCCATCGCGATATTAGACCTAGCCCGGCCCGCCCCTCTTGAGGCCGGACAGAGGAGTTTGCAAGAAATGGCGAATTGGAACGACAACCGCCCGCAGACTGGCTTCGGCCAGCAAGGCTTCGGCGCGTCGGCGGGCCAGACGCGTGATCTGTCAGGCGGCACCACCTTCGATGCTGGCCTGCGTACGCACATGCTTTCGATTTACAATTACATGGCATCGGGCGTGCTGCTGACCGGTGTGGTCGCGGCGCTCACGGCCAACATGGGCTGGGCCTATGCCTTTGCCTCGGGTCCGCTAATGTGGATCGTGGCGCTTTCACCGCTCGCGATCGTGTTCGCGATGAGCTTCGGGCGCAACAAGTTCTCGACCTCCACGCTGCAGGCGATGTTCTGGGGCTTCGCAGTCCTGATGGGCCTGTCGCTGTCGACGATTTTTCTCGTCTACACCTCTGGCTCGATTGCGGTGACCTTCTTCGCCACGGCGGCGGCCTTCGCCGGGCTCAGCCTGTTCGGTTACACTACGAAGAAGGACCTGTCGGGTTTCGGCAGCTTCCTGATCATGGGTGTGATCGGCATTCTGGTCGCCTCGCTGCTTAACATGTGGCTGCAGTCGCCCGGTCTGATGTGGGCCATCAGCGGCCTTGGCGTGCTGATCTTCGCGGGCCTTACCGCTTACGATACGCAGCGTTTGAAGCAGGAATATCTGGCCATCAACCAGCTGAAGATGACCAACCCCTCGGTGGCTGCGGCCTATCCGCTGGGCAAGATGGTGATCATGGGGGCGCTGAGCCTCTACCTCGACTTCATCAACATGTTCTTGTTCCTGCTGCGTTTCATGGGTGCAACGCGCGACTAAGTTCGCTTCAGCGTGTGCCTTAAATATATGGTGCAATAGTTGCCCGGCGGCGCTTCTCGCGCTGCCGGGCAATGTGTATTGACGATCTGCGACCAAGCACCATCCCTCGATCAGGCTTGCCGCATCGTGATAGAACGTCATCATGACGGAGAGGACTGACACTTGCCCATCGAACTGACACCCCGCAGGCTCTCGAATACCGCGCTTACTGCGCTCGTGCTCGTCTGTGCTGCTTGCACCACGCCCGCTCCGCCGCCCCCTCCTCCGCCGCCTCCGCCGCCGCCGGTGGTAGAAGCGGTACCCTTTCGTCCGTTGCCACCGCCGCAGTCGGCCTATGCGATGGACATTCCGCGGCGCGATGCCGCCGGAGTGCGGCAGACGGTCAACACCGGTCTCGACGAAAACGAGACGCTTTGGCACTTCCGCTCGGGCTGGAACGTGGCGGCGCTCAACTGTCAGGTTGCCGAAGACGATCCGATCCTGACCGGCTACCGCGCGCTGCTCGATACGCAATCGCGCAGTCTGTCGCGGGCGAACACCGCGCTCGACCGTCGGTACCGCCAGAGCGAGGGAAGCAACCGGGCGGCCCTTCTGGCCCGCGAGACGCACTCCACCGGGGTCTACAACTACTTCGCCAATCCTTCAGCGCGGTCCGAATTCTGCAGCACGGCGCGGCAGGTAGCGAGCGAGTTCATTGCCACGCCGCCCGAGGACATGGTCGCCTTCGCGACGCAAGGCCTCCAGCGCTATGAGCAGGCGTTCGACCGGTTTTACGTCGCCTATGAACGCTACGAGCAGCTGTCGGCCGAGTGGGACCGCAAGTGGGGCGCGGAATATGGCCCGTCGCAGCCTGGCTGGGTGGCGCTTTATGGCAACGGCGGCCAGGCTGCTGCGGCGGACGAGGTCGGCCCGGCTCCTACCGGCTATGTGCTCGATCCCGAGAGCGGTGGTGAACTGCCGGTTGTCCCGGTCGATGAAAAGGCCAGCAGCACCCCGGTGGTGCAGCCGGTGCCGAGCGACGCCGAGTAGACTGCGGCATTTTTTGCTTTTCGGAAGGGCGGCTTGACGCTAAGAGCCGCCCTCCCAGCCGAAACGGACCTGATTCCGTGTTTGGCGAACCTGGATACGGGGCCGTAGCTCAGTTGGGAGAGCGCGTCGTTCGCAATGACGAGGTCAGCGGTTCGATCCCGCTCGGCTCCACCAGACTTTTTACGATCGCGCATCCGCGCGATCGTCCTTGGTGCAATTCCCTCCACTTGGCTGACGCCTTCGTTTCGGGGCACCTGCGGGCGGCCGGTCGGCCTTGCGGGCGCAACACGCCCGTTTGAGCGTTCGGCGTTTTAGGGTAAGTTGACGCCATGCATTTTCTTGATCAGTCCAAGATCTTTCTGCGGTCCGGCGCGGGCGGCCCCGGCGCTGTCAGCTTCCGGCGCGAAAAGTTCATCCAGTACGGCGGCCCCGATGGCGGCAACGGCGGCAAGGGTGGCGATGTGATCTTTCGCGCCGTGCCAGGCCTCAACACCCTGATCGACTTTCGCTACTCGCAGCACTTCAAGGCCAAGCGCGGCGGTCACGGCATGGGCCGCAACCGCACCGGCGCCGCCGCCGAAGACCTGATCATCGAAGTGCCCGTTGGCACGCAGGTTTTCGACGAGGAGCGCGAGGAACTGCTCGCCGACTTCACCGAAGAGGGGCAGGAAGTGACCCTGCTCGAAGGCGGCATGGGCGGGCGTGGCAACGCCAGCTACAAGTCGAGCACCAACCGCGCACCGCGCCAGCATCAGCCGGGCGAAGCCGCGCAGGAGATGTGGGTTTGGCTGCGGCTCAAGCTGCTCGCCGACGTGGGCTTGCTGGGCCTGCCGAATGCGGGCAAGTCCACCTTCATCAACGCCGTCTCCAATGCGCGCGCCAAGGTTGGTGCCTATGCCTTCACCACGCTGGTGCCGAAGCTTGGCGTGGTCCACCACAAGGGCCGCGAGTTCGTGATTGCCGATATTCCCGGCCTGATCGAAGGCGCGGCGGATGGCGCAGGGATTGGCGACCGCTTCCTCGGTCATATCGAGCGCTGCAGGGTGCTGATACACCTAATCGACATCACCGGTACCGACCCGGTCGAGGCCATGCGCATCGTCGAGGATGAGCTGGCCGCCTATGACGATGAGCTTGCGGGCAAGCCGCGTCTCGTCGTGCTCAACAAGGTCGATCAGGCCGATGACGAACTGGTCGAAGGGTTCTCCGAAGAACTGCTCGCCGCGGGTGCTGATAAGGTGTTTGCGATCTCTGGCCTGAGCGGCGACGGGATCAACGAGTTGCTCGATGCGCTGCTCAGCTATCTGCCGCTGCGCACCTCGACCGAGACGAAGGCGGCCCCAGTTCTGGCCGAGGAAGAGACCGACGAGCCTGCAAAGCCGTGGAATCCGCTGGGCTGACGCGCTAAGCCGCCGCGCATGAGCATTACCTGCCTTCGCGACCTTGCCGATCACGCGCTTGCGCCTCTGGTCGTGCTCAAGGTCGGTTCGTCGCTGCTGGTCGGCAAGGACGGCCAGCCGCGCCGTGAATGGCTTGCGGGCCTTACGGGCGAGATCGCGCGGCTGCGTGAGGGCGGACAGAAGGTCATCGTGGTCAGCTCGGGCTCGATCGCGCTCGGCGCCGCGCGGCTTGGCATGGCACGGGGCGGCCGCGGGAGCCTAGCCGATGCACAGGCCTCTGCCGCCGTCGGGCAGATTGCGCTGGGCGGGCTGTGGGCCGAACTGCTTAGCCAGCATGATGTGATCGCGGCGCAGATGTTGCTCACCCTCGACGACCTTGAAGACCGGCGCCGCTATCTCAACGCTTCGGCCACGATCAGTCGGCTGCTCAAGGCGGGTGTGGTGCCGGTAATCAACGAGAACGACTCGGTCGCCACCGAAGAAATCCGCTTTGGCGACAATGACCGGCTTGCCGCCCGTGTGGCGCAGGCGGCCGGTGCCGATGCGGTGGTGTTGCTGTCCGATATCGACGGGCTTTATGACCGCGATCCACGCGAGGAGGGCGCGCGGCTGTTGCCGCTGGTGGAGGGCGTTACGCCGGAAATCCACGCGATGGCGAGCCCCGGTTCGGGGTCCGGCATGGGCTCTGGCGGGATGACGTCGAAATTGCAGGCCGCCGAGATCGCAGAGCGGGCAGGCATTGCGCTCGCCATTATCAACGGCACGCATGACGAGCCGCTCACACGCGCGCTTGGCGGCGATGTGGGCACGCTGTTCCGGCCTCAGCGCAACGATGGTGCGCGCAAAGCCTGGCTCGGGGCGCGGCAGAAGATCGAGGGGAAGCTGGTGATCGATGCCGGATGCGCCGAGGCGCTGCGCAGTGGCGGCAGCCTGCTGGCGGCGGGGATCGTGCAGGTGAGCGGAAGCTTCGAACGCGGCGATCCGGTCGAGGTTCATGACGAAAGCGGCGCAGTGCTGGCACAGGGCTTGAGCGAATATACGAGCGAAGAAGTCGCGGCGATCAAGGGATTGCGGCGCGAAGTTATCGAGCCGGTGCTTGGCTATTCGCCGCGCTCGGCGGTGATTCACCGCGATCATCTGGTGATGCTGTGAGCGGGGTCGTCGCTATCACAGGGGCCACGGGCTTCGTGGGTCAGGCAGTGATGGATGAGGCGGCGCGGCGCGGCATTGCCCTGCGCGCGCTTACCCGGCGCGAGCAGAAGCCGCGCGACAACGTGACCTGGGTGCGCGGCGATCTCGCCGATCACGCCGCACTGGCTGAGCTGGCGCGCGGGGCAGGGGCGCTGTTGCACATCGCGGGCGTGGTGAACGGCGCGAACACTGCCGCTTTCGAGGCAGGCAATATCGAGGGCACCCGCGCCGTGGTGGCCGCAGCACAGACGGCAGACGTGGGGCGGTTCATCTGCGTCTCCTCCATCGCGGCGCGCGAACCGGGCCTGTCGGACTATTGCCGCACCAAACGCGAGGCCGAAGAGCTGGCCAAGGCGAGCGGGCTCGACTGGACTGTGGTGCGTCCTCCCGCCGTTTATGGCCCACGCGATACCGAAATGTTCCAGCTGTTCCGCGCGGCGCGGTTCGGACTGCTGCCTATGCCGCCCGAGGGGCGTCTCTCGGTGATCCACGTGGAGGATCTTGCCCGACTGCTGCTCGACGTAGTGCCGGGAGGGGAGGGGGTCTCAGGCCGGATATTCGAGCCCGACGATGGAACCGAGCGCGGCTGGCGCCATCATGACTTCGCCAAGGCTGTGGGCCGGGCGCTGGGCAGGGATGTGTGGGCCCCGGCGATGCCTGCCTCGTTGCTAGCAACCCTTGCGAAGATCGACCGCGCGGCGCGTGGTCCGCGCGCCAAGCTGACCCCGGATCGGGTGCGGTACATGGTCCATCCCGATTGGGTAAGCGATGCGGCGCGCGCGGTGCCGCGCGCCCTGTGGCAGCCGGCCATCGCCACACCCGAGGGCCTCGCCCAGACTGTGGGCTGGTATCGCGCACAAGGGTGGCTTTAGCCGCGCGAGTACTAGGCAGAAAAAAAGCCCGGCGCGAGGCCGGGCTTTGAAAGTCTTGGGAGAGGATGCCTGAAAGGCCCGTTCCTTATGCGGAGCTGGGCCGATTCTCACAAACGAGCTTACTGCATGAGCTGTTGCGTAATTCGCAATGGGAAATTCTGCGCCCGCTTGGTGCAGCGCATTGCGCGCAATCGGCAATCATCCACGCCACGGCGATAGTCCCGTATCGTTGCGGACATCGTTGTCGCGCAGAAAAAAGCCCGGCACGAGGCCGGGCTTTGAAAGTTTTGGGAGAGGATGCCTGAAAGGCCCGTTCCTTATGCGGGGCTGGGCCGATTCCCGCAAACGAGCTTACTGCACGAGCTGTTGCGAAATTCGCAATGGCGTGGTCCACATCCCGTTTGATGCTTGCCAATTGCGCGCAAGCGGCAAGCATCCACGGAGCGGCGATAGTCCCTTTATCGCTGCGACCATGGTTGACGCGCAGAAAAAAAGCCCGGCGCGAGGCCGGGCTTTGAAAGTCTTGGGAGAGGATGCCTGAAAGGCCCGTTCCTTATGCAGTGCCGGGCCTTTCCGCACAAACGCCATAACCGCAAGACATGTTGCGCAATATGCAACCTCTCGGTTGCGCATTGTCAAAGACCTGTCTTCCGCGGCTCAGGGCGCGCTCTTCTAATCGCTCTCTGAAATGAAAATTACGTTAAAAAACAGGTTCGTATCCTGCCGGAAGCTCGCCATCGTCGTCCTTGCCGGGAAGCGGTGAGCTGGCCCCGTGAATCCCGCACTCGGTCTTGTCCCACCCGCGCCAGCGGCCAGCTCGCGGATCTTCGCCCGGTTTCACCTTGCTGGTGCAGGGCGCGCAACCAACCGAAAGGAAGCCTTCGGCCTCCAGCGGGTGCCGGGGCAGGTCGTGTTCCTCGAAGTAGGCTTCGAGATCGTCCTTGGTCCAGTCGCCCAGGGGATTGATCTTGAGGCGGCCTTCTTCGACCTCAAACCGGGGCAGGTTCTGTCGGGTGACCGACTGAAAAGCCTTGCGCCCGGAAATCCACGCATCGAGCCCGGACTTGGCACGCGCCAACGGCTCCACCTTGCGGATTTCGCAGCAGCCATCGGGATCGTAGGACCAGCGCAGACCGCTTTCGTCCTTCTCCGCCAACACCTCGGGCTTGGGCTCGACCACCTGCGAATTGGTCAGGCCCAGGTGCTTCACCAGTGTCTCGCGATAATCCAGCGTCTCGTCGAACATCTTGAGCGTATCGACAAAGATCACCGGCACGCTCGGGTCGGCCTCGGCGACCAGATGCAGCAGCACCGCGCTTTCGGTGCCGAAGCTGGAGACCACGCCCACCCGGCCGATCGCTTTCTCGGCGAACAGCGTAGCAAGCATCTCCTGCGTGGACATCTCGGCAAAGCGCTCGTTCAGCGCGTCGGCATCCGCCTGAGTAAAAGCGGGGCCGGTGTCGATACGGTCAATCTGGCGGGCGGCGGTGTTACCCATGCCGCTTCTGCCAGATCGGTGCGCGGCCGTCGGTGGTCTTCTGATAGACATTGTCCCAGAGGCCAAAGGCACGTTCCGCGTCGGTTTCGTCAAGCATATCAGCAGGCGCGAAGGCGTCGAAACCGCAGCGGCGCATGATCGCGAGCTGGTCGATCAGCACTTCGCCCACGGCGCGGATCTCGCCCTCGTAGCCGGCTTCGCGCAGCACGCGGGCGGCGGAATAGCCGCGTCCGTCCATGAAGCCGGGGAAGTTCACCTCCACCAGCTTGATGCGGCCAAGATGCGGCAACAGTTCGCGCGTGTCGTCGCCCGGTTCGATCCGCACCGCGGCGGCGTTCGACTGGTCGAGGAACGAATCGACGGTAACGGCCGGATGATCGACCACCTCATCTTCGCGGAAGCGGAACTGCACTTCGTTGGGGCTGGTGCCGAGATTATCAGGCATAAAGTGCCTCCTTGAACGGGTCCATGCCGATGCGGCGGTAGGTATCGAGGAAGCGTTCGCCGTCCTCGCGCTGGGCCAGATAGACGTCAGCGGCCTTCTCAACCGCGTCGACAATGCCAGCCTCATCGAAGCCGGGGCCAGTGATCTTGGCGAGGCTGGTATCCTCCGCCTCGCTCCCGCCGAGCAGCAGCTGGTAGTTTTCAGTGCCCTTCTTGTCGACGCCGAGGATGCCGATGTGGCCTGCATGGTGATGGCCGCAGGCGTTGATGCAGCCCGAGATCTTCAGCTTGAGCTGGCCGAGCGTCTCGCCCTTGCCGTTCTCGGCAAAGCGCTGCGAAATCTTCTGCGCGACGGGGATCGAGCGGGCATTGGCCAGGCTGCAATAGTCGAGGCCGGGGCAGGCGATGATGTCGCCGATGTGGTCGATATTGGCGGTGGCAAGGCCAGCTTCGGCCAGCTTGCCATAAAGCTCGTTCAACCGGCCGATCTCGACGTGCGGCAGCACGATGTTTTGCGCATGGGTGACGCGGCACTCGTCGAACGAATATTCCTTCGCAAGGTCAGCCATCACATGCATTTGCTCTGTGCTGGCGTCGCCGGGAATGCCGCCGACAGGCTTCAGGCTGATCGTCACCGCGACATAGCCAGGGGTTTTGTGCGGCATACAGTTGCTGTCGACCCAGCGCGCGAAGTTCTCGTCCGAACGATCAGCCTTGTCGGTGAGGCCGGTCTTGAATTCGGGGTCCTGGAAGTAGGTCTTGATCCGCTCCAGCTCGGCCAGCGGCGGCTCGATGCCCTGTTCCAGCAGATGCGCGAACTCTTCCTCGACCTGACGCGCATATTCGTCCTTGCCCATCTCGTGGACGAGGATCTTGATGCGCGCCTTGTACTTGTTATCGCGCCGACCGTAGCGGTTGTAGACCCGCAGGCAGGCTTCAGAATAGGTGATCAGCTGGTCAAGCGGGACGAACTCGCGGATCAGCGGAGCAATCATCGGGGTGCGGCCCATGCCGCCGCCGACGTAGAACGCGCAGCCGATTTCGCCCGCATCATTCTTCACGATCTGGATGCCGATATCGTGCAGGCGCATAGCCGCGCGGTCGGTATCCGAAGCGATCACGCAGATCTTGAACTTGCGCGGCAGGTGCAGGAATTCCGGGTGGAAGCTCGACCACTGGCGCAGCAGTTCGGCATAGGGGCGCGGGTCGACCAGCTCGTCGGCGGCAGCGCCGGCGTACTGGTCCGAGCTGATGTTGCGGATGCAATTGCCGCTGGTCTGGATCGCATGCATCTCGACCTTGGCGAGATCGGCAAGCAGATCGGGCGCTTCTTCCAGCTTGATCCAGTTGTACTGGATGTTCTGCCGGGTGGTGAAGTGGCCATAGCCGCGGTCGTACTTGTCGGCGATGTCGGCCAGCGCGTGCATCTGCGTGGAGTTCAGCGTGCCATAGGGCACGGCCACGCGCAGCATGTAGGCGTGCAACTGGAGGTACAGGCCATTCTGCAGGCGCAGCGGCTTGAACTGGTCCTCGGTCATCTTGCCTTCGAGGCGCCGGCGCGTCTGGTCGCGGAATTCGGCGACGCGGGTGTCGACCATTTCCTGATCGTAGTTATCGTACTTGTACATGTCAGATCACCCAGTTGAGAGCTTCAGGCTCGGCGGGTTTGAGGGTCAGGTCGGGGCGCACCGTGGGGCCGAGTGCGCGCACGCGATCCTTGATGTGGGCGGGGCGGACCTTGCCTGCCTCGTCGCGGGTCGCCTCGATGGCGTAGCTGGCATTCACCCGGCGCGCGGCTTCCTCGCGGGCGAGGATCGTTTCGGCTTCGTCGCCCACGTCTACTGCGTCGTCGACATGGGGCGACCAGCCTTGGCCGTCCCACCAGGTGACGAGGCCGGTCAAAAGATCGTTTCCGGTCAGGATTTTCACTGTGCGGCCTCCAGAGCCAGTTGTGCGAGAGCAGCGTCACCGCGTGCGGTAACCTCGCCGATGATGATGAGGGCGGGGCTTTTCACAGCCTCGCGCGAAACGAGATCGGCCAGGCCGGCGAGCGGGGCGCGCAGCACGCGCATATCGGCGCGGCAGGCCTTCTCAACCACGGCGAGCGGGGCATCGGGCGCGAGGCCATCGTCCATGAGCTTTTCGGAAATCTGCGCGGCCGTGGAAACGCCCATGTAAATCACGAGCGTGCGGCCCTTGCCGGCAAGGCCTGCCCAGTTCTGCGCGGCAAGGCCCTTGCACTGACCCGCCACGAAGCTGACCACCGACGCATCTTCGCGGTGGGTGAGCGCGATCTGCGCGGCGGCGGCGGCACCGTTGGCGGCGGAAATGCCGGGGACTACCTCGACTGGGACGCCAGCGGCCTGCGCCGCTTCCATTTCCTCACCCCCGCGGCCGAACACGAAGGGGTCGCCGCCTTTCAGCCGCACCACATCGTTGCCCGCCATAGCCTCACGCACGAGCAATTCGTTGATCGCGTCCTGCGGCATCGTGTGGCGCGCACGAGCCTTGGCGACGCTGATCAGGCGTGCGTCGGGTCGCGCCATATCCAGGATCGCGGGATCGACCAGCCCGTCGTGAACGATCACGCGCGCTTGCGAGACCAGCCGCGCGGCGCGCACAGTGAGCAGCTCCGGATCGCCCGGCCCAGCGCCAACGAGATGGATCGTGCCGATATGATAGGTTTCAGCCATGCCATGCAGATGAACGTTCGCCCGCAGCTATTGAAGCGAGAATGCCTTCACGAGAGGGTAGGTCAGCTTTAGCACGCTGCTCGCGCTTCATTGACCTTTAAGCGGCAACCGATATGGACGGGGCTTCTAACCAACAGGTTTTGCGCCGCATTCCGGCACCTTGGCCTACACCGAAGCGGGGACATCATGGCAGAGCCGGTGACGATCTGCATCTGCACCTATCGCAGGCCTTCACTGTTCAAGACGCTCGCCTCGATAGAGCAACTGCGGCTGAGCAATGTCGAGGTGACCGCCGTGCTGGTGGTCGATAACGATGTGGCCGACGCGTTGCGGTCTCAAGTGGACGAAAGAGCCGGCAACTACCGGTTCCCGCTGCGTTACTGCCATGCCCCGGCGCAGAACATCTCGATTGCGCGCAATGCCGCGCTCGATGGCGTCGAAACGCGCTGGGCCGCCTTCATCGACGATGACGAGGTTGCGAGCCTCGACTGGCTGGAAGAGCTTTACGCCGCTGCCGATGAGGCAGAAGCCGTGATCGGGCAAAGCGTGGCGCAGTACGGTTCGGCGCTGCCCGGCTGGGCCGCGCGGTGCGATTTCCACTCGAACAGGATTACCGGCCGGGTGGACAATGCCTACACCTCGAATGCGCTGATCGATGTGGACTTCCTGCGCCGCAACGCCATCCGGTTCCGCGAAGAACTGGGGCGCACGGGCGGGGAGGATACACTGCTGTTCCGTCAGTTGACGGAGAGCGGCGGGCGCATCGTCTATCGCCCGGAATCGGTGGTTTACGAAGAGGTGCCGCAATCGCGCGCCTCGATGACATGGGTATTCAGGCGTATGTATCGCGCCGGTCAGACGCATGGGCTGCTGTCGCGTGAGTACGATGCCAAGGGCTTTTCCCGTCTCGGCTTTACCGCCGGGGCCAAGGCGCTGGTAAGCGCGGCGATGACGGTCGCCAGCCTGCCGGGCACCGATGCCTCGCGCCGATGGGCGGCACGCGCGGCGTTGCATCTCGGTGCCCTCAGCTACCGGGTGCGCCCGACGATCCTCGAAGAGTACGGGGCCACGCCCGCGACCAGCCCATCAAAGTAGCGCTGTCGCGGCCTCACTCCTCTTCGTTTTTCTTCTCCACCCGCTGCGCAATGGCGGCCACAAGCTGTTGAAATTGCGCATTGTCGCGCAGGTTGAGGTCGCGCTGGGGGAAGGGGATCTCGATCTCGTTCTCCTCGAACAGGTCCCACAGCCGCTTCAGCACCGCCGAACGGACATTGCCCACGCCCTCTTCGGGATCGACGATCCAGCAGTGAATCACGAAATTGACCGAGTTGTCGCCATATTCGCTCATCCATACGGTGGGCGGCGGCACCTTGAGCACGCGCGGGCAATCCTTGGCGGCCTCCAGCATCAGCTTTTCCGCCAGTTTCATGTCCGCGCCGTAAGAGATGCCAACCTGCACCTGCATCCGCACGTTCTTGCTTGAGTACGACCAGTTCTCAACCTGATTGACCATCAGGTTCTCGTTCGGAATCAAATATTCCTTTTCGTCGCGCGTCACGATGGAAACGGCGCGGATGCCGATGCGGCGGATCTGGCCGAAACTCTCGTTGCCCGCCTGATCGGCGATGGCGATCACGTCGCCGGGTTTGATCGACTTGTCGAGCAGCAGGATGATCCCCGCGATCAGGTTGCCGAAGGTTTTCTGCAAGCCGAAACCGATGGCGAGGCCGAAGGCACCGGAGAACACCGTCAGCGCGGTAAGGTCGATCCCCAGCATATCGATGCCGATCAGGATCGAAGCGGCCCATACGAGGATGGTCAGCAGCTTCTCGCCCAGCAGCCTCTGCGAAGGATCCAGCTTGGTCGCGCGATCCAGCATCGCGTGGGACAGCCGCGAAAACAGCCGCGCGGCGATGATGACGCCCGCCACCACCATCACCACCACCAGCACGCTCCACACCGAAAAGCGCGTGTCGGCCACGGTGAAGCCCCAGCTGTCGAGCTTCTCGATCAGCCCGGCTATGGTGACGCTTTGCTCGGCCACAGCGTCTTTCAGCGCATCGGCCCCGGAGACGCCATCGTCTCCGGCGGGGAAGTCAGAAGGTACGCCGGAGGGGGTGTTCGCCCCAGACATTTCAATCGCTTCGCGCGCGCGTTCGACGGCTTTTTCAGCCTCTTGCAGCGCGACCGCCGCCGCCGTTGCATCGGGCGTGGGTGCGGTGGCAGCGGCATTGGCAGCCTCGGTCGGGCCTGTCGGCAGCGTGGAAAGCTCGTCTGTAGCGCTCATGATCCCCCCATGGCGGCAAATCCGCGTTCCAGATCGCGGATAAGGTCGCCAGCATCCTCTAGCCCGATAGCGAGGCGCAGGCCAAGCCCGCTGCCCTCGTCGATGCCGGGCGGCCAGGGGCGCAGCGTGTGCAGGCTGGCCGGATCGATCGGCAGGGCGAGGCTTTCATAGCCGCCCCAGCTGAAGCCAATGCCAAACAGCTCGAGCGTATCGAGCAGGCGCGCGCGCGCCTTCTTGTCGGCACCTTCGGCGAGGACGAAGCTGAACAGGCCGCAGCCGCCCGAAAAGTCGCGCTGCCACAGGTCGTTGCCCGGCGCGCCTTCGAGCTGCGGGCACAGCACCGCGCTGACCTCGGGCCGCGTGGAGAGCCAGCGTGCGACCTCGGTCGCCGTGGCGCTGGTGCGTTCGAGCCGCAGCTCCAGCGTGCGCAGGCCGCGCAGCGCCAATGCGGCGTCGTCGGGCGAAACCACCTGCCCGAGCATTTGCGCATAGCGGCGGATTTCGCCGAGCTGCGGCGCGCGGGCGGACACCGCGCCCATCATCAAGTCCGAATGGCCGCCCACATGTTTTGTCAGGCTCATCAGCGTCACGTCGCAGCCGTGGACAAGGGCGGGAAAACCGAGTGGCCCGGCCCAGGTGTTGTCGATCACGCTGACCACGCCCTTTTCGCGCGCGATAGCGGTGAGTGCGGGAATGTCGCTCACTTCCATGGTCAGGCTGCCCGGGCTTTCGAGCATCACGACCTTGGTGTTCGGCCCGATCATCGCGGCGAAGCCCTCAAGGTCGAGCGGGTCGAATGCGCGGTGGGTGATGCCATAACCGGCCAGCATACCGGCGGCGATATTGCGCGTCGGCTCGTAGGCATTGTCGCAGACCAGCAGTTCGTCGCCCGGCTTCAGCAGTGCGAGCAGCGTGGCGGCGATGGCGGCGACACCGCTCGGGAACAGTTCGGTGCCTTCAGCGCCCTGTTCCAACTCGGTCAGCGCGTCGGCCAGTGCCCACTGGGTCGGCCCGCCACGACGGCCATAGAAGAAGTGGCCGTGCGCGTTGGGGCGGCCCCGGGCGAGGTCTTCGGCGGTTTCGTAAAGGTGGGTGCTGGCGCGCCAGACCGCCGGGTTGACGACGCTGCCGGGTTGGCCTGGCACACTGCACCACTGCTTGCGCCGCCCAGCCTCGACCAGACGGGTGGCATTAGCGTGGCTTGGTGAATTCGCGGTCTTGTCGCTCAAGCGGCTGGTCCTGTTTGCTTGGGGGTGGCGGGATCGGTGCCCCATTCGGCCCAGCTTCCATCGTAAAGCGCAACGTCGCTTTTGCCCGCAAGCGCCAGCGCGAACAGCAGCACCGCCGCCGTCACACCGCCGCCGCAGGTTGTCACCAGCGGGCGATCGAGGTCGACCCCGGCCTTCACAAAAGCAGCGCGGATTTCCTCGGGCGACTTGTAAGTCTCGTCGGCGTTGAACAGGTGATCGAAGGGAAGGTTGCGCGAGCCGGGAATATGCCCGTCGGCTACGTCGGGCCGGAAATCGGGCATTTCGCCGGTGAAGCGTTTGGCCCCGCGTGCGTCGACCAGCTGTTCGGCCTTGCTGTCGAGATTGGCGAGCACATCGGCCTTGGTCCGCACGGCGAGGTCGCCGGGGGTGGCGGCGAAGGAGGAAGCCTCCACATCAGGCGTGCCGCTCTCAACCGGTCGGCCTTCGCTGCGCCACTTGGGCATGCCGCCGTCGAGCAACGAGACATTGGGCATCCCGTGCAGACGGCAGATGAACCACGCGCGTGCGGCGGTTTTTACATAGCTGTCGTCATAGAGCACGACATGGTCGGTTTCCTGCACGCCGAGCGCGGCCATCCGCTGCGCGAATGTTGCCGGATCGGGCAGGGCGGCGGGCACCGTGCTTGCCGGATCGACCAGCGTGGCAAGGTTGAGAAAGCGCGCGCCGGGGATATGCGCCTGGGCGAACTCGGCTTTCGGATCGCGGCCGGCATCTGGCAGGTGCGCGCTCGCATCGAGCACCACGAGATCGGGCGCGCCGAGATGGTCGGCCAGCCACTGGGTGGAAACGAGCATGGACATGTCAGTCAGCCTAGCCCGCGCATGGTCGGCCGTAAACGCCGCACTTGCCCGCGCGCGCAAACGGAGGCATCGCATTTTTCATGAGCGACAATGCAACCCCTCTGCACCTTGGCCAGACCAGCAGCCTGCCCGCCTCTCCCGAAGAGGCCGTGCTCGACTACGTGCCCAATCCGCGCCCGCAGGCGCTTTACATGGTGCGTTTCGCCGCGCCCGAATTCACCTCGCTGTGCCCGGTGACCGGCCAGCCCGATTTCGCCCATCTGGTGATCGACTATGCGCCGGGTGAGACCATCGTGGAATCGAAGAGCCTTAAGCTGTTCCTCGGCAGTTTCCGCAACCATTGCGGGTTCCACGAGGATGTGACCGTGGGCATCGGCGAGCGCCTGTTTGCTGAAATGTCGCCGCGATGGCTGCGCATCGGTGGATATTGGTATCCGCGCGGCGGCATTCCGATCGACGTCTTCTGGCAAAGCGGCACCCCGCCCGAGGGGCTGTTTCTGCCCGATCAGGGCGTGGCCTCCTATCGCGGTCGGGGTTAGCGTTCAGAATAGCGGCCAAGCTTTGTAGACGTTGTAGGCGCTGGTCACGATCAGCACGATAGACACCGCCAGTAGCAGGTAGCGCGGCTTGATCCGGCGCGCGAAGATCGCCCCGAACGGCGCGGCGACCACCCCGCCGATGATCAGGCCCACGGTTGCCACGGTGAAGGCTTCGAGCCCGATGGTGGCTATGAAGGCAACCGAGATCGCCGTCGTTATCAGGAACTCGGCTGAGTTCACCGTGCCGATGGTCTTGCGCGGATCGCTGCCTTGCACCAGCAGGTTGGAGGTGACCACCGGCCCCCAGCCACCGCCACCGGCCGCATCGAGAAACCCGCCCGCTGTGGCCAGCGGGGCAGTATACTGCGGGTCTTGAACCTTGGGCGAGGGCTGGCGAATCGCTTTGGCGAGCAGATAAACGCCAATGGCGGCAAGATAGATCATCACGAACGGCCGGGCGACCGAGGCATCGATGCTGGACAGCAGATAGGCCCCGCAGACCCCGCCCACGATTCCGAACGGCACAAGGCGGCGAAACAGGCCCCAGTCGATATTGCGTTGCCAGATATGGCTCGCACCCGATGCACCGGTGGTAAACATCTCGACCAAGTGGACGCTGGCGGAGGCAGCGGCGGGTGGCATCCCCAGCACCGCGACCAGCAAGGTCTGCGAGATGACGCCAAAAGCCATCCCCAGTGCGCCGTCGATCATTTGCGCGGCAAAGCCCACCGCGATGAAAGGCAGCAGGTGGTAGATAGTGATACTTGCGAAGTCGAACATGGCAATGCTCTCCGGAAGGGCGTCCTGCCCGCGCAGGCTCGCTGTCACCACGCTTTATTCTCTATCAAATAAGTTGAGAATATGGCGGAGCGCAAACATTTTGCTTGGCGCTCGAAAGCCGAGGTTTTGTTGCTATCGGTCCGCGGAGATTATTCGGATGTTTCGTGATCGGCCGGGACAAGCGCGATCGGGTCGGACAGCTTGACCGCATCGAGCAATTCGGCGGTGCGGTCGCGCACCTCCAACATCAGCGCGCGTGTTCGGCAATCGCCCTCGGCCACGCAATTCTTGCATTTCTCATGCGCGAAGCGGCTGGCGCAGGGGACCAGTGCAAGCGATCCGCGCATGATACGAATCAGGTCGCCATAGCTTATGTCCACCGGCGCGATGGCCAACCAGTAGCCCCCGTCGCGCCCGCGCTGCGAATCGACCAGCCCGAAGCGGGTAAGCTCGGACAGGATAACGGTGAGAAACTTGGGCGGGATATTCTGCCGCTCGGCGATCTCGGCCAGCTGCACGGGGCCCTGGCCGTAACGGTCGGCCAGATCCTGCATTGCACGGATCGCATAGCGGGTTTTCTGCGACAGCATCGGGCAGTTATCTTGCCTCGTCGAATCGCAGTCAAGCGAGGGGTGTGGTGCCGGCTGCAGGCTTATGAGGTTGCGAGTAAACATCTGATACACCGTTATAAAAAAGTGAGAGGCCAACTCAGTGCCCCTGCTAGTGCCCCCATCTGAGGCAAAAAAGGGCTCAACAGATCAGCTGACTATCCACCCATTTGGCGATTTCTGACGACTTCCAGAGCGATTTACGCACACCGATCAGGCGCACTTGGCGAGGGAAGTTACCCGTTCTGATCCGCTTGTAGATCGCCGCTCGCTTGATTCCCACGCGGCGTTCGACTTCGGCGATGTCGAGAAGGTGTTCGCTCATGACGATGCTCCTACGATCATGCCGATAAGCAATGCGGTTGCGAGTGCCGCCATCAGGGTCAGTTGGCGGGCGTGCTCCCAGAAGCGCTGGCGGCGGCGACGCTGTTCGAGCGTGATGGGGGTACGGAGCGCGCGCATTAGCCGAGCCCCAGCGCGGCTTTGTAAGTGTCGAGCACCATCTCCATCTCGGAGCGGTCGTTCGGGTCCATCTTCCGCAGGCGCACGACCTGACGGATGATCTTGGGATCGTAGCCCACCGCTTTGGCTTCGCCGTAGATGTCGCGGATATCGTCGCCGATGCCCTTCTTCTCTTCTTCGAGGCGTTCGATGCGCTCGATCAGCAGGCGCAGGCGGTCGTCGGTGGCTTCAGCCATTGAATGGTCTCCTAGTAATGCTTGGCCAGCGCGATCGCGGTGGCGATGAAGGTTGGGGTGACGGGGAGGTAAGGCGGGTGAATTGCCATCAGCTGGCGTTCCGCGCGGCATAGTGGGTGATCCTGGCCGGGATCCGCAGACCACCCGAATAGGTGAATCCGACGTCGGGTTGGTAGCGGCCCGCGTGCTGATGCCCTTCGGTGTCGCGCAGCAGATGATGCTTGCCGTTGCGAGCGCCTGCATCGATCGGGACGAAGCGGAGCGGGTTCATCGCTGCAGCCTCCACAGCGCAGCCTGCGGCATCTTGGCCGGGCGGTTGTCGATGAGGAGCAGCTCGGCGCGGATCGCGCGCCACTTGGCGAGAGCTTCGAGACCCGAGCGCCACACGACGAGGATCGCGAACCCGGAGATTACGCCGAACCCAAAGGCGAGGACGATTGCGACAAGCATCACGCAGCCTCCAGCTCATCGAGCGAAGGATCGCAGGTCGCCGCGGCGAGGCTTGCGAAGGTCGCGAAATCGAATGGGAAGACCGCGCGCTCCTTAAGCTGGCGTGTCAGCCGACCATAGTCGCCGGGCTGATTGCTCTCGAGCGCGGCAAGATCCTCGGCGGCGTGGACGCGGTCGGCGTGGATGGCCGCAATCTGCGCGGCGCATTCGGCAATGCTCTTCCCGGCAGCAACGCGGCATTTGCGCAGGTATTCGCCGGGCGTCTGTTCGGGCGCGATGGAATAGCCCAGCGCGATGCCGTAGCGATTGCGCCAGTTCGGGCGAGCGGTGAGCAGCGAGATGTTGCCGCCACGATCGCGTGCAATCCAACCTCGTTCTTCAAGGTCGACAATCACCTCATGTGCGTTCGACTTCGACTTGAGGCCGAGGCTAGCCGCCAATTCGGCGCGTGATGGCATTCGCCCGCGCGCGGTGTGAAAATCGTGCAGGAACAGCAGAGCGTCGCGCTGCCTTTCGGTGACTGAGTAGGGCATCGGAAACCTCACGTGCCTTTCGGGCAAAGCTCGGGCGCATCCGGAAGAGAGCCGGAGCGCGGGGTTGTCAGGGAGCGGATGAGGGCGGGCGGTGGGTCGCGTTACGCCCGCCCTCGGGGGGTGCCGCGGCATGGAGGACACCGCGGCGGGAAATCAGGGCGGCATCTGCCCAAAGTCGAAACCGGGCGGCTTGGCCTGATCGACCTGCATGGGCCGAAATTCATCGCCCACGCCGCTGGGCGAAATCACCCTCTCGAAGGAGAGGCTGGCCTGCCACGTCATGCCGCACTCGATGTTCGAGCAGACGTAATAGAGGCGGCGATAGGTCGGCGAGATTTCCTCGGACGAGCGGCACAGGCCCCTCTGCCCACACACCGGGCATTTGACAGCCGGAGTCTTCGAGTAGGAGCGCACCGGGCGCCGATCCTCGCGCCTCTCGTCTTTGGCGGGAATGGATGCAGCCATGTTCATTGCAGCACCGCCTCGCTGACGCGGTCGAGCCCATCGAGCGCGGCAATGCCGTTCTTAAGCGCATCGAGCGCCTCTTCCAGCTCGCGCCGCGCCGTGCGGCGAGCACTGGCCGAAGTGGAGTTCGCCGCCGCATCGATCATTGCGGCAACGGCCTCGCCGGTCTCCTTGGCGGCGGCACTGGCAAGGCTGGCCATGGCGCTGGCGGTGACTTCGCGCGTGGCGATATCGAGCCGCAGGGTGAACAGCCGCTGGAACGGGGCGTGATCGCCGCCATGTTCGAGGAAGGCGCGATCAAGCCGTTCGGCATCGATCATGCGCACTTCGGTTTCGCAATCGTGATCCGACCAGTTCCGCACCGCCCGGGTGCTGACCCCGCAGATCGCAGCGCAGCGATCCCAGCCCAGCAGGGCTGCAACGCGGGTGAGCGTGTGCTGATAGGTGAGGGGCTCGCGCAGTTTGGTCATGCGGCGGGCGCCTGCATTTCGTCGAGGCGATTGAAAGAGACGCGACTGGCAGCCCGGTCTACGCCGAGGAAGCGCGGCGAGACCGGAGGGTAGATATCGGGGCGAAGATCATGACGAGAGACGCCCGTGGCGGCTTCTACCTTCAGGACATGTTCCGCGGGCAGTCTTTTGGCGGACTGAAGCCATTTCCAGACGGCGGGCTGACCGACGCCGCAGATGTTCGCGAACGCGGTTTGGCTTCCTGCAATCTCAGTTGCTTTCCGAAGGGCTTCATAGGGCGTGTTTCCGGTCTTCATTCGGCCAGTTATTCTAAAAGGAATAATCTAGTCAATAGCAAATCGAAGGTATCGTGTAATTCCAGTTGGAATAATCCTTCTCTCCTATGCGCGTAGGAGAAAGAATCGCTGAGCGGAGAGCTGCCTTGGGCTTGTCCCAATCCCAGCTGGCCAAGCTGGTGGGGCTGTCGCAGGCCACCATCGGTAAGCTCGAAAGTGGCATAAGCTCTGGATCATCGCACTTATACAAAATTGCGAGAGCACTTGAGACAACCAGCGAATATCTGACTGGGGAGATCGACGACCCCACAGAAGGGTATGTTCCCGCCCCTTCCAGCCAAGCGGTGGCTGAGAGCCTAGGCCTGATCCCAGTGCGAGAGCTGGACCTGAGCTTCGGCATGGGATCGACCTATCTCGACGTGCCGGTGACAGAGGAAGTGCGCCACTTCTCGCGAGACTGGTTGCGGCAATACACTCGCTCCGATCCGAATGACCTGGTCTTCGCTCGCGGGGCAGGGGACTCGATGATGCCCACGCTGCTCGACAGCGACCTGGTGCTGATCGACTGTGCCCAGAAGACCCTCAACATGAGCGACAAAATCTGGGCCATCGCATACGCCGAGTTCGGGATGATCAAACGGCTGCGGCCAGTGCCCGGCGGAGGCGTAGAGATCCTCTCCGACAATCCAAGCGTACCGACAGCAACCGCCTACGACGGCGAAATGCAGGTTCTTGGGCGCGTGGTTGCGGTCGTTAGGAAGATTTGAGGGGTGTTTGGAACAGTCCCGCGCTGGCGGCCGTTGACGCTACCATCGGGCAGAAGCACGTGATCCCGGCAAACCGACTAGGTTGTGTTCCCTTTGCTATTCCAAGCGCAGATGAGAAGTCTGGCGAGTAGACCGACGAGCCTAATCGCCGCTTGGTTTATTCTGCTCTCTCCAGTGTCCGCGTTAGCGATGGTCTGCTTACGAAGCGACACAGAAAACTCTTAAATCTCTCTTCTGCCCAATATTGCCTCGCTCTAATCGAGCGAGACGAAATTCGGATAAAATCGTAGAAGGTTGCCGTATTTTTCGAGGTAAGCTGCGGTTTGCTCTCTGGTGCGATCTTCGAAGAGATCGAATTTCAAATCCTGAATGACCTTTCTCGCCGGTACGGTCGGTAGTAGGCGATCAAGAAGTTCTCGCTCACGACCGGTCAAGGTTGCGATGCGCAGGTCGTGCAATTCGTCCCAATTTTGTGAGACAAGGGGCCAATTTTCCAGTCCGGCGGCTTTGCGAACATCTTCGCCCGATTCAGCGTCCGACGCGACGGCGACAGTTGCAGCAAGCATCTTATGACCATCGGCATAGGTCACGATCGACAAAGGGATGATTTTGGAGCTGGATCGAGCGGATCTTCCCGATACAATGCGGAGCATTCTCGCCAATAGCTTTGGATAACCTTCATCAGAAAGATCAGCCGGCGCAGCGCTTTCGGGGAGGAAGTTTCCGAGGTTGTGGCGCAACCAATTGAAGCGTGCTTCTTGTTTCTGGACGCGTGACATGCCCTCTTTTTCACCCTTAATCGCTTTGTAATTGGCGTTTAAAGTGATGCGGATGATGTCGTAGTGATCTGAGCTATTTATTAGTGTTGAGAATTCATCAAGCTGGGAGCGTAGCTCTGCCGGCTTCGTGTAGTCTAACCAGACGATGTGGTTGGCGCACCCCTTAATCCCAGCTTTTGCATACGCAGCCTGTGGGTTATCGACAAACTCAGACATGGACATCGCAAGGCAGCGACATTGTTTCGTTGGACGATTGAATAGTTGCCGAGGCACGGTGCCGTGATTTTCCTCCAAACTCAGTAGCTGGCGAAGTCCGAGTACTCGGTGGACCTTATGGTGGTCTACCATAGGATAACCACCCATGGACACGTAGACGTGATCATCAAACGCGCACCAGCGCTCCATCCGCCTCAAGAGATCAACAAAAAGGCTCCGGTCAGCAGTTTTTGCTGTGCGAAGGTGGTACGGGATAGAAGCGCCTTGGCTCATCTCGCGACGAACCCTGCATCAGCTAGAACCTCCTCGAATGCGAGCCTCCCTACCTCGCCAGTTTTCAATTCCGGATCCTCGAAGTACTCCCTCAGTGCATCGATTTCCGACTTCTCAGCGGCGAATGAGACTTGGGAAAGGCGGCTCGTGCTCGGAGGCTTTGGAAGTTCCGGGCGAAAAACTTCCAATCCTTTGAACTGACCTGACGTCACACTCTTGGTTCCGTCGAATTCTCGAAGCATTGCGAGACTGCAGGGTTTGACCTCACCTAGCGGCTCCCTCCGCGCTTCCTTTGTTTTCCAGCTGTTTGTGAAGGACGTTAATTTCTTCGTGGCTTCGCGCATGACATCCAATAGCTTGGCATAAACGATAGTCGAAGCGTCGAGGCCACGTTTCGTTGTTGTCAAAGGAAGCTCGCTTACATTGTCTGACGAAAGCAGGGCGATGCCCGAGACGACCGTATATTGGCCATGGTATGAGGGAACGCCTGCCGTCCCCCATCCGGTCAGATAGGTTCGATCCTTGGATACGACGACACGATCATTGCAAGCAATGGTCCACCCCGCTTGCGACCTTCCTTCCTGCTCACCTTGCCGCTCACTCAACTCGTCTTCACGAAGCGGAGGTGCCAGAAGCCCTGCATAAACCTCAACCGTCACCCCCTCGAATGTACCTCGGTAAACGAATGGCTGAACGCCATCGCCACCAAGTTCGCCAGAGACCGCGAGGTAGAAGGGAGCCGGGGTAATAGGGTCTTTCGAAATCCCCTTAGCTTCGATTCTGACTGAGAAGCCCTTGCTGATGATGATGGCGTAGTGATCGGAGATGTACTGCCGCAGATCCTCTATCCAGGCGGCTTCTCCAAGTTTGCTCGCTATTCCAGGATTTAAGTCCTCGACGGTAATAGTTGTGCCGGAAGCTGCACCTTCCGGAAGCTCGATGGCCTGGAGTTCTAGCGGCTTCCATTCATCAGAATTTAGCCAATCTGGTTCGATATCGACCCTGAAAGGCCTATCGCCATATGACACGACGCTGGAGTCGTTTCCAAGTTTGAAAATGGCGCGCTTCATCCCGATCCCATAGACGCCCACGGTGCGATGACCGTCCGCGGGATCCGTGCTTGGAGGTCTACCCAATCTAAAGGCTCTGGTTTTGGCGATTTGGTAAGGAATACCGCCGCAATTGTCCTCGAGTTCGAATCTCTCTGGCGAAAGCCGAAGCACGGCTTCGTATCCATCGTAAGGCTTTTCGCCTTCGTTGGGCTCTGATCGGATTACGCCGTCGATGCAGTTATCGAGAAGATCGAGAATGGCGTCGTCCAACTCGATGTCTCGCGTGAGCATAGACACGAAAAAGGTCTTGGCGGGTGTGGTATTTGCTGTCTCAACCTGGGACGATTCTGGGTCGGTCATTCTATACTTTCCCGTTTTGGAGGACCGGTGCTTTGCAATTATGGTTCAGCAAGGTTCCCAAAGAGCTAATGACAATTTGTTTGCGGTGTGTCGGAAGCACAAAGCATGAGTCGGTGCACCTGGGTCGATCATGATGAACGCAGAAGATGACCTTGAAGATTTTTCCACCGTGCAGAATTGCCACAATCATCGCCGCCATTGTTGAATCTGTCGAGCGACTTTTCAATCGGCGGCCGCTAAGGTCTCCTAATGGCCGACACTCGGACAGCCTCCCAGAGACGCAGTATCATGAAAGCTGTGCGCACCAAGAATACAGGTCCGGAGATGGTCGTTCGCCGACTTCTGACCGACCTTGGCTACCGCTATCGCCTCCACCGGAAGGATTTACCGGGAAGCCCCGACATAGCCTTCATCGGGAAAAAGAAGGCGATTTTTGTGCATGGCTGCTTCTGGCACGGGCACGAGTGTCAAAAGGGCAGAGCACCCAAGTCTCGCCTGGAATACTGGGGGCCGAAGCTGGAGGCGAACCGCCAACGAGATGCGAGAAAATCGCAAGAGCTTCGAGCCCTAGGCTGGTCGGTATTGACCATCTGGCAGTGCGAACTTGGCGATGGCAACCGGCTCTCTCAGCGCCTTGTCGATTTTCTGGGTAAGCCTCCAAGCTGGAGCGAGACGGGAGACCTTTGATCCGCTATCTCCGAAGCGAAGAGAACCTGGCGGAGAATATCGAGTTGTCACGGCCAATCGGAGTTGACCTTTTTGCGGGTGCGGGCGGCCTGAGTCTCGGGTTCGAGCAGGCTGGCTTCGACGTTGCCGCGGCAGTCGAGATCGACCCGGTCCACTGCGCAGTTCACGAGTTCAATTTTCCGGACACTGCCGTCATCCCCCGCTCGGTCGCGGAGCTAAGAGGATCGGATATTCGACTGGCTGCGGGCATCGGCAACAGGCCGGTCGATTGCGTTTTCGGTGGGCCGCCGTGTCAGGGATTCTCCATGATCGGACAGCGCGTTCTTGAAGATCCCCGCAATCGGCTCGTGCTCGATTTCGTCCGGATCGTCGCCGAACTAGATGCGAAGACCTTCGTATTCGAGAACGTGAAGGGTCTGACGGTCGGCAAGCACCGCCAGTTCCTCGATGAACTCGTGGAGGCTTTCGACGCGGCGGGTTACCAAGTGCGGAAGCCTTGGAAAGTTCTGGACGCTGCACACTTCGGGGTGCCGCAGCATCGCGAGCGGCTGATCCTGATCGGTTCGAAGAAAGGTCTGCCACTGCCCGAGTATCCCGAAGCCTCGACATCGCCTGCGGACGGCAAGCGGGCTGTGGAAGGCTTGGCTATGGGGCCAACCTGCTCCGACGCCTTGGACGACTTGCCGGATGCCGACAAATTCACCGCATTAGAATCCGGCGATGCTGTTGCGACCAAGAAGTTTGGGAAGCCGAGCGATTTCGCGGCCGAGCTTCGCGGTTTGACGAATGACGCTTGTCACTTCGGGTATGTGCGGGACTGGAAGCCGGGTGTTTTGACATCCAGCGCCCGAACCAACCACACCGAGATCTCACGACGGCGTTTCGGCGAAACAATGCCAGGGACTGTCGAGCCAATCAGCCGTTTCTATCGCCTTCCCCCTGACGGGCTTTCGAACACACTACGTGCAGGGACAGACGGCGCGAGAGGCGCGTTCACGAGCCCCAGACCGATCCACTATAAATACGACCGCTGTGTTACCGTCCGAGAGATGGCGCGGCTTCATGGATTTCCCGATTGGTTTAGGCTGCATTCAACTAAGTGGCACGGCGCTCGACAGATCGGAAACGCGGTTGCACCGCCCATGGCAAGAGCGATCGCCGGCAGGATCGTCGAGGCACTAGGAGTGGCACCGGAGCGCCCCGAACGAACGGTCGGATTGGGCGATCCTAAGCTGTTAGAGATGGATATGTCCCAAGCGGCAGCCCATTTTGGTGTGCCGGCGCCGAATTCTCGCCGTGACCGCAAGAGTGGAGCCAAGAAGCGGAAGCAGGAGGAAATCGAGGAGGCGCGGCAAGCTGTGCTGAGGAGCGCCCATGGCTAGTAGATATGTAAAGCTGATCGAAGCGATCTTCTTTGATCACTACGAGGCCGGTCTCGCAGAGTTCGAGTTTTTGCGGACGGAAATGGAAGGGCAAGCTGCAGCGATTGGGATCGGCCTGCCAAGAAATCTTGGCGACGTAATCTACTCTTTCCGCTTTCGGAACCCTCTCCCGGACTCGGTCCTGGCGACACAACCGGAGGGACGGGAGTGGATTATAGAAGGCGCCGGTCACGGTCGCTATCGTTTCAGGCTTGTGAGCGCCAACCGTGTGCAGCCTCGCGACGACCTCGTTCGTATCGCGATACCCGATGCCACCCCCGAGCTGATCCGCATGTATGCGCTAGATGACGAGCAGGCGCTGCTTGCGATCGTGCGGTACAACCGACTGATCGATACCTTTCTCGGCCTCACGACCTATAGTCTTCAAAATCACCTGCGCACCACCGTGAAGGGCGTGGGGCAGATCGAGATCGACGAGCTCTATGTGGGCCTCGACAAGCGGGGCTGCCACTACGTCATTCCCGTTCAGGCAAAAGGCGGGAACGACCAAATCGGCATCGTGCAGACGTCCCAGGACATCCGTTGGGTCGAACAGAAATATCCCGACATGAGTTGCCGGGCGATCGCAGCGCAATTTATGGCTGATGACGTGGTGGCGCTATTCGAGCTCATGCTTCAAGATGATGAAGTTCGGGTAGTTGACGAGAAGCACTATAAGCTAGTGCCTTGGCGCGAACTCGATGCACGAGCAATTTGCTCGTATCGGGACTAGGTTATCGTTGGTTACTCATATCGAAATGGTGCCGTACAATCGATTGACCCTAAGGCAAGCCTTGTGGCGCAAGTGCGGCGGGAACGAATTCCGCTATTTACCCTGTGCGCTCCGGTGCTCGAAGTGCAGGGGACGGAATTTCATCTATCGCTTGCGCGCCCAGGACTCTGACGTTTGATTGATCGTCAGTGTGCCCGAGTAGGGTACGCAGAGCGCCTTAGCCTCGTCCACGCTTCCAGACTTCCATGTGCCATAACTGTCGGGCTCAAGGATAACCGGCATGCGGCTATGTACCTGCGCGGCATCCCCGTTCGCATCGGTCATAACCATCGAGTAGCAATCGCCCCATTCATCGCTTTCGCGCCAGATCCCTGCAACCGCAAATAGCTCCCGATCTGGAAGGCTCAGCCACGTCCGCGTCATGCCTCCCTTAGGCCCCTGCGCTTCAGCCCAGGCGGTGAGGGGAATTAGGCAGCGCCGCTCCGCAAAGCTGTTGCGCCACATGTAGCTATCCAGCTTGTCGGTGCGCGCGTTATTCACCGGCTTGGGCTTCAAGGGTTGGCCCGTCTTCTTGCTCTTGAGAGTGAGGGGAAAACCCCAGACCATCGAGCGCAGCTGGTTGTCTGCAATCACGGCGCCGGGATAGCCCGGATAGACCTCCTCGGCGAAGTTGGCCCGCATTTCAGGGGATACGCCGAACAGGCTCGCAATCTCAGCTGATGATTTCTGGTTTTTGTAGAGGTTGCACATGCGGAGCAAGTTTGTCGTGCTTGAAGTCCGAGTCAACGCAACACTGGTGAGACCGGCCATGTCGTTGGCAGCACCGACATGGTCGATGAGGCGTCCTGTGGCTTAAGCGGCTTCATTGCTACTGACCTTGCCAATCAGGCGAGAATCTCGATCACCAAGCCTGACACATGCATCGACACCTCGGCCGATTTGCATGCTCAGGAAGCAGCCTCCAGCGAGAGACCGGTGACAAGCCCGCCGCTGCCATCCATCGTGTGGGTGCATTCGGCGACGATCCACCTGCGCGCGTCGATCTCGGGCTTGAAGCCGGAGAGCGCAATCGGCCGCTCAGGGAAGATGTCTGGTCGACCAAAGCACAGCTTGATCGTCATCTTAGCGAGCTGCCGCGATAGGCGGCTGTTCTCGGCGATGGCGGCCTGCCGCGCATCGGCTTCGCTGGCATAGACCTGGCGCAGCCGCACCGGGCGGCCTTCGCCCTTGCCACCGATGGTCACCGTCTCGCGGGTGCCGGTCTCGCGGTTGTGCCAGCGCGCGGTCACTCCCGCGCGGTCGTTCTGATCGACGCGAGAATATTCGCCGCTGCCGTCGGTGTCCGAGCGCGTCAACATTTCGACCGGCAGCTCAGAGCCACCAGCGGTGCGCCCGCTGCCGATGGCGGCGAAGATCAGCGTGGCGGCCTTGATCGTGGCCACTGCGTCGAACCGGTCGCCCAAAGCCTTCAGCAGGGCGGCATCGCTCTTTGCGCCGTGGCCCAGAGCAGGAACGATCTTCGCGCCGAGATTGGCATCGACCTTGGCGGCCAGCCCATTGGCGGCGGCGATGGTCTCGACGATGGTCTTCACGCTTTGATCGACGAAGCTGCGTTCGCGCCGCACGCGCAGCGCGTCAGTCATGTCGGCCGAGCGGGCGGTGATGGAGATGGTGTCAGGATTGCCGCGCCAGGTCACCTCGTCGACCACGTAGGTGCCCTTGTCGATCAGGCCGATCGGCAGGCCAGTGCCCTGTTTCCAGCCCAGCTGCACCTTCAGCGTGGCGCCCTTTCGGGGGATCTCGATCAGGCCATCGGCATCGCTCAGCGTGATGTCGAGCTGGTCGGCCTCGTCCCCGCGCTTCTCGGTGATGGTGATCGCGATCAGGATCGGGGCGAGCGTGTCGGTGAGATCGCGGCCATCGAGCGTCACCTTCCAGGCCGCGACGGGCATCTTAACCGGCTCAGCCATCGGCGCGCTCCAGCGTGAGCGCGAAATCGCCTTTGCGCGGTGCTCCGTCGACGAAGAACAGCTCCTGGCGCAGGTCGAGCTTGCGGATGAAGAAATCGCCCAGCACCTCGCCGGTGCCCGCGACGAGCACATAGGCATCGCCCTTGTCGGCCATGTCACGGATGGTGGCGAGCGAGGAATAGGCGCCGATGTTCTCGCCGGGCCAGAGCGCGCCGGTAAGCTCGATCGTTTCCGCGCCGGGGCCGATGAACTGCGCGGCCGGGCGCGCGGCGAACCGCTCTGACTGGGCATGGCGCCATTCGCACGCGTGCTGCAGCGCGGTGAAGGGCAGGGTGCCGATCTCGAAGGCGAACATGTCCAGCGCCATCAGCATGGTCAGAAATCCCGCAATGAGGAGCGGCGGGCGGCGGCGGCGCGGCGCTCCAGCTCGGTCGCGACGGCCTGGGCGATGTCCTGCGGGCTCTGCCCGGTGGCGGCGTGAATGGTGATCGGCGCGTTCACGGTGACAGGGCCGCCTGTCGTTCCGCCACTGCCGCCTGCCGCCATGGCAAGCGAGGCACTGGCAAGGCTGGCGCCTGCCACCCCGCGCGCCATTGATCGCGCAGCGCGCACCGGCGCGCCGCTGGTGCCATCGATGCCGCGCGCCAGCCCTTCGTTGAGATAGCCGCCCATGCTGATCATGAGCCGCGAAGGGCTCCTGATGCCGAAGTAATCCTTGAAGGCCTTGACGCCGAGGCGCGCGACGCTGAGCAGGCGCTCGGCCAGTGCCAGCGGATTGATGGCGCTGAGCAGGCCGGTCATCATCATTGCGCCGATGTTTTTCAGCCAGTCGGGCAGGCCCGAGATCTTCTCTTTGACCCAGGATACCCCGGTCTGGAACGCGGCCGAAATCGTGTCCCAATGCTTGTAGATCATGTAGCCCGCGAAGGCGACGGCGGCGACAATTGCCGCAATGATCAGAACAATCGGGTTTGCCAGCATCATCGCCCCGGCGCGCAAGAAACCCTTGCCGAGGAACAGGGCCGCGGTGCGCATCATCCCGAAGGTGCGCACCAGCATCGGCCCATTGGTCCCGACCAGCCGGAAGATGGTGGAGAACGGGCCAAGCGCGAGCCCCAGCACGACCTTCAACGCGCCAACCCCGGTGACAAGCCCCGCCGCCGCTGTCCAAGCCATCAGCAGGCCCTTCGCGAGGCCAGGATGTTCTCCCGCCCAATCGCGCACGGTATTCGCTAGCCAGACGATCTTTTCGGACGCGGCCGAGATCGTCGGCAGCAGCATCGTTCCCAAGGTGACGTTGACGGCCTTGAGCGCGTTGACTGCCAGCCCGGTCGCGCCTTCGGTGGTGGCGATGCGGGTGAGGTATTCCTTCTGCATCGAGCCTGCGTATTGCGCCTCATCGCCCACCAGCGCGAAGTTCTTTTCCAGCTGCTCGAGGTTGGTCAGCAGGGGCGCGATCGCGGCCACGCTTTCCGATCCGAACAGCTGGGTGAGGGTGGCCGCGCGCTGACCCTCGGGCAGCTTCTGCAGTCGCCCCAGTAGATCGGTGATCGCGCCGCCGGCATCGTTCTGCATCGCTTCGGCGACGCCCTCCGCATCGAGCCCCAGCGCGGCGAAGGCCTTTTGCTGGGCCTTGGTCGCCGCGGTGCCCTTGGTCATGGCCAGCATCATGTTCTTGATGCCGGTCGCGGAGATTTCCTCTTCGACGCCGACCGCATTCATCACCTGGCCCATGGCGGCAATCTGTGGGGCGGCAAGCCCTGCCACATCGCCGAGCGCGCCGATGCGGGTGGTGATCCCCGCAATTGCGCCCACGTTGCCGCCGTAGGTGTTGGTCAGCGCGTTGATCTGGTCGGCGAGCGAACGGACATCGTCCTGGCCCATACCGAAGGCGGTGCGCCACTTGGCCATCATGGCGCCGGCATCTTCGGCCGTGCTGTCGAAGGCGATGCCCATCTGGGCTGCATCGTCGGCGAAAGTGAGCAGTTCCTTGCGGGCGACACCGGCGCGCCCGGCGGCAGCGACAATCTGGGCAAGGCCTTCGCTCGACATCGGGATCTTCGTTGAGAGGTCGAGGATGTCCTCGCTCATCTGCTTGAACTGCTGCGGCGTTTCGAAATTCACGACCTTGCGCACATCGGCCATGGCGCTTTCGAAGGTCATCGCATGCTTGGCTGCCAGCACGGCGGGCGCGGCCATCGCGACGCCGGTCATGATATTGCCGGTGCCGGAATTGCGCAGATCCTCGCCGCGACTGCGCATGGCATCGGCTCGCGCGTTGATTTCCGGCAGCCGGGTCTGCCGCTCCATGCGGTCGTTGGTGTGTTCAATCTGGCGCGCCAAGTCGCGCTCGCGGTTCATCAGCGCCGTGACATTGCCTGTGGCGCGCGAGGTTTCAGCCCGCACGTCGCGCAGCTCCTTGTCGAGCTGGCGCGCCTCGCGCTTCATCGCCGACAGCTTCTCGCTGCCGCTCTGGCCGAGTCCGACGATGTTCTTCAGCGAGCCCGACAGCCGATCCGAACTGGCGAAGGAGACGAGGAGGCGGAGATTCTGGCTGCTCATCGGTCCTTCGCCTTGTTCATCTGGTTCCAGCGATCCACGGCCAGCGTGTGCCAGTGGATCAGGTCGTCAATTTCCAGCGCGAGCAGCTCGCCCAGCGGCCAGTGGAACACCGCCGCAATGTCGGCGATCAGGCTCGCAACATCTTCTTCATCTGGGTCCGATCCGCCGGGGTCAGAAAAAAATCGATGATCGCTCCTGAGCAGGCGGCCAGATCCTCAGGCTCGAGCGCGTCGGCTTCGGGCTGGGTGATCGGCGGCATCGTGATGCGCGGCAACAGGTCGAGCGTGGCCGTGGCGCGCGCGTTCATCAGCTCCTGAATCGAGAGCCCGCGCAGCTCGCCCGCCTTGGGTTTGCGCAGCACGAGTTCGGTGATGCTGGTCTCACCGCGCACGATAGGCTCGGCCAGAGTGATCGAGTCGGAAAGCTTGGCATTCGGTGCGGCGGCCTGCGCAGCTTCAGGAGCGGACTTGTCGGTCATCGGTGTTCCTTCGAGGTTGAGCGGATCGGTTCTCCGCCCCGGCGCGTCCGCTCGATGCACGCCGGGGCGAAGCTGGAATGGGCAGAGGTCAGATGCCGAGCGCCGCGCGCTGGGCGGCAAGGCGATCGATGCCGTTCACGATGAAGAGGAGGTTCATCTCGTCCTTCTCGATCAGCACGCGGCCATCGACGATCAGCTTGTAGTAGCTGCAGATCGTCTTGATGGTCTGCTCGGTATCATCGCCGGGCTTGCCGGTGCCGGGGTCGATCTCCTGATGGCGGCCACGCACCACGATCTCGACCGACTTGTATTGGCCGCTCGCATCGTCCTGATAGGCACCGATCCAGCGCAGCAGCAGGGCGTCATGGGTGGTGGCGCCGAACTGGCCGAAGATCTGCTCGATTAGGCCGCCGGCCTTCCACTCGAACTCGATGGTTTCGCCACCCATGTCGATCTGAACCTCGGCATCCATGCCGCCGCCGCGGTAACCTTCGAACTTGCGCGCCAGCTTCGGGATCGAAACCTCGGGGCAAAGGCCGAGATAGCTCACGCCATCGTTGGAAAGGGTCATGTTCTTGAGCTTGGAAGGCAGGGCCATCGAGACTTACTCCAGTGAGAGGGAAGGGCACGGGCGGCCCGGTCAGGCGGCGAGCAGCTGGGCGTAGAAGCTGTCGGTGATCCGCTGGTTGAGCGTGATCGCCTCGGCCGGAGCGCAGGGCGTGAAGCTGTAATCGAACACCAGCTTGCCGGCGGCGATGTCGGCCGGAGGGTTATCGCTGTCGCGGAAGATCGCCTCGGCCCCGATGATCCGGCCCTGCGCCAGCAGCGCGCGGAACTTGGCGTTGATGGTTTCGAGGATGTCGCGGATCAGGCCCTTGGTGATCGGCTTGTCGATCGCCCAGGTGAGCCCTTCCGCGATCGTATCCTGCAGCACCTGCGCGGTGCGCACTGCTGTCTCGAAGGCAAACAGCGGTTCGTCGCTGCAGGTGCGGTTGCCCCAGAAGCGGAAACCGTCGAGCCGGGCGAGGGTGGTGACCTCGGCATCGTTGAGGATCCCGGCGTCGGTGGTTTCGCTGGCGAGGATCGAGAAGCTGATGCCGCGATCGATGCCGGTTACGCCATCGATGGCCACGTTGCTCAGCGACTTGTGCCAGCCCGTCTCGGTATCGATCCGGGCGCGCAGCCCCATGGCGCGCGCCACTGCGCTGCCGGGGAAATCACTGAACTCGGGCCAGATCAGCATCAGCTCACGCGCGGCGAAGTTCTGGCGATAGCCGGTCACCTCGGCAACGGTGTCGCCCACGGCAGCCGCATAGGCGAAGGCACGCAGCTCACGGGCAATGGCTGCAAGCTTGGTGGTAACGGCCTGGCTATCATGCCCCGGCGCGCCAATGATACGCGGGCGCAGGCCCAGCAGCGATTCCGCATCGAGCAGCGCCTGCAGCCCGGTGCGCGTGCCTTCGGCGGTTACGGTGCCGATCACGTTGGTGTCGGTCGCGTCGGCGTCCGCGCCTTCCTCGACGCGAACCACGATCACCGGCGGGCTCGCCTGATCGGCAATGGCAGTGAGCACCTTCGCCAGTGTGCCGGTGGAGCCAGCCTTGCCGATCGCGCGGCTGACATCGGAGAGCAGCACCGGGGTATCGAGCGGGAACACCGCAGCGTCGGCATCGCTGGCGGTGGCGACCAGGCCGATCACCGAGGTGGCGACATCGGCGATCGGGCGCGCGCCCGCGCTGATCTCGTTGACCGTGATTCCGTGATAGTAGGGCATGCCTCGGGCCTTTCTGGTGAAGTCGGTAGTTAGAGCGGGATCGAAAGCTGCAGCCGCTGATTGGCCGGAACGTCGGTGCGCCGCCCGGTCAGCGAGGCGGTGACCCGGCCAGCGCCATCGACGGCGAGTGCCACCTTCTCGAGCTGCAGACGCGGCTCCCACCGGCGCAGCGCCCCGGCGATGGCAGCAATGAACAGCAGGCGCGTGGCAGCGCTGAGCGGCGCGTCGACCAGCTCGAACAGGCGCGAGCCATAGTCGCGCAGCATCAGGCGGGTGCCGATCGGCGTAGTGAGGATATCGGCGATCGACTGCGCGATATGCGCTTCGCCGGTCAGTGCGGCGCCGGTCTGTTTGCTCATGCCGGTCATTGCGGCTTGCCCGTAAGCGCCGAGCCAGCAGCGACGCCGCCGTGCTTGTGATCCTTCAGGCTGACGCTCGCGCCGACCACGTCGGTTTCGGCGGTCATCGTGCCAGTGACGCTCGCATCGCCCTCAATCGAGACATGGCCGGTGATTGCAACATTTCCCTCGATCGTCACATCACCCGGCGCGGTGATCGTGAGGCCATCTTCGGTAAGCGTGATCACCAGGCCGGCCGCGCCGTGGATCTGGTGCGAGGCGTCGCTTGCGGGCGCCGGGGCGGCCGAGGAATAGAGCCCGCGCACGATCACGCCAGCAGCGATGTCTGCCTCTGGGCACAGCAACAGCACCTGCTCGCCAGCGGAGGGTGGGGACCAGGAGCGAAAAGCGCCTGCCCATTCAAGCCAGGGCAGGGGCGGAGAAGTCAGGTCACCGGCGCGGAAGACAGCCGTTGCCGCAGCAAGATCGACGCTATTGATCGTGCCCAGGCGGATCAGGTCGCCGATGCGGCCGTGGATGTCGCTTTCTTCCATGGCCGCAGCATCGCGCTAGCGGGGCAGGGCAGCCACGGCGTGCGCTTGTAGTGTGGGCCATAACAAGCGGCGGTGATGGCCGCGTGGTCCAGTGATATAGCTTCCGCCGATGACGGCTTTGCGCCCCATCTCGGTCATTGGAGAGGTCTGCGTCTTGGCCCGAAAGCTGCCGTTTAGCCGAAGCAGGTCCGATAGCTGCTTTGCACCCCAGTTTCGGCCGTACGATCACTAGCGGCCTGCTCTCAGCCCCTGCCATTCGTTCAGGTGACACAAGAAAGTTCAGCACTCGCCCCAGATCCATTTATTCTGACGGTCTAGTTGGGAGTGGAGTTTGAAACGATCAGGGAGGTGGTCGGAACTGACTAGCTTGGGCACGGCCTTGACTGTGATCATTCGGCAAAGTGTGCTTGTAGTTGCGGACAGCAATTGTTCATGACTAGGAGGGCCGAACGGGTCAATCCCGTCTTATGGAGATTTCTCAAGACCAGCCGATCGTAGAAGTAAGAGCGGGCAAGGTGCGGGGGCGCTCATCGGGGATGTTTGAATGCTAGAATTCGGCAACGGGACATTGAAGTTCCTCCGCAATTACAACTCGGACGTAATACTTGGTCTGCACTAGAACAGAAATGTCATCAGGGAAATCTCTCCGTCAATTCCTTGCAGCGGCAGGCGCTTTCTTCCATGCCGTTGACAAATCAGGCTGGAAAGGAATTTTCGGAAGAATCCCTTCGGTCCCGCGATTGTGAAACTGGCGCCACAACGACCGCCCGGTACCGACACCGACTTTACAAGTACTTCCAACCATGTAGGTTGAAGCATATTCAAGCAATGGGGGTTGCGCGGATGAACTTCTCGAACCTGACGAGACTACTCGTGGCGGTTTTTTATGCCGGTTTTCTCGTCGCTTGCAATCCCGAAATTGACCGTATCGTTCCGCTTTACAGTGTGCCGGAAGGTGGCGGCGAAATTTCAATAGAGGGCGATAATCTCGACAAGCCAGCCACACTCGTGCTCGCCGATGATCAGCTAGAAATCCTATCACAGGATAAGAAACGGATCGTTGCGGCCATTGCCCCGGGTAAGGTCGGACAAACGCAACTGACAGTTTCGGTCGGCAAGACTTTCACCGAAACGCACCCGTTCAAATACGTTTTCATCCGGATCGTGACAGTCGACGATGCGCGGGACGGCGAGGCACTTGCACGCGCTTCCCTAGTCGATCGCAAGGACGCTGTACTCGCCACGGTCCGGCCACTAGGGGTCGAACTGATCTCCGACCAACCCGATCTTCCGACTATGGTGCTGGGCGCACCGTCGCTGGAAGCGCTACAGGCAATTGAGACGCACCCACAAGTGAAAGGGTTCGATAGCCCGCGGCCGATCCGCACTGACGCGACCGAAAGCCTGCCGATCATCAACCATGTCGAAGCGATGCGCCTTTCCGACCTCGTCGGTCCGAATCCCGGCATCGGCACCAGTGTGCTGGTCCTCGATACCGGGATCGACTGGCGCAACCCCTTCTTCAACTGCCGTACTCTGACCTCGCCGGAGTGCCGGGTCGCGGCGATGGTCGAATTCGGCCCCGACGACGGGCGGGCGGAAGACGGTACGTTTCACGGTACGAATGTATCCGCGATCGTCCTGTCGGTGGCGCGTAACACCAAGGTTATCGGCGGCGACGTCATCGGCCCGGCCACTGATTCCTCGATGATTGCAGAAGCGGTGCAATGGGCAGTCGAAAATCGCGACACCTACAATATCGCGGCGATCAACATGAGCATCAGCGTACCGGGAACCGAGAGTACGGGGCCGTGCTACAACGACCCGATCGCCGCAGCGATCAGATACGCACGCTACAACGGGATCGTCGTCGCGACCTCGACTAGCAACGACTTCCTCTCTGACCGGATGCCGACCCCGGCGTGTTCTCCGCTGTCGGTGCGCGTCGGCGCAACGGGCGATGCGGGAGACACTCTCGACAAGGAAATGGATTTTTCGAACGCCTGGGCCAACGCTTTCATGGTTGCGCCGGGTAGCTTCATTACGGCCGGCGGGCATACGATGCAGGGGACCAGCCAGGCCTCCCCCCACGTCGCCGGCGCTGCAGCAATCATGCGCGCCGCCTTTCCCGACGCGTCGACTGAATTCATCGCCAACCGGCTTCAATATACCGGGCCACTGATCGAATCGAAAAACGAACGCGCCGGGCCGCGGCGACTGGACCTTTATGCCGCATTGGTCGACCATACTTTCCGGCCGGCGCCGATGCCGCCGCATTACGAATGGACCTGGACGGGAACCCGCGACAGCACGCGCCGTCCGGTATCAGACAGGCCGAAGCTGAAGGTCAAAATCAACCCCAGGTATGTTGCCGATCTCAACACCGGGCTGGAGTGGGTCGTGGTGTCGGAGGATCACCTTCCCGAGCCTGCCGAAATCCGGACAGCGCAGGGCATTTGTCGTAGGGTGCTGGGGCCGGCGCATTACCGGCTGCCGACCAGGTCTGAACTCATGACTCTGTGGGATTGGGAAGCACCGCGATCAAGCCGGCTAAACGTGCCGGAGTTGGGGGCGGTAGCAGAGGGCAATTTCTGGACCATGTCTCCGGCGGACGACTATGACGAGGATGGTTTCTTCGTATGGACCGGCGAGGACGGATATTTGTATCGCGAAACCGCGATCATTCCCGATTTCGCGCGCACGCCGAAAAACGTAGCGCTGTGTGTCAGCTCCACCTTCCTCGTCCCGCGCGAGGTACCCGAACGGCACTTTACCGACGAGGGTGGCTGGGTTCACGACACCGCCTCAGGCCTGCGCTGGCTCAAGAAAACCGCCCCGCACCAGACCTTCGCCGAAGCGACCGACTGGTGTGCCGCGCGCACTGATGGAGGCAAGCACTGGCGGCTGCCGTCTGCGCGCGAGGCGATGTCGATCGTCGACGTCGTCGAGCGCGACGGCTCCTATATCGACAGGTCGCTGTTCGGCGAGGAGGAACCGCGCGTCACGATGAGCGATTTTCCGAGCGATCCGGGTAGCGCCTCTCCCTACGAATGGTGGTACTTGGACGAACGACATGGTCGCCTGCTGCAGGGCGGGGGTTCAGGGCACGTGCGCTGCGTCGAAAACCTCGATCCGGCGGCAAGCCACGATGGTGTGCATGTCGGCGATGTCGAAATTATTGGCGACGACGCCGACGAAGATTACCAACGCTTCAAGCGCAGCGGGTTTAGGGAGATTCACGGCGACCTGCTGATCAACGCGCCCGAACTACCGCGGGTCCTGTTGCAGCGACTCGAAAGGGTCGACGGCAATGTCGTCATCAGCAATCTCGACAAGGCCGATTTCGTTGCGTTGCCGTTCCTCTCCGAGGTGACGGGCAATGTCGAAATCGTAAAGACCAATGCCCGGGAGATCGACCTGCGGCGGCTCAAGATCGTCGCGGGAAACTTCGTGCTGGATGAAAACCGCGAGCTCGGCGTCGATCAGTCGAGCGGCACGAATGGCGACGGCCTCGATGCTCCGATCCAGTTGCGCAACCTCCAGGCGATAGGCGGCGAGCTGAGAATCCATCGCAATGCCAAGCTTAAGTCCTTCGGTTTCAACCAGCTGCGAAGCGTGGGACACGACTTGGAGGTGTCCTCGAACAACAGTCTTGAGCGGTTCGGGTTCTTCATCCGGACGATCGGCGACAACTGCCCGCAGGTCGGTTCGTGCGGCAGCCTGTGGGTCAGTGGCAACCCTGTCATGGGCAATTTCACGATGACCGCGCTCGAGAAAATTCGCTGGGGACTGGATGTTCAGGCGAATCGGAATCTTGAATTCTATTCGGCGGTCGCCGAAATGAACGGGCTGTATCGCGTCGAAGGAAACCCGTCGCTTTGCGCCTACGACCGCGTGGATGGGGGGCTGCGGGCAAGCTTAAATCGGCGGATCATGTCCGAAATCTCGGTGACGCGCAACAAGCTTGACACAGTTTACAAGCGATGCAGCAGCCGCTGCCCGAACGAGGATCGTTGCGATCTCTGGCCTAGTCCCTGACTATTGCTTCGAACGCGCAGACCCGCAGATCAAGTGCGCTGAAAGTCAAGTCAGAGGTAGCGGCGGTAGTGTCGAGGTTACGAGACCTACGAATTTTGAAATTGCGGATGATAGTCCGCTTCAATCAGCTGCCGAACCGAAACCGGACCGTCTGCAATCGGCCCAACTACAGTCGCTCGGCTACGGCGCAGCATTCGCCTCAGGTGGCTCGGCGAAGAGCCCAATTGCAATCTTGTGCTCGACGCCGCGCGCCACGTCATCGACCCGTGCTGCGGTCGCTGTCTTGTCGTAACCGCCATTCTCGGTGAGGCAGGCGTTGACCGGGCGCCGATGGGTAATGCCTTCATGGTCGAAGGTCACCAGCACGGTGCCGGTTGCGCTGTCGAATTTGCCGATAGTGATCTTCATGCGGACGGTCCTTGTTGCGGAAGGTGTCAGTCGAATTCGGGCCAGAGCGGGCTGCCTTCGATCATGAAGGCATCGAGATCGGCGGCGCTGGTCTCATCGAGCAGCTCGCCGATCCGGTCGCTCGCGGCCCGGATGGCATCGATCCGCTCGAACCGGCGCGCGCCTTCTTCACTCGGTTCGCGCTGGTCGTTGCTCTGTCGCCAGAGCGGGCTGATCTGCACAATCCTTCGGCCTGCTTCGCTCTTGATCGCCTCGTGCAGTGCGGCCCGTCGCTCGGCCGCCGGGGGGCGGCGCAGGGTGGGCCTGCCATCGTTGTCAGGCATGATCGTGGCACCCTCGCTTTGCCCGGCGAGCAGCCGGGCGTGAAGCGCTTGCGTGATGGCGACGGCATCGTCGGGGATGGCATCGCCATGAAAAGCCGGATCGTAGAACCCGTTGGTTGACGCTGCATAGAACATGGTAACTTGCCCTCAGTTGCCGATCGCGATGATGCAGACGGTCGATGAAGAGCCGCCGCCGTTGTTGCCGTAGGCTCTTCCTCCAGCGGTGGAGATATTGGACAGATAGGCAGAGTAGGATCCGGAATAGCCGAGCCCCTGCCGCCCGCCCGGCACCGCCGCGAACACGGCATTGGGGAACGCAACTGGCCAGCTGAAATTTGATGTGCCGCTGGCTGAGCAGGAGACGTTCACCCATTGCAAAAGCATGCCGTTCGACAGCCAGAGGCGGCCATTCGTGCTTTGGCTGGAGCCGATGTCTCGCAAAAAGTCCGACCCGTGCAATCCGTCCAGCAGGTCCGCGTCCAACCCACTACCTGCGCCGTCATTGCCGACGTGCCAGAGCATATTTCCGTTGGAGAAAGCATTCCCGGTCATGTGGACATTGCCCACGATAATATCGCGACGCTGGTTGGTAATGTCGCCTTGCGCAGCAAACACGAACCGGTTCAGGGCATCGTAGTAGATACGACCGGCCCCCCTGCCTCCCCAATGGAAATTCAGGCCCGGCGCATAGGTTTCGGCACTCTGCGAGTTGCCGACAAAGCCAGCCTCTCGCAGTTCCAGGCCGCCGAACGCATCGTTTGACGGTCCGCTGCGCGCAAGCGTGATGTCGCCTCCCATTTGCCGACCCATCGCGAGAAACAGCGAACCGGAGGTGCCGTGGAGCAGGTCCGCGTCCAGACCACTGCCTGCGCCGTCGTTGCCAGCGTGCCATGCAGTTGCGCCCAGGATTGTTATCGGGACGTTGAATCCGAACGGCCCGGAGTTGCTCGCGATACCCCATATCGGCACAGAACCGCTACCGCGGTCGGTGTAGAACACGACGTTGCCGTCATCCTGCGAAACGATGCGTGCGTTCACCAAGCCCACGCGGTGCGCTGAGATTGCTGCCCCGCCGCTGGTCTTCGCCACCGCAATATCGCCGCTAAAGGTGTCTCCCGCCCTGTTGGCTGGTGTATAGCCAAGGCGCGCGGCGATGTTTGTGTAGAAGCTGCCGTGCTGCCCATCGAGCAGGTCGGAATCCATACCCGATCCCGCACCATCTACCGTGCGCAGCCTGGCGAGAATGTCGGCGGCAGTGTAATTTGCCCCGAGCACGAAAGCAGCCGCCTGCTTCCCGTCCAGCAAGTCCGCATCGAGGCCGCTGCCCGCGCCATCGTTGCCGGGGTGCCAGATGGCCGAATTGTTCGCGCCAAAGCGCGCATCCAGCCATGCGGTGACAGCATCCTTGATCGCTTTTGCCGTTGCGGCGCGCTCGGTGTCAGCGCCTGCGATTGCCTCCACGCTGGTCAGCAGTTCGACCACACCTGCGCGCTCGGTCGTGGCGGGCGGGTTGAGGAAATTGGCATCGCCGAAGGTCAGAAGGGCGGCGTCGATATCGGCGAAGATCGCATCGATCGAGATGGCCGCGATGCTCTGCGCGGTCTTCTCGAGGAACGGGTCGGTCTGGCCATAGATCGCGAACAGGGTGCCATCGCCAAGGTAGAGCGCGAAGGAACGCAGCGCATAGGTATCCTCACCGCCATCGGTGACGTTGACGTGAATCGTGTCCGCCGCGACCACATCGCCAGCGACGCCCGCAATGCGCTTGAATTCGCCGGGCAGGCTGATCGCCGTGGCGGAAGGCACCACTGCGGTTTCGGACAGTCCGATTGCGGCAATGATCACCGGCGTAGTGCCGGTGTTGCTGGCATTTACCAGCGCGGCGCGGCCAGCGTTGGTGACTTTCATGGTCAGCGACATTGAACTGGCTCCGATTGGGAAGGGATCATGCGGCGATCGCCCGGATCCGGGTGTTCACCATTGGCCGCGCCACGGCGCGCAGGCCGATGGCAGCGCGCGCGTTCTGCGCTGTGGTGAAGGTGAAGTGGCTGCGCGCAGGCTTGGTGCGCGCCACCTCGGCGATCACCGCATCGATGAATTCCTGCGAGGGTACGGCTTCCGACTGGCCGCCGAGCGACACCGAAAGGCTGAAGGTGTGCGGCGCAGCCGGCGGATCGACCTCGAACCATTCGCGCACCACCACCGCGCCGCCGAAGCTGTCGACAACATCAATAACCGATTGCGTGGTGCCCTTGATGCTCTGGATCGCAATGGCGCTGGCAACGCGGGCGCGGCGGATATGCAGCGGCCAGTCTGACGACCACTGGTCGATCGACAGTGCCCAGGCGAGCCAGGGTAGCAGATCCTCCGGACAGTTCTCGGCCGACCACAGGTCGCGCAGCGGCACATCGATGGCGCCGATCCGCGCATCGACCAGCTGTTCGAGTGCGCGCTCGAGCGCGACGGCGTTGGGCGGCAGCAGCGAGGTCATTCGCCGACCCCGGCATCGGTGAGGGTGACACCCTCGCAATAGCCGCACTGCTGGCGCGTCAGCACGAGATCGGCAGGGGGCTGGGCAAGCGTGATGTTCTGCACGCCTTCCGGGTGCAGTGCCGCAATGATGCCCGCGCGAGTAACATCGCGGCCGAGCCGCAGGGCATTGGCCAGATGATCGGCAAGCCGCGCCCCGGCTTCGGCGAGGACCACCGATCGATCCGGCCCCGAAAGGAACGTGATGCTGGCGGCAATGGTGAAGGGCACGATCTGGGCCGATTGCACGGTGACATGATCGGTCAGCGGGCGAACGCTGCTGTCGGTTAGCCTGGCCTCGACCGCGGCAAGCACCGGTGCCGATGCCGTCCCGTCGCCTTTGCGCGAAAGTACGGTCACGACGACCTCGCCGGGTGTCGGGCTGATGGCGGAGGCATCGAGCACGTCAGAATTGGCCGACAATGCGTGGAAGATGTACGCACCTTCCGGCCCGGCCACCGAATAGCCCTCGGGCGCGAGCACCATGCGTCGGCGCAGGCTGTCATCGCTCTCGTAGGTGGGCGCGATCCCCAAGGCCGGATTGCCCGGATCGATGATGAAACGCTCCACGCCCAGCAGCGCGGCCAGTGCATCGAGATCTGCACCCAGGGCAAAGGCGGGCATCACCGCGCGGGCCGCATCGTTCACCCGCTGGCGTAGCAGCAGTTCGCGATATGCAAACAGCTCGATCACCTTGATCAGCGGATCGCTTTCCAGCGTGGGATCGAAGTCAGGGAAGTAGGTGGCGAACTGCGCCAGCGCGTCAGCGCGGATGGCCGCGTAGTCGAGCTGCTCGATCACGCTCGGCGCGGGCAGGCGCGAGAGGTCGACCCCGGTAAAACTGTCCGATGCAATTGCCATGGCGCGATCAAGCCCGCCGCACGCCGCGCAGGCGAGGGGCCGCATTTGTTGTGGCGCACACTACAAGTCCACGCACTGGCTCAGCCAGCCTCGCGCGCAATGGTGGCGCATCTGCAATGCGAGGAAGCGACGTGAAGGCGATCGAAATCTATGCCGACGCTATCCGGTGGTGGGGCTTCATGGCCGGTGTGATCGGCCTCGACGATATCCGTCGCCGGGCGGTGACGTTCTGCCGCGATAGCCGCTGGCAGTCGGCCCAGCGACTGTGCGCCGATGCCTGCGCCGAGGTAACGCTCTGCGCGCTTCTGGCCATCGTCGGGATTGCAGTCCCGCTGATCGGCCATTTCACGCCAGTCGAGGTGAACTCGCCCATTGTCCTTGCCGCTCTGTGGACGGCGTGGGCCTGCGTGAGTGTGGCAGGCTGGGCCTATGTCGTCAGCCGCGCCGTGCGCGAGCCTCTGCTGCTGGGCTGCGCGGTGCTGGCGCTGTCGTGCTGCATCCTGGCCGCCATCGCGGCCTCTTTCGCCACCGGGGGGCAATAATGGTCAGTGGAACCGAAACCGCGATCAAGGTCGCGCCGCCGATCATGATGGCGGCCATCTCCAGCGAGGTCGACCTGCTGTGGCTGATCGTGATCCCGGCCGGGCTGGTGATCGGGACGATGGCGCAGGCCGGGCTGCTGGTGAAAGCGGGCACGGCGCACGAGGAATTCCGCAAGCAGATGCTGGCCTCGGTGCTGGTGGGGCTGGCCAATTGCGTGCTGGCGGGTGTTATCATCTGGTCGCTTGGGCTCAACTACGTGCAGGGCCTCGCTGCCGCGACGCTGTGCGCATTCGGCGGTGTCGGCTCGATCGAGACGGCCTTCGCCTGGGCCTATCGGCACCTGCTCCAGGATGCCGCCGCGCGCGGTGGCCGCAGCAAGGGTGATGGCGATGTCTAATCCGCGCGCACCGCTTTTCGCCGCGCTTGAAGCAGCCGCTCCGCCCGGCCTGCTCGATGATCCGGGCAATGTGCTGGCCTTCAACAACCTGCTCGATGCCTTCGGCGTGGCGCGAGAGCAGCCTGATCAGGGAGAGCCTGCGTGACGCGCCTGAGCGAACACTTCCACCTTTCGGAATTCACCCGCAGCCAGGAGGCCGCGCGGCGCGGGATCGACAATTCCGCGCCCGCCTGGGCGGTGCGCAACATGGCGCTGCTGTGCCAGCATGTGCTGGAGCCGACCCGCGCCCATTTCGGGCAGCCGATTGTCTTGAGTTCGGGTTGGCGCGCCCCGGCGCTCAACAGCGCGATCAAAGGATCGAAGGACAGCCAGCATTGCAAGGGCGAGGCGGCGGACTTCGAGATCCACGGCATTTCCAATCTCGAAGTTGCGCGGTGGATGCAGCGCAATCTGGCCTTCGATCAGCTTATCCTCGAATTCCATGTGCCGGGCGATCCGAATTCGGGCTGGATCCATGCCAGCTACCGCGAGCCGTGCCGCAAGGAGGCATTGACCGCTGTAAAGAAGCGCGTCTTCGGTCGGCTCAAGACCGTGTACCTGCCGGGGTTGGTCGCGTGAGCCCGCGCGGGCGGCGAACCTGATGCGCGGGCTTGCCGATCTGCTCGGCGTGCCGCGCTGGTTGGTGCTCGCCGCCGCAGTCGCTGTGCTCGTCGGCGGCAGTGCGCTGCTGGTGCGCTGCCACGATCGCGGTGTGATCGATGGTCACGAGAAAGCGCGCAGCGCCCGGCAGGCTCGCGCCGCGAGTGAGGCCGACCGCACCGCAATCGCGAACGATGCCCAGCGCGCCCAGGTCCGGGCGGCTGACAGCCATAAGATGAGGGAGGCCATCGACCATGCCGAAGCGATCGATCCGCAAGCTGTGCGTCAGCCCGCTGGCCCTGCTGTGCGCGCTGCTGCCGACAGCCTGCGCGACCGTGCCGAAAGATCCGGCGGCACCGCCAATTGAATGGAGCGAGCCGGTCGCCTGGCCCGAATTGCCGCCGGGCGAAGCGACATGCCCGGCAGGCGATGCGGTCGGCAGTGCGATCCCTTGCTTGTCCGACCGGCAAGCAGCGCAGCTGATGGCGGGGCTGGCCGATGCGCTTGACGAAGCCAACGGTAGGCTGGCGAACCTGCGCGACTGGTTCGCGGCCTATGGCGCTGCCAGCGGGCAGAAGCTGGCGAGTTCGCGATGACCAATTAGATGGCCAATATTGGTGTGGATTGCGGACTTATGAACACGAGGGACAGCTTGCGTCGTTGCGATACGATCCTAGAACTAGGCCACGATGATTGATGAACATCCTATTTGGCAGTGCGTGATGTGAGAGAGAAGCGCGTTGGCTTCTTGCTCCTGCTTCTCGTATCGGCATTGGTCGTAGGCAGCGGCTACTTGTTCGCTGGACCTTATTTTTTTATAGCTCTTCTGTCCTTCGACAATCCGATCTTTTCGTCGGTTTTCATCGCGCTAATTGTCTCTCCGCTTGCTTACCTATGGATTGGACGCAGCCAATGACGAGCGTCCCTGCAACAGTTTGCGGGTGGTTTTCTGCCATTGCGGCCCCGGCGGATCGCCTTCTGGTGTGCTCATGAGCACTTCGCCTACCAGCGTCGGACTTGGCGGGGACGGTGACGAGATTGTGGCCATCGACGACATTGAACGCTCCTTTGGGGTCAAGCTTGATAAGTCCCACGCGGCACAATGGCACACTGCTGGCGATGTGTTCGCATCGCTCTGCCAAGCGCTGCCTTCCGACAATGGTGGGGAAGACCAGTGGCCGCGCTTGTGAAAGCGAACGTCCAATGGTCGGCGGTTCCTCAATCCCCGTCGATCATGCGTGCTACGATCTCGCGCACCTTGTTATCGCGTTCGGCGAAGCGGAACGGCTCGACCTCTTCCACAACGATCTCGTCGGCTTCCGGTTGTTCGTTCAGGTGCGCCATTACATCATCCGCGAACTTATTGAGCGGCACGCTATGGGGGGACTCTTTCAAGCCTTCCAACAGGTCGGTCGCGACTTGCGGGGGGATGATCTCTATAACCTGTGCATCCCCTTCCAGCAGAGCGCGAAGCGCCACCACGTAGGAGTGGACCGCCGCCTTGCTCGCTGAGTAGGTTGCCGCTGCGGGATAGGGGACGAACCCGGTGCCCGAAGACACCACGAGGATTGCTGAATCAGGCTGGTCCTTCAAATGGTCAACCAGCGCATCGATAACCCGGATAGGACCGAGCAGATTGGTCTCCACGATTTTTTCCGCACGAGAAAGATCGCGAGCAGTCGTCGGATCTTCGGCTCCGGAAATTCCGGCGCAGTTGAGTAGGACGTTGAGACCGGGATGGTCGGCTATCACCCCTTTGGTCACGGTTTTGACCGCAACGGGATCATCGACGTCCAGCTCGTAGAACGTCATTCCGTCCCGACCTGCGACAGCCTCTTCCAGTGCATCGCGTCGTCGCCCGGAGACGATGACCTCGTTGCCCTGGTCATGCCAGCGGTGGGCGAGTGCCCGTCCGATGCCGGAACTACCGCCGGTGATGAAGATCGTGTTGCCGCTGCGTTTCATGTCTGCTCCTGCGCGTGAATGGCGAAAATAGGTAGCAGACGCCCGACCGCCATGCCCAATCCTGGCGCATTCTTGCCTATTCCTGCTCAATCCCTATCCCATCGGTCTCTCAGATGATTCGATCGCGAGGATAGGCGCCAATGGACCCAATGGTTGCAAAGCTGGGATGCGCCGCCACCAGACATGCCTGCGAAGGTCTCGTCACCACGCCGATTGCGAATTTCGGCCTTCTCAAGGTCAGCCGGGAAACCGATCTTCCGCCGGAAATCTACCGACCCGTCGTCAGCCTCATTGTTCAAGGTGAGAAACAGCTTACGATCGGCACACAGGTTCTGACGTATCGCGCCGGAGATACCTTCACCACATCGCTGGACCTGCCGGTGTCGGCGCGGATCACGAGGGCCAGTCCCGAAAGACCCTATCTCGCAATCAGTTTCGCTATCGATGCGGGGCTCGTCGGGGATATGTTTCTTAACATGCCGGATCCTGCCGAGCCCCTGCCCGAGCGGGGCTTCGCTGTCGATCGGGCAGGATCGCAACTGCTCGATGTATACGGCCGGGCTTTATTCTTGCTCGATCAACCGGAAGACGCGTCGGTCATGGCGCCGCTTCTGGAGCGCGAACTTGTATATCGGCTCCTAAAAGGTCCGCAGGGTGCGGCGTTGAGACGGCTCGTAACCGGAACCCACGCCATCGCTGGCGTGCGAGAAGCAATCGAAAGGATTGGCCAGAGTTACAAAGATCCGTTCAGCGTTGAAGAGATCGCCAGGGCGGTCGGCATGAGCGCGTCTGCCTTTCACCGGCATTTCAGAACCGCCACGGGCATTACGCCGCTCCAATACCAGAAGACCCTTCGGCTCTACGAGGCGCGGCGCTTGCTCGTGACGCAGTCAGTCACCGTCGGTTCGGCCGCCTTTTCCGTGGGATACCAGAGTGTATCGCAATTCACGCGTGAATATCGGCGAATGTTCGCAGCACCACCGGGCCGAGATACCCGCCCGCGGTCATCGGTTTGATAGCACGACAATAGCAATTGTTGCCGCCACCGGATCTGAAATCCAATTGTTTCATCACCCATCACTGGCGAACCAGCCCCCGAACCGATCGACGGCTATCGGTGAGCTAGGTTTTAATGATGTATGTCCAATAATAGAGTCGGAAACTGACTGGCAGCTTTTAGCGAACTGAGCGGTATAGAGGATCGGTCTGTCCGCTAGCGAAGTCCCGCAAATCTAAGTCAGTGACTTGCTTTCCAGATGCTCGATCACGGCATCGAGTAGCTGCTCGCGTTCGCGCGCGGTCATCCCCAGCAGCTCGCGCCGCGCATAGCGCACCTCACGCGATTGCCGCGCGGGGCGGTCGCGCAGGCCAAACTGGTGAACCGTGGCGACCGCCGCGACGCTTCCGGCAAAGCCGATCCACGCCTCGTTGTCGTTCTGCCCGGTGTGCAGCACGCCAGAGCGGCCGATCTTGCGGAACATGCGGCGGTCGCGGATCTTGCTCCGCTTTCGGATCTTGCCGCCGCCTGCGTTGTCTTCCTCGGGATCGACCCGCAGCCACTTGATCACCTTGGCATATTCGAAGCTGCGCAGGCCGCCCGCCTCGCGGTCGAAGCCGGTGAACACCGGCCCCTGCTTTTCCCAGCTCTTCATGAACACCAGGCGCGGCGTGCCCGATCCGCCCGAGGGATAGAGGAACTTGACCGCATAGTTGCCCGGCACCGGCTCGGGCGGGGCCTTGCGCCTTGCAAAGTCGGAGCCATCGGGGTTCTTCTGTGCGCGGATGCGCTGCTGGTTCGCGCGGCGCATCTCGGTCGCCACCTTGCGGAACAGCCGCCGCCTTGCCTTTGGCTCAAGCGACTTGAGCATCCCGCCGACAAAGGCTTCCAGCTCGGCCAGATCGCCGTCGATCTCGGCCATCGGTCAGGTCTCCTGCTGCGGCACCAGCAGTTCTTTCGCGCTGCCGCCGGGAGCATAGATCTCGCGTAGTAGGGCGAGCTGCTCGCTCAGCGGTTCTGTTCCGGGAATGGCGGGCTCGGGGCGGGGAGCGACGGCATAGCCACCGTCGCCGCCTGGCTGGACATCGACGGCCTCGCTCAGCGGCAGCGTGATCTGCACGTCGACTGCCTGATTGTCGATCGGATCGACCTCGAAGCCGATATCGCTGACACCGGCCTGATGGTTGAGCAGCAGCTCGATCTGGTTCTCACCGATCCACACCAGCAGCGGCAGGAAGATCTGCCCCGGATCGCCGCGATAGTTGAGCAGCACGATCTCCGCCTTGTAGCGATATTCGAAGCCGAGGCTGGTGCCGATGCGCGCCGCGAGCGTGCCGCCGGTCACATAGATCGTCAGCGCATCGGGTTCACGCTGCAGCTCGGGCAGGGCGGCGGTGAGGTGCGCGCGGAGGCTGTCGGGTTTTCGCATGCTTAGTCCCACAGTTGGATGATGGACCGCTCGGGCGTGAAGCTCTCGGGGATCGCCGGAATGGTGACGAGCTGCCCTTCGGCGAGCGTGGTTGCGCCGTCGGCCAGGCCCCGGTTCAGCTCCAGCACCTGCTCGACCACGCCGCTGGTGCGGCCAAGCAGCCGCCAGCACAGCGCGTCGATGGTCTCGCCTTGCAGCGCGCGGGCCTGATGCCGGGCCGCCATCAGATCAGCTCGACCGCCGTGCGGCCGACGCCCTTGATATCGCGGATAGCGTGGACGGCATTGCGCCGGTGATCCTCGGCGCTCATGTCGAGCAGCTCGCCGCGCGATTGACCGGAGCCGGTCGCGGTCAGATCGCCATGGGTTTCGCGCAGGTCAGCCGTGGCATGGGCATAGACCGCGCGCCGCCAAAGCTTTACGAGGCGCGTCTCGTCGCCGATCATGGCAGCGGGCACGTCTGTAAGGCGTGTCCGCCCGAGATCCTCCTGCCCAGCACGCCATGCCGCCAGATCGCCGTCGACGGTGAGCACGGCACCGGACAGCGCATCGATCAGCCGGTTGTCGGGGATCAGCGTGCCGCCGATCCTCTGCACATCGCGAAAGTGGTTGATGTCGATGTCCGGCCAGAACGGGCCGAGCTGCAGGATCGTGCCCGGTGCGGTCACATCCGGCGCGGGGGAGGAGATGAAGCCTGCCATCAGTCTGCCAACCAGTCCATTTTTTGCTGGGGAGTATGGTCGGTGGCATCGCGGTCATGCATGACCGCGTAGCGTGTGCAACCGGGCAGCATGTCGGCGATGTTCGCCTTGTCTGCTTCCGTCAGCTCAATCGCGAGGGGTTGGCCCGGCTCGGCTTCGTACCAGGTGTTTCCGACCTTCACTCGCATCTGATCCTCCTGAAGAAAGTGGGGGGTGGGGATCGGGAGCGCGGTGAGGCCGGGCCTGCCGCGTTCCGTCACCGCCCCCCGGCGCCGGTGGGCGAGCTCGTCAATTGTCGGCTTGTTTCTGACCGCCCTCGGCAGGCGGGGCGGCCTGCTTGTCGAGCCAGCTGGTCAGCCGTTCGATTTCCTTCTTCACGCCGACCTTCGGCGCCAGCGCAATGGCGCGGCGCAGCTCGGCCAGAGCGGCGGTGCGGGCATGGCCTTCGGCGCCGGCGGCGGCATTATCGCCGGCAGCGCTTTCGCGGTCGGCTTCGCGCACCAGCTGCAGGCCGATGGCCTTGTGCAACTTCGCGCGCACCTGATCGGGCATGTCCTCTGCCGCCGTCAGCTGCTGGGTGCGCTGGAGCACGGCCAGATCGAAGTCGCCATCCTGCCCGATTTGGGCCAGCGCGGCATGGGCGATCTCCTCTGCCACCACGCAGCCGGTGGTGCGCTCGAAGCGCTCGGGCAGGCGCAGGCCGAAGCGCAGCACATGCTCGGCCATGTCGAGCGCCTGATCGAATTCGCCGATGTCGATGTGCCAAAGCATCATGGTGCTGATGATCTCGTCCTGCACCGCCTTGCCCGCCACGGCGGCGGCTTCGATCGAGGCGAGAACGTGCGGGCGATAGGCATCGACCATCTTGCGCTTGGCCGCGATCTTGCCCTCGGTCGACTGGATCTGGCGCAGGCTGGCGAGGTCCTCGCCCAGCGCGGCAAGCAGCAGCTGATATTCGGTCGCTTCGGCGCCGTCGCTGTCGCGTTCCGGGGCTACTTCGGCGGCGGAGCTGCTGTCGATTGCCTGCCGCGCCAGCTTCGCCCGGCGCACGATCTGGGCGGGCGTGCGGCGGCGCGGTTCGGTGGTGGCTGCCGCAAGCGTGGCGGCGGTGATGTCGAGCTGAGGGGCGGGGCGTGCCACCTTGGTTGCCGACTTGGCCCGGTCGATCTTCTGCGTCTCGGCTTCGGCCTGCGCGGCAGCGATCCTGGCGAGTTTTGCCTGCTTGATCCGGAGAGCGTGCGACATGGGCGGATTCCTCTGAAAGCCGGGGTGGGCGGGATCAGGCCGGCAAGCCGACAAGTCCCGCCCTTGGGGTTATGTTGCGAACTCGATGTTCTCGATCAGGCAGGCGAAGTCGTAATCCTCGATCACGTAGGCATCGTTCGAGGATTGGTAGTCCTCGATGCGGTCGCGTTCGGGCACGTCCTTGATGTGGCGGCGGCGCTTGCCGTCCTGCTCGTAGATCGAGAGGTTGTCGTAGCGGGTGATGAAGATCGACCCGGCCGGGAAATAGGGCACGCGATCTGCCGGAAGTCCGCCCAGACGCTTGGTGCTGGTGATCACGTCGCGGGCCAGCTGCTCGGTCGGTGCCAGCTCCTGGTTCACCAGCGGGAAGTATTTGTCGTGCAGCAGATCGCGCGAGACGATGGCGACGAGCTCGGTATCTTCCGAGGCCCAGGAGGGCAGCAGATTGGCCGTGGCATCGTAAACCAGCGCGTCGAGCGAGGCATAGTCGCCCGAGGGGCCATAGGTGACCTTGCCCGATGCGCCGACGACTTCGTCGAGCACCTGCGCGGGCTTGTCGGTGCGCAGCTTCTGCAGCCACCCGATGTTCACATCCTGCCGCAGCGGATTGGCCACCGGGTCGCTGGTGGCGGCGTGGCTGGTGCCGTTGAAGCCGACCAGGATATTGTCGAGCGCCTGGCGCTTGACGATCTGGTTCTGGATCCGCTGCTCGAAGTCGGGGAACTTCGCCCACATGTCGAGCAGCGCATAGCGAATGTGCGTGTCCGAGTTGTTCTGGAAGCACTCGTAGCCGTACTCGTCCATGGTGCTGGGCGAGGTCGTCTGGCGGGTGCCTGCGCCGCTGGTGTCGGTGTTCGAGATCAGCGGCGAGCCGACGGAGAGGCCGAGCAGCGCGCCCTTCATCTCGGGGACGGTCACCACGTTGATGCGCTGCAGGAACGCGCTCGACTCCTGTTTGCGGTCGACCAGCTTCTGCTGAACCGAAGGCTCGACGCTGAACTTGTTGCTGGCCGATTCGACCTGATTGATCTCCGCGATCCGCTCGCAGAATTCGTTGAAGAGGAGGCGGGTTTGGTTACGCATGAGAGGCTCCGGTTGATGGGCGAGCGATTGGGGAAGCGAGCGGAAAGGGTAAGGTCAGCAATCCGCGCGGACGCGGTCTGCGCCGCCGGTTCCGGCCGGGCGCTGGGTGTAGCTCTTGCTCGGTTGCTGCTCGATCGCGGCCTGTAGCGCGGCCATATCCTCGCCCAGCTTTCCGACCTTGACCGCAAAGGCCGCGTTGTTCGCGTTCAGCGCCGTTTCAAGCTTGGCGAAATGCTCCGCCATGCCGCTGGCAAAGGCCGCAATCTGATCGCTCTCGGCATCGGCAGCGGGCGGGGCGGCCGGGGCTGCTTCCGGTTCCTTCGGCGCGGCGAGCTGCGAGAAGAAATTGCGCATTGCGGCGAAAGCGCCGGTAACCTCGCTCTGGTCGGCGCCGCCACCTGCGCGATCCTCGAACTCGATCGCGAAGGCATCGGCCAGCGCGATCAGGTTATCCTTGCGCGCTTCCTCGCGGGTGCTGAACTTCAGCAGTTCGGTGCCAAGGCTCGCCGGGCTATCGGTGAGCGCGAGGCCGACGAGATATGCCTTGCCGGTGCCGGCGAAGTTCGGGTTGATCTCGACGCTGGAGAACACCTTCTGATCGGCCTTGGTCAGTTCCTTGGCCTGATCGTTGACCTCGAAGCTGGCGAACAGCGCGAGGCGTTTTTCATCCTTCCCGCCAAGTTTGAGGGTGATCTCCTCGGTGCGCACCTCGGCGACGCTGCCATAGGCATTGAACGGCGGGACGGGAGAATAGCCGCGCAGGTGCTCGCAGTTGATGCGCGCGGTGTAGGTGGCCGGATCGTAGGTCGCCGCCATCTGCTCGATATGCGCGCGCTCGATCTGGCGGCCATCGACAGTGGCGCCCTCGACGGCAACGCGGAAGAACTTGGACTTGGCCATGCTGGCAGCTCCTGGGTCGGTGTTCGGGACTTAGAATGACCCGGCCATTCCGGCCCAAGCGGCCCGTTCGGGCAACGTGGCGCGCTTGTTGTGGCGCACACCACAAATGGCGCGCGATGAACCGCGCCTCGCTCGCCCGCACCATGCGCGCGCATGGCCGACCAATCTGCGCCCTTTCCGATCCCCTATGACGCGCGCCGGGTGGCGCGCGGCTATTACTGGCGCGGGTGGGGCGTTAGCGAGATTGCGCGCGAGCTGAACCTCAAGCCCAGCACGGTGCAAAGCTGGAAGGACCGCGAAGCCTGGGACGATGACCCGGTCATCCGCCGCGTCGAGGACAGCCTCGAAATGCGGCTCAACCAGCTGATCTTCAGAGACCAGAAGAGCGGGGCTGACTTCAAGGAAATCGACCTGCTCGGCCGCCAGATCGAACGCATGGCGCGGGTGCGCCGCTACGAGGCACCCGGCGGCCACGAGGGCGACCTCAATCCGAACGTGGCCAAACGCAATGCCAAACCGAAGAAGCCTGCGGCCACGAACCTGCTCACGCCCGAGGATCTCGCGCAGCTGGAGGCGGCCTTCCTGGGTGGGCTGTTCGCCTATCAGGAAGGCTGGTGGGACAACGTCTCGCGGCGCACGCGCTTCATCCTCAAGAGCCGCCAGATCGGGGCGACCTTCTACTTCGCCCGCGAGGCGCTGATCCACGGCCTGAAGACCGGCAACAACCAGATCTTCCTCTCGGCAAGCCGCAATCAGGCGAACATCTTCCGCGCCTATATCATCGATTTCGTCTTCACTGTCACCGGCAAGCAGCTGAAAGGCGAGCACCTTACGATCCAGCGCGGCGAAGATGCAGAGGGCAACCGGCTCGAGCCGTTCACGATGTACTTTCTGGGCACGAACTTCCGCACCGCCCAGGGCTATCACGGCGACGTCTACATCGACGAGGCGTTCTGGATCCTCGGCTTCGAGCAGCTCGCCGGCGTCGCCGCGGGCATGGCCAGCCAGAAACGCTATCGCCGCACTTATTTCTCAACGCCCAGCACGCTCGCCCACGACGCCTATGGCAAGTGGAGCGGCGAGGAATTCAACAAGGGCCGGGCCAAGGACCAGCGCGCGAAGATCGATATCTCGCATGGCGCGCTGAAAGCTGGCGCGCTCGGCGATGATGGCATCTGGCGCCAGATCGTCACCATTTACGATGCCGAGGCGGGCGGCTGCGACCTGTTCGATATCGAGGAGCTGCAGCGCGAATATTCGGTCGAGCGGTTCGAGAACCTGTTCCTGTGCGACTTCATTGACGACAGCCAGTCGAGCTTCCCGCTCTCGCTGGTTAAGCCCTGCATGATCGATGCGTGGGAGGTGTGGCAGGACTTCCACCCCTATGCGCTGCGGCCCTTCGGCGATTTCGAGGTGTGGATCGGCTACGATCCGGCCGAAAGCGAAGACGGCGATAACGCGAGCTGCGTGGTGGTCGCGCCGCCAATGCCCGGTGCCAAGGGCGCTGCGGGCAAGTTCCGCGTGCTCGAAAAACTCCAGTTCAAGGGCAAGGACTACGAACAGCAGGCGGCCGAGATCCGCAAGCTCACCCGCAAGTACCGGGTGACCGAGATCGCGATCGACGGCACCGGCATGGGTTCGTCGGTGTTCCAGCTGGTCGCCAAGTTTTTCCCGATGGCGCGGCGCATCGACTATTCGCCAATGGTGAAGACCCAGATGGTGCTGAAGGCCAAGAACGTCTTCGCGCGCCGCCGGATCGAATTCGACGCGGGCTGGACCGATCTCGCCTCGGCGCTGATGTCGATCCACCCGCAGCTCACCAAGAGCCAGCGCCAGCTCACCTATGTCGCGCGTCGCAGCGCCGAAACCGGCCACGGCGATCTCGCCTGGGCGCTGCTGCACGCGCTGTTTTGCGAACCGATGGACGCCACCGATGGCAGCGGCGTCCGCAAATCCAGCGTGGAGGTTAACCGATGACAGACTTGATCGAGGCTTCGAAGCCGGGGGTGACCGCCTTCGCGCTGGACGATGCCACCTCGGTAATGGATCGGCGCGAGCTGCTTGGATACGTCGAGTGCTGGTGGAACGGGCGCTGGTACGAGCCGCCGGTCAATCCGCGCCAGCTGTCGCAGCTGCTGCAGGCGAGCGCGCACCACGGCAGCGCCATTCGCGTGAAGCGCAACATGCTGGTGAAGCACTTCGTGCCGCACCGCCTGCTCAGCCGAGATGAATTCTCGCGGTTCGCGCTCGACTTTCTGGTGATGGGCAACGGCTATCTCGAGCAGATCCCCAATGCGGTGGGCGGCACCGCGCGGCTCAGAAATTCGCTGGCACTCAACACCCGCCGCGGGCGCGACGATGTCTACTGGTTCGTCGAGAGATATTACGAGGCCCACCGGTTCGAGCCGGGCCGGATCCTGCATCTGGCCGAGCACGATGTCGCCCAGGAGCTCTACGGCAAGCCTGAGTATCTCTCGGCCTTGCAGTCGTTGCTGCTGAACGAGAACGCCACGCTGTTCCGCCGCCGCTACTACCTGAACGGCGCCCATGCGGGATTCGTGTTCTACCTTTCCGAAACCTCGATGACCGACACCGACGTCGACCAGATCCGCAAGGCGCTGCGCGATGCCCAGGGCAAGGGCAATTTCCGCAACCTGTTCCTCCATGCGCCGGGCGGCAAGAAGGACGGGGTGCAGATCATCCCGATCAGCGAAGTGGCTGCGAAGGACGAGTTCCTCAACATCAAGAATGTCACGCGCGATGACATTCTCGCCGCGCACCGCGTGCCGCCGCAGCTCTTGGGCGTGATCCCGCAGAACAACGGCGGCTTCGGCGATGTGCGCACGGCCAACGAGGTGTTCTTCATGAACGAGATCGAACCGCTGATGGAGCGCATCCGCGAGATCAACACCATGCTTGGCCAGGAGGTGATCGGCTTCACGCCATACGAGCCACTCGGCCCGAGCGCCGCCGCCTGAAGAGGCGGGGGCAGGGGCGTTGGCGCGCCCCATGCCGACGGACAGCACCCGTCATGACCCCGACGGCGCCGAATCGGTGCCATCCCGCCTTCCAGCTGGAAGCGGAACAATTAGAGAACGTCATGACAGAGTCCAGCCTTGAATCTATCCTGCCCGGCAAACTTGAGCCGGTCGCCCCGGTGAGGCCGATCGCGCCCTATATCGGCGGCAAGCGTAACCTTGCCAAACGCCTCGCGCAGCGCATCGGTGCGATCGACCACGTCACCTATGCAGAAGTCTTTGTGGGGATGGGCGGGGTGTTCTTCCGCCGCGACCTGCGGCCGAAAGCCGAAGTGATCAACGACTGGTCGGAGGATGTCTCGACGCTCTTCCGGGTGCTGCAGCACCACTACGCCGCGTTCATGGACATGATCCGCTATCAGATCACGAGCCGCGCCGGGTTCGAGAAGCTGCGGGCCATGGACCCCGCCTCACTGACCGATCTGCAGCGGGCGGCTAGGTTCATCTATCTCCAGCGGCTTGCCTTCGGAGGGAAGGTGAGCGGGCGGCACTTCGGCGTCGACGCGGCATCCGCCGGGCGCTTCGATGTGGGCAAGCTCGCGCCCATGATCGAGGCGGTGCATGAACGCCTGGCTGGCGTCGTCATCGAGCGGCTGCCCTGGGCGCAATTCATCGAACGCTACGATCGACACAACACCCTGTTCTATCTCGATCCTCCGTATTTCGGCTGCGAGAAGGACTACGGCGCGGATCTCTTCGATCGTAGCCAGTTCGAGCAGATGGCCGAGCTGCTGCGCGGCATCCGCGGCCGGTTCCTCCTGTCCCTCAACGATCACGCCGAAGTCCGCCGCCTGTTCGCGGGCTTCGACATCGAAGAGCAGTCGGTGACCTACACCGTGGGCGGTGGAGCCCGCGCCCGGCCAGCGGGCGAACTGATCATCTCCAACTAAGGCACGCACCTCGCGTCGCCAGTCAGGGCCGCCGCGGCACGTTCGCGGCGGCCTTCTTCGTGCGCCAGCCCCATGCGCAGGAACCGCCGCGCCTGGACCCCGCGCGCCGCGCTCAGCTCCCCCCCTCGCCTGCGCGCTTTATCTATCGGATTTCACGCAAGCTGCCGCTTTTGACGCGGTGCGATTGCCCTCGGCGCTCCGCTCCACGCTGGCCATAAGGCGCTTCGCGCATTTTCGCGCACCCGGACCACCATTTCCGCTCCATGCGGCATATGGTCGGGCGGTTGGCATCGACCTTGCGCTTGCCCCCCGGCAAGCCCGCCCGGCGCATGCCGGGCTGCACGAGGGTTCCTCCTCGTGGTTCTTTCCTGATTTCGTGACCCCCTGGCGACCGGGACACCATCAAAAAAGCGCGTGGGGAGGTCTCAACCTCCCCACTCCTTATTTATCTTGATGGTGGAGGGGGGATTCAGACCAGTTTCTGAACTCGCCGCTCCGGCAAGCGAAGGGGTGGCCATTTCGATGTATTCTCGCTGTTGCTCAGGTTGGCCGGGGTAGAGGGCGGCCGCCCGCTCGCCGGGTGTCTTGGCTGCCGCCAGCGCTGCGGCGAGGTTGTCACGCCTTGTGCGGGCCGACAGGGCGCGTCGCTCGCGCAGGCTCACGTAGGGCTTGGGTGGGTAGCGCGGAGGGTCGAAGGTCTTGCCCTTGCGCCGGAGCTTTTCCTTCAGCCACTTGAAGCAGCGCTCGGGCAGGCGGGCCATGTCGAAGAAGTAGGCATTCGACACCTGCCGCACCTGCGGCCCTTCGCCCGGCGCATTGCCGGTGCGTTCGGTACGCCGGATCCAGTCGATAAAGCCGTGGGCGTTGAGCTGCTTCAGGCAGCGCACGATCGTCGCGCGTGATAGCTTGGTCAGACGCATCAGGGCATCAAGGCTGGGCTCGCACAGGCCCGTCTTGAAGTTGATGCACTTGCGCAGGATCGTCGCCAGCACCGTGCGGCAATTGGCGTTCAGCTCGTGCTGCTCACCCTTGCGCTTGATCAGGTTGCGCCAGTCATCGAACACATCGAGGTAACGGTCGACGAAGGCGATCCCGTGCTGGAGGGGCCTGAAAACCTGCGCACGCGGATCGTTGATGTCGAAGCTGTCGCGCCGCACCGGTTGGCCGGTGAACTTCTTGTGAAACAGCGCGTGCGGGCGGGAGCCTGCCGCCCCGCTCATGCTGCACCTCGCGCGCTGGTTAGTGGCGCGGTCCTTCGAGGAGTTCGATCGCCGGCACGAGGTTCGCGCTTAGAAGGTCCGCCCACTCCTGCGCTAGTTGTCGCCTTCGCGGCATGTAGGCTGCGCGGTTGTATCGCGACTCTACACCTTGCGGCTTGTGGGCGAGCATCAGGTCGATAATGGCCCGGTCGCCGGGTCGATCGAGTTCTGCCGCGCGTTCGTTCATCACAGTTGAGAAAGTCGAGCGCCAGCCATGCGGAACATGGTGCCCGCTGAATAGCGGGGAACGACGATAGGCCACGCTCAGTCCGTTCTCGCTGAGTGGCAGCAGTGCGCGGTGAGCTGAAGGAAACAGCCACTTCCTGCCGGCAGAAAGGGCGAGGGCGGCCTTCACCGTCTCCACTGCTTGGCATGAGAGCGGGATCGTGAAGGCAAAGTTCGCTTGTTCGCTTTCCGCGCGCTCTAGCTTGAGCTTGGCGGCCGGGATGATCCAGATCGGCTCTTCGCCATCCAGATCGTGAAATTCGGCCGCCTGAGCAAACCGCACCGGGCCGGGTCGGGAAGCGGTCAACGCGAGGAGCCGTGAGGCGAGCTTTGTTGCCGGCCAGTGGGGCTCGGCTTCGAATGCCTTCAGGGCAGCGGCAGCCTGCTTCAGCGACAGGATGGCGGGATACTTGCGCTTCGTGATCGGGCGAAGAATGGCAGATAGCGAAGCTGCCGGATCCGTTGACGTCTTGCCGTCGACAATCGCCAGCTGGAAGATCCTCGAAATTCGCTGCAACATCCGGTGAGCCTGGTCCACAGCTCCACGGTTCTGCATAGTTTCCACGATCGGCCGGATGTCCGCAGGCAACAGATCCGCCAGCGCCCGCTCGCCGATAGAGGGGAAGGCCTCGGCTTCGAGTGCATGCCGCACCTGCGTTGCATGATGCGGCTTCCAGCCATGCGATTGAAGCTCGTGCCAACGCAGGGCAGCTTGCTTGAAGGTGTAGGCACCAGCGTTGGGTGAGGTTCGCCGGGCGCGAATTTGCCGAATGCGGGCACCTGGATCTACCCCGTCGCGCAGTTCCTTGCGCGCAGAATCCCTGCAATCCCGAGCTTCGGCCAGCGGCACTTCGGGAAACTGGCCGAACGTGAGCTGCTTCTCCTTCCCGCCGAAGCGGTACTTGAGACGCCAGCTCTTCACACCGGACGGCAGAACAAGCAGATGGAGACCACCACCGTCGAACAGCTTGACCGGACGTTCGCCCGGCTTCGCGTTCTTGCATTCGGTGACGGTCAGCATTCGATGCCCCCAGCTCGGAATTCTGGTGCCCTGACAATGCCCCCAGAGGAAGGGATTTGCAGGGGCACGCCAATACACGGCGGTAGACACTCGTATCGGGAGAAATTGGCGGTTTGGCAAGGTGTTGGTGCTTGCCAGTAACCGCCAAAAGACTGGAAAATGGTGCCGGCTGCAGGAGTCGAACCCGCGACCTGGAGATTACAAATCAACTGCTCTACCAACTGAGCTAAGCCGGCGTACCTTATTGTCTGCCCTACCGCTTCGCTGCTTGAGGGCGTTGCATTCGCCCTAACGCTGCGCTGCTTTAGGGCAAGTCAGGCGCGGCCCTTTGCCCTAGCCGACGCCAAAGGTCCAGCCCTCGGTGCGCGCAATTTCATCCGTAAGACCCACAGGGTGCCACAATTCCTCGCGCAAGGCAGCGCGGCGCAGCCATGCGGCGGTGAGCAGTGCGTCGGAAGCGTGGTCGCTGATTGGCCCGCTGCCGACAACGGGCGCGGAGCCGACTGCCGGATGATTGAGCGCATCGTTCAATTCCTCGAACGTGCGAATCTTCGTGGCCGAGGCCTTGCGGCCCACCGCCAGTGCGGGGATCGCCGTGTACATCTCCACCAGCAGCGAGCCGGTGCCGGGGTCTGCATCGAACGGCCATACCGGCAGTGCGCCTTCAAGCCCGTGCAACACCCGCATCCCCGTCAGCGTGGCCTTGCCGACCTGTCCGCTGCCAACCAGCTTGAAATTGCTGTGCGGACGGCAGCCCATGGCGCGCTGGGCATGTTCGGTCACGCGCAGGCGGCCGTTTCGGTGCTCGGCCCCGTCGCAGCGGTAGTGCGCGCCCATCTGCGCGCCATGGTGAAAATATTCGCGCAGTTCGGGATGGGCGACAAAGCTGGAGGCGGCGAGGTGATCGTCCTCGCGGCAATAGTGCTCGACCAGCTGCCACAGCGCCTTGGCATCTGGCGGTGTTTCGGCCCAGCCGGGGAAGAACGCGCCGCAATCGGAAAAGGCGAGCGAGGTGCCCAGATCGAGCCCGACCAGCGTCTTATCAGGCAGGCCGTGCTTGAGCAGATCAAGCACATCGCGCCGCGACCACGCTCCGGCTGGCGGCGTGGTGAGCGTCGGTGCATCATCGCCGAGTCCGCACGCGGCCACCGCAATCGAGCCGTGCCGCTCCCCTTTCGCGCCCGACCAATCGATGGCAACGAAATGGCAAAACCGGCTCAAGCCCGCTCCTCGCGCAGCCGCTGCCAGTAGTCGAGCCGCTTGCGCACCTCGCGCTCGAACCCGCGCTCGACCGGCTCGTAGAATGTCTGCGGGGTCATCTCCTCGGGCCAGTAATTGTCGCCAGAGAACCCCTCTTCGGCATCGTGATCGTAGGTGTAGCCCGCGCCGTAGCCGACCTCTTTCATCAGCTTCGTCGGCGCGTTGACGATGTTCATCGGCGGCATCAGGCTGCCCGTCTCACGGGCGGAGCGCGAGGCCGCCTTGTAGGCCTTGTAGGCCGCGTTCGACTTGGGCGCGGTGGCGAGATAGATGCACGCCTGCGCCAGCGCCAGCTCGCCCTCGGGGCTGCCGAGGAACTGATAGGTCTCTTTCGCCGCCACGCACTGGGTCAGCGCCGCGGGGTCGGCCATGCCGATGTCCTCCACCGCCATGCGCACCAGCCTGCGGGCGAGGAACAGTGGCTCTTCGCCTGCCACCAGCATCCGCGCCAGATAGTAGAGCGCCGCCTGCGGATCGGACCCGCGCACCGCCTTGTGGAGCGCGGAAATGAGATTGTAATGCCCCTCGCGGTCCTTGTCGTAGACCGCCACCCGGCGTTGCAGGAAATCTCCCAGTTCGCCCGGCCCGAGCGGCTCGGTAATCTTCGCGGCATAGAGCGTTTCGGCCTGATTGAGCAGGAACCGCCCGTCGCCATCGGCGCTGGCGATCAGCGCCTCGCGCGCCTCTGTGGTAAGGGGGAGGGGGCCTTCCAGCTCCTCCGCCTTTTCGAGCAGTCGGGCGAGCGCCGCCGCATCGAGCCGATGCAGGATCAGCACTTGCGCGCGGCTCAGCAGCGCGGCGTTGAGTTCGAAGCTGGGGTTCTCGGTGGTCGCGCCGACCAGCGTCACCACACCGCTTTCGACAAACGGCAGAAAGCCATCCTGCTGCGCGCGGTTGAAGCGGTGGATCTCGTCCACGAACAGCAACGTGCGCTGGCCGCTGGCGTCCTTCATCTTGCGCGCAGCTTCGAAGGCCTTTTTGAGATCGGCGACGCCGGAAAAGACCGCGCTCACCGCCTCATAGCGCATCCCTACGCTGGCCGCGAGCAGGCGAGCGATGGAGGTCTTGCCGGTGCCCGGCGGCCCCCAAAGCACCATGCTGGAGAGTTTTCCCGCCGCCACCATGCGCCCGATTGCGCTCTCGGGGCCGGTCAGGTGTTCCTGCCCGATCACCTCGTCGAGCGCACGCGGGCGCAGGCGTTCGGCCAGCGGGGCCTGATCGTCGGGCGCCGAACTGGTGGCGGGGGCAGGGTCGTCTTGGAACAGGTCGCTCATCGCCTTGCTATGTAGCGCGCTGCGCCGCGATTGCATCCCGGCTCTTGAAAGCGACCTTGTAAGATATATCTTTCTATATCGTGGGATGCATCTTCAGGAATTTTCTATGACAGACGACAATCGCAACAATGACGACTACCGCGACGACGAGCATTCCGCCGAACGCGGAGGCAGGCACCGGCGGCGCGGCCGCGATGGTGATGCTTTCGGGATCGAAGGTGTGCTCGGCCCGGACGGTATCTTCGGGCCGCAGGGCTTGTTTGGCCCCGGCGGGCTATTCAATCAGGCTGGTCGCCGGAGCGGCATCAACATCAACGTTGGCGGTGGCAGGGGCGAGCATCGCGGGCGCGGAAATGATCGGGGCCATGGCGGCGGACGCAGGCGCAAGATGTTCGCGCCCGGTGAGCTGCGGCTGGTGCTGCTGGCTCTGATCGCGGAAGAACCACGCCACGGCTACGACTGCATCCGCGCGATGGATGAGGCCACTGACGGTGCCTATACCCCGAGCCCCGGCGTGATCTACCCAACGCTGGCGATGCTTGCCGACGAGGGCCTGATCGCCGCGCAGCCGAGCGAGGATACGCGCAAGGTGTTCGAGGCTACCGAGGCAGGCCACGCCGAACTGGCCGAAAACACCGAGGAGATCGAGGCGCTGCTCGAACGGCTCGGCAAGCGCGGCGAACGGGCGCGGGCGGCCAAGTCGTCGGACATGATGCGCGCGCTCGGCAACCTTGCCAGCGTGCTAACCAACCGTGCGGCGGCGGGGCGGTTTAACTCCGAGAACAAGGCGCAGATCGTCGACCTGATCGACGAACTCGCGCGCAAGATCGAGAAGCTCTGAGCCTCAGGCGGCGGCGCGCTCTGCCAGCAATTTCCGGTAGATCGCGCCGACCGCGAGGTTGATCGTCTCCCAGTCGTAGGCCGCAGCGGCTTCGGCGGCGGCGGCTCCATGCGCCTTGCCTAGTGCGGGATTCTCGCAATAGGTGGCCAGCGCATCGGCAAAGCCTGCAATGTCGGTCGGATCGACCAGTCGCCCGGTGCGGTCGTCTGCCACCAGCCCGCTCGATCCGGTCGCCTTGGCGGCGACTACCGGAACCCCGGCGGCCATCGCTTCGAGCGTGACGTTGCCGAAAGTCTCGGTGACGCTGGGGTTGAACAAGATGTCCATGCTGGCGACGGCGCGGCCCAGGTCTTCACCCGCGAGGAAGCCAGCGAAGGCGGCGCCGGGGGTGTGGTCGGCAAACCAGCTCTTCGCAGGGCCTTCACCCACCACCATCACCTGATGCGGCACCCCCCGCTTGCGCAGCTCGGCCAGCGTCTCGGCGAACACGTCGAGGCCTTTTTCCAGCACCAGCCGCCCAAGGAAGCCGATCACCGGCGGCTCGTCGGCCAAGCCGATGCTGCGCCGCCATTCCAGATCGCGTGCGCCGGGATTGAAAATCTGTTTTTCGACGCCGCGCGACCAAACTTCCACCCGGTCGTTCATGCCTTGATCTTTCAGGACGCCGATCATCGTCGGGCTGGGGCAGAGCAGGATGTCGCAGCGGCGATAAAGCTTGCGCAGCCATGCCTCGACCAGCCCCTCGGCAAAGCCGAAGCCGTAATAGCGCGGGTAGGTCTCGAACCGCGTGTGGATCGTGCAGACGACCGGCTTGCCGTGCTTGCGGCCCCAGGCAGCAGCCTGCCGCGCGGCGCGGTCGGGGCTGGAAATATGGATTACGTCCGGATCGAACCGCTCGAGATCGGCGCGCACCTTGGCCGAGAGGCCGATGGGAATGTGATACTCGCTGCGCCCGGGGATAGCGAAACTGGGCAGCGAGACGAGCGGCCCGGTGGGCGGGAACGGCGGGTTGGGGATGGTGGGCGCATAGACCCGCATATCCGCGCCGTGTTCCATCAGCGTGCCGACAAGGCGGTTCTGTGCCTTGTTGGCGCCATCGCGCACGTAGTTGTAATTGCCGCTGAACAGAGCCACGCGCAGGCCGGCAAGGTCGGGTCGGGTATCTGCCATTGGCGCTGCCTTAGGCGAGGTGGCTGAATATGGCGAGAGGGGCTGGGCACCGGCAATGGCTTTTTCGCCAGATCCGCTCCCCTGTCCGAGCGGCGATCCGCCTATACGGCGGCCCGGCTCCGGGCATGGCGAGCGCTGGAACCATTGCGCGAGGCGACCGCTGATCTTGCGAGACAATTAATCAGACAGGAAAGCGCAATATGACCACATCACCCATGCAGCGGTTCGAAGGAAAGACCGTGATCGTAACCGGTTCGTCGAGCGGGATGGGCCTTGCCACCGCCCGCCGGTTTGCAGCCGAAGGTGCGAACGTCGTGCTGAACTCGCGCAACCGCGACGATCTTGAGAAGGTCATCGGTGATTTCGATAAAGCGCGCGTCCTGATCGTGCCGGGCGATGTCAGCGAACGCGATTTTGCGCCGAGCCTGGTTGAACAGACAGTGAAGGCGTTTGGCAGGCTGGACGTACTCGTCAGCAATGCCGGGGTAGCCACTTTTGGAATGCTAACTGATACTGACGAAGACGACATCGACACCGTGATCGACGTGAATGTGAAAGGTTCGCTGCGCGTGATGAAAGCGGCGATTCCCGAACTGGCGAAGACCGAAGGCTCGATCGTGTGTACCTCAAGCGTGTCGGGAACCGGCGGTGACTGGCTTCTGCCGGTCTATTGTGCCTCTAAGGGCGCGGTGACCAACTTGGTGCGCGCGATGGCATTGCAGCTTGGCGAGCAGCGCATCCGCGTTAATGCCGTGTGTCCCTCGCTTACGCGCACGCAAATGGCGGACGGGGTGATCGAGAACGAGCCGCTGAAGGAGCAGTTCATGCAGCGCATCCCGCTCGGGCGCGCTGGCGAACCGGAAGACGTGGCCGATGTGATCGCCTTTCTTGCCAGCGACGATGCCCGCTTCGTCAACGGGGTCAACCTTGCGGTGGATGGCGGTCTGAGCGCATCGAACGGGCAGCCCAACATGGCCGCCTACCAGTAGCCGCCAACGAAAGGGCCGATGTCCCCCAATGCGGAACATCGGCCCTTACGCGTTAGCGATGGCTGTTGGCTCAGTCTTCGTTCTTGCGCGCGTGGCGCTTGCGCTCGTGCGGATCGAGATAGCGCTTGCGCAGACGGATCGACTGCGGGGTGACTTCCACCAGCTCGTCGTTCTGGATATAGGCGATGGCCTGTTCCAGCGTCATCCGGCGAGGCGGGGTCAGGCGGATGCCTTCATCCTTGCCGCTGGCGCGGAAGTTGGTCAGCTGCTTCGACTTGAGGGGGTTGACCTCCATGTCCTGCGGCTTGGCGTTCTCGCCGATGATCATGCCTTCGTAGAGCTTTTCGCCCGGCTTCACGAACAGCACGCCGCGCTCTTCGATCATGTTGAGCGCGTAGGCTTGCGCCTCGCCCTGTTCCATCGAGATCAGCACGCCGTTCTGACGGCCTTCGATCTTGCCCTTGTGCGGGCCATACTTCTCGAACAGGCGGTTCATGATGCCGGTGCCGCGGGTGTCGCTCAGGAACTCGCCGTGGTAGCCGATCAGGCCGCGTGAGGGGGCCGAGAAGATGATGCGGGTCTTGCCGCCGCCGCTAGGGCGCATGTCGGTCAGCTCGGCCTTGCGCTGCGCCATCTTGTCGACGACGGTGCCAGAGAATTCATCGTCAACGTCGACCACGACCGTTTCATAGGGCTCTTCGCGGCCATCGGGGCCATCGCGGAACAGCACGCGCGGGCGGCTGATCGACAGCTCGAAGCCCTCGCGGCGCATGTTCTCGATCAGCACGCCGAGCTGCAATTCGCCGCGGCCGGCCACTTCGAAAGCGTCGCGCTCGGCGCTCTCGGTGATGCGGATGGCGACGTTGGTTTCGGCCTCGCGCTCAAGCCGGTCGCGAATCACACGGCTCTGCACCTTGTCGCCTTCGCGCCCGGCATAGGGGCTGTCGTTGACCGAGAAGGTCATCGACAGGGTCGGCGGGTCGATTTCGGAGGCGGCGATCGGCTCGCTCACTTCGGGCGCGCACAGTGTGTTGGAAACGGTGGCGATGGTGAGGCCGGCGATGGCGACGATATCACCCGCCTTGGCGGTTTCTACAGGCACGCGCTCGAGGCCATCATAGGCGAACACCTTGGTGGCGCGGCCGGCTTCGATCTGCTTGCCGTTCACGTCGAGCGCCTTGATCGGCATGCCGACTTCAAGCTTGCCGCTCTCGATACGTCCGGTGAGGATGCGGCCGAGGAAGTTGTCGCGATCGAGCAGAGTGGCCAGCATGGCGAACTCGGCGTTCTCATCGAGGCCCGGCGCCGGAACGTGGTCGCGGATCAGCTCGAACAAAGGCTCCAGCGTGCCTTCGCGCGCATCGGGATCGCTGCTGGCATAGCCGTTGCGGCCCGAGGCGTAGAGCACCGGGAAGTCGAGCTGCTCGTCATCGGCTTCGAGCGCGACGAACAGATCGAACACCTCGTCGAGCACTTCGACGTGGCGGCCATCAGGACGGTCGATCTTGTTGACGACCACGATGGGCTTCAGGCCGAGGCCGAGCGCCTTGCCGGTCACGAACTTGGTCTGCGGCATCGCGCCTTCCGAGCTGTCGACCAGCAGGATCACGCCGTCGACCATGCTCAGGATGCGTTCCACCTCGGCGCCGAAGTCGGCGTGGCCGGGGGTGTCGACGATGTTGATGCGCAGATCGTTCCACACGACCGAGGTCGGCTTGGCGAGAATGGTGATCCCGCGTTCCTTCTCGAGATCGTTGCTGTCCATCGCGCGTTCTTCCACGCGCTGGTTGTCGCGGAAGGTGCCGGACTGGCGGAACAGCTGATCGACGAGCGTGGTTTTGCCGTGATCGACGTGAGCGATGATCGCGATATTGCGAAGCGCGGAAGACATTGACGATTTTTCCCGGGTTGGCTGGGCGCAATCCGTGCTGCGCCTGCGAAGATTTCCGCGCCCGTAGACGATAGGGCCGCCGCCTGCAAGCTGTGCATTGACGCTCGCTTGCCTAACGTATAGGTTAGACCTATGACCTAAACTGTGATCTTGGCGCAACAGAAACGCAAAGAAGCGCGCAGCCAAGGGCACAAGGTCAAATGCGAAGGGTTTATTGAAGAGGCAATTGGGCCGATAAAAATGCGGTCGCCGGGCGGTACGTGCAGCAACAAGCACGATCTCTGGCAGGAGAGGATAAAGATCTATGACCACCAAGTTTGCCGGTCGTGCCGGCCTGTCGCGTCTAGTGTTGTGCGGAGCTTCGAGCATCGCGCTTTGTGTTCCGGCTCTGGCTCGGGCGCAGGATACCGAAACCAGCGCCGATATCGCCTCGGGCAACGCCATCGTCGTAACCGCTACGAAGCGCGAGCAGACCTTGCAGGAAGTGCCCGTCGCGGTCACCGTCACCACCGGCGAGATGCTGGAGCGTGAGCAAATCCGCGACCTGAAGGACTTGCAGACGATCGTTCCCTCGCTGCGCGTCAGCCAGCTCCAAAGCTCGGCCAACACCAATTTCATTATCCGGGGCTTCGGCAACGGGGCCAACAATGCAGGGATCGAGCCTTCGGTCGGCGTGTTCGTCGACGGCGTCTATCGCAGCCGTTCGGCCTCGCAGATCAACGATCTTCCGAACGTCAGCCGGATCGAGGTGCTGCGCGGGCCGCAATCGACGCTGTTCGGCAAGAACGCATCGGCCGGCATCATCTCCATCGTCACTGCCGAGCCGAGCTTCACGCCCACCGGCAGTGTCGAGCTGTCCTATGGCAACTACGATGCGCTGGTTGCCAAGGGTTATCTCTCCGGGCCGGTCAGCGACAACCTTGCGTTTTCCATGGCAATGGGCGTGAACAAGCGCGACGGTTATGTCGACGATCTCGCCATTGGTGGCACGACCAACGAGCGTGATCGCTATTTCGTGCGCGGTCAGGCGCTTTACGACAATGGCGAAAACCTGAAATTCCGCCTTATCGCGGACTATTCGAACCTCGACGAGAACTGCTGTGCGGTGGTCAACGTGCAGCCTTCCAGCTTCACGCAGGCGCTTCAGCTAATCGGCGGTCAGCTAAACACTCCTGCCGATGCCTTCGCCGATCAGGTCTACAACAATCTGGCCTCGAGCAACGATGTCACCAACAGCGGTATCTCGGGTCAGCTCGACTATGATCTGAACGACAACCTGACCTTCACCTCGATCACCGCCTATCGCGAGACGCGCGGCGATTTCGCGCAGGACGTCGATTTCACCTCGGCCGACCTGCTGCGCCGTTTCAACGACCAGAAGTTCGAAACCTTCACGCAGGAAGCACGTCTGACCGGGGAGTGGGATCGTTTCTCAGGCCTCGTCGGGCTGTTCTACTTCGACGAATCGGTGAAGGAGAACCAGCGCGTCGCCTATGGCGATGACTTCCGCCCCTACGCCAATGTGCTGAGCAATCAGTTGCTTGGTCGGTCGCTGGTTCAGGCAGAGGGTTTGCTGGGCCAGCTTAACTCAGGCAATCCGGGTGAGTTCATAGGCACCTTCTTCGCCCCTGGCACGGTGGAGCAGGGCACCTTCACGCTCGACAACCAGGCACTGTCGATCTTCGCCCAGCTCGATTTCGAGGTGGTCGATGGCCTGACGCTGACTCTCGGCGGCAACTATACGATGGACGACAAGACCGGTACGACCGACTATCAGTCGGTCGGTACCTTCTCGAATATCGATCTTGTTGAACTGGGCAATCGGGCCATCGTGGCGCAGGGTGTGGCCACTCAGGTGGGTGCGGCGCTATCGCTCGGTCGTCCGGCGACGCAGGCGGAAATCCAGGCCTTCGCCACGGGCGCCAGCCCCGCCGGTGCGGCTGGCGTTGCTGCCTTCCCCACCATTCAGGCGGGCGTCCAGGCGTTTGCCGATGCCAACGAGACAAATCCCGCAGTCAATTCGCTGCTCCAGGCGCAGGCCTTGCAGAACTTCCCGCGTTTCGTGAACATTCCCAACAGCGTGGAAAGCGGCGAGACGAGCGACGACAACTTCTCGTACACTGTGCGCCTCGCCTACGACATCTCGCCCGACCTTAACGTCTATGCGAGCTATGCAACGGGCTTCAAGGCCAGCTCCTTCGCCCTGTCGCGCGATAGCCGCCCGGCACCGGGCGATGCCGCCGCGCTTGGGGAGGCGGGCCTGCTCTACAACAACCAGACCTTCGGCAGCCGCTTCGCTGGCCCTGAGGAATCGGAAGTTATCGAGATCGGATTCAAGGGCAGCTGGGGCAACTACACGGCCAATCTCACCGGCTTTCGGCAGGATATCAACGGTTTCCAGTCAAATGTGTTCACGGGCACCGGCTTCTTCCTCGCCAACGCGGGCAAACAGCGCACCTATGGTGTCGAATTCGACACCATGGCCAATCCGATCGACCCTTTGACCCTGAACCTCGCGGTAACCTGGCTCGATCCGAGCTACGAAAGCTTCCCGCAGTCGCCCTATGGCGATATCACGGGCACGCGTCCGGCGGGCATCCCCGAGTGGACCGTGGTGGTGGGCGGCCAGTGGGCGCAGCCGATTGGCGACAACACATTGATCCTGCGCACCACATACCACTTCGAAAGCGATGTGAAGATCGTCGAAGGTCTGCCCGGCTTCCTCGATCCCACGCTGCCCGATGGCGGCACGGCGCAGGCGCTGGCCGCGGCGGAACCTTTCCGCCGCGAGGTCAACGATCTCTCGGCTTCGATCACCTATGTGTTCGAGAACGAGGGGCTGGAACTGTCGGTGTGGGGCCGCAACCTCACCGAAGACCGCTATTTCCAGTCGATCTTCGACAGCCCGGCACAGCCCGGTTCAATCTCGGCCTATCCGAACCAGCCGCGCACCTATGGCGGCACGGTGCGCTACAAGTTCTGATCGCGCGCACCACGCGAAGGGGGGAAGGGGCTGCCTGCGGGCGGCCCCTTTTTTCTTGCGCGAAGATGGTCCATGTGACTGCCTTCCTGGAAGCAACCGTAAAGAGGAACATGGTATGGAATGGATGCTGATGCCGCTGCGCAAATATGCGCAATTTTCAGGGCGTTCGCGGCGAAAAGAGTTCTGGATGTTCGCTCTGTTGAACATGATCGTTTACTCGGTCGTCATTGGTTTGATGGTCGCAACATCCGGTGCATCGGCGTTTGCAGGCGCCAATTCAGCAAATCCCCTGGCGATTTACACCAGCTTGTTTACCGGCGTCGGATTGCTTCTGGCAGTCTGGGCGCTGGCAGTATTTATCCCGTCCATCGCCGTGTCCGTACGCCGGTTGCATGATCGTGACATGTCGGGCTGGTGGTATCTTGGGTTCATCGTGGCATCGATGATTCCGTTTATCGGCCTTATCGCTTCGATCGCGTTCATTGTGATTATGGCATTGCCGGGAACGCCGGGCCCGAACCGCTACGGCCCCGATCCGAAAGATCCGGGCAGCGCGGAAGTTTTCCGCTAAGCTGATTTTGCGGCGGCGGGGCGATGGCTCCGCCGCCGCCTGTTAAAGCGCGCGCAGGCTCTGTGCGGGCCGCGCGCGCAGCAGCGGCAGCGAGGCTCCGATGGCAAAGCCGAGCACCAGCACCAGCCCTGCGCCCAGCACCATGATGATGCGCGGCCAGTCGGGCAGCCAGTCGAAGTCGAACACCTGGGTAATCACCAGCCAGGCTAGCCCCGTGCCCAGCGCCAGCGCCACCCCTGCGAGCACCGCCGCAAGCAATCCGAACTCGGCCAGCAGCAGCCCCAGAAGCTGGCGGCGGCTGGCCCCGAGCACGCGCAGCACCACCGTATCGTAAGTCCGCGCGGCGCGCGCGGCGGCGATTGCGCCGAGCAGCACGGCGAGGCCCGCCAGCACGGCCACCGCAGCAGCCGCGAGAATGGCCAGCGCAACCTGATCGAGAATCGCGCGCGCCTCGGTCAGGATCGGGCCGACCTCGATCACGCTCGCGCTGGGAAATGCGCCAATCAGCAGGCGGAGCAGGCCGCTGCCGCTTGTGCCTTCGGGCAGATCGATGGTGGCGGCGAAGTTGTGCGGGGCATCCTCAAGCGCGTTAGGCGAGAATACGAAGACGTTGTTGAAACCGAGGCTTTCCCAGTCGATCCGCCGGAAGCTGGTGATGCGCGCAGTCCGCTCCACCCCCAGCAGCGACACCGTGAGCGTGTCACCGATCTGGAGGCCGACGGCCTCGGCCAGTTCCTCATCGACCGAAACTTCCGGCTCGCCGCTGTGGTCGGCAGCCCAGAACTTGCCCGACGTTACCGAATTGCCCTCGGGCAGAGTGTCCGAATAGGTCAGGCCGCGCTCACCGCGCAGCGCCCAGGCACCGTCGGGCAGTTCTTTGAGGTCCTCCACCCGCGTCTGATTATCGTCAGGGCCATAGGCGATCACCGCGCCGCGCAGGGTGGGCACGGCGGTAATCTCGCTGCCGGGAGCGAATTTCTCGATCGTCTGGCGGAACTCCGCAAGGCCCGCCTTGGGCACATCGAGCACGAAATAGTCTGGCGCGCGTTCTGGCACCGAGCGGGCGATGTTTCCGGCAAGGCTGGTCTGAACAGCCGCAAGCAGCACGAAGGCGGACAATCCGAAGCCGAGCGCGGTCACCAGCGATCCGGTGGCAGCGCCGGGGCGATGGAGGTTGGCAAGGCCCGAACGCAGGATCGGGTCGGACGGGCGCGGCGCTTTCGCAGCGGCGCGGCGGATGGCGAGGCCGAGCAGCCATAACAGCGCCAGCAGCACGGCGGCTCCTGCCAGGAACAGCGCCGATTGCAGCGGGGTAGGCGAGCCGATCAGCGTCAGCGCCACGATTCCGGCAAGCCCCAGCCCCACCGGCAGGGCATAGGTCTTCCACGCCCGTGCCAGCGGCGAAACGCGCGAACGCATCAGCGCCATCGCGGGAAAATCGCGCGCACGCAGCAAAGGCGGCGCGGCAAAGACCAGCGCCACCAGCAGCCCGAAGGCCAGCGCCCGTGCCAGCGCGAGCGGATCGAACACCAGCCCAGTCTCGACCGGCAAGAGGTCGCCCAGCGCGCTCGCCAGCAGCGGCGTTACCGCGAAACCCGCCAGCAGCCCCGCCGCTGACCCGACGAGCGCGGCGGCACCGATCTGCAAGCCGTAAATCGTGACAATGTCGCGCGAGGTCGCGCCGAGAATTTTCAGCGTGGCAATCGCGCGTCGGCGTGCTTCGAGATAGGAATTCACCCCCAGGCCGATGCCGATGCCGGCAATCACCAGCGCCGCCAGCCCCACCAGCGTGAGAAACTCGCCCAGCCGCGAGACGAACCGCTCGGCTCCCGGCGAGGCGCGCTCGGCGGTGCGAAAATCGTATCCGCGTCCCGGAAATTTCTGCGCGATCGCCCCTTCCACGCCCTCGCCATCGTAGGGCGCGTTGAACGCGAGGCGGGTCTTGCTTTGATACATCGAGCCCGGTGCAACCAGCCCGGCGGCTTCGGGCAGGTCAAGCGGCACGATCACCGTCTGGCCCAGCTGGAAACCTTCGGAAAGCCGGTCAGGCTCGTCGGCGATGATCCCGCCCACACGCACCGTGCGGGTGCCGAGCGTGAAACTGTCGCCCACCTTTACACCCAGCCGCTCGGCCGCGCCGGGGGCGAGCCATGCGGTGCCCGGCGGCGGCGCGCCGACCTGCTCGCCGCTTTCCAGCACCAGCGAGCCGACCAGCGGCCACTTCACGTCGACCGCCTTCAGCTCGACCGGCGCGGCAGCATCGGCAGTGCTTGCCATACCCTGCAAGCGCAGCCCTTCGGACAGCGTGCCATATTGCCCGATAAAGGCCTTCTCGTCGTCGGTGAGCAACCGCTGCCACACCTCCACTTCGAGATCGCCGCCGAGGATCGTGCGCCCCTCGGCCTGAAGCTGGCTGCGGATTGCGCCGGTCAGGCTGCCAATCGCGGCCAGCGCGCCGACGCCGAGGAACAGACAGACCAGCAGCAGGCGCAGCCCCGAAAAGCGCGCCGACAGGTCACGCCGGGCGATGCCCCATGCGGCGCTAAGCTGCATCAGGCGGCACCTGCGCGTTCGTCGCTGACGATCAGCCCGTCGGCCAGCCGCACGATCCGGTCGCAGCGATGGGCCAGGTCCTCATCATGGGTGATCATGACCAGCGTGGCCCCGGTCTCTTCGCGGCGAGTGAACAGCAAGTCGATGATCGCTTCGCCAGTGGACTGGTCGAGGTTGCCGGTCGGCTCGTCGGCGAACAGCAGCGGCGGGCGTGGGGCAAGGGCGCGGGCGATGGCCACACGCTGCTGCTCGCCGCCCGAAAGCTGGGTGGGATAGTGGGTGAGGCGGTGCCCGAGGCCGACCGCTTCGAGTTCGGCCCCGGCGCGCTCCCACGCGTCCTTTTTGCCCGCAAGCTCCATCGGAGTGGCGACGTTTTCCTGCGCGGTCATAGTCGGCAAAAGGTGGAAGGCTTGCAGCACAATCCCGATCCGCCCGCGCCGCGCGAGCGCCAGCGCATCCTCGTCAAGCGCCGAGAAATCGGCCCCGGCCACGTGCAGCACGCCGCCCGAGGCGCGTTCCAGCCCGGTGAGGACAGCCATCAGCGAGCTTTTGCCGCTGCCCGATGGGCCAAGCAGTGCAAGCGTCTCACCGGGCATAACGCGCAGCTCGATACCGCGCAGAATCTCGGTGGCGGCACGCCCGTCGCCGAGGGTCAGGCGCAGGTCACGGGCATCGATAACGGGGGAGGCGGCGGCCTGAGAAAGCGGTGTGGGGCTTGTCAAAGGGGCTCCATGGCATAGCTTGGCCAGATGACTATCGCAGTGCCGGAGCGGCAAGGAAGCATCATGCGGCTGATAAAGTTGGGTTTGGGGGCTGCCTCATGTTTTGTGCTTATCGCATGTGGGGAACAATCCGCCCCGCCTCAAGGCGAGCAGGTGCAACAAATTGTCGCAGATGCGCCGCAAGATGCGGTGGTCGAGGGGCCGGAGCGGGTCATCCTCGCCTTCGGAGACAGCCTGTTTGCAGGCTATGACCTCGAAACGGACGAGGGTTATCCTGAAGAGCTGGAACGGGTGCTGCGCGCACGCGGGATCAACGCGCGGGTGATGGACGCGGGCGTTTCGGGTGATACCACGGCGGCGGGTCTGCAACGGCTCGATTTCGTGCTCGACAACCTGCCGGACGAGGTCGACCTCGCGCTGGTGGAGCTGGGCGGGAACGACCTGCTGCGCGGCATCGCGCCCGAACAGACAAAGGCGAACCTGTCGCAGATTCTGCAAAAGGTGCAGGCGCGCGGGCTGCCGGTGGTGCTGATGGGAATGCGTGCGCCGCCCAACGGCGGGCCGCAGTTCCAGCAGCAGTTCGATGCGATCTATCCCGCGCTGGCCGACGAATATGGCGCGACGCTGGTGCCGTTCTTCATGCGCGAGCTGGCGGAGAACCCGTCGCTGTTGCTGGAGGACCATATTCACCCGACGGCAGATGGCGTGAAGGCGATGGTGGCAGCGCAGGTCGATACGATTGTCGGGGCGTTGCCGGAGGAAGATTAAGCTCAAGGATGAGCGGATGCAGGGATTGGTCCAGACCGAGCGGGGTGGGTCTAAAAAGGCTCCACCGCGCCGCCACTGACTCGCCAACACGCCGCCTCCTGCAAAATCCCCTCAAACGGCGCAGGCTCGGTCCCAGTCAGCCAAACCTGCGTTCCACTCGCGCGCAGCCGGTCGAACAGGGCCTCGCGTCGCACCGGGTCGAGATGAGCGGCTACCTCGTCGAGCAACAGCACACTGGCGCGCCCCCGCGCCGCCAGCGCGGCATGGGCGAGCGTGATGGCGACCAACATGGCCTTTTGCTCTCCGGTAGAACACTGCGCCGCCGGAGCCTGTTTGCCCGCCATGGTCACCGCCAGATCGTCGCGATGAGGCCCGGTAAGCGTGCGGCGCGCGGAGATGTCGCGGCTGCGGCTGGCGGCGAGCGCCTCCGCCAGTTGACCTGCGCCCAGCGGGCCGCCCGCCTCGTAGGCGAGCAGGGGGCGGGCGAAGGGTTCATCGGGTTCCAGCGCCAGGGCTTCGGCCAGAGCCTCGACCAGCGCAGCACGGCGGCTCGCAAGCGCGGCTCCGGCTTCGGCCAGCTGCGCCTCGTTCGCCGCCAGCCAGCCGCGGTCGGGGCCGCGTTCGTCCGCCAGCATCCGGTTGCGCTCGCGCAGCGCGGCTTCGAACCTGCCGGAAATGCGGGCATGATCGGGGAAGATCGCCAGGGCCAGCCGGTCCATATAGCGCCGCCGCTCGCCGGGGCTGGCCATGAACAGCCCATCCATCGCCGGGGTCAGCCAGCCCATGGCGATCCATTCGGCCAGCGCGGTGGCACTCGCATTGGCGCCGTTGATCCGAAGCAGACGGCGACCCGGCCGGTCGGCGGCAATGCCGGTGCCCAGCGCGAGCGGCTCGCCGAGGTCGCTCGCAGGCGCGAGCGTGGCGCTGACCGCAAAGCTGCCATTGCCGCCAGCCAGTGCCATGTCGGGCAGGGCCGCGCGGCGCAGCCCCCGACCGGGAGCAAACAGCGAGATCGCTTCGAGCACGTTGGTCTTGCCCGCACCGTTTTCGCCCACCAGCAGGTTGATGGCGCGCGCACCGTCAAGCCGGGTTTCGGCGTGGTTGCGGAAAGCGGTGAGAAGGATGCGGTCAAGCGCCATGGGACGGCCCCGGCATTAGCCGAGCAGGGCGGGGCAGGTCATGCAAAAAGTCCTTCGCCATCACTTGGGAATTTTTCCCAAGTGTTGGTATTGGTGCAGATCTAAGCTTGCGGCGCGATGAACGAAAACGGCACGTTTCCGCCGTTTTGCGCAAACTGGCACGCCCCCTGCAATGTTGCTGGCATCGAGCGGATGAGCCGCTCGGATAACCAACAAGGGGATTTATCATGTTTGCCAATTCGGAACTCGCCAATCGTTTCTTCGCCGCTTTCGGCGCACTTGCGATCACCACCGGCCTGCTGGTGGCCAGCTTCGCTCCGCCCGCCACGACCGCTGCCACGATGGTGCTGGCATGAGCGAATTGAATATGCAGAACAGCCCGCAGGCTCCGCGCAAATTCCACCTCGACAAGGGCGACAAGCTGATCGGCGGTGTCTGCTCGGGAATCGCCAACTACACCAATGTCGACCCGCTGCTCGTTCGGTTGATCTTTGCCGTCGGCGCGGTGGTGGGGTTCGGGAGCCTTTTCCTCATCTACCTGCTGATCTGGCTGCTCGCCAACTGAGCGAAAGTCAGGAATGCCCGAAGGGGGAGAAATCGGTCTGTTCGTCGAACACATCGACCCCCTCGCGGCGCTTCAGAAAGTTTACCGCCCAATAGGTGAAAGGGGTGAGCAGCGCTTCCCAGGCAGTCTTGATCGCCCACTGGGAGAGTATCACCTGCCACAGCTGCTCGACCGGCCAACCCGCCAGCCCGTAAAACGCGAGCGGGTAGAAGATCAGGCTATCGAGCCCCTGTCCGACCACGGTTGAACCAATTGTGCGGGTCCATAGCATCCGTCCTTTGGTCAGCAGCTTCATTTTTGCGAGCACGAAGGCGTTGGCGAACTCGCCCGCCCAGAACGCCGCCATCGAAGCGAGCACGATGCGCCAGCTGTTGCCGAACACGAATTCGTAAGCCTCCTGCCCCGGCCATCCTTGAGCCGGCGGCAGCGCCACCACTACGGCGGACATGAAGGCCATGAAGGCGAGCGCGGCAAAGCCGGTCCAGATCACGCGCCGCGCGTTGGCATAGCCATAGACCTCGGTCAGCACGTCGCCGATGATGTAGCTGATCGGGAAGAACAGCACGCCCGCACCGAAGGCCCACTGCGCGCCGCCGGGGAGCGCCAGATAGCTGGGCTTCGATGCGCCGATGATGTTGGAAAGCAGCAGGATCGCGACGAAGGCTGCCATCACATATGGATAGTAGCGGAAGGCCTCGGCCCTGTGGCGGTTGGCAGCGGTGGGGTGTGGCGCTTCGTCATCCATCGCGGGAAGTTAACGCGAGCGGCCCGCAAGCGGTAGAGGGCGGATAGCGGATTATGCGACGCTGCCGATTTGCCTAGCCCGCAAAGATCGCTAAGTGCCATGGCCAACGCGCCCATAGCTCAGCTGGATAGAGCACGGGACTTCTAATCCTGAGGCCGCAGGTTCGAATCCTGCTGGGCGCGCCAATCAGCTTTCTCCTCTGATCGTCCAAGCGACCTGTGCCCATTCGGGACGGGCGTCGGGATTCCGCGAGTGACCAAACAATAGATATTCTCGGAAAGTTAAGACGGTGGTAACCATCTTTTGCTCGCGACTCGTGCTGACCGGATCGCAACACGCAAAAAGAAAAACAGCGTAGCAGTGTCAGTCTTTATTATAGGATTGTCTTATGTCGGAAACTCTTCAAGCAGAGAGCTTTTCTAATACCGGCCTGCGCGTTTACGAAGCTCCGGTTTTGGAAAGGGTCGGTCGTTTCGAAACTCTCACCCGCGGTGGGGTGGACGGTAACTTCACCGATATGGTCTTCCCTGCTGGCACTCCTCGCGGAGATATCACGTTTTACGATCCTACATTTTCGTGATCTGCCAGAAGTATTTACAACACTTTATTTAAGGTCGTCCGGTCGGTGTTCCAAAAGCGCCGACCGGTACGCGATGATTAAGAATATCAGCGTAAAATCCTGTGATCTGGCCCCTAGCGCACGGCTGGCGCGCGCCTGATTTTGCCGCTCACGATCTGGCTCGATGAACGATGTCGGATTTTTTGACAGCCCGCGCTGCCATTAACATTTTGAGAACCATCGTCTTGCGCTGATTTTACGGTTTCGCCCAGACTGGCACGCGCCATGCGTCTTTTCTGATGTACCTTTCGAGGTCTTCGTTAGAGGCGGGGCCGTTTCCCCATGGTCCCCACCTGTCTCCCGGCCCCGCCTCGCCCGAGCTTTTCCCAAATCACCGATCCCGCAGCCGCTGCCAGGCGCAGCAAGAACAATTGCCGTGACGCAACGAAAAATCCGCTGCCGAGCGTGAGGCCGGGCAGCGGATTTGGAATAGTCAGTCGGCCCCAAAAGGGGCGGGCAAATATCAGGAAGCTTTCGCGACCTTCTTTTCATCGAGCAGGGTCTGCAATTCGCCTGCTTCGTACATTTCCATCATGATGTCCGAGCCGCCGACAAATTCGCCCTTCACATAGAGCTGGGGGATGGTCGGCCAGTCGGAAAAGGCCTTGATGCCCTGGCGCACTTCCATGTCCTGCAACACGTCGACGCTGTCGAAGGCGACGTTGCAATGGTCGAGGATTGCCACGGCGCGGCTGGAAAAGCCGCATTGGGGGAACAGCGGCGTTCCTTTCATGAACAGGACGACATCGGAATCGCCGACGATCTTGGTAAGGCGGGCGTTGATATCAGACATGGGGGCACTCACTGGTAAATTCGATCATGACAATCACTTGGGCACGGCGGTGGTCACTTGCAAGGCGTGCAGTTCCCCGCCCACCCGCTCACCGATCGCGGCATAGACCATCTTGTGCTGCGCCACGCGGCTCTTGCCGGCGAAGGCGGCGCTGGTGACGCGCGCGTGCCAGTGATCGTTATCGCCTGCGAGGTCGATCATTTCGACTTCGGCATCGGGCAAGGCGGCGCGGATCAGCGCCTCGATTTCGGCAGCAGGCATCGCCATCGCGCAGGCCTCAGCTTTCGCTCATCAGCTGGCGACGCGCTTCGACCGCGCTTTCGCCAAGCTGCGCGCGCACCGTGGCTTCTTCGACATCGCAGCCGGCCTGGGTCAGGTCACCGAGCACCTTGCGGATCACGTCCTCGTCACCCGCTTCCTCGAAGTCTGCTTGGACGACCGCCTTCTTGTAAGCTTCGGTTTCCTCGGGCGTGAGGTTCATCAGTTTCGCCGCCCATTCGCCCAGCAAGCGGTTGCGGCGTGCGGCGATGCGGAAGGCGGTGTTCTCGTCCATGGCGAACTTGGCCTCCTCGGCGCGTTCGCGGTCGTTGAAACTGGTCATGCGTGCGGTCCCCTCAAGGAAAAAAGCTAGGCGGCAGCCTTCGTGCCGCTGGCCACCCACGGTTGCTCGCGGCGCAGGCGGTCCTCGAAAGCGCTGATTACGGCATCGCTTTGCAGCGTCAATCCAACTTCGTCGAGCCCTTCGAGCAGGCAGTTCTTGCGAAACGGGTCGATTTCAAAGGTCCAGCGGTCCTGGAAGGGCGTGCTCACGCTCTGGTTCTCCAGGTCGATGGTGATGGAATCGGTCTGGGCGACTTCCATCAGCCGGTCGACCGCTTCTTGCGGCAGAGCGACGGTAAGAATGCCGTTCTTGAACGCGTTGCCACTGAAAATATCGGAAAAGCTCGGTGCGATAACGGCCTTCACGCCCATGTCGAGCAGAGCCCAGGCGGCATGTTCGCGGCTTGACCCGCAGCCGAAGTTATCGCCCGCGATAACGATCGGCGCACCGGCGAACTCGGGATTGTCGAACACCGAATCGCCATCTTTGCGCAGCGCCTCGAACGCACCTTCACCAAGCCCGTCACGAGTGACGGTCTTGAGGAAATGGGCGGGGATGATGATGTCGGTATCGACGTTCTTCATCCCGAACGGATAGGCGCGGCCTTCGACTTCGGTGACCTTCTCCATCAGTCGGTCTCCGGCGCTTCGCCAGAGGGGATCGGCGGCAGCTGCTCAGGTTCGTCGACCGTTTTCTTCTTGCGCGAGGTGAACAGGAGCGCCGCGGCAATCGCGGCCGAGCCGATGGCAGCGCCTGCAATGGCGGCCGTTGTACCGGGGATCTTTGTCTTGGTCATAATGAGGCCAAATGCGCGTGCGGCGGCCCGGTTGCAAGGGTCAGCCGAGAAATTTGCGCAGAGCCATCCAGCGCTCGATCTTTTCCGCAAGCGGCATGGCGGCATAGGCGGCGCTGGAAGAGGGCAGATCGACAAGCTGCGGTGCGGTGTGCCCAGCCAGCTGTTTGCGCCCGATCTTGGCCGACTTCGCGCCGTTGAAGGCGAGAGCGCGAAGCTGCGGCAGGCTTGCGGCAAATTCGGCCAGCGGGTTTGCCTCGTGCGCGCGGATCGCGGTGTCGAGGCTGCCGCTGCGCTCGGCCGATGCCACCGTATCCCACAGGCCGATATGATGCGCGCGCAAGGTGGCAAGGCGGGCCTCGTATTCAAGCGAGGCCAGATCGCAGCCGATCACCGCGCCGACGAGGTGCCAGAAGCCATTGCCCGGATGCGCGTAATAGCGGCGCTCGACGAGCGAGCGTTCACCCGGAAGCGAGCCGAGGATGACGAGGCGCGTGTCGCTATCGACGACCGCGCCGAAGCCGCTCTTACGCAGGCTCACGCACCAGTTCGCGCACGTCGGTAAGGCGTCCGGTGACTGCCGCCGCCGCCGCCATGGCGGGCGAGACGAGGTGTGTGCGCGCTCCCGGACCCTGCCGGCCGACAAAGTTGCGGTTGCTGGTCGAGGCCGAGCGTTCGCCCGCCGGCACCTTGTCGGGGTTCATGCCAAGACAGGCCGAGCAACCGGGTTCGCGCCATTCCAACCCTGCTTCGGTGAAAACCTTGTCCAGCCCCTCAGCCTCTGCCTGAAGCTTCACGAGGCCCGAGCCGGGCACCACGATGCCCCACTTGATGTTCGGGTGGACCTTCCGCCCGCGCAGCACTTCGGCGGCGGCGCGCATGTCCTCGATCCGGCTGTTGGTGCACGAGCCGATAAAGATGTTCTGCACCTCGACCTCGGCCAGCTTCTGACCCGGCGCGAGGCCCATGTAGTCAAGGCTCGCCTGCGCGGCGCGCTGCTTGTTCGGATCGGCAAAGCTCATCGGGTCGGGAACCGCGCCCGAAATACCCACGGTGTCCTCGGGACTGGTGCCCCAGGTCACGGTCGGCTCGATCACCGAAGCATCGATCACCACAGACTTGTCGAACGTTGCACCTTCGTCTGTGTGGAGCGTCTTCCAGTAGGCGACGGCCTCGTCCCACTCGGCACCCTTGGGAGCCAGCGGACGATCCTTGAGATAGGCGAAGGTCGTCTCGTCAGGCGCGATCAGGCCTGCGCGTGCGCCGCCCTCGATGCTCATGTTGCAAACGGTGAGGCGCGCCTCGATGCTCATCTGCTCGAAGACCTTGCCGCGATACTCGATTACGTGGCCGGTGCCGCCCGCAGTGCCGATGGCACCGACGATGTGCATGATCAGATCCTTGGCGGTGACGCCGGGGCCGAGATCGCCCTCGACGCGCACTTCCATCGTCTTCGACTTGCGCAGCTGGAGCGTCTGTGTGGCGAGCACATGCTCGACCTCGCTGGTGCCAATCCCGAAGGCGAGGGCACCTACGCCGCCATGGCAGGCGGTGTGCGAATCGCCGCAGACGATGGTGGTGCCCGGCAGAGAGAATCCCTGCTCGGGGCCGACCACGTGAACGATGCCCTGTTCGCGCGCCGTGGCGCCGAAATAGCGAATGCCGAATTCGGGCGCGTTCTTTTCCAGAGCGGCGAGCTGCTGCGCGCTCTGCGGATCGGCGATGGGAATGCGCTTACCCGCCGCATCCACACGCGCCGTGGTGGGCACGTTATGGTCAGGCACGGCCAGCGTCAGCTCGGGGCGGCGCACCGTGCGGCCGGCCATGCGCAGCGCCTCGAACGCCTGCGGGCTGGTCACCTCGTGAACGAGATGGCGGTCGATGAAGATCAGGCAGGTGCCATCCTCGCGCTGAGCGACGACGTGGGCATCCCAGATTTTTTCGTAGAGCGTTCTGGCGGTCATGATGCGGGGCAGATAGCGATCCTTTGCTCCCTCGCCAAGTCAGCGCTCGCCACCATGGTGGTGATCGCGCATAATAGACACCTTGGCAAAAGCGCCTCCGGTAGCTATTTGAAACTTATGCCTGCAAACTCCCACACCATGCCGATCACTATCGAAGCCGGCGACATCGACTTCATGGGGCACGTCAACAATGCCCGCTATCTGGGCTGGGTGCAGGATGTGGTGCTGGCGCACTGGAACAAGCTGGCCCCGGCCGAAGAAGCGGCACGCATCGCGTGGGTCGCGCTCAAGCACGAGATTACCTATCGCAAGCCAGCCTTTCTGGCCGACGATATCAACGCCACCACGGTGCTCGAAAAGGTCGCCGGCGCGCGCGCGTTTTACAACACCGTGATCGCGCGCGGTGAAGACGTTCTGGCCGAAATCAAGAGCATGTGGTGCTGTCTTGATAAGGACAGCCTGCGCCCCTCGCGAATCGACCGTGACGTGGCCGAGCAGTATTTTGGCCTCCCGCGCAAGCAGGACACCTATCGCGGCGACTGACGCGCCGCCTGTGTCTGGCAAGGCTGGACGCTTGCGCCTATAACGCTCTGATGACCGATATTCTGCTTCCCGCGCTGATCGTGCTGGCCACTGTGGCGTGGATGGAGTGGGTCGCCTGGGCGAGTCACAAGTATATCATGCATGGTTGGGGCTGGGGCTGGCATCGCGATCATCATGAGCCGCATCACAATGTCCTGGAGAAAAATGACCTCTATGCCGTGGTCGGCGCGGCGATGAGCATTGCGATGTTCGCGCTCGGTTCGCCGCTGGTGATGGGGGAGGGTGCCTGGTGGCCCGCCACTTGGATCGGGCTGGGCATCCTGTTTTATGGCATCATCTACACGCTGGTTCACGACGGGCTGGTCCACCAGCGTTATTTCAAATGGGTGCCCAAGCGCGGTTATGCCAAGCGACTGGTGCAGGCTCATCGGCTCCACCATGCAACCGTGGGCAAGGAAGGCGGAGTGAGCTTCGGCTTTGTCTGGGCGCAAGACCCGGCCAAGCTCAAGGCCGAACTGCGACGTCAGCGTGAGGCGGGCATCGCTGTGGTGCGCGAGAGTGCGCAGCCGGTGGGGCGCAACCTTTAGCGGCTCACGCTTCCTTGCGGGTCCAGAGCCATGTCGCCACGGCCGCAAGGCAGGTGAGCGGGATCAGCGCAACCGGAAAGCCGACCATGGCGGTGGTGATCGCCCCGGCAATGGCCATCGCAATCACCGCCGACTTCTTGGCCTTGCGCGAGATTGCACGCCGCTCGCGCCAATCGCGCAGGGGAGGGCCATAGACCTTGTGATTGAGCATCCGCTCGGCCCATTCGGGATGGCCGCGCAGGAAGCAGAACAGCGCCACCAGCAGGAATACGAAGCCCGGCATCAGCGGCAGCACGATGCCGATCCAGCCAAGGCAGAAGAAGAACGCTCCGGCGAGGGTCCAGAGCCGGCTGTGCATGTCAGGCGCTCGCTATTCGCGCCGCATGTTCGCGCACCAGCGCGATCATGTTGGGGACGCCCTGCGTGCGGTTGGAGGACAGCTGGTTCTTGAGGTCGAAAGGTTCGAGCGCGGCGGAAACGTCCATCGCGGCCACTTCCTCTGCTGGCTTGTCCTGCACCGCCGATACGACCAGCGCGACGATCCCCTTGGTGATCGCAGCGTTGCTGTCGGCGAGGAAATGCAGCTTTTCGGAATCGCCCGTGGGATAGACCCAGACCTGCGCCGAGCACCCGCGCACCAGCGTGGCGTCGGTTTTCAGCGCGGCGGGCATTTCTTCCAGCTCGCGGCCCAGCTCGATCAGCAGGCGATAGCGTTCGTCGGCGTCGAGGAAGTCGTATTCCTCATGAATGTCTTGAAGGGATCGCATGGGCACCTGTTACCGCTCATCCTGAGCTTGTCGAAGGATTGTCTTTCAGTTTCCACGTTGCGCTAGAAGAAAAGGCAATGCTTCGACAAGCTCAGCATGAGCGGGGAGGGTGATTGATCACAGATCGACCCCGCTGGCGATGGCTTCGAGCTTGCGGATGCGCTCCTTCAGGTCGGCGATCTCGATCCGGGCCGCGCCTTCGCGCGATCCGCCGAAGTGCTCGGGCGCAATGCGCCCCGTCTCCAGTTCGCGCAGCTTCAGCGCCAGCCAGCCCTGCCACATCATCAGCGCCGCGCCGGCCAGGATCGACAGCGACAGAACCGCACTCAGCGCGATCAACATCGGCTCGCTCATTGCGACTTGCTCCTTTCGTCACGCAATTGTTCGATTTCGCGGGCGAGGCTGAGGCTTTCGCGATCCTCGGTGGCGATCCGCTCGAGCACTTTCACCCGGTCGCGCAGCTCGGCCAGCTCGCGGGCCATTTCCTCTTCGCGGGCCGAGTTACCGCTGCGGTCGATGATCGGTTCGCCCATGCTGTCACGAACGATACCGTGTCTGGCGTCGTGATGGTGACGCCAGGCGGCAAAAATCATGCCGCCGATCGCCAGCAGGAAGATCATTGTCCACAGGCTCATTGTGCGCGCTCCTTCACCGGCATGGTGAGCGGGGTGCCATAGTCGCTATCCTCAACCTTGCGGGTATCGCGAAGGGCATCGATCTGGGTGGCGACATCGTAGCCGCCGTCGGTCACGATCCGTTCGAGCACGCGCACCCGGTCCTCCAGCTTCTGAACCTGCGAGGCATATTGCGCGGCGCGTTCGGCGGTGTCTTGCGCGGTAGTTTGAAGCTGGAGCTCGGCGATCTTCTGCTTGTGCTTGGTCCAGATCCTTACGATCGGAATTGTCATTCCAACCAGCGGTATCAAGATCCAGATGGTATCGGGTCCCATTGTAATCCCCTTGATTGCGTGATCCGCCTCAGCGCAGCCGCTCGATTTCGGCGGACAGGCGCGGGTTGCTCGATACGTAGTAGCTTTCGACCTCGGCCAGGCGGCGATCGATATCCTTCATCCGGGCACGGATTTCGCGCGCGGTACGCTTCGGGCTCTGTCGTACGGACTGCCAGTAGCGAGTCTCTTCAGGCTCGGCGTAGAGGTAGGGAGGCTTCTTGTTCAGGATGACGCTGGCGATGACATAGGCCGGGATCGTCCACCCGCCGGTGGCAAAGGTGAGGAACACCAGAGCAATGCGCACCCAGAAGGCATCGACGCCAGTGTAGTCGGCGATCCCCGCGCAGACCCCGAAGAGCTTGCCGTTGGCCTTGTCGCGATAGAGTTTGGTGCGGGGCGAGTTCACGTGCGGGTTCCTTTCTTTTCGGCAAGCATCTTTTCGAGTTCATTCAGCGGGACGTTATCGATCTCGCGGTCGGCGTGGATGCGCGCGGGCCTGAACTCGGGGTTGTCGGAGGCGACCAGCCGTTCAACAGTGTCCATCCGTTCATCGAGGCGCTTGGCGAGCTGATAAAGCTCTTCCAGCAGAACCTCGTCGTCGGTGGTGATCGTCGCGGCGGTCTTCCACTTGGTAACGTAGTGGAGAACAATCCATGGCACGCCGATGAAGATCAGGGCTACTACGAAGAAGGGTAACAGATCATCCATGGCTTATCCTTCCTTGTCCGCGCCCTTCCCGAGCGCACGCTTCAATTCTTCCAGTTCCTCGTCGACCTTGTCGCCGCCTTCCAGTTCGGCAAATTCGTCGGCGAGTGTCTTCTTGCCCTTGCCGCCGATCTCCAGCGAATCGGCGCGGCCTTCGGCATAGTCGACCCGCCGTTCGAGCTGGTCGAACCGGGCCAGCGCTTCGTCGAACCGTTCGTTGGTCATCAGGTTGCGCAGCTTGAAGCGGTTTTCCGCGCTTTCGAGGCGGGCCGCGATCTGGCTCTGGCGGCTGCGGGCTTCGCGCAGACGGTTCTGCAACTTGGCGATGTCGGCCTCATAAGCGCGCAGGGCATCGTCGAGCACGGTGATCTCGGCCTTGAGCTGGTCCGCCATGTCCGCCGCCTTGCGCCGTTCCATTAGCGCGGCACGGGCCAAATCCTCGCGATCCTTGCTCAGCGCGAGTTGGGCCTTGTCGTTCCAGTCGGCCTGGAGCCGGTCGAGCTTGACCGTGTGGCGATGCATTTCCTTTTGGTCGGCAATAGTGCGGGCGGCAGAGGCGCGCACTTCGACCAGCGTTTCCTCCATTTCGAGGATGATCATACGGATCATCTTGGCCGGATCGTCTGCCTGGTCGAGCAGTTCGGAAAAATTCGCGGCGATGATGTCGCGGGTACGAGAAAAAATTCCCATCAAGGTATCTCCGGTATGGATCGCGCGGGCGACCGGCGTGGGAGTGGTGCGCAAACGTTCGATCTCGCGATCGAGCCGGTTGCCCTTATCGGCCTTCACGTCCGCGCTGCCAAGCGTGGCGAGGTCGAAGGGTGGCTTGCCGCTCACGCGAGCGCTGCCGAGGTAATGGGCGCGGCCATCGAGGTGGCCGAGGCGCTGGCCGGGGCGAGTGCGGTGAAGGTAACGAAGGCCACCATGGCCGCGACGCTGACGAGCGCGGCCTGACCGAGTTCGCTGGCGAAGAAGCGGGAAGGGAACATGGCGAAAACTCCTGATTGCTGTACGGCCGATGAATTGCAAAGGGTGTGCCAGTTTGCGATTTTCTGAAATTTCATAGGCTTGCGAGAAATGTCCTGCAGTCGCGATTGGTAATTATTGCCAAGGCTTGGGAAAATTCGCTAGAAATCGGTCATGGAGCGGGCGACGCAATTCATCGGGCAATCGAGTGCCTTTCTTGACGCGGTTGAGCGGGCCAGCCGCGCCGCGCCGATGCGCCGCCCGGTGCTGGTGATTGGCGAGCGCGGAACGGGCAAGGAACTGATCGCCGAGCGGCTTCACCGCCTGTCCGACCGCTGGGAAGAGCCGCTCGTCACCATGAACTGCGCGGCCTTGCCCGAAACGCTGATCGAGGCGGAGCTGTTCGGGCACGAAGCAGGCGCCTTCACCGGCGCCACCAAAATGCGCGAAGGCCGGTTTGAAGAGGCTGACCGTGGCACGCTGTTTCTTGACGAACTGGGCACCCTTTCCATGGGCGCGCAGGAGCGGCTTTTGCGCGCTGTCGAATATGGCGAGGTAACGCGAATCGGTTCCAGCCGCCCGATGCGGGTGGATGTGCGGATCGTGGCCGCCACCAACGAGGATCTGCCCGCCCGCGCAGAAGCGGGCACTTTCCGCGCCGACCTTCTCGACCGGCTGAGTTTCGAGGTGATTACCCTGCCACCTCTGCGCGTGCGTGAAGGTGATGTGCCGGTGCTGGCCGACTATTTCGGGCGGCGCATGGCTGCCGAGCTGGGCTGGGAGGAGTGGCCCGGTTATGCCGCCCACGTGGCCGAGGCGCTGGAGGACTATCCCTGGCCGGGCAACGTGCGCGAGCTGCGCAATGTGGTGGAGCGTGCGGTCTATCGCTGGGACGACTGGACGAGCCCTATCGGAGACGTGGCGTTTGATCCGTTTCAGTCGCCCTGGAAGCCGGCGCCGATGCCCTCGGCGGCGAAAACCGCTCCAGTGCAGTCAGCGAGCGTAGCGGCGCCAACGCCCGACCGGTTCGACGACATTGAGGACCTGCGTGCCGCGGTCGACGAGCACGAACGCGCCATTCTCGTCCACGCGCTGGGGCGCAACCGGTGGAATCAGCGCCAGACGGCGCAGGCGCTTGGCCTTAGCTATGATCAGTTGCGCCACTGCATCCGCAAGCATGGGATCGACAAGCAGGAGTGACCTGCGCGAGGGGCTTAACCACCTGCAAACTCTATGGCGCTAAAAACGCCTTGGTAAGCAATATGGCCGGAAACTCGACGGCCAGGGGCCGGTTCGGCCGCCGTGCCAACGAGCAGGAGCATAAGCGCAGCCAATGAGACAGCGGACGCCTGTTCATCGCACCAGTGCGAATCGCGAACTGCACGGCTCCTCCGCCTTTGGCCGGCGCGTGGCCCGGCCTGTTCCGCGCAAGGAAGACAGAAGCGGTCTGGTCCTGAGCCTTATCGCCTCTTTCGGGGCGATCTGCGTCATCGGCTGGTTCGTCATCAGCTTTGGCGATTCGTCGGGCGATGCGAGCTTCGATGCGGCGCAGGTGCAGAGCCAACCTGCGCCAGCGCCGACCGTTGCTGCAACAGTGGCTCCGCCCAGCTATCTTGACGATGGCGACCAAATTATCGAGGATGCTGCTCCGGTCGGAGACAGTGCCAGCACAGTCGAATACTGGTCCTCCGGCCCGAACCCGGACATCTTGCCCTCGCAAGATCCGCTCACCCGCGAGCACTACTAGGCGGCAATCTGCTGGCGGGAAAACTTGGCCATTGCAATTTTGGCTGCTCTCGCTTATTTCCCCTCGCATCCCGACATTGTCGTGACATGGTTTGGATGCTGGCGCCTTCGGGGGCCGGCCCGAAGGCCCATGCTGCGATGCGATCGTATTGGAAAGTCTGTTTGCCTGATCTTACGCGCCTGCTTTCGATTATCGAACCCGAAGCCGAAGCTCTTGGCTTCGAGTTGGTGCGCGTGCGGATGGTCGGTTCGGGTGAAGAGCGCACCTTGCAGATCATGGCCGAGGATCCTGCCACCGGGCAGATGATCGTGGAGCAGTGCGCCACGCTGTCGCGCGCCATTTCCAACCGGATCGACGCGATTGAGGAAGAAGAGGGCGAGCTGATCGAGGGCGCCTATATGCTGGAAGTGTCCAGCCCCGGCATCGACCGCCCGCTGACCCGCGCGAAGGACTATGCGAACTGGGCCGGGCACGAGGCGCGGATTTCGCTGGTCGAGAAGATCGGCGATATGCGCAAGCTCAAGGGCGAGTTGCTCGGGATCGAGGGCGAGACTGTCACGATCCGGGATAACAAGGCCGGAGAGATTGCGGTTCCGCTCGCAAACATTCATTCGGCCCAGCTCGAGCTGACCGACAAGCTTATCGCTGCCACCCTGCCGCTCGATGCGGAAGGCGCGGACGAATTCGAAGAGATCAACGAGGAAGAAGAGGCTAGTAACTGATGGCCAGTCCGATTTCCGCCAACAAGGCCGAGCTGCTCGCAATCGCCAACGCGGTTGCATCCGAGAAGATGATCGACAAGGCGATCGTCATCGAGGCCATGGAAGAGGCGATCCAGAAGTCCGCGCGCAACCGTTATGGTGCGGAAAACGACATTCGCGCCAAGCTTGACCCGATGACCGGCGACCTGCGCCTGTGGCGCGTGGTCGAGGTTGTGGAAGAGGTCGAGGACTACTTCAAGCAGGTCGATCTCGCCCAGGCCGAGAAGCTGGAGTCGGGCAGCAAGGTGGGTGACTTCATCGTCGATCCGCTGCCGCCGGTCGACCTTGGCCGCATCGACGCGCAGAGCGCCAAGCAGGTGATCTTCCAAAAGGTCCGCGATGCGGAGCGCGAGCGTCAGTACGAAGAGTTCAAGGATCGTGCTGGTGAAGTCATCACCGGCGTTATCAAGTCGGTTGAGTTCGGGCATGTGATCGTGAACCTCGGCCGTGCCGAGGGCGTGATTCGCCGCGATCAGCAGATCCCACGCGAGGCCGCCCGTGTGGGCGAACGTGTGCGGGCGCTGATCATGAAGGTGGAGCGTAACAACCGCGGCCCGCAAATCTTCCTCAGCCGCGCGCACCCCGAGTTCATGAAAAAGCTGTTCGCGCAGGAAGTGCCCGAGATTTACGACGGCATCATCCAGATCAAGGCCGCCGCCCGCGATCCGGGCAGCCGCGCCAAGATCGGCGTGATCTCGCACGATAGCTCCATCGACCCCGTCGGTGCCTGCGTCGGCATGAAGGGCAGCCGCGTGCAGGCCGTCGTGCAGGAACTGCAGGGCGAGAAGATCGACATCATTCCCTGGTCGGAAGACACCGCAACGTTCGTCGTCAACGCATTGCAGCCCGCCACCGTGGCGCGCGTGGTGCTCGACGAGGAAGAGGGGCGGATCGAGGTGGTCGTGCCCGACGATCAACTCAGCCTCGCGATCGGCCGTCGCGGCCAGAACGTGCGGCTGGCCTCGCAGCTGACCGAAAGCCAGATCGACATCATGACCGAGGAAGAAGCCTCGGAGAAGCGCAGCAAGGAATTTGCCGAGCGCTCCAAGATGTTCGAGGAAGAGCTTGACGTCGACGAGACGCTGTCGCAGCTGCTGGTGGCCGAAGGCTTCACCGAGCTGGAAGAAGTGGCCTATGTCGAGCTGTCCGAGCTGGCCATGATCGAAGGTTTCGACGAAGAGCTGGCCGAAGAGCTGCAGAGCCGCGCGCTCGAAGCGATCGAGCGGCAGGTCGAGACCTATCGTGCTGCCCGCAAGGAGCTGGGCGTGGAAGACGCGCTGGCCGAGATCCCGCACCTCTCCGAGGAAATGCTGGTGGTGCTCGGCAAGGCCGGGATCACCACGCTGGATGACCTGGCCGACCTCGCGACCGACGAGCTGATCGCGAAGAAGCGCGAAGCGCCGCGTCGCCGTCAGAACGCCGATGGCCCGCCGCTGCGTCGCCCGCAGCGCGAGCAGGACAAGGGCGGTGTGCTCGGCACCTTCGGCCTGAGCGAAGAGCAGGGTAACGAAATCATCATGGCGGCCCGTGCGCACTGGTTCGAAGACGAAGAACCGGCCAAGGCTGAGCCCGCCCAAGCTGAGGAGGCCGCTGATGCGGAATCCTCACAATGAACCGCTAGGGTCCGACAGCTCTGACGCGCGCGCTTCCGGTGCTTCCGGGAGCGAACGCCGCTGCATCCTGACCGGTGAGACCGGCGGGCGTGACGATCTCGTGCGCCTTGCCATCTCGCCTGAAGGGCTGGTGCTGCCCGACGCCCACGCCAAGGCGCCGGGGCGGGGCGCGTGGCTTGGCACCTCGCGGGCTGGGCTCGAAGAAGCGATGGCTGGCGGCAAGCTGAAGGGAGCGCTGGCGCGTGCGTTCAAGGGCGCACCGCTTGAAATTCCCGCCGAGCTTCCCGACATGATTGAGAAGGCGCTGATCAAGGCGCTGACCGACCGGCTGGGCTTGGAAATGCGCGCCGGGCGCGTGGTTCTGGGCTCCGATCGCATCACGAACGAAGCGCGCTCGGGCGCGATCGCGGCGCTATACCACGCCAGCGATGCGAGCGAGGATGGTTGCCGCAAGCTCGATCAGGCTTTCCGCGTCGGGCTTGATGCGGAAGGCTCGGGAATTGTTGGAGACAGGCTGCCACTGGACCGGCTAGCCCTGTCTGTGGCATTGGGCCGCGAGAATGTCGTCCACCTGGCATTGGCCGATCGCAAGTCGGCCGAGCGGGTCGCGGTTCCGCTGGGGCGTTTGCAAACCTATATGGGCGCCGCCACGGCGGCCAAGAACGGCGGGCAGGGCAAAGCGATTGGCGCTGATCCCGAAGCCGCCGCGATATGTGATTTGAAGGAATAATCGAGGCTTATGAGCGATAACGAAGACACACCGAAGCGCGAACGCAAGCCCCTTGGGCTGAAGCGCTCGGTCGAAGCGGGCGAGGTCAAACAGACCTTCAGCCACGGGCGCACCAACAAGGTGGTGGTCGAGGTAAAGCAGCGCCGTAAGCTCGTGAAGCCCGGCGAAGCGGCACCGCCGCCGCCGCCTCCGCCTCCCCCTCCGCCGCCGGCGGCCCCTAAGGCTGCGCCCGCGCCCAAGCCTGCGCCGCGCCGTCCGGCTGCGCCAGCTGGCGAAACGCCGCAGGAACGCGTCGCCCGCCTTCAGCGCGAGGCCGAGGAAGACCGGCTGCGTCAGGCGGAGGAAGCGCGCAAGCGCGAGGAAGAGGAGGCGCGTCAGGCCGCAGAGGACGAAAAGCGCCGCGCTGAAGAAAAGCGCAAGGCTGAGGAAGAAACCGCCAAACAGCGCGCCGCTGACGAAGCTGCCGCGAAGGAAGCGGCTGCCAACGCGCCTGCCGAACCTGAGGCAGAACCCGAAGCAGAGACCGCTGCCTCAACGAGCGATGCTCCGGTTACGCCGAGCCCGCGCCGGTTTACCCCGGTCAAGCGGCCCGAGATCAAGAAGCCCGAGAAGGTCGAGCGCAAGGGGGCGGACAAGCCCAAGCGTGGCGGTGCCCCTGCGGCTCCTGCCGACCGTGGCAGCAACAACGCCGGTGGCGGCAGCGCTGCGGACAAGCGTCGTTCGGGCAAGCTCACCGTTAACAAGGCGCTGAACGAGGACGAGGGTCGCCGCGCGCGCAGCCTCGCCGCGCTCAAGCGTGCGCGTGAGAAGGAACGTCGTATGCACGGCGGCGGCTCGTCCGCCCCGCGTGAGAAGCAGGTGCGCGATGTTATCGTGCCCGAGGCGATCACAGTGCAGGAACTTGCCAACCGCATGGCCGAGAAGGGCGCCGACCTCGTGAAGGCGCTGTTCAACATGGGCATGATGGTGACGGTCAACCAGACCATCGACGCCGACACTGCCGAGCTGCTGGTGGAGGAATTCGGCCACCGTATCGAGCGTGTGTCGGAAAGCGATGTCGATATCGATACCTCGACCGACACCGATCCGGAAGAGACGCTCAAGCCGCGTCCGCCGGTAGTGACGATCATGGGCCACGTCGATCACGGCAAAACCAGCCTGCTCGACGCCCTGCGCGGCACCGACGTGGTGAAGGGCGAAGCCGGCGGCATCACCCAGCACATCGGCGCCTATCAGATCACCACAAAGGGTAAGGATAAGGTCACCTTCCTCGATACGCCGGGCCACGCCGCCTTCACCGAGATGCGCGCGCGTGGTGCCAATGTCACCGATATCGTGGTGCTGGTGGTTTCGGGCGACGATGCGATCATGCCGCAGACGATCGAGGCGATCAGCCATACCAAGGCTGCTGGCGTGCCGATGATCGTGGCGATCACCAAGGCGGACAAGCCCGAGTACAACGCCCAGAAGATCCGCGAGCGCCTGCTCGAACACGAGGTGATCGTGGAGGCGATGTCGGGCGATGTGCAGGACGTGGAAGTTTCGGCCAAGACCGGTGCCGGTCTCGACGATCTGATCGACAAGATCCTGTTGCAGGCCGAACTGCTCGAACTCAAAGCCCGCCCCGACCGCATGGCCGAGGCGACCGTGGTCGAAGCCCAGCTCGACAAGGGCCGTGGCCCGGTGGCGACCGTGCTGGTCAACCGCGGCACGCTCAAGCGTGGCGACACCTTCGTGGTCGGCACCGAAAGCGGGCGCGTGCGTGCGCTGGTTGACGACAAGGGCAAGCAGATCAAGGAAGCTGGCCCCGGTATGCCGGTCGAGGTGCTTGGCCTCGGCGGTGTTCCCTCGGCGGGCGACATGATGACCGTGGTCGAAAACGAGCAGCGGGCGCGCGAAGTGGCGCAGTATCGCAAGGAAAAGGAAACCGAAAAGCGCACGGCCCTCGCGCCCACCAGCTTCGACACGATGTTCAACAAGAGCGACGTGATCGAATGGCCGGTGGTGGTGAAGGCCGACGTGCAAGGCTCGGTCGAAGCGATCGTCAACGCGCTGCACAACATCTCGAACGATCTCATCAAGGTCCGCGTGCTGCACGCCGGTGTGGGTGCGATCACCGAGAGCGACGTGTCGCTGGCCGTGGCCTCGAAGGCGCCGATCGTGGGCTTCAACGTCCGCCCGAATGCCAAGGCCCGCGAGCTGGTGAAGCGTGATGGGGCACGGATGATGTATCACGATGTGATCTATCACCTCACCGAAGAGGTCGCGAAGGAACTGGCCGGCGAGCTGGGCCCCGAGAAGATCGAGCACGTGGTGGGCCGCGCCGAGGTCAAGCAGGTGTTCCCGGCGGGCAAGAAGGACAAGGCGGCCGGTCTGCTGGTCATCGACGGTGTCATCAAGAAGGGCCTGTTCGCCCGTCTTACCCGCGACGATGTTATCGTCTCGGCCACCGTCATCCAGTCGCTTCGCCGGTTCAAGGACGATGTCGACGAGGTCCGCACGGGTCTCGAATGCGGTGTCGTGCTGGCCGACACCAACGACATCAAGCCGGGCGACAATCTCGAAGTGTTCGAGATTGAAGAGCGCGAGCGCGTGTTGTGATCGGATACCCCTCCCGTTCGCGGGAGGGGGCATTTCGCTATGGCAAAACACTCGAACCCCGATGATCCCTCGGTCCGCCTGCTGAAGGTGGGTGAGCGCGTGCGCCACATCCTCAGTGAGCTGCTCGCACGCGGGGAGGCGCACGACGAGGTGCTCAGCGCGCACAATATCGCCGTGACGGAAGTTCGTATGTCGCCGGATCTGAGGCAGGCTAAGGTCTACGTAAAACCCTTGCTCGGCGAGGATGAGAAGACCGTGGTCAAGGCCTTGCAGGTCAACACTGCGTTCTTCCAGCGCGAGGTGGCGCAGCGGCTCGGCCTGAAGTTTGCGCCCAAGCTGCGCTTCCAGGCCGATGAGACTTTCGACGAGGCAAGCCGGATCGACCAGCTGCTCGACGATCCGCGTGTGCGCCGCGATCTTGACGAGGAAGATGGCGACGAATGAGCGTCGATCTCGCGCTTCTGGGCCAGCCCATGCTGGATCACGAATGGGAGCGCGGTCTGGTCGATCTCTTGCCTTTGGCCGAAGCGCACCGCGAGGCCATGCGCGCGATTTGTCTGCCCGACGATCCGGTCTGGCCGATCTATCCGGCTGATCTATCGGGGGCCGGATTCGATCCCTATTTCGATATCTTGCTCGCCGATCCTGCCCGCCGTGCCTTTGCGATAGTGCGAGATGGTTTGTTTGCGGGCACGACCAGCTTCTTGAACATCGCGCCCGGGCGGCAGACCTTGGAGCTGGGCGGCACCTTCATGGCGCAGTCCGAACGCGGCAGCGGCCTCAATTCGCGGATGAAGCCGCTGATGCTGGCACGCGCTTTTGCCGCCGGGTTCCGCCGGGTGGAGTTCCGCATCGACCAGCGCAACGAACGCTCGCTGGCGGCGGTGCGCAAGCTGGGTGCGGTGCGCGAAGGCGTGCTGCGGGCCGAGCGGATTACCTGGACCGGCCATGTGCGCGATACCGTGATGCTGTCAATCCTCGCCGAGGAATGGGCAGAGCGGCACTTTTCTTCCGCCTCCTGAGCCCCCATGTGAGCGGCCCATGAGCGAAACCATCCTGCTAGCCCTGCTGCTGATTCCATGCCTTGTCGTGGCCATCGTCTTTCACGAGGTTGCGCACGGCTATGTCGCGCTGTTGCTGGGCGATCCCACCGCGCAGGAGCAGCGGCGGCTGAGCCTCAACCCGCTGCGTCATGTCGATCCGGTGGGTACGTTGGTTGTGCCGGGGTTGCTGGCGTTGACGGGCGGGCCGATCTTCGGCTGGGCCAAGCCGGTGCCTGTTCTCAAGCAGAGGCTCGACAATCCGCGCTACGGGATGATGGCCGTCGCCGCCGCCGGGCCGGGCACGAACTTCGTTCTCGCGCTGGTGGGGGCGGTGGTGCTTGGCCTGTCGTTGTCGCTGGGAATGACGCTCGGCTATTCCGATGGCGGAACCCCGATCATCGTCAGTGCGGATGGGAGTTTGAGCCTCCTCGCCACGTTTGGTTTCTTCATGGTGCTGGTGAATGTGTTCCTTGCTGTGTTCAACCTGCTGCCGATCCCGCCGTTCGATGGTTCACACATTGTGGAGGGGCTGCTGCCACCACGCGCCGCCCGCGCTTATGAGCGGCTGAGGCCGTTCGGAATGCTGCTGTTCGTAGGGCTGATCGCGCTCACCTGGCTGGCGCCGGGGCTGAACCTGCTCGGAAACACCATAGGCTTGCCGGTGGCATGGGCTGTCGACCAGTACCTCGCTCTGGCGGACTTGATCGCCCGATGAGCTTGCATGGCTGGATTATCCTCGACAAGCCCGTGGGGCTTGGCTCGACGCAGGCCGTGGCGGCGGTAAAGCGCAACCTGCGTGAGGCGGGCTTCAACATGAAGCTGAAGGGCGGGCTCAAGGTTGGCCATGGCGGAACGCTCGATCCGCTGGCCGAAGGTGTGCTTCCCATCGCGCTGGGCGAGGCGACCAAGCTGGCCGGGCGGATGCTCGACAGCGACAAGGCCTATGCCTTCACGATACAGTTCGGCGCCATGACCGACACGCTCGACGCCGAAGGCGAAGTGATCGAGACCAGCGATCACCGCCCGCCACGCGCGGCGGTGGCGGCGATCTGCGAGCACTTCACGGGACCGATAGAACAGGTTCCGCCCAAGTATTCCGCGCTCAAGATCGATGGCAAGCGCGCTTACGACCTCGCGCGGGCGGGCGAGGAGGTCGAGATGAAGACCCGCTCGGTGATCATCCATTCGCTCCGGCTAGCCATGGGCGAGGCGGACGAGGGCGCAGAGGTGGCGCCCTCAGCCTTTGCCACCTCGGCAGGCCGACCGGACCCTTACGATCCGCAGGCACCGCTCGAACTGGCGGACAGCGTCACGCTCGTCGCGCACGTCTCCAAGGGGACATACATCCGAAGCCTGGCACGGGACATCGCTCATGCCCTTGGCACCTGCGGCCACGTCACCTATCTGCGCCGTATCAAGGCCGGTCCGTTCACCGAGTCCCAAGCGATTTCGCTGGACAAATTGAACACAATCGGTAAGGGCGCGCCTCTTGAAGACATAATCCTGCCGCTTGAGGCGGGGCTGGACGGTATCCCGGCCCTGATCCTCGATCCCGAGAGTGCGCAGGCGGTCCGTCAGGGCCGGGTCATTTCGGGATTGCCCCATTCCGACGGGCTTTACTTCGCGAAACTGGCCGACGAGCCGGTAGCGCTTATGGAGCTTTCGGAAGGTTCGGCCAAGGTCGTGAGGGGGTTCAACTGTAGCTGATACCGCGGAGTAGAATGAATGTCGGTCACCGCCGAAAAGAAGCAGGAAATCATTTCTGACAACGCCGTCGCCTCGGGCGACACCGGCAGCCCCGAAGTGCAGGTCGCGATCCTCACCGAGCGTATCCGCAACCTTACCGAACACTTCAAGGAGCACCACAAGGACAACCACTCGCGTCGCGGCCTGCTCAAGATGGTCAACAAGCGTCGCAGCCTGCTGGCCTATCTCAAGAAGAAGGACCTGCAGCGCTACAACAACCTGATCCAGAAGCTGGGTCTGCGTAAGTAAGAGTTTCTCGAAGGGCGGCTCAAAAGGCCGCCCTTCGCACATTTGCCGGTCACAAATCTCCGGCAATGGAAAGCGGCCATCCCTTGCAATCCGGCAAGGGGGCCAGGGGCGTGAAATAGCCCCACACCGGACCGGGACGGTATCCCCGGCAGGAAACCCCGCCAAGCAATCTGGCTGGCGGGTATGATTGGATAATCCATGTTCGACACCAAAACCGTATCGATTGAGTGGGGCGGAAAGACCCTCACCCTCGAAACCGGCCGCATCGCCCGTCAGGCTGACGGCGCAGTGCTGGCCACCTATGGCGAAACCGTGGTGCTTTGCGCCGTGACCGCCGCCAAGTCCGTGAAGGAAGGGCAGGATTTCTTCCCGCTCACCGTTCACTATCAGGAAAAGTTCTCCTCGGCTGGCCGCATCCCCGGTGGCTTCTTCAAGCGCGAACGCGGCGCCACCGAGAAGGAAACCCTCACCAGCCGCCTGATCGACCGTCCGATCCGCCCGCTGTTCCCCGAAGGGTTCTACAACGAAATCAACGTGATCTGCCAGGTTCTCTCCTACGATGGTGAGACCGAGGCCGACGTGCTGGCGATGATCGCGGCTTCGGCTGCGCTGACCATCTCGGGCGTTCCCTTCATGGGCCCGATCTCGGGCTGCCGCGTTGGCATGATCGACGGCGAATATGTGCTCAACCCGAAGCAGGACACCGCGCTTGCCGATGGCACGCTCGACCTCGTCGTGGCCGGTACGCACGATGCCGTGATGATGGTGGAATCGGAAGCCAAGGAGCTGACCGAGGAAGACATGCTCGGCGCTGTGATGTTCGCGCACGAAGCCAACCAGCAGGTGGTGAAGCTGATCGTCGAGCTGGCCGAGCAGGCCGCCAAGGAGCCGTGGCAGATCGACCAGTCGGACGACAAGTCGGCGATGAAGGAAGAGCTGCGCGGTCTCGTCGGTAACGACATTGCCGCTGCCTACAAGCTGACCGACAAGTCGGCCCGCGCTAATGCCCTCAACGAGGCGCGCGCAAAGGCCAAGGCGCACTATGCTGAGGCCGATGGCCAGACGCAGATGACCGCTGGCAAGCAGGTCAAGAAGCTGGAAGCCGAGATCGTTCGCGGTGCCATCCTCAAGGACGGACAGCGTATCGACGGCCGCAAGCTCGATCAGGTCCGCCCGATCGAGAGCATGGTCGGTTTCCTGCCGCGCACGCATGGTTCGGCGCTGTTTACGCGCGGTGAGACGCAGGCGATCTGCACCACCACGCTGGGCACCAAGGATGCCGAGCAGATGATCGACGGGCTCGACGGCCTAACTTATTCGAACTTCATGCTGCACTACAACTTCCCGCCCTATTCGGTTGGCGAAGTTGGCCGTTTCGGTGCTCCGGGCCGTCGCGAGATCGGCCATGGCAAGCTCGCCTGGCGTGCGCTGCACCCCGTGCTGCCAAGCAAGGACGACTTCCCCTACACGATCCGCATCCTGTCGGATATCACCGAGTCGAACGGCTCGTCGTCGATGGCCACGATCTGCGGCGGCTGTCTGTCGATGATGGACGCGGGCGTTCCGATCGAGCGTCCGGTGTCGGGCATCGCCATGGGCCTGATCCTCGAAGGTGACGAATTCGCCGTGCTGTCCGACATCCTGGGTGATGAAGATCACCTCGGCGACATGGACTTCAAGGTGGCCGGCACCGAGGCTGGCATCACCACCATGCAGATGGACATCAAGGTCGCCGGCATCACGCAGGAGATCATGGGCAAGGCGCTGGAGCAGGCCAAGGCCGGCCGTGCGCACATCCTGGGCGAAATGCAGAAGGCGCTGGGCACCGCCCGCACCGAGCTTTCGGCCCACGCTCCGCGCATCGAGACGATGCAGATCGACAAGTCGAAGATCCGCGAAGTGATCGGCACCGGCGGCAAGGTGATCCGCGAGATCGTCGCCGAGACCGGCGCCAAGGTCGACATCGACGACGAAGGTCTGATCAAGATCTCGTCGAGCGACGTGGCCCAGATCGAAGCTGCCAAGAAGTGGATTCAGGGCATCGTCGAGGAAGCGGAAGTCGGCAAGATCTACGACGGCAAGGTCGTCAACATCGTCGACTTCGGTGCCTTCGTGAACTTCATGGGCGGCAAGGACGGACTCGTCCACGTGTCCGAAATGAAGAACGAGCGCGTCGAGAAGCCGACCGACGTCGTGTCCGAAGGGCAGGAAGTTAAGGTCAAAGTGCTTGAGATCGACCAGCGCGGGAAGGTCCGCCTGTCGATGCGCGTCGTCGATCAGGAAACCGGCGAAGAGCTGGAAGACACCCGCCCGCCGCGCGAGCCGCGCGGTGATAAGCCGCGGGGCGATCGTCGTGGTCCGCGCGGTGGCGGCGGTGGCCGTGGTGGCGACCGTGGTCCGCGTCGCGATCGTGACGGCGGCGGCAACGGTGGCGGTGGTGAAGACCACATGCCCGCCTTCCTCAAGGACGACTGAGCCTAAGCAAGCTTAGAACCCAACCAGCAGGGGCCGCGCGGTGCGAACCGCGCGGCCCCTTTGCGTTTGGGGCAAGCGCCGCGTTGCCGGTTCGCCGCGAAGGCTGGCGTGTTGATTATTTCTTCGGGATTGCCCGCAGCGGAGCAGCTGTCGCAGGAGGGGCGCTATGCCGCAGATTCGCCGCCTTGACGCAGTTGCGCCCGGCCTCCTTGGCGACATACAGCGCCGCGTCCGCCATCGGCACCAGGTCTTGCATTGAGTTTGAGGTGTCAGGTACGCAGGCCACGCCGAATGATGCTGTAACAGGTGTGCCGTGCGGTTCGGACAGGCTCTCGATCCGACCGCGCAAGACCTCTGCCTTGGCCATGGCATCTTCGAGATCGCAACCGGGCATGATCACCATGAGTTCTTCGCCGCCATAGCGCGAGACGATATCTGAAGGCCGGACCGAGGCGGTCAGTTGTGCCGCGACATCGCGCAGCACGGCATCGCCTTTGCCATGCCCATGCGAGTCGTTAATCTTCTTGAAGTGGTCGAGATCAATCATGATCACCGAGGTGGCGTTGCCATTGCGTTCGGCCATCTGGAGATGACGTTCGAGCGCATCTTCCATGTAGCGGCGGTTATAAAGTCCCGTTAGCGGATCGCGTAGCGACTGGGTGCGCAGCTTCTCCTGCAAGGAAATGTTAGCGAGTGCGAGGCTCATTGAATCGGCCAGTGCCTGAGCGATGCGCGCGATATCGCGTAACCGTGCAGCGCCGTCCTTGTCATCTGACGCGAGCATGAGGAGGCCATGGACCTTGCCTCGAGCGATCATCGGCACCTCGATCGTCGCCTTGATGCCGCCGTTGTGCTTGCAGCAAAGGCTTTCCGAATGCGGATCGTTTATTTGCACCTTTCCGCGCTTTAAGGCCCAGCAATTTGATGGCACGAGCGACCTGACGGGATCGGAGAAGCCGTCGTCCGGCCACATGGTATCCAGTTCCAGCTTATCCTGTGAATTGTTGAAGATGTAGAGCGCGCCCCGCAGATCAGGGAGTAGCCGGGATGCGGTAGCCACAAGCACCTCGCCCGCATCTTCCCGGCTGAGCGCGCTTTGCAGCATATCGGTCATGCCGAAGAGCTGTTCGATCTGCGCTCGCTGCTCTTCGACTTTGGCTGTGATATCCTCAAGGTCCGCGATGCGCTTCTGACTGATACCGCCGAGCACGATCGACGTGATAGCCTGCACCACCATCGCGAACAGGCTGATCACGGCCGCGTAATACAGATAGTCTCCACCTGCGATCAGCGCCGCAAGCAGGAAAGCGCCCGCAGTGGCATGGATAGCGCCCGCAACGACAGGCGAACCCCGCAGGAGCGCGCGAAGCCACTTTGGCAAGGCGCTTTCCGCCCGGATAACGATGCTTTGGCGAATCATTATATAGCTGACTTTAAACAAGTTTCTAATTGAGCCAATATGGTCAGCTCACAGTTATGCGAATCTGAGATGATTTACGTATGCCGAGGTTAGAGATCGCATTTTGTTAGCTTGAGCGTCGATAACCGGCGCACAGCCAAAGACGCCCGTCCATGAACACGAGAGCTGTTTACAACTTTGATTAACGCCGTTTGCGAAAAATTCGGCGCCTGCTGGGATCTATCCCTCCAACGTGCGCATTGCGCCCAAAAAGTCCATCTTTCCCAACGGAACGCCCGCTGCGCGAAGGATGCCGTAGGCGGTGGTAGCATGAAAGAAGAAATTTGGCTGACTGAAGCTGAGTAGGAAACCGGTCGGGCTGAAGGGGACCTTGTACTGCTGGAATTCGAACCGCATCGCGCCGTCGGTGAGGCTATCCAGTTCTTCCGGATCGAGCTTGCGAAGGAATTCTTCTGCTTCGGACAGCTTGGCGTGCAGCCCCTCATAGCTTGCGGGAGGATCGGCCATGTCAGGCCCGAATACCCCTGCGCGCAGGCCTTCGATCGCCCCCTTCGAATGGTGCGCCATGCTTTTGATCTGATAGGAAAAGGGGAGCATGTCCTCGATCAGACAGCCGCTTGCCAAGGCTTCCTCGTTCAGCCCGTGCGCCTCGGCTTTTTCTATCCAGCCATGCCCCGCAGCCAACACCTGAAGCATGGTCGGAACGACCGCATCATGAAGCGAAATTGGCATGGAGAACCCTCTCTTTTTGGAACAATTGTTATCCTGAAGCGAATGTCCGTGACATTTACGAGAGGCTGGGCATGATTGCGATTACAAATAACAGAAAACACGCGATGGAGTAGGAGCCACAATGGCAAGAAGCTTTACCGAGGCACTCGATGCGCAGCCGGTTCGGCCATTCCAATGGATGATCGCCGGGGTCTGCATGTTGGTGCTGGTCTGCGACGGGATCGACCTGCAGTTGCTGGGTATCGTGGCGCCGCTGGTGATCGAGAGTTTTGGCACCGATCCCAGTACTTTCGGCATTGCAGCGGGCGCGGCGCTGGTGGGGTTCGGCCTGGGCTCCTTTGCAGGGGGCGTGCTGGGCGATGCTATCGGCCGGCGCTGGACGCTGGCGATTGCCGCGCTGGTCTTCTCGCTATCGACGGTGGGGGCTGCCAGTTCTGGCGATGTCACCCAGATGGCGCTCTGGCGGCTGGCAGGCGGGCTTGGCTTCGGCGGGGCCTACGCCAATGCTCTGGCGCTGGCGGGCGAGTGGCTGCCCGAGCGCTGGCGCGGCGTAACGGTCAGCACGCTATCGGTCGGCACCCCGATTGGCGGGACGATTGTCGGCCTGATCGGTCCGGGCATGGCAGCAACCTATGGCTGGGACGGCACCTTCCTGCGCATCGGCCTTGCGACCACGCTGCTGGTGGTGGTGATCGTGGTGGCCCTTCGCGATAGCCCGGCTTTCCTGCTTGCTCTCGGCAAGCGCGAGCAGGCGCAGAAGAATGCGCGCTTCGTGCTGGATACCGATGAGGAACTGGCGCCCGAACGGCATGAGGCCGATGGTGTGGAAGGGCAACGCACCAGCGTGTTCGACAAGCGCAACCTGCGCCTGAACATCGGGATCGGGGTTGCCTTTACTGCGGCGGCGATGGTGGCCTACTCAATACTGACCTGGACGACCACGATGCTGACCGCGCGCGGTTTCACGCTGGCCGATGCAGGCGGTGCGGTGGCTCTGGCAGGTATCACCTCGATGGTTGGCTCGGTTTTGGTCGGCCTTGCCATGCGGCGCTTCGGCTCGCACCGGGTGTTGTTGACGATCAGTATCGTGCTGACTTGTGTGCTGGTGGCGCTGGCGATCCAGGTTGAGGCTTTGCCCGCAACCCCAAACGCGCTGGAGCAACAGGTCGTGACCTGGCTGGTTGGCGCTGCCGGCGGCTTCTTCAGCGCCGCGATTGCAGGCATGTATGTGCTGATGACCTTCGGCTATCCCCAGAGCTGCCGTTCCTCCGGCATAGGCTTCGGCATTTTCATGAGCCGGATCGGTGCAATTGGAGGAAGCGCATTGGGAGGAGCCTTGCTGGAGCTTGGCGGCGCGAGCACGTGGCCATTTTTTGCTATACTCGTGGTCTGTGCAATTGTGATTTCCGGAGCCTCTCTGGTCATCGACCGGCACGTCCCGCCCTTGGTAAGAGAGTAAGCAAATATTGTCGCGAGGTTGATTTTTGTAATAGATAGTGGTATCTTGGAAACATTAATTTCTATTTATATTGCTTGCCTCTTGTCTAAGATTTCAATCTTGCGCAACTGTTCCATTCATAAAGGATGCCCATGGCCCGTCTCGACGATGCCCATTCCCATGCACTCGAGGCGATCGTTGCGGCTGAAGATGTCTTGGCCATCAATGCGACGCTAAGCGATGCCTTGGCGTTGGAAGGGATATCGGCGTGCTACTTTGTCACGCCGCTCACAATCGATGCGCGGGTAGGGCGGCTGTTCACGTCGCTGGACAATTCACCGATATGGGAACGCCACTATCGCAAGTATCTCCATCGAATTGATCCTTTGCCGACCTTTTCGCTTTCAGTGGCTGGTTCTTTCTTCTGGCCTGATGCGCTGCAGCGGACAGAACTCGACCATCATGGGCAGCGGTATCTGGAGATCGCTCGCAGATATGGGCTAGGTAGGGGAATCGGCGTTGCTTGTTATGGGCCGCAGGGGCGCAACGGCTTTCTCGGTACGGCCTGGCCGCATAAGGCAAAACCTCACGTAAAAGTGCTGCAGTGGGTCAACAACGTCGCGCAGACGGCCTGGCAACACTGTTGCCAGTTGGTCCGCATGGTAGAGACGACGCCGGTCTTGTCTAACCGCGAACTCGAGGTGCTCAGCTGGATGTGCGAGGGTAAGAGCAATTCGGTGATCGCGCAGATTTTGAATATCTCGCGATCGAGCGTCGACATGTATGTGCGGCGTTTGTTCGCCAAGCTGGAGGTCACCGATCGCACGGCTGCCTGCGTCCGCGGCTATACCCTCGGGCTGGTGGCCGGACGCGACCTGCACCAACTTGTCGAGCGCAGGCGCGCCAATCCGATAATGCCATTGCCAAGCTGAATTTTACGACACTTTGGCTGTCACGCAGTTGCGTGACATGTGCGCAGCTGACCTCAAGGTTAAGAAGGCAGAAGGCATCGGCTGGCTGTTCGGGTCGCAAATCGAATGGCGGATGCTGTCCTGGTCCGACCTCACCATTGGACTTGGAGTGCCTGGCATGCGCTCTCGCAGTGCATGAAGGCCATTTCTACGATTGGCCTCCGACAGCACCCCCGTCGGAGGTCAATTGACTTCCCTCTTCACCACATTGAAAACGCCGGGAAACGACTTGCTCCCCGGCGTTCAAAATTTGTGTGGTAGGTGCGAGTTTAGCGGACGCGCGGCCCGCCAAACGGCAGCGGAGGCGGGGGACGGCGTGCGCCGCGCGGCAACTGTGCCTGATAGGCCCGTCCGCAGTGCTCCACGCAATAGGGGAAACCCGGGTTCACCTTTTCGCCGCAGAAATGGAAGTCGGGCTCTCCAGGATGGCCCATAGGCCAGCGGCACACCCGGTCGCTGAGATCGAGCAGGCTCGTCTTGTCGGCGATTTCGGGGCTGGGCTTGGCAGGCACGAGGCGACGCGGAGGGGCAGGCGGAATAGGCGCTTGCTGATCGCCGGGCCCCTGCCGCAGAAAGCCACCGGGGCCGTAGGACACGATCTTGGGCAAGTCTTCCTGCCGATCGGGCATCGGCTGGCTCTGGCTTGCGTTTGCGGGTGCTGCCGGAGCATCCTGCTCGCGCGGAGCGGGCTCGCGTGCTGGAGCGGCGGGCGCCGGGGCGGGACGCGGCTTGCTCTTGGGAGCGGCGGCTTCGGCTGCGGGCTTGCTTGCCGGAGCCTTCTTCTTCGCTTCCTTCTTGTCGTTCGCCTTCACCGGGCTGGGCCGCGCCTTCAGGCCGAGCCGATGCGCCTTGCCGATCACGGCATTGCGCGAGACGTCGCCCAGTTCCTCGGCGATCTGGCTGGCGGTGGCTCCGCCTTCCCACATCTTGGTCAGTTGCGCGATCCGTTCGTCGGTCCAGCTCATCGAATACCTTCGTTCATTGCCATTTGCGGGAAAAGGGTTTGCCGCCCAATCCGCCGGTGATCTTGCCAGCCCGCCTGCTGACGGATAATCGCAGCTCATGCCCCAGACCGAAACCGCATCCGCGAACAGCAACGCCGCGCTTACCGGCACCATTGCCGAGACGAGATTCCCGCCAAAGGGGGAGCCACAGATCACCGGTTTCAACCGGGTCGGGCTGTGGAGTCTCTATATTAAGGAGATCAGGCGATTTCTCAAGGTGCAGACGCAAACTGTCTGGGCACCCGCGATCACCACACTGCTGTTCCTCATAATTTTCACGGTCGCACTGGGGCGCGGGGGGCGCGAAGTGCTCGGCGTCTCGTTCGGAACCTTCGTGGCACCAGGCCTGATCATGATGGGAATGATGCAGAACGCGTTTGCCAATGCCAGCTTTTCGCTGCTCTCGGGCAAGCTGCAGGGCACGATCATCGATTTGCTGATGCCGCCCCTCTCATGGGGCGAGCTCATGCTCGGCATCGTCGCGGCTGCGATGACGCGCGCGGTGATGGTGGGGGCGACGGTGGCCCTCGCCATGTGGCTCTATCCCGGTGTGGAGGTTGGCGCGGCGCACGTTTGGGCGATTGTGTGGTTCGGCCTTAATGGTGCAGCGCTGCTCTCGATCGTCGGGCTGCTGGCGAGCCTGTGGGCGGAAAAGTTCGACCATAACGCGGCGGTTACCAATTTTGTGGTTGCGCCCCTGTCGCTGCTGTCGGGCACATTTTATGTGATCGACAACCTCTCGCCTGCCTTCGAGGCGATCAGCCGGGTGAACCCGTTTTTCTACCTGATCTCGGGCTTTCGCTATGGCTTCCTTGGCGAAAGCGACATTGGCAACACTGACCATGCTGTAATGGGCGCGGCGCTGGGCGTCTTTGCGCTCAACATCGTGCTCGGCTTCCTCACCTACCGGGTGCTGGCCAGCGGGTGGAAGATCAAGAGCTGAGGGCGCGGCAGCCTTGCTGCCTGCCGAGGATAATCAGTGGGTAAGGCTGGCGCGCAGACGATAGCGCCCGGCAGCGAACTGTTCGAACAGCTGGTCAACGCCCGGATGGTCGACCGGGCCGCCATCGGTGTCAATCAGCAGGTTCTGCTGGCTGACATAGGCTACGTAGCTGCTATCTTCGCTATCGGCGAGAAGGTGATAGTAGGGCTGGTCGCGGCTCGGGCGCAGATCGAGCGGGATCTGCTCGTACCATTCGTCAGAATTGGCGAACACCGGATCGATATCGAAGATGACCCCGCGAAAATCATGGCTCTTGTGTCTCACGACATCACCAATGGCGAAGCGTGCGCGAGCATGACGAGGGGCCTGGATGCGCTTTCCGGCTTGAGCCGAATAGAACTCTGTGTGTTCCATATGTCAGGAATATAGGCGGTTTGCGCCTGCGAACAAGCCGTGGAAAGCGATAATCACCGGTGGTTGTGTTCGATGGGTCTTGGCAAGGCGCATTTCATGGGCTAACGGGCGCGCTTCCTACAGCGACCGGGGCCGTGAAGGCCTCTCACCTGACCGTGCGGAGAGGTGGCAGAGTGGTCGAATGCGCTGCACTCGAAATGCAGTATACGGGCAACCGTATCGAGGGTTCGAATCCCTCCCTCTCCGCCAGTTACCTTCCTAAAGACTTGAAAAGTGTTAGAAATTTGGCGGCATTTTAGGTCGGCCCATGCTTCAGCCCATTCGAAGGCGGTCCTTTGCGGGTTCACAAATCCCGTTTTAATTTTGCTTGGGATTATCGTTGCTTGCCTCACGAAACCGCCGAGCCATCTCAAACAGGCTTTCAAAATGGCGCTTGAACCGCCCGTTTTCCCGATAGAATTGCTCGGCCCGGTCGCACGCTCACATGATTGTCGGCTGACGGCGCCGCAACTTCTGCGCTATCTGACAATACGGTGCTGTCAGAGCAAATGCACCTGCTGGTGACGTTTGACGGGGCAGAGCGGTAAGGTGCCGCGCAAAAAGCAACCTGCCAGCCCGCTCCGGTATTTCAATTCATCGCCAGAGGTGATCCGATTGGTGGTGATGATGTACGTCCGCTTTCCATTGAGCCTAAGGAACGTCGAAGGACCTTCTGGCGAAGCGCGGGATCGACATCTGTCACGAGACCGTGCGGTATTTGTGGAACAGGTTCGGCCCGCTGTTCGCTGCCGACGTCAGAAGGTAGCGGGTGAGCCGGATGAGAGGCTTCCGCCAGTGGAAGTGGCAACTCGACTAAGTCTACGTGAAGATCAATGGCGAGATGCATTACCTCTGCCACGCGGTCGACCAGGAGGGTGAGATTCTTGAGAGCTATGTCACGAAGATACGGCATAATAAAGGCCGCCTTGGATGAGCTTGGCGACCAAGAGAAGCAGGGGGTGGGTCGCTGGGCCAACAATCGGGTTGAAAACAGCCACCGCTCGTCTCGAAGACGAGAACGCGCGACGCTGCGGTTCTGGCAGATGAAGAGCTTGCAGAAATTCGGCTCTGTCCATGCTAACGTCCACAACCACTTCAATCTCTACCGCCACCTTACCGATCGCCAGACCTGCTAAGCAAAACACTCGGCCGCCCTGGCCGAGTAGCAGAACCACAGCACGCGGGGAGCGCGACAGTTCCGCCACCTGGAGACAAGTTGTGATTAGACTGAAGAATCGCCAAAAATCACGCTGATTTATATCTATTTTTCGACATTCCTGCCTATTGACGCTTCCCGCGTTTTTGCAGCGGCAGAAACCGAGATAACCTTTGAGTAAATTCCGATGGCCCGGAAGCTACGAGGCAATTGTTAGAGAGACCTCGCCAAGGCCCTCGAAAATGGCAGTGACAGGTTGGCCGGGCGCAACCTCGTGCACGCCCGTGATTGCGCCGCTTGATATCCACCATCCCGGCTGCACAGCGATGCCGCGCTCGGCAAGGTTGGCCAGCAGAAACCGAACCGCGCCAAATGGGCCGTCGAGCATCGTGGCCGTGCTCGCGGTGCCGACAGTGACTCCTTCAATCTGCGTTTGGACTTGGATCTCGTCCAGGCGGTTCCACTCCGCCGGATCAACTGGCTTCCCCAGAACAATGGCCGCATTGTTGCCGTGGTCGGAAATCGTCACGCAGGGGCCATCGGCATTGATGCCGGCATAGGGCGATGAGGCCAGTTCGATGCCAATGCGGATCTGGCTAACCCATTTCATGGCCTCGGCATTGGTTTTCGGCAAGGAACCGACCTGCGGATTCAGTTGCAGCATGAACTCCGCTTCGGCTGCGGCAAACCCGCCATGGAAGATCGGCAAACAGGGAATGGTGCCATCGGACCGATGGACAGTGTCAGCGAAGACCGGACCGGCCAGCCTGTTCGCGCCAAGCCGGTCGCTGTCGGGCGGATTGATCTTTCCAACTTTCCAGCCGCCTATTTCTCGGTCCCAGATTGCCAGGGCTTCGTCCTGAATAGCATAGGCGGTTTTCAGGTCAGCAGGCCGCGATCCGGGGTACTGCTGGATTGACCGCCCCGTACGCCGAGCATCGACAAATGTTGCAGCAATCAACTGAATCATAAGCTGTCCTGATGATATCGCATGGCCCTTCGGCGCTGCTTTGACAAAAGAGGTAACCGGTGTCAAAGATAAAGTATACTGCTCGACATGGCGCAAGCTGTGAGCAATTCGCTTTCGGATGAGGTCTTGTGCTTGCAATTCGCCTTGCCTTGGCTGACGCAGCTTGTGCGTATGGATAAGGCGGGGAAGTGTGAGTAAGACTCCGACGATCAACGACGTCGCGCGGACTGCCGGTGTCTCTAAGAAGACCGTGAGCCGGGTGATTAACCGGTCGCCTTTGCTTAAGGAGGGGACGCGCGAGAAGGTCGAAGCGGTGATAGCCGAGCTTGGCTACGTGCCTAACCCGCAAGCGCGGGCGCTTGCCTTGCGGCGCAACTTTCTCGTTGGTTTGTTGTACGACAATCCCAACGCGCAAACCGTGCTGAACTTTCAGGAAGGCGTTCTCGATGCCATCCGCGATACCGAGTTTGCGCTGGTGGTTCGGCCAGTCGATCGGCATTCTCCCACCGTTCTCGACGACATTCGTGATTTCCTTGAAAAGCAGCGCTTATTCGGGGTCATGATCCTGCCTCCGATTTCGGAGCGTGACGAGATCGCCGAGATCTGCCGCGAGCTGAAGTGTGAGTATGTTCGCATGGGCTCAGCCGAATTGGACAGTCCGGACCACATGGTCGAATCGAACGACAAGGAAGCTGTCTTGCGAGCGATTGATCACTTGGTTTTACAAGGACACCGACGGATTGGGTTCATTACCGGACCAGATGGCTTCCGCTCCGCGCGGGAACGCTATGAAGGCTTCCTCGATGCCATGGCGAACAATGGCCTTGATTGTAACGGCGAGCTGATTGCCAAGGGTGAATACACGTTCGAGTCAGGCAAGCGGGCGGCTGCCGAACTGTTGCGGGCAAAGGTGCGCCCGACGGCAATATTCGCCAGCAATGACGAGATGGCAGCGGGTGCCTTGCATGTGGCAGAGGAACTCGACCTGCATGTGCCGCGCGATCTTTCGCTGTTCGGTTTCGACGATTCGCCCACCGCGGCGCATGTCTGGCCACCGCTGACAACGGTGCGTTGGCCAATCAGGGCGATGGCGAAGGCAGCGGCGCTCAAGCTGATCAACCCTCCCGGCATGGAACCGCAGCCGCACCGGTTTCTCTCGGATCTGGTGCTGCGTTCTTCCGTGGCGCCGCCCCGCGATGAAAAGTGAAGTGCAAGGTTGAATGTGCGCCCCAAAACGGTCTATTACCCTTTATGACACCGGTTTCCCAAATGCCACGGTATGACGGCAGGCAAACCGGCCGCCGTGACCAGACAGGAGAGTGACATCATGAAAATTGCCCTGATCATAGAGAACAGCCAGGCTACAAAAAGCACCATCATCCACGACGCGCTGACTTCGGTCGCCGAACCGCTGGGGCATCAGGTCTTTCATTATGGTATGTATTCGGCGGAGGACGATGCCTCGCTTACCTATGTGATGAACGGGCTCATGGCTGGCATCCTGCTTAATTCAGGCGCAGCCGATTTCGTGGTGACCGGGTGCGGCACCGGTATGGGCTCGATGCTTGCCTGCAATAGCATGCCGGGCGTATTCTGCGGCTTGGTGATCGATCCGACCGACGCCTTCCTGTTCAGCCAGATCAACGCTGGCAACGCCATGTCCATGCCCTATGCCAAGGGCTTTGGATGGGCGGCCGAACTCAACCTGCAGGATTGCTATCGCAAGCTGTTCGAGACTGAGCCTGGCCTTGGCTATCCCAAAGAGCGCGCCGCTGTCATGAAGACCAATCGCGGCATTTTGGCAGACCTGAAGGCCGCCAGTTGCCGCGATATGATCGAGGTCCTGAAGGGTGTGGACCAGGACGTGCTCAGGGCGACGATCGCCGGCGAGCGTTTCGCAGAGCATTTTTACGCCAACTCGCAGGACGAAGAAATCAGCGCCTATCTGCGCAGTCTCTAGCCCGACGGCTTGCCTCGGCTGCAAGCGGGGCTCAATCTTTCTCCTATCTGCGAGGACATGATGACGACTGGACCTTTCGATCTTTCTGGCAAGGTGGCCCTTGTGACCGGCGCAAATACCGGCATCGGGCAAGGCATTGCCGTCGCACTGGCAAAGGCTGGCGCGGATGTGGCGCTGGTTGCACGCCGAGATCCGGCCGAAACCCGCGAACTGGTCGAGGCTGCGGGCGTTCGCGCGCACGTCATCATGGCCGACCTCTCGTCGATCGAGCCGTGTCAGCGGATCGTGGATGACGCGGTGGCTGCGCTTGGCCGGATCGATGTGTTGGTCAACAATGCTGGGGTCATCCGCCGTGCCGACGCGCTCGACTTCTCGGAAGAGGATTGGGATGTGGTGATGGAGGTAAACCTCAAGGTCCTGTTCTTCCTCAGCCAGGCGGTCGCCCGTCATATGACCGGCTGGGCCAGCCAGACTGGAGAACGAGGCAAGATCATCAACATCGCGTCGATGCTGACTTTCCAGGGCGGAATCCGTGTTCCCAGCTACACCGCCAGCAAAAGCGGAGTGGGCGGCCTGACCAAGCTGATGGCTAACGAATGGGCACCCAAGGGCATCAACACCAACGCCATTGCGCCCGGTTACATTGCTACAAACAATACCGCTGCCCTGCAGGCTGACCAAACGCGCAACCGGCAAATCCTCGAACGCATTCCCGAGGGGCGCTGGGGCGATCCGTCGGACATCGGCGGCGCGGCGGTGTTTCTCGCCAGCCATGCTGCCGATTACGTGCAAGGCCATGTGCTTGCCGTTGACGGCGGTTGGCTGGCGCGGTGAACAGTCCTCCGAAAGTGGGGCGGGTAGTCTGCTTCGGCGAAATCCTGCTGCGTCTTTCGCCGAAGCCGGGAACGCCGCTGGCGTCGGCCAATTGGCTGGATCTGGCAGCAGGCGGTGCCGAGGCGAACGTGGCGGTGGCCCTGGCGAGCCTTGACCAGCCGACACGAATGTTGACCGCGCTGCCCGATAACCCGTTGGGGCGCCGAGCGATCATGCAACTGCGCGCCGCCGGTGTGGATGATCGCTTCATCGTCAAGCGCGATGGCAGGCTTGGCCTGTACTTCTTTGAGCCGCCCAGTGGTCCGATTGGCGGGCGTGTGACATATGATCGCGCGGGCAGCACCTTTGCCAATGCTCTGCCTACTGACTTCGATTTCGCTGAAGCGCTGCACGGTGCATCGCTGTTGCATCTCTCCGGGATCACGCCAGCGCTTGGCCCTGCCGGGGTGACGCTGGCGCAAGCAGCTATCGGTGCCGCCGCCGAAGCGGGGGTGCCGATCTGCTTTGACGGAAACTACCGCGCCAATCTGTGGGAGGCCTGGGACTGCGATCCGCGCACCATCCTGACCGGGCTCGTGGCAGAGGCGAGGATACTGATCGGCAACCATTGCGATATCTCGCTGTTGCTTGGCAGGACCTTCTCGGGAGACGGCCCGGACCGTCGCCGGGAAGCGGCCGAGGCGGCCTTTGACGCTTTCCCGAAGCTTGAAGTGATTGCCTCCACCGCGCGGACGGTGGACAGCGCGACCGCCCATCGGCTCGCAGGGCGTGTCGATCTGCGCCGGTCGCACTGGCAGACGGGCGAAGTGACGATCGCGCCTATCGTCGATCGCATTGGTACCGGCGATGCCTATGCGGCAGGCGTGCTTCTGCAATGGCTGCAAGGCGGCTCGGCGCAGGACATGGCCAAGACCGGCCTCGCGCTGGCGGCGATGAAGCACGGGGTCCCCGGTGACATGATTGCGATCACCCGCGACGAACTGGAGAATTTCGATCCGGCCGGGGCCGATGTCCGCCGCTAAGGGCTGGACGCGGCGCGCCGCTTTGGCGGCGGGAGCGGCCACGGTGCTGGCGAGCGCAGTTCCCGCGCGGGCCGAGCCGATCACCTTATCCGTCACAGCGCCAGACGGCGAGTTTCACCGCGCCGGCAAGCACGAAGCTGACACGGCCCGCGCGTGGGATTTTGTCGGAATTCGGTATGCGACGGCGCAGCGCTTCCAGCCGCCCGTTCCTGTGACCAGCGCGCAGCAAATGCCCGACGGTTTCGGTCCCGCCTGTCCGCAGCGTGGCAGCGCCTACCTGCCGCAAAGCGAGGATTGCCTGTTCCTCAACGTCTGGCGGCCGTCCGGCGAAGCCGATCCGCGTCCGGTCATGGTATACTTCCACGGTGGTGCCTATTCGGCAGGCTCGGTTACCGATCCCGTCAATGACGGTGCGAGACTGGCCGAGCGGGGCGACGTGGTGGTGGTGACAGTGAACCACCGGCTCAACGCACTTGGCTATCTGTATCTGCCCGACCGCTTCCCGAGTAGCGGCAATAACGGCCAGCTTGACCTGATTTGCGCTTTGCAGTGGATCCAGCGGAATATTGCTAGCTTCGGTGGCGATCCGGGCAATGTGACGGTGTTCGGCCAGTCTGGCGGCGGGGCCAAGATCGCTACTTTGATGGCGATGCCGGAGGCTGCCGGGCTGTTCCATAAGGCCATCACCATGAGCGGGCAGCAGGTTACCGCCAGCGGCCCGCTCAATGCCAGTCGCCGAACCAAGGCCTTTCTAGCTCGCCTGGGCGAAGGAGTGGATCCGGCCACGGCTCCGGTCGATACCCTGCTGGATGCGCTGGCGGCAACCGATCCGGTTCTTGGCGGCGGGGTGTATATGGGGCCGGTGCTCGACATGCTGCACCTGATGCGCCATCCGTTCTGGCCCGATGCACCGGCGCAGTCCGCCGCGATCCCGATGCTGCTCGGCAATACGGTGATGGAGACACGGGCGTTCTATGCGCCGGAGGGACGTCAACTGGCTGGCCTGGATTTCGGCAATCTGGCCGAGCGCATCGCGCCCGAGATGCGCGTTGATATCCGGCCCGACTGGGTCGTCGGGCAGTTCCGTGCGCGCTATCCAAGGGCTGGCGCGCTGGAATTGTTCCACCGCATCGTTACTGCCGCGCGCAGCTGGCGCGGGCAGGTGGAAGAGGCCGAGGCACGGGCGCGGGCTGGTGCACCGGCGGCCAAACGCACCTGGGTTTACCAGCTCGACTTCGAGCAGGCCAAGCACACTGACGATATTGGTCTGGCGTTTGGCACCGTTCCTTCACCATCTGCGGCTCAGCAAGCGATGAGCGACCGGGTGATGGATGTTTACGTGCGGTTCGCACGGACCGGCGATCCGGGGTGGACCGCCTATGATCTCGACCGCCGGATGACGATGGTGTTCGATACGGAAAGCCGAGAAGTAAGCGATCCGCGCGCGTGGGAGCGGGAGCTGTTTGCAAGGGTGCCCTATATCCAGCCGGGCAGCTAGCCTTGGGGCGATGGCGCAACTGGGTAGGCAATAATCAGCGCGAGCGGTTCCTCACCTGTCTGCCGGATGCCAACAACTGCACCTTCATAGAGGTATGCCGCCATGCCCGGTCTGAGCACGGCTTCCACACCATCGGATATAACCACGCCGGTGCCGCTGGTTACATAGTAGACCTCGTCATGGGCGATCGGATGTGCGCCGATGGCTGAGCCGGCGTCGAGCACCCGACGCCGGAACTCCATCCGCCGGGGTTGCGGAGCTGCATCGCTGATCCGGTAGGCTGTCGACATGCCGATTGCGCCATGCGGAGGCGATTCTCGGACCATGACATCATTTTCGTCGACAACGACCATGGCAAGGGAAGACTTCAGCCCTGTTGGCGGGGAGGCGGTCGCACAGCCTCCCAACCAGCATTCCAGCAACAACATGCCGACAATGACGGCAGGGCGTGTCACTGGTCCGCCTGTCACTGGTTCGTCTGTCACTGGCTCGATTGCCGCATCAATTTGTCGCGGGGTGAAAGGAATTCGCGGGGTTCTTCGGTCTGACCGGGCCAACGGCCTGAGACGGGAGTGAGCGTCGCCATGTTCCAGGCATTTTGATCGAACGGTGCGGCAGTCGCTTCGAATGTCGGATAGCCTCCGACTTCTTCTTCGGAATCGATCACCTGGCCGCGCCCTTCTGCGATGTAGAACAACACCCGTGTCTCCATCTCGCTGCGATCCCAAGGGCGGGCACCGGCGGTGGCCAGCAGGATCGTTTCAACTTCGGCAGCGGGCAAGATGTCGTAAGCGGAAAAATCTTTCAGAGGCGCATCCTGAACGCGGATCTCCGCATCGGTGACTCCGTAGCGCCCGAACATCGGCAGCTCGTTGCCATGGCGGTCAACGGCGATGTTGTCCTCGCCATAATAAAGCAGGTCGCCAACGCCGCCGATCATCAGGAAGGGCAGGCCCGGATCGGTGCTGTTACCGCCGCGCATGACATTGCCTACCGCGGTCAGCCTGCCATCCACATGCGGATGATCGCCCCATTCGAGATCCATCAGATTGTAATGCACCGCCCGCAGTTGCGGATCGTAGATAAAGTTGTTGATCATCAACGCTTCGGCTCCGCCCTTAAGCAGCGGCGAGCGTTCGACATTGTGTGCCCAGATATTGCGTTCGAAGACAATGCCGGTGGCGTTATCGTGAATCAGCGAGCCTTTTGAATGTTCGCCCTTGGGATGGGTCGAATCAGCCAGACCTTCGGCTGCTAGGTTAAGCCGGAAGACGATGTTGCGACTGGTGCCTTCCTCCCATTCTTCGACAGTGTCCCCGGTGAAGCGCGGGCCGGAGGCGGACATGTTCTCGTCCACCGCCCAGAAAAAGCTGTTGTTCTCGACCAGCACGTTGTGAGCTGAGCGTGTGGAGAAGGCATCAGCCTCCCACCCGGATCGACGTGGTTGTCCGTCGCTGCCAACGACCACGCGCAGATGCTGCAGAATCACGTCGTGGGTGTTTACGTCGATGCCGCCGCGCATGATCGTGATCCCGGGCGAGGGGGCCGTCTGGCCGGCAACTGTCACTTCTGGCTCTTCGATTGTGAGTACCGAGCGTTCGAGATCGATTGTGCCGCCAACCTCGAAGACAATGATCCTCGGTCCCGGTTCGGCAAGTGCTTGCGCCAGGCTGCCAGGCCCATCCTTGCTGAGAGTGGTGACGCGTATAATCTTTCCGCCTTGCCCGCCATCTGTAGGGCGGGGAGATTGCGCATATGACGGCACGGCGGTGAGAATCATGGCAGCGATTGACAGGCAAAAGCGCAACACAGTCATAGAAGTTTCCTCTCTCTTCGAAAGGAACTTGACACCATGGCGGACACAAGGCAAGTCATAATGACACCGGTTACCAAAAGCCGGGTTCGGGAATGTGAAGGTGTCTGTGAGAGCATTGTCAGCCCAGTTGGGCGTGATTCTCCTCAATCAAGACACCGGTGTCATTTGAGGAGAGGATAGTTATGTCGGCGAAGTCCTGTATCGAGCGCTCGAAAGCGTTTTTGCTTGCTGGCGGTGCGTTGTTGATGTTGCCTGTATCGGCAGCTGCGCAGGATGCCGCAGGCACCGCTGGTGAAGAGAACACCATCATCGTTTCGGGCTTCCGTGCCTCGCTCAACGAAGCGGTTGCGACCAAGCGCGAGACCACGGGGCAGGTCGATGTGATCGTCGCCGAAGATATCGCCAACTTCCCCGACACCAACCTGGCAGAATCGCTGCAGCGCATCCCCGGTGTGGCTATTGAGCGTGATGCTGGCGAGGGTCGTCAGATCACTGTGCGCGGCCTCGGCGGGCAGTTCACCCGCGTTCGCGTCAACGGTATGGAGACTATCGCGACATCGGTTGATGGTGCCTCGTACAACCGCGACCGTTCGTTCGACTTCAACGTCTTCGCTTCCGAGCTGTTTAATTCGATCGTGGTCAACAAGACCGCTTCGGCGTCGCTGGCAGAGGGGTCGCTTGGGGCCGTAATCGACCTCAATACCGGAGCACCGCTCGCATTTGGCGCGGGCACCCGTATCGTTGGCTCGGCGCAAGCGCGCTACAATGATCTGAACGAGAAGATCTCTCCTCGCCTCGCAGGCCTGTTTGCCTGGAATAATGATGACGAGACCTTTGGTGTTTCGCTGTCTGCGGCGTGGTCGACCTATGAAACCGCTGAGCTTGGCAATAATTCGGTGCGCTGGGCCAACGACGCCGCTTTCCGGTCAGTGGACGGCGTCAACTGTGCAGCCAATCCGGCCGATGCCGGTTGCGTGGAGGTGAGTGACGCCTTCCATCCTCGGATCCCCCGCTACGGGCTTGTCAATCACGATCGCGAGCGCCTTGGCCTGACCGGTGCGATCGAGTTCCAGCCGAGCGAAAGCACGCACTTTCAGGTCAGTGGCCTCTATTCCAATTTCTCGGAAGACCGGGATGAGTATTGGGGGGAGGTCCTGCTGCGGTCGAACGAGAAAAGCATCGACCTCTCGAACTACACCATTGATGGTGACAACAACGTCATCAGTGCTGATCTGACTAATGCGTGGATCCGCAACGAACGTTACCATCGCGAGAGTGAAACCGAGTTCTACCAGATCTCGGCAAGCCTTGAGCAGGCCATCGGAGACAGGCTTACTGCCACACTGTTTGGCGGCATTTCGAAGAGCGACGCGCAGATCCCGGTTGAAACCACTATCATCTTCGATGATCGTGATGGCGTTTACAGTTACGATTACACCAACATGTTGTCGCCGGCGCTGGCGTTTGGGACCGACGTCACAAACCCAACCAACTTTCAGCTGGCCGAATTTCGCGATCGGCCCAGCAAGGTCGAGAACGATTTTAAGACGGCTTCGCTCGATCTCGTCTATGAGGTGAGTGACAGCTTTAGCTTCTCTGGCGGTCCGTTCTACCGCAAGTTCGAGTTCTTCACGACTGGCGCACGCCGAGACAGCACATATTGCGCTGCCTTCACTTGCGCTGCGGATGCTTATGGTGCCCCTGTGACGGCAGATCTTGCCGAGCTTTTCGAGTTGGGCGATGCGGGCCAGCCTGCCGGTAACACCAACAGCTGGGTGGTTCCCGATCTGGCGGCCTCAGTGGCTTTCCTCGACCTTTACAATCGGGCTGCCGTCACTCAGCAGGGTGACGAGCGCGGCGTGACTGAGGAGGTCATGGGCGGCTATGTTCAGGCCGACTTCGAGCTGGACATGGGCGTGCGCATTTTCGGCAATGGCGGTGTACGCTACGCAAATACCGACCAGGCCTCGCAAGGCTTTGTCAGCGGTCAGTACGTGAACGTCGAGCGGAGCTATGACGACTTCCTTCCTTCGGCCAATATCAACATCGAACCGGTCGAAAACTTCATTGTTCGCGGTGCGGTGGCAAAGGTAATTACCCGCCCATCGCTAGGAAGCCTGACCCCGGGTGGTTCAGTAGACCAGTTCAACTTCCGGATCAGCTCGGGCAATCCTTACATCGAGCCCTATCGGGCCTGGAACTACGACCTCTCGCTAGAGTGGTACTTCGCGCCGGGTGCGATCTTCTCGGTGGCTGGCTTCATCAAGGATATTGCCAGCTTCCCGGTCGGGGATTCGCTTCAGATCACATATGCCGAAAGCGGTCTGCCGACCTCGCTCCTGACGCCGGGAACGCCCGCTTATGAGGCGGTCGTTGGTGGCGCTGACGTAAATCGCGAATTCGAGTTCCGGACCACGATTAACGGTGAAGGAGCTACGATCAAGGGGGTCGAAATCGGGCTCAACCTGCCGTTCTCGGCATTTGCGCAGGGCGCGCTCGAAAACTTTGGCGTGCTCGGCAACGTGACCTTGGTTGACAGCAACCAGGACGTGACTTTCGGAGGACAAACCTTCCAGACGACGTTCCCCGGTGTCTCGGATCTTTCCGCAAACGGCACGCTCTATTACGACAACGGTCGCTTCTCTATCCGTGTGTCGGGAGCCTATCGCAGCGACTATAATACTGGAGGTAGCGGCAACGGCAACTTCCTCGAAGGCTTCAGCTCCAGCTTCAATCTCGATGCTGCGATCCGTTACAGTCTGACCGACGCTATCCAGTTGACGCTGGATGCCAGCAATTTGACCGACGACTACCGTTATCGTTGGGCCGACGACGATGCGCGCCGGAACTACGAGAACAACCACTTCGGTCGCAACATCATGGCTGGTGTCCGGATCGAGTTGTAATCGCCACGTCTGGCAAAGCAATGGAGGGCCGCAGATGAGAAGCGATCGCAGATCACTACTTGTTGGGGGGCTTGCCCTGTCCAGTCTGGGAGCGATGCGTGCCTCAGCGCAGACAGCACCGCCTCAGGCCGATGGCAACATGCCGGAGGGGCTGCCGCAGCCGACCGAGACGATCGATCTGTGGCCCCACGGTGCGCCGGGTATGCCCGCAACCCGGCCGGTCGAGCAGACCGTGGAGCGTTCGGAAGATGGCCTGGTGACTGATCGCGCCGTGCTGGGCATTACCGTGCCCCGCCTTGCCATCTTCCGGCCCGACCGGCCCAATGGCGCGGCCGTCTTGCTTACGCCCGGCGGTGGTTATCGCCATGTCGTGGTCGACAAGGAAGGCTATGAAATGGGCCGCTGGCTCGCGGCGCGCGGCTTCACCGCCTTCGTGCTGTTCTATCGCCTGCCTTATGACGGGTGGACCGCAGGGCCGGATGTGTGCCTGCAGGATGCCCAGCGTGCCATGCGTGTAATCCGGCATCGCAGCCAGGAATTCGCGATTGCGCCCGAGCGGGTGGCAGCGATGGGTTTTTCGGCGGGCGGACATCTGTGCGCCGACCTTGCCACGCGCTTCGCGGTGCAAACGTATTCCGCGCAGGACGAGGCGGACAGACTTTCCGCCAAGCCTTTCTGCGCTGCCCCGATATATCCGGTTGTTTCGATGAGCCTGCCGGTCGCGCATCCCGGTTCACGCGAAAAGTTATTGGGTGCGGATTCTCCCTTCGCACTCGAGGCGGCGCATTCGCCGGACCGCAATGTCCCGTCGGATGCGCCGCCATTTTTCGTGCTGCACGCCGAAGATGACGATGTCGTCCCGGTTGAAAATGCGATTTTGCTGCGTGCGGCGCTGAAAGCTCAGGGTATCGCGGTGGAGACCCATCTGTTCCAGCACGGTGGGCATGGCTTCGGCCTGCGCAAGGCCGTTGGCAAGCCGGTGGAGGCATGGCCGGATATCTGGCGCAGCTGGGCGCGGGCCATCGGTTTCGCATGACGGTAAATCGGCGCGGCCTTCTGCGCGTGGTTGGCGCTGCCGGCGCTGCGAGACTGTTGGGCTCGCCTCAGGCTGCGCGGGCGCATTTGCCGTCCGTTCGGGTGCCGGCTTACGGGCGTGGATATGACAACCAGCGGATTGCCGATCTTGGCGACGGGACTTTCCTCAATCCGGTAGTTTCCGGGGATCGTCCCGATCCTGCGGTGTTGAAGGACGGCGAGGACTACTACCTTACCTTTTCGACCTTCGATGCCTACCCCGGCCTCACCATCTGGCACTCCCGCGACCTGGTGAACTGGCGCCCGCTCGGGCCAGCGCTCCACCGCAACATCGGTTCGGTTTGGGCACCGGGTCTTCACAAGGATCGCTCACGCTACCTGCTTTACATCCCCGTCAAGGCGCAGGGTGGCAACGAGATTTTCGTCAGTTGGGCAGAGGATATCGCAGGACCGTGGAGCGCTCCGTTACCACTGGGTCTGCCCGATCACATCGATCCCTGTCACGCCGTGGCCGAGGACGGCTCACGCTGGCTTTTTCTTTCCGGCGGTGACCGCGTGCGATTGTCGGAAGACAACCTCTCGCTCGCAGGTGCAGTCGAGCATGTTTACGATCCGTGGCGTTACCCCGAGGATTGGATTGTAGAGGGCTTTTCTCCCGAAGGGCCGAAGATCCATCGGATCGGAGATTGGTTCTATATGCTTACCGCAGTCGGCGGCACTGCGGGGCCACCCACCGGCCACATGGTGATCGCCGCGCGCTCGCGATCGCTACACGGGCCTTGGGAGCACCATCCTGCCAATCCGCTGGTCCGCACGACCAGCGTCGATGAGGCTTGGTGGTCGCGCGGGCACGCCTCGCTGGTGGAAGCGCCGGATGGCAGTTGGTGGTCGCTCTATCACGGTTATGAGAGCGGCTTCTGGACGCTTGGCCGCCAGTGCCTGCTCGATCCCGTCGCATTCTCCGCCGATGGCTGGTTCCATATGACCGGCGATGATCTTGCCGCGCCGCTCGCCAAGCCGGGAGGCGGTGAAGCGCAGATGCACGGAATGGCGCTATCGGATGATTTCTCCGGCCCGCTGGCACTGGGGGCAAAATGGGCCTTCTTCCGGCCCGCAGCGGACGACCACGCACGGGTACGCACCGATGGCAGTGCTCTCCACTTCGCAGGCAAGGGCACCGCGCCCTCCAGCGGGTCTCCGCTGTTGCTGACCGCGGGAGACCGATCATACCGCTTCGAATGCGATATCGAACTGGCACCAGGTGGCACGGCAGGGCTGGTGCTGTTTTATGACGACCAGCTTTATTGCGGTCTTGGCTTTGATGCGGAACGGTTTGTGACTCACCAGTACGGGATCGAGCGCGGGCGCCCGGCGAATCCGCACGGCGTCCGTATGCGCATGCGGGTGACCAATCGCCACCACATTGTCACCTTTGACACCAGCGGCGACGATGGAAAGACGTGGCACCGGTTTAATCGCGGGATGGAAGTTTCGGGTTACCACCACAATGTTCGCGGTGGCTTCCTGATGTTGCGACCGGGCCTTTATGCCGCTGGGCCCGGCGAAGCGACGTTTCGTGATTTTCGCTTCACAGCGTTGAAAGAAGAGGGCGACGCTTGATCGCTCGGGAGAGGAAACATGAAAGGCCGAGCCTTGATCGGGCGTCGTAAGGTGCTGGTTGGAACCGGCGCGCTGGCGGCCAGCTTGCTGCTGGGCGGGTGTGAGGCGCGGATGTCAGGCCTGCTTACCAGTTCGGATACCCATCCGGCCGATTATCCCACGGTCAGGGCCGTGGAATTCATGGGCCGGTTCCTTTCCGAACGGACAGGCGGGCGACTAGGCATCAAGGTCTATTCAGGGGGGCAGCTGGGCAGCGAGATCGATACGCTGGAAATCACCAGCTTCGGGGGGCTCGATTTGAACCGGGTGAACCTTGCTCCGCTCAATTCGATGGCGCCGCTTTCGATCCCGCCGTCACTTCCGTTCATTTTCAACTCAGTCGATCACATGCGCCGCACACTCGACAGCGATATCGGAGACGAAATCCTCGCTTCGCTGACCGACAACGGCCTGATTGGTCTGTGCTTTTACGACTCCGGCGCACGCAGCTTTTACAACACACGCGGCCCGATCTACACGCCTGCCGACATGCGCGGGCTCAAGCTGCGCGTGCCGGCCTCCGATGCCTATGTCGCGATGGTCAATGCGCTTGGGGCCAACGCCGTGCCAATCCCGTTTGGCGAGGTTTATCAGGCATTGGCGCAGGGCGTTATCGACGGCGCGGAAAACAACTGGCCCAGTTTCGAAAGCGCGCGGCATTACGAAGTGGCGCGCCATTTCAGCCTGACCCACCACCTGCTTACACCCGAGGCGCTGGTGATGAGCAAGATGAAGTGGGACAGCCTCTCGCCCGCAGACCAGGCGCTTGTGCGCGAGGCGGCGCGGGCCTCGGTGCCAGTGATGCGCAAGCTGTGGGATGCGCGGGTGAATGCCGCGCGCGAAACCATCATCGCCAGCGGGGTGGAGGTGAACGAAGTCGATACCGCGCCTTTCGCCGCGCTCATGCGCCCGGTGTGGGAAGAGTTCGCGGCCTCGCCGCAACAGAGATCGCTGGTTGAACGGATTGTGGCCGCAGGAGAGCGCAAGTGAGTAAGACCTTCTCCGACTGGCTAGTGCGGCTCGGCGCCGTTGGCCTTGTTGCCATGGCGGCGATCATCGGTTGGCAGGTGTTCGGGCGCTTCGTGCTAGACTCCAGCCCCTCGTGGACCGAGCAGGCCTCGCTTTTACTGATGATCTGGTACGTAATGTTTGCTGCCGCGGCTGGCGTGCGCGAGGGCTTTCACATCCGCATCGCGCTGCTCGAAGAGCGGATGGGCGAGCGCGGCCGCGGCTTGCGCCGTCTGATCGCGGGAATTGTGGCGATCATGGGCCTGGTCTTCGTGATCTACGGTGCGCAGCTTTGCTGGAGTGTGCGGGCCAATGTCATTCCCTCACTCGGGATCAGCCGCGCCATTGCCTATGTCCCGCTGCCAGTTTCCGGCCTGCTGATGGTGCTGTTCGCTATCGAACGGCTATGGACTGGTGCCCCCGACGGCCATGACAGCATGGAACTCGAGGAGGACTTCTGATGGAGCTTCTTATCCTCTTTGGCGGGTTGTTCCTGCTCCTCGCGCTTGGTGTACCGGTCGGCTATTCGCTGTTAGGTGCGGCGCTGGCCTGCTTCGCCAGCATGGGGATTCCTCCGATCGTGGCGGTGCAGCGCGTGGCAGCCGGCATCTCCGTGTTCACGCTGATGGCCATTCCCTTCTTCATTTTCGCTGGCGACCTGATGTACCGCGCAGGCATTGCCGAACGGCTCGTTCGCGTGGCCGATGCCGCGGTTGGGCGGATGCGTGGCGGGCTGGGCCTCGTCGACGTGGGGGCGTCGATGATGTTCGGGGCCGTCTCCGGTTCAGCCATTGCCAGTGCGTCTGCCATCGGCTCTACCATGGTGCCGCTGATGAAGGAGAAGGGCTACCCCGACGATTTCTCCGTCAACGTCACAGTGACCGCCGCCATTGTCGGGCTGTTGATCCCGCCTTCGCACAACATGATCATCTATTCTGCGGCATCCGGGCTGGGGGTCTCGATCGGAGATCTGTTCCTCGCGGGCATTGTCCCCGGCTTGCTGACCGGTTTCATGCTGATGTTCACCACCTGGCTGGTCGCGCGGCGGCGCAATTTGCCACGGGGCAGCTTCCCTGGCTGGCAGGCATTCATGCGCGCGGCCGTGTTCGCGGTGCCTGGCTTGATGACTGCGATCATCATCATGGGCGGTATTCTCAGCGGCATTTTCACCGCAACCGAAAGCTCTGCAATCGCCGTGATCTACACGGTCCTGATCAGCGTGCTGGTCTATCGCTCGCTCGGCTGGGGAGGCTTTTGGGAAGCGGCGCAGAAATCGGTGCGGACAGCGTCGATGGTGCTGTTCATTATTGCGGCCGCCACGGCCTTCGGCTTCGCGCTGGCGCTGCTGGAAGTTCCGGCTGCGCTTGCCGGGCTGATCGGTGCCATCACCGAGAATCCGATTCTCACCCTGCTGATCATCAACTTAATGCTGCTGGCGCTGGGCACATTCATGGATATGGCGCCGCTGATCGTGATCACCACGCCGATCTTCCTTCCGGTGGCAATGGGTGTTGGCGTTGACCCGGTGCACTTCGGCATCATCATGATGCTCAACCTCGGTATCGGGCTGGTGACGCCACCGGTAGGATCGGTGCTGTTCGTGGGTTCAGCAGTGGGCGGGGTGCCGCTGGCAAAGCTGGTGCGCACGATCTGGCCGTTCTATCTGACCTTGCTCGCGGCACTGGCGCTGATCACCTATGTGCCGGCGCTTTCGCTCGCCCTGGTCGAGTACTTGGCGAGCCCGGCCTAAAGCGTGACACCGCGCTTCCATAGGGAGATCACGCGTTGGCCGCTGCGTTCTGCGGCAGTTCGCTCTCCGCTTGCAATGGCCAACAGCTTGCGGGCAAAGTCGTCACTTACCGCTTCGGCACCTTCGGCGAGCACGCGCCCGGCATCGAAATCTATCCAGCCGGATTTGCTGCCTGCCAGTTGCGAATTGGAAGAAACCTTTATGGTGGGAACCGGAAAGCCCAGTGGCGTCCCGCGTCCGGTGGTGAACAGCACCAAGGTCGCTCCGGCGGCTACCAGCGCGGTTGAGGAAACCGCATCGTTTCCAGGAGCCTCCAACAGCGTGAGACCTGGCAGTTCGGCGGCCTCGCCGTAGTCGATCACATCGACCAGTGGCGCGCTGCCCCCCTTTTGCACCGCTCCCAAAGACTTCTCTTCCAGCGTGGTAATGCCGCCCGCGATGTTGCCGGGGGAGGGGTTTTCCGAAACCGGCTGCCCCTGATCTAGGAAGTACCGCTTGAAGCGATTGAGCAGTGTGCCGGCTGCATCGAAGACCTCGCGCGAAACGGCCCGGCCGAACAGGGCGCGCTCAGCGCCGAAAATCTCCGGAATTTCGGTGAGGACAGCCTTGCCGCCGCTGGCTGCGAGTTGATCGGTGAAGCGCCCCAGCAGGGGATTGGCGGTGAGCCCTGACAGGGCATCGGAGCCACCACATTTGAGGCCCACGGTCAGAGCGGAGGCGGGGGCCTCTTCGCGTGTCACCGGAGCCAGTTCCTCCACCAGCTCGGCGACCAGTTGCAGTGCGCGCTCACGTTCATCGCCCGGTTCCTGCGCGCGCATGATCCGCAGCTTCTTGCGCGATCTGGCGGGGATCAGCGCGGCAAGTTCATCGAGTTGATTGGATTCGCAGCCAAGGCCGATCAGCACGACACCCCCGGCATTAGGATTGTCGCACAGGCCCGCCAGCGCCGCGCGTGTGCCCGCCAGATCGTCACCAAGTTGCGAGCAGCCATGCGGATGGCCGAAGCCGACGACATCATCAACCCGCCCTGCATGAAGCGCGCGCGCTTCGCGGGCAATGTCCTCCACCAGCGGAGCGACGCAGCCAACAGTCGGGAGCAGCCAGATTTCGTTGCGCGTAGCCCAGCGGCCATCTTCCCGGCGATAACCTTGCCAGTTGGGCAAAAAGGCTGGAGCGGTTGAGCGCATTTGGCTGCGATCTTCGGTATAGGTCACTTCGCCGACCAGCGCCGTGACCAGATTGTGCGAATGCACATGTTCGCCAGCGCTGGCGCTGGCCGTCATCCGGCCAATCACGGCGCCATAGCGCTTGACACCAGCCCCGCATTCCAGCGGATGCAAGGCAAACTTGTGACCAGCGGGAATGTCGCTGACCAACATCACCTCGGCGGAGCCGATCGCGATGCTTTCCCCTTGCGCAAGGGAGCGCATGGCAACAGCCACATCGTCTGCCTCATGGGCGCGGATGGCATCGGGCAGGGCGGCATGGTGCATGATCGACAGTCTACGCGAAGGAGCCTTGCACCACAAGCGCAGGAATTCGTGAAAATTCCCGGAATTCAGTCATTGATACCGGTTACCAACTGCTCGCAAACTGACTTTTCAGGTGGTAAGGAGGTGCCTGAAGAGGAGAATCTGCCATGGCCCGACCGCTTTCCTTGCATCCTGATCGCCTGCTGCCAGGCGAGCCGGGCATACGTGCGCTCGCGCGAGATCTTTATATGAGCGTGAAGTCGCTACCGATCATCAGTCCGCACGGTCACACCGATCCCTCGTGGTTTGCCGCGAACGAGAACTTCGGCAACGCTACCGAACTGCTGCTGGTGCCGGATCACTATCTTTTCCGCATGCTCTATTCGCAGGGCGTCCGGCTGGAAGACCTGGGTATCGCCGGCCATCAGGCGGACCCGCGCAAGGCCTGGCGCGTGCTGGCCGAAAATTTTCACCTGTTTCGTGGTACGCCGTCGCGCATGTGGCTCGACTGGGTCTTCGCCGAGGCATTCGGCATCGATGTGCGGCTCGATGCGGAGACGGCGGATTTCTACTTCGATACAATCACCGAGAAGCTTGCGAGCGATGCTTTCCGCCCGCGCGCACTGTTCAATCGGTATGGGATCGAGCTTCTGGCCACCACCGAAAGCCCGCTCGACACGCTCGATCATCATCGGGCGATTGCGGCCAGCGACTGGGGCGGGCGGGTTATCACGGCCTATCGCCCTGATCCGGTGGTTGACCCCGAATTCGAAGGCTTTGCCGAGAACCTGCTCCGGTTCTCAGAAGTTTCCGGCGAGGATTGCAACAGCTGGCAAGGCTATCTCGCAGCTCATCGCACCATGCGCGCGATCTTCAAGGAAGTGGGCGCCACCTCGACCGACCACGGCCACCCCACCGCCGCTACCGCCAACCTTTCGTCGGCGGAGGCTGAGGCCCTGTTCAACCGGGTGCGGGGTGGCAAGCCAAGCGCCGAGGATGCCGAGCTGTTCCGCGCGCAAATGCTGACCGAGATGGCCGGGATGAGCCTTGATGACGGGTTGGTGATGCAAATCCACCCTGGCAGTTTCCGCAATCACAACCGGAAGCTGTTTGAAAGCTTCGGGCGTGACAAGGGCGCAGATATCCCGACCCGCACTGATTATGTGCATGCACTCAGGCCGCTGCTCGACCGCTTTGGCAGCGAGAGCGAGCTTTCGATCATCCTCTTCACGCTGGATGAAAGCAGCTATGCCCGCGAGCTTGCGCCGCTTGCGGGGCATTATCCGTGCCTCAAGATCGGCCCTGCCTGGTGGTTCCACGACAGCCCCGAAGGCATGCGTCGCTTCCGCCAGATGACCACCGAAACTGCTGGCTTTTTCAACACTGTCGGCTTCAACGATGATACGCGTGCCTTTCTGTCGATTCCGGCGCGCCACGATGTCGCGCGGCGCATTGATTGCGGCTTTTTGGCGCAACTGGTCGCCGAACACCGGATGGAGGATTGGGAAGCGGCCGAGGTGGCTACCGACCTGGCCTACAATCTGGCCAAGCAGGCCTATCGTTTGTGAGGCTGGCTCCGGGCGCTATCGGGCATCTCCCGGAGGACATCGTGCGATCGGAATGCGCAGAAGATCGGGATCGTCCACCTCGGCCTCGGCGCGTTCCGCCAGCCCTGACCACGGTGTTGTCAGACCGAACGCACTCGCTGGCGAAAGGTGTTTAATCAGTTAGGGCAGGGCGATGCGCAGACCCCGAACACCCGCCAGCCCATCCGGTTATTTCGATTCATCGCCTGCGATCATCCGCTTAACGGTAGTGATGTACGTACTATTCCGACTGTCGCTGCGACAGGTTGGGGAACCTGCTGTTTGAACGGCGTATCGACATAAGCAACGAGACAGTGCGGCGCTGGTGGAATTGGTTTGGCCCGATGTTTGCCGGTGCTGTCAGACGCCAACGGGTCAGCTGAATGAACGGCTTCCGGCAGTGGAAATAGCGCCTCAACGAGGTCTATGTGACGATCAAAGGCGAGATACCTTACATGTGGCGAGCGGTCGACCAGGAAGGCGAGGTATTGGATAACTGCGTCACTAAAGCCAGCGACAAAAAGGCAGCTCTGCGGTTCATGAAGGAGGCGCTGAAGCGCGACGGCTGAGGCAACAACCGCCGGAACTCTAACCTAACCGGTGGACCACCCTCATGGGGCAGGTCAATCGGTCTGTTCCTTCGGTGGCCGCATTTGCCATGCTTTCTTCCTAAGAAACGTATAAAAAGCTAGCAAGTTTCGGTGGAGAGGAGCTATATTCAGGATGTCCTTGCGCAAGTCCTTAGTCGGCCTGTTGGCTATCTCCATCATCGGCTTTGCCCTGCCAGCCAAATCGCAGGAGGCGGCTGCACCGCAAAACGAAGCTTTGGCCGCACAACACGACAATGCTTTGCCGCTAACGCCTTTTTACGATCTTCAAGGCGCGGATATTTCGCATGCAGGCGATCTTGTCCGTTCCGAACCCGGAACGGGGTACGAACTGCCGGGCGGCGTAACCGCGACCCGGATTGCCTATGCCTCGCGCAATGAAAGCGGCGATCCGGTGCTTGCAACCGGCGTCGTTCTGGTGCCGCCGGGCGAGGCGCCGGAAGGCGGCTGGCCCATCGTGGCATGGGCACACGGGACTGCTGGCGTCGCGCGTGTTTGCGGGCCTTCGTTGATGAAGGACGTATATTACGGCTGGGAAGGCCTCTTCCTTTATCCGCTGGCGGGGTATGCCGTTGTCGCGACGGACTATGCCGGCCTCGGCGGGCCGGCTCCGCATCAATATATGTGGGGCAGGGCGAACGGCAACGATGTCGCCTATTCGGTTCCCGCCGCGCGTGAAGCGGTGCCCTCGCTAGGGGAGAAATGGGTTGCGATCGGCCATTCTCAGGGAGGCTACGCCGCGCTGAGAGTGCAGCATATGGACGCAGAGGCAAAGGCAGGCTTCCTCGGCAGCATCCCGTTGGGCAGTGGCGCTAACGTTAGTGACATCTGGGCAGCTAGCGACCCAATGATGCGGACCGTCGGGGCGACTATCCCGATGATGGCGCTGAGCATTAAGTCGGTATACCCCGATTTGGATCTGACCAAGATGCTCGGGCCGGCAGCTCTCGAACGTCTCCCGACAATTCAGAACGAAACCTGCTATTTCGCAGCAGAAGAAGCGATGCGCGGTGTTACCCGCGAACGGGGACGGGTGGAAGGCTGGACAGATGTAGCCGAAGCGGTAGCGTTTACGGACAGAAACCGGATCTTCGATGGACCATATGATGATCCGATCCTGCTGATTGTCAGTGCTGGCGATTATTTCATGCCGATGCAATTGCGCGAGAACATCTTTGTCGAGCTGTGCCAGGTCGCCAGCCGGGCAAGCTATCTCGAACTGTCCGGGGTCGATCATGAAGGCACCATAAACGGTTCCTTCCACCAGCAGCTGGACTGGTTGGCGGACCGCTTTGCTGGCCGCGAAGTGCCGCAAGGTTGCACCGCCGCGAAAGAGTCAGCAGGCCGATAAAACGGAGCCAAGACGTCATGAAAATCACGGGTTTGTTTACCTCCGTCGCCCTGATGCTTGCGACGACCATGCCGGCTGCGGCTCAGGAGAGCACTGCTCCGCAAGGCTCAGCGCTGGAGGCGCAGCGTGCCAACGCACTGCCGCTAACATCGTTTTACGATCCTGACGGTGCCGACCTGTCCGTGCCGGGAAAGCTTATCCGCACCGAAGCCGGGATGGGCTACGACCTGCCTCACGGGATCGTTGCGACGCGCATTGCCTATTCCTCTCGCGATGCGAGCGGCGTTCCGGTGATGACCACCGGCGTGGTGCTGCAACCGCCCGGCGAAGCGCCCGAAGGCGGTTGGCCGGTTATCGCCTGGGGCCACGGGACGGCAGGCGTGGCGCGCCCGTGTGCGCCCTCGCTGATGAAAGACTTGTATTATGGCTGGGACGGCATCTTCATCTACCCGCTGATGGGTTATGCGGTGGTTGCCACGGACTATTCCGGGTTGGGAACGCCGGGCCCGCACCAACTGCTCGCACTCGAAGCGCAGGGGCAGGATGTCATCAATTCGGTGCCAGCCGCGCGCGCCGCGGTGCCAACACTTGGCGATGATTGGGTGATGGTCGGCCATTCACAGGGCGGCGCCACAGCGATCCAGGTGTCCGCCATGGAGCACGGGATCGACGACCCGACCTATCTGGGTGCGATCTCGATTGCGCCGGCAACGGATTATCACGCGATGTGGAAGCTGTTTCCGGATGGAATGGCCAGCGGGGGCATGGCGCTGGTGGCTGCTGGCATCAGAGCGGCAGATCCTTCCTTCGATCCGGAGACGATGGTGGGGCCGCAGATTGCGGAAGTGTTGCCGGAGCTTGAGCAGGAAGCCTGCTTCGGCGCGGCGATGGAGCTTGTCGCCAGCCTGCCCGGCGCGCGACAGCCCAGCAATTGGCCCGATGCGCCCGGCGTGCGGCGCTTCACCGACGCAAACCGCCCTTATCTCCAGCCCGGGCGAGGGCCACTGCTGGTGTTGCTGGGCGAAAACGACCCCGCGATCCCGCTGGACATCACCAAACGCGCCATCGGTGAGCGTTGCAAGCTTCAGGACGAGGTTTCGCTCGAGACCTATCCCGGGATGGATCATGCCCAGGTGATCCATGCCTCCTTCCCGCGCCAGCTGGAGTGGATCGCTGATCGGTTTGCGGGGCGCCCTGCCGAGCGTAACTGTCCGGGCTGATCCGAAACCCGCGTGAAGCGTCAGCCTTCGCCGGCCGCGCGGTCAAGCGCGTGGTTTATCGCAAGGACGAAATAGCGCGCCGTCTCGTGTGCAAACTGCTCTTGTGAAAGATCGGTGCCCGAATAATCGTGCGCCAGGCTCGTCGTCAGATGGCCATGCAGCCAGAGGAACACAAACTCCAGCCGCGATATCTCATCTCGTAATAGCGGGGTCTGCCGCTCGGCTGCGAGCCGCTCAAAATACCGACCGGATACGTAGCGACCAAACGCGATGATCGGCTTCCAGATATCTTTGCCGGCGAGATGGTAGCGCATCGCTGTTCTCAGTAGTCCAGCATGTTCGCGATAGTTGGCCAGCGCGCCGCGGGCTATCGCTTCCGGCAGATCGGCGGTCGCCGTTTGCGCGAATGTTCGGTCCACGCCCTCGCGTCTTTTCTCCAGCATGTTGTGGATCAAGGCGGCAAACAGCACGTCCTTGCTGCCGAAGCGATGATAGAAGGAACCGATAGAACATCCTGCCGCATCGCTCAGGTCGCGGATCGAGATGTCGTCGAAATCCTTCGTCCGGGTCAATTGCGTGGCCGCAGACATGAACCGGTCATGCGTCCGCAATGCCCGCTCCTGAACTGGCGGGCGAACGCACAAGGCACTTTCATGGTCTGCGGAAAACCGGGAAATCTCCATTGCGCAATTGTAGACCATGGCAATTTGTAGCTGCAAGGCTCATCGATTTCGCGGGCAGGGCATCATGCATGAAGTCGGCGACGCCCCCGCTTGCGGCCTCTCAGTCATTCATCAAGGAGGCTGCGTCAGACGCCTGACGCAGCAGCGCCTGACCATCCTCCGGTTCGATCCACCGCTCGGCTATCAAACTATCGACGCTCTGGCGAAAACGTGAAAGATAAGCCTCTCGCGTGGGGTAGAGCGCTTCGAGAACGTCCGCAGTAAATGGCTTGCGGTAACCCCACAGCTCGCAAATGCCGGGGCCGGTCATGCGATGGTAGTAGCGCGCGACGGGCACATCGACCTGCGGAGTGCGCACGCCGCCAAGGGCGTTTCCGAATTCATCCGTCAGCACCTGCGCATCGGGCGTGCCGGGTTTATCCACCTCAAGCGGTTCGCCGCGAGGCGGGGGCACGCCCTCGCGCGACCAGCGATCAAGGTTGCGGAACGCTCCGCTCAGCAACATCGCGAAGGGTACATCGTTGCCGGGCATGTCTTGCTCCTGGCAAGCATTGGCATTGTCGAAGACTGCGCCGCTTGTTCTGGCGGCATCGATGGGCGAGGGGCTTCCAGCTTCGCCGCCTTCGTGAATGTGCGAGGCGCCAGCCACCTCGTATCCGCGGAACAGATCGGGCCCCAGATCGCTGTCGGGTCGGCGCCGCAGCGAGCCAATTTCCGATTCCGAAACCATCACGATGACCGGCACGCCAACGTCCGCAATCCTCATTCGCGGATCGTCAGTCGGCAGCGGATTTGCACATTGGTTAAGGGGAGTGCCAGGTCCACTGGCAACCGCAGCAAGGTAGCCATCGTAAAGCGGGGTTCGGTCTTGGCCGAGCGCGTACTGATGGATGAAATTCGCATAGGTGAGGACAAAGGCCCCGGACTGGGAATCGCCCGCCATGTACATGCGCGAGACATCGAAGCCCGCTAGCGGCCCGCCGTGCTTTCCATTTCTTGCCAGCGCCGCCACCTGGCTAAGCACATCCCAGATGAGCCCATTCTCTGTCGCAGGTGAAGATTCGGGCGGCAGTCCGCCCCGAGGCAATGGCAACTGATCTTGCCCGCATGTGAGCGAGGCCGGAACGGGATTGGGAAATTCGAGAGCCTGATAACGTCGGGAATCGAATTCCTTCAGCGTGGCAATCGCAACCGGCTTTACCGTCACACCGATCCAGATGTCCCCATTGCGGATATAGCTGGCGTGGGATTCGCCCCACATGATGGGCAGGTCATAGCGGATCGAGGGGTTCAATGGTTCGACCACCACGGTGCCGCTGAACTCTGCTGGGTGCGCGGGCCGACGTACCAGAATGCGCGTGGTATAGGGGCCTTGGGCAAGGCTTGTCAGGCTTGCTTGTTCGCCCATGTCGAAAACACGCGCCGTCCCTGTGATGAAATATTCTTCCTCGACATAGCCATGGGCCGAAAGGTCGATCGGCGAGACTGCGCGATCCGCAGCCGCCCAAGGCCATGATTTGTCCGTTACGGGGATGGCATTGGTCGCTTCGGGGATCGGGACTACCGCAGGAGCGACCCGAACAGCCTCCTGCATCGCTGGCGGCGAAGCCAGGGCCGGTGACGCGAGAGCACAGGCAAGGGCTGCCGAAAGGGCTGGGCGTTTCAGGCTGCCCGTAGCTCGCTTGAAGATTTCCGCAATATCCATGGTGCTTCCTTCCCGCTTCGTTCGAAGTGCGCCGGCCACTGCCGAACCCGGTTGACGGATAATTAGAACATCATACTAGTATTGCAATCGGATCTCGGTCTCTAGGGTCTTTCGCCATGGCGAGGGCAGCTGTAGGCGAAAACCGGGGCAAGCAAGGGAGAATGCTGATGGCGAACCGCCGAGATTTTATGGCCCTGAGCGTTGCGTTCGCGGCATTTCCGGCCTTTTCCGGCGCGCGCGCTCAAGGTTCGCTCGGTGTCCCGGTGGAGACAGCCAGCGGCAAGATCCGTGGCTTCCTAGATGATGGCGTGAACGTGTTCCGCGGCATCCCTTATGGCACGGCAGAGCGCTTCAAGGCTGCCGTTTCACCGGAGCCATGGACGGGGGTGCGCGACATGCTCGGCTGGGGCTTCGATGCGCCGCAAGGTCGGTCTGCGCCACATCAAAACGCCTTTTCGCTCGTCGCCTCCGACAAGTCGCTTCAACAAGCGCAATCGGAAGACTGCCTGGCGCTCAACGTCTGGACCTCAACCCTCGATGCGAATGCGAGGCGGCCGGTAATGGTGTGGCTGCACGGCGGCGGCTTTGTATCCGGTTCAGCTTCGACCGCCGTTCATGACGGGCGCAATCTCGCCCGCGATGCCGAAGTTGTGGTGGTGAGCCTCAATCATCGCTTGAACGTGCTGGGTTTTACTCACCTCGACGATCCAGAGTTTGCCGATTCCGGCAATGCCGGAATGCTCGACATCACCCTGGCTTTGCGCTGGGTGCAGGAGAACATTGCCCGGTTTGGCGGCGATCCGGATAACGTCACGGTGTTTGGCTATTCGGGCGGAGGGCAGAAGGTGTCCACCTTGCTGGCGATGCCCGGCGCGCGCGGTCTGTTTCACAAGGCGATTGTGCAAAGCGGGCAAAATCCGCTGCTCCTGTCGCGCGACCAGGCCGCGGGGAACACCCGCGCACTCTATGCTGAGCTGGGCCTCACGCAAGGCGATGCCAGAGGCCTGCAATCGGTGGCGCTGCCCTCGCTGATGGCCGCGTTTTCGCGTGTCTGGACCGCCCCGCCGCGGCAGACGTGGGGGTTTCCCGCCCGCTTCTCGCCATTGGTCGATGGCCGCATCGTACCGGCCCACCCCTACGAAGCGGTGGACCTTTCGGCGGATGTTCCCCTCATCATCGGCAGCATGCGAGAGGAAATGGCCGGCTTCACGCTCATGATGGATCCTGAGGCCTTCCGGATGAGCCTGGCGGATCTTGCGGCAAGGCTGGAGCCGTATATGGGCACGGAAACGGCGCAGGTCATCGAGGGCTACCGGGCGATCTATCCCGACTTCTCTCCTTGGGATCTTTACGCGCTGATCTCCGCTGATGCGCCCACCCGGATCAACTCGATACTTATCGCGGAAAGGCGCCATGCCCTCGGCGCTGCCCCCACGTTCATGTACCGGGTCGATTGGCAGACCCGGGTATTTGACGGTCTGATGAAGGCCCCCCATGGTCTGGAAGTGCCTTTGGTTTTCAGGAACGTGGAGGAGGATAGCGGCCTTAACGGAGGCGGCGAGGATGCGTTTGCTCTATCGCAGGACCTGAGCGATGCCTGGGTGAGCTTCGCGCGTTCCGGTCGCCCCGACACGCCGCGCCATCCATGGCCAGCATATGATTCCTCAACCCGGTCGACGATGTTGTTCGACCGGCAAACGCGCGTTGAAAGCGATCCGGGCGCCGCAGAGCGCCGCTTGCTTGACGGGTTTGCCCGGCGCCAGCTTGCCGAGGCTAGCCGCGCAACATGATGTTCAAGCTTGCCGGTGTGAAATATCCACGCGGGCGGTATGAGTGGAGCATGCGATGATTTCCAAGGAAAACGAACAGCCGATCTACTATCAGACCGCCACGGACTTGCTTGAAAAGTTGGGAAGTGGCGCGATCAGCAGCGTTGAACTGACCGAGCAATTCATTGCGCGGATCGAGGCGCTGAACCCGGTTATCAACGCCGTCGTCGTGCAAACCTTCGATGATGCCCGAACCGAAGCTCGTGCAGCGGATGCCGCAAGGCACGAGGGACGCCCGCTCGGCGCGCTGCACGGTCTGCCGATGACTATAAAGGAGAGTTTCGGCCTTGCTGGGACGCCTACCACTTTCGGCATCCCCGACTTTGCGCAGAACATCGCCGCCGCAGACTCCGAAGCTGTTGCTCGCTTGCGTGCGGCAGGGGCGATCATTCTTGGAAAAACTAATGTCCCTCCTGCTCTGATGGACGGTCAGAGCGTCAACCCGATCTATGGTCGCACGGTAAATCCATGGGATACTGATCGAACGCCCGGCGGCTCTTCAGGTGGCTCGGCTGCCGCGCTCGCGACTGGCTTTTCAGCACTCGACTATGGCAGCGACATCGCATCTTCGATCCGCAATCCTGCGCATTATTGCGGGCTCTATGGGCACAAACCGAGCTTCGGGCTGTCGCCTTCCGGGGGGCATACGCTGGGAGAACACGACCTTGCCCCGGATATCGGCGTAACTGGTCCCCTAGCGCGCAGTGCCTTCGATCTTGAGCTGGCGCTTAGCGTGGTGGCCGGGCCCGAAGGCCCCATGGCCACCGCCTACCGGCTTGAACTTCCCACCCCACGTCGCTCCCGGCTCGAAGATTATCGGGTAGCGCTTGTAAGCAACGACGACTTCGCCGAAGTCGATGGGGAAGTCGGAAGCCAGATCGAGGCGCTGGGTGACTTCCTGGAAAAGGAAGGGGTGCACGTTTCCCGCGCTGCGCGCCCCGCGTTCGATAGCCAGGAGCTCCACGCGCTTTATCTTGTGCTGCTTCGCGCCGCGACGGCCAATACCGTAAGCGATGAAGAGTTTGCGGCTGCGCAATCGGCTGCGGGCGGTGCAGGATTGTATGCACGGGATATGGCCACGCTGAACGCATATGGGGTATCGCTATCCCACCGTGATTGGTTGCGTCTGCATGCGGAGCGGGAGCGGCTGCGGCGCGCGTGGCGTGCATTCTTTGACGATCATGACCTGATGCTTTGTCCGCCGCTATCGACGGCGGCCTTTCCGCACAGCGATGTCGCTCCACAAGCCCGCAGATTGGAGGTGAACGGACGTGACTTTCCATTTGAGAACCAACTGTTCTGGGCTGCCTATGCCGGCCTGCCATATCTGCCCGCCACCGTTGCGCCGATAGGGCTAACCCAATCCGGCCTGCCCGTCGGCGTCCAAATCATCGGTGCAGACTTCCGCGACCTCGAATGCATCCACTTCGCGCAGTTGCTTGAGACGCGTTATCGAAGCTTTGTCGCTCCGCCGCGTTTTCCCTAGGCTTCGTTGAAACACGCTTTCGCGTTCGGCCTGATGTCAACTCGACGGTAGTTGGGCCGGTGGGTGAGCTGCGGGGTGCGCAGTGCATTCCCGGGATTCCCAAATTGGCCTAAGATGCCAAGCTGGGGCAAACTTCTCTACTCACTATGCAAGCAGAAAAGTTCTTAGGCTCAAGCTGGAGAATTTATTCGCAGCCGGCGGGTAAAGTCTGCGGCCTCAGCAAGGCTGGATAGTTCCTTGCTTCACAAAGCCAAGTTCTTGGACCGGGGGGTCGCTCGAAACTTTTCGATCGACTGAGTAATGACCTTGTGGGGGTGGACCATGCATTTCAAGAAACTTCTTCTGGCCGGAATTTTTCCGCTTCTGGCGGTGCCTGCTCACGCGCAATTCAACCAGCCCAACGAATATCCTCTTCCGAGCGCCGATCTGGTGATCGAGGATGCCAAGATCTACACGCCTAACGGCTGGGCTAACACAATGGCCATTTCCGATGGCGTGATCGTCGCTGTGGGAAGTGAAGGCGATATCGCTCCTTACCGCACTGTTTCGACCATGGTTCTGGACCTTGACGGGCGCATGGTCATGCCCGGATTGCACGATATGCACGTGCATCCGATGGGTGCAGGAATGGCTCAATCGGCCTGCGATATTCCTCACGGATCGAACGCCGAGGCCGCCCTCTCCGTGGTGCGCGAATGTGCCGAAGCGGCAGAGCCCGGCGCATGGATAACCGGCGGCGGTTACGACAACAATTCGCTCGGGGTGCCTCCGACCCGCGAGTTGCTGGATCAGGTCTCGCCTGACAATCCGGTTTTGTTGCGCGATATTAGTGGGCACACCGCTTGGGGAAATTCGCCGGCCTTGGCGATCGCCGGGATCGACGCCAGCACGCGCGATCCCGAAGGTGGCATCATTGAGCGAGATGAGAGCGGCGAGCCGACGGGCGTGCTGCGCGAATCGGCCGGTTCGCTGGTTTCCGGGCGCATTCCCGAGCCTTCGGTGGAGGAGGGTGCCGCGGCGCTGGCGTGGTCGCTCGGCGAGATGGCCTCTTTCGGGATCACGGCATTCGACGACGCAGGCGTATCGGAGACGACGGCGAGGGCATACGACCTCCTTGCCGACAGAGGTGATCTGGACTTGCGCGTGCGTGGCTGTCTCTGGGGCGGCGATCAAGGCCTGCTTGGCCGACACATGGAGTTCGCGCGAGAGAAATTCTCACCCACTTGCGTCAAGCTCGTTCTCGATGGCGTCCCGACCGACGGTCATACGGCGGCAATGATTGAGCCTTATGTCGATACGGGGCACGCTCAACATGATCAGACCGCCCGTGAGCGTGGGCTGCTGCTGGTCCCGCAAGATGAACTCAACAATCAGGTCGCCGAGCTCGACCGGCGCGGCTTCACGGTGAAGTTCCATGCCGCAGGCGATGCAGCTGTTCGCGCCGGATTGGATGCGATTGAATACACGCGCAAGATGAACGGTTTTTCCGGCCAGTATCACAATGTCGGCCACAACAGCTTCGTGCAGATGAGCGATATCGGTCGCGCGCGCGACATGTTCGCAAGCTTCGAGTTCTCGCCATACATCTGGTATCCGTCGCCCATCATCGGAGATATCCGGCGCGCGGTTGGCGAGGAGCGAATGGAGCGGTGGATTCCCGTCAAGGATGCGCTCGATTCCGGTGCGCTGGTCGTGCCGGGTTCGGACTGGAGCGTGGTTCCCTCAGTCAATCCCTGGATCGCGATCGAGACCTTGGTCACGCGTCAGGTGCCCGGTGGCGGTGGCGAGATGCTGGGCGCGCAGGAGCGGATCACGCTCGATCAGGCGGTGGACATCTTCACGCGCACCTCGGCCCAGCAAATGAATTTCGGCAACGCAACGGGGACGATCGAAACCGGAAAGCTGGCAGACATCATCGTCCTCGATCAAAACATCTTCGACGTGCCCATCACCAAGGTGCACGAGACAAAGGTGCTCATGACGTTCGTCGGCGGAGAGATGGTCTACAAGGCTGAATGAAGGAGACGTCTTGGCGCGATAGCGACCGATTTGATTGCCAGCGTTAAAATTTGTGAAGGAGGTCCGGGCCATGAGACTTGCCAAGTTTTTCCTCGTCGCCGCCACTGCAGCTCCCGTGGCCCTCGTGCCCCAGCTCGCTCTGGCTCAGTCAGCTTCGCAGGCCGGGCCAAGCGGCCCCGGTCGCGAAGCGGGGCCGGCAAGCTCCGGCGCTATTGGCCAGATCATCGTTACCGCGAACAAACGCGATGAGAATGTGCAGGATGTTCCGATCTCGATCACCGCATATTCCGGTGATCAGCTAAACGCCCTTGGCATTACCGACACGACTGGGATCACCGAGCAAATCCCGGCGTTGAGGGTCAACCAATGGTCGCCGAGCCTGACGATCTTCAGTCTGCGCGGCGTCTCGCAAAGCAACTTCACGGATAACCTGGAAGCGCCGGTCGCGGTATACTTCGACAATGCCTATATGGGTTCGATCAACGGTGTAAGCGGCCAACTTTTCGATATCGAACGTGTCGAGGTTCTGCGTGGGCCGCAAGGAACACTGTTCGGCCGCAATGCGACCGGCGGGCTTATTCACTATCTGTCTCGCAAGGCGGATCGCGACGCACCCAACGGATATGTCGAGGCTGGCTACGGGTCTTACAATGACGTTTTCGTCGAGGCCGCCCTCGGTGGAGCGATCGCGGAAGGGCTGCGTGTGCGCGCCGCGGGGCGTTTCGAGCAGGCCGATGGCTACGTTATCTCGACCGACACCGATCCGGACGCGGGGCTCGTCGCGAGCGGGCAGGATCTCGGCGGCAAGGACGGCTGGGCCGGGCGCATCACAGCCCAGTGGGATCTGTCTCCCGATGTACAGATAAACCTGTGGTACAAGCACGCTGAAGACAACCGCGTCGATACGGGTGGATATGTCTTCGATAACTGCGAATTTCTTGCCAATGGCTATTGCTCGGTTGATCGCACGGGCCTGACCAACAGCCAGAACGGAGTGATCAACGGAATTACCGGAGAGCCGGCGTCGCCGTTTCAGAACTTTTCCGACCGTGCAGGATATCTCGATCGGACTGTCGATATCTATCAGGCGGATCTGGAAGCAGACCTTGGAGATGTGACTGTCACATCAATCACCAACTTCACGGATTTGTATAAGGCCTATGGCGAGGATGGCGATGCTATTCCCGCACTCGTTATCAACTTTGACAACACCAACTCCTACGAACAGTTCTCGCAAGAGTTGCGCTTGTCTGGCAACGCGGACTTCATGAACTGGCAGGTCGGGGCATACTATCTCGACATGGATATGCTGGGCACGATCACCTTGCAGGGCGTGCCGGTTCTCGGTCTCGCGCTCGACGTCAATGGCGACGCGGTCGATCCGATCATCAATCAAACCTATGGGATAAACTCTGAAAACTGGTCGGTCTTCGGGCAAGCCGATTTCTTCCTTTCCGATGAGCTGACTTTCACAGCCGGCCTGCGCTATTCAGAAGATAGCAAAAACCTCGATTATCTGGCGGTGCTGAGCGACCCGGCCGTCGCTGAAGATTTGATTACCGGTTCCAGCGCAATGTTCGAAGCCACCGTTCCCGGGGTCAATGATATCGCTTATGGCGATTGGGCTGCACGCGCTGTGCTGAGCTATGAACCAAGCGAGGATCTGCTGCTGTTCGCATCCTGGAACCGCGGGATAAAGGGAGGTAACTGGTCTCTCGGCGCCGACGTAACAGCCACGGAAATCAAGCATGGTGCAGAGACGCTGAACAGTTTCGAAGCAGGTTTCAAAAGCACGCTTGCGAACGGCACTTTGCGGCTCAACGGCACGCTATATCACTATATCTACGATGATTATCAAGCGTTCGCTCTTACAAGCGCCGTGCCGTTCGTCAGCAATTCGGATGCGCACTCGACGGGCGCTGAACTGGAAGCGTTCTGGTCGCCTTCGCCCCGGTTCGATGCCGTGTTGGGCGCGACCTGGCAAACTTCCTCCATCGACGAAGTAAGAGGGGTGGGCGAACAGGTCGGCCCCGAATTCTTCCCGGGCGCGCCTGACGCCGAATATTGCGCAAATCAAGGCGGCTTCTTCTATTGCGATTATCCCGACGACATCATTGAGAACGCCGAGTTCGCCAACGCACCCCGCTTTAGCTTCAATTATCTTCTACGCTACAATGTTGATGTCGCGGGCGGAAACTTTGCGGCACAAGTGGACGGAGCTTGGTACGATGACCAATATCTCGAGGTGACAAACGGCCTTTCATCGCTGCAGCCCGCCTACAACGTCACGAACGCCTCGCTCGCATATGAGGAAGCGTCGACCGGGATCTCGGTGCAAGGCTGGGTGAAGAACTTGTTTGATAAAGAGTACCGGGCCTACACGCTCAATCTCGGCATTCTTGGCACCACGTCATTCTTCGCGCAGCCGAGAACTTATGGTGTGACAGTGCGGGTGCCGTTCGGAACCTGAGCAAGACTGGTCGCAGGAACCGGATAGGCCCGCTCGGATGGCGCTGAAAGGTTTGCACCTGCAAGTGGCTCGATCCGTAGGTTCGAGAGGTATGCCAATAATCTCTGGCAGGTCGCCAAAGGCGGGATTTTGCGCGCACTCGTGAGCCCGCGTGCCACAGATCGCCCAGTCGGTTATCAAGGGCGAATTTTCATGGCCATCTGGCCGCGATTGCAAAGCATGCAAGGTGATTACGCTAAAAAGGCGCACCGGAGAGATGGCGAAGGAATTGATCAATGCCTGAGAATGCAAGTTCGTCTGCTGCAATTGACTTTATCTATCTGAATGAAGCTCAGATGATTGAAGCTGGCGTGACCGATATGGCCAGCTGTGTGGATACGATGGAAGAGATGTTCGCCCTCTTGCACAGGGGCGATTATCGAATGCCTGGCGCGAACAACTCATCGCATGGCTCGATGATTACATTTCCCGACGACAGCCCGTTTCCCGACATGCCCAAAAACACTGCCGATCGGCGCTTTATGGCGATGCCCGCTTATCTTGGCGGCAATTTCGGGACGTCAGGCGTCAAATGGTACGGCTCCAATATCGCCAACCGGGAAAGAGGGCTTCCCCGGTCGATCCTCATGTTCATTCTCAACGACACCGATACCGGTGCGCCGCTTGCCTTCATGTCGGCGAACTTGCTTTCCGCTTACCGCACCGGCGCGATCCCGGGCGTTGGCGCGCGCCATCTGGCGCGGCACGACTCGCGAGTTGTTGGGATCTGCGGACCGGGTGTCATGGCCCGCACGTCGCTCTCGGCTTTTATGGCTACCTGCCCGGCAATCGATACGCTCAAGGTGAAAGGCCGGGGCGAGAAGAGCCTCAAGGGCTTTCTCGAATGGGTTGCCGAAACCTTTCCCCAAATCACCACCGTCGAAACCGTAACAACGGATGAGGAAGTTGTGCGCGATTGCGATATCGTGAGCTTCTGTCAGGCAAGCCAGACGGGCGATGTTTCCTTCTATCCGCGGATTGAACGCGAATGGGTGAAGCCCGGGGCGTTCTTCGCGATGCCCGCGGCGGTGAACTTTGCCGATGAATTCCTCGGAGCAGATGTTCGCAAGGTGTTCGACAACACCGGGCTCTATGAAGCGTGGATGGAAGAAGTGCCGCGCCCGGCGCACAACATCATCCCGCTGGCCGGTGTCCAGTGGCTCGATCAAGTGGAGCAGGGCAAGCTCGATCCGACCAGCCTTGAGGATCTCGGCGCGATCGTCGCCGGAGACAGCGTGGCACGTCGCAACGAGGACGAGATCATTATCCTTTCGGTGGGCGGAATGCCGGTTGAAGATGTCGCTTGGGGAACTCAGATTTATCGCAATGCGATCAAGCTCGGGATCGGCACCAAGCTCAACCTTTGGGATCAGCCCGCACTTAGGTGAGGGAAAACCGTCCCAACACAAGCATTCATGGAAAATTTCACATGACGAAAATTACCAAGGTCAAGACCGGTTCTCCCACCGAACAGCACGGGAGCTACTCTCGCCTTGTTGCGGTGGATGACTGGATCTTCGTGTCCAACACTGCTGGCCGAAATCCGGAGACAAAGCAGATACCCGAAGATCTCGCGGAACAGACCAATCAGGTGCTCGACAACATTAGCAAGGCGCTTGAGGCTGTCGGTGCGTCCCTGGCCGACGTTGTATCCGCAAAGGTGTTTATCCAGGATCCCGACGACCTTCAGGAAGTGGTGACAGCATACGGAGCAAGGATGCGGGGCATTGACCCGACATTGACGCTTACATGTCCGCCACTGGGGTTGCCGGAATACAAGGTGGAAATCGAGGTGACAGCCTATCGCGGCGCGTCTGAGGCCGAGATCGTAGAGATCGATCTCAGCGCCAAATAGCCTGGCGCTTCAAGCGTTTCAAATCTATCTGAGGGGTTCTTGTGATTAGCCAGCCTCCTGCGATCAATCCGGTAGTATCCAGCACCGCCGTGCCAAAAGCCACGGAAGTCGTCGTGATCGGAGGCGGAATTATCGGCCTGACTGCCGCGCTCACTCTGGCTGAGCGCGGCATACCGGTCACAGTACTGGAAAAGGGGCGTTTGGCAGGCGAACAATCGTCGCGCAATCTGGGCTGGGTGCGCAAGACCAATCGGGCTGCCTTGGACCTTCCACTCTCGATCGCAGCCGATCGTCTCTGGGCCGAGATGCCCCAGCGGACTGGCAAGAGTGTGGGTTTTCGTCAATCAGGCATCATGTTCACGGCCCGCACAGAGGCAGAACTTTCTCTCTATTCGCAGTGGTACGAGAACGTCGGCCGCGAGTATACCGATGCGCAGATGCTGAGCGGGAAAGAGATTGCATCTCTGGTGCCCGGTGGGCGCGAAAATTGGCTGGGGGGCATCTACACCGCGTCGGACGCTTGTGCAGAGCCGACCATGGCGGCTAGCGCGATCGCGAATGCGGCAATCGCCAAAGGTGCTGTCATCGTCGAAAACTGCGCCGCACGCTCGCTGTCGACGAGCGGGGGCAGGGTCTCCGGAGTGGTGACCGAGCATGGCGAGATTGCCTGTCAGCAGGTTATTCTGGCCAGCGGGCTTTGGAGTCGGCGGTTTCTTGGCAATATGGGCATTGATTTTCCGATGCTGCCGCTGACCGTGTCCGTGCTGCGTACCGTGCCGATGAACGGCCCTACAGAGATTGCGGTGGGAGGCCCGAACTTCTCGTTCCGCAAGGACCATACCGGCGGCTATACGATCATGCATCGCGCTGCGCTCGTGGCGCCGATTACGCTGGATAGCGTGCTGCTGGGACCGAAATACATCTCTTCCCTGAAGGCTTTCTGGAAAGCGATGCGTCTGGAGCTTGGGTCTGAGCTGTGGAACGATATCCGCACACCGCGCAAGTGGCGGAATGATGCGGTTACCCCATTCGAGGCGACACGCACGAAGAACCCGGACTATAATCCGCAGATCAATGCCGAAGCCATGCGCAACGTGGCGGCAGCCTGGCCAGCCTTCTCCGGCGCACCGATTGCAATGAACTGGGCCGGCATGATGGACATGACGCCGGATTCGCTTCCGGTGATCGACAATGTGGAGGCGGTGCCCGGGCTCAGTCTGGCCACGGGATTTTCCGGCCACGGCTTCGGCTGTTCACCTGCCGCGGGGCAGTTGGCTGCGGAGATCGCAACGGGCGCGACGCCGATCGTTGATCCGTCGCCCTATCGGTGGAGCCGTTTCAGCTAATAGATAAGCGCTGCTGGTCCGGGCCAGCAAGGCGCAAAGTTCATTGGGTCGCTGGGCGCGACGCCGCCGATGCAGCGCCGCGCCCAGCGCTGCATCATTTCGCGGCAACCACGGTCTGGTTGATGGTGCCGAAGATTGAATTGCCGTCGGCGTCATTCATGCTCACGCGGACCTTGTCGCCGACAGTCATGAACGGGGTCTTGGCCTCGCCGTCATAGATCGTCTCGATGGTGCGGATTTCGGCAATGCAGCTGTAACCCGCTCCTCCTTCGGATACGGGCTTGCCTGGCCCCCCGTCTTCACCCTTGTTGCTGATCGTGCCGCTGCCGATGATCGTCCCGGCGCCCAGCTTACGGGTTTTGGCCGCGTGGGCCACCAGATCGGCGAGGTTAAACGTGGCGTCCTGGCCGACCTCAGCCCTGCCGAAAGGCTCGTCGTTGTAATCGACCATGAGCGGGTGATGGATGACATTATCACGCCAGGCATCACCCAGTTCATCGGGTGTCACCGCAACGGGGCTGAACGCACTCGCGGGTTTTGACTGAAAGAAGCCGAAACCCTTGGCAAGCTCGCCGGGTATCAGCCCACGCAACGATACATCGTTCACGAGCATGAGCAGCTTGATGTGATCGGCGGCGTCGGCGGGAGAGCTGCCCATCGGCACGTCGTCGGTAATGCAAGCCACCTCGCCTTCCATATCGCAGCCCCAGGCTGGGTCGCCCAATGGGATGTCTTCATGCGGAGCAAGGAAGCCGTCGCTGCCACCCTGATACATCAACGGGTCGCTATAGAAACTTTCCGGAACTTCTGCATTGCGCGCCTGCCTCACCAGCTCGACGTGATTGATATAGGCCGAGCCATCAGCCCATTGGAAGGCGCGGGGAAGCGGGGATAGGGCTTGGGTCTCATCGAAGGGCTCGCTCTTCGCGGTGCCGTCCTCAAGCTCGGCGTATAAGGCTTCAAGGCGGGGGGACAATGTGGCCCAATCATCCAGCGCAACTTGAAGCGTGCTTGCAATGTGGTCGGCCGCGACGCAGCGACTCAGGTCCTTTGACACGACGACGAGTTTGCCGTCTCGGGTGCCGTCTTTCAGAGTAGCGAGTTTCATGGCGATCAGCCTTTCTTGGGAGTATCGGGTTGGTTGTCTGGATGCGCGGCAGCAAACGCCGGCAACTGCAAGCACGCGGCTTCGATCCGGGTGATGTGCGGCGATTGCGAAAGGTCGTAGTCGAAGCGCCGTGCATTATAAATTTGCGGGATGAGCACGGCTTCGAACATGCCTGGGCTATCCAGCAGAAAGTCTCCAGCCCCCAGCTGCGCAAGTCGCCGTTCGACCGGCTCGAGTGTGAGGCCAAGCAAGTGCCGATACCACTGATCGACGGCATCCTGATCCTGTTCGAACTGCGTCTTGATGTAGTGCAGAACCTTCAGATTGAGCGGCGCGTGCAGTTCAGTGGCAATGGCATAGGTGAGTTCGCGCACCGTAAACCGTGCATCGGTATCATCGGGCAATAGCGGCGGTTCGGGAAACCGCTCTTCCAGCCATTCGATAATCGCCATGCTTTGTGCGCGATCGCGCCCTTCGGCCTCCAGCATGGGAACGCCCCCAAACGGGTTGCGCGCGCGATACTGATCTTCCTTCTGCTCGGAACGAAGGAGATTGACGGGCACAAGATCGTAATCAAGGCCCTTGAGATTCAGCGCAATTCTAAGGCGATAGGAAGTCGAGCTGCGGTAGTAACCGTAGAGCTTCAATTTCCGTGTTCCTTGCGGGCAAGTTCGTGCAGCCAGTCGGCATGGCGCGGCGCCTTTTTCGTCTGACTCCATTCCTCCAGCATTAAGGGGGCTACACGTTTCAGCTCTGCATATTGTTCGTCGGTTCCTATGTCGGCGGCCAGCTCGATCCGGTGCCCATTCGGGTCGAAGAAGTAGATCGACTTGAAAATGCCGTGATGGGTGGGGCCGAGCACAGAGACGCCTTGGGCTTCGATATGCGCCTTGGCAGCCACCAATTCCTCTTCCGAACCAACCTTGAAAGCAAGGTGCTGCACCCAGGCAGGTGTATTTGTATCACGGCCCATTTCGGGCTGGTTCGGCAATTCGAAAAAAGCCAGCACGTTGCCGTTCCCCGCATCGAGGAAGACATGCATGTACGGATCGTATTCCCCTGTTGACGGGACGTGATCTTCGGCAAAGGCAGTGGTGTAATCCATGCCGAGGACTTTCGCGTACCATTCGACAGTCTGCTTGGCATCCTTGCAGCGGAAAGCGGTGTGGTGAACCCCGGCGAGCTTTATGGGGGTGTCAATTGTCTCGGTGGTCATTTCATGCCTCCGTCAAAAGCGCAGCGCGCTCTATTGCTTCGTCGATGACTTTCCTGTCACCGATGTGGTTGATCAGCAGCAGGACAAGCCGTGCGCTGGCGCGCAGGGCCTTTTCCGGCTCATGGCTTTCCAGCATTGCGATCAATTTCTCATAGATCGCGTCAGGATCTTCGAGGTTGGTTTCCAGTGTCAGGCTCATGCCTGTTCTCCCATTGCACGTGCGAGAGCGTCTGCAATCGCAGCCCCGGTTGGCTGACGAAAACGCGCCGCGACATACTGATCGGGCCTAATGAGATAGGCACCGCCGCCCTGCAGATCATACCGTTCGCGCAGCAGACCGTTGGCGGGCTCTTGTGCAATGTCGAGCACGTCGAGCCCGGAGGGAAGGTCTGCGAAAGGTGTGGTCGTCAGCAGGACGAACCGCCCTCCCAGCTTTTCCAAAAGCCAACCATTGTCCAGAGGGGCATCCAACGCCGGTGAACCGGGTGCGATACCTCCGCTCCATACATCGGCGTCGGCTGTGCTGAGTGAACTGTCAGGGTAGCTGATGGCTGTCGACAGCCGCCCAGAATTCACGAGAGCACGGGCGAACGGATGGTCTTCCGCAAGATCGAGCACTGCATCGCGGAATGCACGGCTGATATCGCTCTTGGGAGTTAGAAAATCCGTCGAGCGGGTCGAGTTGAGAATATTCTCATCGGCCGTGACGATCGCCTCGCTGTCGTAGCTTTCCAATATATCGAAAGGAGCCTTACCTTCGAGCACCAGATCGAGCTTCCAGCCGAGGTTATCTATATCTGCGAAACCGCCATTGCATCCGCGCGCGCCAAAGGGTGACACGAGGTGCGCGCTGTCGCCCGCGAAGATGACCCTGCCGTGCCAGAAGTGTTGCATCCTGCGACATTGAAAGGTGTAAACACTGTACCACTCTTCCTCGAACTCAACGTCGTCTCCGAGCATCGCGCGCACCAGAGGATTTACATTCTCCGGCTTGATGCAAGCCTCGCGATCAATGTTCCAGCCCAGCTGGAAATCGATCCGCCACACATCGTCAGGCTGCTTGTGAAGCAGAACAGACTGGCCCGGATTGAACGGCGGATCGAACCAGAACCAGCGTTCCGAAGGGCGATCTTCCTTCATCTTCACATCGGCGATGAGAAAATTGTCTTCGAAGATCCGGCCTTCGAAATCGAGCCCCATGAGATCGCGTACGCTCGACTTGTTGCCGTCACAGGCGATCAGCCATTCGGTTTCGATACGATAGGCACCATCCGCACAGTCGACAGACATGATGGCCGACTCTTCACTTGTATCGAGGGCCGTCACCTCGTGACCCCAGCGGATCTGGACGTTGGGAAGCTGCTTCAGCCGATCGAGGAGAATATCCTCCATGTGATACTGCTGGATGTTGATGAAGCCGGGCATCTTCTGGTTCTTCACCGGCAGCAGATCGAACTTGTAAACCGGGTCGCTACGGTCTTTCCAGAACACCTTGCCGATGTTCCAGCTTACCCCCTTTTCCACCGCTTGCTCGCCGCAGCCGAGGCGATCGAGAATATCGAGCGATCGCTTCGAGAAGCAAATGGCCTTCGATCCGGCGGGCACGAAATCGAAACGGCCCAGCACGATCACCTCGTGGCCGCGCTGCCCCAGATCGATGGCCATGGCCAGCCCCACCGGACCAGTGCCGACGATGACGACCCTGGCCTGCTCGAACTCCGTCTCCGGCTTCGGGCTTGGTTCAAACGCACGCCAGACAGGTATTGTCTCGCGCCAGGCTGCTTTGCCAGTTTCGACATTCATGCCGTCTTCCCCTCCAGGCCTAACGCTCAGTCCTGCAGCTGGTCCCAGACCTGCCGGTCGAGTTCCATGGTCCAGATTTCGGGCCAGTCCTTGCCGTTAAACTCGTCCCACAGGCGTTTGACGTCGAAGGGAAGGCAATGCTCGAAAATCGGCCAACGGCCATATTTCGGTTCGAGCGTACGGTGGCAGGCTTCGAATGCTTCCTTCAGCGTCCCTCCGCGCTCGTGCACGGCCTGCGTTTCGCGGATCATTGTCTTGAGGAAATCGCGCGATTGTTCGATTGCCTTGTCGGTCGCTTCAACGCCCTTGGCGACTGCGCCGCGCCCGCCAACCAGGTTTTCCGAACGGAATGCCTTGACGTTGTCGAGGGTGTGCTTGCTCCAGTCGAAGTGGAAAGCATCGCCGGTATAAAGCGCGGCTTCTGCCTCTACCAGGTCGCCGGTAAAGAGGGTTTTGGACTTCTCGTGCCACACCACGATATCGCCTGCGGTATGGCCGCGTCCGCAGAACTTGAGATCGAGATGGCCACGGTCGCCGCCCAGTTCGATCCGCATTTCGTCCTTGAACGTGATGGTCGGCCGCGTCAGGCCGGGAATGCCATCGGGCTCCTTGAAGAGCCGCGGCATACGACCGTATTCGCTGTCCCAATCTTGCTTTCCGCGCTCCTCCACCAACTGGCGCGACACGTCCGACATGATGATGTTCTCTGCCTCGAAAGCAGCGGCCCCGAGAACGCGCACGGCATGATAGTGCGTGAGAATGAGGTGCTTGATCGGCTTATCGGTCTTTTCGCGCAGCTTGGTGAGCCAATCGCGCGCCGCGGCGGGCGTTGCGCGTGCTTCGATGCAGACGACGAAATCCTCGCCCTCGATCGCGCCGACGTTCGGGTCACCTTCTGCGGTCAGGGCGTAGACACCGTCGGCCAGTGTTTCGAGGGTTTCTGACTTTTCCGTCAGGTCGGCAGATGATGCGAAGGGCTTTGCCACACTGTTTCTCCAAGGCTTTATTTCGCGCACCGAGGGCGCCGGATCCGTTTCCGCACAGCGACGTGGGGACGTTCCCGGCATGGTGGCGACTCTCACCATCTTTCTATGCGATCATCTTCTCATTTGCAACCGTTGCAAATGAGAAGATGATGCTCTTAGAGATCATGGGGTAGGCGGCCCGGCGAAGTTCGTGCGGTCATGGTTGAGAAATGAAAGGTTCCTCTGGTCGGGAGGAACTCGCCGATTATGCTTGGACGCTGCCGCCGTGGCGAGCGATGCCATTTGCGAAAGAAAGCTGCATGTTCGATCTGGAAGAATTCATCCCTTATCGCCTTTATCAGGCGACAGAAAAAAGCTCACAGAAGTTCCGGCAGGTCTACATCTCCGAATATGGCATCACACGCGCGGAATGGCGGGTTTTGTTCAACGTGGGGCTTTATGCGCCGATCGGTTCCGGTGAAATCGTAGAGCGCACATCGCTCGACAAGAGTAAGATTTCCCGGGCGGTACAGCGGCTGGTAGATCGGGAATGGCTGACCCGCAGTGACCATCTTGAAGACCGCAGGCGCCACAGGCTGGAGCTTACGAAAGAAGGAGCGCGCGTTCTCGCCGACCTTTCGGCACGCGCATCGGAACACAACCAAGCGATTATTGACCGGATCGGCCATGAAAAGGCGCGTACTCTTCTCCAGATTCTTTTTGAAATCGAAGCCATGGATTCGGCTGCCTCGCACCGTGGGGTGACAAGTTCGGACTAGGCAATAGCATGGGATATGGATGGCATGACGCAAGGCGAGCAATTTCACATGTTCGTAGACGGGCAACATAAGCAGGCGGAAGAATCGCGCGAAGTGCGAGATCCCGCCACCGGTGAGGTGATCGGTCTCGCGCCGGTGGGAACGCGATCTGACCTTGACGCGGCAGTGGCCGCGGCCAAACGCGCGCAGCCGGGCTGGGCGCAGCAGTCCGACGAGGTCCGCGCGCAGGCTTGCCGCAAGCTGGCGAATATTATCGACGATCACAGTGCCGAACTCGCGCAGCTTCTGACCAAGGAACAGGGCAAGCCGCTGAAGGGGATCGGCTCGGAGTTTGAGCTGGGAGGTTGCTCGGCCTGGCTCAATGCGACAGCGCAGCTTGCGCTTCCGGTCGAGGTCATTCAGGACGATGATGCGGCAAGGGTTGAAAAGCGCTACGTTCCTCTCGGCGTTATCGGCTCGATAACACCGTGGAACTGGCCACTTCTGATCGCTATCTGGCACATCGCGCCTTCGATCCGGGCGGGCAATACTGTGGTCATCAAGCCATCGCCTTACACCACGTTATCGACGCTCAGGATGGTCGAATTGCTCGCAGCAGCATTGCCTCAGGGCGTGCTCAATGTAGTTGCCGACGGGGAAGGGGTCGCGGAAGGGCTGACGACGCACAAGGATGTCGACAAGATCATCTTCACCGGCTCAACCGAGACGGGCAAGAAAATTATGGTAGCCGCAGCGCCAACCCTGAAGAAGCTCACGCTCGAAATGGGAGGAAACGACGCTGGTATCGTTCTGCCCGACGTCGATCCGAAGGCCGTGGCTGAAGGCATCTTCTGGGGCGCTTTCATCAACAATGGACAGACCTGCGCTGCACTGAAGCGTTTGTATGTTCACGATGATATCTATGATGAAATTTGCTCCGAACTTGCTCAATTGGCAGAAACCATGCCGATGGGCCCCGGGCTGGACGAGAGCAACGTGCTTGGCCCTATCCAGAACGAAATGCAGTTTCAAAAGGTCACCCGCCTGGCCTCGTCATCTCCCACAGAGGGCGGGCGGGTGATCACGGGCGGGGCACCACGGGAAGGGAAGGGCTTCTTCTTCCCGATCACTCTTATTGCAGATGCTCGGGAAGGCATGGCATGTGTGGACGAGGAGCAGTTCGGCCCGCTTTTGCCGATCATTCGTTTCACCGAAGTCGATGATGCGATCCGCCAGGCAAACAGCCTCGATGTCGATCTTGCGGCTTCGGTTTGGAGCAAGGACATCGACAGAGCGCTTGCCATTGCCGAGCGCCTTGTCGCCGGTACGGTCTACATCAACAAGCATGGCGAAGTCGCACCGCACATTCCCTTCGGCGGTGCGCGCTATTCCAGCATGGGTGTGGAATTTGGGATCGAAGGACTGAAGTCCTGCACCAATATCAAGGTGTACAATATCGCCAAATAGCCCGGCGACAGCGACCGGCGGCGAGATGGGGGAGACCCTTTACTCGCCGCCGATCAGCTAGAGCGATGCGTTATCCGCAGCTCTTGCGGTAAATCTCGCATGCGGAACACGCCTGCTCGATCAGGAAAGGTGTCAATTCGCGCGCTGTTTCCGTTTCGCGGCGGGTGGATACCCAGCCAAGATATGTGGTTCCGCGCAACATCATAAACAGCGGAAGGGCATCGACTTCGCTTTGCGGCAGCGGGCGTACCTCGCGATAGCCCGCGATCAACGCATCTCGCAGGTCCTGAAAATCCGGCTGCCGGTGATGGAAATAGAGCGTCGTGGCAATGTCGAACATATGCCAGCCGTGCCCGGCATCATCGAAATCGATCGGCTGAAGCCTGTCCCCGGCAACCATAACGTTGTCGGCGATGAGGTCGGCATGAATGAGGCCGGAGTTGTCCCCGTTGCGAGGGTGCTTGGCGAGGGCTCGCGCGCCTTCCTCCCTTGCACCGAGCATCATCTGTCTCTGCTCCTGATCGAGGTCCGGCAACTCCCAGAACCGTCCCCAGATGGGATCGGCGCCGACCAGCGCGTCGGTGTACCAGTTATGGCGTTCGAAGTCGGACGGGGTGGCCCACTCTGCGCCATGTTGGTGCAACTGGGCCATCAGGCCGCCGAGGAGGCGATAAAGCGCGGCCCGCTCGCGCGTTGGAAGGCTTCCCTCATCTTCGAGTTGGGACAAGGGCACCCCATCGACCCAGCATAGCAAATCGGCCCGGCGAACTTCCGGCACCGCAGGAGCGGAAGCCAGGGTGATCAATTCTCCCTTGGTGTTGCTTATCACCTGGGGAACCGGCAGCCCTTGCCGTTCGAGCGCTTCCATCCAGGCAACCTCGGAATTCAGGGCAGCGTCGGAGTGATAGTTTGGCCGGTGGATACGCAGGGCGAACCGGTTTCCGTCCGAATCCCGTACGGAGAATATCGCATTCTCGCGATACTTGACCAATTCGGGAACGCCGTAAGCGCCCGGGTACTGTGCAAGAGCATTCTGAGCCAGGACGGTCAGCGATGCGATCTGTTCTGCCTGCGAGGCGTCGTAAAAGTTGGTCATTGGGCCAAAGTCTCGATGGTGCTGGAGAGGGCGTCTGCCAATAAATCGACTTCTTCTCTGCCGAGGCAGAGAGGCGGACGAATCTTCAACACGTTATCGGCAGGCCCGATCTTGCTGATAAGGATCTGCCGGTTGCGCATTTCGTTTATAATGGCCTTGGCGAGCCGGGCGTCAGGTTGTTTGTCGTCCCCCACGAGTTCGACAGCGGCGAAGAGACCCCGTCCACGGACATTTCCGGCGCAGCTGAACTTGTCAGCAACGTCGGCCAGGCGTTCCTGCAGGTATTGTCCCACGGTTGCGGAATGATGCATCAGGTTTTCGCGCTCGATCACGTCGAGGACAGCATTGCCGGCAGCAGCGGAAACGGGGTTCCCGCCAAAGGTGTTGAAATAGAGCGCATCGCCGGTGAAGGCGTCGGCAAGCGCGCTGCTGGTAACAACCGCTCCGACCGGATGGCCGTTACCCATAGGCTTGCCCATGGTCACGAGGTCTGGCGTTACACCTGTGCTTTGAAAACCCCACATCGCATCGCCCATCCGGCCGAAACCGGGCTGCACCTCGTCGGCGATGAACAAACCGCCGGCGTCACGAACCCTTTGTGCAACGCCCTGCACATATGCCGGTGGAACATCGAGCAGGCCTTCGGTGGAGAAGATGGTGTCGAAGATGACTGTGGCGACACCGAAGCCGGCCTCGTTCAAAGACTCGATAGCCTCGTCAACCAGGGCAAGATGGTGAGCGACCATCTCATCTTCCGAACCGTCCCAACGGTAGGGGTCCGGTATCTTTAGCGAACGGACGAAATCCGCCATGGGTTCGGGATGAGGCAGCCCTGTGGTCAACTCGGCAAAGCCGCTCGAATTGCCATGATAGCTGAAGTCGCTGACCAGAACCCCACGGTTGCCTGAGGCATAGCGCGCAATTCTCAGCGCCAGTTCGTTGGCCTCTGTCCCGGTGCAGACGAACATGGCGCGGTCGAGCTGCGGAGACGGGAGCAAGCCTGTGAGGCGCTCGGCATATTGGAGGACGACCTCGTTGAGGTAACGGGTGTGAATGTTCAGTGTGCCCGCCTGTTTGCACAGGGCTTCGACCACATGCGGATGGCAGTGCCCGACATGCGGCACGTTGTTGTAGCAATCGAGATAGCGGGTTCCGTCCGCATCCCACATCCAGCATTCCGAGCCGCGCACCATGTGGAGAGGCCGGTCATAAAATAGCGGAGCGTTGGGACCGAACTGGCGCTCGCGACGCTCAAGGATATCTGGCGAAATCATCTCGCTGCCTTCGATTGTTCTGCTGAAAAGATCCCTGACTGTCGGCCATCGAGAAATAAACCCGACGAAAGTCTAAGGAATCGTGGATCCGGCCCACGCGCATCAGGCTGACATGCCCTGAGCGGGGGCTCGGCGGTACGAATTGGGCGTCATTCCGGTCACCTTGCGAAAGGCGCGGGTGAAACTGGAACTCTCCGAGTATCCGAGCATGAGGGCGATATCGACAATCGGGCGATCGGTTGCCAGTAACATGCGTCTGGCGCGAACCATCCGCTCTTCCAGCGCGAGCTGGCGAAAGCTCTTTCCCTCCGCCTTCAACCTGCGGAACAGTGTGGACACTGACATGCGAAGTTCTTCGGCAACGTCTGCCTCCCTGGAAAGGCCGCCGCCTAGCAGCATCTGAACTCTGCCGGTCAAATCGCATACGGTCGCCTCGTTGCGCGACGAACGCGCGAAGTGTTCGGAGATCAGTTCCGCAAGCATTGGGCGACTTGCTGGATTGCGGTGATTAAAACCTTCGCGATCATAGATCAGCCGGTTCGTCGGCTGGTCGAAGAACACATCGCAGCGGAAGTAATTCTGATAATCGGCATAGGTGCCTTGGCAGCTGTGTTCGAGGTGGACCTCGCGTGGTCTCAGTCGTCCCCCTGAAAACGCATCGACGAAGCTCGTATTGGCAGCGATTGAAAACTCTGCATCTTGGCGCCTGGTCAGTATGCTTGCATCAAGAACGCGATATTCAATCTCGGCAGTATCCCCGCAAAGCGTCAGGCGGTTGAGAGTGCCCTCCTGCATAACGTGCAGATGCTGGGTAAAGTAATTCAGCGCGTCGACCAGTGACGGGGCGCTCATGAACAATGTGCCCATCAGCCCCAGGTTGGCAGGATCCTCGATCTTCCCGATCTTCAGTCCCAAATGTTGTATGCCCGTTGCCTCTGCGGCCTGCTCGAAGAACGCTACGTAACTGGCGAGAGGCACGAAATCCTGAGCTTCGTCGACCAGAGCGAGATCGATACCTGCGGCGTTGAGCGCAGCATCGACTTTAACATTCCGCGCGCGCAGCCAATCGACCACATGCCCGAAAAGGCTAAAGGATATGCGGGGTAGGGCAAGTGTCACAAGCGATCGCGGTTTGGTTCAAATCCGGACCAGACGGGCATCATCGCCGCGCGATACACCGCGAAGGTAAGCCTGAGGGGGAATGCCCATACAGCGCGAAAAGGCCCGACTGAAAGTGCTGTGTTCAGAATAGCCGAGCCGCAAGGCGATTTCCGAAATCGATACCGAGCTTTGACGGGTAATTTCCAGCACGGCCTGGCGGATTCGGCATTCATCGACAATCGCCTGGAAACTTGTGTTGTCGGCTGCCAATCGCCGTCGCAAGGTTCGATCCGAAAGCCCTAACTCCGCAGCAACGACCGATTGACACACTCTGCTACGCCCCAGGCGACTGTAAACAGTTGCGCGCACCTTATCCTCTATCGGCTTGGCTCGGCGCTTTTCCTTCAGCGATGTGGCGAGGCCGGAAAGCTTTGGAGGCTCGAACGGCCTGCCCGGTCTCATGGGAAGGGCAAGACACCTCGCCGGAAAGCGAATCATGTTGGACTCAGCACCGGGATGGCACGTAAGACCGGATGCGCGTTCAAGTTGCTCGGCCAGCGTTCGGTCGGGCGTTTCGAGGAATATCTCTGCCTCATTTTGGGGGAAGTCACAGGCGCTGAACATGATACGCGCCTTGATGGCCAGCGTATAGATTGCGTCCTGGTGTCGCGGCCAGATGGTGGGGTCGAGGATGCGATATGACAGGGCAACAAACTCACCCTCATCGATAAGCCTTAACTCCGTCAGATCCTGCAGCAGATCGAAGTAGGTGCACATCTGCCGAAGCGCGGCCCCCAGCGTCTGGGCAGAGCCCACCGCTCTGCCGATATCGCCGTAGTGCGGGAGATCGACAGCTTCTCCGACCTTCCATCCCAGCGCTTGTACTCCCGCCGAGCCGGAGATGGCTTCGAGGGTGCCCACGAAATCGACCAGCGCCATGGTTTCGCCGAAATCAACTACTGGTGAGGTGGGGCAGCTCTCAACGAAATCGCAGTCTGCAAACACCTGCTGCCAACCGTGGAGAGCGGAGCGGAGGACTTGCGGCTGATTCATTCGATATCGAACCCCTTTCTGTATGTAACAGATTAGAGGCTGGATCACCGTTGTATAGACATATTCCGTCAGTAATTGACACTTTATGTCAGCAAAGCGGTTTGGGGAGGAAGTGGCTTTTCTTGGCGAAAGCAGCCAACTGGCGTTTCCCCTCAGCATCGAGCGAGAGAAAAATCTCGCTACTCATGTCGTAACAGATGGCGCTACTCAGGGCATGAGCGCGCTGTTCTCGGGGATTAGCGCGCCGCCATCGACGACAATGGTCTGCCCCGTCACGAAGGCAGCCTGGTCCGAGGCGAGGTAGAGCATGGCATAGGCGATATCTTCTGGAGCACCCAATCGCTTGAGCGGTATCGAAGCTGCCATCTCGCGCGCCTGCTGTTCGTCACCAAGAGCGCCCATCGCTTCGGTAGCAATAAGGCCAGGTTCGACCCCGTTCACTGTGATCGAATCCTTGGCGAGTTCCATGGCCGCCGCGCGGATAAAGCCGTTCAGGCCCGATTTCGATGCGGCATAATGCGCAAGCCGAGGAAGCGCGACCCGCGGGCCCGTAACCGACGAGGTAAACAGCATACGGGGCGAAGGAGCTTTTCGCAGGTGCGGTAGCGCAGCCTGAGTCAGCCAGAAAGCCGACATAAGATTGACCGACATCACCTCTTGAAGCTGCTCAAGCGTAATTGCCTCGATTTCGATTTGCGGAAAAATTCCTGCGTTGTGAACGAGAATGTCTAGCTTGCCATATTCGCTCGCGGCCTGTGTGACTGCCGCAATGCAGGCGCTCTGGCTCGCAAGATCGGCGGAGATCAGGCTGGCGCGCCCGCCACGAGCGACGATCGCGCTCTGCGTTTCTTTTCCGGCTTCTTCGCCCCGGGTCACGATAACTACATCCGCACCCGCATCGGCGAACACCAAGGCGATTGCGCGCCCGATACCTCTTCCTGCGCCCGTAACAACAGCTACGCGGTCGGTAAGAGTGAATGGCTTATGATTTCGTTCGATAGTCATCGCACGCAACCATCGTGTTTTTGCCGGTGATGCCAATGGCCGATTCGGCCAAGTTCTCTATCCCGGAATCGATAGGTTGCCGTGAATTAAGCGTGCGCCAGCAAGGCAATCGTTCAATTTAGGTGGGGTCAGTAGTCTATGCAGCGTAAATCTTCGAAAGAGGCTGATTCAACCGTAGCGGCGATCATTCTTGGCACGATTGGCGTGCTGAGTTTTATCGTGCAACCGGGCCTCGTTCAGGGATTTGTCACTGAATATGGTTCGACCGAAGCTGTGGCGAATGGATTGGCCTTCGCCGAGATGCTTGGCATCGCTTCCTCTACGATCTTGGCGGCTTTGATTTCAGACCGGTTCAGCTGGCGATTGCAGGCCAGTCTGGCGCTGGTCATCGCAGCCGCGGGATATGCCCTGTCGGGCCTCGCATCTGGCGGAGATATGCTCTCGATAGCCCGGTTCATCGCCGGGTTCGGTTCGGGTATCGTAATCTCCATCAGCTTCGTCGTTGTTGGGGCCACCGCGCGAGCGGAGCGCAACCTCGCGCTCTATCTTGTGCTTCTGCTTACCTATGGTGCGCTTGGCCTATGGGCCATGCCAACCATCCTCGATACCGTCGGGCTCGATGCGGTTTTCTACGGCTGGGCCGTTATGTGCTTGGCGGCCATCGCGGCTGCCTTGCAATTGCCGGCCCACGCATCGAGTGGCGGCCAGAGCGATGGTCTTCAGACCGAAATGTCCTCCGCCCGAGCGCCATGGTTGGCCATCATTCTCACCCTTGCAGGCATACTGGTCTACAATGTCTCGGTGGGTGTGGCCTGGGCCAATCTGTTCCTGATCGGCATTGATGCCGGGCTTGATGAGCAGCCAATCGCCGATGCGTTGCTCATTTGCCAATTCACGGCCGTCGGCGGGGCGCTGGGTGCGGTTTGGTTCTCGGAACGCGTTGGCAATTTCTGGCCGGTTCTAGTCGGGCTGCTGGGTGGGGCGGGAGCGATTGCGCTCACCCTTGGGCAGCCCGACTACGCGGCGTTCCTCGTTGCACTCATCGCGTTCAACACGCTGTGGAACTTCGCCATGCCGTTTATTCTTGGCCTCGCCGCCAGTCTGACGCCTTCGGGGCGATTGATGTCGACGGCCATAGCATTTCAAATGCTTGGTCTTGCCTTTGGTCCGCTTGCCGCAAGTGAGCTGCTCGGTGAAACATCCAGCTTCGAGCCGGTAAAGGCGCTTTCGATAGCTACGATGCTCATTCCTCTAGCGCTATTGGCCTGGCCTCTTTTGCGCCGTGGGCGTCCCGCTGACGAAGGTGGGGCTCAGTTTGCGAAGTGAGCTACTCGCGTTGGCAGAGAATCCCGGCATGACCTCAAGTGTCTTTGGGTGTCCGATCAGAGAAGGCGGGGTGTTGAAGCAAGTCAGGTTGTAGCCTGTCTCCGTCGCCTTCATCGCTGAACCGGCAGCTCCTTCTCGCAAGAAGAATGCTGAGCACATTCCAGTATTCGGCGTAATTTTCGAAATAGACGAAACTTTGTCCGCTTTCGCAAAGCAGAAGGCGTTGGTGCGGGCATCCTAATTCCTGCGTCAGACCCGCTGTAACCGACAATAGATCGGGCGGTGACGCGTGCCCAAATTAGCAGGAGGGCGCCGCAGAGTTGGTTCAGGGGCCATCAGTTCAGGGTTTGGGCGTACCCGTGGTGAGGCCACTCAGGAATGGGGTGCGAAATGACTTTCTGTAAACATATCAAGTTGCGCACGTTGACGGCTGGCGTTGCGATGACAGCGATAGGCTGGTCCTCTTTGGTTGCTGCTCAGGACGCTGAGGCTGGAGCGAATTCGCCCGAAGGATTTGCCGGCAACTCAATCGTCGTTACAGCTCAGCGTCAGGCGCAGTCACTCGATGACGTTCCGATCAGTGTTGCCGCTTTCGACACTCGCGCGATGGATGAACGCGGTGTTCGCAGTATTGATGACCTCTCGCAGATTTCTCCCGGTCTGGTCATTCAGCGCAGTGACACGCGCAATGCTTCGGCGGCGCGGATTTCGATCCGGGGTATCAATTCCGCGGCGGGCGCGGCGACGACAGGCATTTATATCGACGATGTTCCGATTCAGGCGCGTAGCTTGGGCTATTCCAGCTACAGTGTCTTTCCTCAGGTGTTCGACCTGGAGCGCGTAGAAGTTTTGCGCGGTCCACAGGGCACACTGTTCGGTGCGGGTGCGCAAGGTGGTGCAGTGCGTTTTATTACGCCCGCCCCCTCGCTTAACGACCTGTCGGTCTATGGGCGGGGCGAAGTTTCAACCACGGAAAATGGTGACGAAAGCTGGGAGCTGGGCGCTGCTGTTGGCGTACCGCTGATCGAAGGGAAACTCGCGCTGCGCGTAAGTGCTTGGCACCGGTTCGAGGGTGGATATGTCGATCGCATGATTTACGATCGGCCAAACGGTGGTGGTCCCTACATATCGTCGTTCTATCTCAATCACCCATACTACCAAGCGGCTTATCCTGGTTTAACGCCAGTTGACGGCACGCCTGAGCCCACCACGGGCACTATCGTCGAGGAAGATTCCAACTATCTTGAAACCGATATCGTCCGCGCGGCGCTTCGATTCACGCCGATTGATGAGCTCGACATTACCGCTTCTGTTTTTTACCAAAATACCTACAGCAACGATTCCGGAACTTACTGGCTGAACCTTTCCGACGTCGAAAATCATGATTTCGTTCAAGGCAACAACCAGGCCCAACCTAGCAGTGACGAATTCTACATCCCTTCGTTGGAAGTAGAATATGATGCTGGCCCGTTCTCGATCGTCTCGACTACTTCCTATTTCAAGCGCGATCAGGAAGCGTTCAACGACTATACGTCGTTCGAACATGCTATCTATTTCGGTTCCTATCTCTCAGATCTCGATGAATCGACGGACGCCTATCAGTTCAACGAGCAGGAGAATTTCACGCAGGAGCTGCGCTTCCAGTCCAATGGGGAGGGGCCGGTAAACTGGGTGCTCGGCTTCTTCTATACCGATAACAAGCAAGAAGCGCGGCAATACAACGATATCAGCACACTGCCCGTGCCATTCCCCGAGGCGGGCTGCCCGCCCAGCCCGGTGCCTCCCTTCGTTGTCACCCCGCCATTCTGTTATGGTGCCCCAGTCGAGGGAAGCGATCGCTCGCCCGTTGATGGGGCGGTTCTTGGCAATGCGCTCGACCCTATGACACTCGACGAAACCCAGGCGGCGGTTTTTGCGCAGGTCGACTACGATATCACGGAACGCCTCACGCTGACTGCGGGTGTGCGCGTAGCAAAGACGGACGTCGACATTTCGGCGACCAACTACGGACCGATTGTTGGACCGGAGCCCGTGATTGCCGAGGCTCAACAAAGCGAAACGCCGATTACTCCGAAATTTGGCCTGAACTATCAGATCAACGATGACACGCTCGTTTACGCGAGCATTGCCAAGGGGTTCCGGACCGGGGGTGGTAATCCGGAAATCGGCCAGGGCTGCAACCTCAGCCTGTCACAGAATGGCTTGAGCTTTTATGATTCTGATAGCCTCTGGAGTTACGAAGTCGGTGCCAAGGGCGGGCTGTTCAATAACCGACTGCAGATCAATGCGAGCGGCTATTATATCGAATGGGATAACATCCAGCAGAATATCGGGCTGCCTTGCGGCTTCCAGTTTGTCATCAATGGAGGCTCAGCGATCAGCAAGGGCTTCGATGCAGATATAACTCTTTGGCCAACAGATAATCTGATGCTGAGCACTGCGGTAGGCTACAACCACGCCGAGTTTGGTGAAGACGTGCCGAACCCGGCGGGTGCGGGCAACCTGCTTTCAGATGGTGACCGTGTCGCAGGTTCGCCTTGGCAGGTGGCCACCAGCGCAATGTACGAAGTGCCCATGGGTTCAGTTGAAGGATATTTGCGCGGCGATTGGAATTACGTTTCCGCCTGGCCGGACGAGCTCATCAACCAAAACCCCGACAACACCAGCTTCAATGCGGCCCTTCGCTCCCAACCTGGCTACCACCAGGTGAACCTTCGTGCGGGGGTGAGAATCAACACGTTCGATGTCTCGCTGTTCGTGCGCAACGTGTTCAATGATGCGCCTGAACTTGGCTACGGCCAATCTCCCTCTGTGTTCAGCGCGGGCGGGCCGGACCTGTATCAGGCGGTAACGGTGCGCCCGCGAACCTTCGGTCTCACGCTTGTGGGTCGGTACTGACGAAACAGGGATAGGGGGCGTCGCAGAGATGCCCCCTTTCTGTGTGTTAGAGCACACGACAACTTTTCCACGCTATTTGCAGGGCCTCCAATGACAAAGAACATTTCTTCTCTCGCCGCTTCGCTATGTCTTGCTGTTTGCTGGAATGGGTCTGCTGCAGCACAGCCAAATGTTGCGAGCGATCCGAATTCGAGCCTGGTAATCGTGAATGGGCGCGTGATGACGCCAAACGGTTTCGAAGAGGCTGTCGCGATCGAAAACGGCATCATCGTATCGGTCGGGTCGACCGAGGATGTGATGCAGCGTGCACAGTCTGGCGTGCGAATTCTGGATGCCAATGGTGGGGCGGTTCTGCCTGGCTTGCATGATCTGCACGTCCACTCCATCGGTGGCGGAATGGCGCAGAGCTCGTGCGGCTTCAGGCCGGCCGCTCCGCCGGAAGAGATCCAGCAGGCCGTGGCGGCCTGTGTGGCGAAAGCCAATGATGGCGACTGGATTCAGGGCGGCAGCTGGATTTCCAATGTTTTTGCCGAAGGCCAGCAAACAAAGGCTCTGCTCGACGAGGTCTCGCCTAATAACCCGGTCTTGCTGTTCGACGAATCTCACCATAGCGCCTGGGTGAATTCCGCCGCCCTGGAAGCGGCCGGATTGACCGCTGATACCCCTGATCCTGTCAACGGGCGGATAGAACGCGGAGCGGATGGCGAACCGACCGGCGTGCTGCGAGAGGCGGCGATGGGTCTTGTTTCGGGAGTGGTTCCTCCACCTACCGCCGCTGACATGACCCAGGCGCTTGGCATCGCTACCGATCTCATGCTGTCATATGGCGTCACGTCCTACACGGATGCAGGGCTCGATCCCGTTAGCATGCAGATCATGTCAGATGCGACTCGTTCCGGCGCCGTGAAGAACCGCATACGCGGGTGCATGATGTGGAACCCGAACACGCCAGACGGCGGTGAAGCTGCCTTGGCGCTGATTGCCAGCCGCCATCGCTATGCCACAGATCGCTTCCAGCCCGATTGCGTGAAAACCGGCCTCGACGGTGTTCCCACGGAAAGCCACACGGCTGCTATGCTGGAACCCTATGCGCACTCGGACGAGACCGGGATGAACAGCATTTCATCGGATGTTCTTCTCCCTGCGGTCGTCAATTTCGACCGGCAAGGGCTCCATGTAAAATTTCATGCCGCGGGAGATGCCGCTGTTCGCAATGCGATCAATGCCATCGAAGCGGCCCGGAAAACAAATGGGCTGGGCGGACCTTTCCATGACGTAGCGCACGCCAGTTTCGTCTCACCCGCCGACGTTGCCAGAATAACCGAGCTCAATGCGAGCTGGGAGTTTTCCCCTTACATCTGGTATCCGTCGACAATCACGCGAGATATCGTCGAGGCGATTGGTCCCGAGCGGATGAAGCGCTGGATTCCGATTGCCGATGCGCTGGAAGCTGGTGGTCTTGTCGGGGCCGGTTCGGACTGGTCTGTCGTCCCCTCTATCGACCCTTGGCTGGCTATCGAAACGATGGTCACCCGGCAGTTGCCCGGCGGCAGCGAGGAGGCTTTGGGTGCCTCGCAAGCTGTTTCGCTCGAGCAGGCGTTGCAGATTTTTACGCTCAACGGTGCTCGCATTATGGGCCATGCGGACGAGGTGGGGACGATCGAGCCAGGCAAGTACGCTGACATCTTCGTAACCCAGCAGGACCCGTTTACGCTGCCGATTACCCAACTCCACGAGGTGGAAGTGCGCTGGACCTTCGTCGAGGGTGAACTGGTCTATGACTCAGAAGCGCCCCCTGCCTCGCTTGAAGGAGTGAACCGTTAATGGCGTAGGCCCGGTGCCTTCCCTCACAGGATAGGCGGCAACCGCGAGTCAGGAACCGGCAGTTATGGCAATCCCTAACATCACCCGCAGATCTGCACTTATGGGTTTCGGCAAGGCCGGGATGCTGGGAGCATTGCCAGTTGCCGGAGCCTTCGCGGCACCGCTCAATCCCGATCCTGCGGCGATTGTGGAGACTAGTGCCGGGAAGGTCAGGGGTGGGCTCGTTCGCGGAGTGCACCTGTTCCGCGGGCTCCCATATGGAGAACCAACTGGCGGAGAAAACCGCTTTCGCGCACCGCAGCCACGGAAATCGTGGGCCGGGGTGCGCGATTGCCTGACGTGGGGTGATCGGGCGCCTCAAGAGTTCATAACTCTGGACGCCGCTGGAGGCTCCAGCGATCTTCGCCGCGATGTCGAGGATACCATGCCGACGTATCGGGATGGTATGAGCGAGGACTGCCTCAATCTGAACCTGTGGACTCCGACATTGGAACGTGGTGCCGGACTCCCGGTGCTAGTCTGGCTGCATCCGGGCGGATTTGAGTTCGGGAGCGCAAACCTTGCCTTCAGCGACGGCACGAACATCGCCAGACGCGGAGATGCCATCGTCGTTGGAATCAATCATCGCCTTGGCGCGCTGGGCTTTCTCCATCTAGAAGATCTCGCCGGTGCAAACTCGTCGTTCGATGGCAACCTCGGACTTCACGATATCATCTTGGGCTTGAAGTGGATTCGCGAGAATATCGAAAGTTTCGGCGGCGATCCGGAACGGGTTATGATTTTCGGAGAGTCCGGAGGCGCGCGCAAAGTATCCACTTTGCTGGCGATGAAGGAAGCAGAGGGGCTCTTTTCGCGGGCAGCCATTCAGAGCGGGCCGGGCATTCGCTTTCCGTCCAACGAAAATCAGACCAGGCGCACGCAGTTCCTGCTTGAGGAGCTCGATCTTTCGGCGGGCGAGCTTGAGCGTCTGCGAGACGTTCCACACGAACTGATCGTGCGCGCCGGGGTGCTGGCGGGGCAACGCATTCGGGCCGAGCTCGAGCCCGGCGTACCATTTTATGAGACCTATGGTTTTGCTCCAGTCATCGGTAGCGGACTCGCAGGTCCACCTTTCGATCCTGCTGCACCCGCGACCGCCCGCCATGTTCCGATATTGATCGGTACAAACCGGCACGAAATGTCACTGTCCTACACGGCGGACAAGCGGTTCGACGTAGTGGACGACCGACAGCTCGCCGCAGAGGCGCAAAAGATTGCCGGAAACCATGCCAATATTCTTTTGGAGGGATATGGCCGGAGCTATCCGGGGGCATCGAACCGGGAATTGCTCCTGATCATGACTGCCGATCATTCGCATCGAAAAGACTCGATAACGTTGGTGGAGCGCAAGCTCCAATCGGGAGGTGCGGATGTTTTCATGTACCGTTTCGACTGGGGGAGCCCGGTCTTTGATGGTCTTATGAAGGCCGCCCATACCTACGAAATTCCGCATGTCTTCGACAACACGCAGCTATGTGCCGGAATGACCGGCGGCACTGCCGATGCCCTGGCGCTTGCCGAAAAGATGAGTGATGCCTGGGTTGCCTTCGCGCGTGACGGCAGCCCGCAAACGTCCGGCCTGCCGAACTGGCCGGTTTACGACCTTACCAGTCGCAATACGATGCTGTTCGATGACGACTGTCGTGCGGTCTCCGATCCGGGCCGGGAAGAAAGGTTGATCTGGCGACAGATCGAACGCGATCAAGGCCTCTGGTCCTGAGGTCAACGCTTTGGCAGCAAGGGCTGCGAGCCTTCGCGGATCATATCTTCTGAGGCCGAAATCGCGGCTTCTTTTTCCCTGCGAACCAATAAGCTGGGCGCTGGACGGATCAGGCTGCGTCTTTGTCCTCATATGACAAGTTCGCGCGCCACTCGTGTCTACTCTTTGCCCCCGAGCGGGCCTCCGAACCGCTCACAGACAGCCACCAGATTGGGCGTCGGCAAATCAAGTAATGAGGGAATCAATGAGCAACAGTTTCTGTATCCGAAATCGGCTCGCTGCTGGAGTTGCGTTAAGTGTTCTGGCGATGCCCGTCGGGGCATTTGCACAAGCCACGGAAGATGCGCCGGGTGGTAGCCGCTCCAGAGCCGCGCCGAGCAACGAAATCGTCGTGACCGCCACCCGCCAGGAAGAGGTCCTCAGCAGAGTGCCCGTCAGTGTTGCCGCCTTCGGGGAAGAGCAACTGGACGAGCAGGGTGTGCGCAATATTGACGACATTGCCCTTATTGCGCCGGGCCTTCAGGTGAACCGGACCGACTTCCGCAACGCAGCTGCTGCACAGATATCCATCCGTGGCATCAGCTCAACTGCTGGGGCATCAACCACCGGTATTTACATCGATGATACGCCGATCCAGTCGCGCAGCCTTGGCTACACCAGTTACTCCGTGTTCCCTCAGGTATTCGATCTCGAGCGCGTCGAAGTCCTTCGTGGCCCGCAGGGAACGCTGTTCGGTGCCGGCTCGCAAGGCGGAACGGTTCGTTTCATTACGCCCACGCCGTCGCTTTACGATTACAGCGCATATGGCCGGGCCGAAGTCTCGACGACCGAAAATGGCGCAGAAAGCTGGGAGGCCGGCGTCGCCGTGGGCGGCCCGATTGTGGAAGACCTTCTGTCGTTCCGTATCAGCGCGTGGCATCGCCGCGACGGGGGCTATGTCGATCGTGTAAACTACGATCGGCCCGGCGGCGGCGGGCCCTATGTGTCGGCTTTTTACCTTCAGTTTCCCAATTTTCAGGCCACCTTTCCCGGCCTGACCCCCTCCGATACCTTGTCGGAGCCGACCACGGGCACCGTGGTGGAGGAAGATTCGAACTATCAGGAGGTGGATGTCTTGCGCGGCGCCTTGCGGTTTGCGCCCAGCGAGAATCTGGACATCACCGCCTCGGTGTTCTGGCAGGACATTTATAACAACGATTCCGGCTCCTATTGGCTCAACCTCTCAAACCCAGACGAGAACGAATATCGTCAGGGCAACAACCAGGCCCAGCCAAGCCACGACGAGTTTATCTTGCCGTCGCTGAAAATCGAATACGATGCCGGCCCGGTAACGATCGTCTCGAACACATCCTACTTCGACCGCAAGCAATCTGCTGTTAATGATTATACTGCTTTCGAGCGGGCAATTTACTACGGATCGTATCTCAGCGATCTGGACGATACCACCACATCATATGTGTATAACGAACAGCAGAACTTCACTCAGGAACTGCGTGCCGAAGCCAGCGATCTGGGCGGTCTCGATCTCGTGGTTGGACTGTTCTACACTAAGAACGATCAGCTTGCCCGCCAGTTCAACGACATCTCGACGGTCGATGCTTCATTCCCCGATGGCGGGTGCCCGGCAGGGCTAACCCCGCCGATCTGCTACGGCGCACCGGTGACCGGTGGCCCCAACGCACCGCTCGATGGCGCGGTGTTTGGTAATGTGCTGGATGCAGCCACTCTCGATGAAGAGCAGCTGGCCGGTTTTGTTCAGGCGGATTACGAGATCGCCGAAGGTCTCACGCTGACGGCAGGCCTGCGGGTTGCCGATACCAGAGTGGAAATCGGCTTTGACAACTATGGTCCGATCGTCGGGCCGGTTCCTGTCAACGCCAGTGCCGTTCAGGAAGAGACGCCGGTTACCCCCAAGTTCGGTCTCTCCTGGCAGGTTAACCCGGATCATCTCTTCTATGTTAGTGCCGCCAAGGGCTTCCGGACCGGTGGCGGTAACCCCGAGATCGGTCAGGGTTGCGGCTTCTCGTTGAATGCCAATGGCCTTGGTACTTACGATTCCGACAGCCTCTGGAGCTATGAGGCTGGAGCGAAAAACAATCTGTTCGGTGGGCGCCTGCGTGTGAGCACCAGCGCCTACTATATCGACTGGCAGGACATTCAGCAGAACATCCTGCTGCAGTGCGGCTTCCAGCTCGTGGTCAATGGTGGTTCAGCCATCAGCACAGGCTTCGACAGCGAGATTGCGCTGGAGGTCACCGACTTCCTGACCCTGTCCAGCGCCATCGGTTACAATCACACAGAGTTTCAGGAGGATGTGAGAAATCCCACATTGCCTGGCACAAACCTGATTTCCGAAGGCAATCAGGTGGCGGCTCCCAGCTGGCAGATTAGTTCCAGTGCTGCTTTCCGCTATCCGATCGGTGCCAACGACGCCTACTTCCGGGCCGATTGGCAATATGTTTCTGACTATCCGGACGATCTGACTTACCTGGACCCGCAGAACGCGGCATCGTTCAATCGGTCGCTCGGTGTCGTTGGGGACTATCACATCGTCAATCTGAGGGCTGGAATTGCCCTTGAGAATTTCGATGTTTCCGTCTTCGCCAAGAACCTTACTAATTCGAATCCTGAATTGGGCAGGTTCGAATCTGTGGACGCGTTCAGTGGAGCCGGGCCGAACCTGGTCTCCGGGTTTACGTTGCGCCCGCGAACCTTTGGTTTGACGGTAACCGCCCGTTATTGAGCCTAGTGTGTAGGGGGACAGGGCGGATCGACGCCCTGTCCCCCATATATGTTAACCGACCGACAGGCCGAGGTGGCATTCGCCACCTCGGCCTTTTTCGCGTCGGCTTTTACGACTGAGACCGGAGTGGTATTTCCGGTTTCGGCATGCGCCCGGGACTGGGCGACAAACAAACAAAGGCCTGCGCTTGGAAACCAAGCGCAGGCCTTTTTCAGGTAAGTGTTGTCAGACCTATAGTCCGACTAGCATGCCTTTTATTCGCCCCCGTTGAGGTTCGGATCGCCCATTACGAATTCGCCTGCGAGCATTGTCGCCAGAACCTTGGTGCTGTGAACCGTTTCGATGGGAACCTCAAAAATGTTGCGATCGATGATGATCAGATCGGCGATCTTTCCAGGCTCCAGCGTTCCGACCTTGTCGGACCGGTACATGTGCCGGGCGGCATTGATCGTAAACATGTCGAAGGCCTCTTCGATCGTAATCGCTTCGCGGCCGCCGACCTGCGGCCCATCGGTGACGCCGGGCGGGCGGCGGGTCACCAGCGTTTCCAGTGCCAGCCAGGGATTGACCGAAGGCACCACGTTCCAGTCAGAGCCTGCCACGGCGAAAACGCCAGCATCGATCGCCTCGCGAACCGGGGTAAAACGCTCGACGCGCTCCGGCCCGACGGCCTTGATTATGCCATCGACAATGGGTGAATCGAACCAGATATAGGGCGAGAACTCCAGCACCGCGTCAATCTCAGCGGCCCGAACGAGGTCTTCCGGCGCCACGAAACTGTTGTGCGAGACATCGTGGAGAATGCCGGTCAGGCCATTGGCTTCCCTTGCCGCCGCGATCGCATCGAGGCTCTGCCGGACGGCAGCGTCTCCCGCTGAATGGAGCTTTACCGTAAGGCCCATCGCATCATAGCGTATCATTTGCTGCTCAAGCGACTCGGTTTCCACAAACAGCATTCCGCGATCGCTGCGTTCGCCATGGCCGGCGTGGGTATCGGCATAGGATTCGAGCATGGCCGCGGTGTGGCTGTCTGTCGGAACGCCATCGGTGATGAGCTTGACGCAGGAAGGCGAGAAACGCTCGCGCGCGTAGACTTGCCTCATCGCGATCAGCTCCTGATCGCGGCCGATCATACAGCCGCGAACATAGGGGAGCATATGACGGCTGTCCGCAAGGTCGGCATAGGCCTGAGCGACGCTGCCCGAGACGAGTGCATCTTCCATGGAGGTGATGCCAAAGCCAAGGATGTAATCCAGAGCGGCACCCAATGCCTGGGCGCTCTGTTCCCTGGTTGCGGGCGGAACCAGCCGAGCCACTAGCTGGCTGGCGGATTCGCGCAGGACGCCGGTCGGATCGCCATTCGCGTCGCGCTCGATAATGCCTCCTTCGGGATCGGGCGTGTTGCGATCGATGCCGGCCATTTCCAGCGCCATACTGTTGGCCCAGGAGCTGTGAATGCTGACGTCAGTGAGCAGGACCGGGTTTTCAGGAGCGACACGATCGAGCATTTCCTTGGTCGGCGTGACCCCGAGCGCGGCCGGTTCGTAGGCGCGTCCGGTGATCCATTCTCCCGGAGACTTCTCCGCTACGCAACCGCTCACGGATTCGAGGGCTTGGTCGAGTGTGCTATCGGGATGGACCTCACACTGCATCGAAGCCATGCCGCCACTAAGCGGATGGACATGCATGTCGTGAAGACCCGGCAGGACCGTACGACCGGCAAGGTCGATCACGCGCGCTCCGGGGGCAGCCACGGCCCGAACGGTTGCCTCGTCTCCCATTTTGAGAATGACTCCGTCCCGGAGCGCCATCGCTTCGACCCAGGTGTCGTCCATTCGGATCTCGCCATTGAAGAGGATCATGTCGGCACTCGGGGCTTCGACCGAACCACCTCCGAGCTGAGCATATGCGGGCATAGGCGCGGCCAGGGACAGCATGGATGCCGTACAGGCGAGAAGCAGTTTACGCGGGATCATTGGGCAGTACCTCCGAAAATATGAGCGACTTATTGGTCGGAATTGAAAACCTTCTCGCCCTCGATATAGACTTCCAGAACGGTGGTTTGATGCACCTGAGAAATGGGCACCTCGAAAATATTCTGGTCGAGGATGAGGAAATCGGCGAGCTTGCCGGTTTCCAGCGTTCCCAGAAATGACAACTCGCCGCGGCTTCTGGCCGCATCATGGGTGAACAGATCGAACGCATCCTTCAGGCTAATACGCTCGGCCTCACCCAAAACAGGGCCGCTGCCTCCCGGTGCTTGCCGTGTGACCAGAGTTTCGATTGCCAGCCATGGGTTTGCCGATGGCGTCACGGGCCAGTCCGAGCCTGGAACCGAATTGGCACCTGCTGCCAACGCATCGCCAACCGGCACCCAGCGCTGCATGCGCTCGTTGCCGACGGCACGCTCGATATCGACCGTAATAGGCGAGGGGAACCAGATATACGGCGAAAATTCGAAGGTCGCGCCGACTTCGCGGGCGCGTTCGATATCGGACATTTGCGCGAGGCTCGTATGACCAACGTTGTGCATGTGGGGAGTGAACCCGTTTGCATCGCGAGCCGCTGCAATGGCGTTCACGCCGGCGCGCACCGCCGCATCGCCAGCGGCATGAAATTTGACGGTCAGTCCCTCTGCGTCGAGTTCCGTAACTAGGTCGTCCAGTTCGTTCTCGGGTATCATGAGCAGGCCGCGCTCGCGTCCTTCGAAGCCCGCATTATCATGTGGCATGTACGGTTCGACCAAAGCGGCGGTGTGGCCGTCCGTGGGCACCCCGTCGAGCATGATCTTCACGCAGGACGGATCGAAGCGCGCGCGCTTGAAAAGCGCGCGCTCAGCGATGAGGTCGGCATCGCGCACCATCATGCATCCACGCACGCGTTGCTTGAGCCGCCCCTCGTCGGCGAGCTGGGAATAGGCCAAGGCTCCTGCGCGCGAGACACCGGCGTCGTCGAAACTGCTGATCCCGTAGGCGAGCAGGTGATCCAGGCCCCAGGCGAGCGCCTCTTTGTTCGCCTCCAACGTCGGACCGGGAATTTGCGAGAAAACCAGCCGCGAGGCGCTTTCCCGCAGGATGCCCGTAGGCTCGCCATCGGGGCCGCGTTCGATCACGCCCCCTTCAGGATCGGGCGTATCCCGATCGATGCCGGCAATCTCCAGCGCGCGCGAATTCGCCCAGGTGGAATGGCCGCTGATATCGAAGAAGAGCATCGGCTGGTCGCTAGAAATCTCGTCGAGCATCTGGCGGTTCGGCGGGGTATCTCCGAAGGAGGCGTTATCGTGGCCGTTGCCGACCACCCATTGATCGGCTTCCTTGGAGGCCGCACAGGCGCGGATTGTGGCAAGGGTCTGATCTTTGCCGCCTCCCTGGACAATCGCGCAATTGCGAGCGTTGAGGCCAGCGCCCATTGGGTGGACATGCATGTCGTAAAGCCCGGGAACGATGAGGCGCCCCCCGGCATCGACTATTTCCGTGTCCGGAGCGAGGAAAGGCTCGACATCGGCGCGTGTCCCGATTGCAACGATGGCTCCGTCCCGAATTGCCATGGCTTCTGCCCACCCGTCGGCGGACAAGATGCGGGCATTGTTCACCAACAATTCTGCCCGAGGAGCCGGGACCGGTTCGCCAGGACCGTGAAACTGGGCCGCAGCGCCGCTCGCCATCAACATCGCGCAGCCGGCGGCAAGGTATTGTGGCGCTCTCATTTTCAGGTCTCCTGCTCTTCAAATTTGCGCGAAGTTTGCAGGCATCTCGTCAAGCGACTACTCGACTAAAGACTTAGGTTCCTGCGTCTCCAACTTTGGCCGGATATACAAAGCGGCGAAGCGCGATCTGTCGGTAAGCCCCATGTCGTAAGAGGGGAAGCGCAGAGGGCCAATGGTGCAGCCAATACCAGGAACAGTCGTCGATCAATTGCTTGCTGCTATCCGCGACCTCATGCCTATCGCCGGAGCCAGCTGTTATTTTGTAGATGAGCAGGGGCGGCCCTTCGGCCATCGCCTCAATGGTCTTTCGCGTGAGCAATTGCAGGAATATCGGCACGATTTCTGCGAGCGCGATCCCTTTTTTCCGGCTCTGCATCAGCCATCGGGAAAAGACATTGTCGCCTTGGAAGACATTTCAGGCCAGCGCGATACTGCGGGCTACCTGGAGGGGTTCCTGCATCGCTATGGCTATTGCGATGAAGTAGAGATGTTCTTCAGAAGGCCGGACGGGCGCATTGCCATGGGCGTAGGGATGATCCGCGATGAACGGTCCGGAAGATTTCGCGCTAGTGAGCTTGAACTGATCGCGAAGGTGAAGCCCTTCCTGCATCTCACTCTCGCTGCCTACCTCAACACTAACGCCGAAGGCCTGCAGTGGCGCACCTCATCGTTCGCGAGCCAGCTCACGACGCGCGAAGTTGAGGTTGTGGAGCATCTTCTCGGCGGAGCAAGCAATCGGGAAATCGCCAACCTTTGTAATGTTACTATTGCTACAGTGAAGGCTCATTTCTTCAATATCTTTGACAAGACTGGGGTCACATCCCGTACGGAACTGGTGGCGCGAATACTTACCCAGTAGGCGGGCCATATCGGTCATATGGAGTTTGCGCCTCTGGGATAACCATGTTGTCGGGCGCACGCCGTGCTGGGCAAGATTTTCCTTATTACATTCGCGATTTAAGTGCGAACTGGCGAAACATATTTTCGCCGTCTTTGTCAGTGGATCGCAAGGTCGCCACCATCTTTTGTAGGTGGCGCCTGAGCGCCATGACCTCGTCAAGTTCGAGCTCTGACATTGCGAAGCTTGCGACACGGCGGGATTCGGGTCGCATCTCTTCCGCAAGCTTCATCCCGGCCTGCGTTAGTCTGAGCGGTCGTCGGCGACGGTTTGCTTCATCTTCCCTGGCAACAATCCGGCCTTGCTTCTTCAGCTTCGTAACGGCCCTGTTGATGGTCATGATACTGACGCCGATCGTGTCAGCAAGTTCACTAGCGGTGACCTCGCCCAACTCACTTATCATCAGGAGCGTCCGATGCTCGTTGAGTGTCAGATCGTGCCGTATGCCCAGATGCTCGCTGTATGGGGCGGTGAACAGATTGCTGAGCTCAAGCACCAGAAAGAGCGTCTCCTCCGCGATCCGTGCAGGATCTTCGGTCTCGGCTGAAGCCATCAAAATAGGATCTTCCATCGCATCAAACATCTCAAAGCCTTCCAATAGACCAATCTCAAGGCTTGGCAAACGGGCGCCTGCCGTCAGAATATGTAACATGTGAAATGTTAACGGCGGATTTTCGCTCTAGACTCTAGGTTTTTTTGTCTCATAATACATATCAAGTGATATATAAAAGATCGCTTGGGAGATGATGATGAACAGACCGATCCGGAAAGCCGTTACAGTGCTCCTGGCGACCACGTCAGTGCTCGCAGCGGGTGAGGTTTTAGCACAGACATCCGACAGCTCGGTCGGGCGGGTTGAAAACGAAGACCAAATCGTCGTCACCGCGCAGTTCCGTGAGCAGGCCTTGCAGGATACCCCAATTGCAATCACGGCGATGAGCGCTGACTTGCTTGAATCCCGAGGTCAGGAAACGGTCGCGGATATTGGAAACTTCACTCCCAATGTGAAACTGTCCCAGTCGTCTTCGCTGGTCGGAAATTCGCTGATCGCCTTCATCCGCGGTGTGGGCCAGTTTGACTCGAATTTCGCGCTTGAGCCGGGGGTCGGAGTCTACGTCGACGATGTCTATTACGGTACAACCTTCGGCGCCGTTTTCGATCTCAGCGATCTTGAGCGGGTCGAGGTATTGCGCGGCCCGCAGGGCACTCTTACCGGCAAGAACTCGCTGGGCGGGGCGGTTCGCTTGATCACGCAAAAGCCTGATGGCAATGATACTGGCTACGTCGAAGCTGCATATGGCGCTTATGACCGGATGGAGCTGCGCGCTGCTGGCTCGATAACGCTGGCCGAAGGGCTCTATGCCCGGGTTTCAGGCCTAATGAAGCGCGCCGACGGCTACATGACCTTGCTTGATTACGGATGTGCCAACCCTGGCTCTGGTATCGCGCCGAGCCCTGCAGCGGGCAATGGCTGTGAAATCGGCACCGAAGGCGGCCAGGATGTAAAAGCGCTGCGTTTAAACGTCCGCTATGCACCTGCTGGCTCACCAATCGAGGTCAACCTGTCGGCTGACATTGCCAGCGATACTTCCGAATCCGTAGCCACCAAGCTGCTGTTTGCAAGCAATCCCGGCGTGCGTTCTTATGATGCCGATAATCCGGCCGGTGGTGTCCCGTTCGACGATCGCTTCATTACTGGTCCGGAAAGCTACATTTCCTATGCCGATTATTCGAGCGGCGGCAACTACACGACCAATTTCGGCACTCCCCTTCAGGTCCTGCCGGGAACTTTCGATGCAGAGCCGCGCAGTGAAGCCAACAGCTTCGGCGTTTCGGCCAATATCGTTTATGAGATGTCAGAAAATATCAGTCTGACGTCAATCACCGCCTATCGCGAAGCCGAAGGCTATGCCGGTATCGATATTGATGGCTCTCCGCTTGCTGTCCTGACGCAGGCCTACGATCTTTCGCACAAGCAATTCACGCAGGAATTGCGTATTTCGGCCGCAATCGGGGATATGGCCGATTTGACGGTGGGCGGCTTCTACTACGAAGCGGACGACCTCCTGGCGAACCGGACCAAGATTCCCACGGTGCTGTTCGACTTCCTCAGCAACGATCCCGTCGAGACGACAAGCAAGTCTCTTTTCGCGCACGTCGAAGTTCGCCCGGTTCCCGATCTCACTTTGATCGGCGGGCTTCGCTATACCGATGATCGCAAGACGTACGAATTCAGCAGGCGCAATCCGGACGGTTCGCTTCCTTCCGGAATTCCGCTGACCACCAATTTCCTTGTGGCGGGGCTGGACGGCGAGGTGGGTGTATTTGACGATGATCGGCTCGATTATCGCATTGGCGTGAACTATCGTTGGAGCGACGCGTTGATGACCTATGCGCAGGTCGCCACAGGCTTCAAGGGCGGCGGGGTCAATCCGCGTCCCTATGTGGCGGATCAGGTTGTGCCGTTCGGTCCTGAAACGCTGACCAGCTACGAAATTGGCTTCAAGAGCGATATTGCCGGACGTGTGCTCCGTTTGAATGGAGCCGCTTTCCTGAACAAGTTCCAGGATATTCAGATCGCGCTGCTGCAATGTCCGTTCAGCGCGAGCGTGATTTGCGGTCTGCCGGCAAATGCCGGCGATGCGGATGTCAAAGGCCTTGAGCTGGAAGCTGTCCTGCAGCCCGTTGCCGGGCTCCGCTTCAATGGCGCGCTTGGTTATCTGGATTTCGAATATACCGATGTCGATCCGCTGACCGGCGTGACCGAAGATATGGTCGCCCCGTTCGTAAACGAATGGCAGGTATCTGCCGGTGTGGAATACGAGGCCGCTCTGGGCAGCGGATATCTCACGCCGCGGCTTGATTGGACCTATCAGTCGAGCTTCTATTTCAATGCGGTTAATAGCGCGGACAATCTGGTGGACGGCTACAGTCTGTTCAACGCCCGTCTTTCTTATGAAAGCGGGAACGGCAACTGGACCGTGTCTGCGGCGGTGACCAACCTGTTCGATAAGTTCTACTATATCGGTCTCAACGAGAACATTGCCGCCTACGGCGTGTCTACCGGGATTGTGGGACGTCCGCGCGAGTGGTCGATATCGCTGCGGCGCAACTTCTGAGGCCGGTGAACATGCAACTTTCCAACGCTCCCACCGCTTCAGCCCCCGCATCCGAGGAGATACAACGGCTGCGTCGGGCGGTTTTCGAGGGTGAAGACAACCTCTTGCTCAACCGCTCGATCGAGCACCTCTTCAACGTCTCGCCAGTAGCTGCCGGTGATGATGTCTGGACGTTGCCGCGATACGACGGGCCCGCCGATTTTACCTATGAATACGATGGGGAACTGCACCCGGCGCATGATGTGATCGAGAACACCTTTACCGACGCGCTCATCGTTATCCGGAACGGTCGCGTGGCAATGGAGGAGTATGCCAACTTCGCGCGGGAAGACACCCGGCTGCTGTCTTTCTCGATGGGCAAGATCCTCAACGCTGTGCTTGTCGGGCTGGCCATTGCCGATGGCGCCATCCAATCGGTTGACGACGAGATGACCACGTATCTGCCGGAATTTCGTGGCACAGACTGGGAGGGAACCACGCTTCGGCATATGCTGCTGTTCCGCACCGGGATGGAATGGGACGATTACCCATACAAGCCTGGCGAAGCGCGGGATTCGCACGAGAACTCCTTCATTCGAACCGTCGCGCATTATCACGCGCCAGCCCGCAACCTGGGCCGAGCGCATCCGCCGGGCAAAGTCTTCAATTACAGCAGCCTTGAGACTTCGCTGATGGGTGCATTGCTGGAAAATGCCTTGGGCGAGCGGTTGAACGGATACTTCTCACGAAGACTCTGGCAGCCTGCGGGAATGGAGGCTGAGGCGTTCTGGGTGCTTGATGGCGACCCTGAAATGGGCGGGCGCGAAATCACCGGTGGAACCTTCAACGCTGTTCTGCGCGACTACGGACGCGTGGCGCTGATGCTTGCCCAAGGCGGAAAAGCGAACGGCAAACAGATCCTGCCGCAGGCGTGGGTAGAAGAGATGATGAGGCCAGGCGGGACGGAAACGTTCGAGATGAACCCGGGCCACAATTACGGTTATCAGACCTGGACGATCGACGGGACCGAGGCGATTGCCAGCATCGGTTCGGGCGGTCAGTTCCTCTATGCCGATCCCGCAAGCGATACAGCGATCGTGAAGATGAGCCACGCGCCCCAGGCCTATCCCGATTTCAAGCCATCCGCAGAGGAGACGCAGGCATTTCTGCTCGCAGCCTCCGCCTGGCAACCCCGATAGACACGCAAGGTTTCCCAATGCCCAATCTCTCAAAAGTCGAAATTAGCGAACAGAAGAACCAGCCTGCTCCACCTGCATTGCAGGAATTGCGACGCCGGATGTTCGATCCGGACATTGCCACTCTCACAAACCGCACGGTGGAACTGGTTTTCGAAACGCGTCGCGTGGAAAACGGGCAGGACGTCTGGGAGCTCCCCTATGCGTTGACCGAGCCGGACTTCACTTACGACTATGCAGGCAAGACCTGGAATGCCGCAGATTTCTACGAGAACACGGCCACAGACGCGCTGATCATCCTGAAGGACGGCGCAATCGTTTGCGAAAAATATTTCAACATGGTCCAGCCCCACACGCACTGGATTTCCTATTCGATGGGTAAGTCGTTCAGCGCCATGATGCTCGGGGCGGCCTTGAAGGGAGGCTTGGTAAAATCGATCGAGGAACCGATCGATCGATATATTCCCGAGCTTAAGGGCAGTGCATACGAGGGTATGGCGATCCGCCATGTGCTCCAGATGCGTTCCGGGACAGACTGGGTCGATTACCCTTACGATCCTGGCCCGGCACGCGACATTCAGGATGCCGCGTTCATGCAGAATGTCGAGCGCTTCTATACACCGACGTTTACCGCCACGAAGAAGCATGAGCCGGGCGAAGTGTTCAATTACAACACGCTGGAATCGTCTCTGATAAGCCTCCTGTGTGCTCGCGTTTCGGGCAAGACCTTCAGCGAGTTCATGAGCGAGAAACTCTGGAAGCCTGCCGGCATGGAGAGCTATGGCTTTTTCGTGCTCGACGGGCCACCGGACGTCGGGTTCGAATTCACAGGTGGTGGCTTCAATGCGGTGCCGCGCGATTATGCCCGGGCCGGGCAGATGATGCTGAACGGCGGCGTTGCCAATGGTCATCGCATTATGGACGAGGACTATGCGCGGGCTTGCGGCGTACCCGGCTCTTCCGACACCTGTGAATGGAATCCGGGCTACAACTATGGCTATCAGTTCTGGACTCTTGACGGCACAAACGCGTTCACGGCCATCGGCGGTGGTGGCCAGTGGATATTTATCGATCCCGACACCCAAACCGTCCTCGTCAAACTAAGCCACACGCCGGGGACCATGCCCGAACATCAGGAGACGGCGGACGAGACCCATGCGTTCTTGCTGGCGGCATCGGCATGGTCGCCGGCCTGACTTCGGAGCGCGTAAGGCCTTTTTCGGGCTGGAGAGTGTTGGCAGCGCTTTGGCTGCTGATGATCCTCAACGAGGCGTTGCCGCTCATCACGCTGACGAACCTTGCGCCTTATATTACCGAAGAATTCGCGTTGCCGCGCAGTCAGGTGGGGCTGATATTTGCCTTTTACAGCCTGGCTCTGGGCCTTTCGGGGCCTTTCTGCGCCTATTTCATCGCGCGGATAGGTGTCCGCTGGACACTCGTGATCGGCAATATTGTTCTGCTCTGCGCCGCCTTGGCGATCACGACCCTTCAGACAGGGTCGGCATTGCTGCTTCCGATATTGGTTCTGCTGATCGGTATCTCCGCCGCATTCGGCAGCGCCATTCCGGGGCAGACGGCGGTGACGCGCTGGTTCGTTCGCCACCGAAGCTGGGCTATCGCGATCTTTCTGGCAGGCGGGACAGTCGGCGGGCTCATTTCGCCGCACATAATCCGCTTGGTGGTGGAGGCCGAAGGTGCCGGCTGGCGGGCCGGGTGGATGGTGGTGGCCGCAGCAGCGGCTGTGGCGATTTTCGTGGCGATTTTCCTGGTCATCGACGATCCGGAAAAGGTCGGTCAAACTCCCGATGGAGGCCGGGAGGCCGACGCCTCCCCCGACATCGCCGCGGCCCCTTGGGAGAGCGAATGGACTCTTCGCACCGCCTTTTGCAATCCAGCCATGTGGGCGGTGTTGATAGCAGGCTTCGGCTTCATCGTGATCTATCACACTTTCAACAGCCACGGGGCGCTGCACATCCGTGATCTCGGGTTTTCACAATCCATGGTTGCAACGTGCTTTTCCGTCGCGATCGCAGCCGGTTTCAGCGGGCAGATGCTGGCCGGTTGGGTTGGCCAGAAGATCAGTCCTCGCTTGATTTGGGCGATAGCCTTGATTGCCGAGGCTGCCGGCATCGTTCTGTTTTCATGGGCCACAAGCGCTGCGACCTTGCTTCTGGCCGTTGCGTTGATCGGCGGCGGGGGCGCAACCTCGATGGTGTCGATGATTACGACGATTGGGAACTGGTTCGGCCGGATCATCTACCCGGCGATCTATGGAACGGTGAATGCCATTCTTTCGATAGCGGGTGCGCTCGCTCCCATCCTTGCCGGCACCTGGTTCGATGTAGCGGGAAGCTACCGGATGGTCTTCTATGCTTTTGCAATCATATGCTTAATCGGCGCTCTGGTCATCTTCAGGGTGTCGAGGCCCGAGCCCCCATCAAAACGGAAAACAATCGGGGAGGGGCAGGAATAGCCACCGCACGTAGCCGCAGGAGCACATGGCAAAGCAATTGACCAGTATTGCCAAGTGCTCCGCGTCCTCGCCCTCAAGGTAATCTCCCGCCATGGTAATGGAGTCTCTCGATGCCGTTTCCGAAGCCGGGTCTGTGCGACGGATCAAGCGTTCTGGACCTGAGCGATTTCGCTCCACACAGCCGCACGCTCGCATGGAAGGGGCGGGTTGAGACAATCTTTCCCGGGCTATCGGTCGAATCAATCTCGAACGCCAGTCACGGAGAGGTCCGACTGACGCAGACCGCCTGCGGCTCTGTGTGCTCGATCAAATCGTCCCCCGCATTTGTCCGATATTGCCCGAAGCCTCATGCGCAGGTGGAACAGATCAGTGTGATGCTACAGGTTCTTGGAACAACAAAACTGATACAAAAAGGGCGTAATTGCGAAGTTCCAAGCGGCTGCATCAGCATGCTGGATGAAACCGAACCCTTCGCCATCGACGGACCGGGCGACAGCGAGATCGTTTTCTTACGCCTTCCGCGCAGCGCCGTGGCGAGCCGTTATCCCAGACTTTTGCCCAAAACGGCGATGACCTGGGACCCGGCGCACCCCGGTGCGAGCCTCGTGCGTTCCAGTTTATCGGAGATATTGGCTGTTATGCCAAAGCTTGCAGAACATGAACGCGGTGTGGTCCTTTCCAGCTTCGCCCAATTGCTAGGCGTTCTGGAGCCGGAAGCGGAATGTTCGAACGATTGGCGGGTTACGGCGGCATTGCAGTATATCGAAGCACATTTCTACGATCCCGAACTGCGAGCGGTACAGGTGGCTTCCGCCCAGCGCATCAGCCGCAGGCGCCTTGATTCACTCATGGTGGATGCCACTGGAATGGCGGTTGCGGCGCAGATTTGGCAACGTCGCCTGAAGCAGGCGGCCCAAGATCTAAGAGATATGCGATATCGCGATCGCTCTATTGCACATATTGGCCATGCCAACGGCTTTAGCCAGCCTGCTCATTTCACTCGTGCTTTCAAAGCTCGCTATGTGGTCACGCCGCTGCAGTATCGTCAGGCAAACTGAAGTTCGTCCACCTCAATCAAGCCAATAGTCCGGCAGGAATAAAGCATCGCCACTCTTTGGGATGTACTGAAAGCATTCAGCTTCCAGACGAGCTCAGCTCCAATATGACGGGCAAGTCGGTAGCCAGTTTCGGCCCTTGCCAAGGGCAAAATAGAAAATGGGGCAGGAGACGCGAGATTTCGACTTGCCGCCATGCGCGGCGATTCCGAGGCGATATCCAATTCCTGTTTCCGCGAAAAAAGGAGAGGCACGGCATGAGGAACTCAGGTTTCGGGAACGCCAGCTACATTCTGCTATGCGGCGCCGTCTTGCTTCCGGGCCAGGCATTAGCGCAGACAGAGCAGGGTGGTGGTACGCGGCAAACGGCAAGTGCCAGCGCCCCTGATGAAATCGTTGTTACTGCGACGCGGCAGGTCAGTTCGATCAACAGAGTGCCGATCAGCATTTCTGCATTCAATATGGAATCGCTTGATAAGCAGAATGTTCGGCAAGTGGATGATCTTGCCAGGATATCTCCCGGTGTGACCTTCAACAGATCTTCGGGCGGCAACGGAAACCAGACGAACATCGCCATCAGAGGCATCAGCTCGACCATTGGAGCGTCGACTACCGGCATCTATATCAACGACACGCCTATTCAGGTCCGAACTATCGGGGTCACGGCTGCGACCGCTTATCCCAGAATCTTCGATCTTGAGCGCATAGAAGTTCTCCGCGGCCCGCAAGGCACGCTCTTTGGTGCCAGTTCGCAGGGCGGCGCGATCCGCTTCATCACTCCGCGCCCGGATATGCATGATGTCTCGGTCTATGGAAGGTCGGAGATTTCGGCAATCCAGAGTGGAGGGGGGAACTACGAGCTTGGTCTGGCAGGTGGGGCACCTATCGTTGAGGGCGCGCTCGCCTTCCGCGCCAGCGGCTGGTTCAGGCATGATGGCGGTTGGGTGGACCGGGTCGGCCCTTTGACCGAAAGCGGGTTTGACCCCGGCAAGATAGACACGAATATCAATAGTCAGGATTCGTACGCCTTGAAGGCAGACCTGTTGTGGGAACCTGGGCCCGGTATCAGCTTCCTTCCTTCGGTCTACTACCAGGAGGTCAAGAGCGACGACATTACCCAGTTCTTTCGCCGCACTTCAGACCCTGATCAACTTGAATACAACACGCCTAACCAGCTCGAGCTGCCGTCCGATCAAACCTTCCTTCTCGCCAGCCTGACCAGTGAAGTCGAACTTGGGAGCGTCGAGCTCATATCGAACACGGCTTACTTTACGAGCGAGCTCAATCAGCTGTTTGATTACACCTATCAGTCTGCCGAACAGAATAGCACTCTAGTTCCCTACATAACTATTCCGGGTCAGAACGAATATGCTGTTCATTTCGATAAACAGAAGTCGTTCACTCAAGAGGTGCGGCTCCAATCTCGCCGAAACGAAACATTCAACTGGGTTCTGGGTGCATTCTACATGCATTCGCGGCAGACATCGGCTCAGGACATTGTCTCCCCGTTTGTCGAGCGACTTATTCAGCAGGTCACTGGCAATCCCAATATAACCATAGCCCAGATTTTCGGTGGTCCGCTGCTCCCGGGAGACAGATTTCTTACGGCTACGACAGAGGCTGTCGATGAGCAGATCGCAGCGTTTGCCCAAGTGGATTACAATATCACCGACAAGCTCACACTCACAGCTGGGCTGCGGGTGTCGAATACAAGCTACGATGCAGAAATTGTCGCGGACGGTCCTCTCAACGGGGGGCCGACCCGGCGCGAGGTGGATCAGCAGGAAACCCCCCTGACGCCCAAGTTCGGCCTATCCTATCAGGCAGATCCAACTCTCTTGCTCTACGCCTCAGCGTCAAAGGGATTTCGGCCCGGCGCCTCTCAACCGGAGAACAATTCTCCACGCTGTGTGCCAGACCTCGATGCGCTGGGGTTGGAAAGGACGCCCACCAGCTATGGTTCCGACAGCCTGTGGTCTTACGAGATCGGTGCGAAAAAGCGGATCGGGGCCGTCAATATCCAGGCGAGCGGCTACTTGATCCACTGGGATGACATCCAGCAGCGCATTGTTCTCCCGACCTGTGGCCAAGCGTTCATCGTCAATCTCGGTTCCGTCACGTCGCGAGGTTCCGATCTGGCTGTTTCCGCGCAGGTCACGGATGGCCTCTCATTGAGCACCGCGCTCAGCTATACAAAGGCCGACTTCGACGAAACAGTTTACTCGGTGCCCCCTGTTGTCGTGCGCGCCGAGGGATCAGATTTGCCGATTATGCCATTTTCGGTGACAGCGTCGGCGCAGTACGACATTCCCCTATCGGCTCGATCGCATGCTTACATCAGAGGCGACCTGCAATATCTGGCTGAAAGCCCGCGAGGAAGTTCTCAGGATTTCGGCTACGACCCCTTGGTGGATCCCATCCCTGAATCGACCAACGTCGATCTGCGGCTGGGATGGCAGGATGGCAGTTTTGACGTCAGTCTTTTTGCGACCAACGTTTTCAATGAGAAGCCACTCCAGTATTTCAGAGTGGCTCGCAATTCCGAGCTGTTCCGGGCGCAGGCGCCCCGACCGAGGACGATCGGGCTCAACATGACCTTCAGGCGTTGAGGCTGCCATGGACAAGGATTCGCAGATGCGCCGAAAGATGCCGTGCCGACGAGGGAACGAGGATATGAAAGTGATCAGACACAACACCTTTTGGTCGCTCGCCGCAGTCGCACTTGCGGTGGCATCGCCTGCGCATGCGCAAGTAACCGATGTGCAAGGCCCGATCCCGTTCGGCGAAGACAACCCGATGTTCGGGCCAGCCGATGCGGCAGGCGCGAATGTCGGCGTCAACCTCAAGAGCTTCGGCTACATTGAGGAGGAGTATTTCGTTACTGGCAGGGCCGCGGCCTATGAACACTCCACAGAAGGTCCCCGGCAGCGCACCGATAAACTGCCTTATGTGACGCGGATTGTCATACGTCGACCAGCGGATCCTTCCGAGTTCAGCGGCGTGGTTCACTTCGAACCTGCGCATCCAACGCATGGGTGGAACGGGCATTGGCTGGTGCTTCGCAACTACGCGATGTCGCGGGGTGACATCTATGTCTTTGCCAATGTCGGCGACGCCAGCCAGGGCTGGTCCGGAAGCCCGCAATACGATCCTCCTGCGAGCCCGACCGGAGCGAACGTGATTTTGAAATGGTTCAATCCTGAGCGGTATGACCCGCTCGAGTGGCCGGACGAAGAAGGAATCCGCTATGAGATGATGGCCGATATCGCTCGAATGCTGCGCAGCGATGATGCGGAAAACCCGCTCAAGCAATTCGAAATAGAAGCGATGCTGGTGGGCGGATGGTCCTATACCGGCAGCATTCAGAGGACCTTCATCAACGAGGGCTTTCACGAACAGATGCGGTTGTCCGATGGCGGGCCGATTTTCGATGGCTATCTGATTGGGGTCTCGTCTGAACTGAATGAGCCCGGGTACTTGCCGCTGTATAACGACGAGCCTTTCGTGCCCATAGACAGCCCGCGCCGTCGCCCGCGTGAGACGGACGCCAAAATCATCGAGTTTCTGACCGAGAGCGAAGTCGAATTGGCTGACAACACCCTGCCTTATGCTCGTCCTGAGGTGGAGGGGCGGCGGGTGTATGAGCTCGCCGGGGTCGTGCACACCGACAACCTTTATGGCCCGACCTTGGCGCGCAAGCAGCCCCCGATCATGGCGCAGCTTGCCGCCCATGGATACCAATTCGCTACGGTGTCGACCGTTTCCGTCGACCAATGCGATTTGCCCGCGAGCGACATCCCGGAGGATGCCTTCGTCCGCGGCGCAGTGAACGCTCTCAGGCAATGGGTAGTCGACGGCACTTCACCGCCTGAAAGCGTTTTCCTCGAGCAGCAGGGCGGTGACCGTGTCCGCGACGATGTGGGAAATGCCAGAGGCGGCATACGCGCCGCCGAATTCGAGGCACCGCTGGCGCGTTATGGCCGCTATGATGGGACGCAATACCCGGGCTGCCGCGCCGACAATCTCTATCCGAGTGTCTTCATGGTTCGCGACGATCTGCCGGCCGAAGAACTCGCGCGGCTTTATCAGTCTCCACAGGATTATCTGCGGCAATATGACGGGCAGATCGACCAACTTGTCGGCGAGCGACGGTTGTTGGAAGAGGACGCGCTACGCCTGAAGGCGATAGCGCGTGAGAGGGTGGCAAACGGCTTCTGACCAACCAATGCGCGGCAGACCGTAGGGCAGGCATAGACATGCTTCGTGCCGAATGTCTGCGGAAGTGTATCGCCGGGAGCACACCGGAATGGTGCGCGAGCATATTCCAGGCGAAGGCCCCCCGGCTTTCGGCGATGGCCCCCCGAACGCTCGCCAACTTGTTACCTTCGGCTCGTACGAATTGGTCGGGCGCTTGGAGGATATCCGTCGGGCTGAGCCAGCCCCAACATGAGATCGAACGGGATCCGAGCCAGCTTTCTAGCTATGTCCCGCCCTTTAATGGGACGCCGGCGGGCAGCTTCTTCTCCGACCCCGTGCTGCACGGTGGGTTCGTGCGGCCTATTACTGAGGAGCAGCGTGAGGAATGGGGCACCGAAGGCGCCGAATACATCCGATCGCAGGTCGCTTCATTTGATGTGAAGGGGATGCTCGAAGAGCTGCGCAAACGCGACGAATATACCCGCGTACTCGAAGAACGTTACGGTGATCTCCTGCCTCGGTTTGACCGCTAGCTCCGCAGCTCGAAAACGCCCTGAGGGTTTTCTCCCAACCAATTGCTCGGGGCGTTTTTTCGCACGGAACACGGCAAGCTCTTCGGCAGGATGGGGGCGAGGGGTGAGGTGGTCGAAGACTGCGTCATCTCTCCCCTCTTTCATTGGATATGTCAGTCTCCGCTCCAGCCCTGGAAGGCACCGGTTTGCTGTGCTGCCCAGGATGTTCAACCCACTGAGCGCGTGGCAATTAGGCGTGACTTAGATTTCGATGATTAGCGCTCTGGTCTGCCCCCATCTCGATCTCCATCTCAACGGTCTTCATAATTGCAACGGCGTCGCTGCGGCGTTGTCGGGTGCCACCGGCGCGACGCCTGTCGTAAAACGCCCGGTTGATGACCGTGGCTACCTCATGCCCGCGGCAACCTAGCGGGTGCGTGTGCAGAAGGGACGTTCAATCCCGGCGTAACGCTGCAACGGCTCCGAAAGGGATGAACAGACCGGCAAGCGAGAACGCGCAGTACCGAGAAGCTCAAGCTAAATGCATCAATTTGATTGATGATGCGCGATCACTCGAACTCATTTCTCTTGCGAACCGAGGGCGTCTAAGATTGGTCTGTCCGATCTGGCGACCGACATAATACATAAACTTGGGAGAGTTAGAGTGAATAAGGCCTGCCGCATGGTCATTGCTGGAGCTCTGGCCATGGCATCTGCATCACCTGCGATTGCGCAAAGCCACTCGGCTGACAAAGTAGAGACCGTCAGTGGTCCGGTCGACGGCGTAGCCCTTGCGACTGGTGTTGATGCCTATCTAGGGATTCCCTACGCAGCTCCCCCGGTGCGCGAACTTCGATGGCGTCCTCCTGTTCTGCCAGAGAGCTGGTCCGAGGTCCGGCACGCGGATCGGTTCGGGCCGCAATGCATGCAGCCTTTACGCGGCCCCATGACAAATCAGTACTCGGGCGCCGAAGTCATGAGTGAGGATTGCCTCTATCTCAACGTCTGGACGAAACCCGATCTGAGCGATGCGCCGGTCATCGTCTATATTCACGGCGGAGCATTTTTCGTGGGTGCCGCGAGCATGCCTCTCTACAGCGGCGAACATCTGGCCGAGCGCGGCGTTGTCGCCGTCAACCTGAATTATCGGCTCGGCGCGCTGGGTTTCCTCGCACATCCCGAGCTTTCTGCGGAATCGGATCAGCGATCATCAGGCAATTACGGCCTTCTTGACCAGGTCGCTGCTCTGGAATGGGTGCGCGATAACATCGAGAACTTCGGAGGCGACCCGGATAACGTAACGATAGTCGGCCAGTCGGCGGGCTCGATGTCGGTGCTCGCACTGCAAGCTAGCCCATTGGCGAAGGGTCTGTTCGATCGCGCGGTGGGCATGAGCGGCGCGTTGATCGGTGATACCGGCCCGATGGCTATGTCCTCGCTGGCTGAGGCGGAGGCCGACGGTGTCCGTTTTCAGGAACTCTGGAATGCATCTTCAATAGACGAGATGCGCGGTCTGGCTGCCGATCGGATGCTCGATCTGCCCCGTTCACCCGGTTCGCCGCGGGTGGGGCTGATTCAGGACGGCTATTTCCTGCCAAAATCGATCGATAATGTGTTTGCGGATGGCGAGCAGGCCGATGTTCCGCTCATCGTCGGGTTCACGAAGGATGAGTCGTTCGGTGGACTTGGCCGCGTCACTGGTCTCGCGGACTACCGTGCGAAGGCGCAAGACAAATTCGGGGCAAGGGCGCAGGAATTTCTGTCGCTCTATCCGGCTTCCACTGACGCAGAAGCCGTCGCGCAAGCCAGACTGGCGGACCGCGACGGCACTATGGCGCTGGGAATGTACGAGTGGGCGAGGTCGCAGCAAGAAACCGGATCGGCCGCAGTATTCGGCTATGAGTTTGCCCAAGCTCATCGCTATCCCGAAGGCGTGCAGATCGCAGGCCATGATGTCCAGAACGCCGGTGCCTATCATACGTCCGAGGTTCCGTTCTGGCTCGGCACGTTAGAGGGCTTCAACAAGTTCAGGCCTACGCGTGCATGGCAGGATGAGGACAGAGCGCTTAGCCAGGCGATGCAAGCCGCGCTAATATCCTTTGCGACGACCGGTACGCCGGACATTACAGGATTGGACTGGCCAAGCTTCGACGAGAACGATCCGCTGCTGATCTCACTTGCATCCGGTGATGTGAGCATAACGTCGTGGCCTTCGCCCAAGCGGCTCGACTTCTTTCACGCTGTCGATTCAGGCCAGTGACACTCGTCAGCATCTCAAGCGAACGATCCACCGGGGTGTCGCAATGGGGCTTCGGGTGCGTCGCGCTCAGAATGGTATGACCATATCCGTGTCGAACCCAATAGAATGCAGGTGGATTTCAATTTCCGACAAACTCTGGGTCTGAGCTATTCAAAACAAAATATCTTTTAATCAATGTGATGGAAGAATCAGATTGACAAGTCCAATTCTATCTTGTGGTAAGACCAATCTTGTGGCAAGTTAAGCCAAAATCCGGGCATCCGAAGATGACGGATATCACCAAGGGAGAGATTTCATGATTCGTACGGTTCGCCCAAATTTGAAGAATGCTGGATCGGCAATTGCCACGGCTGGCGTTCTTGCTCTTGCTGCAATGGCGGCCCCGGCTCACGCGCAAGATCAGGCTGCGGAAGCGGATGATAGCGTCATCCTGGTCACGGCCCAGAAGCGCGAGCAGAACATTCTTGAGGTGCCGGTTGCGGTCAGCGCAATCGGTGAGGACGTCCTTGATGCGGCCCAAGTCAATGACTTCGAGGACCTGACTCTTGTCTCGCCGTCTCTCACCATCACCTCCGGCGGCAGCCAGGCTGGGCACTCGATCGCTCTTCGCGGTGTCGGTACCGTCAGCTTCTCGACCGCTGTGGAGTCTTCCGTTCTGGTGGTGGTCGACGATGTTGCCCTGCTTCAGGCCGGTCAGGCGTTTTCGAGCATCAGCGATCCTCAGCGCGTGGAAGTGTTGCGCGGCCCGCAGGGTACGCTGTTCGGGAAGAATGCATCTGCCGGTGTCGTCAACATCGTGACGCAAGACCCGACCGACTATTTTACCGGCTATGGCCAGTTTTCGCTCACCGATGATCAGCAGTACCGGGCTGAAGGCGCTATTTCCGGCCCGCTGAACGACAATGGCGGCTTCCGCGTCAGCGGCTATTTCTCCGACTATGATGGCTATATCGACAACCTCACCACGGGTTCCACGCTCGGTGGCGAGAACACCTGGGGGATGCGCGGCAAGGTCCGTCAGGAGCTTGGTGATGTGACCTTCACGCTGATTGCCGACTACGGAGAGGCAACCGACAGCATGTTGCCCGACACCTATCTGCGGGTCGACACGACCGATGCCGATGGCAACCCGTTGAACGAGGATTATGCCCTTGCCGGAATAACGCCGGGCTTCGGCAACAACGTTGTGCGCAACGATACCGATCGGTTCGGCGAGAGCAACCAGCTGGTTACCGCGCTAAAGGCAGATATCGACCTGGGTTTTGCAACCCTGTCGTCTATCACGAGCTTCCAGGACTGGACTTACAACTCGACCAACGATCAGGATGGCGAACCCGTACCCACGATCCGTCAAGACACCACTTACAACGCCAAGCAGTTCTCGCAGGAACTGCGCCTGACGTCGCCCACGGATGGTGTGTTCGACTATATTGTTGGCTTGTACTTCGCTGACGGTAGCACCGACCGTACCTTTGTCCGTACCACTACGATTCCTCCCATTCGGCAGAACTGGGATTCGACTGCGGATACAACCAGTTACGCCGCTTTTGCCCAGCTTGGCTACGACATCACGCCCGACACGCTCGTCACTCTGGGCGGTCGCGTGAATCATGAAAAGATTGGCGTCTATTTCGCGGACAATCGTGGAGCGACGCCTATCGAATACACCGGCGACGACTCCGAGACAGCTGTTACGGGCAAACTGGCTTTGCAGCATTTCTTCGGTGGCGGCCTCATGGCCTTTGCTTCCGTAGCCACCGGCTACAAGGGGCAGGCCTATGACATTTCGTCGGGCTTCGATCAGCGCCGCGCCGATAATCCGATCGCTTCCGAAAGCAGCATGAATTACGAAATCGGCCTCTCCGGTAGCGCCCTTGGCGGCGATGCGCAGTTCCAGCTGGTCGGCTTCTGGACAGACTACGACGATTTCCAGGCGCAGGGCGTGAACGCGCAGCTTCTTGTCCCGCAGTTCGAGCTCACCAATGTCGGCAGCCTTCGTACTCGGGGCGTCGAGTTCGAAGGGGCTTACAGCCCTTCGGACAACCTGACGCTCTTTGCATCGGCTGCTTATGTCGATGCGCGGATCAGGGAATTCCCCGATGCGCAGTGCTACTTCGGGCAGACGGAGGAGCAGGGCTGCGTCGTGGATCCGGAGACCAACCAGCCGGTGCAGGATATCGCGGGCGAGAAGCTCGGCAATTCGCCGGACTTCAAGTTCAACGTCGGGTTCAATTTTGATCAGCCGATCACGCCGAGCCTCGCACTGTTCTTGCAGGGTAACTATACCTGGCAGAGCGATGTGAATTTCTCGCTCTCGCAGAACCCGCGCACGGTGCAGGATTCCTATGGGATCGCCAATGCTGCGATCGGCATCCAGGATCCGGACGAGAACTGGCGCCTGTCGCTTTTCGTCAACAACCTGTTTGACAAGGCATATGCTTCGCGGATCATCGATGACACCAATCCGCGTAACGATCCCTTTGTCCTCACCCAGCAGTTGCCGCGAAATTACACGCGCTACATTGGCGTAAGGGCCCGCTTCGGCTTCTGATCTCTCCCTGGCGCTCTGCATCTGCTTGCATGATGCAGGGCGCCAAACATATGCGGGCCTGGTCATGTGGTAAACACGGCCAGGCCCATAATGGCGAAAGAACTAACGGATAGGATAGCAACATGGTCGGCATGATCGCGCGCAACGCTCTCATCGGGGTGTCCATTATCGGCTTGGCGATTCCGTCATTAGCCGCTTCGCAAGAAAACAGGCCCTCGCTTCCGGCAGCGTCAGCCGACAAGAGCATCGCATCGCCGCAGCGCCAGCGGATCGAGCTGTCGGACGGCTGGCAGTTCAATCTTGTCGGCCCTTATAGCGACGATGGTGCGCTGGATTTCCCGCAGGCAGAAGAGTGGGAAACCGTTTCGATCCCCCACTCCTGGAACCGCGTGGGCTATTATCTCTCAGACCCCGAAACCCATATCAACACGCCCGAGAACATCGAGAAGACACAGGGCGTAGGTTATTATTACAAGACCTTTGACGCACCGCAGCTGAATGACGGCCAGCGCATGTTCCTCGAATTCGATGCCGTGAGCCGGACCGGCGAAGTCTGGCTGAACGGGGAATATCTTGGCGGTCATCGCAACCCGTTCGGGCGTTTCAGGCTGGATGCGACAGCGCTCGTGAAACCAGGCGAAGCGAACGAGCTTTACGTCAAGGTCGACAACACCCAGCCAGCCGAAGGCAACAGCACGGCTGATGTCTTGCCCATGACCGGAGATTTCTTCGTGCGTGGCGGCATCTATCGTCCCGTCACCGTTGTGGTGACCGAACCGGTCCATTTCGACATGCTCGATTATGGCGGGCCGGGCGTTTACGCCGCTACTACGGACATTGTCGGTGGCGACGCCGAGATCAGCCTGAGCGGGCGCGTCACCAATTCAAGCGGCTCTGATGCTGCCATAACCGTGGTTGCAAGCTTGCTGGACGATCAGGGCGAAGTCGTCGGAAGCTGGCAAGAGGAGGCGGTCATCGCGCCGGGCGCGACGAGCGAGCTGGAAGGATCGATGCGCGCCCGATCCCCGCGCCTTTGGGACGGGCTGTCGGATCCTTATCTCCACACGCTTCGCTACGAGTTGCGTGCCGCGGATGGCACTGTCCTCGACACGATCGAGCAGGCCTTCGGCATCCGCAAGATGGAGCTCGATCCTGAACACGGGTTCCTGTTGAATGGCAGGCCTTACAGGCTGGTTGGCGCCGGTTTCCATCAGGACACCGAAGAGTCCGACTGGGCTGTTTCGCCCGAGCAAGTGGATGAATCGCTGCGCATCATGCTCGACATGGGCGCCAACTCGCTGCGTCTCTCACACTATCAGCACGGCAGCCCCGTGCACGATCTGGCAGACAAGTACGGCATCGTCCTGTGGAGCGAAATCGGGTTGGTTACTGCCTGGACCAATGCGCGCGATCAGGTGGAAGCGCCGCAGGGCATCGTCGACAACGCCCGCCAGCAATTGCTCGACCTCGTTCACCAGAATTACAACCACGCCTCCGTTGCCGCCTGGGGCATTGCCAACGAAGTGGACTTCGGCCCCGGACGCCCCGATTTCCTCGGCCGCCCGCCCGAGGTGGTTGCCGACCCCATGCCATTGCTGAACGAGTTAGCCGACCTGTCGCGTGATCTCGATCCTCATCGGCCAGTAGTGCTGGCCAATTGCTGTGAGGATCGGGGCATGGTCGATGTGCCCGTAGTAGCCGAAGCGGTGGATGCTGTTGGTGCCAACCGCTATTACGGTTGGTATTATGGCGAGCCCGGCGAACTTGGCGAGCATCTCGATGGCCTGCGCCTGAAGCACCCCGAAATCCCGCTTTCGGTGAGCGAATACGGAGCAGGCGGCGCGCCCAACATGCACACCGACGATCCGCTGGGAGGGCCGATCGATATGGCCGGGCGCACGCAGCCGGAAGAGTTCCTGACGTGGTTCCATGAGGAAAACTGGCGCGAACTTGCGCACCGCGACTACCTGTGGGGGATCTGGCTGTGGAATGCATTTGATTTCGGCACCACCGTTCGTGCTGAGGGCGATGCGCAGGACATCAATACCAAGGGATTGGTGACCTATGATCGCGACATTCGTAAGGATGCGTTCTACTTTTACCGTGCCATCTGGTCTGACCAGCCGACCGTGCATGTGCAAGGTCGGCGTTATGTTGATCGTGCCTATTCCGTCACCGATGTGCGCGTGAATTCCAACGCTCCTTCGACGACCCTCATTGTCAACGGTTCCGAACTGGCCCCGCTGAGTGACTGCGACCAGAATGTCTGTGTGTGGCAAGACGTGCGTCTTGCTGCTGGCGAGAATGCCATCGTCGCACGCGGCAGTTTTGATGGTGGACCGGTCGAGGATGCCATCACCTGGCAGTTGGATGAAGAGCAGCACCATGCCTTCCGCATCGACAGCGGCGCGGTGGTCGCGGCGTCGGCAGAAGTGCAGTTCGGCTCGGACGATTTCTTCGTTGGCGGAACTGCCGGCAGCACCGACCAGCGTGGCGGACGCGGGCGGCAGGCGGTTTTCGCGGATATCGAGAACACCGACCGCCGCGATATCGTCTCCAGCTTCCGCCAGGGCGACTTCAGCTATCGCATTCCTGCGGAAGAAGGGCGCTACCGGGTCACGCTGACATTCGTGGAGCCAGGCGAGCAAGCAGGTGCACGCGTGTTCAACGTGTCAGCGAACGGCGAGACCGTTCTTCCATCGTATGACATCAATCAGCGCGCTGGCGGAACGTTGAAAGCAGTTAGCGAGACGTTCGACATCGCAGTTGATGACGGCGGTATCGAACTGGATTTCTCTCCGGTCCAAGGTCAGGCGCTAGTCTCGGCCATTGAGATAGTTCCTCAGGATTAGGACCGATCATGATCCTGACGAGACTTAGCAGGCGCGAGTTCATCGTCGGGATCGCCGGGCTCGCGGCGGCGGGGTGCACACGCGATGCCCTGCCTCCCCGACTTGCGCGCCAGCCGCTGGGGCTGGCCCATCTCACCGTGGCAAGGGAACTGGCGCTCGATTACGCCGGGACGCTTCGCCGTGCGAGAGAGCTTGGATATACGCACTTCGGTTTCCCGCTCGGCGCGCAATCCCCGCGCCATGATGCGCCGCGCGATCCGGTAGAGGTTGCTGAACTTTGCAGGCATGCCGGGCTGGCCGTGGGCACCGTCCGCCTCGCTTACGCGCCGGATTATGGGCGGCAGATGCAGCTTGCGCGAAGTCTTGGCGCGCGCATCGTCGCACAGTCCGCGGCTGACGTGTTCTTTACCGGACCGACACCCGGTGAGACGACGCGCGCGGCATTCGAAGACTGGATGCTGCGCCTGGAAACGATGGCACAAGCGGCACGGGACGAGGGCGTTCGCCTCGCCTATCATAACCACGACTGGGATCACGTGCCGCTGGACGGCAAGACGCCCCTAGAACTGATTGCGGAGGATTTCGCACCTGGAGAAGTCGACTTTGAAATCGATATCGGATGGGCGGCCGTTGCCGGTGTCGATCCGGTTGCATTGGTACGAGACCTTGGACCGCGGGTGCTTTCGCTTCACCTGAAGGATGTGGATCGAAGTTGCCTCGCGAACGATTGCAGGCGCTTTGTCGCTCCGGGCGAGGGTGACCTCAGCTACTCCGAACTTATGCCTCAGATTCGCGAGCTATCTCATGCCATAGGCTATGTCGAAGTAGACGATCCCGTCGACGGCTTGCAATCGGCCGCTCGCGCGGCGCAAACCCTTCGCCCGTCTCTTGCCGCGCGATAGTGGGTCTGCCGTGCGCAGCAGCGTCCTTATCGATTATTACGCGCCAGTATAAGGCGAAGCGGAATCTAGCGGCGGAATGGCTCCTGCGCGCATGATCGTCCAGGCCGCCAGGGTATTGCCTCTGCGTGCAGCCTCGTGAGGATCGGCACCGCTGAGCCGGGCCGAAAGATAGCCGGCATTAAAGGCATCGCCTGCGCCGCTGGTGTCTACAGGGCTAAGGATTGCATCGGGAGCTAGCAGTTCGCCATCGGGCAGTCTGCACCCCCTTGCTCCCAGCTTCACCACGATCTCCGTGCATCCGAGACCAACCCAATGCGCGGCGACCTTTTCCTCGTCGGTAGGGCCGCAGATCAGCGCTTCATCTTCCAGGGTGGGCAGGCCGTGCGTCGCAACCGCGATCGCCTTATCCCGCCATCTCTCAGCCGTCTGCGAATTGGCCCAGAGGTTAGGTCGATAATTGGCATCGAAGACAACATTGGATCCGTTCTGTCGCATCCGCATGGCAAGTGAGATGAGCGCTTCCTTCCCGGCATCCGGCAGAATAGCGAGCGAGATCAGCGAGAAGGCCAGCGTTGCGGACGCTTCGATCTGCTCAACCAAATCTGCGGTGCCGGGTAGGGCGAACACCTGACGCGCGGCGCTGTCGCTTCTCCAGTAAGTGAAGCTGCGTTCTCCCGCATCATCAAGGGAAATTGCATAAAGGCCGGGCTGGCGTGTCGGGTCGGTAAGGATCGCGGAGCAGTCGAGGGCTTCTTCGCGCCATGCGCATCGAAGACGCTCGCTGAAATTGTCCCCGCCCAGCGCGGTGGCGAACGCCACGTCATGGCCGGACCGCGCCATGTGAATAGCCGTGTTCAGCGTGTCACCGCCGTAGCCAAGCCGATATTCGTCGCCGTCGGCCTGACGCAGTTCAGCCATGCCTTCGCCGACGAAAGTGACGCGGCCCGTTGCCACCTTACCAGTTCCACATGCTGCCGTCTTCCAACCGGGCGACCGGAAGGTAGGCAGGCTTGTAGGGATACTTCGCGGCCAGCTCCTCGTCTATGTCGACCCCGTGGCCGGGCGTCTCGCCGCAGTACAGATGTCCGTCAGCGAAGCTGTAGTCGTGCGGGAAGACCTCGTCCGTCTCCTCGGTATGGCGCATGTATTCCTGGATACCGAAATTGGGCACCCAGGTGTCGAAGTGCAGCGCACAGCCCATCGTGATAGGCGAGAGGTCGGTCGCCCCGTGGCAGCCGGTGCGAACCTGGTACATGCTGGCAAGATCGGCGATGCGACGCAGATGGGTGAGGCCGCCAGCGCCGACCACCGTGGTGCGGATATAGTCGATCAGCTGGTTCTGGATGAGATCCTTGCAGTCCCAGATCGTATTGAAAATTTCGCCAACCGCGAGCGGGGTGGTGGTGTGCTGGCGCACCAGCTTGAACGCTTCCTGGTTTTCCGCCGGGGTGCAGTCCTCGAACCAAAACAGCTGGAACGGTTCCAGCATCTTGCCGAGGTTCGCCGCTTCCTGCGGCGTGTAGCGATGGTGGCCATCATGCAGCAGGTGATGATCGTAGCCATAGGTATCGCGCAGCTTTTCGAAGAGCTTGGGAACATAATTCAGCGCCTTGCGCGTGTCCCAGCCGGTGACGGAAGGCAGCTCCGCGTCCGCCGGCTCGTAGTGCAGTGTGCCGCGGCCCACGCCATAGGCATCCTTGATGCCCGGCACCCCCGTCTGGGCGCGGATCGCCTTGTAGCCCATATCGATATACTTGCCGACGGCATCCACCGTAGCCTCGATGTCGGCACCGTTGGCATGGCCGTAGACCATCACGCGGTCGCGGCTGCGGCCGCCCAGAAGCTGATAGAGGGGCATGCCGGCCATCTTGGCCTTGATGTCCCACAAGGCCATGTCCACTGCCGCGATGGCGCGCATCGTCACCGGGCCCCGGCGCCAGTAGGCACCGCGATAGAGATATTGCCAGATATCCTCGATGCGTTGCGGGTCGAGGCCGATCAGGCACGGGATTACATGGTCCTCGAGATAGGACACTACGGCAAGCTCGCGGCCGTTCATGGTCGCATCGCCGATCCCGTAAACGCCCTGGTCCGTTTCGATCTTGAGCGTGACGAAATTTCGTCCCGGACAAGTGACAATGACTTTTGCAGCGACAATTTTCATGCAAGACCCCGGAAGTTCGCGACAGACTGTAGGCAATCCTTGACGCTGCTGATTTGGTCTGTCAAGTTTCCAAAATCGGTAAGTCCAAAAGGTAGAGCTCGATATGAAGGCGCAAGCAAGTCCCCGTCTCTACAAGGAGGTGGCTGCGAAGCTGCTGCAGGAAATCCAGTCGGGCAATTATGCCGTAGGGGCCCGCCTTCCTGCGGAGAGGGACTTGGCCGTCACGTACGATGTTAGTCGGCCGGTTATTCGAGAGGCCATTATCGCGCTCGAAGTGCAGGGCCTTGTTGACGTGCGCGTCGGCTCGGGCGTTTATGTGCACTCCGCCAGCGGTCAGAAAACGATCCCTGCCGGCGATGTTTCGGCAATCGAGCTCACCGAAGCGCGGCTCCTTGTCGAAAGTGAAGTGGCTGCGCTTGCCGCTTCACAAATTACCGGCGAGGAGCTGGCCGAACTGGAGGCGCTTGTTCGCCAGATCGAACAGGAGAATAAAACGCCGGGTGGCAAAGAAGAAGCCGATGCGGACTTCCACCTCGCCATTGCCAGGGCCACGAAGAACAGCGCCCTTGTCGAGTCCGTTGAGCGTTTGTGGGAGTTGCGCAATACGTCGCGCGAAGCGGTGTTGCTTCACGAAAAGGCGCGCCACGCGAATATCAAGCCAGTCGTGGACGAGCATACGGCCATCCTGAACGCCTTGCGGGAGAGCGACCCAGCCGCAGCGCGCGCAGCGATGCGCGCCCACCTGCTCAAGGTTCTCGACAGCCTCCTCTTCGCGACCGAGCAGCGCGCCGTCGACGAAGCTCGCCGCAATGTGCAGGCCAAGCGCGAACGCTATTCTCAGCTAACGGCCTAATGACGGCCTGAATAATGTCGAGAGAGATTACCTGAATCATGCATAAGCTCAGTCTCCACCCTGACCGGCTATTGCCGGCGCACGATGCAACTCGCGCCATCGCCCGTGAACTGTACGAAAGCGTGCAGGGCTTGCCGATCATTAGCCCGCATGGACACACCGATCCCTCCTGGTTCGCCGACAACGCAAATTTCGGCAATGCGACCGATCTCTTGCTCGTCCCCGATCATTACGTGCTGCGCATGCTCTATTCGCAGGGCATCCCGCTCGAGGCGCTCGGTGTGGCCGAGGCATCGGGTGCGCCTCGCGCCGACCCACGCGAGGCATGGCGATTGTTCGCCGACAACTATCACCTGTTTCGCGGAACCCCGTCGCGTATCTGGCTGGACTGGGTGTTCAGCGAGGTATTCGATCTCGACACACTGTTGTCCGGAGAGACGGCGGACAGCTATTTCGACACGATTACCGAGGCCCTCCAGCGCGACGACTTCCGGCCACGCGCCCTGTTCGATCGTTTCGGGATCGAGGTGATCGCTACGACTGAAAACCCTCTCGACACCCTTGAAAGTCACGCGAAGATAAGGGCGAGCGGGTGGAACGGGCGAGTCATCACCGCCTACCGTCCCGATCCCGTCATCGATCCTGAATTCGAGGGTTTCCGCAAGAATCTCGATGCTCTGAGTGATCTCACGAATACAGACTGCACATCCTGGGATGGTTACCTTGCCGCGCACCGAAAGCGCCGGGAATTCTTCCGCGAAATGGGCGCGACGTCCACCGATCACGGCCACCCCACACCGGCAACGGCAGATCTGTCGAAAGCAGAGTGTGAGGACCTGTTCCGCAAAGTCCAGGCAGACAAGGTCGATCCTGCAGATGCCGAACTGTTCCGCGCCCAGATGCTGACGGAAATGGCGACGATGAGCCTGGATGACGGGCTGGTCATGCAGATCCATCCCGGGTCTTTCCGCAATCATAATCCGGCTCTGTTCGATCGCTTTGGCAGGGACAAGGGAGCAGATATCCCGGTGCGCACCGAATATGTGCGAGCCTTGCAACCGCTGCTGGCAAAGCATGGCAACGATCCGCGCCTGTCGGTGATCGTCTTCACGCTGGACGAATCCACCTATGCACGTGAACTCGCGCCGCTTGCCGGGCATTATCCCGCGCTGAAGCTGGGACCTGCCTGGTGGTTCCATGACAGCCCCGAAGGAATGCGCCGCTATCGCCGAATGGTCACCGAGACCGCGGGCTTCTACAACACCGTTGGTTTCAACGATGATACGCGGGCGTTCCTCTCGATCCCGGCCCGGCATGATCTGGCAAGGCGGATCGACTGCGGTTTCCTTGCGGAGCTGGTGGTCGAACACCGGCTGGAAGAATGGGAGGCTGCCGAGCTGGCGAAGGACCTCGCGTACAATTTCGCCAAGACGGCCTACAAGCTGTGAGGCTCTCTGCAGAGAACGCCGGCCAGTTGCCCGGCGACGTTTCGCGTCCGGGCTACGACCGGGGCCAGCCCGTCGGTATCGTGCATTTCGGCATCGGCGCGTTTCATCGCGCGCACCAGGCTGCCTTTACCGATGCCTGTATGGAGGGCGGCGAACCGGGGTGGATGATTGCCGGGGTGTCAATGCGCTCGGCTGCCGTCGCGGAACAACTCAATCCACAGGACGGGCTCTATACACTGACTGTGCGGTCCGCAGGTGAGAGCCGCACGCGCCTGGTCGGTTCGGTTGCCCAAGTTCTCGTCGCTGGATCCGACCGCGAGGAAATCGTCGCATGTCTTGCGTCCCCCGATTGCCATGTCGCAAGCTTCACCGTTACCGAAAAGGGCTATTGCCGGAAGCCGGACGGATCGCTTGATCTCGCAAAAGCGAAGGATGGGTTTTACCCCATCTTGAGCGACGCGCTGGTCATGCGGCGCGATGCAGGCCTGCCAGGCCTTTCGCTTCTCAGCTGCGACAACCTCTCGGGTAACGGCAAGCAACTCCGGCGTCTGATGCTGGAGTGGATCGATGATAATGCGGCCGATCTGCGCGACTGGTTTCTCGGCAATTGCACAACGCCGGACAGTATGGTGGACCGGATCGTGCCTGCATCTTCCGGTGCCGATCTGGACGGTCTTGAGCAGCGCATCGGGATGCGCGACGAAGGTGCGGTGTTCACGGAAGCTTTTACCCAATGGGTAATCGAGGACGATTTCGCGGGGCTGCGGCCTTCGTGGGAGGATCACGGCGTCCAGATCGTTTCGGATGTCGCGCCTTTCGAGACAGCCAAGTTGCGAATGCTGAACGGCGCCCACTCGCTGCTCGCCTATGCCGGGCAGGACCGCGGGCACACTTTCGTCCACGAGGCGATTGCGGACGATCAGCTCCGCCACCTCGTGCAGCGGCTTATGATCGAGGAAGCAGCGCCTACTATCGCAGCAGGCGATGGGCAGGATCTGGAAGCCTATGCCGGCGACTTGGTCGCGCGTTTCGAGAACCCTGCGCTCAATCACCGGCTGGCGCAGATCGCGATGGACGGCAGCCAGAAGATCGGCCAGCGCTGGCTCGAGACGCTCACGATCCAGCAGCAGCGCGGCAACTCCTGTGAAGCGATCCTGACTGCGATTGCGCACTGGCTGAACCATATCAGCGGCGATGCGCGCGAGGTCGAGGATCCGCAGGCCGACGCCTTGCGCGAAGTGTGGCAGCGGGCAGGGCATGATGGCATCGTCCAAGCAATATTCGGCACGGGCGGCCCCTTGCAGTCCGACTGGACGCCGAGCCAATCTGACATGGCATACATCAACGCGAAGTTGCAGAGCCTGCGATGACCATTGTCAGGAGGCATTCTTTGGCGGGTGCGACAACGTGCTTCGCCTGAACCGACGCACGGCTTTGCTGGCTGGAGGGGCTTTCGGCGCGTCCGCTTTGCTTGGCGGGTGCGGGCAGGCCAGCCGTGCCCTCCTGGCCGCGGACAGCCAGCCGGAAAACTATCCCACCGTCGCAGCACTGCGCTTCTTCGCGGCTGAGCTATCCAGACTTACGGGCGGCAGGCTCAATGTCGATGTCTATCCTTCCGAACAGCTGGGCAGCCAGAACGACACGCTGGAACTGGCGCAACTTGGCGGCATCGACTTCGTGCGCATCAATTCTGCGCCGTTGAATGTGCTGGTGCCCGAAACCCTTGTTCCCTCGCTGCCCTTCCTGTTTCGTTCCATCGACCACATGCGCGAAGCCATGGATGGCGAACCCGGGCGCGCGATTCTTGGCGCGCTGGAGGAGCACGGTCTGATCGGCCTGGCCTTCTACGAAAGCGGCGCGCGCTCGATCTATACCGTCGACCGGCCTGTTCGCGAACCGCAGGACATGGCCGGCCTGAAGATCAGGGTGCAGACCTCGGACCTGTTCGTTTCCATGATCGAGGCCATGGGCGGCAATGCCACTCCGATGGCCTATGGCGAAGTGTATCAGGGCATGGTCCAGGGCGTTATCGACGGCGCGGAGAACAACTTTCCCTCCTACGAGAGTTCGCGCCATTTCGAAGTGGCTCCGGTCTACAGCCTGACCCGGCACGTGATGGCCCCGGAGATCTTCGCCATGTCGAAACGGAGCTGGGACAAGCTTTCACCGGCGGACCGCGAAGCGGTGCTGCAGGCGGCGCGCGCTTCCGTTCCGGTTATGCGCGAGATCTGGGACCGGCGCGTTATCGAATCCCGCGAGATAATCACCTCGGCCGGAGTGCAGTTTATCGAAGACGTCGACCGCAACGCGTTCAGCGAGCGGATGCAGCCTGTCTGGGATTTCTATGCCGATACGCCGAGGCTGAGCATGCTGGTGGAAGATATCCGCAACATGGGCGCAAGCAATGATTGACCGTGCAATCCGCTGGGTGAGCCATTCGCTGCTCCTAGCCTCCGCGCTATCACTGGCACTGATGGTGAGCATTCTCACTTGGCAGGTGTTCTCCCGTTATGTGCTGGATACCAGTCCGGCCTGGGCTGAACAAATGGCGCTCTTGCTGATGATCTGGATGACCTTTCTCGGCACGGCATCGGGCATTGCCGAAGGCTTCCATATCCGCATCGTTGAAGGTGTGACCAGCCTCGCGCAGCCATGGCGAGGGCGCGCCGTGGGTATCGCGAACCTCCTGATCATATTGGCCGGCATCCTGTTCCTCGTGCTCGGAGGCCAGCTTGTCGATGCGACTTGGAACAACGCGGTTCCCACCCTGCCGCTGACGCGCGGGATGGTCTATCTTGTCATTCCGCTTTCCGGCGCACTGATGGCCCTCTTCGCATTAGAAAAGCTGGTTAGAGGTGAGGAGATCACCGGAAGTGCAGGCAGCGCATGACACTGATCCTGCTGTTACTGCTAATGCTGGCGGTGATGCTCTATCTGGGCGTGCCGGTGGCTGTATCGCTGTTTCTCTCAGCGTCGGCGATCCTGCTCGCGCTAGATATCCCGCTCGTCGTCGCTGCCCAGCGCATGTCGGCAGGGGTCAACGTCTTCACCTTGATGGCGATTCCCTTGTTCATCCTCGCGGGCGAATTGATGACCCAGGCGGGCATAGCCCGTCGTCTGGTGAACCTGTCGGAATCTACGCTCGGTTCAGCGCCGGGCGGCTTGGGGCAGGTCACGATCCTTTCCTCGATGCTGTTCGGGGCAATTTCGGGCTCGGCGCTTGCGAGCGCATCTGCCATGGGTTCGGCAATCGGGCCTGAAATGCGCAAGCGTGGGTTCGACGCCGATTACACGGTGAACGTCTCTACCACCGCATCTATCACCGGCTTGCTGATCCCCCCGTCGCACAACATGATTATCTATGCCACGGCAGCGGGGACCGGAATTTCCATCGGCGATCTCTTTCTTGGGGGCGTCGTGCCGGGCATCCTGACGGGTCTGGCATTGATGGTGGTGGCGGCTATCGTGGCCATCCGCCGCGGTTATCCGCGCGGGACCTTTCCCGGCCTGCGCCCGCTGATCCGCGCAGCGATCACGGCGACACCCGGCATCCTGACTGCCGTCATCATTCTGGTCGGAATTCTGGCCGGGATATTCACCCCCACCGAAAGCGCCGCAATCGCCTGTGCCTATACCTTGCTGATCGGCATCTTGGTCTACCGCGATCTCGATCTTGCTGGTCTGCGTGCCGCCTTCATGAACAGCGCGCGAACCACCATCATGGTGATGTTCATCATCGCCACGGCGTCGCTGTTCGGCTGGGTGCTGGCGGTGCTCCAGGCGCCAACGCAGCTTGCCGAGCTGCTGGCGCCGGCAATGGCCAGCCCGTTGCTTACCCTGATCCTGATCGCCGTCATGCTGCTCGTGCTGGGCACGTTCATGGACATGGCCCCCCTGATCCTGATTACCACGCCGATCTTCCTGCCGATCGCCACCGAGGTTGGGATGGACCCGGTACAGTTCGGCGTCATGCTGATGCTGGCTCTGGGTATCGGGCTGCTGACCCCGCCGGTAGGTTCGGTGCTGTTCGTGGGTTGCGCGGCGCAGGGCATACAAATCGGTCAGGCGTTGAAGACCATCTGGCCGTTCTACATTGCTCTTCTGATTGCGCTTCTGCTTGTGATTTGCGTGCCAGGGCTTTCGCTCTGGCTGCCCGCAGCAGTCGGCTAGGGCAGGGAGTTTGCCGAGGGTCGCGCTCGTCAGAGCATTACGGCGGCCCTGCCGATCCTCTCACGCAGCCACAGAAGGCCGGGATCTGCTTCCCGCGTGGCATGGAACTGCATCATCTCGCGCATCGGCGGCATCGCAAAAGGCATCTCGAGCACGCGCAGCGGAAGGCGCGTAGCCATCAGCCGCGCCAATCTTTCGTGCATCACGCACAGCAGTTTCGTCTCGGGCACCAAGTGAGGCGCTTGGATGAACGAGGGGGCACGCACCACGATACGCCGCTCGATGCCCTGGCTCCTGAACCATTGCTCCGCGAATGTGAACTGACGGCCGACGCTGACCGCCACGTGGCCGGCGTCTTCGAAAGCCTGTTTCGAAAGAGGGGCATCGATCGTGGGATTACCGGTCCAGCCCACGGTCACGTGCTGCTCCTCGAAAACCAGCTCGCACGGGTGATCGGGGTGCACGAACGCTTCCGGCGTCAGCAGCAGGTCCAGCTCCCCATTGCCAAGCGCAACTTGCTGAGCCGGGCTCGGTAGTTCGAAGCTGAAGCCAATGCCCGGCGCTTCCGACAGGAGCGTGTTCACCAGTGGTGCAAGCAGCACAGTCGTCACATAATCTGACGCGGCAACACGGAAATGGCGTTCGGAGCGACTGGGATCGAACCGGCCCTGGCGGGCGATCAGGGCGCGCAGTTCGAAAATTGTCTCCGCGATTTCCGGTTGCAAGGCCAGCGCGAACGGCGTGGGGATCAGCTTTTTGCCGTATTGCGACAGAATGTCGTCTTGAAAGCTCTCCCGCAGACGTTTCAGCGAAGCGCTCATCGCCGACTGCGTGACGTTCAGCCGATTGGCAGCCCGTGTCACGCTCTGCTCCTGCATGAGGATATCGAACGCGACGAGCAGGTTCAGGTCGAAATTGTCTAGTCGCATAAACCATCGATACCAGTGATGGATTTCGATGAAAACAAAAGATTGGACTAAACAACCGCTCGGGTGAGAAACGTTGGCGACGAGGCGCTTAGAAGCAGCCTCACCGGGAGAGACACATGCAGAAATTTCTAGTCGCCACATCGGCGATAGCGATCGCGTTAACGAGCCAGATGGCCCTGGCGCAAGACACGCAGGCTGAAAGCGCAGGGGCGGAGCGCTCAGCCGGGCTTAACGTCATCACCGTGACCGCGCAGCGCCGTGAAGAGAGTTTGCAGGACGCGGCAATTCCAATCAACGCTGTAAGCGGCGATGAGCTGGAGCGGACCGGCGTCGTCGACGCGACCCAGCTGAACAAGGTCGCGCCCGCACTCTACGTGCCCGAGGCGGGCGGCGCCAACGTCGGCTACTTCATCCGCGGCGTCGGCAACTTTGCCAACAACGGCTATACGAACCCGGCGGTCGCCTTCAATCTGGACGGTGTCTATATTGGGCGCCCGTCATCGACCGTGGCCTCGTTTCTCGACGTCAACAGGGTCGAAGTGCTCAAGGGCCCTCAGGGCACGCTTTACGGTCGCAATGCGACCGGCGGTGCGGTCAACGTCATTCCCAACGCGCCGCGCCTCGGTGTGCTGGAAGGTAGCGTGAGTGCGCAATACGGCAATTACGAAGCGATAGAGACGACCGGCGTCGTCAACCTGCCCGTGGGCGACCGGGTGGCCGTAAGGATGGCGACCACATATTCGGAGCGGGACGGATATTACGACGACGGAACGGGCGAGAAGGAAGACTTCGCCCTGCGCGGACAGATATTCTTCGAAATCTCGCCAGCCGCCGATATCCGCCTGTCGGCCGACTATTCCACGCAGAAAGGCACCGGCCCTGGCGTCGATGTCGATGGTGTCTACACATTCGCCCCATTCACGCCCGATGCCACTGTGCCTAACTGGCAGTTCATCGCTGCCCCGCCTTCGGTGCGCGAGCCATTCACTGGTCTTTTCTCACCAGAAACGCTTGAATTCATCGAGGACAACGCCACCGCTGCGCCGCTGTACTCGCCGGTGGAGGGGTATGATTACCCTTATCGGGACGATAAATACTGGGGCGTCAACGCCGAGTTCAACCTCGATCTCGGCGGGGTCGACCTGGTCGTCGTACCGGCCTATCGTCTGTCCGAACTCGACAACCAGTTCAACGGCGCGCCGTTCAAGTCTGGTCTCAACAAAGACAAGGCCGAACAGTTCAGCATCGAAGGGCGGCTTTCTGGCGATTCCGGTCCGCTCGAATGGCTACTGGGCGCGTACTACTTCGACGAAAGCGTCGAGGGGTTGAATTCCTACAACCAGTTCTCGACGGTTTCCTTCCAGGATTTCGCCAGCACGACCGAATCCGCCGCAGTATTCGCGCGCGCGAGTTACAGCGTCACCGAGGATTTCCGCGTCGTCGGCGGAATACGCTACACCGACGAAAGCCGTTCGATCGACGCGCTTTCTATCAGCACGACCGGCGTTTGCCTGAGAGAATCCGCGTTCGGACCGCCCAGTTGCCAGCAAGTGCCCACCATCCCTGTCGGCCTTACCTTGCGCGACAGTCTGGAGCAGCTCGATCCGGCGCTCTTCCCTGCGGGTTCTCCGCTTGACCGCCCCGTGCCCTACGGCGCTTTTCCCTACGGGCCGTTCGGCCCTACGGGTCCGCAGGCGCTGCTCATCAACACGCCGACCGAGATCGAGCGCACTTCGGGCGATGACGAGATCACCTGGCGCGCCGCGCTGGAATATGACGCGACGCCCGATAACCTCATCTACGCCAGCTTCGAAACGGGCTTCCGCGCCGGCGGGTTCAACCTCACTTTCGGGCAGGAAGAGTACGATCCGGAATACATCGATGCCTACACGATCGGATCGAAGAACAGCTTCTTCGACAATCGCCTGCAACTGAACTTTGAGGCATTCTATTGGGATTATCGCGGACAGCAGCTTGCGGCCCTCGGCGTTGATGATCGCGGCAACAATTCGTTCTACACTCGCAATGTAGGGCAATCCTCGATCAAGGGGGCGGAGGTCGATTTCCAGGCTTTGCTGACGGAAACGACCCTGCTGCGCGGCGGTGTCCAATATCTCGACGCGACGTATGATACATTCGTCTATGATCAGGTGGATCTTTCCGACGATACCGATCCGCCCAACTTCCTGACGCCGATCACCGGTTGTGACTACACCCAGAACCTGGGAGCGCAGCGCAGCTTCACCATCGATTGTTCGGGCAGGCCCGCTCTCAATGCGCCCGACTGGACGATCAACCTTGGAGTGCAGCAGACCTTCGAGATGCGCGATTTCGAGGTGATTGCCACGCTCGACGGGCGCTATCGCAGCGAGAGGGTGATCGGCTTCAACTATCTGCCCACGGGCAATGCGGACGAAGACTTGACGATCGACGCGAGTATCTCGCTGGTGCCATACGACAAGGGCTTCACGGCCAGCGTGTTCGTGCGCAACCTCACCGACGAGGCCATGCGCTCGCTTTACCAGCTTGGTGCCGCCAATGTGGCCTCGCCGAAGTTTGAGCCGCCGCGTACCTTCGGTGTCCGGGTCGGGTACGATTTCTGATGATGAAAGAGTTTACACAACTCCTGGCCGCAACCGCGGCGCTGTCGCTGTCTCTCACTCCGGCGACAGCACAGGATGCGGCGCAGGATGGCGACGGCACCTGGATCACGCTCGGTACGGCGGCAGGACCGGTGACCAGTTCGACCCGCTCCCAGCCCGCGAACCTGCTTCGTTTCGGCGGGCGAGATTACCTCGTCGATGTCGGCGACGGGGCGGCCGGGCAGAGCGGCAAGGCTGGCGTGCAGACCAAGATGATCGACGGGATATTCCTCTCCCACCTGCACTTCGACCACACGGCTGGTCTGATGGGGATTTTGGGATTGCGGTTCCAGACCAATGGCAGCGATCCGCTGACGATATATGGCCCGCCCGGAACGCAGCATTTGGTCGACGGCATCCTAACCGCAATGGAGCCGGGGGCGACGGCGAACTATGGTGTTGCGGGTGCGGCGCCGGTCGATCACCGCGCTGGTATCCGCGTGGTCGAACTGCGAGACGGGGACAGTGTCGAGACAGGCGGCATGACCGTGACCGTCCGGCAGAACACGCATTACAGTTTCCCCAAAGGCAGCGAGCTTGCAGATCGCTTTGAATCGCTGTCCTATCGCTTCGACCTACCGGACCGATCCATCGTTTACACCGGCGATACGGGGCCGAGCGATGCGGTGGAGCAGCTGGCAAGCGGCGCCGATCTTCTGGTCGTGGAAATGATGGACATCCCGCTTACGATCGAACGGTTGCTGGAGGCCAATCCCGGCATTCCGGCAGCCGTTTCGCGGGCCATGCAATCGCACCTTGCCGATCATCACCTTTCGCCCACGCAGGTGGGCGATCTCGCCGCTCGTGCCGACGTCGGTTCGGTCGTCGTCACGCACTTCTCGGGCTGGGAAAAGAACCAGCCCGCACACATGCGCTATCTCGAGGAAATCGCAGAAACCTATGATGGGGCCTTCCTGATAGCCGATGACATGGATGCATTCTGAGTTATGAAAAACCTCGACATACTAATCATTGGCGGCGGCATCGGCGGGTTGACCTCGGCGATTGCGCTGCGCCGCGATGGCCATTCGGTCACCGTGATCGAGAAGGATCCTGAGTGGGCCGTATACGGCGTGGGGATCATCCAGCAGAGCAATGTCCTGCGTGCCATGAAGGCGCTCGACTTGCTCGACGATTACATGGATGCAGCGGTCGGCTTCGATTTCGTTGCCATCCACGCGCCAGACGGAACGCAGGTCGCCAAGGTGCCGAGCCCGCGGCTGGTGGAGGGCTATCCCGCCAATGTCGGCATCGGTCGCCCCGCGCTGCACAAGGTGCTGGGCGATCGCACGATCGCAGCAGGGGCGGACGTTCGCCTCGGTGTAACCGCCGAGAGTATCGATGACGATGGCGAGGGCGTCACGGTCCGCTTCTCCGATGGCAGCGAGGGGCGTTACGACATCGTGATCGGCGCCGATGGCGTCTATTCGGATACCCGGCACAAGGTCATGCCCGACGCCGAAAAGCCCGAATACACCGGGCAGGCTGTGTGGCGCTACAATTTGCCGCGCCCGGCCGATCTCGATTCACTGCATGTCTATAACGGCCCGACCGGGATTGGCCTTGTGCCGATCAGCTCTGAGCTCATGTACATGTATGTGACAACGCCGGAGCCCGGCAATCCGTGGTACGACAAGCAGGGGCTGGCAAAGATCATGCGCGAGAAGCTGGCAAATACTGCGCCCACGATCCGCGAAATGGCAGAAGCGATTACCGACGATGAGGGCGTGGTCTATCGCCCGCTCGAAGGCATGATGCTTTATGGCCCATGGAGCAAGGGCCGGGTGGTGCTGCTCGGCGATGCCGTCCACGCCACGACACCACATCTGGGGCAGGGCGCCGGCATGGCAATCGAGGACAGCATCGTGCTGGCTGAAGAGCTGGCGAAGGCGGACACGCCGCAACAGGCCTTCGAAGCCTACCGCGAGCGCCGTTTCGAGCGCTGCAAGTACATCGTCGAGAGCTCGCTCGCCATCTGTCACGGGCAGCTGGGCAAGGGCCCGGCAGTCGATAACCACAAGGCCACCGCGGAGATGTTCGAAATCACCGCGGAGCCGATCTGAACTTCATTCTATCGAGGGACTTAGTAATGAGCCGAGTAACTGAAATCCGCTACGTCGGATATGGCGTCGAGAACTTCGACGCCGAGCGCAAGTTCTATGCCGAGGACTGGGGCCTCGTTGAGGTCGCCGATGCAGACGGCATGGCCTGGTTCAAGACCCATGGGCATGACGAACACCACGTCGTGCGCCTGCACGACACCGGCACCAATTGCATCGAGGTGATCGCGCTGGCGGCGGACAGCCGGGACGATGTCGACAACCTGCACACCAAGGTTTCCGAAGCAGGCTGCAAGATCGTTCACGAGCCGCGCGCAATCGACGGGCCGGGCGGCGGCTATGGCTTCCGCTTCTTCTCCCCCGACGGCCTTCCGTTCGAGATTTCGGCCGATGTCGAGAAGCTCGACAAGCGCGCCATGGAGCGGTGGGAGGGCCTGCCGGTGAAGATCAGCCACATCGTGCTGCATTCGCCCGATCACCAGGCGGCGGTTAAGTTCTTCACCGATGTGCTGGGTTTCAAGGTCAGCGACTGGCTGGGCGACTTCATGTGCTTCCTGCGCTGCAACAGCGCGCACCACCGCGTCGCCTTGCTGCCGGGGCCGCCCTGCCTGAACCACGTTGCCTACGATATGCTGGGCGCGGATGACATGCTGCGCGGGGTCTCGCGCCTCAAGCAGCGCGACATCGACATCAAGTGGGGGCCGGGACGCCATACCGCGGGCGACAACACCTTCAGCTATTTCTGCACGCCGGGCGGGTTCGCAGTGGAATACACCGCCGAGCTGGAGGAGGTCGATTTCGAAACTTGGGAGCCGACCGTATACAAGCCGGAGCCGCGGGTCATGGACCAGTGGGGCATCGGCGTGGGTGGCCCGCAGACCATGCCCAAAGCGGCGCCCGATCCCTGTCTCTTCAAGCCGGCGGAGGTTTGATCGCGTGGCACTTTACTCTCCTTTCAAGAACTATATCTGGAACCTCAGTGTCGCCATCGCGATGGAAAGCGGCGGGCGCATCGGCGAGATCGTCGACATGTGCCAGCCGATCCTCGATGCGGCTGACAACGGCGCCGATGCCGGCACGCCCGAATTTATGCGGGCCTGGGCCGCAATGGGCCACAAGCTGCTCGAACTGGCGAAGGAGGATGAGGAGAAGGGCCGCGCCTTCTCAGCTTCCGACAAGATGGAACGCGCCTCGCTTTACCTGCTGGTGGCCGAGCGGATGCAGGGCCACGGCACCAAGGGCCGCGAGGAAACCTACGCTCTCGCTCGCGAGACTTTCGATCGCTCTACCCAGCTAGGCAACATCAATCGCGAGCGCGTGGAAATTCCGCTCGAGAAGGGGACGATGTCGGCGCTGTTCACCCGCGCGCCGGGCGAGGGGGAGCGGCCCTGCGTGGTCTATTGCAACGGCCTCGATAGCTCCAAGGAGCTGCTTTACTGGTCTCGCTTGCCAGAAGCGCTGGCGCGCCGTGGTATTTCGACACTCTGCGTCGATCAGCCCGGCACTGGAGAGGCGCTGCGTCTGCAGAACCTCCCCGTCGATCCGCATTCCGAAAGCTGGGCCAGCAAGGCGGTCGACTGGCTCGAACAGCAGCCGGAAGTCGATAACGCCCGCATTGGCATGACCGGTATCTCGCTGGGCGGGCACTTTGCCCCGCGCGCGGTTGCCTACGAACCGCGATTTGCCAGCGGAGCCGTATGGGGCGCGAACCACAACTGGCGTGAGGTGCAGGACAAGCGGATGGAACGCGAAGGCGAGAACCCCGTCCCGCATTACTGGGCACACGTTCACTGGGCATTTGGCGCGAAGGATCAGGACGATTTCCTGGAGAAGTCGACTGACATGAACCTCAACGGTCACATGGACCGGATCAAGGTGCCCTTCCTCGTCACTCACGGCGCGCATGACCGGCAGATCAACCCCAAATACGCCGACGATCTCTACGACCAGCTCGTCAACTCGCCGCGCCGCGAGAAGGTGATCTTCACCGAACGCGAGGGCGGGGTGGAGCATGTCGGCGCCGACAATATGAGCTATGGCTGCAGCCTGATTGCGGACTGGTTCGCCGAAACGCTGGGCGGCCATACCGCATAGCGCAATGGCTGGGAGAGGACCTTACGCCATGATCGACAAACACGAGGCGCGCGAGGCAGGAAAGCGCCAAGGCTTCATCCTGCTGGCAACCGCTGTGTTGCCGATCATGGCGATCGTGTCCCTCATCCCTGTCCTGCCCTTGCTGTTGGGCGAATTTGCGAATGTGCCCAACAGCGAGTTTCTGGTGCCGATGGCACTCACCATTCCAGCGCTGTGTGTCGCCTTGTTCTCGCCGCTGGCGGGGTGGCTTGCGGACAAGATCGGACGAAAGCAGCTGCTGGTTTGGTCGCTGATCCTCTACGCCGCCTTTGGCATCTTGCCGTGGTTCCTAGACGATCTGTTCCCGATCATTGCCGCCCGCTTCGGATTGGGCGTGGTGGAAGCCGTCATCATGACACTCGCGACGGTTCTGATCGGCGATTATTTCTCGGGCGAGCAGCGTGAAAAGTGGATTGCCTCGCAAATCGCGGTGGGCAGCATTGCCGCGATCGTGCTGATCGCGATTGGCGGCCTGCTTGGTGAGGTGCTTGGTTCGAGGGGGCCGTTCCTTCTCTACCTGCTGGCCCTGCCGATTGCGCTGGTGGCGGCGTTAGGATTGTTCGAACCGAAGACGGCCGAAGTCGAGACCGTACACGGGTCGCAGAGATTTCCGCTGCGGACGATCCTGCCTCTTGCTGCGATAACCTTCGCAGTAGGGATCGTGTTTTACACCGTGAGCGTCCAGATTGGCCCGATCATGCAAGCTTCGAGGCCAGTGTCGCCGGCGCAAATCGGATTTGTTGGCGCCATCTGCAATCTTGCTGTCGCGCTCGGCTCTCTGGCCTTTCATCGGGGAAGCAAGAATGCAGGGCCGAAGCTATTAGCGATCGGCCTTGTGCTTGCGAGCCTGGGCTATGCCGGCGTAGCTTTTGCGCCCAATCTCTTGATCCTGGCAGCCTGTGCCGCACTGGTTTCTTTTGGCAGTGGGTTGATGTTGCCCAACATGCTTGCCTGGACGATGCGATCGCTTCCGGCAGCTATGCGCGGGAGGGGGATGGGCCTGTGGACCGGCTTCTTCTTCCTGGCTCAGTTCCTTGCTCCTCTGGTTCTCGCCGCATTCTCCGATGTCTCCGGCACCCTCACGCTGGCCCTTGCCGTCTATGCTGTTGCCGCCGGTGTCGGTGCTGTGTTGGCATCGATTAAGGCTCGGTCGAGCAAGAGGTTGGCAGCGTGACGCGAAAGCCTGTCCTTTGGTTTGCTCCGCAGACTTGCGCCCGAGTCACCCTTACCGCGCTTGAAGAGATCGGGCAGCCGTTCGATACACGTTTGATTGCCTTTATGGCAGGCGAACACCGCCAACCGGATTTCCTGTCCGTCAATCCTTCGGGCAAGGTTCCTGCGCTGGAAACCGGCGACGGCGTAATTGTGCAGAACGGCGCGATCCTCAGCTATCTGGCGGACATGTTCCCGGAGGCGCGATTGCTGCCGCACCCCGTTGATGCACGGGAACGCTCGCGGATATTGGCCGAACTGTTCCGCTGTTCCAGCGACCTGCATCCGCTGGTGACCCGGTTCGTGATGTCGCCCACGATTTCCACCGATGCCGCCGACGCTCCGCGCATCCGAGCCAAGGCCGGCGAAGCACTAGCGCTGCAACTCGCTCCGTTGGAGCGGCGGCTGGACGCGCAGCCTTGGATGCTGGGGCAGGATTGGTCGATTCTCGATGCTTATCTTGCCTGGATATGGTTTCGCATAACCGGCGTCGGTTTCGATCAGCGCGATTATTCCGCGCTGCAAACACATTATGCCAAGGCTTGCGAGCGTCCGAGTGCAATTGCCGCACTTGCGCACGAAGCGAAAGCGCAGACCGAACTCAAGGCGCGGGGGTTGTTCTTTCAGCCTCCGCCAGCCGACAAGGCATGAGCTGAATATAACTCGATGAAAAGGTTGAGATAATGTTGACAGGACCAACCCGGCGCATCGTCACCGGACACAATGCGAGCGGCCAGGCGATCATCCAGGAAGACGGACCGGTGCCACGCTACCAAAAGATCGGCGGCGAGAGCGGCCCGATGTTCCACGAGGTTTGGAACACGACTGAAACCCCCGCGCATATCGATGCAGCCAGTGGCGAACCGGCGGAAGAAGGCATCAAGCTGGCTCCGCCGAAGAACGGCACGCGCATCCGTGTGCTCGATATCCCGCCCGACGATCCGAACATGGCGAACAAGACGCCGGAAGAAGCGCGTGCGCATTTCGAAGAAATCGGCGCCGCCGACGCATCCTCTCACACAGGTGCCGGTTCACGACACGCGCACATGCACCGCACCCAGACCGTGGACTATGGCATCGTGCTGGAGGGCGAACTGGTGCTGATCGTTGACGAAGGCGAAACTGTCTGCCGGGCAGGCGACATCATAATCCAGCGTGGCACCAATCACGGCTGGGCAAACCGGACGGACAAGAACTGCCGCATCGCATTCATCCTTATCGACGGCGCTTTCGAGGAGGGACTCGCATGAGGCTGGCCACGCGCGAAAACGGCAAACCTGACGGAGAGTTGGTGGTCATATCTGCCGATGGCTCGCGCTGTCTTGCGGCTGGTCCGCAACTGCCAAGTCTGCTTGCCGCGATGGAGGATTGGAAAGCCGCTGAACCGACGCTCGCCCTGCTGGCGCAGCGACTGGAGCAGGGGGAGGGCGAAACTCTCGATCCGGTGCAATTGCTGGCACCCATGCCGCGCACCTGGCAGTGGCTGGACGGTTCTGCCTTCCAGAACCACGCCGACCTGATGCAGATCGCTCTCGGTCACGATCCCATCGAGAACGACAAACCACTGATGTATCAGGGGATGTCTCACCGTTTCCTTGGTCCTACCGAGGATGTGCCCTTACCTAGCACCGATCACGGCATCGACTTCGAGGGGGAATTCGGGGTCATCGTCGACCATGTGCCGATGGGCACGACGCCAGCCGAGGCGATGAAGCACATCAAGCTGATCGTGCAGATCAACGATTGGTCGCTTCGCACTATCGCGCCTGTAGAGATGAAGACCGGCTTCGGCTGGGTGCAGGCCAAACCGGCCTGTTCGATGGCACCCTTCGCCATAACGCCCGAACATCTCGGGGCAGGATGGAAGGATGGCCGGGTCTGCCTCGATCTCGAGATCGACTGGAACGGCAAATGGTTTGGCAGGGCCAACGGCCGGGAGATGAGCGTGGGCTTCCACGACCTCGTCGCGCACGCCGCTTACACCCGTGATCTGGCCGCCGGCACGATTATCGGATCGGGCACGGTCTCCAACGCAAACTACGCCGAAGTCGGCTCCAGCTGCATTTCCGAAGTGCGCGCGATCGAGATGATCCGTGACAAGGGACCTGCTTCCACCTCCTTCATGACGTATGGAGACAAAGTTCGCATGGAAGGCCGCGGCGTGGACGGCAATTCCACGTTCGGTGCGATAGAGCAGCAGGTCGTCGACGGCTCGGCTCGGTGAGTGCCGTTTTCGATCACGCGGTCGCATGATGCCAAACGGGGATCAGAGCCTAGATCCGAAGTATCGTATGCCGCGACACTTCGGTCCCGCGCCGGGGCCTCGCAATCTGCCGGCCGACCAGCGTCACAGACGGTACGAGAAGGAGGTCGTCTCATATACGATTTCCGCGCGCACAAAGGCGGAGCGGTTGGGTGCTTTCTTGCATGATGGCCTGAGGCTGGATGGCGAGCCTCGCATCGAGGTCTGTATCATGAGCTTCTCCAAGATCGGCTGGCTTGCCGGTCGTGGCTACGACATTCTTATGGTCCGCATCCCCGCGAAGTGGATTGAGACAGAGACGCGATGCGCCGGTCATTTCGTACCGGTTGTCTGGGAGAATATGGCTGACCCGATCATCACTGGACGGGAAGAACTGGGCTGGCCCAAACTGTTCGCTGACATTTCGGTTTCGGATTTTTCAGAGAAAAGCGCGAAGGTCACGTCGTCGTGGGATGGGCACCGCTTCTTCGACTTCCGCGCGTCCGGCTTCGAGCCTCTGGTGCAGGCACCTGCGCCAAAGCCCATGGTGTTCGAAAAGTATATTCCTGCGACAGGTAAACCCGGCTACTCGGACGCGCATTATCTCACCATAACTGTTCCGGACGGGCCTGAACCGCAAGTCCAGTCAACCGAAATCGGGGAAGGCCAATTCGCCTTCACGCAGGCGAGTTGGGAGCAGATGCCAACCCAGTATCCGATTGTAAACGCTCTCTCCGACCTTCCGCTCGACGATTTCAGCCCCGTGATAAAGACCGCCTCGATCTTTGGCGGAGACGGTAGCGCGCAGCGGAAACTGAGGATGTGAATTTGGCTTGAGCGGGTTGTCGATTAGCCAAGATCAACAATGCTAAATGGCTACGTGCTCACGCCGCAGTTCGACGGGTCGTGTAAACGTCGGACGTGGTGTTCATCACCGGCAGCGTGCCGGAAATCGAGCAGGATGGCTATTTCATGGCCAATGCGTTTGTCCAGCTGGAGATCAATGATCGATTTGCGTTGCAGGCGGGCGTCATCAGTCTGTTCCACAAGGATTACCTGATTCAAGGCAACGTCTCATTGGGCACTCTTGGCTATGCAGAGAAGATTTATGCGCGGCCGCAGGGGTGGGGCCGATCTATGTTTCGGCAGAAAGCCGATTTTTCAACCGCAGCGACCCCGTCTAACGGCAACGGTCTAGAGATGCTTGAGGTGATCGCGTTGTGGAGCGGATTGCCGAAAGGAAGTAAGGCCTCGGGCTCGCTTGCCGCGAAGGCATTTTGGGGATGGCAGTGCGGGAGCCCGCTGCGCGTTTCCATACAACGCTAAGTGGCAGTGGCGAAACAGCATTGTCCAACTTCTGACCCTTAGCTCAACAACTTATCGCCATTCGTCGTGCGACAGGCACGTTTGGCACCATTCGGGAAACCCCTTTGCCCGCGCTCCCGTTGGGGTGACGAATCCTCTCTCAGCGATTAGTTGATGATCGGAAAGGCAGCTCCCATGACTGAAACCAAAACATTCCAGCCAGAAATCGACGAACAGCCACGTATGCCTGGCGCTGAAGCCGAGATGGACGACAAGCCCGATTGGCATCCGCGTTTTCCCGGCTCTGGCCGACTGGATGGAAAAGTTGCCATCGTGACCGGCGCGGATAGCGGCATTGGCAGAGCTGTTGCGGCGCTGTTCGCTCGCGAAGGTGCGAATATCACCATCGTCTATTTCGCCGATGAAGAGGCTAAGGATGCCGAAAAGACCAAGGCCATTGTGGAAAGTGAAGGCCAGCAGGCGATCTGCTTGCAGGGCGATCTCGGGCGGCAAGAGTTCGCCAGCCAGGTGGTCGCCGCCACGATAGACCGGTTCGAGCGGCTGGACATCGTCATCAACAACGCCGGCGAACAGCACCCTGACGATAAGATCGAGGATATCACGCAGGAGCAGCTGAAGCGCACGTTTCAGACCAACATGTTCTCGATGTTCTTCATGGTGCAGGCCGCCCGTCCGCATCTCGGCAGGGGCAGTGCAATCGTCAACTGCACGAGTGTGACGATGTACAAGGGCTCTGCAAATCTGCTCGATTATTCGGCCACCAAGGGTGCGATCACCGCTTTTACCCGGTCGCTATCCGAGAACCTGATCGGTGATGGTATCAGGGTGAACGCCGTCGCTCCCGGCCCGATCTGGACTCCGCTCAACCCGTTTGGCGGCCAGCCACCCGAGGCCATGGACGATTTCGGTAAAAACACTCCCATGGGCCGTCCGGGCCAACCAAACGAGGTTGCGCCTGCTTTCCTGTTCCTCGCTTGTGAAGATGCCAGCTATATGTCGGGCCAGGTGCTGCACCCGAATGGCGGGATTATCGTCACAAGTTGAGATCGGGACCCAGACAAGCGAAAGAGAGAGGAGAAATCGATGCCTGCCCAATCGAAAGCCCAACAGAAAGCCGCAGGAGCCGCGCTGAGCGCTAAACGTGGCGATACCAAGGTGAGCGAACTTCAGGGTGCATCCAAAGAGATGTACGATTCGATGAGCGAAGACGAGCTGGAAGACATGGCGAGCACCGAACGCAAGGGTAAGCCCGAACACAAGGGCGACTGAGGCCGGGAAATGGACGAGCCGAAATCAGCAAAAGCATAGAGAGCTTGTTAGCCAATGCGACGGCCAAGCGAGAGCGCAGTGTGTGCCAAGAGTGACCGGTTTAAATTACGTGCCCGCCGACACATACTTCGTCTAGGTTGATGGCGACTGCGGCATTGGTTTAGCCGTTGTTCGCAAAGTTTCCGACGCCGGGTTGATAGGAATGGCCGCGTCTTGCTGGCGTCCGTCGCGTTGCTGGGCCGTTCTGCCTGGGTGGTCTCAGCCTGCTCTAGTGCCGGCTGGCACCTAACCCCAATCGTTATCGCCGAGGCGGCGACCGGAAACTTTTGCGCTGCTCTCTCCCGAAGAAGGTTGCCTTGCGGAAGCTCATTGCAAGCGTTTCTCATTTAGACTGTGATACAGACCAATTCTTCGTTTTCGTCGAAAACCGTCGTTAGCGTGAATGTTTGTTACGGTTAGACAATCTCGTTCTCGAACCGCCCGTGGCTTTTGATGTGCTGTTAAAGGACCGAAGCGTGACGTTGCTGTGCCTGCGCGACACCCGCATGAGAGGCGCCAGGCAACGCGAATGGCCCAACGATCCGAGCGCCGGCACCTCGCCAGCCTGCTTCGCCCAATAGCTTCGGCAAGGCAGGCAGCGAGGTGTCTGTTCGGCAGTTCCCGTTCAGTCTGTCCAGCTGCGCTCCGGCAACTGCACGTCTACGCTCTGGCCGAGCGTTTCGGCGTCACTGCCGAGGGCGAAGCTGTAAACACCCTCCGCGATGGTCCAGCCATCACCATTCCAGTCGGCCAGCAGGCGCGGGTCGATCTCGACGTTCACCGTCGTCTCGGCGCCGGGTTCCAGTTCCACCCGTTCGAAGCCGACAAGCCGCTGGCGCGCTTCGCCATCGCGGCTGACCAGATAGACCTGACCGACCGTCGCCCCGGCACGCTCGCCGGTGTTGCGCAGGGTGAAGCTGGCGCTTGCTCCATCGGTCTCCAGATCGGAGGAAGCAAAGCTGGTGTAGCTGAGACCGAAGCCGAACGGGAACAAGGCTTCCTGCTGCTGGCGCGCATTCCAGCGATAGCCGAGGTCCGATCCCTCGATGTTGTAATCCGTGAACAGCTTGGAATCGGGCGAGGGCGGGTTGCCCGCAAAATCGGGGTCGTATTCCAGCATGCCAGGGATGTCTTCACGGGGCAGCTGGGCCACGTTGCGGGGGAAGGTAATCGGCAGACGCCCGCTCGGATTGACCTCGCCGAACAGCACCCCGGCAATCGCTTCTGCGCCGCCCTGACCCGGATACCAAGCCTCGATCACTGCTGCCACGTCGTCGAGCCAGGGCATGTCTACCGGTCCGCCAGTTTCCAGCACCACGATCGTGTTGGGATTGGCCGCCGCGATCCGGGCAATTGCGGCGTCCTGACCGTCGGGCAGACTGAGGTCGCTCACGTCGACGCCTTCGGTCATCCACTGCGTGGCGAACACGATAACAACGTCGCTCTGCGCAGCCAGCGCGGCCGCATCTGAGGAATAGCGGCCCGGGCGAAAGCGCACGCTGCCTTCGGGCTTGCGCGCGCGGATCGCGTCAAGCGGCGCGCCGCGCTGGTATTGTTCGGAGATGAATCCGCTAAAGGCGCCTGAATCGCTCAGCGGGCGGCTCACAGCAGGTCCGCCTTCGGGATGAGTCTGGCTGGAGCCACCGCCGGACAACACGCCGCTGTCGGCATAGCCCCCGACGACCAGGATGGACTCGGCATTTGCGGCCAGCGGCAGGGCATTGCCTTCGTTCCGCAGCAATACGATGCCCTGCTCGGCAGCTTTCCGCGCCACCGCGGCATTGGCGTCCCAATCGATGTCGCCACCAGTGGCAACCGGGTTTTCGAGCACGCCGGTAGCGATCAGGCCGGTGATCACGCGCGCGTTCATATCGTCGAGCCGCTTCATGTGGTCGCTGTCGGCTTCGGCAGCGGCCAGCAGCTCGTCGTCGAAGAACGTGTCGGGGTCGAGCTGAGAGCCGGATTGCTGGTCAAGCCCGTTCCACGCAGCATAGAGGCCGGGCACAGCACCCCAGTCGCTCATCACCCAGCCGCGATAGCCCCAGTCCTGCTTAAGCACCTTGTTGAGTAAGTAATCGCTGGCACAGCCCTGTTCGCCGTTCACACGGTTATAGGCGCACATCACCGAGCCCGGCTGGCCGATCTCGATCCCGATCTGGAAGGCCAGCAGGTCGCTTTCGCGCGCTGCCGTATCGCTGATCTGCACATCGACGAACTTGCGCCCGGTCTCCTGCCCGTTGAGAGCAAAGTGCTTGATCGTGGAGACAATTTCGTTCGACTGGACCCCGGCGATGTTCCAGCCGATCAGCTGGCCGGTCAGCAGCGGATCTTCCGAGATGTACTCGAAGGTGCGCCCGTTGCGCGGGTCGCGGGCGAGGTTGGCGCCTCCCGCCAGCAGTACGTTAAAACCCTTGGCGCGGGCCTCGGCCCCGATTGCGTGGCCCTGAGCAAAGGCGAGGTCACGGTTGAAGGTGGCTCCCATGGCGATTCCGGCGGGCATGGCGGTGGCATAGTCGCCGCGCAGGCCGAGCGCGTAGGCCACGCCAAGCGGGCCGTCGGTTTCGGTGAGTGCGGGAATCCCGAGGCGCGGCACCCCGGGCACGAAACCAGCCGACATGAGGGCTTCTTCAGGTATTTCTGCGCCGGGAACCAGCGGCAGGGCCAGGATGCCCATCGTCAGCCGGACTTTTTCTTCCGGCTGCATCTGCGCGACGATGGTTTTTGCCTCCTCGTAGGCGGCATCCATGTCTTGCGCGGTTACCGGTCGCTGGCGATCCTGTGCGTGAGCGGCGGAAGCGCAAAGCGCGGTTCCTAAAAGGAGGGCGGTGCCAAGGCGGGTAAGCATGTAAGTTATCCTTGAAAAAGACGGCTCGCCCATCGGGGAGGGCGAGCCGTTGGATGGGCGCTAGAAGCGGAAACCGGCTCGAATTCCGTAGGTTTGCGGATCGGCGAAAGCGGCAACTCCGTCGCTTCCTCGGTTACCGTAGCCGGCGCTGGTCAGAACCACCTCGTCCTCGATATTTTCGATGAAAGCACCGATGTAAAAGGCGTTTTCGGCCGCGTTATAGGTGATCGAGGCATCGGTCTTGGTGAAGCTGGGCTGATAGTAAGCGATCAGGTTGGCGATGTCGGTCAGGTCGTAACGATCGCTGAAACGGGTGCCGACATCAAAGACCAGATTTGCCCCGCCGTTTAGGTAGCGGGTATAGCTCAGCCCAAGATTGCCGCTCCATTCCGGACTGCGCGCGAGGGGGCGGTCGGAGAAGTCGAGCGTGATCGCATCGGCGCGGACCACGCGGCTTGGGGTGTAGTCGCTGTAATGCGCGTCTAGCCAGTTCAGGCCGAAGCGGACCAACAGGTCGTCCACTGGCTCCCAGCTTCCGTCCATTTCGACGCCGTTGATCTTTGCGCCGGCGGCGTTGGTGGTCAGCTGGCAGTTGCCGCAGCCACCGAAGTCTCCGATCTGCGACAGTTGCAGGCCGCTGTAATCGTAATGGAAGCCGGTGACGTTCAGGTTGACGTCACCGAAGCGGAACTTGGCGCCCGCTTCGTAAGCGGTGATAGTTTCGGGCTGATAGAACAGCTCGTCCTCGGTGTAGACACACTGCGGCGATGCGTCCGGCCCGGCAAGGCAGCCGTCGTTGAAGCCACCCGCCTTGTAGCCGGTGGAGACCGAGGCATAGAGCAGGCCCACGGGGCTGTCGTAATCGACGCCCAGGCGCCAGGTCACCTTGTCGAAAGTGCGTTCCGCATCGTTGATTTGCAGCACCACCCGATCGCCCGGAACGGCACCGGGCGTGGTGTCAAATACGGTGGCGCCCACGCGCGACTTCTTGTCGTTTGAATAGCGAATGCCGCCGGTCAGACGCAGGTTGGGGACGATCTCGTAAGTCGCCTGACCGAATGCCGAACGGTTGATGGCGATGGTCGGGTCCTGCGGGAAGCCGAAGCGCGTGGCAAAAGGTGGGAAACCGAGGTTCTGCGGATCAAGGATAAAGAAGGCGATGCCCGACTCTTCCTTGAAGTAGTAGGCCCCGACCTGTGCCGAAAACGGGCCATCACCACCGAAAGCGAGGCGTGCCTCTTGCGAGGTCTGCCAGTAGTCTCCTTCGAAGGTCGCCGGGTTCACGCCGCCGCCGATAGTGCTGTGTGCGTCGCGCGTGCTTTCCCGATAGCTGCCGAGATAAGTAAAGGTTGCCGGGCCGAAGTCCCAGTTCAACTCGGCGGAAATGCCTTTGTCGCTGTTGTTGTTGTACGGCTCCCACTGCTGGATCGTGGTGTTGGTCCGCTGCGCCTCGGCGTCGCTGTCGAAGTAGGCTGGCACGTTGGGCCCGGTATCGTTGCCAGCCGGATCGACCGGAGCCGCGCCGGTGAAGAAATTCGTTGTCGGCACGGTGTTGACGCGGGTGCCCTTCAGTTCGGCGTAGTCGCCAACAACCAACAGGCTGATGTCGGAAGTCGGCTCCCATAGCATCGAGACGCGCACTGCCGCGTTCTTCTTGTAAGGATCGTAATTGTAGTCGTCGCCCGATCCGTTGATCACGAAGTTGTCGCGTCGGTCGATGTTGCCCGCGAGGCGCACAGCAAGCGTATCGTTGACGGGCAGATTGACAAAGGCGGTGGCGAACAGGCTGTCGTAATTGCCATAGGTCAGGTCCAGGCCGCCGCTCAGATCGAACTGAGGACGGGTGGTGATGAGGTTCACGACGCCGGCGGTGGAGTTGCGCCCGTAAAGCGTACCCTGCGGTCCGCGCAGCACTTCGACGCGCTCGATGTCGAAGAAGCTGACTTCCTGTGCCTGCGGGCGGGCGATGTAGACACCGTTGACGTTGAACGCCGCCGAGGGATCGCCCTTCTCGGTGCCATCGGTCGAGGTCACACCGCGGATAGTGATCTGCAAGCCGTTGCCGCGCACGATCGAAAGGTTGGGGACCAGTTCGCCGAGCTGGGTGGGGTTGGTTACACCCGCCTCGGCCAGACCGTCGCCGCTCACCGCGGTGAGCGCGATCGGAGTGCGCGAGGCCAGCGTCTCGATGCGGTTGGCGGTAACGATGATGTCGCGGCTAGTCGGCTCTTCGCGTGCGACCCTGTCGTCGGGCTGGGTATCCTGTGCCAAGGCTGGCGCGGAGCCGAAAGTCAGGACAGCGGCAGCCCCCGCCAAAAGCGAGTATTTCATAATCATCCTCCCAAATGAACGGCCTATTTTAGGTCCGGTTTCTTGTTCGCCGTCATGCTTGACGGCAATAGTCAGCGCTGTCAAGACAGCGCTGACAAAAGTCGGGTGAGGGCGAAAAGTGAATTTGCGATGTGCTTTGATCGCACTATGGTCACGTCGATGAACGTGTCTGGCTCCCAGCGTGCAACGATGCTTGATGTCGCCCGTCTCGCTGGGGTTTCGGAGAAAAGCGTGTCGCGGGTGGTCAACCGCGAGCCGCACGTATCGCAGAAGCTGCGCGATAAGGTCGAGGCGGCGATTGCCGAGCTGGGCTACGTGCCCGATCCCGCGGCGCGCTCGCTTGCCGGGGTTCGCAGCTTCACGGTGGGTCTTTGGATAGATACCCGCGGGCTGCACTATTCAATGAAGCTCATGGAGGGCGCCTACGAAGCCTGTCGGGCGCACGGATATCATCTTCAGGTGGAAAACCTGGGCTCGAAAATCGACGATGCAGCGCAAGTCGCACGTCTCGACAATATCCTGCGCACCAGCCGCCTCGATGGCGTGATCGTCACCCCGCTGTTTTCGGACAATTCGGCGGTGATGGACTTCCTCGAGTCGCAAGGGATGCCCTACGCGCGCGTCTCTCCCTTCACGCACTATGGGCGAGCGCCTGCCGTCTTCATGGACGATGCGGCTGCCGCTGGCGAGGTGGCCGACTTGTTCGTGCGCAACGGCCATCGGTTCATTGGCCTGGTCACCGGTTCGCCGCGTCATGGCGCAGCGGTTGCTCGCCGCACCGGTTTCCTGGAGCGGATCGCGATCATCGCGCCTGATGCCGTGATCACCGAAGCCGAAGGGAATTTCGCGTTCGAGGCGGGCATAGCCGCCGGTCGTCAGCTGCTGGACGTTGCCGACCGTCCCACCGCGATCTTCGCCACCAACGACGATTCCGCAGCCGGGGTGATGACCGCCTGTGCCCAGCTCGGCCTCACCGTCCCAGACGACGTGTCGATCTGCGGCTTTGACGACAACCTTATGGCGAAGTCGGTGTGGCCCTATCTCACGACGGTTCACCAGCCGATTGCGGAACTGGCGCAGCAGGCGGCGCTCTTGCTGATCGATCGCCATGCCGACAAGCGACAAACAGCCGACGTCCTGCTTCCGCACAGGCTGGTGGAGCGCGACACGATCAGGGACTTGCGGACGAGCGAAAAGGTTTGCCGTCCGGCAATGGGAGATGACGATGCTTAAGAAAACGATTGTTTCGCTGGCCGCAATGACGGCTGCCTTCGCAGCCCCGGCTATGGCTCAGGTTGTGACCATCGATGTGGGGCAGGTCGAAGGAGCGACGGCAAGCGGAATAGAATCGTGGAAGGGCATTCCCTTCGCTCAGCCGCCTGTAGGCGACCTGCGCTGGCGGGCGCCGCAACCGGTGGAGGCGTGGGATGGCGTCTACGAGGCGAACGAATTTTCCAACGATTGTATGCAGATCCCCTTTGCTGCCGATGCTGCACCGCTTGGCACGCCGCCTGCCGAGGACTGCCTCTATCTCAACGTCTGGCGGCCAGAGGGAACCAGCGCCGACGACCGCCTGCCGGTGATGTTCTGGATCTACGGCGGCGGTTTCGTAAACGGCGGCTCGTCGCCTGCGGTTTATGATGGGTCCGAGCTGGCGCGGCAGGGCGTGATCCTGGTCAGCTTCAATTACCGGCTCGGCCGTTTCGGCTTCTTCGCGCATCCTGCGCTGACCGATGCGAACGAGGATAACGGCCTGCTCGGCAATTATGGCTACATGGATCAGGTCGCGGCGCTGCGCTGGGTTCAGCGCAATATCGCGGCCTTTGGCGGCGATCCGGGCAATGTGACGATCTTCGGCGAAAGCGCGGGCGGCGGTTCGGTCAACATGATGATGACCAGCCCGATGACGCGCGGCCTTTTCGCCAAGGCCATCGTGATGTCGGGCGGCGGCCGTGCGGGCCTGCGCTCGACCACGCCGGTTCATTCTGACGACGGGCCGGACGGGGAAGACGCCGGGCTGGCCTTTGCCGAATGGGCCGGGGTGGAAGGCCAGGGCGCCGATGCACTGGCCGCCTTGCGCGCACTGCCCGCTGACGTGCTGACGACGGGCGTCGGCCTCGCCCAGCAGCCCGTTGCTCCGCATTCCGGCCCGTTGATTGACGGAATGGTGGTGCTGCATCCGTTCGACGAGGTCTACGCGGCTGGCGGCGCTGCCCCGGTGCCGTTCATGGCCGGTGCCAATACGGCGGATATCGGGTTCGGCCCTCCGCTGGAAGGCGATGTGTTTGCCGCGCATTTCGGCGCCCATGCCGACCAGGCGCGCGCAGCTTATGCCGATCTTTCACCGGAAGCCTTGCAATCCGCCATTTATGCCGATGAAATGATGGTGGAGCCTGCCCGCTATATGGTGCAGCGCATGGCCGCCAGCGGCCAGACGGCCTGGCATTATCGTGCAGGCTACGTGCCAGAAGTCATGCGCGAGGAATGGGCCAGCGGCCTGCCCCATGCCACTGAAATTCCGTTCTTCTTCCGCACCATCGATGCGCGCTACCCGGGTGAAACGACAGCGGCGGACCATGCCGCTTCTGCTGCCATGAGCGCGGCCTTCGTCAATTTCGCCAAGACGGGGGATCCCAACGGTGCGGGGGCTCCGCAGTGGCCAGTTTACGATGATGCGACACGCCCGGTCATGCTGTTCGGCCTCGACGGTAATCACGGCGGGGAAGACCCGTGGCGCGCGCGTCTCGACGTGGCCGAAGCACTGGCGGAAAGCGTCGGAGACTAACGGGCAAGGGCGGCGAGGTTCGCGCTGCGGCTGGCCTGCGGTGGCGTAGGCTTGCGCGACATGTTGGGAGATCCTGCCAGCCGCGAGGGCGCCTTCGCTGGCCGTTTCCTTTGGCACGGCGCGAGCCACGACATGATCGTGACCGATGCGAAGGATAGGGTAAGGTACGCCGTGTATTTGCTCGGCGTCATCGAAAGCGTCGCCAGACAACCTTTGCCCTCGGGAGAACAACGCCCATGAGTATCGACACCGCCGCCATCATCGATCAGCTGGAACAGCGCTATCAGGCGGCGCTTGACGAGCTACGCGCCGCCGTGGCCGCCTATATTGAAGATGGCAAAGCGCCCACGGCAGCGGAGCGGGCTGCGGGCCTCTTCGCCTATCCAGAACTGCGCATCCGCATCCTTGGCGAGAGGGCTGGGTCCACACGCAGGCGGGCCGTCAAGCGCGTTCTGGAAGCGGGGGACTATGCGATTTCGATCACCCGACCCGAACTGTTCAGGCGTTACCTTACCAGCCAGCTAGATGCGCTCACGCGCGATCACGAGATCGAGGTGGAGATTGCCACCTCCAGCGTCGAAATCCCTTTTCCCTATGCGATTGACGGTCTGGACCTTGAAGACGTGCGGCCGGCAGAGCTGGCGACCGTCCTGCCGACCACCGAGCTGGCGCTGGTTGGCGATCATGTCGCCGATGGCGCGGTGCGTCAGGCCAAGGTTCGTCCGCTAGGGCATTTCGACGCGCTGCGCACCGACTTCAGCCTTGCGCGGTTAAAGCATTATACGGGCACCCCGCCCGAGCATTTTCAGCGCTATGTGCTGTTCACGAATTATCACCGCTATGTCGATGCCTTCGCGGCCTGGGCAGGCGAACAGCTTCAGAGCGAAGGGCACTATAGCGCCTTCAGCTCGGCCGGAGGCGCCTATTATGAGCGCGCCGAGGAAATGGACGAGCACGTGGCGGACAGCGCTTGGCGCCGCCACCAGATGCCCGCCTACCATCTGATCGCGCCGGACGGGGAGGGCATCTCGCTGGTGAACATCGGGGTTGGCCCCTCCAATGCCAAGACGCTGACCGACCATCTCGCAGTGCTGCGGCCCGAAGCGTGGATCATGATCGGGCACTGTGGCGGCTTGCGCTCGAGCCAGGTCATCGGCGATTACGTGCTTGCCCATGCCTATCTGCGCGACGATCATGTCCTTGACCGGGTGCTCTCACCCGAAATGCCAGTGCCGCCAATCGCGGAGGTTCAGCAGGCCCTTCACCGCGCGACCGCGATCGTTACCGGTGAGGATGATGCAGGCGTCCGCGACCGGCTGCGCACCGGCACCATCGTCACCACCGACGACCGGAACTGGGAACTGCGGCACGATGAATATGCGCTGCGCTTCAACCAGTCGCGCGCCGTGGCCATCGACATGGAATCAGCAACAATCGCTACACAGGGCCAGCGTTTTCGCGTGCCTCACGGAACGCTGCTGTGCGTTTCGGACAAGCCGCTTCATGGCGAGATCAAGCTGCCAGGTCAGGCCAACCGCTTTTACGAGCAGGCGATCCGCGAGCATATCGCCATCGGCATCGAAACGGTCGCGCAGCTGCGCAAGGCCGGGTCACGCCTGCACAGCCGCAAGCTGCGCGCATTCGACGAGCCGCCTTTCCGCTGACGAGGAGAGCCGCTGCCTTCTCGATGTAGGGGAGCTAGGGCCACATAAGCCGACTTCGGAGACGCTCTGCCGACGATGCAGATCGCGGTCGGACTGGTGGTTACCAGCCATCGCGCTGTGCTCTTGGCGTTCTCTGATTATCTGGTGTTGTGTGACGCAAAGCGCTGGATCGTCGTGCCGACAACGAGAGCGGCTCGTCGTCGCCAACCTGCTGCACCACTGCGTTTCTCGCCTGCTCCTGAACTCCACTTTCGAACTCATTAACTTCCTTCGCTTATCGGAAAGCAGGTCGGATCAATCTTTGGGCGCAATGCATGACAGCGCTAGTTTCAGAGCACTCGGCGAAATTGGCTTTTCTGCGCCCAAAAACGCCAACATTGCTTTGGCTGCGCGATGTTGTGCTTTTGGCCATCGGCTATTTTGTCGCAGGCTATGTTGGGCTCGCACTGGCGATTCCCCCCGGTTACGCAACGATCATATGGCCCGCCTCTGGCATTGCGCTGTGCGCCTTGTTGCTTCGAGACCGGACGATCTGGCCCGGGATTTGGCTCGGCTCATTTGGCATCAATCTGTTCAATAGCGGTGATGGCGTCAGTTCCGCGCAATCCTTGTTGCCGGTGGCCATGGTCGCGGCCGCAATCGCCGGCGGTGCGTGCATCCAGGCGTTGATAGGCCATACCGCTGTGCGCAGGTTTGGGCCGGTACTTGAACTGTCGTCGCCCCGTCAGTTTGTGCGCTTCCTTGTGCTGGCTATCCTGTTGCCGTGCCTCGTCTCGTCCGCCGTAGGGGTGGCGGCGTTGGCGGTGGCCAATCTGGTGACGATCGAGACGCTCGCTGGCAACTGGCTGATCTGGTTGACAGGAGACCTGTTGGGCGTTGGTTTTATTCTGCCCGTGCTCATCTTTTCCAGCCATTCTCCGCTGCCCGTAAGATGGCGCGGGCGACGCTTGCCAAATGCAAGTTCGGGGATCGCGCTTTCGATTGCCGCAATGCTTCTGCTTACCGGTTATAGCTGGAAGCACATGGCAGAGCGCGAGTATGAGCTATCGAGCGTTGCTTTCGCCGCCTTGGCGACCGATACCGAGCGGGCGCTCTCCAATCGCATCGCAGTGTACGAGCGCGCGCTGGACGCAAGTGCAGCTTTCGCGGCCAACTCCGACAGCATCTCACCGGCGAAATGGGGAAATTATGTCGAGAGGCTCGGCCTTGAGGACCATTATCCGGGGATGCGCGGGATTGGCTTCTTTCGGCTCGTACTCGAAGACGAGATGCCCGCGTTTCGTGAACAGTTCGCTCATGAATATGGCGACCGATTTTCGATCCACCCAGAGATTGAGCGCGAAGAACACTTCATAATCAATCGCATCGAGCCTCTCAACGGGAACCTCGCCGCCCTCGGACTCGACCTGGCCTTCGAGGAAGGCCGCCGCGCGGCGATTGCGCGCTCGCTTCGGAATGGGGCCGCCACGATGACCAGGCCGATTGTCCTGGTTCAGGATGCCAAACAAGGTGTCGGCTTTCTGTTCATGAAACCTGTTGGCGATGAAAGCTCACCACAACGCGGGCAATGGATTGTTGCACCTCTTGTGGCAGAAGAATTCCTTGGAGACCTGACCCCAAGAGAAGGGCAGGATTTTTCACTGGAGGTCTATTTCGGAGCAGAGCTTGCGCCCGAAAATCTTATGTTCGCGACCTCGCTGCAACAAAATCGAACGCCCCGCTTCGAGGATGTTCGTCGAATTGAAATGGCTAACCAGATCGTTACTCTGCGTTGGCGAAGCCTGCCGGCTTTCGACAAGCGCGTCAGCAATCAGGGCGACACGCTGGTCCTGATTGGCGGCATCATTATCTCGGCGCTGCTAGGACTGGTTCTGATTGCCTTCACCCGGCGGGAGGGAATGGTTCTGCGCAAGGTCGAGGAAGCGACAGCCGAGCTCGAGAGGCACAACGCGATGCTTGAGCTGGCCGAGGCAACTGCACACGTCGGCCACTGGCAGTTCGATACGATAAGCCAGACCATTTACTGGTCTGACGAAGTCTATCGCATTCACGGGCGCGCAGTTGGTAAGCCAATCGGGCTTGAGGAAGCCATAACGTATTACCACCCCGACGACCGTAAGATTGTGACCTCCTCGCTCGAAGAAGCAATGGTCACCAAGTCGGCCTATCGTTTTTCTGCCCGCCTTATCAGAGAGGATCGCGTGCTTCGGCACGTGGAAGTCATCGGGCAGGTGCAGTCGAATGAAGAGGGCGAGGTCTCGTCGATACTTGGCGTGATAATTGATCGCACCGACGAGATAACGATGCGCGACAGCCTTACGAAGGCGCGTGACGAGGCCCAGGCCGCCGACACTGCAAAGTCGAATTTCCTTGCCAATATGAGCCATGAAATTCGCACGCCGATGAACGGTGTGATCGGTTTTACCGAACTGGCTTTGAGCGAAGAGAAAGATCCGGCGCAGCGTCGACGGCTGCAAATGATTTCGGATTCGAGCGCAGCCATGCTTCGCCTGCTCAACGACTTGCTCGACTTCGCGAAGATCGAAGCGAACCAGATGGCGATAGTTGAAGAAGCGACGAACCTGCGACGCCTCTTGCGTGGTGTCGTCCGTTTGATGGAGCCAATTGCGGACGCGAAAGGCCTCATTCTCTCGCTCGAAATCGATATGCGACTGCCGCAGTATGTCCTGATCGACAAAATGCGCCTGCGGCAGGTGGTTCTCAACCTTGTAGGCAACGCCATCAAGTTTACCGAAAAAGGCATGGTCAAGGTTGTCGTATCGCTAGTGGAGCCAGCCCAGGGATCGCCAGCTCGGCTGAGCCTTGCGGTGAGGGATACCGGGGTTGGAATACCGGCCAACCGGCTCGCATCGATCTTCGATAAGTTCACTCAGGCTGATGATACGATTGCTCGCAAGTACGGCGGAACGGGCCTGGGCCTGCCGATCAGCGCCCAACTGGTCGATTTGATGGGCGGGACAATACGCGTGGAGAGCGAACTGGGCGAAGGCTCTCGCTTCGTTGTCAGCTTGCCGTTGCAGGAAACCGATCTGCCTGACGAAGCCGCTGTGACAGATGCGCCGCAGCCAAGTGCGGGCGATCCTGTCGCGCTGCGCATTCTTATCGCGGAAGACAATCCTGTGAACCAGGAAGTGACGATGGCGATGGTCGAGAAGGTCGGGCACGTTTGCGATCTTGCGCGCAACGGCAGGGAAGCGGTGGATATGGTCATGCGCGCGAAGCGCAACGGCTCGCCGTTCGACATGGTGCTGATGGATATGCAGATGCCACTTCTCGACGGTCTTGGCGCTGCGACCATGATCCGCGAGGCAGGCATTTCGCCCGAGGAACTGCCGATTATCGCCGTCACGGCGAATGCATATGCCGACGATATTCACCGCTGCCATGAAGCTGGAATGCAGGCGCACGTCGCCAAGCCCTTGCGGCTGGCGCAGCTCAACAGGGTGCTGGCCGGGTGGTCCAAGCGCGGAGCGGAGCCTGACTTGTCACCCGCCACCGAGCTGGAGCAGGAAACCGACCCGCGGCTAAACCGGATGTTCGATGAACGCGTCAGCGGAGCGTTGGAAGCTATTGATGCCGTAATCGCACGTAATGACATGACGGAGGAAGAGCGGACCGAGATCGCAAGTCTCCTGCATCAGATCGCCGGGGTTGCAGGCTACTTCGGCCGCTCTGAACTTGGCGAGAAATGCCGTGATGTTGAGCGTTGCCTGCTGGCTGATCCCGCTCACAGCGCGGGTCTCGACCTCTTGGCTGAAATCCGTGAGGAGATCGCACGGCAAAGCTAGAGAAAAGCCGTTGGATGCTCTCGCGGTGCCAGGTGGCGCGGTGCTGAATTTAGCAGTTATTAAGGAAAATTACGGTAGTCTTCGCATTAAGTAACGGAGAGTATCATGGCCAATATCCTGATAGCGGACGATGATCCGATCCTGGTGGAGCTGGTCAAGTTTCGTCTCGAAGGCGCGGGCCATGTGACTAGTGTGGCCAGCAACGGCGAAGAAGCCCTCGATCAGATCAAATCGGACAAGCCCGATCTGGTGGTGCTCGATGCGATGATGCCTATCGTCTCGGGGCCCGAAGTGCTCAGGGCCATCAAGTCCGATCCAGAAACCAAGGATATCCCCATCGTGATGCTGACCGCGCGCAAAGGGGAGGCCGATGTTGTTACGGCGATCAGATCTGGCGCTGCCGAATATCTGACCAAGCCGTTCATCCCTCAGGAACTGCTCGTGCGGATTGAGAAGCTGCTCAAAGAGGTGCAGTGAAGCGCGCCCTTTGCCTGACGTGCCTCGCGCTCGTCGTGATGGCCAAGCCTGCTTTAGGGCAGGATGTCGCTGTTTCTCGCGAAGAACAGTTGGAGCGGGTGGAGCGTGACCGCGCGGAGGGCGACCTTGCCGCGGCAGGCGAGGGGCTGGAGCGGTTGCTCGCCCGGTATCCTGACGATCCCGATTTGCTCCGTCGTCTGGCGTCGGTGCGGGCGGCACAGGGCGATCTCGACCAAGCGCAGACGGTGATCGATCGTGCCTTGGCGCTCGCTCCCGAAGATCTCGATATTCAGCTGGCCCGCGCCAACATCCTGTTGTGGCGCGGGCAAAGGCTAGCGGCACAGCAACAGGCCGAGGCCATCGCATTGGTTGCTCCCGATTATCCCGAGCTTGGCTTGCTGGAGGCAAGGCTGGCCCAGGACGACGAAGAGCGAGGTATGCGGCTAACCGCGCTCAATATCGGCGGTGGGGTTTCCGAGATTTCTTTCGATAATCGCTCGGGAGAGGTCTGGTCTTCCCAAATTGCGAGCCTTGGCCTTTCCTTGGGCAGCGCTTCGGGTGCCAGCGTGACTCTGGAGCGAGAAGAGCGCGCCACCACCGACGTGCGGCTCTCGGCCCGTCTCGATCGGCGGTTTGGACGACACGCTGCATACATCTCTGGCAGCGTCGTGCCCGATGCAGACTTTCGGGAAAGCTGGAGCATCGGCGCTGGAGGGGAGCTTGCTCTGAGTGACCGTCTGACGGCTTTGGTCGACATGCGATATGCCGATTATCGCGACAGGACCGTTTTCGCGTTGCAACCGGGTGTGCGCTTTGTGTTCGGCGATGCAGTCTCGCTTACCGCGCGGGCAATCAATCTGCTCGGCGGTGGCGAAGACTATCGGCTTGGCGGTTCGCTCCAGTTCGATTACCGGCCTGAAGATCGGCTCGGTGGCTTCGTTGTACTTGCCAGCTATCCCGATGTGGAGGCGGACGGCGTGCGCCAGCTCCGAAGCGCAGCGACCGGGCTGCTGGTTCCGCTCGGCAATGGGATCACGCTGTCAACGGTCGGTGCTTACGAGGATCGCGAAAACAGCTATCGCCGCCTGTCTGGAACGCTCGTGCTCGGCTTTCGCTTCGGTGCGCGATGATCTCTTCGTGGATGTTCTATAACACGATCATCGGCGGATCTGTCTGGATGGCGGGCGTGGTCATCGCGATATTCGGGCTGCTGGTCCTGCGCCGCTATATAGCCGAGCGCAGAATGGCGGCGAACAAGCGGATCGATGCGGCGATCACGCGCAGCTATCTGCGCAGGGTGGCAGGCCATCGCCCGGAGGGGGATGAGAAAAGCTGGACCGGCGAGCGCAGGCTGGCCGCGGTCAGCCAGATTCAGGCGCTGCTTCGCGGCGGTGAGCGGGATCGGCTTATGCAGATTGCCGAACTCGACGGTTTGTTGGCAGCGACGCTGCGTCGCTCGCACAGCTGGCGCCGATCCGAGCGTGTGAGCGCAATCCGGATGTTGCAGCGTTTCGGCAGCGAAGCCTGTGTTGCACGCCTTCGCGAGATGCTTGCGCGCGATCATAGCCAGAGGGTCAGGGTCGAGGCCGCCTTCGCGCTCGCCGCTGCCTATGCGCTCCCTCCACCGCGCGAGACCATGCGCATACTGGGGATGACGGCGCGGGCTCCCAGCAAGCTCGACATTGCGCTCCTGCGGGCGAGCGCACCCGAATATCCCGAGCAGCTCGCGCTGTTGCTGGAGGATGATCTGAGCCCGGTCTGGCGCGCGCAGGTGATCGATTCACTCGGGTGGAGCGGCAATGTCGGCTTCATAGGACTGCTTGAGGAAGCCGCTCGTCAGGAGGACGTCGAAGTCCGCTGTGCCGCCATGCGCGCTTGCGCCAAGCTCGGCCATCCGGGCGGCCGCGAATTCATCATTAGCGCCTTGCACGATCCTGCTGCCACGGTCAGGACGCAGGCCGTCAGCGCCTGTTCTGCGTTGGGCCTGAAAGAGGCCGAGGGCGACATTCGCCGCTTGCTCTGCGACCCTGAGCTTTGGGTCAGGCTGCGCGCTGAACAGGCTCTGGAGGCGCTTGCTGAAGGGATCGGTGCTGCGAGCAGCACCTTCAATCACAACACAATGATGGACTACGGATGACCTGGGCCGGATTTCAGGATGCTGCCGCGCAGGCTGTTATCGCGGTGGCGTTTTTCTGCTTCATCGTCGTGTTCTTGCGCAATGCCATCGGCCTGGCGCAGCTATTGATTGCCGGTTGGGTGTTTGGAACGCGCATAGAGCCGAGTGAGGGCGCGCGCGAACTTTGGCAGCGCTACGCCGATCTTGCGATGCCGATTACCGTGATCGCGCCAGCCTACAATGAAGAACTGTCGATTGCCGAAAGCGTCAAGGCGCTTCTTGCGCTCGAATATCCGGACCATGAGGTTATCGTCGTCAACGATGGATCGAAAGACGATACGCTGGGCGAGCTTCTGCGTGTCTTCGAGATGGAGAAGTGCGATCGCAAGCAGATCGCCAAGCTTCAGCAGACGGAAATACGCGAGACCTATATCTCACGCCGTTTTCCGAACCTGCTCGTTGTCGACAAGGAAAATGGGCGCAAGGCGGATGCGGCGAATGCTGGCCTGGGCTTTGCCCGCACGCCCCTGGTTTGCGTGATCGACGCCGACTCCATTATCGAGCCCGATGGTTTGTTGCGCGCGGCCGAGCCCTTCATGCACGACGATGGCCGTCTGGTCGCGGTGGGCGGCGCAATACGGATCGTAAACGGAAGCACGGTCAAGGGAGGATCGCTGCAAGAGATCAGTGTCGCCAAAGGCCTGGTGCCACGTTTTCAGGTGGTCGAGTATCTTCGCGCATTTCTTACTGCCCGTGTGGCCAATGCACACACCAATACGCTGATGCTGATATCCGGCGCGTTCGGGCTTTTTCGTCGCTCCACGCTGGTCGAAATCGGCGGTTACAGGCATGACACTGTGGGAGAAGACCTTGAACTGGTGGTGCGGCTGCATCGCCACCTGCGAGAGCAGAAGCGAGATTATCAGCTTGCCTTCGTGCCCGACATCGTGTGCTGGACCGAGGCGCCGGCGGGTCTCAAGGGGCTCGATAATCAGCGCGCCCGCTGGCAGCAGGGTTCGCTTGAGACCTTGCAGCGTCATCGGCGCATGATCTGTAATCCTCGGTACGGGCGGATCGGCCTGCTAGCCATGCCGCACATCGTGCTGGAAGACATTCTCGGCCCCCCCGCCGAGCTTGTGGGCTACCTCGTCCTTCCGGCGGCTGCGCTGCTGGGCTTGCTGGACCCCATGATGGCAGTTGCATTCTTCTTCGTATCTATTGTGTTCGGCAGTGCCCTCAGCGTGGGAACGCTTGTTCTGGAGGAGCAGCAATTGCGCCGCACGCCAACGGCAAAGGATCTGCTCAGGATTGGCTGGGCCGCTTTGATTGAGAACTTCGGATATCGCCAGATCAACCTTTGGTACCGGCTTCAGGGAGTGCTGCGGTTCGTGAAAAAGGATAACACCTGGGCAGCCGTCCCACGGGCAGGGTTCAACGCGAACTGAACGTGTGGTGCCTGCAGGCCACTAGGCCAGCGAGAAACTCGCATGTCCTCTCGGCGCAAGCCGAAGTGTTTGATTAATCATGGACCTTGGAAAATGGCCTGATCAGTTCTTTGCGCGGTGCATCAGATCATTGCGGCGGCGGGAAGCAATTGATACGCTTGGTATCTTCTGACGCGCGATCATCGCCGCGGCAGGCGCACGGCCCGTCATCCTGCCAACTGCTCTTCTCCCGCGCGCTCGGCCTGAAGGGCCGCCGGCAGCAATGCGACAATTTGCCAGATCCCGCTTCAGCCGTTCCAGATCCGGCCCACCGGGATCGCCTTCCATTGGGCTTTGGAGATTGAATAGCAGGGTGGGGTGGCGGGTTCGGTTGTAGGGCGTCCATTCGGGGAAGATCGCGCTGCGCGGTAATGGGCAACGATCGCTTCCGCATCCGGCGCGAAATTCTCGATCACGCCCATGGTGCCGAATCCGCCGATCTCAGCGAAAATGTGAGGCCGTTCTCAGGTCATGGTTTCGGGTCGCACCAGCCGGTCGAATCTTTCCGGTTCCACCAGATCCAGCTCAAGTGCCGCTTCGCGCAGCGTCAGCCCCTCGGTATGAGCGTGATGGGCGATCCTTGCCGCATTGTCGTAGCCGATCTCCGGCGCAAGGGCAGTAACCAGCATCAGCGACTGGTCGACCAAGTGCGCGATCCGCTCCCGGTTGGGCTCCATTCCTGTCACACAGCGATCCGCGAAACTTTCCATGCCTGTTGCGAGAAGGTCGATTGAACGAATTGTGCCTGCGCCGATCATCGGTTTGAACACGTTAAGTTCAAGCGCACCTTGCATACCGCCTACGCTCGCAGCCTGTTGCTGGCCCAGCACCTGCGCAGCCACCATCGTCAGCATCTCGCACTGGGAGGGATTAACCTTGCCCGGCATGATCGAGCTTCCCGGCTCGTTAGCCGGCAGGATCAACTCGCCGAGCCCAGAGCGTGGGCCGGAGGCCAGCCAGCGGATATCGTTCGCAATCTTAGTAAGCGAAACTGCGAGCGCGCCGAGCGCACCCGAAAGCCGCACGAGGGCATCGTTGGCCGCAAGCGCAGCGAAAGAGTTTGGGGCAGGGGTGAAGCTCTGGCCAGTGATGGCGGATATTTCTTGCGCCATATCTGCGGCAAAGCCGGGCGGGGCGTTGAGGCCTGTTCCAACGGCCGTGGCCCCCTGGGCGAGCTTTCTTACATCGGCGGCGGCATGGCTGATCGCGGCCCCGCCTTCATCCAACTGCGCCACATAGCCCGAAAACTCCTGACCGAGCGTGAGGGGCGTTGCATCCATCAGGTGCGTGCGCCCGATCTTGACGATGTCGTCCCAAGCCTGCGCCTTGTCTGCCAAGGCATCGCGGAGCTTGCCCAGCGCAGGCATTAGCTTGTTTTCCAGCGCCAGCGTGGCGGCGATGTGCAGAGCGGTGGGGAAGCTGTCGTTCGACGACTGGCCCCGATTGACGTGGTCATTGGGATGAACAGGGCTTTTGCCGCCGATCTTGCCGGTGAGCAGTTCGTTCGCCCGGCTGGCAATCACCTCGTTCACGTTCATATTGCTGTGGGTGCCGCTGCCTGTCTGCCAGATCACCAGCGGGAAGTGGCCATCGAGTTCGCCGTCTATCACCTCGCGCGCCGCGCTCTCGATAGCGTCCGCCAGCGCGGCATCGAGGCCATGCTTGCGGTTGACGCGCGCGGCGGCCAGTTTGACCACGGCCAGCGCGCGACTGATAGCGAGCGGCATACGTTCGCTCTCGCCGAAAGGAAAGTTCTCGAGGCTTCGCTGTGTCTGTGCGCCCCAGTATCGGCCTGCCGGAACTTCGACTTCGCCGAGGCTATCGGTTTCCGTTCGCTTGTCGGTCACATCTGGCTTTCTTGATCAGGCAGCTAATTACTTTTCCGGCTAGCCCGGGTAGGGTGCAGACTTGAGCAAACCGGCGAGATGGCTGGCGTTGGAAGCCACCATGGCGGCAGTCTGCGTCACTTTCTCCGGCACCGCATCGAGTTCCATGAAATCGGTGCTGCCCATCGCTTCTCCCACCCAATAGCATGCAGCAACGGCGGGAATGGTGAAGCCCACATCGTTGAGCGACTGGAACAGTTGCGCCGACGAGAAATGCGCGCCGTCCTCATTGCCCACGATCGCGGCCACCGCGACCTTCGAATAGCTCGGCATGCGGCCCTGGTCGTCGGTTTCGGAGAGGAGTGCATCGAGCCGTTCGAGCACACGCTTGGCCACGCTGCTAACTTGGCCCATCCAGATCGGCCCGCCGAAAATCAGAATGTCGTGATCGAGCACCTCCTGGCGCAGGGCCGGCCAGTCGTCTCCATCGCCTTCATCCGATGTGACGCCCGGCTTGATCTGCAGGGAAGCGACGCGGACGGTGCGGGTGACATCGACTTCATGGCTGGCGAAGGCACCTTTAAGGACCGAGATCATCGCATCGGTGGACGAGGCCTCGTTCGGGTCCGATTTGAGGGTGCAGTTAAGGGCAAGGGCTTTGAGTGGCATGTCGTTACAACGGGGCCCCCGATGCGATGTTCCGCGCCTTGTTCTGATAGATCCGCGCAAAAGGCGTGGGACGGCTTATCATCGTCACCAGCTGCTACGTGCGCGAACGGCAGCCGCAGTGTCAGAAACACTGCGGCTGCCGATGTTGGTTCTGCGCTCATCCGGGAGCCGAAAAAACCGCTGGTTCAGAACCTGATCGAAGTGCGCACACCATACTGGCGCGGCGCGCCGTAGAACTCGTTATCGTCCGTGCGGCCGACGACATATTCCTCGTCGGTGAGGTTGGTGGCGTAGGCTTCCACCACGAAATCATCATAACGTACGGTGAGCAGCGCCGAGAGCAGTCCGCGCGATTCGAGCAGATCGCCCGGACCATAGGCCAGATAGTTGTAGCGGCTGCCCTGATAGCCATAGTTGATCCGCGGTGTGACCGACAGGCGGTCGCTCAGGTCGAACGCGTATTCGACCCCGAAATTGTAGGTCCATTCAGGTGAATAAAGGTTGTCGCCGCCCGAAGTGGTGGTGATGAACGGACCATAGTCGAAGCAGGCGGGCGGACTGGAGGGAACGCCCGGCGCGCACTGCGGGCCGAGCTGGCCGGGCGGAAGCAGGCGTGCGTTCACGAAGGTGAGGCTTGACAGCTCGGTGTCGAGATAGCCGAAACTGCCGTCGAACCCGAAGCCGCCGAAGCGGCCCTGGATCTGCCCTTCGAAACCCTTGATCGTGGCGCTGCCGACATTGCGCACACCAGTGGTGCCGGTGGCGGTTTCAATCACATCGAATTGCAGGTTGTTGAAATCGTTATAAAACGCGCTCAGCTGCATATTGATGCGGCGATCTGCCAGCGCGCCCTTCCAACCGATTTCATAGTTCCACACCGTTTCGGGGTCGAATTCGGGATTGTCGCATTGCGGGCTGGGCAGGCAGTTGAAGCCGCCCGGCTTATATCCGCGTGCGGTGAAGGCATAGAGCAGGTGGTCGTCGGCCACGTTCCAGTTCAGCGCGAGCTTGCCGGTCACCATGGAATCGTCATGCTCGCCCGCCAGATCGGCGATCACCAGACCGCCGGGCGGGAAGCCTGGAAAGCCTTCGCCAAGCAGCACCGTACCCGTACCGGTCGACTGGAAGTGCGAATAGCGGGCGCCGAGCTGGACTTCGAGTGTGTCGGTCAGCTGATAGTTGCCTTGCGCAAAGGCGCCATAGATATCGCGGTTGTTGCGCGGCGAAACATAGGTGCCCGGAGGCGCAAGGTTGCGGGTATCGACGACGATGTCGTTACGCTGATAATAGCCGCCCAGGATCCAGTCGAACGCGCCCGAAGTGGGCGAGATCAGATTGATTTCCTCGCTGTATTGCCGCTCGCCAGCGAAGTAGTCGGTGACCAGCCCGCCGCCGGCTGACGGCGGTGCCTGCGTGCCGTCGGCATCGCTGACGTAGGTGTTGCGCTTGTATTGGTAACCGCTCAGCGAGCGCAGCGTCAGGCCGCTGGCAAATTCGTAGCGCAGCTCGAGACTGGCGATGAAGGCGCGTTCCACCTTCGAGGTGTCGGTGTCGTAATCCAGCGTGCGGATATCGTCGGTGGCGAAGGGGGCAAAGGTGGTATCGGGGGCAGGGCGGTATGCATAGCCGCCCGTGTCCTGCTGGTGCCATTGCAGTTTGAGCAGGGCGCGGAAAGCGTCGCCCGGCTCCCACATCGCGCCGAGCCGTGCGCCGATTTCTTCCAGCTTGCCTGCATCGTTGTTGAACGGGCCGATGTCTGTGTAGAAGCTGTCGCGGTCACGGACGATGCCCGCTGCGCGCACCGCCAGCGTGTTGGTCAGCGGCAGATTAACCGCGCCTTCGCCTTCGACGAGGCCATAATTGCCCACGCCCGCCTTGGCGTAGCCTTCCACGCCGTTAAGCGAAGGATTGGCCGAATTGATGAAGATGGCCCCGCCGGTCGAATTGTTGCCGACCAGCGTGCCCTGCGGCCCGCGCAGCACCTCGATCGAGGCGATATCGTAAAACGGGATGCTGGTGACGATCGGCGGCTGGAACAGGCCATCGATATAGGTGGCAACGCCGTTCGAGATGTTGGGCGAATTGGCGGCAATGCCGATACCGCGAATATTGACTGACTGCGTTTCGCCCGCATCGGTGATCGAAAGCGACGGGGCGGCGAGCTGCAGGTCAGCCACCGAATCCACCGCCTTGGCATCGAGATCACCGCCGCCAATCACGGTTGCGGCAATCGGCACGTCTTGCAAGTTCTCGTCGCGCCGCTGGGCGGTGACGACGATCGCATCGAGCGGAGCACTTCTGTTGGTCGCAGCTTGCGCTTGCTGCGGGCTTTCGGCTTGCTGCGCATTGGCCGCGCCCACCGGGATGGCCAGCGCTGCGCTCGATAGCAGCAGGCGGCACAAGGCGGCCTTCATACGCGATTTGTCAGAACGGGATGCAATCCCATTATCGTGAGCCATGTTATTTCCTCCCAGGTTTTGCAGCAAACTACTGGGCTGGCGCAGACTCGCGTAAGTCCCAAATGGGATATACCGAAAGGGAACAGTCCGCGAAAATGCGCGGCTACAGACGCAAACGGGCGGCAGCGATGATCGCTGCCGCCCGGCTTGCTCAGCATATCAGGCCATCGATCAGCCCGATTGTTGCGAGCTGGTCACTCGGGCGACCAGGCGCTTGCCGCAGCGAGGAAGGCAGCGGTTTCGTTTGATGGTGTCATATCGGCGGGCGGGAAATAGCTCATCTTCACGACCACGGTCTTGGAGGTCGGATCGACATAGATGTACTGCCCTTGCAGGCCGATCGCCGCATAGGCGTTCTCGCCGAAGGTCCACCATTGCATACCATAACCCATGCCTTCACCGGACGGGGCCTCGGTGGGCGCGGTCGACAGGGCGACCCAATCGGCGGGCACGACCTGACGGCCATTGGCCTTGCCGCCATTCATCATCATCAGGCCGATACGGGCATAGTCGCGCAATGTGGCGTTGAAGCCCGCCCCGTTGAACTCGCGGCCCACGCCGGGCGGGCCATCCATGATGAAGAAACCATCGGCCTCCATGCCCAGCGGCTCCCACAGGCGCTGCGTCATGTAGGACGCGATGGTGCTGCCCCCGCTGACGCGTTCGATCAGCAGGCCAAGCACGGCGGTGTCGATGGTCTTGTACTGGAAGTGTTCGCCCGGCGTGTGCGCGCGGTTAATGGTGAAGGCCGGCTCCACGAAACGGTGCGTGTTCTTGACCAAGGCATTGATATGGTTGGTGGCTGCGATGCCGGGATTGGCGAAGTCGTAGCGTTCCTCGTAATCGACGCCCGAGCGCATCTGCAGAACCTGCCGGATCGTCACGCCTTCATAACCGCCGCCCTTCAGCTCGGGCAGATAGCTGTCGATGGCATCGTCGAGCGAGGCAATGCGGCCTTCCTGCAAGGCAAAGCCGACCAGCAGCGAGGTGAGCGACTTGGTCATCGACCAGCCCATGAAACGCGTATCGGCGCGGCTGTTGTTGAGATAGTTCTCGTAGACGATCTTGCCGTCCTTCATCACCAGCAGCGCATTGGTGTAGGTGCGGTCGAGGAACTCTTCGGATGTATAGGTGCTGCCCTCGAACTGGTAAGTGAAATCGAGCGGGTGATCGTCACGCTCGAGCTGCCAGACCGGGCCGGACCGCGGCACCGAGCGCGTATAAAACAGCTTGTCCATGCTGCGGAACGTCAGGCTGTTCACGTTCGCATCGTTCATCGCCCAGCGCAGGTTCTGCACCGCCACCGGCACATCGGAGCGTTCACCGCTGGCCACCTGCGGCGGGAGCTGTGGCTGAGCGATCGCCGGGGCTGTGGCCATGCCGCATCCCAGCATGAGCGCAGCCGAGAGAAGTGTTTTGCGCAGTCTCACGAGTATTGTCTCCTTCCTTTTGTCAGGAGCTATCCTAACTGCGCGCCGCAGATTGAAGTCCCAAATGGGATACGTGGCGGTAAATGCGCAGAAGCGTTTCAGGAAAGCAGTGGCGATTGTGGACCGGTGCGTGCGTGGAACAGCACCGAATTCGACAGTCGCAGCACCAGTTCGCTTTGCCGGCGCGCGTCTGTCTTGGAAAGAACCTGCTTGAGCTGGTTGCGCGCGCTGCCTTCGCTGATCCCGCGCGACTGGGCATATTCCTTCAGCGTGCTTCCCGCGAACAGGGCGGCGGTTACGCGGGCTTCGGCCTGTGTAAGCTGCAGCAGCCGGGCGATCTCATCGACCGAGGGCGAGAATGACCGGCGCGGTTCGCTCACCAGCAAGGCGAAGCCACCCTGCGGATCGGCAAAGCGGATCAGCCCCAGGTGCAGCTCATCCTCCTCGCCGGCTCCCAGCACCAGCGTTTCGCATCCCTGCGTCTCGCGGGAATTGAGCATCAGGTGAAGTTGCTTGTCGCGGTCCAGCCGGCTGCCGCGCAAGGTCCCGCCATCGGCCGAGATATGAGGCGAGCGGTCGAGCATTTCCTCAGCCGCCTCATTGGCCCAGCGGAGCTGTCGTGCCTCGGTGCAGACGATAATGCCGATTTGCAGCAGGTCGGCGATCTGCTGCGCCTGGCGCAGTTCATCATTCCGGCGCGCGAGTTCCCAGCTCAGATCGGCGGCCTTGCCGATATGGGGCCGTATGGAGAGGAGCAACTCTTCGTCCTCGCGCGTGAAAGGGCGCGTGTCGCCGGAGCGGCGATGCACGGTCACGGCAACCGATTGGTTGCCCACGTGATGCGTGTCGACGCTAATCGATTCGCCCAGACCTGCCGCGTGCAGCCGCTCGCGAAACTTGCCCAGCTGCGGACAGCCTTGCGAGAAGATGTCAGCATCGCGGATTACGCCATTGGGAGCGGATGGGGCGAGGAGGTTGAGGTTGAAGCGCGGATTGGCAGCGTTGTTGACAAGTTCGTCATGAAGCCGGGATGCGCGGGTCGAGGCGGTGTCCCTGGCGATCCAGGTCTGCTCCATGAAACCGTCCGAGTGGCGAAAGCGCTGCACAACCGCACTGGTGGCTTCGACCTTGCCGCACATCCAATCCAGCAGGCCTTGCCAACGAGTGGGTTCGGTCGGGCAGGAATACAATTCCAGCAAGACATCCGAACCAATCATGCGCACCTCTCCCACGAAGCTATGTCCGCCCGATGCCTGACTTTTTTGCTCTTTCGATGGCTTCGCGGCGTTATTTCAACTCTGACTAATGGACATATACCTTCATCATCCCAAGGCCAATAGCCGAGGGCGAGGCGGGCAGGGCGCCTCAGCTGGTGCCAAGCCTTGTCGCGGAGAGCCCTATGTCTGTTCGAGCGTTTCGAGTTGTTCGCCCAGCACCAGCCATTCAGCTTCGGCCTTTTCAAGCTTGTCACTCACCTTGGCGCGCTGGGCGAGCAAGTCGCTCATCGTGCGGTCGGCCAGATGCGGGGCCGCATTGGCGGGTTCGTACATCGCCTGATCAAGCTCATTGAGGCTGGTTTGCAGCTTGGCCATGGCCTTGTCGGCGGCGGCCAGCTCCGACTTGATGAAGCGTGCTTTAGCCCGCGCCTTGGCCGAATTTCCATTCGATTGCTTGGCCTGTCCGGGCTTGGCCTCCTTCTTCGGCTGGTTCCGGCCCAGCACGAAGTCGATGTAGTCGTCCATCGAGCCGGCATAGTCCTTCGCGGTGCCGCCATCGACCAGCACCAGCCGATCCGCCGTCAGCTCCACCATGTGGCGATCGTGGCTGATCAGGATCACCGCGCCTGCGTAGTCGTTCAGTGCCTGCACCAGCGCCTCGCGCGCGTCGACGTCGAGGTGGTTGGTCGGCTCGTCGAGGATGAGGAGGTGCGGACCATCGCGCGTGATCAGTGCGAGGGCGAGCCGCGCGCGCTCACCGCCCGAAAGCTGCTCGACATTGGTGGTCGCGCGCGGGCCGGAAAAACCGAACCGGCCAAGTTGCGCACGCACCGCGCCGGGGGTCTTTCCGTCCATCGCCCGCGTCATCAGCTCGACCGGGGTGGCATCGCTCGCCAGTTCCTCGACCTGATACTGCGTGAAATAGCCGACCTTGAGCTTGCCCGGTGCAGCCATGTCGCCCTCGGCGGGCTGAAGCTGCGCGGCGAGCAGGCGAGCGAGCGTGGTCTTGCCGTTGCCGTTGCGGCCGAGCAGCGCGAGCCGGTCGTCGGCATCGATGCGCAGGTTCAGCCGCTGGAGGATCGGCGGCGCCTCACCATAGCCGACCGCAGCCCCATCGAGCGTGATCATCGGCGAGCGTAGTTCCTCCGGTGAGGGAAATTCGAAGCTCAGCGACGGATCTTCCATCAAGGCCGCGATAGGCTGCATCTTGGCCAGCATCTTGGCGCGGGCCTGCGCTTGCTTGGCGGTCGAGGCCCGGGCGCTGTTGCGCGCGACATAGTCCTGCAACCGCGCGCGCTGCGCATCCTGCGCCGCCTTGGCCGAGGCCAGCTGCGCGGCCCGCTCGGCGCGCTGCTTCTCGAAGGCGTCGTAACCGCCGGTGTACAGCGTAAGCTTGCCGCCTTGCAGGTGCAGAATGTGGTCGACCACATTGTTAAGCAGGTCGCGCTCGTGACTGATCACCAGCAGCGTCGCCGGATAGGACTTGAGGAAGTTCTCCAGCCACAGGGTCGCTTCGAGGTCGAGGTGGTTCGATGGCTCGTCGAGCAGCAGCACGTCGGGCTCGGAAAACAGCAGCGCGCCCAGCGCCACACGCATCTTCCAGCCGCCCGAGAAACTGTCGAGCGGGCGGCGCTGCATCTCCTCGTCGAAACCGAGGCCGACTAGGATTTTCGCCGCCCTGGCAGGGGCACTATAAGCGTCGATGGCGAGCAGGCGTTCGTGAACTTCGCCCAGCCGGTCGACATCGGTGCAGGTCTCGGCCTCTTCGAGCAGGCTGGCGCGTTCGACATCGGCAGCGAGCACGGCCTCTTCCGGCGTCGTCTGTCCGCTCGGCACTTCCTGCGCGATATAGCCGAGCCGCGCGCGAGAAGGTTTGCCGATCTGGCCTTCGTCGGGATCGATCTCGCCGATCAGCGCCTTCATCAGCGTGGACTTGCCCGCGCCGTTGCGGCCGATCAGGCCGACCCGTGCGCCTTGCGGGATTGTCGCGCTGGCGCGCTCAAGAATGGGCCGGCCGCCAAGCCGGACGGTGATGCCGTCGATGGTAAGCATGGCGCGGCCCATAGCAGCACAGTGCGCGCGGCCCAATGGTCAGAATGCGCGAACCGCGCTAAACGCCGCGCATGGACATGAACGACCTGCTGCATCGCTATTTCGGCACCTTCAATCTCGCCGAGGTGGATCCGCGTTCGGTCGCCGCCGGGGTGGACCGGATGCTGGTCGATTTCGGGCTTGAGCAGGATCGGGGCAAGCGCTTTGCCTTGTGGTCGATGCTCTTCATGCTCGGGGCCGCGCCCGATCTCGATGTCGCCTTCGATGACGAGACGGACCGCGAGGCGGCGCGCAACCTGATGGATCTGATGGCGGCCTCGGGCGAGCAGCAACCGGACAGCTAGACGAAGATGGCCTTGCGGGGGGCTGTTTGTGACGCCGCGGATGCTACCTTTGCTAAGGGGGGGAGCGCTGAGAGAGTGACCCGGCTCGCTGCAATTGGTGATGAGCCGGCAGGCCCCGGTCGGTCTTCACGAAGTCCCAATTAGCTATTTACCTAAGTCAATTGGTATAGGTTCTTAAACCATTACCGATAGCCTGGTGAGATGGTGCCCTCCCATCCAGACGATCTGCGAATCGGCATGGAGCAAGGCTGCGTCCTCGACGAGGATGCGCCATATTCCAGCTGGCCTGCTGCCGTTCAAAGAGTGTGGTCGATAACCCATGCCCGGCGCATTACGCGCGAACTCACGTTTTGCCATGTTGTCGGCATTGTTCTTTGCCTGGCCTGCATCCCGCTCGATTCGGTGACAGGTGTTCCCGTCGTGGGCGCTACGCTGCGATTGGGCGTGGTCGTCCCCTCGTATCTTATCGGAATCTGGCTGATCCGTTCGGAGCACAGTCTGCTCAGACTGGTGGGGGCGGTCGCCCCCGTTGCCGGGTTCGCGGGCGTCGTTTCCTTCATCGGAACGCAGACAATTGTCGAATTCTCGGACAGGTATCTGATGGCGGCCACGATGATGGTCGCCATGGCAGTTCTGCTGCTTCCGCTTCGCATCGGCGCGTCATGCTGGCTCTCTGTGTCAGGGTTTGTGGCCATTGCCTTGCCGTTTGGTTTGGGCGCTGCCGTCGACGTGGATATTGCAGATCTGCTGCTTTATTCCTTGGTCTGCTGCACCTTTCCTCTCTTGTTCAAGCGCCGAAGCGACCGGCTCAGGGATCAGAATTTCATTCTGTCCGTCAAGAGCCGCCAGGCGCAGTCGCAATTGCTGAAGATCAACAAGGAGCTGGAAAACCTGTCACAGATGGATCCGCTTACCGGGTTGCTTAATCGGCGGGGCTTCGAGAAACGCTTTTCTGCAACCTTCGAGGCCGTGCTGGCATCGGGGGAACCCTTGGCGGTCGTCCTGCTCGATGTCGATCATTTCAAGCATTTCAACGACACCTACGGCCATCAGCTGGGAGACGAATGCCTGGCCAAGATCGGCGCCCTGCTCAACAGCGAGATCGAACGGCATAAGGGGATTGCCGCTCGCTATGGTGGAGAGGAATTCATCGCCACCCTGACGGGTAGCGAAAGCGCCAATGCCGTAAGCATTGCCGAGCGCGTGCGCAAAATGATCGCGGACCTCGAAATTCTCGACACGTGCGGGAACCGGATAAGGATCACCGCCAGCTTTGGCGCCCGGATCGCCAGGGCGGCCAAGCTGCGCCAGCAAGACTTCGTCCGCGACGCCGATGGAGCGCTTTACGCGGCAAAGGCCAATGGCCGAAACCGTGTCGTGCTTTACGAAGGCCGAGACAAATCGCCGCTCGAAAGCGTGGGGGCAGGGGGCGCGGGAAGTAGACGCTACGGTGCGAGAGTGCCTCCGCAGCAATCGGAATTTGCCTCATCTGGCCAAGAGCAGCGCTCGTAGGTCCGGGATTGCCGAAGGCACCGTTCGCAGAGCGCGGCTTTTCCGATTTTCCCAGCGGCGGCAGATTGGAATGAGGCATAGCTGCGCCCGGCGGCCGGGTTACGCCCTGCTGATTGCGAGCTCAATTTATTCAACGCGTATTGAATAAGGCAGGGCCGTTGCTATCTGCGTTGCCAGCAGGAGCCCGTAGTGACTGAACGCCGAAGGCCCGGACGGCCGCGAAAAAGCAAAACCGATATGTGTTCGGCGATCGCCGAAGCCGCACGGTTGCGCTTTGCCGCCAAGGGATACGAGGCGACGTCGCTTCGCGAGATCGCCGGCGACGCCGACATCGACGTGGCGCTTATTGCCTATCATTTCGGCGGCAAGGCAGGGCTGTGGCGGTCTATCGTGTCGCAATCGGCTAAAGAGCTTCACGAAGCGCTGGATGCGGCGCTGACAGCAAAGCCAGCGGCTTCCGGGAGGGAGCGCCTGCGCAATGCGATGAAAATTTTCCTCGATTATCTCTTGGCGCACCCGGATCTTCCGCGCCTTTTACTGCGCGACACTACAATCGATTCCGATCGCAGCGGCTGGCTGCTCGATGAACTGTCGCTGCCGCTGCACCGCTACTTCTTCGAGCTGGCCCGCAGTGCCGCCGCAGAAAGCGAGAACGAGGTCAGCCACCTGCAATTCCGGGTCGCCAACTTCATCTACGCCGCATCGAGCGCCGTCGCCCGGCGCGAACGCCTCACCAAGCTGGTCGACAATGTGGCCGACGATCGGGCGTTCGAGGCTGCGCTGGAAGCCACGCTTATCGAAGGGGCTTTGCTCGGTGGCTGATCGCAAACCCCTTATCGACCATGTGGGCGGCTATCGGTTCAAACCGCATGAGCTGCCGATCCTGCCTGGCTCGCCGGCCAATCCCGACCACCCGGGGGCCAGACGAGCGGCCTATCTTGCCATCGGCATCTTCATCGGCCTCGTCGGCGGCAGTCAGAACGGCTTCCTGCTGGCCAATTCGGGCGCGCTTCAGGCCGAGTTCGCGCTTACTCCGGTGGAGGCGGGCTGGCTGACGGTCGCGTTCTATTCCACCTATTCCTGCATGAGCATGCTGCTGTTTCGGGTCAGGCAGCAGTTCGGCATCCAGCCGTTCGTGCGCTGGGCGATGGCGGGGCTGGTGGCGGCCAATTTCGTGCAGATGATCGGCCCCGGATACTATCCCGAGCTGGCTGCGCGCGCCGTTGCGGGGATTACGGCAAGCGGGTTGTCCGCTCTTACGATCTACTACCTGATGCAGGGCCTGCCCGCCCCGATGAAGATCGCAGGCCTCGTGATTTCGATCGGCCTCACGCAGATCGCCTTTCCTCTGGCAAGGGCGCTGTCCCCCACGCTGCTGGTGGATAGCGAGATGAGCCACGTCTTCCAGTTCCAGTTCGCGCTCTCGCTGCTGGGCTTCGGCTTGGTCTTCCTGCTGCGGCTTCCTCCTGGCGAGAGGGCGGTTACGTTTGAAAAGCTCGACATTCCCAGCATCGCCCTGTTTATCATCGGTGTTTGCGCCCTGTGCACCTTCCTTATCCAGGGACGCATCCAGTGGTGGGATACACCCTGGCTTGGCTATGCGCTGGTTGTGGCAATTCTCGGCCTCGGCGGCTGTTTTCTCATTGAGGCCAACCGCCAGAGCCCCATGCTCGATCTGAGCTGGCTTTCCAGCCGCGCGATCCTGAGCCTCGGCATCATCGGTGCGACAGTGCGGGTGCTCGTGGCCGAGCAGGGCTACGGCGCCACCGGCATGTTCTCCGCGCTTGGTTACGGCAACGAGCAGCTGATCGGCTATTTCTGGGTTCTGGTCGGGGCGACCTTTGGCGGCATGGTGCTTTCGGTTGTGCGTCTCGATCCCAAGGATCTTACACGCCCGGTGCTTTTCGCCATCTTCGTGATTGGCGTTGCCGCCTTCGCCGACACCAGAACCGGGGTAATGACACGGCCGCAGGATCTCTATGTCACCCAGGCCGCGATCGCCTTCGGCGCTGTGTTCGCAATGGGCCCGATCATGATGGAAGGTATGGTTCGGGCGCTCGCCGCAGGCCAGCGGTTCGTGATCAGCTTCATCGCGATTTTCTCGCTTTCGCAGTCGATGGGAGGATTGGCGGGCAGTTCGCTGCTCTCTGCCTTCTACACGGTCCGCCTCAAGACCCATCTGATCGACGCGGGCAGCACGCTTACGCTCGGCAATGGCCAGTTGGGGGCGGCGCTGTCGGGTGCGGCCCGGAATATCGCTCCGCTTCAGTCGGACCCTGCTCTGCAACAGCAGGCCGCCTCTTCGACTGTTTCTGCCGCAGTGGGGCGCGAGGCGGCGGTACTGGCCTTCAATGATGTGTTCTTCCTCGTCGGCATTCTCGCCGCGATCACCTTTGCCGCGGTGTTTTTGCCGTGGCTGATCAACAAGATTCGCGGGCACAATCCGCTCGCCAAGGAACTGGCCGCGCTGGAGGCCAGGCTCGCAAGGATCAGACAATGACAAATTCCCCGTCACAGACCGAAGCGAAACCCGAAGCGGAGCCAGCCAAGGGGTGGTCTCCCAATCCTTCGCGGCGGCGCATTATCGTTGCCGTCCTCGTCATCCTCGCGGGTATCCTGGCAGCGCTTTATGCGTGGGGCCTTCCGCCATTTGCCGGCGGAAACGAGACCACCAACAACGCTTATGTGCGTGGACGGACCACGGTCGTAAGCCCGCAGGTTGCCGGCTATCTGACCGAAGTGCCCGTCACCGACTTCCAGCGCGTGGAAAAAGGCGATCTGCTGGCTCGGATCGACGACGCCCCGTTCCAGCAAAAGGTTCTGCAGGGATCTGCAAACTCTGCCGCGCAGCAGGCAGCTCTGGCAAACAGCGCGCAAAGCCAGCGCTCCGCTCAGGCTCAGCTCGAACTGCAGAATGCAGCCGTCGCCAGCGCGCGTGCAGCGTTGCAAAAGGCGCAGGCGGATATGAACAGGATCGCCGAACTTGTGGATGAAGGCTCGGTGTCGCTGCGCGAGCGCGATCAGGCGCGCGCCGCCTTGCAGCAGGCGCAGGCCGGGGTTCGGCAGGCTGCGGCCCAACGGGACATTGCCGCCGAGAACGTGCGGTCGGTGACGGTGGGGCGCGGCGCGCTGCAAGCGCAGGTTGCCGGTGCCGAGGCATCGAAAGACCTGGCCGAGATCGAACTTTCCCGCACCGAAATTCGTGCCCCGCGTTCAGGCCGCCTGAGCGAGGTCACCGCCCGTGTCGGTCAGCTTGTGAGCGCTGGCACGCAATTGATGTATATCGTCCCCGACGAGCTGTGGGTGGTTGCCAACTTCAAGGAGACACAGACCGCCAACATGGCCGTGGGGCAGCGCGCCACGCTGGAGGTCGATGCGCTGGGCGGTCTCGAATTGACCGGGCAGGTGCAGAGCATCGCACCGGCAGCCAGCAGCGAATTCAGTATCGTCAAGCCTGACACCGGCGCGGGCAATTTCGTGAAGGTGCCGCAGCGGATTGCCGTGCGGATCGTGCTTGACGAAGGGCAGGAAGCTGCGCGGCGGCTCGGCCCCGGCATGTCTGTCATCGCAACCGTTCATACGGAGGACTGATCGCTGTGCGCAAGCCGTTTGCTCTTCTGATCGTATCCGCTCTGGCCCTGACTGCCTGTGCTCCGTCGCTCACCGAGGCGCCAGTTGGCGCTGGAGTGACACCACCGCTGGAATGGCGCAGCCCGCAGGGGGCAACTGCCCCTGTCGAGGCGCGCTGGTGGGAGAGCTTCGGCGATCCGCAACTGGTGCGTCTGGTCGATCAGGCGCGGCGCAACAATGCCGATGTGCGCATAGCGGCTGCGCGGGTCGAGGAAGCGCGCGCGACCGAGCAGGCTTCGCGCGGATATCTTCTGCCCTCGCTCGGAGCAGCGGTCGAAGGGGGCGCACAGCAGGAGGTGTCGGCGTTTGGCCGTGCGCAGTCGTCGCTGGCAGCCCAGCCGGCCTTCCGTGCCTCATACGAGGTCGATCTGTTCGGAAAGAACGCGGCGCGCGTCGACGCGGCCGAAGCCGGAGTGGCAGCGAGCAGTGCCGCCAGTGAAGCCGCAGTTCTTGCCGTGAGCGCTGCCACGGCCAGCGGCTACATCACGCTGCTGGCGCTCGATGCGCGGCTCGCCGTGCTAGAGGATACGCTGGCGGCTCGCGAAGAGGCGCTGAAGTTTGCGCGTGACCGTGCCGAGGTTGGCTACACCTCGCAGCTTCCCTTGCGTCAGGCCGAAGCCGAATATCGGGCGACCGCACAGCAGGTGCCACAACTGAAGGCGCAAATTGCCCGGCAGGAGAATGCGCTGTCTGTGCTTACGGGAGACTTGCCGGGCGCGATCGAGCGCGGCGGGACGATTGACGAACTGGTAGTTCCGGCGCCGCCGGCCACGCTCCCTTCCGAGCTATTGCGCCAGCGGCCGGACATTGCGGCCGCGGAATATCGCATTGCCGCTGCCGACGCGAAGATGCGCATGGCGCGGGCCGATTTTATGCCTTCGCTCAACTTGGGAGCGAGCGCGGGCGTAGCCTTGTCCGACCTGCTGGCCGATCCGATCGGCGTGTGGTCTCTCGGCGGCAGTATCTTGGCGCCGATCTTCCAAGGCGGACGGCTTCAGGCCCAACTCGACGGCGCGACCGCGCAGCGCGATCAGGCCGCCTGGGCCTATCGTTCCACCGTGCTCGACGCGTTTCGCGAGGTGGAAGACCGTATGGCTGTCCTTGCCAATCTTGGCGATCAGGAGACCGACCTGGAGGCACAGCAGGCCGCTGTTGCCGATGCGCTGCGCCATGCTCGCAACCGCTACCGGGCCGGATATAGCCCCTATATCGAGCAGGTGGATGCCCAGCGCGCATTGCTCGGGGTGGAACTGTCGCTGGTCCAGATCAAGGCTGACGAACTTACCTCGCTGGTAGGTCTCTATCAGGCAGTAGGCGGCGCTCCGCGCTGATCCGGCACCACGAGCTTGGCTATGACGCAGTCCGTCTCAGCGGGCGAGACGCAGGCTGCGCAAGGGCAGGCCGGAACGATCGTCGTAACGGCAACGCGCCGGGCGGAATCGATCGAGCGCACACCTGTGAGGGTCGCCGCATTAGCGGCGAAAGCCGGTGAGCCTGCCTAACAAGCGCCAGCATAACCGCCTTCGAGGCATTTTAATTGCCTTTAAATGCATATAGATACTGCGTTACCGTGAAAAATCTCGCCAGGCATGTCAGATTTCCTGGCGCCCTTCGTCAAGCGGAGTGAGGCCTTAGGGATCAGGGCCTCTCGCAACGAGGGACACCATGACACAGCTTCAGCGGCTTTTCGCGTACATTGCGCGCGCCTGTACTCGCACGCCTGCGGTTTTCGCAGCCGTGCCCTGTTTGGTGCTGGCAGCCTGTGTTCCGCCTGCTCCCGAGTTTGCATCGGCTTCCTCGCGCACCGCCGAGTTGGAGCGGCGCCTCGCCGGGCCTGATGGCTCGGTGATGGTGGTGGCGCATCGGGGCTGCTGGCGCGAGGCTTCCGAAAACAGTCTCGACGCGATCGAGGCCTGCATTGCCGCCGGGATCGACATGGTCGAACTCGATGTGCGCGCCACGCGCGACGGGCAACTGGTGCTGTTGCACGATACGACGCTCGACCGCACCACCAATGGTTCCGGCCCGCTTGACCAGATGGACTCGGCCGAGGTGAGCAAGCTCCACCTGCGCGAAGGGCAGGGGCGGGGGGCACCGCTGACCGATCGCCACGTGCCCACGCTGGAGCAGGCGCTCGCCGCCGCCAAGGGGCGCATCCTCATCAATCTCGATGCCAAGGTCGACCTGACCGATCAGGCGCTCAGCCTCATCGCGGAGCATGGCGACATGGATCAAATCCTGTTCAAGGCCGAAGCTCCGCTGGCAGAAGTGCAGCAATATGCGCCGTGGGTCGGCGAGGTGAACTTTCAGCCGATCCTGCGCGAACCTTATCTCGCTAGTGATCCGGAAGGCTCTATCGCGTCCTACGATCCGATCCGGCCCGTCAGCTACGAGATCGACGTCAAGACGCGCGCCTTCACGCCGGTGGTCGCGCCGCTGATCCGCGCGCGCTGTGCGCGCTTCTGGGTGAACAGCCTCTCGGGCCGCACCTACGACGAAAAACAGGCGCTGGCCGACCCCGATCACGTGTGGGGCGCGCTCGTCGCCGAGGGCGTCGACGCCATCCAGACCGACTATCCGCTGCTCCTGCGCGCATATCTCGACAAGGTTCAGCCACCCGCTCTGCGCTGCCAGCCGGGCGGCTGACCCTGCGGCCTGCCGTGGCCGCCAATTCACCAAAACATCGCCGACTTCGAATGACCTCAAGCAACAGGACTTGTTACCCATGACCCGTATCTCCCGCCTTTCCTGCGCCGCCGCTACCTCGGTGCTGGCGCTTGCCCTTGGTCACAACGCCGCCATGGCTCAGAGCGCTCCGGCACAATCCGAAGCCGAGCAGGACGAAGATCGCAGCGTTCTGGTCGTGCAGGGCTACCGCCTCTCCAACGTCGCCGCGGTCGAGGCGAAGCGCGACGCCACCGGCATCACCGATTCCATCGCGCAGGATCAGGCCGGCCTGCTGCCCGATCTCACCATCGCGCAGGTTGCCCAGCGCATTCCCGGCCTCGCGCTGGTGCCCGATTTCGGCACCGCCAACGATCGCTCGCCCGACCTTGCCGAAAGCGTGATGATCCGCGGCATCGGCTCGGCCTATAACCAGGTGACCATCGACGGAATGCCGCTCGCCACCACGTCGAGTTCCAGCCGCGGTGCGCGCATCGAGCTGTTGCCGCCTTCCTTCGTCAGCCGGATCGACGCGATCAAGACCATCACCGCCAACCTCGACCCGCACGCGCTGAGCGGCCAGCTCGACCTCATCACCGCCAGCGCCTTCGACAGCAACCGCACCTCGCTCGCGGTGCGCGCCTCGATTGGCGACAACTCCACCGCTGGCGCCGCCGACATGGATCAGGGCCAGAATGTGCGCGCCGACGCCACCTTCTCCACCCCCTTCGGCGCCAACCGCGACTGGGGCCTCGTGGTTTCCGGCTCCTTCGCGCGTTACTATTCGAGCAACTACGACCAGAAGCCGGGCGCGGTCGACAGCAGCTATCGCATCTATCGCACCGGCTCGAACGATCAGGTCGACTATGCCGACATCACCGACACCAACGGCTATTCGGCGGCCTCACGCAACCAGATCTTCGTTTATGATGACAAGGTCACGCGCGCATCGGGCGTGATGAAGCTCGAATACGATCCGTCCAACAGCACCTATGCCTCGATCTACACCGGCTACTTCTATCAGGAAGAGGACGAGATCCGGAACGAGTACCTCGCCACGGCCAACGAGAAAATTGCCCCCGCCAACCAGACCGAGACCTTTGGCGAATGGGCGCAGGGCCGCACCTCGCTCGGCTATTCGCACCAGCCGCAAAAGCGCGAGACCTTCGTCGTTTCGGGCCTGGTCGACCAGACGCTGAACGATGCCCTGAGCCTTGAGTTGCGCGGCAGCCACTCGCGCGCGCGGCTCAACACCATTCGCGATCGTTCGAAGTTCAGCACCGACAAGAACCTTCCCGAGAGCGCCTTCTCCTACGATCTCGGCGCGGGCTTCCCGATGCTGGATTTCTACGATCCCGAGTTCGTCAACGATGCGGCGAATTACGAGGAAGGCTATATCCAGCACATCACCCAGCGCGCGGCGCAGAACCTCAGCTTCGGTTCGGCCGATCTGTCGTACAACTTCGACAGGGACGACCGCGGTCTCGGCTTCAATGCCGGGGTGAGCTATTCCAACACCGACCAGTCGTTCGACCAGAACCGCCTCGCCGGGCTACTTGACGCGGATGACCCGGTGACGATGGAAAACTTCGTGCGCGATGTGCGCCTGCCGACGACCGATAGCGAGGTCGATTTCCTGTTCATTGATGACGATGCCTATCGCGCCGCATGGCAGGCGGCAGGCACCCCGATCACCTCGGACGACAGCGACACCGATATCTCGAGCGACTACGACATCAACGAGCAGATCTTCGCTGCCTATGTCGAAGCGAACTTCCGCACCGATTCCTTCAACCTGCGCGCCGGCCTGCGCTATGACAACACGGTCAACAACGTCGATCTCTGGCTTCAGGACGATAACCTGCCCGCAGAGCCAAACGATGCAGCCCAGTATGTGCGCAGCCATCGCCGCGCGACCTACGATTATTTTCTGCCCTCGGTCATTGCCAGCTACCAGTTCGGCAATGGGTTCGTCGTGCGTGCCGGCTACTCGAAGACGATCGGCCGGCCTGACTTCAACTACTATGCCATCGGCGAGAGTATCGGCCTGCCCGAAGACAGCGAGGATAACACCATCTCGATCAAGCGCGGCAACCCCGATCTGAAACCACGCACCTCCAACAATTTCGATCTGTCGCTGGAATGGTATGCGGGGCGGGGCAGCCTGCTGTCGGTGGCGGCGTTCTACAAGGACATCAAGGACCTGATCTTCACGCAGAACATCACCCTCGATGGCATTGTTTATGACGGGGAAACCTACACGGCGCGGGTGACCACGCCGATGAACTCGCAGGCGGCCAAGCTGAAGGGGCTCGAACTGTCGGCGCGGCAGGATTTCCAGGACTATACCGACAGCTTCCTCGGCAACTTCGTGCTCTCGGCCAATGCCACCTTCATCGATGGCGAGCAGACCGTGGTTCAGGCCGACGAGACGCTGCGCGATGTGAACGGGCTGGAAGGTCAGCCGGAATTCCTCGCCAACGCGACGCTTTCCTACGAGACTGAGCGCTTCGGGGCGTCGGTCGCCTACAACTACGTCGGCGATTACCTGAAGTCGATCAACGAGGATGCCGAGGTGTTCGACATCTTCAGCCGCCATCGCGGCGAGGTCTCGGCGCAGGTCCGCTACAGCGTGAGCGACAATTTCACGGTGATCGTGGAAGGCCAGAACCTCACCAAGTCGCAGATCGAATACTACCGTGAAATGCCGACCGGCCAGCTCGTCGCCGAGCGCAGCCAGAAGGGCCGGGTGCTCTGGCTCGGCGTCTCGGGCCGGTTCTGATCGCACGTTCGTCACGGGGAGGCGGGCGCATGGTGCGCTCGCCTCCTCGAACGGTTTGGAAAGGAACCTGACACGATGAAAACCACCTTGTCCTGTGCCGCCGCAATGCTGTTTGCGGTGGCGGCCACGCCCGCGCTGGCGAGCCCCGTTTGCGGTGACCCAGCGCGCATGGCGCAGCTTCAGGCGCAGCTGCACGATCCCACCGGACCGGTGCTGATCGCCTCGCATCGTGGCGGCCATCTCAATGCACCCGAAAACTCGCTCGCAGCGGCTGAGGAGGCGGTTGTGAACGGCGCCGACGTGCTCGAAATCGACGTGCGTGTCTCGCGCGATGGCGTGCCCTTCATCATGCATGACAGCACCGTTGATCGGACCACCAACGGCGCAGGCGTGGCCGAGGACACGACCTATGCCGAGCTGCGCGCGCTGCGCCTTGAAGGCGGCGAGACCCCACCGCCGAGCCTCCTGGAAATGTTGCGGCACAGTTGCGGCCGCATTCTGGTCGATCTCGATATGAAGACAGACCGGGTCGGCCCGGTGATGGCCGTGGTCGAAGGGCTGGGAATGATCGATCAGGTGATCGTGTTCGACGACGATAGCGATACGCTGCGCCGTGCCCGCGCGCTGGTGCCGACCATTGCGGTGATGACCCGGCTGCGCCCCGACAGCACGCTGGCGCAAAAGAACCGTGGGCTGTCACCCATTGCCATCGTGCATGGCGATACCGAGACGCTGGACCGAAAGACCAGCCAGGAGATCGCCGCCATGCCCGCGCGCATCTGGGCCAATGCGCTGGGCGATATCGACGCGGGTCTGTCCGATGCATGGGCTGCCTGCCCGGCGTTGGCCGATCTTGCGCAGCGGGGTGTCTCGGTGATCCAGACCGACTATCCGCGCCTGCTTCGCGCCCGCCTTGCCGCTTGTCAGGCACGCGAGGGCGCGGGCGAGAGAGATGGTGGGGGCGGGGTGCAATAGCCGCAAAAACCCCGGAAGACGGCCATCTTTCGCGCTTGCAGCAATGAAGGTGTCACTAACCAGACCTAGGCCCGCCCCGCTTACAAAGACAAACAGGGGCGCGCCATGGAACTGGACGAATTGTCATACCGACTGTTTCGCTGTTACGTCTATCGGCTGGCCTACCGCAAACTGGGCGACCATTCGGCAAGCGAAGACATCGTACAGGACAGTTTTCTGCGCTTTGCCCAATATCCCAGGGAAGCGGTAGGCAATGTCGGCGGGCTGCTGCACCGCATCGCCAATAACCTCATTATCGACCGTGCCCGCTCCAATCGGCGCCGGGCTGAAGATGCCTTGCCGGAAGATGGCATGGAAATTCCGGGCGAAGAACCTTCGCAAGAACAGGTATTGATCGACAAGCAACGCCTGGAACAGGCTTCACGAATACTCGACCAAATGCCGCCCTTGCGCCGCCAGGTCTTTATTTTGCGCCGACTGCATGGCATGTCGTCGAAAGAGGTGGGGGCAGCTATGTCGATCAGCCCAGCGGCGGTCGACAGCCATGTTGCCCGTGCCGTGCTGGCTCTTCACCGGGGCTTTGCTGCAGCGGAAGAGCAAACGATTTCTCGATGAACCACAAGATTACCGAACAGGATGAAGAGGACGCAGCCCTGTGGGTGTCCCGTCATTTGGGCGGCCCGGTCGACGTGATGGCCTTCGCCCAGTGGATGGGCGACAAGCCGGGGCGGCGCGAGTTGTTCGATGCGATGTGGCGCAACTGCATGGACGACAGTGTCACTGCTTCCTTGCAGGAACACAGCAGCAGGCAGGACGATACGCCCGTGGCGGCGAACGATATGGCCCCTGCGGCGCATCCGGCGCGAGGGCTGATGATGCTCGGCGCTGTGGCTGCCGTGCTGATGGTCGTTGCCGCCTTCGTGTGGCTTCCCATGAGCCAAGTGCAGGCAACCAGCGAGCGATACCAGACGGCGGCCGGTGAAGTGCGTGAAGTCGCGCTGGCCGATGGCAGCACGGTGCTGCTTAACGGCGCGAGCGCAATCGACGTGCAGCTTGGCAACGATAGCCGCCATGTAACGCTGGCAGCAGGCGAAGCGCTGTTCGATGTCGCCCACGATGCCGACCGGCCCTTTACAGTGGCAGCTGGCGCGGGGAAGGTCACGGTGCTGGGAACGCGGTTCGATCTGGCGCTTAACGGCGATACGGTTGAGTTGGAAGTTTCTCGGGGACTGGTGCGTTTCGCGGCGAGCGAGGACGAAGACACGGCGGTGCTGGTGCGGCGCGCGCAGCGCTCCATGCTGGCAAACGGCGCCCCCACAGCTCCTGTCTCCTATGCCATGCGCGGGGAACCCGACTGGCGCAGCGGCTGGCTGGAAGTGGCAGACATGCCGCTGGCGCAGCTGATACCCCGGCTTGAGCGATGGACGGCCAAGACGATCGAACTGGAAGACCCAGCTCTGCTCGACCGGCGCGTGGCCGGGCGCTTTCTACTCTCCGAGCCGGGGGCGGTGCTGTCGGGGCTTGGTGCGATGCACGATTTCCGGGTTCGTGAGACCGAGGCCTCTTTCGTAATCGACAGGCCTTGATCCGGGATTTATCCAATGGCTTTTCGAAGGCGCGCAACCCGCATGTCGCACATGCGCCTCAGCCGGGCTCTCCAGCGCCTTAGGCCAGCCACCCACGCTTCCCTCCGCCCGTTTGTGGTGATGGCGGCCGTGGCGGCGGCGTCACCAGCCGAGGCGCGCGACATCTCTTTTTCAGTGCCGGCAGGCCCGTTGTCGGCAGCGCTTCCCGCCTTTTCGCGCGATAGCGGTGTTCAGATCATCGCCCGGCCCGAAGTGCTGCGCGGGAAGCGCACACAAGGCGTGAGCGGGCGCATGTCGCTGGAGCGGGCGTTGCGAGTGTTGCTGCGCGGCACCGGGCTGCAAAGTCGCCGGCGGGGAGGCGTTATCCTGATCATTGAGGGCGCCGCGCCCGTGCGGCGTCCGCCCGCAGCCGTTCGGGCCTCTCCGGCGCCCGTCGCCCAAGTGCAGGACACCCGCCCGCTGATCGTAACCGGCCAGCGCATGGCAGACCGTTTCTCGGTCGAAACCAAGGTTGCCGCCATCGGCATCGTCGATGCGGTCAGCGGTGACGACATGCGGCGGCTTCCCGATAGCACCGTGGTCGATGCCCTGCGCCGCGTTCCGGGCGTGTCGGTCGTGGCCATTGCCGATAACGAGCATCCGCGCGACGTGCCCATTGCGCCGGTGGTGCGGGGGCTTACGCAGGCGTATAACAACATCACGCTAAACGGGATGCCTATTGCCTCCATCGGTGTGCCCGATGCCGTTTCGAACAGCGGCAGCCGGGGTGGGCGGATGGACTTGCTGCCAGCCTCGGCAATCGCGCGGCTCACAGTCATCAAGACCTTCACCCCGGACCTCGACGCCAATGCCATTGGCGGGGCAATCGATATGGAGACGCTGATGCCGTTCTCCGGCACCGGCGAGAGCTTTCTGGTGGGCGAGGCGGGACTGTCTGCGGCCAGCCAGCGCAGCGTTGTGCGCCCGCAATCGGAGCTCGGCGGCAATGCTTCTGTCACCGCAGGGCATGTATTCGGGCCTGATCGAAAGCTTGGCGTGCTGATCTCGGCCGACTTTCAGAGGCTCGACAACAGCAGCGACGTGCATGGCAACGCCGATGGTAATTTCTTCACCTACTACAATGACGATGGTGATGAGGTCAGCGATCTCGCGCTTTCCAACGGGATACTCGTGCCGCGCCAGGACAAATACTGGTACAACGAAAGCGCGCGCAAGCGCTGGGGGCTGCGCGCAGCCGTGGCGGCGAGGCCGTCCGATCGGCTGAGCCTTTCTGCCATGGCCGGGCTTTATCGTTTCAACGATGGCTTTACCCGCAACGAGATCATCATCAGCGCTGGCGATGCGGCCGTGGCGGAGCAGACAGCGACTTCGGGCCGGTTTGCCAGCGGCTCGGTGCAGGTCGGCTATCGTGATGGCGTGACGCGCAGCGCGGTCCGCCTGGTGCAGCTCAAGGCGCAGTGGGAGCCATCATCGCGCGACCGGATCAGCCTTGCGAGCAGCATTTCGCGCGCCAGCCTCGACGAGGCCTTCCAGATGGTGAAGTTCACCGCTGGAACAGACAGCGAGGGCAAGGTGGTGGGCTCCCCAGCGCTTGGCATCACTTACGATACCGGCAGCTTTCACCACAGCTTCGCCCTTGCACCCGAGGCATACAACGACCTTGCCGCCTATGCGCCGACCTACTGGCGCGATCGCGCACGTAGCGCGCGCTCCACCGCCGATGCGGTTCGTGCCGACTGGCACCATAATATGGACGGCGAGGAGGGCACCTTCGGGTTGGCAGCAGGCCTTTCCTGGAAGGCCACGCGCTACACCTACGCCTACACCAACGAGCAGTATCGCCTCTACGGCAGCTCGCTATCGCTGAGCGATGCAGGCAATGTTCGTGATGTGCCGCTTCGCTGGAACCGCAGCGGTCTGTCGCTGATCACAATTGAGCCGGACCCGGCCTGGCGCCTGCTCGAAGAGAATATCGGCAGCGCGGTCCGCAGTAACGCCACCGACGACAACCTGAGGGACAATTTTAGCCACCGCGAGCGCATCTTCGGTGCCTATGCCATGGCGCGTTACGAGCGCAGCGGGCTCGAGCTTGTCGCCGGCCTTCGCGCTGAGCAGACCTGGACCCGCACGGCGGCCAACCGCAAATTGGCCGACCTGTGGGAACCGGTCACGGTCCGCTCCGACTATCTGGAGGTGCTGCCCTCGCTGCTCGCCAACTACCAGGTTGCCGAAGGGCTGAAACTGCGCGCGGCCTACAGCCAGACGATGGGGAGACCCGGGTTCGAAGTCTATGCCCCTCGCCAGTCGATCAGCTTTGCGGCCGACGATGACAAAGGCGACAGTGCAGCGCTGGGCGTCAAGGTCAACCTCGGCAACGCGAATATCAGGCCGCGGATTTCGGACAATTTCGATCTCTCGCTCGAGTGGGAGCTGCCTTCGGCGCTGGGCGGATTGCTCTCGCTGGCGCTGTTCCGCAAGGCGATAACCGATGAGATCTTCGATTCGGTGACGACCGGCTACAGCTTCAACGGGATCTACTATCGCAACGCCAGGGTGATCCAGCCCGTGAATGCCACTGAGGCCCGTGTCTCCGGTCTCGAACTGGGGGCAACCATCGTCTCGCTCGAAGAGCTGGCTGCGCCGCTTGAGCCGTTCGGTCTCAGCGCCAACTTGACCGTGCTGCGCGGAACGATGGCAATCCCCGTTCCAGATGGTGCGCCGCGAGAGATCGATCGGCTGATTGGCCAGCCTTCGCAGATCCGCAATATTTCGGTCTACTACACGCGCGGCGGGTTCGAGCTGCGGGCGGCGCTCAACTGGACGGGGCTGGCCCTGCGCAGCGTGCAGGCGGACGATGCGCTACAGGACGTCTATTGGGCTCCGCGCCGACAGATCGACTTGCAAGCGCGCTATCGCCTGGCCGATGGCGTCAGCCTGATCTTCGAAGTCGCGAACCTGACCGAAGAACGGCTGGAGAGCTTGACCGGCCCGGACCATGTCTGGCTTAAAGACAGCTATTCGGTTCCGCGCACCCTGCGCCTGGGCGTGAGTGCGCGGATCGGCTGAGCGAGCGCATAGCGGCTTTCCAACCTGCCAGATTGCACCTACACAACGGCGCACGATGTCGCGCACGTGGTCATGACAGTACAGACATCCCCTTCCGGACTCGAAGCGGCGTTCCTCGACAACAGGGAGCGCCTGCTGCGATTCCTCGCTGCGCGCGGGGCGGGGGAAGAGGCGGAGGATGTGCTACAGGAAATCTGGCTGAAGATATCGGAGCGGCGGACCGGGCCGGTCGCATCGCCGCTACCCTATCTGTTCCGCACGGCGGACCTTTTGCTGATCGACCGCTATCGCGCCCGGCGCCAGGCCGACCGGCGCGACAGGGCATGGAGCGAGGTGCATTCGGGCAGCACCCCTGGTGTCTCCGATGCGCCCGCCGCCGACCGCCAGCTTGCCTCGCGTCAGTTGGCGCTGCTGGTGAAGAAATTGCTCGACGATCTGGAGCCGCCGCGTGTTGGCGAAATATTCCGGCGCCACCGGATCGATGGACTGACCCAGCGCCAGATCGCGGCGGAATTCGGGGTCAGCCTCAGCACGGTCGAGAGCGATCTGCGCCGTGCTTACAAGGCTCTGGCCGACTTGCGGGAGCAGCTCGATGAGGTGTGAGGCAATCGACTCCGTCTTCGGGTCAGGAGGACTGCACCATGCAGCATGACGATCCAATCCGCGAACAGGCTGCCCTTTGGGCGGTGCGCACGGGCGATCCCGGCTTTGCCGATTGGGATGCCTTCACCGACTGGCTTGAGCGCGACCCGGCCCATGCCGAGGCTTATGACCGGATCGCAGGCGCTGTTGCCGATGCGGCGGATGCGGAGCGCGATGTCATAGTGCCCGCGAATGACGAAGTGCCGTCCGCGCGGCCGGTTCCGCGCCGCTGGATGTCGGCGGCGGTGGCGGCGGTGTTGCTGGTGGTGGTTGGTATCGGCCTGTGGTGGGGCGACCATGGCGTGCAGACATACGAGACAGCGCCGGGCGAAACCCGCCTGATCGCGCTCCAGGACGGCAGCAAAATCGATCTCGCTGCCGACAGCCGCATCGCGCTGGACCCAGACAAGCCGCGTCTTGCCACGCTGGAAAAGGGGCGCGCGCTGTTCACGATTTTGCACGACGATGGCGATCCCTTCGTGCTCGATGTAGGTGCGGATCAGGTGGTGGACGCAGGCACGGTGTTCGAAGTGCAGCTTGGCAGCAACGAGCTTGCGGTTGGCGTTTCGGAGGGGCTCGTGATTTTCAATCCCGCCGGTCAGAATGTGCGGATCGAACCCGGACAATTGCTCGAAAGCCCACTCGGTTCGAACGATGTCACGATGCGTGACATCGCGCTCGAACAGGTCGGCGAATGGCGCGAGGGGCGGATCACGTTCGAACGCGCCTCCATCGCGGAGCTGGCCGCCGAGCTTTCCAGCATGTCGGGCGTGACCTTCAGCGCGGCCCCTGCCAGCGTGCGCGATGAGGTTTCGGGCAGCGTGTTGATCGACCCGATCCGTGCCGATCCGGCCTCGCTCGGCCCGCTGCTGGGCGTGAGCGTGCGCCAGGCGGGCGATGGCTGGTTGATCGAGGCGCGCTGATCGTGCGGGCGATCACCTGGAGTGTTGCCCTGCTTGGCTTGTCGCTGGCCGGGCCGCTTCTGGCCCATCCGGTGATGGTCGACAGCGCGGCGGGTACGGCTGGCCGCGCCGCCATCGCTATTGCGCGGCAGACCGGCACCAGCATCGTGATCGCCGATGCCCCGATTGCGAGCCGCCGCGTGCCGCCAATCCGAGGGCAGATGGAGGCCGAGGAGGCGGCGCGGCGGTTGGCGCAGGCAGCGGGCGGGCGGGCTGTGCGAGCGGGGTCTGCCGGTTGGCGCATCGTTGCCATCCCGAAGGCTCCGCAGTCCCGCAATGCTGCTCAAAGACGCCAGCTTCCCACCTCGGTTTCCGGACCGCCACCCGCGCCGGTCCAGCCACTCGAACCGGCGGAAATCGTCGTTTCGGCCAGCAAGCAGGATGCGATGCTGAGCCAGTTTGCCGGGCATGTGTCTTTGCTGGCGGGTGAGGATCTCGCGCTGGGCGGCATCGGCGGGACAGAGCGCGTATCCGAAAGGATCGCCACTGTCTCCTCGACCCATCTCGGCAGCGGACGCAACAAGCTGTTCATTCGCGGCATCGCCGATTCCAGCTTCACCGGCCCGACCCAGGCAACCGTGGGACAGTATCTCGGCGATCTGCGCCTGAGCTACAATGCGCCCGATCCCGACCTGCGCCTGTCCGATCTGGAGCGGGTGGAGGTGCTCGAAGGCCCGCAAGGCACGCTTTATGGCGCGGGGTCGCTGGGCGGGATCATCCGGCTGGTGCCAAATGCGCCGGAGCTAGGCGTGGTGGCCGGATCGGCGCAGGCCGGCGGTTCGCTCACCCAGCATGGCGCGGGCGGGGTGGATGCAAGTGCGATGGCCAACCTTCCGCTGCTGGGCGACAGCGCGGCGCTGCGGATGACGCTCGATGCCGCAACGCAGGGCGGCTATATCGACAAGCCAGTGCTGGGCATGGAGAACGTCAACCGCACCAATATTCTGGGCGGTCGCGCCTCGATACGGGTGGAGCTGGCCCCGGAATGGACGGTCGACCTGATCGGCGTGGCGCAGACCATCGAAGCCGACGACAGCCAATATGCCGATCGTGAAGGTGCGCCGCTGGTTAGCTCTTCACCAGTCGTGGAAGGCTCGAAGGCGGATTATCTGCACGGCCAGTTCATTGTCTCTGGCTGGATTGGCGACGTCAGGCTGCGTTCGAGCACCGGCATCGCCTCGCAAAACCTTCGTGAGCGCTATGACGCGACGCTGCCCGGCGGCAATCCGCGATTGTTCGTGCAGACTAACCACACCGAGATGTTCGCCAATGAGACGCGCGTCTGGCAACCGCTGACCGGCCGCGTCGGCTGGCTGGCGGGCATCTCCTACACGCACAACGTGACACGACTGTCTCGCTCGCTGGAAGACGAGGTCATGATCCAGCCCACCCCCGGCGTCACCAACCCGGTCGATGAGGGGGCGCTCTATGGCGAGGTGCGGCTGGCCTTGCGCAAGGGCCTCATCGCGAGTGTGGGCGGGCGGCTCACCCGCTCCGTGCTTAACGGGACGGACCGATCCTATCAGATCACAGCCGACGGCCAATACGACGAGCAGTGGTGGGGCAGCCGCAGCACCACGGCATTTCTGCCCTCGGCGTCGCTGCTGGCACGGCTGGGTGAGAAAGACAGCCTCTATGCCCGCTATCAGGAGAGTTTCCGGTCCGGTGGCCAAGCCATCCTCGGGCCGCGCCTGCAACGGTTTTACGACGATCACACCGCCACCTTCGAACTGGGCGCGCGGCACGGGCAGAGTGGCAGCGATATGTTCGATCTTGCCGCCAGCATTTCCTACACGCGCTGGACGGATATTCAGGCGGATTTCATCGATAGCTACGGCTTTCCCAGCACGGCCAATGTCGGTGACGGGCATGTCTGGTCGGCGAGCCTTTCGGGCGGGGTCACGCTTGCCCCCGGACTGCGCATCGAGGGCGGGGTGGTGTTCAACGACAGCAAGATCGACCGATCAGATCTCGCGCAGATTCTGCGCATGGCTGTCGAATATGATCTGTCCGCCGATACTATAGAAGCAATCGAGGCGCAGCTTGCGCTGACCCAGATTCCGAATATCGCCCGGTTCTCCGGGCGGCTCGGGTTCGACTACCGCCGCCCGCTTGGTTCAAGGCTCGAACTTAGCGCGCGGGGCTGGGCAAGCTATGTTGGGCGTTCACGGCTCGGCGTCGGGCAATATCTGGGCGATTTGCAGGGTGACTATCTCGATAGCGGGGCAACGCTGCGCATTGGCTCTGCCACACAAGGACTGACTTTGAGCGTGACCAATCTCGCCGATGTTGAAGGCAACCGCTTTGCACTCGGCACCCCCTTCGCGGTGGCGCGCGAACAGGTGACGCCGCTGCGCCCACGCACTGTCCGCATAGGCTTCGACGCCGCTTTCTGAATTTTTTTGCAGATCGGGCCAAGGTGTCCGGCAATCGGTTCCGTCTTCCCGGGCATAGGCACCCGAGAGGACTTTTCTTACATGCGCAATATCCTGTTCGCTTCGACCGCTGCACTGGCGCTTGTCGCGCCGCTCGCCACGCCCGCAATGGCGGAAGACATCGGCACGGCGCGAACCACTCCGGCGCGCACGTCAACGGTTGCCGATGGCGCGCCCGGCGCGATCGCCATCACCGACAAAGGCTCGATCACGCTGAGCTCCGGTACGGCGGTGACGATGGACAGCAATCATGCTGTCACCAACGCCGGCAAGATCACCATTTCCGACGCCGATGGCGCTGCGGGTATCGTCGCTCAGGCGGGTACAAATGGTGCAATCGTCAATTCGGGCACGATCACCATCGACGAGCCTTACACCCCCACCGACACCGACAAGGACGGCAACCTCGACGGGCCATTTGCGCTGGGCGGAAACCGCTTCGGCATCCGCATCGATGGCGCGCATACCGGCAAGGTCGAGAACAGCGGCACGATCACAGTGGAGGGCAACGATTCGGCTGGCATCTGGATCGCCGGGCCACTGAACGGAGCCTTCACGCATAATGGCACGACCAAGCTTCTGGGCGATCGCACCACGGCGATCCGGCTTGATGAGGTTACCGGCGATGTGCGGCTGGCAGGTACTATCTCGGCGCAAGGTGAGGACGCGGTCGCAGCCCGCCTTACGGGTGGCATCACGGGCGCAATGGTTGTGCAGGGCACCATAAGCGCGACCGGCTATCGCTATACCACCGCACCGAAAGACCCCTCGACGCTCGATCCCGACGATCTGCTGCAAGGCGGCTCCGCGCTGATGATCGAGGGCGATGTCACTGGCGGGATCGTTCTCGCCGTGAAGCCTGAGGATGCGGCAGAGGGCGAGGGGTCTGCTAGCGTGCTTGGCTTTGGCGCGGCCCCGGCCATGGTGATCGGCGCGCAAGGGCGTGACGTTGCCATCGGCCCGGTCGCATCGACGGCCAGCAAGTTCGGCTTGCAGATCGCCGGCGTTGTGCGCGGCTTGGGCGTTTACACGGGCGTCGATGCCAACGGCTTGCAGATCGGCGGGCGCGGCGGAGCTGTCTCTATTGCCAACGGCATGTCTGTCGCAGGCAGTGTCACGGCCGTGTCGGTCGATGCAAATGCCACGGCTCTGCGCTTTGGAGCCGGGGCGACCACACCCGAATTGCAGGTATCGGGCACGGTCCAGGCCACCGGGGCCGATGCGGCGGACGAGTTCGCCACCGCCCTTCGCATCGATGCCGGCGGCTCGCTCCCCGTTCTGCGCAACAGTGGCACGATCAAGGCGGTATCGAGCGGCGCGAACGGCAATGCCACGGCCATTGTCGATGCCAGCGGAACGCTCGCGCTGATCGAGAACAGCGGCAAGATCGAAGCGAGCGGGGCCAACACGGATTCGACGCGCAACATCGCCATCGACCTGCGCGCAAACACCAGCGGGGCGACCGTGCGCCAAAAGGTTGTCGGCAACGGCTACGATGCTCCGACTATCGTCGGCGATGTCCGCTTCGGCTCGGGCGACGACGTGCTCGACCTGGCCGATGGATCCATGACGGGCTCGGTCTATTTCGGGGCGGGCACTGCGCAGATGACGCTGTCTGGCGATGCGAGGCATAATGGCAACGCCTATTTCGGAGGCGGCGCAGACGTGCTCGCGCTTTCAGATAGCGCCGTATTCGACGGGACAGCGGATTTCGGCGGCGGCGCAGCCACCCTGACGCTGGCAGAAACAGCGCGCTTTTCCGGCAGGCTCGCCAATGCCGGCAACCTGGCGGTGAGCGTAAGCGGCGGCGTGCTCGATCTCACGGCTCCTTCGTCGATTGCCTCGCTCGATATGGGGGAGGATGGCACGCTGGTGGCCACGCTCGACAAGACGGCAGGGCAGGGCTCGCTTTACGATATTTCGGGCACGGCCAGCTTCGCCGAGGGGGCCAGGCTCGAAGTGCGCCTTGCCAACCTCGACGATGCCGAGGGCCGCTACGAGGTGCTCACGGCGGGCACCTTGCAGGGCGCTGCTGACCTTGAATTGGGCGAAACGCTGCTCCCGTTCCTGTTCAAGGCCTCGCTTGCCACCGATGTGGCGGCCAACACCATTGCAGTCGATGTTTCGCGGCGCAGCGCGCAGGAACTTGGGCTCAACGCCGCGCGCGCCTCGGCTTTCGATGCGGTCTTCACCGCCATCGGCAAGGACGAAGATATCGAAGACTTCTTCATGGGCATCACCAAGGGCGAAACCTTCCGCGCGGCGCTGGGCCAGTTGCTGCCCGAACATAGCGGTGGCGCCTTCGAGGGGATCAGCATGGGCACGCGCATCATGGGCCGCCAGGCTGCCGAAACCGTCGGCCCGACCTACTCGCTGGGCGGTGTGGACCTGATCTTCAACGCTGCCGTATGGACCAGCTCGAAGGACGAGCAGGCGACCGCTTCCTACGATGTCGACGGCATGGGCTATTCGGTCGCGGCCGAACTCGACACCGAGACGTTCGGCTCGATCGGTCTTTCGCTCGGCTACCTTTACAACACCTTCGATCAGGGCAACGACTTCGCCCGGGCCGAGTCCAACACGATCGAACTGGCCGCGTATTGGCGCGCGAAATGGGGCGGGTTCAATGCCTTCGCGCGCGGATCTTATGGCTTTGTCGACTTCGGCGGCACCCGCACGCTTCAGATCGGCTCGGACACCAAGGCCAAGAATCTGGAATCGCGCGGCGATTGGGGCGGCAACCTCACCACGCTGAGCGGCGGCGCGTCTTACGAGACCGGCGGCTGGTTGTTCGTGCGGCCCGCCGTTTGGGCTGACTTCGTGAAGCTGTCGGAAAATGGCTACACCGAAGAAGGCGGCGGCAAGGGCGTGGACCTGATCGTCGAGGAGCGCGACAGCGACGAGTTCGCCGTCAACGGCAGCGTCACGGTCGGCATCGACTTTTACGGCAAGGGCCCGCGCGACAGCAACTGGCTGCGCGTCGAAGGCGAGGGCGGTTGGCGCGAAGTGGTTGGCGGCAGCCTGGGCGCCACCACCGCGCGGTTCGCCGATGGCGAGAGCTTCACCATCGACCCGGAAGAACAAACCGGCGGCTGGTTCGCGCGGGCACGCGCCGTTGGCGGCAGCGAGGTGTTCGAAATCGGCGGCGAAGTTGGTGCCGAGGAACGTTTCGACCAGACGGCCTTTTCGCTGAAGGGCACCTTGCGCATCGGCCTTTAAAGATGGTGCTTGTTTCCCAGACCCCACTGGGAAGCAGCGCCGCGAGGGTGAGGTGCCCGATCCTGTTGCCTCACCCTCGCAACTTCCTCGTTAGCGGACGAACAGTCTTTCCCTCCACTTGCGCTGGCCGCGAAGGCGTTGTTCCGGCTATAGCCGGTCGGCAACGGCCACAGAACAAGGCTGCCAAACACGCGCACCTGGGGGGCGAAATGAAGTTCGATGGCGATCTGAACATGGACAAGTGGGCCACCCGCTTCCACGAGCATTACACCCGCGACAGCCGGCTTGAGAAAGAGTTTCTTCTCACACGCGCGCTGGTGATCGCGGCGCGGCGCTGGACGAGCTACGTCGACACGCTCATCAAGCAGCGCACCGGCATCTCGCGCGCGCAATGGCAAACCCTGTCGGCCCTGCTGCACTGCGATGGCCCGGTGACGGTGGGCGACCTGTCGCGCAACATGCACGTCAAATGGCCGACCGCGATCCGGGTGCTGAAAGAACTGGAAGCGCTCGATCTTATCAGCAGCGAGCCGGACCCTGCCGATGCGCGGGCGCGACTGATCGCCATCACCAAGGAGGGCGAACACATCATGGAGGAAGTGCGCGAAGTGCTCGATCCCACCCGCGCGAAAATCCTGAGCGCGCTTTCCGATGAGGAACTGGTTGCCGGCACCCACATGCTCGGCGTTCTGATGCGCGAGATCGGCGCAGCGATGGAGGGCGGCAACGCGGACGAATAAGGCGCGTCTTGCGCCCGATTATGTAGTATGCGACATAACTGCAAAACCGCCATCTTTGGGAGAAGACGCCATGAAACTACGCAGCCTTGAAGCCAACAGCCCCGGTCGCCGTGCCAACTGGAAGGCGCTCGGCCTGTCCAAGGAGGATATGGAAAAGCCCAAGATCGCGGTGGTCAATTCCTCCAGCGAACTGGCGATCTGCTATGCCCACCTCGATGGCATCGCCAAGATGGTGAAGGAAGCGATCCGCGAGGCGGGCGGGGTGCCGTTCGAGGTCCGCACTGCCGCGCCGAGCGATTTCATCACCGGCGCGAACAAGTCGGGCAGCTACATCCTTGCCGGGCGTGACATCATCGCCAACGATATCGAGGTGCAGGTCGAGGCTGCGATGCTCGATGGGATGATCTGCCTCACCTCCTGCGACAAGACCCCGCCGGGCCACCTGATGGCGGCGGCGCGGCTGAATATCCCGACGATCCTTGTCATCGGCGGTTACCAGCAGGCTGGCGAGATTGATGGCGAGCCGGTTGACGTTGAGGATGTGTGGTCGGGCCAGGTCGGCGCGATCTTCGGCAAGGAGCCGAAATTCCCGATCCCCGACATGGCCGAAAACGCCATTCGCGGCCCCGGCGTCTGTGCCGGGATGGCCACGGCCAACACCATGCATTGTGTGGTCGAGGCGCTTGGCATGGCGCTGCCCGGCCATGCGCCGGTGCGCGGCAACTCGCCCAAGATGCAGGCCAATGCCAAGGCCGCGGGCAAGCGCATCGTCGAGATGGTGATGGAAGACCTGCGCCCGCGCGACATCCTCACCCCCGCAGCGTTCAAGAATGCCGTGGCGACGGTGCTGGCGGTGTCCGGCTCGATCAACGCGATCAAACACTTGCAGGCGACGGCGATCGAGGCTGAGAACGGGGTCGACGTGTTCGCCCTGTGGGAGGAGATGAGCGACGTTCCCGTGCTCTCACCCGTGCGCCCGACCGGGCATATCCGTATCGAGCAGTTCGAGGACGCAGGCGGCGCGCGCGCCACGCTGAAGCGCCTGTTGCCGATGATCGATGGCGGTGCGCTGACCGTTTCGGGCAAGACGCTGGCCGAGAACATCGCCGATTACGAGATCGAGGGGCCGGACGTGATCCAGTCGCTCGACAATCCGGTGGGCAAGGGGCCTGCGATTGCCATTCTCAAGGGCAATTTCGCCGATACGGCGGTTGTCCGGCTGGGCGTGCGCGACGGCTCCCGGCCCGAGGAGTTTACCGGCCTCGCGCGGGTGTTCGAAGATACGGCCACCTGCATGGATGCGATCAAGACCGGAGCGATCAAGGAGGGCGACGTGATCGTCAGCCGCAACCAAGGCCTCAAGGGCGGCCCGGCGATGGGCGGCGGTGCGTCGCTGGTCCTGTTCGCGCTCGATGCGGCGGGGCTGGCCAAGACCACCGCCTTCGTCACCGACGGGCAGCTTTCGGGGCTGTGCCTGAAGGGGCTGACCGTGGCCGAAGTCTCGCCCGAGGCGGCGACCGGCGGGCCGATCGGCAAGGTGCGCGATGGCGACACGATCACGATCTCGGTTGAGAGCCGCAGCATCGATGTGGCGCTTACGGCGGAAGAGCTGGCGTCGCGCGAAGGCGTGGGCGTGCGGGTGCCGGCCTCGGGCTATCTCGACAATTTCCGCCACGCGGTGCGCGGGATGGAAACCGGCGGCGTGCTGCTTCCCGAAAAGAGCTAAAAGGGGCGGGCCGGTCCTCTCGGCGAGGACCGGCCCGGCTTCCGTCAGGCGACCGTAGCCGCCTCCTTGCGGGCTTCTTTCACCGCCGCATCCTCGTGCAGGTGCGCGCCCTGCGTGCGCAGCGTCTGGCGGATTTCGTCCACATTCACCGCGCGCGGCTCGATCCCGGCATTGGCCGCCAGCGCCGCGCCCACACCGGCGGCATGGCCGGTCAACCAGCACTGCGGAATCTCGCGCATGAAGCCGTGGCTGTTCGCATCGCAGCTGATGTGCCGTCCGCCCACCAGCAGCCCATCCAGAACGCGCGGCACGAGGCTGCCGTAGGGCACCGACACCACCGGGAACTTCGGGCTGATCGACGGCGATACGCCAACCTCATCGGCCGCAGGCGTGCCCTTCGGCCAGTCCGCCCGCTCGATCCGGCCCATGCCGCCGAGCCTGCGCGTATGGCGCACACCCAGCTGGCTGGCGCTTTGCAGCGAATAGACGTTCTCGAAGCCGGGCGCGTGCTTGCGAAAGAACTGGCAGTGCCCCTCCATCAGCCGGTGGCTGCGGATTTCCACCTCGGTCATGTCGTCGACATTGAGCGCGCTGAGGCCTGACTGTCTCGGGCCGAGGAACAGCGCGATATCGGGCCGCCAGCTGACATAGGGCGTCTGGAAGAAGCCCAGCTCCTCGCGGCCCCGGTTCATCAGCTCGGTGAGCTGCTCTGGATAGAGCACCTTCCAGTTGATCCAGCGGTCCATGTTGACCCCGCCGAGCACCCAGCCGGTGTTCATCGAATGGTGGACGTCGCCTTCCTCGATATCGGTATCGAATTCGGCCCCGGCGCGGGCGAACATGTCGCCATCGCCGGTGGTGTCGACCACCACCTTGGCCTTGATCGCCTGCCGTCCGGCCTTGCTCTCGAAGATCACGCCGCGCGCGGCGCCGTCCTCGATGATCGGGCGGGCGGCCCAGGCGTGAAACACGATCCGCACGCCCGCTTCCAGAAGCATCTCCTGCGCGTTCAATTTCATCCGCTCGGGGTCGAGCGTGGGGGCCCATTGCACGATGCCGTGGAAGGCGGTGGTGCGCTGGCTCCAGTAGGCGACCTTTGCCTCCTCGCGCGCGCCCCAGTCCTCCATCGGCGGACCGGCGACACCGTCTTTCGGCATACGGTCGATAAACTCTCGGGCAAAGCCCTGAATGACGTGGTTGCCGCTCCAGTCGGTCATGCGGTCGATCCACATGACAAGGCCGCCTGTCGAAAGGCCGCCGAGGCAATTGTAGCGCTCCACCAGCGTCACATCGGCTCCGGCCTTAGCCGCCGCCCATGCCGCCGCGCAGCCCGCAGGGCCGCCGCCGACCACCACCACATCGGCCTGATGATAGACGTCGATGTCGCGCGCTTCTTCGCGAATCGTGCCGCCGCGCTTGGACGGGGGCAGGTTACGCTCCTGCGAGCGGAACACGTCCGACCCGAGGAACCGGTCTTCGGAATGTCCTTCAACCTTCTGCAATTCAGGAATTTTTGGTGATTCTGGTTTGGTCACGATTCGTTTTGCCTCTTCCTGTTGCCCCAGTTCGCTGGAGCTGTTCTGACCACCCGCCCTACCTGACGGATGAAATGATTGCATTGCTCACTATATCTGCTTGCACCATAATGTATCACCCTACATAATGTCGATGGCTCTGACCAGCCGGTTGGATGCTTCAAGAAAATGGCCCGCCGTTTCGGCAGAGGCCAGATAAGGGAGAGTGATATGAAAAACGCGCAATTTGCGCGGCGTGCGGCGCTTGCCTGCTCGTCTGCGATGCTGATCTGCCTGAGCGCGAATGTCCATGCCCAGGACAGTGTTGGAACCACTGCCAGCGCGAGTGACGATGAGATCGTCGTCACCGGTTCGCGCATCGCCCGCCGCGATTACGATTCGGAAAGTCCGATCGTCACGGTCGGTTCGGACATGCTTGAAAACACGTCCTCCGTTTCGCTTGATCAGAGCCTCAACAAGTTGCCGCAATTTTCGGGCGGGGCCAACCAGATCACCAGCGCCGACGATGGACAGACCACGCCGACCAGCAGCCCCGGTATCGCAACGGTCAACCTGCGCGGGCTTGGCTCCAACCGCACTCTGGTGCTGTTGAACGGGCGGCGCACACAGCCGGCCAATGCCAGCCTCGTGGTCGATCTCAACACCATCCCCACCGCTGCCTTGCAGGGCGTGGAGATCATTTCCGGCGGTGCCGCCTCGACCTATGGCGCCGATGCCGTGGCGGGTGTGGTCAACTTCCAGCTCAAGCGCAATTTCAGCGGGGTTGAGATCGATACCCAGTTCGGCCAGTCGTTCCGCAGCGATGCCGAGCAATACAAGGTTTCGGCGCTGATCGGTTCCGACTTTGCCGATTCGCGCGGCAACGCCATGATCGGCCTGACCTATCAGAAGCGCGAAGGCGTGCACCTGCGCGACCGGCCCTTCTTCGAGGCGGCCTTTACAGATCCGAACACGCCGGGCCGGAACACCTGGCCCAACTTCGGCGGCTTCAATGGCAGTTCCACCCAGGCGGCCTACGATTCTGTTTTCGTGCCCAAGGGCTATCTGCCCGGCGACGTGCCTGCAGGCACTCAGCTGTTCTTCAACACTGCGCCGACGGTAGACGGGGCGAGCCTGTTCGCGGTCGCCCCCGGCGCGGTCTCGGGCGATGCTGCCCCCGGCTATACCGGTTCGTTGTATCCCGAGAACAAGCTGCTGGCTGATGGCACCTTGTCGCCGAACTCCTTCCCAGGTCTGCTGTCCAGCCCGATGGAACGCTATTCGCTGTTCGCAACGGCCTATTACGAGGTGAGCCCGGCGCTGGAATTCTATGTGCAGGGCAATTTTGACCAGAACGAGGTGATGACCGAATTCATCGGCTATACCCCGGCGTTCAACCAGTGGTCGGTGAATATTCCGCGCGATGGCAGCCATGCGATCCCGGATGAACTGGCGACGATCCTCGATGCACGCGCCAATCCCGCCGCACCGTGGACCTTATACAAGCAGCTGGACTATGCCGGGCCGCGTCAGGTGACGACCAACACCTATACTTACGAGGTGCTGGTGGGCGCGCGCGGCGATCTGCCGATCAGCGACTGGACCTACGACGTGTTCGCCTCGCACGGGCGCACCAGTTCGGATGTCGACTATGCCGGATTCGTCGATCTGACGCGTTATCAGGATCTGATCGCCCGCCCGAACTACGGCGCAGGGGCCGAGTTCAACAATGGCCGCACGGGGCTGCTTGCCACCTGCACCAGCGGGCTCAACCCGTTTCTCAACACCGCCGTTTCGCAGGACTGCCTCGACATTATCGCGCCGCAGTACAATTCGGAAACCGAGCTGACGCAGGATCAGGTCGAGCTGAATATCCAGGGCGCGCTGTTTGCGCTTCCGGCGGGCGATCTGCGCTTCGCCGTGGGCGGGGCCTATCGCGAGAACGACTTCAGCTATAATCCCGATCCCAACTTCTCGACCTCCAACACGACGTCGCTGACCATTGGCCTTTTCGACGTGTCGCCCACCTCGGGCTCCACCAACGTGAAGGAAATCTATGGCGAAGTGCTGATCCCGATCCTGACGGACAAGCCGTTCTTCGAGGATCTGAGCCTCAATGCGGGCATCCGCTATTCGGATTACAACACTTCGGGCGGGGTCACGACCTGGAAGCTGACCGGCGATTGGCGAGTGACCTCGTGGCTGCAACTGCGCGGCGGCTATCAACGGGCCAACCGCGCGCCGAACGTGGCCGAGCTGTTCCAGCCCGCCGTGTTCCAGACTGTCGCGTGGCCCGATCACGATCCGTGTTCGAAATTCACCCGCGCCGACTATGGCAACGTGCCGGGCAATCCCAACCGGCAGCAGGTGCTCGATCTGTGTTCGGCGATGGCGGGCGGTTTTCCCATTACCGAGGACTTTGTCGGCAATGTGCCGACCTATTTCCCACTCGGCCGCGACCTTCAGCGTGGCAATCGCGACCTGTCATCGGAGAAGGCCTCGACCTGGACGATCGGCGGGGTGATTTCGTCGCCCAGCGCCAGCCCGGTGCTGCGCGATCTGAGCCTCTCGGTCGACTACTACAACATCACCATCGACGGCGCGATTGCTCCCGCCTCGACGCAGGTGGTCTATCAGGAGTGCTTCAACGCGCTGGGCAACAACCCGAATTACGATCCGGAGAACGAGTTCTGTCAGCGCATCAACCGTTCGAGCATCGACGGGCGCTGGATTTCGACCGTCGCCTCGTTCGAGAACCTCGGGATGTTGGCGACTTCGGGCTTCGACGTTCAGCTCGACTGGGCCGTCGATGCGCCGGGGCTGGGCGGTGACAGCGGCGCGGTCTTCGCCAATGTGCTGTTCAACTACCTCAGCGAATATCTGGTGCAGAACAATCCGGGCGGCCCGGTATTCGATTATTCGGATACCGTCGGCGCGGAGATAGGCATTCCGCCCTATGGCCCGCAGTTCCGGTGGAAGCTGAACACCACGGTGGGGTATGACTTCGGGCCGGGCATGATCAGCCTCAACTGGCGGCACCTGCCCTCGGCACGGCATTTCGTGAAGGCAACCTCGCCAAATGCCCAGCAGGACGATATCCGTGCCTACGACATCTTCGATCTGGCTGCGCGCTATCAGGTCAACGAGTTGCTACAGTTGCGCGGCGGCATCGAAAACCTGTTCGACCGTGATCCCAACATCTACGGTCGTATCCCCGGCGTCACCGATGCCGTGGGCGAGCCCGAACCGGGCGGTGCCTTCGATGTGCTGGGCCGCCGGTTCTATATCGGTGCGAAGGTCTCGTTCTGATGTCGGCGGGAGGGGCAGGGCGCTGATCATGCCCCTCCAGGCCAAATGCGAGAGGACTATGATGAAGGCAATCGGTGTGATGACAGGGGCGGTGTTCCTGCTCGCGGCTCCCGCCGCTGTCGCCCAGCAGGAGCGTGACTGGGGCGGGATCGAACGCTGCGCCACAATCGCTGAGGCGGGCGAGCGCCATGCCTGCCTCGACCGCGAACTCGCCGCGCTCGGCCTGCTTGACCGCGCACCCACTACAGCGGCAGTTCGCGCGCCGGTTTCGCCGCCGGTTCAGGCGCGGGCGGTTCCTTCCTCTGCGCCAAGCGCGGCAACCAGCGACACGATGGTGTACGAAGAGAGCGAACCGCGCGCCCCGGTCATAGCCGATATGACCAGCAGCGTGGCCACTGCCCGGCTTGACCGCAGGCGCGGGCTGGAGGTCGAGGCCGCCAACGGCACCCGATGGCGTTCCACCTCTTCGGTGTCATTGCGCCGTGCACCGCCTGAGGGAGCGCCCTTTGCTGTCGAGCAAGGCGCTCTGGGCAGCTACACCTGCCGCATAGAAAGCAGCACCTATTTCAAATGCGAACGCCTGTCGTGAGTGGCAGAGCGAAGCAGAGAGGATAACCAGACATGATTGAGGCCAAACCCCTATCCCCCCACTTCGGGGCCGAGATCGTCGGCGTCGATATCAGCAAACCGCTCGAACCCGAGACGATCAAGCAGATCGTCGCAATGCAGGATAAGTGGGGCGTCACCGTTTACCGCGACACCGGGCTGGATGACGAAGGCCAGGTGCGGTTTGCGGGCTACTTCGGCTATCTCGAAAGCCTGCCCCCGCGCGATGGGCGCCCGCGCCAGTACCTGTTCAACGCGGGCAACCTCGACAAGGATGGCGAGATCAACCGCGCGCCCAGCGCGCTGACCTACCGCAAGGGCGACATGATCTTCCACACCGACAGCTCGTTCATGGACCTGCGCACCAGCTATTCGATGCTGCGCGCGGTGGAAGTGCCCCCCAGTGGCGGGCCGACCTGCTTCGTCGATGCGCGCACCGCCTATGACGACCTGCCCGAAGACGTGAAGGCGAAAATCGCCGATCTCGAATGCGAGCATTCCTTGTGGTGGTCGCGCAAGCAGGGCGGGGCCGAGATCACTCGCGAGATGATCGAGGAACGCCATCGCCCGGTGCACAAGCTGGTTCACACCCACGCCGGATCGGGCCGCAAGATGGTCTATGCCGGGGCGCATTGTTATCGCGTGGTCGGCTGGGGCTGGGAGGAAAGCCGCGAGCTGATCGACTATCTCAACGCCCATGCGACGCAGGAGAAATATATCATCTCGGTCGACTATGCCGTGGGCGACATGGTGATCTGGGACAATCTTGCCTGCCTGCACCGTGGCGGCGGGTTCAACTGGGACGAGCGCCGCGACATGCGCCGCGCCACTGTGCGTGAGGCAGCAGGGCCGGAGCAGCCCGACGATCCGTTCGGCGAACTGTTCAGCAATGCCCCGCCGATGTCGCGGCTCGACAAGATCAACTAGACCGGGCTGTCAGGCCTCTGGCGCCATCGTGCTGGCGTTGGCGATCAATCGGTCGAGCTGGGCGCGCAGACGTTCGAGGTGGATCGGGCGCAGGCCCTCGATCATGCGCGCGTTGCGTTGTTCGGAATCGGTCGCCATCAGCCGGTAGACGCGCTGCCCCTCGGCGGTCAGGTCCAGCAGGCGCGGCGCGCCCGAACCATCCTCGGTGCGCAGGATCAGGCCTGACTGTTCGAGCGCGTTCAAGGTCCGGCTTAGCTGCCCCTTGTCCACCCCGATATGCTCGACCAGGCCCGCAAAGGGTATGGCCGGGCGATCGGCCATATTGACCAGCACGCGCCATTCGAACTGCGACACCCCCGCCAGCCGCTTGAAAGCGGCGGTGGCGGTGCGCAGGACGGTGTTGGCGAGATTATAGAGCAAGGGATGAACGCGGGTGGCAAACTCGGTCTGCGCGGCGGGCAGGTCCGCCGGCTCGTCTTCTGACCGCGTCAGCGCCAACTCCTCGGCAAGCAGGCTGCTGGCGCGTGCTTGCAGGTGAATGAGCATGGCCACCAGCTCGATGATTTCGCCAGTTTCGAGCCCCCGCAACAGGCGCGCTTCGCGCTGTTCGGCGATTGCGAACAGCTGCCTGCCCAGCTTCTCGCCCTCGGCGGTCAGGGTGTAGGGATCGCGCTGGCGTCCGGTGTTGACGAGCCCGTCCTTGCGCAGGGCGGCCAGCCCCCGGCTGACCTGCGCCATGTCGCTGCCCAAGGTATAGGCCAGCTCGAACACGCGACCCTCGCCATTGCGATAGAGCGCAAACAGGATGCGGCGGGTAAAGGCGTTGTCGGGTTCGAGACCGGCGAAATCGGTGCGGGCGCTCTGGTCGAGCAACCGCCGCAGCACCAGAATACGCGGCGAGAGCAGGTCGTTTTGAATCCCGGCCAGCAGCGGATGATCGCCATTTTGCTCGCCCGCCATCCTTGCGTTCCTACCCTATCGTGCCACCGGTCTTGCGATCTCCCGATATTCGCAAACGCCCAAGCGCGCAAATAACCAAACCGACGCCAGCCCCGCTCTTTCAAGCAGGGCTGGCGTCGGGCACCGGGGAGGGCGGTGCAAGCCAGTCAGAACCGCGCGCGGGCGCCGAAAGTGAAATAGCGCCCAATGGTGTCGAAATAGACCGGGTTGGTGGGGAACTGGAATTCGGGCACGATCGGCGGATCCTGGTCGAGCAGGTTGTTGATCCGGGCGAACAGTTGCAGCCCGTCGCCGTTGTCCCAGTTGGGGCCGACATTGAAGGTGCCGAACAGATTCAGGTAGAACCGACTGGGCACCGAGTTATCGGAAATGCTGTTGGGCTGGGTCGGATCGTAGCCGTCCTGGCCGGGGCCGGTATAAAGCGCGTTGAGCACCCCGCTGCCGATGTAGCGGCCCTGCAAGGTCGCCGTGAAGCGCGGGTTCACCAGCGTGACGAAGGTGTTAGCGCTCCAGTCAGCCGCCGAAGTGCCGGCCGATCCGCCGGTCTGTCCGGCACCGTCGATAAGCTGTCCGAACGATAGCGTGGAAAGCTCGGTCACATGGGTGGCGAGCGCGCGCAGGATCAGGTCGTTGCCGCCGCCCACCGAGGTGCGGTATTCGGCTTCGAAGTCGAACCCGGTCGTGCGCAGCTCTTCGAGGTTGAGCGAGACGTTGCGGATCTCGGTCAGGGCATCGCCGGTGGTGATCGTGCCATCGTTGATCAGCGCGCAGGCCGCCTCGCGCCCGCCGAAGCATTCGTTGACGATATTCTGCGCCCCGCCGGGCGGGCTGGAGATATAGTCCATCACCGAGATGTCGAAATAGTCGACCGAGAGCCGCAGCCCTTCAAGTGCCCCGCCGGGGCTGAGGATCGCGCCCGCTCCCCATGTGTCGGCCTTTTCCGGGCGCAGGAAGGGGCTGCCACCGCTCAGCAGCGAGGGGTTGTTCCCGGCACCGCCCTGGAACGGGTTGGAAATCGTGCTGAAGGCAGAGGCGGAGGACAGGAACAGTTCGGCAAAGTTGGGTGCACGGATATCGCGCGAGCGGCTGAGGCGGAAGCGCAGCCAGTCGAACGGCTCCCAGTTGGCGCTGAGCTTCCAGGCCGTCGCATCGAACGAATTCGCAACATTGGTGCGCAGATAGCTGCCGAAGCCGGTTATCTTGTAATGCGTCTGTCTCAGCGCGGCGTTGAGGGTCAGCGCCTCGAACATCGGCTCGTCCGCCAGCAGCGGGACTTCGATTTCGCCAAAGCCTTCGATCACCTCGGTCTTGCCGTCGTAGTCGGCGCCGAAGTTCTGGAAATAGGCGTAGAGATTGGACAGGTCGTCATGCGCGACGTCGATTGTGTCGACCCGGTATTCCGCCCCGAAGGCGATGCCGACGCTGCCGCCCGGGGCTTCGAACAGGCTGCCGCTGATATTGGCCGCGACCACGTGCTGTTGCAGGCGGATGTCCTCGATCAGGTCGCCGTAGATGTAGTCCTTCGCCGCAGGTTCATAATTGTTCTCGCCGAACAGGTTGAGCGGCACGCACCCTTGTGCCGCCGCCCTCAGAGACGGGTCGTCGCTCAGCAGGGCGCGGCAGGTCGGCTGGCCGGTTGACGGATCGACCACCGCGTCGGCCGCGAAATAGAAATAGGCGTTCGACTGCGCGATGGTGGCAGGATCGGTGACTGGGAACACCGCCGCGCCAACCACGAGGTTATCCTGCACCACCTGAAGGCGGTCGGTCCGGCTGTATTGGTAGTAGCCGTTCCAGTTCCAGCCGCTGCCAAACTCGCCATCGAACCCGGTGGAAATGCGGTAGGTGTCTGCATCGGAAGTGCTGTATCCGCGCGCCAGATCGTTGAACAGGCGCGCCATGGTGAAAGCGGCGGCGGTGTTGGCGGGCCGGGTCAGCGAGGATGGGCCGGTTGGCTGCGCCGGATCGGCGAAGGTCTCGCGGATCGCGTCGGGGATGAAGGGGTTGTCGGCGAAGATCGGGATCGCGGTGTTGAAGAACGAGGTTTGCAACAATTGCCCGTCGACATGGCCATAGGTGCCGTCGATGAAGGCGGTGAGCCCCTCGGCCAGTTCATAGTCGAAGTGGGCGTTGACCGAATAGCGCTCCACGGGAACCGTAATGTTGGCGTCGATGTAGGCGGGCACGATGTCGCCGCCGACCTGGAACAGCGCGAAACTGGGGCTTCCCACTTCGAATGGCTGCGGTTCGCCATTAGCGTCAAAGGTGATGCCGCCTGTGCCAAACAAGCCAGCATAAGGCCCGCGCGTCACCACGCCGCCGCTGTTGAAGTTCAGCCCGGCGTTGTCGTTGCTGCGCACATAGTTGGGCTGGCCGTTGCCAGCGGCATAGCCGAGGTTGGTGACGACCGCGCCGGGGGTACACCAGTCGCGCTCGAAGCAGTTGCCGATGCCTTCCTGCTTCGACCATTCGCCGCCGATCACGAAATGGCCACGATCGCCGACGCGGGTGCCGAAGGCAGCGGCCGCATGGTAGCGTTCGCCGTCGCCGCGCTCCGAGACACCGACATCGGCTTCAAGTTTGAGCCCTTCGAGATCTTCGTTGAGGATGACGTTGACTACGCCGGTGATCGCGTCCGAACCATAGGCCGCCGACGCCCCGCCCAAGACGATTTCGGTCCGCTCGATCAGGATCGACGGCACGAAATTCAAGTCGACTGATCCTTCGCGGGTGGTGGGGGCAAAGCGGCGGCCATTCACCAGCACGAGGTTGCGCGTGACGCCAAGCCCGCGCAGGTTCACGATCCGCGCGCCGACGTTAAAGCTGCCGAAGCCCTGTGTTTGCGGGCCGGTGGTGTCGCGGAACGAGGGCAGTTCGGTGATCGCTTCGGCAATGTTGGTGACGCCGCGCCGCTGGAGATCGTCCGCACCCAGCGTGGTGACGGGGGCGGGGCTGTCGAAGGTGCCGCGCGCGATGCGCGAGCCGGTGACGACAATGGTGCTGTCCTGCTCGAGGTCCTCATCCTGCGCGAGGGCTGGGGTGGCAACGCAGGCGGCGCAGGCCGCCATCAGCGCGGCACGGAATTCGAGTGCAGTTCGGCGTGTCATCGATGTTCCCTCCCAGACCGGCGCCGCATGGGCACGGGAAGGGCGTCGACACGCAGGCCACAGGCTTGCCGCCGCAGACCATGCGAGCCGATCTATCGGGCCTCAGGCCCGTCTCCCCGTCTTTTGACACATGCAAGCGTCATTTTTCTTAGGGACTTGAGTCCCGCTGAAGTCATCCGACTTGATTTAATCAATGTCAAGTAGGGATCGCGTAGGCTGCCAAACAGCCAGATCACCGCCGATATTTGTTAAACATATCGCACATTTCGGATATTAGTTCATCTAAATACAAATTTGGATGAAGTTGTGGGATGCGTAACCAAGCGCTATCAGGCTTTGAGATTGACGAGATCAACCAGAAGCTCTAATCAAGGATGCGGAACGTGGCCTGCTTTGACGGGCGCGTCAGTTACGGGACGAGGATGAAGAGTTGCGCTTTATCAGAGCCTTGAACGTTGCGGCTTGGTTTGCGCTCACCTGCGCGAGCGGGGCCTTGGCGCAGGACGCGGCGGATCGGAGCCGCGAAGCAGCCTATGCCGCGATTGCCCGCCTGCCCGCGTTCGAAGGCGTGTGGCAGCCTGACTGGTCCGCCATCACGAAGCTGCGCGCCGCCGAGGGCAATGCTCCGCTGACCGAGAAGGCGCGCGCGGCGATCTCCGCCTACAATGCGGCCAAGGAAAACGGCGAAAACCTCCAGACCGAGGGGGCCAACTGCCGCCCCACCGGGATGCCGGGGGTCATGCGCTATCCGTATCCGATCGAGTTCATCTATTCGCCCGGCAAAGTGAACATCGTGATCGAGACGCACAGCCAGCTTCGCCAGATCTTCACCGATGGGCGTCCACTGCCGCATGACCCCGACTTTCTATTCAACGGCAATTCGGTCGGCCATTGGGAGGGCGATGTGCTGGTGGTCGACACCATCGGCTTTTCGCCGCTGATCTCGCTAATGGCGGGACTGCACCCTACGCCGCAGACCCAGATGCGCGAGCGCATCTATCTCGAAAATCCGGAAAAGTTGGTGGTCGAAACCACGATCACCGACCCCGCTCTGTTTACCGAGCCGTTCACCACCGTCGTCTCCTACCGGCTTGAGCGCGATTGGGACCTGCGCGAATATATTTGCCAGGAAAACAATCGCGACGCGGCCGATGAATACGGGCGGCCCAGCATGAACCTCGGGTTCGACGAATTAGACTAACGATCAGGTCCAGGAGCCATCATGAAACTGCCAGCAATCGCACTCGCTACCGCCGGAATTCTCACGCTCGGCGCGACCACCTCTTCGGCGCATCACTCCACCGCGATGTTCGAATGGGGCAGCGCGGTCCCGCTCAAGGGTGCAACCGTCACCCGCTGGGAGTGGACCAATCCGCACACCTTCCTTTACGTGACCGCGAAGGACTCCAGCGGGCAGACCAAGCGCTGGGCCTTCGAGGGGATGAGCCCGAACCATCTCAGCCGTGCAGGCTGGTCGCGCCGCACGCTCACGCCGGGCGACAAGGTCGACCTCACCTATTATCCGCTGCGCGATGGCCGCAATGGCGGCTTCAACGTGACCGTCACCTTTCCCGACGGGCGTACGATGAATCAGCTCGAATTCTAGTCTGCGTCGGCCGCCTCGGCTCGGGCTTCAGGCTCTGGCGCGGTTGAGGGCGGGCGATCCTGCCAGGCGGCTTGGCTTCCGCGTTCGAGGCCGTACGCGTAAAGCTCGCGCATAAAATCCTGGTCGAACAGGTCGTGGTCGCCCACGTCGTAATCCTGGCCGATATAGGTCAGGCGATACGTCGCGCCCACCGTCTGGGCCCAGACATAGGCCGAGTCTACGCGGTCTTGCAGGCTGGCAAAGAGTATCACATCGATGGTGCGCGCGGCGAGATCGGGGAGCGAGCCGTTGATCATCTCGAATTCGCCGGCCATCTTGCCGTTCACCAGCAGGTAGAGTTCGGCTTGCGGCCCGGCCTTGCCAGTCTGCCCATCGGCAATCGAGGGGGTTGCGAGCACGGTGGCGATGGTGCCGCCATCAACGTGCAGTTCGCTGATCGCGCGGCCTTCGATCCGTGTCTCGATCAACACCGGAGGAAACGCCACCGGAACCGAACTGCTCGCGAGCATGATGCGGCGGAACAGGTCATAGCGATCGGGCGCCGCGCTGGCCGCGATTGCTCCCATGTCCCAGATGGCGTTACCGGGCCGGTCGAGGCTGACCGTCCCCACATACAATCGCCGCCCAAGGCGGTGCTGCAGGGCCACTGCGTCGATCACGGCATTGGTGGCGAACCGGGCGATCAGCTGTTCGAGCGGGCCGGTGGTCGCCGCGCTTGAGGAAAACGGGATCGCCAGCGCAAAGCGCGGTTGGTAAACATCGTCGGGCGTGATCTGGGTATAGGCGGCGGTCAGCTCGTCGTCATATTGGGGGCCGAGCAGCGCGAAGGGCGCGATCAGCGCTCCGGTGCTGACGCCGGTGACGAGGGAAAACTGCGGGCGCTCGCCCGACTGGCTCCAGCCGTTGAGAAAACCTGCGCCATAGGCTCCCTTATCCCCGCCTCCTGACAATGCCAGCAATCGCAGCGGCTCGCCCTTGGGCGGGGCGGGAATGGCCATCTGCTCGATCAGATCGGGCGCGTCGGCCCAATAGCGAACCCGCGGCATCTCGGGCAGCTGCGCGGCTTCCAGTTGCGCGGCGGTGAAAGGCTCTCGGTCAAGGCTGGCGCACCCGCCGAGCAGCAACAGGGGCATGATTAGAAGCAGGGCAATGCGCTGTCGCAGCCAGCTTCGCGAAGAGTATGCGACAATCATCGCGGTATTGCACCATGCCATTTCTGTCTCCGCTGTCGCCGAGGCCAGCGATAATGGCCTGGTGGCCTCTCTGCAACAGCCCGCGGGTTGCATAGCTGGCGATCTTGGCCGCGGAATGGGAATTGCATCTTGCGCTGAATAAAACTAACGGGCGTTACGGTAAGCCGTTTTGTAACGATCGTTAGAAAGCGAGAGGTCTCGATAAAGAGCCTCCGTTTCGTGGAGAGGATACTGAAGCAGTGGGCTATTTTTCCCATCGCGACAGCCCGGGTTCTTTGTAAACTGACTCGGTTTGCGCAGTCTCGCAGGCCAGCGGATAGCGCTTGGCATAGCCTCGCGCGGTTGCCGGGCAGATACCTTTCTACCTCAATGATCATGGATATGGGCCGGTGGCGATACGCCATTTCATGGCCCGCTGAGAGTTCGGCCGCATCGCGACCGGATGGATGAAGGGAGAAATTAGCATGTTCAAATCTATGACGAGAATGAACGCCGCGTTGGCTGGCGCATCGGTACTGGCTCTGTGCGCCGCCGCGCCTGCACAGGCACAGGACAGCGAGCGTGCCTCTGCCGCGCGTCAGACCAACGACACGATTGTCGTCACCGCCCAGTTCCGCGAGCAGAACGTGCAGGATACGCCAATCGCCATCACGGCAATGACCGGCGAGATGCTCGAATCGCGCGGCCAGACGACCGTGGCCGATCTCGGCGAGTTTGCGCCCAACGTCGCGCTCGAACCGGCCACCGGCCTGCAGGGCAACTCGATTGCCGCCTTCATCCGCGGCGTCGGCCAGGCAGACAGCAGCTTCGCGCTGGAGCCGGGCGTGGGTATCTATATCGACGACATCTATTACGGGACCACCTTCGGCGCGGTGATGGATCTTACCGATCTGGACCGTGTGGAAGTGCTGCGCGGCCCGCAGGGCACGCTCGCGGGCAAGAACTCGGTTGGCGGTGCGGTGAAGCTTTACACCGCCAAGCCCGACGGCACCGGCGGCGGCTTCGTCGAGGCAACCTACGGCAGCTTTGACCGCCTCGACCTGCGCGGCAGTGCCGATTTCGCCGTGACCGAGGATCTGTTCGCGCGCGTCTCGGTCGTCTCCAAGTCGTCGGACGGCTATTTCAAGCGGCTCGACTACGGTTGCGCCAATCCGGGTGAGGGCTTCCCCGAGGTGGGCGATGGCGGTTCTGACTGTGTGATCGGAACCGAAGGCGGGCGCGATTTGCAGGCGGTGCGGCTGGCTCTGCGCTATGCCCCGATCGACGCGCCTTACGAAATCACGCTGCGCGCCGACTATGCCAACGACAAGTCCGAAATCGCGCCCACCAAGCTGCTCTTTGCCGACAATCCGGCCGTACGCAGCTATGTCGAGGGCGATCCTTCGGCCGGCGTCCCGTTCGATGACCGGTTCTTCACCGCGCCCGAAAGCTACACCAGCTATGCGACCTATGCGACTGGTGGCAATTACACGACCAACTTCGGGATCGACCGCCAGGTCGCGCCGGGCGGCTTCTCCGTCGATCCGCAGGGGTCGGTCGAAAGCTGGGGTGTGTCGGGCCACGTCGATCTCGACCTGTCCGATAATCTCGCGCTGACCTCGATCACCGGTTATCGCAAGGCCGAAGGCACCAGCGGCATAGATGTCGATGGTTCGCCGCTCGCAATTCTGTTGCAGCAGGTCAACTACAGCCACGAGCAGTTCACGCAGGAACTGCGCCTGTCGGGCCAGTTCGCCGACGGCATGGTCGATGCGACCATCGGTGGGTTCTACTACGATGCGAACGACATCCTCACCGGTCGCAACCAGATCCCGACGCTGCTGTTCGACTTCCTTTCCGACGATCTGGTGACCAACCGTTCGGCTTCGGCTTTCGGCCATGTCGAAGTGCATGTGACCGATACGCTGAACCTCATCGGCGGCCTGCGCTACACCAACGATAAGAAGGTCTACAACTACAGCCGCCTTAACGTCGATGGCTCGGTGCCGAGCGGCGAATTCTTCACCCCCAACTTCCTGCTCGCGGGCCTCAATGGTGAAAGCGGCACCTTCAAGGGCGATCGGGTCGACTACCGCCTTGGCTTCAACGTCACGCCGATCGACGACCTGATGCTCTACGCGCAGGTCTCGACCGGCTTCAAGGGCGGCGGCATCAACCCGCGGCCTTCGGCGCCCGATCAGGTGCTGAGCTTCGGGCCGGAAAAGCTGACGACTTACGAGGCGGGCTTCAAGTCGCAGCTGGTTGACGGCCGCGTGCGGTTGAACGGTGCGGTGTTCCTGAACGACTACACCGACATCCAGCTGGTGCGTTATCAGTGCCCGGATAGCGTGGTGCTCTCGTGCTCGGTACCGTCGAACGCGGGCGATGCCGAGGTGCTGGGCTTCGAGCTCGAAACCTTCCTTGAGCCAGTGGACAACTTCACCATCGACGGCTCGCTCGGCTATCTCGATTTCGACTACAAGGAGATCAAGAACCCGGCGACGCTGGTCACGCTCGACATGATCGCGCCGTTCATCAGCAAGTGGCAGCTTTCGGCCGGTGCGCAGTATCGCGCCGAATTGCCAGGCGGTGCCTCGATCACGCCGCGCTTGGACTGGAGCTACCGTTCGGACTTCTGGTACAACTCGATCAACAACGACTTTAACAAGATCGACGGCTACAGCCTCGTAAACGGACGGATTACGTTCGAGAGTGGGGATGGAAACTGGTCGCTGAGCGGCGCGGTTACCAACATTTTCGACAAGTTCTACTACACGGGCAAGGCCGAAAACGTCGGTAGCTTCGGGGTGGTTACCGGCAATCCGGGCCGTCCGCGCGAGTGGTCGGTGACGCTGCGTCGCAATTTCTGATCGTTTAGCGGATCAGATAAAAAGGCCGGGCCAGCGCATCTGCTGGTCTGGCCCTTTTTGTATCAGGAGATGGTTTGCGGGCTGATTTGCGCCTCGCCAGGCGCTAGCTTGCGGCGTCCTGCTCCGTGCCGTCGCTCGTCTCGCTTTCAAGCACGGCGGCGGCAGGGCTGGTGCGCGGCAGGCCGACGAAGGGCTGCTGATCTTCGGCTGGCACGGGCGAGGCAATCGCGCTGCGCCACAGGCCGAACAGCGCAGCCAGCAGGGAGACGGCACCGATCGCCGCGAACAGGCCGGCCGGACCCAGCACTCCCATGGCGAGCGAGCCCATCAGAGGGCCGGCAACAGCGCCCGCTGAATAAACCAGCACCAGCCCGCTGCTCGCGCCGATCCGCTCGCTTTCGTCGAGGTGATCGTTGGCATGGGCCACGCACAGCGGATAGAGCGCAAAGGCAAACCCGCCGAACAGCGCGCCCGGCACGAACACCGCCAGCCGCCCCTCGGCAAAGGCCAGCGCGGCGCAGATAGCAGCCGTCGCCAGCATCGAACCGACGATAACCCGCCGCCGGTCGAACCGGTCGGACAGGATGCCGAGCGGATATTGCAGCACAACCCCGCCCGCGATCACGCTGGAGGTGAACAGCGCGACCAGCGCCAGCGGCAAGCCGATGCGCTGCGCGAATACCGCGCCAAGGCCATAGAACGCGCCCATCATCAGCCCGGTGGCCAGCACGCCGACGAACCCCAATGGCGAGGCGTCGTAAAGGCGCGGCAAGGAGAAGGGCGAGATATCCTCCATCACTGGCTGGGCAATGCGCGTGAGCACCACCGGCAGAATCGTCAGCGACAGCAGGATGGCCGAGAGCATGAAGGGCAGCGATGGTGCGTTGTCCTGCAGGTTCAGCAGAAACTGGCCGAGCGCCTGACCGGAATAGAGCGCGATCATATAGGCCGCGAGGATGGCGCTGCGGTTGTTTGGCTGAGCCACGCGGTTGAGCCAACTTTCTAGGCAGACGAACACCCCGCTCATCACGAACCCGTCGATAAAGCGCAGCGCGATCCAGATCGGCCAGTAATCGACCACGGCATAGGTCAAACTGCTGGCCGAATAAATCGAGACGAAGGCGGCAAAGGCCCGAATATGCCCGACCCGCACGATCAGCGGCGTCACCCGCAATGCGCCAAGCATCAGCCCGGCGAAATAGGCGGTGGCGACAAGGCCGATCACCAGCGCCCCGGCGCCTGCTTCCTCAAGCCGGATGGCGATCAAAGTGGCGAGAAAGCCGCTGCCGGCCATCAGCATGAAGATGGCCACCAGCAGCGCGCGCACGGAGAGGAGCGAGGCAAACATGGCGCGCGCCATAGGCCTGCCTGCGCGCTGACGCCAGCCTGCCGGCACGATTACCTAACGCGCTTTGGACAGGGGCGGGGGCGATAGACTGGCGGACAATTTCATGCGTCCGGAAACTCGCGCTCGCTCAGGTTGCGACTTACACACAGGAAAATGGCGGGGGTCACGCAACCGTCATCGAGCTGCCGCGAACCCGTCATTCACAGTGAATAGGCGCGCTCCGGTTCAACCATAACGGGAATCGCAAATGACTATTCGTTCTTCGCTCAAGCTTGCTCTGCTGGCAGGCACCACGCTTGCCGCTACCCCCGCCTTCGCAGAAGAGTCCGAGAGCATCGGCAACAGCATCTTCGTGACCGCGCAGAAGTTCGAACAGCGCGTGGAAGACGTTCCGATCACCGTCACCGCCACTTCGGGCGAGCGGATGGAAGAGTTGGGCGTGTCGGATCTCGACGAACTTTCGAACTATGTCCCCGGCCTCAATATTCAGGAGCAGAGCGCCAACAACCCCGGCATCGTGATCCGCGGCATCACCTCGGACTCGGGTTCGGCGCAGCAGGGGCCGCGCGTCACGCTCTATTACAATGGCGTCGACATTTCGCGTTCGCGCGGGTCGTACCAGGCGATCTACGATCTTGACCGGGTCGAGGTGATCAAGGGCCCGCAGGCCACGCTGTTCGGCACGGCCTCGGCGGTGGGCGCGATCAGTCTCGTCTCGGCCAAGCCGCAGCCGGGTGTTTCGGCCGAGCTGACCGGCGGATATGGCAACTACGATTACACGCTGCTGCGCGGGCATCTCAACGCGGGCAACGACGTGATCGCGGGCCGCCTCGCATTCGAATGGAAGACCCGCGACGGCTATGTCGAAAACCTCGCTGAGTCGCAGGACGAGGAGCTTTATGCGCTCGACAACCTCGGCCTGCGCGGTTCGCTGCGGTTCACCCCGAGCGATGATCTGACCGTCGACCTGATCGGCACCTTCGACCGCCAGCGCAACGGCGGCACGCCCTTCATCTCGGGCAATTTCCCCACCGCCGCCGGTGCCGCCGATCCCTTCGGTGATGCGCAACTGGGCGGATCGCCGCTGTCGGGCAGCGTGCTCGGCAAGGACCAGCTGGGTCTCGATCGCGAGGTCTATGACGCGAACCTCACCGCCGAGTGGCAATTCGCCGACAACTGGAGCTTCACCACGGTCAACGGCTACCGCGAGTTCGACAGCCTCGAGACCTTTGACGCCGACGGCTCGGCGGCCTGGTTCCTCGAATTTGCCGAAGACGCGTCGGGCTGGCAGTTCAGCCATGAAGGCCGGTTCGCCTACGAGGGTATGAACGTGCGCGGCTCGTTCGGGTGGAACTACTTTACCGAGGATGGCCGCCAGTCGGTGCCGTTTTCGGGCGAGGAAGGCACGTTCCTGCAATGTCTGGCCGGAATCGCTGCCGCTGCCGGGCTCGACATGCCGTGTACCGCCGCCGATGGCTCGGTGCCTGCTTCGCAGCTGACCGGTCTTCTCACCGGCGGCGCGCTCACGCAGATCCCCTATCAGTCATGGTTCCAGAACGAAGGCCAGAATGACAGCTACTCGGTCTTCGCCGATGCCACCTGGATGCCGACCGACTCGCTCGAACTGACCGCGGGCCTGCGCTATCTCTGGGAAGATCGCCAGTCGGGTTACGTTTCGGAGGTGCCGGTGCCGGTGCTGCCGAGCCTGTTGCCCGAAGCGCTGCGGGCGCCTTTGCTGGCCGCCTTGCCGAGCCTCGCCTTCTCGCTTGTGCCCGGTCAGGTGAGCACCGACGGCGAAACCTTCACCGCCGACGACAGCTTCGATGCGTGGTTGCCGCGCTTCAACGCGTTGTACCGGATCAGCCCGGAGGTGAACGTTTATGCCACCGTTTCGAAGGGCCGTCGCTCACCGGTGGTGCAGCTTTCCGCGACGCGCGATGTTTCGCTGAACACGGTTCCCAACCTGCAGCTGGTGCCTGAGGAGACCGTGTGGAACTACGAGGGCGGCGTAAAGGTCGCGACCGGGGCGGTGCAGGGTTCGCTCGGCGTCTATTATCAGGACTATTCCGGCTTCCAAGTCAGCAAGCGCCAAGATGACGGTTCGACCCGAACCGAAAGCGCGGGCAATGCCAAGAACATCGGCGTCGAGGCCGAGCTGTTCGTGCAGGCGACCGATGCGATCAGCCTGTTTGTCAACGGCGCCTATGCCGATGCCAAGATCGACGAGGATAACACGCTCGCTCCCGCCTATTCGGGTGCGCGCTTCCGCTTGCAGCCGAAGTTCCAGATGGCGGCGGGCTTCACCGTCGATCACATGGTCGCCAACGACGTGCGCTTCTTCGCCACGCCGAGCGTGACCCACCGCAGCACGATCTTCTTCGAGCTTCCCAACTCGGCGAAGATCTCGCAAGGTCCGGTCACGCTGCTAAACGTGCGCGCCGGTTTTGCGTTTGCGGACGATCAGATCGAGCTGGCCGGCTTCGTGCGCAACCTGAGCAATGAGGACTATCTGCTCGATGCAGGCAACACCGGCGGGGCATTCGGTTATCCCACCTTCATCCCTGCCGAGCCGCGCTTCTACGGCATCGAACTCACCGCGCGCCTGCGCTAATAACAACCACGAAAAGGAGACTTCCGATGCCGATCAATCGTCGCGGACTTCTGGCCCTGATGGGCGCGGGCGGAACCATGGGTGCGGCGAGCGTTACGCTCGCTCAACCCGCGCCCACACGAGTTACCTTCGCGCATGGCGTAGCTAGCGGCGACCCCGCCGCCGATGGCGCCGTGATCTGGACCCGCGCCACGGCTGGCGAGGAGTTTGGCGGAGACATTGCCCTCAGCTGGTATGTTTCGGCTAGTGCCGATGGTTCGCCCGTGGTCGAAGGCGATGTGACGGCGCGTGCCAGCGCCGACCACACCGCCAAGGTCGAGGTGGCCGGACTCGAGCCGGGCAGGGAATACTACTACTGGTTCGCTGCCGCTGATGGCACCGTGTCGCCCAAGGGCCGGTTCCGCACCCTGCCGGTCGGCGCGACCGACGAGGTGGTCTATGCCGTGGCCTCGTGCCAGCTGTGGGCGGGCGGCTTCTTCAACGCCTATGCCGATATGGCCGCGCTCGACCGGCTTGATGCGGTGATCCACCTTGGCGACTATATCTACGAATATGGCGCCGATGGGTATGGCACCGAGGTAGGCAAGGCCATCGGCCGTCTGCCCGATCCGCCGCACGAGATCGTGTCGCTGGCCGACTACCGCCGCCGCCATGCGCAGGTGAAGAGCGATCCCTCCATGCAGGCCGCGCATGCCCGCGCTGCCTTCATCTGCGTTTGGGACGATCACGAGACCGCCAACGACAGCTGGGTCGGCGGGGCCGAAAACCACCAGAGCGAGGAGGGCGATTGGGCCGCGCGCAAGGCCGTTGCCATGCAGGCCTATTTCGAGTGGATGCCGATCCGCGATCCGAGCCCGGTGCGGGCGCGCGAGGCGATCTTCCGGGCCTTCGAGTTCGGCGATCTTGCCACGCTGGCGATGGTCGAGACCCGGCTGCTGGCGCGCAGCAAGCAGGTGATGCCCAAGGGCGATGCGCCGCCCGCTGAAGCGCTGGCAGCGATTTTCGCCGAGCTGGGCGACGAAAGCCGCGAGATGCTCGGCCAGTACCAGAGCGACTGGCTCGAAGGGGTGCTGTCGCAGTCGGTGCAGGCGGGCAAGCCGTGGCAGGTGCTTGGCAATCAGGTGGTGATGGCGAAAGTCGCCGGCCCCGATCTGGAGGCCCAGCTGGGCCCGGACGCCTATCAGCAGATGCTCGCCGCCATGCCCGAGGCCTATCGCACCCGGATCGCCACCTCGATGCAGGCGTTCCGCGCCGGGGTGCCGTTTAACCTCGATGGTTGGGACGGCTATCCTTACGCGCGCGAGCGGCTCTATGCGCTGTTCGAGCGCGCCGGGTCGCGGCCACTCGTTCTGGCGGGCGATAGCCATGCCGCCTGGACCAACAACCTGCGTGACGAAGGCGGAAGGCTTGCCGCTGTCGAGGTTGGCTGCACCGCGATCACCAGCCCGTCTTACGGTTCGCTGTTGCCGGGGCTGGGCAAGTACCTCGCCGCGCGCAACGAAGACGTCGTGTTCTGCGATCAGGATCACAAGGGCTATGCGCTGGTGCGCCTGACGCCCGAGCGGGCCGTGGCCGAACATGTGGTCGTTTCGACCGTCACACAGCCGGAGTTCGAGCGATCCGTGGCGGCGACCTTCGTTGCCGATGCGGGGGCCATGGGCGTGGGCTTCCGCCCGGGCTGAACCTAGCCATCGCGCGGGGTCTGGAAACAGGCCCCGCGCGGCTGGCGAACTACGGGCATTTGGTAACTGCTGGAACCGGATTGCCTTGGTGGCTCCAATGCGGCAAGGTCGCTGCAAGGGTTTCTCAAGGATATATCATGACCAGACACGTTCTCGCAGCCAGCGTCGCCCTGGCGGCTCTCTCCGTTTCCGCCGTTCCTGCTCAGGCGGACGAGGGCATGTGGACCTTCGACAACTTCCCGGTCGACAAGCTCGAGGCCGCCTATAACTGGGCGCCCGATGCGGCATGGCTTGAGCGCACACGGCTTTCCGCCGTGCGCCTTACCGGTGGCTGCTCGGCCAGCTTCGTTTCGGGCGAGGGGTTGATCCTCACCAACCACCACTGCGTGGCCAGTTGCCTGTTCGACAACTCGACCGGCGATAACGATCTGCTCAAGAACGGTTTTATCGCCGACCGCCGCGAGGACGAGAAGGCCTGCCCCGGCCAGCAGGCCGAGGTCGTCATGTCGATCACCGACGTGACCGACACCGTGAAAAACGCCTTCGCCGGGCTCGAAGGCGAGGCACTGACCCGCGCGCGCGATGCCGCGATCGCCAGGATCGAGGACGAGGGCTGCACCGACCGCGATACCATGCGCTGTCAGGTCGTCACGCTGTTCGGCGGCGGGCAGTACAAGCTTTATACCTACCGCAAGTATTCCGATGTGCGCCTTGTCTGGGCTCCGGAAGACCGTGCGGCGACCTTCGGCGGCGATCCCGACAACTTCAACTTCCCGCGCTATTCGCTCGATGGCAGCTTCCTGCGCGCTTACGAAAACGGCAAGCCGGTGACGCCCGAAGCACACCTGGCGTGGAACCCGCGCGCGCCTGAGGAAGGCGAACTGACCTTCGTGGTCGGCAATCCCGGCTCGACCGCACGCCTGATGACCGAAAGCCAGCGCGCCTTCGAACGCGAAGTGCGCCTGCCGGTTACGCTCGCGACGCTGTCCGAGCTGCGCGGACGACTGATCTCCGCGATGGCCGTAAGCGAAGAACGTGCGCGTGAAGGCGGGGATTTGCTCAGCGGCGTCGAGAATTCGCTCAAGGTTTACATCGGCCGCACCAATGCGCTGAACGATCCTGCCTTTACGGACAAGCTCGCCGCTTCCGAAGCCGAACTGCTTGAAATGAGCGCGGGCAATGCCGCCATCGGCGATCCCTGGGCCGAGGTGGATGATGCGGTGCAGGCTTACCGCGCGCTCTATCTGCCCTACCGCTTTACCAACCCTTCGGGCGATCTCTACGGTTACGCCCAAGGTCTCGTCATGGCCGCGCAGGAACGCGAAAAGCCCAATGCCGAGCGTCTTCCCGGCTATACCGACAGCGCGCTGCCGCTGCTCGAAAAGCGCATCACCGATGAACGCCCGGTCTACCCGTGGCTCGACGAACTTTACATGGGCTGGAGCCTTTCGAAAGCGCGAGAATATCTCGGTGTGGACGATGCCGATTCGCAGCTGCTGCTGGGCAAAGAAAGCCCCGAGCAACTGGCCGAGCGGCTGGTGACCGGCACGCGGCTGGCCAATCCGGAATATCGTCGCCAGCTGTGGGAAGGCGGGCTTGCTGCCATCGAAGCCTCGGACGATCCGATGATTCAGTATGCGCTGAGGCTGGAGCCGCGTCAGCGTGAGCTGCAACAGCTGGTCGACGAGGCCTATGCCGGGCCGCTGGCCGCAGCCGGTGCTGAACTGGCCGATGCGCGCTTTGCCGCCTATGGTGACAGCCTTTATCCCGATGCGACCTTCACCCTGCGCATCTCCTATGGTCAGGTGAAGGGCTGGATCGAGCGCGGCAATCAGGTGCCTATCGCCACCACGTTGGGCGGCACCTTCGAGCGCGCAACCGGCAATCCGCCGTTCGATCTCGCGCCTGCCTTTGCGGCCAAACGCGATGCGATCGATCCCGATGTCACCTACGATTTCGTCACCACCAACGATATTATCGGCGGCAATTCGGGCAGCCCGGTGATCGACCGCGACGGCGCTGTGATCGGCGCGGCCTTCGACGGCAATATTCATTCGCTTGGGGGCAACTATGGCTACGATGGCACACTGAACCGCACGGTGGTGGTCTCCGCCGCAGCGATTCAGGAGGCGCTGGAGACGATCTATCCGGCGCCGGCGCTGGTTGCGGAACTGGACGCGCGCTGATGCGGAACGAGCGCGGCCTGAAAGGCATCGTCTTCCTCGCCGCGCTCGTCTTTGCCGGGCCAGCGGCAGCACAGGGCATCGAGCAGACAGTTGGCGACTTCGAGGACAAGTTCCGCCAGCTCGACGAGGTGCTGCCCACGGCCAACACCTATCGCAATGCCTCGGGCGCACCGGGGCATGAATACTGGCAGCAGCAGGCCGACTATCGCATCGAAGCCCGGCTCGACGAAGCGAAGCGCCGCCTCACCGGCAGCGAAACGATCCGCTACACCAACAATTCGCCCGACAGCCTGCCGTGGCTGTGGCTTCAGCTCGACCAGAACATCTTTCGCCGTGATTCCATCGCCGAGCTGACCGACGACTTTGGCGGTACCGCCACCCGCGCCGGGGCAGACGACACGCCCACGCGGCTATCGCTGCGCGAACTGCGCCGTCAGCAGTCGATGGCCGACAACGACTATGGCTACGAGATCGGCGCGGTGACGCTGGGGGATGGCAGGGCGCTCGATCACACCATTGTGGGCACGATGATGCGGATCGACCTGCCGCAGCCACTCGCGCCGGGCGGCAGCGTGGAGTTCTCGATCGATTGGGGCTTCCAGATCACCGAACAGAAGGCAGTGGGCGGACGCGCGGGCTACGAGCATTTCCCTGACGATCCGCGCTCGGGCGGCAACGACATCTTCGAAATCGCCCAGTGGTTCCCGCGCATGGTCGCCTATTCGGACTATGAAGGCTGGCACAACAAGGAGTTCCTCGGCAGTGGCGAATTTACGCTCGAATTCGGCAACTACGACGTTTCGTTGACCGTGCCGGACGATCATATCGTCGCCTCCACCGGTCTGCTTCAGAACCCGGACGAGGTGCTGAGCGCCGCCCAGCGCCAGCGGCTGGATCAGGCCCGCACCGCGAGTGAGCCGGTCATGGTCGTGACCCAGGCCGAAGCCGAGGCGAACGAGCGCAGCGGTGCCAGCGGCACCAAGACCTGGCGCTTCGAAGCGCAGAATGTCCGCGATTTTTCATGGGCTTCGAGCCGGAAGTTCCTATGGGATGCGCAAGGCCACCAGCAGCCCGGCGCCGAGAACGAGACCGTGATGGCGATGTCGTTCTGGCCCAAGGAAGGCGGTGACCTGTGGGCGAAATATTCGACCCCGGCGGTGATCCACACGCTCAAGGTCTATTCGCGGTTCAGTTTCGACTATCCCTATCCCGTGGCCCAGTCGGTCAATGGCCCGGTGGGCGGGATGGAATATCCGATGATCACCTTCAACGGGCCGCGCACCGAATTGCAGGACGATGGCCGCCGGACCTATTCGCTGTCGGAAAAGCTGTTCCTCGTCGGCGTGGTGATCCATGAGGTCGGTCACATCTATTTCCCGATGACGGTCAATTCGGACGAGCGGCAATGGACCTGGATGGACGAGGGGCTCAACTCATTCCTCGATTCCGTTGCTGGCTACGAGTGGGACCCGGAGATGCCGTGGAGCGGCCGGATCGCGCGCGATGTGATCCCCTATATGGTCTCCAACCAGCAGCAGCCGATCATGACCCAGTCGGATTCGATCATCAACTTCGGACCGAACGCCTACACCAAGCCCTCGGCGGCGCTGCATATCCTGCGCGACACGGTGATCGGGCGCGAGCGGTTCGACTTCGCCTTCCGCGAATATGCGCGCCGGTGGAAGTTCAAACGGCCGACCCCGTCGGACTTCTTCCGCACCATGGAAGAGGCATCGGGCTCCGATCTCGACTGGTTCTGGCGCGGCTGGTTCTACACCACCGACCATGTCGATATCGCGCTCGATTCGGTCTACCGGCTGCGTCTCGACACCGAAGACCCGGACATCGACCTGCCGCGCCGCCGGCAGGAGCTGGCGGGCGAGCCCGAGCGGGTTGGCGTGCGCCTCAACCGCGAGCAGCAGGTGCCGATCTGGGTGCTCGAAAACCCCGGCGTAACCGACTTCTACGACGAGAACGACCAGTTCACCGCCACCCCGAAAGACCGCGAGGACTACGAGAGCTTCCTCGATAACCTCGAACCGTTGGAGCGCGCGGTCTTCGAGCGGGCGGTGCGCGAGGATGCGAACTATTATGTTCTCAACTTCACCAACAAGGGCGGGTTGGTGATGCCGATCATCCTCGGCCTGACCTTTACCGATGGCAGCACCGACCGCATGGTGATCCCGGCCGAAATCTGGCGGCGTAACCCGCACGAAGTTAGCAAGCTGCTGGTCTTCCCCAAGGGCCGCGAGCTGGAGCAGGTCGTGGTCGATCCCGATTGGGAAACGGCCGACGCGGATATCGAGAACAACTACTATCCGCGCCGCATCATCCCGAGCCGGATCGAGGCCTATCAGGCCGAGCAGAGCAAATCACGGGTGTCGCGCGATCTGATGAACGAGGCCGCGCAATGATCCGCAAGCTTCTCGCCGCGCTGGCGCTGATGGTGCTGGCGCTGGCGCAGCCGGTCTGGGCGCATCAGCAGAAGATCGTCATCACGACCATGGCCAACAATCCGCGCACCGGCCAGCTCGAAGTCAGCCACCGCGTGCCGATGCACGATGCCGAACATGCGCTGCACGATATGAAAGAGGCCGATATCGCGCGAAATCAGGCAAGCCGCGATGCCTTCGCCGTCTATATCGGAAACCACTTCAGGGTCATGGTTGACGGCGAGCCGGTGGCGCTGGAAGTGCTCGGCAACGAGGTCGAAGGGGCCTACCTTTGGATCTATCAGGTCGCCCCCGCGATCCCGGAGGGCGCGGAGGTGGAGGTGCGCTCAAGCATCCTGACCGACATTTGGCCGAGCCAGGAAAACCGCGTAAATCTGGGCGAGGGGACCAGCGTGGAAACGCTGATTTTCCACGCTGGCGATGGCTTCAAGCAGGGGCGCTTGCCCTGATCTGCTCAGCTTAGCGCCTTGCGCAGGGCCTTGAGCGCGGCCGCCTTGAGCTGGTGGACGCGCGGCACCGACACTTCGAGCACTTCGGCGATTTCCGCAAGGTTCAGCTCTTCAAGAAAATAGAGCTGGATCACCAGCTGGTGCCGCTCCTGCAACTCGGCGATGGCGGCGGCAAGTTCGGTGCCGCTTTCGGCCTCGATCAGAAGGTCTTCGGCGTCCATCTCCTCGCTCGCGAAAGCCGCGCTGCTTTCGTCGTAAGCGCCTTCCATATCGACGTGGCGAATGGGGGCGCTGCGGCTCTGCTTGTCGGAGAACTCGGCAGGCGTCATGTTCATCAGGCTGGCGACCTCGGCGTCGGTTGGCTGGCGGCCATATTGTACGGTCAGAGCCGAACGCGCCTTTTCGATCCGCTTGCGATCCTTGCGCGCGCTGCGGGTTTCGTTCTGCATCTTGCGGATCGCGTCGATCATCGCCCCGCGCACGCGCAGCTTGGCGTAGGCGGCAAGGCCATCGTCGGTGGGCCGGTCGTGCCTGCGCGCGCATTCGGTGAGCGCGATCAGGCCGATCTGCATCAGATCGTCGGCGTCCATCGACGGGCCGGCAGACGAGGCGAGATGCCAGGCGAGCTTTCGCACCAAGGGCGTGAACTGCGCGATCAGGCGGGCATCACCGCCGCCATAGGCGCTTTTCGGGTCAAGTTGGCGTTGATCGTGGATCATGCGGCAAGGGCCTCCTGCCCCTGATGATCTAGCGCAGGCTGCGCAGGTTGCTGGACCTCACCGCCGATTACCGCGATCACTTCGATCGGCTGTTCGGGCGGCAGTTCGGAAATCGAGAGCACCGCGCATTGCGGCGCGCGCAGCTTGAGCAGCGCGGCGAGCGGACGGCGCGCGCGCGGCTGCACGATCAGCGCGGCAGGGCCGGAGCCGGGCGGTCGCTGTGCCAGCACATCGGCGAGCTGCGCGCCCAGTGTGCGGGCAAGGTCGGGGTCGATCACGGGCTGTCCGGTGCTCGGGTCGACCAGACCGCCCACGACCATGTCTTCCAGTTCGGCGGCGAGGGTGAGGACCGGGAGCTTGTCGTTCGGGCCGCAGATCTGGCCGATCAGCTGCCCGCCAAGCTGGGTGCGCATCATGTCGACCAGCATGTCGTGCTCGGTCGTTATCTGCACGCACTGGGCCAGCGCATTGAGCACGGGCAACGGGTGGGCCAGCGTAATCCCGTCGTCCAGCAGCGAGCGCAGCAGGCGGGTGAGCGCGCCAAGGCTCATCGGCTGCGGCGTGATCGCCTCGACCAGCGCGGTATTGCGCACCTTCACATTGTCGAGCAGCTCGCGCAGCTCGTCGGGGCCGAGCAGCAAGTGCGCGCGGGCCATCAGCAGCTGGTTGATATGGGTGGCGATGACGTTTTCGGGCTCGACCACCAGATAGCCTTCGGCGACGGCCATTTCGCGCTGGCGCGCCTCGATCCACTTGGCCGGGCAGCCGAAGCTGGGGTCGATGGTGTCGTCGCCATCGATGAAGGCGTGGGGGCTGACGTCGCCGGCGTCGATGGCCAGCAGGCGGTCGGGCCGAACCATGGCTCCGCCGAGCCGCGTGCCGCCAAGCCGGACGCGGTATTCGCCGGGCTGGCATTCGAGGCTGTCGCGGATGCGGATTTGCGGGACGATAAAGCCGAAGGTTTCGGACAGCTGGCGCCTCAGGCCCGTGAGGCGGGACACCAGCGGCGCGCCCTTGCGCTCGTCGGCGAGGTGGACGAGGCCATAGCCAAGCTCCACGCTGACCAGCGCGTTCTCGGAGACGTCCTCGATTGTGATCGCGGACGGATCGGGCGCAGGCTCCACCGCAGCAGCAGCTTCGGCCACGGCGCGTTCGGAGGCGTTCTTGCGCAGCTTGTGCCAGAGGAAGAAGCTCACCGCCGCAAAAGGCAGGAAGATCGACTGCGGCATGGCCGGGATCAGGCCGAGCAGCAGCAGGATCGCGCCCACCGGCAGCCAGGTGCGATGATCGGCAAACTGGCCGCCGACCTGGCCGGAAAGGTCGCGCGTGTCGGAAACGCGGGTAACGATCATGGCCGCGGCGATCGAGAGCAACAGCGAGGGGACCGAAGCGACCAGCGCATCGCCGACGGCGAGGGTAATATAGAGTTCGCCAGCTTGCCCTGCGCTCAGCCCGTGGGTGACCATGCCGAGGATAAGCCCGGCGATCACGTTGACCGCCAGGATCAGCAGCGCGGCGATGGCATCGCCCTTCACGAACTTGCTGGCACCGTCCATCGAACCGTAGAAGTCCGCCTCAGTGGCGATTTCGCGGCGACGCGTCTTGGCTTCGGCAGCGGTTACGAGGCCGGCAGCAAGGTCGGCGTCGATCGCCATCTGCTTGCCGGGCAGGGCATCGAGGGTGAAGCGCGCGGAAACTTCCGACACGCGGCCCGCGCCCTTGGTCACCACCATCAGGTTGATGATCATCAGGATCATGAACACGAACAGGCCGACCACGAAGTCGCCGCCGACAAGGAATGCGCCGAAGGCTTCGATCACCTTGCCCGCCGCATCGCCGCCTTCATGCCCGGCGATGAGCACCACGCGGGTCGAGGCGACGTTCAGAGCCAGCCGCAGCAGGGTTGCGAACAGCAGCACGGTGGGGAACGATGAGAAGTCGAGCGGCTTGTTGACGTTCATCGCCGTCATCAGCACCGCCAAAGACAGCGCGATGTTGAGCACGAAGAACACGTCGAGCATCATTGCCGGGATCGGCAACACAAGCAGGAAGATGACGATCAGGATCGCCAGCGGCATGGCCAGCGACGGGCTGAGGTAGGCTTTCAGAACGTTCACAGGCCGAATCTCGCGATCTTGCTATAGGCCGAGGCGACATGCGCCGGGGCGGAACCGGAATTGGGGTTGGAGCCGAAAGTGCTGGTCAGCACCTGGGCCATGCTCGGCCGGGCGGCGGGTGCGGCAGTGGCCTTTCCCGCGGAGGACTGCATAGCGGGTGCGCCCCATCCGCCCGCGTGGGAGGGGAAGGGGCCGTAGCCACCCAGTCCGCTGCCCGCCTTTTCCAGCTTGTTGGCAAACAGCTCGCGCACCTCGCCCAGTGAACGGGCGCGGCCCTTGTCGTAAAACACGCCGCGATTGGCCCCGGCAGCGCGGGGGAACAGGCTTGCCGCCTCCCGGCCAGGATCTGCCGCATGGGCGGCAATGAACTCGCGAGCCCCGGCAGCGCCGAGGAAGTGGGCAAGATAAAGCTCGGTATGATCGGGCGCGCGGCCGAAGGTCTGCTGGAGATAGGCGGCGTTGTCGCCCGCCAGTTCGCCCGCCATCAGCGAGGCGGCCTCGGGGTTGTAGCGCAGCTCCATGATCGCGCTGGCCATCGAGGGATCGGTGATCCGCGCGCGGCCTCCGTTGGAGGAAATGGCGTCTGCCGCCCAGCCCAGCCCGTGCGCCGTGCCGTGGCGATCCAGCGTGTTGAGCCAGGTCTGGTTGGTAAACTGGTAAAGCCCGGCGGCAGAGGAAGTGCGCGCCTTGGCCGAAGGGTCCAGCGCACTTTCCACCTTCGCCTGGGCCATCAGATAGTCGAAATCGACCGAGGTTCGCGTCGAGGCCTCGGCAATTGCTGCCTGCACCCGCGCGTTGCGCGGCGCTGGTGCAGCAATAGCGGCCTGCAGGCCCGATCGCTGGATTGTCGACACTTGGCTTATCTCCCCGTGGGTAACGGGAATGACTAAGCAAGTGCCGTGCCAAACTGAGAGGAGACGTTAGGCCAGCGTCAGCTCAGGCCTAGCGCGGCATCATCTCCATCCGCTCGACGGGAGCGGCATAGAGAAAGCTGTTGCCGGTCAGCGAGCCGAGACGCGCCTGCACATTGTCGGCAATCATGTTGCGCAGCTTGCGATTTACCTCGTTCATGCGGCGCACAGCGTTCAGCAGGCCTTCGCATTCCTCGTCGAGGTCTTCGCGCGCGACGGTTTCAAGCTCGGTGCAAATGCGCTGCTTGCCATCGGCACAGGTGATGATGCGCTCGAGGTCGAGCCCGGCGAGGGCTGCGCGCTCGCTTTCGAGGATGGCGAGCATCTGCCGCAGGTTTTCTGCAAGGTGCATTACGAGTCCTTTTTACCCTCGATGAGAATGAAGCGAGAGGCGATCATGGCATCGGCCACGCTGGCGGGAACGAGCGGGTAGGTGCCCTCCTTCAGCGCAGTGCGAATCTGGCTCACTCGGTCGGTATCGACCGGCGCGCTCGAGCCTGCGGACAGGCTTTCCGAGCGGCTGACCATTTCGGCCTCGGTCCGCGGCGCGGGCGCCGGGGTAGGGGCCGAAGGGGTGGGGGCGGACGAGACCGTCCGCTGCGGTTCGCTGCCAAGCGGGCGGCTCCTGGCAACAGAGTTGATCTCGATCGGCTTCATGACTGGTCCTTTACAAGGGGTCTACGTAAAGCAGAACGGTCGTCTTATGCCGGCTTTAAGGCCTCGGTAAAAAATTTTTGCCAAGGTGGCATTATAGCGGCCTAGCGTACGGCGACGCGGACCAGCCCGGCTTCCACCACGCGCGCCGTAACCACGCGGCCCTGGCGGGTGCCGTCGTCGATCTTGACGCGGATGGCCTCGCCCACCTGGCCTTCCTCAAGCGCTTCGCCACTGCGGCTTACGCGGAAACCCGCGCCGCCAGCTTCCACCCGAAGCAGATCGCGCCGCGAAACGACGGGGGCCTGTTCGGCCGCAGAAACGCTTGCCGCCGTGCGCATGATGGGCACGAATATGCGCCAGCTGCCGGGGCAGGTGACGCGCACGGCGGTCTCTCCAGCGCCGTACCAGTCGAGCGCGAGCGGGGCTGCGCACTCGGCAAGCCGCATTTGCCGGTCGACGGGTGTCTGGGCACCGCCCGACTGGCCGATCTGCGCCCCGGCGAACTGGGCGACGGCCCCGTCGATCGCGGCGAGATCATGAAATTGGCTGGCCGCAGCGGGGGCCGCAGCGAGGGCGGCAAGCGGCGCGGCAGCGGCAATTAGGGCAAGACGGCGCATGGCGGGCTCCTTTGAAGCGGAATATCTCATGCGCATGACTATGCAATAAGCGGGCCAGTTGTCGTTCAGGGCCGGCTGGCTGGTGGCGGATCATCCTGCACCAGGCTCACCATGGTTCCGCTGCGATCGCCTTCGGCAATCGTTATCCGCGCGCGGCTGCCTTCGCTGCCGCTCTCGGCGCGCAGGGTCGATGCAGTGGCGAGGGCCTCGTCGAAGCCGCCCTTGGCATAGGTGATGACGATGGCAAGCCGCTGGCTTTCGTCGGGCGTCTGTTCGGCCAGCCATTCGGCAAGCGGCGGCGCGGCGGGGCCAGGGCTCCACATTGTGAGCGAGACGTCGGCGGTTTCGCCGGTGTCGACAGCATCGCCCTCGCGCGGGGCGCGGGTCGCGGCGGCAACGGGTGCGGGGCTTTCGTCGAGCGCCGAGGCTGCCACGAGGAACAGTATCAGAGAGAGGTCCGCGAGCACCGTTTGCCAGCGCGCGTTGGTGGACGAGAAAATCACGCCGCGCCCTTGTGCAGCACGGTCAGCGGCTCAGCTTCGCGCAGCCGTGGCATGGCGATGTGCGCGTGCATTTCGAGCCATTCGAAAACTTCCTCGCGCGCATCGTCTTCATTGCGCGCGCGCCGGTCTATCAGTCCGGCAAGCGGAATGAAGACGAAGTTGGCCAGCGCCACGCCGGTCAATGTGGTGCCAACGGCCATGCCGATGGCCCCGGTGAGCGAGGTTCCCCCTGCTATTGAGGGCGACAGGGTGGCAAGCGAGATCAGCGTACCTGCCAGGCCCATCATTTGCGCCAGCTCCGCGGCCTGATTGCACACCTGCCGCGCGGTGGCCGACTGCGAAAACCGGCGCGAGCGGCAGGCGTCGTGCTCCACCATAAGCGCCTCGAGCGAGCGAGCGCGGATCATGGCATTGGTAGAACGGTCGAATTCGGGATCGCTGCTGGCGGCAGGTACCGCGCGCACAATTCCATCCTTGCGCAGGTCGCCCATCTGCCGAGCCAGCTCTGCGCGCGTCTGCACCGGGTCAAACGGCTTTTTCAGCAGCGCTGCGCATTGCGCAAGGCAAACCCGGCTGTTGCGCAGACCTGCCTGTAGCACTGTTGCCAGCAGCGTGAAGCCGACGACAATGGCTATGGAAGTCAGGTCGGGCAAAGTGGTGCTCCTGCGGCGCGCGGGGTGGTGTCGCATTCAAGCACGGCAATCGGCCAAGGTTTTTCAGGGGGAGCGGCGAAGAATTGCCGGTTTCCGGCGAATGGTTGCCGCATCGCCGCTGCCGCCTCCGGATCCGATTGGATTTCTGCGCCAAAAAGGAATTGGCACGGTGCTTGCTGGGTTATCGGCGGATCGTAATCCAGCACGGGAAAATTATCATGAGCGATCGCCTGTTTGGCATCCACGGCACAGCACTTCAATTGCGCTCCCAGCGTATGGAGCTGCTCGCGTCGAACATCGCCAACGCCGCCACGCCCGGATACAAAGCGCGCGACATCGACTTTCGTGCCGCGCTCGCCGCGAGTGAGGGTGGGCAGTCGATCGATCAGGCGCAGGCCGGTGCGATGCGCTATCGCCGCCCGGTCATGCCCAGCCTTGATGGCAACACGGTCGAGATGGGCGTCGAGCAGACGGCCTTTGCCGAAAACGCGGTCGGTTACGCTACCACGCTCGAGCTGCTGCGCGGACGGGTCGATACCATCAAGCGCGCGCTGCGGGGCGACTGACGATGGGCCCCGCAAACATCTTCGAACTCGCCCAGCGCGCGATGTCCGCCCAGACGGTGCGGATGAACGCGGCCGCTTCGAACATGGCCAATGCCGGCAGTGCTGCCGCCACCGAAGAAGAGGCCTATCGCCCGCTGCGCCCGGTCTTCGCCGAGGAACTGGGCGCGGTAGAAAGCCTGCGGGGTGTTTCGGTGCAGGCGGTGCGCCGCGCCGATGTCGCGCCGACCAAGATGCACCAGCCCGGCCACCCGTTGGCCGATGAAAACGGCGATGTCTGGGTCAGCCCGGTCGATGAGACCGAAGAGATGGTCGAGATGCTCGAAGCCAGCAGGCAATACCGCAACATGGTGGAGGCACTCTCCACGGCCAAGCAACTGATGCTCGAAACGATGAGGATGAAATGACCGTAACTTCCGCGACGGCGTCAAACAGCGCTAGTGCCACGAGCCAGAACACCAACGCCGCAGGGCGCGGCTATGCCGACCTGGGGCAGGGCGATTTCTTCCGTCTGCTCACAACCCAGCTGATGCAGCAGGATCCGACTAACCCGGTCGATAACACCGAAATGCTGGCGCAGATGGCGCAGTTCACCGCCATGTCGAACAGCAGCGAGATGAGCGACACGCTCAAGGAAATCAGCAGCAAGCTCGATATGCTCAACGCCACGCAGTCGGCCGCCGCTGCTGCCGATGCGGCTCGCGATGCGGCGGCTGCCACCGCAACCGACGCCTGATCCAGACAGTTTCAAGACGGAGTAAGTTACAATGTCCTTCTACACCTCTCTTAGTGGTCTCAAGAATGCCCAGACCGATCTGGGCGTGATCAGCCACAACATCGCCAACGTGGAGACATACGGCTTCAAGCAGTCGTCGACACAGTTCAGCGACATCGTGGTCGGTTCGGCCTTCAGCAACCCGAAGCTCACCCAAGGCATCGGTGCCTCGGTCGAAGCGATCGTGCAGAACTTCAAGCTCGGCCCGATTGAGCAAACCGGCGCTGCGCTCGACGTGGCGATTGCCGGCGATGGCTTCTTCTCGACCGTCAGCGCGGCCAGCGGCAACACACTCTATACCCGCAACGGCTCGTTCCAGATGGACGCCAACGGGTTCATCCACGATGGCAGTGACAACCGGTTGCAGGTTTTTCCGACCGATGCCGCTGGCACCGTCACCTCGACCACTCCTGTTTCGGCCCAGGTCCCGCAGACCAACGCTGCCGGCTCTGAGTTCGTGTCGGTGACTGTGGAAGAGAACGGCAACGTCAACGCCGGCTATGCAGATGGCTCGGTTGTGGCGATCGGTAAGGTCGCACTTGCTAGCTTCACCACTCCGACTGGCCTTAAGCAGGTGGGTTCTTCGAACTGGCAAACGTCCGGCCTTTCCGGCCCGGCGAAGATGGGGCAGCCGGGCGTCGGTCTCTACGGCGGTCTGCGGTCGGGCTCGCTCGAACGTTCAAACGTGGATATTGCCGAAGAGCTGGTGAGCCTGATCACTGCCCAGCGCAACTTCCAGGCCAATGCCAAGGCAATCGATACGGCGACCCAGATCGGTCAGACCGTCATCAACCTGCGCACCTGAGGCTAACCGATGGACCGCCTGATCTACTCCGCGCTTTCGGGTATGCGCTCTTCGATGGAGAAGCAGCGCGTGCTCGCCAGCAACATGGCGAATGCCGAGACGATCGGCTTTCGCGCCGAACTGATGGATGCGCGGGCGGTTACTGTCGAAAGCCGCAACGGCTCGCTCGAAACACGCGCCATGCAAAGCAGCGCGGTGCGCGGCGCCGATATGAGCCAGGGCGAGATGACCCTCACCGGGCGTTCGCTTGACATCGCGGTCGATGGCGAGGCGCTGATAGCGGTGCAGGCCGAGGACGGTTCCGAAGCCTACACACGCCGCGGCGATCTGACGCTGACGGGCACGGGACTATTGGTTAACGGAGAGGGCCGCCCGATCCTCGGCGATCAGGGACCGATTACGGTTCCTCCCGGAGGAGATATGGCCATCGCACCGGATGGCGTGGTGACCGTCTCCAACCCTGCCGCACCCGAGGCCCCACCTACGGAAATAGGGCGTATCAAGCTCGCTAACCCGGTCGGCAGCCAGGTGACAAAAGGGCTCGATAATCTTTTCCGGGTCGAGGGCGGCGGTGTCTTGCCTGCTGACCTGACCGCTACGGTAAAAACCGGATATCTCGAACAATCCAACGTGAAGTTGACGGAAGTACTGGTTGAATTGGTCGACCAGCAGCGTCTCTTCGACATGCGAACCAAGCTGGTAGCGACCGCCAAGGAGCTCGACGAGAGCGGCGCGTCGCTGATGCGTCTGAGCTGATCCGGCCAGACTGACTGACGACAAGAGGGGTTACAAGCAATGCCAGTTTCCGCACTACAAGTCGCACGCACCGGGCTCGAGGCTCAGGATGCACGCATGCGGGTCATCGCCAACAACCTGGCGAACGTCGGCACCACCGGCTTCAAGCGCGACCGTGCGAACTTCGCGACGCTCGCCTATCAGGACGTGCGTGTGGGCGGTGCCCGCAGCTCGGGCGAAACGGCCTATGCCACCGGCCTCAACCTCGGCACCGGCGTTGCCATTCAGTCGACCAGCCAGATCATGACGATGGGGCCGCTCAACGGCACCGGCAACGGGCTGGACCTCGCGCTCGATGGCGATGGCTACTTCGAAATTCAGATGCCGGGCGGCGAGCTTGGCTATACCCGCGCGGGCAACTTCACGCTGTCGTCTGAGGGGCAGGTCGTCACGCAGCAGGGCTATCCGCTGCAACCGGCGATCCAGATCCCCGACGGCGCACAGGCAATCACGGTGTCGCAGGATGGCATCGTGTCGGCCATGCTGCCGGGCCAGAACGAAGCGCAGGAACTGGGAACGATCCAGGTCGCGCAGTTCACCAATCCGGCCGGCCTGCGCGCCATTGGCGACAACTTCCTGACCCCCACCGCTGCCTCCGGCCCGGCCCAGCTCGGCGCCCCCGGCGAGAACGGCCGCGGCAATGTCCGGCAGGGTATGCTCGAAGGCTCCAACGTCAACGTGGTGGAAGAGCTGGTCGACATGATCGAGGCTCAGCGCGCTTACGAAATCAATTCCAAGATGGTCAGCGCGGTCGACGAAATGCTGCGCAACGCCAACCAGACGCTGTGAGGCGACAAATGAAAAAGATTGCACTGTCAGCTGTTTGCTGCGCCACCATGCTGGCGGGCTGCACCACCTCGCGCCCTGCTGGCTATTCGGCCACACTGGCCCCGCCGCCGCCGGTGGAGCAGATTATCGCGCCCGCCGATGGCGCGATCTTCTCCAGCTATTCGGGCTATGCTCCGCTGCACTATGGCCAGCGCGCCGCGCGTGTGGGCGATCTGGTTACTGTGGTGTTAACCGAGCGCACTCAGTCGAGCAAAGGCACCTCGGCCAGCTCCGACCGTCAAGGCAGCTTCAACATCACGCCGCCGGCAATCGGGCCGTTCTCGTTCGACCCCGGCAACCTTAATTCGGGCGCTTCCGGGTCGTTCTCCGGTGGGGGCGATGCCAGCCAGACCAATTCGCTGAGCGGCACCATCACCGTCACCATTGCCGAGGTGATGCCCAATGGCGTGGCGCGCATTCGCGGAGAAAAGCTGATGAACTTCAGTCAGGGTGAGGAATGGGTCCAGCTTGCTGGCCTTATCCGCCTGGCCGATATCGATGCCGACAACCGCATCGCATCGAGCCGCGTGGCCGACGCGCAGATCGCCTATTCGGGCAGCGGCCACTTCCAGCGCGCCTCGCGCCCCGGCTGGTTGAGCCAGTTCTTCGCGATGGTGAGCCCTTTCTGATGGCCCGCCTCGTTACTCTTGTCGCTGCCGCCATGCTGGCGCTGGGTCTTGCTGCTCCTGCTCAGGCAGAGCGGGTGCGCGATCTTGGCACGTTCCAGTCGGTGCGTTCCAACCAGTTGACCGGCTATGGCATCGTCGTCGGCCTCGATGGCACGGGCGACGATGGCTTTGCCTATCTCACCCAGGCCATGCGCGGCGTTTCGGGCCGGTTCGGTCTGCAGTTGCCGCCAGGCGTGAACCCGGCGCTCAAGAACGCGGCGGCGGTGATGATCACCGCCGATCTGCCCGCCTTCGCCAAGCCGGGCCAGCGCATCGACATCACCGTGTCCACCATCGGTAAGTCTACGAGCCTGCGTGGCGGGGCGCTGGTCATGACGCCGCTTTATGGTGCTGATGGCCAGATCTATGCCATGGCGCAGGGCAACCTCGCCGTGGGCGGCCTTGGCGTATCGGGCGCGGATGGCTCGCGTGTGACCGTGAACGTGCCGACCGTTGGCCGCATCCCCGATGGGGCGAGCGTCGAACGCGCGGTGGCGAGCGGCTTCAATGTCGATCCGATACTGCGTTTCAACCTTCATCAGGCTGACTTCCTCACCGCTTCGCGCGTGCGCGACGCAATCAATTCGCGCTATCCCGCCATCGCTTCGGTGGAAGACGGGGTGACGCTGGCACTGCGTTTGCCCGAGGGTTCCGATGCGCGCGCTTCGCTGATGGCCGATATCGAGATGATCCCGATCTCGCCTGCCGAAGCAGCGGCGCGTGTGGTGGTCAATTCACGCACTGGGACAGTGGTGATTTCCTCGGCGGTGCGCCTTGCGCCTGCCGCGATCAGCCACGGCTCGCTGGTGGTGCGGGTGGAGGAAGACCCGATGGTGGTCCAGCCCGCGCCTTTCGGAAATGGCCGCACGGCGGTGGAGCCGGACACGAATATCAGCGTCGAACAGCCGGCAAATCATATCGCCATGTTCGATCCGGGCGCTTCGCTCGCCGAGGTGGTCGATGCTCTCAACGCGCTGGGCGCCTCGCCGGGCGATCTGGTCGCGATCCTCGAGGCGCTCAAGCAGGCCGGTTCGCTCAAGGCCGAAATGGTGGTGATCTGATGGACCTCTCGCCCACAACCGACTTCTCGCTTCCCACCCTCAGGAAGCAGTTCGATCTGAATCCCTCCGGCGCACAAGCGTCGGGGGACGATGCGGCGCAGCTGCGGCAGGTAGCCGAGGGCTTCGAGGCCGTGTTCCTGCGCCACATGCTGGCGTCGGCGGCTCAGGCCGATTTCGGCGGCGAAGATCTGTTCGGTTCGTCGGGCGAGGACACCTTCCGCGAAATGCGCGATGCCCGCTTTGCGGAAATCGCCGCCGCCACCGGCACCATCGGGCTTGCCACACAAATCGAAGCCCAGCTGGCGCGCCACCTAAACCCAGAAGCCACGGGCGAGGAGGGCTAACACATGGCAGCGGACATGCTCACAGTCGGGCTTTCGGGCGCCAAGGTCGCACGCGGCGCGCTCGAGATCACGGGCAACAACATCGCCAATGCTTCGACCAAAGGCTATGTCCGACGGTCGATCGTCGCCTCCGAGGTTACGGCCTCCAGCATCGCGATGCGTCCGGGCGATATCTCGCTTTCGGGCGCGCGCATTTCCGCGATCCATCGTAACGCCGATATGTTCCGCCAGGCCGAAGTGCGCCGGACGTCGAGCGATTCCGCGCGGGCCACTGCAGAGCTGAGCGGGCTGGAGAATATCGAAAGCTCGGTGGAAGGCGCGCGCGTGTATGACCTCGTGGTCGATTTCGAGGCATCGCTCAGCGAACTTGCCGCCGATCCGACTGATCCGTCTCTGCGCGCTGCGGTGATGTCGGCTGCCAGCAACATGGCCGGCAGCTTCCGCATCGCCGACGACAGCCTCGATGCTGCCGGGAAGGGCCTTCAGTTCGAGGCCAGCGGAGAGGTCGAGGAAATCAACATCATGACCGGTGAGCTGGCGCGGATCAACTTGCGCATCGGCCGAACCGGAGAAGGCACCAGCGAGCGGGCAACACTGCTGGATCAGCGCGATGGCTTGCTGGAAAAGATTGCGAACAAGGTTGATGTGCAGACGACCTTCAATGCCATCGGCCAAGTCGAGGTGCGCGCAGGCGGCGCTTCTGGAGAGCTGATCGTCCAGAGTGGCAACACCTTTGCGCTCGGCACGACCACCGCTGCCGATGGCACGCTGACGTTCGATGTGGGCGGAACGCCCGTTGCCCTCAACGGCGGTTCTCTCAAAGGCAAGGCCCTGGCGCTGGAAGCGATGGCCGACACCCGTTCCAGCCTCAATGCGCTCGCCAACGATATCATGACCGCGGTGAACACAGCCCAGGGCAATGGCGCGGCGCTTAACGGCTCGGCCGGGCAGCCGCTGTTTGCCGGCACCGGCGCAAGCGACATGCGGCTGGCATTCACCAGTGGCGACGGCCTTGCCACGGCGCCTTCCGGCTCTCCGGCAGGCAGCACCAACCCAGGCAATCTGGCGGCGCTGCGCTCGGCTTTGGAAACCAACGGCCACGCACAGGACGTTAGCAACCTCGTCTTTTCGGTGTCCTCCCAGGTAGCGGGCAAGAAAGTCACCAGCGAGGCGCTCGACGCCATTTCCTCGTCGGCCCGCATTGCGCTTGACCAGCAGAGCGGGGTCGATCTCGACCAGGAAGCCGCCAATCTCGTGCGCTTCCAACAGGCATTTCAGGCCTCCAGCCGGGTGATGCAGGTGGCCACTGAAATCTTCGATACCTTGCTGGGAATTCGCTGATGGTAACCGTAAGCACGTCCGCCTTCTACGAGCGCGCCAACCAGCAGATCGCATCGCTGCGCAAGCAGTCCGAAGATCTGCAAAAACAGGTTGGCTCGCGCGAGCGGCTCAGCCGCTCGTCAGACGATCCGCTCGCCGCTGCCAAGCTGCGCAGCCTATCGCGTCGCGAGCGGCTTACCGAGATCGACCAGCGCAATTCAGACCGGGCCAAGACCAGTCTTAGCCTTGCCGATTCGTCGCTCAGCTCGATCACCAGCTCGATCATCCGTGCGCGTGATCTTGCCCTGCAAGCATCCTCTACCACGCTCACCGACGAGAACCGCAAGGCGATCGCCACCGAAATCAGCGAGCTGCGCAGCAACCTTCTGGCGCTTGCCAATACCTCAGATGGCGAAGGCGAGAGCTTGTTTGGCGGCGCAATCGCCGGAGCAGCCTACGTCGAGAGTGGCGGTGTCGTGTCATATGTCGGCAGTGCCAATGCCCAGGTAACCGAGCTTGGCGATGGCCAGACGGTCGAGCGCTCGCTGACCGGGCCAAACGTTTTTTCGTTCAATGCTCCTTCGGGGGCGACCGATATTTTTGCCGTCCTCGGAACCTTCGCCGCCGCCCTCAACACGGGCGGCGCCGCCGCCGCGACAGCGGCCGACGATGCGCTCGCCGCGCTCGATCCCGCGCTTCAGAAAGCGACCACCGCGCAGACGATTATCGGCACGCGCATGGCTTGGGTCGAAACCATGGACGACCGCCGTACCATGTCGGAGGAAATGATGGCGCAGGATCGCGAGACGGTGGGCGGGGCCGATTTTGCCACCACCTACACGCGCCTGCAGGAAATGATGACAGTGCTCGAAGCAAGTCAGGCCAGCTTTGTGAAGTTGAGCAGCCTTTCGCTGTTCAACCAGCTGAGCTGACACCACGAGTTCGAGGACAAAGGGGACCGAAGACATGAATGCAGGTATAGGGATCGTTGTGCTGCTGGTCTGCGTCTTCGGCGGGTTTGTTCTCGCCGGCGGCTCGATGGGGCCGGTGCTGCACGCCCTGCCCTTCGAGGGGCTAATGATCGGCGGCGCTGCCATCGGCGCACTCATCATCGGCAACTCGATGCACGAGGTGAAGGCTGTTGCAGGATCATTTTCCAAAGTTTTCAAAGGTCCGCGTCACACCAAGAAAGACCACATCGACGCCATCGCGCTCACCACCAAGCTGATGAAAATGCTCAAGACCGAAGGTCCGGTGGCGCTCGAAAGCCATGTCAACGATCCGGCGAGCAGCACGATCTTTGCCGAATATCCGGCGATCCTCGCCAATAAGCCGCTGACCGGGCTAATCTGCGACACACTGACGCTTATCGTCGTCTCGTCCGGCACGCTTGATGTGAACGCGGTGGAAGACGTGATGGATAACGCCATGAAGAGCACGTTCCACGAAATGAACGAGCCGCAGCACAACCTCCAGACGACGGCTGACGCGCTGCCCGCCTTGGGAATCGTCGCGGCCGTGCTCGGCATCGTCAAGACCATGGGCGCAATCAGCGAACCGCCCGAAATTCTCGGCGGCATGATCGGCTCGGCTCTGGTCGGTACCTTCCTCGGCGTGTTTCTCGCCTATGGTCTGGTCGGCCCGATGGCGAGCCGCCTGAAGCAGGTGATCGATGCCGATCAGCAGATTTTCCAAGCGGTCAAGCAGGTCATTATCGCCAGCCTTAACGGACATCCGCAGCCGCTGGTGGTCGAAAGCGCGCGTTCGGGCCTCGGGCACGATTTCCGCCCCGGCCTCAGCGAGCTGCTCGACGCGCTGAGGGGCAGATAAGATGGCGCGCGGCAAGGCCGAGGAACCTGTCCGCCCGATCATCGTCAAGAAAGTGACGGTGGTCGAAGGCGGTCATCATGGTGGCGCATGGAAGGTGGCCTATGCCGACTTCGTGACCGCGATGATGGCGTTCTTCCTGATGCTGTGGCTACTCGGCGCGACGACCGAGGAGCAGCGCAAGGGCATTGCCGACTATTTTACTCCGACCCTGGTCAACTACCGCGAGAAGTCGGCCGGTTCCGACGGCCTGATGGGCGGCGAGTCGCTGACCTCGGTCGACAACTATCCCCACCGTGCGGGCCAGACCGGCACCAAGTCGCTGACCATTCCGCGCGATGCGCAGGGCGGCCCGAAGGAGGGCGGGGCGGCAAGCAAGAACACCGCCAGCGCTATGCGTGCGCAGCTTGAGGAAAAGCTGGCCGAGCAGCGCAACGCCCGCCGGCTGCTCAAGCAGGTGCGCATGGTCGATACGACCGAAGGCGTGCGGATCGACCTGGTCGACGACGCCGACTTCTCGATGTTTTCGCTCGGCACCACGGTTCTTAGTCCGGACGCGCGGATGCTTATCGACGCCCTTGGCGATGTCGTTGCGGGTAGCAATGGCGAGCTGGTGGTGCGCGGTCACACCGATTCGCTCGCCTTCCGTGACGACCGGCAGGTCAACAACTGGACGCTGTCGGCCGGCCGCGCCGAGGCGACCCGTCAGGCGCTGTTGCGCGAAGGCGTGTCTCAGGCGCGTTTCCGCCGGATCGAAGGCGTGGCTGATCGCGAGCCGCTGATTGCCGACGACAAAACCGATCCGCGCAACCGCCGGATCTCGATCACGGTGGCCGACTAACCCTCTCGCACTGGCTCGCCCTCTCGCGCAGGCTCGTCCGCGAGCCTTCCCATCTGCGTTAAGCCATTGCGACCGGAGTAGGTCTGTCGGCTGCGCTTCGCGTGGGAAAGCCTCCACGCCTGCTGATCTCTACTGCACTGTCTATCGGGCCTGCATGAGCAGGACACGAAGCCAAAGCGTCTTGCAGAGGCGTCTTTGGGCGTCGGCCTGTTCACCCGCTCGTCAGCTGGGCCACAAGGTAGTTGGTAAAGTGGGTCTAGGCGGCGCCAAGCCAGCCTCTGCCTGATAGATCAGCGGCGAAGGTCACGCTGTGCGGATGCGCGATAGTGCGAGCCTGATCGCGGGCCCCTGTATTAGCCGACAGCGGCGCTAGCGGCTCTGGGAACGACAGGTGAGCAGGCTGAGCAGGCTGCTCGCAGTGCAGCCTCAATCCCGCCAACCAGCTCAAGCCATAACAAGAAGCGTCATGCTCCGGGGCTCGGGTGTCGCTGCCTGGCGGCTCGTGGTTGCACCGATGACGACTGATGTCGACGGCAGGGGCGAGGGAGAGGCCAAGGGCGCGAGCCACCGGCTCGGAGCTGCCTTACTACGACAATTGATGAGGCGGACGCGCGACCGTGCCTCCGGCTGCGCCTCCTGCGGGCAAACGAAAACCCCGACATCCCTTGCAGGATGTCGGGGCCTTGGCGACCCCCAACCGCTTGCGCGGTTGGGTGATCTGCGGGTTCGATATTAGCGCAGCAGCGAGAGGACGTTCTGCTGTGCCTGGTTGGCCTGGGCCAGCATCGCAGTGGAGGCCTGGCTGAGGATCTGCGATTTAGCGAGCTTGGTCGTTTCGGCCGAATAGTCAGCGTCTTCGATGCGGCTGCGCGCTTCCGACAGGTTGGTGATGTTGTCGTTGAGGTTGTTGATCACGCTCTCAAGACGGTTCTGACCGGCACCGAGTCCGGCGCGGGTCGAGTTGATCGACGTCATCGCCGCATCGACGTTGTTGATCGTCGTGTCGGCCAGCGTCGTGCTGCTCACGTCGAGCGCCGAAGAGTCGATCAGGGCACCGTCGATCCCGTTCGAGGTCAGGGTGACCTTCTCGCCCGAGTTGGCGCCGGTCTGGATGTCGAAGGTGAGATCGGTGCCCGATACCTTCGAGAACAGGTTGTTGCCGTTGAAGCTGGCGGTCGTGATCACATCGTCGATCTGCGAGGTCAGCGCAGAGACTTCCGACTGCATCGCGTCACGGTCCGACTGCTGATAGGTGCCCGAAGCGGCCTGGATGGCCAGTTCGCGAACTCGCTGCAGCATGTTGGTGACCTCGTTGAGGCTGCCTTCAGCCGTCTGGGCAAGCGAAATGCCGTCGTTGGCGTTACGAATGCCCTGGCTCATGCCGCGCACCTGCGAGGTCATGGTCGTGGTGATGGCGAGGCCGGCGGCGTCGTCTTTCGCGCTGTTAATGCGCTTGCCGGTCGACAGGCGCTGCATGGCGGTGCCGAGCGTGTTGCTGGCCGAGGTAGAAGCGTTGCTCGCCCGGATGGCGGCGATATTGGTGTTGATGACGTTCATGACTGATCTCCGCAAATCTTGTGTCGATTTCGCCGCCCCAACTTTTCCACGGCAGCTTGTTAACCAGACCGGCAGTTTGCGCGGAAGTTTAAGGCCGCTGTGAACGATCGGCGCCAGAGATTTGGCAAGTGCCTAAATTGCCACGAATATTTTTGGAATTATTTTTAAGCTACGGAATTAAAACGATTTTATCCGGCAAAATCCGGCAAGGCCTTGCCGCCCGAGCGGCAAGATTTTGCCGCATTTTGCCGGTTTGCCAATCTGTCCAATTATTTCCCTGCCTGGTTAACTTCCGCGGCTCTATGCAGTCCCCCACATTGGCCGGATCATCGCGGTGAAACAGCTGCTCTATAAATAGGGTTGCATGGAAAGGACCCGAACCAAGCCCTGTACCCAAACCAAAAGGCCCCGGCATCCAGGTGGATACCAGGGCCCCGTTGGGGCGCCGTTTGCGGAACGGCGGTGGAAAAAATTAGCGCAGCAGCGACAGGACGTTCTGCTGGCTCTGGTTGGCCTGGGCCAGCATCGCGGTCGAGGCCTGGCTCAGGATCTGCGACTTGGCGAGCTTGGTCGTTTCGGCCGAGTAGTCGGCGTCTTCGATGCGGCTGCGCGCTTCCGACAGGTTGGTGATGTTGTCGTTGAGATTGTTCATCGCACTCTCAAGACGGTTCTGTCCGGCACCCAGCGAAGCGCGGGTGGCGTTCACCGAAGCCAGCGCATCGTCGACGTTGCCCATCGTGGTGGCAGCGTTGGCGGACGAGGTCACGTCGAGGGCCGAGGCGTCGAGCTTCGTGCCGTCGATGCCCTTCGAGGTGAGCGTAACGGTCTCACCCGAGTTCGCGCCTGTCTGGATCGAGAAGGTGACGTCGGTGGCCGAAGCCTTCGACAGCAGCGCGTTGCCGTTGAAGCTGGTGTTGGTCAGCACATCGTCGATCTGCGAGGTCAGCGCGGTAACTTCCGCCTGCATCGCGTCACGGTCGGACTGCTGGTAGGTGCCCGAAGCCGACTGCACGGCCAGCTCGCGAACGCGCTGCAGCATGTTGGTGACTTCGTTGAGGCCGCCTTCAGCCGTCTGGGCGAGCGAGATGCCGTCGTTGGCGTTGCGGATGCCCTGGCTCATGCCGCGCACCTGCGAGGTCATGGTCGTGGCAATCGCGAGGCCGGCGGCGTCGTCCTTGGCCGAGTTGATGCGCTTGCCGGTCGACAGGCGCTCCATCGCGCTGCCCAGCATCTTGCTGGCCGAGGTCGAGGCGTTGGTGGCGCGGATCGCGCCGATATTGGTGTTGATGACGTTCATTTGAGGTTCTCCGGTAGGTATGAACTCATGTGCCGCCCCGACGATCTGCGCGGCAGGCAAAGCACAGACCGGCGAAATTTTGCCGTTTTTAAGCGGCACCCGGCAGACAGGTGCCGGCAGAATATAGGTATTTCTACGTGGTCTTAAGTAACGCGGATTTGGACGTCCGCCTTGCAAATGGCGACTTACCGGGATGGTTAATCCGTTGGGGGTTTCGTGAGCAAACTTAGTGTTTCGCAAGGGTTCGAAAAAAAACATCCGTCGCTTGCCGGGCGGCTGGCCGGGGTGCGTTCGTCGCTCTTCCTGACCAACCCGGTCACGCTTTGCGACGTTGATGAACCCGAAGCTGCCGGTGCGCACTCCATTGCAGTGGCCCGTGCCGATCTGTCGATCATGCAGGACGTGAGCCGCAACGATGCGTTCGTTTACAGCGACCCCGCGTGCGAGCTGGCTCTGGCTGGGTTGATTGCCCGGATCGCTGCGCACGGTATGCGCGCGCCGATCGCTGCCGACCCTCATTCGCTGTCGATCTACGCGCTGGCCGACCGGCTCGCGCAGACCGACGTTCCCGCTCTGCTGACGGGCCCGACCGGAGCTGGCAAGGAAGTTCTGGCCCGCTTCATCCACGATTCCAGCCCGCGTTCGGGCAAGGCCTTCATTGCGGTCAACTGCGCTGCCATCCCCGAGACGATGCTGGAGGCCATGCTGTTCGGCCACCAGAAGGGCGCGTTCACCGGTGCCAGCGCGGGCGGCAGTGGCCTTTTCCGCGAGGCGGACGGCGGCACGCTGCTGCTCGACGAAATCGCGGAGATGCCGATCGGCCTGCAGGCTAAACTGCTGCGTGCCTTGCAGGAAGGCGAAGTGCTGCCCGTCGGCGCGACCCGGCCGGTAAAGGTCGATGTTCGCATCGTCGCCTGCGCCAACCGTGACCTGCCGACCGAGGTCGCCGAGGGCCGGTTCCGCGAAGACCTGTTCTATCGCCTCAATGTGTTCCCTATCCACCTTGCTCCGCTGCGTGAGCGGCCGGGCGATATCGCTCCGCTCGCCTGCGCGATGCTGCTGCGCCATTCCAACCCCGAGCGCGGTCCCCACCGCATCGGTGCCGGCGCGCTTGCGATGCTGCGCTTGCATACCTGGCCGGGCAATGTGCGCGAGCTGGAGAATGTGATGCGCCGCGCACTGGTGATGGCTGGCAACAGCGCGGAAATCGGCCCCGAGCATATCGTGTTCGATGCGCCCGCCCGGCTTAATTCGGTGCAGGAAGTGCCAGCACCGCAGGTCGCTGAAGAAGAAGATCCCAAGCTGTCGAACATCGTCAAGCTGTCTGAAGCCCGAGCGATCATCGATACGCTGAAGGAATGCAACGGCAAGCGGATCGAAGCTGCCCGCCGTCTGGGCATTTCGGAACGCACGCTGCGCTATCGCCTTGCTTCCTATCGTGAGGCCGGGATGGATATGGGAGCAGTCTCGTGAATCCAGTCGGTGGTGGAGGCGGCGCGAGCGTTCAGCAGGTCATCGCCATGCGCGATGCCATGCTGGAGAAGTCGCGCCTTCTCAAGGAATTGCAGCAAGGCCAGCAGGCTCAGAGCCCGGTCCCGACCGATGCTCCGGCCCAAGGCGGCGGTTTTGGCGATTCGCTCAAGGATGCGCTGTCTTCGGTCAACGATGCGCAGCAGCGGTCTTCGGCGGCGACCGAAGCCTATGCCCGCGGCGAAACGCAGGACGTGGCCAAGGTGATGCTGGCGCGGCAAGAAGCGGGCGTTGCCTTCGAGGCCACCCTGCAGGTGCGCAACAAGCTCTTGAGTGCGTACCAGGAAATCATGCGGATGGGGGTCTAGGCTAAATGGCTGATCTTGTTCCCGCTACGCCGAATGCCTCGCTTACGATGGAGCCGGGCTCCGGGCCGATGGCGCAGGTCAAGGGCTTTGTGGCCCAGCCTGCGGTCAAGAAAATGCTGCCGTGGTTCATCGGCACGGCAGGCCTTGGCCTGGCCGCGCTGACCTGGTCGCTGGTCGTGCCCGCACCGCAGCGCACGCTTTATTCCTCGCTCGGCGATGGCGAGCGGGCGGAGGTTGCCGCAGCGCTCGACCAGGCCGGGATTTCTTACGAGATCGATCCGGGCACCGGTGCGGTGATGGTGGGTGAAGACGAACTTTATCGCGCCCGCATGACCGTCGCCTCGCAGGGTGCGCTCTCGATGCCCGAAAGCGGCTCGCAAATGCTCGATTCGCTGCCGATGGGCGCCAGCCGCACGCTTGAAGGCGACCGGCTGCGCGCCGCGCAGGAGCGCGAACTGGAACTGACCATCGCCGAAATCGACGGGGTCGACACGGTGCGGGTCCATCTTGCCAAGGCCGACAAGTCGGTATTCGTGCGCGAAAATGGCGATCCCACCGCGTCGGTGATGCTCCGCCTGACGCGCGGCAATTCGCTGACCCAGTCGCAGGTCGGCGCGATTGCTAACCTGGTTGCCGCCTCGGTGGTGGGGCTCACGCCCGATCATGTGCGGATTGTCGATCAGAACGGCTCGCTCCTGTCCGACCCTTCGAACCCGGATATGGACGGCCTCGACCTCCAGGCCCGCACCGAAGCCAAGCTGCGCGAGCAGGTAATCCAGTTGCTCACCCCGGTGGTGGGCGAAAATGCGTTCTCGACCGAAGTGCAGGTCAGCCTCGACATGAACGAGCAGACCCGCGCGCGCGAAAGCTATGAGCCCGAAGGCGTGGTTCGTTCCGAGACTGTGAGCGAAACCACCCAGGCGGAGCAGACGGCTGCCGGTGTTCCGGGCGCAACCACCAATATTCCCCCTGCCGATGACCAGGCCGCCGATCGTGCGCCCGAGGGCACAGAAGCTGCCGGCGGCGCGACGCGCAACGGCGCCAGCAATGCCAGCCGCACCTTCGACGTGGGCCGCGAGGTCTCTGTCACCAGTACGCGTCCCGGCGCGATGAGCCGCCTTTCGGTGGCCGTGGCGATTGACCAATCGGCGCTGGGCGACAATCCCCAACAGGAACTGAAGAAGGTCGAGGAACTGGTAGCAGCCGCCGTCGGTGCCGATCCCCAGCGCGGCGACATCGTGACCGTGCGGACCCGCGCATTCAACCCCGCCGAGCTTGAAGAGCCGGCGTTCTGGGAGACGCCGTGGTTTGCCACTATCCTGCGCAATGTGGTCGCGCTGTTGTCGGTTCTGCTGGTATTGCTGCTGGCGGTGCGCCCGATGCTGAAGGCCGTGAACAACCGGCTCGACCCGTCTCGCGCTGCCAAGTCCCGCCAAAACGATGACGAGGCGGAGGACGACGAAGAATATAGCGACGATGAGGGTGAGGGCGAAGCTCTGCCCAGCGAGGAAAGGCCGGCCTTGCTTCCCAGCAGCGCCGATTTCCCCGGCGCGACGAACAACGAGGCGCTGACCCAGCAAATCGAGCTGGCGCGCCGCATCACCCGCGAACAGCCCGACGATGCGTTGCAGGCGCTGCGCCGGATGCTGCGCGAAGTGCCGCCTGCCGAAGCTGATGAAGCGGCTGCAGCATGACCGCATTGACCCATCCTCAGGCCGCCAACGCAGCCCTCATGGTGCTGCTGATGGACGACGAAGATGCCAGCACCTTGCTGGCAAAGCTGACGCCGGAGGAGCTTGCGCTGCTGGGCCAGAACATGTGCGATCTGGGCGAGATTGCGGAGGACCGCGTCAGCGAGGCGATCCGCGACTTCGCCCAGGCCGCCAGCGAGCGCGTGATGCCTGCCGAGGGACGCATGGACAAGGTGCGTTCGGTCATGACCAGTGCAGTCGGCCCAATCCGTGCCGATGGCGTGATGCGCCGCATCGTGGTCGAGGAACCGCGCGGCCCGACCGCGCTCGAAATCGCGCGCTGGCTTGAGCCCGAAATCATCCTGAAGCTGGTCGCCGACGAATTCCCGCAGACCATCGCCGTGCTGCTGGTGCAGCTCGATCCGATGGTGGCGGCGCAGGTGCTGGCAGGGCTGCCCGAAGAGGATCAGCCAGAGATCGTCCACCGCGTGGCGACGCTCGGCCCGGTCGCGCCCTCGGCATTGACCATGCTCGAAGAGCTGCTCGAAAGCCGCATCACCGAAACCTTCGGCACCATGCCGCTGCGCATCGGCGGAGTGCGCGAAGTGGCCGAGATCATCAACAGCGCGGGCAAGGCCGCCGAAAAGCGCATCCTTCCGGTCATCAACAAGCGCGACAAGGCGCTGTACAAGCAAATCGAAAGCGAGCTGTTCAAGTTCGAGCATCTGTTCGTGCTCGAACCGCAGACAATGGGCGCGCTGCTGCGCGAGGTCGATTCCGACCTGCTTATCGACGCGCTCAAGGGGATCGACGAAACGCAGCGCGAAGTGTTCTTCCGTGCGATGTCGAGCCGTGCGGCCGATGGCCTCAAGGACGAGATCGAGACCCGTGGCCGCCTCAAGTTTGCCGATGTGGAAGCGGCACAGAAGCGGATCATCGAAGTGGCCAAGCGGTTGATTGCCGATGGCACGATCATTCTCGGCGACGGCGACGAAGACTATGTCTAGCCGCGCCCTGCTTGCGCTCGCTCCTGCCGGATTTTCGACCGATTTTCGGTTTGGCCGCGGCGCGCCGCCGCCGGTTGAGGAACCCGTTGCAGAAGAACCGCAGGCCGATCCGCTGGAGGAAGCCTTCGCTCGCGGAGTGGAGGAGGGCCAGTCCCGCGCCCGCGCCGAATACGAGGTCAAACTGGCCGAACTCGAGGCCCGCTATGCCGGGCTCGGATGTGAACTGGCCGAGCAGGCAATTGACGAAGGCGAGCGGCTGCGCTCGATGATGCGCGAGACGGTTGTGGCCCTGTGCGAACAGGCGGTTGCGCCCTTTGCGCTCGATCACGAGCTGCTTGCGCGGCGGGTAGAGAATGCCGCCTCGATGCTTATGCGCGCGGCGGACGAGCGGCGCATCCGGCTCAATCCGGCGGACAAGGAGGCTGTCGAAGGCCTGGTTGCGCCGGGGTTGATGCTGGAGGAAGATCCGTCGCTCTTGCCGGGCTGCATCCGGATCGAGACTGCCGACGGCGGGATCGAGGACGGCCCGCCGAGCTGGGCCGATGCCATTCGCGAAGCCATTGGGCAGTGCTGATTTCATGCTGAACATGCTGGAAACGATCCGGGCCGATGGCACCGCGCTCGACCTGTCGCCGCGCCGCTATGGCAAGGTGAGCGCCTGCGATGGCACCATGATCGAGGTGACGGGGCTTTCGCTGCCGGTCGGCTCGCTGTGCACCATCGGCCACGGCCATGCCCGTTCGCACACTGCCGAGGTGATCGGTTTTCGCAACGGGCGCACACTGATGAGCCTTCTGGGCGATGCGGTGCTGCTGCGCCCGGGCGCTTTCGTTCATCCCTTTGGCCGACCCGGCGCTCTGCCGGTGGGGCCGGGTTTTCTTGGCCGGGCCGTCGATGGCACTGGCCATCCGATTGACGGCCGCGATGCCGTGGCCGCGCGCGAATGGTGGCCTTCGGGCGGCGAGCGTAGCGGAGCTCTGGAACGGTCGAGCGTCGAGCAGCACTTCGTTACCGGCATTCGCGCCATCGACGCCACCTGCACCATGGGTGTGGGTCAGCGGATGGGCATTGTCGCAGGCTCGGGCGTTGGCAAGTCGGTGCTGATCGACATGATCGCGCAAGGGGCCAAGGCCGATGTGGTGGTGCTAGGCCTGATTGGTGAGCGTGCGCGCGAAGTATCTGATTTCGTTGCCCGCCATATGCGCGGCGAGACCGCAAGGCGCACCGCTCTGGTGGCGGTTCCGGCCGACCATGCACCCAACTTGCGGCTGCGCGGGGCGATGCTCGCGACCAGCCTTGCGGAATATTATCGCGCGCAGGGCCTGAAGGTGCTGCTAGTGCTCGACAGCCTCACGCGCGTTGCTCACGCGGCGCGCGAGATTGGCCTGTTGCTGGGCGAAAACGGCTCGGCGCGCGGCTATCCGCCCTCGGCGCTGGCGACGATCACCAAGCTGGTCGAACGCGCGGGCAATTCTGCCAAGTCGGGCGGCTCGATCACCGGCATATACTCTGTTCTGGCCGATGGTGATGACCATAACGACCCCGTGGTCGACACCGCGCGCGCGATCCTCGACGGGCATATCGTGCTCAGCCGAGACATCGCTCAGAACGGTCGCTATCCGGCGATCGACATTTCCGCTTCGCTCAGCCGCGTAATGGAAGATGTCGCGGGCGAGCAACATCGTAAGTCAGCGCGCGATCTGCGCGGGTTGGTGGCGCGCTATGAGGCGAACCGCGATCTCGTGCTGATGGGCGCCTATCAGCAGGGCCGCGATGCCGATATCGACCGCGCCATGGCCATGCACAAACAGGTCGAAACCTTCCTCGGCCAGCAGCGCGGCGAGCGCGCCGATTTCGATGCAACGGTCGGGCAGCTCATCACGATGACCGGCAATGGGCAATAACGACAAACGCCGCGCTAAATTGATGGCGCGGATGCTGCTTCTGCGCGAGATCGAACATCGGCGTGCGGCAGGCGAGGCCGCGCAGGCCCTTTCGGCAGCGCAGCGCAGCGAGCAGCTAGCGGCGCGAGCGCGGGCTTTGGCGGCTACCGAAATTCCGCGTGAGCAGGTCGATTACGGCGACGATCTCGCGCGCCGGCTCACCTCGGGCACGCGCCTGCGCGCCATCGCCCAGACGGTCGAGCAGCAGGCTGAACATGCGCAGAGCCACGCGCAGTTGCGTATGCAGCAAGAGCGCATTGCCAGCCGCCGCCGTGACCAGATCGAAGAGCGCCGCACTGCGCTGGTCGAGCAGGCGGCGCAACGGTTGGCGGCGCGTGAAACGCAAAATTCTGCAGGCGGCCGCCGAATTGGCACGGATCGTGAATAGTCTCTCTCGGTAAACCAGAGAGGGACCATGCAGGTTTCATCGCAAATTCTAATTTCGAGCGACTCCGTCGTATCACCGTCTTCCCGGAGCAATGGCGCCGACAACGGCGAGTTCGCGGGCTTGGTATCGGCTAATTCGCCTCAACCCGATGCGTCAGAGGCGAGCGCGCCCCCGCGCAATGCGCGTGAACGCGAGGCTTCGCGCGCTGACGAGCAGCCGAACAGGGCGCTGGCCGACGATGGCGGAAGCACGCTGCAATCCGAACGGCCCGCAACGGCCGTGGTGCGCGCGGACTCCGAGAAGCAGCCAGAGCTTGTAGGCTCTCAGTCCCCCGACGAGAAGCAGCCTCACTTGCGGCTCCCGGTTGCCGGTGATCTGCCGGACGGCGGCAAAGGTTTGCCGGTTGCCGGCGAGGGAGAGGCCGATCCCGCGCTCGCGCTCGATATCGACATCGGCGAGGTGCCAGAGGGCGAGGGCGAGCTTGCACCCGAAGTCGTCTCTCTGGTGGCGGAGGTCGATGTTGCGATTGTTGCTCCTGCCGCGCCGCTGGTGAAGGATCAGGTTCAGGCACCTGTGATCGCGAAGACCCCGGTCGATGCCAATCTCGCGCTCGCCGATGGCGAGGAGGCGGCGGGATCGGGTGACGGTGCCGAGACCCCTGCAAGCCCAGCGCCTCTGCGCCACGATGCCGCTCCGCGTCCGAACGAACTGGAGCAGTTGCGCGGTGGCCGGGCACAGGGGCTCGCTTGGGAACAGGCGCAGCAGACGATCCTCGCACCCGCGCGCCAGGCGAACAGCGCGACCGCGAAGCCCGCGCTGGGCGAGGTCGCTCTTGCGCCCGAGGCAGGCAAGGACGCGCGCGAAGGCGCCTCCACTGCGCAGCTGCTCGCCGGTGCCGGTGAAAACAGCGATCTGAAGTCGCTCAAGGAACTGCGCGAGGCGCGCCTCGCTGCCGCACCAGCGGCGGCGGCGGCGGCCAAGGTCCCGGCTGCAGAACCTTCCTCATCGCCGTTCGCCGACGCCGGTTCTGCGGTCCGCGGCGTATCGGCGCCGGTCCACCCGACCGGTGCAGCGCCGACCAGCCCGACAGATACGTCGCTCGCACAGTTGGTCGACCGGCTCATCGAAACGCGCGTCGCCGCGCGGTCGGAGCGCAGCCATATGGAGCTGAGCCACCCTGACTTTGGCAGGGTCACGCTGGCGGTGGGCCTGCGCGGTGACGACCGCTTGAGCATCGACCTGCCAGGCGCGCCGACCGAACTGCGCCATGCCGTGGGGCAGGCGCTGGCCCAGGCGGGCGCGGCACAAAGCTCGGGCCAGAACGCTGGCCAGCAGGGCGGCCAGAATACGGGCAATACCGGAAACCAGTCCTCCAACCAGCGCTCTGACGGGCAGGGGCAAGCCGCCCTCGCAGGGGGCGAAACTTCGCAGAATTCTGCGGGTCATAACGGAGGCTCAGGTAAAAATACCTATGAGCCGGACAATCCGCAATTATCCATATTCGCGCAATCACAGACAGCAGCTTCTGACAGAGGGGCGGGCAGACCCGCTGGTGGCCCGGAATCGACTGGGCGCCGCGGCGTGCTGGCGTGACAGCTAAGGGAATACCGCAATGAGCAAGGACAAGAAAGAAGGCGATGAGGGCGCCAAGAAGGGCGGCCTGATTGGCAAGATCGTTCTTCCGCTGGTCATGCTGGCCGCCGGTGGTGGCGGCGTGTTCGGCCTGATGGCTGCCGGCATCATCGGCGATCATGCCGAGGCCAAGGAAGAGAAGGGCCCCAAACTGGTCGAAAAGGGCGAAGAAGACCCCTATGCCAGTGGCGAAGGTGAGGGGGAGGGCGATGCTGCCTATGTCCCCGGTGAAAGCGGCAGCGAATATCGCACCGCCTACTACGACTTCGAGAACGAGTTCACCTCCAACCTGCGCGGTTCTCCGGCGATGGTCCAGCTTGGCCTCGCTGCTTCCACCCGCCGTGACGGACGCGTTCTGATGTGGCTCAAGAAGCACGAGACCGCGATCCGCTCGAAACTCTTGATCGAGCTTTCGGACACCGACGAGATGGAATTCTCGACCCCCGTGGGCAAGGAACGCCTGCAACAGCGCATGGTCGATGCGATCAACGATGTGCTCGAAGAGGAAGAAGGCTTCGGCGGCGTCGACAAGGTCTATTTCCGGAGCCTGATCGTTCAATGAACATGAACCAGTCCTTCGTGGCGGAACGCCGCGCGGCGATGCATTGCGCGGCGCTGGTTTCGGCCAAGCCCGATGCCGATAGCCGGCTGACTGCGTTCAGCCGCCTTGGCACCGCGCTCGAATCTGCGCTCGCCGTGCGTATGGCCACCGTGTTCAATTCCAGCGGGTGGACCTGCGAGGCAGGCGACGCCGAAGTGATGCTGGCACGGGACCTGGCCGAGAAGATCGACCCCGTTGCGGGCAATTTCATTCTGCCGGTTGGCGATGCAGGCGGGCGGTTGTTCGCCACCTTCGCCCTGCCGCCGATCCTCGCCCGGCTCGAAGCCATGTTCGGCGGCGATGCCGGTGCGGCCGATCTCAAGCCCGGTCGCAAGCTGCCAAGCTCGATCGAACTGCTGCTCAAGCGGCTTGCGCGCGCGCTCACGCAGGCGCTGGGCACCTGTCTCGACGCTGCGGCGCTGCGGGCAGGCGAAGAAGCCACTTTCTCCACCGACTATGCCAAGCTGGCTGTCTTTCCCGGCCAATCGGACGCTGTGGTGATGCCGCTGTCGGTTGTTGCGCCTGAAGGCCCGGCCATAACGCTGCGGCTTGCCTGCCGCCCCGGCACGGTGTCGCGCCTGCTTAACCATTTCAACGAGAGCGGGGCGCAGCCCAAGCCGGTTACCCCGGAAATTCTGCCGGCAGCCATTGCCGATGTGCCGCTGGCGATGCGCGCACGTCTGGCCGAAATGAAGGTGCCGGCAAGCAAGCTGATGAATCTCAAGGCCGGACAGGTTCTGCCGATCGCCGTCGCGCGTTCGGTTCCGCTGTTCGTGGGCAAGCACCGCATCGCCAGCGGTGCCATGGGTGAACAGGACGACCGCGTTGCGCTGCAACTCGATCAAGTCCTGCTGACAGGAGACAATGCGTGAGTATTCCGTTCGCCAACCTTGGTATGCTCAAGGATATCGACGTTGCTGTCTCGGTCGAGCTGGGGTCGTCGTCGATGCGCCTGCGCGATATCTGCGCGCTGGGCGAGGGGCAGGTCATCATGCTCGACCGGCTGATCGACGAGCCGCTTGACCTGCTGGTCAACGGCAAGGTCGTGGCGCGCGGCGAGGTGGTGGCCGAGGGCAACCGGTTCGGTCTGCGCATCATCGAACTCGCCGGCGGCGAAGCGGAAGATGCGATCCCGGCGCCGCCTGCGTCAGCAGACCCGGTCGGAGGCCTCTAACATGGGCTGGTATCTGCTCAAGCTGGCGGTGCTGCTGCCAGTGATTGCAGTGATGATCTGGGGCAGCCTCAAGCTGGCCAAAAAGCTGCAAACGCAGGTGGGCGCAGGCGGCGAGGGCCGTCCGCGTACCATCAAAGTGGTCGAAACCTTGATGCTTTCGCCTGGCCAGCGGCTGGCCGTGATCGAATACAATGGACGCGATATTCTCGTGGCCTCTTCGAAAAGCGGCTTCACCTGGCTGGCCGAATGCGCCGCGCAAAGCCGCGTGCAGGCCAAGGCGAAGGCAAAGGCCGAGCAGCAAAGCCTTGCCGACCTCGTGGAGAACGAGTTCACCCAATGACCTATACCGGTAAACGAGCGCTTGGCATTTTCGCTGCGCTCGGCGCACTGCTGACGCCAGCGCTGGTCCATGCGCAGGCGGCGACCGAGGCGGCGGTTCCCGGCGCGCTCGACCGTGCGTTCGGCGAGCTGTCGAACGGTCCGGACGGGGCACTGAGCCTGTCGCTCCAGCTGCTGCTCGTGATGGGCCTGCTCACGGTTCTGCCGGCGCTGATCCTGATGATGACGAGCTTTACGCGCATCATCATCGTGCTCGCTATTCTGCGTCAGGCGCTGGGCCTGCAACAATCGCCCCCCAATCAGGTGCTGATCGGGCTGTCGTTGTTCCTGTCGCTGTTCGTGATGGCCCCCACGCTGGAGCGGGTGAATGCCGAGGCGATTGAGCCCTATTCCGCCGATACCATCGGCGCCGAAGTGGCAATCGAGCGGGCAGGCAACGCCTTTCACGCCTTCATGATCCGCCAGACCCGCGAGACCGACCTCGCCATGTTCACCGACCTTGCCAAGCATCCCGGCTATGCTTCCGAAGCGGATGTGCCGTTTTCGATCCTGCTGCCCGCTTTCGTGACCAGCGAATTGAAGACCGCGTTCCAGATCGGCTTCATGCTGTTCCTGCCCTTTCTGGTGATCGATCTGGTGGTCTCCTCGGTGCTGATGAGCCTCGGCATGATGATGATGAGCCCGATGCTCGTATCCTTGCCTTTCAAACTCTTATTGTTCGTTCTTGTCGATGGGTGGGCGCTCCTGATGGGCTCACTTGCGGCCAGTTTCCTATAGCGCGGAGCGATGATCGATGGATGAAATGCCCGCCATGCTGGCGCTTGCCGACCGGATGCTGTGGACCACCGCGCTGATCGCCGCGCCGATCCTGATCGCCAGCCTCGCGGTTGGCCTTGTGGTCGGCCTGATCCAGGCGGCGACCTCGGTCAACGAGCAGACCTTGACCTTCGTGCCCAAGCTGGCCGCGATCTCGCTGGTGCTGGTCGTTCTCGGCGCAAGCATGATGGTGCTGCTGTCGGACTTCCTGAACGAAATCTTCAACCAGATTGCCATGATCGGGCGATGAGCGGCCTGTCGTTCGGCATCGGACCTCTCGAGGCCGAATTCTGGCGGGTGGTCTTTCTGATGACCCGGATCGGCGCTGCGATGATCGCTGCGCCGATTTTCGGTGCCATGGGCGTGCCCGCGCAGGTGCGTGTGGTTGCTGCCGGTGCCATCGCGGTGTTCGTCGCCGCCTGGACCGACGTTTCCGCGCCTGCCGAAATCTTCAGCCTCGCAGGCCTGATTGCGGTGGCAGGTGAAGTCGTGCTGGGGCTGACGCTGGGTTTCGTCTTGCAGATCGCCTTTGCCGGGCCAGTGCTTGCCGCAGAGGTGATCGGCGGGGCGATGGGCCTTTCCATGGCCATGACTACCGATCCGCAGGCAGGAACGCAGATCACCGCCTTTGGCCAGTTCTTCACCATCGTGCTCACGCTGATTTTCCTGGCTGTAGGCGGCCATCTGCAATGGCTGGAGCTGGTGGTGCAGAGCTATACCTCCTTTCCGCCGGGAGAGACCTGGCTCGGCGAAGATCGGGCCATGGTGATCGCCAGCTTCGCCACGCAGCTGTTCCAGTTCGGGGTCCTCATTTCACTGCCCATCACGCTGGTGTTGCTGATGGTGCAGCTGCTAACCGGCATTCTCAGCCGCTCGGCACCGTCGCTTAATCTGTTCGCCTTGGGCCTGCCTTCGGGCGTGCTGGCGGGGCTGGGCGCGCTGATCGTGGCTTCGCCGCTGATCTACGCCGAATTCGAGACCATTACCCGCACTGGCCTCGACAACGTAGCCTTGGTGATTACGCCATGAGCCAGGAGAGCAGCGGCGAGAAAACCTTTGCGCCAACCCCGCGCAAACGGCGCGAGGCGGCCAAGCAAGGCGATGTGCTGCGCAGCAAGGAGCTCGCCACCGCCGCCACCGTCATTACCGGGCTTGCCTGGATGATCGTGGCCGGGCCGTGGGTGCTCGACGAGTTGCGCAAGCTGGTCATCACCGCGCTCACCTTCGATGCCACGTCGCTCGAACGGGGCGGGGCGGGCGACGTTCTGGCCATCATCCCCGATGTGGCGGTGCCGGTGGTGATCCTCGGCCTGATGGTGCCTGCCGCCTCGCTGATCGCGCAGCTCTCGTTCGGCGAGGGGCGCTGGGTGGCGGAGAACCTGCAATTCAAGGGCAAGCGCATCAACCCGATGTCCGGCCTCAAGCGCATCTTCGGCCCGCAGGGGTGGATCGAGATGGGCAAGGGTCTGCTCAAGGTGGCGCTGCTGGGCACCATTGCCTTTGTATGGATGCGCATGACGCTGCCCGACATTTCCGAGCTGGGCCGGGTGACGCTGGCGCGGCAGCTCGAAATTGCATGGAGTGCGTGCATCTCGTTGGTCGCAGCCTTGGCGGGTGGGCTGGTCATCATCGCGATGATCGATCTGCCGATCCAGTGGTTCCGGCGGGATCAGCGGCTGAAGATGACGCATCAGGAAATGCGCGACGAGAACAAGGAAAGCGAAGGCTCGCCCGAGACGAAGTCCGCGCGCCGTCAGCGTCAGCGCGAAATCGCCACCGGCGCGCTCGGCCCGGCGATGAAAGATGCGCAGTTCGTCATCACCAACCCCACGCACTTCTCGGTCGCGCTCGTCTACGATCCCGAAAAGGCCTCCGCACCGATCGTGGTTGCCAAGGGGCGCGGCGAAAAGGCGCTCGCGATCCGCGAAGTTGCGGCCGACATGCAGATCCCCGTGCTCGAATATCCGCCGCTGGCACGTTCGCTGTATTACACCACGCGCGAACGGCAGGTGATCCGCGAGGAGCTTTATGCCGCGGTTGCCGCCATCGTCGCCTTCGTGCTGTCCATCCGCCGCGGCGAGACCCCGCCGCTGCCGCGCGTCAGCGTTCCGGTCGAGGTGCAGTTCGACGCCGATGGCCGCACCTCGGCTTAATCGCAGCAGAAAGGGGCCGTTCTAGCAGTCATGGAAAGCACCTCCTCAACCAGCTCGACAAGCTCGATCATCACGACGCTTGGTGCGGGCAGCGGGATCAATATGACCCAGCTTGCGGGTGACCTGGCCAAGGCTCAGTTCGAGCAGCGCACGAACCGGCTGACCGCCAAGGGCGAGCTGCTGCAACAGAAGATCACCGCCGCTTCGAACATCAAGAACGGCTTTTCCACGCTCGCCAGTTCGCTGGGCGACCTCGTTCGCACCGGCAACCTCGCTCCGCTGCCCAAGGTTGCCAACAGTTCTGTCGCCACGGCCAGCACACCGATTGGCACCATCGGCAAGGGCAGCTATTCGCTGGAAGTGACGCAGCTCGCCAAGCGCCAGGTGCTGACCGGCCCGGCAATGGCATCGGCGACCGATCCGGTCGGCGCAGGTTCGCTTACCATTCGCTTCGGCAAGATGGATGGCACCACCTTCACAGAAGATACAGGGCAAGCCGCGGTCGATATCACGATCGACAGCGGCTCCACGCTCAAGGACATCGCCAGCAAGATCAACGCTGCCGGGGCCGGTGTCTCGGCCTATATCGCGCAGACCGTCAACGGCCCGCAGCTGGTGTTCAAGGGCGCCGAGGGTGAGCAAAGCGGCTTCGTGATCGAGGCGACCGAAACACCCGGCGAAGAAGGCCTGGCCGCGCTTGCCTGGCAGCCCGGCACCGGCTCTGCCGCTCAGCTCAAGGAAGTCTCGCAGGACGCCAAGTTTAAGCTCGACGGGCTGGAGATGACGAGCAAGACCAACAGCACCGGGCAGATCGCGCCGGGCCTGCAACTCTCGCTCACCGGCACCAATATCGGCAATCCCACGGCGATTACCTTCGCCAACACCACTGGCGGCGTGCCGCAGACGATGTCCGATCTCGTTACGGCGTTGAACGAAGTGGTGTCCGAACTGAACCGCGCCACCGCGGTCGAGGGCGGCGAACTGCGCGGCGATCCGGGCGCGCGCGCGCTGAAGCTGGCGCTGTCGCAATTGCCGGGCACCGTCGTGATGCCCAACGCCACCGGCAACGCCCCGCGCACGCTGAGCGACCTTGGCCTTGTGATCAACCGCGACGGCTCCTTCAAGATCGACGACGACCGCCTCGCCGCGACGCTTGAGCGCGATCCCGATGGCGTGGCGGCCATGTTCACCACGGGTCTCTATGGCGTCTATTCGACTTTCGACAAGCTCTCCCGCAGCGCCAGCTCGACGGGCGACGCCAACTCGCTGGCCTCATCGATCAAGCGCTATGAAGGGCAGGCACAGCAGGTCACCGAACGGACGGCCGAACTTGCCGAAAAGCAGGAAGCGCTGCGTCTTCAGATGGTGTCACGCTTTGCCAAGGCCGATGCGCGTGTCGCCGCTTCACAATCGACGATGTCGTTCCTGCAGCAGCAGATCGACGCCTGGAATTCGAGCAATTAATTATGTTGATGCTGCGCCAGAACCCGCATGACGCTTACCGCAAGGTGCAGGTCAATGCCCGCATCCTCGGTTCGGACCACAAGGACCTCGTCGCGATCTGCTTCGAGCAGGTGGTGAGCGAACTGGGCCGCGCGATCCGCGCCAACGAGGCGGGCGATTCCACCAGCCGCTCCGACGGGCTGACCCGCGCCATCGCGGCGATCACCGCACTCGAAATGGGCCTCGACCGCAGCAACCCCGTCGCTGGCGCGCTCGAGCATCTTTACACCGCCGCGCGTGAGACGATCCTCGATTGCGTGATGGTGTTCAATTCCGAAGCCCTTGGTGAAGTGCGCGCGGACTTTGCCGAGATCGGTGCCGCGCTCGCCGGCTCGAACTAGCGGAACAGACGCGGCAGGAAGTCCTTGAGATAGCGGCGGCGGTTTATCCAGCAGTGGCCGGCGCCCGCCTCGCGCCCTCTGGGCCGATCACCTCGACGGTAGAATTGATGCCACTGCGCTCGCGGCTGAAAGTGGTGGCGAGCCGATCGGCAACGCGTGGGCCGTCGACTCCCGAATTGAAGCGATAGGTATCTGTGCTGGTATAGTCCAAGGCAGGCACCGAGAAGGCGTTCATCAGCAGATCAACGACAATCGCGTGGCCTTTGGCAGGCACAGGTTTTCTCCCCCTCTGGCTGAGGGTGATGCCTGCCTGCCGAACAAAGTCAATCGTCGGCGCGCAAACGAAAACGGGGGCCGCGCGGGCCCCCGTTCGCTTGTTCGATGACGCCTAGCTTAGTTGCCGGCGCGGCGGGCCGCAGCGGCCACAGCCTCGGTCGTCGGGTTGCCGAGCGACAGCTCGCGACCGTTCGGAAAGCGGATTTCCGCCGCCGAAGCGCGGGTGTCGCCATCGCGCGCCTGGAAGGCGTCGACGATGATGTCGGTGCCCGCGGGCAGCGAATTTCTGTTCCAGCCACGACGCAGCAGAGCCGACGGTGCGCCGCCTTCGATGCGCCAGCGCTCGGTCTTGCCGTTGCGGTTCACATCGATGTGAATCCAGGAGTGGGGGTTCACCCACTCGAACATCACGACCTTGCCCGACAAGCGGATCGGCTTGTTGCGGTCGAATTCGGTGGCGAACGAGTGGTGCGCGGCGGCGCCCACTGCGGTGATCGCCAGCACGGCGCCGATTGCGGCAGCGCTGAGCTTCTTGATCTGCATGATTTACTCCTTGTCAAAATCCCCGGGTTTCGGACAAATCTTAAATTGACTTTGTCTGTTTGCCCGACCCAACATTACTCTTCGATTAAGTCGCCGTAGAGCAGGTGCTCCGAGAACGGCACGCACTTGAACTCAAGCAGCTGCGCATTCTCTTCCACGCGGCGGTACAGCGGCATCTTGATCGTCCACGGACGGGTGTAGATCTCCGGATCGTCGATCGTGGCTTCGTATTCGATATGGTTCGGACCCATCGGAGTGAAGCGCTCGGTAACGGTCGCGTGATTGGTCAGATAGTTGCCGTTGCGATCGAGCCAGGTCACGCCGTCGATCATCTCGCCGCCCGGCAGCTTCACCAGGCCCGGGCCCTGCGCCAGCGTGGTCACGACAAGCGTGTCGCCGTCCCACTGGCCGTAGGAGGTGCCCATCCAGGTGTCGATCGGCGGAATGCCGACTTCGCCCATGTGGATCACGCGGTTGGCCGAAGCATATTCGTAGGCGATCAGGATGTCGTCGCCATCGCCCTGAATGATCTGGAACGGGTGCGGCATATAGGTCGCACGCGGAATCCCGGGCAGGTAGCAGGCCGCTTCCGGATCCCAGCTGATGAGGTTTTCGCGGTTCTGGTTAAGCCGCTCCATCGCTTCGGGCTTGTACGGAATCTCGCCGCCTTCGATCACGCCGATGCTGGGCGGAATCGCCCCAATCGCACCCAGCAGCGTATCGCCTTGGGGCAGCGGGTTCGGGCCGGCGCTGTGCGGCTCGAGATTCCAGTTTGCCTCGTTCATCACCTGCCACACACCGTTGATGTTCGGTGCATCGCCGATGCGCGCCGGGGCGCTGGCTTCGCTATTCTGGGCAACTGCCGACGTGGTGGGCACGCTTGCGCAGCCGGCAAAGGCCAGCGCCGATGCCGCCAACAAGCTCAAGTGTTTAATCCCCCGCATGACCTCTCCTGTATGCGATTACTGATTGAGTGCGAAAGCCGCGATCATGCCTCCGGCATTGATTGCGACATACTGTCTGCCATCGCGCCCCCGATAGGTCATCGGGTTCGCATTGGCGTTACCGTTTAGTACGCTTTCCCAGAGCTGCTCGCCAGTGGCAGCATCGAACGCGCGCAGGCGCTTGTCGTTGGTGGCGCCCACGAACACAAGTCCGCCTGCGGTCACGCTCGGCCCGGCGCTGCCCGAATTGCCGAGCACCTGGCGCCCTTCGGGCAGTTCCTCGAACATGCCGAGCGGCACCGCCCAGGCGATTTCGCCGGTGTTGGCATCGACCGCCGTGAGGCGCGCCCACGGCGGCTTGTAGCACGGCGCACTGGTGCCGACCGGGCGGCCGCGCTCGTCGTACTCGCCCGAAAGCGGCGCGCTGAAGGTGAAGAACGGGCCTTTCCCGTCGACACTGGCGCGGTCGTACTCGGGGGCCGAGGTGGCATCGAAGCTGTAGGGTTTCTCCCCCTCGACCTTCTCGACCCAGCCGACCAGCGAGGTGTCCTGAGCGTTCACGTAGACCAGCCCGGTGGTCGGATCGGCCGCCGGGCCGCCCCAGTTCACGCCGCCGGTTCCGCCCGGCAACTGGATGGTCGAAAACGGCGCGGCATCGGCTTCCTTGTAGCGGAAGGGCGTGAACGGACCGGCGTTGTAGAAGCCGCCTGCCTTGTCCCACATGGCGTAACAGGCTGCCGAGTGTTCGGGCGTGGTATCTTCGGGGCTGACGATATCCTGATAGGTCATCTCGACCCGGCTCAGCGGCGGGGTCACCACCGGGAAGGGCTGGGTCGGGTGATAGTACTCGCCCGGAACGTTGCCCGGCGGCACCGGCCGCTCTTCCACCGGAAGCACGGGCTCGCCGCTCTCCGCATCGAGCAGGTAGAAGTAGCTCGACTTGCCGATATTGGCCAAGGCCAGGTGGCCGCCGGTCTCGGTCTCAACCGGGATCAGCGGACCGGCATTGCTCATGTCGATGTCCCACAGATCGTGGTGCACGGTCTGGAAATGCCACTTGTATTCGCCGGTGCGCGCATCGACCGCGACCACCGAGTTGCCATAGACGTTGGTGCCGGGGCGGTCGCCGCCGTAATAATTGTGCGCGGGGCCGGCGATGGGGAGATAGGCAATACCGGTGCTGCTATCGTAGGTCGCCTGGAAGCCCCACATGTTGGTGCCGCCACGATCTTTCCAGCCATCGCCCCAGGTATCGTTGTAGGGCTGGCCCGGATCGGGTGTGGTGTCAAACTCCCACAAGCGTTCGCCGGTAACCACATCATAGCCGCGCGGATTGCCCGGTTCGCCCTGCGGGTTTTCAAGCGAAGCCGCGCCGATAATCATGGTGTTGCCGGCAATCGTGGGGGTGCCGCCATAGCCGGGGCCGCCCATCGCAATCGAGCCGTTCTCGCCGAAATCGGCCACGGGCTCTCCCGTGGCGGCGTCGAGTGCGTGAATGCGGTCGCCCGCCGTTACCAGAATGCGCGGGGCGTGGCTGGCGTCGCCGGGCCAATAGCTGACGCCGCGCCCTGAGAACCCGTTCGGTCCGGGAGGCATGTCGCGTTCATGAACCCAGATTTCTTCACCACTGGCGGCATCGAGTGCCACCACCCGGCTTTGCGCCGGAAAATACATCACGCCATCGATGACGATAGGGACAGCAGTGTTGAAAGCGCGCAGCGGATAGGACCAGGCCGAGGCGAGGCCGCTCACATTGGCGCGATTGATCTGGGCAAGCGGGGAATAGCGGGTGGCGGCGGCATCGCGCTGAATGCTGGGCCAGTCACCATCGGCAGGTGCTGTCTGCGCGACGAGCCCACTGGCTGCCGTGCAAGCCAGCACAGCTGCGGTTCCCGCCCTATGCATCGCTCGGATTGCCATTGTCCCCGAATCACCCTCTCACCAGATGTCGCTCTGCAAGTTTGCGCGACTTGTTGATTCTGTCCTAAACTGCAGGCGGAAGTTTGACAATGCCTTGTCTCCACGAAAAGCCCGGCCGCGCCCTGGCCAGGAAAAGCGCGCTTCAATGTTTGCGCAAGCTACGGAAAATAATGGCTTTATGTCAGTCTGTGGAGGGCCAAAGCATAGTGTGCCAAAAATTGCAATTCATAATGAAGTCTGGCAATTAGGCTTGGCGGAATGGCAGATGCTCGCTAGCGGGCATGTGAGAGGGGCTTCGGACAGGATCAATCTGCCCGCAGCAACACACCTTCACAAAGAGCCATTACAAGGAGGGGTACAGGGCCGATGGGTGATCTACTTTTCAATATAACGGACTGGATGAGAGGCACGGTCCTGCTCGACTGGGCGTTCTGGATGCAGGAAACTGCGTTCAGCCTGTTCATGGTCGAGAACTTCTGGAACGTGCCCATTGCCCAGGCGATCCACATCCTTGCGATCGGTGCCGCCTTCGGCTCGGTGCTGATGGTGGTGTTGCGCGTGAACGGCATGGCCGGGGCGGGCCTGACCTTCGAGCAGACCGCCGCGCGCTTCGTGCCGTGGGTGCGCTGGGGGCTGCTGGTCATCGTGCTGTCGGGCCTGGCCATGATCATGGCAGAGCCGGTGCGCAACATGATCAACGCCGTGTTCTGGATCAAGATGATCGCGCTGATCGTGATGGTTCTCGTTTCGCTTTCGTGGATCGGTTCGGTCCGCTCCGCCGCGCAGACGGCTGGCGCGGCCTATATCGGCACCGGAGGGGCGAAGGCCACCGGCTGGCTCATCATGGCGCTGTGGTGCTTGATCATCGTGTGCGGTCGCTGGATCGCCTACGTGCCGGTGTAAGGGGGAGTTTCGAATAATGTATTATCCTGAACCGACGACGATCTGGGAATCGATCCAGTATTCCCCGCTCGGCATCTTCATCGCCGAAAGCACCTGGGCTTTCCCCACGATCGAAACGATCCACGTGATCGCGCTGGTCACGGTGCTCGGCACGATTTTCGTGATGGACCTGCGCCTGCTGGGCGTGGCCTCCAAGAACTACCCGATCACCTCGATGAGCCGCGATACGCTCAAGTGGACATGGGGCGGGTTTATCCTGGCGGCGATCACCGGCACCTTGCTCTACATCTCGAAAACGTCGAGCTACATGATCAACCCGTTCTTCATGGGCAAGATGGTGCTGCTGGCGATTGCCGGCCTCAACATGGCCTATTTCCACTTCGTGACGTGGAAGACCGTGGCCAACTGGGACACCTCGCCGGTTGTGCCGATGGGCGCCAAGGTTGCGGGCATCACCTCGCTGATCTTCTGGATCACCATCGTGTTCTTCGGCCGCGCCATCGGCTTCACGCTGGGCATCTACGATTGCTACATGGTCGGGCAGGGCGACGATGGCTTCATCGTTTCCATGCTGGCCGGGATCGCCTGCGCGGGCGCCTGATCCAGCTCTGATAGAACAAGAAAAGGGGCAGGCGCATCACGGTTCGCCTGCCCCTTTTTCGTGGTCACTCGGGCAGCGCGAAGACCGTAACAGCGGCCGAGGGCACGGCGGGTGTCGGCAGTTCGGGCGTGAAGCCCGGCAGCCCGAACGAGAGCGGATTGCCCGCACCCGTCACCACCGCGATATATTGCTTGCCGTCCACCGCATAGGTGATCGGCGAGCCGTTGGGCACGCCGGTGAGCGCGCTCCGCCAGATCTGCGCGCCATCGTCCTGCCGGTAGGCGAGGAAGTCGCCGTCCATGCCGCCGGTGAACAGCAATCCGCTGGCCGTGGCGAGCATCCCCATATCGTAAGGCGCGCGGCGGCGGGTTTCCCACTTCACCTCCCCCGTTGCCATGTCGATGGCCTGGACGAAGCCGAAATTGCCATCGGAATCGGCGGGTGCCGAATAGTAAACGTTGACCCCGCTCGTCAGGAATCCGCCTTCGGTCACCGGGCGCAGCTCCATGCAGGTATCGCGCGCGTTGACGAACAGCGTGCCGCTGGCCTCGTCGAACGAAGTGGGGCTCCAGTTGCGCCCGCCGCCTGCGTGCGGGCACATGAACACAGAGTCCCGATCACGGCCCGGTATCTTGCTCGGATCGACGCTCTTGCGGCCCGTCACCGGGTCGATTTGGGTGATGAAGTCCTGAAAGCCCATGTCGGCGGTGGAGATATATTCGCCGGTCGCGGCGTCGAGCGTGTCAAACAGGCCTTCCTTGCCGCCGGTCATCACCACATGGCGGCGCTCGCCGTTCACATCGAGATCGCCGATCACGCGTTCGAACACCCAATCGAGATCGTACTGGTCGTTGGGCACGTGCTGATAGTACCACTTCAGCTCGCCCGTGCGCGGCACGAAGGCGAGGGTGGAGTTGGTGAACAATCCGTCGTTGTTCGCGCCGGGCAAAGCATCGCGATAGGGGCCGGTATCGTAGGTCTGCGCCACGCCCCACAAGGCGAGGCCAGTCTCGGCGTCATAGGTGCCGCTGGTCCAGACCGAGCCGCCGCGCCGCTCCTCGTCGGGCACGCGGTTCCAGGTATCGCCGCCTTCTGTGCCGGTCTTGGCGACGGTGTCGAAGGTCCACAGATGGTCGCCCGTTTCGGCATCGAAAGCGGCGATGATCCCGCCGCCAGGCTCCTGCGTGGCGAGGCCCGCCATGATGACGCCGTCGGCAGCGAGCGGACCGCCGTTGCTGCGCATGCCGGAGCGGTCGGTGATCTTGACGTCCCAGATGGGCCGCCCGCTGCGCGCATCGAACGCGACCAGCGCGTTGTCGGAGGTGGCGACGTAAAGCTTGTCGCCATAGAGCGCGATTGTCTTCTTGGAGAGCGGGGCGACGTCGTCGGGCAAACGCCTGTCATAGCGCCATAGCTGCCTACCGTTCGCCGCATCGAAGGCGAACACGCTATCGCCGAAGCCGAACACATAGAGCACCCCGTCGCGGACCAGCGGCTCGTTCATCGTCGCCCCCGGTGGCAAGGCCTGCGACCAAGCGACCTGCATGGTAGCGATATTTTCAGGCGTGATCTGCGCCAGCGGCGAGTAGCCTTGCCCTTCGTGGCCGCGCCGCCAGCTGAGCCAGTTTTCCGGTGCCGGATCGGACAGCATTGCCTCGGTCACCGGGCTGTAGTTCGCAAAGCGGTCGACCGCCTCAGGCGCGGCGGGGAAGGGGTAGCGGTCGGTAATGCCGCCGATGCCCAGCTCGTTGCCCTGCTCTCCCGCAGGCGCGGCGGGCATTTGCGGCCCTGTAAGCTGGCCCCCGGCAAAGCCCATTGCGGCCTCGCTCACGGCACCGTTTTCTGACAGGATCAGCGCGGTGAGATCGGCATAGTCGTCCTCGCCCAGCGCGCTGGAGCCGCCCGGCGGCATCGAACGGTGGATGTAATCGAACAGTTCGGCGGCGGGCACTCCGCCCCATTTGTCGAGGAAGGCTCCGCCCTTGAGCGCTCCGGCGAACTGGCCGCCCGCAAGATCTCCCCCGTGGCACATCGCGCAGTGGACGGCATAGGTCTGGCGACCTCGCTCGGCTTGTTCTGCAAAGCCCGTGACAGATTGCGCGGTGACAGCGCCCGCAAACCCCATCGCCGCCAAGCCAGCCGATGCCAGCAGCAGCGTCCCCATTTTATGTGTCATGCGCAGCTCTCCCAAAGCGCCTGTGTGCCCACGGCTTTATGCCTGTGGGTCGGACACCGAGCCTATCTGCGCGTCAGGGTGGGCGCAATCTCTAGTCGGCAATGCCGAGCGGGGTCGCCACCTTGTCTTCGAACAGCGCATCGTAAAGCTGCACCTTGGCGGGCGCGATCCAGTCACCGACGCCCGATTGCCCGGCATCGAGCACCATCACCTTGCCTTCAGGTACCGCATCGACCTCGGGCCACTGCGGCAGCCCGGGGCCGTTGGGATTGCCGGTGGCGGCGAAGTTCACCCAATACTGGCTGACAAGGTCGGCGAAGGCCTCTTCCTCCGGGTTGCCGCACATCTGCTCGACCGACGAGCCGGCGGGGAAAGTGCGCGGGGCGCACAGGTTGTCGAATACGTAGGGGATCTCGACCGTATGCGCGGCGCCGAGATTGGCGCGGCCCTCATCATAGGGCGGATCGTGGCGGAACCAGTAGTGATAGGCCTTCTGGCCGATCTCGGCCTGATACTTCGCGAACTGGCGGTGAAGCCAGCTCATGTTGTCGCCGAAGGGCTGGGTGGCCATCGCCTGCGCCTCGGCATCGGTGCTGACCGGATAGGCCGTGCGGCCCAGCTCGACCTCGTCGCCCCAGCGCATGGCCTCGCCCGCGTTCCAGCTTTCAAGCGTGGCGGGCGGGCCGAACAGAGCGGTGAAGCTGCCTTCGTCCTCGTTCGAACCGGTCAGCACATCGACCTTGAGCTGACGGCCCTCGGCGAAGGTCACCGAGAGGTCTTCGGGCACGATGTGCCCGTCGATAATCATGCCCTGGCCGGGGACGGCTGCGAACACTTCCTCGGCGGGTAGGGCGCGCAGTTCTGCGAGATTGGTGGTGCCGAGCTTCTCCTGCGCTGCGGAAAGGCTGCGCTGTTCGGCGGTTTCGCGCGGAACCATGGGGGCGATGTTGAGGCCCATCCAGTTGCCGCTCTCGCTGATGACGCGGGTGATCAGCCCCTCCGCCGGAGGAGCCCCCGCCAGCGCGCCGTTCATTGCCGCGCCCGCGCTTTCGCCGAAGATGGTGACCCGCGTGGGATCGCCGCCGAACGCCGCGATATTGTCCTGCACCCATTGCAGCGCGGCGATGGCATCACCCATCGCCTGATTGCCCGAGTGCCCGTCGCGCGCGGTAAGCTCGGGGTGGGCGAAGAAGCCGAGCGAGCCGACGCGGTAGTTGAACGTGACCACGACCGCGCCCTTCTGCGCGAGTTGATCGCCTTGGCTGAACGGCGACGAGCCGCCGCCTTCGTTATAGGCGCCGCCATAGAGCCAGACCATCACCGGCAGCTTGGCGTCGACCTCGCTCGCTGTGGTCCAGACGTTGAGATAGAGACAGTCTTCCGACATGCCGGGGCTGTCGGGCATATCGGTGGCAGAATTGACCGGGAAGCGCTGCGACGCAGGGTTCTGCACGCAGCTGTCACCCCAATGGTCGGCTTGGCGCACGCCCTCCCAGTTCGCGGCGGGCTGCGGCTGCTCCCAGCGCAGCTCGCCCACCGGCGGTGCGGCGAAGGGAATGCCTTTGAACACCGTCACTCCGTCGAGCTTGCCGGCCGTTCCCTGCACGCGGCCATTTTGTGTGGCAACTACGTCCACGGGCGCGGCAGTTTCGGCATGGGCAGTGCCGCTGTAGCTGGTGGCACAGGCGGCGAGGCCCAGACAGGCGGTGACGGTAAGCGCGCTACGCGCAAGCGAGGTGTGCATCGGTTGGCATCCCTGTTCTGTTTCGCGGCCTTCTGCGGGCCGTATTGGCGGTTGGCGGGCGCTCGTTTGCGCGCCCGCCAATCACTGACGCTTAGTGCGAGGTGTTGCTCGCCGCATCCTCTTCGCTCAGCGCTTCGAGCCCGGCGCGCGAAGCGGTGATGTAGTTGCGCGGCTGCACGTTGCCCTCGTGGCAGGCATATTCGAAGAACGAATAGTCATTGTCCTGCGTCCAATCGAGCCGCGCGGTCCACTTGTCGGTAAAGACCTCGGGATCATTGTAGGTCAGCTCGTAAACGATGTGGCCCGGATCGGTCATCGTCAGGCGCTCGGTCACCTTGGCGTTTTCGCCGGTGGGGATGGTGTTGAACGGCGGCACGCCCATGGTCGCCATGTTGAGCGGCGAGGGACCACGGTCGTAGGTATCGTGCGGCACGCTGTCGCCGGAGACGATGTTGGTCGTCTCGATCACCAGCGTGTTGCCTTCCCACCAGCCGATCGACTGGCCCATCCACGCGCGCACGTCAGCGGGCCAGCGCATGGCATCGGCGGCCGCCTTGTCGGCCACGATCGGAATAACGCGGGCATCGTGGATCATTTCCAGCTGGATGGTGACGAATCCCGGCGCCTGCAGCACGCGGATGCCGTTGTTATAGCGGAACGGGAACATCGAGGCGGGGAAGCCGCGCGTGATGCAGCGATCCCAGGTGTCGAAATCACCTAGCCACTCGAAGTCGGTGTTCGGCGTCCAGCTCGACCGGCCCGCCTGATAGCGCTTCTGCGCATCCTCGGTCAGCCCAGGAAGTTGGCCGCTGGTGGGATAGACCAGCAGCGAAGTGCGGCGGCCCGAGGCATCCGATTCCACCCAGTGACCCATGCCGATTGTGCCTGCTTCTTCCTCAGCGGCATAGGCAGCATCCGAACGGCCCGCCTGTTCCTGCCGGGCAGCGAATTCCTCTTCGGTGAGGTAGAAGCGGTCGCCATATTGCTCCGGGCGGTTCATCGGCAGGCTGGCGATGTTGTCGATCGGATAGGTGCCGCGCAGGTCCGGGTCACCCCAACTTGTCTTTGGCGGATCGAAGTCGGTCGGGACGGGAGCGATGGTGGTCAGGTCTTCGGGCACGACGTTCTGCGCCGCCGCCGGCATCGCGAGCGCCAGCGAACTGGCCGACAGAACGAACAACGTTCGTCCGAGCATGGTCTTCAAAGTGGTCATTGCGTTCTCTCCTGAAATCGGTAGGCGGCCAGAGCCCTTTCCGGCCGCGGGTAATCATCAATCTTCGCGGCGCTTGAGGCCTCCGGCAGCCGGGTCCATCGCCGGAGGCGGCCCGGCATCTTCGCCCACGGGTTCAAGCATCAGGCCGCGGGCATATTCCTGCTCGCGCCGGGCGCGGTCGGAATTGATGTAGCCGCGCAGCTGCACGTTGCCTTCGTGGCAGGCATATTCGAACATCTGGTAGTCGTCGTCGCGGGTCCAGTTGACGCGCAGGGTGAAGGGCGCGGTCCAGATTACCGGGTCTTCGTGGGTCATTTCGTAGGTGATCGTGTCGGGCCCCACCATGGTGAAACGCTCGATCACCTTCGCCTGCTCGCTAACCGGTGTGGTGTTGTTGGCCGGAACGCCGAGCGTGCCGTTCGAGAACACCGAAGCACCGGTGGTGAGGTTGGTGGTTTCTACCTCAAGCGTGTTGTGATCGACCCAGCGGCCCCGGCTCGACCCGTACCAGCCGGTGACAGCCTCGGGCCAGTGCCCGCCTTCGCCGACAGGGATCACCCGCGTGCCGAGCATCTCGATCACGATGGCGACCTGTCCGGGCGATTGAAAAATGCGCAGCCCGTTGTTGTAGCGCGCCGGATACATGGCAGCGGGGAAGCCGCGCGTGATGCAGCGGTCGTAGCTGTCGAAATCGTTGGTCCAGTCGTAGGTCTGGCCGATCAGCCAGCTTGAGCGCATCAGTGCCGAGCGGCGGCGGCCTTCATCGGTCCAATCGGGCAGGCGACCATCGGTGGGTGATACCACCATCGACGTGCGGCGGACTCCGGCCTCGAACTCGATCCAGTGACCAAGGCCGATGGTGGATTGCTCGTCCTCGACCTCATAGGCCTCTTCGAGGGCTTCGACCTTGCCCTGTTCGGCTGCCATTTCCTCTTCGGTCTTCCAGAACCGGTTGCCATAGCGTTCGGGGCGGTTGACCGGGAGGTCAGCGATGTCGTTGATCGGCCAGCTGCCGCGAAGATCAGGCTCGCCCCATGAAGTGAGGGAGGGCTGATAGGTGTCTGGCACCGGCGGCATCACGGTGAGGTCTTCGGGCACCTCTTGCGCCGTAGCGGGCAGCGCAAACGCAAGGCCCGCTGCGGCGATCAGGAACAGTGTTCGTGTCATTGTTTCTCTCCCCCAATGTAGCGTCCTGCCGCCCCGGACGTAGTCACTGTCGTTCGGGCAGGGCGAAGGTCACGTACTTGCTCGGCCCCGGCTCGGGCAGGCCCAAGCCGCCCGCGAAGTGGCCCACGCCGCCAACCGGCACCGTGATATATTGCCTCCCGTTCAGCGAGTAGATCGCCGGCACGCCCTCGGTCGCCGCATCGAAGCGGTATTCCCACAGGACTTCGCCGGTATCGGCATCGCGAGCGCGGAAGGCGCGGTCGGTCGCGGTGCCGACGAAGATCAGCCCGCCCGCCGTCGCCACCGGGCCGCCACGCGGAGCCTGCGCGCCAACGCCGGTGATGCCCTGTTCCTCCAGCGTGAGAATCTCGCCGTTGGGCACTTCATACAGCTTCTCGCCCGTGGTCATATCATAGGCGGTGAGCAGCGAGAACGGCGGCTCGATCGGCACCATACCGTTGGACTGCAACCAGAAGTTGGTCGGCCAGCGGTAAGGCATCACGTCAGGATCGTCGCTGTTCGGCATGGCCTCCAGCGCGCTTTCGCGTTTGTCGGGCAGCAGGTTCAGCAGCAGCGGCAGCTCGCGGCTGACGACATAGACGCGCTTCCTCACCGGATCGCTGGCCACGCCGCCCCAGTTCACGCCGCCGTTGTGGCCGGGCATCGAGACCGAGCCGGTGCCGAGGCTGGGCGGGGTGAACGGCCCATCGTTGCGCGCCGTGGCGAGCTGTTCGCGCACCTTGGCCTGATCTTCCTCGGGAATGTAGGGATTGATCATCGTCGCATCGAAATGATCGCGGCCGAACCGCTCGGGCCAAGTCGGCACGGGCTGGGTGGGCGAGCTGTGTTCGCCCGGCACGTCCGACTGCGGCACGGCCACCTCTTCGATGGGCCAGATCGGCGAGCAATCGCGCCGGTCGAGCACGAAAAGATAGCCGGTCTTCGCGGGTTGGATCACGATCGGCACGTCCTCGCCATCGTGCTGGATCGTCATCAGCTTGGGCGCGGTCGGCAGGTCGTAGTCCCACAAGTCGTGGTGGACTGTCTGGAAATGGCAGACGCGCTCACCGGTTTCGGCATTCAGCGCCAGCACCGAGTTTGCGAAAAGGTTGTCGCCGGGGCGGTTGCCGCCGTAGAAGTCATACCGCGCGGTGCCGGTGGGGATATAGGCGATGCCCGTTTCCTCATCGATCGTGAATTCCGACCAGTTGTGGACGCCGCCGAACTTTTCGCGATCCTTCTCGGGCCAGGTGTCCGATCCGAACTCGCCTTCGCGCGGGACCACGTGGAACACCCATTTGAGCGCGCCGGTGCGCACGTCATAGGCACCGATGTCGGCAGGCGAGGAGGCATAATCGTAATGCCCGGCGGGCAGCGGTACGATGAACGTGTCTTTATATATGCGGCCCGGATTGTCGTTCATCAGCGGGCCGTTGGGGGCGGTGCCGTCGGGCCGCAGGATGCCGCGCAGATCGACACCGCCGTCGGTGCCGAAGTCGGCAAAGAATTCGCCCGTCTTGGCGTTGATCGCGCGCAGGCGGCCATCGTTCTCGATCATCAGCCGCTCTTCGGTGCCATCGGCGCTGGCCCAGTAGGTGATGCCGCGTGCGCCGATGCGCCCTTCGATGTTCGAGCGCCACAGTTCGGTGCCGCTGGCCGGATCGAGCGCGACCAGATTGCCATCACCCGCCAGCACGATCATCCGTCCGCCCGCCACGATCGGGTTGAAGCGCGGCGGCTGGCCTTCGCCGGTGGGAAATTCCCAGGCAACTTCGAGCTGGTTCACATTGCCGCGATTGACTTGATCAAGCGGGGAATATTGCGCCGAATCCTGGCCGCCGAGGTAAGCGTCCCATTCAACATTGGCGAGCGATGGGGCCGCGGCGCTGGTGCCTTCCCCCGGCACCGTAGAACAGGCACCGAGCGCCAGTGCCAGCGCGGCTCCCAGCGCAAGACCCTGCTTTCGACGCAATGCCGGCTTTGTTTCGGTTGCCATGTTCAATCCTGCTCCCACACTTGTGCGCAGCCGCTTTCGGCTGATCCCTGAACGCCTGCCTAGCCTCTTCACAGGGCATTCAACAAGGGGCAAAAAGGTAACGAGTTTGACAAAATCCGAAATAGTGCTGGTCTCGCGCCAGTCGAGGGCGGCCTATTGGCCGCCGCTTTCGGCCTGCAGCTCATGCCCGGCGACGGTGCCTTCTGGGCTGGCTTCTGCGCCTTCGAGCGGTCGCTCGATCTCGGCATTGGCGGCGAAGATAGTTGAGTTTGTCATTCCGCCGCTCGCCTCAAGCCGCAAGGTGACATTGTCCAGGCTGCGGTTCTCCCAGAACCAGCCGTGAATGCCGCTGAAGGCGGGCAGGTAGGTGCCCTGCATGGCCTTGGCATCGCCGATGCCATAGCTCTCGGTCAGCTCGGTGCCGCCATCGAAGGGGTGGGCGTGCATGTCGTAGTGGAGTTCGCCGGTGCCCTCCCAACGGAAGGCGACCTTCTCGCCCTCAGGAATTGTGTACTTGAACTCGACCGATTCGAACGGGGCCAGCTCGTATTCCCACACGTCGCTTACGCCATCGAGTGGGGCGGGGGCACTGTTGGACAGAACGAGCACCTCCTGCTTTTCCATCCGTTCGTTGCCGCGCAGCGTCTCGTCACCGACCGGATCGGCGATTTCGGTCAGCCCCATTTTTTTGCCCACGCCGGTCGGGTCATATCCGGTTTCGGCGGGCAGCACGAACAGCACCGCGATGGCGCCGACCAGCACCAGCAGGATGGCGACGATCCATGGGAGTTTCGACTTCGAAGCGGCTTGGGTCATGACGAAAGGTATCCTGAAACTTGTACGTATGTAAGAATAAGACCGACGGCGATCAGCGCCACGTTGGCCAGTTTGGCGAAGGTGGCAAAGCCTGCCCGGTCGCGCCATGCGCCGAGCAGCAGCACCACGAAGGTGAGCACGAGCACTTGCCCTAGCTCAACCCCGATATTGAACGATATCAGATTGATAAGAAGGCCATCGGAGGACATGTCGAGGTCCATCACCTTGGTGGCGAGGCCGAGGCCATGGAACAGCCCGAACACCAGCACTGCGATGCGGGTGTCGAAATTGAGGCCGAGCCGGGCAAAGCCACCCAGGTTCTCGACGCCCTTGTAAACCACCGACAGTCCGATGATCGCGTCGATGATATAGGCGTTGCCGCCGATCCCCAGCAGCACGCCGCCCAGCAGGGTGAGCGAATGGCCGATGGTGAACATCGAGACGTAAAGCACCACGTCCTTCAGCCGCCGCAGGAAGAACACCACGCCGACGAGAAAGGCGATGTGATCGTATCCCGTCACCATATGCTTGGCGCCGAGATAGAGGAACGGCAGCGGTGCCGCCCCGCCTGTCGACTGGACGAAGGCCTTGTCCCCCTCTGCCACGTCGTGCGCCAGGGCCGGCTCTGCCAGCATCAGCGCGACCAGCGTCAGCGCCGCAAGCGCGGCCAGCGGTGGGGCAGAGGCCTGCTCAGGAGCTCTGCGCATCGCCAGCAGCCGCCTCAAGTTCGGCCGGTGGGTACATCTGATGGCAGGCCGAGCAGACATTGTAGACGGTGCCGCCCACTTCGAACACGGCATCGGGGTCTTGATCGAGCGCGGCCTGTTCGGCCTTCTTCGAAACCTCATCCAGCCCGTTGGCAAAGACGAGCCAGTCCTCGCCGCGGCCTTCGGCATAGCCATCGCTCTGCAAATCCTTGGCCAAGCGCTGCATCTTGCGTGCGGCCTCGGCCAGTTTCGCCCATTCCTCGTCGGTTTCCGGTTCGAATTCCTCTTCGACCACCGCCCCATCGGGCTCAAGCCGACTCTCGAACTTGACCGCTCCCCAATAGATGTCGGCCGTCGGCTGGACTTCGTTGGCCATCATCTGCTGGACGGTGCCGTAAGGCAGATCGGCGGCCTCCGGCTCGCTGCTGCAAGCCGCCAGCGCCAGCAGTGGGAATAGGGCGATTCGGTTTGTGCGCAAGGGCAGGAACTTGATCATAGCAACCTCTCGTATTCTATCAGACTGCTTCTATCAGACTGCCGCCGAACTGACAGGGTAAGTTGACAAAGTCTGTTTTTTCGCGTCAATCGCCGTTGCGTAAATCTGTCGTAAAGCTTGCATTCTCCATAGCAAGGTGAGCGAAAAGTCGGGAATATTTTTCTGGCTCGATAATTATACATTGGAAGGATTTTTTGGAATGGCTTTCGAGACGACCGCATCTGGCAAATGGACCCGTGCCGGCATCGCCGCGATTGCGCTTGGCGCGTTGGGCGTGCCGGCCATCGGCGCGCTGGCCATGCCTGCTGAAGAAGCGGCTGCAACAGCATCCGCCGATGCTCCGCTGACCGAAGAGCAGAAGGCCGAAAGCAAGGCGCTGTTCAGCCAGTTCGCCTGCGGCTCGTGCCATGCTCTGGCCGAAGCTGGCGGTACCGGCCACATCGGCCCCGAGTTCGACGGCAACGAAGGCCTCGACAAGGCCTACATCGTGAACATCGTGAATAACGGTCAGGGCGCGATGCCAAGCTTCGGCGGCATGATTGACGAGGCTCAGATCGATCAGCTCGCGACCTATATCGTGCAGGTAAAAAAGTAACCGCAGCGCTTCGGAAACGATCCCAAAAAGGGCCGGTGAAGCATCTGCTTCGCCGGCCCTTTTTGCGCTTAGTCGGCAGGCGTAGCGGGCGGGGTCGCAGCGCTGGTCTGGGCGAAGTAATTGGTGACTCCGTCCGGATCGTTGAGCCACACCGTGGTCAGGCCGAAACCGGTCAGCCGGTTAAGCGGTGTCTCCACCGTGATGCCGCGATGCTTGCCGCGCGCATCGACCAGCGCGGCATCGCTGACGACATACTGAATGCCCGAAGAGCCGCTGTCGGCGGGCAAGTCCTCGCCCAGCTTGTAAAGCAGCAGCGTCGTTTCCCCGAGGGCATAGGGATAGAACTCGGTGCCTAGCAGCGGCGCATCCATTTTGGGTAGTTCCTCCAGCCCCACGAAGTCGCGGTAGAAGGCGCGGCTTTCCGCCAGATTCGAGACCTGAATGCCGACGTTTACGCCATCGTCGGCATTGTCCTGCGCGTCGGGCGTGGCGATGAGGATGATGTCTAGCCCCGCCGGATCGCTCACCAGCGCCTGCTTCGCGCCATCGGCTCGCTGCACGAACTCGGGCGCGTCGAAGCCTGCTTCCACGAACCGTTCGCGCACCACATCGGCATCGGGGTAGTGCAGCATGAGGAAGCGAATGCCCGTGCCGCCCCTGTAGCCGCCTTCGAGGTTGTACAGCCGGTCGCCCTGCTGGCCGGCCGACAGCTTGATCTGCATCGAGCCAACCCCGGTGAGGATCATCTGCTGCGTGCTGGTAAGCTGGATCGGGCTCAGCGAACGCAATGCCAGGGCTTGGGTGTAGAAGGCCACCATCTGCTGGGTCAGATCGCGCGGGAAGCGTCGGAACACGTTCATGCCCTCGGCGGTGAACAGCGCGGAATTGTCCGCCTCAAGCTGCGCCTCGGTCAGTTCGCCCGGCTTGTAGGCGAGGTCGGGATCGGTATCGAGCACCGCGCCTTCGGGGGTGGTGACCACGCCCGCGTCTTGCGCCGCGGCACAGCTCGCCGCGAGCGCGAGGGTGGCGACACCCAGCAATATTGTGCGCATTTGTCCTCTCCTAGTCATCGGGCAAGGCCCAGACGATCACGCGTTCAGCATTGGCCGGAGCGCCATTCTCGTCAAGCACCGGTTCGCCCGTTGCTCCGGTGGCGACCACGGCGAGATATTGCCGGCCATCCTTGCCGAGGTAACTCATCGGGATGGTCTGCGCGGCATAGTCGAGCTGTTCGCTCCACACGAGGTCGCCGGTCTGGCTGTCGAAGGCGCGGAAGATACCGTCGCTGGTCGCGCCGATGAAGACCAGCCCGCCTGCGGTGACGGTGGCCCCGCCGATCCAGTTAATCGCGCCGGTGTCGCGCTTGCCCTCGGCCAGCTGCGGGGTGGTGCCGAGCGGAGTGGCCCAGGCGATTTCGCCGGTGTTGGCGTCGACCGCGATCATCCGGCCCCAGGGCGGACGGATGCAAGGCAGCCTCACATCGCGCCCGTTTGCGTCCTTGAAGCTGGCGTTGAAGCCTGAATAGGCGCCAGGGCCGATCAGGCTGCCCCGGTCATAGGGCTGGGTCGATCCGCGCGTGCCGTTGCCATAGTTGCCTTCAGGGTCGCGCTCCTCGATCCAGCCGATCGAGCCGCCCTCGGAGATGTTGACGTAAACGTAGCCGGTAGTCGGATCAGCCGCGCTGCCGCCCCAGACAGAACCGCCATTGTGCGGCATGTTGATCGAGGCGCGGGGCGGATCGCCATCCTTGTGCAGGAAGAACGGGGTGAACGGCCCGGCGTTGAAGAACTGGCCGCCGTAGCTGTCCAACAACGCGCGGCAAGCGGCGGCGTGTTCGGCGTTCGTATCCTCGGCGGTGACGACATCCTCGGGGTTCCACCACATGCGCTGCAATGGCTCGGGCTTGACCGGCATCGGCTGGGTGGGGGAATACCATTCGCCCGGCACGTCGCCGCGCGCCACCAGCTGTTCTCTCACCCCGTGGACGGGTTCGCCGGTGGTGCGGTCGAGAATGTACATTAGGCCGTTCTTGCCCGTAAGCGCCAGCGCCCTGATCGGCGTGCCATCCTTCACCACGTCGACCAGCACCGGCGGGCCGGGCAAGTCCCAGTCCCACAGCTCGTGGTGGATCGCCTGAAAGTGCCACTTGTATTCGCCGCTATCGATGTCGACCGCGACCAGCGAATTGGCGAACAGGTTGTCACCCGGCCGGTCGCCGCCCCAGTAGTTCTGGCCGGGGCTGCCGAGCGTCATGTAAAGCGTGTTCGTCTCGATATCGGCGGTGGTGTACCAGACCCACATGTTCGCGCCGGGCCGATCCTTCCAGCCATCGTCTAGCCAGGTCTCGTGGCCCAGCTCGCCCGGATGCGGGATGGTGTTGAAGGCCCATTTGAACGCGCCCGTCACCGCATCGAAGGCGCGGGTGTCGCCATCCGGCCCCTTGTCCAGCTCGGGCGTGAGCGCGCCGATCACCAGCGTGTCGCGGAAGATGCTCGGCGAGTAGGAATAGTTCGCACCCTCAAACGGGGCCACGCCATCGGTGCCGAAGCCTCTTGCCAGCTGCCCGTTCGAGGCGTTGATTGCCACCAGCGCATTGCCGGTCGAATAGAACAGCCGCGCCTCGTGCGTTGCATCGCCCGGCCAATAGGTGACGGACCGGCGCACGGTTGCCCCCTCGACCTGATGGCGCCAGATTTCGCGGCCCGTGTCCGCCTCCAGCGCCACCACCGCATCGCCGGTCGGCAGGTACATGCGCCCGTCGATCACAACCGGCACCGTGCCTGCCATGATCGAGCCGCCGCCCTCGGGGCGTAGTCGGAATTCCCAGACCCGCTTTAGCCCATTCACGGTGTCGCGCGAGATCTGATCGAGCGGGACGTAGCGCTGGCCCGAATGATCGCGAGCATAAAGCGGCCAGTCACCAGGCGTATATTCCTGCGCTATCGCAGGCAGATTCTCCTGTGCCTGAGCGCCGGATAACCCCGCGACAAGGCCGGCCGTCACGAGCGACTTGATAAAAATCCGCATTACCCCATCCCAGCTGACTATGTCTCTGGGTAATTAGTTACAAATCCTAACTATCTGTCAAGCCCTGTTCGCTGATCCAGCCGGAAAGCAGGGCGGCGATGTCGTCGCTATTGCGCTCGAGCTGCATCGCGTGGCCGTTGCCGTGGATGCCGTGATCTTCGAGCCGCAGGTGCTCGACCTGGCATCCGGCCTGCGCGAGGAAGTGGACCATCGCGTGGTTATCGCCCGCCATCCAGCTTGCCTCGGCGGTGACGACGACAATTGGCATATGCGCAAGATTGGGCAGGCGGCGCGCGGGTTCGGCCTGCACCTTGTAGGCGACGAGGCCCGGTCCCGGCGAGGGCTGGTCGGCGCTGGTCAGAGTGTCGCCCTCGGCCAGCGGTGGATCGAAGGTGAGCGGGGCATGGGTGATGCCATAGGGCAGCGCGCCGCTGATTGCTTCGAACGGCGGGCCGAGCGGCTCCACCGCTACGATGGCGCGCACCAGCTCGGGCCGCGCGTCGGCGATCAGCCAGCCGGGCGGGCCACCGGCGGAGTGGGTGAGCAGCACCGCCGGGCCGATCAGGTCGAGCAGTTCGGCCCCGGCGCGCTGAGCGTCGATCTGGCTTTGCGCATGGTCGGCGAGGGTGGGGCCGGTCCCGGCGAGAAACGACAGGAAAGCGGGGTCTTCTAGCGTGCCATCGCCCGGCCACTGGCTGTGCAGCTTGGCCTGCGGGTAGTTGTCGTCAAAATCACCGGGGCGGGTGAACAGCCGTTCGAGGAAATAGGTCGGGCCGGGCTTGCCCATTTCGCCCTGAAACTCGGGGTTGAACGGGCTGCGGCCATGTTGCGGACGGTCGACCAGGTAGACCGCCCAGCCATGGCGCACGAACCAGTGGACCCAGCCTTCGCGCCTGTCGGCGGTGCCAAGGAAGTCGGTGCCCTGGCCACCGCCGCCGTGGATCATCACGATCGGCAGTTGGTGCTTTAGATCGCGCGGAATCCAGTATTCGACATATTGCTGCCCGCGCATGGCCTTGCCTGCCAGCGGGTGGTCGATCAGCTCGCCGCCGGTCCAGAGGAAGCCGTGCGCCGCCAGTTCGAGCGGGTTATTGGCTCCAGCCGCGTGCAGGTCGGCGGGGCGATAGGAGCGGGTCAATGAATTTGACCCTGCCGGTCTCCAATATTGATTGCCACCCGATCGCTCGGATCGGCGTCTTTCCAGCGTGAGCCGGGACGCAGCACGTCGCCGATCACCTTGTAAGCGAACAGCATCAGCAGCGCGCCGCTATCGGGATTGTCCTTCAGCGCCTTCACATGCTGGAGGTCTTCCCGTCGCTTGGCCGGATCGGCCTCCTGCAACATGCGCTTGTTCTCGGTGGCGGCGGGGGTGACCACGTTCCAGAAAATGCGGCGGCGTTCGTCGGAGAAGCGGCCCAGCACCTCTTCGCTTTCCTCGCCCCGCAGCACCGCGCCGAGAATGTCGGCCAGCACCACGCCGGTCCAGACGCCGGAAGTCAGGCCAAGCCCGCCGCAGGGGTTGGTGGCATGGGCCGCATCGCCCGCCAGCAACACGCGGCCCTTGTGCAGCGTCTCGGCGGCGCGCTGATGCAGCAAGTAGGGGCTGGACGATCCGACGCGGTAGTCCTTCCTCCCTTGCATGAACCACTCGTAGCGCTGGTGAATGCGCTCCTCGTAGCTCTCCAGGGGGAGGCTGGAATCCTCCATATAGGTGCAGCGCCAGAGCCCCTCGCGATCAAGCTGCGCGATCACCGCCATGTTGACCGGGTCGCACACGAAGTTGGCCTGCTGATAACCTAGCTCGTTGAACGGGAAATAGACGTTGGTGGCGACGAACCGCTCGGGCCAGGTGTGGCCTTCGAACTCGATTCCCGCCAGCTTGCGCACCGTGCTGCGCGCGCCATCAGCTCCGATCAGCCACTTGGCGGTGAACACTTGCTCGCCTTCGGCACTTGCTGTCGTGACCGACACCGTGGCCTCATGCTCGTGCAGCGCCGTCACCTCGTGGCCGAACAGCACCTCAACGCCGAGCTTGCGGGCATGGTCCATCGCCACGCGGGCGACCTGATGCTGGCCGACATGAAGCTGGTAGTCGTAAGGAATGCCCGCGATCGGCTCGGTTACCACCACGGCGGAGTAGCCGAACTCGGGGATGTGGGTGCCGAAGGTATCGTTGGTGAAGCCGATCTCCAGCAGTTCGGGCAGCAGGCCCAGCTCTTCGAGCACGATCAGCGTGGAGGGAAAGTAGACCGCCGCGCGCGGGCTGTCGATGATGTCGGGCTCCTTCTCCAGCACGCGGACGGAGGCGCCCGCCTGCGCCAGCGTAAGCGCGGTGAGCAGCCCCACCGGGCCAGCGCCAACGATCAGGACATCGGTGGGATCAGGGCTCTCCATCATTCCTCCTCCGCTGCCGCAAGGCGTTCGGCCTCGCTCAGCACATAGGCGCGGATCGCCTCGGCTTGGTCGGCGTCGATCCACGGCGCGAAGCTGATCATGCCCTTGTCTTCCAGCACCCCGCCAATCACCACCTGCTGCCAGGCCTGGGCGTTTGTCGCGAAGGCACTCCGCATCAGGTTGGGGTTGACCGGGCCATTGTGGCAGATGCCGCAAAAGGCGAAGAACTGCTTTTGCCCCTCGGCCAGTTGCGCCGGAGTGAACTCTTCATCGCTGCGGGCATAGGGGGTGGGTTTCCATTCGGGCAGCTTGGCAATGGTGCCCGTGCCGCCGATCCTGAACACCAGCAGCGCGCCATTGGGCGGAGGGCGGCGCATCCAGTCGGTCTGCGTCGCCATGCCCATCGAGCCGCCATAGCCCGCCATCACCGCGACATATTGCACCCCGTCCACGCGGTAGGTGATCGGCCCGGCCATGATCCCGCGCTCGCCCTGCCAGCTCCACAGCTCCTCGCCCTTGTCGGCGCTGTAGGCTACGAAGCGGCCATCGGGCAGGCCCTGAAACACGAGGTTTCCGCCGGTCGCCAGCGTGCCGCCGTTCCACGGCCAGTCGCGGCGGATCTCCCACACCTTCTCCTGTTTGACCGGGTCCCAGGCGGTGAGCTTGCCGTAAGTGATCGAGGACAGGTACGCGCGGCGCGCCTCGGGCGTGGCACCGGGTACAGAGCCTTCGGGCGGGGCCATAAAGGTGACGCCGGTGTTCCAGCGCCCGATGTGCCGTTCAAAATTGGCATCGTCGGCATAGGCGTTGGGCACCTCCATCACCGGGATGTAAACAAGGCCCGTTTTCGGTGAATAGCTCATCGGGTGCCAGGCATGGGCGCCGATCCCCATGGGCGTGATGAGATAGGGGCCATCGGCAAAGCGCGCCTCGGGCACTTCGACCGGGCGGCCCGTTTCAAGGTCGATCTTTTCGGCCCAGTTCTGTTCGGCATAGGGCTCGGCGCTGATCAGCTTTCCGGTCGCCCGGTCGATCACGTAGAAAAAGCCGTTCTTCGGCGCCTGCATGGCGACCTTGCGCTGTTGCCCATCGATTTCGAGCGTCGCCAGTGTGATCTGCTGGGTGGCGGTGAAGTCCCACGTTTCGCCGGGGTTGATCTGATAGTGCCACTTGTAGGCGCCGGTATCCGGATCGAGCGCAAGGATCGAGGACAGGAACAGGTTGTCCCCCTTGCCATCGGAGCGGACGCGGTGGTTCCAAGGGCTCCCATTGCCGACGCCGATCAGCAGCTGGTTGAATTCGGCATCGTAAACGATCGAATCCCACACGGTGCCGCCGCCGCCCAGCTCCCAGTAGTCACCGAACCATGTCTCGCCTGCAAATTCCGCGAAGGCCTCGTCGGAGGCTGCGCCGTCGGGGCCATCGGCGGGGTTGCCGGGCACGGTGTAGAACCGCCAGTCCAGCGCGCCATCGTTGGCATCGTAGGCCGAGATATAGCCGCGCACGCCCATTTCCGCGCCCGAGTTGCCGATCAGCACCTTGCCGCGCACCACGCGCGGCGCGCCGGTGATGGTATAGGGCTTGGACTGGTCGACCGTGGCCACGTCCCACAGCTCTTCGCCGGTTTCGGCATCGAGCCCGATCAGCCGCCCGTCGATGGTGCCGACGAAGACCTTGCCATCCCACACCGCGACGCCGCGATTGACCACATCACAGCAGGCGTGAGCGCCCTTGGCCCCGTCGACTTCGGGGTCGTATTTCCACAGCACTTCGCCGGTGGCGGCATTCAGCGCCCAGACCTTCGACCAGGCAGTGGAGATGTACATCACCCCATCGACGACGATGGGCGTCGCTTCCTGCCCGCGATTGGTGTCCAGCTCCACCGCATAGGCGAGGCTCAGCTCGCCGATATTGCTCTCGTTGATGTCCTCCAGCGGGCTGTAGCGCTGTTCGGCATAGGTCCGGCCATAGCTCAGCCAGTTATCGGGATCGCTTTCGGCGGCGAGCAGCCGGTCCTCGTCAATCGTGCCTGCATCGGCAGCGCTGCAACCCCATAGCATCGCCGCAGCAGAAAGGGCCACCAGACCCCTGGCAATCGCCACCATACATCTCTCTCCCGATCCGGCCCGATTCTTAGCGGTGCCATAATCACAATTGTTAGGTTATCGAGCGTGCCCCTTCGAGTCCATCGGGCAAGCGCAGCGGGCGCTGATCGGGCCCGATTTCGAACACGACATCGGCCCGTGCAGGCATTTCGGTAAGCTGGTGCCGGGTCAGCCGCTCGTAATGATCGAGGAAGCGGGTGAGGGCGGCATCGTCCATCAGCGCCGGCGCGCCGGGATTGGCTTCGGCCAGCTTTTTCTCCTGCAACCGGCGGTTGGCGGCGACGGCTTCGAAGCCTTGCACCTTGAGCATCACCAGCAGATCGATTTGCGCGAAAAGATCGGCATAGTCGCCCGCGAGCGCGTTGTTGACTAGGCCGCGCCACGTGCCGCCGTGATCCTCCTCGGCTTCGAGCCGGTTGATCGGTTCGGCAAGTGCGGCGTGATCCTGCGGCACCGCCCCCACGCACCAGCCTTCAAGCAGCAGCACATCGACCGGGCCTGTGATTGTTTCGCCCTCGGCCATGCGATCATCGACCGACTTGTCGAACCGGGGCAGGGTGACACTGCGGCCCGCCCGCATGTCCTCGATCAGAGCAAGCGCCATGCTTACGTCATGCGTGCCGGGCACCCCGCGCGTGGCGAACAGCGGGTGGAGCTTGGCTGCCATTTCCGCCCGTTCGGCGCGGGTGCGGTAAAGATCGTCGAGCGAGAGTGTGACCACGCGCAGACCCTGAGGTTCGAGCAGCACTTCGAGAAAGCGGCACAGCGTCGACTTGCCCGAGCCTTGGGCGCCGTTCACACCGACGATCAGCGGCTTGCGGCGGGTCGCCTCACGCGCAATTCGCTGGGCGAGCGGCTGCCAGAATTGCTCGACGACCTCGCGATAATCTTCAGGCAGGCGCTCGGCTGCGATCAGCTCGGCGACGGGGTCGCTCATGCGACCGGATCGGGCAACGGCTGGCCTGCGGCAAAGGCCTCCACATTGGCGAGCGCGCGCATTCCCATCGCCTCGCGCGTCTCGGCATTGGCGCTGCCGAGGTGCGGCAGAAGCACCACGTTCTCCAATCCGAGCAGGCAGTCAGGCACCTGCGGCTCAGCCGGGTAAACATCGAGCCCAGCGCCCGCGAGTTGCCCACTGCGCAAGGCCTCGGCCAGAGCCTCGTGATCGAGCACGCCGCCGCGCGCGGTGTTGATGAGGTAGGTGCCCGGCTTCATTGCCTTGAGCGCTGCTGCGTCGATCAGGTTCGCCGTTTCCGGCCCGCCCGGAATGTGCAGCGAGACGACATCGGACACCGCCAGCAGCTGTTCGAGGTCGGGATAGAACGTCCCGTCGACCTCGATCGCCTGCGGCATTTCGCGGCGGGCATAGTAGGCCACGTTCATCCCGAACCCGTGATGCGCGCGGGCGGCGGTCGCCTGTCCGATCCGCCCGAAGCCGACGCAGCCGAGCACCTTGTCCTTCAAAGCCGAGCCTACGAGGTGGGTGGGGCGCCAACCGGTCCACTGTCCGGCGCGCAGTTCGCGCTCGCCTTCGCCCGCGCGGCGCGTGGCCATCAGCATCAGCGTGAGTGCGATATCGGCGGTGGCGTCGGTCAGCACACCGGGCGTGTTGCTCACGGCAATGCCTTTCGCCTCGGCAGCGGCAATATCGATATGGTCGAACCCGACGCCGTAGTTGGCGATCAGCCGCACCCGGTCGCCGCCCGCGATCACCTCTGCGTCGATAGTGTCCGATACGGTGGGGCAAAGCACGTCGAACTTGCCCATCGCCCCAGCAAGATCGTTTTGCGACAATGGCTTGTCATCGCTATTGAATGTAACATCGAACTTGTCGGCGAGGGCATCTTCGACCGCCTTGGGCCAGCGGCGCGTGACGAGAATACGCAATGGGTCAGTCCTTGTTTCGACCTGTGGCAGGGGTGGCAGTCGCCCTTGCGACGAAAACGCGCTGACCCTCCCGAACAATATTTAGAATGCTATGGGTTTGCCGGCCAAAAGAAAAGGCGCTTGTCGGGAAATCCCCACAAGCGCCATTGGTCGCTGCGAGTGCTACGCGCAGGTCAGCTCTTGTTGAGCAGGCTGGTTTCGGCCTTGGTCGATTGCGGCCCGGTGTTGCGCTTGAAGATGCCCCCAAGGCCGGCGGAGCGGTTGAACGGATCGACATCGCCCTCGCGCTGCTTCAGCCCGTAGAGGTCGAACAGGCCTGGGTGCTGGCCGAGCCCGCCGAACAGGTCGCGCACGCGCTCGATCCAGCCGCGCAGCGGATCATCGGCCGCCAAGGGCGGGGTCTGCGCCAGCGAGGCGAGCCAGAGGAAGCCGCCGATAAGGCGATAATCGGCATAGTTGGGCGAATCGCCGCCAAGAAACGGGTGTTCGCGCAGGCCCAGCCGCAGCGGTTCGAGGCTGGCCGAGATCGCCGCCAGCCGATCCTCGCGACCTTTTTGAAGATCCTCCAGATTCCCGCCCAGCATTACCTCGCGCGAGCTGGTGATATAGTCCTTGTCGTGCTCGTAGCAGACGTCGCGGTAGTCGGCGCAATAGCTGCGCATCCACGGGCCGACCGCAGTGCTCCAGAACCAGGCGTCGAGCGTCTTGGTCATCACTGCCACGCTTTCGTGCGGGATCAGCATCGGTCGCTCCGGATAGGTCTCGTCGAGATATTCGACGATGCCCCAGCTATCGAGCACCCATCTGCCGTTGTCGACGATGGCAGGCAGCCGCTCGGTCTTGCCGCCGGTGCGCTCGGCGATGCCGGTGAAGCCGCCTTCCACCACATCGAGGTCGAATCCCTTGTGGCGCACCGCGAACTTGGTCGCCCAGACGAAGGGGCTGATCGTCGCGCCGGTTGAGACCTGAAGGTCGTATAAGGTAATTGCCTTCCTATCAGCCATGGGATCCTCTCGTTGATTATGTCCGAAAAGGGTAATGCTTGCGCGCAGAAAAGGAAAGTGAGACTTGGCAGAGCGATGACACAGATCGCCACGCTTTCCATGCGCCAGCCGCTTGACAGCCTTGCCGCCGGGCTGGGTCGCTCCTTCGCTGAAACGGGCTTTGCCATCGTGCGCGACCATGGGATTTCGCCCGAGGCCATCGCCCGCGCCGATGCGGCGATGCGCGCCTTTTTCGCGCTGCCGGAACCGGCCAAGCAGGCTTACCGGATCGCCGGGCAGGGCGGGGCGCGCGGCTATACCCCGTTCGGGGCCGAGCACGCCAAGGACGCCGCAGTCCACGATCTCAAGGAGTTCTGGCATGTGGGCCGCGAATTGCCCGAAGGCGATCCGCTGGCGCGCTATATGCCCGAGAACGTGTGGCCCGTAGAGGTGCCCGATTTCCGCCCAGCAAGCCTCGCGCTGTTTGCCGAGTTCGAGAAGGCGGGCGGGCATTTGCTGGAAGCGATTGCCGTGGCGCTGGGGCAGGAGCCGGAGTTCTTTGCCGCGTCGGTAGATCAGGGCAATTCGGTGCTGCGCTATCTGCACTATCCGCCCGTGGCGGCGGCGCGAGAGGGGGCCGTGCGCGCGGCGGCGCATGAGGATATCAACACCATTACACTGCTGCTCGGGGCCGAGGAGGCGGGGCTGGAACTGCTCACCCGCGATGGCAAATGGCTGGCCGTCAGCCCGCCCGAGGGGGCGCTGGTGGTGAACGTGGGCGACATGTTGCAACGTCTGACGGCAGGCCGCTTGCGCTCGACCACGCACCGGGTGGTGAACCCGGTCGGCGAGGCCGCGGGTCGGTCGCGTTATTCAATGCCCTTCTTCCTGCATTTCCGGCCCGACTATGTGATTACGCCATTGGGTGAGGGCGGCGAGGAGCCGATTACGGCCGATGCCTACCTCCAGCAGCGGCTACGCGAGATCGGGTTGGTTTGAGCGGACCGGGACACCCCCTCGCTCATCCTGAGCTTGTCGAAGGACACGCGCCAACACCTTCCCCACGATGGGGCTGCCTTTGTGCCGATCCTTCGACAAGCTCAGGATGAGCGGGTCAGGTGCGTAGTCCGAGCAGGAGCAGGGCGCTTAGTCACAGCGGCACGGGCGCTTTAACCCAGCTTAGCCTCTTCCAGCTTCACCAGCCGCCACAAGGTCTTCAGCACTGGCGCTGAAAGGCCATGCGCCTCCGCTGCTTCGACAATCGCGCCAACAATCGCGTCGACCTCGGTGCGCCTGCCCGCCTTCACATCCTGCAACATTGAGGCTTCGTGATCGGCGTGGTCTTTCATGCTCACTTCGGTCAGGTCGAGGATCGGCTGGGCATCGATCGTCACCCCGCTAGCGCGCGCGGCGGCGACGCCTTCGGCCACCGCCTCGCCAATCAGCGCGCGGCTTTCGGCATTGGCACCGAGAAAGCCTGGCGTGCGCAGCGTGAGCGCACACATCGGGTTCATCGTCGCGTTGAAAATCGCCTTGCCCCAGATCGCGGCGTGGATTTCCGGATCGAGCTGCGCGGGCAGGCCGCCAGCGGTCATGGCGTCGACCACTTCGGCGGCAAAGGCGGGATCGCCGCCAAAGGCCGGGTAAAGCCGCGAGTAACCTTCGCCGTGGCTGCGCACCCTGCCGGGGCCGACGAGGTCGCTCGGCAGCATCGACGCGCCGACCATCACCCGATCATCGCTGACAAAGCCCGCCAGTCGTTTATCGTTGCCGAGGCCATTTTGCAGGCTGAGCAGATGGGTGTGCGCGCCGATGGCGGCGGTGATGCCTTCAAGAGCGCCTTGCGTGTGGAAAGTCTTGGTGAAGACCAGCACCAGATCGACCGGCTCGCTCACATCGCCGGGCAGGGCAGCGCGGATCGGCAGGTGCTCCACCCCGTTGCGGTCGAGTTCGAGGCCATTAGCATTGATCGCGTCTACATGCTCCTGATTGACGTCGCACAGGATCACCTCGTGACCGGCGCGGTGAAAGGCTGCGCCATAGAGGCAGCCCATCGCGCCCGATCCCAGAACCAGAACCTTCATACCTTTATCCCTCCCATTCCTGCGCCTAGCAGCAGCAGCATTTTGACATCGACCGCCACCCCGCGTGCCCGCGCATCGGCGATAAATTGCTCAAGATTAGCCCGGTTGACCCGGTGGACGACGATCTCCTCATCCTCGACACCGCCGCCTTCGCCGACCTTGGTCAGCTCGCTGGCGCGTAGCAGGGTGAAGCTCTCGCTGACCATGCCGGGGCTGGAGAAATAGACGCCGAGGTTTTCCCACCGCGCGGCGGAATAGCCGGTTTCCTCGATCAACTCGCGCCTGGCGGCTTCGAGCGGGTCTTCGTTCTCCGCGCCGTCTTCATCCCCGATCAACCCGGCGGGCAATTCGAGGCAGTTGCACCCCAGCGGCACCCGATATTGCTCGACGAGGATCACGTGATCGCCATCGAGCGGCAGGATCACGGCGGCGCGAATGCCGCGTGCGCGCCCGACATATTCCCACTTGCCACGGCGCTTGGCGGTAATGAACCGGCCCGCCCACATCACCTCTTCGGGTGCATCCGCATCGTCTGGTGTCATGGCTGTGCGGACTATCGGAGAGCTACAGCTCGATCAAGCGATCGGGCAGTTCGTTCACATCGTCCTCGGCGCGGGGGAAGTGCGGGGAGAGCACCTTGCCGACATCGCGCACGCCCGCGGCGATGCCATCGGCAATACAGCCCTTGCGCACCTCGGCCAGCATATCGGCCATGGCCTCGCCCCAGACTTCGGCGGGCACGAGTTCGGCAATCGCGCTGTCGGCCACGATTTCGGCGCGGTGTTCGTGCATCGAGAGATAGAGCATCACGCCGGTGCGCCCATGGGTGCGGCTTTCCGCGCCGACCTTGAAGTGGCGCACCGCCGCATCGCGCACGCGGGCGCGCTTCAGCGGCCCCGGCACGAGCCGGAACTTCAGCGCGCCTATCTGCAACACCGCCCAGGTGGCGGCGAAGGCAGCGATCCCCACACCGAGCATCAGCGTGGTGAATTCGCCGGTGGTCCAGTCATGCCCCCAGCCGCCAAGGATGCTGTCCCACAGGTCGGTAAAGACGGTTGGGAAAGCGGCCATCACGCTCATCACGGTGAAGGCGATGGCGGCGCAATATGCCAGCACGACATCGGAATAGCTGTCCGACGCTTGGGTGAGCACGGGCACGATCTCGCCCGAGGTGGTGAGTTCGGCCTCAGCCACGGCATCGGACACGATCTTGTGCTGAGCTGGATCGAGTATCGCCATCGTTACCACCCCCCGGAGGCGCCGCCGCCTCCGAATGATCCGCCACCGCCGCCAAAGCCACCGCCGCCGAAGCCGCCGCCACCACCGAAGCCGCCACCGCCGCCCCAGTCGCTGCCACCCATCGCGCCGCGCGTAATCGCCTTGCCGGCTTCCCACAGAACGATGTCGCCCACCACGCCGCCGACACCGCTACCGCGATAGCGCCGCTTGCGGCCGCGACCCAGGAAGGCGGGCAGCACGACGAAGAACAGCAGGAACCCGAGCCAGATCAGCCCGCCCGCCGGAATGCCGCCCTCGCTCTCGCGCTGCTGGCTTGCTTCTTGCGCCACGCGCGCGGCCTCTTCGGGCGGCAGTTGGAGCTGCTCGATGATCCGCGCCGCGCCGAGCGTGATCCCCGCTGCATAGTCGCCATCGCGGAAATAGGGCTTCATTTCCTCGACGTAGTCATAGGCGAGGCCATCGGGGATGATCCCCTCCAGCCCATAGCCGACCTCGATCCGCACCTTGCGCTCGTTCGGGGCGACGAGCAGGATGATGCCATCGTTGCGCTCGGCATCGCCCAGCGCCCATTCGCGGCCAAGCTGGTAGCCATAGTCGGCAATATCGTAGCCATCGAGACTCTCGACCGTCGCGATCACGAACTGGCGCTGGTTCTCCTGCTCGAACTGGTCGAGCGCGGCGGTCAGCTCTGCCTCGGTGCCGGGGTCGATAATGTTCGCCTGATCGACCACGGGCGCGGTGCCGCGTTCGGGAAAGGCGGGCTGGGCCGCAGCGGGCGCTGCCCACAGCATTATTGCCGCGAGCAGCCCCGCAATCAGACGATAGAGCGCCATGGGAGCGATCAGTTCACGCCCATGTCGAGCGTTGGCGCAACCTCGGCGCCTTCGGTGGTCGCCTCGTAGGACACCATCGGCTCGGCACCGTGGATGATGTTCGCGCCGATTGTATCGGGGAAGGTGCGGATCGTGGTGTTATACTGGCGCACCGCCTCGTTGTAGTCGCGGATGGCGACACGGATGCGGTTCTCCTGTCCTTCGAACTGGGTCATGAAGCGGCCGAAGTTGTCCTGGCTGCGCAGTTCGGGATAGGCCTCGACCGAAACCAGCAAGCGCGAAATCGCGCCGCCCAGCTCGTTCTGCGCGGCCTGATACTGCTGCATCTTGGCCGGATCGCTGAGGTCGTCACCATCGACCTGCACCTCGGGCCGGGTGGCCGAAGCGCGCGCGGAAACCACCGCGTCGAGCGTGGCGCGTTCCTGCTCTGCGGAGGACAGAACGATCTCCTGCAAATTGGGGATCAGGTTCGCGCGCTCCTGAAAGGCAGCCTCCACATCGGCCCATTTGGCCTTGGCGGTTTCCTCAGCCGCGGGGACCGAATTGATGCCGCACGAGGCCAGCACCAGCGTGCAGGCAACCACGAGGGCCTTGGGGACAAATTTCATCAGACGGTTCCTCCAACAGGTGTGTTGCTCATGTAGCACGGCCATGCACGGTTACAAGCATTGCGGCCACCTATGTGGCGGCGGGATCGAAGTTGCCGCATCTGAGTCAATGCGCAAGATAAGGGCGAAGACAGCAGGGGAACGCACCATGTTCACAGAGTTCAAGAAGTTCATCGCACGCGGCAATGTGCTCGATCTTGCCGTCGGTGTGATTATCGGCGCGGCCTTTGGCAAGATCGTGACATCGCTCAACGAAAGCATCATCATGCCGATAATCGGCTGGATTTTCGGCGATGTGGACTTCTCGAACTGGTTCATCCTGCTTGGCGATATTCCGGCAGACTACACCGGCAGCACGCAGAACTATGCCGAATTGAAGGCGGCGGGCGTGCCCATGCTCGGCTATGGCGATTTCCTCACCCAGACCGTGGACTTCCTGATTATCGCCATTGCCCTGTTCCTGCTCCTGCGCACGGTGAACCGGGTGCTCGACGAGATGCAGTCGAAGGCCGTGGAAGCCGAAAATACCGAGGCCAGCGCCGAGCTGCCGACCGATCCGCAACTCGATGTGCTCAAGCAGATCCTGGCCGAGATGCGCAGCCGCCCCGAGGCGGCGCTGAAGGACTAGGCGTTCGAACTCCCCTCCCAATCACGCGCGCGGAGTTTGTTCTCGGTCACTTCACATTCATTGCACAAGGCCTATATAGGGCCTGCCGGTTTCGACCGGATATGGCGATAAATGGCCTTGTGTAATAGATGCAGCGGACCCGGGGGCAGTACCCGGCGGCTCCACCAAGATCGGCGCTTTTGCGCCAGTGTTGACGGGGCCGAACCAGGATCGACGTGTATTCAAAGACAAGGTTTTTGCCCGGGCTGAGTAACCCGTAAAACTGTTCAAAACCTATAAGTGCCAACGATAACGAAGCACTCGCCATCGCTGCGTAATTGATGGGCTAACGCCCTGATATTATTAAGCTATACAGCGCGGTTGGACCCACCGGGCAACAGAAGCGGATTCCGGGGCTCCGGGGGTAGCTAGCAACAGAAACCCCCACCTTCCAATTCACCACAGCCGCGCCTCATGCCGGCCTGCGAATGCACGTTCGCTGCGCTTCCGGTGCTCACGACCTAGAAGGTCGCTGCGCGCCGGTTCTCGCGCCCGCACATTCTCGCCTCGGCCTGAGCCACGCCTGAGGCGGATTGAGCGTTAGCTGTGGTTACGCACGAACTTCATGAACATGCCGAAGCCAACGAGCACCAGCGCGCCTGTAAACCAGACGGGTACCTCGCTATCGAGCACTTCGCCGAAGAAAACCCCCAATCCGACTAGCACACCGCTCAGCAGGATGAACCCGAGCAGGCAACCGAAGCCTTCTAAGGTTGTTGGGGTATAGTTTAGCGCCATTGTCCGTTCGAACAATTTGTGCGGCTTGCGGGGCATAGTTGTCGCCTAATCCGCAGGCAGGATCGACGTCTTCTTCGCCGGCAGCTGCCCGCGCTCATATTTCAGGCAATCGAGAATCTTCGCGCCCGCCATGAACACGGCACCGGTGCAGGCAAGGAACAGCAGCTTGCCGCCCCAACCGGGATACTGCTCAAGATAGACGGCGCCGCGTTCTGTCGCGCCCAGTCCGAGGGCATAGATGATCATAAAGGCTTCAAGCCGGGTCTTGATGACGAACAGACGAGAAATCTTGCGAAACATCAAAGTGCCCTTCCTTAACCCCCAACTAAGCAACCACCGTGCCAGGCACGCAATTGCTGGCAGACGATGGTTAACGAAAGCGCCCGTGTAAGGCAATCCGACAGTCGAGAGGGTCAGGCAAGCTCGGACAGGTCGAGCGCGGTCAGCAGTGCAGCGCGGGCCGAGCGCACATCTTCGGCCAGTGCGGAGTTGCCGATATCGGCGGGGTCGATCTCTTCGGGCCAGTTGGCGGCGATGATGTCGGCCATCAGGTCGGCCTTGGCGTCTGTGAGCAGAAAGCGCGGGTCGATGGTTGCCGGATCGGCCACCACGCGCAGCCGCAAGCAGGCCGGGCCGCCGCCGTTGGCCATCGATTCGCGCACATCGACCACCTTAACCTCGCGGATTGGGCCATTGCTGGCGAGCATGTCATCCAGCCAAGCCGAGACCGCCGCGTTCTCGCGGCACTCGCCGGGCACCACCAAGGTCATTGCTCCATCTGGCATCGACAAGAGCTGCGCGTTGAACAGGTACGAGGAAATCGCATCGGCAAGGCTCACCCGCTCGGCTGGCACTTCGACCACTTCCAGCGCCGGGAACGCTGCGCGGATCGCGTCATAGGCCCCCTCGCGGTCGGCAAAGGCCTGCTCGTGCGCGAACAGCACCTGCGCGTTGGCGACCGCGACCACGTCATTGTGAAAGGCTCCGGCGGCGATGGCTTCGCCGCTTTGCTCGATAAACAGCGCGCGCGCCGGGTCGAGCCCGTGGCTGCGTGCCACCACACGGCTGGCCTGCTCGTGCTGGCGGGCAGGAAAGCGGCCGCCGGTGCGGCCGTAGACGAACACCTCGACGCCTTCGCTACCGTGTCCCTCGCAAAAGCGCATGTGGTTGGCCGCACCTTCGTCGCCGAAGCAGGGCGGGACCGGGCCATGCACGGCAAAGTGGGCGCTGTCGGCAAAGGCAAGGCGTAGCTGAGCCAGCGTGTCGGGCCATTCCTGACTGCGATGCGGCATGGTGACGAGGTTGGCGACGGTCAGGTGGCAGCGCCCGTCGGCGGAATCGGGCGCTGGGGAAACGGTGGCGGCATTGGCCGTCCACATCGAACTGGCAGACCATGCGCTGGCAACGAGCGCGGGGTTCATCGTGACATCGGCAGCAAGCGCTTCGAGCCAGGTCGCGTTGGGGCGGGGGAGCGGCAGGAAGAACCCTTGCGCGAGCCCCGCCGCCATATTCCCGCGCATTTTGGCGAGCCCCTGCAAGGCCGCCTTGCGCGGTTGCGAGACTTTCCCTGCGTTCTTCGTCGCGGCAAGATTGCCGAGGCTGAGCCCGGCATAGTTGTGCGATGGGCCGACGATGCCGTCGAAGTTGATTTCGAGGAGGCTCATCGCCCGATGCTCCACACCATTTCGCCCTCGCTGACCCCCAGCAGGTCCGCTGCGCGGGCATCGATGGCAATGCCGTCCGCCGTCTCAGCACGAGCGCCATAGCAGCAGCGGAAGTCGGCCAGTTTGCCGGTTGCCAGCAGCGCCTTTTCCCCCTTGTCGAGTTCGCACGATACCACGGGCGCGCTCTTTGCATCGCGGATGGAGGCGACATTGTCGGTCCGCGAGGTCATGGTCGGGCCGCCGTCGAAGATGTCGACATAGCCCTCATAGGAAAAGCCCTCGCTTTCGAGCATCCGCATGGCGGCGCGGCCCGAGGGGTGGGGCAGGCCGATCACCTGCCGCGCCGGTTCGCTCAGCATGGCGAGGTAGACCGGGTGCTTGGGCATGAGATCGGCGATGAACTGGTTGCCGTGGACGGCGTTGAACTCGTCTGCCTCCTGAAAGCCCATGTGGAAGAACTTGCCGCCAATCGCATCCCAGAATGGCGAGCCGCCGCGCTCGTCGATGATGCCGCGCAGTTCGGCCAGCAACTTATCGCCAAAGCGCGCGCGGTGGGCCGCGATGAACAGGTAACGGCTGCGCGCGAGCAACATGCCGCGCCCGCCCGCGCGCTCGCTCGGGTGGAGGAACAGCCCGCCGACCTCGCTCGCGCCGCCCAAATCGTTGACAAGGCTGAGCAATTCGGCGGTGACGGTGCGCTCCAGCTCCTTCGAGTGCTGGGTGACGGTGGTGATGCGGTAGGAATAGAACGGCCACTTCTGCCCGATGGCGGAGAAGATCTGGCCGGTGCCGCGCACCTCGCCCGTTTCCACGTTTTCGAGCATCAGCACGAACAGGTCGTCGCCCAGATTGTCGTCATCCCGCTCGCAAGCCGCTGCCGAACGTTCGAGCTTGGCGGTGAGCGAGGCGCGATCGGGCGGTAGGTTGGTGAAGCCGCCGCCGGTCAATTTGGCCATTTCGTAAAGTGGCTGGAGATCGCTGAGGCGAGCAGTGCGGATCACGAAACTCATAGCGGTGCTCCAGAGGCGAGACGATGCAAAACAAGCGCGCTCAGCCGGGCGCGTTCGGTGAGCGAGGAGACGATCATGAATTCCTCGATTGAATGTATTCTACCCCCGCGAACGCCCATCGTATCGACCACTGGCACTCCGCAAGCGGCGATATTGTTGCCATCGCAGACGCCGCCGCTGGGCTGCCAGCCAATGGTCTGGCCGAGATCGGCACCGGCCTGTTTTACAAGGTCGAACAGTTTTGCGGCCCGCGCGTCGACTGGCTTGGGCGGGCGCGAAATGCCGCCGGTGAGTGAGACCTCGACGTCATGATCCTTGGCAATAGTGTCGACTAAGTCATTTACCTGATGCGTAAAATTGTCCGCCGCGCTCGTGGTCTTCGGGCGGATATTGAAGCGCAGCACGGCATGATCGGGCACCACGTTATTGGCCGATCCACCGTCAATCTTCGCCGGATTTATCGGCAGGTCGTCATGCTGCATTCGCTTGAGCGCGAGCGCAAAATCGGCAGCGGCGACCAGCGCATTTCGTCCGTCCTCGGGGTTACGCCCGGCGTGGGCAGATCGGCCTTTGAAAACAACAGCATAATTGCCAGAACCGCCCCGCGCATGGGCGAGCGTGCCATCGGGGAGGGCGCTCGGTTCGTAAGTGAGCGCGGCGGCTTTTCCGGCGGCGAGTTCGGCGATCAGCGCGGCGGAAGAGAGCGAACCGGTTTCCTCGTCGGAATTGATCATCACGTCGTAACCGACCGACTGCGCTATATCGCTGGTCTCGAAGGCGGTAAGTGCTTCGAGAATAACGGCAATTCCGGCCTTCATGTCCGCCGTGCCGGGGCCGTTGAGGGTGTCGTCGTCGAGCCAGGTCAGCTCCTGGAAAGGATGTTCGGCGGGATAGACGGTGTCCATGTGGCCGGTGAGGATGAAGCGCCGCTCCGCCTCGGGGCGCACGCTGACCACGAGGTGGCGGCCATGCTCCAGCTCCACCTCGCGGCCCTCGGCGTCGATAGCCGAAACGGGGGCCGGATCGCGCAGCGTCACCTCGCCGGGAAGAGCGGAGAATGCGCCAGAGAGTTTCTCCGCCATCGCGGCGAGACCGGCCATGTTGGTGGTGCCCGAATTGATCCGCGCCCAGTCTTCGGTCCGCTCCAGCATGCGCCTCTGGTCGATGGCGTCGAACAGGGCGGCTTCGCTGGGAGAGGGCTGTTTCATCGGTAACGATCTGGCCTCTCAACGCGGCCAAGTCAAATGCACCGGAGTCAGGATAGCGCACGTGCCACAGCGACAAATTCGCCGATGGCCAGCGTTTCGGCGCGGCGCTGCGAATCGATACCGCAAGCCTCCAGCGCGTCCAAACCACCGGGCACACCCTTGATGCTTTGACGCAGCATCTTGCGGCGCTGGCCGAAGGCGGCTTCGGTCAGCCGCTCGAGCACGCGCGCTTTTACGCCTTCGGGCGCTTCGGCAGGCGTGACATGGATAATCGCGCTCATCACCTTGGGCGGCGGGGTGAAAGCGCTGCGATGGACCTTCATCGCCAGCTTCGCGGTGCTGCGCCACTGCGCCAGCACGGCGAGGCGGCCATAGGTGCCAGAGCCCGGCGCGGCGACGATCCGTTGCGCGACCTCCTGCTGGAACATCAGCGTGAGCGACTGCCACGCGGGCGGCCATGTCTCGCCGCCGAGCCAACGGGTGAACAGCAAGGTGCCGATATTGTAGGGCAGATTGGCCACCACGTGGAACGGTTCACCCAGCAGCGCGGCGTGATCTTCTGCCAGAGCATCGCCCTCAATCACGCGCAGCTGGCCGGGAAAGGCGGCGGCAAGCTCGGCCAGCGCGGGAATGCAGCGCGGGTCGCGTTCGATGGCGGTGACGCGGGCACCGGCGCGCAGCAGCGCACGGGTGAGGCCGCCGGGGCCGGGGCCGATTTCCAGCACCGCCTTGCCCGAAAGATCGCCCGGAATGGCGGCGATGCGGCTGAGCAATTGTTCGTCGAACAGGAAGTTCTGCCCCAGCGCTTTCGACGCGCTCAGCCCGTGCGCCGCGATCACTTCGCGTAAGGGGGGCAGCTCGCTCATGCGGCGGCGCTGCGGCGGGCGGCAATCTGACCAGCCATGCGGATCGCTGCGATCATCGCCTGTGGACGCGCCACGCCCTTGCCCGCAATATCGAAGGCGGTGCCGTGATCGGGCGAGGTGCGCACGATCGGCAGGCCGAGCGTGACGTTGACCCCCTCGTCGAAGTCGAGCGTCTTCAACGGTACCAACGCCTGATCGTGGTACATCGCCAGCGCGGCGTCGTAGCCATCACGCTTGTGCGGGGCGAACAACGTATCGGCGGGGTGCGGGCCAGTGGCGTCGATGCCCTCGGCGCGCAGAGCGGCAATGGCGGGCATGATCGTCTCGATTTCCTCGCGGCCCATGCGCCCGTTTTCGCCCGCATGGGGATTCAGCCCCGCCACGGCGATATGCGGACGAGCAATGCCATAGTCCTCGCGCAGTGCCCGCGAGAGAATGCGGCACCGGTGAACGATCAGCTCCTGCGTGATAAGGCGCGGCACCTCGGCCAGCGCGCAATGGACGGTGAGCGGCACGGTGCGCAGGCTTGGCCCGGCTAGCATCATCACGGCATCTTCATCCGCGCGGCCGCAGTGCCGGGCGATCAGCTCGGTCTGTCCGACGAAGCTGGGTTCGATGCGCGCAATCTGCGCCTTGGACACGGGCGCGGTTACGACCCCGCCGGCCTCGCCAGCCTTGCAAAGCGCAACCGCGCGTTCGAGCGAGGCGAAGGCGAGCTTCGCGCCGTCTGCGCTGGGAGCGCCCGGCTTGTAGGCACCGTCGGCCACACCCAGCACCGGCAAGCCATCGGTAAAGGCGCTTGCGGCCTCGGCGATGCTGTCGATTTCGACCAGCGGCACGTCGATCTTCGCGCGGGAAGCAGCGGCGCGCATTAGCTCAAGCCCGCCGATGGCGGCGAAGGCGGACAAATCACGTTCGGTCCGCAAACGCCATGCCGCAAGGATCAGCTCGGGGCCGACGCCCGCCGGATCGCCGATCGAGACCGCGAGCGGCTTGTCCATCGGTTCAGTTGTACTCGATCACCGCATCGCGGCGCAGGTCGCGCAGGTAGCGCTGAGCGCGCTTGTTGATGCGTTCGTCTTCCATCTGCGACATCAGCTGACGCATGTCGGGTCCGGCGGCGCTGGGCGGATCGTCGCGGCCGCACAGCATCAGCACACGGATGCCTTCCTCCAGATCGCCGAAGGGCGGGGTGGTCTGGCCGATGTTAAGGCCGAGCAGCACGTTCTGAAGCGCTTCGGGCAGCGCGCGGGCGGCGATCTCGTCGTTATCGACCACGGTAGCGCCGATGGCGGTGGCCTTGGAATTGGCATCGCCGCAGCCGTTCATCGAATCCACCGCTGCCACAAAGGCATTCCCGCGTCGTTCGGCTTCGGCCTGAGTGGTGCCGGGCTCGAAGGTGATAGAAATCTGCTTGAGGCTGAGGACCGCATCGCGCGGATCGGGCATACCGATCTGGCGCCGGTCGATCAGCAAGCCGATCCAGAGACCGCCCGGAATCTCGACCGGGCCGACCAGCTGGCCGGGCTGCATCTCGCCAACGACGCCTTCGAGCTGCGGGTTCTGCAATTGCTCCACGCGAATCCAGCCCAGATCGCCGCCGACTGCGGCGGTCGTCGCCTGCGAGTACTGGCGGGCATAGGCCTGAAAGCTCCCGCCTTCGCGCAGCTGCTGCACGATCTGCTGTGCATTGGCGGCGACGGCGTCGCGGTTGGCGGGGGTGGACTGGAGGAAGATTTCGCCCAGACGATATTCGGTCGCGCCGCGCGATTCCTGCATCCGCTCGTAAAGCTCGCTAACCTCGGCTTCCGAGACGTTGACGAAGGGCGCGACATTGCGGCGAAGCAGCCGGTCCCAGGCCAGCTCGCCCTGGATCTGGCGCTTGATCGTGCGCGGGCTGGAGCCGATCGTTTCGAGATACTGCCCCAGTTGCTCGACCGTCATGTTGCGGCCCTGCTGGGCGAAACGGGCATAGGCCTCTTCCACCTCGTCAGGCGTCACCGCCATGTCGAGCGCGGCGGCTTCCTGCACCTGCAAGGTTTCGTCGATCAGATTGCGCAGCACCTGCAGCCGCAGACGCTGCAATTCGTCGGCCGGAATATCGACGCCTTCGTTGGCTGCGAGAATCAGCGCCACGCGCTGATCGACATCGGTGCCGGTGATGATGTTGCCGTTAACCCGCGCGGTGGCGCGGCGCACGTTCGGATCGCTCTGGCTGAGGAACGAGATATCGTCCGGGATATTGAACGAGTCGCTCTGTGTAGGGGCGGCTTGCGGGCTGGCAGCCTGCGCAAAGGCCCCGGTCGAGCCGGAGAGCAGCAGGGCGCTCGCAGCCGTGATGCTTACGAGCTTTCGGGCAATCGCAATCACGTTATCGTTCTCTTTCATCCATGCGGCGCGAGGTCGTCTCGTGCCTGATTGTTCTTTCCGGCCAATAGCGTGCTGGACTGAACATTAGCTGAGCCATCCGTTGCTGTTGCGCGCACGCGCTCTATCGAAAACCGCGCGTGCTGCCAAATGCCTGAGCGGGCATGGAAGCGCAAATCACCGGAAACTGAGGTTGCGCAGCGAGAAGTATAGCTGAAACGAGTTACCGCTGCGGGCGTCGGCCAGCTCGATATAGTCGCGCCGCCAGGTGAAGCCCATTTCCAGGCAATCGTCGGCATAGGCGATGCCAAGGCGGGTGCGCAGCGGCTCGAACCCGTCCGATCCGTTGGTCGGGTCTTCGGCGGCATCGGTAAGGTTGACCACGGCCGAGCCGAACACCGACCAGTAATTGGCAAAGGCGATCCGACCGGCCACGCGCAGCTCCTCGCGGTCCTGCAAGTCTTCGAAATCCTGCTCGATATTGCGGTTGAGGCGCAGGTAGCCCAGCTCGACATAAGTCCGGTCCGAACCGAGCGTGGCATCGACTTCGGCCCGGCGGATCGCGAGACCGTCCTTGTCGAGCCGGAAGCGGTGGACCAGCTTCAGGAAATCGCGATAGCGCACTTCGGTGCGGCCGACGAAGTCGGAGAAACGCTCGGTAAGGCCGGTGCCATCGGGGAAGAGCACGGGTTCGGTGCTAAGGCGGTAAGACTGGCCGATGGTCGAGGAAATGCGCCAGCCAGGGAAGTTAAGCTGCCAGTCGGCACCGTAGGTCATGCGCGCGCCGTCTTCGACCCGGTCATAGCCGGGGAAGCGGTTAAGCGCGAAGAGGTTTGAATCCTCAAGATCGATGGCGCGGGCATCCTCGTTGGGGATGGCGAGATTGCGGATCGACGGCGCGGCGACGAACTGGACGCGCGGGGTGATCGTCTGCGTGCCGCCCATGAATTCGCCGATCAGTGGCCATTTGATGTCGATGGCGCCCATCGCCACGCCGCGCGTCTGCCAGCCTTCGGTGCCGGCATAGAGCGCGGTGGCGGTGAGATCGTTCTGATCCGAGTGATAGACATCGCCGCGAACCAGCGCAGTGAACGACACCTCCTGCCCGAGCGAAGTGATCTTGCGCAGGTTCCACTGGGCGCGGGCGAAGGCGCGCTGGGTATCCTGCCCATCGGTGCGGGTGATGGCGAGCGTGTTGCCCTGCAATTCGACTGTGCCGCCGAGCACCGGTTCTTCAATGCGCTGGCGATAGTCGATCAGAGGCAGGGCAATCGGCACCTGGCCCTGATCCTGATTGACCAGCAGCAGCTGCGTCGCCCAGCCAGCTATCGAGAGGTAGCTGTTCTCGTCGATATGCTCGAGCGCGACGGTCGAGCGGATGCGGTCCTCGCGGCTGATGTCGTAGCGGCGCAGGAAGGTGCGGTCGCTGGCATAGCGCAGCGAGCCGGAGAGCGAGAGATTCTCGTTGAACTGGAACCGGCCGTTGGCGGCGAGGTAGCCGCGAATGTCGTCGCGGCTGGGGCCGTTCGGCTGGCCCGTCGCGGTGAGCGGGAGGCGGCTGCCGTAGGTGCCATAGCCGGTGATCTGGAACGCGCCCTTCTCGGCCAGCTGGCGATACTTGGCTGACACCATCGGTGCTGTTGCCGTGTAGACATAGCCAGTCAGTTCCAGATCGCGGTTTTCCGCGATACGCCAGTAGAAGCTGTCGGAGATCGAGACGCCGTTCGAAGCGGTCAGCTCGATTTCGGGAATGAAGAAGCCCGAATCGGCGCTGCCATCGGCGCGGATCGAGAGGCCGGGCAGCGGCAGCAGGCGCGCACCGAACAGCTCCAGATAAGCGCCGCGGAAGCGGATGCGCTGGGTCTGCCGGTCGTAATAGACGCGCTCGGCGGTGACGCGCCAGCTCGGGCTTTTCGGGCAGCCGTCCTCGTTGATGACAGAGCAGGTGGAAAAGGCCGCCTTGTCGAGCGCGATATCGCCCTCTTCGTTGCGGCGCGCCTCGTTCGCGGCCAGCCTGGCACCTTCGCGGAACACCAGCAGCAGATTGCTCATGGCCGCGGCTTCGAGCTGGTCGGTGAGCGTCAACCGCTCGGTAAACAGCTGGTTGCCATCGGCGTCGACGAAGCGGATCGAGCCCTCGGCCACGATCTCGCCGCTCATGCGGTTCCACACCACCCGCTCGGCGCGGACCGACTGGTCGCCAGCTTCGAGAATCACGTCGCCTTGGGCGGTGACGGTGTCGGTGTCCTGATCGAACAGAATTTCGTTGGCTTCGAAATCGATCTCGCGCTCGCCATCGAGCGCGTCGATCAGATCGGCGTTCGTGCCTTCGGATTCGCTTTCTTCGGAAATACTATCGGGAACATCCTGCGCATGGGCAGGCAAAGCGGCAAGCATGGCGAATCCGGCCACGCCGATAAGGGGCAGACTGCGCAAGAGTGCCTTCCGAGGATAATGCCTGAGGGGGAGCATGGCTTGCCTATTGCACTGTGCGATCCTAATTCGCAACGCCAGCTTTGATCGCGGCGCATTCGACATGTCGGCGCTGTGCCCCGATCGCATCAGCATGACCGGAGTGACCATGAAAATTGCCTTTAGCCAAACCCTCGATGCCAATAGCCCGCGTCTCGTTGCGCGCGTGGTCGAGCAGGGCGACTTGCCGGGCGATGTGCCCGCGATCATCGCCAGCGGGGCCGAGGCCTCGCGCTTCAAGGGCAAGGCCGGGCAGACCTTCGACGGATTCTATGAAGGCGATAATGGCCCGGTGCGCCTCGCGCTGGCCGGAGCGGGCAAGAAGGACAAGGAGCGCCTGCCGTCGCTGGAAAAGGCGGGGGCGGCGCTGACCGCGAAGTTTCTCACCTCGGGCGAGACGGCGCTGGCGCTCGATTGCCGCGATGCCTCACTGAGCGCGGAGGAAGTGGCCGCCGTGCTGCTTGGCCTCAGGCTGCGGGCATGGCGCTGGGACACCTATCGCACCAAGCTGCGCGACGAACAGAAGCCGACGCTGGCCGAAGTCGTGGTGGTCGGCGCGCCCGAGGGCACCGAAGCCGCCTGGAACGAGGCTGAAGCCCTCGCAAATGGCGTGGAGTTCACCCGCGAACTGGTCAGCGAACCGGCTAACGTGATTTACCCCGAAAGCTTCGTCGAGCGCTGCCGCGAGCGCCTGAAGGACACTGGCGTCGAGATCGAGGTGCTGGGCGAGGCCGAGATGGAAAAGCTCGGCATGGGCGCGCTGCTTGGCGTCAGCCAGGGATCGGTGCGCGAGGGGCAGTTGCTGGTGATGAAGTGGAACGGCGGCGATGCTGGCGCGGCTCCGACCGTGTTCGTCGGCAAGGGCGTGACCTTCGATACCGGCGGCATCTCGATCAAGCCCGGCGCGGGCATGGAAGACATGAAATGGGACATGGGCGGCGCAGGCGCGGTGGCGGGCGCGATGGTCGCGCTGGCAGGGCGCAAGGCGAAGGCCAACGTGGTCGGCGTGTGCGGCCTCGTTGAGAACATGCCCGACGGCAATGCCCAGCGCCCTGGCGACGTGGTCACCACCATGAGCGGGCAGACGGTCGAGGTGATCAACACCGACGCAGAAGGCCGCTTGGTGCTGTGCGACGCGCTGACCTGGGCGCAGCGCGAGTTCAAACCGAAAACCGTGGTCGATCTTGCCACGCTCACGGGCGCGATGCTGATTGCGCTGGGCCATGAGCACGGGGGCGTGTTCTCGAATTCGGACGAGCTGGCCGATGGCCTGCTGGCGGCGGGCAAGGAGAGCGGCGATAAGCTGTGGCGCTTCCCGCTTTCGCCCGCTTACGACCGGCTTATCGACAGCCCGATTGCCGATATGAAGAACGTCGGTCCGCGCTGGGCGGGGTCGATCACGGCGGCGCAGTATCTCCAGCGTTATATCGAGGACGGCGTGAACTGGGCGCACTGCGACATCGCGGGCATGGTTTGGGCGGATAAGCCCGGCGCGACCTGGGACAAGGGTGCGACCGGCTATGGTGTGCGCCTGATCGACCGCTTCGTGCGCGACACCGCCGAAGGGTGAGGCCGGAGGTGGCGCGCCCTGCATTCCGCCCTCGATCAGCGCAGCGCTGGGGCGAAGGAAAACGCCCTCAAGCAGCGCAGCGGTAGGGCACAAGGTAATGCGCGTCGACTTCTACCTGCTCGAATCGGCCAGCGCCGAGCAGGCCACTGCACAGCTCGCTCGCGCCACTCTTGGTGCGGGCGAGCGGCTGCTGGTGGTGGGGGCTGGCGAACACATGGACCGAGCGCTGTGGGAGGAGTTCCCGCAGGATTTCCTCGCCCACGGCCCCGCCGATAGCCCCCACGCCGGACGCCAGCCGATCCTGCTCGCGCCCGATTGCGCGGCAGCGAACGGCGCGCGCTACGTGCTGCTCGCCGATGGCGAGTGGCGTGACGAGGCGCTCAGCTTTGCGCGGGCCTTCCTGTTGTTTGATGACACGACCCGCGCCGGCGCGCGCGATACCTGGCGCAGGCTGGGTAATGAGGCCGGGCTGGAGCGCAATTTCTGGCGGCAGCAATCCGGGCGCTGGATCAAGCAGGCGTGATGGATTAGGTCTCACCCAGGATTGAGGAATTCGAGAGGGGATTTGGCAATGCGCGCACTCTTGGTCATCGCTGCCACCGGGGCGCTCGCCGCCTGCGGATCGAGCGACTCCGGCACGATGGAGAGCGAGGATGGCGAGGTCGCCTATACGGTCGATGAGGATAGCGGCGAATCCCTAACCACCGTGACCAACGCCGACGGCGAAACGGTCACGGTCCAGAGCGGTGAAGGAGCCGCGGCGAACCTGCCCGAAGGCTTCACACTCTATCCCGGCACCAAGGTCGTATCGAGCACCAATGTCTCGGCTGGCGGTAACAGCGGCGCGCTGGTGCAACTCGAAAGCCCGGCCACGCCGGACGAGATCGTCGCGTTTTATCGCAAGGAAGCCGAGGCGGCGGGGATCGAGATCAAGATGGAGATGAAGGCGAACGACGCGCAAATTGTCTCGGGCGAAAGCGCCGATGGGCTGGTGTTCTCGATCAATGCCTCGCCCATCGATGATGGCGGAACCAGCGCGACTCTCACGATCGGCACCAAGAGCTGATCGGTGTCTCGCTTGCTTGGCCTGCTTGCCTGAAACCGAGCTTGCGGCTAGGGGCGCGCGCGAAAGAGATATAAACCAACTTTCGCGAAGGAATTTCCCATGGCGGTCACCCGCACATTTTCGATCATCAAGCCCGATGCCACCCGCCGCAACCTGACCGGTGCGGTCACCAAGATGCTGGAAGAAGCCGGCCTGCGCGTCGTCGCTTCCAAGCGCATCCACATGACCAAGGAACAGGCCGAGGGCTTCTATGCCGTCCACAAGGAACGCCCGTTCTTCGGCGAACTGGTCGAGTTCATGATGAGCGAGCCGGTGGTGGTGCAGGTGCTCGAAGGCGAAGACGCCGTGACCCGTAACCGCGACATCATGGGCGCGACCAACCCGGCCGACGCCGCCGAAGGCACCATCCGCAAGGAACTGGCGCTGTCGATCGGCGAGAACACCGTCCACGGTTCGGATAGCGAAGAGAATGCAGCGATCGAGATCGCCTACTTCTTCAAGCCGGAAGAAATCGTCGGCTGATTTTGCGCGCTGGCTTATCGCTTGCGCAGACGAAACAAGGCCCCGCCGGAGCGATCCGGCGGGGCTTTTGTTCGATCGAAGGCGAGATGGAAGCCGCCTAAACGGTCAGGCCGAGGCGGGGGCAGGCTGATAGACAGCGCGGTGTCCATGATGGGGGCTGGTCCTGGCTCGCCCCTGCTCGGCCCGCATCGCCGCCATGGCCGGCTCGCTCAGCGGTAGGCCGAGCGCATCATAGACACGGGCGATCTCGCGCTCCCAGTCGGCTCCGAGAGCATCGAACTCCACTTCGGCCACCGGGCCTTGGAATTGCGCCAATGCTGCCTCCATGCGCGCTTTGCGCAGAGCCAGCTTACGCCGCCATTCGGCTTCGACACCGTCGAGATCGACCCGGTCTGACTGATAGGCCATCTGTCCCGCCACCACCGACATCGTGCTTGCCAGCACCTGCTCGTCGCAGCGCCGGGTGACCACCACGCGCGCCTTGGGAAACTGCGCCAGCAGGGCAGGCAGATCCTCGGCATATTGCGGGCACTTGAGCACACGAGGGCGCGCGGCATTGCCCATCTGCCTCGCATCGGAGCGCAGCACGCGGGCAAATTCGCGATAGATCGGCGCAGGGTCGCGCGCTTCGCTGAACGCGACAAACGAAGGAATGCGGTACTGTGCCTCCAGCGCGGCGGGCGACAGCGCGTAGGATAGCCAGGGCAGTTCCTCGTCGACCATTGTGGCGCCGAACGGGTGCTGCACATCGATCCATGGGTTGATCTGGCGGGCCAGAGCAATGCCGATCCGTGTCTTGACCGGGCGCAGCTCGGGCTGTTCGCGCAAGGGGTTCATCCCGCAGTAGAACGGGGTTCCGGCATGGGCCGGATCGGCGGCGAGGAGGCGGTGCATTCGGGTGGTACCCGCGCGCATCTGGCCCACAACGATGATCGGCGGTGCTATGTCGGTCTGCGCGATGGCCGCATTGTTGCGCCACAGAGCGCCCAGCCGATGCCGCATCCGGATAGCCGCAGTGATCTGGCCATAGGCCATCGTGTGCCCGAGCGCGTTGAGCCGCGCTTCGTCGCGCAGCGAGCGGCACAGATGCTCTAGCCGAAGGCGGAAGTCGGCGACGTCCTCGGCGCGGCGGCCAGAGTGTTCGTCCGCCGCATCGCAGCCGCTCGCGCCGATGGCCCACAGCGCTTCCGGTTCAAGCGCGGGGCGCGGGTGCAGGCCGTTGCGCCAGATCGCGTCGATGGCGCGGTCGGCCAGCCGCGAGGCGCGCGAGCGGGCGAGCAGGTGGGGGCGGGGCGGGGGCGAACTGGCCAAACGGTCAGGACCGCGCGACGTAGTCTGCGAACATGCGCGGGTAGAGCTGATACTCTGCCAGGATCACCCGGCGGCCGAGGCTCTCGGGTGTATCCTCCGGCAGAATGGCCACCGGCATCTGCCCCAGCAGCGGCCCGCCGTCGAGTTCAGCCGTCACCACGTGGACCGAGCAGCCCCCGAAAGCATCGCCCGCAGCTATTGCGCGGGCATGGGTGTCGAGACCCTTGTATTTTGGCAGCAGCGAGGGGTGCGTGTTGACCATGCGGCTCTCCCACCCGGCAACGAAGTCCTCAGTCAGCACACGCATGTAGCCGCACAGCGCGAGATATTCGGCACCCGATTCGCGCAGGGCTGTGTCCATCGCTTGCTCGTGCGCGCGCCGGTCCATTCCGCGATGGTCGAGCGCAAAGGTGGGCAGCCCTTCGGCAGCGGCGATCTTCAGGCCCGGCGCATCGGGCACGTTGCTCGCCACGAGCACGATCTCATAGGGGCAGCCCGGCAGCTTCGAGGCATAGTGCAGCGCCGACATAGTCGTGCCGTTGCCCGAGAGCAGCGCCGCAACCTTTACCTTGGGCCGACTGGCCTCAGGCATCGTGGCCCGCGTCCCAGTCTGCGTCTGCGCCCCAGGTGCCGGCCGATCCGCGCACGGTGCAGCCGCGCTGGCCCGCTTCGATCACGCCGATCTCAAGCACGTCCTCACCAGCCTTGGCGAGCGCGGCCTTGGCTTCATCGAGCTTCGCAGGGTCGACCGCCAGCACCATGCCAGTGCCGCAGTTGAAAGTGCGCGCCATTTCGCCGGGGGCGATGTTGCCCTCGCTCTGGAGGAAGGCCATCAGCGCAGGCTGCTCCCAGGCATCGGCATTCACCACAGCGCGCGCGCCTTCGGGCAGCACGCGCGGGATATTCTCAAGCAGCCCGCCGCCGGTGATATGCGCGAGCGCGTCGATCAGACCGGCGCGCACCGCAGGCAGCAGGGCCTTCACATAGATGCGGGTCGGCTCCATCAAGGCTTCGATCAGCGGGCGCGAGCCATCGAACGGGGCGGGGGCATCAAGTTGCCAGCCCTTGTCCGCCGCCAGCCGCCGGACCAGCGAATAGCCGTTCGAATGGACGCCCGAACTTTTCAGCGCCAGCAGAACATGGCCCGGCGCGACCTTGTCGCCGGTCAATTGCTCGCCGCGCTCCACCGCGCCGACGCAGAAGCCGGCAAGGTCGTAGTCACCTTCGGAATACATGCCCGGCATTTCCGCCGTTTCGCCGCCGATCAGCGCGCAGCCTGCCTGCACGCAGCCCTCGGCGATTCCTGCGATCACCCGCTCCGCCACGCCGTTTTCCAGCTTGCCGGTTGCGAAGTAATCGAGGAAGAACAGCGGTTCCGCGCCCTGCACGATCAGGTCGTTCACGCACATGGCGACGAGGTCAATTCCCACCGTGTCGTGCTGTCCGCTGTCGATGGCGAGCTTGAGCTTCGTGCCCACGCCATCATTCGCAGCGACCAGCAGCGGATCGGTATAGCCGGCGGCGCGCGGGTCGAAGAAACCGCCGAAGCCGCCGATTTCGCCGTCGGCCCCGGGGCGGCGAGTCGCCTTGACCAGCGGCCCGATGGCCTTAACGAGGGCATTGCCCGCAGCGATGGAAACACCCGCCTGGGCGTAGGTGTAAGAAGGCTTTTCTGAACTCATGGTGCCGATGCCATAAGCTTTCGCGCTTGGATTTCCACTCACCTTTGGGCAAAAGGCCCACGATTTCCCCCATGACCACACGCACACTCCTCTCTCCCAGCCTCACGCAGCGCCTCAATTTGCGGCTCGTGCTCGGTTTTGTTGCCGCCTTAGCCCTGGCGCTTGCTGCGGCGCTGATGGCGCAGGTTTCGGGCGATCGCGGCATACCGCCGGTCGCCAGCTCCACCGATATCGAGGTGCGCGGGATCGAGGTGAATGTCACCGGCGACAACCCGGAAGATGCCCGTTCTAAGGGCTGGGTCGAGGCAACGCGCAAGGCTTGGGAAAAGATCGACGGCCCCGAACTTCCCGATGCGCGACTCGAGTCGCTCGTCTCTGCCATCGTGGTCGAGGTCGAGAATATCGGCCCGCGCCGGTATGTGGCGCGACTGGGTGTGATCTTCGATCGTCAGCGGGCAGGGCCGCTGCTCGGCGGGGGCGGGGATCGTGCGCGGTCCGCGCCGATGCTGCTGCTTCCGGTGATGATGAGCGGGGGCACGGCAACCACTTTTGAAACGCGCAATGCCTGGCAGCGCGCCTGGGCCGAATATCAGTTCGGATCGAGCGCGATCGACTATGTCCGGCCTGTAGGCTCGGGTTCCGATTCGCTGCTGTTGACCTTCGGCCAGACTGGGCGTCGCAGCCGTGCCTGGTGGAACAATGTGCTCGACCAGTTCGGCGCGGCCGACGTGCTGGTGCCGATTGCCGATCTGCGTCACGAATGGCCGGGCGGCCCGGTCGTGGGCACGTTTACCGCGCGCTACGGACCGGACGACCGCTATCTCGACGAATTTACCATGCGCGCCGAAAGCGACGAAGATTTGCCCCGGATGCTGGTGCGCGCGGTTGAGCAGTTCAACGCGATATATACCCGCGCCCTGTCCGCAGGCCGGCTGCGGCCCGATCCCACGCTGGAGCTGGACGGCTTCGAAATGACGCCCGAGATTCGCGCCCTGCTCGACGAGGCGCGCGCGGCCGAAGCTGCCGAAGCGGCGGCCAGGTCTGCGGCGGCGGCGCGCGCGCTGGCCGAGCAGGCGGAAGCTGCGCCTGACGCCGCTGGCGCTCCGGTTGCTCCTTCGGGCGAAACTCCCGCTGCTACCGCCACGAGCTATACCGTCCAGATCGCCACGCCCAATGCCTCGGCCTTCGATGCGGCGCTGGGCGCGGTGCGCGGCACCCCGGGCGTGAGCGCATCGGCGGTTACCAGCACGGCCATAGGCGGCACATCGGTGCTGCGCGTGACCTTTGCGGGCAGCCTGTCGGACTTCGCTGCGGCGTTGAGGGCGCGCGGCTGGCAGGTGACCGAGGGCACGGGCGCGCTGTCTATCACGCGCTAGCCGCGAGGCAGCCCGGCCATGCAGCAGATCGCCCTTCCACTCAGCCCTCGTTCCAGCGGGCCTGCCTCGATTGTAATCGGCAACGCCAATGCGCGCGTGGCCGAGGCGCTCGCGTCGCCGGGCTCTTGGCCTTTCCGCACCGCTGTGCTCACCGGCCCGCCGCGCTCGGGCAAGAGCCTGCTCGCGCGCTGGTTTGCCGACAGCGGGCAGGGCGAGGCGATCGACGATGCACAGAGCCTTCCCGAAGATGCGATCTTCCACCGCTGGAACCGGGCGCAGGAGGCGGGAACGCCGCTGCTGATCGTGGGCGGAACGCCGCCGTGGGAGATAGCCTTGCCCGACCTTCGCTCACGCCTGGGCGCCGCTTTGCAGATGGAGATCGGCCAGCCCGACGATGCGATGGCCGCCGATCTCATCCATTCGCTGGCGCAGGAACGCGGCCTGGCGCTGGGGCCGGGCGCCGCGGATTATCTGGTGCCGCGCGCGGGCCGCTCGTGGGCCGAACTTGAAAAGTTGGTGCTGACAATCGACCGCTTGTCTCTCGAACGAAAGACCCCACCTACCCTCGGAATCTGGCGCGCTGCGCTGGAGGAGGTAACCGGTCCGCAGGAACCGCGAATGCTATGACCTTGCCCCTCGCGGGTTTTGGTGAGAAACTGGGTTGATTATGTTTGAGCGTCTGATCTCCTATCTGGACTCGGTCCGCGCGCGCGATCCGGCGCCGCGTTCGCGCTGGGAAATCCTGCTCTATCCCGGTTTCTGGGCGCTCGCGATGCACCGTCTGGCGCATTGGCTGTTTGAGGCGGAGATGTTTTTCCTTGCCAGGCTGGTGAACCATACGGCCCGCTGGATGACTGCGATCGACATTCATCCCGGCGCCACCATCGGCAAACACCTGTTCATCGATCATGGCTTCACCGTGATTGGCGAGACTGCCGTGATCGGCAACAATGTGACGATTTATCAGTGCGTGACGCTGGGCGGCACCAACCCCACCAACGGCAAGGGCGGCAAGCGCCACCCGACTCTTTCCGATAATGTCATCATCGGCGCGGGCGCGCAGATCATCGGGCCGATTACCGTGGGTGAGCGCGCGCGCGTGGGCGCCAATGCGGTGGTGACCGACGATGTGCCCGAAGGGGCGACGATGATCGGGCTAAAGGCCCGCTCCACGCTCGTTCCTGCCGAAACCTGGCTGCGCGAGTTCATCCCCTATGGCACCCCGTGCGAGGAACCGTGCGAGCCCGCCCCGAGCGAGCGGGTGAAGGAGCTTGAGGACGAAGTGGCCGCATTGCGCCAGATGGTAGAGGCGATGGCCGCCGAGCGGGCGCCGCAGGCAGCACGCAAGAGCGGCACCGATTGCTGATGCAGCCAGGCGGCAGCGGGTCCACCATCGTTCCATTCCCGGGCGGGCGTCAGCCACAGCAGGTCGGGTTCGACCGGCTCGAACTGACGCGCATTCTCGATCTCTATGGCCGCATGGTCGCGGCGGGCGAGTGGCGTGATTATGCGATGGATTTCTCGAAAGACTGCGCCAGCTTCGCCGCCTTCCGCCGCACCGCCGACGTGCCCCAGATGCGGATCGAGAAACGCCCCGCGCTGCGCCAGCGGCAGGGGATGTGGGCGCTGTTCGGCGAACACGGGCAGGTGCTCAAGCGCGGGCACGAGCTTGCTGGCGTGCTCGCCCCGTTAGAGCGGCGGCTGGTGAAGGCGGTTGAGGACTAGCCCAGTTTCGCGAGTGCGGCGGGCAAGTCAGCGAAATGGTCGATCAGGACGTCGCCGCCAAGCTCGCTGACTGGCACATCGTGATAGCCGAAACTCAAAGTCACCACCGGCAGCTCGGCATTGCGCGCGGCGCGCACGTCGTAAGTCGAATCGCCAACCATGGCGGCGCGCGTGCCGCCGCAGACCTTGATCGCGGCCAGCAGCATGTCGGGCTCGGGCTTGCTGCGACCGGGGCCGCAGGTGTCGCCGCCGTAGATCGCGACAAAGTGGTGCGTCAGCCCAAGCGCCTCGATCAGCTGGCGCGCGGGTTGTTCGATCTTGTTGGTGCAGACTGCGAGCTTGCAGCCCTTCGCGGCCAACGCTTCGAGCGTGGCAACAACCCCGTCAAAGGGCACGGTATTGTCGGCGATATGGGCCCAGTAGTGCTTGAGCAGCACGTCGGTAAGTTCGGCCATCCGCTCGTCGCTCGGCTGTTCGCCCTTGGCTTCGAGCGCGCGCCGCAGCATCAGCGCCGCTCCGCCGCCGATGAAATTACGGATCTCGCTCTCGGCGATGGGCCCGTGCCCGGCATAGACCAGCGCATGATTGACTGCCGGGGCAAGGTCGCGGTTGGAATCGACAAGGGTGCCGTCGAGATCGAACAGGATGGTATCGAAAGGAAAATCGCTCATGGGCAGTCATGTGGCGAAGGCCGGTGGAAACCGCAATGGTTTGGTGGCATGGCCGCCAATAAGGAGAAAGCTACATGACCTCGATCGCCGCCATTGTTCTCGCCGCTGGCAAGGGCACGCGCATGAAAAGCACGCGCCACAAGGTGCTGCACGAGATTGCCGGTCGCGCGATGATCGATCACTTGCTGGCCAGCGTCGAGGCGCTTGGGCCGGAGCGGCTGGTGACCGTGGTCGGCGAAGCGCGCGAACAGGTGCAGCAGAAGTTGGGCGAACGCTCTGTTTTCGCAGTGCAGGAGCCGCAGCTGGGTACGGGCCACGCAGTGCAACAGGCGCAAGACGCTTTGGCCGGGTTCAAAGGCATCGTGCTGGTGCTCTATGGCGATGTGCCCTTTGTGCGCACCGCCACGATGCAAGCGATGATCGCACGGCTGGAGGCGGACGATGCCCCCGCCGCCGTAGTGCTCGGGTTCGAGCCTGACGATGCGCTGCGCTATGGCCGGGTGATCGCCGATGAGGCTGGCACGATCTCCAAGATGGTCGAATACAAGGACGCGAACGAGGGTGAGCGCGCCTCCAGCCTGTGCAACTCAGGCTTGCTTGCTGCGCGGGCGGACGAGCTGTTCGCGCTGCTCGCGCGGGTGGGCAACGACAATGCCCAGGCCGAGTTCTACCTGCCCGATATCGTCAACATCGCGATTGCCGATGGTCGCCCCTGCGCGGTCGTCACCACCGATACGCCAGACGAGGTGGCGGGCATCAACAGCCGCGCCGAACTCGCTGCCGCTGAGGCGCAGTGGCAGCAGTTAAAGCGCGAGGCGGCCATGGCCGACGGCGTTACGCTGCGCGCGCCCGAGACGGTGTTCTTCAGCTGGGATACCGAGATCGCCGCTGACGTGGTGGTGGAGCAGAACGTGGTGTTCGGCCCCGGCGTGTCGGTCGCCAGCGGCGCGCGCATTCGCGCTTTCTCGCATCTTGAGGGCGCGAGCGTGGGTGAGGATGTCGAGGTCGGCCCTTATGCTCGGCTGCGCCCCGGCGCGAACCTGCAAACGGGGAGCAAGGTCGGCAACTTCGTCGAGATCAAGAACGCGACGCTTGGCGCAGGGGCCAAGGCTAGCCACCTCACCTATCTCGGCGATGCCACGGTGGGCGAAGGCGCGAATATCGGGGCGGGCACGATCACCTGCAACTATGACGGCTATTTCAAGCATCAGACGACCATCGGCCCCCGTGCCTTCGTCGGCTCTAATTCGGCGCTGATCGCCCCGGTGACGATTGGCGCGGACGCAATTGTTGCGGCGGGCAGCGCGGTCAGCCGCGATGTGGCCGATGGCGAGTTGCGGATGGTTCGGGCGGAACAGTTGGTGAAGCCGGGCTGGGCCGACCGCTTCCACGACGCGATGAAGAAGAAAAAGAAGGATGCCTCGGGCAAGTAATATGGCGAGATACCCAGGTTCAATATTAAGATTGTTCCTCGTGAGTGGGCTCGCCGCATCGGCGCTGGGCGCGTGCTCTAGCGAGCCGGAAAGTCCTGCGGCCACCGCTTCGCAGGCGCCGTCACCTGCTTCCGCTCCCCCGGCTGGGGAAGCGCCGGGAAACGCGCGAGTCCCGCTCGCCTCCGATACGAAGTCCGCGCAAGCGACGACGCTGTGCGCTGATGAGGAAAGGGCGATCTTCAGCTGCAAGGTGCGCGGCGGCAAGGTCGCCTCCGTATGTCTCGCTAAGGGGGGCGAGGAAGATTTCGCACAGTATCGTTTCGGACGCGCGGACACTGCGCCCGAACTGGTTTGGCCGACCAACTCCAGCGAGCAACTCGCATGGGCCTCGACGATGTATTCGGGCGGGGGTGAAACACAGGTTAGCTTTGCCACCGGCGACGTGCGCTACGTGGTGTACAGCAAGGCTGTGCGTACCAACTTTGCCCCCGGCGAACCCAATGATCCCGCCTTTTCCGACGGGGTGGCGGTGCTTCGCGCGGGGAAAGTGCAAGCAAAGTTCGTCTGCGAGGGTGCCGACCTCAAGCCGATTGATGTTGAGGCGGCGCGAGACCATCTTGAAGAGGCGCCCGATCTGTTCACTTACGATATCGACTAGACGGCATCGGGTGGAGTCAAAGCCGCCAAACCTTGTTCAGTCGATCCAACAAATTCAGAGGTTTGGAGTTTCTACATGTGCGGAATTATCGGCATCGTGGGCAATCAGCCGGTCGCCCCGCGGCTCGTCGAAGGGCTGCGTCGGATGGAGTATCGCGGCTATGATAGCGCCGGGGTCTGCACCTATGACGATGGCGAACTGATCCGCCGTCGCGCGCAGGGCAAGCTTATGAACCTCGTTGCCGAGCTGGAGCGCAACCCCGCGCCAGGCACCATCGGCATTGCCCATACCCGCTGGGCCACCCACGGCGCGCCGACCGAGAGCAATGCCCATCCGCACGCCACGCCGCAGGTCGCGCTCGTTCACAACGGGATCATCGAAAATTTCCGCGAACTGCGTGAGGAACTGCGCGGCACCGGTCGCACATTCGAGAGCGAGACCGATACCGAGATTGTCGTTCATCTCGTCAGCCGAGAGATCGAAGCAGGCAAGACCCCGCAAGAAGCGGTACAGGCTGTGCTGCCGCGTCTGCGCGGGGCTTTCGCGCTGGCGATCCAGTTCCGCGACTATCCCGATCTGCTGATCGGCGCGCGGCTCGGCTCGCCGCTGGTGGTGGGCCATGCGGATGGCGAGACCTATCTCGGCTCCGATGCGCTGGCGCTGGCGCCGCTGACGCAGGATATCACCTACCTCGAAGAGGGCGACTGGGTGGTCATCACCCGCGAGGGCGCAAAGATCTTCGACGCCACCGGCGCGCCGGTGGGGCGCGAACAGACCCGCTCGGGCGCTTCGGCGGCTGCCATCGAGAAGGGCAACTATCGCCACTTCATGCAGAAGGAAATCTTCGAGCAGCCAACCGTGGTTGCGCAGACGCTGCGGAGCTACCTGCGCCCGGTCGAGCAGCAGGTCGCCCTGCCACAGATCGATTTCGATATTTCGGCGGTCAACCGCATAACCATCGTCGCCTGCGGCACGTCCTACTATGCCGGAATGGTAGCGAAATACTGGTTCGAACAATTCGCGCGCGTGCCGGTCGACATCGATTTTGCCAGCGAGTTCCGTTATCGCGAACCGGTGCTTGAGGATGGTGGGCTGGCGCTGTTCATCTCGCAAAGCGGCGAAACCGCCGACACGCTGGCTGCGCTCAAGCACTGTAAAGCGGCGGGGCAGGTCATCGCCGCTGTGGTCAACGTGCCGACCAGCTCGATGGCGCGCGAGGCCGATTTGCTGCTGCCGACTCACGCGGGGCCGGAAATCGGCGTCGCTTCGACCAAGGCCTTTACCTGCCAGCTCGCCGTGCTCGCAGCGCTCGCAGCGCACTTCGCGGTGAAGAAGGGACGGCTCGATGCTTCCGAAGAGGCCGAGATCGTGCGCCATCTGCTCGAAGCGCCTGCCGCGCTGAACGCTGCGCTCGATCATGACGAGACGATCGCCGCAATGGCCCACCTCGTGGCCCCGGCGCGCGACGTGCTCTATCTCGGGCGCGGGGCGGACTTTCCGCTGGCGCTCGAAGGCGCTCTGAAGCTTAAGGAAATCAGCTATATCCATGCTGAGGGCTATGCTTCGGGCGAAATGAAGCACGGCCCCATCGCGTTGATCGACGATAAGGTGCCAGTGATTGTACTGGCTCCTTCTGGGCCGCTGTTCGAGAAGACCGTTTCCAACATGCAGGAGGTGCAGGCGCGCGGCGGTCAGGTAATACTGATCTCCGACGAGGAAGGCATTGCCGAAGCTGGGGAGGGCTGCATCGCCACGATCCCGATGCCGAAGGTGCACCCGTTGATCGCTCCGCTGGTATATGCCGTTCCGGTGCAGTTGCTCGCCTATCACGTGGCCTGCGCCAAGGGGACGGACGTTGATCAACCGCGCAATCTCGCCAAGTCGGTAACAGTCGAATAGTGTGACCATTGCCATTTCCGGGGGCTGTCGCTTTACGCGGTCCTAACCATTTGCTCGCTATGGGCGGCGGGTGAGTGACGGACATTCCGATCTGCCGAAACTGCCGCTGCGACTGAGTCCGCTGCAAGTTCTGGGCTTGAAAGACACCGAAGAAGGCGACTGGTCGCGCCTGCGCAGCCTACAGTACTCCTCGTTGCACAGGGAAACGGTTGGCCGCGCTTCGGCGAACGTCGCCGCGTCGCTGGTAGCGTTTTCGATATATTCTTCCCATGTCGGTATCGCATTGCTGGCCCTCTGGAGTTTGGCGCAGCTCTTGGCGACGCTGAACCTTTTGCGGATCGAACAGAAGTTCTCCCATCTCGATGGACGGCGCATGACGCGTAGCGATTTCTACGGCCACTTGCTGGCGGTCGGCGCGCTGGCCAGCTTGTGGAGCTTCGCCCTGTTCGCCTTCGTGCCGAAGGGGCAGATGGTCGAACATTTTGCGCTGTGGACCATTGTCGGCATGATTGTGGCGGGCGCATCGGCAACGTTGAATTCCGCTCCTGCCGGGCCCGCGCTGTTCGGACTCGTCACCGGGATGGCGGGGTCGATATCGTTTGCCTTGGCCGGAGATTGGTATTTCGTGGTGGTCTGCGCGACCTTTGCCGGCATCGCGGTCGCCAGCGCGATTGCGAACGGCCGGATGTACCTCGCCGCCCGAATTGCCGAGGTGGGGGTGGCGGAAAAGTCCGAGGTGGTCTCCCTTCTGCTGCGCGAACACGAGGCTAACGAGGCGGACTGGCTGTGGCAGATCGACGTCAATCGCAAGGTTCGCTCTCCTTCGCCGCGTTTCGCCTTTGCGCTGGGACGCGACCGCGCCGCAGTGGAAGGGGAGAGCCTTCTGCGTCTGATCGGCGGCGAGATTACGCGCGACGCCAGCGAGGATAAAGGGCTGCGCAAGCTGGCCGAAAATCTGAAGCAACGCGCCACATTTTCCGACCTTCTGGTGCAGGTGCAAGTGCCCGACGGCCATCGCTGGTGGGAGCTATCGGGCGCGCCGATTGTCGATGAGAACGGTACCTTCCACGGCTTTCGCGGGGTAGGTTCGGACGTAACCGCGCAGCGTGACCGCGACGAGAAAATCGCTTACCTTGCGCGCTACGATACGCTTTCGGGCTTGCCCAACCGCCTTATGCTGAACGAGGCACTGGCCGATGCGCTGCGTTATTGCGAGCAGTGGAAGTCGCGCTGCGCGTTCCTGATGATCGATCTCGACCGCTTCAAATCGATCAACGATTCGCTTGGCCATCAGATGGGCGACCGGCTGCTGGCCAAGGTTTCGCAGCGGCTGGCCTCCGTGCTCGGAGAGGGCGAGATGTGCGGCCGTCTCGGCGGTGACGAGTTTGCGGTGGTGATCCGCGATGCCGGCAAGATCGGCAATGTCGAGCGCATTTGCGAAGCCATCATCACCAGCCTCTCCAAGCCTTACAACCTCGATCACCACACCCTGTTCATCGGCGCCAGCGTCGGCTCGGCGATTGGTCCGCGTGATGGATCGAGCGTCGAGACGCTGATGCGCAACGCCGATCTCGCGCTATATCGGGCGAAAGATGAAGGCGGCAATGTCCACTTCAGCTACGTGCCCTCGCTTCACGCCGAGGCCGAGGAGCGGCGCGTGCTGGAGGGCAGCCTGCGCCGGGCCATCGCCAACAACGAATTGCAGCTCAATTTCCAGCCGGTGGTGGACGCCAACTCTGAGGACGTGGTCAGCTTCGAGGCGCTGCTGCGCTGGAACAGTTGCGAGCACGGCAAGGTCAGCCCGGCCAAGTTTATCCCGCTCGCCGAAGACACCCGCCTCATTGTTCCTATTGGCAACTGGGTGCTGCACAACGCCTGCCGCGAGGCGGTCAAGTGGCCGGCCCACGTGAGAATTGCCGTAAATGTTTCGGGCGAACAGCTGTTGGAGCCGGACTTCGCCAATGAAGTGGTGCGCGCACTTGCCGATTCGGGCTTGCCGCCGCAGCGGCTCGAGGTGGAGGTGACCGAGAGCGTGTTCCTGCGCGATGGGCGCACCGCGCGCGAAACGCTGGAGAAGATTCTCGCGCTCGGCTGCACCGTGGCGCTCGACGATTTCGGTACCGGCTATAGCTCGCTTGGCTATCTGCGTTCGCTGCGCTTCTCCACAATCAAGGTGGACCGCAGCTTTGTGCTCGGTGCCAGCGAGGGCAGTCAGGAAAGCGTGGCAATCATCAATGCCGTGGTCGCCATGGCGCGCAGCCTTAACATGACCACCACCGCTGAGGGGGTGGAGGACAAGGAACAAGCACGGATGATCGGCGACCTAGGCTGCGACAAGATTCAGGGCTACTACTTCGGCAGACCAATGGTGGCCGAAGATGCCCGCAAGTTGCTGCGGATGAAGCGCGAGGCTGCCTAGCTTTCTTTCCGATCACCCCATCCGGGCGATCGTCCTCGGTGCTGATCCCTCCACTGCGTTGCGGGGCACCTGCGGGGTGCGCGCTCGCGCTTGCGGCCCCGAAGGGGCCGTTGGGAGGTAAGGTCAGCGTTTGGCCTGGTGGCGCTTAGGCGACCGCGAGGTTCGCGAAGATGCTCTCGAACATGGCACGGCCGTCGGTGCCGCCTTGCGCATCTTCGATGGCGCGCTCGGGGTGCGGCATCATGCCGAGCACATTGCCCGCCTCGTTCAGAACACCGGCGATGTCGCGCTGCGAACCGTTGCAGGTCTCGCCATAGCGGAAGGCCACGCGGCCTTCGCCCTCGATCCGGTCAAGCGTCTCGGCATCGGCGAAGTAGTTGCCATCGTGGTGGGCGACAGGAATGCGGATCGTCGATCCGGTGTCATAGCTGCGGGTGAAAAGGCTCTCAGCGTTTTCGACTTTGAGCGGCACGGTGCGGCAAATGAAGGTTTGCCCCGCATTGCGCATCAGTGCGCCCGGCAGCAGCCCAGCCTCCGTCAGCACTTGAAAGCCGTTGCACACGCCCAGCACCGGCACGCCGCGGCCGGCCGCCGCGACCACGCTGCGCATGATCGGGCTGTTGGCTGCCATCGCGCCCGAGCGCAGATAGTCGCCATACGAAAAGCCTCCGGGCAGGGCGATGAAGTCGAGGCTGTCGGGCAGCTCGGCATCGCCGTGCCACACGCGGATCGGCGCGGTGCCGGAAATCTTCTCGATCGCCACCGCCATGTCGCGGTCGCAGTTCGAGCCGGGAAAGGTGATGACTGCGGCGCGCATCAGGCGGCCACCTTCTCGATGCGGTAGTTCTCGATCACAGTGTTGGCGAGCAGCTTCTCGCACATCTCGGCGAGTGCCTCGTCGCTGGTGGTGTCGGCCACTTCCAGCTCGATCAGGCGGCCGATGCGCACGTCCTCGACGCCGGCAAAGCCGAGGCCATCGAGCGCATGATGCACAGCGCGACCCTGCGGATCGAGAACGCCGGGCTTCAGGCTGACATGGATACGGACTTTCATGGGCTTACTCGCGAATGGAATTTCAAACCGGGTGTGAACCGGCCTATGGCTATTGCCGCGCCCGCGCACAAGGGGGCAGGTGCGCCCAGCCACAACAGATTATTACAATTGCGCCGTTGTGCCGACAACACACGGGTTCTACCGCAAATGTCATCCAAACATGGAGGGGGCGTATGAGCCAGTCGCGAAAAAGCACCATCTCAGGTACCGGACAGCGGTTGAAGGGGCGCCCCCATCTCTCACCGCGCGCGCGCCGACAGAAGCTCTGGCTCGACGTGCACCGCTGGCTAGGGATCATCCTGCTGATCCCGATGGCGGTGCTGGGCGTGACCGGCTCGGCACAGGTCTGGCAAGATGAAACCGAGGCGCTGCTCAACCCCGCGCGCGAGGTGGCGGCCAGTGCCGATCCCGCCGCGCTGACCGTGGGGCATGTGGCGGCAGCGCGCGCAGCGGCAAGCGACTATGGGCCGCTGACCGCAATCGAGATCGGCGATGTCGGCACCCCGCTGGTGGCACGCAGCGCGCCTTATGCCGAGCCGTTGCACGGCATTGCGGGGCCGGTTTCGCGGCTGATATATGTCGACCCGGATAGCGCGCAGGTGATCGACAGCGCCCCCTCCTCGGGCAGCTTTATGTGGTACATGCATTTCGTCCACGGGCTGTTTCTCATCCCCGACGGCGGGCGGCAGGTGGTCGGCTGGATGGGCTGGTTCCTGCTGGTCTCCGCCGTGACCGGGCTGGTGGTGTTCTGGCCCGGCAAAGGCCGGATCGTTGCCGCGCTGCGCTGGCGCAAGCGAGATGGCAAGGCGCTGAACCTGCACCGGCAGTCGGGCTTCCTGCTGTCGCTGGTGATCGTGGTCGAGGCGGTGACGGGGGCGTGGATTTCCTTCCCGCAGGCGATGGCATCGCTGGTCGAGCCGGGTGTCGAGCAGCCGCAGCGCCGCCGTCCACCGCCGCCCGGTGGCAATGGCGCGCCGCTGGCGGTGAGCGACGAGGCATGGCTCGCGGCACTCGGCGAAGCGGAAATCGCCTTTCCCGGACGACCGAAGTCCATTGCCGCGCCCACCGAGCAGGAAGGCTCATGGAAGATCGAACTGGCGGGCGAGGGCGTCGACGGTTCGGTCAGCGTACCCGTCGGTGGCGGCGAGGTAACGGTCAATGAAAGCGAGCAGCGCGCCGGACCGCCGCCGCCAAGCACCCGAGCGGGCGCGATCGCGACGGTCATGCGGCAGCTGCACTATGCCACCATCGGCGGCATCGTCTGGCAACTGCTGGTGTTCCTGAGCGGGTTCGCGCTGACCTTCCTCGCGGTCTCGGGCATCTACACCTGGGGCAAGCGCAAGCTGGGCCGTTAGGGCTGGCTGCTCTGGCTGGCTTGCGGGCGCGGCATCACCGCGATCTCCAACCGTTCGTCGGGGATAAGGAACCGTTGCGCCATCGCGGTCAGATCGGCGGGCGTGAGCGCGGCGATCTTGTCGCGCCCGGTCAGGAACCGCTCGGTCCGCCACGGCTCGGACTGAACCTCGTCGGCAATCTGCAACCAGCCGCTGTTGGTGTCGAGCAGGTTGTCGTAAGCCTCCAGCATCGGCTGGCGGGCGCGCAGCAGCAGGTCTTCGTCGATCCCGCCATCGCGCAGCCTGGCAAGCGTTTCCAGCATGGCCTCGCGCGCTTCGTCGACATGCTCGGCGCTCAGCGAGGCCGAGAAGCTGAAGGTGCCGTAGCCCGGATAGGTGCGCGACTGTTCGGCATTGGCCGAGGGTGAATAGGTCTGCCCCAGTTCCTCGCGCAGCGAATCGGTAAGCGCGATCCGCGCCACCCGCTGCAACAGTTCGAGCCGCAGGTTGGTGTCGTGATCCTTATCGTCGGTGGTCGGCCAGAGCATCGTCAGGGCCGCCTGATCGGCGGGGCCATCATGATACACTACCCGCGGCGAACGATCCTGTGTGAAGCTGCGCGAGAGGTTCTCGGTGTAGGGCCGGAACGCGGCCTCGCGCTGTGGCAGCGCGCCGAGAGTGCGGGCTATCAATTCAATCGTACGATCTTCGTCGATGTCGCCCACAATAGTGAGTTCGATCGCGCCGTGGTCCAGCCGGTCGGCAATGCTGGCGCGCAGTTGATCGAACGTCATGCCGAGATAAGCGGCTTCGTCCTGGTAAGAAAAGCGCGGGTCGCCATCGCTGATGATGCGACCGCGCGCGAAGCCCAGAGCGGCAGCGGGCGTGGCGTTGCGGCGGGCGAAGAAGGCGCGCACGTTCTGCCGCGATTGCGCTTCGCCTGCCGACCGGAAGCCGGGATCGGAGAGCGCGGCGGCGAAAAGCTCAAGTTGCAGTTCTAGGTCGTCGGGCGTGGTGCCCGCGCCCATCTGGAAGCGCGATTCGTTCGAGGCAAAGCCGAACGACACATTGCGCCCGGCAAGGATCGACAGCAGCTCGTCATAGCTGTGCTTGCCAAGCCCGCCCTGCGGCAGGAAAGAGGCGAGCCCGGTCGCCAGCGGGTTATCGCGCGTGTTCAGCAGGTCGCCCCCATCGAGGTTGAGCCGCAAGAGCACCCGGTCAGCCTGAAGATCGGTCTGCTTGAGGTTGAGCATAACCCCGTTGGCGAATGTAACTTCGCGAATGCCCAGCTCGGGCTGGCGCATATCCTTTGCCACCACGCCGGGTGTGCCGAAATCCTGATAGGCAAACTCCGTCAAAGCCTCGTCGGCGGGCGGGCTGACTTCGCGCTCCATGCCCTCGCTCCAGGCGGTGCGCAGAGCTTCGGCGCCGCCTTCGGGCGCGGCTTCGCCTTCGTATCGGATGAGCGGATTGTCGAGCGGCACCACCTCGTCGCGCATCGCCGCCAGCACCGTGCCGGGCGTGATCTCGTGCGCATGAGCGGTAAAGCGTTCGAGCGCGCTTTCGGGCGTGGTCGGCACCTGTCCGTCGCGCAGCAGCGTGACCGCGCCGGTGACGAAGGTGGAGTTGGGGCGGGTGGCCGCACCTGCGGCATTGGCGGTGATCGCGGCGCGATAGTTGGCAAGCTGCTCGGCCACTTCCGCCTCGGTAAAGCCGTAGGTCAGCGCGCGGCGATATTCCTCCTGCGCCGCTTCGAGCCCGCGCTCCCACGCGCCCGAGATCGCATAGACGGTGAGCGAGGTGGTGCGCCCTTCCTTGCCGACATCGCTGGTGGACAGGCCCGCAGCGCGGAATGGCGGATCCTCCAGCCGGGTTAGCCGCTCAAGCCTTCGGTTGATGATGTCGTAGCCGATCGCGCGCCGCAGGCGGATGCGCCTTGCTTCTTCGGTGTCAGGCCCGCCCAGCCAGGGGCCGTGACGGCTCACCGTGATGCGCTGGGCGAGGGCGGGGTCGAGATATAGCTGGGTCTTGCCGGCAAGGTCGAAGTCGACTGGCCCCATCGTTGCGGCCGGCATCGACTGCTCGGCCTGCCAGTCCTCGAAACGCTCGCGGATCATCGCCTCGACCGCGTCGGGATCATAGTCGCCCACCACGATCAGTGCGACGTTATCGGGGCGATAGTAATGGTCCCACAACGCCTTCAACTTCGCGCCGGTGGCCGCATTCACAGTTTCAGGCAGACCGCCCGGAAAGCGCTGCGCCATCGCCGAGCCGGGATAAGTGAAGGCCAGCGAATCCTTGGCCGAACGCTGCTGATAGGTGTCGCGCACCGAGATTTCGGAGAGGATAATCCCCCGTTCGCGCTCCACCGCCTCCTCGTCGAATGTCAGTTCGCTGGCGGTCTCGCGCATCAGCATCAGCGCGGTGTCGAGCAGCGCAGGATCGTTGCGCGGCAGATCAAGCCGGTAAAGCGTGGTATCGAAGCCGGTTGAGGCATTGGTGTCGGCCCCAAAGGCCAGCCCCTCGCGTTCGAGCAGCTTCACCATCTCGCCTTCGGGCAGATGGGTCGATCCATTGAAGGCCATGTGCTCGATATAATGCGCCCAGCCTTGCTGTTCGTCGGTCTCGGCGGCGGAGCCGAAATCGACCCACAGCTGCACCAGCCCCTGCTCGGGCGGGGTGCCATTTGGGCGAACGATGTAGCGCATCCCGTTGGCCAGCACGCCGGTGCGGTAAGCCGGGTCTTTCGGCAAGTCGCTGGCGGCGAAGGGCCAGGGATCGGCGGGGGCGGCCACCGCCGCCTCGGCCGCATATTCAGGCGCCTGCGCCGCCGCCGGAGTGGTGAGGGCAAGCGAGAGCGCAAGCGCGGACGAGAGCGTCGCGAAAAGCCGCGCGCGATAGGCAGGACGTGTCATTGCCGCACCTTGTGGCGGCATCCAGCTGAACCTGCAATGTCCTCGGCTTGGTTCAGCCAAGGTCGGCCATGCAGGCGGAGTAATCATCGAGCCAGTCGACTTCGTCCGTGGCGGGAACGCGCTGCTGCTCACTGGCCGAGAAGTCGTCGTAGGGATCGAACTCGATGCGGGCCATCGAGTTGTCGAAGTCCGCAAGGCGGGCATTGTCACGCTCTGCCAGATCGCGATCCACTTCGGGTTGCTCGGTGCGTGACACGCGGATCATGCGGATTTCCTTCCCGCGCCGCTCGAACGCGCGGCGGAACGATGTGCCATACATCCTGGTCGAGAACGCGGTGTTGTAGGACCACTGTTCGGGCTTTGTATCGGCGGGAAGCCGCACGGTGGTCACGTTGCAGGTGAAGTCCACATCCTTGATGAAGGGAGCGTCCTGATCCTGGTCGCTGCTGCGCTGGCGGCGTTCCGGAGGGCTGAAGCCACCACCCGGCAAGGTCAGCGAGAAGCGGTCGCCGCTACGCTCGTCCCAGTCGGGAAGGCCGGTGCCGACGATTTCGAGAATGCTGGCCTGATGGTCGATATCGAACCGCCAGGTTACGTCGTCGATGGTGTCCCAATACGTCGATCCGGCGAGCTGGTTGCGGAAGGCCATCTCCAGTTGATCGTCGGTGGCGGCAGAGAACTGCGCATATTCGACCAGCGCTTGCGGGCCTCGCATGATGCGGGTCTGGCGGAGCCGAGCGGGCGTCTCGAAGCCTTCTCTGGCATCGATGTCGTGGAGAGCAATAGTGCGCGGAATGCTGTCCGGCTGCCATTCTACTGGGTCGAGGTTCGAACCAGTCTCGGTCAGCGGCAACACCCAGCGATAGGGCAGGAGCGGGCGCTCGCTCGGTCGGGCGACGGCCGGAAAGGTGCCGTCTAGCCAGTAGGTCTGGCCCTCGATCTCGGCGCGCACCAAAACGTGATCGAACAGCATCGGGCTGGGCAAGCGCTGGTCGAGCCCATCATCGATCCCGGCGTTGCTGGCGAGCACTGCCTGCGCCGGGACGCCGAGTTCGTCGAGCAGGGCGAGCAGCAGCGCGGTCTTGCCCTTGCAATCGCCATAGCGACGTTGCCACGTCTCTTCGGCGCTGGCCGGAGTCAGCGCGCCGTCATTCAGGCCGACGTAGATATAGCGCACCTGCTGTTCGACCAGTTCGAGCGCGGCGGCGGCGCGGACCATCGGGTCGGCATGGCGCGCCGCGATGCGTTCGGCTTCGCGCCGGACTGGCGAATCTGGCCCAAGCTGCCGGGCACTGTCGAACAGGCCATAGATGCGCTGCGAGACCGCTGGCCAACTCGGGAAATCGGAGAATTGCAACGTTCGCTGCCAGGCATAGCGCGGAGGGGCATCGCGTGGCGGGCTGAAGGCCGGGGGATTGTCGGCATCGATCACCAGCGAATTTGCGGTGCGCGTGGCGAAAGGCTCCAGCCCTTCGGCGAGCACAATCTCGGGCTGGGCACCGTCGGCCCAGTCGAGCGCGATGCGGAAGCGACCGGGTGGCGGAACGTCGGCGAGGAACAGCAGGCCATAGTCGCGATCCGTCAGGGTGGGGCTGCCGCTCGGCACGGTATAGGCGATTTCCAGCTCGTCTCCGATGCGCAGGTCGGGCACTTGCAGGGTAGCCGTCAGCAGCCCGTCGATCCATGCCTGTTCGAGCTGGTTTTCGCGCCGCAGCACTTCGAACTCATGATCGGCAAGGACGTCGATCGTTTCGCCATCGCGAAGGATGTTGAGCTTGTGCACTGTTGGCGTGCCAGCAGCCGGGTTCCACGTGATTGCGATATTGCCCAGCGACAGCGCGTTGGGTTGCAGCAACATCGCCTGAAAGGCGCTGTAGGTGAATTGCCCTTCGCTGCCGAAGTGCGTTTGTGTTTGTTGGCGCCGAAAGAACACCGCCCCGTGCGCATCTTCCGGCGCAGCCAGCGCCGCGATTTCGTCTACCCATTCAGGGGCAGGCGCGAGCGTGACCCCGTCGTTCTGCGCCAAGGCAGCAGAGGCCGTGGATAGAGCGAGCGAAAGGATGGTGAGCCGAAGAGCCGGAAACGATGATGTCATGGGAGCATCATCGCCGAATAATCCTCGGAGACAAGGCGCAATCGCTACAAGACACAAGCAAATTTGACCGGTCTCGCTTGGGTTCGCCCTGTGCGGCTTACTTCTTGGGCTTGCCCGGTGTCGGACGCATCCGAGAGCGCATCGCGTTCATATCGACCACTTCGCCCGGACCGTTGTCGTCGTCCTGCAGCAGGCCAAGACGGCGGGCGACCTCCTGATAGGCTTCCTGCTCGCCGCCCATGTCGCGGCGGAAGCGATCCTTGTCGAGCTTCTCGTTCGTTTCGAAGTCCCACAGGCGGCAATTGTCGGGGCTGATCTCGTCGGCGAGGATCACCCGGCTGTAGTCGCCATCGAAGATGCGGCCGAATTCCAGTTTGAAGTCGACCAGACGGATGCCGATCGCGGCGAACATGCCGCACATGAAGTCGTTCACGCGGATCGCCATGGCGGCGATGTCCTGCATCTCTTCGGGGCCAGCCCAGTTGAAGCAGGCGATGTGCTCTTCGGCGACCATCGGGTCGTTCAGCTCGTCGCTCTTCAAGTAGTACTCGATCAAGGTGTGCGGCAGCGGTTCGCCTTCTTCGATCCCCAGACGCTTGGAGATCGAACCGGCGGCCACGTTGCGCACCACCACTTCGAGCGGAATGATCTCCACCTGCCGCACCAGCTGCTCGCGCATGTTGAGGCGGCGGATGAAGTGGGTGGGAATGCCGATGTGGGCCAACCGCGTGAACACGTGCTCGCTGATGCGGTTGTTGATCACACCCTTGCCGTTGATCGTGCCCTTCTTGGCGGCGTTGAAGGCGGTGGCGTCATCCTTGAAGTACTGGATCAGCGTGCCCGGTTCGGGGCCTTCATAGAGGATTTTGGCCTTGCCTTCGTAGATCTGGCGGCGACGGGACATGGGCAAACCTCGTGGTTGAAGAACAATGTCTGCGAACAAAAGCGAGCGCCCCGGCGAACGAAGACCCTCGTGTCTCCGCATCAGCCGGGGCGCGAAGCGGCACCCTATACACGCGGCTTGGCGCTCTGGCAATTGCGGCTTAGCTCCCTTGCGGCTAGGCGGCTGCGATCCATCAGGGGGGTAAGCAATGAGATATTCACGCAAGGTCGCGATGGCGGCTGCTCTCTCTATCGGCCAGTTTGCCGCACCGGCGTTGGCACAGAGCGACGACACAGGCGACGGAGACGATATCATCGTGGTCACCGTGAAGAACGAGCAGACCGCGCTGATCGACTTTCCGGGCGCTGTCACCGCCATTGACCAGGGCGAGCTTCAGGCCCGCGCCATCGCCGACATCTCGCAGCTTTCTTATGCCGCACCGAACGTTGCGCTCGATACCGTGGGTACGTTCAAGGGCGTGGCCAATTTCTCGATCCGCGGGCTTGGCATCAATTCCTCTATCGTGTCGGTCGATCCGGCGGTGGGCCTGATCGTCGACGGGGTTTACCTAGGGATCAACGCGGGCGCGGTGTTCGATACGGTCGATATCGCGCGGGTCGATATCCTGCGCGGGCCGCAGGGCGTGGCCTTCGGGCGCAATGTGACCGGCGGCGCGGTGCTGGTCGAAACGGGCGAGCCGACCGACGAGTGGGAAGGCCGTGCGCGCCTCGCTTACGAAGGGCCTGTCGATTCGGGTCGCGGCTCGGGCATGTGGAGCGCGCGCGGCGTGGTCTCGGGGCCTCTTTCGGATGCCTTGGCCATTCGCCTTGCCGCGCTGCACAGCAACGACGCAGGCTATTTCAAGAATGAGTTCGATGGCGCAGACTTCGGCGCATCGGAAACCACCGTTCTGCGTGGAGCGATTCGGGCCCGGCTCAGCCCGACCTTCACGCTCACCGCGAAGGGCGAATATACCAAGGTCACCGGCGAAGGCGCGGCGGCGCACAACAACGGGCTGTTCGCGCGCGATTCGTTCGGGCTTTCGATCGATGAGCGCGGCCGCCACGACAGCGAGACGGGCTTCGTAGTCACCCGCGCGGAGTTGGAGCTGGGCGAGGGCAAGCTCACCAACATCTTCGGTTGGCGCTCTTACGATGTGTTTACCCGAAACGACATCGACAGCTCGCCCAATCCGATCTTCTCCTCGGACACGCTGACCACGCAGGAGCAGTTCTCGAACGAGCTGCTCTATTCGCTCGACAAGGAGGGTTGGCATCTCTCGACCGGCGGCTACTGGTTCACGCAGGATGTCAGTTATGACGAGATCCGCAACCTTGCCACGCCGCAATTCGGCGGCGGCAAGCAGACGCACGATGTCCTCGGCCTGTTCGGCGAGCTGGGCTTCGACGTGACCGAACGGCTGACGCTTACCGCAGGCCTGCGCTCGTCGCGCGAGGTGAAGGATGCGCAGGTGACCTATGTCCGTCCGCGCGCAGAGTGTTCGGTGATCGCGGGCACCTGTCCTATCACCGGCGAGCGCGTGCCCGGCGAGAACAACGGCTTTGCCGATAAGCGCGCGTGGGAGAACTGGTCGCCGCGGCTGGTTGCCAGCTACGACGCCAGCGACGATGCGCAGATCTACGCCAGTTGGGCGCGTGGCTATCGCTCCGGCGGTTACAACTTTCGCATCACCCAACCGGCCTCGTTCGAGGAGGTGGCCGCCGCGCTCGGCTCGCCCGCCTATGACGAGGAGCGGGTCGATACCTTCGAGCTTGGCGCAAAGTGGCAATCGCCCGATCGCACCATCTTCCTGCAAGGTGCGGTGTTCCGCAGCGAGGTCGACAATATGCAGCGCGAAGTCGTGGTGAGCAGCCCCACCTCTGGCCTGGCGCAGTCGGTCTATAACACCGCTGATGCACGCATCACCGGATTTGAGGGGGAGGCAACCTTCCGCGCTGCGCCCGGCTTCGAATTGGCCGCCAATGTCGGCTTCACCGATGCGGGATACAAGCGCGTGTTCTACGACATCTCGGGCGATGGCGTGATCGACGCCGCCGACCTCGCGCTCGAGCTGCCGCGCGCGCCGCGCTGGACTTTCGGCGGTAGCCTTTCCTACGAAGCCGACCTGTGGGGCGACAAGTTTGTGCGTGCCTTCGCCACCTTCCAGCGCCGCGACCGGTTCGCCTATTCGGACAACAACTTTGGCTATAACGCTGCCGCCAACCGGGTCGATGCATCGCTCGCTTTGGGTTGTCACGGCTGCGGGATCACGTTGAGCCTGTTCGGGCGCAACCTGCTCGACGAGGTGCAGTTCGGGGCCGACGCCGGGCTGCCGTTCTCAGGCGGGCCGTTCTCCGATGGCAACGACCGGCCGTTCGATCCGAGCCCGGCGCAGGGTACGTTCTCGCCCATGGCCAAGGGACGCGTTCTGGGAGTGGCGATCGAGGCCGACTTCTGACCGCTTCGGGCAGACTTCGACGCAAAGAAAAACGGCGGGGATCGCTCCCCGCCGTTTTCGTTTTCACTGGTCGGTGTTGGGCCTAAAGGCCGACGATCCCGTCAGCATCGCGGGTGATCACCACCACGCCCGAGCGCGGCCGGCCCGAGGTGGTGCCGCTCTGGCTTTGCGGCCAGTTGCTGCCCGGTGCATCGTAGGTGCCGTTTTCGCCCGGATGCTGGATGCCAACGAACAGCGTCCGTCCGTCAGGCGTCGTATCGACGCCGGTAATCTCGCACTGTTTTGGCCCGACCAGAAAGCGCTTGAGCGTTGCCGCCGTGGCATCGGCGCCGGCAATGGTGGTCTGCTGCGCGGTCGCGCCGGTCGCGTCCATGTTGGTGATGGTGACATTGCCGCCATCGCCCACCTGGCCCGGCAGCGCCGCCAGCATCATGCAGTTGGAGCGATCGGTCATCGCGCCATCGTCGGTCTGGATCCACAACAGAGGATTGACCTGACCGGCCGCGTTCTGATCGCGCGAGAACCACAGGCCGTCGGGGCTTGAGAAGTCGTTATCGGCGGTCAGCCCCGAAATGTTGATGTCGGCGTCGGCATCGGCCGAGTCGGCACCGAACAGGTAGATGTCCCAAGTGAAGCCGGTGGCCGCGCCATCGTCACCCGCCTCGCGCAGGCGGATGATGTGGCCGTTGGGGTTTCCGTACTGGTCCTTGCCGTCCTTCGGGTCGTTGTAATGGCGCGGGTTGGCCGCATCGGTGTCGTTGAGCGGACGGTTCGCGGCATTGTTGTTGGTGAGCGTGAGATAGACCTCGCCTGTCACTGGGTTCACCGCGGTCCATTCGGGCCGATCCATCGGCGTTGCGCCGACCGCGTCAGCCGCAAGGCGCGGGTTGACGAGGATGTCCGCCTGGCTCTCGAACACATACTCAGGAAAGCCGCCAGTTGCCGGGCGGTTGGGCACCTGGCCGAACACCAGCGGCAGCCACGTGCCGGAGCCATTGGCGTCGAACCGGGCGACATAGAGTGTGCCATTGTCGAGATACTTGTCGCCCACGGCGAGGCGGTCGGAAGCATTCTCGTCGGCCGCGTCCCAGTTACTGGCCGAGACGAACTTGTAGAGGTACTCGCGGCGCGAATCGTCGCCCATGTAGACCGCCACCTTCTTGCCCGGTGTCAGCTTGCCCATCCACGCGCCTTCGTGGCCGAAGCGGCCCAGCGCGGTGCGCTTGCGCGGCGTAGAGCCGGGGCTGTAGGGATCGATTTCGACCACCCAGCCGAACTGGTTAGGCTCGTTGCGATAGTCTTGCGTGGCAGCTCCGGTTCCGGCGCGGGCGTCCCAGCGGGTGAAGATGTCCTGAGTGGGCGTCGCGGTTGACCATGAATAGTTGCCGGTGGTGCTGCGCACGCCATAACGGGCGAGCGCGGTCCGCTCGCGCACGCTGCGGTTCGCTTCGTCTGATTCAGCACCCGAGCTGGGGCGCTTGAAGTAGCCGGCCCAGTTCTCTTCGCAGGTCATGATCGTGCCCCAGGCGGCATAGCCGTTGGCGCAGTTGTTGATCGTGCCGCGCCCGGAGGTGCCCGACGGCGAGAACTTGGTCTTCAGGTAGTCGGTCCCGGCGACCGGGCCCTTGAAGGTGGTGCCCGTGTTCGGGGTCACGCGGCGGTTGAAGGCGCTGTTCTGCACATAGGACCAGGCGCCGCTACCATCGTCGCTGACTTCGACGAAGCTGAGGCCGTGGCACTCGATCTCCTTAATCGCCTCCGCAGCGGGGCGCGGACCGCCCGAAAGGTTGGTCGGACCGTTGGGGTGCAGATAGGTCTCGGTGATGTTCTCGTGGTTCTGCACCAGAATACCGCGCGCACTGGCGCTGTAGTCACGCTGGCCAGCGGCGTTGAGGCCGAAGAAGTGCAGGGCATCGCCATGGTCGCCGATGCGCGAGGCGAAGTCGGTATCGGTTCCGTCGTTGGCATAAGCAGGCGTGCCTGCGATGATCGGATCGCCCAGCGCGGTAAGCACGCTCACCGAATAGCCGGCGGGGACGGTGACGACATCGTCGAGATTCTTGGGCACCGCATCGAAGTTCAGCGCGGCCGGGCTTACGGTGATAACGGTCTCATCGCTCTGGAGGCCGTTCTCCGCCGAAAAGCGGAAGGTAAGGGCGGTGGCCTCGGCAACGGCAGGGGCCACGAAGGTGACCGTGTTCTGATCGATCATGACCAGGTCGACCGCCTCCCCGCTGACCTGCGACCAGCTGTTGCCGCCGGTGCCACCGGTGACGCTTCCCTGCAGGGTAACAGCGTTGCCCGACGTGGTGGCGGCATCTGCGCCTGCATTCACGGTGATGGCCGAACCCTGCTGCGCATCGTCGTCGTCGCAGGCCGAGAGCAGGGCGCTACCGAATACCGCGAAGGCGCTGGCTTGCAGCCCGCCGAAAATTGTCTGCCGGCGCGAATAGCGTTCGTCGATGATGGCGTTGAGCGACCGGTTACTCGATTCGTTGGTATCGACGTCGCCGTCACTGTAGCCGATTGAATTATTGGACATTATCACCCCCATTCAGGACTTGGTGCTCCTGAATTAAGGGGTGATTTTGACGCGCCGAGGTCCGTTCGAAGGCAACTTGGCGACAGTTTGGTGTCTAATGGGTGTCCTGTCTAGCTTGCGAGCTTGGCAGCCGTCGCACCAACGCGCTTGCCGAGGTAGCGGGCACCGGCCAGCTCGGTCTCGCTCGGCTGGCGCGCGCCGTCCGGCCCGGCAATGGTGGTCGCGCCGTAAGGAGCGCCGCCCTTGACTTCGTCGACCCCGTTCTGGCCTTCGAAGCCATAGTCGAGCCCGATGATCGACATGCCGAAGTGCAGCATGTTGGTAATCAGCGAGAACAGCGTCGTCTCCTGTCCGCCGTGCTGCGAGTTCGAAGAGGTGAAGGCCGCGCCGGGCTTGCCGATCAGCGCGCCCGAGGACCAGATGCCGCCGCAGGTGTCGAGGAATGACGCCATCTGGCTCGGCAGTCGGCCAAAGCGGGTGGGGGCGCCGAACACCACGCCATCGTAATTAGCGAGCGCGTCCGGCCCTTCGATCAGCGGGTGGTTCTCGTTATGTGAAAAGCCGAAGTTCTCGACGATGTCGGTAGGGGCCGTTTCGGGCACGCGGCGAATGTCGCATTCGGCACCGCTTTCGCGCACACCGTCAGCGATGGCCTCGGCCATCTGGGAGGTGTGGCCGTAAGACGAATAATAGAGCACGAGAACGCGAGCCATGGTGTTTCCTTCGTTTGCAGGGTTTGCCAGAGGCAATGGGCGAGCCCCCGCACAGTTCCGGCTTCGGGAAAATTTGCGATAAGGGCAACAAAAGCGTTGGAAGGGCCTTGCCAAGCTCGCGCAGCTTCGCCATAGGGCCGCTTCCAATTTGCTCGCCGGGCGCTTCGAAGATGTCCGACGCAGGAGCAATGCCTGGGTAGCTCAGTGGTAGAGCAGACGATTGAAAATCGTCGTGTCGGTGGTTCGACTCCGCCCCCGGGCACCACTCCCCCCAAGGGGAGCGGTGTGGATCAGCTTTCCTTGGCGATATCTTCAGGATCGGCCGGCGGGCCGGGCACGGCATAGCCATCGCCGAACCACTGCGCGAGGTCGCGGTCGCGGCAGCGGCTGGAGCAGAACGGCGAGAATTCCTCGCTACGGGGTTTCTTGCAGATCGGGCAGGGGCGTGTGCTTGCAGTCATGATGTGAGTAGCTGGGCTTGCGGGGCCTCCAGCGCAAGGGCCGGATCGGTTTCGAGGCGGACCTGCTTGCCGGTACGGCGGGCCAGCTCATCCAGCCATTCCGGCTTTATCTTGGCTTTCAGCGCCGGGTGGACGCGCAGCGCCAGGATTGCGCCCGTTCCTTCCGCTCTTTCGCCCACGCGCATGGCGTAGCGCGCGGCAAGGCCGGTGCGGCTGGTGGCGAAGCGGTGCAGCAGCGACGGGCCTTCGAGCCGTGCCACGATATGCAAGAAGCCGAATCCGTTGATCGCGGTGCGCTCGTGCGGCCACTGTGCCAAAGCCTGCGCGAGCGCCTCGTCGATAGCCTTGCGGTCGGCCTTGGCGGCGAGGGTGGGAAAATCGATCCCGATGGAGCCGCCGAGATCGAATAGCGGCAACGCCTCCGCCAGGGCGGGTATGGCAGCCAGTGCCAGTTCGCGCGGCGGCAGGTCGCCGTCGATGTCTGCCAGCGTCATCGCCGGGGTGGCGCTGAACAGCAGCGCGCCGCCAGGAAAGGCGATTTCGCCCGAAGAGGCATTGTGCCACAAGTCTTCCCACATGCCGGTGGGGAAGCGATGCACCTCGCGGCCCTCGGTAAAGGGTGAGGGGCTGATGGCTTGCCTGTCATAGAGCCGCCCCTGCGCACGCTTGAGGCGACCACGCTCTGCGATCCGGGCGCGGGTTATCAGGACGTCGCAGGTGGAGCCTTCGGTGACGTCAGGCGGAAGACGGTCGACCAGCACCTCGGTGCCGCTGTCTGCAAGCGCGGTGCCGCGCTTCGAGCCAGACGCGCGGGCGACAAGTTTCGCGGACACTACCGAGCCCGCCACCAGTTCACCCGGCCATTGCATCTTTGCCGCCAGCGCCCGGTCGCCGTCGACCAGCAATGCGCGGTCTTCACCAATTCCGCGCTCGATCAGCCACTCAGCCAATGACGAACCCGGCGGCCTTGAGCAGCGCGCGTGTCTCGTATAGCGGCAGGCCCATCACGCCCGAATGGCTGCCCCTGATCCATTCGATCAGCGCCTCGGCCTGGCCCTGGATGGCATAGCCGCCCGCCTTGCCCTCCCATTCGCCGCTTGCGATGTAGGCCTCGATCTCCTCTTCGGACAGGCGCTTGAACTTCAGCTGCGTCTCGCTCAGCCGTTCGCGCAAGGTTCCATCGGGCGCCATCAGCGCCACGCTGGAAAGCACACGGTGGCGGCGGCCCGAGATCAGCGCCAGGCACTTGCGCGCGGTCGCCTCGTCCTCAGCCTTGGGCAGGATGCGCCGTCCGCAAGAAACCACCGTATCGCCCGCGAGCACGAAGCCGCTGCCATCGTGCGCAGCCTGCGCCTTTTCGCGCGCCATGCGTTCGGCGTAGGGGCGGGGGAGTTCGTCCTTGTGCGGGGTCTCGTCGATCTGTGCGGGCGCAACAGCATCGGGCGCAATGCCAAGCCGGGCAAGCAGATCGCGCCGCCGCGGGCTGGCCGAAGCGAGGATCAGGCGAAGGTCTGACAGGTGTGCGGCCATGACCGCGCGCTTTAACCGGTGTAGCCGGGCGGGCCGCCGCGACCGGGCATGAAGCGATAGGTAATGCGCGCCTTCGTAAGGTCGTAAGGCGTCAGCTCGCACAGCACCTCGTCACCGACCAGCACGCGAATGCGGTTCTTGCGCATCCGGCCAGCGGTGTGGCCAAGCACTTCGTGACCGTTTTCGAGCTCCACCCGGAACATCGCGTTAGGCAGCAGTTCGACCACCTTGCCGCGCATTTCGAGGAGTTCTTCTTTGGCCATATGTCGTCCGGTGCTTTCTCTTACTCGTCAGGCGAGTGGGCGGCGCCATAGACTGCAAACAGGCAAAAGGGAAGAGGCTCAGGTTAATGGCGCGCCATTCCTGCACAGCGGCGGAGCTTCTGCGCGATCCGCGATACAATTGCGACACTTTATTACCCAGCATTGCTTGTGTGCTGATGCACCGCACCACATAGCTTGCTCGGGGATGGGAAACATTATTTCAATCGTGTGAGGTGAGTTTGTCGTCGTCCCATCAAGTCAGCCTGCTTACGCTGGCCGTGGCCCTTGCCGCAGCGCCTGTATTCCCGCTCGCCGCCGAGAGCGCGCCTTCCGCGCAGGCGGGCGACCAGCCGGAATCCGGCCCCGAACCCGAAGATCCTACATATGACGAAAACACCATCGTCGTCAGCGGGGCGCGGGTTATCGGCGAGGTCGACGCGCCGCAGCCGCCGATCCTCGAACTCGATGCCGCCGATATTGCCGCCTATGGCGCAGGGTCGATCGCCGATCTGATCGAAGCGCTGGGCGCCGACGTATCGAGCAACCGCGGGCGCGGCGGGGGCGGGCCGGTGTTTCTGGTGGGCGGCGTGCGCATCGCCTCGTTCCGCGAGCTGCGCAGTTTCCCGCCCGAAGCTATCGAGAAGGTCGAGGTGTTTAGTGAGGAAGTGGCGCAGCAATATGGCTATGCGCCCAACCAGCGCGTGGTGAACTTCATCCTGAAGGACAATTTCTCCAGCCGCGAGATCGAAGTCGAATATGGTCAGCCGTTTGATGGCGGATACTCGACGCAGGAGGTGGAAGGCACCTATGTCCGCATCGACGGGCCGAGCCGCCTCAACCTCAACCTCGAATGGAACAATTCGAGCCTGCTGACCGAGGGCGAACGCGGTGTGGTGCAGGCCGAAAGCAGCACGCCGACCTTCGCTATCGATCCCGACCCTGCCGACTATCGCAGCCTCGTCGCCGACAGCGCCGACCTTGAGGCAACGCTCAACTGGGCGAGAAGCCTCGGCGCGGGGGCTTCGCTAAGCGTGAACGGCACTTTCGAGCGCGAGGACAGTCTGCGGCTTCAGGGCCTCGACGAAGTGACGCTGAGCGATGGCACCGACACCGTACGGCGCGTGTTCAACGCCGCGAACCCGATCACGGTCGACCGTCGGACCGAGACCTATTCAGGGGCGGCCACACTCAACTTCGGGCTGGGCGACTGGGAGATGACCGGCACCGCCGATGCCACCTTCGCCCATGCCCGCAGCGTGATCGGGCAGCGGGTCGAGACCGCCGCTATCGAGGAGGCCGCGAGCGCAGGCACGTTGCCGCTCGATGCCGATCTTGATGGCCTGTTCGATCCTGCCGGCAGCGAAACCGCGCTGACCGACACCTACACTATCAATACGCTGCTGACGGCACGGAGCCTGCCGCTCTATCTTCCGGCAGGCGATCTTTCGGTCACGCTGACCACCGGCTACCGCTGGAACGGGATCGACAGCGAGGATACGCGCAACCCCGGCGTGGTGACCGACCTAAACCGCGGGCGTTTGCAGGCTGGCGTCAACCTCGGCGTGCCGCTGACCAGCCGCGACGAGGACTTTCTTGGAGCGGTGGGCGACATCAGCCTCAACCTCAGCGCCGGGGTGGACGATCTCACCGACTTTGGCACGCTCACCAACTGGACGGCGGGCGTGACCTGGGGGCTGACCGACAAGCTGACGCTCAACGCCAGCTACATCAACCGCGAGGATGCGCCATCGCTGAGCGAACTCGGCAGCCCCGAGATCGCCACGCCCAACGTGCCGTTCTACGACCTTTCGCGCGATGAGACGGTGCTCGTCACGACACTTTCCGGCGGCAATCCCAACCTTGCCAAGCAAACGCAGAGCGATTGGAAGGTCGGCCTGCAATGGGACTTGCCGGTGTTCGACCGTTCGAATCTGACCGTCGACTATATCCGCAACCACTCTGAGAACGTCAGCGGCAGCTTCCCCACGCTGACCCCGGCAATCGAAGCCGCCTTTCCGGACCGCGTGACGCGCGATCCCGTGGGCGGCCAGATCGTCAGCATCAACCAGCGCCCGGTGACCTTTGCCGAGCAGGATGTCGAGCGGATCGCGGTCGGGCTGAACTTCTCGGGCCAGTTTGCCAAGCCTGAAGCATCGGACGGCGGCCCTGGACGTGGCGGCGCGGATGGTCCGGCGCGGATGGCGGGCGGCCCGATTGGCGGCGGCGATCCCGAGCGCTTCGCCGCTTTGCGCAAGCAATTCTGCGCAGCCGAACCTGCCGACATGCTCGCGCTGCTCAATCGCGCACTGGCCGCATCGGCGGCGGGCGAGGCCATGCCTGCCGGGCCCGATGGCCAGCCGCTGGCGATTCCGCCGCAGATGCTCCAGCGCCTCGCCGGAGAGGACGGAAAGGTCGATCCGGAACGCTTCGCGCAGATGCGCGAGCGGATGTGCAGCGGTGACGGTCCTGGAGGCGCGCAGGCGCGCGGCTCTGGTGGAGGCCGAGGTTTCGGTCCTCGCGGCGGCGGCGATGGCGGCGGGCGCTGGTTCTTCAACGTGAATTACCAGTATGACCTTGCCAACACGGTGCTGATCGCGCCGGGTGTGCCCGTGCTCGACCTGCTCGACGGCGATGCGATTGCTGGCGGCGGTCAGGCGGCACATACGGTCAATCTGCGTTCGGGCGCGTTCTACGAGGGCTTCGGTCTCATCACTTTCTGGAACTACGCCAGCGCCACACGGCTCGATGGTTCGGGACTGCCCGGCAGCACCGACCTCTATTTCAGCGACCTGCTGACGATCAACTTCCGCGCCTTTGCCGATCTGGGTGCGCAGGAGAAGCTGGTCGCAGCCGCGCCATTCCTCGAAAATGCGCGGGTCGGCATCGGGGTGGATAACCTGTTCGATGCGCGCCAGCGGGTGACTGACAGCAACGGCGAGGTGCCGCTGCGCTATCAGCCGCTGCTGATCGACCCGGTGGGACGCAGCTTCGAGATCGAGTTCCGCAAGCTGTTCTGAGGGGTTAGAGCGCCTGCGCCGCCGCGTGCGCGCTCGCCCAGGCCCATTGGAAGTTGTAGCCTCCGAGCCAGCCGGTTACATCCACCGCCTCGCCGATGGCATATAGGCCGGGCGCTGCCTTGGCCTCCATCGACTGGCTGGATAGCTCGGCGGTGGAAATGCCGCCGACCGTCACCTCGGCCTTGGCGAAGCCTTCGCTGCCGTTGGGGCGGAAAGTCCAGCGCGCCAGCCGCGCTTCGGCATCGGCCAGCTTACGGTCGGGCAGGTTGCCGAGATCGCCCGCCAAGGCGAGCTTTTCGCCCAGCGCATCGGCCAGCCGGGCTGGCAGGTGGCGGCGCAGCAGTGCGGCGAAGGTGAGACTGGGCTCGGCGCGCTTGGCCTCGGTGAGCCAGCCGCGCGGGAGGTCGGGCAGGAAGTCGATCGCGATGGGGTTGCCCGGATACCAGTAGGAGCTGACCTGCAGGATCGCCGGGCCGGAAAGCCCCCGGTGCGTGAACAGCGCGGCCTCGCGGAACGCGGCCTTCTCGCAGGTGGCTTCAACCGGAGCGGACACACCCGACAATTCGCGAAACAGCAGATCATCCCCGCCCAGCGTGAGCGGCACGAGGGCAGGGCGCGGCTCTACCACCTTGAGGCCGAACTGCCGCGCCAGATCATAAGCGAAGCTTGTCGCGCCCATCTTCGGAATCGACGGACCGCCGGTGGCGATCACGAGGCTTTGCGCCGAATACTCGCCGTCCTGCGTCGTCACCGTGAAGCGGCCATCGGCATGGGCCACCGCGCGCACTTCCTGCCCGCATTTCACCGCCCCATCGCCTTTCGCGCATTCGTCCAGCAGCATATCCACGATCTGCCGCGCCGAACCGTCGCAAAACAGCTGACCGAGCGTCTTCTCGTGCCAGGCGATGCCGTAGCTCTCCACCAAATCGAGAAAGTCGCGCGAGGTGTAGCGGGCGAGCGCGCTCTTGGCGAAGTGGCGATTGGCCGAAAGATAGTTGGCAGGGCCGGCGCCGATGTTGGTGAAATTGCACCGCCCGCCGCCCGAAATCAGGATCTTCTTCCCCGGCTCGTTGGCCTTTTCGAGCACGCAGACACGCTTGCCGCGTTGTCCCGCCAGCGCGGCACAGAACAGCCCCGCCGCGCCGCCGCCCAGAATGATTACGTCATAGTGCTCCATCGCGCCGGGGGTTAGCGCCGTGCGTCCGATTGGCAAGGGCGTGCGCACTGCCTATCTCGGGCCGCATGAGTGACGGAAAGGCAGGACGACCCCACGATCCGCGTGGCGCGTCGCGTTTCAACGAAGAGCGTGCCGCCGCGACGGTGAAGGGCGCGCAGCCTGATTTGGAGGCGGGGCTCGCCGCGATCCGCGAGGTGCAGCGCACGCTCAAGCCCAAGCCGGGCGTGTACCGGATGCTCGATGCCAAGGGCGAGGTGCTCTATGTCGGCAAGGCGCGCAGCCTCAAGGCGCGGGTGGCGAACTATCTGCAACTGAAGGGCCTGACCAACCGGCTCCAGCGGATGATCAGCCAGACCCGCGCGATGGAAATCGTCACCACCAATTCCGAGGCCGAGGCGCTGCTGCTCGAAGCGCAGTTCATCAAGCGCTTTCGCCCGCCGTTCAACGTGCTGCTGCGCGATGACAAAAGCTTCCCCTTCATCCTGCTGCGCGAGGGGCACGACTATCCGCGGATCATGAAGCACCGCGGCGCGCGGCGGCACAAGGGCAGCTATTTCGGACCTTTCGCCAGCGCCGGTTCGGTCAACACCACGATCAATGCGCTGCAAAAACTGTTTCTGCTGCGGAGCTGCACCGACAGCTTCTTCTCCCGCCGCGACCGGCCTTGCCTGCTTTACCAGATCAAACGCTGCTCGGCCCCCTGCGTGGGGCGGATCGACGAGGCGGGCTATGCCGAACTGGTGCGCGAAGCGAAGGACTTCCTCGGTGGCAAGTCGTCCGCCGTGCAGGCGCGGATCGAGGCGCAGATGGCCGAGGCGGCGGAAAAGCTCGACTTCGAGACCGCCGCCCTGCTGCGCGACCGGCTGCGCGCGGCGACCTTCATTCAGGGCTCGCAGGCGGTCAACGCGCAAGGGGTGGGCGATGCCGATGTCTTCGCGCTGGCGGCCAAGGGCGGACAGATCGCGGTGCAGGGTTTCTTCGTGCGCGGCGGGCAGAACTGGGGCCATCGCGCCTTCTTCCCTCGCCACATCACCGAGGTGGAGGAGGCCGAGGTACTCGCGCGTGTGCTGGCGCAGTTCTACGAAGAAGTGCCGCCACCGCCCACCATTCTGGTCGACCGCGAACTGCCCGAACGCGCGTTGATCGAAGAAGCCTTCGCCGCGCTGGCGGAGCGCAAGGTCGAGATTTCGGTCCCCCAGCGCGGCGACCGTCGCCGCCTGATGGAGCAGGCGAGCCGCAATGCCGCAGAGGCGCTTGACCGGCGGCTGGCCGAGACGGGAACGCAGGCGAAAATCCAGCGCGAAATGGCCGAATTCCTCGAACTGGCCGAGGTTCCGCAGCGGGTCGAGGTCTATGACAACAGCCATATTCAGGGCACCAAGGCGGTCGGCGCGATGATCGTTGCCGGGCCGGAAGGCTTCGTGAAAAACCAGTACCGCAAGTTCAACATCCGCGAGGCGCAGTCGAACGACGACTTTGCGATGATGCGCGAGGTGATGACCCGCCGGTTCGGCCGCGCCATGCAGGAAGACCCCGACCGCGAAGGCGGCATGTGGCCCGATCTCGTGCTGATCGACGGCGGTAAGGGCCAGATGAGCACGGTGAAGGACGCGCTGGAGGAACTGGGCGTGGAGGACGTGAACCTCATCGCCATCGCCAAGGGGCCGCACCATGGGCGCGAGGGGCGCGAGGTGTTCCATTTTCCCGATGGGCGCGAGAAGATGCTCCCCGTCAATTCGCCGGTGCTGTTCTACCTGCAGCGGCTGCGCGATGAGGTCCACCGCTATGTGATCGGCGCGCACCGCGACAAGCGCAGCCGCGCCATTTCCGCCTCGCCCTTGGACGAAATTCCCGGCATCGGCCCGGCCCGCAAGCGCGCGCTGCTGCTGCACTTCGGCACCGCGAGCAAAGTCCGCGCGGCGGCACTGGACGATCTCAAGCGAGCGCCCGGCGTCAGCGAAAGTGTGGCGCGCAAGATCTATGACTTTTATCATGCGGGCGGCTGATTGTTGCGCGAGGTCAAGGTAGGGGAGGGCCGGACCTGACAAGAGTGACGCCAAAGGAGATAGCCCCATGCGTTCGCTGCTGCTTCACGCCCACAACGATGCCGGTTTCGAGGCGCGGCTACAGGTCGCGCTCGATCTTGCGCGTGCTTTCGATGCCCACCTCACCGTGCTTCAGCCGATTGCCTTCAACGTTGCCTTACCGGGCGATGCCTTCGGCATTTTCGCCGCCGAGACAGCGACCTACGTGCGTGAGCAGGCGGCGGAGTTCCGCCAGAAGATCGAGCCGCGCTTGCAGGCGGAAGACGTGCGGTGGGACTGGGCCGACGCGGTCGGCATCGCCGAAGCCAGCCTGCTGGAATATGCGGCGCTGGCCGATCTGGCGATCATCGGCACGGGGCCGATAGAGGGAGACGCAGTCGGCCTCTCGCCGCTGGCGGGCATTCTCGCGGTGCATTGCCGGGCGCCGATCCTGGTCGTCTCCGATGGCCGCAGCACAATGTTGCCCGGCGCTCCTGCGGTGGTGGCCTGGAACGGCTCGCTTGAAGCATCGCGTGCGTTGAAGGCGGCTTTGCCGCTGCTCAAGGCGGCCGAGTCGGTCACGCTCGTGTCCGTGACATCGCCTGCTGCTGCGGAGGCTGGCGAGCTTCCGGCGCTGGCGGGCGCACGCTATCTCGATCGGCATGGGGTGGCCTGCGAAGTGGTCGAAGTTCAGCAGGGCCAGCACAAGGTGGCCGAAGTGCTCAACGAAGTCGCGCAATCGCGCGGCGCGGGGCTGGTCGCCATGGGGGCCTATGGCAAGCCCCGGATGATCGAGACGCTGTTCGGCGGAGTAACTGCCGGGATGCTGCGCGATCCGAAACTGCCGTTGCTGCTGGCCCATTAGGTGGGCCTGCGGTGCCGGTAACGGCGCAATCAGTCGAGCAGGCGCAACATGCCTTCTTGCGCCACACTGGCCACCAGCCGGCCATCGCGGGTGAATACCTCGCCCCGGCCGAACCCGCGCCCACGGCCTGACCACGGGCTTTCGGTGACGTAAAGCAGCCATTCGTCGACCGAGAAATCGTCGTGGAACCACAGCGCGTGGTCGAGACTGGCGCCTTTCACCTCGTTGCGCAGAAAGCTCTTCCCATGCGGCTGAAGCGCTGTGGCGAGCAGCTGGAAGTCCGAGACGAAGGCGAGCACCGCCCGGTGCAGCGCGGCGATCGGCGGTAGCGGTGCAACCACGCGGAACCACACGTGGGAAATCGGCTCTCGCGGTTTCGGGTGCAGCCAATCGCGTGGTTCGACCGAGCGGAAATCAATCGGCTGCGGCCGCATCAGCAGCGTCTTCAGCGTCGAGTCGGGCATCTGCTCGGCAGCGGCGCGGCCAAGCTTGGCGTCGGACACCAGCTCTTCGGGCGGAGGCACTTGCGGCATCTCGCGGAACTGGTGGCTGGCCCCGTCGCTCTGGCGCTGGAACGAGGCGACCAGATTGAGAATCGGCACCCCGTCCTGGCTCGCCACAACGCGGCGATTGGAAAAGCTGCGCCCGTCGAGATCGCGCTTGACCCGATATTCGATCGGCAGGTCATCGCTGCCGGGGCGCAGGAAGTAGGCGTGGAGCGAATGGACCTCGCGGTCATCCTCGATGGTGCGGCGCGCTGCGCTCAGCGCTTGGGCGATGGCCTGGCCGCCGAACACCCGGCCTGTTCCCAGCTCGCGACGCCGACCGATCCAGCGATCACCGCCGCGCGTTTCAAGATTAAGCAGCAGCACAAGGTCAGCGACCAACTGCTCTGGTGTGGGAGCGGAAGGGAAATCCTGCGGCATTGCTGGCGACATGGCCCGCGCAAAGCGATCAGTCAAGAAATGCCCGGCATTCGGCGCAAAACCCGCCATGCCAGCGACTTGGCCCGGTTCTGCGCGGGCCACCGCCGGGGCGCCGACGGACGCAGCCCCATAGAGCGTAGCAACTTGTTCAAAGCGCGCGCATCCGATTCGGCGAAGCTCCAATCGGAGCGCCAGGTGATCGAGAGCGACAGCGACACCGCGTTCAGATTGCGCACGAAATGCGGCGCCATCACCGGCACGAAAATCGCTTCTCCGCGGGCGAGGCGAAAGGTGTTGCTTGCGGAAAGGAAGCCCTCGTTCCAACGCAGCTCGCGCGGGCCGCCGGTGTGATAGGCCTCATGCACCTCGTCTGGGGCAAAGCGCGCGTCGCCTGCGGGAAAAACCGTCATCTCCTTGGTCCCGCGCAGTTGCAGCAGGATGTTGTGCTCGGGATCGAAGTGATAGGGCGTCACCGCATTGGCGCTCGACACGAAGATAAAGCCCTGCCGTTTGAGCATCTTGCCTGTGCGCTGGCGGATCGACGCTTCGATCTCGTCCAGCAAGTCGTTCAGCAGCTCGGCATAGGCTGGAACCTGCTCGATGTTCTTGAGCACGGCCCAACTGTTGGCGGTTTCGATGTTGCGGATCGTCTCGCCGATCGAAAGCCCGGTCGCGCCGGGCTTGCCGTCTACGCCGAGCGGAAGGTCGCCGCGGTTATATTCGATGCTGTGCTCGGGCAGCGCTTCGGCCATCCGGGCCAGCGCCTCAAGCTCCAGCAGCGGGTGCTGGCCGAGCGTATGTTCAAGTTTGTGCGGGCCTTCTGGATAGGAGGCGGAAAAGTTCGCCCGCGCCCGCGGCGGGAAGACCTTGTGAGTGGCGGTGACGGATCGGTCGGTCATGCAATGCCTCTGGGCGCGCGGCCTGTTTCCAAGTGGTTGAGACAGGCGAACAGGGCGCGCCGCGCGCTGCCGCCGATGGCGATGGAGTGATGCGCGATCCGGCGCCGTTCGCGCCAGAAGTGGTCGATCATCGGGTGGTCGGCCCCAGCGCAGCTGTCGATCCAGCCGATGCCCTCGCGCTCCACCAGCGCCAGCGCCTCGCGCTGCAACAGCACACCGGGCGAAAAGCGAGCGTAGTCTTCGGCAAAGGCCGTCTTGTACGAGAAAGCGCCGGGCGGGGCGGTAAAGGTGGCGAGCATGGCGATGGGTTTTCCATCGACCCGGATTGCGAGCCGTTCGAGCCGGGCGAGCGCGGCGGCCTCTGCCAAGGCCTCGCGGAACAGCGCGGCCGTGGGGCGGGCGCTGGCGAGGGCCGAGGCGGCGCGGCCCTTCCAGCCGGAGGCTTCGAGCGTGAGAAACTCCTCGGTCCAGCTAGCGATGTTTTCCGCGCCTTCGCACCGGTCGACAGACAGCGCGCCTTCTTCGCCAAGTCGGCGATGCTGGCGGCGCAATTCCTTGCGCTTCTTGGTCGAAAGCGAGGCTTCGAGATAGTCCTCGGCGGAAAGCTCAGTGGCGAGCAGGGCGCGTTCTGTCTCCAGCACGGTGCCTGCGGGCCGGGGGTGAGCGGTCAGTTCGGCAGCGAGAGCGTGATGAACCGGGCCATTGGTGCCCATTTGCGGTAGATGCGCGAACAGTGCGAACAGGGCGTGGCGGTCAAGCCAGCGGAGCAGCGCGTGCCAGAATGCCTGTTCGAAGCCGCGCGCGATCAGCGGTTGGCCTAAGAAGGTGTTCTCATGGCACCACACCCGCCAGTGCGGCAGCGGCTTGCTGTAGTAATATGGTTCCCACCTGAGCGGGATCACCCCCAACCACCGGCCCGATGCCTCCAGCACGGCCAGCCGCACGCTGCCGTGCGGATCGAGCGCGCGCAGCGAGGGGAGCAAATACCAGCTTTCGAAAAACGGATTGGGCTCGCTGGCGGTTTTGGCGAGGGCATCCCAGGCGCGAATGTCCGCCGCATTGTCGCGTTTGCGCCAGTCGCCCGCCCACAGGCGTGCACCTTCGCCAGCGGGGAAGACGCCGGTGTGTGTGGCGGGCAATGCGTTCAAGGGTCCGGCCTTGTGCAAATGCTTGGGTCAACCTTCGTGCCGATGCAGCCCCTCTGCACCGACTTATGTTATAACCCACTGGCCGCCAAGGAACAGTTAATCGCATGAAATGAGTGAGGCCCGCCCGCAGCTTCTCGCGGCCGAGACTGCAGGCGGGCCTCGTGCGACCCTCCGATTTTGGAGTGGGCCTTATCCGGCGAGTGCGGCCAGCAGCAGCAGCGCCACGATATTGGTGATCTTGATCATCGGATTGACGGCCGGGCCGGCGGTGTCCTTGTAGGGATCGCCGACCGTGTCCCCCGTCACTGCGGCGTGATGCGCGTCGGAGCCTTTGCCGCCGTGGTTGCCGTCCTCGATATATTTCTTGGCGTTATCCCATGCGCCGCCACCGGCGGTCATCGAAAGTGCCACGAACAGCCCGCCCACGATCACGCCAAGCAACAGCGCGCCAAGCGCAGCAAAGCCGTTCTGCTGGCCCGCCACCAGCGTGATCACGAAATAGACCACGATCGGCGCCAGCACCGGCAACAGCGAGGGCACGATCATCTCCTTGATCGCGGCCTTGGTGACGAGATCGACCGTGCGCGCATAATTGGGCTTGGAGGTGCCCGCCATGATGCCCGGATCGCCTGCGAACTGATCGCGCACGTCCTTCACCACGTCGCCCGCGGCGCGGCCCACGGCGGTCATTCCCATGGCGCCGAACAGATAGGGCAGCAACGCTCCGAGCAGCAGGCCGACGATCACGTAAGGGTTCTCAAGGCTGAAATCGACGTCCAGCGTGGGGAAGAACTCCGCGAGATCGGCGGTGTAAGCGGCAAACAGCACCAACGCGGCCAGACCTGCCGAACCGATGGCATAACCCTTGGTCACGGCCTTGGTGGTGTTGCCCACCGCGTCGAGCAAATCGGTCTTCTCGCGAACAGACTCGTCGAGGCCCGCCATTTCGGCAATGCCGCCTGCATTGTCGGTCACAGGGCCATAGGCATCGAGCGCCACGACCATGCCCGCCAGCGCCAGCATCGCGGTAGCCGAATAGGCGATGCCCATAAGTCCGGCGAACTGATAAGCGATGATGATGCCCGCCACGATCACGATTGTCGGCAGGGCAGTGGCCTCAAGCGAGATCGCCAGCCCCTGGATCACATTGGTGCCGTGCCCCGTTTCCGAAGCCTTGGCGATCGAGCGTACCGGGCGATAGTTGGTGCCGGTGTAATACTCGGTGATCCAGATGATCAGGCCGGTGATGGCAAGGCCCAGCAGCGAGCAATAGAACAGGTCCCATCCGGTAAAGGCCGCGACCTGTTCGGACAGGCCTTCCTCGGCCAGCGGTGCGCCGGGGTCGACGCCGCTAACCGCGCCGCCGATCACGGTGTCGATGCCGATGGCATAGTCGGTCGCGAACCAGATCGCCGGGATCGCCAGCACCGCCGAGACGAGGAAGCCCTTGTACATCGCCCCCATCACGTTGGTGCCGCCACCCAGCCGCACGAAATAGGTGCCGATGATCGAGGTGACGATGCACGCACCGCCGATCAGCAGCGGCAGCGCCATCAGCGGGGCGAGCACGTCACCCGCCGATTTCAGCAGCAGCGCGGTCAGCACCATAGTGGCGCCCACGGTGACGACATAGGTTTCGAACAGGTCGGCGGCCATGCCCGCGCAGTCACCCACGTTGTCGCCCACGTTGTCGGCGATGACGGCAGGGTTGCGCGGATCGTCTTCGGGAATGCCTGCCTCGACCTTGCCGACGAGGTCAGCGCCGACGTCGGCAGCCTTGGTGAAGATACCGCCGCCGAGCCGCGCGAAGATCGAGATCAGCGAAGCACCGAAGGCGAGGCCGACAAGGCCATCGACCACGGTGCGGTCAGCGCCGCCCACGCCATGCCCGGCGATGGCGGTGAGGTAGTAGTAGAAACCGGCTATCGCCAGCAGGGCAAGGCCCGCCACCAGCAGCCCGGTGATCGCGCCCGAACGGAAGGCGAGGGTGAGCCCCTGTTGCAGGCCCTTCTCGGCAGCGGCAGCGGTGCGCACATTGGCGCGAACCGAAATCACCATGCCGGTGTAGCCCGCCACGCCCGAAAGGATCGCGCCAAGCACGAAGCCTGTGGCAGGCACGAAGCCGAGGAAAAGGGCTACCAGCACGGCGACGACCACGCCGACAATGGCGATGGTGGTATACTGGCGTTTCAGATAGGCCTGCGCGCCTTCCTGAATGGCCGCGGCGATTTCCTGCATTTTGGCGTTGCCGGCATCAGAGCCGAGAACCTGGCGACTGGTCACGAAGCCGTAAACAACGGCGAGCAGCCCCAGGATGATAGCGACAAGTGTAAGGTCCATAGCCCAACTGTCCTCTTCCCATGTGAACGCGGCCCGGTATTTTTCCGGGTCCGCAAGTGCTTATGGCTAACACATGTTCATCTTTGAGCAAGGTGCCTTGACACTTAGGCTGCGAATCAATGGCTGTAGCCGAGCCCTGCGGCATTAAGCACCGGCTCGCTATCGAGGAACATCGGCGCAGAGCCGCGCGGCTCCACGGTGCCGATGCGCGCGGCGGGGCAGGGCGGCTCGGTGTCCTCGGGCAGGGCGGCAAGCAGGGCATAATCGTCGCCCCACGTGAGGCATTCGAGACGTCGCTCGGGCGCGGCGACGGGCACTTGTGCGCCTTCGATGGCGAGCGTGACCTGCGATGCCTCGGCCATGCGGAAGGCATCGAGCAGAAGGCCGTCGGATACGTCCATCATCGCGTGGGCGAGAGGGGCAAGCGCGCGGCCTTCCTTGATGAGGGCTGTCGGGCGCGAATAGGCGCTGTGGTCGCCCCCTGTGCCATCGCGCAGCGCCTCGAACCCGAGCATCGCCGCGCCGACTTCGCCGACCAGCCACAGCCCGTCGCCCGGCTGCGCGTCGCTGCGCGAGGGGACGGGCGTACAGGTCGCCCGTCCGATGGCGGTGAGGCCGTGGGTGCGCGTTCCATTGCCCGCAACCGTATCGCCGCCAAGCAGCGGCACGTCGTAATGCGCGAGCACCTTGGCGAGGCCAGTCACGAAGCGCTCGTCGTCGCGGCCGAGCATATGGCCGATGAGGACGCCCACTGGCTCGGCCCCCTTGGCGGCAAGGTCGGAAAGGTTGGTGGTGACGAGCTTCCACGCGACATCGGCCATATCGGCTTGCGGCAAATAGTGCGTGCCTTCGACCAGCATGTCGTGCGTGAGGATCAGCGTTTCGCTGCCGAGGTCGAGCACCGCGCAGTCATCAGCCAGCCCGCGCGCGGCGGGGTGCGTGGGGAGCAGGCGCAAGGCTTCGATGAAGGCGGATTCGTGCAATTTGTACCTTTCGTCATCCCGGACTCGATCCGGGATCAGGTTTTCACTTCTCCGACATCAAACCCAAGCCCTGCCCCGGAACAAGGCCGGGGTGACAGCTGATCAGCTGCGCACCTCTTTCGCTACGGCGTCAAGCACGCCGTTCACGAACTTCGCCTCGCGGTCGTCGAAGAAAGCCTTGGCCACATCGACATATTCGCTGATCGCGGTGCCGGTGGAGATGTCCGCCCGGGCGACAAGCTCATAGGCCCCGCAGCGCAGGATTTGCAGCATGGTCTTGTCGAGCCGCGCCAAGGTCCAGCCCTCGGCAAGCTTGCTCACCAGCAGCGCGTCGATCTCTTCCTCGCGCGCGGCATAGCCGCTCACCACATCGTCGAAGAACGGCACATCGGCCTCGGCGTACTGATCGTCCTCGATCTCCTTGCCGAGCCGGTGCTGGTGGAATTCGTCCAGCAGGCGGTGGAGCTGAGTGCCTTCCATCTGGCGCTGGTAAAGCGCCTGAACGGCAGCCAGGCGCGCGGCTGAACGCGTGCTCGAACGTTTGGATTTGCTCATTATAAACGGACCTTTACGCTTTCGCCATGGGCCGGAAGGCCCTCGATTTCGGCGAGCGTCACGGCGGCGGGGCCGATCGCGCCAAGCGCCTCTTCGTTCAGCGAAATGAAGCTCGTGCGCTTCATGAAATCGAGTACTGACAAGCCGCTGGCGAAGCGCGCGCGGCGGCCGGTCGGCAGCACATGGTTCGGCCCGGCGACATAGTCCCCGATGGCCTCGGGGGTGTGGCGGCCAAGGAACACGCTGCCTGCATGGCGCAGGTTATCGAAAATAACTTCGGGATCGTCGGTGCTGATCTCGACATGCTCGGCGGCAAGGCGGTTCGCGAGCGCCGGGGCCTCGGCGGCAAGATCGCTCGCGACGATTACCACGCCATAGTTGCCCCAGCTCAGCCGCGCCCGCTCACCCGTGGCGAGCTTGCCCAGCAACACTTCGACCTCGGCCTCAACCTTGTCGGCAAAGCCGCTATCGTCGGTGATAAGGATCGATTGCGAGACGGGATCGTGTTCCGCCTGGCTCAGCAAGTCGGCGGCGATCCAGGCAGGGTTGGACCTGCCATCGGCAATCACCAGAATTTCGCTGGGCCCGGCCACCATGTCGATGCCGACCACGCCATAAAGTTGGCGCTTGGCCTCGGCGACCCAGGCGTTGCCGGGGCCTGTAATCACGTCAACGCGGGAGATGGTGTCGGTGCCATAGGCGAGCGCGGCAATCGCCTGCGCGCCGCCGATCCGCCACACCTCGTCGACCTCGCACAGGTGCGCCGCGGCCAGCACCAGCGGGTTGGCCACGCCATCGGGTGTGGGGGTGGCGACGACCACCCGCTCGACCCCCGCGACCTTGGCGGGAATCGCGTTCATCAGCAGGCTGGATGGATAGGCTGCATTGCCGCCCGGAACATAGAGCCCCGCCGCATCGACCGCGCTCCAGCGCGCGCCAAGCCGAACGCCCGCTTCGTCGCGATAGTCCCGATCTTCGGGCAGTTGCGCCTTGTGGTAAGCGCGGATGCGGTCCGCCGCGAGTGTAAGCGCGTCGCGCGCCTCCGGGGCGAGCGCGGCAAAGGCCGCTTCGCAGTCGGCGGCGGGAATGCGCCAGTCGAGCTGGTGGCGGTCGTAAGTTTCGGTCAGCTCGCGCACCGCCGCGTCGCCGCGCTGGCGCACATCGGCGAGAATCTGTGCGACCTTGTCCGACACGCCCGCATCGCTTTCACGCCGGTCATCGACGATGGCGGCGAACTTCCCCTCGAAATCGGGATCGCTGGTGGAAAGTCGCTGCATCAGCTTTCCGCAGCCACCTTGCGGAACCGCTCAACCAGTTCGCTCACGCGCGGGTCGGTCTTCAGCGCGGCGCGGTTGACGATCAGGCGCGCCGAAATCTGCATGATCGTTTCTTTCTCGACCAGTCCGTTCGACTTCAGCGTGCTGCCGGTGGAGACCAGATCGACGATCCGGCCCGCAAGCCCCAGCGAAGGCGCCAGTTCCATCGCGCCGTTCAGCTTCACGCACTCAGCCTGCACGCCCTGCTGCTCGAACCAGCGGCTGGTGATGTTAGGATACTTGGTCGCCACGCGCATGTGGCTGGCGATGCCGGCGGAATAGTCGTTCGCCTCAGCCGGCTCTGCCACCGAGAGGCGGCAGGCCCCGATGCCGAGATCGACCGGGGCATAAAGCTCCGAATAGTCAAACTCCTCGATCACGTCGGAGCCGACAATGCCCACCTGCGCCGCGCCGAAGGCCACGAAGGTCGCCACGTCGAAAGCGCGCACGCGGATGATGCGCATGGCGCCATCTTCGCTGGCAAAACTCAGCGAGCGGTCCATCTTGTCGTGGAAGGCGCTTTCAGGCACGACGCCGCCGCGCGCCATCACAGGCAAGGCCTCGTCGAGAATACGCCCCTTGGGCACGGCAAATGTCAGCGGCTGGGTCATGGGCGCGCGATGTAGGGACAGCCAGGCGAAAGGGCAATCCACCAATGGCACAGACGGGCAAGCAGGAACGCGGCCTCATGGAGATCACCGACGTTGCCGAGGGCATTCGCTGGCAGGCCGAACACGCCACGCGGGCGGGCGCGCCGATCACCGGCAAGATCATTCTGGCAACGCTCGCGATTGCCGAGGCTGGCGACACCGCGACCGGGCGACGCATGGCGGCCTGGCAGGGCGCGGTGCTGGAAGATGCGATGCCGCTGCGGATCGCGGGTGCGCTGCATTTCCTTCACCTCACAGGTGAAGAGCCGCGTCTTGCGCCGATCTATGCCGGGCTGGTGAGCGATCAGGGGCAGATCGACGCCATCGTGCTGGAAGCCGCGCGCAAGTTCGACACTGTGTTGCTGCCGTGGCTCGACGGCCCCCCGCAGACCAATGAGGCGGGGCGTTCGGCTTCGGTGATGGGCGCGCTCTTGTGGCTGGCGCAAAAATTCGGGCCGAAGTTCCAGTTGATCGAAATCGGCGCCAGCGCGGGCATCAACACCATGATGGCGCGCTATCGCTATGATCTGGGCGGCACCAAGGCGGGGCCGAGCCTTTCGAGCATGAAGATAACGCCCGAATGGCGCGGCGATGCGCCGCCTGCGGGCGAGGTGGAGATTATCGATGTGGCGGGCTGCGACCTTGCGCCGATCGACCTCACCGACGAGGCGCAGGCGCTGCGGCTGAAGAGCTACATCTGGGCCGACGCGACAGAACGCATGAAGCGGATGGAGGCCGCCATCGCCATGGCTACACGTGCCGCGCCCGATCTGGTGCAGATGGATGCGGCCGAATTCGTGGTGCAAAAATTGGCGGAACCGCAGGAGGCGGGCGTGACCCGCGTGTTGTTCCACACGGTGATGTGGCAATATCTGCCTGAGGCTTCGCGTGCCAAGATTACCGAGGCGATGGAAGAGGCGTGGGCGGCTGCTTCGAAGGAACGCCCGCTGGCGTGGATCGCGGTCGAGACCAACCGGGCGACCTTTCGCCATGAATTGAAACTGCGTTACTGGCCCGGCGGAGACGAGACGGTGCAACTGGCCGAAGCGCACCCGCACGGCGCATGGGTCGAGTGGCAGGGCTGAGCGATCGATTGCCGTACCCCCAACCCCTCCCCGAGAGGAGGGGTTGGGGAGTAAAAAGCCCTTACCCGTGGGGAAGGGTTGGGATGGTGGTTTTTGAGCTAAGCTCAGTCCTCGATCTCCAGCAGCTCGATCTCGAACCACAGCGTCGAGGCGGGCAGGATAGGCCCCGCACCGCGCGCGCCGTAGCCCATCTCGGCCGGCACCAGAATCTCGGCGGTGTCGCCCACGCCCATGTAGGGAATCGCGATCTGCCAGGCCTTCACCAGCCGCCCCAGCGGGAAAGTCGCCGGATCGCGGCCACGGCTCGAATCGAAGGTCGTGCCGTCGGTCAGCTTGCCAGTGTAGTGCACCGTCACCGTGTCCTGCACGGTCGGCGCGGGGCCGGTGCCGTCACCGGCGGTGCGGCGGAACTTCACGCCGCCGTCGAGCGTGTACCAGCCCTCGGCCTGCGTCGCTTCGGCGAGCGCGGCCTGCTGTTCGTTAAGCCAGGCGGAGGATTGGCCTTTGTTCACGGGGGTCTCCTGAGAATGTGCGGGAATGGCGAAAAGAGCCGCAGCAACAGCGGCGCAAAGAGCGATGCGGGTCATGGGTCTGTGCCTTAGCGGTGGTTTATGCTCAGGGATAGCTCACGGTTTTGGGCTTGTCGGGGAGGGGGATGAACTCTTCCTCGTCGCCCGGAACCTTGGGGAAGCGGCCTTCGCGCCAGTCTTCCTTGGCCTGATTGATCCGCTCGCGGTCGGAGCTGACGAAGTTCCAGAACACGTGGCGCTTTGTGGCAAAGGCCTCGCCGCCCATCAGCATCACCGTGCCGCCGGTGTCCGAGGCGAGCGTCATCGCCGCGCCGGGCTTCAGCAGCGTCAGTTCGTAGAGCCCGAGCGGTTGGCCGTCGATGGTGGCGGCGCCGCCCACCAACATCAGCGCGCGCTCGTCAGCCTCGGCATCGATGGGGATGGAGCCGCCACCGCCGAGCACGATCTCGGCATTGATCGTCTCGGCATAGGTGGTGACGGGCGCGGTGCGGCCCCATAAACTGCCCATGATCACGCGCGCCTTCACGCAGGTATCTTCGATCATCGGCAGATCGCTCACGGCTTCGAAGGCCGGGTCGATCTCTTCCTGCGCCTCGGGCAGGGCGAGCCACGTCTGCATCCCGTAAATCCCCGCACCCTTCTGCCGTTCGTCCTGCGGCGAACGCTCGGAATGGACGATTCCTCGTCCAGCGGTCATCAGGTTGACCGTGCCGGGGCGGATCGTGCTGAACGTGCCGAGACTGTCGCGATGCTCGATTGCGCCTGAAAAATTACCGGGGGCATGATCGCCGCCGATCAGCCAGGTCACAGTGGCCAGGTTGATATGCGGGTGCGGGCGCACGTCCATCCCATCACCGACATCGAGCCGGGCGGGGCCGAGCTGGTCGATGAACACGAAGGGCCCAACCATCCGGCACTGCGGGCTGGGCACCGCCCGGCGCACGGTAAAGCCGCCAAGATCGTGGCTGACGGGGGTGACGGTCTGGATAATGCTCATAGGGTTACTCGCCGGAAATGCTGGTGGCAGAGCCGAAAATACGTGCCAGCCGCTCGCTGGTTTCTGCTGGGAGCGGCGGAGCGAGAATAGAGGCAAGGTTCTCTTCCAGATGTGCCTCCTTGCCGGTGCCCGTCAGCACGACATGCGCACCGGGCTCATACCGGCAGAAGCGATAGGCGGCCTCCACCTGCGATTTGATTGCAGGATGCGCGGCGAGAAAGCCGAGCGGATCGGCCGGATCGACCGATGCGGGATCGACTTCGCCCAGTTCAATCAATTGTGCCACCGCTTCGGCCGCGTTTTCGGCACTATTAAGCGCGCGGCGGACGGCAAACATGACCAGCGTGCCGACATCGTGCTCGATCGCAAGCGGGAACACCGTGTTGCGCGCGCAGGGATTGATGAGATTGAATCCCACCATCGCCACGTCGAAGTGGCCGGTGGGCAGCGCCTGTTGCAATGTTTCGTGGCGCAAGTCCTCGCGGAAGGCCTCGGTTATGCCGATGAAGCGGATCTTCCCGAGGTCGCGCTGGCGATGCATTTCGGGCAGCAACTCGTTGTAAACATGGTCAAGTTGAAAAGGTGCAACCCCGTGAAGATGCCATAGATCGACATAGTCGGTGCCCAGCGTGCGCAAACTGGTTTCGAGGTTGGCGACGAAGTCGGCCACGGGGAGCGGATCGGGGTTGCGGTTCGACAGATCGGTGCCGGCCCAGCTTTTGGTCGAGATGAACAGCTTGCTGCGATCATGCCCGCGAATGCCGAGGCCCACTGCTTCTTCCGTGCCGTAAGACCTTGCCGTATCTAGAAAATTCACCCCGAGGTCGAGCGCCTTGGCAACGATCCGGCTCGCCTCGGCACTCGAAGCGCCGCCCGCCATGCCGAGCCGAGAATGCCCCCCGCAGCCGAGCCCCGCCACGCCGACCATGGCTTCGGTGCGACCCAGGCGGACATAATCCATTGGAAAATCGGGCTCCTACTGTTCGTCGAGTTCTTCGTAATGGCGGAAGATGCCATCCTCGTTGAAATCCATCCGCTGCTCGCTGGCGAGATAGGCGGTCAGGCCTTCGATATCGGGCACGGCGGCCTGCAGCGCCTCAAGGTTGGCCCAGGTGCCCTGCATCTGCGCCATGTAATTGGGAAAGGCGTAGTCGAGCCCCTCCATCAGCTGGAACAGGCTGGTGTCGACATGGCTCCACTGCTCGCCAAGCATGAACGGCCCGCCATTGGCGGCAAGAGCATTATCGAAGTGGATCAGATACTTGGGCAAGCGGTTGGCACGAAGGTCGGCGGCCTTTTCGTAGGCCGCATCCATCTGGTCGGCATAGTAGAGGCTGGGTGCGATCGGGTGATGGGTGCCGTGGATTTCCTCGACCAGATCAGCGATATCCATCTGCAACTGCATCAGCTTGAGATCGGTGGCGAGGTCGCCCGAGCCGAGCCCCTCCTTGTCTGAAAGATAGAGCAGGATCAGCGCGGTCTGCCCGATCACCACCTCGTCATCGACCAGATAGGGCGGGGCGAAAGGGCGGATGCCCTCACGCGCGTGCAGGTCTTCCACCAAAGCATCGGCGCCATCGGTGCGCGCCATGTCCTCGTATTCGAGTTCGGCGGCTTCCATAAACAGGCGCACGAATTCGCCGCGTCCGGGAACGCTCGGCCAGTAGAACAGCTGATAACTCATGCGGTTACTCTCCCGGTGCCGAGGCCTTGATCGCAAGCGCGTGAACCCGCTCGCCAGGAATGTCGCCCAGCGCTTGGTTGACCATGCGCTGACGCATCACGCGGCTGACGCCGGCAAATTTCGGGCTCTCGATGATGACGGCAAAGTGCGACTCGCCGCTGCCATCGTCGCCGGAATGGCCCGAATGGAGGGCGCTTTCGTTGATCACCTCCAGCCGGGTGGGTTCCAGGGCCTCCGTCAGGAGGGTCTCGATCGTGGATTGCATAGTTTCGGCCATGTCCGCCCATGTAGGGGGCTTTCCTTTGCGCGCCTAGGCCCCCATCATAAGGCGAATGCGGCAAGACAAGTCTCGACAAGGCAAGTTTCACGGAAGATACGAAGACAGCGCGCGGACCTGCGAGAGGCCCGGATGCGACGAACCGGGCGAATTTCGCGCTCCGGGCGATCGCGGGCACGGGTTCGACGGGCCGGGCGAATATCGCTGGTTCTGTCTTGAGCACGTGCGCGAGTTCAACGCCGGTTATGACTGGTTCGACGGCATGAGCGCCGACGAAATTTTCGACGCGCAGTCACCCGCTGCCGGCTGGCGGCGCGAAAGCCCGAGTTTTGGCGGCGCGGCAAATTTCAGCAAACCTCGATGGGCCGATTTCGACGACCCGCTCGACGCCATTGGCGCGCGCGCCGAGGGCATTCGCAATGCCGCGCGAGCCCGCGGCGAGCGGGCGCAGGCCGAGGCGGCGCGGGCGGTGCGCTTCTCGGCACGCGAGCGCGAGGCCTTGCAGGTGATGGGGCTGACGCAGGAGGCGGACAAACCGCAGCTTCGCCGCCGTTATTCCGAACTGGTGCGCCGCTATCACCCAGACCGCAACGGCGGCGACCGCAGCCATGAGAACCGCCTTCAGCGTGTGGTGGAGGCCTATCAGGTGTTACGCCGCGCTCACGCCTTTTCGTGAGCTATCAGGCGGGTATCGCGCCCATGCTGGCGGCATAGGCCGGGCGTTCGCGCAGCCTTGCTGCATAGGCTTCGAGGTTCTCCCCAGCCGGGATCGAACCGAACCGCAGCCCCCAGTCGACCTGGCTGCCGACATAGACATCCGCCATGGTAAACCGCGCGCCGCAGACATAGTGGCGCTCGGCAAACCAGCCATCGAGCATGGCGGCGGCGCGTTCAAAGCTACCATAACCAATGGTCATTTCACCGCGTTCACCCTCGGGCACCCAGCCGGCTGCCTTGTTCGACACCGCCGCTTCCACCGGCCCAGCGGCAAAGAACATCATGCGGAAATAGTCGGCCTTTTCGGCATCGCTCGGCAATAGGGCAGGGGCCGCCGTTTCAGCGAGATAGTGGCAGATCGCAGCACATTCGCTCACCGCGTAGTCTGCCCCGGCGGTGTGGTGGATCAGCGCGGGAACCTTGCCAAGGGGGTTGGCTGCAAACAGTTCCGCCGGTTTGTTATCCCATTCCACCGGGAAGATGGCATAATCCGCGCCAGCCTCCTCAAGCGCCCACTTGCCGATCAGCGCGCGGCTCATCGGATTGAAGAGCAGGGTGAAATCGGCCATGTGAATGCTCCTCTGACGGGCGTGAACAAATAAAGAACATAGGTGCTCCGGTCAAGCCGGATTGGCGGGCACGATCTTTCCTGCCTGGCGCGTCGCTTACGTTCTGGTAACCTTCGGGTTACATAAACCAACCATGGCGTTGAGAAAGCTGAGCAACGAGCCCGAACAGGTGCATGGCCGATGGTACGGCGATGGCTGCGGCATGGCTATGGCCCTGGAAGTGCTGGGAGAGCGCTGGTCGCTCCCGATCGTTCGCGAGCTGCTGCTCGGGCCGCGGCGATTTTCCGAATTGCGCGCCGATCTGCCCGGTATTTCCGCAAGGGTTCTGACCGAACGGCTTAACGGCCTTGCAGAAACGGGCCTGTTGCAAAAAGTAACCCTGCCTTCGACGGTGGGGGTTGAGGCTTACGAACTTACGCAGTGGGGCCAGCAGGCCGAGCCGATCATCCGCGAAATGGCGCTCTGGGCCATGCGCTCCGACCTGCATGACGAGACCCTGCCGATCAGCGCTTCAGCCTTCGCACTGACCCTGCCGATGACGTTCGATCCTTCTCGCGGCGCTGATTCGCGCGGGTCTACGCTGGGGCTGGAGATTGGCCAGCACCGCTTTATCGCCTGGGTCACCGGTGCGACCGTGATCGTGCGACGCGGCGATACCTCGACGCAGGATGTAATCGTGCGCGCAGAAAGCGGCAATGCGATGTTCGCCCTGTTCTATGCCCGGATGCCGTTTGTCGCCTGGGCGGCCGCTGGTGAAGACAGGGCGATTATGGGCAAGGCGGAGGATCTCTCGCGCCTCATCGCGGCGCTTAGCTGGCCGGAGAAGGCAGCCGCCTGACACCGTGCGCTGCAATAGCGTGTTGCGGCGGCCATGCCGCGCCGCTAGGCATCCTCGCGAGATGACCGAACTTACCAAGACTCACGAAACCGACGGCACCGTGATGGCCGCTCCCGATATCGAACTCGACGTGCGGGAGACCTTTGGGATCGATGTGGATATGAAAGTCCCGGCCTTTTCCAAGGCGGACGAGCGCGTGCCCGATACCGATCCGAACTATGTATTCGAGCCGGATACCACACTGGCGATTCTTGCGGGCTTTGCGCATAACCGCCGCGTGATGGTGCAGGGCTATCACGGCACGGGCAAGTCGACCCATATTGAGCAGGTCGCTGCCCGCCTCAACTGGCCGTGTATCCGCATCAACCTCGATGCGCATATCAGCCGTATCGACCTTGTCGGGCGCGATGCCATCGTGCTGCGCGACGGCTTGCAGGTGACCGAATTCCGCGAGGGCCTGCTGCCCTGGGCGCTGCAACACCCGGTTGCCTTGGTGTTCGACGAATATGACGCGGGCCGGCCCGACGTGATGTTCGTGATCCAGCGCGTGCTGGAGCAGGCAGGCAAGCTGACCCTGCTTGACCAGAACCGCGTGATCCGGCCCGATCCCAACTTCCGCCTGTTCGCCACGGCCAACACCGTGGGCTTGGGCGACACCAGCGGGCTCTATCACGGCACGCAGGCGATCAATCAGGGCCAGATGGACCGCTGGAATATCGTCGTCGGCCTCAACTATCTGCCCGCCGACACTGAGCGCAAGATCGTTGGCGCCAAGACCAAGCTCGACGATGCGATGGTGGCGAACATGATACGCGTGGCTGATCTGTCGCGCCAAGGGTTTATCAACGGCGACATCTCGACCGTGATGAGCCCGCGTACCGTCATCACCTGGGCCGAAAACACCGAGATTTTCGGCAATGTCGGGCTCGCGTTCCGGCTCTCGTTCCTGAACAAGTGCGACGAGGCCGAACGGATGCTGGTGGCCGAGTATTATCAGCGCGTGTTCGGCGAGGACTTGCCCGAGAGTGCGGTCCGTCAGGGTTGATCGGCTCGGGCCGTCTACGGAGCAGGGCAGTTCAGCCTTGCTTCAGACGGCGCGCGCCAATAGTGTGTTGCTGTGACAATACACTGGCATAATCCCGATGTGGCCCTTTTCGTCGTCGCGTAAATCCGCCTCGGCGGAGCGCTGGGGCGAGCGTATGCCGCGCGATCTTGCGCTCGAGGATGCGCCGTGGACGCCCTATGCCGATCTCGACGACGATGACGATCTGGCGTTCCGCCCGCGCGGACCGCGCCAGCCGTCTTATCTGCCGCCGACCCCGCCCAGACGCACGACGCTAAGAGGGCGGATATGGGAGCGGATCGCCGCGCGCGGATGGCTCTGGTGGTTCGGGCGAATCAGCGCGGCCGTGGCGCTCGTGTTCATCCTGCTGGTCGCCTGGCTGGCGATTACCGCGCCGCTCAGCAAGTCCCTGCAACCGATCGCCGCGCCGCAGGTCACGCTGCTCGCCGCCGATGGCACGCCGATTGCGCGCAAGGGCGCGGTGGTGGGCGAGCCGGTGGTGGTGGCCGACCTGCCGCCGCACGTGGTCGAAGCCTTTCTCGCCATCGAGGACCGGCGCTTCTATTCGCACTGGGGTGTGGACCCGCGCGGCATCGCCCGTGCCGCCTTTACCGGCACCGGCGGCGGCTCCACGATCACGCAGCAGCTCGCGAAGTTCACCTTCCTCAGCCCTGAACGCACGCTCACCCGCAAGGCGCGCGAGGCATTGATCGCGTTCTGGCTGGAGGCCTGGCTGACCAAGGACGAGATCCTCGAGCGCTACCTCTCGAACGCCTATTTCGGCGACAACATGTATGGCCTGCGCGCGGCCAGCCTGCACTATTTCTATCGCAAGCCGGAGAACCTGAAACCGGAACAGGCGGCGATGCTGGCGGGCCTGTTGCAGGCGCCGAGCCGCCTTGCCCCCACGCGCAACCCCGATCTCGCCGCCGCACGCTTCCAGCTGGTGAAGAATGCGATGGTCGCAGCGGGCTATATCACGCAAGGCGAGGCCGATGCCATGCAGGTGCCCCGGCTCGACGTGCGCGAGCGCGAGGAGATACCCACCGGCACCTATTTCGCCGACTGGGCGCTGCCGCAGGCCGAGGCGGGCGGGGCGGAAGCCTATGCCAGCCGCACGATCACCACCACGCTCGATTCGCGCCTCCAGAACATCGCTCGCCGTGTTACCGAACGCGCCCCGCTCGGATCTGCGCAGGTGGCGCTGGTGGCGATGCGGCCCAACGGCGAGGTCGTGGCGATGATCGGCGGCAAGGACTATGCGCAAAGTCCGTTCAACCGCGCCACGCAGGCGCGTCGCCAGCCCGGCTCGACCTTCAAGCTGTTCGTCTATCTCGCCGCCCTGCGCAATGGTTGGCACCCCGGCGACACCATCGACAACACCGAATTCACCACCGGCTCCTACCGCCCGGGTAATGCGGGCGGGCGCTATTCCCCCACGATCACGCTGGCCGATGCCTTTGCCCAAAGCTCGAACGTGGCGGCGGTGCGATTGGCGCAGGCCGTAGGGATCGACAAGGTGATCGAAACCGCGCGCGACCTGGGCGTCACCTCCGACCTTCCGGCAGGCGATCCGAGCCTGGCGCTGGGCACCAGCACGATGACGCTGCTCGAACTCACCAGCGCCTATGCCGGGGTGGCGGGCAATGCCTTTCCAGTCGCGGCCCATGCCTTTCCCGCGGAAGAGGAGGGCTGGTTCGACTGGCTGTGGAACGGCAAAAGCTCGCTCGGTTTCGGCGACCATGAGGAGATGGAGACGCTGCTGCGCGGCGCGATCAACTCGGGCACGGGCCGTGCGGCTATTCTCTCGGGTCCGAACTTCGGCAAGACGGGCACCACGCAGAACAACCGCGATGCGTTGTTCGTTGGCTATGCGGGCGAGGGTGATGACCGGCTGGTGGTCGGCGTCTGGATCGGCAACGATGATAACTCGCCGCTGAACGGTGTCCACGGCGGGGGCCTTCCGGCGCGGATCTGGCGTGACTTCATGACCAGCGCGATCGCAGGGCAATCCGTGCCCACACGCGAAACGCCGCGCCCGGATCCCTCCGGCCCGGTTCAGCCGCTTGACGTGCCCACCGACGGGGAGTTTCCGATGGGTGACGGCACCCGCGTAATCATCCGCGATGGCGAGGCGGTGATCGTGTCCGATGTCGATGGAACGCCGGTCGGTGCGCGTATCGGCGATGGCACGTTTTCGGTCGATATCGATGAGGAAGCGGCGTCGCGGCGCGTGGCCGATATGGCGCGTGAAGCAGCCGCGGCGCGGCTGGAACAAGCGCGACAGGAGGCAGAAAGAGCGATTGAAGCTGCTCGCGGACAAGCGCAGGAAAGCGAGGCAGGGCCTTAGCGCGGCGCAGCCTCGGCGCTTTTCGCTTTGATCAGGTCGGGATTTGGTTTCCGCCGCCGCGTCGAACAGGATGGCGCGGTGCCAGCGCGGCGTCATTCGTCGGGCCGAACGCCGTATCGACTTCGGAGAATTTGCTGGAGGTCTTATCGCCGATGGTGGCGAGGACCACAATCAAGCCAACCGCCACCAGCCCAGCCAGGGCGACATATTCGATCGCGGAGGTGCCGTCGCGCACACAGGCTTCGCGCTCGCTGGGGCGGCTAAGCTTAGCGCAGGCGTTGGTGACTGCGGCGTCGATCCGGTCGCGCGTGACGGCGACATCGGAGGCCTTCGAAAGGTCGAGGCCCGCGTGGCTGATGGCGATCAGGAGTTTCTTTATGGCAGCGTCCGTTGCTAGGTGAAGGGATCGAGTTCCTGCATCATCTCGTTTTGTAGTCTGTCCTGCTGTTGTGCGGTGCATCACAATTCAACCCAACTGCGATTAGCGCATGCGAGCGACTTGGTCGTACTGACTTTTCAGCTCTTCGGGTACGATGCACGCAGGAAATAGAGCCCCTCGGGAGGCGCGTTTAGGCCGAGCGCAGAACGGTCCGCCGCTGCCAGCGCCTCGGCCACCTGCTCGATACGCCACTGGCCCAGACCGACCAGCGAAAGCGTGCCAACCATCGATCGGACCTGATGATGAAGGAAACTGCGCGCCTCGGCCTCGATCAGCACATGATCGCCCTCGCGCCGCACGTCGAGCCGGTCTAGCGATTTCACCGGGCTTGCCGCCTGGCAATGGGCAGAGCGGAAGGTGGTGAAATCGTGCAACCCAACCAGCGCCTGCGCCGCCCGGTGCATCGCCTCGGCATCGAGCGGGCGGGCGACGTGCCAGGCGCGGTTCTTCTCCAGCGTCAGCGGCGCGCGGCGGTTGGCGATGCGGTAAACATAGGCGCGGCCCACGCAGGAGAACCGCGCGTGCCAGTCGTCAGGTACCACCTCGCAGCCGATGATTGCTACTGGATCGGGCCGCAGGTGCGCGTTCAGCGCCTCGGACAGGCGGAACGGCTCAATCTGTTTTTCGATATCGAGATGGCAACGCATGGCGAGCGCGTGGACCCCGCTATCGGTACGCCCTGCGCTGAAGAGCACCGGGTTCTCCCCGGTCACCTTATGGGCGGCATCCTCGATCGCCTGTTGCACCGTGGGGCCATGGACCTGCCGTTGCAGGCCCATGAAGGGGGTGCCGTCGAATTCTACCGTGAGCGCGAAGCGCGTCATGTCAGCACGGTGCCCTCGGCCACCGGATTACCGCGCAGAAAATCATCGAGCGCCATGGCCGGCTTGCCCGCGCGTTGCAGCGTCACCGGGCGCAGCGCGCGGTCGCCGCAGGCGATGGTCAGCTGCTCGTCGAGCACGGTGCCCGGTGCGCCCCTGCCGTCGACCACCTCTGCGCGCAGTAGCTTTACCCGCGCCCCGTCCAGCTCGAACCACGCGCCGGGGAAGGGCGCAAAAGCGCGCACTTCGCGTTCGAGCAGGCCAGCGGGCTTTGTGAAATCGAGCCGCGCTTCGCTCTTGTCGATTTTCGCGGCATAGGTTGCCGCGACCTCGTCCTGCGGCAGCGGCGTGAGGCTGGACAGACGGCTGAGCGCGCTCACCATCAGCCTGGCCCCCATCTGCGCAAGTTCATCGTGCAGGTCGGCACTCGTCTTGCCCATGGTGGGGGTTTCGCCCCGCAGCAGCATGTCGCCGGTGTCGAGCCCGCGTTCCATCTGCATGATCGTCACCCCGGTCATCGGATCGCCCGACTGGATCGCGCGCTGGATCGGCGCGGCCCCGCGCCAGCGCGGCAGCAGCGAGGCATGGACGTTCACGCAGCCAAGCCGCGGCGCGGTGAGAACCTCCACCGGCAGCAGCAGACCATAGGCCACGACCACGGCAATATCGGCATCGAGCGCGGCAAAGGCCTTGCGGTCTTCTGCGGCGGAGAAGTTCACCGGATGGCGCACTTCCAGCCCCAGCTGCTCGGCACGGGCCTGCACCGGCGAAGGGCGCAGCTTCTTTCCCCGGCCCGCCGGGCGCGGCGGCTGGGTATAGACCGCGCAGATTTCGTGTCCGGCCTCATGCAGGGCATCGAGCACTGCAACCGAGAAATCCGGGGTCCCCATGAAAGTTATGCGCACTTGTCGAATCCCGTGTGCCCCCGATGTCCGCTCACCGCGAGCTTGTCGAAGGGGCGTACTTCCTTAAAGCGCTGCGCTAGTAGAAAGTACAATGCTTCGACAAGCTCAGCATGAGCAGATAGTGGATTTGGAATGGCGTCCCCGGAAATCGAAACCCTCGCCTCGGCACTCGCCCGCCTGCCCGGCCTCGGGCCGCGATCGGCGCGCCGGGCGGTACTGTGGCTGGTCAAACACCGGCAGACCGGACTCGCGCAGCTGGTCGAGGCGTTGCAGGTGGTCGAACGCAGGCTGGTCGAATGCTCCATCTGCGGCAATGTCGACACCACGGACCCGTGCAGCATCTGTGCCGATCCGCGCCGCGATGCCAAGGCGATCTGCGTGGTGGAGGACGTGGCCGATCTGTGGGCGCTTGACCGGGCCAAGCTGTTCAGCGGCACGTTTCACGTCCTGGGCGGTCGACTCTCGGCGCTGGACGGGGTGCGGCCCGAAGACCTTACCATCGATCGCCTGCTGGCCCGCGTTGAGGCAGGCGGGGTCGATGAGGTGGTGCTGGCGATGAACGCCACACTCGAAGGACAGACCACCGCGCATTACCTTGCCGAGCGGCTCGACCGGTTCCCCGTGCGAATCACCCAGTTGGCGCATGGTTTGCCGGTCGGCGGCGAGCTGGATTACCTTGACGAGGGCACTCTGGCACAGGCTTTGCGGGCGCGTCGCCCACTCGCTTGATTGGCGCGCATCTCGCGCCTATCTAACGCCCATGGCTATCCGCGAAATCCTTGAAGTTCCCGATCCCGTCCTCAAGCAGGTCTCCGTGCCCGTCGACAAATTCGACGACGAGCTGAAGACGCTGGTCGAGGACATGTTCGAAACCATGTACGACGCCAATGGCATTGGGCTGGCGGCTATTCAGGTCGGCGTGCCGCAGCGCGTGCTGGTGATCGACCTCCAGCCCGAAGACCCGGACGCCGAGCCCGAGCCGTGCGATCACGATGGCCACCACCATCACCATCAGCCCACGAAGAAGGAACCGCGCATCTTCATCAACCCGGAAATTCTTGATCCGGCAGAAGAGCAGGCGAGCTATCAGGAAGGCTGCCTTTCGGTGCCCGATATCTATGCCGATGTGGACCGCCCGAAGACGTGCCGCGTGCGATGGCAGGATCTAGAAGGCAACACGCATGAAGAGCCGATGGACGGCCTGATGGCGATTTGCATCCAGCATGAGATGGACCATCTCAATGGCGTGCTGTTCATTGACCACCTGAGCCGTCTGAAACGCAACATGGCGCTGAAAAAGCTGGAAAAGGCGCGAAAGGCGGCCTGATCGGCTAGGCTTCGGCGGCGGTGGTCGCCGGATCTGTAGCTGCGTCCTCTGCGTCCTCTGCGGCGGCGAGGCGTTCCAGACGTTCGCTGGCAGCCTTGGCGCGCGATTTTTCAATTTTCTTCGCTTGGTCGGCCAATGCTCGCCAGGTTTTCTGCGACCGCAATGCACGCTCGCGAACATTGTCCAGCGTTGCCGTCTTGGCGTCGCGCGCAGCCTCTTCGGCGCGGGCATCGTAGAATGCAAAGGTCTGGCTCATAGAAATTCCCCTTTATAAGGGAGCGCCTCCCCCGGCGCCTTGACGCCAGGGGAGGTGAGCCCGGTAAATCAGTCTGCGGGCGTGAGGTTCACGGCCGAAGCCTTGCCGTTCTTGCCCTGCTCAACTTCGTAGTTGAGGCGCTGGTCAGTGTTCAGCGTGTCCATGCCGGCAGCCTGAACTGCGGTAATGTGGACGAAGCTGTCAGCCGAGCCATCGTCGGGCTGAATGAAACCATAGCCCTTGTCGGCATTGAAGAATTTGACGGAACCGGTCTTGCTCATGATTGCTTCCTTTCCAGAAGACAAAGTGCCCGGCGGCAAAAGCGCCACCGGGGTCGTGCGTCAGGTCGTGTGATGAAAGGAAGTCGTCGTCTGGCGGCGCGGCCGATTGGGTGGCAACGCTTAGTCAAAGGCCGAAGTCCGTCGCAAATGTCGACGTCAGCAAGCACCTTGTAACACAGGCAAGTCGAAAAGCTCAGCGCTTTCTTTCGTAAGGGTTACGAAAGCGCCGCTTCCTGCATTCCTTGCAGCGCCTTCACGCAGTCTTCAAAGCACTCGCGGCACATCTTTTCGCACCGCTTGCAATGCGCATTGTCGTGCTTGGCGCATTCCTCGGCGCAGATTTTGCACGCAATCACACAGGCTTCGAGCAGCGACTTGATGACCACGGTGTTGCCAGCAGTACGGCGTGCCGCCACGCGGCTGACGGCCTGGCAGATGTCGGCGCAGTCCATGCACTTGCGGATGCACTCTGACATGTCCATTTGCTCGGCAGAGCAGGCATCGGCACAGGAATTGCAGATTGCCGCGCAATACATCGCGTGCTTCACAGCTTCGCCGAGATCTTCGTTGTAGTCGTCACCCACCTGCGGGTGTTCGCGAATCATTTCCTTGATCGACATGGGTCAGTCTCCTTCATGAGACCGACGAACAGGACCTGCGGACGTTCCCGGAACTTGGCCGAGGGTCGTCGGGTTTGGGAAGTATGATTTCCGATGCGCAGATGCTCGATTTTGCAACCGCGGTTGCCAAGGCCTTCGAACTCGTTGGCATCGCCGCCATCATTGCAGGGTCGCTGCTGGCTTTCGGGCGTCTCGGGGTGGGGGCGCTTTGGACGCATGGTCCGCTGGCGAGAGAACGCTCGGCGCTCATTCCCGAATTTCGCCGAATGCTCGGGCGGTCGATTTTGGTTGGGCTCGAATTGCTGGTCGCGGCGGACATCATCCGCACGGTTGCCGTAGAGCCGACGCTGGAAAGCGTTATGGTGCTGGGCGGGATTGTGATTATCCGCACCTTCCTGTCGTTCAGCCTTGAAGTCGAGATCGACGGACGCTGGCCGTGGAACGCGAAGAAAGATGCGGATGCTGGCTAGGCTCGCGCAGGAGCAGACGACCTAGTTGATCGCTTCCTCTGTGCTGTTGGCGACCGATTCCAGATCCTGGCCGACGCCGCGCACCGTGTTGCAGGCGGCAAGCGCTAATGCGCAAGACCCGATGGCGAGGGTGAGCAGGGCTTTCCGGAACATTTCTTCGCTTCCTTATCAAGTGGCAGGCACGATGCTGCTCGGTCGCTAGTGACACTGGCATGAACGCGCGACAATCGAAAACGGTCAAACGAAAAGGGCCGCCCCATTGCTGGAGCGGCCCTTTCTGTGCGGCCTCAGGCCGGAAGGCTTAAAACAGGCCTTCGATCTGGCCGTTCTCGTCGAGATAGATGTTCTCGGCCGAGGGCACCTTGGGCAGGCCCGGCATGGTCATGATGTCGCCCGCGATGGCGACCACGAAGCCAGCACCGGCTGAAAGACGCACTTCGCGAATGGCGATCTCGTGGCCCTCGGGCGCGCCCAGCGCGGTCGGGTCGGTCGAGAACGAGTACTGCGTCTTGGCCATGCAGACCGGATAGTTGCCGTAGCCCATCTCTTCCCACTGCTTGAGC
>NZ_SKCG01000004.1 GCF_005434915.1 Aurantiacibacter suaedae
AACTCAAAAGCGGACAGCGATCGGTTCCCCGATTTTCACCGGGGGAGCCGGCTATCCGTCAAATTTGGCGACCAACTCAGTGGCGGAAGTCCGCTGCACCGCGTCGGTGGAGCCCATCTAGGCCCCACTCCGGATTCGGTCAACAGCGAAATTGAGACTTTTATGAAACTCTCGGATTATCAGGGAAATGTGACGGTTTCGCGCCAACTGGATAGCCGCGCGATCCGCCAGAAGGCCGCGAATTGCGCTGCAAATCCGAATCGAACCCGGCCCGAATCGAGCTAAGGACACAGATAATGTGGCTTGGCGCGGTCCGAGTGTCGGTCCGGTAGCGAGCTTTGAAAAACGGCGCGTGATGGGAGGCGCCCTTTATCGAATGCTTCGGATTGCGGGACTAGAGGGCCAGACAGGGGCTCGCTGGCTCTAAGGGGCTCGGTGGCTCTAACTAGGCCGTAGACTCATAAGCGCGCAGCCACAGTCGCATTGAGGCGAGCTGGACCATGGCGAGGAAGTTCTCGGCCAGCTTGTCGTAGCGGGTGGCAACCCGGCGGAAGTGCTTGAGTTTGGAGAAGAAGCGCTCGATGAGGTTCCGCTCCCGGTAGAGCCAAGTGCTGAAGTATGGCTTTGACCGACGATTGGCCTTGGGCGGGATATTGGCGAACGCCCCTTTCTCGCGGAGAGACGCCCGGGTGCGATCAGCATCGTAGGCCTTGTCCGCCAATACGATTGTTCCAGCGCCGACATGATCGAGCAGATCGTCAGCGGTTTGGCCGTCATGGGCTTGAGCAGCGGTCAGGCTCAGCCGGATCGGGAGACCTTGCGCATCGACGACCGCGTGGATTTTGGTCGTGAGCCCACCTCGGGAGCGACCGAGACAATGATCTCGATCCCCCTTTTTGCCGTCGCAGCCTGTTGGTGCGCCCGGATGGAAGTACTGTCGATCATCTGGATGTCGCCATCATGCGCGGCGGTGATGGCGTACATCATTCGATCCCACACACCAGCTTTACGCCAACGAACGAAGCGATTGTAGCAGGTGGTGCGTGGACCATAGCGTTCCGGCAGGTCGCGCCACGGCGCACCAGAACGCAGCACCCAGAATATGCCGTTCAGCACGCGGCGATCATCGACACGCGGCACGCCTCTGGGCTTGTTGGGCAGCAGTGGCTCTATCACGCGCCACTCGAATTCGGTCAGATCATATCGGCTCATGCCGATGCTGAATCAGAGATCGAAGCAGGATGAAAGTACAATCTCGCAGACGCAGCGATGGCAAAATTCCGGCCGTGCTGCTATCGGAAAGCGGGAGATGATGGTGAATCCTTTCAAAGCATTGCGCGAGTGGGTCGACCGCGCTTGGGAGCGGCACAGCTACATTCCCACATTCGCATTCGCGCAAAAGTTGCTCTTTCTCTCACCGCTCCTGCTGCTCGGCATCGTAAGCATGGTCGTTGATATTCCACCGGGAAGCCCAGGCTACTATTGGGGTTTTGGAATCGCAGGAGTCCTGCGCTTGCTTATCGGCGCCTTTCAAGCGTGGCGATGGCTTACGGGCTATGCCCGGCCCTCATGGCACGAAGAGCAGGCGCGCAAGCGGTCAGAACGGCGACACCAGCCACGGTAGCAAAGACTTGGCGCTCGCCCGAGAATCCGGCTCAATTTATGAGTTCACGACCTAGATAAAGGCACTGCCCCGCTAGGGCGTCCAAGACAAAAGGTTTTAGTCTGCCCGTTGGCTTACTGATGCTCTTCCGGTAGGCTGATACGGAAACAGTGTGCCCAGCCCCGGGCGGACGGCTTAGCGGGAGACTAGCAACATGGCCATCACGGTCACCATCAATAACGAAACGCGCGAGATCGACGCGCCGGGCGACATGCCCCTGCTCTGGGCCCTGCGCCAGGAACTCGGAATGGTCGGCACCAAGTTCGGCTGCGGCATCGGCATGTGCGGTGCCTGCACCGTCCACCTCGACGGGCAGGCCGTGCGCTCGTGCTCACTGCCGCTCTCGGCCATCGGCGACAAGAAGGTCTCCACCGTCGAGCATCTCGCACAGTCAGAAGTCGGGCAGGCGCTGCAACAGGCATGGCTCGATGAAGACGTGATGCAGTGCGGCTATTGCCAGGCCGGTCAGCTGATGAGCGCCACCGCCTTGCTCAACAGCAACGCCACCCCCTCGGACGACGAGATCGACGCAGCCATGCAGGGCAACATCTGCCGCTGTGCCTGCTACAAACGGATCAAGACCGCCATCGCTCAGGTGTCGCGCAATGAGGAAACGGCCAATGTCTGAGGCAACCACCCTTTCGCGGCGCAGCCTGCTCAAAGTATCGGCGCTTGCCGGCGGCGGCTTCGCGCTGAGCGCTACCATGCCGATGGTCGCCCGCGCCGTGAGCGCCGAGGCTGGCGCACCGGCGGAGCTGACCGCCTTTGTCACCATCGCGCCCGATAACACCATCACCATCATCGGCAAGAACCCCGAGATCGGCCAAGGCATCAAGACCTCGCTGCCGATGATCGTGGCCGAAGAACTCGATGCCGACTGGGATCAGGTCAAGATCGAGATGGCCGAGACCAACATGGCCAAATACGGCCCGCAGCTCGCAGGCGGCTCGTTCTCGACCCCGATGAACTGGATGCCGATGCGCCAGACCGGCGCGACCGCCCGCGCGATGCTCATCGCTGCAGCCGCGCAGAAGTGGGGCGTTCCCGTCGCTTCGCTCGGCACCGAACCGGGCAAGGTGGTGGAGAAAGCCTCGGGCCGTTCGGCAACCTATGGCGAGCTGGCGAGCCTTGCCGCCACCATGCCGGTGCCCGATCCCGAAAGCCTGACGCTGAAGGATCAGGCCGATTTCCGCATTATCGGCCGCGCCATCGGCGGGATCGACAGCCCCAAGATCGTGCGCGGCGAGCCGATCTTCGGTGTCGATACGCAGCTGCCGGGCATGGTCTATGCCGCTTATGAGCGCTCGCCCGTGTTCGGCGCTACGCTCAAGACCGCAGATGTGGAAGCCGCCAAGGCGCAGCCCGGCGTGATCGACGCCTTCATCGTGCGCGGCAACGGCAACCCCGAAGAGCTGGTTGACGGGGTGGCCGTGATCGCTTCGAACTGGTGGCTCGCCAACCGCGCCCGCAGCGCATTGAAGCCTGAATGGGACAACGGCGAATGGGCCAGCCACTCGACCGCAGGCTATGCCGCGAAGGCCAAGGAACTGATGGACGGCGGGCAGGCGGCCGAAGTGTTCGGCGAACGCGGCGACATGGCGGGGGCGCTCGCCTCGGCAGCCAAGGTCGTGACCGCCGACTACTCTTACCCGTTCCTCGCCCACGTGCCGATGGAGCCGATGAACTGCACCGCGCTGATGCGTGACGATGGCGTGATGGAGATGTGGGCCCCCTCGCAAACCCCGCAGGGCGGGCTTGCCTCTGTGGCCGAATATCTCGGCGTGCCGCCGGAAAAGGTGATCGTGCACATCACCCGCATGGGTGGCGGCTTTGGCCGGCGTCTGAATAACGACTACATGGTGCAGGTCGCGGCCATCGCCAAGGAAATGCCCGGCACGCCGGTGCAGCTGATCTGGAGCCGTGAGGACGACGTCAAGACCGACTTCTATCGCCCGGCCGGCTGGCACCGCCTGACCGCCTCGGTCGATTCCGAGGGCAAGATGACGGGCCTCAAAGACCACTTCGTCACCTTCGATCTGGGCGAAAGCCCGTTCAATCCGGCGCTGATGGCGCCCGATACCTTCCCTGCCAAGCTGATGGACAATCTGCTGCTGGAGCAGGACATGCTGCGCACGGCGATCCCGATGGGTGCCCTGCGCGCGCCCAACAGCAACGCGCTGGCTTTCGTGACGCAGAGCTTCCTCGATGAAGTAGCCCACGAGACGGGCAAGGATCTGCCGACGCTGCTGATGGAGATTGTCGAGGGCGCCGAGCCCGAGCCGACCACCATGGGCTTCACCGGCCCGACCCCCGGCTTCAACCCCGGTCGCCTGCGCGCGGTGACCCGCAAGGCCACCGAGATGGCCGATTGGGGCAAGCCGGTGACCGGTGGCCACGCCTTGGGCTTCGGCTACTATTGGAGCCACCAAGGCTATTTCGCCGAGGTGGTCGAGGTCTCGCTGTCGGACAGCAACAAGGTGCAGGTCCACAATGTCTGGTGTGCGGGCGATGTCGGCAACCAGATCATCAACCCGTTCGGTGCGCTTAACCAGGTCGAAGGCGCGATTATCGACGGCATCGGCCAGGCCTTGCAGCTCGCAGTCGAGATCGAGGGCGGCGCGGTCAAGCAGTCGAACTTCCACAACTACCCGCTGCCGCGTATGCCGATGACGCCGCAGATCCACGTCGAATGGGTGAAGTCGGACAATTCGCCGACCGGGCTTGGCGAACCGGCCCTGCCGCCGGTGATCCCGGCGCTGACCAACGCGCTGTTCGCCCTCACCGGCAAGCGCGTGCGCAGCCTGCCGATTGATACGAGCCTGTTTGCCTGATCCAATCGGTGCCTCTCCCCGCGCGGGAGGGGCACCGTTTAGGCCATCTCGACCACCTGCCCGGCAAGCCGCTCCACCTCGGCGCGGCTGTGGCTGACGAGCAGGATCGGAACGTCCATCGCATCGCGAATGCGCTCGATCAGGCCGAGCAGCGCCTCGGCGCGCGCGGCGTCGAGCGAGGCGGTTGGCTCATCAAGCAAAAGGAAGCGCGGGGCAGCCAGCAAGGCGCGGGCGATGGCGACGCGGCGGACTTCGCCACCCGACAGGTTCGCGGTCCGCCGGTCAAGCAGGTCGCCGATGTCGAGCAACCCTGCGACCTCATCGCGTGTGATCCAGCGCTCGGACGCAGGAGCCAGCCGCTCGCCATAGGCAAGGTTCGCACGCACGCTCATATGCGGGAACAGCCGACCGTCTTGAAACACATAGCCCGCGCGGCGCGCCTCAGGCGCGAGGTCGATCCGCTGCGCGCTGTCGAACAGCACTTGCCCTGCCGCCACCACCCGCCCCTCGCGCGGATGAAGCAGCCCGGCGATCGCGTTGAGTACGCTGGTCTTTCCCGCACCCGATGGCCCGACCAGCGCGGTGAGCCGGGCATCGGACGAGAACTCGGCAAACACCTCCGCCTCACCCAGTTGCAAACCCAACCGCACCTCAAAGGACATGGGCGCGGCTCCCACCCGAGCGGCGCACCAGCCATTCCGAGACCATCAGCGCTCCCAGCGACAGCACGATAGCCATGATCGCCAGCCGCGCCACCGCGCCCTCGCTGCCGGGGACTTGCAAGCCCGTGTAGATCGCCAGCGGCAGGGTGCGGGTCTGCCCCTCGATATTGGCGGCAAAGGTGATGGTCGCGCCGAATTCGCCCAGCGAGCGTGCGAAGCCCAACATCGCGCCCGCCGCGATCCCCGGCAGGCTAAGCGGCAAGGTGATCGTGGCAAAGGCTCGCAACGGTGAGGCACCAAGCGTTCGCGCCGCCTCGACAAGCTTGCGGTCCACCGCCTCGATCGAAAGCCGCATCGCGCGCACCATCAGCGGCAGTGCCATCACCGCCGCCGCCAGCGCCGCACCAAGCCAGGTGAACACCAGCGACACACCGAAGGCCTGTTGAAGCCAGTGGCCAATCGGCCCATTGCGCCCGAAGGCTAACAGCAACAGCCACCCGGTTACCACCGGCGGCAGCACCAGCGGCAAGTGGACGGCGGCATCGAGCAGCATCCGCCCCGGAAACCGCCGCCGCGCGATCAGCCAGGCCAGTGCATAGGCCAGCGGCAAGCTCGCCAGCACCGCTACCAGGCTCACCTTGAGCGAGAGGCCGATCACCGCCCATTCGGCTGCCGATAACACCCCGCTCATCGGCTTGGGGAGAAGCCGTGGCGGGCAAGTATTGCCTGCCCAGCGGAAGACTCGAGGTAGTCGGCAAAGGCCTCGGCCTCTGGTTGGGCCGATTCTGCGAGCACCGCCAGCGGATAGCGGATCGGCGCATGGAGTTCGGGATTGAACGACGCCAGCACGGTAACCTTGTCCGAAGCGAGTGCATCGGTGGCGTAGACGATTCCGAGATCGACCTCGCCCCGCTCGACCAAAGCCAGCGCGGCGCGCACATTCTCGGCCGGAACAATACGGGTGGCGAGATCCTCCGCCAGCCCCATCCGGGTGAGCGCTGCCATGGCATAGCGCCCCGCTGGCACCGTTTCCGGCTCGGCAAGGGCGAGGTGGCCGGAAAAGCCGGACAGCACGGCGCGCACATCGGACCTGCCCTCGCCCGGCTCGCCGGGTGCCACCAGCACCAGAGTGTTGCCCGCGATAGTGCGCCGGGTTCCGGGCCGCAGCAGATGCTGCTGCTCCATCCAGTCCATCCACTGCTGATCCGCAGTCACGACCAGATCGGCAGGCGCACCCTCTGCCGCCTGACGGGCGACAACCGCGCTCGAGGAAAATGATAGCAGCGGCCGCGCGTGGCCTTGGGCCGCCCAGCCGTCGGCAGCCGCTTCTAGCGCTTCCTGCATACTTGCCGCAGCGAGAACCACCGGGGGACCATCGCTCCCTTCGCGCTCACTCCCGCAAGCGGCCAGCAGCACGCTGCCCAACAGCAAAATAATCGCAAGAACTGGCGGAAAACGGGGCATGTCGTTACGCGCTATATATGCTTGTATATAGCGCGTAAATGGCAAACGAAGGCTTGCCGCCTGCCGTTTATTCCCCTTGCGCTTCTACCCGCGATGCGATGCGGCCCTTGCGCCCGCGCCTGCCTTTTCTGGTCAGCACTCCCGCGCGCAGGGCAAATTCGCGGGGCCGCCGGATGGGCACGCAAAGCACGCAGCGTACGCCCTCGGGCTCGAAAGAAAGGTCCACTGGATTACTCAACTCGTGAGCGACGATGCGCTGGATCAGATCGGTGCCGAACCCGCGCCCACGGTCCTGCCTCACCGGAGGACCGCCGCGTTCCAGCCACTCGATACGCACCAACTCTTCGCTCACAAGCTCCCACGTCACCCGCAGGTTGCCGTCGGGCACGCTCAGTGCCCCATATTTGGCAGCGTTCGTAGCCAGCTCATGCACTGCGAGCCCCAGCGACAGCGCCTCGTTAGGCGCAAGGTTCACCGCCTCGCCTTTGATAATCAGCGTGTGATCGCCGCTGGTGGCATAGGGCAGCAGCTCGGCTTCGATCACCGCGCCAACGGGGGTGGAGCCCCAATCTGACTGGGTGAGGAGATCGTGCGTCGCCGAAAGCGCGCGAATACGCCCGGTGAGCGAATCGGCAAAGCTGTCGAGATCCTCGCTGCGGCGCCGGGTGAGCGAGATGATCGAGAGGACATTGGCGAGCGTGTTCTTGACCCGGTGGTTCAGCTCCCGCGTGAGCGAATTGCGGATCGAAGCCTGCTCGCCATACCAGGCAAGCGTCGCTTCATCTTCCTCCGCCTGCTGCGTAAGCAATCGCACCACGACGGCCAGCAGGCTCGCCACCAGCAAGCCAAAAATCAGCGTTGCCAGGGCCAAGCCGGAAAGCAGCCCCCCGTCGCTGCGGCTCACCACCAGCAGCCAGGTGTTGTTGGCAATCGTAACTTCGCGGCGGCTGAGACGCGCGCCGGGTGCCTCTTGCGCGATCGTGCTCGCCATCAGCGTGCCAGGGTTTGTCCGGTCGCCATCGAACAGCTGCACACCGAACTGGCCCGCCTCTTCCAGCTCAAGCGCCGCAATCAGAAACTGGTCGGCATTGAACGGGCTGTAGATATAGCCCTTCAGTGCCCGCCCACCCGGGGCTGGAGCATAAACGGGCATGTAGATCAGGAAGCCAGGCACATCTTCGCCTGCATCTTGTTGCAGAACCACGGCATCGCTTGCAGTGGGCGTGGCCGAGACGGCAGCCTCGATCATGGCCGAACGGCGGATGGGCTCGGAATACATGTCGAACCCGAGCGCCCGGCGTGCCCGTTCGTTTTGCGGATGAAGGTAAGTGACAGGAACGGCAAAGGGTTGGCTGCCGTCGGGGCGCGGATGTAGCGGATGCGGCTCCCCGTAGTCGCGCTCCATCAGGGCGTCGAATGCCTCTTCCTCGCCCGGCCGCACCACCTCGGCCCAGCCGATGCCGTCGTTGCCGCGAAAATCGGAATCGAGCCGCAGTTCGGATACAAAACGGCGGAATTCGCCCTCCGGGATGTCGCCAAGCGTGGATAGCAGGGCGGCACCCGCGCGCAGGTAAGCGCTCGATGCGTTGGCGCGTCGCTCAAGCGCGGAAGCAATGGCATCAGTCCGTGCGCTCAGCTGCGTTTCGGCTCGCTGTGCTTCGCCGCGCTCGATAGCAAAAGCGCTGACCACGGCGATGGCTGTAATAAGCAGGAAAATGCCGACCGGCAGGGCGCGCGGGAACTGGACAAGCCACCGCTTCGCGCCCTTGCGTCTAACCTGCTGTTGGTACTTCACCAAGCGCCCTTCACCGTCGCGGATGCACCTGCAAAAAACAATCGTGCCATCCTACAACTGCCCATAGCCGGATCAGCCCTACAGGCAATTTCACCGGTCGCGTTTCATCCATGATCATTTCGGGGAACCAGACGAAAGCCGTTTCGTTCCAACAAAGCCAATTCAATTGCCCGATCAGCAACGGGCGCATACCTACAAACGGAAAAGTGCGGACCAGCGATGACGAAAGGCCAGCCAGGCAAGGACAAAACGATGGAAGAACCAGAATGGGCCAATGGGCTCAAACAACTCTATGACTCCGTCGTGGATGAACCCTTGCCCGATACCTTTCGCGACCTTCTGGCGAAGCTCGAAGGCGGCGCTCAAGGGGAAAGCAGCGCACGCAAATGAGCGCATCTGAGAGGGGGACGCCGCCTAGGGGCGCGCGTAGCGATACCGATCGCAACGATTTCAAACGCGAACTGACCGAAGTCATCCCGCACCTGCGCGCCTTTGCTCGCGGACTGTGCGGCAGGCCGGACATGGCCGACGATCTGGTGCAGGAAGCGCTGATGAAGGCTTGGGCCGCGCAGGAGCGGTTCGAACCGGGTACCTCCATGCGTGCCTGGACCTTCGTGATTTTGCGCAACGCCTATCTCACCGACATGCGGCGCAATCGCTTCCGCGGCGAGTACGACGAAGGCGTGGCCGAACGCACGCTGACTGCTCCAGCCGGGCAAGAAGAGCCAATGCACCTTTCGGACATGCACCGCGCGTTGCTCACGCTTCCCGCCGAAAGGCGTGAGGCGTTGCTGCTGGTTGGCGCGGGCGGTTTTTCTTATGAGGAAGCGGCCGAAATCTGCGGCTGCGCCGTAGGCACCATCAAGAGCCGGGTGGGCCGTGCGCGGTCTGCGCTTTCTGCCATGCTTGAAAGTGGTGACATCCCAGACCGGTCTACCGACGACCCATCTGCTCATCGCGCCATTCTCGACGAGCTCGGGCGCGTTGCCGCGGGCATGGGCATCGCCGAACCGACCCGATGACGAGAGACGGGTGAGCGTCGAGCCAAGCGGCCCCAGGGCCGAGACCGATCCCGAACCGTTGCCGGGTCAGCAACTGAGCTTCGCAGCTCAGGAGCTGCGCCTTATTTCGGCGCTGGTGTTTCTGATGGCGGTGGGGCTATTCTTCGCCCTGCCGTTTGTTCTGTCGATCGGTTCTGTGGTGTTCCTGCCGCTGGTTTCGGCCTTGATCCTCACGATCATCCTTTCCCCCCTGGCCGACAAACTGTCGAGCTGGGGGGTGCCCAACTTCCTTGCTTCGCTGCTCGCGCTGCTGGCCTTTTTCGGCGTTCTCGCGGTTGCGCTTACGGTTGTTTTGCAACCGGCCATATCGCTGTTCGACGATGTGCCCGCGATGGTCGCACAGGTGCAGAAGCACTTTGCAGACCTGCGTGTGACCTTTAGCTGGATAGCCGACCTCAATCAGCAAATCGGCGGTTTCGACGAGGGAGAGGAAGTGCGCGAGGTGGTGCTCGCAACGCCCAGTTTCCTGGAACAACTGGCCTTTGCCACGCCGACCGTGCTGCTTGAGGTACTGCTCACCTTCATGATGGCCTTTTTCATGATCGAGGCGCGCATCCGACTGCGCCGCCGCTTGCTGCTGGATCGCCAGCAGGTCGGTGCCAGCCTCAAGGCCGCGCGCGCCATGCGCGAGGTGCAGGATCGGGTCGCAGCCTACATCCTCACCGTCGGTCTCATCAATACGGGCGTCGGCGTGGTGGTAACGCTTGGGGCATGGCTCATGGGCCTGGAAGCGCCGTTGATGTGGGGTGGTCTTGCCGCCTTGCTCAACTTCGTGCCTTATGTAGGCCCGCTGGCGATGATCGGCCTGCTCTCGCTGTTCGGTATCGGTTCGGCGGACCACTTTCTGGTCGGCCTTATCCCCGCCGCTGCCTATCTCGGGCTCCACACGGTCGAGGCCAATATCGTGACCCCGGCAGTGCTCGGCGCGCGTTTTACAATGAACCCGGTGCTGATCCTGCTTGCGCTGACCTATTTCGGGTGGATCTGGGGCGTGGCCGGTGCACTTCTGTCCGTGCCGATTCTGCTGACGCTCACGGCGCTTGTCGATCACCTCGGCCGGCCCAACTTCATCGGCTTCCTGTTCGGCGAACCTCTCTTTGCGGCCAACGTGCTCGACCTGCAAAACGAAGACTGAAATCCTAATACGAAAAGACCCGCCCCGGCGGATGCCGGAGCGGGTCTTCGCGAAGCTATGTTCTAGCTAGGATCAGGCCGGATAGGTCCAGGCCGAACCGCGCGCCAGGTTGTCGGCGGCGAAATCCCAGTTGAGGTGATCGTCGACCACCGCCGAGAGATAGCTCGGGCGGGCGTTCTGGTGGTCGAGGTAATAGGCGTGCTCCCACACGTCGATGGTCAGAAGCGGGTTGAAGCCGCTGTCAGCCAGCGTATCGCCATCGTGGGTTTCTTCGATCGAGAGCTTGCCGCCCTTCTCGGCGAGCCACACCCAGCCGCTGGCGAAGTGGCCGGCACCGCGATCCTTCAGCTTGGTCTTCAACTCGTCGAGCGAACCGAAGGCTTCGTCGATCTTGCCAGCGAGATCGCCCGAAGGGCCGCTGGTCGAAGGCGCGAGCGAGTGCCAGTAGAACCCGTGGTTCCAGCTCTGCGCTGCATTGTTGAACAGGCCCTGGTTCGAACCGCGCGCCGCCACGATAACATCTTCAAGCGGCTTGCCGTCAAGCTCGTCGCCTTCGATCGCGGCATTGGTCTTGTCGATATAGGCCTTGTGGTGCTTGCCGTGGTGATAGCCCAGCGTCTCGGCGCTGATCGCGGGGGCGAGCGCTTCACTGTCGTAGGGCAGATCGATAAGGGTGAATGCCATGTGAGGGTCCTTCCTGTCTCTCGGGTCGTAACTGATATCCCAACGCGTGAACCGCTGTCGGGTTGCATAAGCAAGACAATGAGCCATCTCGGGCGTGACAAGCCTGATTTCAAGCGGCAAAGCAGGCCCACCACGCGCATTTCGGCAAGTTCGGGAAATTCAATGGGACGCACCTACTTCGGAACCGACGGCATTCGTGGCCGCGCCAACGGCAAGACGCTAACTGCATCGCTGGCGATGAAGGTCGGCATGGCGGCAGGGCAGCACTTCTTGCGCGGCGATCACCGTCACAGGGTGGTGATCGGCAAGGACACGCGCCTGTCGGGCTACATGATGGAAAACGCGCTCGTGGCCGGCTTCACCAGCGTGGGCATGGACGTTATCATGACCGGGCCGCTGCCCACCCCCGCCGTGGCCCTGCTCGCCCGCGAGATGCGCGCCGACCTTGGCGTGATGATTTCGGCCAGCCACAATCCCTTCGGCGACAACGGCATAAAGCTGTTCGGCCCCGATGGCTTCAAGCTTTCCGACGAAGACGAAGCGCAGATAGAAAAGCTGCTGGGCGAAGAGCAGACCCTGGCCGAAGGCGCCGACATCGGCCGCGCCCGCCGGATCGAGGATGCGCGCGGGCGCTATATCCACGCGGTCAAGCAGTCGCTGCCTAACGATGTGCGGCTCGACGGGCTGAAGATCGTGGTCGATTGTGCGCACGGCGCGGCCTATCAGGTCGCGCCCACCGCGATCTGGGAGCTGGGCGCGACGGTCATCGCGATGGGAGTCGAACCCGATGGCCTGAACATCAACGACGGCGTCGGCTCGACCTCGCTCGATGCGGTGAAGGCGCGCGTGGTTGCTGAAGGGGCCGACCTTGGCATTGCGCTCGATGGCGATGCCGACCGGCTGATCGTGATCGACGAGCAAGGTGAGGCGGTCGATGGCGACCAGATCATGGCGCTGATCGGCTCGCGCCTGGCCGAGCAGGGTCAGCTCAAGGGCGGCGGCGTGGTCGCCACGGTGATGAGCAACCTCGGGCTCGAACGCTTTCTCGATGCGCGCGGGCTGTCGCTGGTGCGCGCCAAGGTAGGCGACCGCTATGTGCTCGAAGCGATGAAGGCGGGCGGTTACAACGTCGGCGGCGAACAGTCCGGCCATATGATCCTGCTCGACCATGCCACCACCGGCGATGGCACCGTGGCTGCGCTGCAAGTGCTGGCAGCGCTGGTGCAAAGCGGCAAGCCTGCGAGCGAATTGCTCCACCTGTTCGATCCGGTGCCGCAGCTGCTCAAGAACGTGCGCTATGATGGCGGCGACCCGCTGGCAGCGGACAGCGTGCAGGCGGTGATTTCCGAGGCCGAACGCGAATTGTCGGGCAAGGGGCGTCTGGTGATCCGCAAGTCGGGCACCGAACCCCTGGTGCGTGTCATGGCCGAGGGCGACGACGGGGCGCAAGTCGAGGCGGTGGTGGACCGCATCTGCGACGCAGTGAAGGCGGCAGCATAATGCTCGAAATGCGCCCGGATTGCGAAGCCTGCGGGGTCGATCTCCACCCCAACAGCCTCGGTGCGCACATCTGCAGTTTCGAGTGCACCTTTTGCGAGGAGTGCGCGCTGGCCCATGCCAATCTGTGCCCGAATTGCGGCGGCGAGCTGTTGCCGCGCCCCACGCGCACTGGCGAGATGCTGATGCAATATCCCGCTTCCACCACCCGGCACCACAAGCCCAAATGAGCGCGCGCCCACCCCGCGTCCTCGTCATAGCCGGGTCGGACAGTTCCGGCGGCGCTGGCATTCAGGCCGACATCAAGACCATCACCATGCTCGGCGGCTATGCGATGACCGCGATCACCGCCGTCACCGCGCAGAACACCCGCGGGGTAAGCGAGGTGGAGACGCTGACGCCCGACTTCGTGGCGGCGCAGATCGACGCCTGCATGGAGGATATCGGGGTCGAGGCCGTGAAGATCGGCATGCTCGGCAGCGCCGACATCGCCGAAGTCGTGGCCGACCGGCTGGAAGACCTGCCCTGCCCGATCGTGTTCGATCCGGTGATGGTCGCAACCAGCGGCTCGGTGCTGGCTGATGAAGCGACGATTGACGTGTTCGAGTGGCTAATGGAGCTAGCCACGCTGACGACACCCAACGTGCCCGAACTCGAAGCGCTCGGCGGTGCGGCGACGCTGACGGACAAGGGGATCGCGTTCCTTGCCAAGGGCGGCGATGCCGACGGCCCGATGGTGGAAGACCGGCTCGTGCGCCCCGGCCAGCCCGACAAGCTGTGGAGCGAGGCGCGCATCGTCACCCGGCACACCCACGGCACCGGCTGCACCTTATCCAGCGCTATCGCCACCCACCTTGCGCGCGGAATTCCACTGGAGGACGCGATCGCCAACGCACGCCAGTTCGTGCGCGAGGCGCTTCACGCCGCGCCCGGCTATGGCGGCGGCGCAGGGCCGATGGGGCATCAGGCGGTGCGGTTAGGCTAGCCGTCCAGCTCGTAAAACTGGGCGATGTGCTTCCAGGCCTGCTCGGCTGTCTCCACCCGCTGAAACAGGTCTAGATCGGCGGCGTTGATCGTGCCTTCCTCTACCAGCGCCTCGAAGTTGATCACCCGGTCCCAGAAATTCTTGCCGAACAACAGCACGGGGATCGGCTTCATCTTGCCCGTCTGGATCAGGGTCAGCAGCTCGAACAGCTCGTCGCAGGTGCCGAAGCCGCCGGGGAACACCGCCACGGCGCGCGCGCGGATCAGGAAGTGCATCTTGCGCAAGGCGAAGTAGTGGAAGTTGAGCGACAGATAAGGCGTCACGTAAGGATTGGGCGCTTGCTCATGCGGCAGCACGATGTTCAGCCCGACGCTCTCGGCCCCGGCCTCGCTCGCGCCACGGTTGGCCGCTTCCATGATCGACGGCCCGCCGCCCGAGCAGATCACGAATTGGCGCAGGCCGTCCTCGATGATGCTTTTCTCGCTGACCAGCTTCGCCAGCTTGTGCGCTTCCACATAATAGCGCGACTTTTCCGCCAGCTTCTCGGCGATTTTCTTCTGTTCGGGCGTCTTCGCGCGCGCCATCACATCGTCGATCTGCTCAGGCGCCGGGATGCGGGCAGAGCCGTACATCACCAGCGTCGAGCCAACCCGTGCCTCTTCCAGCACCATCTCAGGCTTGAGCAGTTCAAGCTGGAAGCGCACCGGGCGCAGTTCCTCGCGCAGAAGAAACTCGGTGTCGCGGAAGGCCAGCTTGTAGCTGGGGTGGCGCGTTTGCGGTGTATCGTCAGGCGCGCTTTCGGCAAAGTCCGCCTCGGCATCGGCATGGTAGAACTTGTGGTCGACCAGATCGCGGTCTCGGGGCTTCTCGCTCACAGGCGGTCCTCTTCTCGTTTCTTTCGTATTCCGCCTAGAGGTTCGCCGGACAAGACGGAAGAGAAGATGGCGGAGATCCTTATTATAAGGAGAATCACCTAGCCTGCTCTTCCCGCTCCTCAACCATGAATGGTTAGCGCCGATGCGTGACATACTGCGGAAGGACCAGGCGCGCATGGCAGGACTAGAAAGCACGCTCATCAAGGCGAACGGCGCACTGAAGCGCGGGGATGCCGACACGGCGCGCACCCTCTATGAAGAGGCGCTGGCCCGCTATCCGCGCAACAAGCGGCTGCGCCTCGCGCTTGACCAGCTCGACACCGGCAACGATGCGCAGCTTGCGCTCGACAAGATGGTGGCTGCCTACAAGGCGGGTGAGATGGCCGATGCGGCGCGGATCGGCGAGGCGCTGTGCCGCACCCATCCGGGCAAGCACGCCATTCACAACCTGCGCGGCGCGGCGCTGCTGCAACTGGGCGACCTTGCCGCAGCACGCGATGCGTTCCAGTGCGCCCGCGACCTCGCCCCCGGTGACGCGGCCTGCACCAACAACCTGGGCATCACGCTGTCGCGCATGGGCGAGAAAGAGGCAGCCGAGCAACTCTATCGCGAAGCCGTGGCGATCAATCCGGCCTATATCGACGCGCGCTACAACCTCGCGCACGTGTTGCAGGAACGCGGGCACGACGAACAGGCTGAAGCGGCTTACAACGAATGCCTCGCAATGGCGCCCGATCACGCCGATGCGCACTACAATTTCGGCAACCTGCTCGCCGCGCAGAAGCGCCACGAGGAGGCGCTTGCCCAATTCCGCGAGGCCGCCCGCGTCCGTCCCGACCACGCCGACACGCACAATAACATGGGTGCCGAGCTACAGGCGCTGCACCAGCCCGACGAAGCTGTCGCCGCCTACGACCGCGCGCTGGCCTTGCAACCGGACGATACGAAGGTGCTGCTCAACCGGGGCAAGGCGCAGGTGTCGACCGGCGCGCTGCCCGATGCCATCAGCAGCTTCCGCACGGTGCTGCGGCACGAACCGCTGAACGCCGAGGCTCACCTTCACGCGCTGTTCCAGGAAGCGCACATCTGCGACTGGCACGGCCGCGGCGAATTCGACCATCTGCCACCTTCGCAGCTAGGCTCGCTGCAACCCTTCGCCGCCTTTCCCTTTGCCGACGATCCAGCGCGCCAGCTCGCCCATGCCAAGGCTCACGCGGCCAAGGTGTTCCCGGTAGTGACGGCCACTGCGCCCACCCCTGCCCCATCGAGCGATGGCCGCATCCGCATCGGCTATTTCTCCGCCGACTTCCACGATCACGCCACCATGTACCTGATGGCGGGGCTGCTTCGCGAGCACGACCGCAGCCGCTTCGCCATCCATGCCTACAGCTACGGCCCGCCGCGCGAAGGCGATGCCATGCGCGCCCACGCCCGCGCCCAGTGCGATAGCTTCACCGAGATCGGCAACCTTTCCGATGCGCAGGTGGCCGAGAAAGCCCGCGCCGATGAGCTCGACATCGCGGTCGACCTCAAGGGTTATACCCGCTTCACCCGTTCAGGGATGTTTGGCCACCGGCTCGCCCCGGTGCAGGTCAACTATCTGGGCTACCCCGGATCGCTCGGCCATCCGGCGATGGACTATCTGATCGCCGATCCCGTCACCACGCCCGCGGGCTACGAACAGTATTTCACCGAGAAGCTGGTGCGTTTGCCGAACTGCTACCAGCCCAACGACGACCAGCGCGCGATCATCGCCGACATCCGTAGCCGCGCCGACCACGGACTGCCCGAGCAAGGCTTCGTGTTCTGCTCGTTCAACCACACCTACAAGATCGGACCGCAAGAGTTCGATATCTGGATGCGTCTTCTGGGCGAGATCGAGGGATCGGTCCTGTGGCTGCTGCGCTCGAACCAGTGGGCCGAGGGCAACCTTGCCCGCGAAGCGGCAGAGCGCGGGATCGATCCGGCCCGGATCGTTTTCGCACCCGATCTGCCACACAACGAACATCTCGGCCGCCTGACCCACGCCGACCTGTTTCTCGACAGCTTCGCGGTCAACGCCCACACCAGCGCCTCCGACGCGCTTTGGGCAGGGCTTCCCGTACTAACGATGGCCGGACGGCAGTTCCTCTCGCGCGTCGCCGCCAGCCTGGTGACTGCGGCGGGTGTGCCTGATCTCGCCACCAGCGACGCCGCCGAATACGAGGCGAAAGCGCTGGAACTGGCGACCGACGCCGAAGCCATGGCGCAGATCCGCCAGCAGCTGGCGGCAGGACGCACTCAGGCTCCACTATTCCGCTCGGCGCCATACGCGCGCCAGCTTGAAGCCGCCTTTGCCGGGATGCACCAACGACAAGTGGCCGGGCTCGCACCCGACCACATGACGATCGACTGACTGGGCTGCCCCGCTTAGTCGGCCGGGGCGATCTTTACATCGGCAAGATCGAGCTTGGCCGTGAGCGGAACCTGGCAGGCAAGGCGCGAGCCCGCCTCGCGATGGTCCGAGCCGTCAAGCAGGCCGTCTTCGTCGTCCGACACCGGCGAAAGCAATGACAGAACGGCCTCATCGAGGATCACGTGGCAGGTGGCGCACGAACAATGGCCGCCGCACAGCGCGAAGCCATCGGTGAGGCCATAGTCGCGGATCGCCTCCATCAGCGTGCCGTCAGGCGTTGTCTTGACGGCGTGGGTCTTACCTTCGCGATCGGTAACGGTAAGCGTAATCATCTCACAATGCTCCTGCTGGCGCGGATCGCGCCGGGTCTGGTGGAATAGGAAAAACGATGTGTGGGTCTGGGCTCAGCTCGCCCGACCGGGCTGCGCTGCCTCTGGCGCGACCGATCTCATCTCGGCCAGCTCCAGATTGAGAGCGCGCTTAAGGGTGCGCCTGAACAGATAGGGTTCGAGGAAACGACCAAGAACATAAAGCGCAAGAAACAGGCCTGCGAGAACGTAGGAAGGCGTGGTCGGGAGCTTCTCTTTCTTTTGCTCGCCTTCTTCCTCCATGCGCTGCTTCTTCTGCTCCAGCGTTTCCGGAGCCGGGGCTCCCAGCGCCTCGTCGATCCAGTGATGCGGCGCGGGTTCCTCCTCCTCGTCGGCTTCCTCTTCGGATGCCCCCTCGGCCTTCGCCACCTCAGCCTTGCGGTCTTCCCACTGGTTGATCGCAACGGCAATCTGCGCGAACCCCACGAAAAACAGCGGAGCCAGCAATACGAGGGCCAGCGCGTTGCTCTTCACATCATAGAGAAGCTTGGTCAGCCCGCCCTGCTGTTCGACGGTCAGGGTGCCTTGCGAGAAAGTCGCCAGCCGATCCTGCGCCGCCGGGTTGCCCTTGATGTACGTCAACGTGTTATCGCCGTAGTCGCACTCGGTGGTTTCCTTGTCGACCAGTGGCCGGAGCCGCGCGAAAGTCTCTTCGGTCGTCAAGGGCGGCTCGATCGCGATTTCGCCGCGGCTGCGCCAGGCCCAGTCGATAAAAGGCAGGTTCACTGTGGCATTCTCCGGCTCTTGGCGAGCAGGCACAGGCCGACCGTCCTGCCCCGACAGGGGGCAAGGTGGTGACTGCGTGCTTGCGATGACTTGGGAAGGTGCCCCCGGCCCGCGTACCGGACCGGGGGCGGGGTAGCTTATTCGGCAGGTACAGCGCTGCTGCCCTGCTTGTTCGACTTCGAGCGGAGCCACTGCCGGGCGGAATTATAACCCTCGCTAAACGGATAGTGCATGGCTTCCTTGATCGTCATCCGGCGGCCGCCTTCCATGCCCAGCTGCTCGGCTTCGCCATCGATGCAGGTGCCGAACATGCGATCGAAGATGATCCAGGTCGCGCCGTAATTGCTGCGGCTGGCCTCGTAATCCTGCGAGTGGTGCACGCTATGGTGCTCGGTGGTGTTGAAGAAGAACCTCCACCAGCGCGGCGTGTTGAAGCGCACGTTGATGTGCTGATAGGTGCCAATGGCCAGGCCAAAGGTGCCCGCCAGCAGCGCTGCACGCGGGAGAAAGTCGAAGAAGCCGCCGATACCAAGGCCGATAAGGAAAAGCTCCACCGGGTTGCCGACCGCGCCCTTATTGATGTTGAGCTGCGTGATGTAGTGGTGCGGCGCATGGGTCAGCCACAGCGGATACCAGTTGTGCATTCCGCGGTGCATCCAGTACTGGCCGAAATCGAACAGCAGCGAGATCGCCAGCGCCTGGATCAGCAGCGGCATACCCGCAAACCAGTCCAGCTTGCTCCAGTCGGCGGCGCCCTGCACCGCCTCGATGATGACGTCATCGCCCAGATAGGCGCCCATCATGCGCACGATGGTGTAGCCCATCCCCACATAGAACAGGTCGGTCACCGCCTCTTTCCAGGTCAACATCCAGCTGCGGTGACGCGGTGCCATGAATTCCAGCGCAATCAGGAAGGCGCGGAAGGCAAGACTGATGATGATCGCCGTTTGCGCGGTGGCAATGGAGTTTGGCGCATAATACCAGAAGGCCAGCAGCGCGATGAGGCTCACGGGCTGAAAATACGTGAAGAAGGCAAGCTTCCACGGCCCGCCCTGCACCTTGGGTATGTTCTCCCAGCCCACCGTTACCGGTGCCTGGGTGCCAATCATCCTGTTTCCTACTTTAACCCCGGCCATGCCTATTCTCCATTGGCCGGGCCTTGCGGCCCGGGCGATTGCAGAATCTCTCCCGGCGAACGTTATGCTCTAATGGCTTGAGAGAGAGGCTATAGGTATTAAAGATCAGGTCAAGCGTAATAACGAAAGAAAATTGACTTTCTGTGATTCAAGCCAAAGCGATCACGGCTTAACCGCGTGTGATATAAGCACGCCAGCCGCCTAAAGCCGTGATATCCTCCGCTCCATCAGTGGCGCGCGGCTCGGCAACGAATCCCTTCACGCTGGTACCGTCGGCAAGCGTCACGGTGCCGATTGCGAGAGGCGCGGGCACTTCGGCGGTGAAGCTGCCGAAGGCGGCGACATCCAGCTCGTAAACCTCGACCGCGATGGCCGCGCCGTCCCCGCTGTAGACCAGCGCGGGCTTTGGCGGGACCGAATCGGCCATAGCATAAAGGCGATAGCTGGGCGCGGTTTCGGTGGCGCAGACGAATGTCGCCTCACGCGAGGTAAGCTGCCAGTGCAGCGGCATGTCCTTGAGGTGCGCGCCGACGACGGCCAGTTTCACGGTTTCCATCTTTCCCTCCATGTCGAGCGGCGGCGGAGCAGGCAGCTCCGCTCCGGCGAGATAGGTCTTTCCGGCCTCGACCAGCGCCAGGTCGCTGCCAGCCGGGCCGATCAGCGTAATGCCGAAGCCGGTGCCATTGGCACGCTGGCCAGCCGGCAGCGCGAGCGCCGCCATGTCGAGCACGTTCACGAAATTGGTGTAAGCTCCGAGGTTCGAGTTGAGCGCGATTGGCGCGGCGGCAAGCTCGCTCACGCGGTAGGTGGTGCCAGTGGTGGGGAAGGCGAGCATCCCGATGTCTTGCCACATTTGCTCGGCCTGCCGTTGCAGCGCGGCGAGGCGATACATGCCGTTGAACAGCGCCACCGCCGAAATGTCCTCCCCCGGCGCGACCACGGTGCGCACGGTGGGGTCGATGGCCACGGGGTTGCTTTTGAGCAGGCTTTCGATGGCGGCGGTGCGCTCGGCCACCCATGGGCCGGAATAGAGCAAGGCCGCCGCTTCGGAGAGGAAGGCGGTGTCGATTTCGACCACATCGCCCCGCCCCGCCAGCCGCTCCAGCGCCTTGTCGTAGAGATATTCCGAGCGGGCATCTCCGAAGAACTGGCGCTGGTGGCGCATGGGCACCCCGATGCGCGTCGAGGGGAGCGTCCGGTCCACCAGTGGCTTCGAATAGGCGTCGCCCGGATCGAACCCGGCGATCACCTGATCGACCAGCGCGGCATCATCGAGCCTGTCGGTAAACACCGAGATACAATCAAGTGTGCGGCAGGCTGGGACCAAGCCTTGCGTGCTCCAGCGCCCCTTGCTCGGCTTCAAGCCGACCAAGTGATTGAACGCGGCAGGCACCCGGCCCGAACCCGCTGTATCGGTGCCGAGGGCAAAGGCCACCAGCCCCGCCGCAACGGCCACCGCCGAACCCGAGCTCGACCCGCCGCTCACGTAAGCGAGGTTCGAGGTGTTGCGCGGAATGCCATAGGGGCTGCGCGTGCCGACAAGCCCGGTGGCGAACTGGTCGAGATTGGTCTTGCCGATACAGATCGCACCCGCCGACAGCAGCTTGCGCACCACCGTTGCCGAATCGTCAGGTTCGTAGGCGAAGTCCGGGCAGGCGGCGGTGGTCATGAAACCAAGGACGTCGATGTTGTCCTTCACCGCGAAAGGCACCCCCGCCAGCGGCAGGTTCTGGCCTGCCGCAATCCGCGCATCGACCGCCTGCGCCGCCGCCAGCAAGGCCGAAGGCTCGGCGCGGCTGATCCACGCTTGCGGCTGGACCTTGTCATAGATCGCGAGCCGTTCCAGCACATCGGCGATCACGTCCTGCGCGGAGGTTTTCCCGGCGTTGACGGCAGCGGCTATGCCCCCCGCGCTCTGGCGTTCTAGCGTTCTCATGCCTCCGCCTCCAGCGCCAGCAACGGCGCGCCGGGAGTGATATTCTGCGCCTCCTCGATGTAAAGCGCGGAGATCGTGCCCGCAGCGGGACTTTCGAGCGGGCATTCCATTTTCATCGCCTCGATCACAGCGATGGTCTGCCCCTCTTCGACCGTGTCGCCCTGCTTGACCAGCAGCTTCCACACGTTGCCGCCAAACGGGGCCTCGACCACCTCGGAGCCCTCGGGCACTTCGACAGCGGGTTCGTCCAGAACCGCGCCCTCTGCATCCTCGACCAGCTCGGACACGCGGGCGAATTCGCCGTTGCGCTCCCACTCGGCGCGTTCGGCGTCGAAGGCGGCCTGGCGGTGCTCCTGGAAGGCCTCGATGGATTCGGCGTTATCGGCGAGGAACTGGCGGTAGTCGGCCAGCCTGAACTCCGACTGCTCGACCTCGATGCTGCGCCGTCCGGCGGGGAAATCGCGCCGCCATTCCTCCAGCTCCTCGGCGCTGACTTCGTAGAATCGGATCTGGTCGAAGAAGCGCAGCAGCCACGGCTTGCCGTCGACGAAGGCGTCGGTCTGGCGATAGGTGTTCCACACCTGAATGGTGCGCCCGAAAAGCTGATAGCCGCCCGGCCCCTCCATCCCATAGATGCACATATAGGCCCCGCCGATGCCGACTACGTTGGGCGGGGTCCAGGTGCGCGCGGGGTTGTACTTGGTCGTCACCAGCCGGTGGCGTGGATCGACCGGCGTGGCGACCGGCGCGCCGAGGTACACATCGCCCAGCCCCATCACCAAATAGCTAGCGTCGAAGACGATGGAGCGCACCGCGTCTTCGTCCTCCAGCCCGTTGATGCGGCGGATGAACTCGATGTTGTCGGGGCACCACGGCGCATCCTTGCGCACGGCAGCGATATACTTCTCGATGGTTTCGAGCGTCGCCGGATCGCGCCAGCTCAGCGGCAAGTGGACGATCCGGGAGGGGATGGTGAAATCGTCGAGCTCGCCCAGCTCCTCTTCCGCCGCCATCAGCGCCGCAAGCGCGGCGGCCTGATCGAGCTGCTTGCCATCGAAGTGCAGCTGCAACGAGCGGATACCGGGCACGATGTCGATCACGCCTGCCAGCCCCTTGGCCTCCAGCACCGTCATCAGCGCGTGAACGCGGATGCGCAGCTCCAGATCGAGCACGATAGGGCCGTACTCCACGAGGATATTGCGGTCGCCCTGCTGGCGGTAGACGGTGCGCGGACGGTGCCCGCTGGCCTCGGTCTCGGCCAGCACCGGCGAAAGGTCGGCCACGGCCTTGCCGCCCTCACCCACCTCGGGCTTGCCGAAGCTCAGTGACGCACGGTTGGCTGCCTCCGCCGTGGCGATATCGACCGGCACGAAGCGCAGGCGGTTGCCCGGCGCGAGCTGGCCAATTTTCCACCGGTCCGCCGCGATCACCACGAAGGGGCAGACGAACCCGCCCAGCGAGGGGCCGTCCGGGCCGAGGATGATCGGCATATCGCCGGTGAAGTCGACCGCACCGATGGCATAGGGGTTGTCGTGAATGTTGGAGGGGTGGAGGCCCGCCTCACCGCCGTCCTTGCGCGCCCATTCGGGCTTGGGGCCGACCAGCCGCACGCCGGTGCGGTTGGAGTTATAGTGCACCTTCCACTCAGCCTCGACCACGCTGGCGATGTCGCTCTCGGTAAAGAAATCGGGCGCGCCGTGGGGGCCGTACATCACGCGGATTTCCCAGCGCTGGCCATAGTCCTCCTGCGCGCCTACGCCCTCGGCCAGCGCCTGATCGACCGGCGCATCGCCAAGGTGCAGCGTGTCGCCTGCGAGCAAACGGCGCGCGGCATGGCCGCCGAACTGGCCCAGTTCGAAGGTCGCGTGGCTATCGAGATAGGGCGCGATATCGAGCCCGCCCGCAAACAGGATATAGCCGCGCATCCCGCCGCCGCTCACGCGGCCAAGCGCCAGCGTCTGCCCCTCGGCAACGTCGAAGGGCACGCCGCGCGTCACCGGCTCGCCATCAAGCTTGGCGCCGAAATCGGCTCCGGTCAGGCACAGCGTTGCGGGGGAGTTGAACTGAAGGGTCGGGCCGGTGAAGGTGACTTCGAGCCCTGCCGTGCCCTCGGGATTGCCCAGCGCCAGATTGCCCATGCGGAACGAGTTATCGTCCATCGGCCCTGACGGCGGCACCCCGATCGACCACAGCCCCTCGCGGCCGGGCCAGTCCTGCACGGTGGTCGCCGTGCCGCCCGACACCACGCGGACCGAACGCGGGCGATATCCCACGGTGTCGAGCATCCGGGTGTAGACCTGACCGCTTGCGAAGCGCTCGTCGCGGACCACTTCGCCCAGCCAGCGCAGGTTGGTCTCGATGCCGTCGATCCGGCTTTCGCCCAGCGCGCTTTGCATGGCCGCGATGGCCGCCTCGCGGCTTTCGGCATGGGTGATAAGCTTGGCGATCATCGGATCGTACCAGGCGCTGACCGTGCTGCCCGCCTCGCACCAGGTGTCCGCGCGGATGTTCGCCGGGAATTGCAGCGCGGTGAGCGTGCCGGTGGTCGGGCGATAGTCGAGCGCCGGGTCTTCGGCATAGACGCGCACCTGCACCGCGTGGCCGTTGGGCTCGGGCGCGGGGCCGTCGAGGAAGGCATAGTCGCCCATCCCGCCGCGCAGCATCCATTCGACGAGGTCGATCCCCATCACCTCTTCGGTGACGCCGTGTTCGACCTGCAGCCGGGTGTTCATTTCGAGGAAGTAGAATTCCTCACGCTCGGCATCGTAGAGGAACTCCACGGTCCCCGCCGAGCGATAGCTGGCCGCCTCGGCCAGCCGCACCGCCGCCGCGAGCAGGCTCTCGCGCACTGCTTGCGGCAGAAGCGGCGCAGGCGCTTCCTCGACCACCTTCTGGTTGCGCCGTTGCAGCGAGCAATCGCGCTCGCCCAGCGCCATGACGCGGCCTTCGCCGTCGCCAAAAATCTGCACCTCGATGTGGCGCGCCTTGGCGATGTAGCGTTCGAGGAACACCCCCGCATCGCCAAAGCTGGCCCCGCCCTGCCGCGCGACCCCGGCAAAACCCTCGCGGACCTCGGCCTCGCTCTGGCAGATGCGCATGCCGATGCCGCCGCCGCCAGCGGTCGCCTTGAGGATGACCGGATAGCCGATGGCATTGGCCGCCGCCGCCGCCTCATCTTCGTCGGTGAGGAGGTTGGTGCCGGGCGCGAGCGGGATCGCGTGTTCTTCCGCCAAGGCGCGCGCGCTGTGCTTGAGGCCGAACACGCGGATATGCTCGGGGCGCGGGCCGACGAAGGCGATGCCTGCCGCTTCGCAGGCCTCGGCGAATTCGGCATTTTCGGCAAGGAACCCGTAGCCCGGATGGATCATCGTCGCGCCGGTTTCCTTGGCGGCGGCGAGGATCGCGGGCACGTTGAGATAGCTTTCCGCCGCCGCTGCCGGGCCGATGCACACGGCGGCATCGGCCTGCGCCACGTGAAGCGATTCCTCGTCGGCCTCGGAATAGACCGCGACCGAGCGCAGCCCCATCTGGCGGACCGTGCGGATGATGCGGGTGGCGATCGCTCCACGGTTGGCGATCAGAACCGTACCCTTGCTCATGCTGCGACGATCATCCGCACCGGGGTGGGGTTGAAGGCGTTGCACGGGTTGTTGATCTGCGGGCAATTCGAAACGACCACGATAATATCCATCTCGGCGCGCAGATCGACCGTGAGGCCGGGCGCGGAAATCCCATCGACAATGCCAAGCGAGCCATCGGCTTCGACTGGCACGTTCATGAAGAAGTTGATGTTGGGCACCATGTCGCGCTTGCCCCGCCCTTCGGTGAGGTTCGCTTCGAGGAAGTTGTCGACACAGGCATGCTGCGCCTTGGTGTGGTGGCCATAACGCAGCGTGTTCGATTCGCAGGAACAGGCGCCGCCGATGGTGTCGTGATAATCGACCGAGGTGCCGGTGATCGTCGCCATCGCCCGCCCCTCGTTCGAGCGCAGCACGCTGCCCTTGCGCAGGAACAGGTTGCCCTGCGCCGAGACGGTGTCCTGCGCGCTGTAGCGCTCCACATCGTCGGCGGCAGAATAGAGCAGGAAGTCGACCGCCTGATTGCCTTCGACATCGACAATGCGCAGCGTCTGCCCGGCAGCAATATGGTGCAGCCAAGGCGCGCGGGCGGGCACGAGTTCGTCGTGAATTATGGTGCCGGAAAGGCCTTCAGTTCCCGGGTCAACAGTCATCTTTGGGCAAACCTTTCCGTTTAACGGCGGTAGTAGTCTTCGACATTCTCGAAGGCGCGCAGGCCCTCGGGCGTGGCGAGGCGAATGGGATCGTCGAGCGGCGTGGTCGCCCCGCGCCAGGCCGTGAGCCGCAGCGGGCTGACGCTCCATGCGTCGCGCGGGTCAAGCACGTGCGGGCAATTGGCGATCACCACGATCACGTCCATTTCGGCGCGCAGCACCACCTGCCGACCACCCTCGAACGGGCCGATCTGCGGGGTGATGGTGCCATCGGGCTCGATGGCCGTGCTTTTGAAGAAGTTCACGCAAGGGTGAACGTCGCGGCGCAGCAGGCCATGTTTGGACGAACCCAGCAACAGCCGGTCGCGCCCGTTGGGATAGGCTCCGCTGTTGCGGCCCTCGCCATACTTCGCCTCATTGGTGGCGGCGTTCGAGGTGCCGCAGAAGGCATCGTGGGTGCCCGCGCTATCGTCCGTGATGCTCATCAGCACCCGGCCCATGTCGCTGAGCAGCAGCTTGCCCTCACCGAGATAGGCGTTCCACTGCACCTTCACCGTGTCGGCCACGTTGAGCCGCTCGGTCGGCATTTCGGCATTGTAGATCAGCAGCGAGGCGCAGGCATCGCCCGCAAGGTCGATCAGCCGCAGGCGCGATCCGCGCGGCAGCTTGCGCGAGGAATACCCCCCGGCGGCGACGGTTTCTTCCCACAGCAGGTCGTCAACCGACACGCCCTCGGGCAGGTCGTCCGCCTCGGGCGGGAGCATCGGCATGGCTTCGACCTTCGTCCCCGCCATGGCGCGGGCATGGTCGCGCGCGGCCAGCGGGTTGGCGAGCGGGCTGGTTGCCGTATCGCTCATGCTGCGGCCCTCCTGCGCTTGCCTTTCTTGACGGGCACGACCTTGGCCGTAGCGGCAGCTTCCGCGCCCTCCTCGAGCAGATCGTCATCGGTATGATCGTGCAGCGGCGGGAGCAGCGCGGTGGTCGAGACGAGCTGCAACTGATGCACGCCGCGAATGCTGCGCAAGGCATCGCACAGTTCCTTCAAACGCACCGCCGGGCCCTGCACCAGCAGAACCTCCAGCGACTGATCCTCTTCCAGAAACACGTGCTGCGAGGAAATCACCTCTTTCAGATAGTCGGTCTGCGTCTTCGCCAGTTGCTGGCGAATGGAGCCGCGATCGCCGCGGTAAACCAATGTAATCGTTCCCGCTATCGTCTCATCGGGGCGGACGTTCGCCTCGTGCGCGACAAGCGCATGGCGGATCAGTTCGGCGATGAGTTGCGAGCGCGAAGGCAGCCCGCGCTCTTCCACCATCGCATCAAGCTGGCGGAACAGTTCGGCGGGCAGGCTCATGCTCAGGCGGGCAAGGCTGGTAGGTTCGGTGGACATCTCTGCCTCTTCTCAATTATTATCGAATCTGTCAATCGTAATACCGGCATCATCCGGCACTATCGACAAAGGGGTTGCGGCGTCGGCTTCGGGCAAGGTCTCTTGCTTGTTGCGTTCGAGCGGGATGTCGTAGACGACCTTGGCACCGTAGCGATGCGGGGCGTGCGGGTCATGCCGCCATTTATCGAGCGTGAGCACCCGTGTACCGAGTTTGAAGGCCTCCCCGATATCGTGCGTGACCATGATCACCGTCAGCTGATAATCAGTCCACAGCCGGGTGATCAGCTGGTGCATATCGTTGCGAATACCCGGATCGAGCGCGCCAAACGGCTCGTCGAGTAGCAAGATCCGCGGCCGCTTGATCAGCGCCTGAGCGATGGCGAGTCGCTGCTGCATCCCGCCCGACATCTGCGCCGGATAGGAATGCATAGCCTCCTTCAGCCCGACCTCCGCCAGCATGGCTTCGGCCTCTTCGCGCGCCTGTCGCCGCGCCGCGCCGGTGAGCTTTGCCAGCAGCGGCGACTGCGCGCATTCCAGGCCGAACATCACGTTGCCCAGCGCGGTGAGGTGCGGGAACACCGAATAGTGCTGGAACACGACGCCGCGATCCGGCCCGCATTCGGGGGGCAGCGGCACGCTGTCGAGCATGAGCGTGCCGCGCGAAGGGGCCTCCTGCCCGAGCGCGAGCCGCAGGAGGCTGCTCTTGCCTGCGCCCGAAGGCCCGATCACCGAGACAAAGGCCCCCTCCTCGATTGTGAGGTTGATCTGCTCGAGCACGATCTTGTCGCCATACTCGACCCAGACGTCCTTGAATGTCAGCAGCGGGGTCATCGGCGGCCTCCATGCGCCCAGGGGAAGGCCTTTCGATTGGTCCAGACTAGGACGAAGTCGATCATCGCGGCAAGCAGCGCAATCCAAGCGACATAGGGCAGGATCACGTCCATCGCCAGATAGCGGCGCACGAGGAAAATGCGGTAGCCGAGCCCGATGTCGGCGGCGATGGCCTCGGCCGAGATCAGGAACACCCAGGCTGGGCCAAGCGACAGCCGCACCGCCTCGATCAGCCGCGGCAAGACCTGCGGCAGGGCCACACGGATCATCAATTGCCAGGTGCTCGCCCCGAGCGTCTGCGCCTTGAGAATCTGTTCGCGCGGAAGGGTCGAAACGTGACCAGCAATATCGCGGATCATGAAGGGTGCGATACCGATCACGATCAGTGCCACCTTGGCCGTTTCGCCGAGGCCAAAGGCAATGAACAGGATCGGCAGCAGTGCAATCGGCGGGATCACTGCAATGCCCGTCACCAGCGTGCCGAAGGTCGCGCGCACCGGCGGGAGTAGGCCTAGCAGCAGCCCCACCAACAGGGCGCTCAGCGTAGAGATGCCCAGCCCGAGGAACAGCCGCTGCAAGCTGGCCAGCGTATCGGCCCAGAACAGCAGCCGCCCCGAAAGCTGGTCGGGCACGAACAGCAGGCCCCACATGGCATCGACCATCGCGCCGGGCAGTGGGAGGATCTTGTCGCTGGGGTTAGCCGCGTGCCGCTCGGCAGCGATCACAAGATAGAGCACCACCAGCAGCACGATCGGGATGGCCCCCATCATCACCGAACGGCTGCGGCTTACATGGCGATTTACCCAGCGCATGGAAACTCCTGATAGCTTGTGCACATTCGCAGAAGGTTCGCCTTAGAGCGCACCGTCGGCGGCCATCTGCATGAAGCTGTCGTCAAAGCGGAGCGTGATGTTGTTGGTGTCGCCGAGCGTCTTGCCGCCGGGGAACGCCATGCCGATCGCATCGGCCGAGCTGGCGCCCTGCCCGAACAGGCCCTGCGCAAAGCTGAAATCACGCACGCGGGTCATGTTCTCGATCAGCGTGGGCGAGCGAGTCGCCTCGACCGCAGCCTTCGGATCGACATAGAGGAAGGTGGTCGCCAGCTGGCCGTCGAACATCTCGGGCGTGGTGCCCGCCAGTTTGGCCATCGCCGCGCGGGCCTGTGCACCGGCTTCGTTCTGCTGCTCCATCAGCGCCAGCGTCTCGTACCAGATACCGGCCAGCGCCTTGCCCAGGTTGGGGTTGGCTTCGACAGTGTCGGTGTCAACCACCAGCAAGTCGAGGATTTCGCCCGGAATATCCTTCGAGCTGAACACGAGGTTCGCATCGGGCTGCTGCATCATCGTTGTGAGCTGCGGGTTCCAGGCCACCGCCGCGGTCACTTGCGGCGAGGTGAAGGCGCTGGCGATATCGGCGTCGGCAGTGTTGACCGTGCGCACGTCGGTCATCGCGAGGCCTTCCTTTTCCAACGCGCGGGCGAGCAGATAGTGCGACACCGAAAGCTCGACCAGATTAACCTGCTGCCCCTTGATCGCGGAAAGCTGATCGCTGCCCTTCAGCAACACGCCGTCGTTACCGTTCGAATAGTCACCCACGATGATCGCGGTGGTATCATGCCCCTGCGCCGCCGGAATGGTGAGCGCGTCCATATTGGCCACGGTCACGCCGTCGAGCTGGCCAGCGGCATACTGAGTCACCGATTCGACATAGTCGTTGACCTGCACGATCTCGATCTCGATACCGTATTTGTCGGCCCACTTCTTCACGATCCCGGCCTGATCGGCATAAGGCCAGGGCATCCACCCGGCGTAAATCGACCAGCCGATCTTGAACGAGGTCTTAGGCTCGGCTGCCTCTTCCCCTCCAGACGAACACGAAGCCAGCAGCAAGGCGCCTGCCATCATCGCGATAGAACCAAGGCGGCGTACAGCACTCATCATCGGCACAACTCCTTTTTCGCACTCGCAGCATTGCCGCAAACGCAAGGCATGTCCAGCGTAAATTATTACTATTGTCATATTGGGTAATATCCATATGCTCGCGGCCAATCAGACGTGACGGCCGCGCGCCTTACGCACCATGAGGGAATGCATCGAAGGCACAGGCATGGCCGCTTATCCGGCGGCGCCAGCAGGAGTTTTCGATGCCGCAGACGCCGCAGTCCAAACCCACATACAATCCCGCGCTATCGGGAAATCCGCAGTCGACGACCTTGCGCAGCTATCCCAACGGCAATCCGGATGGGAGCTATAATCCGCACGGTGTACGCAACACGGATTCGGCGCTTCCGCTCCACCCTGCCGAGCCGGTCGTCCACAATTACGATGCCGAGGGCCCTGCGGCCGGCCGACTGGGCTTCCGCTGGACCTACGGCAGCAACGTCGCCGCCAAGAACCGCGATCCGCGCGTGCAAGTGGTGCAATACAACGAAGATACCTTCGTTATGCGCCAGAACGTCTGCATCGACTGGCAGGCCCCCTTCACCCACCTGCTGTTCGGCAACGAAGCGGCGCTGCTGATCGATACCGGGGCGACCGCAAATGCCGATTACTACCCCTTTCGCGAAACCGTGGATGCGGTGATCGGGCGCTGGGCCGATGCCCGCGGGCGCAAGACCGTGCCGCTGACCATCGCCATGACCAGCGGCGAAGACGTGGCACAAAATCAGGGCCTTGTGCAATTCATGGACCGGCCCGACACCACCATCGTGCCCAAGCCGCTGGGCTTGATGAAGCAGCATTATGGGCTGTCATCGAGCTGGCCAGGCGGCACTGGCACCATCGACCTCGGCGATCGTGCAATCACCGTCATCCCCACGCCGGGAACGCACAAGGACGGGGTCAGCTTCTACGATCCTTATTGCGACATCCTGTTCACCGGCGACTTGCTGTTCCCCGGCTGCATCAACATCAGCAATGAGGGCGATTTCATCACCTCGCTGGAACGCTTGCAGAGCTTTGCGGCGGCCAATCCGGTCGAATGGATTCTTGGCGGACACATCGACATGATGTTCGTTCCCGGCAAGCACTACCCCCGCTTTGCCAGCTACAAGCCCTACGAGCGGGTGCTCGAAATGACGCCTGCCATGATCGACGACGCGCTGGCCAGCGCGCGCGAGGTTCAGGGCCGCGAGGCCAAGTTCATTCGGCCCGATTTCGTCCTGTTTAACGGTGTCAGCCCCGATGCCCGCGCGGGCGAATGGCCAGAGGGCGTGCCCGATATCACCCCGCCCCGGCCTTACTAAGATAGTCGCAGGATACCCAAGCAGATGGATCGTCGCACCTTCCTGTCATACAATGCCGCCGCGGTCGCCGTGCCGACGGCGTTGACCACTTTCAGCAAGGCGGCCAAGGCCGCCACCACCCCGGACCCGATCGACTTCACCAGCAACTTGCCAGCGCCCGGCGGTTTTCCGGACAAGTGGATCTGCGGTTCGGAATCCTTGATGGATAACACCGATCCGCCGGTCCAGGTCCACTGGTACAATGCCCATACCGCGATCCTGCGGCAGAATAAGGCTTACAGCTACGAGGCGCCGTTCGCCCCGCTCTATTTCGGCAACGACCGGGTGCTGCTGCTGGACGAAGGCTTTACCACCTGGCGCAACGACTGGGACCTGCGCGGCGTGGTCGACGAATGCATCAACGATTGGTGCGCACGCAACGGGCGCGATCCGGAGGATATGGAACTGCTGGTCGCCTTCAGCCACCTGCACGCCGATCACTATGCCGCCGTCAACCAGTTCGCCGACCGGCCCAAGACCCGGTATATGGGTCTGACGCATGAAGAAATGGTCGGCTTCTGGGGCATGACCAACTTCCCCGAAGAGCAGGTCACGCTCGATCTGGGCGGGCGCGATATCCTGATCTGGGGCTCACCCGGCCACGTGATCTCCGAATTCGCCTACTACGACAGCTACACCCAGATCCTTTATACCGGCGACATGTTCTACCGCGGCCGCTGCTACATCAGCTTCTGGGAGCCGTGGTTCGAAAGCATGGGGCGGCTGATCGATTTCGTGAACACCCACCCGGTGACCCATGTGATGGGCTGCCACGTGGAGATCAGCAAGGACGGCCAGGACTACCCCTACGGTATGACCTGGCAACCCAACGAAGCGCCCGTGCAGATGACGGTGGAGCAGCTGCGCGAGACGTATGAATTCGCCAAGACGATCACCGAACCGGGCATCTATTTCACCGGCACCGTGTTTCTGTGCAACCAGACGCGCGGCACCACCACTATCGACGTGAACCCCTATCGCTACAGCTGAGCCCCTGGCGGTTCATTTGAGGAGCCTATTCATGAAGAGATCCATCGCCCTTGCCGCTCTGCTGCTCGGCGCCTGTTCCACTGCCGATGCCGATCCCGACGATGGCGAAGCGGCGAATGCGGGCTATGTCGAAGAGGTGATCGAAGTGCCCGACTTTGCCGACTTCCTGCTGGTCGACGGCAACACAGTCTGGACCACCAACAAGGGCCGGATCGAGCAGTGGTCGACCATGGGCAAGGTGACATCGGTCGAGGTGCCGCGCCCCTGCGGCACGATGGCCATGGCAGCCGAATCGCTGTGGGTCGGCAATTGCGACGGCGGCGAGCTGTACCGGGTCGATCCGCGCACCGGTGAGGTGCTCGAAAAGATCCCCGCCGGTATCGGCCCGAGCGGCGAGCAGAACGTGGTGGCGGGCGCAGGATCGGTCTGGGCGCCGAACCAGGCTGATGGCACCATCTCGCGCATCGACCCTGAAACGAATACCGTGATCGCCAGCATCCCGGTTGCCGCTGGCACCACCTATCTGGCCTATGGCTTCGACGCGCTGTGGGCGGCGAGCGGCGAAGGCGGCACCATGCAGCGGATCAACCCCGAGACGAACGAGGTCACCGACACGATCGAGCTGGGCGACACCCCCGGTTTCCTCGTCGCGGGCGAAGGCATGGTGTGGATTCAGGAACAGGGCGACGGCACGCTGGCCCGGATCGATCCGGAAACACGCGAGGTGGTCGGTCGCACCAAGGTTGGCGACAACCTCAAGTGGGGCGATATCGACACCGGCGAAGGCAAGGTGTTCCTGCGCACCACCGACGATCAGACCTTCGTGGTGATCGACGCCGCCACTGCCGAGGTGGTCGCGCGCGTCGGCCGGGCCGAGGGCAGCGGAGCCTTGCGCTATACGCCCGAAGGCATCTGGACCAGCGCGCACGACGTCCATTCGCTGACATGGTGGACGCCGGGCAAAGACTAAGCCCGCCGCGTCCAATTATCCGCAAGGCCAAGGCGATGAGCAGCAGTCCTGCGCGGATTGCAGCTCATCGCCTTGCTGCGTCGTGGGCCGGGAAGACCGTGGCCGGGGGCGCGGTGTTAACCAAGGCACAGACCGATTCGCCCACGCCTAAGCCCGACCTGTGGCATCTCGATTACACTTCGAGTCGATTACACTTCGAGCACATTGTAGCGATATCCATTTTAAGATTCCGCGACAAATTTCCATTACGCGACTTATATCATCAGGTTTTCCAACGTTTTCGAAGGAAACCCAAACCATGCTGCACAACAGCATTAATACTCTTGACCGATTAAGTAATATCTATAGCCTGCATCGCATCGCAGCATAGAACTGCGAAAAGTTCGGAGCGGAGGATCTGCAACTGGAGGCCGAATGGCTGCCATTTTTGGAGATTGTCTATGGAGCGAGCGACGAACAGCCAGACCGGGGGCGAAGCCACCCTGACGGCAGTTACGCTCGACGCCGACACTCCGACCGCGCTCGAAGGTTTCGCCAGCCGCATCAAGCTTGCGCTAATCAACGCTGTGCCGCTGGCAACACTGCTGGCCGTGGTCGCCTTCTGGCTATTGGCTCCGCGCTCCTTCACCACCAGCGAATGGAGCCTGGTTATCGTCACCAGTGCTATCACCCTTTTCATCCTCGGTCTGGAATTCGTGCTCGAACGGCACCCGGGCTGGCGGCTGAGCATCTATGAGCAATTCATGTTCCCGTTCCAGCCGCTGCTCGACGAGGCCAGCGCTGCGCGGGCGAAAACCGCCGACGCAGACGGCTAATCCAGCAAGGCAGGGGAGCAAACGGCCTACCAGAAATCGGGACTGCAAACGCACAGCGGCAAGCAACGGCCATCGCGGTTCCAACAGGGAAGAACCGCCAGCCAGCGCCACGCCACGACAATTTGAAACACTCAGGTTTCGGCGCGCTCCGGAGCCCGGACGAACACAACCAAAAGCATGAGGGATTGCACGATGAAACAATGCTCCAAAATCAAGCTGAAGCTGATGGTGGCCACCGCCATAACGGGCACCGCGACCGTTGCCACGCCGGCTTTCGCGCAGGAAATTTCGGCGGCGACGACCAGTGACGCAATCGTTGTCACCGCGACGCGCCGCGCGACCACGCTGATGGACACGCCTATCAACATCACCGCGCTTTCGAGCGAAGAGCTTGAGCGGCAGCAGGTCGAAGACATCCGCGACATCGCCGATTTCACCCCCGGCATGACCGTCTCCGACACCGGAGCGGGATCAACCGGCACGATCGTGCTGCGCGGCCTGAGCGCCTCCGACGTCGGCGCCGGCGGCTCCCTCTACGACAACGCCATGGGCATCTACCTCGGCGAAGTGCCGATGTACTACGACTTCAAGTTCATTGACATCGACCGCGTCGAAACGCTGCTCGGCCCGCAGGGCACGCTGTATGGCCTCGGCACGCTCGCGGGTGCGATCCGGTATATTCCTAATCGCCCCAATCTCGATCGCTTCGAAGGCGAGGTTAACGGCGGCCTGTCGCTCAAGGCACACGGTGACGACGTTGGCTTCAAGACCGGCGGAGTGATCAACGTTCCGATCATGCGCGATCACATCGCCTTCCGGTCAGCGACCGAATACACCTTCGATCCGGGCTTTATCGATTATCCGCTGCTGGTGCAGGAGCCGGGCATCTCGCTCCCGCAGCCGGGCGGCCTGAACAACCCCAACTATTCCCCGGAACAGTACGATGCCAACCTCTACCGCCGCGACAACCTCAACTACGAGCGCACGGTAACCACGCGAAATCAGCTGTTGGTCGCGCCGAGCGACGATCTCAGCTTCAACTTCACCTATGCTTTCCAGCAAACCAAGACCGAAGGTTCGCAGACCAACAGCTTCGGCGTGATGGGCACTGGCCTATTCGAGAATGCGAGCCGCTTCGCCGAGCCAGTCGATCGCTACGCGCACTTGGCCAGCCTCGAGGTCAACGCCAACATTGCGGACGTCGTCGATTTGGTAGCAACGGCCGCCTATACGGTGAGCAAATTCACTAGCATGACCGATAACACCGATCTGTTGCTTGATCTTGACTTCGGTTACGAAAGCTATCCAGCTTTCGCTTCCTTCAACGATTCCGAGCGGGTGCGCAAACAGCACAACGTAGAGGTTCGCTTTGTCTCGGCTCACGGTGGCCCAGTTAACTGGGTAATCGGCGGCTTTTTCAACAAGAATAACTACCAGAGCGACTACTCAGAACTCACTCCGAACCACCCGTGGTGTGACCAGGCAACCAATCCTGAGTGCCTCGAATACGTGAGCTTCATCACGTCCGAGGTGAAGGAGAAGGCGGTGTTTGGCGAAGCGACACTACAAATCATCCCGCAGTGGCAGGTCACCGCCGGTGCACGCTACTTCAACTATGACTCGGAAATCCTGGGTGCGTCGACTCTTCCGTTGCTCGGTCAGCCCTTCAGCCCTTACGACCGTACCGCCGGCGGCGGCGAGAACGGCGAAGATGGCTGGGTGTGGAAGTTCAACACATCGTTCGACGTCTCCGACGAGTTGATGTTCTACGGAACCTACTCGAAGGGCTATCGTATCGGAGGGCCGAACAGAGTTGCTCCCTGCCTCGAAGGAACGCCGACCGATCCCAAGGAGTATGAAGGGCCCCAGCTCATCTGCGCCCTGCCGAACGAAATCCAGTATGCACCGGATTCGACCAAGAACCTCGAAATCGGCACCCGGCTGGAGTTGTTCAATCGTCGCTTGAACCTGAACCTGGCCTACTTCCACATTGATTGGGAAAGCATACAGTTGGACACGGTCACGGTTTATGGTGGGAACGGCGTCACCATCAACGGCGGCAAGGCTCTTTCGGAGGGCATAGAGGCAACCTTCCAGGCACGCCCCATCCCCGAGCTAAGCATCCAGGGCAGCTTCGCCTATGTTGATGCCCACCTGACCGAGGGCGTTCCCAACGTCATTGCCACCAACAGCCCGGCCGGAACCTATCCTAGCGCACCGGAAAGAACCGCTGCGCTGCCAGGCGATCGCCTCCCCGGTTCGGCCAAGCACTCTGGCTCGCTGGGCGCGACCTATATATTGCCCGTCGGTGATAACGATCTGGTGCTGAACTGGACCGCAACCTATCGCGGCAACGTGGTTTCGCGGCTTGGCTGGGATCGCGCATCCGGCACGGTCATTCCGAGCTACACCCTGCACCGCGCATCAGTTGCGTACGAGATGGATAATTACACCTTCCGCCTCTACGCCAACAATATCTTTGACAAGTATGCGGTGGTCTCAACTGGCAATAACCTGTCGCAGACCGGCTACAACGACGGCATCTTGCTGCGCTATTATCGCCAGGCCGTGCTGAATCCGCGCACTGTCGGGATCGAAGCCAGCATGAAGTTCTGAGTTGAGCCACAAATTTCCTCGCGGGCGGGGCGTCTGTCATCAGTGACAGTCGCCCCGCTTGCGTTGAGGCTATAACGGGATGACATAGCATAGACGCACAAAGCCATTCCCCCATCGGGAAGCGTTGGGATGGGACTTCCACGCCAGCGTCGCGCCCTCACCCCCGGCCCCTCCTCCAGGGAGGTGAGCAAGTTGCGTCAGCCTAACTAATCGCTTTTCCAAGCCGCTTCCGGGTCGATCCCCTGCGCCGCCAGCCACGCGCGCGCGGGTTCCAGCGCCTCGGCATGGGTGCGCCACTTGCCGATGGCATCGGCATTGAGCGGGCGACGCACCTGCGCCGCGCTGGGGGTTGCCACCGCCGCGCGGTTCTCATGGAAGGCGAGGCAAGCCGGATCCCACTCAAGCCCGCAATGTGCGAGCAAGCGGCGCGTCTGCCGCTCCTGATCGGCCACCAGTTGCTCGTAGCCCAGTTGCAGGATGCGGCCTGGCATCAGCTCTTCCCACATGCGCATCAGCCGGTCGAACCGGGCATAATAGCGCGCGGTATCGAGCAGATCGTAGGAGTAGGCGTAATAGGCCGATTGGCTGGCAAACAGGTTCTTATAGTTGCTCCAGATCGTATCCATCGGCTGCCGCCGCAGGCACACGATCCGCGCTTCGGGCAAGGCGCGCGCGATATGTCCGGCATAGAGAAAGTTGGCGGGAAGCTTGTCGATGAAGCGGGGCGAGCCTTGCGGGCGCTGATGCTCCGCCTGAGCGAGATAGGCCTGGCCGATAGCCGCTGCATCGCTAGAACCGCTGGCCGCGACCGTCTCGGCGTCGATCACCTGGTGCGAGCGCGTCTGCGCAAGCCGCTTCACCGCCACCGGCATGGCCTGCAACTCTCCTGCCGAGCCGACTTCGGGATGCGAGGACAGGATCCGGTCAACCAGCGTGGTGCCGGTGCGCGGCATCCCGATCACGAAGATCGGTGCCTGCGCGGGATCGCCCGTGCTGGTGAACAAGGCACCCTCCCCCTTGCGGAACAGCTGCTCAAGCGCATCGAACACCGCCTGGTCCTGCGCGAAGTCATATCCGATGGTGCGCTTGTGCTCGTCGTTGGCGGCCTTCAGGAAGGTGAAAGAGCGCGCATCGCCAAGGTCCTCCAGCTCCTTTGCCAGAGCATAGCGAATGCGCAGTCGATCATCGGGGCTGTTCGCTTCGGCCAGCGCCGCCTCCAACCGGGGGACATGATGGTTGTCCGCAGTATGCCGCGACAACAAGGCCAGCGCATAATGCACCCGCGCATTGACCGGATCTTCGCCGAGAATCTCTTCGTAAAGCGCCCTCGCCTCATCGACCTTGCCGGTGAAGCCGCAGGCCGCTGCTAGGTTATAGCGATAGTCCTGATTAGCGGGGGCCTTGGCAACCGCAGCGCGGAAAGGCGCAAGCGATCCCTCGTGGTCGCCCAGCCGGGTAAAGACGCAGCCGATCGTGTCGAGCGTGATCGCCTCTTCCGGATTAAGGTCGTATGCCGCGCGCGCCGCCCTTGCGGCATCACCTTCGCGGTGAAGCAGGCTCAGCACCCGCGCCAGTTGCGCCAGATGTTCTGCCCGGGGTCCGCGCTGCACCGCTGCTTCAAGCAAGGCCAGCGCATTTGCCATGTCGCCGATTTCCGCCGCTACAATTCCCAGCAGGAAGTAGCCGGTCGGCTTGCTCTGATCTTGGAGTACCAGTTCTTTCGCTGCCGCCGAAGCAGTCGCAAAATCGCCCTGTTTGAGGGATTTTCTGGCTTTGGATTCGAGGCTCATGCGAGCCTCATGCCGCCTCTGGCCCGCCCGCTCAAGAGGCGGGCAAAGAGGCTTTTGGCACTCAGCGATTCATCGCCAGCTGCACCGGAGCTGCATCTTCCGAACGCGCGGCAGCGAGACGAGTCTCGATCTGATCGCGGATTTGGGCATGAACGCGGGTGCGGCATTCGCGTGCATTGGCTGCGGCTTGCAGGTGCACGGTGTCGAGACCTTCGCCGCAGACGGCGCGCGCGGCAGCGTCCATGCGGATCGCAAGGCGGTTTTGACCGTCGACCGTGGCAAGGTTCAGCCCGTCGAGGCGCAGCGTGGCCGACGAAGCGGTGAACGGGTCGGCATTGGTGGTATCGGAAGCGGTATTTGCCAAAGCCGGCGTCGCCAGGGCGACTGCGGCCACGGCCATGAGGCCTGCCTTCATCATCGTAATCTCCTGTGTCCAATGACGCCGATCTTTGTCGGCTCTCGGCGCATCTAGGACTTTGCACGATGTCACGCAAGAAGTGGCAGGAAGATTGCGGCAATCAGGAAGCGGTGACGCGGATCACTTCAAGTTCGGTGGTATCGCCGAGCAATCCTATGGGCAGCCGAGCGTAGTTGCGGCTTTCGCGGCTGGCGCTCGGATGTCGCAGCGTCACCTCCAGTCTGCGGGCACCATCCCCCGCAATCTGCCTCACCATGTGCATTGGCAAGGTGACACGCCAGCTCTCACCGCCATCGACCGCCATCGGCTGGCCATTGATCGCAACCATCGTGCCGACACTATCCCGATGCCCCTCGATCCGCAGACAACTGTGCTCCCCGCAGGTTACAAGTCGGGTTGTCGGTATGTCGTGACCGGCGGCAGGGGATGCGAGGGCGGCTCCGGCAGAAAGCAGCACTACGCAGGATATCTTCACCAAGCCTCCGAAAGCAAACTTACGAAGCTGGAAACCATCACGAAAATTGGCAAACATAACGAATCTCCAATCAGCGCACGCCAATAGGCAGCGCAATACGACGAGATTCCTGCGAACTTTGTTTGTTTTCTGACGGGCAGCTTAGGCATAACGGTGCGATCGTCAAGCGCCGAGGTGGACCATCGGCGCACGAAAGACGCCGAGCACGGCTCGACAATCCGCTCCGCAGACCAGTGCTAATCAGGTGATGGAAGGGAAAACTGGATGCCCCGCAAGGATTCGAACCTTGATTGACGGAGTCAGAGTCCGCTCTCTTACCATTAGAGGACGGGGCAACGCAGGGGCGCGCCTCTATCGCGGGCGCTCCGCATAATCAAGGGGGTTTGCGCAGCGAATTTGCATCAGCGCTATTTGGCGGGCCAGATGCGCTTGCGGCAGAACGGGCCGAGGCACCCCTCCACCTCAAGCGCCCCATTCGATCCGGCGCGCACCACCGAGCGATAGGTGTTGCCGTCCTCCGGGTTGTAGACTTCACCCCGCCAGGCTCCATCGCGCCATTGCAGGCCGCTCAGCAGCGTCAGGCCGAGGATGGGGCGGTCGCGCAGCGCGGGATTCTCATTATGTGCATCATGGTCCGGTTCACCGGGTTTGCGCCGGATGATACGGCTGATCTTGCCGCACCGCGCCTGCCCGCAAGGAGCCACGGTGATCTCCACATAACCCCCGGAATCGATGTAAACCCCATCGATCGCATCGACAGCAAGCGCGGGCGAGGCGGCGAAAGCGAGGGCGAAAGGCGCAAGAAGCGCAAGTTTGCGAACGGTCATCCTCGCAAGAAGCACTCGCGAAGATGAACCGTGGCTGATCACTGCGAACAGCTCGCCCCGCCCAGTACGCAGAAGCGCGCGCAATGCGGGTGATTGAGCGGGACGGGTCGCAACGCCGCGTCAAGCGTCGCCCCAAGATCGAACTGCGGATCGTGCGGCAGCAGCGTGCAGGCGACCACGCGCGCCTCGTCCTCGCCCTTGCGGTGGACGACCATACGGCTGGTCGCGCACATCATCGCCGATGGCGATTGACCGAGAATGCCCCAGCAGGCCTCGGTAATTTCGGGCACGTCGGCCTCTTCATCCATCTCGGGAAACAGCACAAGCGCCGCGGGGTCCGCCGCATCGACCTTTACGCCATGCTCAGCGAACAGAGCCGCATAGCCGCGCCGGGCATCGGCCTCGCTTTCGCCTGCAAGGTGCCTGCCCGCCACCGCCAGCGCAAAGCCGCTTTCCGACAGCCATGTCAGACCCGCCAGCATCGGCTCCCAGCTACGCGGCCCGCGCTCGGCCTCATGGACCGGCTGGCTATAGTGGTCGATGCTCACGCGCAGGGTGAGCCTGTCGCCATGGCTGGCCCGCAGCGCCTCCAGCGCTGCCTTATGGCGCTGCATCGGGGCCATCGCGTTGGTTAGTACCAGCACGGCAAACCCGGCCTCCAGCGCGGCTTGCAGCATGGCGATGATGTCGGGGTTCATGAACGGCTCGCCGCCGGTGAGGCCGATCTCGGGCAGGTGCGCCAGCAGCGGATCGGTGGTGGCGCGAATTTCGGCCAGAAAGCGCTCCGCCTCGGCGAGCGTCAGGTATTGCAGCGCATCGTTGGTGGGCGAGCTTTCGATGTAGCAATTGGCGCAGGCGAGATTGCACAGCGTGCCGGTGTTGAGCCAGATCGTGCGCATCGCCTCGGGCGCGACCACGGCGCGGGTCTCACCCTTGGCGGTGACCTGCGGGTCGGCAAACTTGCCCGGCGCGAGCGGCACCTTGTCGGTCAGCGTGAACGGCGATTGTCCTTGCGGCGCGCTGCGGCTCTTCGAACGCACGCTCATCCAAACCTCCGCCGCAGCGCCGCCAGCGCGCGGGCGATCCGCTTGACCGGGGCGCTGAACACCAGCGGTTCCCACGCGGCGAAGGCTCCGGCCTTGGTGATCTCGCCGCGCGTGGGATAGGCGATGATCGCCGAGCCCAGCGCAAAGGTACCTGCCTTGCCGGTGATCGTCTGCGCGAGCGGCAGGAGCATATCGCCCGCCCCCTCGCCGCAGACGCTCGCGCCGACCAGCTTGCGCCCCTTCATCACCAGCTTGAGCTGGCCGTCCATCGCGCCCTCGGTCACGGCGCGGTCGTTGTGCGAAAAGTCCTCCCGCACGATGCGCACCTTGTCACCGAATTTCTTGCGCGCTTGAGCTTCGGTCAGACCCACCTGACCCACCTCGGGTGCGGTGTAGGTGCACCAGGGCAGCGCGGCCCAGTCCACCTTGGTGGGCACGCCAAGCGATATGTCGAGCGCCACGTTAGAACCTTCATAGCCCGCGACATGGGTCAGCCGTGGCCCATCGCGGCAGTCGCCGATGGCGTAGATATGCTTCAGGCTGGTGCGGCGGCGCGCATCGACGGCAATCCCGTTGCTGCCGAATTTCATACCCAACTCCGCTAGGCCCATTCCCGCCCCCCGCGCCTTGCGCCCGGTGGCGACAAGCACATGGCTGCCCTCGATCACCGCGCCGTCATCCAGCGTGAGCGCAATAGCGCCATCGGTGCCCATCGCGCGCACGGCTGTTCCGCTGACGAAGCGCACCCCGTCCGCTTCCATCGCCGCCTTGGCCAGTGCCGCCGATTCGCGGTCATCGCGCGACAGGATTTCGCCGCGCTCGATCAGCGTCACTTGCGAGCCGAGGCGGCAGAAGGCCTGCGCCATCTCCATCCCCACCGCGCCGCCGCCGAGCACGATCAGCCGCGAAGGCAGACGGGAGAGCTGGAACAGGTTCTCATTCGTAAGGAAGGGCAAGGAGGCCAGCCCCTCTATCGGCGGCACCGCAGGCTCAGAGCCGAGCGCCAGCACGATTCGCGGTGCAGCAAGGGTATGACCCGCAACCGCGACCGTGCGCGGCCCCGTCAACCGCGCGGTGCCCCGGAATATCTCGCAGCCCATGGCTTCGAATCGCGCGGGATCGTCGTGCGGGGCGATGGTGGCGATGCTCGTCTCTACATGCACGCGCACCCCGTCCCAGTCGATCCGCGCGCCGTTCACGCTCACCCCGAACCGCGCGCCGCGCCTTGCCTCGTAAGCGCGCCGAGCGGCCGCAATCAGGGCTTTCGACGGTACGCAACCGTTGTTCAGGCACTCGCCGCCAAAGGCGCCGCGCTCGACCAGCGCGACCTTGAGGCCGAACAGGCCGCAGCCGCCAGCCGCCGTGAGACCAGCGGCACCGGCGCCGATCACGATTACGTCATGGGTATAGGTTTGTGAGGGCATTGCGCGATGAATGTAACGTCGCCATTGGGGATTGCTACAGGGGAACCAACGAAGGAACCCGCGATGCTTGAAAACGCGCAAGACTATTATGGCAAGGTGCTGTCTGGCTCGGCCGACCTGCGCACCGATGCCTGCTGCACCGCCGAGATGCCTTCAGAGACGGTGCGCCGCGCCTTGGCCAATGTCCACGAAGATGTCCGCGCACGTTACTATGGCTGCGGGCTGGTGGTTCCGCAGGCCATCGAAGGTGCACATGTGCTCGATCTCGGCTCGGGCGCGGGGCAGGACGCCTATCTGCTGGCGCAAATGGTCGGCGCAAAAGGTTCGGTCACCGGGGTCGACGCCACACCCGAACAGCTCGCCGTGGCCGAGGCGCACAAGGACTGGCACGCCGACAAATTCGGCTATGCCAATGTCCGCTTCGTCGAGGGCGATATCGAGAAGCTCGACGCGCTCGACCTCGCGCCCGAGAGCTTCGACGTGATCGTCTCCAACTGTGTGATCAATCTCGTGGCTGACAAGGCCGCGGTGTTCCGCGCCGCGCACAGGCTGCTGAAGCCAGGCGGCGAGCTGTATTTCTCCGACGTCTATGCCGACCGCCGCGTCCCCGCGCACCTGCTCGACGATCCCGTTCTGCACGGCGAGTGCCTGTCGGGCGCGCTTTACTGGGGCGACTTCGATCGGCTCGCGAAGGAGGCGGGCTTTGCCGATCCGCGCCTCGTCACCGACCGCCCGCTGGCGATCAACGACCGCGCGGTGGCCGCCAAGCTCACGGGCATCGGCTTCGTCTCGGCCACCTGGCGGCTGTTCAAGCTCGACGGGCTGGAGCCGCAGTGCGAGGACTATGGGCAGGCCGTCCGCTACAATGGCACGGTGGCGGGGGAGGAAGATGTGTTCCACCTCGACGCGCACCACGCCATCGAAGCTGGGAAGACCTTCCCGGTCTGCGGCAATAGCTGGCTGATGCTCGAACAGACCCGCTTTGCCCCGCATTTCGAGTTCATCGGCGATTTCTCGAAGCACTACGGCGTGTTTCCCGGCTGCGGCACGGCTATGCCCTTCGGCCAGTCGGGCACCAACCCGGCCAAGAGCGAAACAGCCTGTTGCTGACCGTCCTCGTCACGGGTGCGGCTGGCCTGATCGGCGGCGAGGTCTGCGCGCGACTGGCGGCGCGGGGACACCGCGTGATCGGCATGGTGCACCGCCGCGGCGAGGTGCTCGGCAACGATGGCACGCCGGTGCCGCTGGCCCGCATGGTGGACGGCGATATCACCGCGCCGCTGATGGGGCTCAATCCGGCGGAGCTGCGCTGCGACGTGGTCATTCACTGCGCCGCCAGCCTCGTGTTCGATGCGCCAGAGCCGGTGCTGGAGGCGATCAATGTCGAGGGCACCCGCAATGCGCTTGCCTTTGCACAGGCGGCGGGCGCAGGATTTCTCCATGTCAGCACCGCCTATGTCTGCGGGCTGGAGCAAGGCGCGATTGCCGAGGCCCCGGTGCCGCCCGGAAGGAAATTCGCGAACAACTACGAAGCGAGCAAGGCGCGCGGCGAAGCGGCGGTCGAGCAGTCGGGCCTGCCCTTCGTGATCGCCCGCCCCTCGATCGTGCTGGGCGACCATGCCACCGGCACGATCCGCGACTTTCCCACCCTGTGCAACGTGTTCCGCCTGATGGCACGCGGACGGTTGACGCAGTTCCCGGCGGCGGAAGGGGCGACGCTTGACCTCGTGCCGATATGCCATGTTGCGGAAGGGATCGCGCGGCTGGCCGAGCATTTCGACGCAGCACAAGGCCACCATGTCCACCTCACCGCCGACAGCCCGCTCCCGGCCCGCGCACTGGCCGATGCCGTGTGCCGCCATCCGCATTTGCAGCATCCTGAGGTGGTCGATCCGGCGCAGTTCGACATCGCGGTCCTCCCGCGCGTGGCGCAGGCGATGCTAGCGACCTACGGCTCCTACTTCACCCGCGACCCGCGCTTCGTTGCTGAAAACATCACTCGGCTGACCGGCCTCACCTGCCCGCCCACCGATGCCGCGTGGATCGACCGGCTGGTCGCCTATGCCTTTACCCGCGACTACCTGCCCAGCCCGCCACTGGCCTAACGCACGTCCGGATAATGCCGCTCCAGCCCCTCGCGCGCACCCAGAGCCCAGCTCAGCCCGACCCTGAAATAAATCCAGTTCGCCTTGAGCGCCCCCCATTCGGCGATCCGCCGGTCGGAGGTTTCGACCGCGCGCGGCACCATCCGCACCCGCCCGAGCGCGGCAAGGCGGATGCACAGATCGGCCTCCTCCATCACCATCGCCTGCGGGTCGCAGCCGCCCACCTCCAGGAACTGCTCGCGGCGGAAGAACATGGCGTGGTCGCCGAACAGCAACCGCGCCCCGCGAAAGAATAGCCTAGGATAGAACAGCAGCGGGGCGTACCAGGTCTTCGCCCAGTTGTGCGCGGTGGTGCCCCAGCGCGTTTTCTCGGGCCCGCGAATAATCGGGGTGAAGCTGGCGAGCGAAACCTTCGGATCGGACAGTGCGGCCTCCACCACCTGCACCGCATCGCTTGGTAAAACGGTGTCGGCGTGGAGGATCAGCACATGCTCGCCCTGCGCCGCCTCTACGCCCGCGTTGATCTGGCGACCGCGACCGCGCTGCGTGGAGATCACCCGCCAGCCCTGCGCCTCGGCCAGCGCCACGGACTGGTCCTCGCTGCCGCCGTCGATGCACAGCACCTCGTGCGGCGGCGGGTCGAGCCTTGCCAGACTGGCCGCCAGCGCAGGCAGGGCTTTGGCCTCGTTGAGCATCGGGATAGCGATGGTGAGGCGGCTCACGCGGACAGGTCCGGCCAGCGGGCGAGATCTTCGGGCCGGTCGCAATCGGCCAGCATTGGCAGGCTGCGCCATTCAACGCCGCGCTCGGCCAGCCGCCGCTCGGTCTCGGCACGCACGGTGGATATGCCCCAGGCCATGCCGCCAAACAGGAACGGCACCGGCTCGCAGAAAGCGAGCAGGTAGTAGCCGCCGTCCTCCGCCGGACCGATGGCCACCGGCACCTCGGCCAGCGCTGCTGCGGCCGCGCGCAGGTGGTCTGCCGCAAGATCGGGAATATCGGCGCCGAGCAGGATCGCGGGCGCGGGCACCCGCGCCAAGCGCGCGCCAAGGTCACCCTCGCCCTGTTCGGCCAATCGCACATCCTCGCCAAGCCATGCGGTGAAATCGCCAAGCGCCGCGCCGCTGGCATAGAGCACCAGGTCCAGTCCACTTTCGCGCACCGTGGCAATGGTACGCTCGACCAGCCTTCGGTGCAGCTGTGCCGCGCCCTCCTCGCCCAGGGCCGGGATCAGCCGCGTCTTGACCTCTCCGGCGCGCGGATACTTGGCGAACAGGGCAACGGTCGGGCGCAATGCATCCATCACCGAGCCTTAGCGGCTTGTCGCGCGCAAGGCGAAGGCTCATCGTTGCGCGATGGCCTCGCGACTCGTCAAACTTGCCGGAATGGTGCTCGGCGCGGGAGCCGTGGGCGCGCTGCTCTATGCCGAACGCGCCCGCCCCTTGCGCCGACAAACTCGCAAGGCCGCCCCGCGTATCGCCCGCAATGTGACGATGGGCGCAGCCTGCCAGGCCGCAATCATGGCCGCCGAGATTCCGTTGACCGAGCGCATCGCCACCCGCAATGCCGCACGCAGGCGCGGGCTATCAGGCCTGTTCGGCGGCGGCATTCTCGGCGGCGCTCTCGCCTTCCTCGCAATGGATTACGGGTTCTACCTCTGGCACGTCGCCACCCACAAGGTGCCGCTGCTGTGGCGTTTCCACCGCGTCCACCACGTCGACCCCGACATGGACGCCTCGACCGCAATCCGCTTCCACTTCGTCGACATGGTCGTCTCGCTGCCCTGGCGACTGGTGCAGGTGCGCGTCTCGGGCATCGGCCCGCGCGGGCTCGCGGCATGGCGCAAGTTCTTCCTGTTCTCGGTGCTGTTCCACCATTCCAACTGGCGTCTGCCGCGCGGGCTCGATGAAGCGCTGAGCAAACACATCACCACCCCGCGCATGCACGGCATCCACCACAGCCAGACCCCTTGCGAGATGGACTCCAACTGGTCCTCCGGGATCGCCTGGTGGGACCACCTGCACCGAACCTTTCGCAACGATGTGCCCGCCCACAGCATCACCATCGGCGTCGACGATCCACTGGCAGAGCGCGACATCCCCCTGCTGCCCGCCCTCAAGGCGCCCTTCGCGCCTCGGCCCGCAATCCGCGCGCTTGCCTGAAAGGCCGCCCTGCCCCGTCCGACTTGTGCAAGCTGCCGGTCTGGTCTAGCCTCTTGTCAGGTTCCGCGGCTTAGCTGCTGCGGGTTTTGAAGTTTTGGAAAGTATCAAGCGATGGCGGAGACAGGCCCGCCGGACAAGCGCGACAGCGCTGCACGCCCCGCATCGGGGAGGCGGCGTCGGCGCCCCCACCGAGGGAGAGCGTCCTCCCGCAAGTCCGGCATCACACCACGCAAGCCCCCCGAGGCACAAGCGCCAGCTGCAAGGCGCGCTGAACCAGACCAGCCGGCACAGCCGCATCCGGGCGGCCCGCAAACCGCCAATCAGGCCTATGCCGCGATCGATCTTGGCACCAACAATTGCCGCCTGCTGATCGCCCGCCCCGAAGACGAAAACTTCACGGTGATCGACGCTTTCAGCCGGGTGGTTCGGCTCGGCGAAGGGCTGGCGCAAACGGGCCGCCTGAGCGACGAGGCGATGGACCGCGCGCTCGGCGCCTTGCATGTGTGCGCCGACAAGCTGCGCAAGCGAAAGGTCTACCTCGCCCGCTCGGTCGCTACCGAGGCCTGCCGCCGGGCCAGCAATGGCGATGAGTTTATCGAGCGGGTACGCCGCGAAACCGGCATTGCCCTCAATGTCATCACCGCCGAGGAGGAAGCGCGGTTGGCCGTGCTGGGCTGCCATATCCTGTTAGAAGACGGGCGCGGCCCAGCGGTGATCTTCGACATCGGCGGCGGCTCGACCGAGCTGGTGCTGATCGAATCGGGCGGCCCCGTGCCGCGCATCCTCGATTGGCAGTCGGTCCCCTGGGGTGTTGTGTCGCTGTCCGAAACGGTCGGGCTGGAACCGAAGGACAAGGACGGCCGCGTTGCCCGCTACGAAGACATGCGGAGCCTGGTGCGCGACAGCTTCGCCGAATTTGCCGAACGTATCGAAAGCCGCCGCACCGACGACCTTCGCCTGCTCGGCACCAGCGGAACCGTCACCACGCTTGCCAGCGTCCACCTCAAGCTGCCGCAATACGATCGCAAGGCGGTCGACGGGCTGATCGTGCCCGCCCTCGATATGCGCGCGATCTCCTCCGGGCTCGCTTCGATGTCGCCAGCCGAGCGCGGCAGGCTGGGCTGCATCGGCACCGAACGGGCAGAGCTGGTGGTGGCAGGCTGCGCGATCCTCGAAGCCATACTCGACATCTGGCCTGCCGAGCGGCTGGGCGTGGCCGACCGGGGCATTCGCGAAGGCATCCTGCGCTCGTTGATGGCCGCCGATGCCGAAGGGCAAGCGGCAAAACAGGCGCTGTATCTACTGCGCCAGAAAGAGAACCACTGATGGCACGGGCAGGACAGGATTCGGTTCGCCGGCTGAAATCGAACAAGAAGCGCAAGGCCAGCTCGAACAGCTGGCTTACGCGGCAACTGAACGATCCTTACGTCAAACTGGCCAAGGAACAGGGCTGGCGCAGCCGCGCCGCGTTCAAGCTGATCGAACTCGACGACCGCTTCGGCCTTGTAAAAGGCGCGAAGCGGGTGGTCGATCTCGGCTGCGCGCCGGGCGGCTGGTCGCAGGTGGTGCGCAAGCGCGCGCCGGGCGCGGCGGTGGTCGGCATCGATCTGCTGGAGGTCGAACCGATCGACGGCGTGACGATCTTCCAGCTCGACTTCATGGCCGACGAGGCGCCCGGCCTGCTGACCGACACGCTCGACGGCCCGCCCGATCTGGTGATTTCCGACATGGCCGCCAACACCGTGGGCCACAAGCAGACCGACCACCTGCGCACCATGGCGCTGGTGGAAACGGCGGCGCACTTCGCGGTCGAGGTTCTGGCCGAGGGCGGCAGCTTCGTGGCCAAGGGGTTTGCCGGCGGCACCGATGCCGAATTGCTCGCCCTGCTCAAGCGCCATTTCAAAACGGTGAAGCACGCCAAGCCGCCCGCTAGCCGCAAGGGCAGCTCGGAGTGGTTCGTGGTGGCGCAGGGCTTCAAGGGCCGGAGCGAAACGGAGGACAGCGAGACCTGAGCTTTCGCATAGCGCAAAGAAAAAGGGCCGGGATTATCCCGGCCCTTTTTTCATTGTCAGCAAAGCCTAGCGTGGCTGGCGCAACAGGTCAGTCGGCCACGACCACTTCGTCTTCCTCGGGCGCGGCTTCGGATGGCTCATCGGCCGAAGCTTCAGCATCTGCACCTTCGTTCTCCATCGCGAGCGCAGCATCGGGTTCTTCGGTTTCCTCTGCTTCCGGCTCGGGCAGATCGGGGCCGCCGCCGTTGGCACGCAGATAAAGAATGACGTTCGCGCGATCCTCAGCCGAGGACAGGCCCGCGAAGCTCATCTTCGTGCCATCGGCGAAGCCGCGCGGGCTGGTCAGCCAGTGGTCCATGTTCTCATAGGTCCAGTCACCGCCGTGGCCCGAGAGCGCGCTCGAATAGGCGAAGCCCGGCTCATGCTGGCCAATCGGCTTGCCCAGCACGCCATAGAGGTTCGGGCCGATACCGTCGGCACCGCCCTGCGCGATGGTGTGGCAGGCCATGCACTTGGCGAAAACCGCCTCGCCCTTGCCGGCATCGCCGGTGGTGAGCAGCGTCGCCAGAGACGGACCGGCATCGGCCCCGCCTTCTCCCTCGTCGGCGACGATAACGTAGCCCGGATTTTCCGGCGTTTCTGCTTTGTCAGCATGGAAAACACGCGAACTGATCGCAGTCAGCCCGAGTGCAATGACGCCGGAGAAAAGAACCCAGCCAAAGATAGTGTTGAGACGATCGCCCATAGTCCGGTCGCGTTTCTGCTTGTGTTGCCCGATTTCGTAGGCGCTCTAGGGGCTGCTTGCCCTATGTGCAAGACCCGAAAGGCGCTTCTACGCGCTTGGCAGCGCCGCCACGCCCGGCTACCGGCTGTGCCGCTATGGATTCTTTCCCCGCTCCCGCCCTGCGCCTGGTCGAACAGATGCGCGCCGCCGCCGCCGAAAACGCTGAGCGCGCCATCGCCTTTCAGGGCGCGCCAGGTGCCAATTCACATCGCGCGGCGATGGAATATGCGCCCGAGTTCCTGCCGCTGCCCTGCTTCAGCTTTGCCGCCGCGCTCGATGCGGTGTCCGAAGGGCGCGCCGGGTGCGCGATGATTCCCATCGAGAACTCGCAGGCGGGCCGTGTGGCCGATATCCATTTCCTGCTTCCGGAAAGCGGGCTGTTCATCGTCGGCGAATATTTCATGCCGATCCACCATGCGCTGATGGCTCTGCCGCAGGCCGATGGCAGCTTTGGCCCGTTTACGGCCGCCTTTTCGCATCCCCATGCGCTTAGCCAGAGCCGGCATTATCTGATGGAGCGCAACATGGTGCCGCTGAGCCACGCCGATACGGCCGGCTCCGCCGCGCACGTGGCCGAACTGGGGGATCGTTCGGTCGCCGCCATCGCGCCCGCCATCGCGGCCGACCTCTATGGCTTGTCGATCGTCGATACCCGCGTCGAGGATGCCGACGACAACACCACCCGCTTCGTGGTGCTGGCGAAGGAGCCGCTCGATCCGGCAAGCCTCAAGGGGCAGGACGCGATCACGACTTTCGTGTTCGAGGTGAGGAACGTGCCTGCCGCGCTTTACAAGGCGCTGGGCTGCTTCGCCACCAACGGCGTTAACATGACCAAGCTGGAAAGCTATCACGAGGGCGCGAGCTTCGCGGCAACGAAGTTCTACGCCGATATCGTAGGCTCGCCGGGCGATGCGGCGGTTGACAGGGCGCTGGAGGAGCTGAACTTCCACGCCAAGGATGTGCGCATGTTCGGCACCTACCGCCAGGCTCAGGTGCGCGGATAAGCGACCGGTCATTGCCTCTCGCGTGGCGCCATGCCACAGGAGGACAACGTGAGCACGGTATCGGGAAGCGAGGCGCTGGCGCCGCAGGGCGATGAGCTGGCTCAGGCCTATGCGCAGATGCGCGCCGATCAGCAGACGCAGTTTGCACCGGTCGAGATGCCCGCTCGCGAAGAACCGCCCGATTGGATCAGGGAGCTGTTCGAATGGCTGGGCAATCTGTTCCGCCCGGTTGCGGAAGCGCTGGTCGAGGGCTGGCCGGCAATCAAATGGGTACTGATCGGGATCGGCGTGCTGGTGCTGGCTTTCCTGCTGTGGCGCCTGATCGGGCCAGACCTTTTCGCCCGCCGCTCGCGCAAGGATACTGAGCAGGCCGGTTGGGTGCCCGACAGCAAGGCGGCGATGGCGCTGCTCGAAGATGCCGACCGGCTCGCTGCCGAAGGCCGCTTCGACGAGGCGACGCACCTGTTGCTGCAACGTTCGGTCGACCAGATCGCCACCGCGCGGCCCGACCTTGTCGATCCATCGAGCACGGCGCGCGAACTTGCCGCCGAACCGGCGCTGCCCGATGGGGCACGCAAGGCCTTTGGCGTGATCGCCCAGCGGGTCGAGCGCAGCCTGTTCGCCTTGCAGCATCTGGGGCAGGACGACTGGCAAGCCGCGCGCGATGCCTATGCAGAATTCGCGCTTGCCCGCTTGAAAGGCAACGCGCTGTGAGCCGCGCGAAAGGCCCGTTCCGCCCCGGTGCGGTAGCGCTGGTGCTGCTGGTCGGCGCGGCCTCGTTCCTGCTGCTGCTTTACGCCATGGCCCACGGGCTTGACGGTTCGAGCGAGCGCGATGGCCGAGCGCACGCGAAATCGCCGGGGCTCGACGGCTACTCCGGGTTCGTCAACTTGCTTGAGAACAGCGGACACGCGGTGTCGTTGAACTTCTCAGAAGGCAATCTCGACGACTACGGCCTGCTCGTGCTCACCCCCCGTTTCGATGCCGATGGCGAGGAACTGGCGGAGATCATCGAACGGCGACGCTATACAGGGCCGACCATGCTGGTCCTGCCGAAGTGGATCGCGATGCCGATCCCCGATTCGGTGCCTGTGGAGGCAGAGCCGGGCTGGGTACTGCTGGCCCACGCCATGCCCCCGCCATGGTTCGACGCGCTCGACATCGGCGAAGGGGCCGAGCTGGCCATCGGCGAGACCGGCGGTTTCTCCGGGCTCGGCTACGAGGGCACGCTGCCCGATGGCACCAATGCCATGGCGCTGGTCGAAACGGGCGACAGCACGATCGAGCCGCTGGTGGTCGACAGCGAGGGCGATATGCTGGCGGGCGCGCTCTATGCCGATGGGGATGCTTGGCCGCTGGTGATCGTGTTCGAACCCGATCTGGTGAACAATTGGGGCATGGCCGACGAAACCCGCGCGCGGCTCGCCGATGCGCTTGTTCACGAGGCCTCCGAGGACGCGGATCTCGACATCACTTTCGACATGACGCTGCCCGGCCTCGCCAAGACGCAGAACCTGCTCACCCTTGCCTTCACCCCGCCCTTCCTTGCCGCGACTCTGTGCCTGATCCTCGCCGCACTGCTGGTGGCATGGCGCGCGTTCCAGCGCTTCGGCCCACCCTTTGCCGAGGCTTCGGCCATGGCGCAGGGCAAGCGCCAGCTCGCCATGAACGGCGCGGCGCTGCTCGCCCGGCTCAAGCGCTGGCACCTGCTGGGCGCGCCCTATGCGGCGCTGGTGGCCCGGCGCATCGCCAGCCGCCTGTCGCTGCGCGAGCCGGAAGGCGAAGCGCGAGAGCGTGCCATCGACAACGCGCTCACCCGTACCGACTATCAGGGCGAGAGCTTTGGCCACTGGGCAAACCTGCTGCGGCAGGCGCGCAAGCCCGCCGACATCCTTCGCGCCAGCCGCGCACTACGATCAATCGAAAGGACGCTGACCCCATGAGCACGACGCCCATGACCTTCACGCTCGAACAGACCGCCGACCTGGCAAGCGCTATCCGCGCCGAGGTGGCCAAGGCCGTGGTCGGCATGGACGAGGCGGTCGATCACCTGCTGATCGGCCTGATTGCGCAGGGCCACGTCCTCCTCGAAGGCCCGCCCGGCACCGCCAAGACTTTCCTCGCCCAATGCTTCGCGCGCGCCAGCGGGCTCGATTTCGGGCGCATCCAGTTCACGCCCGATCTGCTGCCTGGCGACATCCTGGGCTCCAACCTGTTCAACTTCCAGACCTCGAGCTTCACGCTCACCCGCGGCCCGATCTTCTGCGAGCTGCTGCTGGCCGACGAGATCAACCGCACCCCGCCCAAAACGCAGGCCGCGCTGCTTGAGGCGATGCAGGAACGCAAGGTGACGCTTGACGGCGAGGCGCACCCGCTCAGCCCCAATTTCATGGTGGTGGCCACGCAGAACCCGATCGAAAGCCAGGGCGTCTATCCGCTGCCCGAGGCGCAGCTCGACCGCTTTGCCTTCAAGCTGCTGGTGCCCTACCCGTCGCCTGAGGAAGAGGCGAAGATCGTCGCCCGCTTCGGCGCGCGCAGCGGCGCGCCCAAGGCGGACGACTACGGCATTGCCATGGTGGCGGGTGCCGAGGCCATCACGGCGGCGCAGGAGGCCGCAAAGACCGTCACCCTGTCGGACGAGATCGTCGGCTATACCGTCGCCCTGATCCGCGCCACGCGCGATCATGCCGATATCGCCAGCGGCGCAAGCCCGCGCGCTGCCGTGCTGCTGGCCAATGCTGCAAGGGCGCGCGCCTCGTTGGAAGGGCGCAACTACGTGGTGCCCGACGATGTGAAGGCGCTCGCCACGGCCACCCTGCGCCACCGTCTGCTGCTCAGCCCCGCCGCCGAGATTGAAGGGCGAAAGGTCGAGGATCTGGTCGCACAGCTGATCGAGCAGACCGAGGCCCCGCGCTAAGCCTAAGATGCGCTTGCCCAAACTTCCCCGGCTTCCCGGCCTGCCCTTCGTGCCGACAGGGCGCGCGCTGGTGCTGCTGGCTCTGCTTGCGCCGCTGGCCGTGGTGCTGGCGGCGACTGCGCCGAGCGCCTGGGCCATCGCGCCCGCTGCAGGGCTGGCGCTGGTGCTCGTGGTGGTACTCGATGGAGTGCTGGCGGGAGGTCTTGCCACGCTCGACCTCTCCGCCCCGGCTGACTGCGAAGTCGGTCAGCCTTCGCCGCTGCACGTCACCGCCGCGCTTCGGCGCAATGCCGCAGCCTCACCGCCAGAAGCTGCCATCGGCTTCGACCCGCGCCTCGGCCCCAATGGGGCGTTGCACTTCGCGCTGGCGCCAACCGGAGAAGACGGCCAGTTCGCGGGCAGCGCCGATCTTGTTCCGCAACGCCGGGGCACCGGCGCGCTGAGCGGCCTGTGGCTGCGCTGGCGCGGTCCGCTGGGGCTGGCGGCACGGCAGGTCTATCGCGCACTCGACCAGCAAGTGCGCGTCTGGCCCGATCTCTCGCCGGTGCGTTCACCAGTCTTGCAGACCTTCTTCCGCGACTCGCAATTCGGCCTCGTCGCCCGCCGCATCCGGGGCGAAGGCACGCAGTTCGAGGCGCTGAGCGAATACGAACCGGGGATGGACCGGCGCCGGATCGACTGGAAGGCCTCGGCCCGCCACACCCGGCTGTTCGCCCGCGAGAACGAGACCGAGCGCGACAACCAGATCGTGTTCGCTTTCGATTGCGGCCAGTCGATGTGCGAGCCGATCGACGGCCTGCCCCGGATCGACCGCGCCGTCTCGGCCGCGCTGGTCGCCTCCTATGTCGCGCTGAAGGGCGGTGACCGCGTAAGCCTGTTCGGCTTTGCCGACCAGCCGCAGCTGATGACACCCTTCGTCACCGACACCCGCGCCTTCTACCGCCTGCAAACCGCCGCCGCCGAACTGGATTACACCGCGCGCGAACCCAATTTCACCCTTGCGCTCTCCACCCTCACCGGGCGGCTTCGTCGGCGCTCGCTGGTGGTGCTGTTTTCCGACTTCAGCGACCCGACCAGCGCCGAACTGATGGTCGAAAGCGTCGAGCGGCTGGTGCGCCATCATCTGGTGATCTTCGTCACCATGGCCGATGAGGAACTGGCCGAGCTGACCGATGCCGAGCCCGAGAACATCGGCGATCTGGCCGTGGCCGTTGGGGCCGATGCCCTCGCCCGCCAGCGCGCGCTGGTGCTTTCGCGGTTGCGGCGGCTGGGCGTGGACGTGATCGAGGCGAAGCACGACCAGATCGGCTACCGCCTGATCGACGCCTACCTTTCCGCGAAACGGCATGAGGCGATTGGCTGATGGCGCTCGACTATCTCCGCAAGATCCCGTGGTTCCGGCAGGCCGAGATCGCCCCTTCGGCCGAAATCGAGGCCGCTTCGCTGCGCTCCGACCGGTTCCGGCTCGAACGCGAGGTCGACTGGCAGCGGCTCGAACGGATCGTCACCGCGCTGGAAAAAGGGCGCCCGAAGCGGATTACCGACGATGACCTGCTCGATCTGCCGGTGCTCTATCGCAAGGCCGCATCGAGCCTCGCCGTGGCCCGCGAAACCAGCCTCGATGCCGCCGCCATCGCCTATCTCGATGCGTTGGTGCGGCGCGCCTGGTTCCAGATTTACGGCCCGCGCGAAACGCTGACCGGTTGGCTGCGCGGCTTCCTCGGCGGCGGCTGGAGCCGGGCCGTGCGCACGATCTGGCTCGACATCTGCATTGCGCTGTTTTTCATGGTGGCAGGCACCGCCGTCGGCTGGCTGCTGGTCAGCCGCGAGCCCGACTGGTTCTATGCCCTGGTGCCGGGCGCGATGTCGGACGGACGCGAGCCGGGTGCGGACCCGGAAGTGTTGCGCCAGTCGCTCGAACCGACCGCCAACGCCGATGGGCTTTCGGTCTTCGCCACCTATCTGTTTTCGAACAACACCGGCGTCGCCATCCTCGCCTTTGCATTGGGCTTCGCCTTCGGCATTCCCACGCTGCTGTTGCTGATCTCGAATATGGCGCTGCTCGGGGCGATGCTGTTCGTGTTCGCCGAGGCGGGGCTGGGTTACGAATTCGTCGCCTGGCTTTCGGTTCACGGCACCACTGAGTTGGGCGCGATCCTGCTGGCGGGCGCAGCGGGCATTCATGTAGGGCGGTCGATGGCCTTTCCCGGCCAGCGCTCGGTGCTTGCCGCTGCGCAGAACGCGGGGGTGCGCGCGGCGCAGGTGATGGCCGGGGCCACGATCATGCTGGTTGTGGCAGGCCTGCTCGAAGGCTTCGTGCGCCAGCTGGTCGGCGAACCATCAGCGCGGCTGGCCATCGGCGGGGCGATGCTGGCCTTCTGGTGCCTCTATTTCGCCGGTATGCGCAGGCGGCAGGATCGGGCGGCATGACCAAGCTGCAAACCGCCATCACTACGGCCAATGCCAAGCGCGAGCGCGAACTGATTACGCCCGAGGGCCTCGCGCTGCCGCTGCGCATTGCCAGCCGGGGATCGCGCGCGCTGGCGCTGCTGCTCGATCTGTTCTTCCTGTTTGTCGGCTTTCTCGTGTTCATCTTGTGCCTTGGGCTGATCGGGCTGAACCTCGGTTCGATTGAAGGGATAGGCCGAACCCCGGCGGGCGAACTGGTCGGCATCGTGGTCATCCTCGCGGTGTTCTTCTCACGCTACGGATATTTCCTCTGGTTCGAACTGGGCGCGCGCGGGGCAACGCCGGGAAAGCGGCTGCTCGGTATGCGCGTGGCGGCGAGAGGGGGGCAACGGCTCACCACCGAGATGGTGATTGCGCGCAACCTGATGCGCGATGTCGAGGTGTTCATCCCGGCCTTCTTCCTGATGGGCAACGGCTTCGACGCCGGGCTGACTGGGGCGGCGGCCTTCGTGTGGCTGGCGGTCTTCGTGTTGTTCCCGTTCTGCAACCGCGATGCGCTGCGCGCGGGCGATCTGGTCGCGGGCACTTTCGTGGTCGAGACCCGGCGGGCCAAGCTGCAAGACGCGATCTCGCTCGCGCCCGACCACAGCCAGACCTACCGCTTCGGCGAGGCCGAGCTGGCGGTCTATGGCGAACACGAATTGCAGGTGCTTGAGGGTGTCCTGCGAACAGGCGACGAACAAGCCATGCAGGATGTGGCGGAGGCGATCTGCCGCAAGATCGGGTGGGACATCGGCAGCGGTGACGAGCGCGAGTTCCTGACCACCTTTTATGCCGCCTTGCGCGCCCATCTTGAAAGCGGCATGCGCTTCGGCAAACGCAAGAAGGACAAGTTTTCATGACGCAAGTGGTGCTGCGCGCGGCCACTTTGGAGGATGTGGAAAGCCTCTCGAAGCTGGGCCGCGACAGCTTTTGCGCTGCCTTTGGTACTCTCTACCGGGCTGAAGATCTCGCCGCTTTCCTCGAACAATGCTATGCCCCCGCCGCCGTAGCCGAAGAGGTGAGCGACGATGTGCATCGCCACCGCCTCGCAGTCGATCCGGCCAGCGGGGCGCTGCTGGGCTATGTGAAGATCCGCGTGCCGAGCTACTATTCCGAATATTCCGACGCGGCCAATCCGATGGCGCTGTGCCAGCTGTACACCGATCCTGACCACACGGGCATAGGGATCGGCGCCGGGCTGATGGACTGGGCCATGGACGAGGCGCGGGCCGGCGGCCACGATGCGCTGCAGCTTTCGGTCTATAGCGAGAACTACGGCGCGCAGCGCTTCTATGCCCGCTATGGCTTTGCCAAGATCGCTGACATCTATTTCGACGTGGGCGACCAGCGCGACGAGGAATTTCTCTACGAACTGCGGTTCAGCGCGCCGCCTGCAACATCACCGGGTTAACACCGATTTAGGCACTTTGTGGCATCCCCTCCTGTTATGGGGGACATGACCTTTATCCTGCCCGCACACGAGGCACCCGAACCGCCGCTTGACGACGAGCTGGCGAGCGACCCGCAGATTGCGGGTTTCCTGCATTCTGCACGCGCGCATCTCGGGCTGGAGATCGGCCTGATCGGCCGCTGGGTCGCGGACGAAACGCGCGAGATCACCCATGTCGACAGCCTGCTTGATCTGCCGCTTGAACCGGGCCTGCGCCAGCACCGCGAAGAGACCTATTGCTGGCACGTGCTGACCGGCGAACTGCCAGAAATGATTGCCGACCCCGCGCCCTATCCCAAGGCGCTGGCGCTTCACATCACCGAGGCTCTGCCGGTAGGCACGCATTTCTCGGTTCCGCTGCGCCTGTCCGATGGCACCGTGTGGGGCAGCTTCTGCGCGATGGGCCGGACACCCGATCCCACCCTCACCGGCCGCGACCTCGCCATCTTCGAAGGCTTCGCGGCCATGGCTGCCGAGCGGATCGACACGCTGATCGCCGAGGCGGCACGGCGCGAGCAGACCCGCCAGCGCATCGAGGACATGTTCGAAGGCGATGCCGTCACCATTTTCCAGCAGCCGATCCATCAGCTTGCAGATGGCAAGCCGGTCGGCGTCGAATGCCTCGCCCGTTTCCCCGATGTGAACAAGCGCAGCCCCGGTGCATGGTTCGGCGATGCCGAAAGCACGGGGCTTGGCGAAGAGCTTGAGATGACCGCCGTGCGCGGCGCAATCGAGACACTTGCCGGCGTGCCAGAAGGCTTCTTCGCCGCCATCAAGGCCCCCGCGCGGTGTGTAGTGAGCGGCGCGGTGCGGGCCGCGCTCGAAGCAGAGGCCCCCGCCGACGTAATCGTCACCCTCACCCAATATGCCGCCGCCGAGGACAAACTCGCGCTGGTTCAGGCGCTTGAGGCAATCCGTCCCACGGCGCGCGTGGCCATCGACATGGTCGGCACTAGCTACGCCTCGATGCAGCTTGCCGCACTGGTGAAACCCGATTTCGTGAAGCTCGACATGGCGCTGGCGCGCAACGTGGCGACCGATCCTGCCGCCCGCGCGCTGGTCAGCGCGGTTGTGGCGCTGGTCAGCGAATGGAACGGCGCCGTGGTCGCCGAGGGAATCGAGGAAAGCGCGCAGGCCGAGGCGATGCAATCGCTGGGGGTGAGCCACGCACAGGGCTACCTGTTCGCGCGCCCGATGCCGATGGTCGCCGCAGCCCAGCACCTGGCCGGGATCGTCGCCTGAGCTACTCCAGGTTGCGACTTTCGCCGAACTTTCGCAGCTCTCTCTGTTGCTTGCGCGACAGTTCGCGCGCTGCATAGATGTCGCCGCCATCAAGCTGCAGTTGCAGCCGCTCCTTGTCGATCCGGCGATAGGTCGCCTCGGCCCGCTCAACGCTTTCTTCCGATTCGCCGATCCCGGCAAGGGCAAGCCGCGCCATGCGGATCGCCCCGGCAAACACCTCGCGCACCACCCCCGCCGAAGGGGTATCAGCCAACTCTATGAGCCCGCGCCGATCGAAGGCCCGGATATAGATCTGCGCCTGCGGAAAGGCCTCGTTGACCGACTCGATTAGCGCCGCGTCGGGCATTTCGTCGTGGCAGAACAGGATCAGCTGCGCTTCCCCCGCCCCGGCCTGCCGGAGCATATCGATGCGGGTTCCGTCGCCGAAATAGACCGTCGAGCCGAATTCCTCGGCGGTGTCGATCTGGTCGACCTTCCTGTCGATCATCGTGACCGAGACGCCGCCTGCCATCAGCGTTTGCGCCACCGTCTGGCCGAAGCGGCCGAAGCCGACGATAACCGCGCTGGCGCCATCGTTGCGCGGCCCTTCGCGCTTTTCCTCGTCCAACTGCGGCGTACGAATACGCCTGTTGAGCATCATAAGAAACGGCGTGGTCGCCATCGACAGCGTGACCACGGCGGAGAACACGCTGACCGACTGTTCGGCCAGCAGCAGCGCGCCCTCGGCCTGCGAATAGAGCACAAACGCGAACTCACCCCCCTGCGACAGCAGCAGGCCCAGCGCCAGCGCCGAACGCCAGGCCATCTTCATGGCAAGGCCCAGCCCGGCGATCACGGCGGTTTTCACCACGATCAGCAGCGCGGCAAAGCCGATCACGGTCCATGGCTGCGAAGCGATGGCCGAAAGGTCGAGCATCATACCCACGGCAAGGAAGAACATGCCCAGCAGGATCGAGCGGAACGGCTCGATATCGGCCTCAAGCTCGTGGCGATAGCGGGTATCGGCCAGCATCACGCCCGCGATGAAGGCACCCAGCGCGGCCGAAAGGCCAAGCAGCTCCATCACCGCCGCGCTCGCGAAAACCGTGAACAGCGCCGCCATCACGAACAGCTCGCGCTCGCCCAGGCGGCTGATGAGGCGGAACAGCGGCTTCACCACCAGCCGGTTGGCCACGATCAGGCCCGCGATGGCCGCCAGCGACAGCCCCACCAGAACGAGGCCCGAAGGCGCATCGGCATCGGCGGGGTTGCGGCTCATCGCGGTGACGATGGTGATCAGCGGAATAATCGAGAGATCCTGAAACAGCAGGATCGCAAATGCCTTCTCACCAAACGGCGTGCGCAAACGGCCCGCCGATTGCAGCATCGGCAACACCTGCGCGGTGGACGACAGGCCCAGAGGCAGGCCGATGGCAAAGGCCGCGGCCAGCGAATAGTTGGTGAGCACGGCCACCATCAGGCTGACCGCAATGCCGCAGATCGCAACCTGCGCCGTGCCTAGCCCGAAAATGGCCTTTCTCAGCCGCCACAACCGCTCGGGGCTTAATTCCAGCCCGACCACGAACAGCAGCATCACGATGCCCAGTTCGGCGATCTCGGCCATCTGTTCGGCATTGCCGACCAGGCCCAGCACCTGCGGCCCGATCAGCACGCCCGCCACGAGGTAGCCCAGCGTTGCGCCAAGCCCCGCGCGGCGGAATGCAATCACCGCCACCAGCGCAAAGGCCAGCATCAGTGCGCCGTCCTGCAGCACGAACCCTGTGTCGTGACCTTCCATCGGCCGTGTCTCCTAGAACCAGCGCCACTTCCAGAACAACGCCAGCTGCACGGCCACGATGGCGCCGCACAGCCCGGTAACGACCCAGAATGCATCGGCATCATCCATGCCGGGCATCCCGCCCACGTTGACCCCGAGCAGCCCTGTCAGAAATCCCAGCGGCAGGAAGATTCCCGCCACGATGGTGAGCATATAGGTCGCCCGCTCGCTACCCGCCACCGATCGCGCGCGGATTTCGTCCTGCAACACCACCGCGCTTTCCTTCGAGATGTCGAGATCGTCGAGATAGCGCCGCAGCCGGTCGATGCTTTCGGATATCTCGCGCCGATCATGGTCCTCGAACCATGGCGGAGCTTGCCGCGATATCGTCTCCAGCGCCTCGTGCTGCGGGCCCATGTGCCGCTTGAGGGCAAGGCAATTGCGGCGAATGATCGAAATCTCGCCCAGCACCTCATCGGTATCATCGTCTTCCAGATCGCGCTCTTCAAGCAGGTCGATATGGTCGTTCATGTCGATGATGGCGTGGCTCATGCGGGCGATCATTGCTTCGGTCAGCTCGGTGATAAGCGCCCCGCAGTCGGTCGGGCCAAGCTCGCGCCGGTCCACCATGGCCAGCACCTCGCGCGGGGTCTGAAGCGGCTCCTTGCGCAGCGTGATCAGCCGCGTGCCATCGCACCACATCTGCATCGAGACCATATCTTCAGGCTGGGCACCGGGATTGAAGTTGATCCCGCGCAGCGTCACCACCAGCGCCTCGCCCTCGCGGAAGGCGCGCGGGCGTGTGCGGTCGGACACCAGCAGCTCCACGGTCGGCTCGGGAATGCCGAGGCTTTCGAGATAGCCTGTTACACCCTCGCAATTGCGGCAAAGGTGCAGCCACATCACTTCGCCGGGCCGCTCGGGCGTCCAGCGCCTGGCCTCCTGCCAGTCGATAGCGCGCCCGGCTCCCTTGCCGTCGAGCACGCGCGCAAACAGCAGCGGCCCATCAAGGTCTTTGTCCTGATCGAAGTTCATGGCCGCAACCATGGCGCAAGCGAGGCCGCTTGCCTAGCAAGTCACCTCGCCTCCCCCGCCTTGCTCCGCTCCCCCTGGGGAAGGGCTTTGATCCTGCACCAGCGATATTTCCTACAAGGGTCGCGCCTGCTAGGAATGCGGCGAGATGACGCAGCCCCTCGCAATCCTGCAATATTGTGGCCATATGCTTGGCTGCGGGCCGCGCTTGCGCCGCCTCGAATTTTTGCCCCAGGACACTGTCGCACCTGTCACACCTTGGGGCCAGGCTAAGGAAGAGACATGAGTTCCGACAGCATCTCCGCCGTCCGCCCCTGGCGCATGATCGAACGGCGCCAGTCGCGCCAGATCATGGTCGGCAAGGTGCCGGTGGGCGGCGGCGCGCCGATCAGCGTGCAGACCATGACCAACACGCCCACCGAGGACGTGGCCGCCACCATCGACCAGATTCGCCGCTGCGAGGATGCAGGCGCCGATATCGTGCGCGTCTCCTGCCCCACCGAAGAGGCGACCGCGAACTTCGACCAGATCACGCGCGCGGCGAACGTCCCGATCGTTGCCGACATCCACTTCCACTACAAGCGCGCGCTCGAAGCGGCTGACAAGGGCGCGGCCTGCCTGCGCATCAACCCCGGCAACATCGGCTCGTCCGACCGGGTGGCCGAGGTGGTGCGCGCGGCCAAGGCCAACGGTTGCTCGATCCGCATCGGCGTGAACGCCGGGTCGCTGGAGAAGGACTTGCTCGAGAAGTACGGCGAGCCGTGCCCCGAAGCGCTGATCGAAAGCGCACTCGACCACATCAAGCTGCTGCAGGATCACGACTTCCACGAATACAAGGTGGCGGTGAAGGCCAGCGACGTGTTCCTGGCCGTCGCCGCCTACATGGGCCTTGCCGAAACAGTCGATTGCCCGCTGCATCTCGGCATCACCGAGGCGGGCGGGCTGATCGGCGGGACGGTGAAGTCCTCCATCGGCATCGGCAACCTGCTGTGGGCAGGCATTGGCGATACGATCCGCGTGTCGCTCTCGGCCGAGCCCGAGCGCGAGGTGAAGGTCGGCTTCGAGATGCTCAAGGCGCTGGGCCTGCGCACGCGCGGCGTGCGGGTGGTCTCGTGCCCTTCCTGCTCGCGGCAGGGCTTCGATGTGATTCGCACCGTGGAAGCGCTCGAAGCGCGACTCGAACACATCAAGACGCCGATGAGCCTTTCGGTGCTCGGCTGCGTCGTTAACGGCCCCGGCGAGGCGCGGGAGACCGACATCGGCCTTACCGGTGGCGGCAACGGCAAGCATATGGTCTATCTTTCAGGAGTTAAGGACCATCACATCGAAAGCGCCGATATGCTAGATCACATCGTGCGCCTCGTCGAAGCCAAGGCGGCCGAGATCGAAGACGGGATGAGTGATGCCGGAAATGCGACGGTTGCCGCCGAATAGGGGCCACGCGTTTACTTCGCGATAAGCACCCGCCGATAAAATCCGGCCCCATGAACATGGGGCCACCACTCGCTGCGACATGTCTGGTTGGCCTCGCCATCGGCTTCGGTATGCCGATGGAGCAGGGTGAACCGGCTCCGGCCCAGGCAGCCCCGACGCTCCGGCCCGATGCCACAGCCGCGAACTGGAGCGACGACGTCACTCTTGCTCGCGCGGGTGACGGGCACTTCTATGCCGAGGTTCAGCTCGACGCGGCACCGGCGCGGATGCTGGTCGATACCGGCGCCAGCATGATTGCGCTGACCGAGGACGATGCTCTCGCCGCCGGGCTTTACTGGGATCAGGCCGAGCTGACGACGGTGGCGCGCGGCGCGTCCGGCCCGGTACGCGGCGTGTTCGTCACGCTGCCGCAAGTGTCGCTGGGCGGGATCGAGGCGCAGGACGTCGCCGCCGTGGTCGTGCCGGAAGGGCTGCCGATTTCGCTGCTCGGCCAGTCGTTCCTCACCCACGTCAACAAGGTCGCCATCGAAGGCGATGCGATGGTGCTGAGCCAATGAGCGATATGCCTCCCCTCCCCCGGCGCTGGCTGCGCATTGTCGAATCGGCGCGCCATGCCGAAGCGATCAAGGGCATTCTCGATACCCCGCCGATCACATCGCACAACGACGGCCTGGTGCTGTTCGCCGAAATCGGAAACGAAGAGCTGCTGTCCTGCCTCGTGGCGGTCAAGAGCCTGCACGCCCAGCTCGGCAAAGGGCGGGTCGCGTTGCTCGACGATGGCACGCTGATCGGCAGCGACCGCGCGTTGCTGGCACACCATTGCGGCGATCCCGAAATCATCGCACCGGCGAACAAGGGCGAGAGGCCCCTTCCCGAGGGACCGGGTTGGCGCGCCTTGAGCACCCTGCTCGAACGGCGCAACAGCGAATACTGGCTGTGGCTCTCGAACGACAGTGTAACCCTCGGCCCGGTGCCCGAGGTCGAGCGGGCCGTTGCGCTCAACGCCAGTGTCGTTCTACCGGGAAGAGGGGCGCTCGAAAGTGCCCGCCCGCTGGGCGACTTCTGCCGCCTGGCCTACCCCGATGGGCCGACTACGGGCAATATCACGGCCCGGCTCGAAAGCCGCCTTGCCGCGGTCAATCGCGGCAACTGGCGCTATTTCCAGGGCGATATGGGGCTGATGGGCTTTGCCGCCGGTGGACCGGGCCTGCGCTATGCCACAGCAAGCCGGGCCGATCTGGAACAGCTGGTGGGAGCCGAAGCGCTGAGCGAGGATGGGGCGGCGCAAGTCGCGGCCAATCTTCTGCTGGCCAGCGAGAGCCGCACCGTAATCCTCCCGCGCGAGCACTATCGCCACTCCGGCAGCGAAGGCTGCGACAAAAACGCCAGCTTCCTGCGCTTTGGCGGCGAGGATCCCCACGCCGATGGGCACTATGCCGAAGCCAGCCAGAACGCCATCGAGGCCCTTCACGGCCAATGACGGTATGGACAAGGTTCAGGTGCCCCGGTCTATAAGAGGCACCATGGACCGCCGCCATTTCCTCGCCTGCTCCGCTGCTGCTGCTGCCACCGTGTCCGCGCCGGGAAAACTGTTTGCGCAGGCCGGACCCGACCTGCGCACGCGGCGCCTGCTCGATGTGGCGCGCGAACAGGCGGAGCGCGCCAGTGGCAGCCTCTGGCATACCGACGTGGTCGGGATTGCCGACTACGGCCTCCATTCCGCAGAGCCGCGCTTCCATTTCGTCGATCTGGTGGCGGGAAAGGTCGATTCAGTGCTGGTCACGCACGGCGCCGGGTCCGATCCCGAGCACGATGGCTGGCTGAACGGCTTTTCCAATGTTCCCGACAGCTGGGCCAGCAGCCGTGGCGGCTATATCACCTGGGAATGGTACGAGGGCCGCTACGGCACCTCGGTCCGCCTCGGCGGGCTCGACCCCGATAATTCGAACGCCTTTCCGCGCGCGATCGTGATGCATCCTGCAAGTTATGCAACGCCCGAACACGTCGCGCGTTGGGGCAGGCTGGGCCGGTCGAACGGTTGCTTTGCCTTCGGACCGGAAGTGTTCCCACAGGCGCTCACCCGGCTGATGGGCGGGCGGCTGCTCTATGCCGATGCGCTAGGGATCGGCGCGAATGGGGAAGACGTGGCCCGACCGCCGCAGCGCACGCCCGACTTTGCCGGAATGGCCGCTACGAACGGGCCTGAACTGGCACCCGTATCGCCCGATATCATCGATCCCGCTGAGCAGCTGCCCTAAGGCAGCAGCCGCTCAGAGCGTATCGCGCGGGTCGTCGACAACCTCGATCACTTCCTCGCTAGACACCCTTGCCCGGTCGCGCACACGCGGTGCGTCGAGCGAGGCAAAGACCGGCTCGTCGCGGTCGTAGATATCGTCGAACTGCCGCAGGTTGCCGTCGATATCCACGCCGTAGGTAAAGTAGGTGATGTAGGCAGGCATCGTCTTCTTCACCGGCACGCGGGTATATTCCCCGCTGGTGGAGATCTCGACCGCCTCATCACGCGTCGCGCCCTGGCCGAGGATCGCAACGGTCATCGCCAGCTCCAGCGCCCGCTCGGTGCGGATACAACCGTGGCTGAGCGCACGATCGTCCTGATTGAACATGTTCCGGCTCGGGGTGTCGTGGAAAAAGATCGCATGGGGGTTCGGCATGTCGAGCTTCATCACGCCCAGCGCATTGCCCGGCCCCGGCTGCTGCACCACCGAGATATAGCCGTTGGCCCCGCGCGTGGCGCGATAGCCCTGCCGGGCGGCCCAACTCGGGTTGTTGAGCACCCGCTCGCCCAGCCCCTCACCGCGCACGATGGATTGCGGCACGGTCCAGGTCGGGTTGAACACCACGCCTGAAACCGTTTCCGCCAGCTGCGGGGTGGCGGTGCGGCCCGGTTTGCCGACTACGGTGCGATAGGTGCGGATGATCCGGTTGTTGACCGTCAGCCGCAGCTGATACTCGGGCACATTGGTGATCAGATACTGCGGCCCCAGATCGCGGGCGAGCCAGCGCCAGCGGTCCATATTGGCGCGGATCAGGCGGCGCTCCTCGGTGTCGCCGGCAGGCGTTTGCGCAAGCTTGTCGCGCAGCGCGGCATAGTCGGGGTGCGTCGGCTTCAGCGCTTCGAGCGTGCCCGCAATGTCGCCCGTTTCCAGCGCATTGGCCATCACCGTGGCAGTGGGGTTGCGGTCGGCATCCGGATCGAGAACGAACCACTGACGGCGGTTTGCCATCGGCGTGCGCCCGTCGCGCAGGTCTTCGACCAACCAGGCAAAGGCGGTGCTCGCCAGTTCGTCGATCTGCTGTTCGTCATTGGCTTGCAAAGCAGCGGCCAGTTCCTCGGGCAGATAGTCGGCGGGGACGAGCCCCTCGGCATCGATAGCGCGGATCACGCCGAGCAGTTCTTCGGCCTGAGCATTGGTCCAGTCCATCGCCTCGAAGTGGCGCGGATCGGCCTGCACCACCTCTTCCGAAGTGAAGGCCCGCTCAAAGGCTGACGATCCGCTTGGCGCGGCGACCTTGTCGGCATCCTTCTTCGGCTCGGCCTGCGCCGACAAAGTCTGCGCCGCGGCAGGCCCGGCAAGACTGGCGAGTGTTCCGAGCGCTAAGCTCGAAGCGAGAAGGAGACGGGTACGATTCATAAAACTCTTCCTAGCACAAACGCGCAGGGGCAGGCGCGCCTTGAGCCTGCCTCCTATCGCGCACCGGCTATGACGCGCGCATGAACCGGTTGCGCCGCATAATACAAGCAAGCATGGCGCTGCGCCATGCCCGAGCGCCAACCTATCCTCCCCTATTTGCTGGCCGCGGGCGGGATCGCCCTGTTCGCGGTGATGGACGGCTTCATGAAGCACGCTGCACTGCTAACCGGGGCCTATACCGCCACCCTGCTGCGCAGCCTGATCGGCGCAGTGCTGATTGCCCCGCTGTGGCTTGCGCGCCGCCCCCGCTGGCCGCGCGGGCACCTGCTCAGGCTCCATATCGAGCGTGGCGTGGTGACCGCAGCGATGTCGCTCACCTGGTTCTTCGCGCTCACCCGCCTGCCACTGGCCGAAGCGCTGGCGATCAGCTTCGTCGCCCCGCTGGTAACGCTCTACTTCGCGCGCCTGCTATTGGGCGAGACGATCAGCCGCCGCGCGATGCTCGCCTCGCTGCTGGGCTTTGCGGGCACACTGGTGATCGTAGCCGGACGCATCGGCGCGGCCGGGCTGACGCACGATCTGGCGCTCGGCCTTGCCGCGATGGCCTGCTCGGCGCTGTGCTATGCCTACAGCTTCATCGTGATCCGCCGCCAGTCGCAGCTGGCCGGGCCTATTGAGGTGGCGACCTTCCATTCGGGCATCGGCGGGCTGGTGCTGCTGCTTGCTGCGCCCTTTGCCTTCACCATGCCTTCAGCGGCGGTGCTCGGCGCAATCGGCATGGCCGGGGCGCTCACCGTGCTGGGTTCGATGGCGATTGCCTGGGCCTATGCCCGGGCCGAAACGCAGGCGCTGGTTCCGCTCGAATACACCGGCTTCGTGTGGGCGGCATGGATCGGCTGGCAATGGTTCGGCGAGAAGGTCACGCTGGCGACCTTCGCGGGGCTTGCCATGATCGTGGCGGCAAGCTGGATCGCCCGGCCACGGCGTGCCGCCACCTAATGCGCCTGCGCAGATTCGGGCGCCTTTGCGGGTTCGTCAGCAACGAGCGTTTCTTCCTCCTCGGACTCTCCCGAACCGATGCCGGAACTGTGCCACACCATGCCCAGCGAGGCGCCGAGAAAGGCCGCGATCGCCAGCGCCAGCGCGATCCTGATCGCGCCCAGCGACCGCTCACCCTGCGATGGCTTGACCAGCACCATAATCCGAATTGCCCCCACGCGATTTGCATGACTCATAACCTGTCCGAATGCGCGAGGCCTTGACCAATCCCGCACAAACGCGCAGTTCGCACCCGAACGGCGGGCTTCTCGCACGAGCACGCTCACGCAAGCAACAGCAAAGGGACCCCATCATCCATGACTCAGGTCGGCTCCAACTCGCTCGAAACCCGCACCTCACTCGACGTCAATGGCACCTCTTACGCCTATTACTCGCTCGATAAGGCCGCAGAAAAACTGGGCGATATCAGCCGCCTGCCCTTCAGCCTCAAGGTGCTGTTGGAGAACATGCTGCGCTTTGAAGACGAAGGCTTCACCGTGGGCCAGAACCACGCCCAGGCCATCGTCGACTGGCAGAAAAACCCCAAGACCGGCGAAGAAATCCAGTATCGCCCGGCGCGCGTGCTGTTGCAGGACTTCACCGGCGTGCCCTGCGTGGTCGACCTTGCTGCCATGCGCGATGCGATTCGCTCGCTCGGCGGCGATACCGCCAAGATCAACCCGCAGGTTCCGGTCAACCTCGTGATCGACCACTCGGTGATGGTCGACGAGTTCGGCCACCCCAAGGCCTTCGAAAAGAACATGGAACTCGAATACGAGCGCAATGCCGAGCGTTACGACTTCCTCAAGTGGGGCGCCAAGAGCCTCCAGAACTTCTACGCCGTGCCCCCGGGCACCGGCATCTGCCACCAGGTGAACCTCGAGAACATCGCCAAGGGCGTGTGGTCGAGCGAAGACCAGAACGGCGAACTGGTCGCCTATCCCGACACCTGCGTCGGCACCGACAGCCACACCACCATGATCAACGGCCTTGGCGTGCTGGGCTGGGGCGTGGGCGGGATCGAGGCCGAGGCCGCGATGCTCGGTCAGCCGATCTCGATGCTGATCCCCGAAGTAGTCGGCTTCAAGCTGACCGGCGAAATGGCCGAAGGCATCACCGCCACCGACCTCGTGCTGACCTGCGTGCAGATGCTGCGCGAGCACGTGGTGGTCGGCAAGTTCGTAGAGTTCTACGGCCCCGGCGTTGCCACGCTGTCGCTGGCCGACCGTGCCACGATTGCCAACATGGCCCCCGAATACGGTGCCACCTGCGGCTTCTTCGGCATTGACGACAAGACCATCGAATACCTGCGCCTCACCGGCCGCAGCGAGGAATCCATCGCGCTAGTCGAAGCCTATTCGAAGGCGCAGGGCATGTGGTTCGATCCGGCGAACGAGCCGGTCTTCTCCTCCACGCTGGAGCTGGACATGGGCACCGTGGTGCCCTCGCTCGCCGGACCCAAGCGCCCGCAGGACAAGGTCGCCCTGCCGCTGGTCGACGAGCTGTTCAACACCGATCTCGCCAAGGTCTACGGCAAGAGCGAGCCCGCCCGAGTCGCAGTCGAAGGCAAGGATCACGATGTCGGCGACGGCGACGTGGTAATCGCCGCGATCACCTCGTGCACCAACACCTCCAACCCTGATGTGCTGGTCGCCGCAGGGCTCGTGGCGAAGAAGGCGCACGAAAAGGGCCTCAAGCCCAAACCCTGGGTCAAGACCTCGCTCGCGCCGGGTTCGCAGGTCGTCACCGACTATCTGAACAAGGCGGGACTGCAGGAGCACCTCGATGCCATCGGCTTCGACCTCGTCGGCTATGGCTGCACCACCTGCATCGGCAACTCCGGCCCGCTGGCCGAGCCGATTAGCCAGGCGATCAACGGCAACGACATCGTCGCCGCCTCGGTCCTCTCGGGCAACCGCAACTTCGAAGGCCGCGTCTCGCCTGATGTGCGCGCCAACTTCCTCGCCTCGCCGCCGCTGGTGGTGGCCTATGCGCTGAAGGGCACGGTCACTGAAGACATCACGACAACCCCGATCGGGCAGGACCAGAACGGCAACGACGTGATGCTGGCTGACATCTGGCCGAGCAACGCCGAAGTGGCCGAAATCCGCGCCGGCGCCATCGACCGCACGATGTTCGAGACCCGCTATGCCGACGTCTACAAGGGCGACGAGCACTGGCAGGCGATCAAGGTCGACGCGTCGGACACATACAGCTGGAACCCGAGCAGCACCTACGTCGCCAACCCGCCCTACTTCGAGGGCATGAGCATGGACCCGGCCCCGGTCGGCGACGTGATCTCGGCCAAGCCGCTGCTTATCCTCGGCGATTCGGTCACCACCGACCACATCTCGCCGGCCGGTTCGATCAAGGAAGATTCGCCCGGCGGCCGCTACCTGCTCGATCATCAGGTGCCGAAGAAGGACTTCAACTCCTACGGCTCGCGCCGCGGCAACCACGAAGTGATGATGCGCGGCACCTTCGCCAACATCCGCATCCGCAACGAGATGGTCCCCGGCGTCGAAGGCGGCGAAACGCTCTACAACGGCAATCAGATGGCCGTTTACGACGCGGCGATGAAGCATCAGGCCGACGGCACCCCGCTGGTGGTGGTTGCAGGCAAGGAATACGGCACGGGTTCCAGCCGTGACTGGGCGGCAAAGGGCACGATCCTGCTCGGCGTGCGCGCCGTGATCGTCGAAAGCTTCGAGCGCATCCACCGCTCTAACCTGGTCGGGATGGGCGTGCTCCCGCTGCAGTTCAAGGATGGTGACACCCGCGAGACGCTGGGCCTCAAGGCCGACGACAGCTTCACGATCAAGGGCCTCGCCAATCTGAAGCCGTCGCAGGATCTGGAAGTCGAAGTCACTCGTGCCGATGGCACCAGCTTCACCTTCACCGCCCTGTGCCGCATCGATACCGCCAACGAAATCGAGTACTACAACAACGGCGGCATCCTGCACTACGTGCTGCGCAAGCTCGCTTCGTAAGGGCCTAATACGCCGGGGATTTCCGCATGAACGGTTTCGTCACCTCGACCCGTTTCGCTGGTATCCCCGGCGACCCTAAGGAAGACCCGGCCAAGCTGGCGCTGATCGGGGCGCAAGTGCGCGCCCGGCTACGCGCCGATCCGCGCGCCGAGGACCTTGGCGGCGACAAGGCCGACATGTTCCTGCTGCACGACTTCTTTACCGCCGACGAATGCGCCCGGCTCGTCAAAATCATCGACAAGAAGATCGGCCCCTCCACGCTGTTCGAAGGCACCCAGCGCGACGGCTTTCGCACCTCGTCCACGCACTATTTCGAGCAGGGCGATTCAGCCACGCGCGCGCTGGAAAAGCGCATCGACGCGGCCACCGGCATCCCGCACCAGCACGCCGAGGTCACACAGGGCCAGCGCTATGAGGCGGGACAGCAGTTCAAGCACCATTACGACTACTTCTTCGCCAGCGAGCCCTACTGGCAGCAGGAGCGGCGCCGCGGCGGGCAACGCACCTGGACCGCCATGCTGTTTCTCAACGATGTTGAGGAAGGCGGCGAGACCGACTGGCCGGAACTGGGCCTGTCGGTGAAACCGGTCGGGGGCGCTCTGCTGACATGGAACAACATGGCGCGCGACGGCACGCCCAACCGCAACACCCTGCACGCTGGCAAGCCGGTGGTGAAGGGCGTGAAATATGTCATCACCCAGTGGTATCGGCAGGATCCCTGGACGCTTCACCTGAGCTAAAAAGGGCGGCCGTTACAGCCGCCCTTCCCCCCGGAAACGATGGGGTCAGCCTGCGGCCGGCGCCTTGCGCCTTGCCTTGCGACGGCGACCGAGAAACAACGCGCCAGCACCGGCACCGAACAGCACCAGCATACCCGGTTCCGGCACCTCGGTGCCCGATGAGGTGCTGCTAGTCGAGCTGCCCGACGAGGAGCTGCTCGAAGACGAACTGCTGGACGAGGAACTGCTCGACGAAGAGCCTGACGAGGTGCTGGTCGACGAGCCGCTTGAGCCGGAAGAACCGGAAGAGCCCGACGAACCGCTGGAGCCACTGCCGCCGCTCGAAGAGGAACTCGACGAGCTGGACGAACTCGAACTGGAGGAACTCGACGAGCTTGAGCTTGAACTCGATGACGAGCCGCCGGTAGATGTGCTGACCGAACCGGTGGACGTGCTCACCGAGCCGGTCGAGGTGCTCACCCCGCCGGTCGAGGTCGTGGTGCTGACCGAACCGGTGCTGGTGCTGACACCACCCGTCGAGGTGCTCGTCCCGCCGCTGGTGGTCGTGGTGGTGCTGCCCGGATCGTAAGACCCGCTCGTTGTCGTGGTGGTCGTGCTTACGCCCGACGAGCCGCCGGTGCTGCCGCCGAAAAACCCTCCGAAGAAGCCGCCGCCGAACCCGCCGCCATAGCCGCCCGAGCCGCCAACGATCACCGCCGGATCTCCGCCGAATCCGCCGCCGACCGGCGCACTCGGCAATTGGGGCAGGGCCATTGGCACTGCGGCCATGGCCACCTGCGTTTCGTGGCAGTAACCGTCCGGCCCCATTTCGCCGACATCGCACACGCGCTCAATCGTGCGGCGCAGGCGGCGCTGCACGCGCGGGGGATCGCGAGGTACAGCGCGGCGGGCCACGTGACGCTCCTTCACGTCGATCAGCCTGGGCTCTGCGCCCTTCGACTTGTAATCCACCTGTGCCGATTGCGGCTCGGCAACATGCACCGCGCCCCCGGCAAGAACCGCGCCGCCTGCGGCAGCAGCGGTGAGCTTTGCAATGGCCAAACGTACCGACATGAACAATCTCTTCCTGCGTTCTAGGAAAGGCGGCAGCACACGATTTACGGGCCTCACCTCATCCGGCTGGAGCCACAGAGACCTGTAAATCCTTTACCGGCAATTGAATTAACCAAATTCCATACGCACCAGAAGCAATTTTCGCGTGCTTTTTTCGCGGCATGGCGCCGCCTGTCCCGATATGAAACACCCGGACTGCAATGTCTGACATCGGACGGCGCGCGGCGGTTACTTTTCGCCGTCGAATAGGCCCCCTTGCGGACCGTCGTGGGCTGGTGCTGGAGGCGCGAGTCCCAGATGCTGCCAGCCGCCGTCGTTAAGGCAACGCCCGCGCGCGGTGCGCGCGATCAGGCCGAGCTGGATCAGATAGGGCTCAACCACTTCCTCGACCGTGTCGCGCGGCTCGGCGAGCCCCGCCGCGAGCGTTTCCACGCCCACCGGCCCGCCCTTGTATGTGGTGGCGATCATGGTGAGGTAGCGCCGGTCCATGGCATCGAGGCCAAGCGAATCGATTTCCAGCCGGGTCAGCGCCTCGTCGGCTACGGCGGCGCTGACGGTGCCCGCGCCCTTCACCTGTGCAAAATCGCGCACGCGTCGCATCAGCCGCCCCGCCACGCGCGGGGTGCCGCGGCTACGGCGGGCAATCTCGCGCGCACCCGATTCGTCAATTCGCATACCGAGCAGCCGCGCCCCGCGCGCGACGACGCTGAGCAGTTCGTCCTCGGTGTAGAAGATCAGGCGAACGGGAATGCCGAAACGATCGCGCAACGGCGTGGTGAGCAGGCCCTGCCGTGTGGTCGCGCCGATTAGCGTGAACGGCGGCAGGTCGATCCGCACCGAGCGCGCGGATGGCCCCTCGCCGATGATGATATCGAGCGCTCGGTCTTCCATCGCCGGATAGAGTACTTCCTCGACCACCGGGTTGAGCCGGTGAATCTCGTCGATGAAGAGCACATCGTGCGGTTCGAGATTGGTCAGCAGCGCAGCGAGGTCACCCGCCTTGGCGATGACCGGGCCGCTGGTGGAGCGAAAGCCCACGCCCAGCTCCTTGGCGACGATCTGCGCGAGCGTGGTCTTGCCGAGGCCGGGCGGGCCGAAGAACAGCACATGGTCCATGGCCTCGCCGCGGCCCTTCGCGGCCTCGATGAACACGCGCAGGTTTTCCCGCGCGGCGGCCTGACCGACGAATTCGCCGAGCGACTTGGGGCGCAGCGCTGCATCGGGGTCTTCCGGCTGGCGCTCGGGGGAGTGGATGGGTTGGTCAGTCATCCACGTCTCCAAACCAGCTCGGATTTCTCCATCAGGACTTTTATCATGGCAGACAAGTCAGCGTCTTCGAGATGATAACGGAAAATAACAGACTCGAGATGCTTAACTTTCACCTCCAACGGCCCTTCTTCAGATTCTCCTCTCGCGTATTCAAAGAGAGATTCCGCCAATGCATAAGTTTTAGCAGCTTGGATTATCCAATTATTTACACTTATCACAATTCCTGCTTGACGCTTCTGCTCTGTCCGATTGTTAAGCATGTCAACTCGCGCCCATAGAGTTTGAATCTCACGAATTAAATCGGAGATTGGGTCAGTAACGGTCTTATCCTCAGTTGAAGCAACAATGCTCTTAAGCTCATCTATGTGGGTAGATGGCGGAGGAGGCGCAGAGAAATCATCAATATACGACTTATTCGCCAGCACTCTCTTCGCTCGATCAAGTTCTCTGAGCAAGCAGCGCACGGAGTGGCATATTCCATTTAAAGTGAGAGGCAACGTAGCTCTGTGCGCCCTATGCTCTCTTACTAGGCGCTCACGCTCATGTCGGTCTACTTGATCAATCTGCTCACGAATATTTCGGACTGTAAGCCACGCGCCTCCTAAGGCTAACAAGCCCGCAGCAAGAGTTTGCCAATAATACAGCCAAATAACGATGTTAGATAACCAGCTCACCCCGCCGCCTTCTTCAGCGCCACGCGGATAAGCTCGCCTTCGTCCGCGCCATCACCAAGTTCATCAAGCGCCCGGGCCACGGCTTGCGCCGCCACGCCGGGCTTGAACCCAAGGTTCTCCAGCGCCGACACCGCATCGGCGCTCGCCCCGCCGACCGGCGTCGCCACAGCCACCCCGCCTACGCCGCCACCAGCAGTGCCCGGCATCGCGCCTGCCTTGTCCTTCAGCTCATTCACGATCCGCCCGGCCAGCTTCGGCCCCACGCCGTTCGCGCGCGCCACGCTCGCCGCATCGACCCGCGCGCAGGCTTCGCGCAGTTCGGCGGTGGACAGGGCCGAGAGGATCGCCAGCGCCACCTTGCTGCCCACGCCCTGCACCCCGGTGAGCAGGCGGAACCAGTCGCGCTCCTCCCCCGCCGCGAAGCCGAGCAGGCGCATGTCGTTCTCGCTCACCTGCATCTGCGTGAACACGCGGGCGGTATCCCCCACGTCGCCGAGCGACGACAAGGTGCGCGCCGAACAGAACACGAGGTAGCCGACGCCGTTCACGTCGATCACCGCCCAATCCTCGCCGGTTTCGTCCAGCCGCCCTGTCAGTTTCGCGATCATGCCCTCGGTTTGACGGACAGAACGGGAACAGTCCAGCCCTCGTGCCGGGTTTTCGTCATTGCAAACGAAGCGAAGCCATCCATCGCCAGAGCTGGATTGCGACCCCGCCTAAGGCTCCTCGCAATGACGAAGTGGACAAAACTGGCGTGATCGTGAAAAGCGCAGCTCATGAGCTTTAACACTTTCGGCCGCCTGTTCCGCTTCACCACTTGGGGCGAAAGCCATGGTCCGGCGCTGGGCGCTGTGGTCGACGGGTGCCCGCCGGGACTGGATCTTTCCGCCGAGGTGATCCAGCCGTTTCTCGATGCGCGCCGTCCGGGACAGAGCCGGTTCACCACACAGCGGCAGGAGCCCGATGAGGTCAAGATCCTCTCGGGCGTGTTCGAGGGCAAGACCACCGGCACCCCGATCAGCCTGATGATCGAGAACACCGATCAGCGTAGCAAGGACTATGGCGAGATCGCCAAGGCCTATCGCCCCGGCCACGCCGACTATGCCTATGACGCGAAGTATGGCTTGCGCGATTATCGAGGTGGCGGGCGCTCGTCCGCGCGCGAGACCGCAGCGCGGGTAGCAGCGGGCGCGGTGGCGCGGCTGGTGGTGCCGGAAGTGCGCATCGCTGCCTATCTGTGCGAGATCGGCGGCGACGCGATCGACCGCGAAAACATCGACTCTGACGAGATCGCCAACAATCCGTTCTTCTGCCCCGACCCCGAGGCCGCCAAGCGTTGGGAAGTGCTGGTGGACGATGCGCGCAAGGCAGGCTCGTCGCTTGGCGCGGTGGTCGAATGCGTGGCCCTGGGCGTTCCGGCAGGCTGGGGCGCGCCGCTCTATGCCAAGCTCGACAGCGAACTTGCTTCAGCGATGATGAGCATCAATGCGGTGAAAGCGGTCGAGATCGGCGATGGGTTCGCGGCCGCGCGCCTCACCGGTGAGGAAAACGCCGACGAAATGCGCCCTAGCGAGGATGGCCCCGAGTTCCTCGCCAACCACGCAGGCGGCATCGCGGGCGGCATTTCGACCGGCCAGCCGGTGGTGTGCCGGGTGGCATTCAAGCCGACCAGCTCTATCCTCACCCCGCGCCAAAGCATCACCAGCGATGGCGAGGCCACCGAGGTCCGCACCAAGGGCCGCCATGACCCTTGCGTGGGCATTCGCGGCGCACCGGTGGTGGAGGCGATGATGGCGCTGGTGCTGGCCGATCAGAAGCTGCTGCACCGGGGGCAGGTGGGCTAAGTTTCGATCGCCGATCCAGGCGAGTTTCTCGGGGCTGATCCCTCCGCTTTACTGCGGGGTAGCTGCGGGCGGCCCGTCGGCCTTGTAGCTGCGGTGCGCCCGTATCGGGAGCAGTAGCCGGCGACCGCTGGCGCGATCGTTCCATCGCGCGGGCAAAAATCGTCCCAACCTTTTACTCAAATCCCCAATGATCGACTTTCTCGATCAAGCAAATCGCAACAACCCGCTTCTCTGGGAACAATCCATCGCTATCTGGGCTGCATCAGTTCAACACCAGCAGTCTCAAACAGGAGAAGACATTTGGGTATCATCGGCAGCACCATCAAACCGTTCAAGGCGACCGCATTTCAGGCAGGCAAGGATTTCTTCGACGTCACCGAAGGCGACATCGCCGGCAAGTGGGCGGTGTTCTTCTTCTACCCGGCCGACTTCACCTTCGTCTGCCCGACCGAGCTGGAAGACCTTGGCGCGAAGTACGACGAGCTGCAGGGCATGGGCGTGGAAGTGTTCGGCGTTTCGACCGACACGCACTTCAGCCACAAGGCCTGGCACGACACCTCGGAGAAGATCGGCAAGCTGAAGTATGCCTTCCTCGGCGACCAGCTGCACACGCTGAGCAAGAACTTCGGCGTCCTGCGTGAGGAAATGGGCCTTGCCGACCGTGCGACCTTCGTGGTCGATCCCGATGGCGTGATCCAGATCATGGAAATCACCTGCGAGGGTGTGGGCCGCAACGCCACCGAGCTGACCCGCAAGATCAAGGCCGCGCAGTATGTCCGCAACAACCCCGGCCAGGTTTGCCCGGCGGCATGGGAAGAGGGTTCGGACACCCTAGCCCCGTCGCTTGACCTCGTCGGCAAGATTTAAGCAATCGACATTATCGGGCGGTCAGCTAGAGCCGACCTCCCAATGCGGCGCAGGCGGGCACAAGGCCCGCCGCGCACATCCCGGCCCCTCGGGGCTCGGGTCGCAAGAAGGCCCGGGGCTCCCCCCCTACCCCTCGCCCCGGGCCTTCGACGCGCTTTTCCCCCAAATTTCCTCATCGCCCGCTCTGAAGGAGATCAGGTATGCTTGACGCCACAATGACCCAGCAGCTCGGCACCTATCTTGCCAACCTGCGCGAACCGATCGAACTGGTCGCCTCGCTCGGCGATGATGCAAAGTCGGCGCAGACTCGCGAACTGCTCGAAGAGATTGCCGCGCTGCACGATAAGGTCAGCGCCAGCTTCGAGGGTGACGACGCCCGCAAGCCCAGCTTCATTATCCGACGCTCGTCCGACGCCTCAAAGTGGGTCCGCTTTGCGGGGCTGCCAATGGGCCACGAGTTCACCTCGCTAGTGCTCGCGCTGCTATGGGCAGGCGGCCACCCGCCCAAGGTCGAGGACGACGTGCTCGAACAGATCGCCCAGCTTGAGGGCGAGCACGATTTCGAGATGTATTTCTCGCTGAGCTGCCACAACTGCCCCGACGTGGTGCAGGCGCTGACGCTGATGGCGCTCTACAACCCGAAGATCACCGCCACGCTGATCGAAGGTGGAGCGTTTCAGGACGAGGTCGACGAACGCGGCGTGATGGCAGTGCCCGCCACCTTCTTGAACGGCGAAATGTTCGCCAGCGGCAAGATGAGCGTCGAGGAAATTCTCGCCAAGCTCGACAGCGGCGCCAATGATCGCGCTGCCGCCAAGATTGCCGACAAGGACCCGTTCGAGGTGCTGGTGGTCGGCGGCGGCCCCGCTGGCGCAGCGGCTTCGGTCTACACCGCGCGCAAGGGCTTTTCGACCGGTATCGCTGCAGAGCGGTTCGGCGGGCAGGTGCTTGACACCATGGGGATCGAGAACTTCATCTCGGTGCCCTACACCGAAGGCCCCAAGCTCGCCCGCCAGCTCGAAGCGCACGTCGCCGAGTACGACATCGACGTGATGAACCTACAAAAGGCGGTGAAGCTGACCCCGGCCAAGCAGACCGGCGGCTATCACACGGTCGAGCTGGAAAACGGTGCCGAGTTGAAGGCGCGCACGCTGATCCTCTCGACCGGCGCGCGCTGGCGCAACCTGGGCGTGGCTGGCGAGTTCGAATACCGTAACCGGGGCGTTGCCTATTGCCCGCACTGCGACGGCCCGCTGTTCAAGGGCAAGCGTGTGGCAGTGATAGGCGGCGGCAACTCCGGCGTCGAGGCAGCGATCGACCTCGCCGGGATAGTCGGCCACGTGACGCTGGTCGAGTTCGACACTAAGCTGCGTGCCGATCAGGTGCTGCAGGACAAGCTGCGCTCGATGAAGAACGTGGACATCCTCGTAAACGCCCAGACCACAGAGGTGACGGGCGACGGCGAGCGGGTCAACGGCCTCGTCTACAAGGACCGCGAGAGCGGCGAGGAGCACAAGGTCGAGCTGGAAGGCGTGTTCGTGCAGATCGGCCTCGTCCCCAACACCGAGTGGCTGAAGGACAGCGGCCTTGCCATGAGCAAGTTCGGCGAGATCGAGATCGATGGCCATGCCGCCACCAACCTGCCCGGCATTTTCGCAGCGGGTGACTGCACCACGGTCCCCTACAAGCAGATCGTGATCGCGATGGGCGAAGGCAGCAAGGCGGCGCTCTCCGCGTTCGACTTCCTGATCCGCAACACCAACCCGGAAGAGATCGCGCAGGCCGCCTGACCTTCACGCCGGTACTCAACACAAACCCGCGCCTGTCACCCGACGGGCGCGGGTTTTCGTTTTGGCGCCGAGATCGCTTTTTGAAGTCAGATGACATTGTCCTGATCCACTTTACTCCCCTCCCCTTGGGGAGGGGCTGGAGGTGGGGGCTCGACCTCGGCTGGCGTGGAACCCCCATCCCAACCCTTCCCCAGCGGGGAAGGGCTATGCGAGTCGATGGAGTCCCACTCCACACTTAACGACAAATCCGATCACCAATGCCCAATCAATCGTTTTGACCTATAAGCCGCCTCGGCGCATTCTTTCTTCAGAAAGCGGCTCGACCCATGAGTCGCAACAGGAGATTTTGACATGGATGCTGAGACCGGTTCGCTAGGTGGCTGCCCGATGCATGGTGGCGGTAACGGTGGAGGAATGCGCAGCCTGCTGGGCCGCACCAACAAGGATTGGTGGCCCGACGCGCTTGACCTCGAAATTCTCACGCAAGATGGCAAGTCGGCCGACCCGATGGGTGCGGACTTCGACTATTGCGAGGCTTTCAACGCGCTCGACTACAACGCGCTGAAGGAAGACCTCAAGGCGCTGATGACCGATAGCCAAGACTGGTGGCCCGCCGACTATGGCCACTATGGCCCGTTCTTCATCCGCATGGCCTGGCACGCCGCGGGCACCTACCGCACTGGCGACGGTCGCGGCGGTTCCTCCAGCGGCCAGCAGCGTTTCGCCCCGCTCAATTCGTGGCCCGATAACGGCAACCTCGACAAGGCCCGCCGCCTGTTGTGGCCGATCAAGAAGAAGTACGGCAAGCACATCAGCTGGGCCGACCTGTTCATCCTCACCGGCAATATGGCCATCGAAAGCATGGGCGGCCCGGTGTTTGGCTATGGCGGCGGTCGCAAGGACGTGTTCGAGCCTGAGCATGTCTATTGGGGCAGCGAGGAGAAGTGGGTCGATCAGGGTGCAGAAACGCGTATCGTGCCCGACGAGGGCAAGGCGCTCGAAAACCCGCTGGCGGCGATCCAGATGGGGCTGATCTACGTCAACCCGGAAGGCCCGGGCGGCAACCCCGATCCGCTGAAATCGGCGCGCGACATGCGCGAGACCTTCGCCCGCATGGCCATGAACGACGAGGAAACCGTTGCCCTCACTGCCGGCGGCCACGCCTTCGGCAAGACCCACGGCATGGTCCCGCCGGATCAGCTTTCGGGCAGCCCGGAAAGCGGCGCACTTGAAATGCAGGGCTTTGGCTGGAGCACAAGCGAGGAAGATATCGCCAAGGGCCATATCACCACTTCGGGCCTGGAAGGGGCGTGGTCGAACAACCCGACCAAGTGGGGCGGCGACTACTTCCGCCTGCTGTTCAAATATGATTATGAACTGGTGACCAGCCCCGCCGGGGCCAAGCAGTGGCAGCCGATCGGCCAGTCGGAAGAAGACATGGCGCCCGATGCGCGCGATCCTTCGAAGAAGGTGCCGACCATGATGACCACTGCCGACATGGCGCTGAAGATGGACCCGGACTATCGCAAGATTTCCGAACGCTTCCGCGACGATCAGGCCGCGCTCGACGACGCTTTCGCCCGCGCCTGGTTCAAGCTGACCCACCGCGACATGGGGCCGAAGGTCCGCTACCTCGGGCCGGACGTGCCCGCAGAAGACCTGATCTGGCAAGACCCGGTCCCCGCCGGAACGCCGGCCAGCAATGCCGATGCCTCCGCCTTCAAGGAGAAGGTGCTCGGCTCGGGCCTGTCGGTGAGCGAGCTGGTGAAAGCGGCCTGGGCCTCGGCCTCGACCTTCCGCCAGTCGGACAACCGCGGCGGCGCCAACGGCGCGCATGTCCGCCTTGCTCCGCAGAAGGATTGGGCGGTCAACGAGCCTGAAGAGCTGGCCAAGGTTCTCGCCAAGCTAGAGACCTTGCGTGGCAGCCTGTCGATGGCCGATGCCATCGTGCTGGCGGGCGCGGCTGCGGTCGAAAAGGCGGCCAAGGATGGCGGCCACGCGGTGAGCGTAAAGGTCAGCACCGGGCGCGGCGATGCGAGCGAAGAGCAGACCGATGCCGAAAGCTTCGAGCCGCTGGAACCCTTTGCCGACGGCTTCAGGAACTACCTGAAGACCAAGGCCGACGTGAAGACCGAGGACATGCTGATCGACCGGGCGCAATTGCTCGGCCTGTCGGTGCCCGAGATGGCGGTGCTGGTGGCCGGGATGCGCGCGCTGGGCGCGGTCAGCCCCCATCCCACGCATGGCAACAGCGTGGGCGTGCTGACCGACCGACCCGGCGTGCTTAGCAACGACTTCTTCGTTAACCTGCTCGACATGAGCACGAAGTGGGTGGTCGTGGATGACAGCGGCGACGAGGAATTCGTCGGCAAGGACCGGGCCAGCGGCGCAGAGAAATGGCGTGCCACGCGCACCGATCTCGTGTTCGGCTCAAACTCGCAGCTTCGCGCCATTGCTGAAGTCTATGCCGAGGACACGAGTGCGGCCAAGTTCGCAGAGGACTTCGCCAGGGCCTGGACCAAGGTGATGGAAGCCGACCGTTTTGACCTTAGCTACGCGAAGTATCACCAGTAAGGCCGCATCAGCGCGCCACGAAAGCCTCCGGCAACAATGCCGGGGGCTTTTTCGCATCTGCGCCCCGCGATATATTTTCGCCGTGAGGAACGGCTGCGCGCTCCACCCGTAAACTCACCGAGAGTTTTACGAGAAGGACAGGCCCGATGAGCAAAAAGCTTCCCCACACCACCACCGATGCCGGCATCCCCGTCGCCAGCGAAGAGCATTCGCTTACCGTCGGGCCGGACGGGCCGATCCTGCTGAACGATCATTACCTGATCGAGCAGATGGCCAACTTCAATCGCGAGCGCATTCCCGAGCGGCAGCCGCATGCCAAGGGATCAGGCGCGTTCGGCCATTTCGAAGTGACCGGCGACGTTTCGAAATACACCAAGGCGAGCTTCCTGCAGCCCGGCGCAAAGACGGAAACCGCGATGCGCTTTTCCACCGTGGCCGGCGAACGCGGCAGCCCCGACACATGGCGCGATCCGCGGGGCTTCTCGGTGAAATTCTACACCGGCGATGGCAATTTCGACATGGTCGGCAACAACACGCCGATCTTCTTCATCCGCGATCCGCTCAAGTTCCAGCACTTCATCCGCAGCCAGAAGCGGCGTGCCGACAACGGCCTGCGCGATCATGACATGCAGTGGGATTTCTGGACGCTGAGCCCCGAAAGCGCGCACCAGGTCACCTATCTGATGGGCGATCGCGGCGTGCCCAAGAACTGGCGTGAGATGAACGGCTATTCGAGCCACACCTACATGCTTTACAACGAGGCGGGCGAGAAGTTCTGGGTCAAGTGGCACTTCCACACCGATGCCGGCGACGGCAACGCGCACCTGACCCAGGACGAGGCCGACAAGATGGCCGGGCAGGATGGCGACTATCACCGCCGCGACCTGTTCGATCATATCGCCAAGGGCGATTACCCGAGCTGGACGCTCAAGTTCCAGATCATGCCGTTCGAGGATGCCAAGACTTACCGCATCAACCCGTTCGACCTGACCAAGACCTGGCCACATGACGACTATCCGCTGATCGAGGTCGGCAAGCTCGTGCTCGATACCAACCCGGTCGATTGGGACACTCAGATCGAACAGCTCGCTTTCGAGCCGAACAACATGGTGCCCGGCATCGGCCTCAGCCCCGACAAGATGCTGCTGGCGCGCGGCTTTTCCTATGCCGATGCACACCGGGCGCGGTTGGGCGTCAATTACAAGCAGATCCCGGTCAATCAGGCGAAGAATGCCGAGGTGAACAGCTATTCGCGCGCGGGCAAAGGCCGCACGGTCAATGCGGTGGACCCGGTCTACGCGCCCAATTCCTATGGCGGCCCGCATGCCCAGCCCGATCGCGAGCTGGAAGCTACCTGGCATTCGGATGGCGACATGGTCCGTGCGGCCTACACATTGCGCGAAGACGACGACGACTGGAGCCAGCCCGGCGCGCTGGTGCGCGAAGTGATGGATGACGCCCAGCGCGACCGCTTCGTCGACAATGTGGCTGGCCATCTCGCCGATGGCGTTAGCGAGCCGGTTCTGCTCCGCGCGTTCGACTATTGGAAGAACGTCGATGACAAGATCGGCGAGCGGATCGAGAGAAAGGTGCGCGACATGCTGGGCGGCGAATCGAAGGCGCCCGGCATGGCCAGCGCCGAAAGCATCGATGGCTATCAGGGCATTCCCGCGTCAGCCGATATCGCCCGCATCGATGAGGGCAGTCGCAAGGTCTAATCTGGCCTAGCGCTGCCGCCGCAGCACCAGATAAAGCGCACCCTCGCCCCCGTGGCGGCGGTGCGCTTTTCTCACCGCGGCAATGTCGCTCGCGTGCGGCCCCGCGGCGAGCCAGTCGAGGATCTTGGCGCGGATCGCCCCGCGCCTGTCGCCCCGGTCTGCCGCGGCAGCAGGGCGCGGCTTGCCGGTAATCAGCAGCACCATGCGCGCACCCATCGCCTTGGCCTGCGCCAACCCGGTATCGAGCCGCGCGTGCGCCTGATTGAGCGTGTGGCCATGCAGATCTAGCGTGAAATCGGGCGCAATCGCCGCGCGGGCAAGGCGGCGCTCCCAATGCGAATCGAGGCCCGGCGCAGGCGGCGGTGGTGGAGACACTGCCTTGGGCGGCAGAGCGGGCGGCACCCGGCCCTTCGCCTTCCTGACCGGGGCCTTGGCCGGTTCGGGTATCGGCACAACAGGCTTCGGCGCGACCTTGCGGACCGGATGAAGCGGAGTCACGCTGGCGGCCAGCCGGTCCCACAGCGCCGCCTCTTCGGGCGAGAGGCCACGCGGGTGACGGCTCATCGCGGCAGCCGGTCGGCGGCGGCCTTGGGCAGGAGTATCAGCGCCTCGCCCCGCGCGCTCATCCCGCCAGCGATGCTGCGCGCCTGCTCGCCCGCGCCCCAGAAGGTGTCGAACCGGTTGGCGCCCTTGATCGCGCCGCCGGTGTCCTGCGCCACCCACAGGCCGTTGGCCTCGTTGCGGTCGGTCGTCAGCAAAACGGGGGCGCCATAAGGCACGAATTTGGGATCGACCGCCACCGAGCTATGCCCACGCACCGGCACCCCCAGCGAACCGAGCGGGCCATCGCCCTCGAGCACGCGGAAGAACACCCAACTGCGATTCTCGCGCATCAGCGCCGCGCCTGCCTGCGGGTTCTCGCGGATATATTGCATGATGCCCTGCATCGAGCCCGAATACTGCCCCGGCCCGCTCCCCAGCAGCCCGCGCGCGCGCATCAGCCCGCCGATGCCGGTGTAGGCATGGCCGTTCTGCCCGGCATATCCGATGCGGATGATCTCGCCTTCGGGGGTGCGCAACCGGCCCGAGCCCTGGATCTGGAGGAAGAACAGTTCGACCGGGTCCGCTGCCCAGCCGATCTCAAGCCCGCGCCCGGCAAGCGCGCCTTGCTCGATCTCGGCGCGGTCGTAATAGGGGACGCACGATCCGGTAGCCGTGCGGCGCGACAATGGCGGATTGCCGACCTTTTCTCTTTCGGGCGTACCGTCGCGCCAGCAGCGCACCAGATCGTCGGGCACGCCATAGACCGGCGCTTCGTAGCCCGGGCGGCGGGTGCGGCTGCCGCGAATCTCGGGTTCAAAATAGCCGGTGGCATAGGCCTTGCCGTCGCCCACGCGCACGGGGCGAAAGTAGCGTCCGAAGAAGGCGGTGGCCTGCTCGCGCGGCCATGTGGTGGCGGCAGCGCAAGGCGCTTCCCAGTCGCTGGTGCGGGTCAGGCCCGAGGCGTCCTCGCGGCGCAGCGCGAAGTTACATGAGGCGGAGAAGCTGGCGAGCGCAGCGGCGGCATCCTCGGGATCGACCCGGACAGAAGCAGGCAAGGTGGCGCGCAAGGCCCCAAGCGCGGCTGCATTGGCCGCCACGGCCGGAACACCCGGCTGCCGCGCGGGTGGCAGCGCGCAGCTCGCCAGAGCGGCGCAAAGGCTCAAGCCAAAAAGGAAGCGGGGCGCGAGGGACACGCCCGCTCGATTATCAGCCGACGTCGGTTTCGTCGAGCAGCCAGTCAGGCCCGGCGGCATTCACATTGCGGCTGAAGGTCCAGATGTCGCGGCTTTCAACCGCGTCGTCGAGCGAGCCGGCGATCATGGTGCCGTCCTTGTCGCGCGTGACCGAAGCGATATCGGACACGAACCGCACCGCGATGCGCGCGGTGCGCCCATCGAGCATGGCCGAGTGAATCGTCGAATCCTCGATCCGGATCAGCCGGTTGTCGAGCACCTGGCCCGATTCCTCACGTTCGGAGATGGCGGCATCGAAGCTGGCATAAACGTCATCGTCGCAAAGCTGGCGCAGCTCCTCACGGTCACCGCGCCAGAAGGCTTCTAGTACCATCCTGTAAGCGCCGCGCGCACCTTCGAGGAAAGGGAGCAACTGGAACGAGCGATCGGCCGCAGCGATATCGCGTAGGCCATTCTCGATAGCCGGGGAAAAGCCGCCAGTAAGGTTTTCCGTCCGCTGCGCTTCCACCTGCGGGGCCGAGGGGGCCGGTTGCGGAGCGGCATCTTCGGACCGTTCGAACCGGTTCGCCACCATTTCCTCTTCATGCTCGGCCCGCCGGCCAAGCACCGAATACAGCCGCATGCCGAGGAAGGCGGCGATCATGGCGAGGATGATGATTTCAGGTATCACACGAATTATCCCGCAGCGGTTGCAGGCGACATTGGCGCCTGCCGTCTTAGTAATTGGCTATTGTGTAGCAGATAGTCCCCAATATCAAATGAACAACCTCCCTCAGGCCGAATTCGCCCCGTAGCAAAGGCATTTCGACCGCGCCTGCGCCGGATGCGTTGCGGCGCGCCCCCAGTGCTGCTAGTCGCTCGCGCCGGATCAACCGGGCGTGCCTCCTGCTGCGTGATTGGCAGGGCCAGCCCCCGCAGCAAACTTGAGAGACCCGAACATGGCCGATGAAGGCAACGTCCTGTCCAACCTTGGTTCCGCCCCCAACGGCGCCGACAACCAGCCGGTCGCCGGCGTGATCTCGCAATATGTGAAGGATCTCTCGGTCGAGAACCCGAAGGCTCCGGATAGCTTCAACTGGCGCGGCCAGCCGGAAATGGACGTGCAGTTCAATATCGGCGCGAACAAGGTCAGCGACGAGGTTACCGAGGTCGAGCTCAAAATCACCGCCACCAGCAAGACCAGCGAAGGCGTCGCCTATATCGTCGAGCTGAGCTATTGCGGCCTGATCGGTATGCGCAACATGCCCGATGAGCAGATCCACGCCTTCACCTACGCCGAAGCGCCGCGCCTCCTGTTCCCCTTTGCCCGCCGGGTTATTGCCGACGCCGTGCGCGATGCGGGCTTTGCCCCGCTGCTGCTCGACCCGATCGACTTCAACGGCCTTTACCTCCAGCAGCTCGCCCAGCGGCGCTCGGAGGAAGGCGCTCAGGCTCCCGCCGCCGGCGAACCGAGCGGCGAGGCCTGATAGCCACCTTGCTGGGAGCGGGCCGATGAGCCTGGTTCGCAACGTCGGCACTATCGGCAGCCTCACGCTGCTGAGCCGCATCTTCGGCTTCGTCCGTGACATGCTGCTGGCCCGCGCGCTTGGCGCCGGGCTGGCGGCGGATGCGTGGCAGTTGGCCTTCACCCTGCCCAACACCTTCCGGCGGCTGTTCGCCGAGGGCGCGTTCTCGGTCGCCTTCGTGCCGATGTACACGCGCCGCCTGCACGACAGCGATGGCGACGGCGATCTCAGCAGCGGGCCGGACGCGCGGCAGCAAGCCGCCGATCAGTTCGCCAGCGACGTGCTGTCGGTGTTCGTCTGGGTCCTGCTCGGCTTCTCGGCGATCTGCATGATCGCCATGCCGGGGATCGTCTGGCTGCTCGCGCGCGAATATCAGAGCGTGCCGGGCAAATTCGAGCTGGCCGTGGTGCTGAGCCGCGTCACCTTCCCCTATCTCGCGCTGGTGAGCCTTGTCGCGATGCTGTCGGGCGTGCTCAACGCGCGCTCGAAATTCGCGCCCGGCGCGGTGGTGCCGGTGTTGCTGAACATCGTGATGATCGGCGGCATTCTCATCGGCTGGAATCTGCGCGGCGACAGCGGCGATGACACGATTGTGGCCTGGGCGCTGGCGATTTCGCTGGCGCTCGCAGGGGTGGCGCAGCTGGTCTACATGATTTGGGCCTCGCGCCGCGCCGGGGTTCGTCTCAAGGTGACCGCACCCAAATTCACGCCCGAGGTCAAGCGACTGGGCAAGCTGATCCTGCCCGCCACCTTCGGCGCGGGGATTTACCAGATCAGCCAGCTGGTCGACACCTTCTTCGCCACCAGCCTGCCGCAAGGCTCGCTGACGCTGCTCAAGATGGCGGACCGGCTTAACCAGATGCCGCTGGGTGTCTTCGGCATTGCGCTGGGCACCGCGATCCTGCCGATGCTGGCGCGCCACATCCAGTCGGGCAACGCCCGGGAGGCACAGCGCCTGCAGGAAAACGCGGTCGAGATCGCCACCTTGCTATGCCTGCCATGCGTGGTCGCGCTGGCGATCTGCGCCGAGGCCTTCACCACCGGCATCTTTGCAGGCGGCAAGATGACGCTCGAAGATACGCAGCTGATGGGCCGCATCGTGATCGCGCTGGTGGCGGGCCTGCCCGCTTATGTGCTGATCAAGGTGTTCCAACCCGCCTTCTTCAGCCGCGAGGACACCAAGACGCCGGTGTTCGTCGCAGCCGGAGCGCTGACGATCAACATCGCGCTCAATTTCTGGGTTGTGCCGCGCTACGGGATCGTCGGCCTGGCAGGCGCGACCGCCTTTACCGCCTCGCTCAACGTCGCCTGCCTCTACACCATTTTGCAGGTGCGCGGGTGGTTCCACTTCTCGGCCAAGCTTGCCGGCCGCATCATCCGCCAGCTCGCGGCCTGCGCGGTGATGGGCGCGGCGCTGTGGTTCATGACCCCGGCGCTGGAGCCGTGGTGGTCGGGCGACGCGCTGGGGCGGATCATGGCGCTCGGCGCGCTGGTGGCGGGCGGCGGGATCGTGTTCTTCGCCGCAGCCTATGTGCTCGGGGCGCTCGACAAGGACCTGATCGCGCAGCTCAAGCGCAAGCGAGCGAAAAGCTGAGACTTTCCTGACGGGCAAATCCTGCTATGCCGCGCGCGATGGAAACGAACCTGCAGACATGCATCACGGCCCGCATCGGCCGGGGAGCCTGGGCCTGGCGAGGCTGCCGCTTCGCGCACTGATCCTGCGCGCCCGGCAACCATGTCCGGGCAATAATCCTGCCAGTTTCCCATTTCGAAAGACCTGACCCTATGCGTATCGTATCCGGCATTCAGCCCACCGGCTCGCTTCATCTCGGCAATTATCTCGGCGCTATCCGCAATTGGGTGCGGATGCAGGACAACCTAGCCTCGGGCAATGGCGAGAGCGGTCAGTGCCTGTTCTTCCTTGCCGACCTTCACGCTATCTCGATGCCGCACGAGCCCGCCGCGCTCCACGCCGCCACGCTGGAGATGACCGCCGTGCTGACCGCTTGCGGGATCGATTCGTCGCGCTCGATCCTGTTCAATCAGGCGCAGGTGCCCGCCCATGCCGAGCTGCAATGGCTGCTCAACGGCACGGCCCGGATGGGCTGGCTCAACCGCATGACCCAGTGGAAGGACAAGGCGGGCAAGAACCGCGAAGGCGCCAGTGCGGCTCTCTTCACCTACCCGGTGCTGCAGGCCGCCGACGTGCTGCTGTATCAGGCCACCCACGTGCCCGTGGGCGACGACCAGCGCCAGCACCTCGAACTGGCGCGTGACATTGCGCAGAAGTTCAACAACGACTTCGCCAGCGAGGACGAACCTGTCTTCACCCTGCCCGATGCGATCACGCCGCCCGCCGCCGCGCGCATCATGAGCCTGCGCGATGGCTCGAAGAAGATGAGCAAGTCCGACCCTTCCGAAATGAGCCGGATCGAACTGGCCGACGATGCCGACACCATGGCGCAGAAGATCAAGAAGGCGAAGACCGACCCTGAACCGCTGCCGAGCGAAGTGGCCGGGCTGGAGGGCCGTCCCGAAGCGCTCAATCTGGTGACGATCTATGCCGCGCTCGCCGACACTACGAACGAGGCTGTGCTGATCCAGTTTGGCGGACAGGGCTTCGGCGCATTCAAGCCTGCGCTGGCGGAGCTGCTGGTCGAAAGCCTTGCCCCTGTGCGTGACCGGTTCGTCGAGCTGCGGCAGGACCGCGAGATGCTCGACGCGATCCTCGCTCGCGGCGCGGCGCAGGCGCGCGAACTGGGCGTTCCCACGCTCGATGCGACTTACAAGGCGCTCGGGCTGGTCCGGGGCTGAAGTCATGGTCCGAACGGGCGGCCTTCGCGCGCTGCCCGTTCATTCAAGGCTCATTCAGCCCATCCTTGCCAGATACCGGTCTATCGTAGAGAAAAGGTCTGCCCCGTGGCCCTGAGGCCGCGTGCAGAGCAGACCGGAGTGAGAGACCCATGGCAAATACCACCTTTCGTCGCTTCGTGAAGCTCGCTGCCGCGCCCCTGCTGGCGCTGGGGCTTTCCGCTTGCGCAACCTCGTTCAACGCCGACGTGAGCCGCTTCGAAAGCCGCTTGCCCGCGCCTCAGGGGCAGACCTTCGCGGTCGTCGCCGAAGATCCGGAGCTGGCCGGTGGGCTCGAGTTCGCGCTTTATGCCGACTATGTCGAGGCCGAGATGGCGCAGCTTGGCTACACTCAGGCCGCCAATCCCGAAGATGCGACCTTGCTGGTCCGCTTCGACTATGGCGTCGATCAGGGCCGCGAGCGGATCCGTTCGACCGGGTTCCGCCGCGATCCATTCTATGACAGCTGGTACGGCTATTCGCGGCCCGTGGTCTATCGCGGCTACGATGGCCGTCCGCGCGTCGCCTATGTGCCGAGCCGCGCCTGGGGCTATGGCTGGTACGATCCGTTTTTCGGCGGCTCGGGCTACGGCGGGGTGGACAGCTACACCGTCTTTACCAGCGGGATCGATCTGAAGATCGACGATGCGAAAAGCGGCGAGCGGCTGTTCGAAGGCAAGGCCGAGGCGGCCTCGACTTCCAACCGCCTGCAATATCTGGTGCCGAACCTGGTCGAAGCGATGTTCACCGACTTCCCCGGCAACTCGGGCGAGACGGTGCGTATCTCGGTCAAGCCGGAGGATCAGCCGGTCCAGCGCAACTAGGCTTCAATCCGGGCTTGGCTCTTTCCCTCGCGGGCACTTTGCGGCATAATTGCCTCAAATAATGCTTGCGGGGGAGAATCATATGAAAGTCGGGTTGTTGGCCTTTGCCTGCCTGTCGCTCGTCTCTTGCGCCAACGAAGCTGTCGAGGACGACATGGCTGAGAATGTGACCCAATGGCCCGGCCTGCCCGCCGAAAAGGCCTCGCAGATTGCCGCGATCGGCCCCGTGATCGACCCTCCGGCCAGCATTGCGGTGGTTGAGGGCATGGTCGACGCCCCACCTTATGACGATGTGACCGTGGTAAGCGACCTCGCCTATGGCGACGATCCGGCCCAGCGCCTCGACGTTTATACCGAAAACTCAGCCGATAAGGACGCCGCGCGTCCGGTTCTGCTTTTCGTCCACGGCGGCGGCTTCGTGGGCGGGAGCAAGGCTGGCGACGGCTTCTACCCGCAGAACGTCACCGCCTTTGCCGCGCGCAACGGCATGGTGGGCGTGAACATGGAATATCGCTTCGCCCCCGCAGCCCAATGGCCTGCCGGACGTGACGATCTCGCCGCTGCGATCGAATGGGTGCGCGACAACATCGCCGACTATGGCGGCGACCCTGATCAGGTGGCGCTGTTCGGCCATTCGGCGGGAGCGAGCCACGTGGCCGACTATGTCCAGCACACTGACTTGCACGGGCCAGAATTCGCCAGCGTGAGCGGCGCACTGCTGCTTTCGCCCTATTACACAGCGACCGAGGGCGAGGACCACGTCTACTACGGCAGCGACACCGCCGCACACACGGCCGATGCGGCGATTACGCGGTTGGGCGCGGTGCAAATTCCGCTGATGCTCGTCTATGCCGAGCACGATCCCGAGCAGTTCACCAGCTTTGCGGAGGCAGTGGAAGCGCAGCTATGTGGTGAAGGCGCCAGCGGCAATTGCCCAACGATGCTGCTTCTGAAAGGGCACAACCACATCACCGAAGGCGCGACTATCGGCTCGACCGACCAGAGCCTGTCTGGGCCGTTTCTGGAGTGGGTGCGCGGGCTTTAACGAGCGCTCAGCGTAATGGAGCGTAATCGCGGCCAGGCGATGCCGTCGGTTGGGAAGAAACCCCGGTCGAACCAAAGCCGCCTGCGCCGCGTTCGGTTGCGTCGAGTTCCTCCACCTCGTCCCACAGCGCGAGGGTGACTGGGGCCAGCACCAGCTGTGCAATGCGGTCGCCGCGTTGGACGTGGAAGTTGTCGTCGCTCAGGTTCACGAGAATGACCTTCACCTCGCCGCGATAGTCGCTGTCGATGGTGCCCGGCGTGTTGGGAACCATGATTCCATGCTTCAGCGCCAGCCCCGAACGCGGGCGGACCTGAATCTCGAACCCTTCGGGAATCGCCATGGCAAAACCGGTGGCAACCGCATGGCGCATACCAGGCCGCAAGATCACATTCTCGGCGGCGAGAACGTCCATCCCGGCAGCGCCGGCAGTGGCATAGCGTGGCAGGTCCAGCCCATGGCCATGCGGCAGGCGGCGGATACGGACGGGGACGGGATCAGACATCGGCGGTCAACTTCTCGGCAATTTTGGCGACAAGGCGGGTGGCGACGTCCTGCTTGCTCATCGGCTTCCATTCCTCGGCCTTGCCTTCGAGAATGAGATGCACCTGATTGTCCTCGCCGCCCATCACATCGCCCGATACATCATTGGCAACGATCCAGTCGACTCCCTTGCTCTTGCGCTTTTTGCGCGCATTCTCGATCACGTTTTCGGTCTCGGCGGCAAAGCCGATCAGCAGATCGGGCCGCTGCGGGCTGGCGGCGATGGTGGCAAGGATATCGGGGTTCTCTGTGAGGATCAGCGCAGGCGGCGCGGACGAGCGCTTCTTCATCTTCTCGTCCCGATAATCGCGCGGTCGCCAGTCGGCCACAGCGGCCACCATCACGGCAGCATCGGCAGGCAGCGCAGCCTTCACCGCCTTGGCCATGTCCTCCGCGCTCTCGACATCGACCCGGTCGACCCCGAGGGGGGTGCGCAGGTTTACAGGACCAGACACCAGCGTCACCCGCGCACCTGCGGCGGCAGCTGCTGCGGCAATGGCATACCCCTGCTTGCCCGAGCTGCGGTTGGCGAGATAGCGCACTGGGTCGATCGGCTCGTGCGTCGGTCCGGCGGTTACGAGCACGTGCTTGCCATAGAGCGGACGGTGTTCCACCGCCTGTTCGAAACCGGGCTGTCCGGCGAGCGGGTCGAAGCTGTCTAGCGCGGTATCGAGGGTCAGCTCACTCGGCGCATCGAGCGCATTGGCGAGCGGATAGTCCAGCGTGGGCGCTGCCGCGTCTTCCCCTTCGAAGGGTTGAGGTGCGCTCTGGCGGGCGTTGACCTCGTGGTTGATAGCCTCGCGGTCGGTCGGCGGGGCGGCCTTGGCAATCCCCTTCTTCGCCAGCAGCGAGCCGGCGTCGGAATAGTCGGGTTCGGGCAGATCGGGGCCCTCTGAGAGTTCGCCCTCGAAACCATCGCCCTCGTCCGGCTCCTGGTCCTGATCGCCGCCCCGGAACGAGCGCGGGATGATCGAGGCAAGCAGGCCCGACAGGCCGCCCGGATGATCGACCCCCAAGTTGCCGTCTTCGTCCTCGTAGTCGACCCCGGCTACGCTGGGATCGAGGCCGAGCATGTCAGCGATTTCGAGCCACACCATCTCAGGATCGGGCAAGCGGCCCGGTCCGAATTCGCCGCAAGCCATTTCGCCCAGCTCAGGCTGCATCACCCGGATCCCGCTCTCCCGCAGGGTGTAAACGTTGCGTTCGGTCGCCTCGTTGAGCCACATCTGCACGTTCATCGCGGGAACGGCCAGCACCGGTTTGTTGGTCGCGAGGATCAGCGTGGTGGCCAGATCGTCGGCAATGCCATGCGCCATCTTGGCGAGCAGGTTGGCGGTCGCCGGGCAGACAACCACCAGCTCGGCCTCGCGAGTGAGCTGGATATGGCCGATTTCAGCTTCGTTCTTCAGATCCCACAAGGTGGTGTGGACCTGATTGCCCGATAGCGCGGCCAGCGCCATCGGAGTGACGAACTTCGCGCCGCTCTCGGTCAGCACGCAGGTGACATCGCCCCCGCCCTTGCGGATCAGGCGCACCAGTTCGCACGACTTGTAAGCGGCAATTCCGCCGCCGATCACCAGCAGGATGCGTGGCTCTGCCATTGCCTGTTCGTGGCCCTCCTGGCCAAATCGCTGCATTTCAAACACTAGTCATCCGACCAGCACTTTTCCAGCCATGCCCGATTGTGGTTAAATATGCCCTTCCCTGCGGCTGACAACCCGCCCGCGCGCTGCGGCCACCAGGTCGGCCACGGCCCGCGGTGCAAAGGCAAGGCCTGCGGCATAGAGAGGCAGGACAGTGAGTATCCAATAATAATTCTCGGCCCGCGCGAACAGCGCCATCATCGTGAAGAACCCCGCGAAGGCAAGGCAAGCGAACCCCGCCCGTTTCCCGCCCAGCGATGCCCAGCCGACCAGCGGCAGCACCGCCAGCGTCGCGGCCAGCCAGGTGGGCAACGTAAGCAGCGGGGTCATCCGCACCAGCCCCATCAGCGGCAGCGCCGGGCCTGCCAGTGCGTTCCAGCCGGGAGAGGCGAGGTCGCCTTCCTGCACAACGGCCGTGACGGCCATCGAATGCAGCCACAGGCCAAGCGCGAACAGGCCGACGATGGCCGCCACCCAGCCTGCCTCGCGCCAGCGCCCCGCCACCAAGGCTAGGGCGAGCCACAAGAGCACGAACGGCAAGGCCAGCTCGCGCACTGCCAGCGCCAGCGCGGCAAAGAGGAGCGAGGGCCAGAAGTTTGTCGTGCGATAGGATAGCAAGGCGAGCGTTAGCAGGATTCCGGCGACCGATTCGTGCGACAGCGGGCCTTGCTTTGCAAACAGGCTTGCACCGGCCAGCAGCAGCGCAAAGGCCCCCGCCACCCGCTCGGCAAGGCCGGTGCGATCCTGCGTCAGCGGCAGATAAAGCCCGATCGAGACCACCAGCATGGCGACCAGCACATGTCCCAGCGTCTCAAGGCCAAGCCAGCTTTGCACGACGGCCAGCGTCGGCAGGCGCACGGTCACGAAGGGCCGCACCGGATAGCGGTTGGCGCGCTGTTCGGTAACAGCGGCCGCGTAATAGTTCTCGCCCGCATCGACGCGCTTGTAGATCCGGCGATAGAGTTCGTAGTCGCCGATGCCCTTCTTGCCGTTTTTCTCGGCCTTGGTCACCTGCGCCTTCACCTCACCGCTACGCATCTGCGGAACGGCCACCGTGCTCCATGCCAGGGCGGCTACTAGCGCGAGGAGCACCGCCAAGGCCCCTATACGCGGCAGATGGCGCAAAGGCCTGTCGAGCGCGCACCAGCGGGCAAGCCAGTCTGCCGCCATCCTCATTGTCCGCGCGCCGATGCCCAAAGGCTGGAAAGCGCGCGCGGCACGAAGGCAAGGCCCACAAACCAGATCGGCATCACCACCAGCGCCCAGTAGAAATTGTTGTCACGACCGAAAATCATGAAGCCGAGGCCATAGCCGAGGCACAGCAGCAAGCCGGTCTGGCCCAGATCGCTGCGCCACCCGGCCCAGCCGATCAGCGGAAGCAAGGCCAGCGGCGCAGCCAGCCATGCGGGAAGCAGCTGCAAGGGGCTGGAGGCAACGATATTGCCGGTCCACCCGCCGAGCCCGCGCAAGGCCAGCCAGCCGGGTGACACCGGATCGGCGGTGCCGGTAAGCGCGCCGACGAGGCTGGCGTGCGCGGCAAGGCCGATCAGGAACAGCCCTGCCACAAGGCCCCAGGCCACGGCCTCAGCCCGTTCGCCGCGTAGCAGCGCCACCGCCCCCATCAGGCAGACGTAAGGCAAGGCCAGTTCGCGCAGCGCCAGCGCGGCAGCGGCGAAAACCAGCGCCCAGCCCCACTGCCCGGGCCGATAAAGCCCGAGGCTGAGCGCCACGAACATGCCCGCCCAAACCTCGTGCAGAGCCAGATAGTGCGGCTTGAAACCGGCCAGTGCGCCAATGGCCACCAGCAGCAGAATAGAGGTGCGATAGTCGCGCCCGCCCGGCTCGTTCTCCAGCCGGTCCCACCAGGCGATAAACACGGCGACACCCAGCACGAAGGCCAGCGCCATCATCCCCCACGGCCCAATATGGCCGCTAATCCAGGCCAGCGTCGGCAAGCGCACGGCCACGCCCGGACGCACTGGAATATCGCGTGCGCGCTGCTCCTCGATGGCTGCGACATAGTAATTCTCGCCTGCGCCCACGCGCTCGGCGACGCGCTCGTAGAGCTTGAGGGAAGCGTCGCGCGCAGTGTCTTCGTCAGTGCCGCCGGCATCGGTGGTGAGGGCCGTAGCCGCGCTCGCCACCGCATTGCCCGAAGCACGGTTGGGCACCGGCCTGGCGCTTAGCGCCGCAGCGATAAGCAGCAGGGCAAAGCCTGCCAGCACCAGCAGCGCTGCGCCAGGCGCCCATTTGGCGAACCGATCGAATTTCTTCGTAAGTGCGCCTAGCCGAGCCATCCGGCCAAACTCCCCGCCCAGACCAGAGCGCCTCCCACCAGCGCCGCCGCGACGTAACCGAGCCATCCGCGGCCGCCCACGCGCTCTCGCCGTTCCCAGATCAGTTCGACCTCGGGCAAAGGCGGCGGTTCGGGCGCGCCGCCACGCGGCGGATAGAGTTCTTCCAGCCGCCGGATGAGCGCGGGCACACGCAGCAGCGTATCGGTGTCTTCCTTGATCCGGTCAGCGATGGCGCTTTCCGGGCCAAGCTCGTCACGAATCCAGTCGCGGACATAGGGCGCGGCAACATCCCACATGTTGATCTGCGGATCGAGCTGGGTGGCGATGCCTTCGACCATCACCATGGTCTTTTGCAACAGCAGCAGGTGCGGCTGCGTCTGCATGTCGAAATCGCGGGTGATCGCAAACAGCCCATCGAGCATCTGCCCGACGCTGAGTTCGCTCACCGGCTTGCCGCGCATCGGTTCGCCCACGGCACGCAGTGCGGTCGCGAACTCGTCGACCGAGTGATAGCTCGGCACATATTGCGCCTCGAAATGAATCTCGGCCACGCGTTTATAATTTCCGGTGGTCAGGCCATAGAGGATCTCGGCCAGCCACTGCCGCGCGCGGCGGTCGATCCGCCCCATGATGCCGAAGTCGATGGCAACGATAGTGCCGTCTGCCCGCACGAACAGGTTGCCCTGATGCATGTCGGCATGGAAATAGCCCGCGCTGATCGCCTGGGTGAGGAAAGCCAGCACCAGCCGCCGGGCCAGCTCCGGCAAGTCGTGCCCCGCCTCGATCAACTTTTCGATCTGCGAAATCTTGACCCCGTCGATCCACTCTATGGTCAAAACCCGGCCATTGGTGCGGTCCCAGTCGATATCGGGCACTTCGTAACGGTCGATGGCGACCATCGCATCGGCCAGTTCGGAAGCCGAGGCGGCCTCGCGTCGAAGATCCAGCTCGCGGTTGGTCCAGCGCTTGAAATTGGCAATTGTGAGCCGGGGGCGCAGCCGCTGCGCCTCGCCGCCCATGGCTTCCAGATGCGCGGCGGCCCATTCGTAGGTGGTGATATCGCGCTCGAACTTCTCGCGGATGCCGGGTCGCAGCACCTTGATCGCCACGGTACGCCCATCGGTGGTCATGCCCTTATGAACCTGCGCGATAGAGGCAGCCCCAACCGGCACCGGATCGACCTCGGCGAAGACGTCCTCCAGCGGGCGTTCAAAGCCGCGCTCGATCTGTTCGCGTATTTTTTCAAAGGGCACCGGCGGCAGGCTGTCCTGCAGGCTCAGCAGATTGCGGGCAGCATCCTCGCCCACGAGATCAGGCCGGGTGGCAAGCGTCTGCCCGAGCTTGATCGCGGCAGGCCCGATGGCCTCAAAGGCGGCGGCATAGTCAGGCTCACGCGGCTGCACCGTGCCGAAGCGAGCAAGGCGGCACAGTCGCTTGACCGGCGCCGGGGTGTTCGGATCGGCCTCGATCCCGCGCAAGGCACCATGGCGCGCCAGCGTGCGGCCCCACTTAAGCAGGCGCCAGATATGCGTGGCGGGTTTGGTCAAAGCGCTTGATCCCCGCCTGCGCGGGGATGCTCGAAACCTGCGTTTCTCACACCTTCCACCCCGAATGGATCGCCACCAGCCCGCCAAGGATCGGCTCGACCTTGGTGCGCACGAACCCGGCATCGCGGATCATCTGCTCAAACTCGGGCATCGGCGGGAAGCGGCGGATCGATTCGATCAGATAGCGATAGCTCTCGGCATCGCCTGCGATCATCTGGCCCAGCTGCGGCACCAGCTTGTGCGAATAAAGGTCATAGGCCTCCTTCGCGCCGGGCCAGGTCATGGTCGAGAATTCAAGGCAGAAGAAGCGCCCTCCGAACTTCAGCACCCGGTGCGCCTCGCGCAGCGCCTTGTCGATATGCGTTACGTTGCGGATGCCGAAAGCGATGGTGTAAGCGTCGAACTGACGGCCCGAAAAGGTCAGCTCTTCGGCGTTCTGGCGTGACCAGACGAGGCCGTCTATCCCGCGCTCCATCGCACGTTCGATGCCAACGTCCAGCATCTCCTGATTGATGTCGGAGACGATCACGCTCGCGCCCTCGTCGGCCATACGGAAGGCGATGTCGCCGGTGCCGCCCGCCATATCGAGGATCTGCTCGTTCGCCTGCGGTTTCACCCGGCGGACGAACTGGTCTTTCCACAAGCGGTGCAACCCGCCCGACATCGCATCGTTCATGATGTCGTATTTGCTGGCCACGCCGGAAAACACCGCGCCGACGCGCTTCGTCTTCTCGGCGGGATCGACGTCTTCGTAGCCGAAGGATACCTGCTCGCTCATCGTTTGCCCTCTAGCGGCGTAGGGCGCAGTGCGCCACCGGCTTGTTGCTGCCGCAGCGCCCACAGGCCCAGCGCAATCCCCAGGCCGATCAGCGTGATGCCCACCGCGTGGTACCAATGCAGCACCTCGCCCAGCAACAGCGCCGAAAGCAGCGCGCCGAACACCGGCAGCAAGGTGATCGACTGCCCTGCCCGCGCCGCGCCCAGTTGCCCTGCCGCATAGTTATAAATGAAGTAGCTCACCAGCGAGGGGAACAGCGCGACATAGACAAGCGCCAGAACGGTGCCCGTGTTCCACACGATGCGCAGGCCCGCGCCCCATTCCCACAGCGCCAGCGGGGCATTCGCCAGCACACCGATGGCAAAGGTGATCGCCACGAAGCTGATCGGGGTGACCTCGGGCCGAAGTTTCAGGAACACGGTGTAAAGCGACCAGACCAGCACCGATACGAGCACCAGCGCATCGCCCCTGCCCAGATGCAACGCCAGCACCCGCGCCGGATCGCCCTCGAACACGATGAACACCACGCCCACGATTGTTGCCGCAGTCCCCACGATCTGCACCGCTCCACTGCGCAAGCGAAAGATGACCCGGTCGAGCAGCAGGACCACGCCTGGCACTGCGGCCTGAATCAGCAGCGCATTGGTCGCGGTGGTATACTGGAGGCCCGAGTACAGCAGCGAGTTGAAAGCGCCGATGCCGAGCACACCCAGTACAAGCACCGGCTTCCAGCCGCGCTTCAATTCGGGCCAGTCGCGCCGCAATGGCCTGATGGCAAACGGGGCAAGCAACGCCAGCGCGCCGGTCCAGCGGATGAAGGCCAGCGTCAGCGGCGGGATCTGCCCTGCCACGGCCCGCCCGACAATCGAATTGCCTGCCCAGAAAACCATGACCAGGGCAAGGAGCCCCATCGCGCGATAGTTCGAATTGGCTGTCATTCGCGCCCTGTTAGGAGCGCAGCGATGGCTTGGCGATGACAGAAAGCCTTACCCGCCCTAAATCAGCGCAATGCCAGAACTGCCCGAAGTCGAAACCACCGTGCGCGGCCTTGCCCGCTTCCTCGAAGGTGAACGGATCGCGAGGGTGCAGGTCAACCGGCCCGACATGCGCTTCGCCTTCCCGCCCGATCTCGTGCAGGTGCTGACCGGCGCGACGATTTCCTCGCTGGGGCGCCGGGCGAAATATGGCCTGCTCCACACCGACCGCGATTCGACCCTGATCTTCCACCTCGGCATGAGCGGGCGCTGGCGAATCGATCCTGATAGCGATGACAAACACGATCATCTCGTGCTCGAAACGGCGCATCATCGCTTTGCGCTGAACGATCCGCGCCGGTTCGGCTTCGTCGATCTCGTCGCCACAGACCGGCTCGATGCCTGGCGCGCTTTCGCCGCAATGGGGCCCGAGCCGCTCGGCAGCGAATTAACGGCTGTGCACCTGAAGACGGCGCTGGCGGGGCGCAAACAGGCGATCAAGCTGTGCCTGCTCGATCAGGCGATCGTGGCCGGGCTCGGCAACATATACGTGTGCGAGGCGCTGTTCCGGGCGCGAATCGATCCGCGCAAACCGGGCGGCAAGGTTTCACGGCCTGCGCTTGAACGGCTCGTGCCGGCGATACGCGAGGTGCTCGAACAGAGCATAGCCGACGGCGGTTCTTCCTTACGCGACTATGCCGCGCCGAGCGGCGAACTCGGCTACTTCGCCACCCGCTTCGCCGTCTATGGCCGCACGGCCGAGCCTTGCCTGCGCGAGGACGGCGGCGTAATCCGGCGGCTGACGCAGGGCGGGCGCAGCACATGGTATTGCCCCCGCTGCCAGCGCTAGGACGATATGCGCCTTTGCTTGACCGAATCTCTGCATGGAGCTATGGCGCGCGCTTTCCAGCGGGCTCCTGCCTGCTTCCGCACGTTTACAACAGAGACATCCGGGCGCTCTCCAGCGTTCGTGGAGACGAAGGACAGACATGGCCAATACGCCGCAAGCCAAGAAGCGCATCCGTCGCAACAACAACCGCGCCGAGATCAACGGCGCGCGCATGAGCCGCATCCGCAGCTTCGTGAAGAAGGTCGAACTGGCCTGCACCGAAGGCAACAAGGAAGCCGCCTCGACCGCTCTCAAGGCTGCCCAGCCCGAGCTGGCGCGCGGCGTTGCCCGCGGCGTGCTCCACAAGAACACCGCTTCGCGCAAGCTGAGCCGGCTGACCAAGCGCGTCGCCGCTCTCTGATTCGCGTTTCCGGCGGTAACGATTCGTTGCCGCGACGCCAAAAATCGGAACAGATTTGGAACGGGCCGGTGATGCTTTCACCGGCCTTTTTTCGTGCCTAGGGCTTTGCCCGAATTGGCATTCGACAAAAGGCCATGAATCCAACGATTCGCACGACTGTCATATAACTCTTTATTAATTTCAATTACTTGGACGGACGCCTGCGGCACCCCAAGGTGTCAAGCCGGTATATTTAGGATTTTTTACAGGCTCGGCCTTGCCCCTCCGGCCAACTCGGCCAATAGTCCTTTTCGCGGTCAGCGGGAGGTCATCCCGGGCCGCTTACAGATCCAATAGCAACACGACCGGCGGCGCTGCATATAGCCGCGCCGTGCGGGAAGGTCGTGTCTGCGAGAGGGGCAACATCTGTCGGTTTGGCATTTTGAACAGGAATGACGGAGCAATGATGCGGATGGGGCCACAGGCAGGACGCGTACGGAAAGACAAGAACGGGGACAGAGTGGAAAATATCGAGGAGAGCGAAGCCCTGGACCTGGCGGCGGACTGGGCTGACATCAGCCAGGGTCTGCGCAAGGATCTCGGCCATCAGCTGCACCAGCAGTGGATCAAGCCGATCCAGCTCGGCAAGCTCGACAAGGCCACCGGCACGCTCGAGCTATTCCTGCCGAGCGAGTTTCTCGCCAACTGGGTGCGCAAGAACTATCTCGATCGCCTCTCGCTCGCGTGGAAGATCATTCGCGGCGGCGTGCGGCAGGTCGATGTGAAGGTGCATCCCGGCCGCCGGCGGATGTCCGACATCTCGCTTAAGAGCCAGGACCATTTCGGCAATGTCGCCGCCAACGATCCGTCGTTGGCGATGGAATCGATTGGCGACGACGGCTTCACCTCAAGCGTAGGCCTCGACCCGACGCAGACGTTTGCCGCCTTCGTCACCGGCACCGGCAATGTGCTGGCCAAGAATGCTGCCGAGCGTATGGCGCAGGCCGAAAAGCCGCAGTTCTCCCCGCTTTACCTCAAGGCCGCCACCGGCCAGGGCAAGACGCACCTGCTTCATGCCATCGGCCACCAGTACCTGCGCACGTTCCCGCGCGCCCGCATCTTCTACTGTTCGGCCGAGCGTTTCATGGTTGAGTTCGTGCAGGCGCTGAAGTCGAACGAAATGATCGAGTTCAAGGGCCGCCTGCGGGGGTTCGACCTGCTGCTGGTGGATGACATCCAGTTCATCATCGGCAAGGCCAGCGCGCAGGAAGAGCTGCTTTACACCATCGACGCGCTGCTGGCCGAGGGCAAGCGGCTGGTCTTCGCCGCCGACCGCGCGCCGCAGGCGCTCGACGGTGTGGAGCCGCGCCTGCTCAGCCGCCTGTCGATGGGGTTGGTGGCCGACATCCAGCCCGCCGATATCGAACTGCGCCGCGCGATTCTCGAATCGAAGCTGACCAAGTTCGCCCCGCTCGCCGTGCCCGAGGACGTGATCGACTTCCTCGCCCGCACCGTCAGCCGCAATGTGCGCGAGCTGGTCGGCGGGCTGAATAAGCTGATCGCCTATGCCCAGCTCACGGGTCAGGAAGTGTCTCTCCAGCTTGCCGAGGAGCAGCTGACCGACATTCTCTCGGCCAACCGCAAGCGCATCACGATTGACGAGATCCAGCGCACCGTCTGCCAGTTCTACCGCATCGACCGGGCGGAGATGAGCAGCAAGCGCCGCGCCCGCGCGGTGGTGCGTCCGCGGCAGGTGGCGATGTATCTCTCGAAGGTGTTGACCCCGCGCAGCTATCCTGAGATCGGGCGCAAGTTCGGCGGCCGCGATCACTCGACCGTGATCCACGCCGTGCGCCTGATCGAAGACCTGCGAACCCGCGACGCCGATATGGACGGCGACGTGCGCAGCCTGCTGCGCCAGCTGGAAAGCTGAACCAGCCACCGCTGCCCGCTCAGCCTGAGCCCTTTCCCTGCTCGTCCTGAGCCTGTCGAAGGACAGCCACCGCATCAGCCCCGTAGTGGGACCAACCTTGGTGCGTGGCCTTCGACAAGCTCAGGCTGAGCGGGTGTGGTGATATCTGTCCACCGCCTTTTCCGCGCTTCCCCACAAATTTGCCCACAGCCGCCCCGTCCCGGTTTTCCCGGCGCGGTGCACAGGCATGCCCACAAGTCATCCACAGCTCTGCCCACAGCTCGTAAAGGTGACAAAGTTGGCACCGCGTCACCCGCGAAACCCGCAGAAATGCGCAGCTTTCGGGCCCAACCGCGAAGTTGACACTCACGCGCAAAGAGCACCTATCCACACTATCAAAGACCGAGCCCGGCCCCTGCCATTATCCACCGGTTGTAGGAAAGCTCTTCCCCGCCTTCTCCCGGCCACCTAGGGATGCCTCCATGAACTTCGACGCCGCCCGTCTCGACCGGTTTGCCCGCCATATCGTCCTGCCCGAACTCGGCGGCACCGGGCAGGTGCTGCTCAATCAGGCGCATGTGCTGGTGATGGGGCTCGGCGGGATCGGCTCGCCCGCGCTGCAATACCTCGCCGGGGCCGGGATCGGCACGCTGACACTGGTCGACGACGACGATGTCGATACGTCGAACCTCCAGCGCCAGACCATCTACACCGAGCGCGATGTCGGCCACGGCAAGGCCGTCTCCGCGCGGCGCTGGGTGGCCAATTTCGACAAGGAACTGGTCGTCAACATTTCGGACCGCCGGATCACGCCCGAAAACGCCCCCGCCGTGCTCGAAGGGGTCGACCTCGTGCTCGACGGGACCGACAATTTCGCCACGCGCCTCGCCGTATCCGACGCCTGCGTGGCGGCCGGGGTGCCGCTGCTCGCCGCTGCCGTGGGCCGGTTTCAGGGCCAGGTCGGCGCCTTTGCCGGGAACCTGGCGGGTGAGGCCTGCTACCGCTGCTTTGTCGGCGATGCCTTCGACGCCGAGGATTGCGACACCTGCGCCGAGGACGGAATGCTTGGCGCAATGGCGGGCTGGGCCGGCACCTTCGCCGCCATGCAGGCAATCCGCGTACTGGTTGCGCAAAACGGTTCTGGGCAAATGGGCGAACCGCTGTGGAGCAAGCTGCACCTGATGGATGGCCTCGCCCCCTCGATGCGCACGATGAACATCGCCAAAGACCCTGCTTGCAAGGGTTGTTCGGCCATGAGAGACTGACATGACCACCCTTCCCGCCAGCCACATGCCGCCCACCCCCGAATGGACGCTCGTCATCCACGGCGGCGCAGGCACGATTCTGCGCCCCGACCTCTCGCCCGAACGCGAGGAGCGCACCCGCGCCGCGCTCGCCCGCGCGCTCGCCGATGGCAGCGCCATTCTGGAAAGCGGCGGCGGCGCGCTTGATGCGGTGCAGGCCGCGGTGCAGGCGCTGGAGAACGACCCCGCCTTCAACGCCGGACACGGCGCGGTGTTCACCGCCGAGGGAACGATTGAACTCGATTCCGCCATCATGGAGGGCACCCAGCGCCGCGCCGGAGCCGTCTGCGGCGTGACCCGTACGCGCAGCCCGGTGTCGCTGGCGCGCAAGGTGCTGGACGATGGCCGCTATGTGCTGCTGGCAAGCGCCGGGGCGGACCGATTTTCGCTCGAACGGGGCCTTGAACAGGCCGAGCCGGACTATTTCGCCACCGACCGCGCGCGGGCACAACTGGCCCGCTGGCACGAGCGCGAGGCGGCAGGCCTGCCTCATATCAACGACGAGAAGCACGGCACAGTCGGCGCGGTGGCGCGTGACAAGAGCGGCGCGCTGGCCGCCGCCACCTCGACCGGCGGGCACACCGGCAAGCGCTTTGGCCGCGTGGGTGATAGCCCGCTGATCGGCGCGGGCACCTATGCCGATGATCGCGCCTGCGCGGTCTCGGCCACCGGCGCGGGCGAGTTCTATATCCGCGAAGGGCTGGCGCACGAGATAGCCGCCAGGATGCGCTTCCTCGGCGAGAGCGCGCAGGAAGCCGCCGACGCGGTCCAGGCCGAGACGCTGGCGCTCGGCGGTACGGGCGGCGTGATCGTGGTCGGCGCCGATGGCACGCCCGCGTGGAGCTTCAACACCGAGGGCATGTATCGCGGCGTCGCCGCTGCCGGGGCCGAGCCGGTGGTGGCGATGTACGGCGACGAATAGACGATACGCGCCCTCGCGCTTCCCCGCCGCTTCGTGCCATAGTCAGGATATCATGCCCAGCGCCCTCACGCTTCTCACCTGGCTTTCTCCGCTGCTCGCCTGGGCGCTGATCGCGCTCGGCACGATATTCGCGGTGCCGGTGATTCTGGTGGTGCTGGTGCTGGGAGCCTGCGTGATTGCGGCGGTGCACCACGCCGAGGTGATCGCCCACCGCATCGGCGAGCCGTTCGGCACGCTCACACTTGCACTGGCCGTGACCTTTATCGAGGTCGGCCTGATCGTGTCGCTGATGGCGGGCGCTGGCGACGAAGCGGCTACCCTCGCCCGCGATACGGTGATCGCGGCGGTGATGATCATCCTCAACGGCATTGTCGGCATCTGCCTGCTGATCGGTGGCCTGCGCCATCACGAGCAGTCGTTTCAGCAAGCGGGCGTCAGCGCCGCTCTCGCCACGCTGTCGGCCCTGACCGTGCTGAGCCTCGTGCTGCCCAACTTCACCGTTACCGAGCCGGGGCCGGTCTATTCCTCGGCGCAGCTGGCCTTTGTCGCGGTCACCTCGCTGCTGCTGTACGGCACTTTCGTCACCGTGCAGACGGTGCGCCACCGCGAGTATTTCCTCACCCCCGAAAGTGCCGCAACGCCCGGTGCAGAGCCGATCCACGATGCCGCGCCCACAAAACGTCAGGCGCTGGTGTCGGCAGGGCTGCTGCTGGTTTCGCTCGGTGCGGTGGTGCTGCTGGCGAAAGACCTTTCCGAACCGGTCAGCGATCTGGTCGCCAGCCTCGGCGCGCCGCGCGCCACGGTCGGCGTGGTGATCGCCGCGCTGGTGCTGCTGCCCGAAAGCGTGGCCGCCATCCGCGCCGCGCTCGCCAACCGGGTGCAGAAGAGCCTCAATCTCGCGATGGGCTCGGCGTTGGCGACCATCGGCCTCACTATCCCCACGGTCGCCGCGCTGTCGCTGATTATCGAGCTGCCGATTGCGCTGGGGCTTTCGGGCAAGGGCATCGTACTGTTGCTGCTGAGCCTGCTGGTGGCGACGCAATCGCTCGCCACCGGGCGCACCACGATCCTGCAGGGGATGGTCCATCTGGTCATCTTCGGGGTCTATCTGTTCACCACGGTTGTCCCCTGAGCCAGCCGACCGAAAGGATTTGAAACATGGCCCGCAAACGCCGCGACGACTGGGACGACGAACCCGAAGAGCAGGCTCCGCCGCCAACGTGCTGGCTGTGCGGCAGGCCGACCGGGGCGACGCTGGTATGGCACCACCCCGTGCCCAAGAGCCGCGGCGGGCGCGAAACCGTGCCGATGCACGCAATCTGCCAGAATGCGCTGACGGCCAACTTCACGAACTCGCAGCTCGAGCGGATCGGGATGGACGTCGATCAGTTCCTGGCCGAGCCGGTGATCGACAAGTTCGTGAAATGGGTGGCCAAGAAAGACCCCGACTTTCACGCCGCCCCGGCGAAGAAGGGGCGTTAGCGGAAAACAAGGTGGCTCGCCTTCGACAGGCTCAGGCTGAGCGGGCGTGGTAACTGATCCGCCCCTCTCGAATGACCGGCCTCAGCCCGCAGCCAGCACTTCGTTCACCCACTGCGGCACCAGTTCGCTGGCTGCGCCCAGCCGTGTCTCATCGAACCAGTGCGAACCGGCGCTGCGTTCCAGATTGAGTTCGAGTGTGCGCGCGCCGTGCTCGCCGGCCTGCTGCACGAAGCCCGCCGCCGGATAGACTGCGCCGCTGGTCCCGATGCTCACGAACAGATCCGCTCCGGCGAGCGCGTCGAAAATCCGCTCCATCTGATAGGGCATTTCGCCGAACCAGACGATATCGGGGCGCATCGCCACTTCGCCGCACGCGGGGCAGCCCGGGCCATCGCGCAATGTGCCCTGCCAGGGGTGGCGCGCGTCGCAGGCGCGGCACCAGGCCGAAAGCGCTTCGCCATGCATATGCAGCACGCGCGAGGCCCCGCCGCGCTCGTGCAGGTCGTCGATGTTCTGGGTGACGAGCAGCAGCTCGCCTGCAAATTCGCGCTCAAGCCGCCCCAGTGCTTCATGCGCCGGGTTGGGCTGCGCGGCGAGCACCTGCGCGCGGCGTTCGTCGTAGAAGCGCTGCACAAGGTCGGGATCGCGTGCGAAGCCCTCGGGCGTGGCGACCTCTTGCACCGGGTGATCCTCCCACAAACCATCCTCCGCACGGAAGGTGCGAAGGCCCGATTCGGCGCTGATCCCTGCGCCGGTGAGGATCACGATGTTCTTCGGCAATTCTGCCATTCTACCCGTCTCCGTCTGCCCTGAGCTTGTCGAAGGGCCGTCCTTCCTTCTAGACGGGCGGTGAAGGAAAAGCAGTCCTTCGACAAGCTCAGGACGAACGGAGTGGGTGTGGCAAAAATCGGAATCATCGGCAGCGCCGGGCGCATGGGGCAGGCAATCGCCGCCGCGCTTGAGGCAAGCACGGAGCATGAATGCGCAGGCGGCGCTGACCATGGCGGCGACGTAGCCGCGCTGGCCGATGCGAGCGATGCGCTGGTCGACTTTTCCGCCCCCGGCGCGCTGGAGGCCAACCTCCACGCCGCCATTGGTGCTGGCATTCCGCTGCTGATCGGCACCACCGGCCTTGGCGAAGGCGAGATGACCGCCATCGACAACGCCGCCCGCGCGATCCCCGTCCTGCAAACGGGCAACACCTCATTAGGCGTGACCCTGCTCGCCCATCTGGTGGAAGAAGCCGCCAGCAAATTGGGGCCGGACTGGGACATCGAGATCGTGGAGATGCACCACCGGATGAAGGTCGATGCGCCCTCGGGCACCGCGCTCCTACTGGGCGAAGCGGCGGCGAAGGGGCGCGGGATCGACCTTGCGGAGAACACCGAGAGCGGCCGCCACGGCCACACCGGCAAGCGCGCCGAGGGCGCCATCGGCTTTGCCGCGCTGCGTGGTGGTACCGTGGCAGGCGAACATATGGTCTATCTCGCGGGCGAGAAGGAACGGCTCACCCTAACCCACTTGGCGGAGGATCGTTCGATCTTCGCGCAGGGCGCGGTCAAGGGCGCAACGTGGCTGATCGGAAAGGCACCGGGCCGCTATTCAATGAAGGACGTGCTGGGGCTTTGACGAAAGACCAGATCTTCGAGTTCTTCCGCCGCCTCGCCGAAGACAACCCCGACCCCGAAACCGAGCTGGAATACGGCAATGCCTATCAGCTGGTGGTGGCCGTGGCGCTTTCGGCGCAGGCGACCGACGTGGGGGTAAACAAGGCCACCCGCGCACTGTTTGCGAAGGTCACAACGCCCGCACAAATGATTGAACTGGGCGAAGAGGGGCTGAAGGAGCACATCAAGACCATCGGCCTGTTCAACTCGAAGGCCAAGAACGTGATCGCGCTCTCGCAGCTGTTGGTCGACGAATACGGCGGCGAGGTGCCGGGCACGCGCGAGGATCTGGTGCGCCTGCCCGGCGTGGGCCGCAAGACCGCGAACGTGGTGCTAAACTGCTGGTTCGGGCAGGAGACCTTTGCGGTCGACACGCATATTTTCCGGGTAGGCAACCGCACGGGGCTGGCGAAAGGCAAGACGCCCGAGCAGGTCGAGGCGAAGCTGGAGAAGCGGGTGCCGCAGCCGTTTCGGCTGGGCGCGCACCACTGGCTGATTTTGCACGGGCGCTATGTTTGCAAGGCGCGCACGCCCGAGTGCTGGCGCTGCAAGGTGGAGGACTTGTGCAGCTTCCGGAAGAAGGTGCTGGAGAAGCCGAAGGGGCGGTAACTTTGTCTCACACGAAAAGAAATGAAGTCGCTGCAGTTGCCGCTGGTGACCTAGAAGCTCAACTTCCGAGCGATGTGCGCGAAGTTCTCCTGGACGTGATACTCATGTGGGCGAACCTCGACATGGTCACCGCATTTTTTCTCTCATCAGTTTCTGGCCTCAATCCAGACGATGGTGCGAAGCGTTTCGGGAGAAAGGAGATCGCGGACAAACTTAAAAAGGCGGCAAAGAGGCTTCGTTCGAATGGAGCGACGGATCTAGCTTCGAGAATCGAAGAAATGGCAGATTCATACCCTAACCATGCATTCTATAGAAAACGAATAGCGCATTCTAGATGCGCAGGAGTCAGGAAATCTGATCCAACCCGTTTGATTTTTCTTCCATTTGAGCAGGAAGGTCCGCCCGGCCATTTAGCTATGGAGATAATCGACTTGAGCCTTTTTATGCGTGCGGCTGATTGGGCGCGAAGCGAGCATGAGTTTCTTCTAGATTATGTCGATCGCGCGGGATTTTTCCTTGGGCAACCCTAGCATTCTCGCAGTGCTTGATATTCTTCGCTAAACATCATCCGCGCTCACCAGTTCATCGCGATCGAGCGCGCCTGTCATCGCCGCCACGGTGGTGGCGATGGTCGCATCGGAGGTGACGTTGGTGGTGGTGCGCATCATGTCCATGATCCGATCCGCGCCTGCCACGAAGGCTATGGTTTCGAGCGGCACGCCCACGCTTCCCATCACCAGCGTCATCATGATGAGGCCGGTGCCCGGAATGCCCGCGGCGCCGATAGAGCCAAGCGTCGCCGTCACCGCGATGATGATGTAGTCGCTGAAACCAAGCTCGATCCCGAAAATCTGCGCGCCGAACAATGTCGCAAGGCCCAGATACATAGCGGTCCCGTCCATATTGATCGTCGCGCCCAGCGAGGCGGTGAAGCTCGATACGCTGCGGCCCACGCCCACGTTGCGCTCAAGGCAGCGCAGCGTAACGGGCAGCGTCGCACTCGACGAGGCGGTGGAGAACGAGACCACCAGGGCATCGACCATGCCGCGGAAGAACGCCACCACCGGCACCCGCGCCATGAATTTGAGCATGGCGACATAGACGAGGCCGATCATCAGGAAGCAGCCGAGATAGTTGAGCGCCACCACTTGCCCCAGCGCGAGCAGCGCCGGAATGCCGAGCGTACCGGTGACCCAGGCGATCAGCGCGAAAACGCCGAACGGGGTCAGCTCCATCACGATGGCAGTCACCTTCTGCATGACCACCGAGCCTGAATCGAACACCCGCGCGACCGGGGTGCCTTCGTCCTTGGCCATCAGGATGCCGATGCCGATCAACAGCGAGAAGACGATCAGCGGCAAGACCGCGCCATCGGCCATCACCTGCACCGGGCTGGCGGGCACCGTGGCCACGATCATGTCGGTCCAGCCGGTGAAGTTGCTTTGCGGCACCTCGCCGACGTCGATTGCCGACGTGTCGAGCCCCGCGCCCGGCTGAAAAAGCGTGCCCAGGCCCAGCCCCAGCCAGACCGCGATCTGCCCGGTAATGACGAACAGCAGCACCGCGCGCCCGCCGACTGCGCCCAGCTTCCTCAGATCGCCGATCGCGGCGACGCCCGAAACCAGACTGAAGAAGATCAGCGGCACCACCAGCATCTTGATCGCGGCGATGAACAGATCGCCGATCCACTTGATGCTTTCCGCACCCGGCCCCCACAGATAGCCCACGAGAATGCCGAGCACGAGGGCGGCAATCACGCGCTGCCAGAGCGGGGTGGCGAACCAGAAGCGCATGCATGAATCTCCTAAGAACCGAAGGCGGAGGTTAGAATCCTTGTGTAGATTGCGGTGAGTGTGCGCAGGTCGTCAACCGCTACGGCCTCATCCGTTTTGTGCATCGTCGCGTTGACGAGGCCGAATTCGATTACCGGGGCCAGATCCTTGAGGAAGCGCGCATCGGAGGTGCCGCCGCTGGTGGAGGCTTCGGGCACGATGCCGGTCTCGGCCTCGATTGCCTGCGCCAGCATCTCGGAAAAGGCGCCCGGCGGGGTGAGGAAGCTCTCGCCCGAGATCACCGGCCGCGCCGTGCCGCCATGCCGCTCGGCAATGGCGCAGACCTTTTCGCTGAGCGACGCGCCCGTGTGCAGATCGTTGAAGCGGATCGAGATGCGCGCGCTCGCCTTGCCGGGGATCACGTTGTGCGCCTTGTTGGGCACGTTGATCTCGGTGATTTCGAGGTTGCTCGGTTGGAACCAGTCGGTGCCCTCGTCAAGCGTGAGCGCGTCCAATTCGGCCAGCATGGCGACGAGCTTGGGCAGCGGATTGTCGGCAAGGTGCGGATAGGCGACGTGGCCTTGCGCGCCCTCGACGTCCAACCAGATGTTCACCGAACCACGCCGCCCGATCTTCATCATATCCCCCAGCCGGTTCACGCTGGTCGGTTCGCCGACGAGGATCAGGTCTGGGATCGTGTCGCGGGCGCGCATGTGGTCGATCAAGGCGCGAGTGCCGTGGAGCGCCGGGCCTTCCTCGTCGCCGGTGATGATGAGGCTCACGGTGCCCGCCTCAGCCGGAATCTCAGCCAACGCGGCGATGAAGCAGGCGACCGCGCCCTTCATGTCGACCGCGCCGCGACCGTATAGCAATTCGCCGCCTGGAACCTGCCGCAGTTCCGGTTCGAACGGATCGCAAGACCAGCCCTCTCCCGGCGGCACCACGTCGACATGACCGGCAAAGGCGAAGTGCTTGCTGCCCGCAGGTCCGGCACGGATCGCGAACATGTTCTCGACCGGCTCCTCGTCGCTGCCCTCCTCCCCCTCGCCGCGCAGGAACCGATCGACCGTGAAGCCGAGCGGCACAAGCATGGCCTCCAGCACATCGAACACTTCTCCACGCGCCGGGGTCACGCTGGGGGCGGCGAGCAGCGCGCGCGTAAGGGCAATGGGATCGGCGCTCATGCTGTGGCCCCCACGTCGAAGGCCGAGATAGTCCATTCCTCGGCTTCGGCCGCCGCCACCCATTCCTGCATCCACGTATGTTCCCAGATCGCATCCATATAGGCCTGGGCGAAGCCGGGCACGGTGATGGCATAGGTGCGGAACCGGCTGACCACCGGGGCATAGAAAATGTCGGCCGCGCTGAAGGTGCCGAACAGGAACGGCCCGCCCCTGCCAAACCGCGCGCGTGCCTCGGCCCACAGGCTGAGGATGCGCACGATGTCGCGCTGCAAGTCTTCGGTCAGCTTGACCTTGGCGCGGGCGCGCAGATTCATCGGGCACTGGTGGCGCAGCGCGAAGTAGGAACTGTGCATTTCAGCCACCATCGCCCGGGCCATGGCGCGCGGTTCGTCGGCCTTGGGCCAGAACCGGTCGCGCCCGACCTTGTCGGCAAGATATTCGAGGATGGCGAGGCTGTCCCACACCACCACATCGCCGTCCCAAAGCAGCGGCACCTTGCCGCCCGAAGGCTGGAATTCGCCCTGCTCGCGCTTGGTCGCCTCCCATTCCTCGCCATAGAGCGCCACGGTCAGCTCTTCGAAGGCGAGCCCGCTTTGCCTGGCAGCGAGCCAGCCACGCAGCGACCAGCTAGAATAGTTCTTGTTCCCGATAATGAGCTTCATCTGTCGCGCATTGCCCCTGTTGCGTGTTCACTTGCTAATCGTTCAGGATCGAACTGTCGAGTATGAACGGAAGAAAGACAAAACCGCGCAATTACGCGAAGCCACATAGTTACGCGAAGCTTACCATCAGACAATTTTAACCACAGCCTGTCATGACAGAGCCCGGAAAGCCGAAGGTGTTCACACCAGAAGGTAAACGGGTGCACAGAACGAACGCGAGATCAAAGCCCAAACGAGGGCACAGGGAGCGGCTAAGGCATCTTGTCTGGGCTGGCCTGATTGCATTGGTTTTGCAACTTTCTACGCTGCTCGTTCCGCTGGATCTGCTTTTTAACCTTGTCCAATACAGGCAAGGCGGCTTTCAGGCCTCCGGCCAAATTGCCTTCGTCGGCGCTCAGAACGATCTGACCGACCCCGCAAATCCACACAGGCGAGAAGACCTTGCCCGCTTCATCACCGCCCTCGACGGTGCCGGCGCCAAGGAAATCTACGTCGATCTGACCTTCGACCGCGTATCGGCAGCAGGGAGTGATGCAGCCTTACGTGAGGCGCTGCTCGCGACCAGAGGGCGTGCTGTGCTGGTCGATAAGGGGCGTACAACGCTCGACGGCACCGCAGAAGTCATGATGAGCGTTGCGGCCATCAGTGAAGACGTCGATCAGGTCGGCTCTGTGATTTGGACCGATTATATCTACGGGATCGTCTGGAAGTCCTATCCGATTCGGTACTTTCTTCAGGAGCAACCTGCTGCAAATACAACGTCGACGTCCCAGATCCATGGCGACCTTGCTGCCCGTTTGGCAGGAAACTCGGACACCATCGCGAGCCCCTTCTGGATCAGCTACTTTTTCGACCTGGAATCCATTCCGATCTACCGCTTGGAGCGCTTGCTCGACCAGCCAGACAACCTGACGCGATTGGCCGGCAAGAAAGTAATCATCGGAGCGATCTCATCGACCGACGCCATCAAAGCCAATGTCCCGGGCCAACTGGGCGTCCCTCCGTCGCTAGTCGATATCTTTGCCGCCGAGACTCTAATCGCAGGTCACAATGGCGGCTTTGACGGCATGGAAGTGCTGCTTGTTGCACTGGCCATGATGGTGGCTGCTTCTTTCGTACCAAATCGTCGTGCGCGGTACGGTGCCTATGCCGCAGTCGTTCTCGCTTTGCCCTTGACCTATTTCATAGCCACGAAGTTCGCCATTCGAATGAACGGTGCGAGCGTGGTGCTCTTCTTGCTTATCTATTGCGCATTCCGCGCTCGTTCGACGTGGAAAAGCAGCTTTACGCTGATCGATGCCGACACCAATCTTCCCACCTTCGTTGCGATGGAGGGCAATAAGGAGATTGCCGAGGCATTCCCCACGATCATCGTCGCCAAGATCCATCGCTTTGAAGAGGTACGGCGCACGCTTCCGCCCGCCTTGCAGTCCGAGTACATCCTGCGCATCATCGCCCGACTCAAAGCCGCCACACAGGAGGCCACCCTTTACATCGGCCAGGGCAACTTGATCGGCTGGACGATGGGGGAGAAGGAGCCGACGCTGCTGCGCGACCATCTCGAAGGCCTCCGCGCGCTTTTCGCCTCACCGCTCCTCGTCGGGAACACGGCGATCGATGTCAGCATCACGTTCGGCGTCGACGTTACTGCAAGCCCCGATGTCGCGCGTCGCCTCGCCTCGGCTATCGCCGCTGCTGAAAAGACCAACGAAGCGTTCGAGCCCATTGCCATCGCCGACGCTGCCAGCGACGAAGACCTGATCTGGAACATTTCGCTTCAGGCGCGGATCGACGCAGCGCTTGCTAGCGGAGAGATATACCTCGTTTTCCAACCAAAGGTCGACGTAGCTAACGGCCAGCTTGTGGGTGTCGAGGCGCTCGTTCGCTGGAACGATCCTGCGCGCGGCCATATCATGCCCGACCAGTTTATTCGCCAATGCGAGAATGTCGGTCGCATGAGCCATCTTACCCGCCACGTGCTGGTTCAGGGGTGCCGTGCGGGGCAGAAGTTGCAGCGCGACTGCGGCCCGGTGCCGGTTTCTGTGAATATCTCCGCCACGCTTTTGCACGAACGCTCGATCGTACGAATGGTAGACGAGGTTCTGGCCGAAACCGGATACGATCCGCACCTGCTGGTGCTGGAAATCACCGAAACTTACCGAATCGCCGATTTGGAGCGCGCTGCCGCAATCCTGGCCGAGCTCAAAGCGCTCGGCACGAAGATTTCCATGGACGACTTCGGAGTGGGCGCAGCGAGCCTCGAGGCGCTGATGTATCTGCCCTTTTCCGAGTTGAAGATCGACCGCCTCTTCATCAGCCGAATGGGGAGAGACCCCAAGGCAAAGGGAATCGTGACCCAAGTCCTGCACATGGGCGAGGATCTGGGGATCACCGTTGTCGCCGAAGGCGTGGAAGACGAGCAAACCTTGCAGATGTTGCGCGAGTCGGCCTGCCCCGTAGCCCAGGGCTACGGAATCGCTCGACCGTCTTGCGTGGAAGATGTCATTCGATTTCAGAAACTTACAGCCAAGTCTGCTGCGTGAATATAGTTAAAACTTTACAAACACCTATGGTTAACAGTATAAGAACCTTCGCTAAACGAAGGAGTATAATCATGGGTACCAGTGTTTGGGATCGTCTTTTCGGTGGCAAGGCCATCGGCTAATTCGCCGAGAAGCTAAGATTTTCGGAAAGGGGCGCTTCGGCGCCCCTTTCTTTTTGCTCGGCTGTCGGGCTGCCGAAGCTAGCTGCGCACGTCCGCCAGCACAGCCGCACGAAGCTCATCTAGCCCGAGCCCTTTTTCGGAACTCGTCAAGTGAAGCTGCGGGTGCGCCGCAGGATGCCGCCGCATCTCTTCAGAGACCGCCTGCGCCACCGCCTCCAGTTCGCTCGCCTTGATCTTGTCGGCCTTGGTCAGCACGAGGCGATAGCCCACGGCAGTCTCGTCGAGCATCTTCATCATCTCGCGGTCTACGTCCTTCAGCCCGTGTCGGCTATCGACCAGCACCAGCGTGCGCTTCAGCACAGCGCGGCCCTTGAGGAAGGTCCGCACCAGCGCGCGCCACTTCTCGACCACCTTCACCGGGGCCTTGGCAAAGCCATAGCCCGGCATATCGACCAGTCGGAACTGCGTCGGCTCGCCCACTTCGAAGAAGTTCAGCTCCTGCGTGCGCCCCGGCGTCACCGAGGTGCGCGCAATCGCCCGCCGCCCCGTCAGCGCGTTCAGCAGCGACGACTTGCCCACGTTCGAACGCCCGCAAAAGGCGATCTCGGGAAAGTCGCCATCAGGCAGGAACTTGAGCTGCGGGGCGCTGAGCAGAAAATCCACCCGGCCTGAAAACAGCTTCGATGCCTCGCGGGCAAGGTCTTGTTCTTCCTGGGTCACCCTTTGGCCTTTTCGCGCTCGGCCGCCTTGGCTGCCGCTTCCCTTTCCGCCATTTCCCGCATCTGCGGGTTCTTCGCGTAGAGATACTTCTGCTGCGCGATGGTAAGGATGTTCGAGGTACACCAGTACAGCAGCAAGCCGGCGGCAAACGGCGCCATCACGAACATCATGATCCACGGCATGAAGGCGAAAATCTGCTGCTGCGTCGGGTCCATCGCAGTCGGATTGAGCTTGAACTGGAAGTACATCGTGCAACCCAGCAGCAGCGCCAGCGGGCCAATTGCGAGGAAGCCCGGCGGGGTGAAGTCCAGCAGCCCGAACAGGTTCAGGAAGTGCAGCGGATCGGGCGCCGACAAGTCCTTGATCCAGAGCATAAACGGCTCGTGCCGCATCTCGATCGAGAGCAGCAGCGTCTTGTAGAGCGCAAAAAAGATTGGGATCTGCAGGAAGATCGGCAAGCAGCCCGCCAGCGGATTGACCTTCTCTTCCTTGTAGAGCTTGGCCATCTCCTCCTGCAGCTTGCCCTTGTCGTCCTTGTAGCGTTCCTGCAGCGCCTTCATCTTGGGCTGGACAACGCGCATCTGCGCCATCGACTTGAACTGCTTCTGCGCAATCGGGAACATGATCCCGCGCACGATCACGGTGAGGAAAATGATCGCCACGCCGAAGTTCTTGGTAAGGTCGAACAGCGCGATCAGGACCTGCCAGATCGGCCAGGCGATGAAGCGGAACCAGCCCCAGTCGATCGCGAGACCGAACTTGGTCACCCCCTGATCCTGATACATGTCGAGCACGGCGCTTTCCTTGGCGCCGGCAAACAGGCGGGTGCTGCGCGACATCTGCTGGCCCGCGGGCAGGTTGACCGGCGCATAAAGAAGCTCTGCACGGAACAGGTCGGAGCCTTGCGCGCGGAAGGTGCTCGACGCAGCCTGTGCCGAATCGGGGATTAGCGCACTCATCCAGTAGATGTCGGTGAAGCCGACCCAATTGGTACGCCCTTCCACCGAGACGGTGCCGTCGTCGGTTACATCGTCATAGTTGGTGCCGAAGTCGACCGAGCCGTCGTGCGCGCTAATCGGCCCGGAGTGGACGTTGAAGGTGTCCGGGCTGGCATTGGCATCGGTGCGCACGATCATCGCATAGGGGCGCAAGGCCAGCGTGCTGCCGCTGGTGTTGGCGACCGTCTGCGTGACGTTGATCATGTAGTGATCGTCGATGGTGAACTTCTGACGGAAGGTGAGGCCAGCGCCGTTGTTCCAGCCAAGCGTGACAGGGCTGTCCTGCGTCAGCGTGTCACCTTCGATCACCTGCCAGCGGGTTTCAGAATCGGGCAGGCTCACGCCGTCGCCCAGCCAGCGGAACTGCGCATATTGCTGCCCCGGCGTGCCGGCGGGGGCAAACAGGCGGACGGGGCCCGAATCCTTGTCCACCGTCTGCCGGTGGGTGGTGAGGTCGATATCGTCGATTCGCGCGCCCACCGGGTTGATCGAGCCGACCACCTCGGGCGCTTCGATGGCAATCCGGCCCGGCGCGGCAATCGCCTCGTCGAGATCGACCGCCACGGCGATCTCGCTCACCGCCTCGCCGCGCACGGCATCGCTGTCGAGGCGCGCTTGCGGCACATCCTCGCGCGAGGCCATGTTGGCGGGAACCGCGTCCTCGCTCTCGGGGAAGTAGTGGCGCATGGCAAAGTCCCAGCCGAACAGCAGGACCGCGCTCAGCACCACGGCGAGAATCAGGTTACGTTGATTGTCCAAGGTCTCGTCAATTCCGTCACAATATCTGGATTACGGCACAGGATCGTGGCCGTGCCCACCCCAGGGATGGCAGCGCATTAGCCGCGAAATGGTCAGCCATCCACCCCTCAAGGCACCATGCTTCTCCAGCGCCTCGATTGCATACTGGCTGCACGAGGGTTGAAAGCGGCAGGAGGGCGGCAAAATCCGGCTCGGCCCGAGCTGCCAGCCGCGCGCGATGAGGATGAACAGGCGCTTCACTTGCGCGCGCGCCGCCCACCGCCGCGATTGCCCTGACGCGGCCTGCGCGGCGGATCGCCCTTACCCACAGCGGCGCGCGTCAGCGCCTGTTCCAGCTCTTCGCCGAGCCGCGCAAAATCGCGCTCCACCCCGCCATCGCGGCCGATCAGCACGTGATCGTGATCGGGCAGGCCATGCTCGGGCAGAGCCGCGCGCAACAACTCGCGAAAGCGGCGCTTCATGCGGTTGCGCACCACCGCATTGCCGATCTTCTTGGTGACGGTGATCCCATAGCGCTTGCCATGTCCGCCGTCCGCGCCGCCGTTGGGCCTGACAAGCAGCACGAAGCCAGGCCGCGCCACGCGCAGGCCCTTGTTGGCGGCAAGAAAATCCGCCCGGCGGGTGAGGACCGATATGGTCATGGCGAAGAGATAGGATGCGCCCGATCACAAGTCACCAATCAGCGACTCACAAGCAAACGGCCCCCAGAAGGGGGCCGCAAGGCCGAATGGCCGCCCGCAGCGGGCGCAGCTTTGCTGCGCGCCTAGCGAGGACGTGCGCCCGGATGGGCGCACGCAAAATAATCAGGCGCTAAGCTTGTTGCGACCGCGACGACGGCGGGCACGCAGAACCTTGCGGCCACCGACAGTGGCCTTGCGGGCGAAGAAACCGTGACGGCGAGCACGCACAAGGTTGCTCGGCTGGAAAGTGCGCTTCATCGTAACTTACCTCGAAAAACAAAAGAAAAGGGCCGCCAAGCCCTGAACAATCCGGGGGCGGCCACGCAATGGCAGGGCGCTTACTGAACGGGCGCCCCTAAGTCAAGATAGGCAATGCGCGGGACATCCTCGCTCGCCAGAAGAGTTGCCGGGCGCTGGTCAAGCTCCTGCCCGATCCAGCGCGCCATTTCCACCCCGTCGAGCCACAGTGCATCCTCGAACGGCACCGAGTTGGTCATGGCATAGAAGCGTGCGGCCTCTGCGCGGGTCATGCCCATGTCGGTGTAGTAATCGAGATAGCGCCGATGCTCGGGCGAGCCTGGCGGATAGTCGGCCGCGCCGCGCCCATCGTAGTCGAGCCAGGCGTGGACGGCAAACTCGGCCCCCGGTGCGATAGTGCGGGTGGTTCCGGCAAGGAACAGTTCCACCGCGCCCGACCGCACCGAACCGCCTGCGCTCACGCTGGTGGCAATGCCGCGCGCACGAAGCAGCCGACCTATCTGCAGATTCGCGAGATCGTTATCCGTACCCGGCGCTTCGACAAATTCGAGCAGTTCGATCTGCGGCCAGGCCGCCAGCATGGCGGCGAACTGGGCAGGCGAACGGCTATCGGTGGTGTCGACAATCGCGGCAGTGTGCGCGTCAATCACGCGGAATGGACCATAGGCGGCCACGGCTTCGTTCTCGACCTTCGCCTGCAACGGCGAAACAAAGCGCGAGGCGCGGGCGGGAACCTGCTCGACCCATTCTTCCTCATAGACCACGGTCCAGCTCTCGGCCATCGCGGGCACCGCGGCAAACAGCGCCGTCAAAGCGAGGATCGCGGAAGAGAGCAAGCGGATCATGCTATGCAGTTTCCGGCCTTTGGTCCTTACCCATTGCGAAAGGAAAAGGTTACCGGGAAGTTAACGATGATCTTCTCGACAGCGCGGAATCTAGCGTTATCACGCTTGTAACAGGGAGCATCATGGTCGCACTGATATCGACGGTCGCCTATCTCGGGCTGGAGGCGCGCAGCGTCGAGGTGCAATGCCAGCTCGCCGCAGGATTGCCGCGCTTCTCGGTGGTGGGCCTGGCCGACAAGGCCGTGGCCGAAAGCCGCGAACGGGTGCAATCGGCCCTTGCCGCGATGGGCCTTTCGCTGCCGCCCAAGCGGATCACCATAAACCTCTCGCCGGCCGATCTGCCCAAGGAAGGCAGCCACTACGATTTGCCGATCGCCCTCGCGCTGCTGGGCGCGATGGGCGTGCTCGATGTCGAGGATCTGGCCGAATGGGTCGCGGTGGGCGAACTGGCGCTCGATGGGCGGGTGATCCCGTCGCCCGGTGTCCTGCTGGCCGCGCTTCATGCCAGTGAGCAAGGCAAGGGGCTGATCTGCCCCGCCGCGCAAGGGGCCGAAGCGCGCTGGGCGAGCGGGATCGATGTCTGTGCCGCGCCCGATCTGGTGAGCCTGCTCGCCCACTTCCGCGGTGACAAGCGCCTGCCAGAGCCCGCCGCCGGCGAGGTGGCAGAGCCCGACCACGGGCCTGACTTGCGACAGGTAAAGGGGCAGGAAAGTGCCAAACGCGCGCTCGAAATCGCGGCGGCGGGCGGGCACAACCTGCTGATGAACGGGCCGCCCGGTGCGGGCAAGAGCCTGCTCGCTTCATGCCTGCCGGGCATCCTTCCCCCGCTCAGCCCCGGCGAGGCGCTGGAGGTGAGCATGGTCGCCTCGGTCGCAGGCTTGCTCGAAGGTGGGCGAATCAGCCGCACCCGCCCTTTCCGCGCGCCGCACCATTCGGCCTCGATGGCCGCGCTCACCGGCGGCGGCCTGCGCGTGCGGCCGGGTGAGGTGAGCCTCGCACACCTCGGGGTGCTGTTTCTCGACGAACTGCCGGAGTTTCAGCGCGCCGTGCTCGATTCGCTGCGCCAGCCGCTGGAGACCGGCAAGGTCGATGTCGCGCGCGCCAATGCCCATGTCAGCTATCCCGCACGGGTGCAGCTGGTGGCGGCGATGAACCCGTGCCGCTGCGGCCATCTGGGCGATCCGGCACTGGCCTGCTCGCGCGCGCCCAAATGCGCGGCGGACTATCAGTCGAAGGTTTCCGGCCCGATGCTCGACCGGATCGACCTGCATGTGGAGGTGCAGCCGGTGAGCGCGATGGACCTCGCCCTGCCCCCGCCTGCCGAGGGCAGCGCCGAGGTTGCCGCACGGGTGGCACGCGCACGCGAGGTGCAGGTAGCGCGCGGCACCCGCGCCAATGCCGAGCTCGAAGGCGATATGCTCGAACGCCATGCCACGCCCGACGAGGCCGGGCGCGCGCTCTTGATGCAGGCCGCGGAAACAATGCGGCTATCGGCGCGCGGCTATACCCGGATGCTGCGCGTGGCGCGCACCGTAGCCGATCTGGCCGGTGCGGAAGAGATCGGCCGGGTGCATGTGGCCGAAGCGCTAAGCTATCGGCGCGCCGCGCCGCGGGCCTAGGCGGACACCTAGGCTTCTTCGGCGCAGGCCTCTGCTGGCGCCGTAGCGACATCGCCCGGCTCGGCCCAGGCCAGATCGCCCCATTCGAGCACCCGATCATCGTGGGCGCGGATCGTGATCGGCGCGATCGGCTTGCCGTCGCGCGCGTCGACCAGCACCAGATTGGGCGCCGCACTGTCGCTGTGGCGCAGACCCCAGTCTCGCAGCGCCAGAATCGCTGGGAGCAGCTCGCGGCCCTTGTCGGTCATCCGGTACTCGACCTTGCGCTTGTCATGCTCGCACCGCTCGCGCGCCAGCACCCCGTGATCGACCAGCCGCGCCAGCCGGTTCGACAGGATATTGCGGGCAATGCCCAGCTCGCTTGAAAAGTCCTCGAAGTGAACGAAGCCGTTGAAGGCCGCGCGCAGGATCAGGAACGACCACCGCTCCCCCATTACCTCAAGCGCGGCGGGCAGACCGCATTCACTGATCAGGCTCAAGGGTTCGCGCAGCTGTGTCATGGCAATCCTATATCTGCTGCCGGGTTGCAAAACAGTCACGTCGCCCCGCAATCCCCGGGTTGTGTCACAAGTGGGTTGCACAATGCAACCCTTAGCAATAGGTAGCGCTTTGCAACTTAGTGACAGGAGCTATCATGACACGCCGCCTTCCCCTGATCGCCCTTTCCGCCATCTCCGTGGCATTCGCCGCCGCGCCTCTGGCCGCGCTGATGGCGCAGCCGCAGGACGCGGGCGCATTCTACATCGCCGAAATCGCCAACCCGATGGACGCCACGCGCGTGGCTGCAGGCGGTGTGGCCTGGACTTGCGAAGGCACCAGTTGCGCCGCCTCACGCGGCACTGCCCGCCCCTTGCGCATCTGCCGCGAGCTTAAGCGCAAGGCCGGCGCGATCACCCGGTTCACTGTCGATGGGGAGCCGCTGGCGGACGAGAAACTGGCTCGCTGCAACGCCTGAGGTGCTAGAGCAGCCCGTGCGCTGCCAGCTCGGCTTCGAGCGCGGCGGCATTGTCGAACCGATAGGCGTGCCAGCCACGCGCACGGGCTGCATTTACGTTGTCGGCGCGGTCGTCGATGAAGAACAGCTCGCTGCCTTTGTGCCCGCTGCGGCTTTCGAGCAGGGCGTAGATCTCCGGATCGGGCTTCACGCAGCGCTCTCGGCCCGAGACCACCACGTCCTGCATCAGGTCAAAGATCGGCGCGGTGGGGCGGAACATGTCCCAGAATTCGGCGCCGAAGTTGGTGAGGCCATATTGCGGCACCCCGCGTGCGGCGAGCGTCTCGACCAGCGCATGGGTGCCTTCCACCGGGCCGGGAATCGATTCGACGAACCGCTCGGCATAGGCCGCGATCAGCGGCGCGTGGCGCGGAAACAGCGCTTGGCGCTCGGGCACCATTTCGGCCAGTGGCCGCCCGGCATCATGCTCGAAGTGCCATTCCTCGGTCACCACATGAGCAAGGAACCAGTCCAGCTCTTCAGGATCGTCGATCAGGCGCGCAAACAGGTGCCGCAGCTCCCATTGATAGAGCACGCGGCCAACATCCCACACCACGGCGACGGGAGCGGCGACCGGCTTTTCAGGCATCGAACCCATCAGACATAGAAAAAGCCCCCGCTCACGCGGAGGCCATCCCTGTGTGTCCGATCAAGGACCGTCCGGCCGCGAACGAATCGCGGCGCGGAGCGCATCAGCCCTGGCGGGCCTTGAAGCGACGGTTGGTCTTGTTGATCACATAGGTGCGGCCACGGCGACGAATCACGCGGTTATCGCGATGGCGGCCCTTCAGCGACTTGAGGCTGTTACGAATCTTCATGGCGATCTTTCCAAATGAAAAGGCACCGGAAAGCAGGGATCCGGTGCCGCAAATCTCTGGCGGGCGAAATATGGTCGACAGCGGGGAAAGTCAAGCCCATCCCTGCTAGCGGGTGACGGAACAAGGGCTCGCCCGAAAGGTTTCTATACCATGATCTGGAGAAGATGCTCAATCCTGCTCGCCTGCGCCGGGCTCGCCGCCTGCGCGGCGCCTGCCTATGTGTCGCCTGTCGAGGTAACGCGGTTCGTCGGCGACGCGCCCGCGCAACTCGGCTCCGGCACCATATCGGTGGACTTCGCCTCCGGCCTTCAGCGCTCGCCCGACGAATCGGCTTATCGCACCGCGGTGGAGCGGGAACTGGCAAGCCTTGGCTACAGCGTGCGGCCCGGCAACGCCGCGCAGGTGGCGCAGATCACGCTCGAACAGTTCGTGGACGATCCCGATGCAGGGCGCCGCCCGGTGAGTGTTGGCGGTGGCGCTTCTGTCGGCAGCTATGGCTCCGGCGTCGGGCTGGGCATCGGCCTCGACCTGACCCCGCGCGCGGCGGAGCGTCTCGACACTCGTCTGTCCGTGGCGATTCGCCCGGCGGCCGGCGGTGAAAACCTGTGGGAGGGCCGCGCCCAAATGACCGCCAGCGCGAACAGCGATTATGCCGACCAGAGTGCCGCCGCCAGCCGGTTGGCCGCTGCCCTGTTCAGCAACTTCCCCGGAACGTCCGGCGAAACCATTCAGGTAGACTAAGCATGACCGACATTCATATCGATGCCGCCTTCGACAGCGGCAACATCGAGGTAATCGCTATCGATGGCGATGAGGCTCGCCTTGCGATCAAGCGCGACCATCAGAGCGAGTTCGCGCAGTGGTTCCACTTCCGCGTGGCGGGCTGTGCCGGGCGCGAGTTGGTGCTCAAAATCGAAAACCTTGAAGAAAGCGCCTATCCCGACGGCTGGCCCGGCTATCGCGCCTGCGTTTCGGAGGATCGGCTGTTCTGGGGCCGCGCCGACACATCTTATGACAAGGAAGCGGCCAACGGCACGCTGACGATCCGCTACACGCCCGCCAGCGATCTGGCGTGGTTCGCTTATTTCGCACCCTATTCGCTCGAACGCCATTTCGACCTCGTCGCCGAAGCCGCGGCCAGCGAAGGCGTTAGCCATCGCCGCCTCGGCACCACGCTTGACGGGCGTTCGCTCGATTGCCTCGAAATGGGCGAAGGCGATGTTCAGGTGTGGCTCTATGCGCGCCAGCATCCGGGCGAATCGATGGCCGAATGGTGGATGGAAGGCGCGCTGGACCTGCTCACCGATCCGGCCGATCCTGTCGCGCGCAAGCTGCGCCAGCTATGCCGCCTTCACGTCGTGCCCAACTGTAACCCCGATGGCAGCACCCGCGGCCACCTGCGCACCAATGCCGCAGGCGTGAATCTCAACCGCGAGTGGGACAATCCGACCGCAGACCGCGCGCCCGAAGTGCTGGCGATCCGCAATGCGATGGATGAAAGCGGGGTCGACTTTGCGATGGACGTCCACGGTGACGAGGCGATTGCCGCCAACTTCATCGCCGGGTTCGAGGGCATTCCCTCATGGACCGACAAGATGGGCGCGGACTACGAACGCTTTCGCGAACTGCTTGATCGGCGCACGCCCGATTTCCAGCGCAAACTGGGCTATTCCGTAGCCCGCCCCGGCCGCGCCAATCTCGCGATGAGCACCAATCAGGTGGCCGAGCGATTCGGTGCGGTGTCGATGACACTCGAAATGCCGTTCAAGGATAATGACGACCTGCCAGACCCCGCACAGGGCTGGAGCCCCGAACGCTGCCGCCTGCTGGCGCGCGATTGCCTCGGCACCCTGCTACAATGGCTGGAGGAACGCGCGTGATCCGGCTCGCCCCGCTGCCAGCACTGATGCTGAGCGCCTGCGCGACCACGCATTCCGGCCCCGATCCGGTCGAACGCATTGCTTACGACACCAACAGCTGGGGCCGTGTGGTCTCGGGCTGGATCGTCGGATCGGACGGCGCGGGTACCTGGTACGAGCGTGTGAACAACAGCGGTCAGCCGGGGCCGGTGGGGCCTTACGAAGTGCGCTATCACGACTTCGACGCGGGTGATGCAGACTTTGCCAAGCTTCAAGCGTTGCTATCAAGCCTGCCCGATCAAGCCCCGAACCCGCATGACTGTGAGCAATTTCGCACCGACGATCTGTATGGCACGCTGCGCCAGACCTATGGCGCGACCACTGCGGAAATCGCCTACAACCAGGGTTGCCGCGATGCGTCGTATCAGCGCTTCATGGATCGGCTTCTGGCGGCCGATGCGCTGGTGGCCGAATGGGGCAAGGCCGCCCCGGTATCGCGCACCGAGCGCTATGCCAGCAATGGAGAGCCGGTCTCAGAATAACCCGTTCGTCCTGAGGAGGGCTCGAAGCCGCAGGCTGAGCGCCCGTCTCGAAGGACTGGCTCTGGTGGTTCGAGACGGATGCTCGGCCTGCGAGCCTCGTCTCCTCCTCACCACGAACGGAAGCGGTAAGCGTTACTAAAGCCCGCTGAAAGCCTCAGGCAAAAGCTGCGACAAGCGGAACTCGCGCACCCCCTCAGGCCCGTCGCACCAGACCAGCGGATCGCTTCCGTCAAGCATGGCCAGTTCGCCCAGCACTTGCCGACAACGCCCGCAAGGCGTGATCGCGTGTGTCTCCGGCCCACTCACCGCCACAGCTACCAGCCCGCCGCGCCGCCCCTCGTTCATCGCCTTGCCTGCCGCCACCGTCTCGGCGCAGAGCGACAGGCCGTAGCTGACGTTCTCGACATTGGCCCCGCTCACCACAGTGCCATCTGCAAAGGCCAGCGCCGCGCCCACGTGGAACTTCGAATAGGGCGCATAGGCCTGGCTCGCCGCCGCCCGTGCTGCGGCCATCAGCTCTTCGCGCGAAACTTTCATGGCTGCACCACTACCCAGCGCAGCGGCTCGGCGGCAAGCGCGCTGTGGAGGTGCGCATTGGCGGTCCACAAGGTCCACGGCCTCCCGGCATAATCGGGCTGGAACCAGTCGCGGGTCAGCCACAGGTTGCGTTCGATCTTTGCTGCGATCCCATATTTCGCCTCGAAGGCTGGCGGAACCTGCAGCACCACCGGCTGGCCGGTATGGTTCTCTACCTGATTGATGAAAGTGGTCAGCTCGCTTTCCAGCGCCGCCTCTATCGCCGGGTTGCCGCACGCATTCGGCATTTTCTCCAGCGCGATCACCGGCGGCAGCATCCGGGTATCGCGGGGAACGATGGTGACGAAGTTCGCCGATTGCCGCTCGGCCGGAACGCATGGATCATAGGCATGGACCGCCCCATGCGGCATGTCCTTGCCCGTCAGCGCCTCCAGGTTGCGGCTGAACTGCGCATCGCGCCCGCTCTCGCCCGCGCTCGCCTCGAGGTAGACGAAGTCGGCTCCAGCCGCATCGAGCGCGCCGAAATCGACAGCGCCATCGCGCTCGCCAATCAGCGCGCCCTGCACCGCGAACTCGGTGCGTTCGGGTCGCCAGGTGCGCGATTCCCACCAGAGCCAGCCGCCCGCCGCCAGCGCGACCAGCAACAGCGCAGCCAATGCGCGCAGGCGCCAGGGTGTTTTCCGCTTTCTGGCCAAGTCGGCCCCCCTTGCTCGTCTCAGGCCCTGATATGCAGCACGCAGATCAGCGTGAAAAGGCGGCGCGCGGTGGCGAAGTCAGTCTCCACCTTGCCTTCGAGCGATTCGAGCAACTGACGCGTGCCGCGATCGTGGATCGCCCGCCGGGCCATATCGATGGTCTCGATCTCCTGCGCCGAATTGCGGCGCAGCGCCTTGTAGTAGCTGTCACAGATCGCGAAGTAGTCGCGCACATGGCGCTTCATCCGCGCCAGGCCCAGCCCGATGGTGCCCGCCGATTCGTTCGACCCATCGGTGAGGTTCCAGGCCAGCATCCCGTCGACCACCGACAGATGCACCTGCCACGGCCCCTCCTGCCCCGCCTCGCTGGCGCGCAAGGGGCGGAAAAGATTATCTTCCACCAGATCGCGCAGCGCGACCTGCCGCTCACGCTCGACATCCTCGCTGCGCGCGATCACCGAGGCCTCGTCAAGCGAGATGCTGGCAATACGGTTGATGGCTGGGTCGATCATGGTCGCGCCTCTGTGCCTCTCTCAAGCCTTTATGGCAATTGCGAAAGGGCGCGGCAGGGATTCATCCCCGCTATCCACAAGCAGCCATTGGCGCGCTGATCTTGCGGCAATGGCCATGAGGCCGCATGAGGAGGCCATGTCCGACGAAGATCTGCTTATCCGCTCCGCCGGCCTTGCCGCCACCAGTGCTCAGACGCCCGCCGGGCGCGCGCTGCCGGCCAACCCCGAGGCGGAGGCCGCCTTCCTGGGCGCGCTGCTGATCGACAACCGTCTGCTGGAAGAAATGACCGTGCCGATCCGGCCCGACCATTTCTTCATTCCGGTTCACGGCAAGATCATGGACCGTATCCAGAACCAGCTCGACCGCCAGATGGTGGTGACGCCGGTGACGCTGAAGCCGCTGTTCGAGAACGATCCGGCGCTCGCCGAACTGGGCGGCACGGCCTATCTCGCCCAGCTGACCGCCGATGGCCAGGGCCTGCTCGCCCCGCGCGAACTGGCCCAGCAGATTTACGACCTCGCCCTGCTGCGCGAACTTGTCAGCGTGGGTCGTGACCTCGTCGAAGGGGCGCTCGACACCAGCGAGGAAGTCGAGCCGCTGCGCCAGATCTCGCAGGCCGAGGCGCGGTTGTTTGAAGTGGCCGAAGGCGCGTCCACCGGCTCGGAGGCGACCAGCTTCAAGGAAGCCGCGCTTACCGCGATCAAGATGGCCGAGGCCGCGATGAATTCGGGCGGCGGCCTTTCGGGCAAGACCACCGGCCTCGATTCGGTCGACCGCAAGACTGCCGGCCTGCACAATTCCGACCTTATCATCCTCGCCGGACGCCCGGGCATGGGCAAAACCTCGCTGGCAACGAACATCGCCTTCAACTGCGCCGAAGAGCACCTGCGCTGGCAGGCCGAGGGCGGCGAGCATAATTTTGGCGGGCCGGTAGCCTTCTTCAGCCTCGAAATGAGCGCCGACCAGCTGGCCACGCGTATCCTTGCCGAACAGGCCGAGATTTCGTCCGAAGCGCTGCGCTCGGGTAAGCTCAACCGTGACGACTTCCAGCGGCTCGCCAATGCCAGCCGCCGGCTTTCGGAGTTGCCGCTCTATATCGACGACACCCCCGGCCTCACCATCGGCGCGCTGCGCACCCGCGCGCGGCGGCTCAAGCGGCGGCACGATATCGGGCTGATCGTGGTCGACTACCTGCAACTGCTACAAGGCTCGGGCCGCGCCAGCGACAACCGCGTGAACGAGATTTCGGAGATTTCGCGCGGGCTGAAAACGCTGGCGAAGGAGCTGAGTGTGCCGGTGATCGCGCTCTCGCAGCTCAGCCGTGCGGTGGAGCAGCGCGAGGACAAGAAGCCGATGCTGTCGGACCTGCGCGAATCGGGCTCGATCGAGCAGGACGCCGACATGGTCTGGTTCATCTTCCGCGGCGACTACTATCACGAGGCGGTGCGCCCCGAGGTGCCGACCGAAACCAGCTCGGCCGACATTCAGGAGAAGTATCGCCTGTGGGAGGAGCGCTATCTGGAACTGCGCAACAAGGCGACGCTGATCGTGGCCAAGCAGCGCCACGGCTCGACCGGCAACGTGCCGCTACACTTCCAGGCCGAGATCACGAAGTTCACCTCGCCGGTGATGAAGGACTATTCGGATTACGGATACGAGTAGCAGGCAACGGAGGCTCGCCGATACGCCGACCCAATCAGGGCGCAAACTTGTTAAGTCTGAACACTAGAAAGCGGGATCCCGGGGCGCGCCTAAGATGACGGGTAAGGGCGTGCGAATGTCCGTTTGACGTGAGCTTGAAGTAATCGAGCGCATTGCCGAGGTATCGCGAGTGTGGCTAACCTTGAACCATGGATGCGCGCTACGACACGATTGGGATCAACTATGAACAATTGCGATTGCCCGATCACCGGATTGCCAGACAGATCGATCACGCTTTGGGAACGGCCCCGACCGTCCTAAACGTCGGAGCCGGAACCGGGTCTTACGAACCTACGGACAGACAAGTTACGGCTGTCGAGCCGTCCATTGAAATGATCCGCAAGCGAAAAGCGTCTGCTGCTCCCGTCGTTCAAGCAAGCGCCGGCGACCTACCCTTTGACGATCAGTCCTTCGATGCCGCAATGGCAATTCTCACTATTCACCACTGGCCCGACAAGGCTGTTGGCTTGCGCGAAATGAGGAGGGTAACGCGCGGGCCAATCGTGCTGCTGACCTTCGATCCGTCGCATAGGCCGTGGTTAACCGACTACCTGCCCGAACTCGTTTCCTTGGATGAGGCACAAATGCCTAGAATGTCGCAATATGCCGAATGGCTAGGGTCGGTAACGATTGAGCCAGTCTTAGTCCCGCATGATTGCACAGACGGTTTCCTTTACGCTTACTGGCGTCGACCGGAGGCTTATTTAGACAAACGGATCAGGTCGGGAAGCTCTTCGTTCTGGTCAATTTCAGGGTTGCAGGCGGGCCTTGCACAATTGTCGAATGATCTGGAAACCGGGCAATGGGACACCAAGCACGGACACCTTCGTGATCAGCTAGAATATGATGCGGGCTACCGATTGGTGATCGGTAATCAGCTACAAGGCAGCTAACCACTTGATCGGCGCCATTCACTTCGCATTCCTCGCCTCCCCAAAACAGCTCCCCGCCCTCACGGCCCGCAGGCGTAAAACCCGTCGATCACGATCTGCCGGGTGCCGCGGGCGATGGTCAGTCGCGCCGTCTTGAGCGGGCTCTCGCTTGGCGCTGCGCCGGGATCGGCTTCGCCCGTCACTTCGACGCGCGCGTTGACCGTGCCGTTGGTGAATGAGGCACCATCGGACATGTCGCCGAAGCCAGCCTTGCCCTCCTTAGTAAGGCGCATCACCGTCCCGTCGATCTTCACCGCGCCGATCGCCTGGCTCTGGCTGCCCACCACACCTTCCGCGATCAACAAAGGCTCGTCGTTGCGGCTGAAGCTGAAGGAACAGCCAAGCTCACCGCCAAGCGGTTCAGCCGCGAGATCCTCGGGCAGGATCGTATCGAGCATGATCGGCGCGCTTTGTCCGTCAGACATGCTCGCGCCAGAAGCGACGGGCGCTGCCGGCGTGTCGCTTGGGGAAGGCTGCTCGGAAGCGCTCTGGTTGCAAGCGGCAAGCATCAAAGGGGCGAGCAAGAGCGGGAAGGTGCGGATCATGCCGCAACAATGGCTGTGGCGCGAGGCGGTTCCAGCTCTGGGTGCAGCCCCCTCATCACGGCGAATTCTTGACTCCGCGTGCTTAGTTCCGTATTTGAGCGACTTTCCGGACAACCCGCTTGATTGGAGTGCCCTATGGCGCGCGTTACCGTCGAAGATTGCGTCGACAAAGTTTCCAACCGTTTCGACCTCGTCCTGCTTGCCGCCCAGCGCGCGCGCGAGATCTCGGGCGGTGCCGAACTTACCGTCGACCGCGACCGTGACAAGAACCCGGTTGTGGCCCTGCGCGAAATCGCCGAGCAGACCGTGAAGCCCAAGCACCTGCAGGAATCGCTCACCCAGTCGCTCCAGCGCGTGCTGCCCGACGAGGAAGACGAAGCGGACGATATCGGCTCGCTGAGCCAGTCGGCCGAAGCCATGCGCCTTTCGGCAGCGGCTCCCGCCCGCTCGACCTCGATCGGCGGCGACTACGACGGCTAAAGCCAGCTTCCAGAGCAACAGAACAGGGCCGCAGCGCAAGCTTGCGGCCCTTTTTGTATGTCCGGCAGCGACACAGCTGCGTCAGTAGCGATTGATCGCTGTTCGCTTTGCGGCTCTAAGGTCCATCGAAAGGGACCTTAGATGGCGGTGATTGCAGTCTACAGCGTGAAAGGCGGCGTCGGGAAAACCACCATCGCCGCCAACCTCGCATGGCTATCGGCCATGGTTTCGCGGCGGCGCACGCTGTTGTGGGATCTCGATGCGGCAGGCGGATCGGGCTTCCTGTTCAAGATCGATGCGCAGAAGCGAGCCGCCGCCGGCACGATCTTCGACCACGATGCCGAACCCTCCAGCCTGATCTGGCAGAGCGGATATGACCGCCTCGATGTTCTCCCTGCCGACGAATCGATCCGCGATCTTGAGGGCCTTTTTGCCCGCATCGGCAAGAAGAAGCGGCTCGCCAAGCTCGCCGACAGGCTGGGGCGCGATTACGAGCGGATCGTGCTCGACTGCCCGCCTGTGCTCAACGAGATCAGTGCGCAGGTGGTGCGGGCGGCGACCTGTGTGATCGTGCCGCTGCCGCCCTCGCCGCTATCGGCGCGCGCTTTCGATATCGTGGCCAGGGAAATCCGCGCCAACACCAAGACACACCCGCCGATCCTGCCGGTGCTCTCGATGGTGGACCGCCGCCGAGCGCTTCACCGCGAGGCGTTGGAGGCCAATCCTGACTGGCCGGTGATCCCGCAGGCCAGCGCCGTCGAGCAATGCGCGGTGCGGCAGGAGCCGGTGGGAGCTTTCGCCCCCAGCTCCCCAGCCGCGCGCGGCTTCGCCCAGCTTTGGACTGCGATCGAGCGGCGGCTGGCAAAAGGTTAGGGCAGGAAACGCACCAGCGTCTCCTGCCCTATGCTGATTCTCGTGATAAACGCCCGCTCAGCCTGAGCGGCCTTGCAAATGCAAGCTTCAGGCCCCCTGCGGCGCCTCTCCCGAACCACCGAACCGCTTGCCAGCCTTGGGCACAGACGAGCCTTGCGACGGCGGCAGAATGGTTGGACCGGCAGGCTGGTCGGGCCGGTCGATCTTGCCGTCTTCCATCAGCCGGGTAATTTCCTCACCACTCAGCGTCTCGTACTCGAGCATCGCCTGGGCCAGCAGGTGGAGCTTGTCCTCCTGCTCGGTCAGCACGTCGGTCGCGCGCTTGAGGGCGGCTTCCACAAGTGCCTTGATCTCGGCATCGATCAGTTTGTTGGTTTCCGCACCGGCCATGGTGCGCGTGGTCTGGCCCATGCCGAGGTAGCCTTCCTGACTCGCCTCGTACTGGAGCGGGCCGAGCTTGTCGGACATGCCCCATTTGGTGACCATGTTGCGCGCCAGATCGGTCGCATATTGAATGTCGCTCGACGCGCCCGAGCTGACCTTGTCGTGCCCGAAGATGATCTCCTCGGCGACCCGCCCGCCCATCGCCACGGCGAGGTTCGCATGCATCTTGTCGCGGTGGTACGAATAGTTGTCACGCTCTGGCAAGCGCATCACCATGCCCAGCGCACGGCCGCGCGGGATGATCGTGGCCTTGTGGATCGGGTCAGACGCCGGCTCGTTCAGCGAGACGAGCGCATGGCCCGCTTCGTGATAGGCGGTCATTTTCTTCTCGTCATCGGTCATGACCATGGACTTCCTTTCGGTGCCCATCATGACCTTGTCCTTGGCGTCCTCGAACTCCTGCATCGCGACAAGGCGCTTGTTACGCCGCGCTGCCAGCAGTGCCGCCTCGTTCACGAGGTTGGCAAGGTCCGCGCCCGAGAAGCCAGGGGTGCCGCGGGCGATGGTGCGCGAGTTCACATCGGGCGCCAGCGGCACCTTCTTCATGTGCACCGAGAGGATCTTCTCGCGCCCGTCGATATCGGGGATCGGCACCACCACCTGACGGTCGAAACGGCCGGGGCGCAGCAGCGCCGGGTCGAGTACGTCTGGCCGGTTGGTGGCGGCGATGATGATGATGCCTTCGTTCGCTTCGAAGCCGTCCATCTCTACCAGGAGCTGGTTCAGCGTCTGCTCGCGCTCGTCGTTCGAGTTGCCGATGCCGTTGCCGCGATGGCGGCCCACGGCGTCGATTTCGTCGATGAACACGATGCACGGCGCGTTCTTCTTGGCCTGCTCGAACATGTCGCGCACGCGGCTCGCACCGACGCCGACGAACATCTCGACGAAGTCCGAACCCGAAATCGTGAAGAACGGCACCCGCGCCTCACCCGCGATGGCGCGGGCCAGCAGCGTTTTACCCGTACCCGGCGAGCCGACCAGCAGCGCGCCTTTGGGAATCTGTCCGCCCAGCTTGGAGAAGCGCGAAGGATCTTTCAGAAACTCGACGATTTCCTGAAGTTCCTCGCGCGCTTCGTCGATGCCGGCGACATCGTCAAAGGTCACGCGGCCCTGCTTTTCGGTCAGCAACTTGGCCTTGGATTTGCCAAAGCCCATCGCGCCCGAGCCGCCGCCCTTTTGCACCTGGCGCAGCGCGAAGAAGGCCACACCAAGGATCAACAGGAACGGCAGGGCCTGAATCAGGATCACCCACAGCACGTTCATCTGCTCTGGCGCGGCGCCAGTAAACTGAACGTCGGCCCGCTCCAGCTGGCTGGTCAGTTCGACATCGCCCTGCACGGGAATGGTGGAAAAGCGCTCGTCGTTCTTCATCTGGCCGACGATCAGGTCCGGCGAGATTTCCACGCTCTTCACGCTGCCCTCGGCGACCTTCTGCTTGAAGTCCGAATAGAGGATCTGCGCGCCGCCCGCCTCGCGCGGGCCGGAGAACATCGAGATGACGAGCAGCAGCGCCACGAAGATGCCGCCCCAGATCATGAGGCTCTTCATCCAAGGGTTGCCGCCGCCTTCGGGCTCGCGATTGTCGCTCATGTGCTTTGGAGTCCTTTCACGTGCCAATGTAGGCGCGCGCGGGTGAATGGCAAGATAACGCGATCCGAGGTGCGATAGCTTGCCTTAGCGCCGCGAGCGGGCGAGGATCAGCCGGTCCGAAAGATCGGCGCCTTGCTGCCCGGTCACCTGCCACAAGGCCTCGAACGGCGCGTCGCCGCTGGCCACGTCGGCCACCTTTTGCGGCAGTTCGCCATTGGCCACGATCGGCCCCAGCGCGCGCAGCCCGGTTTCCCGCTCGCTCGCGACTACAATCACCTTAGCCCCGCCCGGTGCAATGAAGCGGGCAAGATAGGCATAGTCGCGATAGAACACGGGCGCGGCGATGCGGCGTGCCTCGTCGGTGGCATAGATCTGGCGCGAGCTGCGATCGATCAACTCGTCATAAGTCTCGCCAAGGCGGAAGCCGGAGCCTGCAAACACCTGCTGTTCGAGCGAACCCAGCCCGCTGAGCAGACCGACATAGACAATATCGAACCGGTTGAGCATGTCGGGCCTGAGGGCGGAGGCGGCGATCACATTGGCGGTCTTGCCATTGCGTTCGAACAGCGGGGCAATGGCAGACAGGGCATAAGAGCTGGAAAAGGGGAGATAGTTGAGCCCGAAATCCTCGGCCACGGCATAGCGTTCCGGCTCGGCCTCTTGCAGGCGCAACAGGTCTTCCGGGCTGTTTACGCGGAAATCGCGGATGAGGCGGCCCTCATCGGGGCTGAGCGGATCGATTTCGCCAAACAGGTAATAGTCGCCGAGCACGAAGAGCACCGGTCGCTCGGACCGGATTACGGGTTGCCACAAGGCATTGGCCCCGCCGGGCCGATCAAGCGAGCGCCCGAGGCCGAAGGCCCCCGCGCACAGCGCCACCAGAACCAGCACCGCATAAACGACTAGGCGACGGGGGACGCCCGAGGCTCCAGGGCGGGCGGCAATGTCGGTCGTTCTTACCGGGCGGATCGGTCGCAGGGCGTAAATGCCTGAGGGAATCTCCAGCCGCATCTCGTCGGCTGCGCGCTCGTGCCTGGCATAGTAATCGTCAATTTTCTTGCGCAGACGATGGACGTAAACGCGCACCGTGGCGTCATCGGCGTCGTTTTGCGCCTCGCCGAACACCGCAGCGGCGATCTCTGCCTGGCTGGGCGATTCGGCCTCGGGACCGCGTGCGGCGAGGTAATCGAACAGGTCGCGCAGGCGTCCGTTACGGCCCGCAACACCTGCTTCGCGCAGGCGCTCGACCTCCTCTTTGTAACCTACGTTACAGTCCGGCACGGCGTCGGTCATCGCTCATCCCCGTTCAGAAAAGGGCGCTGTAACGCGCCTGTTACGAGCCGATTACCGTAAATCACCTGGCCGCAGCAAGAGCCACCCGGCAAGCCCCTTGGCATGAGAAGAGAGGACACCCCCCAGATTGCCCGTGCGCTTGCCACGGCGGTTTCCGCCATCGCGCTGACGGTGCCCTTGGCAGCCCATGCCGAGGACCAAGGACCGTCGCCCCAAGTCGAAGTCAACGACGGCAATGTGGTGCGCGACAGCACCACCGGCGACATCATCTACGTTTATGGTCGCGGCGAGCGCCGCATCGGCACGGCTGGCGCCGCCAGCGAAGGCGGCGTGGCCGGGGCAGATCTCGAGCTGCGCCCGCTGCTGCGCCCTGGCGAACTGCTGGAGGCGACCCCTGGCCTCATCGCTACCCAGCATTCGGGCGGCGGCAAGGCCAACCAGTTCTTCCTGCGCGGGTTCAACCTCGATCACGGCACCGACTTCGCGCTCTATGTCGACGACATGCCCTATAACTTCCGCACCCACGGGCACGGACAGGGCTATCTCGACGTAAACGGTCTGATCCCCGAGACGGTCGAGCGGGTCGACTATCGCAAAGGGCCCTATCGCGCCGACACCGGCGACTTCGCCTTTGTCGGCAGCGCGCAGATCACCACCAAGGATCGCATCCAGCCCTTCGCCACGGCAGAAGTCGGCGGCTACGGCTATCGCCGGTTCGTGGCAGGCGGCTCGGTCGATCTTGGCAGCGGCACCCTGCTCGCGGTCGGACAGGCCAAGTTCAACGACGGGCCGTGGGAATTGCCCGAGGACTTCGAAGGCTATTCGGGTCTGCTCAAATATTCGCTGCCCGTGGGCGACGGCGATCTGCAGCTCTCGGCCACGATTTACGATGCGAACTGGAACCCGACCGAGCAACTGCCCGAGCGCGCCATCGGCACTCCGCTGTGCGAGGATGCCTATTGCGCGATCGACACTACGCAGGACGGCTACACCGAACGCCAGATCCTGACCGCGAATTACACCAGCGACAGCTGGCGCGTCACCGCCTGGGCGCAGCATTACGACTGGCAGCTGCTTTCCAACTTCACCTTTTTCCTCGAAGACCCGGTGAACGGCGACCAGCTGCGCCAGTATTCGAACCAGTGGTCTTACGGCGGACGGATCGAGCATACCGCCGAGATCGACGACACGCTTACCCTGCGCGTGGGCGCAGAGGGGCGCTATGACGACATCGCCCGCGTCGGGCTCGACGAGACCATCGATGGGGTGAAAGAATTCACCGTCGGGGCCTTCGCGGTCGATGAGAAGTCGCTCGGTCTTTATGGCGAGGCCATGTGGCAGCCCATCGACAGGCTGATGCTGATCGCCGGGTTGCGACAGGACTGGTACGGGTTCGAAACCCGCGCACTCGAAGGCGCGGCAAGCTGGGACGGTGACGTGTCCGACGACACCCTCGGCTTCAAGATCGGCGCGAACTACGAGCTGCTCGACGGCCTCGCCTTTTACGCCAACTATGGCGAGGGTTTCCATTCGAACGACGCGCGCGGCGTCACCGCGCCGACCGATCCCGCACCGGGCCTCGTCGAAGGCGATTTCGAAGAGGTGGGCCTGCGCTTCGAACGTGGCGGGCTGATCTTCACCGGGGTCTACTGGTGGTCGAGCATTGAAAGCGAGCTGATCTACGTCGGCGATGCGGGCGCGGTCGAACCGTCCGACGCCGGCGAGCGCCACGGCTATGAGCTGACTGCCTTCTACAAGCCGAACAACTGGCTGGCGATAGACGCGGTGTGGACCGGCACCACTTCGCGCTATGCGGGCCTTCCGGTGGGCGAGGACTATGTTCCCGGCGCGCTCGATTCGTCGGGCGAGCTGGGCATTTCGGCCGCCTTTCCGAACTGGAACGCCTCGGCGCGGCTGCGCTATCTGGGCCCGGCGGCGCTGATCGAGGACAATTCTGTCCGCTCCGACGAAACCGTGCTTGTGAACCTGCGCACGGCCTGGACCCCGCAGAGCCGCGGCGCGCTCGAAGGCGTGGAGATCCACCTCGAACTGCTCAACGCGCTCGATTCCGAAGACAAGGACATCACCTATTTCTACGAGACGCGCCTGCCCGGTGAATCCGCCGGTGTCGAAGGCATAAACAGCCGCATTGTGGAACCGCGCCAGTTGCGCGTCGGCTTTACCAAGCGGTTCTGACAGACCCCGGGTGAGGCTCCCGATTGCGGTGGGAGCCTCGCCACCTAGCGCCCGCCCGTCCTCCCCTCCCCCCCAACAAAAGAGGACGGGCGGGTTTTTTCAGAACGACGCTGCGCGATTAATCCATAAAGCCGGTCATCACGAACTTCTGCACGCGGCGCCCGGTGTTGACCTCGCTGGTGTAGATATTGCCCTCAGCATCGACATCGAGCGAGTGCAGCCAGATGAACTCGCCGGGATAGCGCCCGTTCTTGCCAAAGCTGCCGAGCACCTCATGCGTTTCGCGCAGCAGAATCCACACCCGTCCGTTCATCATGTCGGCAACGTAGACATATTTGCCATCGGGGCTGAAGCCGACATCGGTGGCGGTGCGCGTGCCGCCGGATTCGCCCGCGATTACAACGTTCTGGACAAAATCGACACCTTCGGCCGTCTCGCGGAATATCTGCACGCGGTTGTTGCGCCGGTCACAAACGTAGATCGTATCGTCCGGGCCGCGCACCACGCAGTGGACGATATCGCCGAAGTTTTCCCCCTCGGGCTGCGGGCCGCCGTCGCCGGTGCTGGTGGCCTGGCTCTGATCGAAATCGCCCTCGCGCACCGGAGCCATCGGTGGCTCGCCCCAGGCGCCGAACAGCTGCTCGAAGGCGAAGGCTCCGTCGCCTTCATCAAGGAATTCGATCACCCGCTTGTTGGCATAGCCATCGGCCACCAGCACCGAGCCTTGTGCCGAGCTGATGTCGGCAGGCAGGCCGAGCAGGCTTTCAGAGAAGTTGCCATCGGTCTGTTCGCGCAGTCCGACCTGACCCAGGTATTCTCCCTCCGGCGAGAACTTGAGCGCGGCGTGGTCGCCTGCGCCGTTGCCGCCAATCCATACGTTGCCACCGTCGTCGACGAACAGACCGTGTGTGTTGGCCGGCCACTGGTTCACGCCATTGATCGTGGGGGCACTCTCCGGCCCGCCCCATTCGGCCACGATCCGTCCCTCGGGATCGAGCCGCAATACCGGCGAGGGCGTGCGGCAACAGGCCAGCGCCTCGTTGCTGTCGAGCCCCAGGTCGGTCGCCCCCAGCGAATGCGGGCGCTGGGTGAGCCAGATGTGACCATCCGGCGCCACCGCGAGGCCCGAAACCTGGCCGAGCATCTGGTCTTCGGGCAGGCGCGGCCACGCAGCATCGGCCTTGAACACGGGGACAGGATGCGCCTCGCTCACTCGCGAGCTTGTGACATCGACCAGCGTTTCAGCCGCTGCCGGGGTTCCCAGAAAGGCCACGGCCCCGGCAAAAAGCAGGTTCGTCAATCGGCGCATCGTATGTCTCCCGTTCTCATGCCTCAAGAGAGGCTGTCGATCACCTCGGGCAATGCCGCCGCATAGCGTTCCACGTCGGGCAGCAAGCCGGTGCTGACGCGTGAATATTGCGTCCATGGGCCATAGGCACCGCGAATCATAATACCGCGTTCGGCCATGGCTGCACGCACCTTATCTGCATCCGGCACCTCCACGAAGACGAAGTTGGTCTGGCTCGGCAGAGCAGTCAGCCCGGCCGTGGCGACGGCATCGAGGATCATCTCGCGGCCTTCGAGGATCATGGCCTTGCTGCGTTCGAGGAAGCCGAAGTCGTCATAGCTGGCGATAGCGGCGGACAGACCCGACACGTTGCCGCCAAAGCTCATCAGATAGCCGGAGATGCGCTCGGCATTGGCTTCGCTGGTGATGGCATAGCCAACGCGCATCCCGGCCATGCCATAGATCTTCGAGAAGGTGCGACAGACGATCACATCCTGCCCCTCGCGCACGAGGTCGATCACCGAGTTGTCTTCGGGGTCGTCCGTCAGCTCGTTATAGGCCTCGTCGATCAGCAGCGTGGCATGAGGCGTGACCTGCGCCGCCAGCGCGCGCAGTTCGGGCTGGGGCACCACCATGCCGGTGGGGTTGTTGGGGTTACAGATCTGCACCAGCGACACGCCCTCGCCGAAGGCCGCACCCATCCCCGCCACGTCGACCTGCATCGTCGGCGTCAGCGCGATGCGGGTCGCCGTCGCGCCTTTCTTCTCGCCATATTGCACGGTCGTATCCCAGAACAGGCCGGGACACAGGATCTTGCCTTGCCCGCCCCAGGCCAGCGCGATGGCGCAAAGCAGTTCGGTCGAGCCGCTGCCCATCACCACCTGCTTCGGGCTCACCCCGTGGCGTTCGGCGATCATCTCGGTGATGTAGGAGACACCCCCGTCGGCGTAGTAGCAGCCCTTCACCGAGGTGTCGGTGATGGCGGCCAGTGCGCTCGGCGCCGGGCCATAGGGGTTTTCGTTGCGCGCCAGCAGCGCAATCTCGGGCCTCGGTCCAAAGTGGCTGACCACTCCGGTCGCGCTCATCGGCAAAGCAGCTTGAGCCGGCCTCGCTCCCGCGAGCCCCGTCAGCGCGGCCGATCCGGCCAGAAATCCTCGGCGTGATGCGTGCATGATATGTCTCCTGTTCGCTCGGTTTCTCCTTGCCTCCTGCGGACATTCAGGCGTTTGTTATCATCGTTACGCCCACGAAAATCAGGTAGATGCCGAAGACCCGCCGCAGCAGCCCCTCGCGCAACTTGTGTGCCATGGCGACGCCCAGCGGCGCGCACAGCACCGAGGTGAGGATCACCACGGCTGCTGCCGCCCAGTTTACGTAGCCGAACGAGCCCCAGGGCAGACCAGGCTCGCCCCAGCCGATAATCATGAAGCCGATAGTGCCGGGAATGGCGATGATCGCGCCCATGCCCGAGGCGGTGCCGATGGCCCGGTGAATGCCGTTGCCGCATACGCTCATCACCACGGTGGTGATCGTGCCCCCGCCGATCCCGAGCAGCGCTGAGACCAGCCCCAGCGAGCCAGCCAGCCCCGCCCGCGCCGCGCCTTTCGGCATGGCCAGCACCATCGCGCTGGCGCGGATCTTCGGGGCAAGGAAATAGATTGCGAAGGCAAATACCCCGATGGCGAAGATCAAGGCCAGCGTCTCTGACGTGACCCGCCCGGCGATCAGTGCGCCAAGTGCCGTGCCGCCCACAACCCAGGGTGCCCAGGTCTTCAGCACATCGACATCCACCGCACCGCGCGCCGCATGGCTTTTGACCGCGCGCAGCGAGGTGAAAATGATACTCGCCAGCGAGGTACCCACGGCAACGTGAGTCAGTTGGTCCGGCCGGGCGCCAAGCAACGGAAGGATCAGCACCAGCGCCGGAACCACCACGAATCCGCCGCCGATCCCGAACAGCCCTCCGGCAAAGCCCGCCCCTGCTCCAGCCCCGAGCAGGGCAAGGAGCGGCAAGAGAAGGTCGGCTGAGAAGGTCACGAGGACGTGTATAACATTTTCGAGACGAATACGGAGAGAAAAGTGAATTATTCAAACGAAAGCACAGCACTTTGATGTATATTTCTTCTCGGCCCCACCCAATTGACGCTTATCACCCGCGCCCGGCACTGATCCGATGGTCGGCCTTGCGATTTCAAACCTCGCTTGTGACCAGACCATTGCATCGCTTACGGCTTCTCGCGCATAGCGCGACGGACTCGGGCGAGCCGAGCTGGTGCAGGTCGTCAGCGCAATCGAAGGAGAAAGGTGCCAATGATCCTACAAACCCGCATGATCGAAAAGGTCTGGGGCTGCGATCGCCTGCCCGCGCCATTTTCAGCGCCGGATGGCCAACGTATTGGCGAAGTCTGGTTCGATCCGCCAACCACGTTGGACGGGCTGCTAGTCAAATACATCTTCACTTCGGAAAAGCTCTCGGTGCAGTGTCATCCGTCGGACGAGCAGACGCTCGCGATGGGACTGGGCAAGCAGGGCAAGGAGGAATGCTGGCTGGTAGTCGATGCAGAGCCCGGAGCAGCGCTGGGGATCGGGTTCAACAAAGAGCTGGATCGCAAGGCCATCCGCGCCGCAGCCGCAGATGGCAGTATCGAGGGCCTGCTGACCTGGCACGAAGTGAAGGCGGGCGACTTTTTCTATATCCCTGCCAACACGGTCCATGCGATCGGACCAGGTTGCGCGATCTTGGAGATTCAGCAAAACTCCGATGTCACCTATCGCCTCTACGATTATGGTCGTCCTCGCGAGCTGCATCTTGATGAGGGCGTCAAGGCAGCGAGCGGCGAGCCTTACGATCTCGCCGCGAATAGCACCTTTGTGGGCCGCGAATCGGACGTGAACCTCGTCGATGGCCCGGTTTTCCGGCTCGACCAGCTGGCGGGCGGACCAGATGCCGCGATTTCCGCGCGCTATCGCGGGCCGCTGCTGGTGATCCCGCGCGAAGCATCGGTGGTGGTCGACGGCGAGACGGTCAGCCCGGGCCAATGCGCGCTGGCCGAAGAAATCGACGCGGTGGAATTCTGCGAAACCGGGACCTGCCTGATCGCGCAGCCGATGCCGGGTTGAAGGCGCAGGGCGCGCAAAGCCACCGGGACGAACCGATGACAGCACCAATTGCCGCGCCTGCCCCGCAACGCGAACGCTTTCACGCACTCGATGGCGCGCGGGCCATCATGCTGTTGCTGGGTATACCGTTCCACACCGCTGCCATGTACAGCTTGAGGGGCGGCTGGCTCGTCGACGCGCAAGAGCCATCACACCTCGCCAGTTTAATCACCGCGCTGGTGCATTCGTTTCGTATGCCGGGCTTTTTCATTCTGGCGGGGTTCTTTGCCGCCATGCTGCTGGCGCGACGTTCAGCCGGGCAGTGGCTCACCAACCGGTTCAAACGCCTGCTGGTGCCCTTCGCCAGTTCGCTGCTGCTGCTCGGCGGCTGGGAGGTCTACTGGATGGGCGCAAGCGCCGGCCTCGAACCGGCAGCCGCTTTCGCCTGGACGCTGGAGAAGTTCCCCGGACGCTGGATCAACCACCGCTGGTTCCTGATCGTCCTGTTCGCCTACTGCACTCTCACCGCCGCAGTTCATGCCGCGCCCGCCATAGGTGCTGGCTTGCGCGCCGTCTGGCGCCGGCTTGGCCCTGCCCGCCTCCCGCTGCTGCTGGTGGCGCTGCCGATCGCCGCGCAATACCTCACTGCCGAACTGGGCACGCTGCTGCCGCGCGGTGAGTTGCGGGTGAACCTGCAGCGGACCGTGATGTTCGCACCCTATTTCCTTATCGGCGTGCTCGCCTTTGCCGATGGCGGACTTTCGCGCGTGGTGTTCCGCCCCAAGCTCGCTATCAGAATCGCAGGCGCCTTGCTGCTGCTGGCCTATTGCGTTCTCACGCTGGCCTTTCGCGATTTCCTCGCCATCACCGGGTTGCCGCGCGATCTCACCCGGCCGCTCGCCTTCTCGGTCACCGCGCTTGCCGGCGTGTTCGTCTCCGCACTGTTTTACTATTTTGTCGGCAAGGTCTTCGCCACAGGCCGCGCGACGGTACGCTATTTCGTTGCCGCCTCGCTGGTGATCTACCTGTTTCACGAGGTCTTCTTGCTGCCGCTCGGCGTGGCATTCCGTCTGGTCGACTGGCCCGCCAGCGTCGAGATGCTGCTGATCGTCGCCGCGACGCTGGCAGGAACGGTGCTGATATTCGAGGTGATCCGGCGGTTCTCCTGGCTGAGCTTTCTGTTCAACGGCGGCCCGGCAAGCCCGGTGCAGCCAGCCGCCTTTTTGCTCACCAGCAGGTTCCGCAAAGCCGTGAAAGGCGGGGATTGCGACCAGCGCATATGACCGGTAGCCCCCACTTCGCATCACTCCGTGACATCCGAAGCGGGAATAAAGTTAATTTCACTAGTTGCAAAATTCATTTCCCCATGGAACGATTGGGGCAACGTTAACAACTGAATGGAGTGGGTGATCTGGACTGGGGTTTACTCTCGAACTCGGTCGGGCCGCGTGTCCGACTGCTACGAAACAATCTGAACGCGCGATCCATCGCCGTTTCCGAGCCTTTCGACCTGCCGACGGGATCGCTCACGCTTCTCTCGCTGATCGATCAAAATCCCGGCAGCTCGCAGAAAGAGCTGGCCGACAAGGCGGGCATCACCGGCCCGGGCCTCGTAAGTCTGGTCGACGAATTGGAACGGCAGGGGCTGGTCCGGCGCGATCGCTCGACCACCGACCGGCGCCGCAACATGCTGGTGCTGACCGACAAGGGCGAAGAAACGCTGGCCGAAATGTTCAAGGTGGTGTCGCAAATCGAGGCACCGATCCGCGAAGAACTCAGCCAGAAAGAGCTGGAGCAACTGATCGGCCTGATCGACCGCGTGCTGAAGGTTCTGGGCGAAGGCTGAGCGCCATAAAAACGGCGTATGGCAAGCGCAATATACATACGTACATTAATAATTAGCTTTTAACCGTTCTTGTGGATATCGGGCTCTCGCCGGTGGCGGCCAGCACTTGCAGGCGCATCGGGCGGTGAGTAAGCGCCAGTGCCCGCCAGCCTTTTTCCGATGCATGTGCGGTGTTTTGTGGTCCACACCAGACCGGTCGGTCAGTTCGAGGAAGTTCAGTGCCGCAACACAAAGCCAGCACATCGTTCGAAGTCTACAAGCAGGGTGGCAGCACCCGCGAAATCCGAATGCTTGTCGACATGGTTCTGCTCGTGCGCGGTTTCCGCAGCAAGGTAGACGAAGAGCTGCGCAAAATCGGGCAAAGCACGGCGCGCATGGAAACGCTGGCCGCGATCCTCAACATGCAGGGCGACAAGTCGCAAAGCGACGTGGCCCGGCGCCTGCGGATCGAGGGGGCCACGGTCACCCGCATGATCGACATTCTGAGCAAAGAAGGCCTGGTCGAGCGCACTCCCGCCCCGCACGACCGCCGGGTGAACCTCTTGTCGCTGACACCCGCGGGCGTGGACACGGTGGAGCGCATCTTCACCATCTATGATCGCGTGCGCGGGCATCTGCTCGAAGGCATGTCCGATGATCAGATCGACGAGCTTACCGCCGTGCTCGAAAACATGATCGGCCGCCTCGACGTGCCCTATGCCGATGAGTTGGCCGACGAAGGCGCACCGCAGCCCAGCGATGAGATCGCCAGCGACGTACGCGATTAACCGGCAATCAGCTCGGCCGCCTTCTCCGCGATCATCACTGTGGGCGCATGGGTGTTACCGCGGATGATCGTCGGCATGATCGAGGCATCGGCCACGCGCAGGCCAGCCACGCCCTTCACCCTCAGCTCACTGTCGACAACCGTTCCCATCGCGCAGGTGCCGACCGGATGCCCCGCGCTGATCAGCGAGCTTTTGAGCCAGCCCTCAATCGCTTCGTCGGTTTCGGCATCGGCGCCGGGCGCCAACTCGAATGCGGTGACCTTGCCCGCCGCTTCGGTGGCGAAGAAGCGGCGGATGAAGCGGAAAGCCCTCAGCAGCCGCTCGCGGTCGCCCTCGGCGGTCATGAAGTTGAACTGGACCTTGGGCAGCGCCTCCGGATCACCGCTCGCCAGCGTGACTTCGCCCCGGCTTTCGGGATCAAGCAGAATCGCCCCGCAGCTGAACATCGGCGTCGGCGGCTTGCGCCATAGCGGGAACCAGGGCCGCGCATCGTAGCCCGAGTGGACGATCTGGAACTGAAGGTCGGGCCGCGCCTGATCCTCGCCCGAGCGCACGAAGCCCTGGAGCGACATCGGGCTCTGGCTGAGCTGGCCGGTGCCGCCAAGTTCCCACTTGAGGTAGTTGAGCACCAGCCGGTCAAGCCGGATCTGGCGGTTGAAGTCGATGTCGACCGAGGCTTTGTAAAGCGCCATCGCAATCGGGTGGTCTTGCAGGTTCTGGCCCACGCCCGGCAGATCGAGCGTCACGGGAACACCCTGTGCCTGCAAAGCGGCAGCGGGGCCGATTCCTGACAGCATCAGCACCTGCGGACTGCCAAAAGCGCCCGCGCTCAAGATCACCTCGCGCCGCGCACCGATGCGGACAGTCTCGCCGCCGCGCATGACTTCGAGCCCGGTTGCGCGGCCCTCCTCGATCACCACACGGCGGGCAGGACAGCCGGAGATTACGCTGAGGTTCGCTCGCCCGGCTACGGGATCGATAAAGGCGCGCACCGTGCTGGCGCGGCGGCCCTTGCGGATCGTGCAGTCGGGCATCCCGAAGCCCTCGGGCGCGGGCACGTTGAAATCCGGGCACTCGGCCAGCCCCAGCTCGCGCGCCGCTCCAAGAAAGGCCGGGGTCAGCGTGGGATCGGGCTGCATTGGCGAAACCGCCATTTCGCCCTCATCCCCGTGGACCGTGCTCGCCCCGCGCCAGTTCGCTTCCGAGCGGCGAAACAGCGGCAGAATATCGTCATAGCCCCAGCCAGGATTGCCCGCGTCGCGCCATTGATCGTAGTCGGCAGCGGCGCCGCGGATATACATCGTGCCGTTAATAGAGGAGCAGCCGCCCATCACGCGGCCGCGCGGAATCGGCTGGGTGCGGCCATCGAGGCCGGGATCGGGTTCGGCCTCGAACCCCCAGCCAAAGCGGGGGTTGGCTGCGGCCTGCATCCAGGTGAGCGGGCTTTCGATCAGCAGGTCGCGCGTGTCGTCGCCCGCCTCGATCAGGGCCACACGGCAGGCCGGATCGGCACTCAGCCTGTTAGCCAAGACGCAGCCCGCGCTGCCCGCACCCACGATGATATAGTCGAACTGTTCCACTTTTCCTGCCGCCCGGTCAGCCTCTCACATGGGCAGGCCTAGCGCATTGTAACGCTCGTGAGAATGGGCAGCGTGGACTGTCAGGCGTCGAACGATACCATGTCGTCGCTGGTGCTCGGCGCTACGATGTCATGCAGACGGCGGCGCAGAGCTTCGAGCCGGACATCGCCCAGCGCGGCGGTCGGATTGTCCGAGCCGACCAGCATGCCGAGCTGACGCGCGGTCTGTGCAATGAGATCGATACCCTGCAACTTGTCGAAATGCCGCCCGATGACATCGGGATCGGCACAGAGGTTCTCGCCGAGACACTCGACCTCGCCCGCCAGTTCTTCGAGGATCGCCGCCACCCCGCCAAGCAGGCGCAAGGAGGCTTCCGAGGTTTGGGTCATGCGGCCAGTTCCAGCCGCTCGTCGGCCATCAGGCTCTTGAGGTCGAGCACCATCACCATGTCTTCGCCCATCGGGGCAAGGCCCGCGATGAAGCTGGTGATGCCATCGTTGGCGGCCGCTTCGGGCTGCTGGATGGTATCGGTGTCGATCGATACGATGTCGTTCACCGCGTGGACGATCAGCCCGCGCGACTGGCCTTCGTGCTCGATCACGATGATCGGGTTGCGCGGGGTCGCATCGGTGCTTTCCCAGCCAAGGCGCACCGACAGGTCGAGGACCGGCAGCACAGCGCCGCGAAGGTTCACCACGCCCGAGACATAGCGCGGCACCCCCGGCAGAACCGTCACGGGCGACCAGGCCCGGATCTCGCGGATCGACATGATGTCGATACCGAACAGCTGACCCGAAATCTCGAAGGTGATCATTTCAGCAAGCATGGTGCTTCCCTTTCCAAATTCACTCAGTGCGCAACGCGGCGCACCGCGGTGGCAAGCTTTTCCGCATCGAACGGTTTGACGATCCAGCCGGTCGCCCCGGCATCGCGGGCACGGCGCTTTTTCTCGTCCGAACTTTCGGTGGTCAGCACCAGAATCGGACGATCGGCATGTCTGGCCGTATCACGCAGCTGCTCGATCAGCCCGAACCCGTCGAGGCGCGGCATGTTGATATCGGTAATGACCACATCGACTTCGTTAGTCGCCAGCCATTCGAAAGCCTGCTGGCCATCTTCGGCTTGCTCCACCTCGAAGCCCTGCGTGGTCAGCGCGTGCAGCAACAGCGCGCGCATACTTGCGCTGTCGTCTACGGTCAGGATGCGTGTCGGTTTCATATCTTCCCTCGACTCTAGAATAGTTCAACATCACCACTGGCCGATTGCGGTCGGACTAGCGGTTTATCCATAGGAGCAGATTCAATCGGCGCGGTGCGGCAGCGGACCATTCCGCTGGCGGGCATGAAGTGGATACGTCGCGCGGCGCGGCCCTCCATATCTTCGAAAGCGATAGGGATACCTTCGCTTTCCAAGAACTTACGCGCGAAGGCGGCATTGGCCGTGCCAATCGGTTTCATGGCCGGATTGAGGTTGGCCCCGCCATAGACGCGCGCCTTAACGCGCGACTTAACTGCGCCCAGGCCGAGCATTTTGTTTATGAGCAATTCCATAAGGAACAGCCCATAATGCTCGTCGAAGTTGTCACGCGACCTGGTGCTTGGCGGCTCGGCCAGCAGGAAGTGATTCATACCGCCGATCCGCGAGAGCGGGTCGAACAGACAGGTCGCAACGCAGCTGCCGAGAACGGTGGACAGTTCCACATTGGGATCGGCGCTGGCATGGGCTTCGCCCTGCAAAACGGTCACGCGCTGAAGGCCCGCACCGGGAGGGAGACCGGACAGATCGCTCATGAAGCCACCGCCTCTCGCGTCGATTCGCCGGGAGCAAAGATGTTGCCCGCGATCCGATCGAGCGGCAGCATCTTGCGCGCCGCGCCCAGTTCCACTGCCGCACGCGGCATTCCGTAAACGACGCAGCTTTCCGCATCCTGGGCAATCGTATGCGCGCCCTTCTGCTGCATCTTCAGCAGGCCGCGAGCGCCATCCTGGCCCATTCCCGTCAGCAGCGCGCCCACGGCCGCGGCTCCGAACACCTCGGCGACCGAGCCGAACAGAACATCGACACTGGGTCTATGGCCCGAAACTTCCGGCCCCTGCCGCAGCACCACCCGATGGCCGAGCGTTCCCGCCGTGGCCACCAGCATGTGGCGATCGCCGCCCGGCGCAAGATAGACCGTCCCCTGTTCGAGACGCGTATCGGTTTCCGCCAGCACTACGCGTGCCGGACACGCGGAATCGAGCGAGTGCGCGATGGCCGGGGCAAAGCGTGCGTTAACGTGCTGCACGATCACGGTCGGCGGGCAATTGCGGGGGAACTGCCCCAGCAGCTTGCACAGGGCTTCCACGCCGCCGGTCGATGCGCCAAGCGCAACCAGCCGTGCCGGTTCGCGCCGCGCTGCGGGCTGGGGGGTGGCTTGCGCAGCCGGCGCCGTGGGCGCAATCGATGCAGGTTTGCGAAACGACACTTGCGCCGCTTCACGCACCAGCGCCGCAAGCGCGCCGCCATCATCGCCAGGTCCGCCGGCATGGTGGTCGCTCTTGGCATAGCAGCTGATCGCGCCGAGTTGCAGCGCCCGCACGGTGTTGCGATCGCCTTCGCGCGTGGTGCCCGAGACGATGATCACCGGAGTCGGCCGCAGCTGCATTATCTTCTGCAGGAAGGAAAGGCCATCCATTCCCGGCATCTCGATATCGAGCGTCACCACATCGGGATTGAGCGCTTTGATCAGACTGCGCGCTTCCTGAGCATCGCAGGCCAGGCCGACCACCTCGATATCCTCTTCGCGGCCGAGGCGGGCCTGCAACAACTTGCGCATAAGCGCGGAATCATCGACGATCAGAACTCTGATAGCCATCAAGCTCTCCTGCGGTAAACGGTGGGCCCGACCAGTTCGAGTAGCTCCTCGGCCCGGCCCGAAACGCGTTCGGAATGGCCGATATAAAGATAGCCGCCCGGCTTGAGCTGATTGGCGAAGCGCCAGACCAGCTTTTCTTTGGTCGGAGTGTCGAAATAGATCATCACGTTACGGCAGAAGATCACGTCGAACTCGCCCTTGATGGGCCATGGACCCAACAGGTTGAGCTGACGGAACCGCACAAGTCTGCGCGGATCGGGGCCGATCTGCACCTTGCCGCCCGTGCTGCTGGTCCAGGCCTTGCGCAAGGGCTCGGGCACCGCTTCGAGCGCTGCTGCTTCGTAAGTCGCGGCGATCCCTGCATTCACCGCATGGCTTGCAAGGTCGCTCGCAAGGGCGACGATGTCCTGCTTGGCGATCCGCTTGCCTTCCTGCTGCGAAGAGCCCAGCAGCACCATCATCAACGTCCAGATTTCCTCGCCGCTCGAACAGCCAGCCGACCAGATCCGCACTGGCTGGCCCTGATTGGCGCGGTGCAAAAGCTCCGGCCTCAGAGTCTTGGCGAAGTGATCGTAATGGTGCGATTCGCGATTGAAATAGGTGTGGTTGGTGGTCAGCGCCTCGATCATGCGCGTCGACAGCGCCTGATCGTTTTCGACCTGATCGAGAAAATCGGAAAAGCTTTGGCTATTGATCCCCCGCAGGAGCGGCGCGAGCCGGGAATAGACCAGCATCCGCTTCTTGTCCGACAGCACGATCCCGGCCTGTTCGTGGACCTTGGCCGAAATCCGCTGGAAATCGGCCAGGCCATAGACCTGCGGGCTGATGCCGGGCACCAGGGCTTCGCCAGTGTTGAGGGCGGCAGCGGCGCTCATGCTCAGGCAGCCTCTGCCGGGGCTTGGCGGCGGCTGGTCATGTCGAGCACCAGCCGGTCAACATCGACGATCAGCGCCACCCGGCCATTGCCGAGAATGGTGGCTCCGGCCACGCCGTCGACCGAGCGATAATGCGTGTCGAGGCTCTTGATGACGAACTGGCGCTGATCGATGATCGCATCCACCAGCAGCGCGGCCTGGCCGCACCGCTCGGTTTCGACCACCACCAGGACGCCGTTTTCCATGCTGGCTTCGGCACTGGCATCCGCGCAAGGTCCGCCGGTAAGCTGGCGCAGCGGCACGATGGGCAGGAACTGTCCGCGCACATTGAGCATACGGATGTTGCGGCCCATGCCCTTGATCTCGGATTCGGCCGGGCTGAGGCTTTCCACCACGTGCGTGAGCGGAACAACCAGCGACTGGTCGCCGACCTGCACGATCATCCCGTCGGAAATGGCCAGCGTCAGCGGCAGGGCGAGGACGAAGTCGGTGCCCTGTCCGGGCCGCGATTCAATGGTAATTCGGCCGCCCAGCTCCTTCACGTTCTGGCGCACCACGTCCATACCGACGCCGCGCCCCGAAATGCTGGAGACCTGCGCTGCAGTAGAAAAGCCGGGAGCGAAGATGAGGTTATCGATTTCCTCGTCGCTGAGGTTGTGCACCTCGGGATCGACGATGCCCTTCTCGATCGCCTTGGCGAGCACCTTCTCGCGATTGATGCCGCCGCCATCGTCACCAATGCGGATCACGATGCGGCCTGCTTTCTGCTCGGCCGAAAGGGTCAACGTGCCTTCCGGGTCCTTGCCCACGGCCTGCCGATCTTCAGCCGATTCGATGCCGTGGTCGACCGCGTTGCGGATGAGGTGCGTAAGCGGTTCGCTCAGGCGCTCGATCACGGTCTTATCGAGTTCGGTGGTCTCGCCCGCAACCACCAGCTTAACATGCTTGCCGGTTGAGCTGGCCAGTTCGCGCAGCAAGCGCGGCACGCGGCTGAACACCGAGCTGATCGGCTGGGCGCGGAAGGCCATCGCGCTTTCCTGAATGTCGCGCACCAGCCCTTCGAGCATGGCCAGTTCCTCGAAGTGAGCGAGCCCTTCGTTGGTGAGGCGCTGCGCAAGCATGGCCTGGGCAATCACCAGCTCGCCGACGCCGTCGATCAGCTGATCGAGCTTGCCCAGGTCGATCCGAATCGACTGGCTGGCGGGCGCGGCAGCCGTTGGGCTCGGCGCGGCCGCAGCCTCTGTTTTGGCGGCGGCGCTGGCGGGTGCAGCGGCAGGGGCAGGGGCAACTGCGGGCGGTGCCTTCGCTTCCGGCGCGGCGACCTTGCGTTCGCGCGCAGGCGGGTTCAGCGCCTCCTCGCCATAGAGGACGAGGCACTGCTCGCCCACGAAATCAAAGATATCGGCGACCTTATCACGCTCGACCGAGCCGGGCATGGCGAAGGTCCAGGCGAGATAGCCTTCCTTCGGGTCCATCTCATCGATCTGTGGCAGGATCGATTCGTCGCACTTCACGCAAGTGCCGCCCAGTTCGACCAGTTCGCGCAGCCACAGCAGCGGCTCCGAACCGTTGTCCATCGCGCCTGCTTGCGGGCAGACGTAAAGCGCCCATTCGTCGCCTTCGACCTCGCCCTCGTCTTCGGCAGCTTCCTCCACCGGAGCTTGAGCGGCGGCAGGCGCGGGATCGGAGCCGAGCAAATCGTCGAGCAGCGCATCGAGATCGTCCGTATCGCTCGATCCGGATGCGGCGGCAGGTTCAGGTGCAGAAGCTGCGGGCGCAGCCTCTGCGGCAGCCGCGCCACCATCCTTGCCAACGTTCTCGTGCGCCTCGGCCAGCCGCGCCTTGATCGCCGCATCGTCGGGCGCAGGTGTGCCGCCGCGGACCGATTCGACATGATCACGCAGAGAATCGAGCGCTAGCAGCAACATGTCGACCAGGTCGCTGGTTACCGGCACCGTGCCTTCGCGCACATCGCCAAGCAGGTTTTCGAAAACGTGGGTGTAAGAGGCGAGCGCTTCGTAGCCGAAGGCCCCGGCCCCGCCCTTGATCGAGTGGACCGCGCGGAAGATCGCATTGATCGTCTCGCCGTCCTGGGTGCCGGCCTTGCACGCGTCGAGCCCGGCCTCTGCGGCCTGCAGCGATTCCTCGCACTCGTCGAAGAAGATGGCCTGAATGTCGATGCCGTTCATGCGGCAGCTCCGGTGTTAAAGGTTTCCGTAAGGCCCGACACCGCCAGCGCGCGGTCGAATTCGGCCGACCGTTCGGTCAGCACGATACCAGGCTCGTTGCGTTGGGCGGCCAGCAGCACCTGCAGCATGGCCATGCCCATGCGTTCGACATTACCGGCATCGACCGGCAAGGCTTCGCTGCCGGTGGTGTCGGCGAGGTCGCCTTTAAGCGCGAGAGCGGCGGCACGGTCGCACAGCCGCGGCAATTCGATGACAGCCACTAGCTATTCTCCTGTCTATCAATGCTGGTAATTGGGGCTGGCAAAGCTCGTCGGGGCCCGACGGTTTCGCAGCGACCAAGAAGTCTGTGCGGGGCTCATGAAACCACCATATAATAGAGTGTCAGCAGCCATGCTTTGCTGGGCATTCGCCATGGTACTTGCTTCCCCCCACCTGCTGGAAGTTCCTGATCCGATTGGAAAGCTCTACTGCGAAGGCGCTTATCCCTTCGATCCAGCGTCATATGGGCGAACACTTAGTTGGCGCTTGGGCTTTGTTCGCTCGCTCTCACCTAAGGGTGTTCCATTGGCGTTGCGCCCGGCGCGCATCGCCTGCCTGCATTACAAACGAACAGGATTGAGATCATGAAGCCAGCCCGAGTACTCGTCGTCGATGACTCAGCCGCCATGCGCGCGCTGTTCTGCGACATTCTCGATCAGGCCAAGGGAGTCGAAGTTGTCGGCACGGCCTCCAGTGCCGCCGAAGCGCGCGACAAGATTCCCGACTGTCGCCCCAATGTCCTCACGCTCGACGTGGAGATGCCGGGGATGACCGGGATGGAATTCCTTGCCGAACTTATGGAAGAAGACCCGATCGCGGTCGTCATGCTTTCGAGTGTGGCGCAGGACGGTTCGGGAACCGCCGCCAAGGCGCTCGCCCTGGGCGCTGTGGACTGCTTCCCCAAGCCGCTCCACACCTCGCCCGAGGAGTTCAAGAAGACCGTCGCCAAGCTTGGTAGCATCGTCCAGAAGGCAGCCAACACCGATATGGAGGCGCACAAGGCCTCGCTCGGCGCTGGCGGCGGCGCGACCGCGGGCGCGGCGGCCGACTACGACAACGATGGACGCCTCGTCTTGCTCGCAGCCGGTTCGGACAGCCTCGAAACGGTGCGGTCGGTGATCGCGGCCATGCCTGCAAATTGCCCGCCCACGGTGATCCTTCTGGATGCCGATGAAGATGTGGTCGAGCGCGCGGTCGATCGCCTGCGTCCGTCTGTCGCCTGCAAGATCGAAAACGCCGAAGATGGCGCGATGGTCATGCCGGGCACGGTTTACCTTGCCTACGACAAGAGCAAGCACATCGCGATCGAGGATGACTTTGCGCTGATGATCAAGCTGGTGGACCGCGATCCGGTCGCTGGCTTCCGCCCCTCGGCCGATCTGATGTTCGCCAGCGCTGCACGCGCCGGGTGCCCGACGCTGGCCGGAATGCTCGAAAAGGGCAGCGACGATGGCGCCAAGGGCCTGATGGCGCTTGGCAAGACGGGCGCGCAGGTATTCCTTGAATCCGGCTCCAACGGCACGGCTGCGGGCCTGCTCGACAAGTTCGACGAAGTGGCGACCAGCGAAGTGCCCGACTGGCTGCTGGGCGCGACTGCCAAGGGCCGCAAGGCGGCCTGACCTTATGAGCGTGGGTCGCCGGAGTAACACCGGCGACCCTGCACTCCAATCAGATGGGGTAGTGACCGCCCTCGGTGGACACAGTGACCCAGCGCAGCTCGGTGAAGCTGTCGATCCCGGCCTTGCCGCCGAACCGGCCGTAGCCCGAAGCCTTTACCCCGCCGAACGGCATCTGCGCCTCGTCCGACACGGTCGACGAGTTGATGTGGCAGATGCCTGCCTGGATCTGCTTGGCCAGACGCAGGCCCTTGGCCACATCCTTCGTAAAGATCGCTGAACTCAGGCCATACTGCGTATCGTTGGCCAGCTCGATCGCGTGCGCCTCGTCACGCGCGCGGATCATGCCGACCACCGGGCCGAAGCTCTCGTCGCGGAACAGCTTCATCTCGGGCGTCACTTTGTCGACGAGGTGCGCGGGCATCAGCACATTGTGCGTGGTTTCGCCGCCGGTCAGCAGCTCGGCCCCATGCGAAAGCGCATCGTCGATCAGGCTCTTGCAGTGATTGACAGTCTTCGCGTCGACCACCGCGCCGAGCGGCGTGGTGCCCTCGGTCGGATCGCCGACCGGCATCGATTCCACCTTGGCCTTGAACTTGGCGGCAAACTCGTCGGCCACCGCCTCTTCGACGATGATCCGCTCGGTGCTCATGCAGATCTGGCCCTGGTTCATATAGGCGCCGAACGCCGCCGCCTTCACCGCCTCATCAAGGTCGGCATCGGCGAGAATAACCATCGGCGCCTTGCCGCCCAATTCGAGCAGGCAGGGCTTCAGATGCTCGGCAGCGCGCTTGGCGATGATTCTGCCCACGGCAGTCGACCCGGTGAAGTTGATGCGGCGCACTTCAGGCGCATCGATCAGCGCACCGACTACTTCGGCGGCATCCTCAGGCGCATTGGTAACGACGTTGACCACGCCCTCGGGGAACCCTGCCTCGGCAAAGGCTTCGATGATCAGCGCATGGGTGCGCGGGCAGCTTTCACTGGCTTTCAGGATCACCGCGTTCCCGCAGGCGAGCGGCACGGCGATGGCGCGCACGCCGAGGATGATCGGAGCATTCCACGGGGCAATGCCAAGGATCACTCCAACCGGCTCGCGCAGGGCCATGCACAGCTTGCCCGGATAGTCCGACGGGATAACCTCGCCCGAAATCTGCGTGGTGATGGCGCCGGCCTCGCGGATCATGCTGGCAGCAAGGCCAAGGTTGAACATCGCCCAGCCAGCAGTTGCGCCGATTTCGCCCATCATCGCCGAGACGAATTCGTCTTTCTTCGCCATCAGCGCATCGGCGGCCTTGTTGAGCACGGCGCGGCGCGCGTTCGGGCCCTGCTTCGACCACTCTTCGAATCCGGTCTGCGCCTTCGCGGCAACGGCCGGGATATCGCCCGCTTTCATGGCCTCGGCCGAAGAGGCGGTGGCGCCGGTCATGGGATTAAGGCGTTCGAACTTGGACATGGCATTCCTCCGGTTTGCGTGCGCATTCGCTCGTGATGCGCACGCGGCAGTTCAGTGCGGCGCGCCGTTTTGCGCCCGTCATAATGTTATTAGCTATAACAACCGCCCGAGCCAAGCCGGATCGCACACTATGACCGGCTTCGGCCTAGTCGGCAGTCAGATCGCCTATCTACCAGGCGATCATGTCCTCGGCGCTGGCGTCGCCAGCGTAGCCTGCCTGCATCTGGCTTACCGCTATGGCAGTGCGATGGACATAGGCCTCGTCGTTTTCCTCGCCGGGTGCGGGCGCATCGGCGGTGATGTCAGGCGTGAGCGACTTGTAGACGAAGCGTTGGCATCTTGCGTGGGAATTGGGTCACGTATTGTCCTGCAAGAAAGTCCGGATCTAGTCGCCGGACTGTCGCGAAAGGCCTGCCTCCGGTGAGGTCGGCGCGGTCCCACCCTCCAGACGTCTGACCCCTAGCCGGATCACCTGCGCAAGGCGGCGTGAGCGAAGCGCACAAGGTATTCGAGTTCCTCCTCCTTGCTGACGCCGACCATACGCCGACCGCGCGGCGGCGGGCCGAGCGCGGCGGCGGAAATGAAGCGGATGCGGGCGCGCATTTCGGCTTCGTCAAGCTCTGGGCAAAGCGGCAGCAGCAGCGCCCGCAGCTTGCGGCTGAAGGGCGAGGAGGCAGCGATCACGGCAGCGCCGAGGCCGCCCTCTGCGTGGGAGGATATCTCGTCGATTACCACCAGCGCACGTCCGCCAGCAGTAAAGGCGGCCTCCATCAGCAGCGAGCCAAGCCAGCCGCGCAGGATATCGTCGAGACCGCCAAGCTGGTCCAACCCCTCCCATGCAGCGAGGATCGGCTCCAAGTTGCGATCGCGCACTTTTTCGAGCAGCGTACCGAGCGAGCCGAAGTGATAGGTCACCAAGGTCGGGTTGAGCCCGGCCACATCCCCCACCTTGCGCACCGACAGCCCGGTAATTCCGCGCTGGACGAGGATCTGCTCGGCGGCGGCGAGCAGTTTGGAGCGGGTGGCGCTTTGCGGAGGGCTCATCCGCGCAAGGCTAACGACACCAGAGCCACGAGAAAACCCCGCTACCTCTCGGCAAGCGCGAATTGCGATTGATCGCCGGCATCTGCGGCTCTAGCGAGCTTGCTCGCCCCATAATCGAAAGCCCCCAAGTGAAGGCCCTTCTCGCCCGTCTCAGGATCGATCCCTTTATCCTGCTGCTGCTGGCCACGGTTGGCCTTGCTTCGCTGCTGCCTGCACGGGGGCTGGGCGCGGACATTGCCGGAGGCGCTGCCGACATCGGCATCGTGCTGCTGTTCTTCCTTCACGGCGCGCGGCTCTCGCGGCAGGCGGTGATCGACGGCGCACGGCACTGGCGGCTTCATGCCACGGTCGGAGCGGTAACATATGGGGTGTTTCCGCTGCTCGGCCTGGGCATTGCGCTGTTGCCGTTTCTCGATCCGTGGCTGCGCACCGGGCTGGTGTTTCTCACGCTGTTGCCTTCCACCGTGCAAAGCTCGATCGCCTTTACCGCAATGGCGCGCGGGAATGTCGCAGGCGCGGTATGCAGCGCGGCCTTTTCGAACCTGGCCGGCATCGTGATCACGCCGGTGCTGGTGGCGCTGCTGCTCACCGGCGAACAGGGCGGGATCTCGGGCAAGGCTGTGCTGACCATTGTCGTGCAACTGCTGCTGCCGTTTCTGGCAGGGCACCTGTTGCAACCGCTGATCGGAAGCTGGATCAAGCGGCAGCGGGCGCTGCTCTTGGTGGTGGATCGCGGCTCGGTGCTGCTGGTTGTCTATGCCGCATTCTCCGCAGCCGTGGTGGAGGGGCTGTGGTCGCGGGTGTCGCCCGCCGACATGCTGCTGATCCTCGCCCTGTCAGCGGTGCTGCTCGCCTTCGTGCTGACCATGACGGCATTGCTCGGCCGCTGGCTCGGCTTTGCGCGCGAGGACGTGATCGTGCTGCAATTCTGCGGCTCGAAGAAGAGCCTTGCCACCGGGGTGCCGATGGCGGGCGTGCTGTTCCCGGCGGCCACCGTGGGCGCGGTGATCTTGCCGCTGATGGTGTTCCACCAGTTGCAGCTTATGGTCTGCGCTGTGCTCGCCGCGCGCTATGGCCGCAAGGCAGACGAGCAGGCGGAGTAAGCGTGCGCCTTTGCCCCGGCCCTGCACCCTTCCCTGTCATAAAGGTGCCATCCCCAAGGCCGAAGGCGACCCGATGACCATGCGCCTCCTCTCCGCTTCGCTTGCCGTTCTCGCCCTCTCGGCCTGCGCGAGCCTGCCCGAACCAGCGCCGGCCCCGGTGGCCGTGCGCATCATTGCGCTGAACGATTTTCACGGCGCGCTTCTTCCTGCGACGCAGGAGACCCGGTTCGCAGGCCAAAACGGCCCCCAGAGCGCACTTCTCGGCGGCGCAGCGCGGCTGGGCGCGACCATTGCCCGCCTGCGCGCCGAACAGCCCGACAGCCTGGTGGTGGCGGCAGGCGACCTGATCGGGGCCAGCCCGGTGATCTCGCAACAATTTCTCGACGAGCCCGCCATCGCCGCACTGAGCCTCGCCGGGCTCGACGTAGCCTCGGTCGGCAACCACGAGTTCGACCGGGGCATTGCCGAGCTGCGGCGGATGCAGGATGGCGGCTGCGAAGCCTATACTTCTCGCAAACCCTGCGCGCTTGAGCCCTTTGCCGGTGCCTCGTTCCGCTACCTTGCGGGCAACATCACCGATGCGGACGGCGCAACGCTGTTTCCCGGCACGGCTCTGCGCGAAGTGGGCGGCGCCAAGATCGGTTTCATCGGACTCACGCTCAAGGATACCCCGCAACTCGTCTCGTCCTCGGCCATCGCGGGATACAGCTTCGGCGACGAGGCCGAGGCGGCTAACCGGCTCGCGGCAGGCCTCAAGGCCGAGGGGGCCGACGCCGTGGTGCTGCTGATCCACGAGGGCGCGCAGGTCGATCCCACGCTCAACGTCAGCGGCTGCCCCGGCCTGTCGGGCGCGATCGTGCCGATCCTCGAACGGCTTGATCCGGCGATCGGGCTGGTCGTTTCGGGCCACACCCATCAGGCTTATAGCTGCAAGGTCGGCGGGCGCACGCTGACCAGCGCCGGGCGCTATGGCGGTTTCGTGACTCAGATCGACATGGCGATCGACCCCGCCAGCGACACGGTGCTCTCGCTCAGCGCGCACAACGTGCCCGTTACGCAAGAGGCCGGGGAAGACCCCGCAATCGCCGCACTGGTGGCCCGCTATGTCGCGGCGAGCGAGGCCATTGCCGAGCGCCCGGTCGGCAGCTGGCAGCTTGTTGAAGGCGGCGACGAAACCTGCCTAGACAGCCCCGCCGACCGGCTTGTGGCCGACGCCCAGCTTGCCGCGACGCGTGATCTTGAAGGCGGCCCGGCCGATATCGCCTTCCTCAACTCCGGCGGCGTGCGCACCGATCTGCCGCCGGGCGCGAGCGGCACGATGACCTACGGCGACGCGCTGGCCATGCAGCCCTTCGCCAACTCAGTACTGGTGGTCGAAATGCCTGGCAGCGCGATCAAGGCCGTGCTCGAAGAACAGTTCTGCGAAGCCGCGGACGGCACCGTCGCCACCTGCCATTCGGCGCTGCTCCCCTCGCAAGGTTTCGCCTACAGCTTCGACCGCAGCCAGCCCGCTGGCGAGCGCATCGTGTCCGTCACGCTGAATGGCAAGCCGCTCGATCCGGCAAAGACCTACCGCGTCGCGATCAACAACTTCCTCGCCGAGGGAGGCGACGGGTTTGCCACCTTCACCCGTTTTTCCGTAATCGACGATGCGGGCATCGATGTCGATGCGCTGGAGACCTGGCTCGCACCGGGGGCCTCGATCCCGCCGTGCGGACGTATCCGCGATCTCAGTCGGCAGCCGTAACCCGGTCGAGGAAGTCCTGCATCGTCAGCGTGCGGTGGATCAGGATATCCTTGCCCTGAAACCCGTGCGCCTGCCCCGGATAAACCGCCGTGTCGAACGGCACCCGCGCCTGCTGAAGCGCGGCAAACAGCCGCACGGCATTGTCGAACACCACATTGTCGTCGCTCATGCCGTGGATCACCAGCAGCGGATCGGCAATCTCGCCCGCGCGGGGCAGCACGTCGGCGGCCTCGTAAACCTCGGGCACTTCGCGCGGATCGCCCAGATAGCGCTCGGTATAGGCGGTGTCGTAAAGCCCCCACTCGGTAACCGGCGCACCTGAAATGCCGCCGGCGAAAGCGCCCGGCGCGGCTTCGAGCAGCTTCAGCGTCATGTAGCCGCCATAGGACCAGCCCTCGACCACGATCCGCTCGGCATCGGCCCAGCTCTGCTGCTTGAGCCAGTCCAGCCCCGCCAGCTGATCCTCCACCTCGACCGTGCCGAACGCCTGATAGAGCGGCTCCTCGAACGCGCGGCCCCGGTTGCCCGAACCGCGATTGTCGAGCCGGAAGATCGCATAGCCCTGCTCCACCCACCAGCGGTCAAGCGGCGAGGCCCAATAGCGCGCAACGCGCTGGGCATGGGGGCCGCCATAGACCTCGAAGATCACCGGGAACGGGCCTTCGCCCTCAGGCTTCAGTGCTTCCCAGTGAAGTACCTGGCCGTCCGACGCTGTGAGCGTGCCATAGTCGGGCTCGCGCAGCAGTTGGGCATAGGGAGCGAAGGGATGGCCCGCTTGAATCGCGTTCTGTTCGATCCAGGCGAGCCGCTTGCCGGTGTTGTCCGCCAGATAGATCTGTGGCGGCTGCACTGGGCTCTGGCGCTGGATAATCAGCCGCGTGCCGGTGCGATCAAGCCCGCCGCTGTTCCAGTAGCCGCGCTCGGTCAGCCGCTGCGGTTCGCCCGTGCCATCGAGCCGCACCGAATAGATATGCCGTTCAAGCGGGGTCTCGCGGTTGCCGGTGACATAGGCGCGCCCGTTCGCCTCATCGACACCGGCGAGCCCGCTCACCACCCAGTCGCCGCGCGTAAGCTGGGTCAGTTCGCCTTCCTTCCAGCGGTAAAGGTGCATGAAACCCTCGCGCTCCGACAGCCACAGGAAGCCGCCGCTCTTCAGCGCGCGCAGCCCGGCTTCGCCGCCCTGCCCAAACCCGCTTGAGGCGAGGTTGACGAAAGTGTCGGACGTTTCGCTGAGCAGCACCTGCGAGGCGCCCGTCGCCGGATCGACCTCAAGCAGATCGAGCCGCTTCTGGTCGCGGCTGAGGCGGCCAACCCACAGCGTCTGCCCATCCGCCGACCAGTAGACGCGGGCGAGATAGGCATCGGGATTGTCTCCGAGATCGACCTTCACCCGCTCGCTGCCATCGGGGCGCATCACGAAAAGCTCGACCAGCGCATTATCCGTCCCGGCACGCGGATAACGCTGTGCGATCAGCGACGAACCTTCTGCGCCAATCGCCAGCCGCTGGACCACGTCCACCCCACTTTCATCGACCCGCGCCACCGCGAGGTGGCTGTCGTCGGGGCTCCACCAGTGGCCGCTCGAACGGTCCAGCTCCTCCTGCGCGACAAATTCGGCCGAGCCCCAGGTAACGGTGTCGCTCGCGCCTTCGGTGAGGCGATGCTCCGCGCCCGTGGCGGTCTCCACGACATAGAGATCGCCTTCGCGCACGAAGCTCGCATAGCGGCCCGTTTCGGAAAGCTTGGCATCAAGCTCGCCCGCCTCGGTGTCGGTCAGCTGGCGCGGCGCGCCTTCAAGCGGGGCGAGCCACAGGTCGCCATCGATGGGCACCAGCAGCGCCTTGCCATCCGGACCCCAATCGTAGGAAATGATGCCGCGCGTTCCGGCCAGCCGCATCCGTTCACGGCGCATCTTCTCCTCTTCGGAGATTTCGCGCCCGCCCAGCGCCTCGCTGTCGACCAGCATCCGCTCCTCGCCGGTGGCTGTGTCGATGGCCCAGAGGTCATAACGCTGCCGATCGTCGGCGCGCGGCTTCAGCAGTGTGGCGTAGCGGCCATCGGGCGAAAGCTGCAATCCGCGCGGCGTGGAGCCGGAAAGCGACGGGCTGCCGAACACCGCATCAAGCGTGAGATCTTCGGCTTCGTTGTCCTGCGCCTGCGCGGCGCTCGATACTAATGCCAAGGCTGCGATCCAATGCCATTTGTGAGTCATGGCCGAGGGATACCCCAAGGGCGCTGGCCCGGATAGCCCTTGCAGGATCATGGGAAACCATTGGTGAGCGACACGATCAGCCTCGCCCCGCCGTCTCGATCAGTCTAACCCGCTCATCAGGAACCACAGCAATACTGTCGAGGTCACCAGGAAGCTCACGCCGGCGAAGATCAGCGCGTCGCCGTGGACATACCACCAAGACGTCTTATCCCGCTTCATCGGCGCTCTCCACCTCGCTTGCCCAGCCGCCGCCAAGCGCACGGAACACCGCGATCTGCTGGCGCGAGACGGCGGCGTCTTGATCGGCAAGCTCGGCACGCGCTTCGGCAAGGGTGCGCTCGGCATCGAGCGTTTCCAGCGAGTTGAGCAGACCCTCGCGGTTCTGCGCCCGCACGATACGTGCGGCATGTTCGGCGGCCTCGACAGCCTCCACCAGAATGCGGCGCCGTTCGAGCGCGCGCGCATAGCTGGACAGCGCCGTCTCCGCCTCTTGCAAGGCGGTGAGGACGGTGCCGTCGAAGGCGGCGAGCGACCCGGCGGAATCGGCCTCGGCGGCGTCGATGCGGGCGTAAATCGGCTCGCGGTTGGGGAAGGCCCAGTCGATCAGCGGGCCGAGCAGGAAACTGAGCGGGCCGCCGGTGAACAGATCGCCCACATCGGATGCGCGCGAACCAATCGACCCGCCAAGAGTGATGCGCGGATAAAAATCGGCGCGGGCGACCCCGATCCGGGCGCTATCGGCCAGCACCCGCTGCTCGGCCGCGCGAACATCGGGGCGGCGCGCGAGAAGCTGCGTTCCGTCGCCTACCGGCAGCGGCGCAGTGATCTCAAGCGGCACATTGCGATCGCCAATCCCCGGCGGCAAGGCGGCAGGCGCACGGCCCGTCAGCGTAGCCAGCGCGAACAGAGCGGCGCGGCGCTCGGCCTCGATGGCGGGAATGGTGGCGGCGCGCTGCTTTAGCAGGCTTTCGATTCGCGCCACGGCCAGCCCGTCGGTATAGCCGGCATCGTGCCGAACCCGGGTCAGCCGCAAGCTGTCTTCGAGCAGATCGACTATCGATTGCGCCACCCGCAGCCGCGCAGCCGCGCTCGCCGCATCGGCATAGGCGCGCGTGGTATCCGCCACAACCATCACCCGCACCCCTTCGGCATCGGCCCGCGCCGCCGCGACATCGCCGCGCGCTGCTGCCACGCCGCTGCTTACACGCCCAAACAGGTCGACCTCGTAGGCAAGATCGGCGCCGATAGAAAACTGGCCACCGTCGCGGTCCTGCCCCGGCGGGGTCTGAGCCTCGGCGGTGCGGCCATATCCGCCTGAGGCGTTCAGTCCTACCTGAGGCAGCCGGTCCGACTGCGCCCCGCGCAAGGCTGCCCGTGCCCGTGCGATCCGGGCGACCGACTGGCGGATGTCGGTGTTGGCGGCCAACGCATCGGCGATCAGCCCGTCAAGCACCGGGTCGCGATAGAGCTGCCACCAATTCTCGGGCAGCGGCGCCGGGCTGACGACCTCGGCCTCGGCGGAAAGGAAGGGGCCGGTTTCCACATCGGGGGTAGGGACTGAAGCGATGCGGTCCGGCCCCGCCGCGCAGGCCGCCAGGGCCAGCGCGGGAACGGCGGAAAGGAAGAGATTGCGAAAGGTCATGAGCGATGCTCCTATTCGGCCGGCTGCACGACGGGGGTTGCCTTGCCAGCACGGCCGGGGCCGCGCAGCGAAGCAAGCCGGTCGCCAAGCGCGCGGCAGAAAACGTAGAAAGTCGGCGTGAAGACGAGCCCGAACCCGGTTACCCCGAGCATGCCGAAGCATACCGCCGTACCCAGCGCCTGCCGGAGCTCGGCCCCTGCCCCGCTTGCGATCACCAGCGGTACCGAGCCGAGGATGAAGGCAAAGCTGGTCATCAGGATCGGACGCAAGCGGGTGCGTGCTGCCTCGATGGCGGCATCGACCGGCGACAGGCCGTGCAATGCCTCACCCTGACGGGCGAACTCGACGATCAGGATCGCGTTCTTCGCCGACAGCGCGATCAGCACGACAAGGCCGATCTGGGTGAGGACATTGTTGTCCATACCCATCACGTTCACCCCGATCATCGCCGCCAGCAGGCACATCGGCACGATCAGGATGATCGCCAGCGGCATGATCAGGCTCTCGTATTGCGCCGCCAGCACCAGGAACACGAGCAGCACGGCAAGGCCAAAGACATAGATCGCGGTGTTGCCGGTGTTGGCCTGCTGGAAGGCGATGCCGGTCCATTCGGTGGAATAACCCTGCGGCACCGTTTCGGACGCGACCTTCTCCATCGTCACCAACGATTGGCCGGTCGAGCTGGTGGGCGCGGTGTCACCATCGATAGCAACGGCAGGCGCGAGGTTGTAGCGGCTCACGCGGTAGGGGCCGGTGGTGTCGGTCACGGTCGCCAGCGAGCCGAGCGGAACCATCGCCCCGCTATTCGAGCGGGTATAAAGGTTGCCGATGTCGCTGACATCGTCGCGGTAGCCCGCATCGGCCTGCGCGGTGACACGGTAGGTCCGCCCCAGCAGGTTGAAGTCGTTGATGAAGGCGCTGCCGAGATAGACCGAAAGCGTGTCGAAGATATCGCTCGGGGCGACGCCGAGAAGCTGCGCCTTGTCGCGGTCGATATCGGCCTTCACGCGCGGGGTGCCGGTGTCGAAGAAGGTGTATACCCCGGCCAGCCCTTCCTGCTGGTTGGCCTCGCCGATCATGGCATAGGCCACCTCCTGCAACTTGCGGTAACCTTCGCCCGAATTGTCCTTCAGCATCATGCGGAAGCCACCTGCCGAGCCGATGCCCTGGATGACGGGAGGCTTCACCAGCATCAGCCGCGCCTCGGTAATGTCGGCGGCGGCCGCCTGCGCCTTGGCGATCAGCTCGTCGACCGAGCGGCCATTGCCGTTCCGGTCCTCGAAATCGTCCAGCACCCAGTAAGCGGCGGCAGAGCTGGCGGACTGGGTCTGCGTGGTGCCGTCGAAGCCCGACAGCATGATCCCGCCCCTGACGCCCTCGATCGGCAGGACGCGTTCGGCGACCTTCTTCATCACCGCGTCGGTCCGCGTGGTGGACGAGCCGGGCGGAAGCTGGATAACCGAAACGAAGTAGCCCTGATCCTGCTGCGGGATGAAGCCGGTGGGAGTGGCGGCCAGCGTAAGGCCGGTGAGGCCGATCAGCACGCCATAGGCCAGCATCATCCGCTTCGGCATCGCCACCAGCCGCGCCGTCAACCGGGCATAGCTTTCGCTGAAGCGTTCGAAGCCCGCATTGAACTTCTCGCCCGCGCGATCGATCGCCTTGCGCCAGCGCGGCGCATCTTCGGGCAGGTGTTCGTGCGGCTTGAGCAGCAGCGCAGACAGCGCCGGCGACAAGGTAAGCGACACGAACAGCGAGATGATTGTCGCCGCCGAAATCGTGACCGCGAACTGCTTGTAGAACTCGCCCGACATCCCGCCCATGAACAGCGTCGGCACGAACACCGCGCAGAGCACGAGCACGATGGCGATCAGCGCGGTGCCCACCTCGTCCATCGAGCGGCGCGCTGCCTCCAGCGGGCTATGCCCCGCCTCTAGGTTACGCTCGACGTTCTCGACCACGACGATGGCGTCGTCGACCACGATGCCGATGGCGAGCACCAGCCCGAACAGCGAGAGGTTGTTGAGCGAATAGCCGAGCATTGCCAGCACGGCGAAGGTGCCCACCAGCGAGATCGGGATGGCGAGCACCGGAATGATCGAGGCGCGCGCCTTCTGCAGGAACACAACGATCACCAGCACCACCAGCACCACGGCTTCCAGCAGCGTGTGCAGCACGGCATCGATGCTCTGGGCGATGAATTCGGTCGGGTTGTAAACGATGCGGTATTCGAGGCCCTGCGGAAAGTCGTCCGCCAGCTCGGCCATGGTCGCCTTCACGCCCTCCGCCGCATCAAGCGCGTTGGAGCCGGGCTTCTGGTAAATTGGCAGGATCACCGAATCGGTGTCGTTCAGATAGGAAGAGGTGGAATAGTCCGCCGCGCCGATCTCCACCCGCGCCACGTCGCTCACCCGGATCTGCCTGCCCTGATCGTCGGTGCGGATCACCACCTCGCCGAACTGCGCCGGGCTGGTGAACCGCCCTTGCGTCTCGACATTGAGCTGGAAGGCGGAATCTGGGCTCGGCTGCTGGCCCAGCGTACCGGCGGCAACCTGCACGTTCTGCGCCCGCAGCGCGCTGACGATATCGCTACCCGTCAGACCCAGCGCCGCCGCGCGGCCCGGATCGATCCACACGCGCATCGCCAGTTCGCGCTGGCCGAACAGCTCCACATTGCCCACCCCTTCAAGCCTGGCGAGCCGATCCTTGATGCGGGTCTGCGCATAGTTGGAGATATATTCGCGGTCGAGCGAGGCATCGGGCGAGATCAGATTGACCACCATCAGGAAGTCAGGCGTGGTCTTGCGGGTAACGATGCCGAGCCGCCGCACCTCTTCGGGCAAGCGCGCTTCGGCAATCGCCACGCGGTTCTGCACCAGCACCTGCGCCTCGTCGAGGTCGGTGCCGGGCGCGAAGGTGACGGTGATCGTCATCCGCCCGTCGCCGGTGGATTCGCTCGACTGGTAAAGCATCCCGTCGACGCCGTTGATCTCCTGCTCGATCGGGTTCGCCACCGTGTCGGCCACCGTCTCGGCCGATGCGCCGGGATAGGTCGCGGTGACGGTGACGGTCGGCGGGACGATGTCCGGATACTGGCTGATCGGCAGGAAGAAGTAGGAGATCGCACCGACCAGCGTCACCAGCACCGCAAGAACGCTGGCAAAGATCGGTCGATCGATGAAGAAACGGGAAATGTTCATGGACGCACTCCGGGCGTAAATTGGGGCGTGGTTCGGGGCATGAAGCCGGGTTTGTTCCTGCCGTGCGCGCGCCTTAGCGAGCGAGGCTGGCCGAGGCGGCGGGCGGCAAGTTCGGCGCCTTTCGTTCCTCTGCTTCAGCCGATGCAGTGATGGCGATGGTGCCGTTCTGCACGCTCACCTTCTGTCCGGGCATCGCCATCTGGAGCCCCTCGATAATTACGCGATCCGAAGGCTCGAGCCCGCTCTCGATCACGCGCAGCTGCCCCACCAGCGGGCCAAGTTCCACCGCGCGGGCCGCGACGGTGCCGTCCTTCTCGACCACCATCAGCAGCTTGCGCGTCTGATCGGTGGCAACGGCCGTATCGGGCACCAGCAGGGCCTCGTGTGTCCCGCCCGATGCCAGCCGCATCCGGCCGAACAGGCCCGAGGCAAGAAAGCCCTCGCCATTGCGAACCACAGCGCGCGCCCGAATGGTGCCCGACTGGCTGTCGAGCCCGTTATCGGTGAAGTCGAGCGTGCCGTGCCAGCGATAGTCGGCCTCGTCCTGCAGGCGGATTTCAACCGGAGTTCCCTTGTCGAGGCCTTCGCGGCGCGCCTTGAGAAACAGTGCTTCCGAACCGGTGAATTCGAAATAGATCGGATCGACCGCATCGATGGTGGTCAGCAGCGTCGCCGCACTGCCGCCGCCACCCGAGACGAGGTTGCCTGCGTCGATACGGCGGTCCGAAATGCGCCCCGAGATCGGCGCGCGCACCGTGGTGAACCCGAGATCAAGCGAGCGCGAGGACACCCGGGCCCGCGCTGCGGCAAGCGTGGCGGCATAGTTGCGGACCTCGGCCTGCAAACGGTCGATTTCGGTCTCGGCGATGGCATCGTCGCTCACCAGACGCTGGGCACGCGCCAAGTTGTCCTGCGCCAAGGCCAGCGCGCTTTCAGCGCGGGCGGCATCGGCCTGCGCTTCGGCCAGCGCGGCGCGATAGGTGCGCGGATCGATGGTGAAAAGCGGCGCGCCCTTCTGCACGAACTGGCCGTCGGTGAAATGGACCTGCGTGATCTGGCCGGAAACCTGCGGGCGCACCTCCACGCTGCGGCTCGCCTTGAACCGGCCCACGAACTCATCCCACTCAGTGATTTCCTGCTGCAAGGGCTGCGCCACAGTGACGGCAGGCGGCGCGGCGGCGGCCTGCGGTTCGGGCGCACTGCCGAGCAACCACCAGGCACCGGCCAGAGCCGCAGCTATCGCCAGGCCAAGCCAGATGCGCCTGCCGCGCCCATTCGATGCGGGCTTCTTCTCGGAATGGACCGCATCTCCTCGATCCGGGTCATCGAGAATCTCGGCGATGTGCTGGGCGCGGTGCGCCTCGGCGGAATCGTTGCTGTAGCGATCGAACGGTGTGTCCAACATCGGCTGTCCCTGACCTTATCAAGACAAGCGTCCCGGCCTCCAAAAGCACAGGCTCTCGAAGCAAAACGCGTGTTATTCGGATGGATCGAATGCCGACAGCACCCGACCGCCGCGCAGTGACGAAGCGCCACGCGACTATCTGTACCGATAAGTATGTAATCTGGCGTTCAGGTCAAGCGGAATTTCTGTACCGCTAGGTATTTTTTCGCAGCTGCGAAAAGAGGCTACTTCGAAGGCCAGGAAAGAAGCGCCGATTCAACAACTTGGGTAAGCTCTGCCCGACTTGCGCCTGACTGCGCCTGCACCGACATCCCCTGCATCAGCGCAAGAAGATAACGCGTGATCGCGGTTGCCTCGGTCGGAACGGTGAATTCGCCGGCGTCGATGGCGCGCTGCATCCGTTCGACAATAAGCTGCTTTGCCGATTCTGCGCGGGCATTCACATGGTCGCGAATGGAAGGCTCGACACTCTGGCAAGCGACCGAAGCGATCACGCCCATGCAGCCACGGCATTCGCCTCCGGTCGCGACGTCGACAGAGCCCATCAGCAGCGTTTCGGCAACCGCGCGGGCGCTGGGTGCCTCCATCGCCTCGCGGATGTAGGCCTGCTTGTCTCGCTCATAAAGATCGAGCGTCTGACGAAACAGCGCCTCCTTGTTACCGAACGCGGCATAGAGGCTGGGCCGGGTGATCCCCATGGCTTCTGTAAGATCGGTCAGCGAGGCGCCTTCGTAGCCCTTCTGCCAGAACAGGCGAAGAGCATTTGCGAGGGCCTCGTCCTTGTCGAATTCGCGCGGTCTACCTCTGGTCGCAAGCTTTTCCATACCTTAAGGTATAGAACTCTTGGGCAAAAATACAATGGCCTGCGGGGCCCGTGAGGATGCGCCGTGACCTTGCTTTTGCAGACTTGGCCTGTCTCGCAAAAACTGGTCAGGCGCGTGCTCGCGTGCCAAGGCCTTCACGGAGGTTTCCATGCCGCGACTGATCCTTTTCAACAAACCCCATGGCGTGCTGTGCCAGTTCACCGATCGTGGCACTGCTGGCTCGAAGCGGCCAACCTTGTCGGACTTCATCGATATACCCGGTGTCTATCCTGCTGGCCGGCTGGATCTCGATAGCGAGGGCCTGCTGCTGCTGACGGACGACGGGCGGCTGCAAGCGCGGATTGCCGAGCCGAAATACAAGATGGCGAAAACCTATCTCGTGCAGGTAGAAGGCGATGTCTCCGCAGACAGCCTCGACAGGCTTCGCAAGGGCGTGCAGCTAAAGGATGGCATGACCCGGCCAGCCCACGCCGAACGCGTAGAAGATCCGCAGCTGTGGCCCCGCGACCCCCCGGTGCGCTACCGCAAGTCTGTGCCCGATTGCTGGCTCAAGCTCTCGATCCGCGAAGGCAAAAATCGTCAGGTGCGCCGGATGACGGCGGCGGTTGGGCATCCCACCCTCAGGCTTGTGCGCTGGTCCATCGGCGACTGGTCAATCGAAGGCCTGGGGCTGGGAGAGTGGCGCGAGATTAGCGTGCCCTAGCCCTTCGTACGGCAGCTAATCTTCGGTATCGAAGGCAAGGCTGCCCTGATCGAAAAACGTCTTGAGCAATGTAAGCACCGGCGGCGACGCGGCGACATCGCGATCAAGCGTGAAGCAATCATTCGAGCAGACCAGTTCTGTGAAAGCCACGACATCGCCCGAGCATTCGAAGCTCTGCCCATCGACGAACAGCAGCAGCAACTCTGGCCCCTGCCGGAAAAAGGAAAACCGGCTGGCCGGATTTCGGCGCAGTGGCGATCCGCTGGCAATGCCTGACTGCAACGCTTCGATGTCGACAGGCTCTTCCGGCCGCCAGTCGATATCGGGATATTTGCGCGCTGTGTTGTATTGTCCGAACCACTTGGCAAAGGCCGCCGGATCAAGCATTTTTTCCGCGATCATGCCATTGAGCCGCGCCATCGCCGCCCCCGAAATCTCACCCTGATTGGCTTGCGCCTCCAGACCCGGATCACGGTAGCGACTGTCGTCCTGCAGATTGTCGAGCACATCGTCGCAATAGTGGGCGATCAGTTCGCTCGTTGAGGGCGCACGAAAACCGACTGAGTAGGTCATGCAATCGTCGCCAAGGGCCACGCCATTATGGGCGATGCCGGGCGGCACATAAAGAATGTCGCCCGGCTCGAGAATCCATTCCTCGGTAGCCTCGAAACTGGCGAGCAGACGCAAATCGTCATGCGGCAACAGTTCGGTATGGGAAGTGCACATCGAGCCGAGTTGCCAGAGGCGCTTTCCACAGCCCTGGACAAGAAACACGTCATACTGATCGAAATGCGGGCCGACGCCGCCGCCATCGCTGGCATAACTGACCATCACATCATCGATCCGCCAATTGGGGATGAAGCGGAACGGCGTGATGAGCGCGGCAACGTCGGGTATGTGATGATCGACAGCCTGGACGAGCAGTGTCCATGGTTTGGCTCCGAGCCGATCGAACCGCGCTTCTGCAAACGGGCCATGTTCGACCTGCCAGGCCCGCTGCGGCTGGCCGCTTGCTTGCTCGATCAGGCGCGCCTCGATGCCTTCTTCGCAGGCAAGGCCAGCCAGTTCATCGGCTTCGAGCGGGTTGCGCCAATCTTTCCAGGGATTCCTGATGAGCAGTGGCTTGCGCTGCCAATAGTTGCGCAGAAAACCATCGATGTCGAAATCTCGAAACTGCATAGATACTCGCGTGTTCAATCGCATCCGGGCGGCTGCGCGACCGCAAGTCTGACAATCGAGCCCAAAGAGCAAGCCTAGCGCGTGATCACATTGACGCCAGGCCTGTCCAGCAAAGCCGGCGCGCCGACCACGGCGCGGTTCGGGCCGGAGCGAAGGAACTGCGCAGCCTCCTTCGCGGGCAAAGGTTGCGAGATAAGAAATCCCTGTATCAGCGAGCATCCCTCTGCCGCCAGGCGCTCTAGCTGCTCGCTGGTTTCAACGCCTTCTGCCACCACCTCGGTGCCCAATCCCGCCGACATGCTCAGCACCGAACGGATAACGTGCCAGGTCTTGTCGTCTTCGGCCTGAATGAAACTGCGATCGATTTTGACCGTGTCGAATGCAAAGCGGGTGAGGTAGCTGAGCGACGAATATCCGGTCCCGAAATCATCGAGCGCCACCCGCACGCCGAGTTGGCGCAAGGTGTTCAGAACGCGCGTGGCAATATCGTCATCGTCGATCAGCACGCTCTCGGTAATCTCGAGTTCGAGGCGCGAAGGTGGCAACCCACTCTCGGCAAGAGCAAGGGTGACCGCATCGACAAGATCCGGCGTGTGGAACTGGCGCGCGCTGACATTCACGCTGATGCAGCTGCCGTCCAGATCCTCCATCGCCGCACGGCATGACTCGCGGATAGCCCAGGCGCCGATCGGCACGATCAGGCCCGTCTCTTCTGCAATGGAGATAAAATCAGCCGGGGAAATCTGCACGTCTCCCCGGTTCCAGCGCAACAGAGCCTCGAAGCCTGCCACTTCGCCGTTCCGCACGTCGGTGCGCGGTTGATAGTACATTTCAAGTTCGTTGCGGGCGAGAGCCTCGGCCAGATCGGCTTCGAGCTCTTGCCGCAGATGCTGCAGCCGCCCCATTTCCGGCTTGTAGCGCTGGAAACCGTTCCGGCCGCGCTTCTTGGCAGCGTACAGCGCCATGTCCGCATTGCGGATGAGCACTTCCCTGTCTTCGGCGTCGAGCGGGCAGATCGCCAATCCAACGCTGGCGCGGGGATGGATGGTGGTACCCGTCGGCAAGAGCAGCGGTTGCGAAATGTTCTTCAGAATGCGGTACGCCAGATCAAGCGCCTGATTGGGGAACGATATGTTGGTGTAGACGACCGCGAATTCGTCACCCCCCAGCCGCGCGACCGTATCGCATCCGCGCACCCCGTCGCGGAGCCGTTCCGCCACCGCAACGAGCACGGTATCGCCGGACGGATGACCATGCAGGTCGTTGATATCCTTGAACCTGTCGATGTCCACCAGCAGCAGCGCGGTCAACATCGTCTCCTGGCGGCGCTCCAGTGCCGTACGTAGGTTGCGGTTGAACAGTTCGCGGTTCGGCAGATCGGTCAGCGTATCGTGCATGGCGAGATGATAAATCTGCCGCCGGGCTTCCTCCCGCTCGCTCAGATCGGTCATCCTGAGGACAATCACATCGCGGCCATCGAGTTCGATCTGGCGGAAGCGAAGCTCCACCGGAATGTCCGTTCCCAACCCGCGCAGGACCCGGGCATGTTGAACCGCATCGTTGCCCGCTTCAAGCCAGCCGATCATTGCCTCGCGCATGTCAGGGTGGACCAGCTCTTCAGGACGGCGACCGAACAGCTGTTCTTCAGAGCAACCGAACAGTTGCGCAGCGGCGAGATTGGCCGTGTGGATGCGGCCCTGATATATCAGCAGGATGCATTCGCTGGCCACCTCCCCGAATGCGGCGAGCCGCTGCGCTTCCTCCACGCTTCTCATGCTAATGGCCTGGCTTGTTCGCGCAGCTTCTGCCGCTTCTAGCCGGTCCATGAGACTGTTAAGCGAAGTGGTGAGCAGTTCGGTATCGTCGCCCGCCTCCACCGTCAGCCGCTCGCCGCCGTGGAAGTCTGACTGGAGCATCATTTCAATCTTGGCCTGAAGATGATCGGTGCCCAGATGCGCGCCATGTTCCGCCGCGTTGAGGCCCAGCGCCTCCTCTTCCGGCGTCGCTCGCAAGGCGATGATCGATCGGGCCGCAAGGATCACGACAACACCTGTGCCGAAGGCCCACACCATGTTCAGGGCGCTGCCCTGCGCCTGAACGAGAACCTGCGCCAGTCGCGACCCTGCCGGCAGGGCATCGGCAGGAGCCAGCAGCGCGAGGCCAAGCGTCCCGACGACACCGGCCACGCCATGCACACCCACCGCGCCGACAGCGTCGTCGATCCGCAAGCGGGTTTCGAGAAAGTGGTTGGCGGCATTGGCCGCAAGGCTGCCCAATGCGCCCAGAACAATCGCTGCAAGAGGGCTCACCAGATGGCAGCCTGCGGTTATCGCAACGAGGCCGCCGATCATCCCGTTCACTGCCCGCTCGGGCAGCATCGCGCCCCGGAACCACATCATGCCATAGCCGACCGCACCGCCCGCCGACCCGGCGAGAATCGTGTTGAGAATAATCTCCGGAACCTCTTTCGAGGCCGACAGCGTCGATCCGCCGTTGAAGCCGATCCAGCCAATGAACAGGAACAGCGCGCCTGCCGAGGAAAGAACCGCACTGTGCCCACCGATCCGGATCGGCGGCCCTTCAATAAAGCGCCCCTGACGCGCACCGATGATGAGACATGCGGCCAAAGCGAACCAACCGCCAGTGGCATGGACGACAGTTGCGCCGGCAAAGTCGACAAAGCCGGCATCGGCGAGAAAAGCGCCCGGCGATGGACCGAGTGCATTACCCCAGGCCCATTGCGTGAAAATTGGATAGACGGCTGCCGACAGGATCACGCTGAGCAGGATATAGGCGCGAAGGCGCATCCGCTCGGCCACAGCGCCGGAAACGATCGTCGCGCATGTGCCGCAAAACATGACCTGAAAGATGAAAAAGGTCGCAGTCGTGCCGGAGAGGTCTTGCAGAAAGAACAGACCGCCATCGTTGCTGAACGGAAGCCAGCTTGTGCTGACGCCGAACGCCAGTGCGAAGCCGATCACCGCAAAGGCCACGGTGGAAAAGGCGAAGTCGAGCATATTCTTCTGGGCAACGCTGATGGCGTTCTTGGTGCGCACCGTGCCCGCTTCGATCATCATGAAGCCGATCTGCATCAGCATCACCAACGTAGCCGCGATGATGACCCAGATCATGTCCATCGTTGCCGATAGATTTGCCACCCGATCAGGAATGTGCGCGCCTTTGGCGGATGCGGAGGCGGCAAAAGCTGCACTCTCGGCCCCGCCGAGCGCGACCAGACCTACGATGGTACGCCAGAAAATACTCGCCATCCAAACCTCGAAAGAATGTTCACCAAATTCTGACGCTGCCCGCGCGCCCGTCTCGTCACCTTGCCGCTCGCGCCCCGCAGAGCACTAAACTAGCTTCCTTTCGCCGGTGAGACTGACGAAGCCGAGCCAGTAGTAATACGAAACAGCACGCTGTTAATAACTTCGGATTCGCACGGTTACGGTTTCGATTGGGTTAACTCCCCACCGCCAACCTGCAACCCGGCCGCGGCTGGAGCGAGGTAACGATCTGATTTTCCTTTTCGATTGAGCAGATTTCCGCCGCCAAGAATTGGTCCGTAAAACTACCGAACGGATCGGCGCTCGCCATATTGCATCTTGCCCCTCACATAGCGGGCCGTGTGAGGCGGTGGCTGGATCGCATCGCATCGTCCGATCGGGCAATTATCATTGGCAACAAACGGCCTGCGCGAATATCGCTCGCCATGGAACAAGCGCTGCGCCTGAGCTTTTAATGAGCGTTATGGTTTGTACCCGGCATCATGAAGGCGAGTGTTCCAGCGGATGAAGCTAGCCCCAAACTTCTGGAATTTTCGCGGCTCGTTCAAGGTGGCTAAGATCATTGACATCGGGACACACCTATCGCTGGTTCGCCGCCCCAATGGCCGCTTCCTTGTCCTCGACAGCTACGATCTGAAAGAGGAGCAGCGCGATCAGCTCATGCAGCTGACAGACGATGGCAAGGCGGTTGACGCCATAATAAACGTTCATCCGTTTCACACGGTTTTCTGCCGCGCCACGCACGAACTTTTGCCCCATGCGCGCTTGATCGGGACGAGCCGCCATCTGTCGCAGTTCCCGGAGTTGCCCTGGGACACAAACGTGATCGAAGATGCCGCGACCCAGGCCGACTTCTCAGATACGCTGGAATTCTCGCTCGCCGGCGGGGTCGATCTGGTAACCGACAATCCGGATGTTCATGCAGGTTCGGTGCTTGCCCGCCACCGCGAAAGCCAAATCGTCCATGTCGACGACACGATCAACGTGCTGGCTGCGCCGGGCTTCGTCGGCCGCCTGCTGCCGCAATCCTCGCTCAAGTTCCATCCCAAGCTGCCCGATGCGCTGGAGAAGCGACCGGGCGCGGCCGATGCCTTCGCGCGCTGGGCGCGAGACATTGCAGAACGCTGGTCGGGCACACGGATCGTCTGTGCCGCCCATACCGACATACGCCACCTTGCCGAGGGCGGCTGGCGCGAAGAGGTGCTGAAAGCGCTGGAAGGCGTCGACAAGACGCTTTCCAAACACCGTTCGGAGTTCGGCTAAGCTGCCGATTGCACCACTCGATACAATGCCCCTCCCGCAAGCGGACCCAAGTGAATGACCGACAGTTTAAAATGCGATGTCGCCGTGATCGGCGCTGGCACGGCGGGCCTGGCGGCGGAACGTGCGGCGCGCGAGAACGGTGCGAGCACCTTGCTGATCGATCCGCATTTCGCGGGGACGTTGTGCGCAACCACCGGCTGTATGCCCTCGAAGCTGCTGATTGCCGCTGCGGAAGAAGCGCATCGCATCGAACGGGCCGATATCTTCGGCATCAAAGTCGGCGATGTGGAAATCGACGGGCCGGCGGTCATGCACCGGGTCCGCTCCGAGCGTGACCGCTTCGCCCGGCTCACACGCGAAGGCTTCGATAAGATACCCGACGGCATCATGATCGAAAGCCGCGCGCGCTTCCTCGGTCCGAACCGGCTTGCGCTAGCCGACGGACGCGAGATCGAAGCCAAAACAATCGTGATTGCCACAGGGGGTGAAGCCACGCTTCCACCCGCCTATGCCCGGCTCGGTTCGCGCGTGCTGACCCACGAGAGCATTTTCGAGATCGAGGATCTGCCTCGCCGCCTGGGTGTGGTCGGCAGCGGACCGATCGGCCTCGAACTGGCGCAAGCCTTCGCGCGCCTCGGGGTGGAGGTCTCCTTGTTCGACCGCGCCGACACCTTGGCTAAGGTTCGGTGCCCGCGCGTGCATCGCGCACTGCTCGAAGCGGTCGAGAGCGAACTGAACGTCCACCTTGGCTGCGACGTCGAGCCCGAACTTTGCGAAGAGGGCGTTACCCTGCGCTGGTCGACGAACGGCGAGGCGAACGATAGCGGCGAGGAGCACTTCGACATCGTTCTTGCCGCGATGGGGCGACCGCCTGCCCTCGACGGTCTCGATATCGACAAAGCCGGGCTGGACTGCGATGAACACGGCGTGCCGTGCCATGACCGCGCGACGATGCGCTGCGGCGACAGCGCGATTTTCCTCGCCGGGGACGTGGCGGCGGACTTGCCGCTGCTGCACGAAGCATCGCACGACGGCGCAATTGCGGGCCGCAATGCGGCCGCCTTTCCTGCGCCGATCAAGACTGACCGCTATGTCTCGCTCGCAATCACCTTTACCCATCCTGCCCTCGCCACGATCGGCAGCTCGGAAGACGATGGCGCGATAACGGGAACGGTCGATTTTTCCGATCAGGGTCGCGCCCGGGTGGAGGCGCGCAATCGCGGGGTGTTGACGCTTTACGCCGCCGCTCCCGATGGCCGCCTGATCGGGGCGGACCTGTTCGCTCCGGCAGGCGAGCATCTTGCCCATCTCCTCACCTGGGCGATCAGCTCCGGAATAACCGCCAGCGAAATGCTCGAACGCCCCTTCTATCACCCAACCGTGGAAGAAGGACTCAAGAGTGCATTGAGGACGATATGCGCGGCGACGCCCATCCCGCTCCCGGACGATCAGGACAAGGGCGCGCCTCCCGGGTCATGAGAGGACTGCGCCTTCTCGCCGGGCTTGCGGCAACTGTTTCCTTTTTCGCGCTTCGCAAGGCAAGCCGCTTGCCGGTCCGCAAGGTGGCCTCTGCCGGGGAACCTCTTGATGCTTCCGGCACGTCGCTCGCTGCGGCTGCAAGGCGGCAGACAAAAGAGCATCCGCACCTTTCCGGGCTGCATCTTCTGGAAAGCGGTATCGACGCGTGTGCGGCACGGCTGGCCTTGGTGAAGGCGGCTGAAAGTCGGCTCGATGTGCAATATTACATCTGGCACGGAGATCGAACCGGCACGCTAATGCTGGAGGCCATCCACGAGGCCGCCGAACGCGGCGTGAAGGTCCGCATGTTGCTGGACGACAACGGCATCTCCGGGCTCGATACCGTGCTGTCCGCGCTCGACCGGCACCCCGGCATAGAGATCCGGATATTCAATCCCTTCGGCATTCGGTTTCCAAAGGCGCTTGGTTTCCTGTTCGACTTCAACCGCCTCAACAGACGGATGCACAACAAGAGCCTTACGGTAGACGGCAGCGTGACCATTGTTGGCGGGCGCAATGTCGGTGATGAATACTTCGGTGCCGATGACGAAGCGATGTTCGTCGATCTCGATGTTCTCGCAATCGGCCCCGCGGTAGCTGCCGTGGAGAACGATTTTCAACGATACTGGGACAGCCAGTCAGCTTATCCGGCACAGCAAATCCTGCCGCGCGTGCGAAAAGCAAAGCGACGCAAACTTGCCAAGCGGGCCGCCGCTGTCGCGCGCGACGATTCCGCCCGTCGCTATATCGATCGACTGGAGACCCTGACGCTCGTCGACGATCTGCGCAACGGATCGCTGGAACTGGAGTGGGCCGAGGTGCGCCTGCTTAGTGACGATCCGGCAAAAACCCTGGGAAAGGCGGAGCAGCGGGATCTGCTGTTGACGAACCTACAAGAATTGATGGGCCCTGTCAGACGCGAGATCGGCTTGGTTTCCGGCTACTTCGTGCCGGGAGAACAGGGCGCAAAAACCTTCGCCGATCTTGCAGCTTCGGGGATTTCGGTCACGGTCCTGACTAACGGCTATGCCGCCAGCGACGTGGGGCTGGTCCACGCCGGTTACGCGCCCCATCGCAAGCGGCTCGTCTCTGCCGGAGTCCGGCTGCTCGAAATTCAGCCGTGGCCCGGTTCCGCACGTACCACCCGCAAGACCGGTCACGTCGGTATCGCCAAGCGGTTTCGCGGCACCGGGACCGGCTCTACCGCAGCCTTGCGATCAGGCGTAACGACGTTGCACGCCAAAACTTTTACGGTGGACCGGAAAAGGCTGTTCGTCGGATCATTCAATCTCGACCCCAGATCTTACGAACTGAATACCGAACTCGGCTTCGTTATCGAAAGTCCCGCGTTTGCAGCAAGGGTTGCCGATCAACTGGAGCAGGCAGTGAACGGGCCGGTCTGCGAAGTGCTGATGGGCGAAGATGGCGAATTGCGCTGGAGGTTCAGTACAGACAACGCGAACATGGTGTTCGATAAAGAGCCCGGGATGAACGCGCTCGACCGATTGATCGTGGGAATCGCCAAGCGCCTGCCTATAGCGCGGCTGCTTTGATCGCAAACGTTGTTCCCTAAGGCCTGGATGCGATTGCAGGTCTCGGCAAACCCCGTGCGAAACCAATACAGTCCGCGGTCGTTAGCCATGTATGTCCAAGTCATACAGCAATCTCGACCGCCTCTTCGTCGCCGGTGAATGGCGCGAAGGCAAAGGCGATATCCTCCAGAACATCTGCCCGTGGGACGAAAGCGTCATCTTCTCGATGAACGCGGCCACTGCGAGCGACGTTGACGAAGCCTGCCGCGCCGCTGCAAAAGCCCAGCGCGAATGGGGCGCGATGCCACCTTCCGCCCGCGCGGAGACAATGGGCAAGATCGCCGACGTGATGCAGCGCCGGAAGGAAGAGATCGCCGAATGGATCGTGCGCGAGGTGGGCGGAACGAAGGTAAAGGCCGCGCTCGAACTCCAACTGGCGAGCGATTTCGCGCGCAAAGGCACAGTATGGCCCTTCATGGTCGAAGGAGCGATCATGCCGGAGGATATCCCCGGCAAGGAATCGCGCGTTTATCGCCAGCCAGCCGGCGTGGTTGCGCTAATCAGCCCATGGAACTTCCCGCTTCAGCTCACCGCCCGCACGCTGTTCCCGGCGCTCAGCCTCGGTAACGCGGTGGTTATCAAGCCTGCGAGCGATTCAATCGTCACCGGCGGGACGATCTTTGCCGCGATCTGTGAGGAGGCGGGCCTGCCCGAAGGCCTCGTCAGTGTGCTTCCCGGTTCGGGCAGCGACATCGGCACCGCTCTGATCGAACACGATATCCCCTCGGTCGTCTCTTTCACCGGATCGACTGAAGTGGGGCGCGGCGTGGGCAAGGCCGCGCTCGATGCCGACCTTATCAAGCCGGTCGAGCTGGAGCTGGGCGGCAACAGCCCGATCGTGGTGCTCGACGATGCTGACCTCGACTATGCGGTGGAGGCGAGCGCCTGGGGCAAGTTCATGCATCAGGGCCAGATCTGCATGATCGCCAACCGGATCATCGTCGAGGATGGGCTGTACGACCGCTTCGTGGAAGCTTTCGTCGAGCGTGTGGGCAAATTTGTGGTCGGCGAACGCGACGACCCGGAGTGCTTTATCGGCCCAATCGTCAACCGCGACCAGTTCGAAAGCGTGACCGGTCTGATCGCCAAGGCGAAGGATCAGGGCGCGACCTGTGCGCTGGGCGGCGAGCCCGACGGGCTGGTGGTACCGCCGCACATCTTTGCCGACCTCGATGAAGACAGCTGCCTCCTCAACACCGAAATCTTCGGCCCGGTTGCGCCAATCATCCGCGCGAAGGATCAGGCCGATGCGATCCGCCTCGCCAATGCAACCGACTACGGGCTTTCGGCGGCGGTGTTCAGCCAGGACGAGGGCCGCGCGCTGAAAGTGGCCAAACAGATCCAGTCGGGCGTATGCCACATTAACGACCAGCCGGTGAACGATAGCCCCTTCTCCCCCTTCGGCGGGGTCAAGAATTCGGGGATCGGGCGGTTCAATGGCCATTGGGCTATCGAAGCTTTCACCACCACGCGCTGGATCTCTCTCCAGCATGAAAAGCGCGACTTCCCATTCTCGGCGAAGGATTTGTAACAGCAATGGGCTATCTGAAGAACGGCACCTGGCACGACGAGTGGGCGCATAACGACGAGGACAGCGGCGAGTTCGAACGCGACGAGAGCGCGTTTCGCAGCTGGATCACGCCGGAAGGATCGCCCGGCGCAACCGGCGACGGCGGGTTCGCCGCCGAACCGGGGCGCTATCGCCTGTACATCAGCCTTGCGTGCCCCTGGGCCCACCGCGCCAATGTAGCCCGGCATCTGAAAGGTCTAACCGACGCCATCGAGTTAAGCGTGGTCCACTGGCTGATGAAGGATGGCGGCTGGTCGTTCCGCGAAGGCGAGTGCGTCACCGGCGATCCCGCCATCGGAGCCGACTACCTTCACCAGCTCTATACCCACGCCAAGAGCGATTATTCGGGCCATGTCACTGTGCCGGTGTTGTGGGATACCAAGACCGAGACGATAGTGAACAACGAGAGCGCGGACATCCTGCGGATGCTCGGTACAGCGTTCGACGGGTGCGGTGCCAATGACCTCGACCTCTATCCCGAAGGCTTGCGCGCAGAGATCGATAGGCTGAACGACAAGGTCTATGATGCGGTAAACAACGGCGTCTACAAGGCGGGCTTCGCGACAACGCAGGACGCTTACGAGAAGGCCGTGAAACCGCTGTTCGCCATGCTCGATCAGTTGGAAAATCGCCTGGAAGGCAAAGACTGGCTTATCGGCGACCGGCTGACAGAGGCGGATGTTCGCCTGTGGACCACCCTCATCCGTTTCGATCCGGTTTATTACACGCATTTCAAGTGCAACGTCCGCCGGATTGCGGATTACCCGAATCTCGCCGCGCTTACCCGCCGGGTCTACGAGCTTGACGGGATCGCCCAGACGGTCAATTTCCGCCACATCAAGCATCACTACTACGAGAGCCACGAGCGGATAAATCCGTACGGCATTGTGCCAGCCGGTCCCGAACCGCTGGTGCCGGGGATGCAGGAGTGACCGGCAAATAAGTCGTCAATCACGAGGGCCGGACTGAAAGCTCAGAGGTTAACCTGATCGTACAGTGCCGCTCGCTTGCTTGCTGAAAGGTCAATCGAGCTTCGAGTGCCACTTTTCCAGCTTGCGGTATAAGGTGGAGGGGCTCACATCCAGAGCCTTGGCGGCCTTGGTAACATTGCCCTGGCATCGTTCGATCGCCGCATGAACTGCCATGCGCTCTATCTGCTCCAGCGTCATGTCTTCCCATGGCTCGTGCAAACGTTCTGCAATGTGGGGGCGAGGCGCGGCCTGGGAGTTGTCGTCAGGCTTCGAAAAACGGGTTTGCTCTGTGGGCTGACCAGTTTCGCCCGGGTGTGAGCGCAAATCGAGATCCAATAACGGACCTGAGCCAACCACCACTGCCCGTCGAACGGTGTTTTGCAGCTCTCGGACATTGCCGGGCCAACTATGTTCGAGGATCGCCTTGCGGCTGTTCTCGGTCAATCCGCTAAGCTCGCGCCCCTCTTCCTTGCCAAAGCGCATCATAAAATGCTCCGCGATCAACTGCACATCGCTTCCTCTTTCGCGCAGCGGGGGCAGATGGAGCGGTATGACATTCAAGCGATAAAACAAATCTTCGCGGAAACGCCCTGCTGCGACCTCTGCGGCCGGATCGCGGTTGGTGGCGCATACGATCCGCACGTCGACTGGCTCGACCTTGCTCGATCCCACGCGTTGAACAGTCGCAGTCTGCAGGAACCGGAGCAACTTGACCTGTAGCTTGAGTTCCATCTCGCAAATTTCGTCAAGGAACAAGGTGCCGCCGTCAGCGGCTTTGGCAGCCCCGATCCGGTTTTCTATTGCACCGGTGAAGGCTCCCTTCACGTGACCGAACAGCTCGGATTCGAGCAGGCTCTCCGGGATCGCTCCGCAATTGATCGCCACAAAGGGGCCATTGCTTCGGGCTCCCGCCGCATGAATGGCTTCAGCCGCCAGTTCTTTACCGGTGCCGCTTTCTCCGGTGACGAAAACAGTGGCCTTGGAATTCGCGACACTATCGATCGCGCTATAAACTTCCTTCATCGCCGGGGAGTTACCGATGAAGCCGTGATATCCGTTGGGATCCGCGCGCTTGGGCTGCTCCGCCTTGCGGACAGCACGGCCGCGTGCGGCAGCGTTGCGCACCGTGGTCAGAAGCCGCTCACCCGCCACCGGCTTCACAAGGAAATCATAGGCCCCTAGCCGCATGGCGTCGATTGCCCGCGATAAGGAGCCGTCCGCCGTGACGATGATAAAAGCAGGCGCGGGGTTCTCGCCCGAGGATATGTCGGCAAGCAGCTCGAGCCCGTTGCCGTCGGGCAACTGCAGGTCGAGCAGCACGACATCGAACGCCGTGCGTTTCAGCGCAGTGTGGGCCTCGGCCAGCGTCTCGCTCACATCCACGTCGTGCCCGGCGCTCTGCAGTTGCGCTGCGTAACCAAGGGCAATGGAAGCGCTGTCCTCAACGATTAGAACCGAGAGCGACACTAGCCTGCGATCCTGAAGGTGGCGGCATCACCGCTCTCACTGCGGCTTATCCATTCGATTTTCCGATTGTCGCCGAAATGCTCGAGACATCCACGAATGAGGCCGAAGGCGATATGGGCGAGTGGCCGATGTGAGCGATATTCCACGATGCAATCTCCATCTTCTGACGTCGCAGTCACTTCAGGCGGGGTGGCATCAGGATAGAGCACCTTCATATCCTCGTGTATATGGCCGCGGACATGCTCCAACATGCTTTCGGCACTAGCGTATGATGCCATGATGTCCGGGTAAAGCACAACAAAGCGACCGAAGAGAAACGTACCGAATTCCTCGCAAAGCGCGGCGGCGGGTATGCCTGACAGCTTGGAAGCCGCGCTTACAAGCAAGAGAGCATAAGCCGTTGGATAGGCTCCAATACGCGAAAACGCTGCATCGTTCGGCAGATCGGCGGCAGCGATAACTTCCTCAACAAACAGCGCGCTTTGCTTCTCTTCCATGAACAGGAGAAGTTCTGAAAAGATGAAGCCTTTCATGATCGTGTCCTTTTTTCGACTTCGGCCGCCACATACGGCCCCATGCTTACGAGCAAGAAACGTGCCGGTTCTTGGGGCCGCAAAAGGGCACAAGGGTCCCAATAACCGTCGCATAACGCGAATTGTCTTTGCAAATTGCAAATTTGGGCTCTCGCAAATTGCGAAAGCGCGCTCGGCGGATCGGCAATTTCCGCAGCAACGCGTGGATATGCCGGGTTTGGCACGCTCCTTGAAACGATCGGTCCAAACGCAATGCAAGGACCATAGTCGATGCCGTTCAATGTCTTCCGTAGTGTTTCCGTTGCCGCGATGGCGGCGTCGCTTGGCGCCTGTGTAACAGGCCCGGCCCCGGCCAACATCGCCGGTGCGTCTTGGCTACCTGGTCAGAGCCTGGAGAGCGGGAGCGGGCATCCTGAGGGCGACTGGGTAATGGCTTCGCCCGTCGCGCGCGGTGCCCCGACATGCGACTGGCGCGCACCGCGCGAACTTGACAATCTGCGCCGCGCGCGCGCCGAGGAATTCCTCGATCAGGCATCTCCGCTCTCTCCCGGCGACAGGCTGACGCTGCGTTTACTTAGTGATGAGGCACTGGGCGGCACCTATGTCGTCCAAAGCGATGGCACGATCCTGATCGCCGGTCATGGGCCGCTGATTGTGGCGGGCCTATCCCTTCCCGAAGCCGAGGAAACGATCCGCAGCGTCCTGGTGGAATCGCAAGTCGTGCGGCCACTGCGCAATGCAGTGTCGCTCTCTCTGATCGAGGCGGCGGGCGTGCCGGTTGCCGTATCGGGCGCGGTCTTTTCTGAAGGCGCGGTGCGTGCGGGTGAGCGGACGCCGGAAAGCCGGATCGGCCTGCGTGAAGGTGAGGTGAGCGGCGACGACAATGTTTCGCGCAGCGTGGCGACCGCCATCCGGGCGGCAGGCGGTGTGCGGCCGGATGCGGACGTTCAGCGCATCTATCTCGTGCGGGGCGACGCCTATGTCGAGCTGGACCTTTCCGGTCTGGCTCACGGCTGGGCAGCGCGAGACGTTTCCGTGGCTGCGGGCGACCGGGTTATCGTTCCGAGCCGCGGGTGTTTCGATCCGGCATTGGCCCGGCCGACACCGCTTACGCCGCCGGGGATCAAGGTCTTCATGTCCAATCTGACACGCAGCGCGAACAACAATGCGGGCGCGGCCATCGGCGCGGAGACCACTTCGCTGCCTTACGGCACGCGGCTGCTTCAAGCGCTGGTCGCGATGAACTGTGTGGGCGGTTCCTACATGCAGTCGGATCGGCGCGCGGTGCTGATCTCGCGCAATCCCCGCACCGGGCAGAGCATCGTTATCGAGCGCGACATCGAAAAGCTGGTGCGTGCAGTTGGGCGTGATGCGGCCAATCCGCTGCTGATGCCGAACGACGCCATCGCGTGCTACGACAGCCGCTGGTCCAACTTCAACGAAGTCATTGGTTCGATCGGAAGTGCGGTTGGCAGCGCAACACCGGCCCTGCTGCTGGGTGGAGTGAACTGATGGAGCGCACCAGCCCCTACTTCAAGCCGACCCCGCGATGGCTCGTGCGCGCGTGGGAGTTCACACGTGACGGCTTGCCCTCGGTCGGCCGGTATCGCCGCTATATTACCGCGATCTCCATCCCGGTGGCCGCTATCTGGCTGGTCACGATTGCCTATCTCGCTTTCGTGCCTGACAAATTCGAGAGCCGGATGACCTTGATCCTTCCCGGCTCCGGGGTAGGTGGCTCGGTCAATCTGGAATCGATCGGCCAGGCCACGGCCACCACGGCCTCCGCGTTTTCCAGCACAACGCTGAGCCCGACAGAGAACTACAAGCGGCTGATCACGTCTGACGTGGTGTTGCGCGATGCTGCCCGCCGAGCAGGCGAAGACGAGGATGCCTTCCCCGTCCCGCAGGTGAAGTTGATCGATCAGACCAATCTTATCTCTCTGACCATTCCCGGCGGATCGCCCGAGCAGGCCCGCGTGCGGATGGAAGAGCTGCGCGCCGCTTTCATGACCGCGCTTGAGATCCTTCGCGAGGACGAAGCGAACAAGCGCGAGCGGGCCGACGCTGCGCGTATTGCCGAACTCGAACACAAGGTCGACGCCGCTCAGGCTGCCCTATTGCAATTCCAGAGCGAAACCGGCCTCATCTCGCTGGAGCAGTTCGCCGGCCGCGTTTCGGCGCTCGACCAGATGAAAGTTGCCGAGCGTGAGCGCAGCGTGATCGCGGCTGAAAGTGGCGGCACGGCTGGGCGCCTCGCGTCTTCCCTGCAGATCAGCCTGCCGCAAGCCCGCATGGCAATGCAACTCAAGGCAGATCCTGTGTTCCGGCAATTGCTCACCCGCTATGCCGATACGGTTGCCGAAGAAACGCAGCGTAGCGGCACTCTCGGCTCCGCTCACGGGGAGATCGAACGGCTGAATGCCGAACGCAGCGAATTGCGCGATGCGCTGGCCCGCCAGGGTGCCCAGCTGACCGGCGCCGATGCGGCAAGCGTGCTCGCTTTCTCCGATCTTGCTGTGTCTGACACCCGCGAGAGACTGTTCGAAACGCTGACCAATCGTGACAGCATTCACGCTGGCAACCAAGCCGCTTTGGCGGAATTGCGCCGACAAATCTCGCAAGAGAGCCAGCGCGCGGGCGAACACGTCGCACAGGCGTCGCAACTTGCCGAGCTGGTGCGCGATGTGCGCGTTGCCGAAGCGGTGTTCAGTTCGGCGCTCGCCCGGCTCGACACCAACAAGGCTGATTCCTTTGCGTCCTATCCGCTGGTGCAGACGCTGGAAGCGCCCTCGCTGCCGCGCACCCGTTCATCGCCTACGCCGATCATCGCCATCGCCGGTGCCCTGGGTGCCAGCGTGTTTGTCCTCTTTGGGTTTCTGCTGCTGTGGCTGCGCCAACCGATCATCCGCAAACTCCTGCCGAACGCCTGATCTCGGTAGCGATACAGTCCACCTGGCTGCTCTGGCTGCTGGGTGGGCTGTACATTGCCGGGCCGGTGCTGGGTTGGGTGCTGCTCCTGCTCGCATGTTGGCAGGCCTATGTAGACCCGACGGTGGGCGCACGCTTTGTCCGTCTGCCGCTGCTCATATGGCTGTGGGTCATCGGCATGGCGGCCATGCTGCTGATCCTGTGGATCGGCCATGCCAACTTCGATCTGGGTACGGGCAAGACGATCAAATCGTCAATCGGCTGGGCGAAAGGGTGGGCCCTGATCGCACTTTTCCCGCTGGCGGGCGCGCTGCTGCAGGTGCGCGAGCAGGTGATCTATCGCGCGATTTGCAGGCTTGGGTTGCAAACGTTGGTGCTACTGCCGCTGTTTCTGGCCGCGCCCTTCATCGGCCTGCCCGAGACATTGTGGGTATCCCCGCTCAAGATCGTCGGCGGCCCGGGCCCGGAGTACTTCGCCACCACGCTTTATACAATCGAGCCGGGAGCAGGCACACCGCGCTGGCAGTTCTTCGCCCCCTGGTCGCCTGCGGCCGGGATGATTGCCGTCATCTACGTTCTGCTCGCCGCACGTGACAAAAGCGGCACCTGGCGAACTGTCGGCATCATTGCGGGTCTGATGCTGGCCTTGCTCTCACAGTCCAGGCTGGCGATGGTAGCGTTAATCGTGATCCCGCCGATTGTCTGGGGCTTGGGACGGATCGACAAGGCCTGGATCTGGTTTCTCGCCGCGCCGGCGATGGTGCTGCTGGGGATCGTTGGACCTGCGCTGCTGGAGTTCTTCGAAGCGCTGATGAGCGACTTTTCCGCCGCGCGCGCCGATTCCAGCCGCGTCCGTGAGACGCTGGGGCGCATCGCAATCGAACGCTGGCAGGCAGAAGCGTACTGGTTTGGCCACGGTATCGTCGAGAACGGGCCTCACCTGGTCGAATATATGCCGATCGGCAGCCATCACAGCTGGTACGGCTTGTTGTTCGTGAAGGGGCTGGCAGGTGCAGTGGCGCTGGCGATACCGCTCTTCAGCACACTTCTTGCCCTTGCATGGGGCGCGCGGGAAGGAAGCGCTGAACGCATGGCCTTGGCGATGACGCTCACCCTGGTGCTTTACAGCTTTGGCGAGAACCTGGAGATTCTCGCCTATCTGTTCTGGCCCGCGCTGGTCCTCTTGGGCAAGGTGCTTGCCCAAGAGGATAGCCAGAAGGGCAAAAGCGAGGCGTGAGCCTGGATCGTGCTCTCGCAAGGGCTCGGCTCCGTCAGACGGCGAACTTGGATCGCATTGCTAGCCACGTTTGGCAGCGTCCACGCAAAGTTTTCCGCTTCACGACGACAGAACTTGCCCGTGCGGATCGTTCGATCCGGTCTTTTCGCAGCAGCCCAAGCGCAAAAAAGGCCGCCCCTCCGATCTTAGGAGGGGCGGCCTGAAGAGTCTTCGCCAGTTCAGGCAGCTTGCCGCGCCTCCCCCTCAGGCACAAACAGCTTGCCCGCCGTCTCACTCCCGGCGTCGGCGAAGACCTCCTTCCAACTGGCCAGAATCGTGTCGTGCAGCCCTGCCACTTCGCGCCTCCCGGCTCGGCCCATGTCGTGAAGTGGCAGCTTCCGGAAATCGCAAATTGCCGCAGCAATTTCGGCGGCTGTGCGCATTGGCCGCGCGATACCAGCAGATCCGGTCTGCTCGGGCAGCCCATCCACGTCGGCCACCAAGATCGGCCGCGCTGCCATCCGGGCTTCTGTGGCTACGAGACCGAACGCTTCGTAGCGCGACGGCACAATCACCGCATCACAGTCTTGCAGGAACTCCGCTGGGCTGTCGATGCGGCCTCTGATGTGAATGTTGAGCTTGCCGACTGCGGCCTTGCGCAAGGCCGTCAGCTCCGGTCCATCTCCGATAAGCTGGAGAATGATCTCCCCCGGCGCAAACAGCGATACGGCCCGGACAAGCTGCGTGAAGTTCTTCTCGCTCGCGAAGCGGCCATAGGCCACGAGACGCAAGGGCCGCTCCGGCGCCCAAGGGACATTCGGAAGCGCAAACAACTCCTCACGCCCACACCAGGGGTGAATGACACGCAGCTTGTTGCCCGGAATGCCGACGGTTCTGGCAAGCCAGTTTCGTTGCGCCTGGGAAACGCAGACGATCTCGTCATACAAGGAATAGGCCAGCCGCACCAAGGCATGGAACCTGCGCGGCGCTTGCACGCGCTCGCGCACAAACCCTTCAGTATAGCTGTGTTCAACGTGGACCAGACGCGCATCGCGATTGCGGACTCGCAGCGAAAAGAGGAACCCCAATCGCGACCAGCATGGCGGCATATGCGTCACCAGCAGATCGGCATCGAAGTTCTCGGCAAGCAGGTCCTTCCCGATAGCTACCGTTCGCGAGCGCGCGTGTTCGGTCAACTCGCGATGGTCAAACAGGGTGAGGGCCCGCGTGACCCCGCCGAAGGCGAAATCATCAAGCAGATGGACGACGTTGATCATGACGCGGCCTGCTTGAGATAGAGCTGCGAGATCCCTTGGAAGCGTGCCTGACCCAGCACCTTCGCTGCCGCTACGGCAACGACAGTGGTCGCGCTTTTGCGTGGCTCTTCTATCAAGATGCGCGGGCTGAGGCGAAGGGCCTGGCCGAGCAGCTCGCCAGCGAACTCGCCATTTCCCAGCTGGATCGCCCGCCGTGCCAGATAGCGCAATTGGTAGGCACGCGCCGAATTGCCATGCCGGTCCACCAGATCGGGCGCATATTGCGACGCTTTGCGCAGCATCGCAGTCCAGCTGAGATATTGCTTGACGACATTGGCGGAAAGCGCCCCGCCGACGATGCGATATTCGGTCAGTTCGCCGGCAATGCCCTCGAAACGCACCCCATGCGCAGCCGAAAGGCGCACCCAGAGGTCAATGTCTTCTGACTGCCGGAAGTCCTCGTCGAACCAGCATCTGCGCGAGTGTTCGCGTGGATGGAAAAACATCGCGGCGTCAATGGCGGAGCGGCGCAGAACCGGGGCGCTGCCATTGCCAATCGGATTGCGCCGCAGGATATCCTCGGGGCGGATGCCAGTTAGCTTGGGGCGCATTGCCACCGACAGCGCGTTGCCCGCGCGATCGATCATGCGCGAACCCGAGTAGCTGACCCCGATCGACTTGTCGGCTTCCAGATGAACATAGTGCAGACACAGCTTGTCATCATGCCAGCGATCGTCGGAATCGAGCAGCGCGATATAGGGCGCGCGTGACGCCGCAATGCCGCTGTTGCGGGCACCGGCGAGGCCTCGATTGGCCTGCGTGACGATGCGAATGCGCGCGTCTGAGAAGCTGCGTACGATCTCCATCGAGCCGTCTTGTCCGCCATCATCGACCACGATGAGTTCGAAATCGCTGAAAGTCTGTGAAAGGACCGACTGGATCGCTTCGGCCACGTAGGCCTCGACGTTGTAGACGGGCATAACAACGGAAATTTTGGGCGTAGTCATCGATAATCCCCTCGATAAATTATTCAAATCAGGAAAAAATTCTGACGCTCACGCGCTGCGGGATCAGGCTGTTGCCGATCACTGCGCTGAATGTGAGCGCGCCGCGGCGCATGTCCGCAAAGAAGGCGCGCCAATCCGCCCGGACACCGTCGAATGCCATGCGTCTGGCAAGGTGGGCCGGGCCGCCGGCACGCAGGATACGGCGGGCCAGGTAACGGCAGTACACCGCTTCTGCGCGGCGCATGTCGAAGTCGGCGGCATATTGCGCAGCGAGCCGTCTCCAGCCCGACAGCATGGCCTCGTAGTTGCACGAGAGACCATCCGGGCTCAGCCGATAGTCGACCAGACAGTCGTCCAGCCCCACGATCTTGCGGCCCTCAGCAACGAACCTTGCGAGAAACTCCTGGTCTTCTGCATGGTTCATGCCTTTGCGAAAGCCTCCCATCTGACGAAATGTCTCGCGACGGATGACAAGGTTCGACGTGGTGCAGACCGGATTCTCCGGCAGCACTGTCTGCAATTGCAGCGGGCCGGTCGGCACGGTTGAGAAGGTCAGAGGCTTGGCTAGCTCGCCGTCCTCCCGTTCCGAGCGAAAGGCGATCTTGGCAAAGCTGGCCTCGATCGTCGTGTCCCGCTCGTGCAGGGCGCGATGACGCGAAAGCTTGTGGACGTTCCAGCAATCATCGGCATCGAGAAACGCGAGGTACTCTCCTCGGGCCAGAACCGCGCCGTGGTTCCGGGTTGCGGAAACACCTTCCTGTTGCTTGGAGCACAACCTGATGCGTTCATCCATGCAGGCGAAGTCCAGCATGGTACGGAAGCTGTGGTCGGTCGAACCGTCGTCGATAAGGATCAGCTCGAAATCTCTGCAAGACTGGGCGAGCACGCTTTTCACCGCTGCCGCGATGGTCCGCTCGGCGTTGTGGACGGGAATGATCACGGAAAAACGGGGGGTCTTCATCAGGCTTCTCCTCAGGTCGGAACGGAATGAAAGGTGCGGGAAAACAGGTGCGCGATGGCTGCCGGGAGCAGCACCAGCGCCAGGCCCGCAGCATAGGCAGCGCAGGCTGCGGTGAGAGAATGGGTGGAACCGGCGGCAAGCCCTCCAAGGCCGGTGACGGTAGCTGCCAGTGCGATCCGCGTTTCCACGAGAGGTCGTTTCTGGGCGCGGAACCACGCGCCGATCAGCGAACCGGCGTAAAGCGGCAGCGCAGCGAGCGAGAGCAGCGCGATATAAGGCGAGGCATCGATCCACTCGGGGCCGAACACCAGCGGCACGTAAAACGGTGCCAGCAAAGCCTGCGCGGCGACGACCGGGGCCAACAGCACCAATCCCAATGCGAAGGATTGTCGGAACAGACGGGCGCGTTGTTCGCCCTCGGCCTGCTTGCACAGCAACGGGAAGATTACCGTGTTGCACGCTGCAACGAACGACAGGGTGATACCCAGCCCTGCATTGAAGGCGAAATAGTAAAGGCCCAGCGCCTCGCTTCCCAGCAGCGCACCGATAACGAGCTTGTCGGCATGGATGCGCAGCGCGGCGATCAGTTCTGAGCCGAAAATCGCCGGTCCGTAGGAGCTGAACTCGCGCACCGGCGCATAACCGGCAGCGGGATCGGCCACCCATGCCCGGGCACGGCGCGTCAATATCGTCCACACCGGCGCGGTCAGCAGCTTGGGCAGCACGATCGCCCAGGCGCTTGGCCAGACGACCACGAGCGCCAAGGTAAGGCAGTGGTCAGCCATGGTTTGCGTCGCGCCAATCCGCGCGGTTGTGGTGAGGCGCGCGTCGCGCATCAGCAGGAAAACCTGCACCAACGCCGGAGGCATACAGGCATAGACGCCGGACAAGGCAGCCAGCATCAACGCCGCTTCGGAGAGATCCCAGACCGCAACCAGCGCAGCCGCCACGCCCAGCTGAACGCCTGCTACGCCCAGGCAAACGGCCCAGAACAGGCGGCGGGCCGTGTTGCAAAGAGGCGCCAGTTCGCTGTCGGTCGCCGCGATGATGCGCTGGCCGATCCCCGCATTGGCAAGCACGCGAATCAATTCGAACAGAGTGAGTGCGAGCGCCGCAGTGCCGAGCAGTTCGGGCGAAGTGCGGCGCGCGATCACAAGGATGGCTAGGATGCGCACGATCCGCGTTGCCGCCTCGGCCGAACCATAGGCAACCAGACCCTTCGCGATCGGGGCTATGCCGTTGGGCAGCCTGGCAGAGAGTGTACGTGCGAACATGAGTGGCGGGTCCTGAACTGGTTTCGCCACCGTCCTCTCAAAGACCGTGCCAATTGCAGAAATCCGGGCTTTTTTGGATGCCCGCAGCCTGAGTGAACCGCATCGGCGCGGCAATTTCGCATTCTGCAACAGCAACTGTCGCGAAGTGCGAAGGCGGGCGCACGCAATTTGCGAATATGCTGCGCGGCGCTGCCCCTGCCTTCAATGAAGAAATCGCACAAATGCCTGATTAAAGACCATTATCACCGTTTGGCACGGCAATTGCTGGAAGTGGGTCGTTCCAAACGAAGGAGGGCTCGATGAAATACTATCCCAGAAACGCAATCGACACGTGCGACTTTGAAACGGTGATTGAGAGGATCAAGGCAGGCCAACCTGCGCCGACCGTTTCGATGTTCGGCCAACCTGTCGTTCAAGGCACCCGCGAAGCCATGGCCCGGGAAATTGTTTTCCGTGCCGCGCGCGCAGAACCCACGGTTGTCAATTTCCTCAACGCGCATTGCGTGAACACGCTCTATAAGGATGCCGGTTATCGCCGAGCCCTCGGTGCCAGCGACCGCCTCCTACCCGATGGCAGCGGTATGTCGCTCGCTGCAAAAATGGCAGGGGTGGAACTGGGAGAAAACCTCAACGGAACCGATCTGTTTCCGCATATCTGCAGCCTTGCCGAACGCGAGGGTCAGGCGATCTTCCTGCTGGGGGGCGACCATGGCGTGGCCGACGGCGCCGCTGAATGGGTTGCGCGCAGCTTCCCGCAAATCGACATTGCCGGCACCTGGCACGGCTATTTCGATGTGGAGCAGGAAGACGCGCTTATCGAGCGCATCAATCGCTCTGGCGCCTCGATCCTGTTCGTCGGATTTGGCGTTCCTTTGCAGGAAAAGTGGATTGCCGATAACCGCCATCGCCTCGACGTGCCTGTGATCCTCGGCGTCGGCGGACTGTTCGACTACTATTCGGGCCGCATTCCGCGCGCGCCGAAGGCTCTTCGGGCGGTTGGCTGTGAGTGGGTATGGCGTCTGGCGATGGAGCCGCGGCGTCTGGCCACGCGCTATATCGCCGGGAACCTGGCTTTCATGGCACATGCTGTTCGCCACGCGCTGGATGCTCGCAGCCTTCCCGTGAAGGCGTCGGCAACCATCAAGCGCGCGATGGACATGATGCTTGCCACCATGGCGCTCGCGATCCTCTCCCCGATCTTCCTTGCAGTGGCCCTGGCCATCAAACTTGAGGATCGCGGTCCGGTGTTCTTCCGGCAGACACGCATCGGCGAGCGCGGGCGCAACTTCCGCATGATCAAGTTCCGTTCGATGTATACCGATGCCGAAGCCCGCCGCACAGCGTTGCTCGCGCATTCCGAACGGGATGGAACCTGCTTCAAGATGAAGCACGATCCGCGCATCACATCGGTGGGGCGGTTCATCCGCCGGACCTCGATCGATGAACTTCCGCAGCTCTTCAACGTGCTGACAGGAGAGATGTCGCTGGTTGGCCCGCGGCCCGCGTTGCCCTGCGAGGTGGCGACCTATGCCGGGAAAAGCTGGCAGCGGTTGGGCGGCAAACCCGGCATCACCTGCATCTGGCAGGTGAGCGGACGCGCCGAAATCCCGTTCAAGCGGCAGGTTGTCATGGATTGTGCCTATCTGCGCCGCCGCGGCTTGCTGACCGATCTTTCGCTGATGCTGCGTACCGTTCCAGCCGTCATCACCGGGCGGGGAGCTTACTAAGTGTGGATCACGTGCCCTTCATACAGGTCATCGCAGGCCGCCAGGCTTGCGATGACCGTATCGTGCAGGGGTTCGAGAAGGCGCTCGCGCTGATCGCTCCGTGTTTCCCTTATCTCGGCCATCTGCTCCACCAGGGCGACAGCGCCCACATTCAGGCAGATGCCCTTCAGACTGTGCGCGAACCTGCGGGTCCGCTCATCATCGCCGGCCCGGATCGCCTTGGCCAGTTCTTCGCTATTTTTCATGAGGTCCTTCCGGAACGCCTCAAGCATCTTTTCGCGGAAGGCCGGCGGCAAAACCGTGAACGCTTCGATGAACACCTCTTTGTCGAATAAAGCCCTTTCTGCGACCTGCCCAGCTTCAGCAGACAGAGCTTCGCGCAAGGCAGCCTCGAGCGTATCGCGCCTGATCGGCTTGACCAGGCATTGGGACATGCCGGCAGTCAGCAGGCTCTGCCTTTCGGCCTGGAGGCTGTGTGCGCTTATGCCGATAATCGGCACCCGAGCCTTTGGTCCGGGCAGCGCCCGGATGGCCAAGGTGGCCTCCTCTCCGGTCATGATCGGCATCATCACATCCATCAGCACCGCGTCGAAACAGTTATTGCGGACGGCTTCGACAGCATCGAACCCATTGGTCACCAAAGTGACCTCTCCGCCCAGCATATCGACCAGCTGACTGATGACGACAGCGTTGCTTTCGGTATCCTCGGCCAGCAGGATTTTTGGAGCCTGGCCTTCGGCCGTTGTCAGTGCGGTGAATTCGCCAGGCGCACTTGGAGCTGGCTTGGAACGTTCATTTATCGAGCTTTCCCCGGTCTCATCTGCGGCCGTCAGAAGTTGGTCGGCAATTGCCGCGAGGCTGTCGGCGGATTCGAGCGCTCTGGCTGTAAGTTCGTCACCGGGATGCCGCTGAACGAGCAGTTCCATTGCGCCGATCAAACCGCCCATTGGCGTGCGAATGCGGTGGGCCATTTCTGAGATAAAGCGGTTGCGCTTTTCCAGTATCTGACCCGTTTCCGCCTCCGCACGGCGGAGCGCTTTCGTTAGCCGATCAAGTTCCTTCACGCGCCGCTCTGCCCGTAGCTGCAGAGCCCGCACACGGCGAGCGTTGGCGCGGTTCTCGGTCACATCGTTTACTGTGGCAAAAACCACGAAAGCACCTGCGGCGGACGTACTTTCCCGGCGCACATGCCACTCCAACCAACGCATCTCGCCGTCAGGTCGCAGGATGCGGTGCTGGAACGTGTGATCCTGATCTGGGGAAACCGAAGCGTAACGGTTGCGCGCAACACGCGCGAAACGCTGGCGGTCGAGCGGGTGAACCGCCGCTTTCAGCGTCTCCATGCCCACTTCGGTTCCTTCCGGAAGCCCCAGCAGAATGGCAAGGTTGGAGGAGGCCGTGAACCCGCGATCGGGCGCTGCGTAGATCGTCGCCATCTCCGCGAGCCGCTGCGCGCTGAGAAGCTTTCGGTTTTCGATGTCGAGCCGCTCGACAAGTTCGCCTTCACGTTTGCGCAGCTCGTTATTTGCGTGGTCAAGCTCGCGCATACGCCGTTCGAGCATCGTTTCCGCGTCTTCCAGCGCCGTGTTTGCGCGAGAAAGACGGCGGGAGAGAAGCTCGATCTGCTTTTCGTGCGGGAGATCAGCCCACTCGTTTCCCATCGGCAATCTCCCTCTCTACATCGCTGCTCCTTGCCGCATTGGCTGCAAGGCATTGGCCAAGGTCGGTACGGCATCGAATATCACGTGAAGAGGGCGTGGCGCAAAACCGCGCTATCTTTGCGTAACAAGAGCCTATCGTCTCGTTCATTCCATCGTCTGTGCTCCCCGCACAGCGGGCCGACGCTTAACTGCTTATTTCCCAATGCCTCCTAAGGTGAGGCGATAACTCCATGCCGAGGATGCCCCATGGCCTACATTCTGGTTGCAGACGACGATGACATTCTGGCCGAACTGGTCCAGATTCGTCTCGAAACGTCAGGCTACGAAGTGTGTGTGACAGAGGATGGCGGAGCGGCTTTGACACAAGCCCGGTTGCGGACGCCGGATCTGATCGTTCTGGATACGGTGATGCCAATCCTGTCCGGGCCCGAAGTGCTGCGGGTACTGAAATCGGAACCCGAGTTATCGAATGTTCCGGTGCTGATGTTGACTGCTCGCGCAGGGCAGGACGACATTGCCGGCGCCCTGGAAGGCGGTGCCAGCGAATATATGACGAAGCCCTTCGTCCCGGAAGACTTGTTGGCCCGCGTGGAAAAGCTGTTGGCGGCCAGCAACTCGCCGCAGGATTGACGGGTTCTTCCACCCGCCAGCGCCGGGTGCCGTGAAGACGGACCAAAGCCTGCCGTTATCGCTACTTCCATTTCGAAAAAGCACGCTGGGCCATGCGAACGGCCTCGCGCGCATCCTGCGCATCGGCCGCGAGTATGGCTTTTTCCTGCGCCCGCGCCAGTTCACCGAGTTCCTCCTCGCCGAACATACCGGCAGCGCCCGCAAGCTTATGCAGCATCTGCGCGACTGCTTCGACCTCGCGCCGATCGAGCGGATTGGCCGGGTCCAGCCGGTCAAGCGCAGCGAACGTTGTCTTGCGCCGAGCGGCATAACGCTTCGTAAGCGCCTTTGCCGGATCCGGTGAGGTTTCCTGCTTGCACGGCGCACTCGCGGCTGTTTCGCGGAACAGCTCTTTGGGCAACCACCGCTGGATTGCGGATTTCAGCCCGCGCAGCCGAATGGGCTTGGACAGATGCCCCTGCATCCCCGCTTCCAGGCAGCGCTGGACGTCCTCGCTATAGGCATTTGCCGTCTGCGCAAGGATCGGAAGCTCTTCGGCTGTGAAGCCGGCATTTCGCAGCGAACGCGTTGCCTCCAGGCCGTCCATCACCGGCATCTGCACGTCCATCAGCACCATATCGTAGGGCTGACCTGCGGCCTTCGCATCCTGCACCATGCGCACTGCTTCCTTGCCGTTAACAGCTATATCGACGGCAAGGCCAATGCGGCTGGCCATCGACATGACAAGCGCCTGATTGATATCATGATCCTCTGCCACGAGGATGCGAAGAGGCCGGGCAAAGGTAAGCTCGCGTTCAATGGGCTGTGCAACCTGCGCCTCGACCTGACTTTCGTCGATCGGACGCAGCGGGATACGCAGCGTGAAGACAGAGCCATGGCCTTCTTCACTACTCACCTCCAGTTCGCCGCCCATCATCTTGGCAAGCTCATTGCTGATCGTCAGGCCCAGGCCGGTACCTCCGAATATGCGGGCGGTGGAATCGTCGGCCTGGCTGAACTCGCGGAAGATCGCTTCGAGCCGGTTGGCCGGAATGCCTATCCCTGAATCCTCCACCGAAATGCACAGAACATCACGCCCGCCCGGCCTCTGCTCCACCGAAACGCGGCTTCTGACAGCACCTTCGGAAGTAAATTTGATCGCATTGCCAGCCAGATTGGTCAGAATTTGCCGCAGCCTCAGCGGGTCGACCATGATGCGGTTGGGCACCTCCTCGTCCACGATCAGCTCGAACATGAGGCCTTTTTGGCGAGCTGAAGGTTCCAGCAAATTGATACAAGACTTCAGCTTATGACGCAGGTCGATGGGCTCGGGCACAATCTTCATCCGGCCCGCGTCGATCTTCGAAATATCGAGAATATCGTTGAGTATCTGCATCATGGCCCGGCCGGAATCGGCGATGAGCTGCGCCTTTTCGTGCTGTTCGGGAGTCAGGTTGTCTTCCAGCAGCAACTCGGTAAACCCGATAACTCCATTCATCGGCGTGCGAATTTCATGGCTCATATTGGCCAGGAAAGTTGCCTTGGCAGCAGCCGCAGTCTCAGCGTTTCTGCGTGCCGCAACCAGATCCAGCTCCATCTTTTTGCGATCGCTGATGTCACGTACAGACGCGGAAATCTCCTTCGGAGCGTTGGTCTGCGCATCGCGCACCAGGCCGACAGTCGCTTCTAGCCAGCGATAATCGCCAAATGCGCCGCGGGTGTCCGACCTGAAGGCAATCACGGCCTTTTCTGTTTCGCCAAAGCGCAGTTGCGCGAAGATCGCAGCCACTTCCCTTGCATCATCAGGGTGCAGGCGTTCGAGAAGCGAGCGGCCAATCAACTCCTGGGCAGGAACTCCCAACACGTCGTTCGCCGAAGGGGAGGCGTAGATGCACCGATTGTCGAGACCGATACGCAAAACGGCATCCGTGGCGTTTTGTACAAGCAAGGAAAGCTCTTGGTCACGCTCTGCGATCTCATCCTCAAACCGCTTCCGATCCGTGATGTCGAGCACTACGCCGATATATCCCAGCGGTTTGCCGTCTTCGCTCAATTCCGGCCGGGCAATCGCATCGCCCCAGACGATTGATCCATCACGATGAAGCCAGCGAATCTCGTTCCTGTAGATATCGCCAGCCTCCAACGCCGCAAGCCATTCGGACGTGAGCCTATCGACATCGAGAGGATGCACGGCATTGCGCCAGCCCATTCCCATAGCTTCATCCTCGGTCAGGTCTGTCATCCGGCACCAGGCCGGATTGACATAATTGCACAAGCCCGAAGGGGTGGTTCTGAAGATGCCGGCAGGGGAGAAACTGGCTAATGACTGGAAGCGCTGTTCGCTCTCCTTGAGAGCATCGGCCGCGCGCTTCTGCTCGGAAATATCGATGGCAACACCGATAAAACCTTGGACCTGGCCGTTCACATCGAGTTGCGGGGCCGCGATGAGGTCCACCCATCGGGGCTCCCCGTCGCCCTTCACAAACTGCACTTCGGTACGCAATTGCGATGCTTCACCGATGGCGTCGAGCCATTGCTCTCGTACGCGCGATCGCGTTTCAGGGTGTACAGCATCCAGCCACCCTGCCCCCAGCGCCTCCCAAGGATCGAGACCGGTGGACTTCAGCCATGACTCGTTGACGTAATTGCAGAAGCCATAAGGATCAGTGCGGAAAATTCCGGCCGGTGACAGGCCTGCCAGATCGCCGAAACGCCGCTCGCTATCCGCAAGAGCGGCCACCGTTTCCTCCAGCTCGCGGGTTTGCTCCTCGACTTGCCCGCTGATGTAAGCCTCGCGACGCGAGGCGGATAACAGCAAAGCGGCAAAGATGAGTGTGAGCAACAGACCGCCCGCCAGCACGAGTTCCGCTTCGCTTGTCACCACCCCTTGTTCGAAAGCAGGCGTGCTCGACCATGCGACCGTCCACGTCTGCTCCATTACCGGAAATGTCCGCGTGACCACAAACGCCGAAGATCTCTCGGCTGCGCTTGCATCGAGGCTGGTGAAAATCACCGTATCCGGATCGGCCGTCGGTCCGCCATAAACGGTTATGTCGAACAGCTCTCCCTGGCTGGCGGTAAGCCCGTTCATGAAGCGCGGTGCGATGAACGGGGCGTAAATCCATCCGTCGAATGCCTCCCGCCGTTGTTCGAGCGTGTCAATCGGCATCCCCGCCCGATAGACAGGGCGCAGCAGAAGAAACCCAGGGCTTTCCGTCTCGTCCTGAACGAGCAGAATGCGCTGCGTGATCGTGGCCAGCCCCGTATCGCGTGCGTGAAGTGCGGCCTGCCTGCGATTGGCCTCGAATGCGATGTCGAGGCCTATTGCTTCGACATTGCCTTCCTGCGGTTCGACAGCGACGATCACGAATTTCTCGTCGCGTTCGGTCAGCGGATGGATATCGAAATCCGGCTGCCCGCGCTTTAGCACGCTGGCGACGAACTGTTCCTCCTGGCCTGCGGCTACCGGCTCGATAAACCCGATGCCGCTGATACCGGGCAGGTTTTGCGCCAGGTCCAGAACCGAGGTGTATGTGCGCCATTCATCGAAATTAACTTCGTTCGACGCTTCGAAAAGCGCAGCACCGCCGTCGAGCGCCTGTCGATAGGATTGCATCCGGAATTCAAGTGCCTGCTGGCTGTCGGTCGCCAACGCTTCGAACGAAGTCTGGCTTCGTTCGTAAGCTGCGTGCATGTTCAATCGCCATGCCGCCAGCGTTGCGCACAAGAGCACAAGGATGGCGACAAACGCCAATGTAGTGAACGGGGAGAGGACTTTGCCCCGCCACACTATTGCCCCCCGGCTCCAGGGCGCAAGAAAGAGAAGGGGCAGAACGATCAAGACGCCGCCCATATCGCCCGCCCACCACCGCAGCCAGAAACGGGCGATATTGTCGGGCGGGATGACCCCGGTGCCATACAATGTGGCAGTTCCGATGGAGGAATTCACGAGGCAGGCAAGCGGGGCGACGAGCACAACAAGACGCAACGCATCCACAGGTCCGGCCAGTTTCACCGGGAAACCGGCACGGCTTCGTATCCAGTAGCCCGCTAGAAGAGCTTGCAGCGTCGAGCCTGCTGCGATGGCCACCGCGTTCAGCAAGACAAGTGCATTGAGGGGAAGAAGAACCGAGCTGACCGAAAGCGCATTGATTGCCAAGGCGCCGAGGAACACCCCGGGCCACACGCGGTAGCCCCATGCCGACACCCCGGCGATCGCCAGCCCCGAAGCCGGCCAGATTAGCGAAGCAAAGCCGGGAGGAGGCGCGAGTTGCTGCCCAACCCATCCCAGCACGGCGTATCCGAGCGCGATGAGAAAAATCTGTGCTGACAATCCAGTCAGCACACTATGTGTTCGGGCGAGCTTGATCGCGCCGGTATCAGCGATGGTGGCCGGCCCCGTCATCCATTATTCCAGCGCGTCAGCCGCTTTTGCTCTTGCAGCAAGTGCGCGGCTCAGTTCCGACGAAAGCTCCGCCAGAGCCTCACTTTCCGCCTTGCCAAAGTCGTGCCTCGGCTTGCGGTCGATGATGCACAGCGTACCCAGCTTGGAACCGTCCTCAGCAACCACAGGAGCGCCGGCGTAGAACCGAATGGAGGGATCGCCGAGAACCAGCGGATTGCGGATAAACCGCTCGTCCTCACTGGCATCCTCGACCACCATCACACCGTCGTCCTGGATCGCATAAGTGCAAAACGAGATGGAGCGCGGCGTCTCGTCCACATCGAGACCGATTTTCGCCTTGAACCACTGCCGGTCGGCGTCGACGAGTGACATGAGCGCGATCGGCGTCTGAAACCGCTCTGCAGCCCGTCCCACAATACTGTCGAATTCCGGCTCGGAAGGGGTATCCAATAGCCGATAGCCGTGCAGTGTTTGCAACCGCTTTTTCTCGCGAGCGTCCATAGGATTTCCAAATTTCACACCATCAGGATTGGTACTTAAGAATAGTTGCGTATCTATTAAGCAGCACCTTCCTGCCAACCAACATGAAGCCATCCGGCCTGTCGATTGTCAGCCGGCGATCAGCAGGTTTGCAGACTGCCAAAAATCAGAAACTGCTGCGGGTTGCCGAAGGGCCGAGTTTGGGGCGCTGAGATGTCGCCCTTGCATCCCAAACTCCGTCAGTGCGTGATTTCGGCCAGTTTGCCGAACGCTGCCATTCCCGGACCTCTCCCTTTGGACCGGCTGCCAATACCGCTTCGCGCAATCCTCAACGAGCCCAACCACAAGGCCAGCAGGCCAAGCAAGCCCAGGGCACCCAGCGATCCAAGCGCCAGCGTTCCGGTTGAATGCCTTGCTTCATAGCGAGGGATCCGGCGGAAATCGGCCTGCGTGAACATGCGATCCTCAAACAGGTAGGGGTAATAGAACTCGCGCAGGCTCTTGTGGAAGGCGGCAACCGAATCCTGGTAGGCCAGCTGTCCTTCGATATCGGTATCGGCGAGCCGGTGCAGGACATTCATCGTCCCCACGCCGGGCAGCACGAAGCCCAGCGTCTTCGTCAGCTCCTCGCGCCTGGCAAGGCTGGCGCGATAGGCTGCGACGTCGGCTGCGACAGCTTCGTCGCCGACCTGATGCATCGCGTAGTACCACTTCCAGTGGAAGCGGCCCTCGAACTCTTCCTTGCCGCGCCATTCGGGATGGTTGACGAAGAACCGCTCGAACGTCTCTTCCTTCGGGATATCCCATCCGTGGTGAACCATTTCGCGCTGGGCCAACGTGAGGTCTATCCCTTTGGCGACGGGCACCGTGCGCGCAATCGTAGCGTTGGCGAGGGTTGGCACGATCAGCGTCAGCACGATCCAGCAGCCGATCATCGTTGCGGCAGCAGTCGCAGAGGTGCGCAGGCTCGCCCCGATCAGCATGGCGAGGCCGAACCAGAACCCGCAATAAAGCGCCGCGGTCAGCAGCATGATCGCGATGCCCGATACCGGTGCGACCATGACGATGCCGCCCACTACCAGCGGCAGTCCGAGCGCTGCCAGTACCGCGCCGTAGCGCAGCCCAACGCGGCGCCGCCACAAGCCGCTGCCCGGAAGCGAGAGCAGCAGGCGCAGCCGACCGGTTTCACGCTCGCCGGTCACCAGATCGTGACCCAAGGCAATGACCACCAGCGGCAGTAGGTAGATCAGCACGAAGGCCCAATCGAACACGCCGGGGAGCGCCAGTTCGGGGTTGTAGACTTCGGAATCGTAAAGCTGCGCCTGCAAACCGAGCGCGCGCACGCGAAGCACATAGGGTTGCAGATCGCGCTGTCCGATCGCCGCGAAGGCCAGCGGTGGCGGCGGGCCCTGGGTCAGCATGAAAGCGTAATAGGCATTGTAGCCCGCATCGCCCTCGGGTCCGGCATTCGCCTCGGCGACGGCGGCAAGATCGCGGACCTGTTCGGCCTCGACCCGCTTGATCGTGGCGTGCTGATGTTCGACTTCGGCAATGCCCGCCCACACCGCGGCGCTCGACAACGCCAGCAGCAGGATCAGCGCCACAAGGTTTCGCCCCGAACGCAGCAGCAGGCGCGCCTCGGCAGACCAGATCGAAGGCGCGCTCATCGTGCGGCCCTCTCGATGCGGCGCGCGGCGATAAGCGCTAGCGCAGCCAGTGCGCCCAGCCAGCCGAGCAAAACAGCGAACGGCCAGACGAGGTTTTGGGATCGCGCGAAGGGATCGGTCGGATCATAGGCGAAGCGCGGAATATCCTGCCAGTAAGCGGCGGAGATGCGCGGGTCGTCGCCTTCGATGCCGGGCAGAAGCTCCGCCTGCATCCGGTTCAACCGCTGCACGAAATCGTACCGGAACGTCTCCGCCTGATCGAGGAAGTCGTAATGCGCTGAAAGGTCGCTGCCGGCGAGCGCCATCGACAGCTGGCGAATCGCAATCAGCGGGCTGACGACGGAGAACGCATGGACGAAGGCGTTTTGCTCGCTCTCGCTGGCGATCTGGCGGTTCGCGGCGTCGGCGTAGATCTGCGTGGTCAGCCGCTCGCCCTCGATGCTGACGAGACCGGCGTATTGCACCGGCAGCTCTTCCACCGTGTCGACCCCGTATTTGGCCAGAACCTCTTCCTTGAAGTCGTTGAAATAGGGATCGTCGGGATCGTGGCTGTCGCCGATCTTCAGCAGGTCGCGGTGCAGCGCAATCTCGGTCTCTATCTTGGTGGCCAGTTCGCTCTGCGCGGAAGCGGCCTCGGGCAGCGCGCGGGGAAGGAGGATGACGATCACCATCCACAAGCCGATCAGGATCGCGAGCGCATCGCGCGGCCGCCCGGCGAGCGCGGAAACGACGACGCCCAGCACCGCCCACAGCAGCAGCCATGCGGCATAGCCGAGAATCATCAGAGCGACGCTGCCCCACTCGGCCGCACCGGCGGCGGCGAAGACGAGCAATACAGCAAAAGCTGGCAGGCCTACAGCAAGCGCGATAGCAGCGTGCCCGATCAGTTTGCCCGCTATCACGCTGCGCCCGCTTACGCCCTGTGCCAGCATCAACTTGAGCGTGGCGCGCTCCTTCTCCCTTCCGACGCTGGCAAAGGCGAGGAAGATCAATAGCAGCGGCGCGAGCGTCTGGAGGACGAAGGCGGGCGTCAGCTGGCCGAAGCGCAGCAGCAGCGAGGACTGGCGCGCCTCCGCGAAGTTGGCGCTGTTCTGGCGGTGGCCTTCGAGAAACACCGTGTTGCCGGTGAAGCTGTCCACGCCCGCATCGAAGAAGGCGAGCGGGGCGAGCGGGCGGAACACGAACTGCCCGTAGTGGACCATTCGGTGCGGATGGCGGTCGGGCTGTGCATCGAAGCTCTCGTCGACGCTCGCCTGGTACCGCTCGCGATCCGCCTCGATTGCGCTGCGCCGTTCAAGGCTGGTGAAGTTGGCGACGAGGATCAGCAGCACGAGCAGCGCGCTGGCGATCAGGCCGGCGCGGTTGCGCGCCAGCACGCGCCATTCCTCGCGCGCGATCAGGCTCGCGGCACTCATGCCGGTTCGCCAGCGCGGGCGTAGCGATCATGCAGCGCGTTGAGGTCGAACCGCGGACCGCTGGCGCTGGCCTCGCGCTCTTCCTCGATGCGTCCTTGCCCGAGGAATCCGGACCGGTCGGCGATGTCGACCGCGCTCACGATGTCGTGCGTCACCATCAGCACCGCGACCTCGCGTTCACGCGCGGCGTCGAGCAGGCGATTGAATTCGAGCACCGCACGCGGGTCGAGGCCCGAGGTCGGCTCGTCCAGCAGCAGAACGGGCACGTCGCGCGCTAGTGCCAAGGCAATCGCGACCTTCTGGCGCATCCCCTTGGAAAAGCCGGACAGCCGCTTGTCCCATGCCTCTTCCGCCAGGCCGACCGCGGTCAGCGCACCCTCGATCGCGTCCCGCCCGCGCATGGCATCGGCGAGCGCAAGGAAATAGGCGATGTTCTCACGCGCGGTGAGGTGTTCGTAGAGCGAGACGTTCTCCGGCACATAGGCCATCGTGGCCCGCGCACCGCGCGGGTCGGCAGCCGGGTCGATCCCGCATACGCGCACCGTGCCAGCCTGCGGCACGATGAAGCCGAGCAGCGCCGAGAGCGTGGTCGACTTGCCCGCGCCATTGCCGCCGAGCAGCGCGTAGATTTCGCCGCGCTTCACGGTCAGGTCGAGCCCGCGCAGCACCTGTTTGTGGCCGTAGCTCTGCTCAAGCCCCTCAATCGCGATCGCGGGGGTGGAAGTGATCTTCATGTTCATCAGAAACCTGCCCGAAAACCGAGAGTGGCGGTGCGCGGCGCTCCGGGCTGGACCCAGAGCTGCGAATAGCTGTTGGCGTACCAGTCGGCGTCGAAGAGATTGGCGATCGTGCCGAACAGCGTGACGCCCTCCAGCAGCTCGACCTCCCCGAACAGGCGGGCCAGCGTGTGGTCGGGCAGGAAGAAGTCGGTGCCGGTCGCGCCCAGCCGCTTGCCGACATACTGCACCCCGCCGCCCAGCTTCGCCTCGCGCCCGCCGAGCTGGAAGGTCTTCGAAGCCTGCATATTGAAGGTGTGATCGGGAATGTTGATCAGCGGATCGCCCGGCTCGATCACGAAGGAGAAGTTCGGGTCGAGCACGCTCGATCGCGATTCCGCATCGACATAGGCATAGCTGAGCAGCACATCGACATCGCCGGGCAGGCGCCCGTCGAGGTCCAGTTCCACCCCGCGGCTGCGCGCCTCGCCGATCGCGACCGAGAAGCCGGGATTGTTGATGTCGCTCGCGAGCACGTTGTTCTTATCGAGCTGGTAAAGGGTGAAAATGCCGGTCAGCGCGCCGTCCAGCAGCGTCAGCTTCGCACCCGCCTCCATCGACTTGCTCACCTCGGGATCGAAGATGCGCCCGGTTACATCGGTGCCGATATTCGCGCGGAAGCCCTCGCCATAGGCGGCATAGAGCGAGAAGGCGGGCGAGATTTCGTACACCACGCCGAACTGCGGGCTGACCCGGCTGTCGCTGCGCTCGCTGTCGACATCGGTCAGGTAATTCTCGGTCCGCAGAGTGAAATCGTCGTAGCGCGCGCCGAGCCGCACCTGCAGGCGGTCGGTCAGCTCGATCTGGTCCTGCACGAAGAACCCGGTCGACGACTGCTGGTCGAGACGGTTGTTCTGCGGCAGCGGCGTCGGCAGCGGGAAGCGCCCGTAGACGGGATCGAGAATGTCGATCACGTAGGCCGCCTCGTCGCTCGGATTGTTGCCCACCGATGGCGGACGGACCCGGCGGAAATCCTGCAGGTTGTCGAACTCGTCGTGATCGGCGCCGATCAGGATGCGGTGGATCAGCCCGCCGGTCGAAAACTCGCCGCTGACCTCGCCGCGCACCACGACCTGCTGCGAATCATACACGCGCGAGCGGCGCTGGCGCGAGAGCGAGCGACCGTCGGTGAAGATCGGCTGGCGCGAGACCGCAAGTTCGGGGTCGGAGGAGGTGCCGGTGAGCAGCGTGTCGCGGATGCTACCGCCAAGCAGCAGGCTCCACGAATTGCCGAAATCGTGCTGGAGGCGCAGTGAGTGCCCCTCGGCCCGCGCGACATGGTCACCATCGCCGGGCTCGCCGAGATAGCGATCGCGCGGGACGGTATCGAAATCGCCATTGAGCACCACGATCCCGCGGTCGAACGGCACTTCGACGCGCGTTTTCTCCAAGTCGTAGGTCAGGCGGGTGTCTGGCCCGATCGCAACGCCTATGGATGGCAGGAAACCCCAGCGATATTCGTCCACCGTGTCGCGGAAGGTGTCGCCATCCTCGGCATAGCCGATCAGTCGCACACTCAGCCCCTCGGTGATGGAGATGTTCACGTCGGCTTCGGAACGAAGCCGGTGGAAGCTGCCGAACTGTACTCCTGCCGTGCCGAACGTGTCGCCGATCTGCGCCTGCTTGGTCACCAGGTTGACCGTACCGCCGGGTTCGCCCCTTCCCAGCAGCGCAGCCGCCGGGCCCTTGAGCACTTCGATCCGCGCGATCCCGGCAGTATCCCGCTCGCCCCCGAAGCCGCGACCGCCGTTGAACCCGTTGACGAGATAGCCTGTCGGGATGTTCTCGTCGCCCGCGAAGCCGCGAATGGCGAAGGAATCCCACAATCCGCCCAGCGTGTTCTGCCGCGCGACCGAGGCATTGAGGTCGAGCGCGTCGTTGAGGCGGATGATGCTGTTCTCTGCGAGCGTTTCGGAAGCGATTACATCGATCGACTGCGGAATTTCAGAGATCGCGAAATCGCCCCGATAGGCCTGGCGCACGCCCGATACGACGATTTGCGCACCACCAGGCCCGACAGCGAAATCCTGCGAAGCAAGGCTCTCTGGCTGGGCGGCGGCACCCGTCGGCATGAACAGAACGCCCAGCGCGGTCAGCGCGGAGGCGGCAAGAAAACCTGTGGTCATCGGGGTCGCAACTCGAAAAAGTGGGCAAAAAAGATTTATGAGACAATGTCTCATTCTGAGGCGATGGCCAATAGCGAGCAGACTCCCAAGGTCAAGGTTATATTATATTGTTGCATTCTCGTCGGATCGCGTTGACGCTTGAATACGGAGCAGCGACACTGACACGTCGGAGATGGCGGGTACGCAAACGCTGCGAAGGCAACGTGCCAAACTCATCGAGAGCAATCTGCTCGCGCAGTACCGCATCGCGCACTCACCTCATGAGCGGCAGGGCGTGGCCGAACAGGAACGATGGACCGGTGAGAAGGTTGATTTCATGAAGCTAGGATCACGAGAAGATGACAGCGCGAATTAACCTGTTGGCTTCTGCGGTGCCGGATTGCGATTTCGAACAGGAATACCGTGCCTGGGCGATGCGGCAGTTGAGTGGCAGGCGCGAGGCGAAGTTGTACGCGCGCATGGCCGAACGCTCCGGCATCGATCACCGCTGGTCGGTGTTAACAGAGGACGACGCGAAACTCGATGCAGGGGATGGCATTTATTCCGCGACCCCACCATCGACCGGCCGCAGGATGGCGATTTACGCCGAAGAGGCCCCCAAGCTGGCGCTGGCGGCGATCAGGAAGCTGGGTGAACTCGGCAATATCAGCCATATGGTCGTCGCTAGCTGCACCGGTTTCATCGCTCCGGGAATCGACCAGATCATCGCGCGTCGGCTGGGCCTTGCCGACGATGTCGAGCGGGTGCTGATCGGATTCATGGGCTGCTATGCCGCCGTAACCGCGCTACGGACTGCGCGCCATATCGTCCGCTCCGAACCGCAGGCGCGTGTGCTCGTGGTGACGGTCGAACTGTCGACCCTCCACCATCAGCAAACCGTGGATATCGAACCATTGCTGGCCGGCGCGCAATTCGGCGATGGCGCCGCTGCAGCTATCGTCAGCAGCCAAGGCGAGGGTTTGCTGATCGGCCGAGGAATTACCGCGGCGCTGGAAGAAAGCGACGAACTTATCACCTGGCAGATTGGCGATACCGGGTTCGAGATGCGCCTGTCGGGCGAAGTGCCTGGCCGGATCCGCACCGCATTGAGGCGCGAAGAAGTGCGCAAACGCGTGCTTGGCGACGAGGAAAAACCCTTGTCCTATGCCGTGCACGCGGGCGGTCGCTCGATTCTCGACGCGGTGGTGGAGGGGCTCGAACTGGATCCAGATGCGCTCGATCATTCGCGGGACGTGCTGCGTGAGTTCGGTAACATGTCGTCCTCCACGCTCATGTTCGTGCTTGAACGGATCATTCGGGACCGACCCGAAAGGGGTGTCGCGTTGGCGTTCGGGCCCGGCCTGGCAATGGAAGGTTTCCGCTTCGGCTGGTGCGATGCTCGCTAATCGGGCTCAAGCCGAGGAAATCATGGACGATCCCGCGCTTGGCGCGGATGTCTATGCCTCGGTGCTGGCCGACCTAGCGCGGGTCAACACGATCACATTGGCGCGGCGTCCGACAATGGAGTTCCTTGATCGGGCGATCGGTTCGAGACGCGAGTTCTCCCTTTTGGATGTAGGCTTCGGCGATGGCGACATGCTTCGAGCCATCGGAAGGTGGGCTGCAGACCGGGGCAAGGTGGCGCGGCTCGTAGGGATCGATCTCAATCCGCGCAGCGAGGGCATCGCCAAAGCCAAGACGCAAGCTGGAATGGCTATCAGCTATCGCACCGGAGATTACGCAGATCTGGCCAGCGAAGGGTTCGATTGCATTGTTTCCAGCCTCGTCGCGCATCACATGACGCATAGGCAACTGGTGACATTCCTGCGCTTCATGGAACACGAGGCAGAGGCAGGATGGTTCGTAAACGACTTGCACCGACACGGCTTCGCTTATCTTGGTTACCCGCTACTCGCCCGTCTTGCGGGATGGCATCCCATAGTCCGCAAGGACGGACAGCTTTCGATAGCGCGCTCTTTTCGTCCGGAAGAATGGCCTCCCATTCTGGCAGAGGCAGGGGTCACGGCGGCTAGGGTCGAGCGCTGCTTTCCGTTTCGCCTGTGCGTCGAGCGTCTGAAATGAACCGGCCGATCGTGCTCGGTGCCGGACCCGCCGGAAGCATGGCAGCCCTGCTCCTCGCCCAAAGCGGTGCGCGGCCGATCTTAATCGACCGAAATCAAGAAGTGGGCGACGCGATTTGCGGCGGTTTTTTGAGTTGGCGCACAGCCGAGACACTGCGAGGCGCGGGCTGCGATCCGGAAACGTTCGGCGCGCGGCGGGTGACACGGCTGCGCATTTTTGCAGGTAGCCGCCAGGCGGAAATGCCCCTGCCCGAAACTGCCTACGGACTTTCCCGCCATGCGCTCGACAGCGCTTTGCGTGCGCGGGCGGTAGCGATGGGCGCCCAGCTCGAGATCGATCATGCACGCCGCGTGGCGCCGGGAGTTGTCGAGGGTAAGCGTCAGATCTGGAAGAGCCCGGCGATTTTCCTCGCCACCGGCAAACACGATGTAAGGGGGGAACGTCGCCCGCGCGATGCACCCGATCCAGCCCTGGGCATGCGGGTCCGCGTGCCTGCGGCAGCCGACGTCGAACGGCTGATCGGGGATGCAATCGAATTGCACCTGTTCCCCGGCGGCTATGCCGGGATTGTGCTACAAGAAGGCGGTAGCGCCAACATATGCCTCGCGCTGCGCAAATCGGCATTTGCCGAGATGGGCGGCGATCCTTGGGCGATCTTTCAGCATCTGGCTCGCGACAATCCGCATTTCGCCCGACGAATGAACTGCACCACGGCTCGCCTGCCGATTGATACGATCGCTGCCGTCCCGTACGGCTGGATCGCCCGCGACACCGAGGATGGCATTTATAGACTTGGCGATCAGGCCGCCGTGATCCCTTCACTCGCGGGCGAAGGAATGGCCATCGCTCTTGCCAGCGCGAAGGCGGCGGTAGCCAGCTATTCGCACGGCCAGGGATCAGCGCATTTCCAGCGCCAGTTTGCCCGCCGTGCTGCGCAGCCCGTGGGCGTCGCAAAGTTCCTCTGGCACATTGCAGAGACGTCACGTGGCGCGGCCGCAATGACGCTTTCTTCGCGCATCTTTCCCGGTATCGCCAGACTAGCGATGAGAGCGAGCCGGATCGACTAGTGTATTGCCGACCCGCCACGTCGATCGCGGCGACGGCGCGCATCGAAAGTGCGCTGCGGTCAGCGAAGTCGCAGGCGATGCTTCAGAACTCGGTTATGCGTTGCACCGCTCCCAGCTCCACCCCATGCGCTCGGTCACCCGAAAGCGCGCCGATTAAGGCTGAAGCGCATACAGTCTGATCTGCTAGCTACCCCGCTTGCCCGAGATCCGGGTCACCGCGGTTGTCAGGGCGTCGAGGTCTTCAAAGGAATTGAACAGCGCTGGGGTCAACCGCCGGGCTGCTCTAGCGTGAGCTGCCGGAGCGCAATGCGCCCTATGTGCTGACAATGCAGCTTGGCCGGCTTCGGAGCTTTCCTGCCGAGAGGTTCTGCGACGTAAAGTTTGCAATTGCGCCTGCATTGGCCAGCGCGCTGATGGTGCCAAGGCTAGCGCTGTGGTCTTCCATCGGCAGGGCCGATGCTTCCCAGCCCTCCATCCGCAATAAAATATGTTTATTTTTAGAGGAATAGCGGTTAATAAAGTATGATTTTATGGCGGTAGAGAGATTGTCGTTCTGTAAAATCATGCCTATCAATTCGGGCATGAGAAAGACAATGATTCGGGCCCAAGGATGCCGGTCGGACTGAGGCGGGTTCTGCGCGATCAGACGATGCAGGCTCACGAAGATACCGAAAGTGCTTTCGCAGCTTTCGACATAACTACTCGCGAGGGTTTGGAGGCGACACTGCGCGCGCATGCTGCGGCGCTATCCTCGCTTCTTCCCAGTGTCTCCTCTCATCCGATCTTCACCGAGGAAATCGGCCGTTTACGCGATCTGGCGGTATGCTCGCTTGCTGCCACCGGTGCCGCGCCAGCCACTTCGTTTATCCGGGATGTTGGCGCGCTCAAGCCGCTGGCGGTTGCCTATGTCGTGTTGGGCTCGCGACTAGGGGCACGGCTCATCTCGGCCCGTTTGAACGCAGCGCAGGTGCCCCACGACTCCGCCGCCCATGCCTATTTTCGTGACGAGGGTTCGGGACCGGCGTGGCAGAAATTGCAGGAAATGCTCGCAGCATTGCCAAGAGAAGAAACTGCGATAGTGGCAGATACGCGTGCTGCCTTCGAGGTATTTCAGCAGGAAGCGGCCAGATTTGCGTCTCGCCTAACGGTTAAGGAAGTTTAGGTGGAAGTCGATCTGACCAATTGTGACCGGGAGGAGATACATCTCCTTGGCCATGTACAGTCCTTTGGGTGCCTGATTGCGCTCTCGTCAGACTGGTTGATCATGCACGCCTCCCAATCTACCGAGAGATTTCTCGGAGAGAAGGCGACGAACCTGATCGGCTTGCCTTTGCACCAGATCCTGTCCGAGAAAGCGATCCACGAGGTGCGAGGGGCCGTGCAGCTTCTGTCGACCAGGGATTCGATCGGGCGACTGTTCGATCTTAAGCTTCTGCCAGGCTCCGATCGCCTGTTCAACCTGGCTCTTCACCGCACCGGGCGGACCACGATCATTGAGATCGAGGCCGCTGACGAGAAGGGCCAGTGCGTCGATCCGCTGATGCAGGTGCACAACATCGTATCCCGCCTCAAGACCTGCAAGGACGTGCAATCGTTGGCGGAGACGGCTGCGCGCTTCTTGCGCGTGTTCCTGGGCTTCGATCGGGTGATGGTCTACCGCTTTGCGAAAGACGACACGGGGCAAGTCATAACCGAATCCGCCGCGCACGGCGTCGATACCTTTCTCGGCCTGCGCTACCCGGCCAGCGATATTCCCCGCCAGGCGCGCGCGCTTTACCTGCGTTCGGTGATCCGCATCATCAGCGATGTCGATGACAGGGTCTCGCCGATCCTGCCCGAGGTCAATTCGGAGAACGAGAAGCTCGACCTGTCGCTGAGCACGCTGCGCGCCGTTTCGCCGATCCACCTCGAATATCTGCGCAACATGGGTGTAAAGGCATCCATGTCGATCAGCATTATCGTCGATGGCAAGCTGTGGGGGCTGTTCGCCTGCCATCATTACAAGCCGCTGGTATTGGATTATGTGACCCGCTCGGCGGCGGAACTGTTCGGGCAGATGTTCGGCTTCCTGCTGGCGCACCAACTCGAAGTGCGGCGCAAGCAGGATTCCGAGGTTGCGCGTGAACTCCACGACGACCTGATGCGCCATTTCGCCCAGAGCAGCTCGTTGAGCGATGATCTTGACCAGATCATCGACGGGCTGAGGGATCTGGTCGCTTTCGATGGCGCTGCCGCATGGATTGATGGCAAGTTCCAGACCAGTGGCGCGACCCCGACACGCGACGAGATTATGACGCTGGTTCGCTTTCTGAACACCACGGCAACCAGCACGGTCTACGCGACCGATTGCCTGATGCAGGTCCATCCCCCGGCGGCGGACTATACACAGCGTGCCTCCGGCGTTCTGGCCATGCCCGTGTCGCGCAAACCGCGTGACTATATCATGCTATTTCGCGGCGAGATTGCCAAGCAGGTCACCTGGGCGGGCAATCCCGAAAAACCGGTCGAGCTAGGGCCGAACGGCGTCCGCCTTACCCCGCGCAAGAGCTTCGAAAGCTGGAAAGAAATTGTGCACGGCCACTCTGCGGAATGGACCCCGCAAGAGCTGGAGGTTGCCGACACCATCCGGGTCACGCTGCTCGAAGTGGTGCTGCGGATGGCCGACAGCGCCAACCTCGAGCGCCAGCGAGCAAGCGAGCGGCAGGAACTGCTGATCGCCGAGCTGAACCACCGGGTACGCAATATCCTCACGCTCATTCGCGGCTTGGTCGAGCAGAGCAAGTCCGATTTGCTCAGCATCGAGGAGTTTACCGCCAACGTGAGCGACCGTATTCAGGCGCTTGCCCGCGCGCATGACCAGATCACGCGCAGCAACTGGAACGCTGCATCGCTGCGCGAACTCGTTGAGACCGAGGTCAATGCTTACCTCGGCGCCAAGCGCGACCGGGTGGTGTTCCACGGCGGCGATGCGATCGTGAAGCCGGACGCCTATGCCACGCTCGCGTTGGTGATCCACGAGCTGACCACCAATTCGGCCAAGTACGGCTCGCTGGCCGACAGCCTTGGCCGCGTCGATGTCACTCTGACGGAGGAAGATGACGGCGTGCTGGGCATTCGCTGGGTGGAATCGGGCGGTCCGCCGGTCAAAGCCCCAGTGCGGCGCGGCTTTGGATCGACCGTGATCGAGCGGTCGATTCCGTTCGAGTTGGGCGGAAAGGTCGAAGTGACCTATCCGCTTACTGGCTTAACCGCAGAAATGTATGTTCCCGCACGGCACATAGCACGCTTCGAGGCGCAGCCTGCGGGCGAGCCCGACTTGGCAGACAACGATGCGCAAACGCAGGTGCCCCCCCTGTCTGGACTGTCCTCTCCTACGGTGCTGCTACTCGAAGACAACATGATTATCGCCATGGATGGCGAGCGGTTTCTGGCCAATCTCGGCGCCGAAAAGGTGCTGACGGCAAGCAGCGTCACACAGGCCATGAGCATGCTTGATGCGGAGACGGTCGTGTGCGGGGTGCTCGATCTTAACCTCGGGATAGAAAACAGCCTGCCCGTTGCCCAGCGCCTACGCACGACAGGTGTGCCCTTTGCTTTTGCTACAGGCTATGGCGACGCCGGTGAACTCGCCGAGGAGTATCCCGATGTGCCCGTGCTTACCAAGCCGTACGACGAAGACGAGTTGGCCGCCATCCTAAGACAGATTCTGTTCGCCACCGCGCCCGAATGAGCGCTGCGGCGAGCGGGCCGTTCTGTCGGTTCTTGCGCTAGTCGCCGTGGTTCTATTGCGAGGCGAATGCGCAGCAACGTGCGCCAATTCACGGTGATCCTGAGATTGGCGAAGTAGGGGAGCGCTATGGCGTCGCGCGTTGCAACTTGCCATTCGTTATTGCGCCGGCGGCTGGTATCCGCGTGATGAGTGCTGTCGAATGGTGTTGTAGGGGATGCGCCGGCGCTCGATCACGAGGCCTGCTTCCGTCAGCGTATAGAAGATCTCCGCATTGAGTAGCTCGTCCGGGAGCTTGCCGGTGAAGCTGTAATTGTCACCATTCTCCCATGGCGATCCCGGCTCGATGTAGAGCCTCTTCACGCCGATCCGACCTAGCCAGTCGCGTAGGGAATTGGCGGTGAACCCGGCATCATTATCACTGCGGATGTGATCAGGCGGACCGTGCCGCTGGAACAGTTCGGATAGTGCGGCCAGCACGTCATCACTCCTGAGCTTGCGCTGCACATGGATCGCCAGGCACTGGCGGCTATTCCCGAGTTTCAATCTGAAGAAGCCGCTTTCTGGGAGGACCGTAATGGGCGCACATAAGCGGCTGGGCTATGCCGGAGTGATGACTGCCCAAGGGTTCCGCACAACCGCGTCTACATTGTTGGATGAGAGCGGTGAGTTTCACCCTGACGCAATCGAACGAGCGCTGGCCCACCAGGACAGCAATGCTGTGTGTGGGGTCTACAACCGCACGCGTGACGAAAAAGCAAATGGTGCCTCTTCGAGTCCGAAGATGGGCCCAAGCCATGTGGCAAAGGCGGCCAACATCAGCCGCAGTCGCTTGCAGCGTCATCAGGCTTTGCTGTTCCGGGCTCTTTACCGCAACGAAGCGCATGGTCGGACGTGTATGAGACCTCAAATCGATAGAAAGCGTGGGCTAAACCTGCCAAGCAGCGACCAGAGCAATGTAACCGGTTGCATGAGGCGCTGCTATCGCGCAGGTTCCGGAAATCGACATGGGAGAGCAGAAAATGACCGGACCCACCCGATGATGGCGCGCGTTCATGGATGGTTGCTCGGCGCGCTGGCTGCGGTTGGCCTCGCTTCGGGCGCGGCAGCACAGGACGAAGTAACGCATCGCCAGTGCTCTCCCGACGGCACGCTGTGCTTCGAACTAAGGACGGAAGATTCCATTCCCGTCTATCGCGTGCTGCGTGGTGAGGAGGAGGTCATCGCTCCCTCGCAGCTGGGCTTCATGCTGCGCGGAGCAGGCAAGTGGCAGCGCGGTGTGACGCTAGGCGAAGCAACCCGCTCCAGCCACGATGAAACCTGGGAACAGCCTTGGGGCGAGAATCGCCTCGTTACCGATCGCCACAACGCGATGCTGGTGCCGATGACCGAACAGGTGAGAACCAACCGCACCATCACGCTCGCGGTCCGCGTTTTCGACGATGGGGTCGGGTTCCGCTACGAATTCCCCGCTCAGCCGCAGCTCGATGAGGTTATCATCGACGAGGAGCTGACCGAGTTCACCATCGCAGGAAAGGCTGATGCCTGGTGGATTCCCGGCGGTGAATGGAACCGCTACGAATATCTCTATTCGCGAACCTCGGCTCACGAGGTTGGCACCGCGCATAGTCCGATGACGTTTCGGCGCGAGGATGGCCTGCATATCGCGCTCCATGAAGCCGCGCTGACAGACTATTCGGCCTTCTGGCTGCAGCGGATCGACGGGCAACGCTTCCGGACCCGGTTGGCGCCTTCCGCGCAAGAGGGCAAAGTGCGCCGCGACGCGCCCTTCACTACGCCTTGGCGCGTGATCCTTATCGCGCCGGACGCGCCGGGGCTTTACTCTGCTGCGAATATCATCCTGAATCTGAACGAGCCCAACCGACTGGGCGAGGTCGCCTATGCGAAGCCGCACAAATATGTCGGCATCTGGTGGGCGATGCATCTCGACCGCTGGACCTGGAATGCTGGGCCGCGCCACGGCGCGACCACCGAGCACGCAATCGACTATATCGACTTCGCCGCAGAGCACGGCTTCGGTTCGGTCCTGGTCGAGGGCTGGAACGAAGGCTGGTGGAGCGAGAGCGGGCGCAACTTCGAGTTCGCGACCGCCTATCCCGATTTCGACATGGATCGCGTCGCCGCTTACGCCGCCGAACGCGGGATCACGATCATGGGTCATCACGAAACCGCCGGAAATGCGGGATTGTACGAGCGCCAACTCGAAACAGCCCTCGATTATTATCAGCGACACGGCGTCCAGGCGATCAAGACCGGCTATGTGGCCGATGCGGGCATGGTGCTGCGCGAGGATCCGGATGGCACCGAACAGTGGGAATATCACGACGGCCAGTACATGGCCCGTCATCACGCCCTGGTAGCCGAGCGCGCCGCGGCGCACGGCATCGCGATCAACGCGCACGAACCGATCAAGGATACCGGCCTGAGGCGCACCTGGCCCAATCTGATGACCCGCGAAGGCGCGCGTGGCACCGAATACATGGCCTGGGGCGAGCCACGCAATCCGCCCGGCCATGAGCCAACGCTCCTGTTCACGCGGATGCTTTCGGGCCCCTTCGACCTGACGCCGGGGATCGTTAGCCTTGAAGGTCGCGGCGGCGAGCTGATCCCGAATACCCTCGCCCGCCAGCTCGCCGACTATGTCGTGATCTATTCACCGCTGCAGATGGCGGCGGATTTGCCGGAGAACTATCGCGCTGCTCCCGACGCGCTGGCCTTCATCGAGCAGGTGCCGGTCGACTGGGAGCGCACGAAGGTGCTCGCAGGCGAGGTCGGCCAATATGCGGTCGTCGCACGCCAGCGGCGCGGCGGGGATGACTGGTGGATCGGCGGCGTGACCGATGGCGAGGCCCGCACGGTGACGATCCAGCTCGACTTTCTCGACCCAAACAAGAGCTACGTCGCGGAGATCTGGCGCGATGGCGAAAACGGTGGAATCGACGGCAATCGTTTCGCGATGGTGCGCGAGAAGCTGAAGTCGCCCGCCGCCCCGGAAGAGCCCGGCTATACCTCCAGCGGGTCGATCACGGTGCAGATGCAGGCGGGCGGCGGCTTTGCGATGAGCCTGCGACCGGTGGACTAGGGCCGCGTGTCGGGCAGCATCCTCGCGCATTCGATCAGCCGGGCGGCCATATCCTCCGGGGTGCATTGGGCCTCGCCGCCCACCCAGCTTCGCAGCATAGCCAGTTGCGCGGCAGCAAGGCCGGTCGCCTGCAATGCTGAAGCAGACCCTTCGAGGCCCATGGCGGCGAGCCGCGCCCGGATGATCTCGCCCAGTTGGCGCTGGATCGCCCGGGCCGCAGACGAATCGAGCAGCGCCCGGAACAGTACGCGGCGTTCCCAGCAATGTGCGGTCATTCCTTCGATATAGGATAGCGCCGCGCGGCCTGAAGCGACGCTGCCCAGCGCCACGAGCATGGGCTCCAGCGCGGCGAGCATCACCGCCTCCTTGCCTTGGTAGTGATCGTAGAAGGTGGCCCGGCCGACCCCGGCTTCGGCCACAATGTCGGCGATGCGGATGGCCTCCAAGCGCTTCTCGAACGCAAGCCGCGTGAAGGCGGCAAGGATGGCCGAGCGGCTTTTCAGTGCACGCGCATCGACAGGCGGATCAAGCTCCATGCCGGATGCTTAGGCCGGGCCCAGGCGGTCTGCCAAGCATGCCGGATGCCAGAAGATTGATTTCCGGACTTATCGCGCCCGATGTCCAGGACGATACGCAACAGGCGGATTGGCGCTCGCATCCGCCGGTCCAACAGCGCATGTCCTGCTTGACAGGATCGAAAGGATACAGGCGTGCAACATCATGCAGTGGCCATCGTGCCCAGCAGCAATCTCGACGCGAGCGAGGCGTTCTACCGGCGGTTGGGCTTCGAACTCGCCAGCGATTACGGAAACTACCGCATCCTCCACGATGGGAATGGCTGGCATCTCCACCTCACCCATTCGCCCGGATGGCCACGCAAGGTGGAGGACAACCCCTTCGGCATTTACCTTTATGCCGAGGATGTCGACGCAGTCGCCAACCGGGTCCGCGAACTGATCATCGAACCCGGCACGCCGCATGTGAAGCCGTGGGGCGTGTACGAATTTGCGGTGAGCGATCCGACCGGGGTGCTCGTCCGGGTCGGCAAGCCTGTCTGACAGCGGGCGCTCGCCATCCGCCGCCCTGCAGGGTGCCGGATGTGCAAGGTACACCGACGGCCTGCCGCGCAAATCCGCTCCCGATCATGCCTGCGCGGAGAGGGCGGGATTTTCGCTCCCTGGACTGTGTGTCAGCTGTGTCGGGGCGTGCGACCCGACAGCGCATTCCCGGCTAGTGGTGCGCGTGGCTTGCCAGCCCGGCGGCGGCCTGCGCATCGCGCTTGCCCTTGGCGCTTGCGGTCAGCGGATCGGTCACTGCGGGGCCGTCGCTGTCGCGGTACTGGCGCCGCAGATCCACCAGAGTGTCCTTCAGGCGTGCAATCGTGGCCTGCATCTGGGGATCGTCGATCCGATTGAGCATCTCGTCCGGATCGGTTTCGAGGTCATAGAACTCCCATGCGTCGATATCGCCGTAGAAGCGCATCAGCTTGTAGCGCCCGGATTTGACGCCGTAATGCGCGCGGACCGAGTGGAAGCCGGGATATTCGTAGTAGTGGTAGTAGATGTCCCTGCGCCAGTCGGCGGGTGCACCGCCCTCGAACAGCGCGCGCAGCGAGCGGCCTTGGATCGTCTCACGCACGGGCAGGCCTGCGTAGTCGAGGAAGGTCGGCGCGTAATCGACGTTCTGGATCGGTGCCTCGACGCGGCTGCCCGCAGCGATATGGCCGGGATACTGCATCAGGAACGGCGTGCGGAGGCTTTCTTCGTACATGAAGCGCTTGTCGAACCAGCCATGCTCACCGAGATAGAAACCCTGATCGGAGGTGTAGACGAGGATGGTGTTGTCCGCCTCGCCCGTGGCCTCCAGCCAGTTGAGCACGCGGCCCACGCTGTCGTCCACTGCGGCGACCGTGCCGAGATATTCGCTCATGTAGCGCTGGTACTTCCAGACCGCCAATTGCCGCTCGGTCATGTGGGCCGCGTTCATGGCGTCGTTGCTGTCCTGCAGCGCGCCGAAATAGGCGGAGCGCTGCTCGGGCGTCATCCGCCTAAAATCGTCGGGCCACGGATTGAAGCGCAGCTCGTCCGCCCCTTCTTCCACCGTCATCTTGAGGTCGTGGCCCTCGTACATGTCGCGGTAGATGTTCATCTCCTGCGCGGCGGCGGCAGGGCGACCGTCGTAATGATCGAAGTAGTTGGTCGGCACGGGGAATTGCTTGCCGAGATATTTCTGCACGTGGCGGATCGCGGGCATGAAATTGCGGTGCGGCGCCTTGTGGTGGATCAGCAGCGCGAAGGGCTGGCCCGATCCGGCATTGGCCTCCAGCCACTCGATGCTCCGGTCGGTCACGATGTCGGTGGCGTAGCCCTCCACCACGCTGCGCCCGGTCGGCGTGATGATGTCGGGGTTGTAGTACTTGCCCTGATCGTCGAGCACGGCCCAATCGTCGATCCCCGCGCCCTCGGGCGAATAGTTGAGGTGCCACTTTCCGAACAGCGCAGTCCTGTAGCCCTCCCGCCCCAGTTCGCGCACCCAGTTCCACGAGGTATTGTCGAAAGTCTGTCCGTTCTGCGTGAAGCCGTGCATGTGGCTGAACTGGCCGGTCAGCATGGTCGCGCGGCTCGGCCCGCACAGCGAGTTGGTGACGTAGCTGTTTTCGAACAGCGCCCCGTTGGCGGCGATGCGGTCGATATTCGGAGTGGGTGCCAGCCGCCCGATCTCGGTGCCGTAGGCCGATATCGCCGTCTGCGCATGATCGTCCGACATGATGAAGATGATATTCGGACGCTCACGCTCTGCGGCAGCGGGCCGTGCGCCAGAAGGCTGGGAGACTGTCGCGCAGCCCGGAAGCGTCAGCGCGACAGTCAGGCAGACGGCTGCGAGGCGCCCAGCCATCCCGGTCACTCCGTCAGCGTGAAGGTAACCGGCGTTGCGGCTTCGGCTCCAGAAGAAGGCGCGATCCAGAGCCGGAATTCCCCCGGCTCCCAGCCGTGCGACATATCGGCACGGGTGAAGGCGAGGTCCTCAGGCTTCAAGGTGAAGCGCACGGTCCGGCTTTCGCCCGGCTGCAGCGCGATCTTTTCGAAGCCCTTGAGCTCCTGCACGGGCCGCGTGACCGATCCGACAAGGTCGCGCACGTAAAGCTGGACGACTTCCTCGCCTGCCACGTCGCCCGTATTGGTAATGGTGGCGCTGGCGGTGATCGACCCGCCCGCCCCCATGCTCGGTGCGCTCAGCGTGACGGGCGAGTAGCCGAAGCTGCTGTAGCTCAGCCCGTATCCGAAACGATAAAGCGGGTCGTTGGGGGTATCGAGATAGCGCGAGACGTATTTCGCCCCCGGCTCGCCCAACTCAATCGGGCGCCCGGTGTTCTTCATGTCGTAGTGAATCGGCACCTGCCCCACGGTTCGCGGGAAGGTGATCGGCAAACGGCCCGAGGGATTATACGCCCCGAACAACACATCGGCGACCGCGTGGCCACCCATCGTGCCCGGGTACCAGGCATGCAGGATCGCCGCGACATTCTCGTCGGCCCAGGTGATCGAGTTGGGGCGGCCACTGAGCATGACGAGGATGACCGGCTTGCCCGTCGCCACCAGCTGTTCGAGCAGTGCTTGCTGGTTCCCGGGCAGATCGAGCGAAGTACGGCTGGCCGCCTCGCCGGTCATGTCCCACCGTTCGCCCATCGCCGCGACGATCACGTCCGAGCGGCGCGCCAGCGCCAACGCCTCGGCGAAGCCCTCGGTTGAGCCCTCATCCTCAAAGCGGTAGCTCGCTCCAGCGACCTGCTCGATCCTGACGCCTTCCGGCGCATTGGCGCGCATTCCTTCGAGCAGGGTGACAGGGCGGGCCTCGCGATCACCCGCCGCCGCCCAGCTGCCGATCATGTCTGGCTTGCTGTCGCCGAGCGGACCGATCAGCGCGACCAAACCCGTGTTGGCAGCAAGCGGCAGCGTATCGTCTTCGTTCTTGAGCAAGACCATGGAGCGCCGCGCCACGTCGCGCGCCGCCTCCAGAAAGTCCGGTCGATACAGCGTCTCCTGCTCGCGCGCCTCGTCGGCGTAGCGATAGGGATCTGCGAAAAGGCCCAGGCGGTATTTCATTTCCAGGATGCGTCGCACCGCCCGGTCGACAGCGGCCATCTCGATCGTCCCGTCCGACACCGATTGCGCCAGATGATCCATGAAGACCGCGCCCTGCATGTCCATGTCGACCCCGGCATCGAGCGCCTGTTCGCCGGCCTGCGCGAGATCGGCGGAATAGCCGTGCGGCACCATCTCGTTGATCGACGTATAATCGGTGACCACGAAGCCATCGAAACCCCACTGGCCGCGCAAGACATCGGTCAGCAGGTAGCGACTGCCGCTGGCGGGAATGCCGTCATATTCGTTGAAGGCGGTCATGAAGCTGGCGACCCCTTCGTCCACCGCGGCCTTGAATGGCGGCAGGTAGACGTCGCGCAGGGTGCGTTCGGAAATATCGACCGTGTGGTAGTCGCGGCCCGCCTGCGCCGCGCCATAGGCGGCAAAATGTTTGGCGGTGGCGAGGATGGTGTCAGTCGCGCCGAGATCGTGGCCCTGATACCCGCGCACCCGCGCGCGGGCAATCTGCGCACCGAGATAGACATCTTCCCCGGCGCCTTCGGAGACGCGGCCCCAGCGCGCATCACGGGCGATGTCGACCATCGGCGAGAACGTCCAGTGCAGCCCCTCCGCCGAAGCCTCCTGCGCCGACACGCGGGCAGCCTTCTCGATCGCCGCCAGATCCCAGCTTGCCGCTTCGCCAAGCGAGATCGGGAAGATCGTGCGATGACCGTGAATGACATCGTAGCCGAACAAGAGGGGGATGCCGAGCCGGGTTTCCTCCACCGCCAGCCGCTGCAGCTCGCGCGTATAGCCGGCGGTATAGGCATTGAATATCGCGCCGACGCGGCCCGCGCGGATATCCTGTCGATAGGTGTCGCGCATGGTCGGGCCGGTCGATTCCCAATCGCTTGTCAGCAGGGTCAACTGGCCTACCTTGTCCTCGATCGTCATGCGCGCCATCAGCTCGTCGATCGTCCGGTCCATCTCCGGATCAGGCGCGGCCCAGGCGGGTTGCGCCCGCTCCACCGGCACGACGTGCGCAGGTATGTCGGTTGCGGCGTGCCCGGCTGGCGGAGGCGCTTGCGTCGCTACGGTCGTGCAGCCCGCAAGGATCGGCAGTGCAGCAAATGCCAGCAGCTGTTTGGCCATCAATCTCATTGTCTCTCCCGTCCGTCGCCTCCCGGCGACCCCTTCGCGGTGCGATTCGATAGAGAATCGCCGTTGTCTCTCAATGTCTATACAGACAATATGAAACCGGTTACAAGATCGTCCATCGGTTTGATTCGACCCCTGCGGCGGGCGGATCTGGGAGCTCTCGGCGACAGAGGGCGGTTGGGGAGAGTGAGTATGACCGCGAAGATTTCACATTTCAGTTCCTTTCGTTCGTTCCGGATGCGGCGGTTAGCTGCAGCCCTGGCCTACAGCACTGCCGCCGGGGCGCTTGTGCTTGGCATGGCGCCAGCGGCCCATGCGCAGGAATCGAGCGCATCGCTGCGTGGCCGCATCACCGGCGGCGCCACCGAGATCACGGCGATCAGAACCGATACCGGGCAGCGGCGCACCGTGCCGGTCTCGGCCGATGGGCGTTACAATTTCGCATCGCTGTCGCCTGGAACCTATCAGCTGGAGGTGACGACCCCTGAAGGCGTGCGCACCAGCGACGAGTTCGAGCTCTCGGTGGCGCAGGACGCCGCGCTGGACTTCGACGTGTCCGAACTCGCGCCGCAAGCGCCCGCCAGCGCGGCCGACGATACCGTGGCAGCTCCAGCCGATGGCGATACGATCTTCGTCACCAGCGCGCGCATCCGCACGCTTGAAGGCGGTGAAGTCGGGGTCGATATTTCCGAACGGCTCATCGAGCAAATCCCGCAGACCAATCGCAACTTCCTGTCTTTCGCCGATCTCGCGCCGGGTGTGCAGTTCGTCGAAAGCTTCGGCGGCGACCGGCGGCTGCAGGGCGGCGCGCAAAACAGCAACAGCGTCAACGTCTTCATCGATGGCGTGGGCCAGAAAGACTATGTCCTGCGCAGCGGCGTAACCGGGCAGGATTCCTCTCAGGGCAATCCTTTCCCGCAGGCAGCGATCGGCGAATACCGGGTTATCAGCTCGAACTACAAGGCAGAGTTCGATCAGGTCAGCTCGGTCGCCATCACTGCCATCACCAAGTCTGGCACAAACGAATTCCACGGCTCCGCCTTCGTCGACTTCACCAATCAGGACTTGCGTTCCGCAAGGCCGATCGAATTCATGGGCGACAATCCCTCGGGAAAGACCGAATCCAAGGATCTGCAATACGGCGGAACGCTTGGTGGGCCGATCATCCCTGACAAGCTGTTCTTTTTCGCAACCTACGAAGGCAAGGAAATTGTCTCGCCGCGCGATATTACGCCGGGGCTGAACCTGTCGCCCGAAGACTTCCCGGCGGAGTATCAGGATGCCTTCGGCAGTGTGAACGAGATCTTCAACGAGAACCTCTATTTCGGCAAACTGAACTTCACCCCAGATGCCAGCAACATGTTCGAAGTCTCGCTCAAATACCGGGATGAGGACGGCGAGGATTTCGGCAGTGGTCTGCGTTCCTACTCCACCCGCACCATCACCAGTGTGAAGGAATGGCGCGGTCTCGCGCGCTGGGAATATAGCGGTGACAACTTTATCAACGACCTGAAGTTCGCTTACGAGGACGTCACCTGGAACCCGCGCCCTTTCCTGTTCGAGCCGCGGCTGGTTTTCCGCGCGACGATCCCCGAAGGCGACACGATCCGCGAAGATGCCATTCTTGAAACGGGCGGTGGCCGCAACTTCCAGGACAAGGGGCAGGAAGGCTTCCAGATCTCGAACGACTTCACCTGGATCGGGTTCGAGGGGCATACGATCAAGGCCGGCATCAAGGCGAAATGGGTCACGCTCAATTCCACGCAGCAGAACAGCTTCAACCCGCAATATGTGTTCAACACCTCCTTCAATCCGGCTGCCCCCGGCAATCCCAACAGTGGCCCGTTCAACGATGAAATCCCCTATGAGGTGAATTTCAGCTCTGTTGTTCCCGGCGGCGACATTTCGCTCAGTTCCGATACCTTCCAGTTCGGCATCTACGTACAGGACGACTGGGACGTCACCGATCGCCTCACACTCAACCTCGGCGTTCGCTGGGATCTCGAGCGGACGCCCGACTTCCTCAATTTCGTGCATGATCCGGCCCGCGTGGCGGCGGTGCAGCCGGACAATTATCCCAACCTCGTCAATGCCGATTACGACATCAACGACTTCATCTCGACGGGCAGCGAACGCAAGGTTTTCTACGGGGCGATCCAGCCGCGGATCGGCTTTTCGTACCTGCTCGACGAAGATGGGCGGTTCACCCTGTTCGGCGGCTACGGCCGGTCCTACGATCGCAATCAGTTCGATTTCCTGCAGCAGGAGCTGTTGCAGGGCGCATCCTTCGGGCGGACCTTCCGCTTCCAGAATGCCGGTGATCCGCGCGGCGAGTGCGCGGCTAGCCCGACCTGCGTACCCTTCGATCCCGTCTACCTGACCGAAGCCGGACGCCAACAGTTGATCGATGGTGCACCTCCGGGAGCGGGCGGGGAACTGCGCTTCATCGATAACGACCTGAAGCTGCCCTATTCCGATCAATTCAGCCTTGGCGTCCGCAGCCGCTTCAACCTCGTCAATATCGAGGTCGGCTACCGCCATATCGAAAGCCGCGACGGCTTCGGTTATCTGCTCGGCAATCGTCGTGAAGACGGCTCGTTCTTCCCGCCGGAAGGCAATCCAGGCTCGCCGTTCGGCTTCCCGCCGAGCCCCTATGGTGCGATTCTGATCGGCACCAACGGGATCAACACCTTCCTGGATTCCAGCTACCTCAAGGTCGGCAAGACCTATACGCGGACCTCGCCCTGGTCGATCGACGCGACCTACACCTTCACGCTGGCCGAAGAGAACCGCAAGTTCGGCGAATACTTCTCGCTCGATTTCCCCTCGTTCGACGACTACCCGGTTATCCGCTCCGCCGGCGTGCGCAAGCACCGGCTGGTGATCGCGGCGACAGCCGACCTGCCGTTCGATATCAGCATGGGTGCCAAGTTCCAGCTTTCCTCGCCGCCCTACCTGCAGGCCTTCGTGTCGGATGAAGGCGACCCGCTGTCACGCCGGATCGTCGCAACCGAAGCGGAAGGCAATCCGGGGCTGTGGGGGTTCCGCCAGCTCGACCTGTCGGCGACCAAGTACATAAACTTGCCGTTCCTGTCCGAAGATATGCGGGTCTATGTCCGCGCCGACGTCATCAACGTCCTGAACGATCGCAACTATAATGGTTATAACTCGGTGACCGGCGAGCGCGACCTGAACAATTTCGCGACCGACGGCTTCCCTCGCACCCTGAAGATCTCGGCAGGGTTCGAATTCTGACCAGCGGCACCCTCGCCCCCCGCGTCCCCGCCCCCACCTCCCCCCGGTGGGGGCGGGGCATAGTGATGCGGGCAGCGACCCTGTCTACTGCCTGCGCGATGCTCGCTGCGTGCGCGGCCGCCACCGATTCACCCCGCACGCTCCCGGTGGAGGAGCCCGCCGCTCTTGACCGGGCCGAGGTCGAAGCCTTTTCCGAAGACCTCAGCCGCCGGACCTTCCGGTACTTCTGGGAAACCACCGATACCGAGCGCTGCCTCGCCCCCGATCGGTGGCCCAAAAACCCCTTCTCCTCGATCGCCGCAACGGGCTTCGCTCTAACCGCCTACGGGATCGGGGCGGACCGTGGCTATGTTTCTCGGCAGGAGGCGGCGGACAGGGTTCGCGACTGCCTCGCATTCTACTGGAACGCACCGCAAGGCCCCGCCGCCAGCGGCGTGGCCGGCCACAAGGGCTTCTTCTACCATTTCCTGACCAACGAGGATGGAACGCGCTTCGGCAATACCGAACTGTCGACCGTCGATACCGCCCTGATGTTGGGCGGGGTGCTGTTCGCGCAGAGCTATTTCGACGGCGATGATCCGGTAGAGGCGGAGATCCGCGATCTCGCCGAACGCATCTATCGGCGGGTGGACTGGACATTCGCGCAGCGCGCCAACAGCGATGCTCCCTCCGCAAACGGTGGTGGGCCGCAGGCGATCACCATGGGCTGGTATCCCGAGCTCGGCGAAAACGGGCAGTACACCACCCACGACTGGGTCGGCTATAACGAGGGCATGCTCGTTTATGTATTGGCGGCGGGATCGCCAACCCATCCGGTCGATAAGGCCGCTTGGGACGAAGGCTGGGCCGCGCAGCTTGAGGAAGACTGGGGCAGCTATTACGGCTACGAATATCTGCAGTTCGAACCGCTGTTCGGCCATCAATACAGCCACGTGTGGATCGACTTTCGCGGTATCCAGGACGAGTTCATGCGCGGCAAGGGCCTCGACTATTTCGAGAACAGCCGCCGCGCCACACTGAGCCAACGGGCCTACGGTGCAGACAATCCCAACGACTGGGTCGGCTATTCCGATCGGCTATGGGGCTGGACCGCTTCCGACGGGCCGACGGCCGCCGCCAACGGGCGCGAGGTCAACGGGCGCGAGCGAACCTTCATGTCTTACTCCGCCCGGGGCGTGAGCGCCGAACGCGTGGTCGACGATGGCACCATTGTCCCCACCGCAGCCGGCGGCTCGATCCCCTTCGCGCCCGAGGCGACGCTGCAGGCCCTGATGGCCATGCGTGCCGACTATGGCGAGCGGCTCTACGTGCAATACGGGTTCAAGGACGCGTTCAACCCGAGCTATGTATTTGTCGAAGAAGGCAGCACCTCAGGCACGGTCGATGCACAATCGGGCTGGGTCGCGCGCGACCATCTCGGCATCGATCAGGGGCCAATCCTGGCCATGCTGGAGAACCACCGTAGCGAGCTCCTTTGGCGCACGATGCGGAAGAACCCGCATATCCGGCGCGGCCTTGAGCGGCTCGGCTTTACCGAAGGCTGGCTGGAAGAGCCGAACGCCCCGTAAGACGCAGCGATGCCAACACCGGGTAATGGTCCGAGGGCAACCGGCCGCCCCAGTGCTGCGTAACGACCGCGTGGCTATCCACCACCCAATCGTCAGTCACGAAGATATGGTCGATCGGCGCCGGCGCGTTTCGCATGATGTCGAAGCCGGTGAACGTGCCGCTCGGGCCGTAGGGCGTTGCCCGGCTCGCCCGGCGCGTATCGACCATTCCGGCGGCGGCGTCCGTGACCAGCCGCCGATAGGGCTCGCTTTCCGGGTCCGAATTGAAATCGCCCATGACGATCGTTGGCAGTTTGGCCCCCGGCCCGGTCGCAACCCACTCGGCGATAAGGGCTGCGCTGCGTTCGCGCGCTTCGCGGCCGACATGGTCGAAATGCGTGTTCAACGCGCGAATATTCTGTCCGCTGTGCCCGTCGCGCAGGACCGCCCAGGTGGCGATGCGGGGGAACGCCGCATCCCAGCCTTTGCTTGGCTCGTCGGGAGTGAGCGACAACCAGAACGTACCCGATTGTAAGAGCTCGAAACGATCCTTGTGATAGACCAGCGGGGAGAACTCGCCCTTCTGTTTGCCATCATCACGGGCGACGCCAACGATCGCATAGTCGGGCAAGGCGAGCGCGAGGTCATCCCTCTGTTCGAGCAGGACCTCCTGCAGGCCGAGGACATCAGGCGCCTCATATTGGATCAGCGCCGCGACCAGCTCCTTGCGATGGCGCCAGGCGTTGTCGCCATCCGCATCCGTAGCCAACCGGATATTGAAGGTCATCGCGCGAACCGCTGCCACCTCGGTGGCAGGAGGCGAAGAGGAGTGCATCCTGCCTGCGGTGCAGCCAACGAGAGCCGCTGCCATCACAGCCGCCCATGCGCACAGTCGGACGCGCGATCTCGACTTGCCCAACACTGCGCTCATTGCCCCTCGGTCATGCGGTGCTGCTTCAGCAACCACAGATAGAGTTCGGGGTCCTCGTAGGCAGGATCCCATGCATTATGCCCCAGGTCGGGATAGATGGTGAGCCGCGAGATATGCCCGCCGCAGGCGCGGATCGCGCGCGCCATCGCGAAGCTGCCTTCAGGTTCGACCACGTCGTCGCGATCGCCGTGAAACGCCCAGACCGGAATGTCGGTCAGCGCGCAGCCGGTCGCCGGGTCGCCGCGCCCGGCCACCGGCGCCAACGCCGCGAAGCGATCCGGGTCCGCTGCTCCCCACCGCCAGGTCGCATGGCCGCCGCGGCTGAGACCTGTCAGGTAAACCCGATGCGGATCGATCGGCAACGTCGCGAAAGCGTGATCGAGGATACGTTCGAGTTTGGCGATATCCCAGTCCTCTTCCGCGGGCAGCAGCGGCGAGATGAGGAGGAAGGGGAAGTCGGGATCGCGGTCGGCCTGCTTGGGCGGCCCGTGCCGCTTGATGGCATTGATGTCGTCGCCGCGCTCCCCCGACCCGTGCAGAAAGATCATCAGGGGCCACTTGCGCTCGGACTCGGCGCTGGAGACGCCGCGCGGCACGAACATCTGATAGCGATAGCTGTCGGCATCGATGGCCGGCTGCGGATGTTGTCCCGCTTCCGGTTCGGCTGCGAAAGCCGGTTGCCCCAAGGCTGCCAGGGCCAGCAGCGCAAGCGCAAACAAACGAGGCAAAACGCAGATATCGAACAACTTCATGACGGCCGCCCTCTCCATGTAATCGGTTTCATTGAGGGTCATGCACTATTGCGCCCGGCAAAGGAACTGCTTCTTGAACCCTTCAGGCCAGCGCGCGTGTCGATCCGCGAATAGCTAGCGTCGGTGCGATGACCAAGCTGTCCGCAGGCTGCAGTTGCTCTCCCGCCATCGCGCGCAGGAGCAGGCGAGCTGCCGTCGACCCCACGCGCACGATATCCGAATGGACCGTGGTGAGTTGCGGGAATACGTATCGGGCGAGGGGAATATCGTCGAACCCGGCCAGCAGCAGATCGCGCCCCACCTCGATGCCCGCCTCGCGCAGTTCCGTCATCAGGTCGACCGCCATCATATCGTTGCCCGCGAAGACTGCGTCATAGTCGTGCCCTTCGGCCAACAACTGTCGGGCCGCCCTGCGGCCGGCGTCCTCGCGGAAATCGCCGCGCAGGACGAGAGGATCGCTCTGCTGCAAGCGTTCGCGCAGCACGTCGCGGAACCCTCGGTCGCGTTCGCCGGCATCGCGATTGCTCTCCGGTCCGGCGAGATGGACGATCCGCCGCGCGCCGCGATCAATCAGGTGTTCGGTAACGAGCCGCGCGCCAAGGTAATTGTCCACTGTCACGAAGGGGATCGTCGCGTCAGCCGAGCGGGCGTTGAGCAGCACGGTCGGAATATCGCGCGCCAAGGTGTCGGGAATGGTCTCCGCCGTGGAATCGGGCGGCATGACCAGCAGTCCGTCAACCCGCCCGCGCATCGCCCGGATTGCCTGCCCGGTCTCCTCCATGCTGCCGTGCATATTGCCCAGCAGCAGGGTTTTGCCCGCCCCGTGCACCACCAGATCGATGCCGCGGATCATCTCGGAGAAGAACTCGCCAAACAGGTCGGGCAGGATGACACCAATCGTATCGGTACGGCGGCGGGTCAGGCTGCGCGCGCCGCTGTGCGGGACGTAGTCGAGCTGCCGTGCCGCCGCCTCGATCCGTTCGCGCGTGGGCCGGGTTACGTTCGTCATCCCGTTCAGCGCGCGCGAGGCGGTTGCGACCGAAACACCCGCCGCCTTCGCAACGTCCCTGATCGTCGTCATTGCTTACCTTGCCTTCCTTCGCCGCGATCAGCCTAGCGCCGTACGAGGGTGGCCAGCAAGAGCGCGGCGATTACCACCAGCCCCGCAAGGACGATAAAGAGCACACGAAAACCGAACAGCGGGACAAGCGACAGCGCCAGACCTGGCATTACCAGCGAGGGAATGGTGTTGGTCAGGTTGAAAATCCCGAGGTCACGTCCACGGGTCGCGGGGCGAGGCAATACCCTGAGCGTCTGGCTGGAATGCAGCGCCAGAAACACCCCTGCCATGATCCCGAACAGCACGTAACACGCTATGGCGCTCGTCGCATCGCTCGCGCTCGAGAGCAGCACCAAACCGGTCGCGGCACCGCCAGCGGCAACGGCGAGGGGCAACATCGGCCTGCCCACCGCATCGGACCACCGGCCCGCCAACATCGTAACCGGTACCGATACAAACAGGACGGCAGTGAAAGTCATCGCGGCCTTGTTGTCGGTCATCGCGGGATCTAGCCGTCGCAGCCAAAGCAGGAGGAATGCAAACAGGCTGGACTCGGCGACCTGGACCAAAAGGCGGGCAAACCACATTCGCCGTACGCCCGAATTGCCTGTTCGCTCCTGGTCCGCCTCTTCACGCGGTTCGGCCCGATCGCGCGGGGAAAGGAGGTGGGGCATCGGGGTTGGACGCCCCACGACCAGCACGGGCAGCACCATCGCCGCGACCAGTCCGGCGTTCAGGGCGAGTCGCGTCCCGTGTTCGGCCAGGCCGGGGATCGTCACCAGCGCGCCGATGAGCGCCCCGATCGCCGGCGCGAACGAGAGCAACCCGCCGAGCAGACCCTTCTGCCCGTCGGGCACGACATCGCCAGCCCAGGCGATGAGCGGCGCCAGCATCATGTTGAGCGCGATCTGCCACAATGCGATCAACACCAGCAACACCGGCACGCTGGTCGCGCTGCCCAATGCCAGCAGCAGGGCACAGGATCCCGCCAATCCGCCCGCGATCCAGCTGCGCCTCGTCCGGGTGCGGTCGCTTGCCCAGCCGAAGCCGATATTGGAGAGGCTGGCCACCACCGCGCCGGTAAAAGCGACATAGGCCAGCACCTCGATCGCATCCACGCCGAATTGCGCGCTCGCACGACCCGGCAGCAGCAGGGTCAAGAACGGAGTGTAGGCCGCAGATCCTCCGGCCACCGCCAGAGCATAGAGCCCCAGGAACCGATGCGACTGGCGCGCCTGATCAGCCTCAGGCGCGCGCGGGGCAGGCATCAAATCTAACTGATATGCATTCCATCAATTTAGCCGCTCCTGCCATCGGGGGCCTCTGTGTATGGCCCAGCCTTAGCGATTGTCCGCAAGCTCTTGGCGTAGTGCAGCGCGCATCGGCCCTCGGCGCAAGCCTTTGCCTATGCGGTGTACATGGCAAATTGCAAGCGCGGATCGCCCGCGAACCCCGCCGCTTTGCCGCCGGCCCCAGCTCCGTGCCTTTCTGCTTGTCGGTGCAGATGCTGGAGAGGATCGCGACCTCGCGAGGAGGCGTCTATTGGCCAGCGCAGCACGTGCGCGAATGTCAGACGTGAGAAGCTCGATGAAGCCGTATTGCGCGCTGTGAGAAAAGGATACCAAGCCCTGGGTGCCTGGAACAGCTGATGAAAAAAGTTCTGGATGTGTCGGCCGAAAAGCGACAGCGCTTGGAGCACGAACTGACCCAGGCCAATGCGGAGCGCACGAGGAGGCGCAGCGCCATCGGCCGTCAGCCTGGCCTGATCGAAAAGGGTATCACGAAACCCAGAGATTCCGCGTTCGCACAGCGGCTGAGTGACAATCGCGAAGCTGTTGCGGCAATCGCGTCGCGCATCGATGTGTTGGAAAACCAACTCGTGCGAGGGTCCAGAAAGATCACTTCCGCCGTTCTGGAACGCCGTGCTGGAAAAATTCTCGTAGCAAGCATCGCCCAAGCTGCACGATAAAGCCAGTGCGTTACGAAGCGCCTACCTGCGGCTGCAGGTGTCCGCGGTGAAAATATCAAAGGATGGCGTCACGATCAGGCGTTGGAAACCGGTACCGCGACGGGGATTAGCAAGGACACTTGCCCGTTTGGAGAATGTCGGCTTCCGGTAGGACAATGATCGAAAACGGCGATTAGTCTGATGACCCCAATATGCCTTTGATGGCCCGACAGGCACGTTTTGGAAGCCGACGTGATGGCTTGGATCATCATGCGGCAGTCAACAGAGAGATGTCGTTTAGCCGATCGAGTAACGGTTCCCGGTCTTGATCGGCCGCAGGACGATATAGGAGCGTAGTGTCGCGAGGCCCCCGCTGACGGCAATCAGCCGGTCGATAAAGCCGGCGAGCGCGTCAAGGCCGGGTACGGCGACTTTCATCAGCAGGTCAGCATCACCGCTCTGCATGTAGCATTCCAGCACTTCGGGCGCTTCGTCGACAAAACATCGAAAAGCATCGTTTCGCGCTCCCTCATGCGCTTGCAAGCTGATCAGCACATGCGCGAGAACATCCAGCCCAAGCCGCTCCCGGTTGAGGATGGCGACTGTGCGCTCGATATAACCTTCTTCGCGCAGCCGCTGGAGACGGCGAGCGCATTGGCTGGGTGACAGATGAACGCGCTCGGCAAGTTCCGCATGCGTCAGATCAGCGCGCTCTTGAACCGAGTTCAGAATACGCTTGTCGTATACGTCCATTAGCTGCTCCGTAAGAATGTCGCACTGATAGCGATTATGGTGCGGATAATACGCCTTCGACACCGCGTATGATAGGCAATATGCGCGCCAATTGCGCGCTTGATGCGGCATAACTTCTCCGTCTAATCTATGGAGCCACCTTTGCTATTTACTCCCATCGAACTGGCGACATTCGCCGGCGCCGCTACCCTGCTTGCCTTCACACCCGGTCCCGATCTGCTCTTCGTGCTCTCGGAAGGCATGTTGCGCGGGCGGCGGGCAGGCCTCATCGGAGCAGTCGGGCTGTGTAGCGGGCTGGTCTTTCACATCGCGGCGGTCACGCTCGGCGTTGCCGCGCTAATCCAGTCGTCGCCCGCCGCCTTCGTCGCTTTACGATATATTGGTGCCGCTTACCTCGTATATCTGGCCTGGAAGGCATTCACCGGCCGTCATGCCGCGCACACGCGCGAAGACAATTCACCGGTCGCGCTCGGCGGCATCTATCGACGGGCGGTGCTGATGAACGTCACCAATCCGAAGGTGGCGATTTTCTTTCTCGCTTTCCTGCCGCAGTTTACCCACCCGGAACGCGGTGAAGTGGTCGCTCAGATGCTCATCCTGGGCGGCGTTTTCATGGCCTGCGCCCTAGTTTCTTTCGCAATCGTAGCGGTTGCGGCCGCTCCGGTCGGAACGTGGCTCCGCCGATCACCTTCGCGCGAGGTCAATCTGAACATTGCCGCTGCGCTGATCTTCGTGGCCCTCGCCGTGAAGCTTATCGTCGGATGAAGGGCGAAAAATCAAATTCGCTCACGAAGGCAAATCGGCCGCTCCGCCAAACGCACACTATTCTTGCTATTGCTAATGACTCGCGATACTCGGCGCCAAAATGAAGGGGTTTGGCAAATGAAATATGTATCCGGCGCGCGCGTGATCGCACACATGTCAGTCAGCGCGATCGCTTTGAGTGTCTGCGGCGGAACGGCGCTTGCGCAGACGGAAACGGCAAGCGAACAGACCGAACAACCGGTTTCGGGAGAAGACGCTCGGGTCGCGGTGTCGACCAACACGATTCTCGTTACCGGGCAAAAGATCGAGCGGACGCTGCAGGATACGGAAGAGAGCGTAGCGATAACGACCGCAGAGACGATCGACGAGAGGACACTGCTCGAGATCGACGATGTCTTCCTGCAATCAGCCAATGTCGGCAGCTCGTTCGGCGGTTCCGATTTCTCCATCCGCGGGATTACCCGCAATTTCTACGCCGCTGGCGGGGCGGGCGACCTCGGCGTCGTCTATTACGACAATGTTCCGCTGACGGGCATCTTCGCCAGCGCTTCGCCCAGAAATCTCTGGGACGTTTCGCAGATCGAGATTTTCCGCGGCCCGCAGTCGACAAATGTCGGGCGCAACGCTCTTGCCGGGGCAATGGTTGTGCGCACGTTCGAGCCCGATACCACTGGCTTCGACATGGCGGCACGTGCAGAATACGGAAACTTCGAGACTTTCGCCATCGAGGGCATGGTCAATGTTCCACTCAGCGACATCGCTGCTTTCCGGCTGACTGCGGAGCGATCCGAATCGGAAGGCTTCCTCGTCAACCGCACGACGTGTGCTGAGGACGCCGGACTATCGAAAAACACGACCGTGCGCGGGCGTTTTCTGATCGAGCCGAGCGACAGCTTCAGGGCACTCGCGTCCCTGCAATATCAGGATAGGACGGAAGGCACGAAAAACTACGTCCTCACCATCGGCGAACCGCTCGATCTCTATCAGACCTCGAACAATATTCCGAACAGGATCGATAACGAACTTCTGATCGGCTCGCTCGATCTCGAATATCAGGTCTCGGATGCATTGAGCATCAAATCGATCTCCGCCTTCATGGATGCCGATTATTCGAGTTCGACCGACTTCGACGGGACGGCGGTCTCGCTCGGCGAAGGGTTCCAGGTAGAGGACGCGCGGAACTTCTCGCAGGAATTGCGCGTGACGTATGATAGCGATCGACTGCGTGCGACTGCCGGGGTCTTCTATCTCGATATATCAAGCGACGGCATCTTCGCGCCAACCACGGTTCTCCCCACGAGCGAACTCGGCGTGCCCGCTGCCCTGCTGCCATTCTATCCCGAATTTCTGCTGGTCGATGTCAACAACGTCGCGTCCAGCAACACGACCAACTATGCTTTCTTCACGCAGGCCGAATTCGACATCACGGATCGGCTGACGCTGTCGGCGGGCTTCCGGTACGACAAGGAAAAGGTGTCTTCAGACCTTTCGCAGAACAACGTACTCGATCCCAGCACGCCCCTGCCCGATCCCGTTGAGGCCGGTGCGCTGGCCGATTTGCTGCAACCGGGCCTGGGGCCAGTGGTTGAGGCCGGAGTGGCGCAGGTCAACGCCATTCTGCAAGCGAGCCTCGTGCCCTCGTCAGAATCCTACGAGACCGACTTCGAAGCTTTCCTGCCGGAACTAGGCCTTACTTACGAAGCGAGCGACGACCTGAAGCTGTCGGCATTCTACAAGCGTGGTTATCGCGCCGGCGGTGCCCGTATCGGCACCACGGGTGAGCTCGACACGTTCGATCCGGAATATCTCGACAATTTCGAGATTGCGGCCCGTACCCAGTGGCTCGACGGTACTCTGGTGATCAATGCCAATGCCTATTACGGCATCTGGAGCGACCAGCAGGTGGATGTGCCGATCAACGGCAACCAGTTCGATATCGACACGCAGAATGCCGGCAAGTCGAACATCTGGGGCTTCGAACTGGAGGCGAATTTCAGCCCGACCCGGCGCACGGACCTGTTCGCAAGCCTGGGTTACGCGAAGACCGAATTCGAGGAATTCTGCCGCACGGGTATCGATGCCGCGTTTCTGGACACGTGCGTCACCGGCGGCGTGACGGGTGTCGATCTTGCGGGCAACGATTTCCGCTATTCGCCCGACTGGTCGGCGGCCGTCGGTGGGCGCCAGTTCGTGACCGACAGGATATTCGTCCAGGCGAACGTGACTTACCAGGACGGCTCATTCTCGGATTTCGAGAACCACCCTCAGTTCGAAAACGACGGCTTCACGCTCCTCAACGCGAGCGCGGGCTACCGAGGGGACAATTTCGATCTCACGGTCTACGGCCGCAACCTGACCGAGGCGTTCGCTACCTCGTGGATCGGTCCGGGCGACCGCCCCAACCAGATATTCGTCACCCCGGCCGTGGCGCCGCGCGAGTATGGCGTAATCCTGACCGCGCGATATTGATCGCCCGGTGCCGTGCCCATCGACCTCACCGCCGCGGTGGGGATCGGGATATTCTATACTGTCTTGACGGGCGGGGAACCTCAGACACGGCCGCTGATCCCCGTCGCCTGGGGCATATGCATGGCTTGGACACTGGCCGACAAGCGGATCTTCCGCGCTCTGGCCTTCCTGGTCGTGGTCATCGCGCTCGCTTTCGGCAGCGCCAATCTACATCCTATGCGTGTCGTGCTCCCCTTGCCAAGTTCTGTAAACAGAACGCGAAAGAATCATGATCGTGAACGTCGCCGATCCGTCTTCGGGCGACTGCCGCAGTCAAAACCCGTTGAGCAGCACCATAGGGATGCGCAAGGTCGTGCGCAGGTCGGTGGCATCGTCCGTTGCTCCCACTTCGACCGACCAATTGAAGCTGATGCGGTCCGTTGCGCGATATGTCACGCCGAACAGCAGCCGTCCTATTTGCAGGTCGCGCGAAGTCGTCTGGCGCATGTTCGACCATTCGGCAGTGGGTTCGAGCAGCGAGGTCATCGTCTGCGTGCCGAACGCCCAGCTATGTGCGTAACCGAGGTTGAGCGTGGTGCGCTGGTTGAACGAGATGCCCATGCCGGCCGACAGCGAGATTGCATCGCCGGGATCGACATACTCAATGCGCACTGGCGGAATGATCGTATCTACATCCTTGCCCAGGTTGAATGTATATCCTGCCGTGCCGAACAGCACAACGGGATCGCTGGGCAGGATCGCGGTGAGGCTGGGCGTCACTCCGTAAAATCCCGCGCCGGTCGCCGCTTCCTGCGCACGGCCAAGTTGGTCGCGCGGAACAGCGAACGGGTCTGTACCGGTGGGGAACACGCCCTGAAGGTTCGCGATCACGAAGGGTGAGCCGTTCCCCCCCCCGTCGATGAGCTGATAGCGCGCGGTCAGTTCCAGATCGCCGATGCCCGATCCCTTGACCGAGCTATCGATGGTGGCCGCCGCATCGTTGTTGGCGCTGCCCGAAATGGGCGCGACGATGGAGGTGTCGCTGCGTTGGACGAAGGGCAAGCGCGCGCCGATCTCCAATCGGTCAGTCAGCCCGTATCGCAGGGAAGCAGCGGCCGTGAGAACGTCTTGCCGGTTCTCGTTAATGTCGAACACCCCGACCAGTACGGCTTCGACAAGCTCCACCCCGCGAAACACCGCGCGATTGCGATCGGCGCGCGCATAGTCGAACTGCACTTCACCTGTAAGCTGGCCTCGGCGGGTAACGACGCTGCCCTGATTGTCGAGCACGGCCAGTTCGATCGGGCGGTCGATATCCTCGGGCGCCTGCCCCACTCGCTCGAGCGGGATCGGGGCCTGCTGCACCCCTGCCGGATCGCCTGGCGTGCTGGATGCACTGCCTTGCGCCGCCACGATCGCCGGCGCAGTGACGCTTGCGGTGGCCGAATCGCCTTCAAGCAGGCGCCGCAGCTCGGCGATTTCCGCTGCCTGCCGGTCCAACTGTTCCTGCTGCCGCTCAATCATTTCCATCGCGCGCTCGAGCGAGGCTGCATCCTGCGCCAAGGCTGGCTGGGCGGACAAAGTTCCGGCAAGCAGGGCAGGCAGAAAAATCTTGCGCATTAATCGTCTCTCCTAATCAGAACCGCGTGCTTAGGGCATCGGTCGCCATGCGCTCGACCCGCAGCATTGCCGAACCGAGCACTTCGGGCCCGGCATTGCTGAGGTCGATTGATAATGTTGTGAGCGTATCGATTGCGCGGTCATTCCCCGAGTTCGCAATTGCCGAGCCGACTGCGTTGCTGGAAAGGTGAAGGATGCGAATGTCGGCAGCCTGCAGGCTCACTCCGGCGGGCTCACGAGAAACAACGCCACTGGCAGTGGCGACCGGCACGGAGGTTTCGATCTGCTCCAGCCCCTCGGCCACCTGCTGGGGCCCGGAAACGCCGCTCGATACGGTGACGGGCAAGCGCCCGCCCCAGCTCAGCTGAAGGCCGTTCTGGCGGTCATAGGTAACGGTCGGCCTAGATGCCGTCTCCCTTCCCCCGCCGTTATTGCCGTCGGGCAGGCTGACGTTCGCCCCGTCGCTCGGTACGAAGATGGCGGTCTGCGGTGCGCCTTCGTCAATCCGGGTCACGGTCTGGAGCACGATCCTGCCGTCGATCGCGGTGGTCGTGTCGATGCTCAGCGCCACGTCGATGCCGTTGGGAAGGCGCACACCGCCGCGTTGTTCGGCGAGCACCGGTTCGGGCACCACGTCGGCGTCATACGGCATCTGCGCCGCTGCCACATGCAAGATCATCAGGGCCTGGACGAACATCACATGTCTCCGAAGAAGGGTGCGGTTAGCATTAGCGCTTGTTGGCTGACCGGGTCCGACAAGGTCCCGCCCACCGGCGCGCGCGCAAAGGCAGCCCATTGCCGATCCGCATCGAAGCTTCGCCGTGCTTGCTCCTGTTCGGAGGCCAGCGCGAAATAGATGCCGTTCCAGCTTTCTAGAAACTGATCGCGGGGCATCACCGTCAGTCCTGACGAAGGATCGCCGAGCAGCACCTCGTGCTCGCTCACGCCCTTCACCACCACAAAATGCCGATAGTCGCCCACGTTAATCAGCGCGATGCCTGGAATGGCGGTCTCAGCAACCTGCTCCAGCGTTACTTCGTAGCCATCCGCGCTAAGCCCGCGTGTGGCCAGCCAGCGCTTCATGTCGAGCAGCGAAAAGCCGACGCGCCGAATCTGTTCGCGATCGCCGCTTGCCCACATGCCGCGGAAGGCCACCTCCTCGCGCACATTGAAGCCGTAGTGATGGCGCAGCAACGTCGCGAGTGCGGCCGAGCCGCAGCTGAAATCGAACTTCTGCCGGATGACGCCGTTGAAGCGCACGTCCTGCATGGATCTGACCGGAAGCCTAAATTCTCCCACCGGTACCTCCGCCGCAACGAACCGATGGCCGCTGCCGAGTTCGGCGGCACATCCCGCCAACAGAGCAGCGAGGAAAGCAGGAACGCAGCGGACGATCACGGTCCGGCGGTGATTGCGACGTTGACGTTCATTGCCGCGTTGATGGCGACGTTGTTGCCGGTGTTGACGTTCAGGATCGAGAGACCCGACATGTTCTGGAAGGCATTGCCGTCGATTTGCGCATTGCCGGTCACGGCGTAGTCGCCGACGCTGTTGTTGCGCACCCCGGCAGCCAGTTCGGCCTGCGAAATCTGATGCATATCCTCGCGGCCGGCCACGTTCTGCAGCGCTGTTTCGGATATAGCCTGAGTGCTGAACACGCTCTGGGCAGGGTCCCCTATTTCATCGAGTGCAGGCGATGCGGCAGGCCGACGCTGCTGGCCCTCATCGGCCTGAGCAGGTAGCGCCAGGCCGGCCAACGCTAGAACGGCCAAGGCTGTCGGATGGAAAATGGTGTGTCGTTTCATATCGTACCTCCAAGTGCCAAGCCGACCCACCACATAGGTGGGCCGGCCCGGTCGGGTCGAAGGATCAGAAGGACACGTCGCGGGTCGCAACCGCAACGCTGACATTCGCGTTCTGCGAAGCGCCGATCCCGGTGTTCTGGTTCAGCGCCTGCATCCCAGCGAAGTTCTGGAACGCACTGCCCTCGTTGGTCAGGCTGTTGTCGGGCTGAGCACCACCGCTGTGGCGCGCCTGATCGTAGCTTACCGTGATGCCGCTGACATTGCTGGCGAGCGCGGCGTGAGCAACGATTGCGCCATTGCCGAACACGGTGCTGTCCTTGACGGAGTGGTCGTTCCCGCTGTTGGAAATCGCCAAGTTCATCGTGGTCATCGAGTTATCCGAATGATCCGAATTGTCGGAGTTGTCCGAATTGTCGGAGTTGTCGGAGTTGTCGGAGTGGTCGGTTACGGAGCTGCCGTTGTTGGCGGCGAAGCGGCCACCCTTGGCAGCGCTGTGGACCGATTTGTCATCGTTGCTGTCGTGGGTAGAGTTGTCGTTGCCAGAGTCGTTGACCGCAACATCGATCGACTTATCGTTTCCGCTGTCGTGCATCGACTTGTCGTTGCCCGAATCCGCAACATCGACATTGGTCGAGTTGTCATTGCCACTATCGGTCATCGAGCTGTCGTTGCCACTATCAGCTATCTCAATATTGGATGAGCGGTCTGAACTGTCGTTACCAGAGTCCGACACTGAGTTATTCGAATCTTCCCAGCTGTTCCCAGAGTGCGCAACATCGACGTTGGTCGAGTTATCGGACATGTCGTTGCCCGAGTCCGCGACATTGACGGAATGGTCGGTCATCGAATTGTCGTTGCCGCTATCGGCGACGTTGATCGAATGGTCCGAACTGTCGTTACCCGAGTCGGCGATATCGGCCGAGTTGTCGTTGTTCGAATCTTCCCAGCTGCGCGAACTGTGGTTGCCGCTATCAGCCACGTTCGTCGAGTGGTCCGAGCTGTCGTTTCCGCTGTCGGCTAAATTCATGGAGTTATCCGAAGTGTGGTTGCCGCTGTCGGCCACAACGATCGACTTATCGGAATTGTCCGAATAATCAGACATGTCGTTGCCGGAATCGGAAACCGACACGTCGTAGTCAGCCGAGCTGTTACCTTGGTTGCTGTTGTAGGTGGCGGAGTTGGAGCCATTGTTGGCAGCCGTTTCACCGGCGCTTGAACCGTCCTGCGCCTGCGCGGCGGCGGGCGCCACCAGCAGGGCCGCAGCAAGTGCGGATGAATGGAAAAGATTGAGTTTCATAATCGGCAAGCCTTTCGATGAAGATGAACACCTGTCACGCTCCGTGCCGGGTGCCGCACCGCAGTCTGCGGTCCTTCATCTGATAGTAACCATAGTGTTGATAGCGACTACCCTCATACCTGGGCAAAGTGCTGCCCCCATTTGGGGGTGAAGTGCGTTAGTTCAGGTGACGACCTTTGTTCGCCCGCCACTGGCGACGCGCACGGCGCTTTTTAGCATCAGTTGGACCAACTCTGTCTGGCGGTTGGTTTCTGTTTTGGCGAAGATGTTCTTTAGGTAGGAGCGCGCGGTCTGTTCCTGCAATCCCAGCTGCCGGGCGGCGTCGGCCAAAGCGGCCCCCTCCACCAAAGCGCACGTCAGCCGGGTTTCGCTATGCGAAAGATGGTAGAGGCGGCAGGCCGGCTCGACGATTCTGGTGAGGTTTTCTTCAGGGTCGAACGCAAAGGCGATTACTTCCACGCCGTCGTACATATGCCCATACCCGGAGCACGCCCTTGCCAAGGCGAAGGTAAGCGGGCGGCGGCCCCCGCGTGCCACGGCCAACACCGGATCGACCGCTTTCTCGCTTTTGCCCGAACCGCGCTCGCGGAACTGCTCAATCGCTGCGTGAAGCCGCAGGGTATCAGCGAAGGTTTCGCATGCAATCCGCTGGCCGCTGCGGCGCAAGCCGTCACGGGAATCGAGGATCTGCTCGGCCGCAGGATTGGCATAGATGATTTCCGCATCCGCGCCGAGCATCAAAATCGCCACATCGCTTATCTGCACTATCTGCTGCAGACTCTGGGCCCGGCTCAGCGCTCTTTGCGTGGCAAGCCATTGCACGAAGAACGGCTTCACTATGGGGAGCATCGTCGCGAGACAACTGCCATAGCGAGCGCGGGCTTTCCTGGTCACCGAACGCAGAACTCCAGCGATGCGAACCACGCCTCCATCGAGTGGAATGGTAGTTGAAACGACCGCTTCGTCGTCTGTGCGCTGCGGCTCCTGCGGAAAATCGGCGGCCCGCATTTCGGCAAAATTCGCGGTACAACTTGTGGAGGCACCGGCCGAATCGCTGACGGTCGAATAGAGCGATTGGGGGCAACCCTGCGCCGGGTGCCAGGCCACGGACATCGCATCGGTCTCGCATTCCTGCGCGAGGTGATCGATAATGTCAGTCAAGCCACAATAGCCGACGTGCTCGGAGACATTAATGCAAGGTGAGATCGCCGAACTCGCCAGGAATGGTGCAGCGTCCACTGGTATGGCTGCCGCTTGAAGTTGCAAATGAGAGAAGCGTTTGACCTCAACAGAGGCCTTTCCTTTATCGAGTATCACAGGCTCCTCCACCAATTAGCGAAACGAACCTGATATCAGCTTGGGAACCAAACTTAGTCTTGATCGCTTCGCCACTTTTCTTGAGCGGCGACCCGTGATCCATAGTGTGGATTCTGCTGTTGGCGGATACATACGCCAGCTTTTGCGTTCCCTTAATTATACCAGTTGATAGCCGCGAAAATAATATCTGCGCATATGCAATGGAGCTATGTCTGGAGAGGGGAGTAGGCGTGAGCGAAAAGAGGATGGTGTTGGCGCTTGCACGGGTCCTGCGCTATATTGACCCCAGTGCAGAGGAGATTGCATTTCTTCAATCGCTTCCCGGTCCCGAACTCACACTAAGCGCCGGTGACATCTTCCCGCGGTCGCACGATCGGGATGATCTCTACCTCTTGCTCGACGGTTGGGCCGTCAACGCCGCGATCAGCGCGGACGGGGCGGAGCGCATTCATTCAGTGCATCTGCCGGGCGACATGGTCGGCATGGCCAACCTCGTGCTCGATGCACCCAGCGATGCCATTTATGCGCTGACGGCGGTTCAGCTCAAGCAACTGTCGTGCTCCGTCTTGCGCGAAATGTTCGAACGGTTTCACCGGCTCGCGGCAGTGACGATGTTGATCGCACAGGAAGAGCGTGCCTTGAAGCACGAATGGAATCTACTGCACACCGCCACAGCAACAAGTAGGTTTGCAGGGTTTCTTTATCGAATCAACGAAAGGGTGAACCATCTTAACGAGATCGCCGGGTTCGATCGCACCATTCCTCTGACCCAAAAGCAGATTGCAGAGGCGGTTGGGGTCACGCCGGCCTATATCAATCGGTTGATCCAAACCTTTCGCGCCAACGACCTGATCAAGTACCAACGAAGTCAGTTGCAAGTTCTCGATCATGAAAGCCTTGGCAGCCTTTCGGCACTGCACGAATGGCGTGTCGAAAAACCAAAATGGTTACCCGCGCCGACATAAGAGCAATCACAACGTTGATGTCCATTCTCGAGGGAGTAGACCTTGAACGAGCTTTTATTCGGCTATTTCAGACGATCAAGGCGGTTTGGAATTGGACAGCCCGGCGAAGTTCGAATGGCAGCTCAGCTCCGACCGTCGGCCAAGACCTGATATTCCGGTTGCGGCCCAGTTATTGCTTAGGATGAGGTTCCCAGCCAATTCCCTCGGCGCCCCCGTTAAGGCGTTCGGAAGAGCCGGGTTGGGAATTGAGGATTACGGGCATTCGTTAGACGTCTCGAGCATAGTTCGCGTGACGATAACGAAATCGCGGAACTCCGAACGTTCGTTTCCCAACCGACACCGCCGCCAATGTTGGGGAACAAGGTCACTCGTGGGCGTGGGTTTTGCTCCCGGCCTAACCTTAACCTCATGGCGGATCTCGGCGCAAATGTGGTTGGCAATGCTTCGTCCGCCGGCCATCGAAAAATACTCTTGCAAATATGAAGTTTCGCGATTTTACCGTCAGCTGCTTTATGGTCATCGCCACGACATTCATTCTGAACTGTTGATCGGCCTTTCGTATCAGAGCGTCAGCCCCGATGTCGTATATCAAAAAGCTGCCAATCCAGATCCAGCGTGAGAATTGGTATTTTGCAAAGCAAGCGGCTGTCGAGACGACTTTCTCACCCTAGCTGACCATCAACTATGGTCGCAGCTGGTGGTGGCTTGGTGGTTGCTAAAAATCGACTTTCCGCAATGATTTCGAGATAAATCATTGAAATTATGGTCAGCGCTGCTGGGTTCGAGCCAGCGACCTACTGATTAAAAGTTCGATACGATAGACCGTGCCGCAGAGTAGGATTTCCGCCAATCTCCGCGAACATGACGGAAATCCGTCTTTTGCGGTCATGTGATCGAGAGTCAATCTCCGCCATTCAAGCAGGGCTTTGGATAAGGTTTCCTTGGCGATCTGCTAAGAGGCGGCATTGAAGCGCTCGAAGAGGGAAATAAGGCAGAAGGCGAATCAGAATAGAGAGCGTCAGCAAGTTCTAGACCGCATCAACAACAGTATGCGGATAGCGCCCGCTTCAGCTTGCGCCTTGCCACGCCCCCACTTGGAGAGGTTGCTTCCCCAAATGGTCAACCAAGCTGGCTTGATGGACAATATTTCGCGGACCGCCTTCAATCGGGAGCCGGCGGGGAGCAGGCCCCTTTCAGGCCTTGAGGCGTCGATGGAACGAACGCGGGCTGAAACCGCTCGGAGATCTGCCGAAACGCGAGCGACTTACCGAGCCGCAGAAACCGAGGGGAAGCTCCAGTTGGCAATCAGCCTTTGCCGGAGCAAACAAGATATAGTGTCATTGTGGGTGAAATAAAAGCGCTCAATCGAATTGAGGATGGGCCAGAATGTTCCGCCGCAGTTGAGGTGGACTTCTTGAGGTTTCCCGTCACTTATACCGTGGTTCTGGATCCAAACGAGTCCGATGGCTGGAACGCCCAGTGGCAGTACCTTCCGAACTTCGACGAGGCTCATGCATTTGAGACATCGAGTCCAATCAGCATCGCTTATGCCAACACAGAACTTTCTTTGGCACAGGCCCGCGAACAAACCCGCATAGATCGTGCTAATGCTAACGCCGCTAGGGTCTCTAGGAGGAGCAACGAAAAGCTGCTCGCATCGCATATGCAAACTCACCAACTGGCAGGGCTGAAGGTGGTCGACAGCGTGAAGAAACGGCGGTGCGACAGCAAGCTTGCGAAGCGAACGGCGGCACTTGGGGCGTTAGCTTGCGAACTCTAATCGAGGGATGCTACTTTCTTCGGCCCTGAATGATAGCGCCTAGCGCGTACAGCTTCGATGATCCCATCCTGGAATTCGATGTTGCGACATGCCAGCACCGGCATTCAATCACTATGTCGAACCGATTCCGAACAAGATGTGGAAGGCAGGTTGGCGGTCGAAATCGCTTTCGGTCTGTAAGAACATTCAGCATTGGCATGAGCAAGCTGACATCAGGCCGAACCGCGTGGCGAAAAATGGGCCGTGTGTGGACGGCCCTCCGTTGGCAAGGGATTTTCGAAGTTCTGCATTGCGCTGGTCGAGGCGGCCATGTGTCCGGCCTTTCGATGCGGCTTTGTCATGCGCCGCTGACCATGATGCCTTTCGCGCGAACCGGGTCCCGACCTATAGCACGCGCTCGAAGCGCCACGGCCTAAAATGGGTTTTCCCGATCCGGCGGTTTCAACCGGCTTGGTGCATCAACTCCTCTTTGCCCTTTCCAACATCGTTTGCGCAGTTGCCCGCGCGAAGCTCTACGCTGCAATCGGCATCGGCTCTCGGTAGCGCTCACCGCTGGTCATCAGCGCCCAGACCATCCGCGCGTTCTTGTTCGCGAGCGCTACTGCTGCGACCTTGGCAGGGCGCCGCGCGAGTAACTGAACAAGCCAGGGTCGCTTCGTGCCATGCCGCTCGGCATAGCGGATCACTGCCATCGCTCCGACCACGAGCATCTGCCGCAAATATCGGTTGCCGGCGCGTGTGATGCTGCCGAGCCGTTCCTTACCGCCCGACGAGTTCTGCTTCGGCACGAGCCCGATCCAGGCAGCGAGATCGCGACCGGTCTTGAACACTGTGGGATCGGCGACCGATGCGACAAACGCGCTTGCGAGAAGCGGCCCCACGCCGGGGATCTCCATCAGTCGGCGACCAAGCTCGGTCCGCCGTGCACTGGCCAGTACGCGTCGGTCGTTCTCGAGGATCTGCTGCTTCACGACTTCGAGCTGAGCCGCCAGCATCTGCAGGCACAGGCGTCCATCCTCTGGCACGCGATCGTCGCCTGCATCGCCAACCACCTCGAGCAGCCGTTCGACCCCAAGTCGACCGACCGGTGCCACCACTCCAAACTCCGAGATGTGTGCACGGATCGCGTTCGAGATCTGCGTGCGCTGCCGGTTCAGCATCAACCGCACACGGTGAAGCATCATCAGGCTCTGCTGCTCCGGACTCTTCACCGCGACGAAGCGCATCGTCGGCCGGGTCACCGCCTCGCAGATCGCCTCGGCATCAGCAGCGTCGTTCTTCCCGCGCTTAACGTAGGGCTTCACGTATTGCGCCGGCATCAGCTTCACATTGTGACCCAGTGCGGTCAGCTCTCGCGCCCAGTAGTGCGAGTTGTTGCACGCCTCGATGCCGACGAGACACCGCCGGAGCTTCGCGAAGAATGGCAGCATCCTCGCTCGAGTCAGCCGGCGGCGGATCAGCACCTCGCCAGCTGCTCCAACTCCATGCACCTTGAACACCGACTTCGCGATATCCAGACCGATCGTAACGACTTCGCCCATCTCGACTCTCCTTCCAGCTCAATCCCGCGATACTACCGCAGGTAAGTGGAGAGCCGTCCACAGCATCATTAGCAGAACCTCGGATATTGATCGGCAAGGTTTGGAAAGCTGCCGTTGAGGTCTCGTCTCGAACTTGTAGTTTAATTGTGTGACCAAGCTTTCTAGTATTGGTCCTGCGCTCCTGGGAGGCGTCTGGGCAGGATCTGCTCAAGCTAGGGCTATCGGCGCAAGCGCTATACAGTTTTCGGTGACGCGGGCGCCCGGGGGCGCAAGCTAAAGAGCCAGGCAAAACCGACCGCGAATGTCGATGCGAACCAGAAAAGGGCTATTAGCGCAGTGCCAGGCGTTACATCGGGCCAATAGCCTGTCCCGGGCGGACTGGCCTGAAAGGTCTGAATTATTGCCTGCGCAAGGCACAATAGCGTAAGCGTGATGCCTGTGGCGGCGGCAGGTGTGGCACCTGACCATCGACTGCCCGAACTCCTATTTTGCATTCGTTTCACGTGCAGCCATCCGCCCGTCAGCGACAACCCCGAAAGCGCCAGCCCGAATAGGAACCAGATAAATTTCGTGGTCAGGCCGCCCCCTGTGCCGAAATGGATGGAATCGGCCATGTCGGACCAGAGCCAATAGGCGCTGAGAGCATCGGCGGTCTGGTAGAATACCAAACGGCCGCTCATCGGATCGAGATACATCTTGTTCGCACGATCGCGCACCAGCACCGCATCGGTCTGGCCCTCGACATAGAAATAGCCGTTGCGGTCGGTCATCGCCCCGGTGATTTTAAGGTCGGGGGCATGGCGTTGCGCTGCAGCTACCAGTTCGCCGAACGGCAAGATTTCGCTTTTCGTGGGGTGCAGTTGCGGCAAGGAATGCACCACAAGCGGGTAAGAATCGACCCAGGCAAATGTTCCGTCGATCACCTCCAATCGTGTTTCCTCGAAAAGATACCAGGCGCCGGTGATACCCATGATGAGGGCAAACCAGATGCCCCACAGTCCTGTCACCTTATGCAGGCTGCTCCAGAACGCTTTGCCGCCCTTGTCGGTGCGCAGATCGAGAAAGCGGCGCCATCATCGCTTGTAGAAAACCAGCGGCGTCACCGCCGAAATCAGCAGCGGAATTGCGATGATGCACACGGCGAACTTGCCCAAGCCGAAAAGGCCGAAGAAATCCATGTGCAGGTCACGAAAGAATCGCTGGACGTTCACCGCCGATGTGCTGCCCGTCACGCGCAACGAAGCCGGATCGACATAGATCTGCCGCAACTGGTCGTCAGGCATCTTTGCATAAGCGAACGATGCGAAGCCCGGTTGGTCCGATAGCTGCACATGGGCGATCGAAGCATCCGGCATCGCCTTTGCCACCGCGTCATAGATATCGACGACGGTCGGCGACGTCGTTTCACTTGAGCTCACGCGCATTGCGGGCGTTGTCAGCCAGTCGAGCTCGCGCGAGATTGTCGCGAACGTGCCGCTCCAGCAGATGATGAAGAGCAGCAGCCCGGTGACGACGCCTACCCAGCTATGCCATTCGAACCAACGGCGGCGCCCCGAGGATTTGCGGGTGACGGGTCTGGCTGACGTCGCCATATGCTGCTCAGAAGGTCACCGCTACGGAACCGGAGACAGAACGCGGCGCGCCGATGCTGACGCGAAGATCGCCGCCGCTCGCCGGATAATATTCTTCATCGAGGATATTTTTGACCGATAGCTGCAGGCGAACATTGTTGGTTTTCTGGAATAGGTCGATTGGCAAATTATACCAGACCGAGCCGTCGACCAGCATATAGTCGCCCAGCGTCCAGCTGTTGGCGTCGTCGCCATAGCGGTCCGACGTATAAAAAGCGCCCGCACCCGCGCCCAGGCCGCGCAACGTGCCGGTTTTCTGCTCGTAACTCATCCAGACATTGACCGTGTGCTTCGCCACATTGGTCGGGCGATTGCCCGCATTCGCGCCGGTTAGTATTTCCGCGTCGGTATAGGCATAGCCCGCGACAATATTGAGACCCGGCAACGGCTGACCGTTGGCGCTGATCTCGAAACCCTTGGATTCCTGTCCGTCGGTCAGCACGGGCACGCCATTGACGATCAAAAGTACATTCGTCTTCTCGATCTTGTAAACCGAGCCCTGGACATTGAGATTGCGGTCGAGAAGCTCAGCCTTGAGCCCTGTTTCATACTGCCGGGAATCTTCGGGATCGAACAGCTCGCTGGTAGAGGGCGCGCCGCTCGAATCGATCGTGAAGGCGGTGTTGGGCTGAAATGCCTCGGCGTAGCTGACAAAGGCCGATATATTCTCCGCCAGATCGTAGGTCAGCACGACCTGTGGTGAAAATTCGCTTACTGTCTTGGCCGGGCCGTCGCGGTCGACATCGGAGAAATCGACGCGCCCGCCCAGAAGCAAGGATAGGCGGCTGGTGATGTCGATATAGTCGTTGAGGAAAAATCCGTAATCGACGGTCTTGTCGATAATCGGCGAAAGGCCCGCAATCGGAACTTCTTCGGGTAGCGTACCGTAAATCGGATTTTGAATATCTAACAGCGGTCCTCCCCCGCCATTGGCGACGGGGATGCCATTGGTCAGCGCCGTCGCGCCGAAATAGCGGCTGGTTCGAAATGTCCGCCAGTCACCGCCTAGAGCAATGCGATGCCGCAGCGCCCCGGTCATAAATTCGCCGTTGATCTGCGCATTGGCATACCAGGACGTTCGCTTCTGGTCCCGGCTTCCATCGGTTCGCCGGACCAGAAAAACCTTGTCGTTCGGGTCGTCGAACATGGGTTTCGGCGTGGCAGGAGCGGTAAAGAAGCCATTTTTTATAGGGGCATTCTGGTCGAAGATCAGAACGGCTGCCGGACGCGACTGCCGGTCGTCGGAGTCTGAATGTTCCCACGCGCCTGCGACACGGACACTCCACCGGTCGTCGAAGTCATGGCTGAAGTCGGCGGTCGCAAACTGCACCTTGGTGTCAAACTGCTCGTAGGCCTCACCAAAATGCCGTGAGATCGGAATGTCGAGAAGGCGGTTGACGATTTCACGACCGTCCGGCGTGGCCACGGTAATCGTTCCGCGGTCGAAGGGGCGGAACTCGTCGCGATATTCGTGGGACAGGTTCAGCCGAGTCCGGTCGGTGAAATCATATAGACCAGTCAGCGAGATCGTATCCCGGCTGATGTCGAACAGGCTGCGGAAGGAATCGGAATCCTCGGTCGCGGCGTTGATAGGGATCGCGGCCTTGTCGCCCAGCGGTTGCGACCAGTCGAGCAGGAAGAGGCTGCTGTCATACGAGCCCAGCCGTGCCTCGGCATAAATGCGCTGCTTGTCGAGCGGCTTCTTCGTGACAATGTCGACGAGCCCGCCCGGCTCCACCTGACCATAGGTGATCGACGCAGGCCCCTTGATGACGCGGACCGCCTCATCTTGGTATGCCCGAGGAGGAGCCTGATCGCCCGGAGCTTGCCTATGGCACGATAGATCATCGCCGCCTTCGCCTGGCGTAGCGAGTGTGTTGCGTATTGCGCTTTGCGCAGCCCGATTGCCGTGATCCATTCATCAATCAGGCGGGCATACTGGCGCGTGCTCATATGGCCTGCGTGACCCACTCGGCTTGGGAAAAGATAGTCGCTCGTCGAGCCATCCCGGCGTTCGAGCCAAGCTAGCACCGTTGCCTTCACGTCGGCGGTGAGTTCAAATTGGACGGGGCGATTGGTCTTGTGCTGGATGACGATTGCGCGAGTGCGGAAGTCGGCGCCTGCTACTATGTCACCGGTCTTTATCTTGACCAGATCGCACCCGCGTAACTTGTTGTCGATCGCCAAGTCGAAAAGAAAGTGAAAATTTTCGGGCCGAAAGTTGACCGTCCGCTCTTGGTTTCACCTTCGGCAAGATAGACATCCACGGGCCCATAAGTCGGTGCGAGACGTTACCATTACATGACCATGCACTACACGCGCACAGGGCGCGGAAAACCCCTCCTCCTAGTCCATGGACTAGGGGCGACCTGCAGCTCGTGGGACACGATCTCGCCTGCGCTTTCTCAAGTCAGGGAGGTAATTGCCGTAGACCTGCCCGGCCATGGGCAGACACCCGAAGAGGCCGACAGCGGCACGTTCGACGGACTGGCGCGCAGTCTGGACGACTGGCTCGGCGCGGAGAATCTCACAGGTATCGATATGGTTGGCAGTTCGCTAGGTGCTCGCCTGGTGCTCGAGATGGCGCGGCGAGGCCAATCGGGCGCGGTTGTCGCACTGGATCCGGGAGGCTTCTGGCAGGGGTGGGAGCGCACCTTCTTCAAAGCCACCATATCGCCATCAATTGCTCTGGTTCGCGCGCTGCGACCGGCGCTTTCTGCCATCACCGGAAATGTCGCAGGTCGGACCGCACTCATGGCCCAGCTCTCTGCAAGGCCGTGGGCGCTCGATCCGGCATTCGTTGCGCGTGAACTGAAGTCATTGGCTGATACGCGCACCGTCAATTCGCTTGTGAAGGATCTCGCCAACGGCGCAATGCAGGAGGGCCCTGCGATAACGGCTGCGCCCGTTGTCATCGGCTGGGGACGTAAGGATCGGTTGTGTCTACCGCAGCAGGCGGATCGCGCGACCAAAGCCTTCCCTGAAGCGACGATGCACTGGTTCGAGCGTAGCGGACACTTCCCGATGTGGGATCAGCCAGAGGAGACCGTTCGCGTGATACTGGATGCAACGAGCATCTCGGGATCGAAATAATACTGCAACTGGGCGATTAGCAAAACGAGGGTCTATGCAGGGGCTGGTCCCATTGTAAGGTCCTTTGTTGGGCCGGTTGCAGAACGTTCAGCCTTCAGGCCGAACTGATAAAGCGGTCATTTGGTTAGGTAGGCATTTCACCGTTTTCTCTGCTCGTCCCACCCGCTCACCGAATGCCCGCCATGAACCATCTTGCGGGTATCGGGGAGGTCAGCATTGCACTGAAGCTTGGCATTGGAGTTCTGACTTCGTCCAGCAGCTTCATATGTTCGTCGCTCAAGACGAGGTACCGCACCTGACCCAGACCTTGCCAACATCCGCCCCGTCTCGCAGCGCGACACTCCTGAGGGAATAGATTACAAATTGTCGCCGGGTCGGGCCGGATCCACATCTGGCCCCGTGGTTCAACTCAGGGCCGGGCGCAGCTGCAACAAGATCACGCCGATCATCTGACCGATATTGACGATGGCGCAGCCTCCGAGCGGCCATCGAAAATCGGTAGCTGGCTCCCGACGCACTGCGGCTATTTGAGAAGCGCCATGATCTCGGCCAAGTCTTCCATGATCGCGCGGCGCCTCGCGAGGACGATCGTCACCACATAGGCAGCGGCTCCAATCGTACCGTAGAGCGCGATGTCGGCAACCGGTCCCATCCCGAGATCGATGGATGCTCGCGCTGCCAGCACACTCCCGATCAAAGCCGCGGCACCTAGCGTGGGCATGGCCAACGCTGTCAGCGGCGCCAGGCCCGATGCGCGAAGCCGCCGCGAAACCGCCATCGCCGCCCAGGCAAATTGCAGCGCATAGGCTGCGGACACCGCCCAGCCGACCATCACCACATCCCACATCGCGCCGATCGCAACCGCGGCAAGAACCGCCACGAACTGCACCGCGCTCTGCACGGCGCGCAGGCGATAGGCGCCGATTCCGGTTGTGACCGCCAGATTCACCGTGCCGAGCGCCAGGAACAGACCGGCGCCGCATAGGGCGGTCAGTATCTTGTCCGCGCCTACCCATTGCGGCCCGAGCAACAAGGCGACCACCGGTTCGGCCAAGAGGGCGAGGCCCACCATGGCCGGTACGATCACGAAGGCGAGGCTGCGCAGCTTCGTGGCGAAAAGCACACCCGCGCTTTCCGCGGGTTCACGCTCGTCGCAAGCATCTGCGAAACGCGCGAACCGGCCAGTCAGCGACAGGAAGATCGGCCCACCGATCACGGTGTCCGGCAGGCGCACGAACTGATAGATCATGGTGTAGGCCCCGGCGGGCCGTGGCCCGATCAGACTCCCCACCAGAAGATTGTCGAACGTGCGCGAGGCCGTTGCGAACAGATTCGATCCGGTCAGACTGGCGCCGCCTGCGAACAGATCACGAAAGCGCAGACGGTCGAAAGCGAAGCGCGGACTGTAGCGCGTGGCGATGAGATAGGTGAGGGCGCGGGCCAAGAGCAGCACCAGCTGTTGTGCGACCAAACACCATACGCCCCAATTCGCAAGCGCGCCGTAGATCGCCACGCCAAGGCCGAGCACCGCACCCACCATGTCGCCAAGTGCGATGGTGCCGAGCCGGTTTTCCCGCGTCAGCCGCGCCAACGGCACCGCCATGGCCAGAGTCAGCCATGGCATCGCCACCATTCCGAGGATAACGGGACCGGCCTCGGGATGAATGCGCTCGCCGACGAACCAGGCGATGGCGATCAGCGCGACGCTGACAAAGAGGGAAATCACCGCTCCGATCCAGAAACCGGTATCTTCGTCGGCTCGGTTGCGCTGTCTGATCAGCAGGGAACTCAGGCCGAAATCGCTTACCTGCATGGCGACCAGGATCACGGGCATCGCCACGGCCATCAGACCGTAGGGATAGGGGCCGAGCAGACGCGCCAGCAGCGGAATAGCGGCAAATTGCAGCGCCACGCGCGCCAGGCTGACAAGGCTGAGCAGCGTTGCGCCGCTGAAGGCGAAGCGGCGTCGCTCGGGCAATGGCTGCACGCTTGAGACTCCAGCACGGGATCGATCGGCTTGAAGGGTTGTCGGCGCCGATCTGTTTTTCTTCCCGAGCGAACGGGAGCCGCATATATGATACTCGAACGGTGGCGCGCGGCAAATCGGTCTTTTCGTTTTCAATGATCGCGTCTGTCTGAAAAGATCGATGCAGGATGGTGAGCCTGACCATTTGAGGAGTGATTGGCGGAATGCGACTACAGCTTAAGTGGTTTGCCTTGATTGCGCTGCTCGCGGTCAGTTCATGCGGCTCCGAGGAAACCGATGGCTTCGAAAGGCTGGCGGACGGCAGTTTGCTGCGTGAGGTCCCCTTCCAGGGCGGCCCCCTTCTGGACGGTCTGCGATGCTGGCCGAGCGGTGACGATTTCGATTGCCTTGCGATCCGGCGGTTCGATCCGCCGACACTGCTCGTGACGCGCTACGTTACAGGTTCGCTGTCCGATACTCCCTCAGGAGGGCGGCGCTTCGGATGTCTGTTCGAGCCGGCGCCCACCGAGTGGTTTCGGCAGGTAATCGCCCGCGAACCAATTATCGAACAGGATGACGCGGCCTTGATGCGAACGGTCCCGCGTATCGGGCGCAAGGAAGAATGGTCGCGCCCGGAAGCGGTCGAGCTGTTGCGCCGCAATGGCGTTCCTGCAAACGAATACGTCGATTGCCGGGCGGTGCACGAAGTGCTCGTGACAAACGGCTCGCAAGGTCTGATGCGGGGTGAACTCGACATCCGAGACCTTGTGGGCCTCTAAAGGTCTGGTGTCATACTTTCCTTGGGTGAACTGGTCTGGCCACGGTTCGATGCCTTGCTCGAAAGCGAGTGCGAACGCGCCGCTCCGCTTCGCTTACGTCGCCTCGGCTCAAGCTTACCTCCAAGAAGCAGCCAGACATCGACCCTCGAACGCAACGTCAACCGACGTGTCCACAACGCCTGTTCCGCCGCTTCGAACACGACCCGCGCGTGAAATCCGCTGTTCTCGCCAAATGCATCGACGCCAGGCCAGGACCTTTTTGATAACTTCGCTGACGACAGGCGTATTGCCTTTTCGCCATGCGCTCAGCGATCTTTCGCGACTTTGGTGGGGTTCGCCATGCTGCCCGACTGACCGGCGTCGGGGTTCTCCATGTCGGCACGCCTGATAAACTGCGTGACGGTGACGCCATGTAGACGAGGTAGGAAATTTAACGTCCGCTTTCGGGCGCTCGTCTTCGGCGCAAGGACCGACATTGGGCGCAATGCTGACCGAGCGATCCAGAGGCAGCTTCTGTCAGGAGCAGACGGTCGCGGTAGCTGAGCTGTACGACCGGCATTGGTCGAGATCAGCCAAAAAATCGACCTACCCTAATGTCGGCTTTTCCGGTCCGCCCGAGACCGGCCCAGTTCGAGCCCGTCAGCTTTGCGCCCCAATCCTGGTCATTCCGATAGTCGAGCTGTGACCGCGAAAGCTGCCATTTATTCAGAAACGTCCGCATTGCAGCTTTGCGCAGCAAACTCAGTCATTACAAGTAGTCGCGATTTTCGCCCCGACGCTGGCTCCCTAAGCTGCCAAATGGTTCAAATTGGCGTCTATGGCAGCAAAGCACCTTGGAAGCGGGTATTCTGCCTTCGAGTTGAGAGCCTATACGCGGCCGTCATCTAGAGCCGGAGATCCTAATGGCCTACGCGGCAATTGCTTGTCATGCCTAGCTTGCCGCGGGGGAGCACTCGCAACGCTCATTTGTAAGGAGATGCCCTTTTCGCTGAATCTTTCGAGGATTGCCAAGAGAAAAAGGGATATGCCAAGCAGCTCTAAAGACTCCTCGATAGACGTCAGCATGAAGTACGTCATCCCGTTTTCAGACGTAGCGGCATCAAGCGCGGCACCCGCCATTTCAAGCCCAATTGCGCCTGAAAGGAAAATAGCCCCAGACAGTAAGAATTGCATTTGAGTCCGGCGCCCCAGTACCAAAAACCATCGGAACATGATGGCGGCAAAAAACGCAACAACTGGAATAGCAATCAAAACCCAACTGTAATGAAATATGCCACCAAGCTCTTCGACACCTGGAGCTGCTCTTTGAAGGATAATGCCGCTTAATTCGTGCACCATTACGATTTCGTCTAAAGAAAGGGCGAAGAAAGCAAACGAAATGATCCACCATCCTCTGGCGAATGGTGATCCGGTTCGACTTTCACTCCACGCAGTCAGACTTAGAGCTATCGCGCAAGTTAGCATCACTATTGATGATGCCCAACTTGGGATGCTCAAATCGCGGACCAGCGAAAATCGATGCAGCACCTCTTGGGTGACCGGCCCCGGATAAGTCGCGAGCCAGAGATCTGCAGCCGTGCCAAGAACTACCAAAGCGCCTAAGCTGGCGAACAGATATCGGGCCACAGCCTTCGGGCTCACCTCAAGCTCAACCTGCATTCCTGCCTCGCTTTATTACACATAAATGAACTTTATATTTCATTATTATGACATTTTTTCTCCACCTGCAACATGCTATTCCGTTGGGAAAATTGCCGTAATTATCGCATGGGCGGCATTTGGGAGCGGTGGCGCAACCAGAGTGCGCGGTATCGACAGTATGTCGGCGATGACCGACCGCCTTTAATTGGCGTCGACTTAAGATGGCGTTGTACCAAAAGCAGACCGACCACCATCGGCGCAGTAGCTGCCTGGCCGCTCCGAAAGAGAGCGGCCAGGCAGCTACGCGCCCTCATTCCATTGAAAAACTCGTCGTTGGAGCGTTTGGACGCTCGCAGCAGATAGCGGGCGAGCGGCCTTGCCGCCCCATTCAGCCAGGTGCGAGGCCGGGGATTGGCTTTATCTTGGCCAGCTTCCGCAGGTTCTGGGCTGCGGCTGCGAAGTGGAACTCGTCTTTGGCTCCGTCCGGACCGCGCAGGCGCAAGTGGCCCAGCTTGAGGACGCTTTTGAGGTGGGCGAACAGCATCTCGACTTTCTTCCGCGGGCGACTTGATACGAGGAAGGCATCACTGGCGGTGTTCTCGCGGGTCAGATCCCGTGCGCGCTCGCGGACCGAGCGGGTCACTTTGCGCGCGGGCATATTGGGTGTGCCGCGTTGCCGCATGGCGCAGGCCTGACAGTCATGCCGCCGGGCGCGGTAACAGATCGATGCAGCCTTATCGATCCCGCTGCGCGGAGTGCTGGAGTTGCGACTGGACCGTCGCAGGCTATTGCCACCTGGGCGGACAAAGCTGTCATCTTCGAGGTCGTAGGAGAAGGCGGATCGTTCGAAGGTGCCATTGTTGCGTGCGGATTTTTTGAACACCAGGATATGCGCCTCGATACCTCTCTCCTCGACCAGCCAGGCCAGGTTTGGGGCGGTGTCGGCAACCAGCTTCTCGGGCCAGAGGCCGGAGCGGTCCTGCGTCCGTTCGATCATCCACCGCTGCGCGAGCACCTCGGTATGCCGGATCGCGGTCGTCGCCTCGACATCGACAATGACCGTGTGGTCGAGATCAATGAGGTAATTGGTCGAGTAGGCGTAGAAGGCCCGATCGCGCGTAGCTGCGGTCCACCGCGCTGCCGGGTTGGTCAGGTTGATCCGCTTGGGCGTTACTGGTGTCGATCCGTCAAAGGCTGCATCGTCGAGTACCTCCAGATACTCGGCAACCGCACGCCCCGCGGGCTTGGGCGGCAGCCCTTCCTAGCCCGGCATCGAACGCTGGCGGTGGACATCGGTGCGGACCAGACTGGCATCGACCGCAAAGCTCTCGGCACCCACCAGTCCCTCAGCCATGCAGCGCTCGACGGTCATCTCAAACAGCTGGCGCAAGAGATCGCTGTCGCGAAACCGCCCGTGCCTATTCTTCGAAGGTCGAGTGATCGGGCACCGCGCCATCCAGGTCGAGCCGGCAGAACCAGCGATAGGCGAGGTTCAGGTGCACCTCCTCGCACAGCCGCCGTTCCGACCGGATGCCCATGAAATAGCCGATTATCAGCATCCGGATCATCAGCTCGGGATCGATTGATGGTCGACTGGTCGAACTGTAAAACGGCTTCAGGTGCTCGCGTATGCCATCGAGATCGATGAACCGGTCGATCGAACGCAGCAGGTGATCGCCCGGAACATGATCCTCGATGCGGAAGCTGTAGAACAGCGCCTCCTGAATCACCGTGCGCTCGCCCATCATCGCTACGTCTCCGCTTGCCCACGGAAACTGAATCAGGACTTCACGCCGACCGCAAGCGAGACTTTTTCAACAGAATACGCCCCAATTTCGGTCGTCAGGCTCATTCCCGCGCAAGCCCAAAAGCTGCCGATGTTCAGGATAGACGCGTCGGCAGCTTCGCACAATTGTTTGGGCCGTTTACCATAGTGAGCTGGTCCAGCGTGCACTGGGCACGCCGGTGCGACTGCTCGACGATTCGTATGATCTCCAGTTTCTCGAATGCGGGATACCTCCTTCGTCGTGTCCGCCATCCGCGATTATGCTTTTATTGAGCAACCGGTTCTGCACGGTGAGATTGGCCACGCACTCCTTCAGATCGCGCCCCCCGTCGCAGGTCCTTTACCTCATCACTGGTAGCAGCCCGTGCCGTATCGCCAGCGGGCCTTCCGCCCGGTGCCCTCGCCACCATGCTCGGCAGGCTTTTTGGAGCTTGAGGATTTGGGCTTCATCTTCGTTTTTTCGTCACTACGACGAAGCCCAAATCCTCCTTAAATCACAACCTCAAATCTGTGCCATAGGAGCTGACGTGGGACTCAGGGCTGCCCTGTCTTCAAGTAGACGGTCTGGGTGTCTCTTCACAGCGCGCACCCAGACCGTCTTAAAATTCGTTCCAGTCGTTGGCGACAGCCAAATTGCCTTCGCTGCTCATCGAGGCGGGAGCCGAGTGTCTTGACGCAGGGATAGCGGTTTTCTTGATGGGAGAGGGCGCACTACGCACCAATGGCGCAACGTTGCTCTTGTAATCACCGATCCTGAAGTTGGCGAAAGTATCCTTGAGGTGGTTAGCCTCACGCGCCATCATGGTGGTCGCAGCATTGGTTTCCTCGACCATCGCCGCGTTCTGCTGCGTCATCTGGTCCATCGTTCCGATCGACCCGTTGATCTTGCGCAGCGCTTCACTCTGCTCCTCGGCCGTCTGCGCAATAGTAGTAATGGATGACGATACCGTCGTTACCCGACCGATAATCGTCTCGAGTGCAGTGCCGGTTTCGTTGACCAGCCGTACGCCCGACTGAACGTGGTTGGTGACAGCCTCGATGCGTTGCTTGATGGCGCTGGCGGCATCGGTTGCGCGCAACGCCAGTGCGCGCACCTCGCTCGCCACGACAGCGAAACCCTTGCCGGACTCGCCCGCCCGCGCCGCCTCGACCCCGGCGTTAAGCGCCAACAAGTTGGTCTGGAAAGCGATCCCGTCGATCAGGGTGGTGATTTCGGAGATCTCACCGCTCGCACGCGCGACGCTTTCCATGACCTCCATCGCCCGGCCAACGACCATCCCGCCAGCTTCTGCCTCGCCAAGGGTTTCGACCATGGATTGGCTGACATCGAGCGCGATCTGGGCATATTGCTCGATCTGAGTGGTCAGTTCGCTCATCTGGCTGGACGAAGCCTGCAGACTGGCCGCCTGCTGCTCGCTGCGAACCGCAAGGTCTGAGGTTCCCTGCTGGATCTCGGACGAGCTCAGATTGATCGCACTGATCGAATCGCTCACTGTACCCATCGCCTGGCAAAGCTGTTCCATGGCGGCGTTGAAGTCGGTGGCGAGCGCGTTGAACGCAGCCGGGACATCTCCGATACGCACCGACAGGTCGGCATTGGCAACCGCTGAGAGACTCTGGCCGATCTTGGCCATGGCCTGCTCACGTTCGGCCACGGTGCGGTCGCGTTCGAGGGCCGCGTCGCGGAACACCATCACGGCTTGCGCCATGGCACCTAGTTCGTCGGAACGTTCGGCCCCCGGAACCAGGGCATCGTTCTGGCCAGCGGCAAGCGCCTGCATGGTGGCGGTCAGGTCGCTGATCGGGCTGGCGATAGAACGGGAAAGGCGGCGTGCAAGGAACAGGGCAAGCCCGATCAGGGTTGCGCCGCCAACTGCAAGTGCAATCCACGCGAATGTGATGGCGCTTTCCTGCCGCGCCGTTTCTGCCTCGATCCCGGCCGCTTGATTGTCCCGCACTTCTCGCAGTGGCAAAACTGCCGCACTCACAAGCACCTTGGCACCAGCCTCGCGGATCGCCTGCTGTGCAGCGTCGCGCTGACCAGACTTCACGACTTCGACATATTTGTCGCCCCAGTCAGCACGCCATTTAAGTGTTTCCTCCCGCGATATGCGCACGAGTTCCTGCAAGGCGGGGTCTGCTAGGCGTTCCTCGAGTTCGCGCGACACACGGTCGTAGTCGTCACGACCTTCATAATAGGACTTGAGGTAGGATTCGTCGCCTGTGACCAGAAAGCCGCGCAACTGGCTGTTCTGGCGCAACAGAGCGGTCTCCAGTGTCAGCGTGTCTGCGAGGATGGCCTGGGTCTCAGTGTTCTTCGCGGTGACGCTAGAAACCATGCCAAGGCTGATACCAAGAACGATCATCATCGCCGCTGCCGCGACGTTCAGCGCCACGAAAGAAAGACCGAGACGGCGCGGAATGTTCATTTTTTCGAGCACAATAGGCCCCCCGTTTAAATCTCTGGATATGCCAGCGAGGCCCGCCCCTCCGTAGAGAAGCGGGCCAGGTGCAGTCTCAGAATTCGTAGCTCAGCGAGGCGGTGACGGTTCGTCCGTTCATGACCTGCGCATTGATGATCCCCGACGGCGGAATGATCGCTGAGGCCAACTGCACGATGGGCTGCGAATCCAGCACGTTGAAGGCATTCAGCGCCAGCGTCACACGCTCTACCGGGCGATACTGCACAAAGGGGCTGACCAGCACATAGCCAGGCTGCACGAGGATGTTGCTGTCCTGCGCGTAGCTTTCGGTTGTGCCGTTGACGACTGTGCCAACGGTCAGCTTGTCGAGGTTGAAGGTCGGCCGGGCGAAGAAGGCAAAGTCAGGAATGTGCCGCGGTGTGTTACCCACAAGCGAGGAATCGTTGTTGTCTTCGTCGATCTGCGCCTTGGTGTAAGTGGCACCGACGGCTAGCGCAAAAGGTCCGCGCTGGACTTCGCCCTCGAACTCGATGCCCTTCGCGCTGTAGGTGCGATTGACCGGGATCACCACGACCTGACCGCTATCGTCGGCACCGATCTGGAAGTTGCTTTCTCCCGTGGAGGCCCAGAAACCGGTGACATAGGCCGCCAGTCCATCGGTGCGGAATTTAAGCCCCACCTCGGCCTGCTTAACAATGCCATAGGCAATCGAGGGATCGGCTAGTGCACCCGTATCGGGATTGAGCGAACCCGCGCCCAAAATGCGTTCGGCATTGGCGCGGCCGCCGCGGCTGTAGCGGGCAAAGACCGAAAGAGGCTCTGCCACGCGATAGTTGGCGCTCACCGAGTAGGAAACGTAATCGTAGTCGTACCCAACCAGTGCGGGCTGGCCGAGCGGCAGAATAGCGACCTGCTGTTCGACCGCGGTGATGATACCGTCGCCATCGACGTCGAGCGCTGCCGTTCCGACCCGGCCACCACCGTATTCAGCCTTGTAAACATTGCCTTCCACGTCGCCACGATCCCAGCGCAGGCTGGCACCCAGCGCCAGTTTGCCGAAGTTCAGGTTCACCGAGCCATAAGGCGCGAGGATATCGTACTGCAGATCGTAGCGGGTGTGATAGGTCGAAATCGGGACGCCAAAGGCGAAGCCGTAGCCATATGCGCCATTGTCGCTAAGACGCGTGCCGTCAGCCGAGGTCAAGTCCACCGGAGCATTGGCGCCGCCGCCTGCTAAATCGTTGAGCGAGTTCTGGAAATTCCAGTACATGTCTATCGATTGCTTGGCGGCATAGACCCCGGCGGTGGTGGTCAGCTTGCTGCTGCCAAGCTCCCACACACGGCTGACGCGCAGGTCGTTGGTCGCGTTGTCGAGGTTGTTGAGCTGGGCGTTGATGCGTATCGACAGTGCCAGGAGTCGGCCATCGACAATTGGATCACCGGCATTGGGACCACCGGCATAAGCGAACGTCGCGCCCGGACCGACGAGCAACCCGGCGAGCGCAAACGAGGGTGCGGTAACCATCGGGATGTTTTCGTTGTATTCGCCGCTAATGGCCGCAAAGCGGAAGCGGTTGGTCACAGAAAAGCCAGCAACGTCGAACTGCGCCTCGAGGCCGAGCGAGCTGGTCTTGCCGCGCAGACCATTGCTGGCATCATAGACAGTCGGGTTGTTGTTTTGGTCGACGCCGAGATATTCCTGCGTGATCGCGGATTGGTAGGCGTGATTCTGATACGAGTTGCCCGGCAGATCGCTAATCGTGGGGTTCTCATTTGTCCCGCTGATCAGGACCGGATAGAGCGAATAGTTCGGCTGCCGGTCATCGAGATACTTGCCGTATATGCGGATATAGCCGTTTTCGAGCTGCTTGGTGACGTTGAGCTTGATCTGACCACCGCGGAAAGCATCGTATCCGATGTCGCGCGGGCCTTCGCCCTGACGGTAGAACCCGCCGACGTGAAAGCGCCAACCATCGCCCAACGGGCTGCCATAAGAGAAGTCGAGGCGGTTGAGATCGTAACCAAGGCCGCTCGAAATCTGCAGCGTGCCGCCTTCGGTCTCGCCGGTCTTCGAAATGAAATTGACCACGCCGCCGGGAGCGTTCGAGGCGAAGGTCGAGGCCGAGCCGCCGCGGATCGCCTGCACCTGCGCCAGCGACAGATCGGCACGCATGAACTGGTCGACCGAGGCAAAATGAATGTCGCCGAATTCTAGCACCGGCAGGCCGTCTTCCTGCAACTGCAAGAACTTCGACCCGTCGGCCGCCAGCGGCAAACCGCGAACCGTGGTAGCCGAAAAACCGTCGATGTCTGATGTTTCTGCACGCAAGCCGGGGATGTTCTGCATGATCCCGACCACCGAATTGGCCGAAATCTGTTCGAGAGCATCCTCGTCAATCACGCTCGCTGAAATTGCGGTGTTAAGCAGGTCGCGACCCTTGGCAACGCCCGTGTTGAAAGCCCGGCGAGCAGGCGGTGCGGCAACGACCGGTTGCTCTGCGTCCTGACCGCTCGGCCCTTCGACAGTCTGGTTGCTCAGATCGGCATTGGTCTCTGCAAGGGCAGGCGCGGCGATGGCCGTGCTAAGCAATGCTACGATCAAAGAAGTGCGGCTACGCATGAAATTTCAGCTCCTCATTTTTGTACAATTATTGCTGCGTTACCCCTCTGAGTTCGTGCCTCTAAAAGCTGGGTCAAATAAGATTATGTATTTCTACGATAATCTTTCGAAAGAAATCGCGCCGCGACCGCTTAGGGGAAATCCCTTATCCAGAATGCGAGATGTCTTTGCCTCGCAGCCCTAGTCCAAGGGTGCCTATAGCCAGCAAGGACTGACGATTGTCTCTTCTGTTCAAATTTAGCGAACTGGAAAGCGCACCTCAGGCGCAAGGCCGCATGTGTGGTCAGCTCGCAATCGAAGCTGCCAAAGCAGAAGCCTTTGGCAAACCGCTTCCTGCGGCCATGATGCGAAGCCTTGCACGAGTGTTGCCGCAGGTTCCGGCGATCTACGCCCAGCTGGAAGCATGGCCAGGCGATCTTGCTTACGATGCAGTGACATTTCGCCTCAATGCAGGATTGCACGCGCTGGCGCGCTCAGGCAGGGTCAGCGGCTTGAAGGAGCTTTTTTTGCCGGGGCAGGCAAGCCACGTCCCGGCAGGAAAATCGCTTGATGCAGCCGTTCTGGAGGCACTCGCGGACCATGGCGATCACATGCTTGGCTGGCTTGCCCGCCCCACGCAGACCAACGAGGTGGCCCGCGTCGCCGGCCTTGTTGCCACGCTTCTTGAACTGTCGCGCCGCGATCGCTTTGCTTGTGAGGTACTTGAGCTTGGCGCTAGCGCCGGGCTTAATCTCAATTTTCCGCACTATAGTATCGAACTTGGCGGTATCACTGCCGGCGCCGCGATAAGCTCCGTCAAACTGCGACCAGAATGGCGCGGCCAAGCAGTAGCTGCCCGCTCGCTGACTGTGCACCAGACCCGTGGCGTAGACCTGCACCCTGTTGATCTTGCAGATACTGCTGCCCGCACGCGGCTGCGCTGTTATATCTGGCCCGGCGAGCATCAGCGTAGCGTCCGGCTCGATGCTGCTGTGGCATTGGCCGAGCATCGTATGCCCAGAGTCGATAAGGGCCGCGCGAGTACCTGGCTTGAGGCAGAACTGGCCGAGCCGCAGTTAGCGGGGGTGCGCCGTGTCGTGTTCCATTCGATGGTGCTGCAATACATCACGGCTCAGGAGCGCGCGCATATCGAGAGCGCCTTTGCCGCTGCCGGGGCGAATGCCACAAAAGAAAGGCCGCTCGCTCGCGTCAGCATGGAATGGTCAGCCGATCGCAGCCAGGTTGAGCTAACCGTTCGCCAGTGGTGTGGCGCGAAAGACGACGGCATGCCCGTTATCGCCGCCATCTGCCATCCCTACGGAGAATGGTTCGATTGGGCTGGCCTAAGGTTAGACAGCTAGGCAAAGGATCCATTGATTGGCTGAGGGCGATGTGATTGTGCTCTGCACGCCTTCGGCTCCAAGCTCGGCGAGGAGGCTGCGCACGCGCCAACGGTATTGGCTGACTGACGAGCAGATGGCGCGTCGTTCGCCCTATTTCTCCAAGAGCCACGGCAAGCCCCGATCACCGGCGAGTGGTAAGCGGGATCATCTTCGTCAATCGCAACGGGGTGCGCTGGCGTGATGCTCCCAGAAAATACGGTCCGTATAAGACGCTTTACAGCCGCTGAAAACGGTGGGGAAAGATGGGCGTGTTTGCCCGGATGATGGAGGGACTGCCTGCGCAGAGAGCCGAACCCCAGACCGTCATGATCGATGCGACCTATCTCAAGGCCCAACGCACGGCTTCCAGCCTTGGGGTAAAAAAGGGGGTCTCGGCCGCCTGATCGGGCGGACCAAGGGCGGCTTGAGCACCAGGCTTCGCGCCGTCACCGACGCCCACAGCCGCCCTATGAGCTTCTTCATGGCGGCAGGGCAAATCAGCGATTACACCGGCGCACCAGCCTGGCTCGATGATCTACCAAAGGCGCAGTGGATGCTGGCTGACAGAGGGGTATGACGCCGAATGGTAAAGGGATACGCTTGTGCACCAGGGCATTACGCCTTGCATCCGGGCCGAGAACCCCGTTCTTTTCCCGTCAAATACGACAAGCGCCGAAACCGCATCGAGATGATGTTTGGCCGACTGAAAGAGTAGCGCGGTGTGGCAACTCGCTACGACCGCTGCCCAACCGTCTTCTTTTCCGCCCTCGCTCTCGCAGCCACCGTGCTCTTCTGGCCGTGATCAACGAGGCCTGAGCCTAGTTAGCACATTGCGTCCGCAATCTTCCTACAATGTTCAAAAGTAGAAAGTCCGCTAACGGCCCATTTTGCGGCGTAGGCGCTTGATGACCTCAGCTCTCAGTATGAGGCCGGATTTTGTGGGACTTGAATAGCGTTGCGAGATCTGCGGCGGAGCAGGCCTTCGAAAACAAGAAGCCCTGCATTTCGGTACAGCCCAAT
>NZ_SKCG01000005.1 GCF_005434915.1 Aurantiacibacter suaedae
GGCTTAAAATATGCATGAAAACATTAGGATATCGCTAACGGTATTCGCTCAGCACGCAGCACGAAAGACTGTTTCTATAGCTTCGGCGTGCGCCGCGATTTGGGCGGTAGATTATGTCCGCAAAGGAGGGGCGGTTGCTTAATGGCAGCTTTTCGCGATCGGAGTGCTGTTATCCGCCAGTCTTGAACCGGCCCAGTTCGAGCCGGTCAGCTTTGCGCCCCTATTCTGTTGAAAAAGTCTCGCTTGCGGTCGGCGTAAAGTCGTGATTCAGTTTCCGTGAGCAAGCGGAGACGTAGCGATGATGGGCGAGCGGACGGTGATTCAGGGGGCGCTGTTCTACAGCTTCCGCATCGAGGATCACGTGCCGGGCGATCACCTGCTGCGGTCGATTGATAGGTTTGTCGATCTGTCCGGCATCCGCGAACATTTAAAGCCGTTCTACAGCGAGACCGGACGGCCCTCGATCGATCCCGAGCCGATGATCCGGATGCTGATCATCGGCTATTGCATGGGCATCCGATCCGAGAGGCGGCTGTGCGAGGAGGTTCACCTGACCCCCGCCTATCGCTTGCTCTGTCGGCTCGACCTGGATGGCGCGGTGCCCGATCACTCGACCTTCGAAGAATAGGCACGGCCGGTTCCGCGACAGCGATCTGTTACGCGAGCTGTTCGAGCTGACCGTCGAGCGCTGCATGGCCGAAGGGCTGGTCGGTGCCGAGGGCTTCGCGGTCGATGCCAGCCTGATCCGCGCCGATGTCCACCGCCAGCGTTCGCGAAGGTCTTCCGTCCGAAGCCATCAGACGCGCGGTTGCCGAGTATCTTGAAATGCTCGACGATGCCGCGTTCGGCGGGTCGACGCCGGTAACGCCCACCGGCACGGTGATGAACTGGCGTCCATCGACCTCGAAAATCGCAGGTAAGCCCTCGGTCGCCGCATCGAAGCGGTACTCCCACAGGACTGCCCCGGTATCGGCATCGCGCGCGCGGAAAGCCCGGTCCGTCGCGGTGCCGACAAAGAGGAGGCCGCCGGCTGTCGCCACCGGGCCGCCGCGCGGCGTCTGCGCGCCAACGCCAGTGATACCCTGTTCCTCCAGCGTCATGATCTCGCCATTGGGGATCCGCCAAATCTGCTCACCAGAATTCATGTGGTAAGCAGTGAGGAAAGAGAACGGCGGCTTGATCGCCACCATGCCGTTCGACTGCAGCAGGAAATTGGTCGGCCTGCGATAAGGAATAATGTCTTCACCCTCCCCATTAGGCATGGCGTCTTTCGCTTCCGGACGACGATCGGCCACAAGATTGACGAGCAGAGGAAGTTCGCGGCTGACGACGTAAATGCGTTGCCGCTCGGGATCGGAGGCGACATTGCCCCAGTTCGCCCCGCCATTGGCGCCGGGAAAGCTTATGGTTCCACGCGTGCTTGGAGGGACATAAGGCCCTTCGCCCCAGCGCGAGATTTCGAACAATTCGCGCAGGGCCTGCTGATCTTCTTCGGGCAGCAGCGGATTTATGTCGTCCGGCTTGAAGCTCATGCGCGTGTAGGGCAGCGGCCAGGTCGGGATCGGCTGTGTGGGGGAGGCCTTCTCGCCCGGAATGTCGGATGCGGGAACCGGTGTTTCCACGATCGGCCATACCGGTTCGCCAGTTCGACGGTCCAGCACGAACAGCCAGCCCTGCTTGGTCGGCTGAACCAGAACCGGGATGCGTTCGCCCATTGCAGCGCCGCCTTCAGGACCGCCGCTCTTAGTGATTGTCATCAGCTTGGGCGCCGTGGGCAGATCGAAATCCCAGATGTCGTGGTGCACGGTCTGATAGTGCCAGACACGGTCGCCGGTCTCGGCATCGAGCGCAACAATCGAGTTGGCGAACAGATTGTCCCCTTCGCGATTGCCGCCGAAATAGTCGTACCGTGCCGTGCCGTGCCGGTGGGAATGTAGACTAGGCCCAGCTCGCTATCGACCGTGCTTTCCGACCAATTGTGCACGCCGCCGAAGAGGCTGCGATCAGGCGTGTCGGGCCAGGTGTCGGCACCGAACTCCCCTTCGCGCGGAACCATATTGAAGGTCCATTTCAATGCGCCGGTCACCACGTCATACGCATGGATGTTCGCTGGCGCAGACGCGTAATCATAGGCGCCTGCTGGCAGGGAGACGATAATCGTATCACGATAGATGCGGCCCGGATTGTCTGTCTGCAGCGGCCCACCCGGTGCCGTCACATCGGCTGGTAAAGCATCGCGCAAATCGACGCCGCCGTCAGTGCCGAAGTCTTCAATCACCTGGCCTGTTGCAGCATCCACTGCGCGAAGCATGCCATTGTTGATTACCAACAACCGCTCATCCATGCCATCGTCGCTGCGCCAGTAATTAACGCCGCGCGCGCCAATGCGCCCTTCCAGCTCGCTACGCCACAACTCGGCGCCCGTCGCAGGATCGAGCGCCGCGAGTTGCCCGCTGCCGTGAAGGACATACATCCGCCCGCCTGCAACCACCGGATCGAAACGCGGCGGCTGACCCTCGCCGGTGGGATATTCCCAGGCCACTTCCAGTCGGTCGACATTCGACCGGTCGATCTGGTCGAGCGAGGAATATTGCGCGCTGTCCGCCCCGCCCAGATAGGCATCCCACCCGGCGTAGTCGAAGTCCTCAACCGGCAAAGCTTTTGACTCTGCGCCGATGACCGGCACTTCGGCGACAGTGGCGCAAGCGGAGAGCAAGGCAATCAGCCCCACCGAAGACAGCGATTTTTTCATCCCGTACTTTCAGCGGGTTTGGCCAGTTCGGCGCGCAAGGCGTCTGCCAGTCGTGCGGCATCGAGCGTGTCGGGATAGTGCGCGCGGTATTGGAATTGTGGGTCCATCAGATAGGCGAGCGAGGAGTGCGGCATATCGTAACCTTCCGGATCGCCGGGGTCAGCCACCCTCGTGGCGAACACCTTGAAGGCAGTGCGCATTGCCTCAAGGTCTGGCTTGCTGCCGGTCAGCCCGGTGAAACGCGGCCAGCGGTCTTCGAGAAAGGCGCGCATCACATCGGGCGTATCACGCTCCGGATCGATGGTGACGTAGAGTGGCTGAATGGCTGCGGCCTGCTCGCCAAGCAAGTCAAGCGCCTCCGACAGACGCGTGAGGGCGCGCGGGCAGACCATCTTGCAATGGGTAAAGCCGAAAAAGATCAGCGCAAAGCGACCGCGGTAACTGGCCTGGGTAACAGCCTTTCCGAAATGGTCGGTGAGCGCAAAATCGCCTCCAATCCTGACGCTGTTCAAGACCCGCTACCTTGCACCAGCTGCAGATCGGTTTGCGCATCGATGGTCAGCCTCAGTTCGATGCTATCCCCCTCGCCGGTGGTGAAGGCTTTGCCATCGCGCAGGATTTCGCAAGGGCCACCACCCGGATTGGCAAGGAGGAGCCTGGCATCCACTTTTTCTTCAATTGCCGGGCGCAGCGTCAGCGAGAGCATGTTCTGCTGCTCATCATACCGCGCCTGCAGCACGTCCAGTTCGAACGGACATTCGGCCAAATGTGGCTGGCGAAAATGCTCCTTTCCCCAAGGATGGTTGTACAGCTTCCAAAGCCCGTCGGGCACATTGAGCCGGGCATATCCGGCCAGCACATTGCCCGTCAGCGGTTCGACGAAGGTGAGATTTCCCTCTTCGTCATAGCTGCGGTCGTTGCGCGGGTAGTACAGCCCGCCCTTCTCCCATGAGGGATTCATGTACTTGTCGGCATGCGCAAACATGGCAAACAGCGTTTCGCTATCGCCAAGCTCCGAAAGCCACATCAGGACTGTTCCGAAATCCGGAGTGGACCACTGCACCGCCAGTTCATCCAGTGCGGCATCCTTGCCAGCCTCCTCGTAAGACTCCGCAGTACCGGGCAGCATGGCCAATGGCCGCAGCGAGACGGTGCCGTCCTCAGCCGTCTTGAGCGCGTGGTAAACCTGGCTCTGGCGATGCTCGCGCACAAAATCGCGGTTCCACGCATGCATGATCGCGCCGGTGTGGGAGTCGGTCGCGGGCCCGCCCGGGACCAACACGTTCTGCCGCACCATCAGCATCATCGGCATGGTGCCGGGACGGTCCAGCGCGTCGCGGTCCTGCCAGGCCTGCCGATAGCCCGCAGCAGCCTCTTCGGCGATGCTCGTGCCCTTGCGAATATCGTGGAAGCGGAAGCCCAGCATAGGAAACTGGTTGCACACAAGGAAGATGCAATTGGGCTCGCACGCGACGCCCAGCCAGCCGTTCTCGACCATCTGCCAGTAGATGATGTCGTTGATCGAGGAGAAGTCGTAGCTGAACTCCATTTCCTCGCCCACGAACAGCGGAGAGTGGCGAATGGTGAGTCCGCCTTCGCGCTCGTAGCGGTCATCATCGAACAGCACGCCGTACATCCCGGCCATGGCATGGAGGTGACCGGAATACATGATGTTTTCCTTGACCACCGGATCGTGCCACTGCTCGCGGCGCTCCTCGAGATCTGGATCGATGCGTTTGTCGGACTGGCTCGCTTCGTACCAATAGCCCCAGACCTCGCGCCGACGCATCTTGCGGATCGCGGCCTGCATTGCTTCCTTGAAAACGCAAGGTGCGGCAGGCAGGTGGTGGAAATGCGCCAGACCCAGCGCATAAACGATGTGGCCTAACTGATAGCGATAGGAGGACAGGCCTTCCTGCCCGGCCTCCATCGAATCCATGTGCGACCAGTCGCCATCGGGCTGTGCCATCAGATTGCGCATGTGGCGGATGTGGCCCGCCTGCTTGTCGGTCAGCATCGGCTCAGATCTCGGTCAGTTCGTACAGCATCGAGCGGGCCGGCTTCGGCGAGTAGTTGGGCACATCGGCACCGGCTGCCGCGGCCTCGGGCGTCGCCAGGGCGGCCATCAACGCCTCCTTGCTTTCATAGTCTGCTTCAAACACGCAAAAACAATCGAGATCGCCGTTGATCGTGATGTCTGGCGCAAAGGCATAACCGCGCCGGATCGCTCCCGGCACATTTGCTCCGAGCGGCAAGTGGACATCAACGAAATAGCGTTTGAACTCTTCGGGATCGTCGGGCCACGGGTAAAGATTGATGAGGCGGTACATGGAGCAGTCCTTTCAGAAGATGCAGCCGGGTCAGAGGCGTTCAACAATCGACGCACCAGCGAGGTTGATATCAAGCCGCATCCAGCTTTCCTGGATTTTCTCGCGCACCGGCAATTGATGCCAAGGGTCGAGATCTGAGACGCCGGTGTAGTGGCAGTTTCCTTCGCCCAACCACGAGAACTTGGGACGGCATTCGAGCTCGCCCAGAACCAGCTCGGCCAGCGAATATGGTTCATCGGGCTCGGGGCTTTGTATGACGCGCAGGTTGAGCCCCCTCAGCATGAAGCTCTCGGGCATTTCCATCGGGCTGAGACCGCGGAACACACCGGTCATGATCCTTAAGCCCTGCGGCCGTTCGTAAGACATACCGACGAGGTCTTCGTGCTTGTCGAAGGCAATGTGGCCGATCTTCTTGGGAAAACCGTAGCCTTCGCGGCCAGCCATCAGAGCAATGCTCTGGCTGACGCCCGCCTGAGTGAAGTAGGCGTATTCCTCGCCGTCATAGAGCACGTTGATACATTGCAGGATTTCGCGATAGGGACCGCCGGTGCTCCATTCGTAATCCGCGAAGATCAGTCGGACATGCGTCGGGTCGGTCAGTTGGAGCTGTTCCGGCACGATGGCAGCGGCTGCTTCCGGATCGGTTCGGTATTCGAACGTGTACCAGTCCGCATTGCGCCAGTAGGATGGCTTCTCGACATAGGCGGCCGATTGGACCGGCATGGTGAGGCCGAACTGGTCCTTAGTGAGCCTACCCTGCATACCCTCTCCTCACTGACGTTTTTGTTAGTTTATTCTGCCGCTTCGACCATGTCGGGCCTCGCGGCGGTTACGCCGGGGGAACGGCTTGGCGGAAACACCTCGACCGGCGTGCCTTCCTTTCGCATCAGATCTGCCATCAATTGCCGGAACATCGCGGGGCCCTTGTCGGCATCGATCCACGCCATTCGTTCGCCCGGATGGTGATCGATGATGCCCTGCTGCGCCTCGATCATGTCGAGGTCTTCATCGAAGGCGGCACTGGCCACGGCCCACATGCCTTCCGCTTCCTCATCGGTCACATCCACCTTGCGCGGACCGGAAGAGAAGAAATAGCGCGTCGAACGCTCGGTCATCGGAGTGACCGCCTGGCAACTGATATTGTCGCTAAGCGGTTCAACGTCGGCAGGTGGGGTGCCAAAATTGCATTGCTCGGCTGTTCCTGCCGGATAAGTCGCCACGCGCGAAATGAATACGCCCGGCACAACGTAATCGAGCCGCGACCATACATCGCCCGTCCCGCCCGCCTTTGCCTGAATCACCGCACGACCGAAATCGCCAACACGCCAGTTTTCGTAGCGCACGCCGGTCTCGATCCGCTTGCCGGCGGAGCCACCCGCAGACTGGCCGGTCTTCTTGTCCTCCGGCTCGCCCTCTGGCGGAGCAGCCAGTGTTTTCTCGTGCAGGAAGCCGACATGCGAAAGATCGAGCAGGTTGTCGCTTATCAGCGCATGATGCGCTTCGTAATCGAGTTGGCCGGTCTTGAATCGCCGGGCCGGATCGTCGAGGTAACTGCAATCGGGAATGGTCGAGGGATCCGCCAGCGCCGGTTCCCCCATCCATATCCACGCCCACTGGTGCCGCTCGACCACCGGATAAGGTTGCAGGCACAGCTGCGGAGAGAATTTTTCCTGAGCGGGCACCTCGACGCAATTCCCCTCCGCATCGAACTTTACGCCGTGATACATGCAGCGCAACTCGTCGCCTTCGAGCCGTCCTTTGGAGAGCGGAGCCCAGCGATGCGGGCATCGGTCGGGAAGCGCAGTGAGCTTGCCGTCCTGCTTGCGAAAGAACACCACCGGCTCGCCGGCGATTGTGCGTCCGGCGAGATCGCCCACTTCGAATTCCGTCAGCCAGCCGGCGACGTACCAGGTGTTCTTCAGGAACATTGCTATACCTCTCCTGCTCGCTTCCTTTGGAAAGACCGAAGGCTCATGAAATGCTCGCTATTGCGAGCCATGCCCATGTACTGCGCTCCCTAAGAACTGATCGCTACTGATCTTTCTGGCGTCTCCAGACAGCACCCAACCAGTTCCCACTCGTATGTCGACTCCCAAGCCGTCTGCCGGAGGGTAACAAGAGAGCAGGAGCTCCGCCAGCCAAATATATCACTTGCATCTCAGTTGCAGGGCATTGATAGTTTGGCAGTGACCGCCGGACATCTTCTCGCGACGGGCCAGCCGGGAAATGGAAGCCCATCGAGGACGTAGTTGCGGAAAGCCTCATGAAAGTTGCTACAGCGCTGGCCGGTCATTAGCCGCGGACTGGAATACAACCGCGACCAGCCGGAATGACCGCCAGGTATTAAGAGGCGTCAACAGCAGCATCGCCGTTACCTCAGATAGATCGCTTCCTTGTCAGATGACGGTCAGTGAGCCACACGCGCCCCATGGAGAAAGATCAGCACTTGGCGGGGGATGACGAGACATTGGTCACGCGGGCCTACCGCGCGATCGAAGAGCTCATTGTTACCCAGGACCTGCAGCCCGGCGCCGCGGTCTCGGAAGGATATCTTAGCAAAAGGCTTGGCATCGGACGAACACCTGTTCGTGAAGCTCTTCATCGCCTTGAACGAGAAGGGCTGGTTCTCATTTCTCCCCGCCGAGGGATATTCGTAACCGAGATCAGGGTCGATGCGCAGCTAAGGTTGCTTGAAGTGCGCCGCGAACTCGAGCGCTTGCTAGCGCGGCGTGCCGCTTCGTTTGCCAGTGCCAGACAGCGTTCGACCTTTGGCCAGCTTTCCGTCGAGATGAGGCAGGCTGCAGCTAGCGGCGACGAGATCGAATTCCTACGCCTCGATCTGCGCTTTAACAAATGGCTCATGGAAGCATCGGACAACGAGTACGTCAGTGCCGCCATCGGGCTCATGTCCGGTCTCTCAAGGCGCTTCTGGTACCGGTATTTCGATACTCTAGGCGACTGGCCGAAAGCGGCATGCCTTCACGCCGCTATTGCCGATGCGATCTCGCAAGGGATGCCGGATGCCGCCGAAGCTGCGTCGGACGAGCTCATGGATTATCTGGAAGAGTTGACGCGAGCCGTTTTCGAGCAAGGCCGATAAAGGCGCATAGTTCCTCGTCTATTTTTCCAGTGTCCGGTGCTCGCGCGCTTCGGCTAGAGACCAAATTCGCGTAGTCCTGACCTTTTAACAGATAGTCCGTGATCGGCCCAGTTGCTGCCGGGAAGCGGCCGTAGACCAGGCTGATCAGACTGGCGGCAGCGTGATTTGCCACATGGTTTGGTTCCCATCTTTGGACTCGAAGGGGCACCACTGCTGGTCAAGGATGCTAACTGCGCCCTTTTGGTGCAGCGTGCCGAGAGCGGTTCCTTTTGCCAGCACTCCTTTCAATCCGCCGATCGGAATTGCCCCTTTCGACGCTGTAACGGTGTAGTCACCGTTGGTTTCCGTTCAGCCGGAAGCATGTCAAACCACCTCCGGGTCCAGCCTTGCGGATAGGTTTTCCCATCGCTGGCGCGTAGCGAGTGGAGCAAACGCAGCAGCGATCCCGAAAGGCCTTTCACCATCCCTTCGACTCCCATAGACTTGGAGACGATGCACCAACTTGATCTCAGAAAATTCGCGCTTACCAGCATTTGCCTGCTGCTGGCCGCCTGCGCGAATGCCGAGGATGAGCGACCCGCCGAAGAAGTGCCGGTGATTGCACAAGAGGTGCGCTTTGTTCCCGAACTTTCGCAAGTCGAGGCGATCGGCACTGCGCGGGCGGCGACTTCCGCCGAACTGTATCCTGAAACTGCGGGCCGCGTCACCCGCGTGCTGTTCAGAGCGGGCGACTATGTGCGCGGCGGCGCGGCGCTGCTGCAACTCGACGACCGGTCCGAGCGGCTTGATGTCGAAGCCGCGCGCGTTTCGGTGCGCGAGGCGAACCAGCTGCTAGGCCGCTATCGCAGGATCGAGGATACCGGCGCCATTTCCGAAAGCCAGATTGAGGCGGGCGAGACCGCGCTCGCCGCCGCGCAGGTCGCGCTGCGACAGGCGCAGACAGCGCTGGCCGATCGCACGGTTCGCGCCCCGTTCTCAGGCCATGTCGGACTGACCGAGATCGATGTGGGCGACCGCGTCAATGACGCCACTCCCATTACTCAGATTGACCAGCGCGGCACGCTCTATGTCGATTTTCCCGCGCCCGAAGAGGTCTTCGCCAACCTCAGCCCGGGCGGCACGGTCGAGGTGACGCCATTCGCAGAGCCTGAGCGCACGATAGAGGCCGAGGTCGTTGCGACCGACAATCGGGTATCGCAGAACAGCCGCGATTTTATCGTGCGCACTGCCATCGCCAACCCCGACGACAAGCTGCGCCCCGGCATGAGTTTCCGCGTCCAGTTCACCCAGCGCGGCACGATGCGCCCCTCGGTTCCCGAGCAGGCGATCGTGTGGGGCGGAGAAGGATCGCACCTGTTTCTGGTGCGCGACGGCAAGGCGCTGCGCGTGCCCGTCACCATCACCTCGCGCCGCGATGGCCGGGTGTTCGTCGACGGACGGATTACTCGCAACGACCGGGTGATCGTGGAAGGCGTGCAGAAGGTGCGCGACGGGCAGGACATCCGCGTCGTCCCCCAGGCGCGCCAGCCCGAGCAGGATGTCCGTGTTAACACGGCGCCCACGCGCGGCCGCGATGGCGACTAGGTCCGATCTGCCCATGCTGGCGGTCAAGCGGCCGCTGCTGATCGGCGTGCTCAACCTGCTGATCGTGATGGCAGGAATCGCCGCGCTTGTCGGCGTGGAGGTGCGCGAGCTGCCCAATGTCGACCGGCCGATCGTCTCGGTCACCACCACCCTGCCCGGCGCCGCACCCGAAACGATGGATGCGGAGGTCACCAGCATCCTGGAAGATGCAGTGGCGCGCGTTTCGGGCGTGCGCCAGATCAGCTCTTCGAGCGAGGAAAATAATTCGCGCATCCGGATCGAGTTCAATCCCGGCGTCGACCTCGACACCGCGGCAACAGACGTGCGTGAGGCCGTCAGCCGCACGCAGCGCGACCTGCCGGAGCGGGTCGAGCAGGTGACTGTGGTGAAGGCCGATCAGGATGCGCAGCCGATCATGACGCTGGCGGTTCTGAGCGATGCCTATGATCAAGCCGAACTGACCCGGCTGGTCGACAACGACATCATTCCCGAACTGCTGACTGCCGAGGGCGTGGCCAGCATCGAACCGTTTGGCGCGCGCGAGCGGCAGATGCGCGTCGCGGTCGATCCTCTGCGCCTCAACCGCTTCGGGCTGACGCTGACCGATGTCGCCGATGCGCTGGAGAATGCCCCGTTCGACGTGCCGGTCGGCTCGTTCCGCTCCGACGCGCAAAACCTCGTCGTGCGCGCCGATGCCAGTGCGACCGAGCCCGAGCGGATCGAAGGCGTCATCATCAGCGGCAATGTGCGGATCGGCGATGTCGCGCAAGTCGGCTTCGCGCCCGCCAATGCCAGCAATTTCGTGCGGCTGGACGGGCGGCCGATCATCGGCCTGGGCGTGGTGCGGCAGGCCAGTTCCAACACCATCGAAATTTCGGACTCGATCCAGCAGGCGGTCGAGCGGGTGAACCAGCGGTTCGACGATGTCGAAGTCGAAATCGTCTCCGACGACGCGGAATTCATCCGCATTTCGGTGCGCGAGGTGCTGCTCACGCTCGGCTTTACGGTGCTGGTGGTGGTCGCCACCATGCTGATCTTCTTCCGTGCCTGGCGACCCACGATGGTCCCCAGCACGACCATTCCCGTCGCGCTGGTGGGCGTGATCGCGGGCATCTGGCTGATGGGCTTCTCGATCAACCTGCTGACCCTACTGGCGCTGGTGCTGGCGACGGGGCTGATCGTCGACGACGCAATTGTGGTGCTGGAAAACTGCCAGCGGTTGCAGAACAAGGGTCTGGGCAGGCGCGCTGCGGCGGTTGTCGGCACGCGGCAGGTGTTCTTCGCAGTCGTCGCGACCACAGCCGTGCTCGTTTCCGTCTTCGTGCCGATCAGCTTCCTGCCGTCGGAGACCGGCCGGTTGTTCCGCGAATTCGGCTTCGTGCTGGCGGTCGCGGTGATTCTGTCCAGCTTCGTCGCGCTGTCGCTGGTGCCCGCGCTCGCCGCGAAGTTCGATCTGACCAGCAGTGAGGCGGACGGCGATGAAACCGGCAAGAGCCGCCTGTCGCGCTTCGGCACCGCCGTCACGGATCGCTATAATCGCCTGCTGAAGCGCGCGCTCGACGCGCCGCGTGCGATGATCATAGGCTCGGTACTGGTCGCGGGGCTCGCCGGGTTTCTTTATACCCAGCTCGACAACGAACTGGTGCCGGACGAGGATCGCGGGGTCGTCACGGTCGATGCGACCGGCCCGGACGGCGTCGGTCTCGCTTTCATGGACCGCGAGCTGGACGAGATCGAGCAGGTGCTTCAGCCCTATCTCGACAGCGGCGAGATCGAGAGCACATTTTCTATCGTCGGCCGCTACGATCCTAACCGCGTGCGCGTGACCGCGCAATTGGCCGACTGGGGCGAGCGCGATCGCAGCCAGACCGAAATCGTGCAGGACCTGAACGGTCCGCTCGCGGAAATTCCCGGATCGCGCACCAATGCGCGCGGGCGCGGCACGCTCAGCTTCGGCGGCGGGGGCGAAGGGTTGGAGGTTGCGTTGACCGGCCCTGAGTACGACCGGATTTACGCAAGCGCTGATGCGCTGGCGACCGCGATCGACACCCAATCAGCCATCCTCTCCAACGCCGAAATTTCCTATCAGCCGACCCAACCGCAGCTTTCGGTCCGGATCGATCGGCAGCGCGCGTCGGACCTCGGCGTCGATCTCGACGACCTGTCGCAGACGCTGCGGGCGATGGTGGGCGGTGAGGAACTGGTCGATCTCAACGTGGGCGATCAGGCGGTGCCGATCTTCCTCACCGCGCAGACGGTGAGCGTGACCAACCCCAATGACCTGCGCAATCTCTATGTGCGCGGATCGAGCGGTGACGCGGATGGCAATAGTCTGGTGCCGTTGTCGGCGCTCACAACGATCGTGGAACAGGGCATCGCCGCCGAACTCGACCGGACCGAACAGCGCCGTGCAATCGAGGTCGATGCCGACATCGCAGCGGGCACTCCCATGCGCGACGCGGTCGACGAGATCGAGCGGCTGGCCGAGGAGACGGTGGCGGAGGATATCGACATGCTGCTGCAAGGCGATGCGGAAAGCCTGGAGGAAAGCTCCAATGCGCTGGCGCTGACCTATGGCTTTGCCCTCGCCATCGTCTTTCTGGTGCTGGTCGCGCAGTTCGAAAGCCTCACCAGCGCGTTGGTGGTGCTGCTCACCGTGCCCTTTGCGCTTGCCGCAGCGGTGTTCGCGCTGTTCCTGTCGGGCGTGTCGCTCAACATCTATTCGCAGATCGGGCTGGTGATGCTGATCGGTCTGATGGCGAAGAACGGGGTGCTGATCGTCGAGTTCGCGGACCAGTTGCGCCACCAGGGCCGCAGTGTACGCGAAGCGGTGGAGGAAGCCGCCGCGATCCGCTTGCGCCCGATCACCATGACGCTGATCTCCACCGTGATCGGCGCGCTGCCGCTGATCCTCGCCAGCGGAGCGGGGGCCGAGGCACGCCAGTCGATCGGCTGGGTAATCTTCGGCGGGCTCGGCATAGCGAGCATCTTCACTCTGTTCCTCACTCCCGTGCTCTATCTCGCCATCGCCCGCTTCGGGCAGCCGCGCAGCGTCGACCTCGCCAAGCTGCGCGAGGAGATCGATTCGCTGGACGAGGACATGACGGTGGCGCCCGCATGATCCGCAGTCTCACTCTCCTGTCGGCCGCGATGGCGCTGTCGGCCTGCGCATCGCTTGATCCCTATCCGGTCGATCGTCCAATCGTCGCGCCGCAGGCCTATGCGGGCGACCTGCCGCCCAGCGGGGTGGCGGAGAACTGGTGGCAGGGATTCGGCGATCCGGTGCTCAACGATCTGGTCGAGCAAGGCCTGGCCGCCAATCTCGATATCGCCATCGCGCGCGACCGGTTACGTGCGGCGGATGCGCTTCTGCAGGCGGAACGCGCTGATCGTCTGCCTCGCCTCGATGGCGCAGCTGACGCGGCAATCAGCTTGGGGACCTACGATAGTGATTCCGCCAGCATCGGCCTGCTGGGCACGTTCGATCCGGATATCTCGGGGCGTCTCTCGGCGCAGATCCGTGCCGCCGCCGCCGACTATGCGCAGGCGGAGTACATCCTCGCCGATCAGCGCAGGCTGGTCGCCGCCGCTATCGCGGCGCAGTATATCGAATATCGCCGCACCGGCGCGCAGCTGGAACTGCTCGCGCAATCGACCGAATTGCAGGAGCGTACGCTCAGGATCGTGACGCTGCGGTTCGAGGCAGGTCTTGCCGCCAATCTCGATGTACGCCGCGCGGCGGCCGACCTCGCGCAGACGCGCGCGCGGCGCGGCCTGATCGAGATTGCGCGGGCGGGCGCAGCCAACCGGCTGGCAATCCTGCTGGGCCAGTCGCCGGGGCTCTTCACTCCGCCGCCTGCACCGGGCCAGCACACTATCCCTGATTACGCCGGCGGGCCGCCAGCGGGCACGCCTGCGGACCTGCTCCGTCGGCGGGCCGATGTGCTCGCGGCCGAGGCGGCGCTGCTGCGCGCCTCGGCAATCGTCGGGGTCGAGCAGGCGGACCTGCGCCCCTCGCTGACCATTCCGGCAGGCGTGACGCTGGGCGATGGCAGTATCGGCGGCATCCTCGACGAATTTATCGCCAGCATCGGCGCTGCGCTCGATCTTCCGCTGTTCGACGGAGGCCGCAGGCGCGCCGAAGTTGATGCCGCGCAGGCCGAGGCCGACGCGGGCTTCGGCGAGTACCGCCTGACCTTCCTCGAAGCGCTGGGCGAGGTCGAAAACGCGCTCGTCGCGCTCGATGCCAACGGCCAGCGAATAAATGCGCTAGGCGAGGCCATCGAGCAGAGCGAAGCGGCGCTTGAACAGTCGGACGCGCTTTACCGCGAGGGCCTGGCGACGCTGTTCGACGTGCTGGATGCTCAAAGACAACTCATCGCGAGCCGTCAGTCGCTGATCGACAGTCAGGCCGCAGTTGCGACCTCGTTCGTGTCATTCCACGCGGCAATAGGCGCGCCAGATGGCCAGGCTGTTGGCAGGTCCTCTTGATGGACACGATACGCCCACAATCCGCCTAAAGTGGATTTCGCCAGTCGCCCGTCACGTAGCGCCCAAGCGACTAACCGCAAATCGATGACGGTCGGTTTCGCCGCAGCCTCGTCGGAAAGGCTGTCCCGGTAAGCATGTCAAACGGAGAGGCGGCGGCTCGACACAGACAGGAATAGGTCAACGAGCCCCGCATTAGGCCCTTCAAGATGCTGGTCCCGCTGTGTCCATAATATCGTTGGTCGATGTTGCCCACCCCTGACGGCTTTGACTCCCGTGGTCGGCTTTATATTCCTTGCAACCAGCATAATGCGAGCCGCAGAGAACCGCTCTGGCCGACAACAGCATTAGCTGTCACCCTGCGGGAGCATTGCCTCGAGCGAAAGGGACTGCCGGAGGTATGTATGTGTTATCGTGGGGAGGCTGGTTGCGGGGGTTGGATTTGAACCAACGACCTTCAGGTTATGAGCCTGACGAGCTACCGGACTGCTCCACCCCGCGTTACCGTGTTTTGCCTCAGGCGCCTGCGGGTCCATACGGCCC
>NZ_SKCG01000006.1 GCF_005434915.1 Aurantiacibacter suaedae
GGCTTAAAATATGCATGAAAACATTAGGATATCGCTAACGGTATTCGCTCAGCACGCAGCACGAAAGACTGTTTCTATAGCTTCGGCGTGCGCCGCGATTTGGGCGGTAGATTATGTCCGCAACGGAGGGGCGGTTGCTTAAAGGCAGCTTTTCGCGATTGGAGTGCTGAAGGCCGACAGTCTTGAACCGGCCCACTAGCTGTCTGGCCGCTCCCAAAGAGAGCGGCCTGTCCGTAACGCGCCTATATTCCGTTGAAAAATTCGTCGTTGGAGCGTTTGGACGCTCGCAGCAGATAGCGGGCGAGCGGCCTCGCCGCCCCATTCAGGCGGGTGCGGGCGGCGCGAAACCGCGCGGCGTCTCCGCTCGTTTGTTGGGCGCGTACTCAACTATGCCATTGCGACAGGCCGGGCAGAAAACAATCCTGCTCCTGCCTTGCGAGGAGCGCTTGCCGCACCGTCAGTACGCCATCACCCAGCAGTAATCGAGCCGGAGACGCTAAGTGAGCTACTACGGGCAATTGAGGGTTATGAGGGATACGCATCTACCAACGCGGCACTGAAGCTTTCCGCACATCTCTTCCAGCGCCCTGGCGAGATCCGAACAATGAAATGGGAATATATCGATCTAGAAGCGGCAATCTGGACTATGCCGGCTGGTGGAACGAAGATGCGCCGCGAACACCGCGTACCTCTCTCCCGGCAGGCAATCGCGATCATACTCTCAATGAGGGACGTCGCGGCATATAGCGAATATGTATTCCCAAGCTTCAATCCCAAGAAGCCGCTATCTGAGAACGCCATAACGGGCGCGCTTAAGCGGCTGGGGTATGCCGGAGTGATGACTGCCCACGGGTTCCGCACAGCCGCCTCCTCATTGCTGAACGAGAGCGGTGAATTTCACCCCGACGCAATCGAACGAGCGTTGGCCCATCAGGACAGCAATGCTGTGCGTAGGGTCTACAATCGCACCCAATACTGGGACGAGCGCGTAAGGATGATGCAGTGGTGGTCAGACAAGATCGATTCTCTCAAGCGACTGAACGCGACCTAGCCAGGGTGCTGGAAAAAAGACCCCAAAAAGAACCCCCGCACACCTCGATTTTGCACAACCAGCCGCGATCAAGCACGAATGCAATCCGAATTTATATCGATTTAATTCAATGTGTTCCGCATTATCGCGCATCGCGGCAGAAGAACAAATGGTGCCAGAAGAGGCATCCAATTCCATGTATTTTCTCAATTTAATCCAGCCACTTACTGAATCCGGCCTCGGTAAAAAGCCCGCAAAAGGCCCGCGAATTCCTTTTAATGTACTGGTTTGATGTCTTTTTCGGACTCGGAATTGGTTTTCGATACTCTGACAAATTGGCGAATTCAGTCTGCTTTGCACTCTATATCGGTCATAGCGGATCGCCCGACGATCGCGCCTGAAAGCGGACATGCTTGCCGATAGGTCTCAAAGGCTGGGTCTGGGACGATCCCGTCGTTCCCGCACGGCGGGAGGTCATCGCCAAAAACTGACGCTCAGCGAACGATCCGCTGGACAAGAATTGCGGCCGCAACTGGGCCGGGTTGGATGGCGGCTCTTGGTAAGTTCGGTTGCTGAACCGGACATTCAAGCGGGAATTAGCCGGAGGCAGCTGGCGCCCCGGATTACGCCCATCCCATGCAGCGTCGGGAATGTCGGCTTATGACATGACCGGCCTTTCTGCGAGTCTCGCCGTCACGATCGCTGCTGCGAAAATTGCGGTCACCGGAGGCCTGCTAGACGTCAACGACTGGGCGTCTAGAATCGACCACCCACTCTTCACTCTATCGGCGCTCACTAGAGCATCAACAAGCAGCCGTCGAGGTGCTGTCAGTCTAATCGCAACTTGCCTCCGATTGACGGAGCTGACCCTTCCCCGGCCAGTTTCAGGCCATGAGGTTCTGCCACTCGGCCAGTGCGGCCGAGCGGTTCGCTGCTGTCCTTGATCGACACCGTGATGATCATGGCCCGACCGCAAGACTGAGCGAGGTGTCCCCGCCTGTTTCACTCCATCACAGGTCTGCGAGATAACTCTTGTCGAAAGCTTGCAGTGCCTGATCGCGATGCGTCGCACCGGCAAGACCCGTCTGCACCATCAGGTCAACCGTAGTAGCCAGCGCTGTTGGCGTGATTTTCAGGCCCTCTGGCCACATGCCGAGATCGCGCATGTAAGCAAAGCCGCGACCCGCAAGGTCCGGATCGTCCTTGGTGGTGATCGACTGAAACACAGGCACGCAGAAATCCTCGTTCGCCGGATCATTAGCGAAGTCATAGGCTTCAGCCAGCGCCCGCAGGAAACGCAGCACGGTGTCACGATTGGCCGCCAGCCAGCCTTCGCAACCGAACACTGCGGTGAAGACGATTTCCGGGATCGCGTCATGCCCGCGGGCGATGAGGTTGTAGCCATTGTCCTCAGCCAGGAAGCTCCAGGGCGCGGGTTGCGGCGCACAGTCAATCTCGCACTTGCGCAGCGCCTCCCAGCGTTCGGTGTGGATGCCGGACATCGCAAACTCGTCATCGCCGGGATAGTGCAGGCCATGCTGGGCAAGCACGATCTGCGTGTAGATCGCCGTGCCTTCGCGCAGAGACGAAGTGCCAATGGTCTTGCCCTTGAGGTCTTCGATTGTCATGATTTCGGGCCTTGTGACCAAGGCCATGGGCAGGCGAACGGCCTGCGCCGCGACCAGCCGCAGCGGGCCGCCGGCAAGGTAATCGGCAATCGCTCCTTCGGGCGGACCAATCGTCAGGTCAGCATCCCCCGCGCGCACCGCATCAGTTGCCAGTTCGAGGCTGCCCATTCGGCGGAGATCGATTGTCAGGCCGTGCTTTTCAAACAGGCCCAGCTTTTCTGCCACGAACACGGGCAATCAGTTGAACCCCTGCGCACCGCCAGCAAGGCGGATTTCCCTCAGCTCGGTAGCATCCTTGATCATTGCTCTTCTCCATCAGCTTCTCCCAAGACCATCTGAACTTGGCCCGGGGCGATGAAATTCATATACTTACCGGTATCCCAAACCATTGATGCGCATCAAAACCGGTTATTTCTGCAGACAAAAAGAAAGCCGGGAGAAGTCTGGAGGCCCCCTCCCGGCTTCCCTTGCTGCGCTGGAAATCAGGCCTTCTTGCGATACTTTTCGCGTGCGTGCTGGTCGATCGGGGCAGGATGGACCGTTGCCCGGATCTTGAACTGCACGTGGTCTTCCGCCTGCACCTTGGAAGACGGGTCGGGCTCACCTCGGGCGACGAGTTGAAATATCGGAATGGGCTAGCTGGCTTCTTCGGACGCGGCATCACCCCGCCTTACCCTTAACTCCTTGCCAGCAGGTGCATTTTGCTCTGACAACACCCGTGGCAGAAGTCATAGCCGCGCTCGAACAGGAGGTTCTCCACATTCCGAAGAGACAGCGGATATCGGACGTACAGCATCACTAGGCCGTGTTGACAAAAAGGATTCCCAACCCCGCCTCGTTGTGATTCAAGACTGCTTCTTGAGGAGCAGTCATGGGTCGTGGAGACTTGTCGGATGCGGAGTGGGAGCTGATCGGGCCGCTGCTGCCGTCTGAGCGGGGTCGTTGGGCACGTCCGGCTGGCGATAACCGGCGCTTTCTGAATGGCATGCTCCACGTGCTACGGGTCGGCTGCCCCTGGCGAGACATGCATGAGCGATACGGCAAGTGGAACTCGGTCTATGTCCGGTTTCGGCGCTGGGCCGAACAAGGCGTCTGGGATGCGCTCCTGCAAACGCTGGTCGATCTGGGTCTCACCGACGACTGGCAGCACATAATCGACAGCACTTCTGTTCGCGGCCATGTCTCGGCGTCGGGCGGAAAAGGGGGGCTTCTCAGAACGCTCTTGGTCGATCACGCAGCGGCTTTACGAGCAAAATCCACGCCCGCTGCGACAATCAGGGATTGCCTCTCGGCTTCATCCTGACCGGCGGGGAGGCTTCCGATTATACCGCTGCCGAACCACTGATGGCGATCCCGGTCGTCGCGCCCAAGGCGCTGCTAGCGGAGAAGCCTGTCCTGAGCTTGTCGAAGGGGGCTACGATGGGGATCGCTTCCGGGAGAGCCTACTGATCCGTGGCATCCTGCCTATCATCCCGCCCCGCTCGAACCGTAAAGTGCCAGAACATCCCGACTATCGTCGATACCGTGACCGGAACCGTGTCGAGCGCATGTTCTGCAAGCTCAAGCAACAGCGCCGTATCGCAACCCGCTACGACAAGACCGTTCTCTCCTTCGAGAGCTTCCTTAACCTCGCCGCCGCCCGCCTATCGCTCAAGTCTTCTGTCAACGCGGCCTAATCCAGCGCCTTGTTGATTTCTTCGACTATTTTCTTGGCATCAGACAGCAACATCACCGTCTGATCCATGTAGAAGACATCGTTATCGACCCCGGCATAGCCCACGCCACCCATCGAACGCTTGATGAAAAAGACCTGCTTGGCCTTGTCCACGTCAAACACCGGCATGCCGTAAATGGGCGAGCTCTTGTCGGTCTTGGCCGCCGGGTTCACCACGTCATTTGCGCCGATGATGAAGGCAACGTCGCACTGGGCGAATTCCGAGTTGATGTCCTCAAGCTCGAACACCTTGTCATAGTCTACGCTAGCTTCTGCCAGAAGCACATTCATATGGCCGGGCATGCGGCCTGCCACCGGGTGAATTGCGAATTTGACCTCCACACCCTTTTCTTCGAGCAGATCGGTCATCTCACGCAGGGCATGCTGGGCCTGCGCCACCGCCATGCCGTAGCCCGGAATGATGATCACGCTCTCTGCCTGTTCGAGCATATATGCCGCATCTTCCGCGCTGCCCTGCTTGTAGGGGCGCTGTTCGACCGGGCCACCGCCGCCCGCAGAAGCATCGGCACCGAAGCCGCCGGCAATCACCGAGAGGAAGCCGCGGTTCATCGCCTTGCACATGATATAAGAAAGGATCGCGCCTGAGGAGCCCACCAGCGCGCCGGTGATGATCATTGCGGTATTGCCAAGCGTGAAGCCCATCGCCGCTGCCGCCCAGCCCGAGTAGCTGTTCAGCATCGATACCACGACGGGCATGTCCGCCCCGCCAATCGGAATGATCAGCAGGAAGCCGATGATGAACGCAAGCACGGTCAGCGCCACGATCAGCGGCATGGTGCCGCTCGCGGCCGCAGTGGCGAACATCCCGGTCAGAACCAGGATGGCAATCAGCGTGCCCAGATTGATGACATGGCGGCCCGGCAGCAGGATCGGCGAGCCCTTCATCCGGCCCGAAAGCTTGGCAAAGGCGATGACCGAGCCCGAGAAAGTGATCGCACCGATCGCGATGCCGAGGCCCATCTCGACCTTGGACACCGCGCCGATTCCGGCGTCCGTGAGCAGTCCGAATGCGCCCGGATTGAGATAGGCCGCCCAGCCTACCACCACCGCGGCAAGGCCGACGAGCGAGTGGAAGGCAGCTACCAGTTCAGGCATGGCGGTCATGGCAATACGGCGGGCGATGACGATGCCGATGATGGCGCCGATGGCGATGGCGATGCCGATCTCCACGATGTTGGCGATGTCGTGCGTCACCAGCGTGGTGACGACGGCGATTGCCATACCGACCATGCCGTTGCGATTGCCCGCACGGCTGGTTGCCGGGCTGGAGAGCCCGCGCAGCGCCAGGATGAAGAACACGCCCGATGCAAGATAGGCCAGCATGGCCCAGGCGGGGGTACCGCCACCGTGTGCGGCAGCATCGGCAACAGCATCGGCGACAGGAGCGAGGAAGGACAGCATGCTCACTTATCCTTCTTCTTGTACATCGCCAGCATCCGCTCGGTCACGGCAAAGCCGCCGAAGATGTTGACGCTGGCCAGCACCACCGCTGCCAGACCCAGCCACTTGGCGATGTCGCTGCCCGCTTCCGCAGCCGCGATCAGGCCGCCCACGATGATGACCGAGGAGATCGCGTTCGTCACCGCCATCAGCGGCGTGTGCAGCGCAGGCGTGACCGACCACACCACGTAATAGCCGACAAAACACGCCAGCACGAAGATCGAGAGGATTGATATGAAGTCCATGGCGCTTACCCCTTCAACCGTGCGTTGACGACTTTGCCGCACTTGGTGAGCCGGATAGCATCGCCGATCTCTTCGTCGAGCACCGGCTTGCCCGCTTCCTTGTCCCAGAAGACATTGAGGAAATTGAACAGGTTGCGGCTGAACAGGGCGCTGGAAGCGGTTGGCAAGTGCGCGGGCGTGTTGGCGTAACCCATGATCGACACGCCGTGCTTCTCAACAAGCTCATCCGGCACCGAGCCTTCCACGTTTCCGCCCTGCGCCACGGCCAGGTCGAAGATAACGCTGCCCGGCTTCATCGTAGCGATCTGCGCGTCGCTGACAAGGCGCGGGGCCGCACGGCCCGGGATCAGCGCCGTGGTGATGACGATATCCTGCTTGGCGATATGCGCGCTCACCATCTCGGCCTGCGCGGCCTTCTGTTTGTCGGTGAGTTCGGCCGCGTACCCCCCCTCACCCGCGGCTTCCAGCCCCTCTGCGAAGACAGGCTTGCCGCCCAGGCTGCGGATCTGTTCGGCGGTCTCGGGCCGCACGTCGGTGGCGGAGACCTGCGCGCCCAGCCGCTTGGCCGTGGCGATCGCCTGCAGGCCCGCAACGCCCACGCCCATCACAAACACCCTGGCGGCCGAGATCGTGCCCGCCGCCGTCATCATCATCGGAAATGCCCGGCCATAGGTGTCCGCCGCAGTCAGTACCGCCTTGTAACCGGCAAGGTTCGACTGGCTGGAAAGTACGTCCATCGACTGTGCGCGAGTGATGCGCGGCATGAATTCCAGCGCCAAGGCCTCGAAACCGGCCTCGGCATAGGCCTCCACGCGCTCACGCTGGCCGAACGGATCGAACGTGGCGGCCACCCACGCGCCTGGCTTGGCACCCGAAAGCGCGGCAATATCTGGGGCTTGCACGCCCATGACGATGTCAGCATTGGTTACCACAGTCGCCGCCGGACCGACTTCGGCCCCTGCATTGGCGTAATCGGCATCGGAGATCGCGGCGGCCGCGCCCGCGCCTTCCTCCACTGCAAGTGAAGCACCCAGCGCAGCGAGCTTCTTTACTGTTTCGGGCGTGGCAGCGACGCGGGTTTCACCTTCCGCGCGCTCTTTCAGGACCGCAATTCTGGTCATCCGAGTCCCTTTTCTAGTGTTTGCTGAACCATTTCGGGGTTGCTGCCAAAATCTTCCGGCCACTGGCGCAGCGCGCTCATTACCGGATAGGGCGTGAACCCGCCCAAAGCGCACAGCGAGCCGAACTTCATCGTCTCGCACAGGTCGGTGAGCAGGCCGATCTCGTCGCCCGCATCGCAGCCTGCGTCCTTCTTCGTGTTGTGCATCTGCGGGGCCAGCTCGATCACATCGCGCTCGCGCCCGCCTTCCCTGATGCGGTCGAGGATTTCCAAGCCGCGAACCGAGCCGATGCGACACGGGGTGCACTTGCCGCAGCTTTCGATCGAGCAGAATTCCATCGCGAAACGCGCCATTTCCAGCATGTCCGCCGTATCGTCGAACACGGTCACACCGCCATGGCCGATCAGGGCTTCGGCAGCGGTATAGGTCTCGTAGTCGAACTCGATATCGAACTGGTCGGGATGGATGTAGGCGCCCAGCGGGCCGCCCACCTGCACCGCCTTGACCGGACGGCCCGAAGCCGTGTCGCCGCCGATATCGCTCACCAGCTCGCCCAGCGTGATGCCGAAGCCTACTTCGTAAAGCCCGCCGTGCTTGATATTGCCCGCCAGCTGGATCGGCATGGTGCCGCGCGAACGGCCGAAGCCGGCGTTCTTGTACTGCTCGGCGCCGCCTTCCATCAGGATATGCGGCACGGCCTGCAGGCTGAGCACGTTGTTGACCACGGTCGGACGACCAAGAAAGCCTTCGAGCGCTGGCAGCGGCGGCTTGGCGCGCACTTCGCCGCGCTTGCCTTCGAGCGAATTTAGCAGCGAGGTCTCTTCGCCGCAGACATAGGCGCCAGCGCCAACACGCACTTCGCATTTGAACGGCGCGATAATGTCTGCGCACAGGTCCAGCGCGGCGTTGAGCTTGCGGATGGCGTCGGGATATTCGCTGCGCAGATAGATATAGCCTTGGTCCGCGCCCACGGCTTCACCCGCAATCGCCATGCCTTCGATCAGCGCGAAGGGATCGCCTTCCATCGCCATGCGATCGGCAAAGGTGCCGCTATCGCCCTCGTCGGCATTGCACACGATGTCTTTCTTCGGCCCCGGCGCTTTCATCACCGTGTCCCACTTGATCCCGGTGGGAAAGCCCGCGCCGCCTCTTCCGCGCAGGCCCGAGTGCTTCACTTCCTCGACAATGGCTTCGCTGCCGATCTGGCGCGCGCGCTTCAGGCCTGCCCAGCCACCGGTTGCTTCATAGTCTTCGAGGCTGAGCGGACGGGTCTTGCCCGCGCGCTTGAAGGTGATGCGCGTTTGCGTGGCGATGAAGGGGTGCTCTTCAATGGTGCCGATGGCCTTGTCCGAGCTGCCATCGAGAATGGCATCGACATCGTCGAGCGTGGCCGGGCCGAACCCTTTTCCGTCGATCTCGACGAGCGGTTCGAGCCAGTGCATGCCCCAGCTCGAGGTGCGCTGCACTTCGCAGCCCTTCTTCTCGAAGGCCGCCGCAAGCTTGTCAGCCCCGCCGGCGCGGGCGAGGGCGTCATCGGAAATACGAACAACAGTCATGCGTTTTCTACTAGCTTGATGATCGCCTGCTCATCGAGGCGGATATGAAGATCATCGCCCGTGCGCGCAGAAGGGCCGGCGCTGCACAGGCCGAGGCAATAGACTGTCTCGATCTTCACGCGCTCTCCGGCAGCGTTGCTGGCGGCCTTGATAAGCTGCTCCACGCCGCGCGCCTTGCATGCCTCGGCACGGCAGATCTGCAACACGGGGCGCGCATCGGCTTTGGGTTTGTAATCGTGATAGAAGCTGACCACGCCGTGCACGTCGGCGCGGCTGATATTCAGGCCCCTGGCGATCAGCGCCTCGCTTTCTGCATCGATGCAGCCGAGTTCGGCCTGCACGTCGTTGAGGATCGGCAGCAGCGGGCCCTCGCGGTGGTGCTGGCGGGCGATGATCGCGCCCAGAACGTCGCTCTTGTCGCTCATGCGAGAGCATCCTGAAAAATCATGGTGCGGTCTGGCGCATCGGCATAGTCACTGCTGTCGTCGCCGTTTCCCACCGTGAGCGCGCGCGCCGCCTGAACCGTGTTGGCAAGCAGACAGGCGATGGTCATCGGGCCAACGCCGCCGGGCACCGGCGTGATCGCCTTGGCGTGCTGGCATTCATCGAAGGCAACGTCGCCCACGAGCTTGGTCTTGCCATCTTCGCCCTCGATGCGGGTGATGCCCACATCGATGATCACGGCATCATCCTTGACCCAATAGCCTTTGACCAGCTCCGGCGCACCTGCCGCTGCCACGATAACATCGGCCTGACGGCAGATATCGGGCAGACCATGGGTGTAGATATGGGTGACGGTAACAGTCGCCTCGGCATCGAGCAGCAGATTGGCCACCGGCTTGCCGACGATATTGGACTTGCCGATCACGACCACATCCTTGCCGGTCAGATCGGGGATGACCGAATGCAGCAGCAGCATCACGCCCAGCGGCGTGCAGGGCACAATGCCGCCCGTGCCGGTCGACAGGCGACCGACATTGACCGGGTGGAACCCGTCCACGTCCTTCTCCGGCGTGATCGAGCGCAGCACAAGGCGCGTGTCGATATGATCGGGCAGTGGAACCTGACAAAGGATGCCGTGCACTTCGGGGTCAGCATTGAGCGTGTCGATCAGCGCCAGCAGGTCTTCCTGCGAAGTGTCTTCCGCAAGGCGATGCTCGGTGGACTTGATGCCGACCTTTTCGCAGGCGTTGATCTTGCGGCGAACGTAAACTTCGCTCGCCGGATCCTCGCCCACGAGGATCACGGTCAGGCCCGGAGCGGGGTGCCCCGCCGCCACGAGGGCGTCGACTTCGGCCTTGGTTTTCTCATCCAACTGGCGCGCGATTGCACGGCCATCGATAATGTCTGCCATCGCGGCAAACCTCCCGTCAGTTCAGCCGGGGGAGCCTTGGCCCGCCCGCGCAAAGTCCGGCGATTCCACTTCCGTTCGAAAATCAGGAATTGCGGGCGTCGTAGTCGTTGATCCACTCGGCCGATGCCTTGAGCGCGCCGAACGGATAGAAATGCAGGCGCACCCGGCCGTGGCGCTCGGTCAGCTTCTCTTCGAGGTTGCCGACCAGCTTGTCCGGCCCGGCGCTGCCGATCAGGTTGGTGATGCTGATGCCATACTTCTTCATCACCGAAGCCGAGGCACCCACGCCGCAGCGCTTGGCAAAGCCGAGCAGGCGCTTGATCCCGGCCGGGCCGGGCACGCCGAGGCGCACCGGCACGTCGATGCCGCGGTCACGCATTTCACCGATCCACTCGACAATTGCATCGTCATCGAAGGCGAACTGGGTGACGACCAGCGGGGTCATGCCATGGGCGCGAACGGCGTCGAGCTTCTTCTGCATCCACACCCACAGCTCTTCGGCGGAGTTGTTCGGGTGACCTTCGGGGTGGCCGCCCACGCCGACGATGGTGATGCCGTGCTTTTCGAGCAGGCCCGATTCGATGATCTGCAGCGAGTTCTCGTAGGGGCCTTCAGCCTCGGGCGGATCGCCCGCGATGATGAAGACGCGCTTCACGCCTGCCTTCCGGGTGATCTCGCCAAGATACCAGTCAAGCTGTTCCTCGCTCTCAATGCGGCGCGCCGAGAGGTGCACGATCGGCTCGAACCCGAGTTCGCGCACCAGCACGGCGGCCTCGACGCGCTGCGACAGCTCTTCACCGGGCAGGAAGGTGACGGCGACCTGCGTGTTTGGTCGGATCAGCGGGGCCGCCTCCTTCAGGCCTTCGATTTCCTTCGCGGTCATCTCCAGCGAATAGCCATCGACCATGTTCGAGGCGGGTTTTTCCCAGTTGGGGTGAATGGCTTCGTAAGTATACATCGCTGTCCTCCCGCTAGTCCTAGAACAGGCCTTCGATCTGGCCGTTCTCGTCGAGATAGATGTTCTCGGCCGAGGGGACCTTGGGCAGGCCCGGCATGGTCATGATGTCGCCCGCGATGGCGACCACGAAGCCGGCACCGGCCGAAAGACGCACTTCACGAATGGCGATCTCGTGGCCCTCGGGCGCGCCCAGCGCGGTCGGGTCGGTCGAGAACGAGTACTGCGTCTTGGCCATGCAGACCGGATAGTTGCCGTAGCCCATCTCTTCCCACTGCTTGAGC
>NZ_SKCG01000007.1 GCF_005434915.1 Aurantiacibacter suaedae
AGGCTGGTTGCGGGGGTTGGATTTGAACCAACGACCTTCAGGTTATGAGCCTGACGAGCTACCGGACTGCTCCACCCCGCGTTACCGTGTTTTGCCTCAGGCGCCTGCGGGTCCATACGGCCCCTTGGCTTTCCTCGCTAAGGGCCAGCAAACTGGCCTTCGCTGCGGGCGCGCGGTCGCGCTTGCGACCCCTGCGGGGTCGATGGTTCGCCAGCCATAGAAGGAAAGCGAACCGCCTACAGGGACATGACCCCTGTGGGTACTGTAGCGTCTGGGGAGATCGTGCGATCGCCAGAGACGCCAAAAGGGCCGCCCTTGTGGGACAGCCCTATGACTATGTGAATGGGTAAGAACCTTGTTTGTCCGCCTGCTGCAATGCCTGGCGGCGACCTACTCTTCCGTGCCTTAAGGCACAGTACCATCGGCGCTACCTGGTTTCACGGCCGAGTTCGAGATGGGATCGGGTGGGTCACAGGTGCCATGACCACCAAGCAATGAAGCAGGCGGGCGGGACAAGGTTTTTAAATCGATGCACCAATCAGGTGTTAGTGTTTGTTAGGCGTCGTATCTGGCTGGATGATCCTCCGAGGCCAGAGCTTTGCAGCCCTGACGTTGATGGTGGGATTCACCAAGCATGATCTGAACGATTAGGACCAGTTAGCTCCACACATTACTGCGCTTCCACACCTGGCCTATCAACGTGATGGTCTATCACGGTTCGATGATTGCTAATCTTGAGGGAGGCTTCCCGCTTAGATGCTTTCAGCGGTTATCCCGTCCATACATAGCTACCCTGCTGCACCGCTGGCGCGATGACAGGTACACCAGAGGTATGTTCACCCCGGTCCTCTCGTACTAGGGGCAACTCCTCTCAACAATCGACGCCCACGGCAGATAGGGACCAAACTGTCTCGCGACGTTCTGAACCCAGCTCACGTACCACTTTAATTGGCGAACAGCCAAACCCTTGGGACCTGCTCCAGCCCCAGGATGTGATGAGCCGACATCGAGGTGCCAAACACTGCCGTCGATATGAGCTCTTGGGCAGTATCAGCCTGTTATCCCCGGCGTACCTTTTATCCGTTGAGCGATGGCCCTTCCACGAGGGACCACCGGATCACTATGACCGACTTTCGTCTCTGCTCGACTCGTCAGTCTCGCAGTCAGGCAGGCTTATGCCATTGCACTCTTGCAGCCGGTTTCCAACCGGCCTGAGCCTACCATCGCGCGCCTCCGTTACTCTTTAGGAGGCGACCGCCCCAGTCAAACTACCCGCCACAGAGGGTCCTACTACCGGATAACGGTAGTTAGTTAGACATCAGAAAACAGCAGGGTGGTATTTCACCTATGGCTCCACTCGGACTGGCGCCCAAGTTTCAAAGCCTCCCACCTATGCTACACAACTCTTTCCTAATGCCACTCTGAAGCTGCAGTAAAGGTGCACGGGGTCTTTCCGTCTAACCGCGGGTATCCCGCATCTTCACGGGAACTTCAATTTCGCTGAGCATATCCTGGAGACAGTGGGGAAGTCGTTACGCCATTCGTGCAGGTCGGAACTTACCCGACAAGGAATTTCGCTACCTTAGGACCGTTATAGTTACGGCCGCCGTTTACTCGGGCTTCAATTCGGAGCTTGCACTCCTCCTCTTAACCTTCGAGCACCGGGCAGGCGTCAGACCCTATACGTCGTCTTGAAGCCGACTTAGCAGAGTCCTGTGTTTTTGATAAACAGTCGCTACCCCCTGGCCTGTGCCCCCTGAAAAAACTTGCGTTAATCCAGGGCCTCCTTCTTCCGAAGGTACGGAGGCAATTTGCCGAGTTCCTTCAGGATACTTCACTCAAGCGCCTTGGTATACTCTACCTGACCACCTGTGTCGGTTTCGGGTACGGTCTATACGGTGAGGCTATTTCCCGGGACAACTTGGCAGCCCACTCAATCCGATAAGAGTGAACTACTTCCGCCATCCGTCACACACCACCAGGCCCACGAATATTAACGTGGTTCCCATCGACTACCCCCTTCGGGCTCGTCTTAGGGGCCGGCTTACCCTGCGCCGATTAGCGTTGCGCAGGAACCCTTGGTCTTTCGGCGAGAGGGCATCTCACCCTCTTTATCGCTACTCATGTCAGCATTCGCACTTCCGATACGTCCAGAGTCGGTTACCCTTCTCCTTCGCTCGCTTACGGAACGCTCCGCTACCGCTCAGAACAAAGTTCTGAACCCTAAGCTTCGGTGAATACCTTTAGTCCCGTTACATCTTCGCCGCAGGAACCCTTATTTAGACCAGTGAGCTGTTACGCTTTCTTTAAAGGATGGCTGCTTCTAAGCCAACCTCCTGGTTGTTTTGGGATTCCCACATGCTTTCGCACTTAGGTATTACTTGGGGACCTTAGCTGTAGGTTAGGGCTGTTTCCCTTTTGACGACGGACCTTAGCACCCGCCGTCTGTCTGCCAGACAAGACTCGATGGTATTCGGAGTTTGGTTAGGTTTGGTACCGCTCGCGCAGCCCTAGCCCATCCAGTGCTCTACCCCCATCGGCATACATCTGACGCTCTACCTCAATAGATTTCGCGGAGAACCAGCTATTTCCCGGCTTGATTGGCCTTTCACCCCTAAACACAAGTCATCCGAGCATTTTTCAACATGCAACGGTTCGGCCCTCCAGTGCGTGTTACCGCACCTTCAGCCTGCTCATGCCTAGATCGCCGGGGTTCGGGTCTAATCCAACAAACTCATTCGCCCTATTCAGACTCGCTTTCGCTGCGCCTACACCTAACGGCTTAAGCTTGCTTGCTAGATTAAGTCACTGACCCATTATGCAAGAGGTACGCTGTCACCCCCTATGGGGCTCCAACTGATTGTAAGCATTCGGTTTCAGGTACTGTTTCACTCCCCTAATCGGGGTGCTTTTCACCTTTCCCTCACGGTACTGTGTTCGCTATCGGTCATGTACGAGTATTTAGGCTTGGAGGGTGGTCCCCCCATGTTCAGACAGGATTTCACGTGTCCCGCCCTACTCAAGTCCTTCATCATCACTTTCGCATACGGGGCTGTCACCCGCTGTGGCCACACTTTCCAGAGTGTTCTGCTAGTTGAAATGAAGGCACTGGCCTGGTCCCGGTTCGCTCGCCACTACTACGGGAATCTCGGTTGATGTCTTTTCCTCCAGGTACTGAGATGTTTCAGTTCCCCGGGTTAGCTTCACCAAGCCTATATATTCAGCAAGGTGATACCCTATCCACCTCTTCTAATCATTCCGAAGAACAATCAGAGGAAATGGTGAGGGTGGGTTTCCCCATTCGGAAATCGCCGGATCGAAGCTTGCTCACAGCTCCCCGACGCTTATCGCAGCGTGCCACGTCCTTCATAGCCTGTACATGCCAAGGCATCCACCAAATGCTCTTACCTCACGCTTGAGAATCCACACCATCAACGACAAGTCTGCATAACGCTTGCCGATACAATGGCGCGGAGGAATTATCTCAGCCAGATAATCAATTTGATTGATTTGCGATTTGCCATCGACTGACCAGACCCAAAGGCCTTGCCAGCACGACGACACCTCGCGGCATCGATTTAAAAACCCATTCACAATGTCAAAGACGGCAGTCGAAACTGCCTACCCGCCAAATGCGGGATCCGCTTTCTCTTCATCTCTGGAAATATCTGCCTGGTGGAGCCTATCGGGATCGAACCGATGACCTGATGCTTGCAAAGCAACCGCTCTCCCAGCTGAGCTAAGGCCCCTTACCCAGACAACAAGCAACCCCCGAACCAAAGGTTCGCAAGGCCAACCGGCCGTCGGCGTTAGCCGCAAGCCGAGCCGCCGGATGGCGGCGCTGGCGCTTGAAGCCAGACAATATGGTGGGCCTGGGTGGATTCGAACCACCGACCTCACCCTTATCAGGGGTGCGCTCTAACCAACTGAGCTACAGGCCCATGCGCCTCAAGCGGGCCAAACGGCCGCGGGCGGCATAAGCCAGCTCAGGCGTAAACACGACAAGGCAAGCCTTGCGTGTCTTTCCAGTGATGAAGGGACATGAGGACGACGGCAATGTTCTTTGGAAACGGAGGAAGCACTTCCGAGCATTGATCCAGATTGCTCTGGGCCCGGCGCTTTCCGCCAATATCCTTAGAAAGGAGGTGATCCAGCCGCAGGTTCCCCTACGGCTACCTTGTTACGACTTCACCCCAGTCGCTGATCCCACCGTGGCTGGCTGCCTCCTAAAAGGTTAGCGCACCATCTTCGGGTGAAACCAACTCCCATGGCGTGACGGGCGGTGTGTACAAGGCCTGGGAACGTATTCACCGCGGCATGCTGATCCGCGATTACTAGCGATTCCGCCTTCATGCTCTCGAGTTGCAGAGAACAATCCGAACTGAGACAACTTTTGGAGATTAGCTCACCCTCGCGGGATAGCTGCCCACTGTAGTTGCCATTGTAGCACGTGTGTAGCCCAGCCTGTAAGGGCCATGAGGACTTGACGTCATCCCCACCTTCCTCCGGCTTATCACCGGCGGTTTCCTTAGAGTGCCCAACTAAATGATGGCAACTAAGGACGAGGGTTGCGCTCGTTGCGGGACTTAACCCAACATCTCACGACACGAGCTGACGACAGCCATGCAGCACCTGTCACTCTGTCCCGAAGGAAGGAAACTGTCTCCAGTAACCGTCAGAGGATGTCAAAGGCTGGTAAGGTTCTGCGCGTTGCTTCGAATTAAACCACATGCTCCACCGCTTGTGCAGGCCCCCGTCAATTCCTTTGAGTTTTAATCTTGCGACCGTACTCCCCAGGCGGATAACTTAATGCGTTAGCTGCGCCACCCAAGTTCTATGAACCCGGACAGCTAGTTATCATCGTTTACGGCGTGGACTACCAGGGTATCTAATCCTGTTTGCTCCCCACGCTTTCGCACCTCAGCGTCAATACTTGTCCAGCGAGTCGCCTTCGCCACTGGTGTTCTTCCGAATATCTACGAATTTCACCTCTACACTCGGAATTCCACTCGCCTCTCCAAGATTCTAGCATTGCAGTTTCAAGGGCAGTTCCGGGGTTGAGCCCCGGGATTTCACCCCTGACTTACGACGCCGCCTACGTGCGCTTTACGCCCAGTATTTCCGAACAACGCTAGCCCCCTCCGTATTACCGCGGCTGCTGGCACGGAGTTAGCCGGGGCTTATTCTCCCGGTACTGTCATTATCATCCCGGGTAAAAGAGCTTTACAACCCTAAGGCCTTCATCACTCACGCGGCATTGCTGGATCAGGCTTTCGCCCATTGTCCAATATTCCCCACTGCTGCCTCCCGTAGGAGTCTGGGCCGTGTCTCAGTCCCAGTGTGGCTGATCATCCTCTAAGACCAGCTAAGGATCGTCGCCTTGGTGAGCCATTACCTCACCAACTAGCTAATCCTACGCGGGCCCATCCAAAGGCGATAAATCTTTGGTCCGAAGACATTATCCGGTATTAGCAGCGATTTCTCACTGTTATTCCGAACCTAAGGGCAGGTTCCCACGCGTTACGCACCCGTGCGCCACTAGACCCGAAGGTCTCGTTCGACTTGCATGTGTTAGGCATGCCGCCAGCGTTCGTTCTGAGCCAGGATCAAACTCTCAAGTTTGTGTCACATACCAAACAGACACGGGGAAAACCCCGCTAACCCGCTTGGCATGAGCTTCAAGGAGCCGATACCTGCACTGTCAAACGTAATGGATACGAAGGACATGCTTGACATCATCCAGACCGTGGTAGGTCCAAACAATGCGGCTCGGCTTATGAATACCCGTTACCGCGGCCTTGAGCTCCGCGGACGGGGCGCCGTCGCCCACATGTCCCTTCATCTAAAATCAACGATGTCAAAGAACCACCAAACTCAAAAGCGGACAGCGATCGGTTCCCCGATTTTCACCGGGGGAGCCGGCTATCCGTCAAATTTGGCGACCAACTCAGTGGCGGAAGTCCGCTGCACCGCGTCGGTGGAGCCCATCTAGGC
>NZ_SKCG01000008.1 GCF_005434915.1 Aurantiacibacter suaedae
GGCGCTTGATGACCTCAGCTCTCAGTATGAGGCCGGATTTTGTGGGACTTGAATAGCGTTGCGAGATCTGCGGCGGAGCAGGCCTTCGAAAACAAGAAGCCCTGCATTTCGGTACAGCCCAATTCCTTGACGATATCAAGCTGCTCTCTGGTTTCCACACCTTCGGCAGTTGTGGTCATGCGAAAGCTGCCTGCAAGACCGGTGACGGCGCGCACGATTGCCGTGGATTCCGTCTGATCGGACAGGCCCTTGATGAAGGAGCCATCGATCTTGATCTTGTCGAAGGGGAATTTCTGTAAATAGCCAAGCGATGAATACCCAGTGCCAAAATCATCCATGGCTATTCGTATTCCCAACGCCTTGAGCTGACCGAGCTTCTCCAGGGTTATCTCCGTCTGGTCCAGCAAGATCGCCTCGGTGATTTCAATTTCCAATCGCTCTGCGGGAAGTCCCGAGGCGGCTAGCGAATGTGTAACAATCTGAACGAGGTTTTGGCACCGGAACTGGACGGGAGAGATATTTACCGCAAGCGTCACATCGCTCGACCATTTCGCCGCTTCCATGCAGGCATTGCGGATCACCCATTCTCCAATCCGGGTGATGAGGCCTGTTTCTTCCGCTATTGGAATGAAGTCCTCCGGGTTGATTGTACCGCGCTTTGGATGGGTCCAGCGTAGCAACGCCTCGCAAGCGCAGATATCGCCGCGCTCGATATTCACAAGTGGTTGGAACTGGAGTTCGAATTCGCCATTCACCAGCGCTTTGCGCAGGTCCAATTCAAGGGCGTGTCTGGCCGCCATTCGCGCGTCCATTTGCTCTTCGAAGAAGCGATAGGTTCCTCGTCCGCTGCCCTTGGCCCCATAGAGCGCCAAGTCGGCATTCTTGATCAGTTGGTCCGGCTTCGTGCCATCTGTAGGTGAGATCGCAATACCAATGCTGGTATCGATAATGATCTGATGATCAGAGATTTTGCACGGAGCAGTAACTGCCTCGCGAATACGGATCGCCAGTTGGGCTGCGCCGGCAGGCGTTGCTCCATTGGGTTGAATAATAACGAATTCATCCCCGCCCAGCCGGGCAATCGTGTCGGAATCCCGCACACACGCGCGGAGCCGATCTGACACAACTTTGAGAAGTTCATCCCCTATTTGATGCCCTAGGGTGTCGTTAATGTTCTTGAAGTTGTCGAGATCGATAAACAGGACGGCAACTTGCGCATCTCGACCATTCCAATTCAAAGCGTGATCGAGGCGAGATTGAAACTGAGTGCGATTGGGAAGCCCTGTGAGTGCGTCATGAAGCGCCATGTGCTCGATCAGCGCCTTGGCCTGCTCCTGTTCGGACACATCCTCGAAGGTTGCAACCCCACCGCCGGAAGCCAAGGGCGTGTTGACCATATGGATGGTCCTGCCGTCGGTCGTCTTGATTTCCTGAGAGACGGTCTTTCCCCGCCTATTCACAGCAATCAGGTGTTGTCGGTATTCCTCGACATCTCCCTTTAGATACCCTGCCTCTTTCCGATGCTCGAGTAATTCCAAAAGTGTGCAACCAGCCTTTACCACCTCACGCGATAGATCGAACATTTCGATGTATCGATCATTGCAGAACATCACATCGTGATTGGTTCCGAACAGAATTATGCCTTGCGTAATATGGTTTACGGCTTCCTGTACGCGCATGTATTCATTAGCTAGTTTTAGCTCTGATTTGGCGAAATCAGGCACGCAATCATCAGTCTTCGAAGTCACAGACATCGAATGATCTTCGTGGAGTTCCGACTCTTTAATGGGGCTAACCGAGTTCATCCAATGTCTATCCTCAACCATTCCAAACCCAAGGCCTAAGCTGGTGAGGCTCGGCCCGCTCTTTTGGCTTAAAATATGCATGAAAACATTAGGATATCGCTAACGGTATTCGCTCAGCACGCAGCACGAAAGACTGTTTCTATAGCTTCGGCGTGCGCCGCGATTTGGGCGGTAGATTATGTCCGCAA